>NZ_VSZP01000001.1:0-535000 GCF_036686925.1 Novacetimonas sp. GS1
TCCTCCATGGGTGGTGTTGCAACAACCATGGTGGGCCAAGCGGACCGGTCGGGCAATCGACTGGTCCGCAAGGGCGCTCGTGCGCCCGCGCGACAGACATACGCACCGCGTGCTCCCGCCTGCGCGGTCGAGCCGGTGCGTGACCCGTTTCCCTCAACTTTTGGAATAGGAAATCGCCCTCATGCCGAAGGGATTTAACTTCTGGGGTACTGCGCAGAACAGGCGCGCACAATGCCTGTCGATGGCCATCGTGCACACTGGCGCCGCCTGCATCGATGACGATGTGGATTCCGTGATCAAGACTGCGGCGCTGTTCGACGCGGCCGCCTGATGTCTGCCCCCTCACCCACCGCCATGACTGCGGGCGCAACCTGCCAGTGGATCGATGGGGACGTGCGGCGTGACGCGCGTCCTGCGTTCTGCGGCAGGCCTGCGTGCGTGCGTCGTGTGTGGTGTGGTGAGCATGCGGTGCGTGTTTTCCGCCAGCCGCGTGCGGATGAGCGTACCGAAACCGAGAAAGATGGAGTTGCATCATGATGATGTCCCCATCTGTTGGTTTGCGGCGCATGCCCCGTCTGTCACCCACGATGGATGGGGCATGCGCCGCTTCATTGTGCCGTCTCCTTTCCAGAAAAACCCTTATCTCGACTCCGAATAATCGGGATCATGGAGGATTTTCGTGGAAAAGGCTCGTGCGCAAAGTACCCAGAAGAGTCGTTTTATGATCGCCGCAGCCTATCGCGACACCCTCTGCGCTGTCCTGCAGCGCAAATATGGGCGCGTCAGGAACGGCGCAAAAACCCTCGCGCGCAGTATCGAGGCCAGCCCGCGCACCGTCCAGAAATGGATTGCCGGGACCGCCGCGCCGCGCGGGGAGGAGCTGCTGAAACTGATGTCCGAATGCGACGAACTGCGGGATGAGATTTTCCGCTTGGTAGAGGAAGGCAAGCGATGCCCGGACGAATAATCCCGCGCGGTATTGCCATCGAGTATGGCCGCAATTTCGGCCTGCGCTACGACCGGGGCGACGTGCCATCGATCAGCCTGTTTGTGGTGCGCGTCTATGCGCTGCGTGACGGGATAGCGGGCATCGTGCTGCGTTTCGTCGGTGACCGCCAGCAGCTGCGCGAGGCCCGCGACGAGATCGCGCGCCTGAAACACAAATGCGTGGACCAGTGCCGGGACTGCCCGCTGCTACCGGGAAGGCAGGACCCGTCATGACGCTGCTGCCGACGATTACCGAATTTGACCTGGCGGGCGTGCCTGCGTGGAACCTGATCCGGTCGCTGCCTGCCGAGGCACGCGGCGTGGCGCATTCGCTGGTCGATACGTTGCGGTCCCACCGCATGATCGTGCTGCGCAGTGGCGGGCATATGCTATCGGATCAGGAGGTGGCTGCGTTCATCTGTGAACAGCCGGACGTGCTGGCGCGCACCCTGCCGGTGATTGAGCAGTGGGGGTTCGCCGCCCGTGACGATGACGGGGCGCTGTATAGCCCCCACCTGCTGGCGCGTGAACTGCGGCGGCAGGACCGTGCGCGGCGGCGGGCGGAACGGGACGAGGCGCTGCGCCGGTTCGAGGACGCCCAGGCGGCGGGCGAGATTGCGCCAGATGCGACGCTGCGGGGCATGGCGGCCAAAATCAATGGCAGCGCAGGCGGCCGGCCGCGCAAGGGCGAGACGCGTGAACAGGCCCGGATCCGGCGTGCGCAGGAGGCCGAGGCCACCCAGCGCCAGCGGCACATGCCCCTGATGCGGTCGCTGCCGGGTGCGGAAACCATCGAAACCCAAAACCCAAACCAAAAACCGAAATCGGTTTCGGTTTCCGGGGTTTCGGTTTCCGGATCGGGTTTTTCGGTTCCGTTAGATATAGGTATAGATAGAGATATTAATCTAAAACCTACATCTACACCTGACGAACCGGAAAACCCGGCGGCCCAAACCGAACAGCCGGTGCAGGCCGTGACGGTTCCGCCCAAGGTCATCGCCACCACGGTCGAGCGTGTGATCGAGGTCGCGGGATTTACGCGCGGGAAACGTAACCAGTATCCGGCGGTGCGCAAATGGCTGGAGCAGGGATGCCCGCCTGACCTGCTGATCGAGGCGGTGCGGGCGCACCGGGCCACGATGGACGGCGCACCGGAGCATATGGGCGCGTTCCAGGCGGCGATCCGGGCGGCATGGGAACAATCCCTCATCAACGCACCGGAGCCCGCACCCCAGCGGGAAATCCCGGCATGGGAGGCGCAGGCCCGCGCCGATCTGGCGGCAGACCAGAGGGCGTTTGCCGTGATGTTCGAGGAAAACCGCGATTACGGACAGGCGCGGCGACGCTGGGCCGAGGAAGCGGCGCGGCTGGGACGTCCGACGACGGACCTGAAACTGGACGCGTATCTGGCAGCCTATCGCCCGGTGGAGCAGGCAGCATGAAGCGGCGGTTTCGCAAAGGGGCGCGGGAAATCATCCTGTATGCCGAGGCGCTGGGCTATATCTGCTCGATCACCGGGCACACCACCCTGCGGTTCTGTCATCCATCAGTGCCGAAACCGGTTTTCGGATCATCCCAGACCGGCGATCCGCGTGGCCTGAAAAACCTGCGCGCGGAACTGCGCCGGGCGCTGGCGTCGTGAACGCGCATTCCGGCTACGACCGGGTGGACGACGACTGGTATATCGAGCCGCCGTGGGCCGTGGATGCCCTGATCGCGGCCGAGGCGACGGTACGTCCCCTGCGCGGCCGGGTGCTGGATCCGTGCTGCGGCGCGGGGAACGTGCCGACGCAGCTGGCGGCCGTTGACGGCATCGTCCCCATCGGGACCGACCTGCGACCGCGCAGGCCGGACATCGCGACGATGGATTTTCGCGACAGCCTGCGCCAGTTCCGCCCCGACAGTGTCGTGTCCAATCCCCCCTACAACCAGGCGCAGGAGTTTATCGAGGTCGCGCTGCTGCACACATGGGATCGTGTGTGCGTCGTGCTGCGGCTGGGGTTTCTGGCGGGACAGAAACGCCGCATGTGGTGGCCCCAGACCTGTTTCGCGCGGCTGTGGGTGTCAAGCGTGCGCATGAACATGCCACCGGGCGACCGCACCGTGCCGGGGAAAGGCGGTACGGTCGATTACGCCTGGTTCGTGTTCGAGCGTGGATATCGCGGCTCCCCGATTGTCGGCTGGCTGCCGGATGTCGGCCGACCGGCGCGGCGGCGGCGCAGTCGTAGTCCCGATCGTGAGACAATTTCCATTTCCGGCGCAGAGGAGGTGCTGTGATGTTCGGTTGGTTGTTCAGGAGATTTCAACCGGATCGTGAGGAGGTCACGCGACTGCGGCAAGAAAACCGGGATCTGGGGCGCGAACTGGCGGGCATGCAGTTGGCGCTTGCCATGATGCGGGTGCAGCGCGACGACGCGTTGAAAATGTCGGAACGTCGGGATCGGCACGGCAGGTTTGCTGCGCAGGGTGCGCGCCTGACCGAGCACAAAATCCTGCTTTGATTCCCGGTCGTTTTATCGAAAAATCGCAATTTTCAGCGTGTTGCAGGCTGTTTTGGCTGCAAAACGGGTCTATACTGTTTCCCAATTCCCGGCCGCTGTTCGTATCCCTTCCGCCGACTGGGCGGCATCGCAAAGGGGCGGACATGTCGGGATCTACCAAACTGAAAGGCCCCGCGTGTCAGTCGCAGCGCTTTCCGGCCGTCGGACCCGTCAGTCCGCACATTCTCGTCCGGCGCCGCGCGATCGCGGTGTTGCCCCCTCGCCCGAACGCCTGGCTCATGGCGATCTGGCGGATGTGTCTGTCAAACTCAAACCGAACGGTCCGTCGACCGAGGTGCTGCGCACGTGCGCGGGCCTGTACGGCCTGCGTCGTTCCGGAAAAATTACCGAGGGCCAGGTCGGTTATGCCCAGATGTGGGCAGTCGATTACGAGATCGGCGTCCTGGGCGGCAGCGACCCGGAAATGGAGCGCGGTGCAAAACGGGGCGACATTCATGACGCCATGATCGGGCGCATGGGATCTGCCGCGCGCCGGGACTATATCCGCCAGCGCATCGGCGCGCGCGGCGAGCAGCTGCTGGTGCTGCTGATGATCGATGGGCTGTCGTTGAACGACATGGCATCGCGCATGCAGACCGATAAGCGCAATGCGTCGGGCGCATTGTGTTTCCTGCTAGAGCAACTGGAGGAGCATTACGACGGGATGCCGGGGCCATTATGGAAGGGTTGACGTGCCACCGTTTTTGAGTCAAAGGTGACAAACTATCGTTATGCGTGGGTCCAGAGAATGGACGCCACGCTTTTTTTATGCCCGGACGGGCGCTCCCAAAATCGAGTCATCTGATGAAACCATCGCCGATGCTGATGCGCGGCGACGTTGTCGTGCGTGGAAATGCACGTGGCATCGTCGTGACCGTGGCGGAAACACGCGTCCTGGTCGTGCCTATCGTCTGGGGCACGGCGTGCCTTCACCGGGCAGACGTCATGCCGATCGCATGGGAGGCGACGTTCTCCCTGCGCGGTGCGATCATCCATTGCGGCCAGTGGGCGTGGGCTGATGCCGGTCGGCAGAAACGTGTCGGCCAGGTGTGCGTGCAGACGATGCGGGCGGTTATTGCCGCGATGCGGCGTGAGGCCGAGGCACGCCAGACCGAACGCCTGCCCGCCGGGCTGGTCCGTTCGACGCTGGCGTTCGGCCCGATGATGGGTAGTCGCGGGCGTCGCGTCGGCGCGCCGTCGCTCGGATGACGGAGCGCCAACCGGGATCATAACCCGGTCTTATGTGACAGCCCTGCGGCGGCAGGGCGGGACATAACTCCTACAGACCCCGGAAATCAGGGACATAACTGTAGTTATGCCCCGTTTTTCGACGGTCGTTTTTGGGTCAATAATCTAGGCGTTTCAAATGGTTAGTGGAGATCGTGCCCGATCGCCCGCCACGATGGCCCCATCTGCCCGCAATATCTCGGCGGATGAAATGCTCATCCGGTCATGGCTCCACAACCGGAGTGACAACACCCGCGATGCCTATGGGCGGGATGCCCGCGCCTTCCTCGCCTTCACCGGCAAGACGCTGGGCGAGGTCGTGCTGGCGGACCTGCAACTGTGGTTCGACAGCCTGGAATGCGCGGACGCCACGCGTCGGCGGAAGTTGGCTGCAGTCAAATCGCTGCTGTCGTTTGGCGCACGGCTGGGGATGCTGCCCTCTGACGTGGGCGCGGCTTTCCGCATGGAGCGTGGGCGCGACACGCTGCATGAGCGCATCCTGACGCAGGAGGACGTCGCCCGCATGATCGACGGGGAAGATGATCCCCGCAAGCGGGCGTTCCTGCGTGTCCTGTATGTCATGGGGCTCCGTCTTCGTGAGGCGTGTGGCCTCACGTGGCGGAGCATGACCCGTCGCCAGCAGGGCGGCATTGCCACTGTCCACGGCAAGGGGGGCAAGACCCGTTCGGTCCTGGTGCCTGCCAAGCTGTGGAAAGAGCTCGTGGCGCTGCGTGTTGATAACCGGCCTGATGGGCCGGTGGTCCCCGGCCACGATGGCGGCCCTCTTCATGCCAAAGCGGGTGACCGCATCGTGAAGAGGGCCGCGAAGCGAGCGGGGCTGTCCCCTTCCGTATCGGCACACTGGCTGCGACATGCCTGCGCATCTCACGCGCAGGACCGGGGCGCACCGCCCCATGTTGTCCAGGCCACGCTGGGACATGCCTCGCTCGCCACCACGACACGATACAGCCACGTCCGCGAGGGTGACGGCGCTGGCAAATATCTGGACCCGTAGCGCACGGCGCGCAGGTCCCCTCACCCGTGAAACAAGGAAGCCCCATGAAGCCCAGCCACAGGCCCCGCAAACCCGCCACGGACGTCACCGTGTGGGAACGTGCCGCCGCGCATTACCGTCGCATCACCCAGCGTGACCGCCGCCCTGGCGTGAAGATCTGGGCGGCGGGTCGCGCGCAGGAATGCGCGGCGAATATGCGCGCGGCACAGCGGGAGGCCGCGTGATGGTACCCGAAGGCTATATGCAGGATTCCGCCGGCCGCCTGGTGCCGCGTGACAAGGTCAAGCCGCAGGAGTTGATGGTGAATGACCTGGTGGAGGAGCGGTTTGATAAAGCCCGCACTTTACGCGTGGACCTGAAGGGATTTCGTGATGAGACCTTCGAACTGATCTATACCGCACTGGCGCTCATCACCGAACAGTACGGGACCACGTATGGCGGCCAGAAGGGGAACATCACCCTGACCAGTTTCGATGGCCGAAAGCGGATCACCATCGCAATGGGTGATTCCATTTCGTTCGGGCCGGAACTGCAGGCTGCCAAGTCGCTGATCGATAGCTGTCTGGAGCGCTGGTCGGAAGGCGCTGATGCGAACCTCAAGGTCATCGTCACGGACGCGTTCGAGGTCGGCAAGGAGGGCAAGATCCGCACGGACAAGATTTTGGGGCTGCGCCGCCTTAATATCGAGGATGAGGAATGGCAGCGCGCGATGCTGGCCATCTCTGACAGCATCCGCATTGATGCGACCAAGGCATACATCCGCTTCCATGAGCGTGACCGGTCGGAAGATGATTTCCGCCAGGTCCCGCTCGATATCGCGCGGGCGTGATTACGCTTGACGGTCATCGATCGTGATGCAGGCGGGAATCGGAGTGTTCCGAAAGTTTTTTCTCGTGCCCGCAATATCGTGACGACACCCTAAACGAAGGCCGCCAGCGAGTGCAGCGCTGACGGCCTTCTGATTCAACCACTGATGGAAGCAGAGGATGAACTTGCAGAATCTTACCGAAATTATCGGGCTTGTACAAGGATTGGCCGTAATGTCCGACGCGCATTTTTATCCGACACTGATGTTCGCGTTTTATGGCGTGTCTGTGTGGGGTTTTGTTCGTCTTGCTTCCATCATCGCGATGGCATTTCGTCCCCAGTCGGGCGCACCTCGTGGTCGCCGCAGGTCGCGTAATCACCGCGCACGCTAAGCGACCAAGGCTT
Organism: Novacetimonas sp. GS1; assembly: GCF_036686925.1. NCBI lineage: Bacteria > Pseudomonadati > Pseudomonadota > Alphaproteobacteria > Acetobacterales > Acetobacteraceae > Novacetimonas > Novacetimonas sp. GS1. Next base: position 6,982 of record NZ_VSZP01000001.1, read on the forward strand.
ACTCCGCTTCCATGAGCGCATCTGTTTACCCTTACAGTATTCAGGAAATCCTTAATGCACCCCACGCACCATGCGCACATCAGCACGGAATTTATGCTCGTGTGCCTGTTGTTCATCCTTTGTGTCGTCGCGCTGTTCGTGTGGCTGTCCTGGTCCAAGCGCCAGGACAGCATCCGGCAGAAGCTGATTGACCAGGAACACGAGGAACGGATGGAGCGGATCCGGCACCTTCAGGATGAGCAGGTCGCACGCCGGGTTACCGCGAATGTGGCGTCGCGTCCGTCGGTGCCGGTTTTTGGCACGGGCGGTGCCGTGCCCCTGCGTCCGACCATGTATCCGCGTCCAGCGTCGGATGTATATGACAGCGCGGCGGTCCCGGCAGTTGCCCCCGCCCCGGTCATCGTCAATGCCGGAGCATCGCGCGGCAGCGATAATGGGTTTCTGGAAGGTGCGCTGCTGGGCGGCATCGCCGGATCGGTGATGGGTTCCGACCGTGGACATGACACGGTGATCGAGCGCACGGTCAGTACGCCTGCGCCCGCGCTGGATCCATTCGCCGGAAGCGGCGGCTTTGACTGCGGCGGTGGTGGCTTCGACTGCGGTAGCAGCGGCGGTTCCGATGGTGGCGGCTGCGACTTCTGACCATGGGTGATTTCAGCATCAAACTGGATACGTCACGTATCCAGCGCGAGCTGTCGGACATGCAGAAGCAGATCCCGTATGCCACGTCCGTCGCCGTAAACAGCCTGGCCTTCGATGCCATGCGGCTGGAGAACAGCGCGATGTCGGAAATCTTCGACCATCCGCGCCCCTTCACCACACGCGCCACGCAGGTGGACAAGGCGACGAAAAGCGACCCGACGGCAGTCGTATCGCTGCGGGACCAGCAGGCGAAATACCTGACCCCGTATGAAACCGGCGGCGACCACTGGGTCGGTGCCAGGGATGGCGCTGGTGACCTTCTGGTGCCGGTGGATGGCAGGACGGATGCATATGGCCAGATCCCGCGCGGGCTGATCAAGCGGTTGCTCGCGCGGCCCGACGTATTCGCGGGCACCGTCCGCGGCATCCGTGGCATCTGGCAACGTTCGACGGCACGGGGCACACGTCGCAACGCCGCACCCGCAAAGCTGAAGCTGCTTTACATGTTCAGGGCCAACAAGGCAGTGGACAAGCATCTCGACTTCGAGCAGCGCGCGACGGAGATGGTCCAGCGTGAAGGCCCGAAGGTCATCGAGGCGGCGATCCTGAAAACCATTCGGACGGCCCGCTGATCCACGGGCAGCCTGATGCACAGGAGGGTCGCCCTCCCCGCGTAGGGAATGCCTTGGGTCCTTCCTGCGACTTTTCGCATCGCGGGGTTGCGCGAGCCCGTACGGTCTCTAGCTGAGATAAAATTTTCAGGTTGCAGTTGCAGTTGCACATTCCGTGAAAAAATCCTCAATCAGCCAGAGTGAGGCCGCGCGCCGCGCAGGCGTAAGCCGAGCGGCAATTCAAAAACATCTGGCGTCTGGCAGGATTGTTTCCGATGGCTCACGCGTGGATATCACGTCTTTCGAGGAATGGCTTGCCGAGCGCACAGACCTGCAACCAGAGGTGCAACCCGGGTTGCAGGTTGCAGATGGGGTTGCACCCATCAACGAGTTACGGCCGGACCTGATACCGGACGATGCGCGCCAGCAGATTGAAGCTGGGATGGCTCCCTATTCAACGAAGGAAGCCATCCGCATTGAGAAAAATTATGCGGCTCTCTCGCGCAAGCTCGATTACGACCTCAAGGCCGGGACGGTCGTTGAAAGCGCCAAGGTGGTCGAGACCGTCGGCGAGGAATACGCCCGCGTGCGTACCAAGCTGCTCGCCATGGCGGCCGAGAAAGCCCCATCCCTGCACCGCTGCAAGACTGTAGCCGAAGTGCAAGACCGCCTAACCACACTCGTGACACGCGTCCTGGAAGAACTGACTGCGGATGGAGATCCTGCCGCCGGGTAACAGCCTGTATGCACGCGGGCTGCAACTGTTCCGGTCCGAACTGGCGCGTGTTCGCCGGGAAACGCTCAAGCCGCCGCCGCGCCTGACCCTGAGCCAGTGGGCGGCTAGATATGCTGTTCTCTCGCGGGAATCCAGTGCCGAGACGGGACGGTTCGAGGCTTTCGCCTACCAGAACGGCATCATGGATGCTTTCACGGATCCGGTCATCGAGCGGATCTATGTCAAGAAATCCGCCCGCGTCGGCTACACGAAGATCCTCGACCACGCTGTCGGCTATTACCTGCAGCAGGACCCCTGCCCCATCCTGCTGGTGCAGCCGCGCGAAACGGACGCCGAAGACTACAGCAAGAGCGAAATCGCTCCCATGCTACGGGACACGCCAGTCCTGGCAGCCCTGACAGGCGATTCCAAGTCGCGTTCGTCGTCCCAGACGTTGCTCAAGAAGACTCTTCTGAACGGGTCATCGCTGACGCTGGTGGGGGCGAACAGCCCGGGCGGCTTCCGTCGCATCACGGCCCGCATCGTGCTGTTCGACGAGGTGGACGGTTACCCGGTCAACGGCGCGGGCAGCGAAGGCGACCAGATCGCGCTGGGTGCCAAGCGATCAGAGACATTCTGGAACCGCAAGATCGCGGCAGGTTCCACCCCGACCATCGCCGGTCTGAGCCGGATCGAGGATCTTTACGAGCGCGGCGACCAGCGGCGTTACTACGTGCCCTGCCCGCACTGCGGAGAAAAGCAGCCTCTGGAATGGGGCGGACCAGACACGGCCCATGGCATCAAGTGGGACAAGGACAAGGACGGCAACCATCTGCCGGAAACCGCACATTACGTGTGTCGGCACAATGGCTGCATTATCGAGGAAGCAGACAAGCCCGGCATGATCGATGCCGGGGAATGGGTAGCGCATGCCCCCTTCAAGGGCATCGCCTCCTTCCATATCTGGGCCGGTTATTCCCTGTTCCCGAATGCCAGCTGGTCGAAGCTGGTCGCGGAATGGCTGGATGTCAAAAGCGATCCGCTCAAGCGCCAGACCTTCATCAATCTGGTGCTGGGAGAAGCCTATGAGGATCGCGGTGACGGCGCCCTGAACGAAATCAGTCTGGCCGCCCGCGTGGAGACCTGGCCAGGAGAAGTGCCGGACGGTGTAGCCATACTCACAGCCGGTGGGGACACCCAGGACGACCGCGTCGAACTGGAGATCGTGGGCTGGGGCCGGAATGAGGAACGCTGGTCCATTGCTCATATCGTGATCGAAGGCGATCCAGACGGCCCCGAACTGTGGGAGCGGGTGGATGCGGTTCTCAAGCGGCAGTGGTATCGCGCCGATGGCCGTCCGTTCACCCTGGCAGCTGCCTGCATCGATTCAGGCGGCCATCATACGCAGAAGGTCTATGAGTTCTGCCGTGCCCGCCTGGGCCGCAGGATATGGGCCGTAAAGGGCGAGTCCGCGCGTGGTGGTGCCAGATCCCCGGTCTGGCCAACAAAGCGCCCCAGCGCGCGCAACAAGGCGGCTTTCCGTCCTGTCATCATCGGAGTCAACGCGGCAAAGGACGTAATCCGCAGCCGCCTGCATCTGCCCCAGCCGGAACCCGGTGAGCCAGCACCCGGATACATGCATTTCCCGGCCGACCGCGACATCAACTACTTCGCTCAGCTGGTGGCGGAACGGTCTGTCAGGAAGAATAAGGGCGGCCAGACATACCGCGTCTGGGAGAAGATCCCCGGCCGCGCGAACGAGGCGCTTGATCTCGCAGTCTACAGCTATGCCGCCCTGTGTGGCCTTCTGTATCTCGGCCTACGACTGAACAAAAAGGCCGATGATATCGCGGCTGAGAAGGTAGAGCACCCGCCGCCACCTGCCGAACCGGTGCAGGAGGACGGTAGCCCGCTGCATGACGGCATGGCGGTACAGTCGCTCACCGTCACGCGCCGGGATCCGCAGTCAACTGACAGATCCAAACGCAAACGATCATGGGCAGAACGCCTGCCCTGATCCGGTCAAAAAGGAGATGCCCCCTTATGATGGGCAGTCCCTATCCCTTCCTGCCGCAGGCCACCTACAATCCTGCCACCAGCATTCTGGCAGGCATGTCGCAGGACCAGTTGCGGACGGCACTGAGCACCGCGCAGCAGACCCTCATTGCACTCCAGTCCGGTCAGAAGGTGGTATCGGTCAGCTACGCACAGGGCGATGGCAGCCGGTCTGTCACCTACAATCAGGCCTCCATTTCCAACCTGACCATGCTGATCCAGCAACTGCAGCGCCAGTTGGGTATCCCCGGCGTGCGCCGTAGGGCACTGAGGCCTGTATTCTGATGGGCGTCGGTGATTTCATCCGTAGGATGGCATCGCCTCTGGTTCCAAAATCCGGCCCCGGTCGGCGCATCATCAACGCGCTGACCTCGCCTTTCGGAACACCGTATGACGCGGCCGACATGTATGGCCAGCGCATGCAGGGATGGCAGCCCTACCTAGGGTCCGCCGATACGGAACTGAACCCGTATCGTGACCGGATCGTCAGCCGCGTGCGCGACCTGGTCCGCAATGACGGCTGGGCATCGGGGGCGGTTACACGGACACTGGACAATGCCATCGGCGTCAAGCTTCGCCCCATATCGAAGCCTGATTACCGTGCCCTTGCCCGCCTGAGCGGAAACACCGCTTTCGATGCGGTCTGGGCCAAAGAGTATGCGCAGGCCGTGGATGCCCACTGGCGCACATGGGCGGATGATCCGCTGCGCTACAATGACACCGAGCGCATGCTGACCTTTGGCCAGCAGATGCATCTGGCCTTCCGCCACCTCATCGTGGACGGAGATGCCCTGGCGCTGCTGCCGTGGATGGAGGACCGGGTCGGCCTCGGTGCTGCGCAATATGCCACGACCGTCCAGATCATCGATCCGGACCGCCTGAGCAATCCGCAGCAGACCTTCGACCTCAAGAACATGCGTAACGGCGTCGAGATCGATCCCGCCAGTGGCGCGCCCATCGCCTACTGGATCCGTAAGGCCCATCAGGCCGACTGGTACAGCGCGGCCGACACGGTCGTATGGGACCGCTACGAGCGGGAGACGAAATGGGGCCGCCCCAACGTGGTGCACATGTTCGAGCACCATCGCGGCTCCCAGCATCGCGGCGGTGCGGGCATCCTCACACCCGTCCTGCAGCGCCTGAAAATGCTGATCAAATATGACGGGACCGAACTGGATGCCGCGATCATCAACGCGACGTTCGCGGCCTACATCGAAAGTCCGTTCGATCCCGCCATGACGGCCGAGGGTATGGAGGGTGGCGACGAGCAACTCGCCTATTACCAGGACCAGCGCATCGCCTTCCACCAGCATCGGAACATCTCGCTTGCGGGATCCCGCATGCCGATCCTGTTTCCGGGCGAGAAGATCAACACCGTCTCGGCTGCCCGACCGGCCAGCAACTTCCGCGACTTCGAGCGCGCGGTGCTGAACAACGTCGCCAGTGGCGCGGGCCTTTCGCCCATGCAGGTCAGCAATGACTGGTCGGACGTGAACTATTCGTCCGCCCGTGGGTCACTGCTGGAAGCATGGAAGACCATGAAGCGCAGGCGCGATGATTTCAGCATCGGCTTTCCGACCCTGATCCGCCTGGCCTGGCTGGAAGAGTCCATGGAAGAGGATGCCCTGCCACTGCCGCGCGGCGCGCCCCCTTTCATCCAGGCGCGCGCAGCCTACGCCCGTGCCATCTGGCTTGGTCCCGGCCGTGGCTGGATCGATCCGGTGGCGGAGAAACAGGGTGCCGTGCTGGGCATGGATGCCGGCCTCTCCACCCTTGAGACCGAATGCGCGGAGAACGAAGGCGCAGATTGGGAAGAAACTCTCGATCAGCGCGCCATCGAAGTGCAGGCGTTCAAGGACCGAAACCTGCCGACCCCGGAATGGGCCGGGCAGAACCTTGCATCGAAAACCGACAGGAAACCGGAAGCAGAATGAAGAGCCTCGCGCTTGCCCAGCGGATGCTGGGCCGCCCGCTCGCCCTCACGCCTGACCGCATGGAGGTCGTGCGGCACCTGCTGGCGCATGGTTCGGACGATATGGCCATGTTCGGCCCCATTCAGGAAAAGGCGGACCGTGACCCCGTGCTGGGCACCGTGATCTCCGATGTGGCCGTCATCCCCGTTTCCGGCGTGCTGCTGCCGGGTGAAAGTCCCGGCTGGTGGTGGAGCGGGGCGACGTTCTACGAGGACATCAATGTCGCCTTCCAGCAGGCTATCGATGATCCGTCCATCAAGGTCGTTGTCCTTCTGGTCGACAGTCCCGGCGGAACGGTCGCCGGATGCTTCGACCTGGCCGACCGCATTTACGAAGGACGCGGGGCAAAGCCCATCGTCGCGATCGTAAACGAAAGCGCCTATTCCGCCGCCTATGCCCTCGCCAGTTCGGCCGACACGATTGTCGTGCCGCGTACGGGCGGGGTCGGTTCGATCGGTGTCGTCGGCATGCATGTCGACATTACCGGGGCGCTGGAACAGGCAGGCATCAAGATCACGACCTTCCAGTTCGGCGACCAGAAAACAGATTCCTATCCTACGACCACCATGTCGGAAGAGGCCGCCAAGCGGTTTCAGGCCGACATCGATGCGATGGGTGAACTGTTTGTCGCCACGGTTGCACGCAACCGCGACATTCCGGCCGACCGTGTGCGCGCCACACAGGCCGGAACCTTCCTCGGCCAGACCGGCGTCGATGCCGGTCTGGCCGATACCGTGATGGGGGCAGAGGCGGCATTCCGCGAACTGCTCGACACGATCGGCTGATTTCTCCCTTCTGGAGCCATTACATGTCCGCACCGCGCAAACCCGGCGCCAGCGCATTTGCACACCTCAAGCCCCGTGCCGAGGGTGACGACAAAGACGACAACAAGACGAACACCAACGGCAAGAAGGCCGAAGGCGGCGACCCCGACGAAGACCCCGAGGACGACGAGGGCACCAACGGCAAAAAGGCAGGCAAGAAAGCCGGAAAAAAAGCCGACGACAAGGAAGAAGAACCCTGCTGCGAAGATGGTGACGACGACAGCGACAAGGACGATGAGAAGGACGACGCCAAGGCATCCGCCCGCGCGCGTGAGCGTGGCCGCTGCGCCGCGATCTTCATGTCCCCCTCAGCTGCCATGAACCCGGCGGCCGCTGCTGAACTGGCGTTCGGCACGAGCCTGCCGCGCAGCAAAGCCATCGGCATCCTCGACGCCACCGTCGCATCAATGCCTGCGCCTGCGCCGCAGGCAACCGAACAGCGTGAGCCGTCACTGCGCAACCGCATGCGCGGCAATGCCGTGGCGCCCGCCACGCAGGATGCATCGGAAAACCAGAACCGCCCCGGCGCACGCCTCGGCGCATCCCTGCGCCATGTGCGCGGCGATCGATAAGGAGAACGGCTGATGTCCGGTTCCCTCAACAGCTACGGCTTCTATCCGCAGGCCCGCTCGACCCTGTTCGTCCCCGACCAGCTAGTCGCGGGCAACATGAAGCTGGTCACGCGCACCGTCACCTTCGGTGCCAGCCAGACCCTGCCCCGCGGCGCGGTGGTCGGCCGCGTGACCGCCACCGGTGAATACATCCTGTCCGTAGCCACTGCCACCGACGGCAGCGAGACGCCCTGCGGTATCGTGGTCGATGCCGTGGAAACGGCGGCAGGCGCGACCCAGACCGGGGCCATCTACGAGATGGGCGAGTTCAACTCGAACTACATGACGTTCGATGCGACCTGGACGCTCGATACCCTGACGCAGGCGCTGCGCCAGTGGGCCATCTTCATCAAGACGGGCCTCTCGAACGACATCGTCTGATCGTTCGCTCTTCCATAGAAATCAAGGATTACACCGTGGCAGGTTCTGTTACCGGTAGTGCTGGCGTTCAGGGTTCCCTGAACGCCATGCTTGGCGCGTACGATATCGCTGAGCTGGTTTACTTCGTGCGCAACCTCAAGACGGCGCAGAGCTTCTTGCTCGACCACATGTTCCCCAACATGGTTGAATCGGACGCTCCGGAAGTTGCGATCGACGTCGATGTCGGTAAGCGGCGTCTGGCTCCCTTCTGCTCCCCACTGGTCGAAGGCAAGCTGGTGGAAAGCCGCCAGTGGCAGACCAACCTGTTCAAGCCCGCCTACATCAAGGACTGGCGCAATCCCGATCTGCTCAAGCCCGTGCGGCGTGCGATCGGCGAGCGCCTGATGGGCGGCATGTCGCCGGCAGAACGGCTGGAAGCCAATCTCGCATGGGAAATGGCCGACCAGGTGGACATGATCCTGCGCCGCCAGGAATGGATGGCGGCCAATGCGCTGGTCAGCGGCAAGATCACCGTCGTCGGCGAAGGCTATCCCGATCCGATCGTGGTGGATTTCCAGCGTGACCCGGCCCTGACCGTGGCCCTGACCGGCACCGCGCAGTGGGGTCAGACCGGCGTTTACCCGTCGGACTACATCACCGCATGGGCCGCGCTGGTCCTGCAGAAATCCGGTGCTGCGCCCACCGAGGTCATCTTCACGAATTCCACCTGGAACGCGTTCAAGAACGACCCGAAGGTGCTGAACGCCATCGTGTGGCCCGGCCGCACCGGTGATTCCAGCGCGGATCTGGGTGGCCGCGTCGTGAAGGGGGCCATGTATATGGGCCGCTGGGGTCAGTTCGACCTCTACCTCTACAACGACTGGTATGTCGATCCGGTGACGGATGTCGAGGAACCCATGATCGCGGATGGCACCGTCATCCTCGGCGGTCCCGGTGTGGAAGGCACGCGCGCCTATGGCCTGATCATGGATCCGGCCTTCAATTATGGTCCGCTCGCCTACGCCCCCAAGCTTTGGTACAAGGAAAACCCGGCGACCATCAACCTGCTGATGCAGTCGGCCCCCCTTGTCATCCCGTCGCGAGTCAACGCCTGCATGGCGGCCACCGTCATGGCTGCTGGCGCTGACGTTCCCTCCCCAACCCTGTGAGGTTGACAGATGGCTGATGCAAAGAAGACCGACGGGATCGAGGTTGTCACTCTGATCCCGGTTTATCCCGAAGCGGGCAAGGCTCCCTACCCGATCGGCACCCGCCTCAAGGTCGCCCTTGAGACGGCCGCGTTCTGGAAGGGGCGCGGCATCGCCCGTTTTGCCAACGACCCGCGTGAAAACGCTGCAACCGTTTCCGCTGGCATTGCCGACCGGGTCAAGAATGCGCCGCTGCCGCCCGCACCCGTCATGACCCCGCCGCCTGCATCGATGCAGCAGGGCTTCACGCCCCCGGCTGCGTGAGCATCGATTTCGGGCAGCTTGTCCTCGGGCCGTGCCTGGACGCCTTTGCCAATCCCTACCAGTGGCAGTCCCAGTCGTTATCCGATCCGGTAACCATCAACGGCATATTCGATGATGGCTTCAAGGGTATGGATCCGCTGGGAGAGTTCCCGGGCGCGACCCCAGTGGACATCACGACCAGCCTGCCCCGCCTTGGGGTCAGGCTGTCGGACTTCCCGGTGCCCCCTGACCAGGGCGATGAGTTCGTCATCAATGGCCAGACATACAGCATCCGCGAGGTCCAGCCGGATAGTCACGGCGGCGCGTGTCTGGAACTGAACCTTGTGGACATCAATACGACATGACGCTTTACCGCGTGCAACTGCGCGATGCTGCCGTGCAGACGCTGATCGCAGCCAAGACACTGGTCGGCGCGAATGTGCTGGTCAACCGCAGCCTGCCACTACCGATCGCAAAACTGCCTGCCATCCTCGTCACGGCCCCGCGTGATCAGGGCACCACGACCGGGCGCAACCAGCCTGGCTTCACCCGGGTCACCACGCTGGCCATCCGGGGTCAGCTGTGTGGTCCATCCCCTGAACAGGTCGTCACGGATCTGGACCAGCTGGCAGAACAGATTGAACTGGCCATCATGCTCGATGCCGAGCTGCAGGCGATGATCACCCAGGTCGCCTCGCTGAATACCGAGTTGATCGTGAACAGTGAGAGCCGCGAACATACCGGCGAAGTTCGGATGCTGTTCGGTCTGGAATACATCGAATACTACCCCCCGGCTGGTACGCCGCTGACCGAGATCACCGGCCAGATGCAGGCAAACGGCAATGCTGACCTTGCCGACATGCAGGTGCCGCTTACCCTCCATTGAGGTCCCCCACATGTTTGTAAAACCCGCCCCGGGCCGCAATGTGCGCTGGCCCGGCACCATGCGGCTGCTCAAGGCGCAGGGTGAAACCGTGCCCGAAACGGGCTTCTGGCTGCTGTGCCTGCACAACGGCGACGTGGTGAAGGCCACGCCCCCGGCTGCATCCGCCGCACCGGCAACGCCTGCCCCCTCGCCCACGCCCGCCAGTGGCGGCGCGGCGGCCACCCCTGAACCTGCCGAGGCCCACGCATGAGCGGCTCGATCACCGTGCCGGGTTACCCGACCAACAACCGGGTGCCCGGCTTTTATTTTGCCCTGGACAATTCCCGGGCGAACACCGCGTCCTATGGCCGCCGCGTCCTGATCATCGCGCAGACCACGACCGGCGCGGCCCTTGCGGGCACTGCGCGCCTGTCCGCTGGCGTCACCGATGCTCAGGGGCTGTATGGCGTGGGATCGCAGGCCGCGACCATGGTGGCGCAGTATTTCGCCCTCGACCCCATGGGCGAGGTCTGGGTGCTGCCGCTGGCCGATGACGCCGCATCCGTCGCGGCCAAGGGCTCGTTCACGATCACCGGCCCTGCCACCGCGTCCGGCACGCTGTGCCTGTATGTGGGTGACCTGCTCATCCCCACACTGGTGACGGCGGGCGATACGGCTGCGACCATCGCCGAAAACATCGTCACGGCGGCGGCGTCCGTCACCGGGCTGTATGCCACGCTGGCGGTGGATGCGACCACGGCGGGACAGGTCAATGTCACGGCCCTGAACAAGGGGCTGTGCGGGAACGACATCCCGCTGGGCATCAACCTGCTGGGCACGGCTGGCGGGCAGTCCACGCCGTCGGGTGTGGCCGTCACCATCGCCGCGATGTCGGGCGGCACGCAGAACCCCACGACGCTGGCCACCGCGCTCGCCACGCTGGGTGACCGTGTCTATGACCTGTTCATCCACCCCTATACCGACGCGGCCAGCCTGACGTCGTTCAAAACCTTGTTCAACAACACCGATGGCCGCTGGGCGCCGATGAACCAGCTTTACGGCCACGGCATCACGGCGTTTCGCGGCACGTATGGGGACGCCACCACGTTCGGCCTGACCCAGAACGACCCGCACACCACGGTCATGCCGACATCCGACAGCCCCTCACCCCCCATGGTCTGGGCGGCGCAGGTCGGTGCGCAGGTCGCGGCCAGCATCCGCACCAACCCCGCGATCCCGATCACGGGCGTGGCGCTAACGGTCATGCCGCCGACGGATGCGGGCCGATTCACCCTGGACCAGCGCAACAGCCTGCTGCACGACGGCATGTCCACCTTCACGGTGGACGACAGCGGCACGGTCAACATCGAACGCCTGGTCACGACCTACCAGGAAAATGCCGAGGGCGTGCCCGACGACAGCTACCTCGATATCGAGACGCTGATGACGGCCATGATCTGCCTGCAGGACATGCGCGTCTATCTGGCGTCACAGTTCGGCGGCTGCATCCTCGTGGCCGACGGGACCAAGATCCCGGCGGGGGCCAAGGCCACCACGGCGCAACTGATCGGGAAATCCTGTGCGGCCCGTTACAACTGGCAGTGTTCGCAATTCTGGGCGCAGAACGCGGCCACCTTCGCGGCCAACATACAGGCGCAGAATCAGGGTGGCGGCGTCGTGGCGCTGCTCATGCCCTATGACTTCGCCAACCAGTTGTGGGTCATCGCTGGCAACTGCCAGTTCGTGAAATCGTAAGGAGCAGCCAATGTCCGGAACCGTATATCGCGGGCCGCTTGGCGGCACCGCGACCCTCACCGTCAACGGGATACCGTTCAATGTCGTGGGCGAGGGCCAGTGGCAGGCCGCAGGTGCCGTCAACGAGACGGCCAAAGGCCAGTCTGCGGTCGAGGGTTTCACCCAGATGCCGGGTCAGGGCTTCATTCAGGCCACCTGCCGTGACCGTAGGGATTTCTCCATAAGCTCCCTGCAAGGCGCATCCGGCCTGACCGTGATACTGGCCTGTGCCAATGGCAAGGTCATCACGGCCGTGGATGGCTGGCAGACCGAAAACCTCAACATCAACACGCAGGAAGGCACATTCGAGCTCCACGTGGAGAGCGACACCGTGACCGAGGATACCGTCTCGTGACCCATCATCATGTCCAGCCCAGCGATGAGGAAGTTCTCGCCGTCATGATCCCGGCCGATGATGCCGCCGCACCGGAAGATGACGATGGTCGCACCCTCATCATCGATCTTGATCCCCCGCTGGAGGTTCCGAAGGCCGGGAGGTTCGAGGAACTGCGCCTGCATGAGCCCAACGTGTTCCAGACCTTGTGCGCGGCGCAGGCAATGGGGCGCCAGATCACACCGGAATCGATCTATAATTCCCAGATCGGTCTGGTGGCGCGGATTTCCGGTGTGCTGGAACGCGCAGTCATCGAACTGCCCACCACGGTCCTGGACCGCGCCGTCGCGTTCGTCAGCAGCTTCGAGGAAAGCGCACGCCGCAAACCCGACGAAGAGCCGGACACTTCCCCCTCCCTGACCCTGCTGTTCTCTGATCCGATCGAGGCCGTCAATCGCACATTTAGCGATATGATGCTGCGCGAGCCGACGGTACGAGAGCGCCGCATCATGAAGGCGGCAGAGGCCAAGGGCACGCCCGAGGCGTTCCTTCAGGCCGAAATCGCCCTGGTCGAGGCCGTCAGCGAATGGCCCAAGGCCGCCGTGCTGAAAATGCCGATCAGCAAATTCGCAAAAGCTGCGGATTACCTGACCGGTTTTTTTTATTCTGGCCGAGTAACTGGGAACGCCTAGGCGCTGATCTCTGTGGTTTCTTCACCGGATGGTCACGGCACGACGTTGAAAACCTCCCCGGGACAGTAATGGTCGACGAGATCGAAAAGGCCAACGTGATCGCGGCGGAAAAGAAACGGGAGGCCGAACGTGCCCAACGCCGGCGTTAAGTTTGTCATCAGCGCGGCCGATCGGGCCAGCCAGACAATCGAGCGAATCAATACCCGTATCGCCCGCATGCAGGCCCCTGTCCGTCGCGTGCAGGCGTCCTTTGGTCGCTTCGCCAGTCTGTCTGGCCTGTCACGGTTGAACAGCGGAATCGTCGGTGTTGGCCGGTCGGCCGTGGGCGCATTCCAGTCGCTGGGCCAGATCGTTCCTGTCCTGGGCACACTGACCGGTGCCGCCAGTGTAGCAGGCGTGTACCGTCTTGCCAGCGCCTGGGCGCGGGTCGGGACAGACCTGCGCACCACGTCGCGGACCATGGGCATGGCGCCGCAGCGGCTGCAGGCCATGCAGAACGCAGCAAAGCTGGCGGGCGGCTCCGCCGAATCCATGACGGGTGCGTTACAGCAGTTGTCGCAGACAAGTTGGGCTGCGCTGAATAACCAGGACCCTGCGGCCGTTGCTCAGTTCAAGGCAATCGGTGTTCATGCGGAAGACTTGCAAAAACTTAGCCCCGACAAGCTTTTTTTGCGTGTTGCAGCCAGCTTGCGCCAGATACGTAATCCTGCTGCCCAGGCAGTGGCTGCCACAACCCTGTTCGGCGGAGCAGCACAGGGACTCATGCCGGTGTTCCAGCAGACGGGACGCGAGTTCGAGCGAAACCTGCAACTGGCAGAACGCTACGGCGTGATGAATGAAAAGGGCGTGGATGCCGCGAACCGTCTGCGGCAAGCCCAACAGCAGCTTGAACTGGCAGTCAGGGGGTTCGGTAATAGTGTCGCCGAATCCATTGAGCCTGCACTCCGGCCCGCCATTACAGCAATGGCAGATCTCATCGCAGCCAACCGGAAGTGGATCGCACAAGACATCGGAAAATATGTCGGGCAGTTCGTTACATGGATGCGCACGGCTGGCTGGAAACAGATCAAGAGTGACATCACCGGCACCTATAAGGCGATTGCGACGGTCGTGGATCGGCTTGGTGGCTGGAAAACGGCAGGCAGGGATGCGCTGATCGCAATCGGCGCGCTGTATGCCATGCCGGTTCTGTCCGGCCTCGCATCCATCGCAACGGCGGCCGTTACCATTGGCACATCACTTGCAGCCATCAGCCTGCCGGTGGCGGCCGCGATCGCCGCCGTCGCCGCGCTTGGGGCCGCCGGGTACGAACTGTGGTCCCATTGGGGCGGCATCAGCAAGCGGTTTTCCGGCATGTGGGATGGGCTCAAGGGGGCTTTCCAGAATAACACCGGTTATCTGCGCACGATAACGGAAACCCTCTTTCCGCTGCCCGCTGCGATCATCAATCACTGGGATGGGCTGGGTAAATTCTTCTCGTCCCTCTGGGGCGGCATCAAGACTGCGTTTTCGTCGGCGTGGGGGTATATTTCCCCGATCGTGGACAAGATGACATCCGCGATCGATTTCGTCGCCAATAGCTGGGTCGGAAAGAAGCTGGCCTCCATGGCCAGTGCTGCGGAAAGCGGCGTCTCTGCCGGCGCCAGCGCCGTTGGCAGATATGCCCGGCAGGGACTGGACTGGTACGCCGATTATGCGGATCGCATGACCGGCTACAGGCGCCCTCAGCTGGACGCGCCCGTGCAGGCGGCCGGCGCTGCCGCAGCCCAGCGTTACGGGCTGGATCAGGCGCATTACCTCGCCCTGCTCCGGGCTGAACACGGCGGATACAACAATGTATCGGGTGCGGGGGCATTCGGGCCGGCCCAGCTTATGCCTGCGACGGCGCGATCGCTGGGTGTCGCCGATTCGGTTAATGCGCCCGGGTACGACTGGCGCAAAAACCTTGACGCCGGCGCGCGCTATTACCGGCAGATGCTGGATCAGGCGCATGGCGATTACGCTGTGGCGGACGCTTCTTACAATGCGGGTCCCAACAGTCCGGCCGTGCGACGGTTCGCGCAGTCGCACGATCTGTCGGTCCTGCCGAAAGAGACGCGTGAGTATGTCGCCTCCATAGCAGGCATGCGTCGCGACATGTCCGCGCCGCCCATGACCGTTCCTCCCGGCACTGCGGCGGGGCCAAATACATCGTCCACCGCAGCGGCCATGCCACCACAAAGCACCACAATCCACGTCAAGGCAGATCCCGGCACGCAAGCACGCGTCACGCATGCCACGCCCGGGACGCGCGTCGTCAACCAGATCCCCGTCCAGCGCGCGATGGACCCGATACTCACATCAACAGGAAACTGACATGTCCGGCACGATCACAACGCTTGCAGAGGAATACCTGCAGGGGTCGTTCCGTGGCGTGCCGTTCGTGGTGGTCGGCAGCGGTGGCAGCAACGGGCGCAATTTCCAGATCCACCGCTACCCGTTCCGTGACCAGGTATGGGCCGAGGATCTGGGACGCGCCCCGCGTTCCTACCGGATCCGGGGGTTCCTGATCGGCCCGGAATGCCTGGTGCAGCGCGACCTGCTGGTCATGGCTGCGGAAACCCAAGGTCCAGGCACGCTGATCCATCCCACCGTCGGCGCGATGCAGGCGGCGCTGACGCGGTTCGACTGGTACGAACGCGACGGGGTGATGGGCATTGTCGATATCGAGATGGAATTGGTCGAGACGGTCAACTGGCTCGGCTCGACCATCACGCTCGCCCTCGATGCCGCGATCGGGCTGGCGGCCGCGACGTTCGGCGCGGCGTCGGCGTCCGATTATACGTCCGACACGCTGACGCCCTACGGCTACGGCGCATCGGTGCTGGGGGCCGGACGTTCTGTTGCCGCCAGTTGGGGCGCGGGCGCGGTTGCGGCCATCCGCTCCCCTGCTGCGGTTGCGGCCGCCATGGGATCACTGCCCGGTAATCTGGGGCGATATGTGGGCGGCAACGGTGCGACCGTTGACCGCGCGGCGACGGAATCCACCCTGCTCGACGCCCTGACCGCGAACCGGCAGGTCGTCAGCGCCAACGTCACAGCGCTGGCGGACGCGACGGATGCGACCGTGCTGGCCACCGCGATCCTTGCCGTGCCGGAATCGGTGCGCACGTCCATTGCGGATCCGGCGGGACAGATCGCGGTCCTCACCCCGCTGGCGACATACGACGCATCGGTGGTGGCGTCCGACGCCCCGATCGGCGGCGCGATTGCAACGGCGCAGGCCGCAACTGCAACGCTGTGCCGGCAGGCCGCCCTGCTGTCGCTCGCCAATGCCTGCGCGGACTGGCAGCCCTCGTCGTCCAATGACGCACAGGCGATGCGTACGCGCATCGGCGGCATGCTCGACGACGCGGCGACGGCAGCGGCCGACGCGGGCAGCGACGCCACGTTCCAGGCGCTGCGGTCCCTGCGCGCGCAGGTGCTGCAGGACCTTGCCAACCGGGGCGCGCGCCTGCCGGACGTGATCACGGTCACCCGCAACGCCCCCCTGCCCGCGCTGGTGCTGGGGCAGCAACTCTATGCCAACGGCGCGCGCGCACCTGACCTGATCCGCCGCGCCAATCCCATCCATCCGGCGTTCATGCCGACCGAGTTTGAGGCCCTGTCATCATGAGTGGTGCGCTGACCGCAATCTCCGATTTCCTTGGCTGGAATAACACGCCGTCCGATCAGGTCTCGATTGTCGTGACCAGTGGCGGCACGTCGCGCCAGATCACGAACTGGACGTCCGCCGTGCTGCGGCTGGGGATCGAGATCATGCCCTGGACGGCAGCGCTGGGCATGACCGCGGCGCGTGCATCCGCCGCCGGGGTCGATACAATCAATCCCGGCGATACCTGTCAGGTCTATATCGGGGCCGACCTGGTGTTCACCGGGTATGTGATCACGGTGGTCGAGGACCTCGGACCGGAAGATCATATGTTCGAGGTGCAGATCGCTTCGAAAAGTGTCGATCTGGTGGAGTGTGCGGCGGATTTCACGACATTCCAGATGACCAGCACCAACGCGCTGGCGATCGCGCAAAAGGTGGCACAGAGGTCTGGCATCAGCGTGGTTTCGCTCAACGGCGCGGGCGATACTGATATCCTTGCATTCTCCGTCATCCTGACGGAAACCGCGTATGAGGTGATCGAGCGTGTGTCCCGGCTGGCCGGGGTTCTGTTCTATGACCAGCCCGATGGCAATATCTGCATGTCAGGCGTAGGCACACGGCGCGCCGCCAGCGGGTTCACAATGGGGCAGAACATCGAACGCATGCAGGCCGTGCGTAGCCTCGGCGGTCGTTATTCCAAGGTTACTGCGGTCTGCATGGGCACGGTGTCGCTGTTCACCGATCCGAATGTGGACGCGCTGGAAAGTCAGATGGGCGTCCTGACCGTCGGTGTGGACGCCACGGACCCGGGTGTCCCGCGCACGCGCAACATGTTCGTGCCAGTGGAAAACGGCGACCAGGACTATGCTGTGGCGCGCCAGCGCGTGCAGTGGGAGGTCAATCGGCGCATCGGGCGCGCCTATACCATTTCGCTGACGGCTGACAGTTGGCGCGATCAGGCGGGGCAGCTCTGGCTGCCGAACATGCTGGTGCCCACGACCGGCAGCAGCGGTGCCAGGCGCGACCTGCTGGTCGGCGAACTTACCCTGCGCCAGACGGTGGAGGACGGAACGCACGCCGACGTCGTGCTCAACCCGGCCGAGGCCTACATGCCTGAACCCATGCTGAACCCGGTTCTGGCCGACAGGTTCATCCAGGCATTGAACAGCGCGCAGGCGGACGTGGACCATTCCATCCAGACCGAGGACCTGCCGCCGCTGGACGGTGCGGCCCAATGACCGCCCCCCTGCTGCGCACGGCGCGCCGCGTGATGATGGCGCTCGGGATCGGGCGACAGACGGCCGATACGAACGAGGCTCCCAACACCCCCACCGTGCAGGTGGCGCTGGCGGCGGGCGAACTGCGCTCGGACGTGCCGGTCATGCAGGAATACGGGCTGGCCAGCCGCCCGGTGCCCGGGTCCGACCTGCTTGTCGCATTCATCGGCGGCGACCGCACGCGCGGCGTGGTCATCGCCACCGGTGACCAGCGCGGCAGGCCGAAAGATTTGCAGCCGGGCGAGGTCTGCCTGTTTCACCCGTCCACCGGCAGCCGGATCTGGCTGAAGGCGGACGGATCGATCGCCCTGAACCCGGCGAACAACAAGGTCACCACCCCCGGCGATTTCACGGCCGGGGGCACGATCACTGGCAATGAGGTCGTGGCTCAGGGCGTCAAGTTGTCCAGTCATGTGCATTCAAATGGAGACAATGGAGGGGATACTGGCCCTCCTTTATGAATTATAGATATCATTTATATTTATCGGGCTCTTCTCCATATACAAATACAAGATTCATATACTCTTCTTTTGAGCAATCAATGCAGTATATTCTAGGGTTCGATTCCGACCATACGCGCTTAACTCTCCCTTCTTCTGGAATTATAATTTTAACATCATCAAATAATTCATCTAACGTTCCTTTTCCGGATGCGGTTCCTTTTAGAAGTAAAGTGTATCTACCTTCTTCTTTTATTTTTTTATTTCTCATTATCTTTTCCCATTAATGTTGTTGGATATCAAATGGACATCGCCGTCACCTGGAACGTCCGCGCGGCGCGCGGCGACTGGCCTATCGTGTCCAGCGACCTGGCCCTCGACAACCCCCTAAAATCGGCGGTCATGGTCTCGCTTTTCACAGACCGCGTGGCCCCGCAGCAGCCATCATCCGATGACACGGCGGCCGGCATCGCGTCCCCGTCCGGACCGATCGGCACCGCCTCGGCCGACCGGCGCGGGTGGTGGGGCGATGCGTTCGCGGACCTGCCGATCGGATCACGCCTGTGGCAGTTGCGGCGCGCGGTCAAGGTCGGCACGCGGGCCATCCCGCGTGAGATCGAGGACATCTGCCGCGAGGCCCTGCAATGGCTGGTCACCGACGGCGTGGCGACATCCGTCACCGTCTCCGCCTGGTGGAACGCCACCGTGCGCACCATGGCCGAATTCAGCGTCACCATCACCGAACCGGGCAACAGCAGCCCACGGGTTTTCAAATTCTCATGGGCCTGGGAGGGGCTGACCTGAATGGCGTATCCGCGTCCAACCCTGTCGCAACTGCGCCAGCAGGCCCTGCAGGACGTCATCAGCGGCGGCATCCCCGGGGTTACGGCCGTCCTGCGGTTTTCCGTGCTGTATGTACTGTCCATGGTCCTCGCCGGGCTGACGTGGCTGCAGTACGGCTATATCGACTGGGTGTCGCTGCAGTCGGTGCCGTGGACCGCGACAGACGAGTTCCTTGCGGGCTGGGGCACGCTCAAGGGCGTGTACCGCAAGGGAGCATCGGCGGCATCCGGCACGGCCACTTTCCCTGCTACCGGCACGGCGGTCATCCCGGCCGGGACCGAACTGATCCTGCTCGGCGGTGCGACCGCGACAGCGTCGGCCGACAGCGTGACGTCCGGTGGCGTCACGACCGTCAGCTGGACCGCATCCACGACCGGCGCCGGCGGCAACGTCGCGGTGGGCACGACGGTCACCCTGTCCAGCCCGGTCGCAGGCATCCAGACCAGCGGCACGGTCGCGGCCATTACGCAGAGCGGCGCGGACGTCGAGGATGAGGACGATTACCGCACCCGGGTGATCGACGCCTACCAGGCGCAGGGGCAGGACGGCAAAAGGCAGGATTACGTGGACTGGGCCGAGGCCGTGTCGGGCGTCACCCGTGCGTGGTGCCTGCCCAACGGCATGGGCGACGGCACGGTCATCGTGTTTTTCATGATGGACGAAGCCAACGCCGCGACCGGTGGATTCCCGGTCGGCACGGACGGCTGCGCCACGGGTGAAAATCGATACACAACGGCCACGGGCGATCAGTTGACGGTTGCCAACGCGATCCTGCCCGACCAGCCGGTCACGGCGCTGGTCATTGCTTCGGCCCCGGTCGCGCAGCCCACGGATTTCGCGATCACGGATCTGGGCACCGGCAATACGACGGCGAATCAGGCGGCGATCACTACGGCCCTGGCCGACATGTTCCGCCGACTGTCCTCCCCCGGCGGCACGATCAGCCCGAACAACTGGGAGGAAGCGCTTTCCGCCCTCGACCTCGACACGTTCGAGGTCGCATCCCCCACCGGCCCCGTCACGGGCGCCACCGCCAGCGCCATGCCGACGCTTGGCGCCATCACATTCGCGGCGTGATCCATGGCAGCACCAGTCTACAGCGTTGCGGATTTCCGCAGCGCACTCCTCAGCCTGCTGCCGCGTGGCCGGATCTGGTCGCGTGACCCGGATGCCATGCCCTATCAGCTGGCAACCGTCTGGGCACCGACATTCCAGCGCGCGGCGCAGGCGGCGGGCAACCTGATCGCGGACGCCTTCCCGGCGTCGACGGTCAACCTGCTGCCGGAATGGGAGGCCACGCTGGGCCTGCCCGATCCGTGCGCGGGCGAAAGCCCCACCATCGAACTGCGTCGCAACCAGGTGGTCGCGCGCCTGACCGATAACGGCGGCGCGTCGGTCGCCTATTTCATCCAGTTCGCGGCGGCGCTGGGCTACGTGATCACGATCACGCAATTCGCCCCGGCCCGCTTCGGCATGGCCCGGTTCGGGACCCGTTATTACGGCGCGCCGTGGGCCTATGTCTGGCAGGTCAACGCCCCGGCCGTAACCATCAGTTCCGCCCGGTTCGGCGCGGCACAGTTCGGTGACCGTTACCGCACGTGGGGCAACCTGGTCCTGGAATGCGAGATCAAGGCCCGTGCGCCCGCCCATACCACAGTCCTGTTCAATTATTCAGGTGAGAGATAATGTACAGATTAGCAAACGGCACACAGGTTGCCGCGCTTCCTGCCCCTGCGGCCGACAGCGGCACACCCGGTTACGCGACCAACGGCGTTGTCGGTGGTCAGGACCCCAGCATTATTGATGCTGATGCGTTCAACATCCAGCAAGAGGAGCTGATTTCGATCGTGACCGCTGGGGGGCTCACACCCGACAAAACCAACAACGCACAGGTCCTGGCCGCATTGCGGGCGCTGTTTGCTCCGCTCTCCGCGCTGGCGTTGGCGTCCTCGGCGCTCTCTCAGGTCAGTGCCTCGACCACCGTTGTGGTGCCGGACGGTGTGACGCGGGTTTACCTGCGGGGGATTGGTTCGGGTGCGGGCGCAACGGGATGTTCGGCCACCACCACGTCGCAGACATTTTCCGGCGCAGGCGGCGGCAGTGGCGGCATCATGGAGGGGATTTATACCGTAACCCCCGGCGATCGCCTCGTTTTCACGATCGGGTCTGGTGGTGCGGGCAATGCCAGTTCGGGGAATGGATATCGCGGCGGCCAGACATCGTGCGTGAATGGCGCAGGCCAGACGCTGCAATCGCTGCCCAGCGGATTTCCCGGTCAGGTGGCGTCCGTCACCAATACTGCGGGCGGTGGTGGCGCAACTGCCGGGTCGTCGGACGTGTCCGGGACGTTTCGCAATGATTGCGGGAATTGCGGACTGGACGGGCAATCGGGGGCGCTGCAACTCTCCGGTTCCGGGGGTGTCGGGCCGGGGGGCGTGGGCGGCGCACGGTCGGGGGATCTGGGCGGTGTATCCGGTTCCGCCCCCGGTGCGGGTGGCGGGGGCGCGTATGACTCCGGCTTCACCGGGAATTCGTATGCGGGCGGTAACGGTGCGTCAGGCCAGTTTTATTACAAATGGCTGCCGTAACGGCATGTCATGGCGCGGACCTGTCCGGGCGCGGGTGTGGGGCATCCCACCGCGCGCGATCCACATAATGCGGCCGGGTGATGTGCGGATGCACAGGATTGGCGGCGGCGATGGGGGTGATCCGGGATCGCCTGCAAAATCAAACTCAACAGCACCGGCGCATTTCCGCCGTGATGGGGAACATTCATGACAACCACAACAGTGCAGACTTATGCCGTTTACCTGACGGCCGCGACCAGCGCGCATCCGACCGGATACGTGGTCGATAACGTCGAATGGGACGGCGCATCCGCATGGACGCCCCCAACCGGGACCACCGCCATCGCTGACCCCGATCGCAAATACCCGATCGGCAGCACCTATGGCGCGTCCACAGCCACCACGACAGCGGCCACCACAACGCCCACGTCCACAACGACAACGACAACGACAACGGCCACGCCCACGACAACAACAACGACCACGGACACAACGGCCACGACAGCCACCGCGACACAGGCGGCGACCACGGCTGCGGCGAGCACCCCCACGACCTGACGGCGCACTGCACGGATCATGTCCTGTCATATACGCCCGCCATATGCGCCTGCCATCACCGTCCCTTGGGGCGGTTTTTTATTGCCTGGAACAAAGATGACCGAAGATCCGGATGTGCAAGACATCCTTGATGACCATGGGGAACGTATTGGCTTCCTCGAACGCTGGCGCAACAGTGCTGACGGCAAGATTGACGACACCCGTCGGGAGGTCGGGGCCCTCCGGGCTGAAATGCAGGCCCAATATACGGCCATGTCATCGGCGCTGGATCGGCAGTCACGCGATATGCAGGGCCTGACCCACCAGCTTGCCGAACATACCGGCGCGCAGAAAGAGCGGAACCGGCTGGACCAGGACGCGCTGACAAAGGCGCGGATTGCCGAAAGCCGCTGGAAAAAGCGATCCGCCGTCCTGGGGATCATCTTCACGCTGCTGGCCATGGTCGGGGGCACCCTGCTGTCGAGCCAGACGTGGGACGACTATTTCTTCGCCAACGTCCCGTTCCTGCACCACCATCATGTCATCGGGGCGCTGCAATGACCGGCCTGTGCGTGGCGCAGTTCAAGCGCACGATCGTGTCCCCTGCCCTGTCACATATCGGGCTGGACGGGGATGCGGCGGTCAACCTGATGACCGGCACGGCGCTGGTAGAAAGCGGCCTGACCTACGTCGCGCAGGTCGTGGCGGGGGGCACCGGCCCGGCCCGTGGTCTGTGGCAGATGGAACCTTTCACCCATGACGATATCTGGGCCACGTTCCTGTCGGATGCGCGTCTGGCCTCCCTGCGCGGGGCGGTGCTGGACCTTGCCTCCCAATGGCCCGCGCGGGTGTCCCAGCTTCCGGGCAACCTGCCCTATGCCTGCGCCATGGCGCGGCTGAAATATTACCGTGCGCCGGGGCCACTGCCTGCGGCCGATGATGCGGCCGGGCAATGCCGGTACTGGAAATCCAACTACAACACGTCGCTGGGCGCGGGCGCTGCGGACAGCACGCATATCGCCCTGTTCCAGCAGGCGATCGAGGCATGACCATGGATCCACCCACACTTCTGCAAGACGTCCTGTCGATGCTCCCGACGCAATACGCCCGCGATATCGCCGTGATCGTGTCGTTCCTGATCTCCACCTGCGCCCTGATCGCACGGTTCTGGCGGCCACCTGATCCCGCATCCCGCTGGGTCGTGGTCTGGACAATCGTGACCGCCATCGCCCAGGCGCGTGGCTGGAACCTGCCCGCCTACCAGCCGGGCAAGAAAGCCGCGATGGTCCCGGCCACCGTGCCGCGCCAGGCAGTCGAGCAGCTGCTCGACGTCCCGCCGGGCTCGACCCGCCCGGGCAGGCCGCCGGCGCGCGCGTCGCCGCCCGGCTGACTGGCCGCTCCCGGATCAATCATCACCATCCCCCAACCGCCCGAGAGGCGGTTTTTTCATATGGAGACGCCAGATATGGCCGACACCGACACCACCACCGCTATTCCCGCCCTCGAAAACCTGATCGAGACCGCGCTCGGCAAGGGCGACACGGTCGCAACTCAGGCCGATATCGCCCTGGCGGGCAACCTGCTGCAGGCGATCGTCCCGACGATCATCGCCCGTGCTGCGCCGAACCTTGATCTGGCCGCCATCGACGCCGCCCTGACCAAGATTCTGACGGGCATCACGGACCTGAAGGACGCGATCGCGACGAAGCCCGCGGCGACGGCCACGCCTGCGGCGAGCGCCACGGTCGGCGTGCCGCATCCGTCCGTGCCGGGGCAGCCCGCGCGCTGACCTGTCAACCGGAACCGGCCGATCTGTAAACTGGACGCCGGACCACGCACGTCCTGACACCTGACAGATAGCCCACCCGTTTCCACGCAGAAATGGCCGTTTCGCGCGGCCTGCCGGGACGGGTGGGCTATTTGCGTTTCCAGACTGGAAAACTCGCCCATGAACAACCCTGTCAACCTCGCCACCGGCCGCCGTGGTTTCCTCGGTCTTGGCGCCGGTATCGCCGCCGCTGCCGCGCTCGGGGCCTGCACCGTCAGCACGACCGGCAACGTCACGACCGTCACCCTGAACGTGGCGGAGATCAAGGACTACGGACAGGCGGGCCTGAACGCGGTCACGCTCGTCCTGAGCATCGCGGCCGTGGCCAGCGCCATCGGCACGCCTGCCGTGGGTGTGATCAGCCTGGCGGACACGGCGCTATCCACCGCCCTGACCAGTTTTTCCACGGCGGCCGGATCCACGCTGACGATCACCTACGACGACACGAACTGGAAAACCCGGGTGGACAGTATCCTGTCCGGCCTGACCACGTTGCAGACGGACCTGACCGCCGCAATCACCGGGGCGTCCACGAAGGTGTCCAACGCAGATCTGTCCAACGCCAATACCGCCCTGTCCGCGCTGGGCACGGTCGTGTCGGCGTTCAAGGGCGTGCTGGACAGTGTGGCCACGCGCCGGAACGTCGGGGCAATGGCTGCGACTGCCGTCCCGCCGTCCAAGGCGCAGGTGCAGCAGGCGCTCCAGGTGCTGGGGGTGACGGCGGGATGACGGCGGGATGACGCCGTTTGTGCAGGGCGTGATGGCCGGTGCGGGCAGCGTTATCGTCCTCATCGGCCTGCTGGTCACGATCCCGCTCAAGCTGCATGCGCTTTATATGGCGGCGCAGTTACGTGACCGAGGGCTGGAGTAATGCGGGGCCATATCACGCAACCTCCAGGACCTCGACTGTCGCCTGCCGTCCAAGCGCATGAAGGGCGGCCTCGACGCGCCCGATCTTGCTTTCATGCAATAGATCGCGCAGGCGACGCACGGATGATTCCGCCACGCCCAGTCGGCGCGCCAGTTCCACGTTGCTGATCTTGTTCTCCAGCATGGCCGTATGCAGCGCCAGCTTGGCCGCTTCCAGCATGGGCACATAGACCAACGGGCGACCGTTGGCCGCTGGCGGCACGGGCACGGCCGCACCATCGTCCACATAGATGGACAGTGACGTGACCAGCAGGTCCTGGGCCTCGCGCAGTGCCTCCTCCCGGGTTGCGCCATCGGTCGCCCCGGGCAGTCCCTCGAATGAAGCCGTGATGGTGCCGTCTGGATTGGTCTCCAGATCGACCGGGTAAGCGTAAAGCATCCTCATACCTCCAGATCGGTTTCGGTCAGCCCGAGATCCTTGAGGATCTTGCGGAACGTGCCGGTGGCCATGTCACCGCGATGGTTCGATACCACCGTCGACTTGCCGTTCAGCCGCACCACGATGTGCGACCCCTTCCCCTTACGTTCGGTCATGTCCCAGCCAGTCTTGTTGGCGAGGCGGCGGAGACGGGCGAGGAGGTCAGCGGCTTTCATGTCCACAATATCGCGCACATATGCGCGAATGTCAACATAAATCGGTCATAAATGAACGAAATAAGCCCCCGGCTTGCGAACTTGCGCAAGTTTGGCTGTCGCCCGGCGGAAATCCGTCCGGGACAGCCCATGCTTTCCGTCGTGCGTGGCTTTCTGGCCCGACAGGCTCCGGCGCGCCTGATCCGCACCGGTATCGATCCTGCCCCGCTGATGTTGGGAAATGACTTGCTGGGGGACTGCACGTCGGCCGGGATCGGCAACCATGCCCGCGCCACGGCGGCGCTCAATAGGTTTCAGGTGGACGTGACCACGGCGCAGGCCGAGGCGTTCTATTCCCTGTCCACCGGCTATGTGCCCGGCAATCCAGCCACGGACAACGGTGGCGTGGAGGTCGATGTGCTGACCACAGCCCAGCGATCCGGGTACGCCGTCACCAACCAGACCCTGTTTCCCATATGGGGCAGCGCCGATCCCGGCGACGAAAATGGCCTGCGTAACATCATTGCAGATCTGTCGGCGGTCTATCTGGGCGTACGGCTGGCCAGGGCCGACATGTGGCAGGACGAGACCGGCGCGCTGGCCCCTGTGTGGGACACCGACACGCCTGCCGGTCATGGCGATCCGACACCGGGCAGTGCGGGCGGTCACTGCCTGCTGGGCTGGGACTATACCGGCACGGACGATACCGACCTTGTTACGCTACTGACGTGGGGCGCGAAACAGCGGGGCACATGGCGCTGGCTGCGGTCCCGAATCATGGAGGCACACGGACTGGCATGGCGGCAGCTCATGCCCGCGACCAAGGACATCTGGCAAGCGCTGATCGCCGCCAACGATGCGTATCTGCGGGGTGCGGCATGAGGTCGGCACTGCTGGCCGGACTGCTGGCCCTGTCCGCCTGCGTCAGTCAGCCACGCGTGCAGACCACGATCCCTGCGGCCATGGCGGGCATCCAGTCCAGTCTCGCGCAGGCCGGGGCAGTGTCCGTCTCCCACGCTGCCGACTGGACGCCGGGACAGGCCGCGCGGTTCGAGCGCGACGTGCGTGCGGCCCAGTGCAGCCAGCGCACGTCAGATCCGGTCATCGGCACGATTGCGGGCAACGTGACGCTGGAGCTGTCCGGGTCGTTTACCCAGTCCGGACAGTTCACGGTCGGCGCGATCACCACGGCTCCGACCGTTGGCCTGCAGGGATCGGCCAGCCGGACGCGCACGCAGCAGGTCAGCCTGCCGGTCGCCTATGCCCCGCTGTCGTCACTGCCGGACGTGGAGATGTCTCGGCAGGTCGGTTACGAGACGGAGTTGCTGGCGCAGAATGACGACGCGCGGCATCAGGAGGCGGCGCGGCTGATCGCGGATCGGCGGGCGTTGCGGGATCGGGTGGGGAAACTGGTCGAGAACTGGAGCGTAGGGCAATGTACCCCGCACGCGCCAGTCACCCCATTTGTGGGGATGCGGTCGCCGAATGTCGTCCGCTGAAACGAATCCGGAACACCGACTGTCTGATTCAGCTTGTCTGGTATGACGGCTTTTTTGCCGGGGTTATAAGCGACACATGCGCTGTATGCGCCTAGTGCGCTATCCCTAATGCATTGTTTTCACTGAAACTATGGTGCCGGGTGAGGGATTTGAACCCCCGGCCTTCGGTTTACAAAACCGCTGCACTACCGCTGTGCTAACCCGGCAACTGACCCTGGGGACAGGGCAGTGTCACGATGGGAACGACCATGTGCCGCCCCATTGTCCGGCCCGCGATGGGACCACGGCGTTCTTTTTGCCTATATCGCCACGTATGGTCAAGCAGGGATTCCATACCATCATGGATCAATGCCCTGCCTTCAGGCGCGCGGCCCAGACCGCCCGGATCCGGGCACGTTCGGCAGCACTCAGTTGCCCCGCCCCCCGTATGCCTGTTGCCCGTGTGGCTGTCGCCTGTTTACCCGTGCCACGTCGGCCCACGGCGGCCTGATGGCGTCTTGCGGCCTGCGGACGCCCCGCAACCGGCGCCTTGCCCGACGCAGGATTGTCCTGCATCTGCCGGATGGCCTGCGCGCACAATGACTGCTTGCCCACCCCGGCCTCAATCGTCGGCAGCAGCGCCACCGGCGTCACCACGCCAAGCAGGACAGACCCCACCGCACGGGCGATCGTTTCCGTGCCCGGCACGATGGAAGGTTTTTTCAACAGACCGGTAATATGCAGGGTCCCCGGAAAGGAGCCCACCGCGAAATGGCGTGAATCCGTGCTGAGGGCATAATCAATCGTATTGTTGCGGAAATCGAGGCTTCCCTTGCCAACCGTGCGGGTGTCGCCCGTCTCGATCAGGAAGGTGCGCGTATCAAGCACCCCCTGCCGCAACGGCATATCCGCGACCATGCATTTGAGGTCGGTCTTGGCAGGTAATCCAAGAATGGACAGCAACGCCTTGCCAAGTTCCAGTCCCAGCAGATCCGGCAGCACGGCGGAAATATCTCCCCCCTGGTCAAGCGCGACCGTCATGCCACCATCGCCATTGGCGACAATACCCGCAAGCGAGGTCCCCGTCCCATGAATCGCAAGATGACCACCAAAGATGCCGCTCCCCTGGAACCGCCCGGCAGCCTGCATCAGGCGCGACAGGTTGATACGCACAAGGTCGATGCCGATCCGTGCCTCCACCGCGTCACCATGTGGGGTAAAGGTGCCATTGCTGGCCAGAGTGCCTGACCCCACCGCGAAATTCAGATGGTGGACATCAATGACGCCGTCACGGATATCAGCCAGCACATCGATATTGTCCAACGGCGTATGCCGGTTTTCGATATGATCCCCGTGATAGGCGAAATGCACATTCGTCGCACGCAGCCTTGGCATGTTGATCGGCGTGCTGGGCAACACGGCATTACTGCTGGCATGGGCGCGGGCCTCTGCCTGCTGCTGCGCGGTGGAAGGCTTGTCCCCCGGCGTCGCGCCGAAAAAACCACCAAGGTCAGCAAGGTCCACACGTCGCGAATGCAGGTCAGCATCCACGAACGGCACCGCCTGGTGCGGGTCAATCGACAGGTTGCCGCCCAGATCGCTGGAGCCGACATGCCCATCAAGGTCGCGGAAACGGATATGCGCGGCACTGTAATCAAGGTTTCCCACCACGCGATAGGGCGGGGTCTGCGGGATGACCACCCCCGTCAGAGGATATAGGAGCGACATATCCGGTCCGGCGAGGGACAGCCGCAGGCGTGCCCCGGCAAGGGTCAGCGGATCATCAATGGTTCCACGCAGGGTCAGGCGGGTCGCGCCATGGCGTATATCGAGGTCAACCGGATAAGGCTGCGTGCGATTTTGCAACGATACCAGTGTCCCGCCGGAAAAATGCCCGGTTATCGCCTGCCGGACATAGGTACCCTGCGCATCCACCAGCAGGCGGGCATCCTGCCCATTGGCGGGGTCGGTCGTGCGGACCGCCCCCCGCATGTCGGTATGCAATCCGGCATGCACGACATGCAGTTGCCCGTTGGCAATACGGATCGCGCCGATACGCGGGATTGTCGTGGCGTCGCCATCCGTGGTGGCCGACGCCCCCTTTGACGGCGTGCCCCCTCCTGTCATGGCGTCCGGCTGTGCGGTGGTGGTTGATGTGGCGCCATCCGCCTTTGACGTCCCCGTTGTCCCTGTTGCCTTTACTGCCGCTGATGCCGCATCTGGCGTTTTCGTCCCCTTTGTGCCGGGATCGGGTTTTGTGTCGGGGGCGGAAAAATCGTAATTCGTGCTGCCATCCGCGCGTTCGCGGATTTCCACCACCGGGGTATCCAGCGCAATCAGCGGCAGATCCAGACCGCCCCCCCACAACAGCGGCCACCAGCGGATGGAAACATCCAGACGCCGCGCCGTGGCAAATGGCGGCAGGTCGTCAAAACCCGCAGGCTGTTCGATGCGCACATCATCCGCCCCGACCCGAATGACCCGGCCGGGATGGACATGCAGATGCGCGATCGTGACCTTGCGATGAATCGCAGCCCCCGCCCGGCGTTCAACCAGCGGGATGAACCAGTCCCATGACCACAAGATGACCAACGCAAGCACCGCGACACACAGGCTGCCGGCCAGGATCGCACGCACGGGGGGCACCGCACGCCCCTGGCGGGATGGGGGGGATGGCTGTGTGCGTACGATTCGATTGCCTGTATCGGTCATGCCTGCCCTTTCTTCCGGATTGATCCGAAACGCCTGCCATTGCACAGAGTTGCGGGACACATCCCCCCACCCCCTTTCGCACCACACGCACCGCGTGAAACAACGGGGTGGCGTGGAACTGTGCGGTCCTGTAATTGCCGTGTAGTCATATCCATATCGTCACTGGCTGTATCGTCACTGGCTGTCCCACATACCGCAGAAAGGTTTACCGATGCCTGCCTATCGTTCCCGCACCACGACACATGGCCGCAACATGGCCGGTGCGCGCAGCCTGTGGCGTGCGACCGGCATGCAGGACCAGGATTTCGGCAAACCGATCATCGCGGTGGCCAATTCGTTCACGCAGTTCGTGCCCGGTCATGTCCATCTGAAGGATCTTGGCCAGCTTGTCGCCGGTGCAGTGGCCGAAGCCGGGGGGGTCGCACGGGAATTCAACACCATCGCCGTGGATGACGGCATCGCCATGGGCCATGGCGGAATGCTCTACAGCCTGCCGTCGCGCGAACTGATCGCGGACGCGGTGGAATATATGGTCAACGCGCATTGCGCCGACGCACTGGTCTGTATCAGCAACTGCGACAAGATCACGCCGGGCATGCTGATGGCGGCGATGCGGCTGAACATCCCCACGATCTTCGTTTCTGGCGGGCCGATGGAAGCAGGAAAGATCCTGAACGAAGGCGTCGAGCGGCGCGTAGACCTCATCAGTTCCATGGTCGCGGCGGCGGATACCCGCATCAGCGATGACCAGTCACAGCAGATCGAACGCTCTGCCTGTCCGACCTGCGGATCGTGCTCTGGCATGTTCACTGCCAATTCCATGAACTGCCTGACCGAGGCGCTCGGCCTTGCCCTGCCCGGCAATGGCAGCCTGCTTGCGACACATGCCGACCGGCGCGACCTGTTCCTTCAGGCCGGGCGACGCATCGTCGAACTGGCGCGGCAATGGTACGAACATGATGACGCCACCGCCCTGCCACGCGGGATTGCGACCCTGGCTGCCTTTGAAAATGCCATGTCCGTCGATATCGCAATGGGGGGGTCGACCAATACGGTGCTGCATCTGCTTGCCGCCGCGCATGAAGGCAAAGTCGCGTTCACCATGGCCGATATCGACCGCCTGTCGCGCCGGGTGCCGAACCTGTGCAAGGTCGCGCCCTCGCGCTCTGACATCCATATGGAGGACGTGCATCGCGCAGGCGGCATTCCGGCCATCATGGGCGAATTGATGCGCATGGGCCTCCTTCATGATGACGTGCCAAGCGTCCATGCCCCCAACCTGCGCACGTCACTGTCGAAATGGGACATTGGCAATCCGGACGTGGACGATGCCGCGCGCACCCTGTTTCGCGCCGCCCCCGGCGGTGTCCGCACGACACAGGCATTTTCACAGGCAAGCCGCTACACCGAACTGGACACCGACCGCGCGACAGGCGCGATCCGCGACAGCGAACATGCCTATAGCCGTGACGGCGGGCTTGCCGTCCTGTTCGGCAATATCGCCGAGGACGGGGCCATCGTGAAGACAGCGGGCGTTGCGGCGAACCTGCTGACCTTTACCGGTCCCGCACGTATTTTCGAAAGCCAGGACGACGCCGTTTCCGCCATCCTTGGCGACAGGATCAAGCCGGGCGACGTGGTCGTCATCCGTTACGAAGGGCCCAAGGGCGGTCCGGGCATGCAGGAAATGCTGTATCCCACCAGCTATCTGAAGTCCAAGGGGCTGGCTGAAAAATGCGCCCTGATTACAGACGGGCGGTTTTCGGGCGGCAGTTCGGGCCTGTCGATCGGCCACATCTCCCCCGAGGCGGCGGAAGGTGGCCTGATCGGACTGCTGGAGGAAGGCGACACCATCGAAATCGACATCCCCGCACGCGTTCTGCGCACCACAGTGGGTGACGCCGAAATGGCCGCACGCCGCGAACGCATGGAAGAGCGGGACGAACAGGCATGGCAGCCAAACCGCGACCGTGTCGTGTCCACCGCGTTGCAGGCCTATGCCGCACTGACCACCAGTGCATCGCATGGTGCGGTGCGCGACGTGGCGCAGTTGCGCCGTCGCATCATTCGTTAGGGGCTGTCTGCATTCAGGGATTCCACTTGGATTGAAGTTCTGATTCAAGGCTGTCCATGGAGGGCTAGCCTTGAGCAGACGGACACTGACAGACGAGCAATGGAGTCGGCTCAAAAACCATCTTCCCGGCCGGATCGGACTGCCCGGGCGGAGCGGGGCCGATAATCGGCTGTTCGTAGATGGCGATCCTGTGGATGGCCGGCAATGCGGCCCACTGGCGCGATCTACCGGAGGTTTTTGGCGAATGGACCACAATCCACTCCCGTTTTCGGCGCTGGTCGCATGCGGGCGTCTGGGAGAGGCTGTTTCATGCCCTGGCCGATACGCCCGACTTTGAATATGTCCTGATCGATAGCACGATTTAGAAAGTCCACGCTGATGCAACGGGCGCAAAAGGGGGGGCTGAAGCTGCCGCCATCGGTCGGTCGCGTGGCGGATTGACGACCAAACTCCACGCGGTCGTCGATGCGATCGGCCTGCCGCTACGCATTCATCTGACGATGGGACAATATGGCGATCGACCGCAGGCAGAGGCGCTCCTGTCTGGTTTGCAGGGCATCGTCGGCCACGTCATCGCCGACGCCGCATATGAGGCTGATCCTCTGCGCGCCTTCATTGCTGATGAACTCGGTGCAACCGCTCAGATCAGGGCCAATCCCACTCGCGCTATCGTTCCGCCAATAGAGTGGAGACTCTACAAAGAACGCCATCAGATCGAGTGCTTCTTCAATAAACTCAAACATTTCCGAAGAATCGCCCTGCGGTGCGAAAAGACACTCACAGCCTTCATGGGCTTCATGGGCTTCGTCCACCTCGCATGCGCTATGATTGGGCTACGCTGAATGCAGACAGCCCATAAGGCACAACCCGCCGTGCAGGTTCACAACCTGCACGGCGGGCGAATGTTGCTTTTTGTAAAAAAAAAGCCATAAATATTTACAAGACAATCACAGATCCAGATAAAATCTGGATAACATCTGGATAATGTGAATATTATTGAAATTAAAACGACTATTTCTTTCGATATTTCTGATGATTTTCACTCATATATTGATATAGATAAAATAAAAAACGGTACTAACATCGAACAGTCCGCCACGTTACTGTGGGGACCATACGTGGATATACCTTCCGGATCTTGGAAAGTTGTGTTCAATGGCATGTTCGAAGCCGGAGAAAATGAATCTACATGTGATGTCTCCACAGAGATGGGCCTATTTACCCTAGGGACATCTGCCCTGTGCCCAGGCACAGGAAAAATTGCAGAGATCGAGTTTTCAAACCCCACCACAAATATCAAGGTTGAATTTCGCGTATCTACCGCAGCAGGATCGCGCATTCGGATCGACAGTATCACTCTACAGCGTCAAGCCAATTATGCGCACACAACAGCTATAGCGACATCCATTCCAAATACAGGTCGAAATTTTAAGATTTATCAGCGAGACGGACTGAATCTGCTGCTGGATGAAGAGTCATTAGTCGATCATGAGATTATTTATAATGGAGCTTGGGAACAAAAACAGTTAAGTTATATGAAAGAAATTGCATCCGGATTCCATGGAAATACATCAAAAAAGGTATTTCTTGATATTGGTTCCTATTTCGGTTTGTATTCCCTTCATATGTCCCGAATAAATGTTTTTGATCAAATTATTGCATTTGAGGTGGACGAAATAAATCATCGTCAACTTCAGGCAAATCTACTCCTCAATGATCCAGAATTTTTTATCAAGACACATAACTTTGCTCTTTCAGACAAAGATGGGGAAACTTTTTTCTTCCCCTCAAAACTGCATCCCGGTAAAAATCGCGGGGGCGTCGGTATTGTTCCTGAAAATCAAGATCATACTAATTGTGTAAAGGTTTCTACACGCGCACTGGATAGTCTCCTAGATCTCTCAGGCCATATAATACTCGCTAAAATTGACGTAGAAGGCGCTGAGTTCGCTGTACTGCGTGGAATGCATAACATTTTATGTAATAATAATTGCGTTTTGCAAATCGAAGCACTGATATTCAATGATGATGATGTCGAAAAACATGCACAGATCGACGCTTTTCTTGTGTCACTAGGATACCGTCGTATCCATTCAGTTGGTGTAGACAATTATTATTCAAACTTCCATTAAGAAATATATATAATAATACTCATGGCAGTAAACGAAGAAACCCACGCCAAGATCAGGATCGTCCTGCCAAAGACCAAGAGATTATTTAAAAAATAAGAAAAGTTTCTGGGTGCCGCCTTTCCATCGAAAAAAGGCGGCATCTTCTGAAGCTTTTTAGAAAAAGCTTCACCAAAAATCTTTATAATTTCAGGATGTTATCGCGCCTGCACTTTTAAACAGTTTCTAGCAGGCTGTTGGATTGGGCGCTAAAATAGACATCATTCATAACGTATGAAAACATATTTCTGTTCTTTGTGTCGAAAAGTCTATTAGATTTTCATAATATTAAGCAATGCTGTTACGCAAAAATTCCCAATCCGACAGCCTGCTAGGGCACTCCCATACGTCACACTTCGCCTGACGGATAGAAACATGGCATCGTACGACGCAATGTCATGACGCCAGAATGTCGCTGTTATCATGCGCCGCAGGGCATGCAGCGGCGCCCCCCCTTCTGGGCGAACCGCTTCAATCCGTGATGCGCAGGTCATTTATGGAAATGCCCGCTCCCTCCCTTTGGTATATCCTTGTGATATGGGGAAGATTCCAAGCAACCAAAGGGGGATTAACAGTTCCTTAATGGTTTGTGCGTGTCGCCTGTTGCACAAGAACGATGTCTTTGTGGCAAACAGGGCGTTCACTCATATGGGACATTTTCTCATGCCTGCCCCTGTGGGCGCAAACGACCAAGCGCGCCCACATCACAACGCGCCATACGGCGAAATGTCTGCGCCACACGATGCTTCAGCGCCGTCATGTCGGGCACGATCATGTTGTGAAGTGAGCGTACATTGTCGTGGGTGGCATAAAAACGGTGGGTCTGGTTCCTGTCCACCAGGATCGCCGTGCCCACGAAGATCCCATCTATTTCAATAATTTGTGAACCAAGCATGGTATCCTGCCTTCTTGCAACCGGTTGGACCTGACCCGGCAGGCCAAAAGATGGAACACCCTGTCCCACTCACCTGCCGCAGCATTGGTTGCCGGTACATCTTTCTTATTGTCGTCATTGGCATTACGGGATCGTTGCCCGCATACCCCTGATTTACATATCCATCGACCTGCCAAACGCCTCTGCGCCTTCCTGCCTGCGGACATGACAACGCATATTGCCTATCACAGGGCTGCATTCAATCAGAAAAACAATATTTTGATGTGAATTTTTAAATAACATTAAAGATATACTTTTGAAACACATGTGCCAAAAGTGGAATATTATGTCTTTTTTATGTCTCTTTATTGCTTTTACTTCATGACGACCACGAAACAGACCGCCATGTGCAACCATCCGTATCTCACGGGCGGGAGCAGGCCCCACCCGTGATGTAACCTGATTACGGTGCGTCGATATTCACGACGTTAATCAGCTTCTTGTTGACGAATTCATCAATACCAAGGCCCGAAAGCTCGCGCCCGTAACCCGATTTCTTGATCCCACCGAACGGCAGTTCGGGGGCAGTCCATGTCGGGTGGTTGATGAACACCATGCCAGTGCGTACCTGACGGGCCACGGCCACGCCGCGCGCCTCGTCACGGGTAAAGACAGAACCACCCAGGCCGAATTCGGAATCGTTCGCCAGCGCAATCGCTTCCTCATCACTGCCCACACGGAAAACCATGGCCACCGGACCAAAGAATTCCTGGAAATAAGCCGGGTTATCACGTGCCACATCCGTCAGGATGGTCGCACGGACGAACGCGCCCTGCTTTGGCACTTCCGCCCCGCAATAAAGCGGACGGGCACCATGGGCGACGGCCTGACGGACCTGCTCGTTCAGTTCGTCGGCAGCCCCTTGGGAAGACATGGGCGGCAGGGTGGTGGCCGCATCGCGCGGATCGCCCGCGACCAGCGCATCGAGTGCCGCCTTGAACTTTGCGATGAATGCATCGGCAATGGAATCGGCAACAATGAAACGCTTGGACGCGACACAGCATTGTCCGCCATTATTAAGGCGCCCCCAGACGGCCCATTTGACCGTCTTGTCGAGGTCCGCATCATCAAGCACGATGAATGCATCGGCCCCGCCAAGTTCCAGCGTCGTCTTCTTCAGGCTCTTGCCCGCACGGGATGCGACCGACCCGCCGGAACGTTCACCGCCCGTCAGGCACACCGCCGCAATGCGCGGGTCCTCGATCAGGCGATTAAGCTGGTCACGCGTGGCGAACAGGTTTGTATAGGCACCGGCCGGAGCCCCCGCATCCTGGAACAGCTTATCAAAGGCGGCGGCGCATTGCGGCACGATGGACGAATGTTTCACAACCACGGTATTGCCCGCCATCAGTTGCGGCCCCGCGACGCGCGCAAGCTGATAGTACGGAAAATTCCACGGCTCCACCGCCAGCAGAACGCCGATAGGGTCGCTGACGATCATCGGGCGCATATTCTCGGTCTCGGCTTCCTTCAGCGGGACCGGGGCAAGGAAACGTTCCGCATTGTCGGCATAGTAATCGAGGATATCAGCCGACAGCTTAACCTCGCCCTGTGCTTCGCGCGCAAGCTTGCCCATCTCCAGCGTCAGCAGGGCAGCGTAATCATCCGCCTGCGCACGCAGCAGGGAAGCCGCCTTTTTCATGATGGCACGGCGTTCCGCAAAGGAGGTGCGTGACCATTTTTCAAAAGTATCGGCCG
Organism: Novacetimonas sp. GS1; assembly: GCF_036686925.1. Taxonomy (NCBI): domain Bacteria; kingdom Pseudomonadati; phylum Pseudomonadota; class Alphaproteobacteria; order Acetobacterales; family Acetobacteraceae; genus Novacetimonas; species Novacetimonas sp. GS1. The sequence continues at coordinate 43,602 of NZ_VSZP01000001.1, forward strand.
CCTGCGTGACAAGGGCCTCAAGCTGGGCGTCCTCAAGGTCAGCAAAGCGGGCGACCACTTCGTTGGTGTAGGGGTTTGTGGTAATATATGCCATGACTTCGCTTTGGCACATCAAAACAGCCAAGAAAAGAGAGTGTCCCCCCATGGCCTGCGGCAGGGCGGTAGGGTGACGGGGGCTTTTTTACGAACCCTGCACCGCGCCACGTCCCACAGGCGTGATTTTGCCTGCACGGTGCTGGACTTTTAATCATGGCATGACGCAACAATCGGTCCGGCCAGAATGGTCCACCAGAAAGTTTAAGAAAAAATTTAATGCGAATTTGCTCGTTTTCGTTCCTATCCGAACATTTCCGTATGTCTTTTGCCGCCCGATTCGATGGGTCTGCACGCAGGCTCGGCCTTGCGGCGTCCATGCTCCTTGTCACCGGGATGGCCCATGCCGCCCCCTATCCCGCTGCGCTGTTGCCGCCCAATTCCACCGCGCAGGCCTGGGGGGTCAGCGCCCAGATCGACACAACGGGACATGGCTGCATCGTGCAGGCCACCATCGACCAGACACGCTTCATCACGCAGATGCCGCAAATGATCGCCGCTGGTATCTTCAGCACCCGCCTGACATCCGACCTGATCCAGCAGACGCCGCATTACCTGATGAATGTGTTGCAGACGGACATCAGCCCGGGCTTTGTCCATGCCCTGTTCATGCAGGCGGGCGCACCAGCGCGATGCCGTTTCACGTGGGATTATGTCGCGCCCGGCCCATCGGGGGGACTGGTGTCGCATCCCATGGTGTCATTTGAATTCACACGTCCCGCGCATGACCGGATCAACTGGCCCCAAATCAGATTCGGGGACATGATCGCAAGCGAGGACGCCGTACGCACGGACCCCTTATTTGATGCACAGGTTAATGAAGAGACACTCGACATTACCATAGCGCTTGCCCACAACGATGCGGGCTCCCCCTGAAGCGCAGTATCAGAGCGTGTTTGAAAACAAATAAAAAAGTTTCTGGGTGCCGCCTTTCGATCGAAAAAGGCGGTATCTTCTGAAGCTTTTTGGGAAAAGATTCACCAAAAATCTTTATAATTTCAGCATGTTATCTGGACTTACTTTTCAAACGGTCTCTCAGGGCATCATTTAAAAAGGAAATCACGGCGGCAAAAAAAGAGAGAATTTGAAAGCAATTCATCAAAAAAGAACAACAGAAGCCTGTGGATATTATTTTATTTTTAAAAAGGCAATTTCTGTCAAAGATTTTCCAAGAAATTCATGATCCCAGTCGGCGGCTGCTCCTGCCTTTCCAGGTGCCCTCTCAATATTCCGGGGCGTGCCTGCCGCCTGAAGAACAGTGTCTTTCGCACTTCTTTGCAAAAAACTTCTATCTTTATCAATTCGTTGCTTTAAACACGCCCATTCACTAAATCACAGCGCCTGCGTCAGGCACCACGTAACCAGTTAAGCAACATGTCACCCACCGCAAGGCAGGCCAGAAGCACGACCACAACACGGATGCCGACATATAATTTCCGCTGCATTGGGGTCAGCGGCTTTTCACGCCGTCGCAGGATCACCTTGTTCGGGTCGGGGGCCTGCACGTAACGTACATGCGGGGAATCGTCCGTCATGTCACTCACCCTCCCTTAATTTCTGCCGCCGTGATTAACAGACATGACAGGATTCCACCACCATATGTTCACCCGTCGCCAGCACACGGTCGCCCTTCTGGATGCCCTGTTCCCTCTGGCATGCATGATGCTGATGATGGCGGCGCTGATATCAGGGGCACGGGCCGCATCGTGCGATTCCATGGGGCCGGAAGATCATCTGCCTGCCCTGACCAATGAAAAACTTTCCATACAGGCGCGCCTGTTATGCAATACGGCCTTTGCCGTCCTGCATTCAGGTCTTGCGCATGAACCCGTCTGGTCCGCCGAACACCTGACGGCACAAGCCATCCGCCAGGCCGAAGCCACACCGCGCCGTGGTGAATTCCAGCCCGATGAACGCCTGCCCGCGGGTGAAGGCGCGCAACTGACGGATTATGTTCATTCGGGATATGACCGGGGTCATATGACCCCTTCGGGCGACATGCCTGATGAGGCCACACAGGCAGAAAGCTTCCGCCTGTCGAATGTCGTGCCGCAAAGCGCTGCACTCAACCGGGGGAAGTGGGAGGAAATAGAAAGCGCGGTCCGACGTCTGGCCCTGCGGGATGGCGAAGTTTATGTCGTTACCGGCCCGGCATTTCACGCCCGCCGCCTTTCCAGCATCGGGCATGACAGGGTGCTGGTCCCGACATCAACATGGAAGGCCATTTACGATCCACGCAGGCAGGCTGCGGGCGTTTATGTCTGTCGCAATGCATTGCGCAATCCAGGATGCAACCGCGTCACGATCAATGTCCTGATCCACACGGTGGGCGTCGATCCGTTTCCCGCGCTACCGTCCGCGCTGAAACAGACATACATTACCCTGCCCCTGCGAACCATCCGGCACACCACGTCACGATATCGCACACACCGCGTCCGCCATTACTGGCGGGAATGACACTCCCCCGCCCCAACCAAGGACCCGAGAGACATGAAACAGCCTGCCCCCCCGGCCATGATCCCCTTTGCTGATGACAGCGCATCCTGCACGCTTGGCGGGATCACAATCGAAAATGGTACCGACAGCATCGCGTTCTATGGGCAGGCGAACCTGACCCGCGACCGTGCGGGATTGCGCACGGCACAGGACCTGCTGGCATTTCTACAATCGGTTGTGAACTGCCTGGCATCGACGCCGGACCTGCCTGCCGCCATCAAGCCACCTTCGCACAAGGGCGGAAAGGTGGATAACCCGTTCATGTAAGAAGCTGTTCGAAAAATCAGGCTCAATAACATCCTGAAATTACAAATGTTTTTGGTGACGCTTTTTCTAAAGAGCTTCAGAAGACGCCGCCTTTTTAAAAAAAGGCGGCACCCAAAAACTTTCCTTGTTTTTATCAAGGATTTGTTTGCAAACAATCTCTTACCAATGAGTTGTTTTCAAACACTCTTTAAGGGCAGTGGCGGAACAAACACCACGCGCATCGCGCCCCAAACGCAGAAACGGGGCGGACCATAACTGGCCCACCCCGTTTTCCGACAATCGCCTGACCCACCGCCTCCCCCAGCCGATGCCGGGGAAAGACGACAGGAAATGCACTCAGCGCTTGCTGAACTGGAAGGAACGACGTGCCTTGGCGCGACCGTACTTCTTGCGTTCGACAACACGCGGATCACGCGTCAGGAAGCCCGCAGCCTTCAGGATGCCACGCAGGGCCGGTTCATAATGCGTCAGCGCACGGCTGATGCCATGACGGACCGCACCCGCCTGACCCGACAGGCCACCACCGGTCACGGTGCAGTAGACGTCGAACTGGTTATAGCGATCGGCAACCAGGAACGGCTGCGTGATCAGCATGCGCAGGACGGGGCGGGCAAAATACGTGCCGACCGGACGTCCGTTGACAATGATGTCACCCTTGCCCGGCTTGATCCACACGCGTGCGGCAGCGTCCTTGCGACGACCCGTGGCATAGGAACGGCCCTGCGCATCGCGCTTGGCTTCGTAAACCGGTGCAGCGTTCTGCGAGGCTTCGATCTGACCCGACGCGACTGCTCCCTGCAGGTCGGCCAGCGTGCCTGTACGTTCTTGGGTTTCAGACATGGTGATCAGGCCCCGTTCTGGTGGCTGGAGACGGAATTCTTGCGGTTCAGCGCCGCAACGTCGAGAACCTGCGGCTTCTGGCCATCATGCGGATGCTCGCTGCCTGCATAGACATACAGATGCTTCATCTGCGCGCGCTGCAGCGGGCCACGGGTGATCATGCGCTCGACAGCCTTGCGCACGACATGGCCGGGATTCTTGCCCTCAAGGCGCTGGGTGATCGTGCGCTGCTTGATCCCACCCGGATAACCGGTGTGATAATGGAACAGCTTCTGCGCCACCTTGTTGCCAGTCAGGCGAACCTTCTCGGCGTTGATGATGACGATGTTGTCGCCACAATCAACATGCGGGGTGAACTGCGGCTTGTGCTTGCCGCGCAGGCGCTGCGCGACAATGGCGGCCAGCCGGCCCAGGACCAGGCCTTCGGCGTCGATCAGGGTCCAGCCCCGTGTCACCTCGGCAGGTTTCAGGGAAAGTGTGGTCTTCATGGATTCAGTGTTCCGTCTTGATATGAGCGGTAACGGGTGGCGCGTTATCATCGGATGCGATGCGAACGTCAAGAGGACAATGCCATTTTTCCGCACTTTCCCGGAGAAAATCGCCTTGTGGTAATATGATACCACAATATTTGCCACCAGAAGATTGCCCCGCCCCCTGTGAATGATATAGCTGACATGCAAGAGATCACTGTGGACACCGCACTCGTGAAGAAAATATTTCCCGCCTTACCGATGGTTGCACTTGTCCTTGTGGTGGGTGGCTGGGGCCTCCATCACTTTGCCCAGCGCAGGCTGGAGGCCGGCATCGCCGATTTCCGCGCCGCCATCGGACCGGACGCCAGCTTCAGCTATGCCACGGCAAAGCCACGCACCCTTGCACGCGGGGCCCGTTTTACCGCCGTTACCTACCACAATCCCGCCATGACGCTTACCGCCGCGAGCGTGCGGCTCGGCGGGATGAAGGGGAACAATGTACAAGGCGAAAAGATCGGCCGCGTGATCCTGCAGAAGGTGCAGGTCATGGCATGGGGCAACACATTTTCCCTTGATGAAGTGGACCTGTCGGACCTGACGCTGCCCAACGGTGCGCGACCTGCCGGTGACACACCACAGTCACTGGGCTTCGATTCGCTGGTTCTGGGCGAAGGGGACTTCACCAACCTGCACATTGCCGCCCCTGCGACACAGACGGACATGACGGTTGCCCACATGCGGGTCAGCGATTACGGGCTGGGGCTGGCATCGCACCTTGTCCTTGATCACCTTGCGACGCAGATCAACCTGACCCCCACCCGACGCATCACGGTGGACCACATGCAGCTTGATGGCCCGGACTTCGCCGGACAGGTCGCAAGCCTGACGCAGTCGGGACACCTGATCCATGAAACCCATCCCTATACGCTGACGCTGACGAAAGGCGCGATCGACAGTTCCCACCCCCTGTTGCAGGTGGACAAGCTGGTATCCTCGCGCACCTCTACCGAGGTAGAGGACAAGATGGATACGCGCCTGACCAACCTTGCGGTCTGGTCCACCGGCACCGACAGTTCGTCGCTGCTCAATGCGTTCGGCTATGACCATTTCATGGGGAATGTCCATGTCGTCAGCGCGGGCGACCGCACGGCGGGGCATCTGCGGCTGGAACCCCTGTCGGTGGAGTCGCCGGACATGGGCAACCTGACGGTGATTGCGGAACTGGACCAGATCCCCTTTGACGACATGACGGTCATTCCGGAAACGGCGCGCGTCGTCTCCGCCGCCATCACGTGGGACGACCGTTCGCTTGCCGGGCATGTGATCGAAAGCCTTGCGCGGAGCCGGAACGTGCCGGTGGATGAGTACCGCCGGACGCTGCTGTCCGGTCTGGCCGCGTCGGACGATGCCTCCATGCGCGCACTGGGCCGCTTCTTGCAGTCCCCTGCCGACCATCCGCTGCAACTTGCGCTGCGGCCGATGAAGCCGGTGAACCTGATGATGATCGGCATTGCCATCTCGATGGCCAGCGATCCATCCATCGCCGCCCCGCTGGGGCTGACGATTTCCACACCATAAACGCGCCTGCCTGATGCCCACGCCCCCGGCACCTGATACCCCCGTCCATGTGATCGGGGCATCGGGCCGCTCGGGCCGCGCCCTGTGCGCGGCACTGGTGCGGGCGGGTATCGCCTATGTGCCACTGGTGCGCGATCTCGCACGGTGGCGCGCAACTGGCCTGCCGGGGGTGGCGCGGTGCATCGACCTCACATCCCCTGCCGCCGACATTGCATGCGCACTGCACGATGCCCGGCGTATCGTATCAACCGCGCATGCACGACATGTCGGGGCCATCCTGGCCGCCGCCCCACCAGCCGCATCCCTGGTCTGCCTGGGCAGCACGCGCATGTTCACACGCTGGCCCGATGCACATGGCATGGGTGTCGCACGGGGGCAGCAGGCGTTGCTGTCTTCCGGCCGTAACGGCGTGATTTTACACCCCACGATGATTTACGGGGCACAGGGCGAAAACAATATCCGCCGCCTGCTGGGACTGATCCGGCGGCTGCCGGTCCTGCCGCTGCCATCGGGCGGTCGCGCACTGGTGCAACCCATTTTCCAAGATGACGTGACGCGCGCGCTCATGGCCGCGCTGGCGCGCGACTGGCATGGGGGACATGCGCTGGTGATCGCGGGGGGGCAGGCCGTTGCGTACCGCGACCTTGTCGCGCTGGTGGCGCGCCATGCGGGCCTGCGGCGGCGTCCTGTCCTTGGCATACCCGCACCGGTGCTGATGGGAATGTGCCACGTGGCGGCGCGCCTGCCCGGCCTGCCGCATGTCACCCCGGCGGAAATCCGTCGCCTGACAGAGGACAAGGCGTTCGACATCACCCCCATGCGTGTGGCGCTGGGCTTTACACCACGCACCCTGGACGAGGGATTGCGCCAGTTTCTTGGCGCATCATGAGGACGCAATATTTCAAGAGAGCGTTTGAAAACAACTCATTGATAAAAAACAGGAAAAGTTTTTGGGTGCCGCCTTTTTTTGCACAAAGACGGCGTCTTCTGAAGCTTTTTGAAAAAAGCTTCACCAAAAACTTTTATGATTTCAGGATGCTATCAAGCCTGAATTTTCAAACAGTCTCTAAGGGAAATGATGGGGCGAATGACGGGGCTCGAACCCGCGACATCCAAGACCACAACCTGGCGCTCTACCAACTGAGCTACATCCGCCGCAACGAGGGGTGATTTAGAGGCTCTGATGCGGCGCGTCAATAACCCTTTTTACGCCATGTTGCGTTTCGGGGGGCGCTGCTCCCCCCGGTTACGCCTCATCCCTGCAATTCCCCCACCCCACGCAGCCGCCGCACGGCTTCGGAGATGACTTCGGGCCGCTTGCAGAACGCAAAGCGCACAAGTGTCCGCGGCCCCGGCGCGCTGTCGGGATCATAAAAGGCGGAAACGGGAATGCCCGTCACGCCCAGCCTGCGCGTCATCGCCTGACAGAAGGCGACATCATCCCCGGCAAAGCCCAGCGGGGCGAAATCAGCAATCACGAAATAGCTGCCATCGCAGGGCAGGACATCGAATCCGGCATCCCGCAGGCCACGGACCAGCATATCGCGCGACCGACGCATGCTTTCAGAGAGCTGGAGGAAATATGCGCCATCCTTTTCCAGCCCGACCGCCACGGCACGTTGCAGGTTCGGCGCAACGGTAAAGGTCAGGAGCTGGTGCGCCTTTGCCACCAATGCCGCAAGCGGGGCGGGCGCGGTCACATACCCGACCTTCCATCCCGTCATGGAAAAACTCTTGCCCGCGCTGCCGATACGGATGGTCCGCGCCTTCATCCCCGGCAGGGACATCAGCGCGACATGACGCACCGGTGCAAAGGTCAGGTGTTCGTACACCTCGTCACACACGGCATAGACATCGTGGCGCGTCATAAGATCGGCAATGAATTCCAGTTCCGCACGCGTAAAGACCTTGCCGGTCGGGTTCATCGGGGTGTTGAGCAAGATGGCCTTGGTACGCGGGCCGACCGCCGCCGCCAGTTCCGCACGCGGCACGGACCAGTCCGGGGGCAGCAGGCGCACGGGGCGCACAACCGCACCCAGCATCCGTAACACCGGCAGATAGGTATCATAAAGCGGTTCGAAGACGACGACCTCGTCACCCGGATTGACCAATGCCATCAGCGATGCGGTGATCGCCTCCGTCGCGCCACATGTCACCACAACCTCGGTCGCGGGATCGACCTCGATTCCACAAAAACGCAGGTTGGCAGACGCCACCGCCGTGCGCAGTTCCGGCACCCCCGCCAGCGGCGGATACTGGTTGCGGCCATCGCGCAGGGCGGCGGCTGCGACATCGACCAGATCCGCCGGCCCCTCGGTATCGGGGAACCCCTGCCCGAGATTGACGGCATCATGTTCAACAGCCAGTGCCGACATGACGGAAAAAATAGTCGTCGGCAACGCCGACAGCATCGCATTTGCGGGTTTCATACCTGCCATCCTGTCCATAATGCGGCAATGACTGACGCCAAGGTTGTGATTTTTGCAATACCATCCGATTGCCTGAAATCCCAACCCGTGCAAACCTGTAGACGAAAAGAACCTGGCACGGCATCTGCGTCCGTTCCCGCAGGAATACGATCCGGTACCGGAATGCCGCCGGTCCGCAAGACTGGAGATTGACGACGCGGCATGAAAAAGATCGAGGCCATCATAAAACCCTTCAAGCTTGATGAGGTGAAGGAAGCCCTTCACGAAATCGGCCTGATGGGGATCACCGTGACCGAAGCCAAGGGTTTCGGCCGGCAGAAAGGTCATACCGAACTGTATCGTGGTGCCGAATACATCGTCGATTTCCTTCCGAAAGTGAAACTGGAAATCGTGTGCTCGAACGATCTGGCGGATCGCGCGATTGATGCCATCATCGCCGCGGCACGCACGGGCCGCATCGGCGATGGCAAGATTTTCGTCTCCCCCGTCGAGGACGTGATCCGTATCCGTACAGGCGAACATGGCGAGGATGCTGTCTGACACGTCCGTGCCGGTGCCGTTACGCGCAACGGCACGGCCCCCTCGACACAGGCATCCCTTTTTCGTAACCGTTTCGGTGTCCGCATCATTTCTTGCGGGACCGTTCACCATAGGCAGGTAGAGAACAATGCCAAAAAAAGCATCGGGTACCCCTTCTTCCCCGACCTCCGACGTTTCGGCTGAAGCAGTCGCCAAGGTCTTCAGCCTGATCAAGGAAAACGCTGTCGAGATGGTGGACCTGCGTTTCACCGATCCGCGCGGCAAGTGGCATCACACCACCCAGTATGTCACCACCATCGAGGAAGATACCTTCCGCGAAGGGTTCATGTTCGACGGTTCGTCCATCGCGGGATGGAAGGCCATCAACGAAAGCGACATGATCCTGCTGCCCGACCCGACGACGGCGGTCATGGACCCGTTCTCGGCCAAGCCGCAACTGATCCTGATCTGCGACATCGTGGAACCCTCCACCGGGCAGTTCTATAACCGCGACCCGCGCGCGACGGCAAAGCTGGCGGAACAGTACCTGAAGTCCACCGGCCTGGGCGATACGGCGTTCTTCGGCCCCGAAGCCGAATTCTTCATCTTCGACAGCGTGCGCTTCGGCACCGGCCCGAACTATGGCAAGTACGAGCTTGAAAGCATCGAAGGCCCCGACGCGTCGCTCAAGGACTATCCCGAAGGCAACATGGGCCACCGCCCGGGTGTCAAGGGCGGGTATTTCCCGGTTGCCCCGGTGGACAGCGAAGGCGACCTGCGCGCCGAAATGCTGACCACGATGGGCGAAATGGGCCTGCCGATCGAAAAGCACCACCACGAAGTCGCACAGTCACAGCATGAGCTGGGCACCAAGTTCGACACGCTGGTCCGTTCGGCCGACTTCATGCAGATCTACAAGTACTGCGTGCATAACGTCGCCCATTCCTATGGCAAGACGGCAACATTCATGCCGAAGCCGATCTATGGCGACAACGGTTCGGGCATGCATGTCCACCAGTCGATCTGGAAAGCAGGCAAGCCGACCTTTGCTGGCAATGGTTATGCCGACCTGTCGGACGAGGCGCTGTACTATATCGGCGGCATCATCAAGCACGCCAAGGCGCTCAATGCGTTCACGAACCCGTCCACCAATTCCTACAAGCGCCTGATCCCCGGCTTCGAAGCCCCTGTGCTGCTGGCCTATTCCGCGCGTAACCGTTCGGCATCGTGCCGCATCCCGTATGCGACCAGCCCGAAGGCCAAGCGCGTCGAGGTCCGCTTCCCCGATCCGACCGCGAATCCCTATCTTGCGTTCGCGGCCATGCTGATGGCGGGCATCGACGGCATCAAGAACAAGATCCATCCGGGCGACGCGATGGACAAGGACCTGTATGACCTCCCCCCCGAGGAACTGAAGCAGATCCCGACTGTTGCCGGTTCGCTGCGTGATGCGCTCAAGGCACTGGAAGAAGACCACGAATTCCTTCTGGCCGGTGGCGTGTTCACCAAGGACCAGATCGAAAGCTATTGCACGATCAAGTGGGAAGAAGTGTTCAAGTTCGAACACACCCCGCACCCGGCCGAGTTCGAGATGTACTACTCGGTCTGATGGCCATACGGCGCGCACCTGCCGCGACGTGATGCAAAAGGCGTCGGGATCACACGATCCCGGCGCCTTTTTTCATGCGCACCATTGGGAATCGCTGCGAACCGCTGGATGCGACACTGAGAGAGTGTTTGAAAACAAATCCTTGATAAAAAACAGGAAAAGTTTTCGGGTGCCGCCTTTTGATCGAAAAAGGCGGCGTCTTCTGAAGCTTTTTAGAAAAAGCTTCACCAAAAACCTTTATAATTTCAGTGCGTTATCGCGCCTGACTTTTCAAACAGTCTCTGAGGTTTCCAGATATCGTCTTTGCCACAGCTCGCCTGTATTCGGAAAACCGGTGCTCCTCGAAGCTGTTTGAAAAAATCTTCACAGAAATTGTATTATTTTCAGTATGTTATCTGAAATAACATCCTGCCCCCCTGTTGTCAGGGACAGATCATGGTTCCCAAGGGGCAATATCCTCTGGCGGGTTTCCGGGCAGAGCACTGAGACACACCATCAGCACGCCCTTTGCCGAAGGCCCCATCCTGAACATCGCTGCCCCCTGCACCCCTGCACGAACCCACCTGCGGACACAGCGTTATGCGTCACACAGAACGACACGGCCAAAATGGGGGCATTCACCCTGCACGCGGACATGTCATCGGGCGGGGGCGTGATCGGGGCATGATACCGGCGCACGATATGCTATCCCCCGCAGGGATATTCCCCGATGGCTGCCGTGCGGATGCACATCCCTGTTGCGCCCGTTTCAGACCAGGCTGTCACCGGGGTGCGTTTCCTGCCATGCGTACGATACGGACGAAAGGACGACCATGAACCCCACCCTTCCGGTCATGATGCAGGCCGTCACCTATGCCGAACCCGGCCCCCCCCGATGTCATGGCAATCAGCGAGGTGCCCACCCCTACGCCCGGCAGGGGCGAAGTGCTGGTGCGTGTCATGGCCGCCGGTGTCAACCGTCCCGACATCATGCAACGCAAGGGGCTGTATCCCCCACCCCCAGGGGCAAGCCCGCTGCTGGGGCTGGAGATTGCGGGCGAAGTCATCGCCCATGGCCCCGGCATTGCCGATGACGCCTTTCCCGCCATTGGCGCACGCGTCTGTGCCCTGTCCAACGGGGGTGGGTACGCGCAGTACTGCGTGGTGCCAGCCGGACAGTGCCTGCCATGGCCGGTGGGGTTTGATGCACTCCACGCCGCCGCCCTGCCGGAAACATTCTTCACCGTCTGGTCCAACCTGTTCATGACCGCGCATCTGCGCGCAGGCGATCGGGTGCTGGTCCATGGCGGCAGCAGTGGCATCGGCACCGTGGCCATACAGCTTGTGCGTCAGATGGGGGGCATTCCCTATGTCACGGCAGGCACAGCGGCAAAGTGCGAATTATGCACCACCATCGGGGCCGAGGCGGCCATAAATTATCATGAGGACGATTTCGTCGCCCGTATCGCTGAACTGACTGACGGGCGTGGGGTGGATATCATCCTTGATATGGTCGGGGGCGTCTATCTTGAACGCAACCTGCGCTGCCTTGCACCGGATGGGCGACTGGTCATCATTGCGTTACAGGGCGGCGCACGGGCGGAAAATGTGGGGCTGGCCCGTATCATGACGCGGCGGCTGGTGGTGACGGGCACGACACTGCGTCCACGCGATACGGCGTATAAGGCGGAAATCGCACGGCAATTGCACCAGCATGCGTGGCCACTTCTGGAAAAAAAGACCATCTGCCCGCTGATCCACGCCACCTTCCCCTTTGCGCAGGTCGTGGATGCCCATAAGCTGATGGAAAATGGAACGCATTCCGGGAAAATCATCCTGAATCTCCAGACCTCTTGAACCAGGACAAGGTAATCGCGGTGCTACTGAATGTGATTGAACGCGGTCCGGAGGAAGCATCGGGACAGGATGCGGGGCGACCGCCGGTCGTTCTGCTGCACGGACTGTTCGGACGGGCACGCAACCTTGGTTTTTTCCAGCGCAGGCTGGCGCGCACGCGCCGCACGCTGGCGATCGACCTGCGCAATCATGGCGAAAGCCCGCACGGGGCGATGGATTACAATACGATGTCGGCCGACCTGCTGGAAACACTGGCCCATCATAATGCGCTGCCCGCGACGCTGGTGGGTCATTCCATGGGGGGCAAGGTCGCGATGACGCTGGCGCTGATGCGGCCGGGAATGGTCCACAGCCTGCTTGTCGCGGATATCCCACCCGCGCGTACCGGCCATGGGCAGTTCGGGCTTGGCGAACAGATGCTGCATGTCGCCTTCCCGCCCTTCCTGAATCGTGCCGGGGCGGACCTGTTGTTGCAGCATTACATTCCCAACGCCGATGTCCGTGCGCTGATGCTGCAAAACATCCGCGTGGGCGAAAACCCGGGCTGGTCTATCGGGCTGCGTGACATCGTGGACTCGATGCCCAATGTCGAAAGCTGGCCCTATATCCCCGAAGGCTACAGCTATCCTGGGCCGACGCTGTTCCTCGCGGGGGAGAATTCGCCCTATATCCGCCCAGAACATTTCATGACGATGCGCAGACTGTTCCCGAATTACCGCCTGGAACTGATTGAGAAAGCCGGACACTGGCTGCATGTCGAAAATCCCGGACGCTTTGCCGAACTGCTCGAAAATTTTGTCGGATCGTATTGATTGAAAAGCCACCAATGGCGCGCGATGTGCGGCATCGCTCTTGACATCGTGACCTGTCCCCGCAGTTATGCTGACAAGCTGGGACAGGTCATGGCACGATAGTGACGGCCACCTGTCGTTGCGACCATGACATCCCCAAGGCGGAGAAACGCGCCCTTTCATGACGGTGACACTCAGTCCTTCTTCCCGGTACCGCCATGCCGTGGAACCCGTACTGATCCCGCGCGGGGACGGATCGGACCGTCCTGCCGCCCCGCCGCCTGCCGCGCCGTCCCGTCCGAACAGCCGCGAAAATGAACGCCTTGAATCACGTGAGATCGTCCCGCGTCCGACGGGCTATCGCAACCTTCATCCTGTCACGTCCGGCCTGATCCGCCCCGATACGCTTGAAGAACCGGGGGCGGTCAAGGCCTCGGCCGTATCCGCGATGCTGCATGCGGCCTTGCTGGCGGCAATCATCATCAGCTCAGCCCATCACAACCCGCATGGCGATCCGTCCTCCTCCTCTGAATCCCCACAGGTGGAAATGGTATTTTCCCCCCCTTCCTCCAGCGGGATGGAGGGACAATCCTCGCCCGACATGGCGGGGGGTGCGGACGCACCAAAGCAGGAAAGCCAGCACAGCGCATCCGAAAGTGCCACAGCCGCCAAGGACCAGAGCGAGGATTCGTCCCCCGCGCCAAACATCCCGACGCCAGAGACCCCATCTTCGCCACCGCTGACGCAGGCGCCATCCGACCTGTCCGTGCCCCAGTCGCAGGAGCAAAAGCAGTTCAATCCCGGCATGCAGAGTCCTGGCCATTCCAGCCATCCGGCACCGCAGCCACGCCATCAGTCCGCCAGCAAGTCGCATTCATCGCTGCATTCGCCCATGGACCTGTCATTCGCACCATCACCATTGCCACACCGCACCCGCCATGGCCGCGCGGGCGGTTCGGGATCGCCCATCGACCTGTCCGTCGGCCCACTGGTCAGCAACGGAAGGATCAATGCCCCGTACTCCACCAATACGCAGATCCATGGCGTAAGCGACGATTACGCCTCTGAACTCGACCAGTGGATACGCAGCCATATGTACTATCCCGAAGACGCCGCCCGCGCGGGCGAGGAAGGGCCGTCATCGGTGCATGTGGTGCTGGATCGCAATGGACAGGTGGCGAAAGTACGCCTGACGGGGCAGTCAGGATCGTACTATCTTGATGCCGCAACCACGGGGATGTTCCGCAATGCGCAGCTTCCCCCTGTGCCACCGGATATGTCGGGCGACCATTTCGATATCGACCTGACGATCAATTATATCCTGATTCGCCATTAAGAGACTGTTTGAAAAGTCAGGATAGATAACATACTGAAATTATAAGGGTTTTTTGGTGAAGCTTTTTCCAAAAAGCTTCAGAAGACGCCGCCTTTTTCGATCGAAAGGCGGCACCCAAAAACTTCTCTTTTTTATCAATAACTTGTTTTCAAACACTCTCTAACCGACTGTTTTCAGGGATAATTTCATCGGGGACGTCTTGAAAGGACAGAACCGGCAACCTGCTGGATTCATGAAATTTCCTGACGACGCTTTATCCCCCCGAATTTCGAAAGACAGCATCTTTTTAAAAAGCACACATCCCAAGAGTTTTTTCCATTCCTTCCCAACCGGGCATTTCCGAACAGCGTGCCAAAGATAAAAGCCCTTGGTGAAACGGCCCCCAGCACGCCCCCCCCCCTTTCAAAACGGCGATACCCAATAGGGCATGTTCCCCTCCGGCCTGCATGCCTGCGCGTTAGTTGATTGTTTTTTCCGTCCTCTTCATAGTTTCCATAAGATGGAAGGGAAAAACGCCGCCATGACGCCCACGACGATGCGCCTGCTTGACGAAGTCGGAACCGATTTCGAAAGCTTTGACAACGCGGACGCCGCCGTTGCACGGATTACCGAACTGTATGATGCGGCGGCGCAATTGCTGCGCGATGCTTTTGCCGCGCGCGATACCAGCCACCTTGCGCAAGGGGTTTACCCCTATCTCGCCTTTGCGCAGGAAGGGGGGCTGTCGGCCGACATGCCGCGCCCGCCCTTTGATATCGTGCTTGAAAGCGGTTTTTATGGCACGACGCTGACACATCCCCACCTGTACCGCGCATACTGGCGCGAACAGATCGACATCCTGCTGCGCCATTATCACCAGCCCGTGCTGGTGGGGCGTTCACGGCGGCCCATCCCCCTGTCCTATGTCATGGAAGATGCCGTGACCTCCCTGACCGAAGGGGACATGGCCTGGCTGCAACAGCATTTCGCGCTGCCCGACCTGTGGATGACGGACGATTCGATCGCCAACTGTGAACAGGTGCCGCGTCCGGGCACACCGCGTCCGCTGGCGCTGTTCACCGCCGAACGCACCGATTATTCCCTGGCCCGGCTGCATCATTATACCGGCACCGCCCCCCGCCATTTCCAGCGTTTCATCCTGCTGACCAATTACCAGCGTTATGTGGACGCCTTTCGCGATTATGGACACGCACAGGTCGATTCAGGGGGGGAATATGACGCCTTTGTCGAACCCGGCGGCGTCACCCATCACAAGGGCGGCACACCTGACGCCCCCGGTGGCGCAGGCAGCCTGCCGCAGATGCCGGCCTATCACCTGTGTCGCCCGGATGGCGATGGCATCACGCTGGTCAATATCGGGGTCGGGCCGGCCAATGCGAAAACGATTACCGACCATCTGGCCGTACTACGCCCGCATTGCTGGCTGATGGTGGGCCATTGCGCCGGGCTGCGCCGGACACAGCGGTTGGGCGATTATGTGCTGGCGCATGGTTATCTGCGCGATGACAATGTACTGGACGAGGATCTGCCCCCATGGGTGCCCGTCCCCCCCCATAGCGGAAGTCCAGATGGCGTTGCAGGACGTGGCCGAACGGGTGACGGGCCTGCATGATGCGGAACTCAAGACCCGGCTGCGCACCGGCACGGTCATGACCACGGACAACCGCAACTGGGAACTCCGGCTCGAAGCACTGTTCACGCGCATCAACATGACACGGGCCATTGCGGTGGACATGGAATCAGCCACCATCGCGGCCAACGGTTTCCGTTTTCGCGTCCCCTATGGCACGCTTTTGTGCGTATCGGACAAACCCCTGCATGGGGAGGTGAAGCTGCGTGGCATGGCCAATGCCTTCTACCGCGAACGCGTGCGTCAGCACCTGATCGTGGGGATCGAAACCATGCGGCAATTGCGCGCACAGGGCGTCGACCGACTGCATTCGCGCAAGCTGCGTGGCTTTGACGAACCGGCCTTTCGTTAATGGATCCCCGTGCGGTTATCCTGCACCACCTTGGCAGCAATGACGCCGCCCCTTGCGCGCCCTGTCAGGGGGCTGCCTGAAATATGGGGTTCGCAAACGTCTGGACTCATAGAGAGTGTTTGAAAAACAGGAAAAGTTTTTGGGTGCCGCCTTTTGATCGAAAAAGGCGGCGTCTTTCGAAGCTTTTTGGAAAAAGCTTCACCAAAAACCTTTATGATTTCCGTATGTTATCGAGTCTGACTTTTCAAACAGCCTCATAAAGTTTTGGGGTGCATCTTTTGTCGAAAAGGCAACGGCTTTCAAAGCCCCGCGAAAAATCACACCCCAAACTTTTCCATTCCTTAATCGGTATGTTGTTTTCAAACACTCTCTAATATTTTTGTTTCGTATCAGAAATCCGGCATGGTCTGCGCCAGATGACCACCCAACCGCACCGGGGCCATCCGCCGCGCCAGACCGGTGGCGTCGTCGGTTTCCACCATCATGCCCGCGATGCTGGCGTCACCTTCTGCCGGTTGCAGGCGTTCGCCGGGCATCTTACGCACGAAACGTGCGATGGCGGCATCCTTGCCCATGCCGATCACACTGTCATAATCACCGCACATCCCCGCATCGGTCTGAAAGGCCGTGCCCTTGGGAAAGATACGATGGTCGGCCGTGGGCGTATGGGTATGGGTGCCGATCACCAGCGACACGCGACCGTCACAGACATGCCCCATGGCCCATTTCTCGCTCGTCGCCTCGGCATGGACATCGACAATGATGGCCTGCACCGTAACGCCAAGGCGATGACGCGACAGGATGTCCGACACGGCACGGAACGGGTCATCCATCGCATCCATGAACTGACGTCCCATGACGCTGATGACGAGTGCCTTGTGCCCGTTGACCAGTGGAACGACCACACTGCCCTGTCCCGGCGTGCCGGGGGGATAGTTGGCGGGACGGATGATGCGCGGTTCGGCGTCGATATGACCGATCATGTCCCGCCGGTCCCAACTATGGTTACCCAACGTGATGACATCCGCCCCGGCATTGAACAGGTCCTGTCCGATGGCGGGTGACAGGCCGAAGCCATGGCTGGCGTTTTCCCCGTTGACCACCACAAGGTCCAGCGACAGTTCGGCACGCAATCCCGGCAGGCGGCTGATGACCGCTTCGCGCCCGACGCGGCCCACGATATCGCCCAGAAACAGTATCCTCAAAAAATCTGACCTTCTTCCATTCAATCCCGCGCCGGTCCATCCACATGACCCGCGATGCACCTGATCCATTCACGATCCGTGACAATGCCCGACAGCGGCACATCATGCACGCCCATGGGGATCTGCGCGACCTCCTGCGCGGCGAGTCCATAACCGATCGCAACCGCATGGGGCAGGCGCGCCAGCGTGCGATCATAATATCCCCCACCATATCCCAGCCGCCCGCCCCGCCGGTCAAAGGCCAGCAGCGGCACAAACACCATGTCGGGCACATAGGCATGGCCATCGGGATGCCGTGTTGCAAACCGGCCATTGCACATCGTCACGCCCGGATGCCAGTGATGAAAGGAAAGAGGCTGCCCCCGAGGCGGCGTAAAGGGCAAAAGCACGCGGTACCCCCGCCCATGCAACACGCCGAACAGCGGACGCAGGTCAAGTTCACCGGGCAAGGGCCAGACCAGCGCGACAGCACTGCCGGGTGACAGGGTATCGACCCGTGCCGCGATCCCCGCCCGCAATGCCTGTTCCTGCGCCATGGTGGGGGATGCGCCTTCGCGCATCGCACGGCAGTGCTGGCGCAACCGGGCCTTGGCCCCCGCAAGTGCGGGGGGATCGGTATCGTGCGGTATCGTCATGAGAATTACGGAGCCACCATGACCGTTGGCCTTATCAGCCCTCCCGGACCTGCAGGTGCAGGTGGGTGCCAGGTAACGTGACCACGATCACGACAGTGCCAGCCCCCTTAGGAAGTGCTTATCGGCCCAGGGGTTGATTTTTGCCTGACGCATCCGGCAGCCCCGCACCTGCTATCTAGTCATGTTCGAGGGCGGCTGCAATATTTTCCGCACGTTCCACGAGATGTTCAAGCTGATCGCGACGGCGTTCGTTCTCGATCCTGGCCTGACGTCCCTGCGCAAGCTGGTGGGCGGTATCGGCGGACATCTTTTCCGCCGTCAGGTCATGGATCTCGTCCGCCATCAGCAACGCCGCCAGCGCAAGCAGCCGTCCTTCGCCACTATGCCCACCAATCGCACGGATACGGTCGATTCGACGCTCCACTTCCTGCGCCATGGCCTGCAGGTGCTGTTCCTGCCCCTCTTCACACCCGACGCTGTAGGAATAGCCGTTGATGCGTACTGTGACCTGTCCCATCGTCATTTGCCCTTTATGTCCGCAATCACGGTTGCCGCCCCCCCATCGGACAGCGCGTCGCGCACCCGTGCGATCAGGGCGTCAATATTCGCGGCCAACGCCTGCAGGTCGATCCCCGGATCGGTGGGCTGCGTCGTGGGGGACGGCACGGAACCAGCCGGCGGCCAGGTTCCTTCTTCGCGACATTCAATGGCAAAGGCGATACGCGTCAGCGCCTGTTCCAGCCGGTCGGCGGGATCGCGCGCCCCGTCATGCGCGGATACGGATGCTTCCCGCCCCGCCTGCGTTGTGTCAGTATTGGACACGTTCATCCTTCATAATTTCCTGCCCTGGTCCCTTGCAACAGATCGCCCGGTGACGTCTGAACGTCAAGCATGATCGCTAATCATGACAATTTTGCGTATCCGCGTCATTTCATCGTCATGTCCACGCATGACGAGGCCACGTTGCTGCGCGCCATCCTGAACGAAAGCGACATGCACGCCCCCCTCCCGGCATGCGCGCTACTGTCCCCTCCCGATGCGGGGTGTTTCATGGGGGTGGGATGGTGGCGGGCGCTGACGGCGCACATGCCCGTCCCTGCATTCCTGGACTGTGGCATGTCGGCGGGGCGCGCAGCCGAAGGGCTGCGTGCGGGACTGGCGGGGGTCATCATCGACCATGCCTGCACCCAGCATATGGCACTCGGCATACTGGCACAGGTGACGGGGGGATGGTGCCTGCGTGGACGGCCGGACGCGCATGTCATCACGGGGGATGACCCGGCGGGGGGCATACGGAACTACCTGCGCCACACCCCGCACAGCCGGTTTCCCCACAAGCCATAAATCGCCAGGATTTTTATAATACGCTCCTATCAAACGATAAAATCTGGCTCCTGATCTTTTCCCCGGACCGATGGCAGCTTTCGATTCTTTGCCTGAATGTGATTTTCATATCCCGGCCAAGGCGCGCCCAGAAACAGGGGGACTGTTCCCCACGGCGCATGTGCGCCATATGATCGGGCCACCATGACCGATTGCCAGCTCTATCTTGTGACGCCCGAGTCGCTCGACCCCACGCAATTCGCCCCCCTGCTCGCACGCGCGCTGGACGCCGGGCCTGTGGCTGCGGTGCAGCTACGGCTGAAGGACGTGCCAGACGACACGATCCGCCGCGCGATCGACGTGCTGCGCCCGACGGCGCATGAACGCGATGTGGCCTTCATCCTCAATGACCGGCCCGACCTTGCCCGCGATACCGGCTGTGATGGTGCGCATGTCGGCATAGATGACATGTCGGTGGAAGATGCACGCCGCATGCTGGGCGATGACCTGCAACTTGGGGTCTCGTGCTATGACAGTCGTGACATGGCCATGCATGCAGGCGAAGGCGGGGCGGATTACATCGCGTTCGGCGCGTTCTTTCCCTCCCCCTCCAAGGAAACCAGCGTGCGCGCAGGCACCGACCTGCTGGCATGGTGGAGTACGATGATGGAACTGCCTGTTGTCGCCATCGGGGGCATCACCCCCGAAAATTGCGGGCCTCTGGTACATGCCGGCGCTGATTTCCTGGCGGTCATCAGTGCGGTCTGGTCCCACCCCGATGGACCCGACGCAGGGGTGCGGGCGATGAACGCCGCAATGGACAGGGCAAGCGACGCGATCGACTGAAGCGCGTCGTGACGGGACATGCCACGACGCCCACAGCGCATTTGTACAGACAGGGTAAATAACCCACTGAAATAATATAACTTTCAGTGAAATTTCAAAAAGCCTTGCCTCAGGATACTGGCGCTTGGAGAGTGGTTGAAAACAACTCATTGGATAAAAAACAGGAAAAGTATTTGGGTGCCGCCTTTTGATCGAAAAAGGCGGCGTCTTCTGAAGCTTTTTGGAAAAAGCTTCACCAAAAACCTTTATGATTTCAGGATGTTATCGAGCCTGACTTTTCAAACAGCCTCTTGAAAAATCACTTATTTTCAATTCGTTATCAAAAATGCCCATGATGCCCGCAAAGGCTGCCCTTGGCGTCAGCACCATGACCTGAACCTTGATCCCTGCGGGAAAAGGCTTCACCGAAAATTTCATAGATTTCGGCCAGTTCCCACAATCTTTTACCTTCACTCCCCCGACAGCCAGAGCACGTCCTCAATCCGCCGCGTCCCCGCCGCGAGCATCACCAGACGGTCCAGCCCCAGCGCAATCCCCACACAGGATGGCATGTTCCCCACTGCCGCAAGGAACGCATGGTCCATTGGCCATGTCGCCTGCGGGTCATCGCCATACAGGTCGGCCCGCCGGGCGCGATCGGCCATAAAACGTGCCTCCTGCTCCACCGGGTCGGTCAGCTCCTCGAACGCATTGGCCAGTTCGATCCCATCGGCATACAGTTCGAAACGCAGCGCCACGCGCGGGTCCGCGGGATCACGCCGCGCCAGGGCCGCCTGACTGGCGGGCCAGTGGGTCAGGAAGGTCGGACATGTGCGCCCGATATGCGGCTCGATACGTTCCATCAGCAGGCGGAAAAACAGGTCTTCCCAGCTTTCCCCCGCACGCAGGTCACATCGCGCGGCCTGCGCAAGCGCAGTCGCGTCGTCGCCCGTCGCCAACAGATCAAGCCCGGCATACCGTGCAAAGGCATCGGCCATCGTCAGGCGTTCGAACGGGGGGGTCATTGCAACCCGTGATGCCGCACCCGGCAGGACCGGCGGCAAAATGGCGCGCAACAGGGCCTCGGTCTCATCCATCAGGTCCGACAGGCTGGCATGGGGGCGATACCATTCCAGCATCGTGAACTCATGCGCATGCAGGCGGCTGCCTTCCGCATTGCGCCAGACCCGGGCCATCTGGAACACCGGCAGGTGGGTTGCGGCCACGATACGCTTCATCGCGAATTCGGGACTGGTGTGCAAAAACAGCGGACGCACCGTCCCATCGGGGCGATGCTGCTCGGTGCGAAATACCTTAAGATGCACTTCCTCCCCCGGCGTCGGCACGGCATAGGGGGTTTCGACCTCCAGATACCCGCGTCCCTCAAAAAACGCACGCACACCGCGCACCACCAACCCACGCCGCCGCAACAGGGCAAGGCGTTCGGCAATACGGTCAGGATCGCCAGATCCGATACCCTTTCTGGACATGGGGGCACAAAACTCCGGTTGCAGGAACAAGCGGCGCGCAGTACAGCGCGGCAGTCTCCCCACTGGTCAACCCCTTTATGGCCCCTGCCTCTCGCAAAGCCGTTTTTGGTGAAGTTTTCTCCCAAGACGCTTTCGAAAAGCGGTGCATTCCTGAAAAAGTCGCCCCCCGGAAACTTTCCCAACCCTGATCCA
This sequence comes from Novacetimonas sp. GS1, assembly GCF_036686925.1. NCBI lineage: Bacteria > Pseudomonadati > Pseudomonadota > Alphaproteobacteria > Acetobacterales > Acetobacteraceae > Novacetimonas > Novacetimonas sp. GS1. The sequence continues at coordinate 65,521 of NZ_VSZP01000001.1, forward strand.
TCCGTTATGAGGCACCTCCATGCCAGACACCACACGCCCCGCCCCTGCGCGCACGTTACGCACCGTCCGCGACCTGGTGGAAGCAGGGCTGGTGTCGCAGGCCGCGCAACCCGCGCTGGAGGCTGTGGCGCGTGACTATGCCACCGCGATCCCCCCCGCCTTTGCCGCACTGATCGAACATCCCGATGACCCGATCGGGCTGCAGGTCATTCCCGACCCGGCGGAACTGCATACCACGACAGAGGAACGTTCCGACCCGATCGGCGATGACGCACTGTCACCCGTGCCGGGGATTGTGCATCGTTATGCCGACCGCGCACTGCTCAAACCACTGCTGATATGCCCGCTTTATTGCCGGTTCTGCTTCCGGCGCGAACATGTCGGCCCTGATGGCGGCGTGCTGGACGATGCGGCGCTGGAACGTGCGCTGGACTGGCTGCGCGCGCATCCGGCCATTGGCGAAGTGATCCTGAGCGGGGGCGACCCGATGATGCTGTCGCCCCGACGCATGGGCCACATCATCCGCGCGCTGGAGGCGATGCCCCACGTCCACACCATCCGCATCCATACCCGCGTGCCCGTGGCCGACCCCGAACGCGTGACGGCGGACATGATGGCCGCCCTCGACACCACATGCAGCCTGTGGATGGTCATACATGCCAACCATGCCCGCGAACTGACCCCCCAGGCACGCAAGGCCATCCGCCGCATGCAGGCGCAGGCCATCCCCGTCATCGCGCAATCCGTCCTGTTGCGCGGGGTCAATGACACGCCACAGGCGCTTGAGGACCTGCTGCGCGCCCTCGTCGCCGCACGGGTCAAGCCATATTACCTGCACCAGCTCGACCCCGCGCCCGGCACGTCACGCTTTCGCGTGCCCATTGCCGAGGGACAGCGCCTGCTGGCGGCCCTGCGCGGGCGTGTGACGGGGCTGGCATGGCCGACCTATGTGCTCGACATCCCCGGCGGGCATGGCAAGGTGCCGATCGGCCCGGGCTATCTCGACACGGTTGAGGGGATGGGCATGCAGGTGCGCGATCCACAGGGCAGGCCACATCGCGTGGAAGAAGGTTAGCGCGCAAACCTTGCCCTTCCGCGCCGGGGAAGGTAGAAGCCCATCCTTGCAAGACATTCCCACAAGTTCAGACAGAGACCCCAATGAAACAGCAGGCGAACCTGATCCGTGCCGGACAGGTCATCGAGCATGACGGCCGTCGCTGGACGGTCCTGAAGCAGCAGATCATCACTCCGGGCAAGGGCGGCGCCTTCATCCAGGTTGAGATGCGCGACCTCAAGACCGGCAACAAGACGAACGAACGCTGGCGCACGGCGGATACCGTCGAACGCCTGATGACCGAGGAAAAGGAATATACCTATTCCTATATGGACGGCGACAACATCGTCCTGATGGACCCGGAAACGTTCGAACAGTTGCTGCTGCCGCTTGACCTGCTTGGCGATCAGGCGCCGTTCCTGCAGGACAACATGACGCTGATCCTCAACCTTGTCGAAGGCGATCCGGTGGGCGTTGTCCTGCCCAGCCAGGTGACGCTTGAGGTCGTGGAGGCCGATCCCGTCGTCAAGGGCCAGACGGCAAGTTCGTCGTACAAGCCCGCGCGCCTGTCCAACGGCGTGAAGACGATGGTCCCCCCCTTCATCGAAGCGGGCGAAAAGATCGTGGTCCGCACCGAGGACAGCACCTACGTCGAACGGGCGAAGTCCTGATCCCCGCGCCGCCGCGACACCCACCCGGGTGTCGGCGGCCTGGCGCGTTCCCGTCCCCACCCCATCATTCCCGCTTCACCGCCGAACCAGACAGGACCGATCACCGTGGCAATGCGACTTTCCCCTCATATGACGGTCATGCAGAACGCCGCGCAGAAAGCTGCGCGCCGGCTTCTGCGTGACTTCAATGAGGTCGAACAGCTTCAGGTCAGCATCAAGGGACCGGGCGATTTCGTGTCGCAGGCGGACCTGCGCGCCGAAGCCACCCTGCGCGAGGAACTGGGCCGCGCGCGTCCGGGCTATGCCTTCCTGATGGAGGAAAGCGGCGCATCTGGCGGCGACGGATGGACGTGGCGCTGGATTGTCGATCCGCTGGACGGCACGACCAACTTCCTGCATGGCATCCCGCACTGGGCCATTTCCATCGGCCTGCAGCGCCGCCTGCCGGACGGTACGATCGAAATGGTCGCAGCCCTTGTATATAATCCCGCCGGGAACGAAATGTTCTGGGCTGAAAAGGGCATTGGCGCGTTCCTCAACGAACGTCGCCTGCGCGTGTCGGCGCGGCGCAACATGGATGAATCCCTGTTCGCAACAGGCATCCCCTTTGCAAAGGTATCGGCCAAAAACCGGCTGTCCTTCGCCCGCACGCTTGGCGCGCTGATGCCACAGGTCGCGGGTGTGCGGCGTTTTGGCGCGGCGGCACTCGACCTTGCATGGGTCGCGGCAGGCCGGTACGAGGGATATTGGGAACTGGGCATTCGCCCATGGGACTGCGCCGCCGGTGTGCTGCTGGTGCGTGAGGCCGGGGGTTATGCCACAGACCCCAATGGCGTGGACCTCAATGACTTCCCCGATTCGGTGGATGCGGTCGCGGGGAATGCGCACATGCATGGCATCCTGCGCGAACTTGTCGCCAACAGCCTCGTCACGCGTTCCTGATCCCTTCCGGCCCCCGATGGCGCACGTATTGTCGTAACCATCGCCACCATGGTGCGCGTCCCGCACCATGGTCCATCCACGTGCCGGCGCACGTGGATGTTGAGTGCGCCCTGCCCCTCGTCTAGCGTGTCGGCACCATGTCAGATGAACCGACCCCCACGCCCCGCAGGGCGCCTTTCATATCGCATCCGTCCCCACACCCCCGCGCCATGTTGGCCATCCATGCGCGCATCGCGCTGGCGCTGGTGACGGGGCTTGCCGCACCGGCGGGCATCCGCGCGGCACATGCGCAGGTCATTACCCATCCCGATGCGCTCAACACGCTTGGCGCGCCACCGCCCACCCCGGCCGTTGCAAGACCGGCCACGCGCCCCGTCGTCGGCAGCAACGAAATGGGCCGACATGCCAGCGCCCCACCCGATGGCGCGAATCCGGCTGCCGCCACTCCTGCCGCCCCCCCTGCGGCTGCCATACCGCAGGTGGCGACGACGCCACCGGCCAATCCCGTCCTGCGCCCACCAGAAGTGCATGTGCCCCTGCATCCCGCCCCGCCCCCACCGGAAGTAAAGCCCGACCCCGCGGCCAAGGGCCATGCCGCGCGCATCCCTGGTGGCACACGCCTGTATTTCGGGGACCAGAGCGCGGACATGAACCCGCGCATGATTGCGGCATTGCAGACATTGGCGGGCGTAATGCAACGCCTGCCGGAACAGCATGTGATGATTGCCGCATATGGCGAAGGTAATGGCGACGATGCCTCCACCCCGCGCCGGATCGCGCTGTCACGCGGGCTTGCCGCACGGTCCGTCCTGATCCATGCCGGGGTCGCATCGACACGCATTTACGTACGTGCCATCGGGCAGCCACCAGAAAATCAGATCGGAATAACACCGGACTGTATTGACGTGACCCGCTCTGGTGTGGTGGCGTCGAGTCCTTCTCCCTCCTAAAAGAGCAGCCCTGCGTGACGCGACCGACAACCTATATCCTTCGAATCGTCCTGTTTCTTCTGGCTGTGGGCATTGTCGCCTCCATGCTGGGAAGTACGCTGTACCAGGCGTTTTTCAATAATCCTTACCTTGATGGCCTCATTCTGGGCATCCTGGCGCTGGGAATCGCGTGGAATGTCTCCATGGTCCTGCGCCTGATCCCTGAGGTGCGCTGGATCGACACCATCCGCCACCCGCGTGAAGGACTGACCACACCGCCGCCACCGCGCCTGCTTGCCCCCATGGCCTCCATGCTGGCGACGCGCGAACGTGGCACGCGCCTGACACTGTCGGCCCCCGTGGCGCAATCGCTGCTCGACAGCCTGTCATCGCGACTGGACGAAGGGCGCGAACTGTCGCGCTACCTTACGGGGCTGCTGATCTTCCTTGGCCTGCTGGGCACGTTCTATGGGCTGCTGCTGACGGTGGGATCGGTCGCGGATGTTATCGGCAGCATGACCGTGGGATCGGGCGACATGACGGCCATGTTCGATCAGCTCAAGGCCGGGCTGGCCGCGCCGCTGCATGGCATGGGCACCGCGTTTTCCGGTTCCATGTTCGGGCTGGCTGGCGCGCTGGTGCTGGGGTTCCTCGACCTGACGGCAGGACAGGCGCAAAACCGCTTCTTCAACGAGCTTGAAGAATGGATGGCCAGCATCACGCGGATGTCGGGCGGCAACATCTCCACCACCGGTGAAGAAGCGACGATCCCCGCCTATGTCGAGGCGCTTTTGGAACATACGGCGGAAAACCTTGAAAAACTTCAGGTCCTGCTGTCACGCAATGAGGAGCAGCGCGCGCATGAACAGCACCTGCTGTCGTCCCTGAACGATCATCTGGCGCAGATGGCCGCCCCACGCGGGAGCGAGCACCTGCAGAATATCGAGGCCCTGCTGGCACGCCTGGTGCAGGAATCCGAAGCCGGACGCACGCAGATTTCCAGCGAAATCCGTGGCGACCTTCGCCTTCTGGCCCGCACCATCGCCGCAGCCGCACCGGGTGCGGGACGCCCGGCCTCCTGATCTACAGAAAGTTCCCGTCATGGCCCGCCGATCCCGCCGCCAGTCCCGCTCCTCTGAACTGAATGCATGGCCGGGATATGTGGACGCGCTGTCCACACTCCTGATGGTCATCATCTTCGTACTGCTTGTCTTCGTGCTGGGGCAGGCATTCCTGTCGGTTGCGCTGAACAAGCGCCAGCAGGTCCTTGACCAGCTTCAGCGCGAGGTCGCGCATCTCAGCCAGATGCTCTCTTTGGAGCAAAGTCATAACCACTCCCTCGAACAGTCGGTAGCCACCTTGCAGAAGGAACATGCTGCCGACGAGGCCACGACAACCTCGCTTACGGCGCAGGTCAGCCAGCAGGCGGCTGAACGCGACGATGCACGCCATCAGGCCGACGAGCTTAACAACCAGCTTGCACAGCTCAGCGCACAGCTTGCCGCGGTCAGCACGGCGCTGGAGATCAGCCAGAACGAGGTGCATGACCGCGACCGCAAACTCGACAACCTTGGCATGCAGCTTAATATCGCATTGGCGCAGAAGGTGGAGCAGTTGCAACGCTATCGCTCCGAATTCTTTGGCCGCCTGCGTGATGTGCTGAAAGATACCAAGGGGATACAGGTCGTGGGCGACCGGTTCGTATTCCAAAGCGAGGTCCTGTTCCCTGTTGGCAGTGCCGACCTGTCGCCAGAAGGCATACAGGAAATCAAGGTGCTGGGCCGGACGCTGAAACAGGTGGCACAGCAGATCCCACCATCGGTGCCGTGGATACTGCGCGTGGATGGGCATGCCGACCGCCTGCCGATCCACACAGCCTTCCCCAGCAACTGGGAACTGTCCTCCGCACGCGCGATAACGGTGGTGAAGATGCTGATCGCCGACGGGATCAGCCCGCGTCACCTTGCCGCCACGGGCTTTGCCGATTTCCAACCGCTGGACAATGGCACGACAGCCGAAGCCTTCGCACGTAACCGCCGTATCGAATTCCGCCTGACTGACCGGTAATGAACTGACCGGCAATTACGGGAATAAACATTCAGGATTTCGGGCAACACTTTCCCACACCCCGTTTCAAAGGCGTCGTCTTTTTGAAAAAAGGCGGCGCCTTCTGAAGGCTTTTAAAAAAAAGCTTCACCAGAAACCTTTATTCCCCAATATATTTTCTGGGCTGTTTCCCGGCAGTGCCCAGAAAATCAGGACATCGTCCCTTCCCCTCATCGAATCGCAATGAGAGGGTTCAGGTGGGACGCCCGAATGCCTTGAGCCGCAGGTCTTCCGTCTGGTGCGCAGCACCGGGGAACAGGGGATACAGCGTCACGACATGCTGCCACGCTTTCCACGCGGCACCCCAGTCACCGCGCACGCCTTCCGCCTCACTCAGGATCTGCCACGCCAGCACATCGCGCCCGTCATGGTGCAAGGCGATGCCAAGGTCGGCCACCGCCCCATCAGCATCTGCCCCCGCCAACCGCGCCTGCGCACGTAAACGCCACAGGATTTCAACGTCCGGCTGCAAGACAAGGGCGTCGTTCAGGTCTTCCTGCGCATCACCGACCTTCTGCTGCGCCAGGTCGGACTGCGCACGCCGGACCAGCAGGTGGGTGGTGGGGGTGATATCCTTTTGGCGCAACGTCTCGATCCGGGCCAGCAGGTCGCTTGCCGCCTGCTTCGACTTTGCGTGCAGCAGTTCGTCCTGCAGTTCGGGGATGCCAGGCTCCTTCGTCTCCCCGCCCTTGCCGGCCGGGGCGGGGGAAGATGCGCCATGGGCCGGTGACGCGACGGGCACGGGGGGTGGGGCAGACGCCGCGACACAGGGCATCGCCGGGACAATAGGAGCGGCCACAAGGCAGAAAAAACACAAAAGGCCGCGCAACCGCAGGGTTTCCCCACCGGTCACGCGACCCCGTGTCGCATCAATATGGAACCTGACGGTCAAATCCGTCCGGCAATCAGCCCTGACGGGCCTTCATGCGCGGGTTCTTCTTGTTGATGACATAGACCTTGCCACGACGACGGACCACACGGCAGTCCTTGTCACGAACCTTGGCCGACTTCAGGCTGTTTCTGATTTTCATGATCCGACCCTCGACTGGCGGCTGATAACCGCAAAGAGGCGCCCGAATACCTCTGACCGCGCGATGAGTCAACTCCGCCGATATATCTTCGTTACTTTTTATCCCCGAAAACCGGGGCCTGCTGAGCATTCGCCGCCATCGGGCCGACATCGGGCGGCATGAAAAATGGGGCCAACGTCCTGAAATCCCCCATCCGCGGGGAACGCGGCCGCCATGCCAGCCCGATTGTGCGCCACGCCTGGCACCCTGTAACCGGACGCGCGACAACCGCCTGATCACGCAGCAGGCCGGACAGGACCGCCATCTGCGGCAGCAACGCCACACCGAGTCCCGCAGCCACCATTTCCACCAGCGTATGCAGGGACGTGACGGTAAATTCCTCCTCCGCCCCTTCCGGGCTGGACCATCCCCGCACCTGACGGCATAGCGCCAGCGTCTGGTCCCGCAGGCAGTGCCCGTCCTCCAGCAGGATCATGCGCTGGGACACGATCCGTTCAACCGGCACGGCGGACAGTTTTGACAGCGGGTGCATCTGCGGCATCACCAGCACGAAGGGATCACGCCACAGGGGCCACGTCTCGCTGTCGGCGCAATCACACGGCATCGCCAGCAACACGAGATCCAACCGCCCAAGCGCCAGTTTCTCCAGCACATGATGGGTCAGATCCTCGTTCAGCGACAGGCGCATGCGCGGAAATCCCTGTCGCAGCCTGCGGATCAGGTCAGGCACGACAAACGGGCCGATGGTCGGGATGACCCCGATCCGCAAAAGCCCGCTCATGGGTTCATGCGACGCCGCCGCCACGTCCAGTACCGACTGTAACGATTCCAGTGCAAGGCGCGCGCGCGTGACCACTTCGTTACCCAGCGGGGTAAACACCACTTTCTTGCCGACATCACGATCAAGAAGCTGCACGTCCATCTGCCGTTCCAGCGCGAGGATACCGGCCGAAAGCGTGGATTGCGTGACGGCGCAGCTTTTGGCGGCACGGCCGAAATGACGCAGTTCCGCAAGGGTCACAAGATAGCGCAACTGCTGTGCGGAGGGCATGGGAAGCATCGACTAATTCGATCATAAATATATAAATTATTCGCTGGCATGATAGCAGCACCAGGACCATAGATATACCCCATCGGACGCGCCCCACCGGGCGGGCTGCCTGATCCCAAACCGAATCAAGGGAGATTCCACAAATGCTTACAGTCGGTGACAAGTTCCCCAGCTTTAACCTGCAGGCCGTTCCCGGCGGGGCCGAGGGCCTGAAGGGTGAGTTCGTCCAGATCTCGGACGAAAGCAACGAAGGCAAGTGGAAGGTCGTCTTTTTCTGGCCGCTCGACTTCACCTTCGTCTGCCCGACCGAAATCGTGGCCTTCGGCAAGCTGGCCGGAGAGTTCAAGGACCGCGACGCCGTCGTGTATGGCGTGTCGATCGACAGCGCGTTCGTCCACCTGAACTGGCGCCTGAACAACGAGGATCTGAAGAACCTCGAAATTCCGATGCTTTCCGACATCAAGCGTGAGCTGATCGAAGGCGTGGGCGTCATGTCGCAGGGCGCGGGTGCTGCCTATCGCGCAACCTTCCTTGTCGATCCCCATGGCGTCATCCGCCATGTCAGCGTCAACGACCTGTCGGTCGGTCGCAACCCGCAGGAAATCCTGCGCATCCTCGACGGACTGCAAAGCGATGAGCTGTGCCCGTGCAACTGGAAGAAAGGGGATGCCTTCATCAAGGCATGATCTTTCCCTGATCCGGGCCTGAGCGGCCCTGACCAGCCTTGGGCACCACCCCGCATGTCTGTCGGCATGCGGGGTGGCGTTTCCGCATACCCGGATGCCGTGCCCCCTGCCTGTAACCCCGCGACATCCCGGCATACGGGCCACCCCACCATCCTGCGATGCCCCCACATGGGGGACAGCCGTATCGGGATGGGGTGCCCTATTATTTCACCCGCTTTTCCCATCCTGAGGCCGTTTGAAAAACCCGGTATATTAACCTTTTGAAATTACGAAAGTTTTTGGCGATTTTTTGCCTGGGGGCTTCATAAATGACGTTGTCCCGATTTGGGAAAAAGCGACGCCCTGGAACTTTCATCTTCCTGTACCAATGGGTTGTTTTCAAACAGTCTCCCCGTGCTGAGGCATATGTCCATGTCGCTTGATACACTCAAATCCCTGCTGCCTGATTATGCCAAGGACCTGAAGCTCAACCTTGGCGCCCTTGCCCATGACATTACCCTGACGCCGCAGCAGCTTGCAGGGACATTCGTGGCCTCCGCCATTGCATCGCGCAACCCGCTTGTCACCGAACTGCTAAGCACGCATTTCGCCGATGCCCTGTCGACAGAGGCGCTTGACGCCGCGCGGGCCGCTGCTGCCATCATGGGCATGAACAATGTCTATTACCGCTTCGTGCATATGGTGGGCGGCGATTATGCCAAGATCCCGGCACAGTTGCGGATGAACGTGATCGGGCGGCCGGGTGTGGAAAAGGTCGATTTCGAACTCTGGTCGCTTGCCGTGTCGGCCATCAACGGATGCGGGATGTGCATGGAAAGCCATGAACACGCCCTGCGCAAGGCGGGACTGACGACAGAACAGATCCAGACCTCCATACGCATCGCCGCGACCGTGCATGGCGTGGCCGTGGCCCTTGATGGGGTCAAGTCCCCTGCCGCCACCTGATCCGGGCGGAAAACGGCATCTTCATGAAAAAGATGCCGTTTTTTTACATATGGCCGTTGCCAGACCTGCCGAACCCTGTTATTTGCCCATCCACCGAATGGTTGTCGGGGTTTCTTCTTCCCGACAGCTTATGCGGGTGTAGCTCAGTTGGTTAGAGCGCCGGCCTGTCACGCCGGAGGTCGCGGGTTCGAGCCCCGTCACTCGCGCCATTTTACGGTGCATTCCAGAAAATATATGACCTGCCAATCCCGGATACGCAGTTATGCGTGGCGGATGGATGGCTTTGATTGCATCGTGCCCTCATCGGCGGCAGGATGGTGTTCTGTTGTTTTCCCATACGCCAGAGGACCGGATGCCTGACCTCTTTACGCCCTATACCCTCAAGGGGCGCACGTTGCGCAACCGCATCGCCGTTTCCCCGATGTGCCAGTATCTTGCCGTGGATGGTGTCGCGGGGGACTGGCATAATGTTCATTATGCCTCGCTCGCCCGTGGGGGCAGCGCGCTGGTAGTGGTGGAGGCGACCGCCGTCTCCCCCGAAGGACGCATCACGCCGGGGTGTCTGGGGCTGTGGAACGATGCCCAGGCCGATGCCCTGCGCCCCATCGCCCGCGCCATCCGTGATGCAGGCGCGATGCCTGGCATCCAGATTGCCCATGCCGGGCGCAAGGCCAGCGCGAACCGCCCGTGGGAAGGTGATGACCATATCGCCCCCGATGACCCGCGTGGATGGGAAACCATCGCACCGTCCGCCATCGCATTCGGCTCCAACCTGCCCAAGGTACCGCGCGCCATGACGCCGGAGGACATTACCCGCGTGCGGCAGGATTTCGTCGCCAGTGCCATTCGCGCCCGCGACGCAGGGTTCGAATGGTTGATGCTGCATTTCGCGCACGGATATCTGGGACAGAGTTTCCTCTCCCCCTATTCCAACCAGCGCACCGACCTGTATGGCGGCAGCCTTGAAAACCGGGCGCGTTTCCTGCTGGAAACCCTGAGCGATGTCCGCGCTGTCTGGCCTGAGGACAGGCCGCTGAGCGCACGTCTGGGCATGATCGAATTCGACGGCCGCGATACGGAAACGCTGGAGGATGCGATCACGCTGGCGCGTCACTTCCGCACGCTGGGGCTGGATTTCCTGGATGTCAGCATCGGCTTTTCCACACCTACGGCCAAGATTCCCTGGGGTCCGGCCTTCATGGCCCCCATCGCCGCACGTGTGCGCCACGAAAGCGGCCTACCCGTAGCCACAAGCTGGTACATCAGCAAGCCTGACCAGGCCAACGGCCTGATCCACGATGAATCGCTGGACCTTGTGATGATGGGACGGCCATTCCTTGAAAACCTGCACTGGCCCTATGCTGCCGCACGGGCGCTGGGGCGGCCCGACGCGGCCCATGTGCTGCCTGAACCCTATGCCCACTGGTTGGGGCGTTACCGTTCAGAATAACAATCATGACGGGGGGCACTGGCCGCCCCCGCACAGCTTCCTTCAGAGGCTGTTTAAAAAGTCAGGCTCAATAACATCCTGAAATTATAAAGGGTTTTTGGTGAAGCTTTTTACAAAAAGCTTCAGAAGACGCCGCCTTTTAAAAAAAGGCGGCACCCAAAAACTTTTCCTTTTTTATCAATGAGTTGTTTTCAGACGATCTCTCACATAGTCGCAAGTATTGCTGGTGAAGCTCCTTTACCAAAAGCTTCTGATGCGCCCCCACCAAAACACCCAATGCTTTCTTTGGATCAGGGGTCAGCGGGCCTGCTTCTTCAAATACAACGCCAGCGCCTCCGCCCCTTCGCTGACATCACGCCAGGTGGCGGCAAAATCCTCTGTCGTGCCGTAATAGGGATCAACCACCGCCGTTCCATGCCGGTGCGCCACATAATCCAGCAACAGCGACAGTTCCGACACACCGTCCATAGGACGCATCCGCGACAGGTGCGCCATATTCGCGTGATCCATGGCGATGATATGCGTGAACTGGTAAAAATCCTGCCCGGTCACGACGCGCGCACGATACTGGTCCAGATCAACCCCATGCCGGGCCGCAATGGCACGGGCACGCGGGTCCGGCGCCTCGCCCACATGCCAGTTGCCGGTGCCTGCCGACTCTACCCGCACCTCCAGCCCATGTCGTGCCGCCGCCTGCCGGAACGCGGCCTCCGCCAGAGGGGAGCGGCAGATATTTCCCATGCAGACAAACAGGACCGAAACCCCATGTTCCATGTTTTGCGTGCCCCGCGACATGGCGATGCCAGTTTCATGAACACCAACATCGCGGGACGCTGACTTTTTACAAAAATCCGGCGTCCCGCGATATTTTTGGGAACACTACGCCCCCAAACCTCTCAATGCCCCTTTTCAGGCGGATGCAGGCGCACCTTTTTCGGGGTAACGTTCGGCCAGGATGCCAATCGTCTTTGCGATCATGTCCGCTGGCGTTTCCTCCAGCGTGACAATCACCGGATGCTCGTCAGGTGTCGGCGGCTCCAGCGTGGCAAGCTGGCTTGGCAGCAGGCTTGGCGGCATGTAATGACCGCGCCGCCGTTCCAGCCGCGCACGCAGGATGTCTGGCGGGATCTGGAGATAGACGAACACGATCCCCGGTGCCTCGGCACGCAGGATATCGCGATAGGAACGCTTCAGCGCCGAGCAGGTCAGAATCCCCCCCTGCCCCGATTCCACGCGCTGTTTCAGCCAGTCGTGGCAGCGTTGCAACCATGGCAGGCGATCGGCATCGGTCAGGGGAATGCCCGCCGCCATCTTGTCCACGTTCGCCTTGGGATGCAGGAGGTCGCCCTCCTGATACGGCCAGCCCAGCAGGTTATGCAGGCCCGCCGCCAGCGTGGTCTTGCCACACCCCGACACCCCCATGACCACCAGAACAAGCGGACGGATACCCTGATCCTGAAGAATGGTGGAGGTCATGACGGCTCCAGATGTTTCAGGCCATCATGCGCGGCCACGATCACCTCGGACGTACGGCCGATGAACAGGCCGGTTTCAATGACGCCCACAATGGCGCGCAACCGCCGCGACAGGGCCACCGAATCGGTGATGGCGCCAAAATGGCAATCCAGGATCATGTTCCCGCCATCGGTCACAAACAGGTTGCCGCTGCGGTCCAGACGCTGTGTGATGCGCGCACCGAGGGCTTCAATCTGGCGCGCCGTGCTTTCCCAGCCAAAGGTCGTGACCTCCACCGGGACGGGCACGTGATGACCCAGATGTTCGACCAGCTTGCTTTCATCCACCACAACGACAAAGCGACGCGATGCGGCGGCGACGATCTTTTCACGAAACAGCGCCCCCCCCAGCCCCTTGATGAGGTTGAGCGTGCCGAGTTCCACCTCGTCCGCGCCATCAATGTCGATGTCGATCTGCGGGTGGGAGGCGAACGTGACAAGCTTTATGCCATGCGCGCGGGCCTGCTCGGCGGAATGTTCAGAGGTGGGGATGGCGCAGAATCGCAGCCCCTCCGCCCAGCGACGGCCAAGTTCCTCGATCATATAGGCCGACGTGCTGCCTGACCCCAGGCCAACCACCATACCTTCCTGTACCATGGATGCGGCCTCAATCGCGGCCTGACGCTTGAGTTTCGCCCTCGGATCGCCACTCTGGCTTGACATTGCCCTGTTTCCTCCCCCCGCGTGGGCCGTTTGCGCATCTGTGCGGCGGCCCCTCGTTATTGTTGTGCCGTGCGCCAATGAACGCATCCATGAACGCACGACATGGTTGGATTATTGCCCGGCGGCCGCCTTGTCCAGAAGCCAGATGAGCGCGCCTTCTGTGGTGATATGGCTGGCCGGTTCGGCCGGGTCGCCCGCGCGCACCTTTGCAAAGGCGTCCTTCTTGCCCGCACCTGCCAGCATGAACACAACATGGCGGCTGGAATGGATGGCGGGATAGGTCAGCGTCAGGCGCGTATGTGGGGCATCATCAGGGACGCAATGCGAAACCCACAGCTTACGCTCCTGCAACACGGGCTGGCGCGGGAACAAAGAGGCGGTATGGCCATTATCGCCCAGCCCCAGCATCACGACATCAAACAGCGGACGCCCCGGCTGCAATGTGTCCGCGCCATACACCTTCTGCAATGCGGCCTGGTACTGCGCCGCAGCCGCCGCCGGATCACCCGATGTGGGCATGCGGTGGATATTGTGGATCGGCACAGGCACATGTTCGAGCATTTCGGTCTCGACCATATTGTAATTGCTGGCCGGGTCATCGGCGGGGACAAAACGTTCATCGCCAAAGAAGAACTGCGTGTTCGCCCATGGAAAACGTTCGGCATATTCCTCCGACGCCAGGATCTGGTACAGCCGCTTTGGCGTCGATCCCCCCGACAGGGCCAGGACGAACGGGCCGTCCTTCTTCGCCAGCGCCTGTTGCGTCAGCCATTTCGCCATGTACTGGGCAATCGCTTCCCCATCGGCAAGGACGATCATCTCGCCCGTCTTGACGTCATGTCCGACCATCAGCCTGCATCCCCCAGCACGAATTTCTCGATCCCGTTGGCGAATCCCTCTTCCTCGCACGAGGTGGAGACATGGGTCGCCTGTTTCTGCACTTCGGGACTAGCCTGTCCCATCGCAATCGACATCCCGCTCTTGCGGAACATCAGCACATCATTTGGCTGGTCGCCCAACGTCACCATCTGCGCCGCAGGGATGCCCAGCAACCGCTCCAGCGTCATGACCACGCCGCCCTTGTTTGCATCGCGATTGGTGACATCGACATAGTACGGCTGTGACAGCGCGGCGGACGCGGTATCGCCAAGCGCCTGCTGCAGGTCATGTTCCAGCCGCTTCATCAGGTCGAGGTCATCGCTGACGCCGGTAATCTTGACCACCTGGTCCAGATCCTCGCCAATCACGCCGACCTTGGGCGGGAATTTCACCGTCCACTGTTCACGCGCGACATGCGGCGCCTTGATGTCGGAAACGATCCAGTCATTGCCGTTATAGACCCACGGGTCGGCCTTGTGATCGCGGATGATGCCGATCACCGTGCGTGCGACGTCGGCCGTCAGGGTCCGTGCCTCGATCACCGAAAAATCGGGCCGAACCATCATGCCGCCATTGAAACCGGCGATCGGCTGGTCAATCTTCAGCGGCCCGATCAGCATTTCCATCCCCTTGGGGGGGCGACCGCTGGTGATGGCAAACACGATCCCGCGTTCACGCAGGCGTTCGACCGCGCGGATCGCACGCGGTGTCAGGATCTTGTCCTTCGTGACCAGCGTACCATCGACATCGGCCAGTACCAGGCGTATCTGCTGGCCCGTGGCCGGTGTCGCCTGCGAACCCGCAGCCTGTGTCCCCACTGGTTGCATAACCTTCTCCTTGTGCATCATCAGGCGTCAGGCACGCGGCAGGACGAAACGTTCCATCGCCCGCGCCCAGCCGTCATGCGTGTTTGCATCCGTCACGAAATGGGCATGTTTCTGCACCTCTGCCGGGGCGTTGCCCATCGCAATGGCCACGCCGGCGACATCCAGCATCGGGATATCATTGTTCATGTCCCCGATGCAGGCCACTTCGTGAATCTCAATCCCCATCAGGGCCGCAAGCTCCCGCGCGGCATGGCCCTTGTTCGCCAGCGGATGGGTAACATCCACCAGCCATTCAGACGAACGATGGACATTCGCCCGCCCCGCAAGCTGCACACTCAGTTCACGTTCCACCGTACGCAACTGCGCCACATCGGTGGAAACGCCCATGATCTTGCCCACGCCGTCATAATGGTGCGACAGGTCAGGGGCAACGACGGGGACGGTCTTGACCACCGTTGCCTCGTGCCGGACCTGGGCAGTATCGCCATCACGTACCAGCCAGTCATAATCAATGAACAGCCACGGATCGACATCGCGCGACAGCAGTTCCTCCACCGCTTCACGCGTGGTCTCAGGCGCCAGCGAATGACGCGACATGATCTTGCCATCGGGGGTGCAGATCAGCCCGCCATTCAGGGCCGCGATCGGGCGGTCAATGCCCAGCGGGCCAAGGAACGGCTGCATGCCCACGGGGCCACGGCTGCTGACAAGGCACAGCGCGATTCCCGCCTTGCGCAGGGCCGCCGCCGCCGCCAGCACATCAGGCGTCACCCTCTTGTCCTGGGGCACGAGGGTGCCGTCGATATCCGAGACCACAAGACGTATCCTGTCGGACGGCGGGCGTTTTACTGTCATGCGTGTGTCATCCTGTATGTCACGACCCTATCTTGAGCCAGTGCCGGTGGTCGCGGGCCAGCAGGTCATCGGCGGCTTTTGGTCCCTCCGACCCGGCGGGATAGAAATGCAGGAAGCCCGGATCGCGTTCCCATTCCAAAACGGGCTGGACCACCTGCCACCCGGCCTCGATATTGTCAGCGCGCTGGAACAGCGTCGCATCCCCGATCATGCAGTCATAGATCAGGGTTTCATACCCCGTGCTTGGCCCCTCGCGGAACCATTCGGAATAATCGAACTTCATCCGTACCCCACCCAGATGCACCGTGGGACCGGGGATTTTCGCGGAAAACTGCATCGTCACGCCTTCGGTGGGCTGAATATGCAGCATCATGATGTTCGGCGTCAGCTTTTCCACCGGCGTATCGCGGAACAGGGCATAGGGCGCGGATTTGAAATGGATGGCGATTTCCGTCTTGCGCGCCGCCAGCCGCTTGCCCGTGCGGACATAAAACGGCACCCCGGCCCAGCGCCAGTTATCAATCCGCAGCTTCATCGCGACATAGGTTTCGGTGCGTGACTGCGGATTGATCCCCGGCTCTTCACGGTATCCGGCGACCGGTTCACCCTTGATCGTGCCTGCGCCATACTGGCCGCGCACCACATCCTCGCGCCCGACGGCATGAATGGCCTTGAGCACCTTGGTCTTCTCGTCACGCACGGCGTCGGCGTCGAAGGATGTCGGGGCCTCCATCGCCGTCATCGCCAGAAGCTGCATGACGTGGTTGGGCACCATGTCGCGTACCGCGCCCGTGCCCTCATAAAACTTGGCGCGCTGTTCCACGCCCACCGTCTCGGCCGCCGTGATCTGGATGTGGTCGATATTGTCACGGTTCCATAACGGTTCAAAGAACCCGTTCGAAAACCGCAGCGCCAGAATGTTCTGGACCGTTTCCTTGCCCAGATAATGGTCGATACGATAAATCTGGCGCTCACGCAGGCTTCTGAGCAGGCGCGCATTCAACGCCACGGCGGAAGCCAGGTCGCTGCCGAAGGGCTTTTCAATAATGACGCGGCGGAACATGCCATCCGTCTCGTGTGCAAGGCCGCTATGGCCCAGCCGGTCCACGATGGCCCCAAAGAAACGCGCCGCCACCGCAAGGTAGAAGATGCAGTTTTCATCCCCCACTTCCGCCGCAAGCTGGGTATAGGTCGCCTCGTCCTCGAACGAACCACGGACATAGCGGATGCGCGTACTCATCCATGCCCACACGTCCTCGCGCAGGGCTACGGCCTCCGTCCCGCGACTGTTGACGAAGTTCTTCAGCGCATCATGAAAATTCTGCTGTAACTGGCCGGTGGACATGTCTGTCCAGTCAACGGCCACGATGGAGAAATGGTCATCCACAAGGCCCGCGCAGGCAAGGTTGTAGATCGCGGGGACAAGCAGGCGGCGTGTCAGGTCGCCGCCGCCGCCAAATATGACAAATGTTCCGGGGGGGCTGCGACGCGGGGCATTTTCATGCCCCGCGTCGGCAATCTGCGATGATGCCGATGCGACGATATTTTCCATCAGGCTGCTCCATGAACCGTTTCCATCCAGTAGAAACCCGGCCGCCAGCCTGCGGTCTTGTTGTTGCCGTCTCGATCATGGCAGCCGGGCGTGCGATCAGACGCGAGGCGTCAGTTGTTGGTCCCCTCCACGTGGCCGCCAAAACCGAAGCGCATGGCCGAGAGCATCTTCTCGGCATAGTTGTTGCCGGTGCGTGAGCGAAAGCGCGTGAACAGCGCCGCCGTGATGACAGGCACAGGCACCGCTTCCTCGATCGCGGCATCAATGGTCCAGCGTCCTTCGCCCGAATCCGCGACTTCGCCGGTATAGTTCGACAGGTCGGGATTCCCCGCCAGCGCCTGCGCCGACAGGTCAAGCAGCCATGACGACACCACGCTGCCACGACGCCAGACCTCGGCGATGTCAGGCATGTTCAGCTCAAAGCGCTGATCTTCAGGCAGGGCGGTGGAGTTCTTTGACTTCATGACGTCAAAGCCTTCGGCAAAGGCCTGCATGATGCCGTATTCGATGCCGTTATGGACCATCTTGACGAAATGGCCCGACCCGGCGGGACCGCAATGCAGGTAGCCAAGTTCCGCACGGGGGTCCATGCCCGGCTTGTCCCGGCCCGGCGTGCGCACGACATCCCCCAGCCCCGGCGCCAGCGCCCGCAGGATCGGGTCGATATGGTCGGTGGCATCCTTGGTGCCGCCATACATCATGCAGTACCCGCGCTCCAGCCCCCAGACACCACCCGATGTGCCGACATCGACATAATGGATGCCCTTTTTCGCCAGCTCCGCGGCCCTGCGGATATCATCCTTGTAGAACGAGTTGCCGCCATCGATCAGGATGTCACCCTTGCCCAGCAGGCCCGAAAGCTCCGTAACCGCAGCCTCCGTCACCTCACCGGCGGGCAGCATCAGCCAGATGATCCTGCGTTCCGCCGTCAGCTTTCCCACCATGTCCTTCAGGCCGGTGGCGGGCTTGGTCCTGCCCGCCTCGGCACGGGCGCCCACCTTGGACACCACATCGGGGTCACGATCGAAAAGGACCACGTCATGGTCGTGACGCGTCAGGCGGACGGAGATGTTCCCCCCCATCTTGCCCAGGCCGACGATACCGATTTGCATGATAACTGATACTCCTGATGTAAAATCCCGCCCCACCGCGCACGGCCGGCATGTGCGGCGCGAACGACGGCGTGGGCATCTGCCGCACCGCCGATACAATCAGCGACGCGACAGCGCATTGCGGTGGATCAGACCGCCGCCTTGATGATCTGCCCCAGCTTTTCAAGGCCGGATTTCAGGTCGCCATGGATATGCACCCGCACCGCGCGGCGGCCACGTTCGCCCAGTACCTCCAGATCGCCACGGGCCTGTGCTTCCTTCACGATGCCGAAGGTATATTTTTCCCCCGGAACCGGCAGGTTGACCGCGTCATCGGCCGTGATCTGCACGAACACGCCCGTGTCAGGCCCACCCTTGTAGGCCTGGCCGGTGGAATGCTGGAACCGCGGGCCGAATTCCGCAGCCGTCGCCAGCTTCAGCGTGTCACGGATGCCAAGACGTACCGTCTGGATCCATTCGCGCGTTGCCGTGTCACGCTCGATATAAGCCAGAAGCGCGACATAATCCCCCGCCTTCGCACGGGCGAAATGGGCCTTGAGGATACCCTCGGCCGTCTTGCCATCCTTCAGCGCCGCCGCATTTTTCGGATCGGCATAGAAAGAGAACGTTGCATCCTTGGCAAAGGGTTCGTACGGCGGCAGCTTGCCGGTCTCGTTATAGGCGGTGGTGATTTTCTTGGTCTCGATCTTCGAGGCCTCGACATCCGGCTGGTCAAAGGCGTTGATGCCGATGATCGACCCGGCCACCGCTGTCGCGAATTCCCAACGGAAGAACTCCTCGACGATCTGGCGCCTGTCATGCAGTTCGATGGTCACGACCGGCTCACCCGCCGCCACCAGCGCCTTGAACGCCGCATCCTGCTTTGCGCACGGCTTCTCCGCCAGGCGCAGATAGACGAACAGCCGGTCCTTGCCATAGGCAGAGGCCGGGCCTGCCGTCTCGTCATCAATGGGGATCAGGCCGCGACCGTTCTTGCCGGTGGATTCCGCCAGCAACTGCTCCAGCCATGCGCCCATGTCGTAAATCGCGGGGGAGGCAAGGATCGTCACCTTGTCACGTCCGAACGACCTTGCCGCGACACCCAGCACACTGCCGAGAAGGACGCCGGGATTCTGCGCCGGGGGGACAGAGGCCGCGCAGGATTTTTCGCCCCGCAGCGCCGATTCCAACAGCAGCTTCAGCGGCAGGCCGGCTGCTGCGGCAGGCACCATGCCGAAATCGGACAGAACGGAATAACGCCCGCCGATCTGCTTTTCACCATAGAAGATCTTCCAGAACCCGTCGGCCTTTGCCACGGCTTCCATATGCGATCCGGGATCGGTCACGGCGACGAAGTGCGACCCGGCCTTCTCACCCAGCACCTTCCTGGCCGCGTCAAAGAAATAGGCCTTCAGGATGTTCGGCTCCAGCGTGCCGCCCGACTTGGACGAAACGATGAACAGCGTCTTGGAAATGTCGATCTTGTCCTCGAACGCCTTGACCTGCTGCGGGTCGGTACTGTCGAGGATATAGAGGTGCGCAAAGCCCTCATGCTTGCCAAACGTCTCCGACAGGACTTCGGGGCCAAGGCTCGATCCACCCATGCCCAGCAGCAGGATGTCGCGGAATCCGCGGGCCTTCACCTCAGCCTGGAATTTCTCGAACTTCGACAGGTCCTGCACCTGATCGTCAACGATCGTCAGCCACTTCAGCCAGCTCGCTTCGTCCTTGCCGGTCCATAAGGTGGCATCCTTCGCCCACAGGCGACGGACCTTGCCCCCCTTGCGCCATGCCTCCAGCTCCGCCTTGACGGCGGTGTCAAGCTCGGCGGGCAGGTTCAGCGTGGTGGTGGTGACTTTCTTGCCCACAAAGGCCGCCTGCTTTGCCGCGACGGAACCAAGCAGGTCGTCGAATGCGTCCTCGAACGACTTCACCCCCTCATCGACCAGAACGCCGGTTACACCGTCGAGGTCGAGACCAAGGCGCTTTGCCTCGGCAAGGATGGCATGCGCGCCCTTGACGTCATCCGTCAACGTGGGGGCAGCCGTGCCATGGTCGCGGAAGGCATCAAACGTCTTGGGCGGGATGGTGTTGACCGTTTCTTCGCCAATCAGGGCATCGACATACAGCACGTCGCTGAAGGATTTGTCCTTCGTACCCGTACTGGCCCACAACAGGCGCTGCGGACGTGCGCCGGCCGCGGCCAGCTTCTGCCAGCGTGCGCTTTTCACCACGCCCTGCCAGTATTCATAGGCCAGCTTGGCATTGGCGATCGCGACCTTGCCGCGCAGGGCCTTCAGGGCGGCGGCATCCTTGTCGCCGGCGGCAACGCGGCGGTCGATTTCACCATCAATCTTCACATCGATGCGGCTGACGAAGAAGGATGCGACACTGGCGATGCCCGCAACGCTTTCCCCCTTGGCCAGACGGTCCTCAAGCCCTGCGATATAGGCTTCGAGGACTTTCTTGTACGCCTCGTTGGAGAACAGCAGCGTGACGTTGACGTTGATCCCTTCGGAAATGGCGGTACGCACGGCGGGCGTGCCCTCGTCCGTGCCGGGGATCTTGATCATCAGGTTGGCGGCATCAACCGCCGCCCACAGGCGCCGCGCTTCCGTAATGGTGCCGTGCGTGTCACGGGCAAGATAGGGAGAGACCTCCAGGCTGACATAACCGTCAACGCCCTTTGTCTGTTCATAGACGGGATGCAGCACCTTGGCCGCATCACGGATATCCGTGATGGCCAGCGTCTCGTACAAGGTTCCGGCATCGACGATGTGGTGTTCAAGGATGGAGCGGATCTGCGGGTCGTAATCCGTGCCCTGCCCCATGGCCTTCTGGAAAATAGCGGGATTGGAGGTCACCCCCTTCAACCCGTCCTCATCCACCAGTTTCTTCAGGCTGCCATCCGCCGTATAGGAGCGCTGGATGAAGTCCAGCCACGGCGACTGCCCATATTTCGCAAGCTGCTTCAGCGGGTTGGCCGCGCCGTCCTTACCTGTTTCGTGCACACTCATTTCTGTGCATTCCCCTCATCTTGGACGGATGGCGCGCATATTGCATCGCGGCGGCCATCCGCCTTGGTCCTGACAAAAACGCGAAACAGGACCGTCAGGCCCTGTCGCGCTGTGAATGACGGTTTATGACGCCTTGCGGGCGAGCTGCTTGCGCGCCTCCGCCACGACGGCGTCCACGGTGAATCCGAACTTGACCTCCAGCTCCTCCGCCGGGGCGGACGCACCGAACGAATGCATGACAAGGGTCGCACCCTCCAGCCCGACATAACGGTCCCAGCCAAGCTGCGCCGCCTGTTCCACCGCCACGCGGGCGGTAATGCCGGGGGGCAGCACACTGTCGCGATAGGATTTGGGCTGGGCTTCGAACAGATCCCACGACGGCATCGACACGACGCGTGCCTTTACGCCTTCGGCCTTGAGCTGTTCGTACGCCTTCACCACCAGACCGACCTCGCTGCCTGTCGCCATAAGGATGACATCGGGTGTGCCATCGGCATCCGCAAGGACATAGGCCCCTTTTGCCAGCCCCGACGCAGGCGCATAGGTCTTGCGGCAGATGGTCGGCAGGTTCTGCCGGCTCAGCACCAGCACGGACGGCCGGTCCTGTAGCGGGATCAGCGTGCGCCACGCCTCGGCCACCTCGTTCGCGTCGGACGGACGGATCAGGGTGACGCCCGGCGTCGCGCGCAACTGCGCCAGCTGTTCGATCGGCTGGTGGGTCGGCCCGTCTTCGCCCACGCCAATGGAATCGTGGGTAAAGATATACAGCACCGGCAGCTTCATCAGCGCCGACAGGCGGATCGGCGGCTTCATGTAATCAGAGAAGATCAGGAAGCCCGAGCAGTACGGCCGCAGCCCCGCCAGCGCGAGGCCGTTGCAGATCGAGCCCATGACATGTTCACGCACACCGAAATGCAGGTTGCGCCCGCCATAGGTCGCGCCCCACTGCGGCGGCTGGAAATCGCCCGCGCCATCAAACGTCAGATGGGTTTTGGTCGACGGCGACAGGTCGGCCGACCCGCCGATCATCCACGGGAAATTCACCGCAACCTCGTTCAGCACCTTGGCCGAACTGGCACGCGAGGCGATGCCCTTGGCATCGGCGGGGAACGTGGAGATGTCCTTGTCCCATCCCTCGGGCAGCTTTCCGGCAAGGATAGTGTCAAGCTGTGCCGCAAGTTCGGGATATTCCTTGCGATAGGCTGCGAACAGCGCATCCCATGCCTTGCTTGCCGCGGCGCCACGCGTTGCGATGCCGGCCTGGAAATGCTCCGGCACGCCATCGGGGACATAAAAGCTCTTGTCCTCCGGCCAGCCATAGAATTTCTTGGTCTCGCGGATTTCCTCCGCGCCCAGCGGCGAGCCATGCGCGTCCGCCGTGCCCGCCTTGTGCGGCGACCCCCAGCCAATGATCGAATGCACGATAATCAGCGTCGGGCGCGATGTCTCGGCCTTGGCCTCTTCCAGCAGGCGCTTGAAATCACCTGTATCATTGGCGTCACGCAGTTCAAGGACATGCCAGCCATAGGCCTCGAAACGCTTATGCACATTTTCGGTGAAGGTGATGTGGGTATCGCCCTCAATGGAAATGCGGTTGCTGTCATAGATCCACGTCAGGTTCCCCAGCTTGAGGTGGCCCGCGATGGATGCGGCCTCGCTGGAGACGCCTTCCATGTTGTCGCCATCACCGCAGAACGTATAGACGTGATAGTCAAACAGCTTGAATTCCGGCTTGTTGAAGCGTGCGGCAAGCCATTTTTCCGCCATCGCCATGCCTACGGAATTGCCACAGCCCTGCCCCAGCGGGCCGGTCGTGGTTTCCACACCTGCGGTATGGCCGTGTTCGGGATGGCCCGGCGTGCGGGAATCGAGCTGCCGGAACTGTTCGATATCCTTGATCGTCAGTGACGGCGCGTCGATCGCCTTGCCGTCCCTGAGCTCACGCACCCCGGCAAGATAGATCAGCGAATACAGCAGCATCGACGCATGACCGATCGACAGGACGAAGCGGTCACGGTTGGGCCACAGCGGGTTGGCCGGGTCATAGTTCAGGACATCGCGCCACAGCGTATAGGCCGGGGGGGCAAGCGCCATGGCCGTGCCGGGATGGCCCGAATTGGCCTTCTGCACCGCATCCATGGACAGCGTGCGGATCGTGTTGATGCACAACGTGTCGATGTTGGCCGGCATGCTGCCGCCTCCTTCTGGTGCCCTTGCGGGACAGGGAAACAATGAATGCATAAAACCGCTCTCCTTCATCCTGACTGCCCCGATCCGCAACATGCCCGAAACACCGGGCCGGCGGAAAATCCGCCACTATCCCCCGGCCCGGCAAGACCCGTCCGACAGGATACGCATCACGTGACAGGCGCCGACGCCCCATAACGCCCCCGAACACCCCATGGGGGGCCGGGGCATGGATCTGCAACTACGCCGCAGCCTGTCCGAAACGGTTGATGGGGCAACCGTTTTACACACAATCTCACGACCACCTTATGGGAACAAGCCACCTCATCCGGCGCGACGGCACCTGTATTGAAGGCCCGAACCGCCCGCGATGCCAGCCCCGTGGAATCACGACTGCTCGACCCCATGATACGACCGCGTAACGGCCGGGCAGCCATGGGCCTGCTTCCAATGTATTTCGTGCAACATCGGCGCGGCCATGAAAATGACATGACCCCGTGCCACATGACAAAGGAACGCGCCGTGGCGTCTCTTGCGAAGGGGCGCGGCATTGCGTAATCATCACGGCAGGCGCCGCGCGGCATCCCGGCCGCCCCGCCACGGCGCACCCGCCATGACGGCCCGCGCCGCAGGCGGCCCCCGCCCCACCGCCACCCTGATCCAACCCGCACGCGAGGCAGGCACATGACCCAGACAATCGCCAGCGGCGACCCCGCCGCCACCGCATCCGAGCAGACATTTACAACCACGCAGATCGCGGACCTGTACCTGTCCGCCGCGCGGGATGGGGAAACGGACCTGGTCAGGGAATTCCTGCGCGCGGGAATCGACCCCGACATCCGCAATGACAAGGGATATACCGCCCTGATCCTGGCGGGGTACAACGGCCATGCGGACACGGTGCGCGCGCTGCTTGAAGGGGGGGCGTCGCCTGACCTGCAGGACCAGAAAGGCGCCACCGCGCTGGCGGGCGTGGCGTTCAAGGGGGATCTGCCCAGCGCACGCACCCTGATCGCGCACGGGGCAAGGATTGATGTCCCCAACGGGGTCGGGCGCACGCCGCTGATCTTTGCCGTCATGTTCAACCGCGACCCGATGGTGGCGCTGCTGCTTGAACATGGGGCCAACCCCGACCTGCGCGATGGCGAGGGCGTCAGCGCACGCATGCTGGCGACACGGCAGGACAATGCCGAACTGCTGGCGTTGATGGGTCCCAAGCCCACGCAGGCATAAAGGCCGTCGCACCCCACATATCCATCTGTTTGATATGCCCTAAGAGTCGTCCGCCATTTACACCATCCACCGGCACGCGCCATGCGGGCCGGCATCATGCGCATTCGTTATTCGCATTTCAGTGGAACCCAAATGCAATGAGCCGTTTCTGGAGCCCCGTCGTCCACAACCTGACCCCCTATGTCCCTGGGGAGCAGCCGCGGATGACCAACCTGATCAAGCTCAATACCAACGAATCCCCCTATGGCCCGTCGCCAAAGGCCCTTGCGGCCATCCGGGCAGCAACGGACGACACGCTGCGCCTGTATCCCGACCCGTCGGCGCTGGCGCTGCGTCAGGCGATCGGGCGTACCCATGATGTCCCGGCCGGGCATGTGTTCGTTGGCAACGGATCGGACGAGGTTCTGGCCCATACGTTCCAGGCCCTGCTCAAACATGATGGGCCCTTGCTGTTTCCCGATATTTCCTACAGCTTCTATCCGGTTTATTGCGGGCTTTACGGCATCACGGCGCAGATGGTGCCGCTTGATGCGGATATGCGCGTCAATGTGGCGGATTACCTGCGCCCATGCGGCGGGGTGATCGTGCCCAACCCGAACGCCCCCACCGGCATGGCGCTCTCCCTCACGCATATCGAGACACTGTTGACCCATCACCGTGATCAGGTGGTCGTGGTGGACGAAGCCTATGTCGATTTCGGCGGCGAGACCGCCATTCCCCTGACCGCACGCCATGACAACCTGCTGGTGGTGCGCACCCTGTCAAAATCCAGCGCGCTTGCGGGGTTGCGGGTGGGCTATGCCGTGGGGCATCCCGACCTGATCGAGGCCCTGACCCGCGTAAAGGACAGCTTCAATTCCTACCCGCTCGACCGGCTGGCGCAGGTGGGCGCGATCGCCGCGATCGAAGATCGGGAATGGCTTGCCAACATACGCGAACGGATCATAAGATCACGCGACAGGCTGACACACAGCCTGGGAGAAATGGGGTTCGAGGTTCTTCCCTCATGCGCGAATTTCGTGTTCGCGCACCATCCTGGCCATGACGCGCTGACCCTTGCCCGGACCCTGCGGGAACGGGCAATCATCGTGCGACATTTCAGGACACCCCGAATCGCCCAATGGCTCCGTATCACCATCGGGACCGAGGCCGAATGTCAGGCGCTGTGTGACGCACTGGCTGACATCACGGCCACATAACACCGCGCCCGGGCGCACGTACGCGCCATCTGGTTGATACGGACCGGTCCATCGCCGCCATGCCCCATGACGGGAACATCCTTCTCATGGGTGTGGGGGCGTGCGTTCGTTCTTCCCAACCCTGAACAACAGACGTCTTGTTTTCCATTCGAATGGATTATCATCATGCGTGCATTCCACGGACAGATGTCCGACAACCAGCCCATCCGCCGTTCGCTGGCGGAAAAGCAGAAGCAGTTGCGCGACCTGCGTGAAACCCTTGCGAACATGAAATCGCACACCGCACCCGCTCTGCGCGATAGCGTGCAAAAGCGCATCCGCCAGTTGGAAGCCGAACTCGCCGCCGCACCCGCGATGAAGGCACCCCCCGCCAGGGGGCGCGACACGGCAGCAGGAGAGCGCGCGCCCGCACGCTCCCCCCGCCGTCGCCCTGAACGCGGCTGAGGCCGCAAGGATGATGCACCCGTGGGTATCGGCCTATGGGTAACGCCTGCGGGTATGCGGCCGTGGGTGCGCCCATAGCGCGCCCTCCTTATGAAAAAAGCGCGGACCTGCCGGGGCGGGTCCGCGCTTTTTTTTGCGGGCATGTCAGGACATAAATGCCGCGAAAATAAATACCCCGACTGCTGGGCTGCCCCTTCGCATGCAAGATGCACGCAAAGGGGGAAGCCGATCAGTGTTCGGCTGCGGCCAGTTCCCCGGCAATGTCGCCACGGGCGGCGGCTTCGTCCATGTAACGACGCGCCTCAGGCGAAATCGTCAACGTGATCGTCAGCAGGGCCGAAACCAGGTACAGGCCGGAGAAGATCCAGATGATCCCCTCGATCCCGTGCCAGGATTCAAACCACGTCACGACCGCCGGCCCGACCCAGGTACTCGCCCCCGCACCAAGGCCCAGCGCGGACAGCGCCGCCGCCTTTTCCTTGGGGCAGATCTGCGGCATCAGGCCCGACAGCGGCACAAAGGCGGCAACCGTCGCGCCATACAACGCCCCCATGGCGGCGGCGATGGCGAAATTACCGGGGAACATCAGCGGCACATAATAGAACAGCAGCACCGTAACCGCGGCACCGACCCCACCACCAATGGCCACGACCGAACGATGGCCCAGACGGTCCGCCATCATGCCCGATACGAGGTTCACGAGGATATTCGCCAGGAAGATGATCGACAGGAGCTGTAGCCACTGCGACAGTGAAAAGCCGATGACCTTGGTAAAGAACGCCGGCATGATGACCAGGAATGCATATTCCGATGCCGTGTCGATGATGCGCACGATCATGGCGATAAACGTCTTGGGTTCGCGCCACAGGATACTGACAGAGCTGAAGAAGATCGTCCCCGCCGAAGCACCCGGCGCGGCAAGGCGCCTGCTGCCGGTGGGTTCACGCGTCATCAGCAGCGCCAGAAGGCCACCGAACAGCACCAGCACCAGCGAGCTCCAGAACGTCATCATCTCGCCAATCACGGGGATGGCGAAACTTGCGAACAGGGAACCAAGCGTCGGCAGGCCGCCGGAAAATGCGAACCAGAACCAGCCCGCCGCCGAGCCAAGCTGGTGACGCGGGGTCGCCGCCGCAATCCACACCAGAAAGCCATACGTAAACAGCGGATAGCCGAAGCCACGCATCGTATAGGCCGCAAGCATCATGGAATAGCTGTTGGTCGCAACCCCCATGGACAGGAACACGACCTCGAACACGGCCCAGATTGCAAGGCCGATCCACATGACCCGCTTGGGCCCCCACAGATCGGACAGCGGGCCGGAAACCCAGGAGGAAATGGAAACCGTCACTCCATAAATCGTGAAGAGCAGCGCGGTGTCACGGCCGGAGATGCCCTGCTCTTCAAGATACGGCGCAAGATAACCTGCCTCCACACCGTCACCGATCATGAAGAACAGCAGGCCGACAAACCCCCAGAACAGGGGGGTGGGTATGCCAAGCTTATCGGCAAACGAAGTTCGCTGGGACAGAATGTCTGTCTGTTTCAAGGGGAGATACTCCTCTTTCACAGGCAGCCAACACTAGATTGAGGGGCTCCGCCTCATTGCGGAGCGTCGATGCAGGCTGCGTCCACGATGTACCGGCATGCCGGGATGCCATCGCGGAACCTCAGGTACGGAAAAGCGCGGTCACACATGCGGCGCCGCGCGCACGGGATAACGCCACAACCACGACAGCCTGCCGCATGGGCGCGACATGTCCGTGATAACCTGCGGATCGTTACCAACCGTTCTTGTTATGTCGTCCACCCACGGCTGAAATATGGGTCACGATATCGGCATCAGCCATATATGTGACAGTCATCATATCCCGTATCACCTGTATCAGGGGCGTAAATTCGCTTTTACGCAGCGATGGATGGACCATGAATTTTTAGGATACACAAAATCATTACGATATCGAATGATTTTGCAGGGGCATATGTCTCTGCACCTCCCG
The DNA here is from genome assembly GCF_036686925.1 of Novacetimonas sp. GS1. Taxonomy (NCBI): domain Bacteria; kingdom Pseudomonadati; phylum Pseudomonadota; class Alphaproteobacteria; order Acetobacterales; family Acetobacteraceae; genus Novacetimonas; species Novacetimonas sp. GS1. Next base: position 93,847 of record NZ_VSZP01000001.1, read on the forward strand.
GTTTTATGCAGCACAATATATCAGATGGCTGGTTTTATACTCAAAATGACATCGGAATGTAAGCAAATTTTCTGATTTTTGCCACGATTGTCATTTGTTGCTGATAACACAAAGATTTTTTTGACATACATTAAGACATTGACGCACCTTTTCCCCGCCATGGCATGCTGTCATAATCCGGCCTGCCCTTCTTGCGTGGCGATAGGCCGCGCGTTGCGGCAAATGTCAGGTTTTCCTATGTCGCCATCGGCGTCCGGGGCCGGGATATCGGGTCACCGGGATATTCAGGTCATGGAACGTTTCACAGTGAGCCCCTTCGCACGTCCCCTTTTTTTCACGCTTCCAGCCCTTGTGGCGCTGCCTGCGTATTTCTGCACCCCGGCACTGGCCCAGAGCATTGCGACACAGAAGGTGCAGCACGCCATGGACGTGCTGCATTTCAAGCCGGACGCCGCCAGCCAGAGCTGCCTTGAAAAGCTTCAGGAACTCCACAAGGTCCAGGCCGTGATCGAAAAGGCGAGCGAGGGCACCCGCAACCCCGACCTGTCCCTGGCCCATGATGTCATGGAATCGGATTACGAGGATGCAACCGAAAGCTGCGTCCCCGATGCGGCCAAGCTCTGCAATGGCAAGCAGTTCCAGTCGGACGCCCATTTCCGTCAGGCCTGCGAAAGCCTTGATGCGGTGATGTCCATAGATGGCTCCAGCGAAGGGGAGGAAATGGCCACCCCACCCGAAGGGTCCTCGCCTTCCGACGGTGGCGGGGGCTGACGCCAGCCCGCGCTGTGCTGCAAAACGCCTGGCACGACAGGACCAGTGGCAAGGCCGGATAAGAGATTGTTTGAAAACAAATCCTTGATAAAAAAGAAAAGTTTTTGGGTGCTGCCTTTCGATCGAAAAAGGTGGCGTCTTTCGAAGCTTTTTGGAAAAAGCTTCACCAAAAACCTTTATAATTTCAGGATGTTATCGCGCCTGACTTTTCAAACAGTCTCTTAACGGCGGCGTCTTCCAATGTTTCTGGAGAACGCTTCACCAGAAACTTTTATGATCCCAGTGGGTGACTGACGTTGCGCCTTCAGGCAGTCGCTGGGCAGGAATTCCAGGTGCAGTTTTTCTGCAAAGCCACAAAGGACGCCGCTGTTTCAAAGAAACGGCGGCGTCCTGAAACACATCGTCAGGACAATGCCTCCAGCAGATGCAGTCCCTCGGCATTGCCAAGGACAGCGGCCTTTTCACGCGCACTCAGCGTCGTGCGCGCCGCCTGCAGGTCTGGCACTTCCCTAAGCTTGACCAGACCGACAAGCAGGTTGGCATCGATTGCGCCGCCCCTGTGACGCGGTGGCGGCAGCATGGCGCAATGCAGCGCCAGCAGCGCCGGATGCGCCCGCAGCACCAGCAATGCATCGCCAATCGGCCGCCCCGCCATATCGCTCAGGTTACGGACCGCGCGTGCCAGAACATCGGGGGGGGACGTCTCCTCCGGGATCAGCAGCAGGCCCGCACGCCGCAGGTCCTGCCCCGCGACACGACTGCCGGTCAGGATCGCCAGCGGGATCGCCAGCACCAGCCCCAGCAGGACCGGCAGCATCCACAAGAACAGAGACAGCGATACGACCCACGCAGCCACGCCAAGCACGACACCAAAGATGGTATAGCCAAGGTACAGCCGTGCGTTCTGCAGGGGGGACACCCCGCCGTCATCGCGCCGTTGCGCATTCCATCCTGAATCGCGTCCCATCAGGATCGACATGACACCCATCGTCTGGATCAGCATCGCCACCGGCGCCACCAGACCACCAAGAACCGTTTCGACCATGATCGACAGTGCAGCGCGCGCAGCCCCCCCCGCATCCGCGTCGCAACCGCCCGTCAAACAGCAGCGCGACATAGGCCAGCATCTTTGGCGCCAGCAGGATCAGCATCGTACACAAGAACATAAAGCGCGCCTGCACCGGATCAACATGCGGCCAGTGGGGGTATAACAGCTTGGTATCGCCAAAATATTCCGGTCGTGAAAACCGGCTCTGCAACGAGACAAGGATACCCGCCAGCAGGAACACCAGCCACAGGGGCGAGGTGACGTACGATCCGATCCCCATCAGCATATGCAGGCGGCTGATCCAGTGCAGCCCCTTTGCCGACACCACCTTGGCGTGCTGCAGGTTGCCCTGGCACCAACGCCGGTCGCGAATGGCGATATCCGTCAGCGACGGCGGGCTTTCTTCATACGATCCCATCAGGGCAGGCACCATGTGGATGGCCCAGCCGCCACGGCGCATCAACGCCGCCTCCACAAAATCATGGCTCATGATCGCCCCACCAAAGGGCTTGCGCCCCGGCAGGTGCGGCAATGCGGCCTGTTCGGCAAAGGCACGGGTGCGGATGACCGCGTTATGGCCCCAGTAATTCCCCTCCGCCCCATGCCACCAGGCAATACCGTGCGCGATCAGCGGGCCATAGACCCGCCCCGCGAACTGCTGCATGCGGGCGAACAGGGTCGTGCCATTGACGATCACCGGCAGCGACTGGATCAGGCCCACGCCGGGATTGGCCTCCATCGCGGCGGTCAGGCGCACGATGGTGTCACCGGACATGACGCTGTCGGCATCCAGGGTAATCATCTGCTGGTACGCGGCACCGAAACGGCGGACCCATTCGGCGATATTGCCTGCCTTGCGGTCGATATTATGCGGCCGCCGCCGGTAATAGACCCGTATCGTGCCCTCCGTCGCGCGGCACAGCGCCATATACGCCTCTTCTTCCGCCACCCAGACATCGGGATCGGTCGTATCCGACAGGACGAACAGGTCGAACGCCCCTGCCTGCCCCGTGGCGGCAAGGCTGTCACAGATCGCGCGCAGCCCGGCCATCACACGGCCGGGGTCCTCGTTATAAGTAGGCATCAGGAGTGCCGTACGCGCAACAAGTGTCGGTAGCGGCCCGTCAGGGTGGATGCCAAGGCCAAGCCCCCCCCGTCGCGAAACCAAAGAGCAGAACCCCGCCAGCGCGGACGTAAAAGCCAGTGCAATCCACAAGAACAGCACCACAAACAGCGCCAGCATGATGACACCGGCGATGGAAACGCTGATGGCGTTGAACACAAGGTTCATTTCATACGCCGCCCACCCCGTCAGCCCCAACGCACCACCCAGCACGACGGTCCGGCGCGCCACGATGCCCGACCACTGCGTCACCGGCGTCCCGGGACGTTCACCCGGCGGCAGTTGCGACAGCGAATGGACCGGCATGTCGAGCGGTGACGACGGTGGCAGCATGCCCCCCGGCGTGCCCCCTGGCGCGGGTGCTTCGCCGTGCGTCACGGCGTCCATCGGTACACCCATTCCTCTGATACGGTGGCCTGGTCATTTGCAAGCGAGCAGCCAAGTTCGGCGATCTTGGCTTCCTTGGGGTCGAATTCAAACGTGGCGCGCCAGCCATGGATATCGGGATTGGGTTCCACCACGACATTGCGGATCTCCCCCGCCGATGTCCGGGTCTGGAGATGGAATTTCGCATCCCTGGGCAGGTTTGCGAACGGCTCCCCCGTGAAATCTATGTCAAAGAAGCGCGTATGCGACCCATCGGTGGATGCCCCCACACGTGTCGCGGCAATCCGGGCAAGGTGCGTGGGCCACGGCGTGTCCCATCCCCAGTACATGCGATAGGTAAAGGCATATTCATGCCCCGCTGTCATGGTGTCGCGCGGCCGCCAGAACGAAACGATGTTGTCATTGACCTCGTTCGGGGTGGGAATTTCCACCAGATCCACGCTGCCCGCGCCCCAGTCGCCGATCGGTTCGATCCACAGTGAGGGCCGCTTTTCATAATTAAGGGCAAGATCCTCGAAATCAGCAAAGCTGCGCTTACGCTGCATCAGGCCAAAACCATGCGGACGCACATCGGCAAAGGCCGAAAACTGCAGGTCCTGTGGATTGCGCAACGGACGCCATAGTTGCTGGCCGCCCCCGGTCCACATCGACAGGGCCTCGCTATCATGGGCGGCGGGACGCCAGTCATCGACATGGTTGCGGTCGTTCGCGTCGAAATAGAACATACCCGTCAGCGGCGCGATGCCCGACTGCACGATGTCCTTGCGCGGATAGAGGTAGGTCTGCACATCAAAGACCGTCGTTTCCCCAGGGCGGATGGTAAAGCGGAACGCCCCCGTCAGCGACGGACTGTCGAGCAGCGCATGCAACACCACGCTATCGACACCAGAGCGTGGCTTTTCCAGCCAATAGGCACGGAACAGGGCAAATTCCTCACCCTTTGGGTCGCCCGTACCATCGGCGAAGCCACGCGCGGACAGGCCATAGCTCTGCCCCTTGGCCACGGCCCGGAAATACGACGCCCCAAGGAAAACGCAGAATTCCTCCATCACGCCGGGCGTGTTGATCGGCGCACGAATCCGCAGGCCCGAAAACCCGACATTTTCATCCACCCGCAACGCCGGATTGGCATAACTGAACAGGTCCGTGGAATAAGGCACGGGCGCGGCCTTGCCGTCGATCACCTCATACATCTCGATCCGGGGACGATAAAGATAACCACGGGGAAAGAACTCCACCTCGAACCCCAGATTCTCGCCATGCCACAGGGCCTGTTCCGGGCGATAGGCGATGGAGGTGAACTGATCGAAATTCATGTCCCGGATCGCGGCGGGCAGCGTTTCTTCGGGTGGGTGATAGGCCTGTTGCGACAGGCGGTGCGCAAGTTGCCTGACGGTGGTGTCATCAAAAACGCCTACATCCGGCGCATCCGCCGCACGCGCGCCACGAAGCGCATCAATCCCCCCGAAAAGGGAGAGAACCGACAAACCTGCCCCAGCCTTTACAATATCACGTCGCAACACTGAAAATATTCCCCGATCATTATCATTATCGGCCCACCACGCAGCGATTGCGGTGAACCTCTTTATCAATCGAACCCGCGTCATTCCCACGCGGCGGCAGTCCAGTCACCTTTGATCCCTATGCACATGACGTGGCATTTTCACGGCACTTCGCACATGCCACACAGGTCCGACAGCGGCCCTGTGGCGGCATCACGGGATATCTTTTCTATTTCCCTATACAGTTTCAGCACCTTGCGCCCGTCATCGGACAGCCCGGCCCCACCGCCACCACCCGGACGTGCGGCGACAAGTGGCTGTCTGAAGACCGAATTCATCGATTCCACAAGCAGCCATGCCCGGCGATAGGACATGCCCATCGCCCGGGCCGCAGCAGAGATGGACCCCGTTTCCTCGATCTGTTCCAAAAGGCGGATCTTTCCATGTCCCAGCAAGGGCTTGCCGTTGGCATCAATACGTAGCGTAAGACGCAGATCCGTCATTCTGTCAGGTGCTCCTGCACTTGGGGTAAGGGTGGGTGTCGGGACATGAATAACCGGAATATGACTATATCGTCCAATAATGCCCGGGAAATGTTTTATTATATTTCCCATCTATACGCACAATGGTGAAAATGACAGCACAATGGCGCCCCCTGTACCATCCCGACCTGCCAGATGTACAGGCCCTCGCACGGCAGATTCATCCGTCCTATCCCGAAGATGCGGCCGTGTTCACAGAACGCCTCGCCCTTTGCCCTGCGGGTTGCCATGGCCTTGCCCCCGAAGATGGCGCGGCAATCGCGGGATATGTACTAAGCCACCCCTGGCGGCTACGCACGCCACCACGGCTGAACACGCTGCTACACAGGCTGCCACTGGCCCCTGATTGCTGGTACATCCATGACATCGCCATCTCCCCCACCCTGCGTGGGCAGGGGGCGGCTACCCGTGCACTGGACCTGGTGGGACACGCCGCACGGCATGCAGGCCTGACACATCTCGGGCTGATGGCGACGGGGCAGGCTGTGGGATTTTGGGAACGGCAGGGCTTTGCGCCTGTGCCGGACAGTGCTGCGATGGCTGCCTCCTATGGCGCTGGGGCCATGCTCATGTCCCGCAGGACATGAGGCCGATCCCAAGCCGTTGAGCCATAAAGGCCGGATAAAAACCGCAACGGTTCCGAGGTTTCGTCCTTTCGCAAAAAGACGAAACCTTACGCAGAGTCCTGAAAAAAGTTTTAACCTTGCGGCTTTGTGACTTTGGGTCAGTCCGGCAGGCTGGCGCGCACCCCATGTTCACGGATCGCCCTGCGCGCGGTGACGATCGCCTGTGTCAATTGCGGGGTCTGGAGGTCACGCCACCCGTCAAATGCCGGCAGGGCCAGCGCGGCGGCAAGGTCGGGCGCACGGGCCAGCGCAACCTGCCCTTCCGTCAGGGTAGGTTCCAGCGGGGTGTAGGTTTCCCCCTTCTCGTCAACGCCGCGCAGCATTTCGAGATAGGCGGCAAGGCCAAAGGCGATACGCGACAGGTCATGCCCCGACTGTAGCGACCGGCGCACGGTGTCAGTCCAGAATACCTGCGACTTTGATGCCCCGTCGCTACAGATCCGCAGCAGCGTATCGGCCACCGCCCGGTTTGAAAACCGGCTGATGACCTTGCGGCGATAGGCATCAAGGTCCATCCCCTGCGGCGCATGGATCTGCGTCATGACGTCTTTTTGCAGATAGGCATTGATGAAACGGTGCAGGTCCGCATCGGCGATGGCATCATGGACATAGCGATGTCCAAGCAACAGCCCCAGCGCACCCAGCGTCACATGCGCGGCGTTGAGCATGCGGACCTTGACCTGTTCATAACCGGTCACGTCACTGACGAACTGCACCCCCACCGTTTCCAGCGCGGGCCGCCCGGCACAGAAACTGTCCTCCAGCACCCACTGGCTGAAATCCTCCGCCAGAACCGGCAGCGCATCGTCCAGCCCACTTTCGCGGTTCAGGAGGTCGCGCGTAGAGGCATCCACGCTGGGGGTAATACGGTCCACCATGCTGCACGGAAAGGTCACGTGGTCCTCGATCCAGGTGGCAAGGTCAGGATCGCAGGCCCGGGCATAACCGACAAAAGCGGTACGGGCCACCTGCCCGTTATGGCGCAGGTTGTCGCACGACATGACCGTAAACGGCCCCACACCAGCATCACGCCGATGACGCAGGGCCTCCACCACATATCCGAACACCGTGGCGGGTGCCCGCGGATTGGCAAGGTCTTCTTGCACCAGCGCGTTATCAACACGGAATTCGCCGGTTTCCTCGTCGATATTATATCCCCCTTCGGTAATGGTCATGCTGACGATGCGGGTCGCGGGATCACACAGGCGCGCCAGCACGGCCTGCGGGTCATCCGGGGCCAGCAGATAGCCGCGTAATGCCCCGATGACCCGGACGGTGCGCGCGCCATGCGCATCCACCTCCGTCAGGGAATACAGCCCATCTTGCGCGCGAAAGGTCGCGGCCTTGCGTTCGCTGCGCGCACCTGCCGTCAGACCGACGCCCACGATACCCCATGGTCCGGGATCCCCCTGATCCAGGCAGCGTTCGACGTACCAGGCCTCATGCGCGCGAAAGAAATTGCCAACGCCAAAATGCACGATTCCTGGCGCAAGCGTTGCCGGGTCATAGGCCGGTCCGCGTACACCTTTGGGAAGGTTTCCAAGAATCGCTTTGTTCAGCATGGTTATTTCCAGACTCCTGCTTGATATGGACACTCACGCAACCCCACGTATGCGGTCACGCCCCACCCCCGCGCGCAGGGGCACCGCCGGTACTAACGCACGAACATGGTGTTGGTGGCATGCATCATGACACAAACCAGACATATACCCCACCGATGCCCCAATGACACCTGATGCCACGACATGGGGAATTTCCGGGACAACCGGCCTTTGAGAATAAATCAGGAAATTTCCGGGGACTTTTCCTTCGCCCCTGCCTGAAAAGAACCCATCGGAAAGGATGTGTGGAAATTGTCTTGATATTGCATTTGCAAAAAACACAACATTATTCGAAAATTTTCAGTAGGCTGTCGGATCGGAAGCCAAGAGGCTGCTTGAAAAGTCAGGTTCAATAACATCCTGAAATTATAAAGATTTTTGGTGAAGATTTTTCTAAAAAGCTTCAGAAGACGCCGCCTTTTTGGAAAAGGGGACACCCAAAAACTTTTCTTATTTTTTATTAATGATTTGTTCCAAAACAATTTTTATAAAAACATCTTTCTGTTTTCTATATTGAAAATTCTATGATTTTCACAATTCAAGCAATGTTATTACGCAAAAAAAATCCCAACCCGACAGCCTGCCAGCGGCTGTTTGGGAATTTGTACCAATGTCCCACTGAATAATGCAATTCCTTGGCAAATATCTTTTCAAAAAACCTTGCAAGACATCGCAATATTCAAAAAATAACGTAACGGCTTGAATTTGCCATTCCTGACCAACGGGGTGTTTTCAAACAGACCGAAACAACAACATTTTACAAAACCGCCGGAAAACAGCTTCGCCCGATCCCTGCCTGCTTTCACCCTGTCATCCGGGAGACTGTCCCATATTCCCAGGCAGGCATTCAGCCCACATGTACCGCCTTGTCATGGGGCGCACCCAATGCGGGTGCCCCTTCATCCGTACGCCCATCGGACCAGACATTACGGATCAGGACCGTCATGTCGGTATGCAGCAGCCCAATGGCAAAGCACATCACCGACGTCCAGTGCGAAGCGGGTTGATGGATCTGCGACAGCACATCCCCCACCCCCTCGTCCGGCAGAGGCTTGCCCCGACTGCGGGTGGCGGCCAGTTCACACCGGTCCGCCAGTTGCCCCAGCACATGGCACAGCATCTCGCGCTCGCTACGCAGGATGTCGCCGGTGCTGGCGGTCTGCCCCTCCACTGCGGCACGTGCGACAAAGATCGCATCCGCACGCAGCTTCCGCAAAAGCCCCGGCAGGCGCATCACCAGCGGGTCATGCCGCGCCAGCGAACCGGGATGTTCAACCTCTGCTTCCTTCACCCCGTCATTAAGGTCCTGCAACAATGCCCGGCACCTGTCATCAATCGCGGCGATCGCGTTACTGTCCGGATGTTGGTGCAGCGCCAGTTCCAGCAGATCCGACACCTGCCGCAGCAACAGCGCCGAATTGCGCAGCACCTCGCGCCGGGCCTCGTTACGCAGCACGAAAAAGGAAACCACGAACGACACCACCACCCCGATCATGATGGAGGCAATACGGTCAAACGGTCGCGCAAATGGCGCGCCATTGCCGGGAAACAGCAGCACCACCATCAACGTAATGACCGCAACGCGCATCTTTGGCCGTGCCGCCGCCAGCACCGCCACCGGCATCAGCATGACCCAGAAGACAAGGTCAGTGGGCCAGAACAGCCACTGTTCCATCGCAATGGCGGAAATCCCGGCACAGGCCCCGATCAGGGTGCCGACAATCTGGTCCTGCCCGGTGGACAGCGTCTGCGTCATCCGGCTTTGCGTAATCACCACGACCGAGGTGATCAGCGCCCATACAGGTTCCTGCAGGTGGACCAGATGGGCCACGAAGCCCGACCCGATAAGCGAGACGACCATGCGCACGACCTGTCGCCATGCACCACCGGCCACCACAAACGCATCCCGCAGAGAAGAAAAAGAGAAAACCGCCATCAATCGGAACGCGCACCCGATTCGGCAAGGGGGAACGGCACCCAGCGCAGGCCATCGCTGTTCTGCACCAGGAACAGCACGGTGCGGCGTTTTTGCGCACGGACAAGATCAATCTGGTGTTTCAGTTCTGCGGGTGTGTTAACGGCGGTCTGCTGGACCTCGGTAATGATGTCGCCATTGCGCAGGCCACGTTCGGCAGCGGGGCTGTCATCGGTCACACCGGTTACGACAACACCCTTCTGGCCTTCGGGCATGTTGTATTTCTGGCGCGCGATATCGTCGATCGCCCCCACGGTAAAGCCAAGGCCCGCGACCGCCACGCTACCGCTTGCGGGGGTTTTCTGCGCGGGCTTGCCATCGGCCTTGTCGGTCTTTTCTTCCGGCAGGGCGCCGATGGTGATCGCAACATTCATCGGATGGTCATGACGCACGATGCCAAGGTGGGCGACGCTGCCCGCCGGAAGCTGTGCGACAAGACGGGGCAGCGCGCGACCGTCAATATCCTTGCCATCCAGCGTGACGATCACGTCACCGGTCTGCAGGTGCGCCACGGCGGCAGGCCCCTTGGCCTCCACCCCGGCGATCAGGGCGCCATGCGCGCTCTTCAGGCCAAGACCGTCGGCAATGTCCTGCGTCACATCCTGAATGCGCACGCCAATCCACCCGCGCGATACCTTCCCGTGCTGACGCAGTTGCGCGATGATGCCCTGTGCCTCGGCCGAGGGAATGGCGAAACCGATCCCGATCGACCCGCCAGAGGGCGAGAAGATGGCCGTATTGATGCCGATCACGTCACCATGCAGGTTGAACAGCGGCCCACCCGAATTGCCCTTGTTGATCGGGGCGTCGGTCTGGATGAAATCGTCGTACGGCCCCTGTTCGATATTACGCCCGCGTGAAGAGATGATCCCCGCCGTAACAGTGCCCGACAGGCCGAACGGGTTGCCGATCGCCAGCACCCAGTCCCCCACGCGCGCATGGTCGCTATCGCCAAACGGCACGGCAGGAAGCGGCTTGGGGCTGTCCACCTTCAGCACGGCAAGGTCGGTGCGGTCGTCATGGCCAAGCAGGTGCGCCTTGAGCACCGTATTATCCTGCAACGTCACCGTGATCTGTTCGGCGTTGCGCACGACATGGTTGTTGGTCACGACGATGCCCGCAGGGTCGATGATGAAGCCCGAACCCAGCGCCTGCATCTTGCGCGGCGGCGCATTGGGGGTGCTCTGACGGTTCATGAAGTCGTGAAAGAATTTCTCGAACGGGGAACCTTCGGGGAAATTGGGGATCTGCGGGCTGCTGTCCCCCTCGTCACCATCATCATCTTCATCGCCGGGACGCACCATCTCGGTGGTGGAGACATTGACGACCGCGGGCAGCAGGCGCGCCGCAAGGTCTGCAAAGCTGTCGGGCGTGTCATGGCCGGGCGCGGGCAGGCGCACGGGGTCGCTGACCGCCGTGACGTTCGCGGCCACCGGCGCAACAGCGGCGGCAGGCGGCAGCGCATGTGCCCGTGCCGTCACCATCGCCAGCAATGCGGCCCCCATGCCCATGGCGGCACTGGATCTGGAAAAAGCGGAAACGTGATCGGGCATGTGGCTGGTTGCTTCCTGATCTGGACGGGGCCTGAGCGTTTACACCATTGCGGCGGACAGGGCGAATGTCACGCCCCGTTTCCCTGATAGCATGACGCGACACCTCCCGGCAGCCCCGTCAGTTCAATAAGCCACGCCGCCAGCGCCTCGCCCAGCAGGCGGTAGCCCCGGTCGTTCAGGTGCAGCCCGTCCGGCGACAGGTCCACCGGGTCCAGCCCCAGTTCCGCGCACCATGACTTCATCCGCACATATCGCGTGAACAGCGGGACATGATCCTGCGCCGCGACATGATGCACCGCGTCGTAAAACGCACGAAACGCCGGACAGGTTTCAAGGAGCGGGCAATATTGCTGGTCCATCAGCACAACATCCGCCCCCGATGCCCGCATGGCGGCAAGATCATCGCGGGTGCGCGCGACAAAAGCCGCGACATCCCCACCCCTGAGCGGGTCATTACTGCCGGTCTGCCACACGATCAGGTCCGGCCGGTCCGCCAGCATGCCGCCCATGCGCGCATGCATCGCCTCTGCATCATCACCGCCCACACCGTGGCCGATGACCTTTATCCCGCCGGGTGCGAACGGGGCCAGCACGCCCTGCATGATGGCCGGCAGGGCGTGCGCTGGCGTGCTGGCCCCCACCCCCTCGATGGTGGAGGACCCAAACAGCGCGATACGCACACCCTTTCCATCATGCAGAAGGCGTGTCAGGCGGGGCAGTACGCCCGCCACAGTCGTATCCGTCATGATCGCTCCTCTGTTGTCTGTCATATCCATCCTACACGACATTCACACCCTGCGTGCGGCACGGGCCAGCGTACGCCTGCGGTCAAGTTCGCGCGTCATGCCCCACAACATTATGAAACCCACCACATTGATCGTGACCTGCATGCCCCAGCCAACGCCAAAGTTGGTAAAGACCAGACGCCCATACAGGTCGATGATGGTGCCAAGGGTGAACACCTCCAGCGAATGGCGACCGAACATCGCCATCAACTGTCCCGCCCGCCCCAGTGACAGGCGCGTCGCCAGCGTGGATGACTGCACAAGATAGAACAGGCACAGCACGTCCAGCAGCCGCAGCGGGGAGAGCACCATCTTGTCCGTCCATGGCGTGGCCATGGGGCGCATATCCGGCAGGCCCCAACCGGTCCAGGGGAACGATTCCACCGCCGAAAAGACAAGATACGCCCCACATGCCACCACCAGCGGCCGCGACAGCGGCAGGCTGCCGCCATGTCGTGCGGCCAGTATGGACGCGCACGCGCCAATTACGAACAGGAACTGCCACGCCAGCGGGTCGAAATACCACCCGTCAGGGTCCAGCCAGTTGGGGAAATTGAGGGACGGGTCGAAATTGACCACCGCCCATAATGCACCGCTTGCCACCAGAACGGGCCATGGCCCCACCCGCCGCAGCACCCAGCACAACGGCGCAAAGGCCAGCAGCAGCACGATATAAAGCGGCAGGATATTGAGATTGCCCGGCAATGCCTGCAACAGCATCACCCGCCACAGGGAATCCAGCCCATGGGCCAGTTCGGGTTCCAGGAAATCGACCGGCACGGGCCAGTAATGCCGCCAGACCCGGATGGTGACGATCGTCACCACCGCCATCAGGGTCTGAAAGACATAAAGCCGCCCGCACCGGCGCACGATGCGTTCGACCACAGCCTGCCATGGCTGCCGCGAAAATGCCCGGCCATAGGCCAGCCACGACGCATATCCCGCCAGCAGCACGAACACCTCCGCCGCATCGGCAAAACCGACATTGCGCATGGTAAAGCGGTTAAGGACATCCTGCGGGATATGGTCGATGCACATCATCAGCAACGCCACCCCCCGCAGTGCGTCCACGCGGTGATCGCGCACCCGCGGCACGCCCTGTCCCGCCGTGGCGGCACCATCACCGGATGCGGCGGCCGGCCCGGCGGTGCGGGACGCATCGCGGGGGGCGTCGCGCCCACCCGGCGGCGTGGTGGCGGCCATGTGGGGGCCACCTGCCTGCACGCATGATGTCATGACAACGTACTACTTCTTCCCTGCACTGCGTATTCCCCGCCGATGGGCATGCCCCGCCCGTATCCCGGACGGGACCGGATAACAGGGGACACGGAATTTCACACTTCCGATACGACAGGGATAAATACGCCACCAAGGCCAATTTATAACCACGGCCATTCGCATTTTGCACGGGCGCCGTCCCGCGCCCCCTTCCGTCATCAGGCCATGGCCCCTATATCCGGCCTTCACCAGTTTTTTTCAGCGCAGGGGCAGCATGGCACAGATAACGCAGTCGGCAATCGAACAGGTGCTGCGCGATGTGCGCGACCCACGCACGGGGGCATGCGCGCTGGACCTTGGCACGCTTGACGCCACAACCGTACGCGACGGGGTCGTGCATGTCGCCATCGCCACCGATCGCGATCGCGCCGAACACATACGCCCGATGATTGCCGATATCGAAGCAAGGCTGGCGCATGACATCGCCGGGGTAAAGGGCGCCTCCGTCATCCTGACGTCCCACCGTGCGCCCGCAACCGCAACCCCATCCCCCCAGGGCGGTGGCCACCGTCCGCTCAACCTTGGTGCAAAGCCCGACAGCGCACAGCCGACCGGACCGCTGCCCCCCAATGTGGGATTGGTGATCGCGGTGGCATCGGGCAAGGGGGGGGTGGGCAAATCGACCACGGCCGTCAATCTTGCCGTCGGGCTGGGGCTGGAGGGGCTGCGCGTGGGATTGCTCGACGCGGATGTGCATGGCCCGTCCCTGCCGCGCATGATGGGCATGGACAGCCAGCCCGAAGTGCGCGACGGCCGCCTGCAACCCCTGCATGGCCACGGCATCACCGCCATGTCGATCGGCATGCTGGTAGAGGAAACGAAGGCGATGATCTGGCGCGGTCCGATGGTCATGGGGGCGATCGGGCAACTGCTGTCGGATGTGGACTGGGGCGAACTCGACGTGCTGGTGGTGGACATGCCGCCGGGAACGGGGGATGCGCAATTGACGCTGGCGCAGAAAACGGCTCTGGCGGGGGCGGTCATCGTTTCCACGCCACAGGATATCGCGCTGCTGGACGCCCGGCGCGGTGTTGCGATGTTCGAGAAGATGCGTGTGCCCGTCCTGGGCATTGTGGAGAACATGTCCTATTTCTGCTGCCCCAACTGTAACCACCGCACCGAACTGTTCGGCCATGGCGGCGCACGGGCCGAAGCGGAAAAAACCGGCGTACCCTTCCTTGGCGAAATCCCGCTATTGGCCGATATCCGTGCCAGCGGCGACAACGGCGCGCCCATCGTCATCTCCGCCCCCGACAGCCCGGCGGGCAAGGCCTACCGCACCTTGGCGCATACGGTGGGCGGGGCGCTGCGCAGGTTGCTGGACAAGAAGCAGGCGAAGTGACGACGCTGCTTTATCCTGAAGGAAAAGAACACGCACCCAGAGCGGGTGGCGGATCAGGGGTTTTCATCAAAACAAGCGTTTTTCGGGGTTTTCCCCAAAAAAGAACGTCTTTGGACCAGCAGTGCGGGAAAACGGGCGCTGAGAGATTGTTTGAAAACACATCATTGATAGAAAACAGGAAAAGTTTTTGGATGCCGCCTTTCGATCGAAAAAGGCGGCGTCTTCTGAAGCTTTTTAGAAAAAGCTTCACCAAAAACTTTTATAATTTCAATATGTTATCGAGCCTGACTTTTCAAACAGGCTCTGATCTTTCCTGAAGCTTCGTGGATATCAGATCTGGCGGTCGCGCTTGATCCGGTCCCATGCGGCGTTGATCTGCGCAATACGGGCCGCACCCCTTGCCATCTCGGCCTCATCGGCACCACGCGCTGACAGGATATCGGGATGATGTTCACGCACCAGACGCCGCCACGTCACGCGCACTTCCTCATTACTTGCGGTGCGTGACAGGCCCAGAACGGCATAGGCGTCAACCTCGCTCACGCTGGGGCGGGCACGGCCATCCTGCGCGCGCTCCCACGCGCCGGGGGACAGGCCGAACGCCTTATGCACACGGCGCAGGAATTCTTCCTCCTGCGCATTGATCTCCCCCGTGGGGCCGGCATCGGCGCGGGCGATGATGAACAGGGAGGCCAGCCCCTCCTCCAGCATTTCCGTGCGATTGGAAAATGCACGGCCCAGTTCACGGGCAAAATTCTCGTAATCGTCGGTGCGCTGCCGGGCCATGTCGAACAGGCGCCCGACTTCCTTCATGTTTTCGGCCGGGACGTTGAAACGCCGCTTGAACGCATCGATTTCCGCGCGGTTGACCGGCCCGTCGCACTTCGCAAGCTTGGCCGACAGGACAATGATGACCAGGCCATACATCTGGTCGCGCTTGCCCATCGCCGCCGCAAGCTTGGCGGCGACAAAGGTGGCTGCACCATTGGGGTCGGCATTGGCGCGGCCACCCCATCGGTCGGTCCAGCCACCGGCCGGTGTTTCCAGCAACGAACCGTTATCGGCAGCATGCCCGAGCGCGGTTCCCACAAGGGCACCGACAGGACCGCCCACAGCGAATCCCGCGACACCGCCAAACAGTTTTCCCCATATCGCCATGGCCGCGAACCTAGCACGACGCGCGTGCTAACCCAACTGTTCTTCCCCGCCCTGCCCCCCTGCTGCCGGCAGGGCAGGCATCCATTCCAGCAGGGCCGCGACCCGCAATGCGGACGCCAGCGTGCGCATGGGATCACGCGTGGTATCGATGCGCGCGATCAGGATCGTAAGCCCGACCCCGCGTGCGCGCGCCATGCGTTCCAGCGCCCCCCAGAATTCAGGTTCCAGCGCGACACTGGTGCGATGGCCCGACAGCATCATGCTGCGCTTGTGCAACAGGGGCGACGGCGCGACGGGACGCATGCCCCTCATGACATCAGGCGCTCCACCGCCCAGCGCGCGGCATCCGCGACCACCGGGGCCGGGTCATCGCACAATCCCTGCGCCACATCGCACAGATCGGCGCGCGCGCTGTTGCCAATGGCGATCAGCACATTGCGCACGAACCGCGCACGGCCGATCCGTTTGATGGGGGAGCCGGAAAACAGCGTACGGAATCCCGCATCGTCCAGCACCGCAAGGTCACGCAGCGCCGGCGCCACAAGGTCGGGCCGCGCCCGCAGCTTCATCTGTCGTGTGACCTGCGCGAAACGGTTCCATGGACATACCGCCAGGCAATCGTCACAGCCATAGATGTGATTGCCTATCAGCGGCCGCAATTCATGGGGAATGGGGTCGGGGTTTTCGATCGTCTGATAGGAAATGCACCGCCGCGCATCAATCTGCCCCGGCGCGGGAAAGGCAGATGTCGGGCATATGTCAAGGCAGCGGGTACATGTGCCGCACCCCCCGCCCGAAGGCGCGGAATGCGGCAGGTCCAGCGTGGTGTAGATCTCGCCCAGGAACAGCCAGCTTCCGTGCGTGCGCGAGACGAGGTTGGTATGCTTGCCCTGCCACCCCAGCCCCGCATTCGCGGCCAGCGGCTTTTCCATGACCGGGGCGGTATCAACGAACACCTTCACCCCAGGTGGCGATGCCTCGCCACCGGGTTGGCGGCGTCCCTGCGCCACGATGAACTGCGCCACCTGTTTGAGCATGCCCTTGACCACGTCATGATAATCGCGATGTCGGGCATAGACCGAGATATTCCCCGCCATGGGATTGCGTAATGTCGCCAGCGCATCGCCATCAGGCGCATAGGACAGGCCGAGCGAGATCACACTGCGCACGTCAGGCCACAGGGCGCGCGGGTCGCCACGCCACGCCATGCGCTGCGCCATCCAGTCCATCGCGCCATGACGGCCGGTCCGCACGAATTCATGCAATCGCGCACGGGCCGCGTCATCCAGCATGGCGGGCGCGAAACCCACCGCATCGAACCCGATCGCCACCGCGCGATCATGAATCCGGCGCGCAAGCCCCCCCGGCGCACCGGGGGGGCAGGCCACGGGTTGCGCACGCGCCGCCATATCAGGGTACGGGCGGAATGTCGGGGAAGGGCATCTCGTCGGGGGACCAGTCCTCCATCGCCCATTGCGCGCGCAGGTGGGCGGCATGTTCGGGCAATGTATCCCCCACGATGGCCGCGCGAATGCCCCGCATCAGACGCTGGTAATAGGCCAGATTATGCCACGTCAGCAGCATGGGGCCGAGGATCTCATTCGCACGGAACAGGTGATGCAGGTAGGCGCGGCTGTGGCGTGAACAGGCAAGACAGTCACAATGCGCAGAGATCGGGCGGCTGTCGGCCGCATGGCGCGCATTGCGCAGGTTCAGCGTCCCACGTTCGGTATAGGCCCGCGCCGTGCGGCCCGCGCGCGTGGGCATGACACAGTCGAACATGTCCACCCCGCGTTCTACCGCGCCAAGCAGGTCGTCTGGCGTGCCCACCCCCATCAGGTAACGCGGTGCATCCTGCGGGATCAGCCCGACCGTGGCGTCAAGGGTGGAGAACATCAGCTCCTGCCCCTCCCCCACGGCAAGGCCGCCTATGGCGTATCCCTCGAACCCGATATCCGTCAGGGCGCGCACGCTTTCGACACGCAGTTCAGGTTCCGTCCCACCCTGAATGATTCCGTACTGGGCATAGCCGGGGCGCGCGACAAAGGCCGTGCGACAGCGTTCCGCCCACCGCATGGACATGCGCATGGACTGCGCGATCGTCTCGGGCGGGGCAGGCAGGGCGGGACATTCGTCGAAACACATGCTGATCGTTGCATCCAGCGCATGCTGGATATCGGTGGAACGTTCGGGCGTCAGGCGATGCTTTGACCCGTCAATGTGCGAACGGAATGTCACGCCATCGGCATCAAGCTTGCGCAGCGGGCCAAGCGACATGACCTGGAACCCGCCCGAATCCGTCAGGATTGGCCCGGGCCAGTCCATGAACCGGTGCAACCCGCCCAGTGCGCGCACACGCTCCGCCCCCGGACGCAGCATCAAGTGATAGGTATTGCCCAGAACGATCCCGGCGCCGGTGGAACGCACGGCGTCCATCGTCATCGCCTTGACCGTGCCGACCGTGCCGACCGGCATGAAGGTGGGGGTCGGCACCGTACCGTGCGCGGTTTCCAGATACCCGGCCCGGGCCTGACCAGAACGGGCCTGCGCCCGCCAGCGAAACGCGGTCATGCCGCACCCCCGTCATTACGATGCAACAGACACGCATCACCATAGGAATAGAACCGGTAGCCCGCGGCCATTGCATGCTCATAGGCCGCCCGCATCCGCGCCTGTCCGGCAAAGGCACTGACCAGCATGAACAATGTCGAACGCGGCAGGTGGAAATTCGTCAGCAGCATGTCCACCGCGCGGAAACGGTATCCCGGCCGGATGAAAATCGCCGTTTCGCCATGAAAGGGATGGACCACCCCGTCCCCGTCCGTCGCACTTTCCAAAAGCCGCAGCGACGTGGTGCCGACGGCGATGACACGCCCACCCGCCGCACGCGCCGCGTTGATGCGGTGCGCGGCATGCGCGGTGATCGTGCCACGTTCGGCATGCATCCGGTGTTCGGAAATCTGTTCGCTGCGCATCGGCAGGAACGTCCCCGCCCCCACATGCAGCGTCAGCGTCTGGCGCAGCACACCCGCCGCCTCCAGCCCCGACAGCAGGGCAGGCGTGAAATGCAGCCCCGCCGTGGGGGCCGCAACCGCGCCACGATGCTGTGCGAAGATGGTGCTGTAATCCTTGCGGTCTTCTTCCGTCGGGCCATCGGGACGCGCGATATAGGGCGGTAGGGCAAGATGGCCTGTATCGTGGAGGAACTGGTCAAACGCCTCGCCCTCCACATCGAAACGCATGACGACACCGCCCGCGTCCTCGCACACCACGACCTCGGCCGTGACCGCGCTGGGCGCGAATGTCAGGATATCGCCGGGTTTCAAGCGACGCGAATTGCGCGCAAGCGCGTGCCACGTGCCATCAGGCAGGATACGGTCAAGCGTAATCCCGATACGTGCCGCCCCACGCATGGCCGCAAGCTGCGCCGGGATGACGGCGGTGTCATTGGCCACAAGGATGTCGCCCGCGCGCAGGCATCCGGGCAGGTCACGCACATGGCGGTCGCAAAAGGCCCCCTGTGGCGGGACCTCCAGCATGCGCGCGCTGTCACGGGGCCGGGCCGGGTGATCGGCGATCAGCGCCACGGGCAGGTCGAAGTCGAAATCAGAAACGAGATCCGTCATGACCCTTCCTTTAGGGAATCAGCAGCCCCCTTGCCAGCACGAACACGCAGGCCGGCATGGATCGGCATGCCGCGCCATGGACGAAAGGCAGGCATGCGGCCCCTTGCACCGCTCACGGGTGGGGCAATGGTTGGACACATACCGGCAACGCAGTAAACACTATGGCCAGAAACACACATGGCCCGTGATTCGTATGTGGGACAGGTCCCGCATGCGATGCCTGAACACAAGGAACCCCACCCATGTCCTATGCCGCACTTGATGCCGCCCGCCTTGCCAAGGCCTGCAAGAACGCACTGATCACGCTTGAAGCCTCTGATGAGAAGTCCGAGGCCCACCAGCGCAAGACCCTGATGATCCAGCGCATGGGCGCGCTGGCGATGGCGGCCGCGGAATGCAAGCACGGCACGCCGGTCATCACCCTGACGTCGGAAGAATTCTGGCTGATCAGCCAGAACTGGTAACCTGCCCCGACGGGTGCGGCGGTCATGGGCATGACACCGCCGCCGCACCGCGGCAGCCTGCCCCATCACCCCATTCGCATGCCATAGCCCCCGATCGGGGACGCATGCAGGAAACCGGTATCATGACCTTTACACTGACCAGTCGCGCCTTCCACGAGGGCGACCGCCTGCCAGAGGCGCAGGTGTTCGATGGCATGGGCTATTGCGGCGGGAACATTTCCCCCCCGCTGGCATGGACCGACCCGCCGGAAGGCACCAAGAGCTTTGCCATCACAATGTTCGATCCCGATGCACCGACCGGGTCGGGATGGTGGCACTGGGTTGTCATCAACATTCCCGCCGACATCTCGTCACTTCCGGCGGGTGCGGGTTCGGGGGATGCCAACCTGCCGGAACATGCCGTGATGACGCGCACCGACTTTGGCGGGAATGTCTATGGCGGCGCCGCCCCCCCGGCAGGGCGTGAACATCATTATGTCTTCACGATCCATGCGCTGAACCTGCAACGCCTCGACCTGCCCACCGACGCCAGTGGCGCGATGGTCGGTTTTGTCGTGGGCCAGCACAGCCTGGGGTCCGCCACGCTGACAGCGGTATATAGCAAGAAATGAGCCTCTTCCCGTGCCTTCGGGCACGGGGATGCCAAAGGCAGCTTCAGCAACGCCAGCGACTGCTTTGAAAACACCCCACTGACAGGGAATGGCCACAGGTTCGCGCATGTTGGCCTTTTTCAAAAGGGCAGCGTCTGTAGGGCTGCATCCGTGACAAGGCTTTTTGACCAATCCTTGCCAACGGCCCGTCATGTTCCAGCAGAGCATTCGCCCTGGCATTCCAGACAGCCCCGTGCAGATGTTCTGGTCGCAATTATAGAGACTGTTTGAAATGTCAGGATCAATAACATCCTGAAATCATAAAGATTTTTGGTGAAGCTTTTTCTAAAAAGCTTCAGAAGACACCGCCTTTTTCGATCGAAAGGCGGCACCCAAAAAACTTTTCCTGTTTTTTATCAATGATTTGTTTTCAGACAATCTCTTATCAAAAACCCCAACAGGCACGGCAGTTCCGGATAATGCACGCGCCAGAAACCTCTGTTCCCAAGACACTTCGCAGCGCGCAGACCGTCTGCCGCAAAACGCCTCAGCCCTGATAGGAGGCGATCTCTATCAGGTTCCCATCGGGGTCTTCGCAATAAACCGAGGTCACAGGCCCCAAGGCGCCAAGGCGCGCGACCGGTCCCTCCGTCACGCGTACACCGCACTGTTCCAGGTGTTCCACCACATCAGTACTGCTGACGGCAGTGATGAAGCACAGGTCGTTTGTCCCCGGCAGCGCGTCCTGCGCCGTGGTCCATCCCTGCGTCCCATGGGGACGCAGGTTGACCTTTTGCCCACCGAATTTCAGGGCCGTGCGGTTGTTGCGGCCATACTCTTCCCGTTCCATGCCCAGGACACGCTGATACCACGAGGACGAGATTTCCAGATCCCGGACAGTGATAACGAGATGGTCCAGTCGATCGACGGTAAAACGCATGGCGCGCAGCCTCCGGTTATCAAACCCGACAGGTCATGACGAACCGATTCCTCAGCCCGTCAGCCCATCGTAGAAATCATTACCCTTGTCATCGATAACGATAAAGGCCGGAAAATTCTCGACCTCGATCTTCCAGACCGCTTCCATGCCCAGTTCGGGATATTCCAGCACCTCGACCTTGCGGATGCAGTCCTGCGCCAGACGCGCCGCAGGCCCACCAACAGACCCGAGATAGAACCCGCCATATTCCTTGCACGCATCGCGCACGGCCTTGGACCGGTTACCCTTTGCCAGCATCACATATGACCCGCCCGCCTTTTGCAACATGGCGACATAACTGTCCATGCGCCCCGCCGTGGTCGGCCCGAACGACCCGGTGGGCATGCCCTCCGGCGTTTTGGCGGGACCGGCGTAATAAACGGGATGGTCCTTGAGGTACTGCGGCAGGCCCTCGCCCTTTTCCAGGCGTTCGCGGAACTTGGCATGCGCGATGTCACGCGCCACCACCATCGTCCCCGTCAGCGACAGGCGCGTGCGCACCGGATACTGCGACAGCTTCTTGCGGATTTCGTCCATCGGCTGGTTCAGGTCGATGGCGACTTCCTCCCCGCCCAGATGCGCGTCCGTTGTTTCAGGCAAGAAGCGTGCGGGGTCTGTCTCAAGCTGTTCCAGAAACACGCCATCGGCGGTGATGCGGGCCTTGACCTGCCGGTCGGCAGAACATGAAACCCCGATTCCCACCGGAAGCGACGCCCCATGGCGCGGCAGGCGCACGACACGTACGTCATGGCAGAAATACTTGCCCCCGAACTGCGCACCAATGCCCAGCCGCTGGCTCAGCTTATGGATCTTCTGCTCCATATCGACATCACGGAACGCATGACCAAGCGCGCTGCCTTCGGTCGGGAGTGTATCAAGCCACTTGGTGGACGCCAGCTTCACCGTCTCCAGCGTCTGTTCGGCGGACATGCCACCGATCACCACCGCAAGGTGATAGGGCGGGCAGGCGGAGGTGCCAAGCGCGCGGATCTTGCCATCAAGCCATGTGAGCAAATGTTCCTCGCTTGCCAGCAGGGCGCGGGTTTCCTGGAACAGGAATGACTTGTTGGCCGACCCGCCCCCCTTTGCGACGAACATCAGGTCCATCTGTTCCGCATGGTAATCACCCGGCGTGGCAGAGATATGGAACTGCACCGGCAGGTTGGTGCCGGTATTGACTTCCTGGAACATCGACAGCGGCGCCATCTGCGAATAGCGCAGGCTGGTGCGGGTATAGGTGTCGTACACCCCGTGGGAGAACGCCTCCTCCTCGTTACCATCGACCCAGACGCGCTGCCCCTTCTTGCCATAGATGATGGCCGTGCCGGTATCCTGACACATCGGCAGCACGCCACCAGCGGCGATGCAGGCGTTCTTGAGCAGGTCGAGAGCGACGAAACGGTCGTTATCCGACGCCTCAGGGTCCTTCAGGATCTTGGCAAGCTGCGCCAGATGCGCCGGGCGCAGCAGGTGGGCAACGTCATTGAAGGCGCGCGCGGCCAGTTCGCGCAACGCCTCGGGCCGGACATGCACGACCGTGCGCCCGCCA
Organism: Novacetimonas sp. GS1; assembly: GCF_036686925.1. NCBI lineage: Bacteria > Pseudomonadati > Pseudomonadota > Alphaproteobacteria > Acetobacterales > Acetobacteraceae > Novacetimonas > Novacetimonas sp. GS1. Next base: position 116,746 of record NZ_VSZP01000001.1, read on the forward strand.
AGCACGGAGGTCGTGACCCCCTCGATCTCCAGCTTCTTCCACGGTGTATCGTCGTCATGAAGCGGGAATAGCGGCCCATAGACAAAGGGCTTGGCGGCCGGTTTTGCGGCCCTGGTGGGTGTAGTGGTGTTCAACGGACGGTCTCCTGCCTTTATGGATGCCCCCGGATTGCTTCCAGGTGACGGTTTTATGGCAAGGGCGCCCGGCCCCATCCGGGCGCCCGGATGAAAATGTGGCTCAGCCCGGTTCGGTACCCCGCTTGCGGAATGCGGCAAGGCTTACGACCTGTGGCGAGGACGGCTGCGTTTCCTCTGCCGATGTGGGGGTCGCGTCCTGCGCACCGGGGGCGTGCGCCTCCTGTTCGGGTTGCGGCGCGCGCGGCCCCTGTCCCTGTCCCTGTCCGAAAACATTATGGATCTCGGCCGAAGGGGCGGGCTGTGGCGGGTGTTCAGGCACGCGGAAGGACAGGGGCAGCTTGACCGACGGATCGGCAAAGGCAGAAATCGCCGCCACCGGAATCACCAGCGTCGCAGGCACTCCGCCAAAGGCAAGGCTGACGGAAATCGTGCCCGCCGCACGATCGACCTTCAGCCCATGGAACTGGTGCTGCAGGACGATGGTGATTTCGTGCGGATACTGCGCGCGCACGCGTTCGGGCATTTCCACGCCGGGCCAGTCGGTGCGGAATGTCAGATAGAAATGATGATCACCAGGCAGGCCCCCTTCCGTTACGACATATTCAAAGGCGCGCAGCATCACATCGCGATACGCGTCCTCGATCCAGTCGTCATAGGGCAGGAGGCTGTCGGGAATGCTGGTCTCGAAACCATTTTCCTCGTCGTGATCATCGGACATTCGGGCTTCTCCGTAACGGCGGCCCCGGATTCGCGGGCCGACCTTATCAGACATGCGGGTTCAGACCACGCCGTGCCACAGCACCAAGCTGTGCGTCAAACCCTGCCTCAAGACAAGGGAGCATGCGGCGCGATCACCTTCACGAAGCAGATAGGCGCACGAACGGGGCTGCAAGGCGGGTCAGGGCGACCACGTGGCCTGACAGGGCCATGGGCAGGGACACCAGGGCGGCGCCGACCTGTGTGGACAGGGGTAAAGTTAAGCAGGGGTATAATGAACAGCGGCAAAGTGAGGGGGCTTCTGTTGCCCGGTGCCCCCCCGAACCGCGCTTATCGCTTATGCAGCGACAGCGAGCACCTCAGTGTTATCATTGGCACTTGTATGTTTAGCCCGATAACGGCGGTACAATGCCGGGCAAAAGGCGGGTCTTTACCATGCGTGTCGAGCCTGTTTCGTTCCCATCTTTCGGATGCGAAGGCCCGATGGGCCGCCGATCACGAAAAAACTGGTGGAAACGCCGGGTACCGCCCCCGGGTCCACAACACTTATTCCACGCGCCGTTTATCGCCATAGCCAAGGGGCGAACCCCTCCGGCACCAACAGATATAGGGAGGATGGGACCCGGGCGCAAGATGATGCGGAGATGGGTGGAAAAAACAACGCCGGGCATGGTATGCGCGGCAACGCTCAAATCCCGAACACGAATGGTGGCCCATGTTTTCCAACGACCAGAAATCGGCAATCGAGGCGGCACGCGCCGCATGGACCCCGACCCGGCGCCTTGTCGTCCCGGCGCTTGAGGAGGCGATGTACGAACCCGTCAGCGTGCTGGACACGGGATTCGTCCGCCTGGTTGATTACATGGGCGGCGATGACGGCATCGTGCAGGGCGCGCGCGTGTCATATGGCAAGGGCACGAAAAGCACATCCGACGACCGGGGGCTGATCCGCTACCTGATGCGCAACCGCCATACCAGCCCGTTCGAACTTGCGGTCATCAAGCTGCATGTCCGCGCGCCGATTTTCGTCACACGGCAGTGGTTCCGCCACCGCACCGCAAGCATCAACGAATATTCCGCGCGCTATTCCGTGCTGGAGAAGGAATTCTACTTCCCCCGCCCCGAGGATATCGCCGTGCAGTCCGCAAGCAACAAGCAGGGACGCGGCACCACCCTGCCCCCCGAACAGGCGCAGCAGGTGCTTGACCTGCTGCGTGACGACGCGGCGCGGTGTTACGACCATTATCTCGACCTGCTTAACGAAGATGCGGCGGGCGGCACCGTCGATCCCACCCGGCCGTCGATCGCGCGCGAACTGGCGCGGATGAACCTGCCGGTCAATATCATGACGCAGTTCTATTGGCAGATTAACCTGTGGAACCTGCTGCATTTCCTGCGCCTGCGCGCCGACAGCCACGCACAGTACGAAATCCGCGCCTATGCCGATGCCATCCTTGGCCTGGTGGAAAAATGGGTGCCCCTGACCTTCGGGGCCTTTCGCGACTATATGCGCGATGCAACCCTGCTGTCCGGCCCGGCATTGCGGGTGTTGCGCGCGGTCATGGCGGGGACGCCGGTTGACCCGAAGGCAGAGGGCCTGTCACGGCGCGAGATCACGGAACTTGCCACCCTGTTCCCCGAAATCGCCCCGCGCCTGAACGGGGGCTGAACGGGAACCGAACGGGCGGGCGGATTGCCGCCGGCGCCTCAATACCGCGTGACCATGCCCGCGCGCCCCTCGCATGGCAATATGGCCCAAGATGCGGGGGAGCCGATCACGCGGTGCGGGCGCGAATGTGGATTCCCGGCCACACCCGTGGCGACAATCGCATGATAGGATGTCATTGCATGGCGGCACGAAAACCCGGTTTACTCCCATGTCGTCATTGCAATGCAGGCACAATATCCGTTCGATCCCCCGCTTGCGGATTGCACAACGGCCATCCCATGCTAGAGAGGGACGCAAGCGGGCATGGCCCATACAAGGTTTTATAAATACATAGCCTCCGGCGTTCTTCCGCCGGGACCTAGAAGACAGAGGGAAGCGGAAACGAGCATGCGCGCAGAGACAGGATCGAATTCTTCGTCGCCCCGCCCGTCCCCGCTTTCCTGTCGTCCGGCATTGCGTGTGGCTGGTGCGTTCCTGGGCCTGCTGGCCCTTGCCGGATGCGCGACGCCCCCCCCCAAGGACCCGGACGCATTGGCGGAATATAACGAAGCCAACGACCGGTATGAAAAGCTGAACCGCAAGGCTTTCGCCATTACCATGTGGGCGAACAAATACACGCTTCGCCCTGTTGCCAAGGCATATATCTGGGCCGTGCCGCGTCCGCTGCGCAATTCGTTCGGCAACCTGTACCAGACCATGAATGAACCGGTCGTGTTCTTTAACGACGTGGGCGCGGGCAAATCCCGTCGCGCGGGCGATGCCTTCGTGCGCTGGTGCATCAACATGACGGCAGGCCTTGGCGGGCTGATCGACGTTGCCGCCTATGCCGGTTACAAGCACCATGACAATGATGCGGGCCTGACGATGGCGACATGGGGGGTTCCGTCGGGACCCTACCTGTTCCTGCCCGCGCTGGGGCCATCTTCCTTCCGTGACGGCATCGGGTATGGCATTGATGTCGGGCTTGCGCCATGGAACTACGTGCCACGTGGCTATGGGCTGGTGACATTCAACTGGGCCTACAGCATCATGGGCACCATCAACGGCATGGCCACCAATGTCGATGCGCTCGATCAGGTCCTGAAGGATTCGCTTGATCCCTACGCCACGATCCGCAGCGCCTATCAGCAGCAGCGCAAGGCGCAGGCCGCGGCCATCAAGGCCGACCACCGGGCCACGGTGCCGGATTGGTACAGCAACAGATAAAAAAAACCATACAGGGACACAGCGATGCAGACATCTTTCACCCGTCGCCATGCACTGGGTCTTCTTACAATAGCCGGCACCCTGTCGGTAACAGCCCCCGTCCATGCCGTTGACAGCGGTGCGCAGGCCCGCACGTTTGTCCATGATTTTGGCAACAAGCTGGTGGCCATCGTCAATAACGACATTTCCCTGCCGCAGAAGAAACAGCAGATCGAACCCCTGCTGGAACAGAATGTCGATGTCGATGCAATCGGGCGTTACTGCATCGGGCGTTACTGGCGCATTGCCACACCGGAACAGCAGACCCATTACCTGCAACTGTTCCACCAGGTTCTTGTCAACGCCATCACGGACAAGATCGGCGATTATCGTGGCGTTTCCTTTACCGTAGGACCGGCCACGCCTTCAGGCGAAGATATTGCGGTGTCCACCGTCATCAACCGCCCCGGGCAACCGGCCGCCAATACGGAATGGGTCATCAGTTCAAGCAGCGGTGCGCCAAAGGTCGTGGATGTCGTGGGCGAAGGCGCCAGCCTGCGCCTGACGCAACGGCAGGATTACAGTTCCTACATCGCGCGCAATGGCGGCAATGTCGATGCCCTGCTGCATGCCCTGACCAAGCAGCTTGCCAACCATCACTGAATACGCGCAATCGTGCGCTGCGCTGGTGCGGGGTGGGACCATGTCCCGCCCCGTTCCTGTTTCAGGGCTGACATCTCAGGATCTTATGGAATCGGCAGGCCACGACCTGAAACCCGCCCCCGTTCCCGAAACATATCCCTGAATTCCAGAAAGCTTTGGCATAGGCCGTGTTCACAAGGCGGCATCAGGCGGACACGGCCCCTTCCTGAAACAATGCGGCACAGCCCCGTTGATGGCCCCCATGTCGCGTCAGTGAATCGCCACGCCCGGCATAACGGCAGGGCGGCGGACACTGTGATACAGCAACATCTGCCGCCCGTCGGGCGTGGCATAATGCTGGCACAGGGCCATACCGCTGCCCCCGATGATCTGACGTCCCATGATGTCCCCATCAGGCACGTGGGCGATCACGCGCTCCACCCCCGCATCGTGCGCAAAAGCCAGCGCGGCGCCCGCGGCCTCCCGCGTCAGGCCCCGGCCCGCGCGCGTGGGGCACAGGGCGAATTCGAATTCATAGGCCCCTTCCTCCCCGCCGGGACGCACCCCCGCCATTCCGACAAAACGGCCCATTTCCCGCACGGCGAAAATACCCACGCCATTGCGGCCCCAGCTGAAGATGCTTGCGGCCACATCGGCCTCGCTCTGCCCACGGGAACGAATACCGCAGCAGCGTACCCCCACGGCACCGGCATTCGCCTTCAGGCGTGCCACGTCATCAATGTCCCGCCATGAAACAGGTTTGAGTTCCAGTCGTCCGGTGCGAATGCGACGTTCCATGTGTAACCTCACCTTTGCATGACGTACCCCGATGCACGCATCGGGGACGACCTGGATATCAGGGGCCGGAGAAGGATCGCCCCATACCGTATCAGCCGACCCGCATCAGCCCCATGTCATGTTATCTGCGATACAAGGCATTTGTCCTGTTTTTTATATCGGCTGCGTTTTTATATCGCCCCCGACATGTTCTAGGCCCCGTGGGCCACATCGGGGAACGACGCCGTGGCCCCGCAAAGCCTGCCGCAGAAGGTCCGGTCAGGCGGGCAGGACCATGGGGGGCACTGCATGGGTCGTATGTGCGCAGCCCTTACGCCACGGCCATATTCCGTTTGACACCGCAAGGAATGATGGTCGATTTTATCACATATCATGACCGGCCCCATCATTTCTGACGATCCGCAGGCTACGGTTCATATGTTTCCCCTCAAGCGCATGCTTTCAATGCCTGAGGCGGCCGAACATATCGGAATCACCCCGTTTCGCCTGCGCTGCCTGCGTCTGGTGCGGACCGGTCCCCATGCCGCCGTAAAAAACGCCCGTGAAATCATGTTCCGAATCGAGGATCTGGATGCTTATGTCTCCTCGCTCTATGAACGTGTCAACATTTCCACCACCGAGCAGTTGCGTCACAGGAACGAGTGGCGCGGTCGTCTGTCCGGCATGCCCGAAACACAGCGTGGGCGGATGTATGACCCCTTCATGCAGGTCCTGACCCGCGACCAGTTGCTGGAGGCCGGGGCAAACCGTGGGTTCCGCATCGCCTTCATCGGCGGGCTGTTCGTGATCTTCCTGTCACATACACCATTGTTGTGGCGCCTGTGACACCATGGCGGGCATGCTGTGCCCCGCCACCGTCGCGTCGGCCCCGCGCATGGCGCAACGACATGTTTTTTATAGGGGCTTTTTTATGGGGCCGGGGCTGTTAATTCGCCATATGATCCGCTACCCAAAGATATTCGATGGCGGAACAATCATGGATATGGATTATGACAGCTAAGCGCAATGCCGGGCTTGCCCCGACCCGTCAGCGGGCAGGGTTCGGACGCTGGGCCACGCTGGCGCTTGCGCTGAGCGTGACGCCCGTCGCGGCGATGGCGCAGGGTGTGGCCCCCGGCGCGGAACAGGCCCAGCCCCAGCAGCCGCCGGTCCTGCCGATGCCTGCGGTGCCGGAATTCAAACCGCTGCCCGCTGGCGTGCGTCCCACGGCGCCCGTGATCGGTGTGTTCAACACCCAGATGATCATGGGACAGTCGGTTGCGGTGCAGAAGATCGAAAAGGAACTTGGCACCCGTCGCGAATCCCTCGTCAGTGACGTCCGGGCCGAGGAAACCCAGTTGCAGGGCATCCGTCAGGGTATCCTCAAGAGCGGGAAAGCCCCCACCCCCGCACAGCAGCAGGAACTGCAAAAGCGTGTCATGGATGACCGGACCAAGTTCGGTAATCGCAACCGTATCCTGGAAGAAGATGCGCAGGTCGGCCTGAACCAGGTACAGCGCGAAATCCAGCAGATCGTCTCCGCCATTGCGCGCGCACGCGGCATGACGATGGTGCTTCAGGCGGGTACTGCGGCGCTGCATGACAATACGCTCGATATCAGCAATGAGGTCGTGACCCACCTCAACACCACGCTGCCATCGGTCTATATCCCCGGCCCCAACGAAGACCCTGAGGAAATCGCAAAGTCCGGCAAATACCCCGTCGCACCGTTCCAGATGAACGACCAGGGCGGCGAACAGCAGTAAGAGATTGCTTCAAAACAAACCATTGATAAAAAAGAAAAGTTTTTGGGTGCCGCCTTTCGATCGAAAAAGGCGGCGTCTTCTGAAGCTTTTTGGAAAAAGCTTCACCAAAAACTTTTATGATTTCAGGATGGTATCAAGCCTGACGTTTTAAACAGTCTCTCCAAGCATCCACTACCGGATCACAAGAACGGCCAGATGTCGCCCTTTTCCAAAATGGCGACATCTTTTTACAGCGTGTTTAAAAGCGTCACCAGCCCCCTTCATAAATGACCCCACACTTGCTGTCCGGGCATGCGGCAGTTACGACAGCAGGTCGGCAGGGAATGCCCCACTGGCCTGCATTGCGTCTTCTGGTGACAGGCGCACCAGAAGACCACGCTTTCCCCCATTGATGACCATATAGGGTTCGTCCTGCGCTTCTTGCGCAATGGCGGTCGGGGCCTGCTTCTTCTGCCCGAATGGACTGATGCCGCCCACCTTGAACCCGGTGGCGCGTTCGGCCGTGGGTGGCTTCATCATCTGGGCGGACTTGCCACCGAATGCTGCGGCAACCTTCTTCATGCTGATACTGCGTGCAACCGGCACGACCACGCAGGCACCACGGCCATCGACCTCCACCATCAAGGTCTTGAACACCCGTTCCGGCGGTTCCCCGATTGCCTGGGCTGCATGATTGCCGACCTGATCGGCACTGGAATCATATTCATACGGAATAACCGTATAGGCGACACCGGCCTCATCGAGGGCAGCCGTCGCGGGTGTGCTCTTGCTCATGTGGCGCAGTATAGGGCCAGATACGGCCAAATGCACAACCGTAATGCTTGCCCGTGACACTCCTCAGGACGCTGTCCTGTAACCCGCCAAGGAATATCCCCCTTTGGGGCGCATGACCTCACAAAACCACAAGGCCACAAGGCCACATCCTGCAATGCCTGTCCCCCCGGACAGCCGCCTTGAATTTAAAAAATCAGGCGCGATAACATCCTGAAATTATAAAGGTTTTTGGTGAAGCTTTTTCCAAAAAGCTTCAGAAGACGTCGCCTTTTTGAAAAAAGGCGACACCCAAAAACTTTTCCTGTTTTTTACCAATGGTTTGTTTTCAAATAATCTCTAAAGAAATTTATGGCAGGGCCTGTCCCAAAAACCCAGGAATCAGCCCTGCTGCACAACAGGCATGGCGACAATACGCTGTCCGTGTCGCATTTCACCGGGCAGGCACAGGGGCACGATCTGCCGTGCCACCTGTTCCGGGCGCGGCAGGGGGGCGGGATCACCACCGGGCATGGCCTGCCTGCGCATCCGTGTCGCAACAATTCCGGGATCGAACAGATTGACCCGCAGGCCGGACGTTGCCGGAATTTCACACGCCCATGTCCGCACCAGCGCATCCTGCGCCGCGCGTGACGCCGCCACCATACCCCAGAAGGGCGCGGGGACACAGGCATGCGCATCCATCAGGAACACGGCACGCCCATGTGCCGCCCCTTCAAGCAGGGGGGCCGTCGTGCGGATCAGCCGCCATGCCGCCGTGGTGTTCAGGGCAAGGCAGTCCTGCCATGCCGCCACATCCATATGGGTCACAGGTGTCAGCACACCCAGCGTCGCAGCACAATGAACAAGGATATCAAGTCGCCCGAACCGGGCCATGACCGATGGGCCAAGCAGATCAAGCGCCGCGCCATCGGTAAGGTCCATCGGCAGCAGCGTGGCCCGCCGCGCCGTCCTGTCCCCCGCGCCACCATGGCGCGCAGCGATCAGGTCATCCGTGCGTTCCAGCCCGCCCACCGTCCGCGCCACAAGGATGCAGTGCGCACCGGCTTCGGCCAGGGCGCAGGCCATCGCGCGCCCGATCCCCCGGCTGGCGCCGGTTACAAGTGCGACCGACCCTTCAGGCAATCGGCGCACGAGGGGCGGCATCACGCCGGGACGTTGGGATGTTCAGCGTTGTAGTCCACCAGTTCGATGGGATAATCGCCGGTGAAACAGGCATCGCAATACCGGTTGCACGCCGCATCACGGTCCTTGTAACCCAGCGCACGATACAGCCCGTCAAAGGAAATGAACGCCAGCGAATCGACGCCGATCAGTTCAGCCATTTCCTGAAGGTTGTGCTGTGCGGCCAGCAGCTTGCTACGTTCGGGCGTGTCGATGCCATAAAAGCACGAATGCATTGTCGGCGGCGAGGAGATGCGCATATGCACTTCCTTTGCACCTGCCGCGCGCACCATGTCCACGATCTTGCGCGAGGTGGTGCCACGCACGATCGAATCATCCACCAGGATCACCCGCTTGCCATCCAGTACCGGGCGATTGGTGGAATGTTTCAGCTTTACGCCAAGGTTGCGGATCTGGTCGGTGGGTTCGATGAACGTACGGCCCACATAATGGTTACGAATGATGCCCAGTTCAAAGGGAATGCCGCTGGCGACGGAATAGCCCATGGCCGACGGCACGCCGGAATCGGGCACCGGCACGATCACATCCGCTTCCACCGCGCTTTCGCGGGCCAGCTCGACGCCGATCTGCTTGCGCGTGTCATACACCGCCTTGCCATCCATGACGGAATCAGGACGCGCGAAATAGATATATTCGAAGACGCAGAAACGCGATTGCTTGGTGTTGAAGGGCCGGATGGAGCGAATGCCCTCATCATTGATGACGACAATCTCGCCCGGTTCCACATCACGCACGAACTCCGCACCGACGATATCAAGTGCGCAGGTCTCGCTCGCCAGCACCCAGGTCGGGCCTTCGCCCTCCTCACCAGGGATTTGCCCAAGGATCAGCGGACGCACACCCAGCGGGTCGCGCACACCCATCAGCGCGTCACGCGACAGCGCCACCAGCGAATACGCGCCCAGCACCTGCTTGAGCGCGTCGATCAGGCGATCTTCCACGCTGGCATACAGCGAAATGGCGATCAGGTGGATGAACACCTCGCTGTCGGTGGTGGACTGAAAGATGCAGCCACGGCGCACCAGCGCCTTGCGCAGGGTTTCGGCATTGGTGAGGTTGCCATTATGCGCCACGGCCAGGCCACCGAATTCAAAATCGGCGAACAGGGGCTGCACATTACGGATCAGGGTCGCACCCGTGGTGGCGTAACGGTTGTGGCCGACCGCGCTGTGCCCCGGCAGGGTTGCCATTACCTGCGCATCGCCAAAGACATCACCCACCAGGCCCAGGCCCTTGTGCGTGTGGAAACGTTCACCGTCATAGGACACGATGCCGGTGGCTTCCTGCCCACGATGTTGCAGCGCATGCAGGCCCAGCGCCGTCAGCGCCGACGCCCCCTTGGTGTTCCATACACCAAAGACGCCACATTCCTCATGCGGCTTGTCATCATCATGCCATTGGGCCGGAACGTCATCGTTCGGCGCGCATGCCTGCATGGGAGAACCGGACGAGGCGGAGAAGCGGATGCGGGACATGGATCAGCGATCTTTCCTTGGCGGACAGCGGCGGCGGGGACCGGCGGAAGGTTCAGATTGGCGCGTCATGACGCGTTCGCGCCGGTTGCGCAAGATGTGGTGTGATGGAATCGGACGTAAAATGCGACAGGTACGTCGTACTGTCGCCGATAAGGGGGACAATCCGGCTGTCATTCATGGCGTCGGGCCATGCGTCCTGCGGCATGAGAAAAGACACCGCCATATACAGTGCAAGCAGGCACGCATACCCGCGCAGCACCCCGAACAGCAGCCCCAGCGCCCTGTCGATTCCACCCAGGACGGAACCACGCACGGCCTGACCCGACAGATGGGCTGTCGTGGTGAAAACCACAAGGAGCGCGATGAACATTATCCCCAGCGCGGCCGCACGCGCCAGCAGCGGCGTATGTATCCATTGCGCGGCATAGGGAATGAGGAAACCGTGCCAGCTTAAAGACAGGACGCCCGCCATGGCCCATGCGGCAATGCCCAGCACTTCGCGTGAAAAGCCACGCACGGCGCCAACCACCGCCGACAGCCCGACAATGGACAGGCAGGCAATGTCGATCCAGTTCATCCGCCGCAAAACAGGCGAGGAGGGATCAACCGGGCAAAAATCCTGCGTGCCCCAATGGCAGGCACGCTGCGGGCATGGACCCGATCCATGGATCGCGCTGTTCCTTCTGTTCCGGCGGGAATACAGGGCGTCCGCACCCATGGCGATGCCCCGCCGCCGGGGTGCTTATGCCATCTGCCTGTTACGGTTCATAGGGGGAAAACCATCAATTCATCCCCCGCATGACCAACATTGCGGATGAGAGGCAGAACCGCTGGCGGAAAGATAGAAATCTCTGGTGTCGCCTCTTTTAAAATGCGGCACTTCTTTTGGGGAGGGGCACAAAACTCGCCAGAAAATTCTTTTGTTTTCCATGCGCGGCGCAGGATGGACCTTACGGCAGTTTGGTCGTGCGGATCTTCCACGGGCGACGGCGCAGGACGGGGGCCGTGTTCTGCCGTTCGGCCGTGTTCAACGCCAGCAACAGGTTGCCCATGCGCGTACGACGGTCCAGTTCGATCCAGACATCCTCGGGGTTGACGCCACACGCCACCCATGTCCGCACCAGTTCGGACAGGGCATCGGCACTGTGGCGCACCAGTTCGCCATGTTCCTCGGTCATCAGCGCCAGCAGGCACTGTTCGGCATGGATGGTGAACTGCCGCGCCGCCGCGCGGATATGCGCCAGTTCCCGTGCATCGGGCGCGATCCCCGCAGGGGCCGCGCCGTCATTGCCCGCCCGCGCGCGCAGGCGTTCATAAAGCCGCGCCATCACCTTCCCGGCCCGCAGGCCAGAATCCGGATCGGCACGGTCAGGGGGGACGGGATGGGACATGGACCGATGATGGGGGCCAACGGGTCCGCGGTCAACAACGCGCACGCGGCATCACCTGCGCGCGCGATGCGCCCCATCAGATGGAGAAATATTTGGCGTGGGGGTTGAGGATCACCAGCGCGGAAGTCGACTGTTCGGGGTGAAGCTGAAAGCCATCCGTCAGCGTCACGCCAATTTTTTCAGCATCCAGAAGTTTCAGGATCGGTTCCTGCTCCTCCAGACGCGGACAGGCGGGATAGCCGAAGGAATAACGCGACCCGCGATAGCCCTGCTGCAGCAGTTTGTTCATGTCGCGCGCGTCCTCTGCCGCGAAGCCGAGTTCGGCACGGATGCGTTTATGGGTATATTCGGCCATCGCCTCGGCCATCTCCACCGACAGGCCATGCAGGTAAAGGTAATCCTGATACCGGTCGGCCTCGAACCACTGGCGTGCGATGTCGGACGCCTTCTGCCCCACGGTCACGACCTGCAGACCGATGACGTCGCGCTGCGCATCGTCGATGTCACGCACGAAATCGGCGATACATTCCCCATCCGCGCGCGGCTGGCGCGGCAGGGTGAAACGGGCCACCGGCGTCGTGCCATCGGCATCGAACAGGATCAGGTCATTCCCCTCGCCCGCCGCCTTCCAGTAACCATAGGACGCCTGCGGGCGCAGGATGTCATCCTGCGCGCACATCGCCAGCATGCGGCGCATGACCGGGCGCAGTTCCTGCCGTGCCCAGACCATGAATTCATCCAGGGAACGCCCCTGTTTACGAAACCCCCACTGGAACTGGTACAGCGAACGTTCATTGAGGAACGGCAGCACCGCTTCGGGCGTCGCTTCCAGCACGCGCGCGCCCCAGAACGGGGGGGCAATCACCGGTTCATCACGCGTCAGGCGTTCGCGCCGCGCACGCGCGGCGGGAATGTCGGCGGGGGCAAAGCCACGATTTTCCGCCTGTTCCAGATCACGTGGCGTGCTGCGTGCGGCCTTGGTTGCGCGGCGCGACTGGATGGCGGCGATATAGGCATCGAATTCGCCCTTCACCACCTTGTCCATCAGCGACAGCCCGTCGAACGCGTCGCGGGCATAGGCCACGCGCCCGTCCTCGCCATAGGCGGCGACGCAGTCCTCTTCCACATAATTGCGGGTCAGTGCGGCCCCCCCAAGCAGGATCGGCGTTTCGATCCCCTGACGGTTCATTTCCTCCAGGTTCTCGCGCATGATGACGGTCGATTTCACCAACAGCCCGGACATCCCGATCGCATCGGCACCATGTTCGCGCACGGCGGCGATCATGTCCGCCACCGGCACCTTGATGCCAAGGTTGATCACGCGATAGCCGTTGTTGGTCAGGATGATGTCCACCAGGTTCTTGCCGATGTCATGGACATCGCCCTTGACCGTCGCCAGCACCATCGTGCCGCGCGCCTGTCCTTCCTTGCGCTCCATGTGCGGTTCAAGCCACGCGACGGCGGCCTTCATCGTCTCGGCGGACTGCAGGACGAAGGGAAGCTGCATCTTGCCCGACCCGAACAGTTCGCCCACCACCTTCATCCCGTCGAGCAGGACGGTATTGATGATATCCAGCGGGGCCATGTCACGCATCGCCTCTGCCAGGTCATCCTCCAGCCCCTTGCGGTCGCCATCGACGATACGGTCCTTCAGGCGTTCCGCCGCCGTTTCGGCACGCACCTTTTTCACCGCATCAGCGGCCTTGCGGTCCGCGAACAGTTCAAGCATGCGCTGCAACGGGTCATATCCCGGCGCACGGCGGTCGAAGATCAGGTCCTCGGCCACCTTCACCTCTTCCTCCGCGATCAGGTGCAGCGGACGTATTTTCGAAACATGCACGATCGCCGCCGTCATGCCTGCGCGCACCGCATGGTCAAGAAAGACGGAATTGAGCACCGCGCGCGCCGCCGGGTTCAGCCCGAAGGAAATGTTCGACAGGCCCAGCACGATCTGGATGTCGGGGAAACGCTCATGGATCAGGCGGATACCCTCCAGCGTCCACAGGCCCAGCTTGCGGTCGTCCTCCACCCCCGTGCCGATGGTGAACGTCAGCGGGTCGATCATCAGGTCGGCCTGCGGCAGGCCATGCTGGTTGCAGGCATAATCAACCAGGCGCGTGGCGATGCGCAACTTGTCCTCGGCCGTCTTGGCCATGCCCACTTCGTCAATGGTCAGCGCGATGACCGATGCACCGAATTTACGCGCCAGCTTCAGGCGGTCATTGGCGGCAGCTTCGCCATCCTCGAAATTGATCGAATTGATGATCGGCTTGCCGCCATGCAGCTTCAACGCGGCCTCGATGACCGGGGTTTCGGTCGAATCGATCACCAGCGGCGCATTGACCGAGGAGGTGAAGCGGGTGATGACCTCATTCATCTCGCGCATTTCATCGCGCCCGACGAACGCGGTGCAGATATCAAGCGCGTTGGACCCTTCGGCCGCCTGTTCGCGCCCGACGGCGACACAGCCGTCCCAGTCGCCCGCTTCCTGCAACTGCCGCCATTTCTTCGACCCATTGGCGTTGCACCGTTCCCCGATGGAGAAATAGCTGTTTTCCTGGCGCAGCGGCACCTGCGAATACAGGCTGGCGACAGAGGGGATCCAGACCGGCCTGCGCGGCACGGGGGCAGGACGCAGGCTGCCGCCCGCCTCCTGCGCACGGCGACGCAGCATCGCGTCAAGCGCCTGCGTATGCGGCGTGGACGTGCCGCAGCATCCCCCGATCAGGTTCAGCCCGTCCTCGACAATGAAGCGTTCGACCCATGTTGCCATATCCTGTGGCGTCAGGGGATAATGCGTCTTGCCATTGACCAGTTCGGGCAGGCCGGCATTGGGCTGGACCGAAATCATGCCCGGCCAGTTTTCCGACAGCCAGCGCACATGTTCGGCCATTTCCTGCGGCCCCGTGGCGCAGTTCAGGCCCATCACCGGCACATCGAGCGCATTGACCACCGTTGCCGCCGCCCCGATATCGGGACCGACCAGCAAGGTGCCGGTGGTTTCCACCGTGACCTGCACGAAAATGGGGGTATCGGTGCCCAGTTCGGCGCGCGCGATCTTGCCCGCGTTGACCGCCGCCTTGATCTGTAACGTATCCTGACACGTCTCGATCAGCAGGCAGTCCACGCCACCTTCGATCAGGCCACGGCACTGTTCCGCAAGCCCGGATTCAAGCGTATCATAATCAATATTGCCTAGCGACGGCAGCTTTGTCCCTGGCCCGACCGACCCCACGACATAGCGGTGGCGGCCATCCGAAAACTGCTCCGCCGCCTCACGGGCAAGATGGGCGGCGGTGCGGTTGATCTCACGCGCCCGATCGGAAAGCCCGAATTCCCCCAGCGTGATGGGAGAGCCGCCAAAGCTGTTGGTTTCCACCATGTCGGCCCCGGCCTCGAAATAGCCACGGTGGATTTCACGCACCAGTTCGGGCCGCGACAGGTTCAGGATTTCGGTGCAGTTTTCCTGCCCCCAGTAATCACGCTCCACCTCCAGGTCGAGAAGCTGGACGCGCGACCCCATCCCGCCATCACACAGCAGGACCTGATCACGAAGGGCGTCAAGGAGATGGGGACGAGTGGTCATGGGTATCCTGATCTGTCATATGCGCAAAAGATGTTACCGCGCCGCGAACGGGGCCGCATGGAGGATGAATTGCAAACGGTATCGCAAACATACCGGTCCACGCCCACTTATTCCCTCACTCCCGCATGCCTGTCCAGTTCGGGCATGCGGGAGTGACGCACTTCGCGCCGCACCCCCGCCCGCCTGCGACGTTCCGGCCAGATGCCGGGCGGCACACAGGGTGGGCGCCGGGCCATACGATATCACATAAGGATACCCGTCATGCACACCATCGCGCCACGCCCCGATATGGACGTACATGATGCGCATGGAGCACATGACGGACGCATCCGCCTTGAACTGCATGCCACCACCGCCGCCCTTCCCCCACCTGATGCCCATACCGTACTCGTGCGCGTCGGGCCTGTGCCCCACGCGGTGCCGCCCCACGCGATGCCCCTGGCGACGTTGACGACGGATGGACAGGCGGCGGACGGACAGGCGCCGGACCGACAGATGGCGGACGGGTGGGCGGCGGTGGAAATCCTGCCCACGCCCTCGCCCACCGCGTTCGGGCATGGGGCGGGATGTGGGTGCTGTCTCGGGCGCGGCGGAATCGGCACGCTGCTGGGCGCATTGTTCCGCAGGCGCGCGACAGGTGGGATCACATGGTTCACGCGCGTGGTGGTCATCGCCGACGCCGCCTTCGTGCCCGCGCTGCGTCGCGACGTCACGACCGACGTCGTTGTCCGCGCGCGTTATCGCGTGGTTGACGCCACGGATATCGAAAATGCCTAGGCGTTAAGAAACATTTTGCTTTCTGGACCTAGTTTGCAGGCTTCATCTGGCCAAAGTCTTGCAAGCAGGGGATCGCCGTGGGCTATCTGGACCCGAAGACAGATCCCGCCCTTCCCCCACCGGAAGATGACCCCCACGCACCCGTCACGGTACGGTTGCAGGCGGTGGTTCGGGCGGCGAAATTTCATGGTATCGACCTGGAGGTCCGCGATTACCGGGCGGAACCGGGCGAGGAGGTTCCCTCCGTCGCGTCCCTTGCCCGCTGGCTGGAAGAAAACGGCCTGAGCGCACGCGGGATGCACATGCCGTGGGCCACATTGGTCCAGATGCGCGACATCCCGCCCATCGTGCTGATGTTCACCGACGGTTCGGCGGGGCTGATGGTTGGCGCGGATGCCGGTGACGGCGTCGTCTGGCTGGTGGACCCGTTCGCCCCGGACGGCAGCGCACCTGTGGCGGTGGACGAACTGCGCATGCACCAGGCATGGACAGGCGACGTCCTGCTGGTGCGTGCGCGCAGCGAGACGCGCCAGTCCGAACCCCCGATCGACGCCGCATGGCTGGCGCGCATGGTGATGGGCGAACGTTCCCTGCTGCGCAATATCATCCTGGCCTCCATGGTCATCAGCATCCTTGCGATCTTCCCGCCGCTGATCGTCATGCAGGTGATCGACCGGGTTGTGAACTACCACTCCATGGCGACGCTGATTTCCATCAGCGGGCTTGTGATCGTCATGAGCTTCTATGAAACCCTGCTGACCTACGGGCGGCGGGAACTGACGCTGGTGATCAGTACGCGCCTTGATACCAAAATCTCGCTCACGGTCTTCGACAGGCTGCTGGCGCTGCCTCTGGAATTTTTCGAACGTGCGCAGGCGGGCAACATCATCGGGCGCGTGTCCGCCATCTACAAGGTGCGTCAGTTCATGACGGGGCGGCTGCTGTCCACCTTCCTTGACCTTTTCACACTGGTGGTGATCCTGCCGCTGCTGTTCTGGCTCAGCGCGACGCTGGCATGGATGACGATCGCCGCCGCCGGCGCAATCGGGCTGGTGGTCGTCATCGGCATGGCCCCGATGGGCCGGTTGGTGGGACGGCAGGTCAACGCGGAAATGGCGCGCAACGCCGTCATGTATGAAACCGTCTCGGGCATCCGCACCATCAAGACGCTGGCGCTGGAACCAAGCCGTCGCCACCTGTGGGACGAACGCACCGCCGATGTCGTGCGCACCTCGCTGGCGTCGGGGCGGATGGGCAACTGGATCAACATGATGGTCATGCCGCTCGACCTGTTCATCAATCGCGGCATCATCCTGATCGGGGCTTATCTGGCCATCAGCTCCACCTCCACCGGGCTGGAAGCCGGGGCGCTGATGGCCTTCAGCATGCTTGGCGGCCGGGTCGCGGCCCCCCTGGTGGGGCTGGCGCGCCTGATCGACGATCTCAACGATGTCCGCGCCTCCCTGGGCGAGGCGGGATCGGTGCTGAACCGCCCCACCGAGACGCAGGCCCTGACCACCGGCATGCGCCCGCCCATCCACGGGGCGCTGTCTTTTTCCGATGTCTGCTTCACCTATCCCGGCGCATCCACACCCGCGCTGTCGGATGTGACATTCAATGTCCCGGCGGGGACCATGCTGGGACTGGTGGGACGCAGCGGGTCGGGCAAATCCACGATCACGCGCCTGCTGCAGGGCGTCAGCCGGTCCTATACCGGCTATCTCCGGCTTGACGGGATCGACCTGCGTGAAATCAACCTGACCTACCTGCGTCGGTCGTGTGGGGTGGTGTTGCAGGACAACTTCCTGTTCCGTGGCACCATCCGCGACAATATCGTCGCCGGCCGGCCCGGCCTGACGATGGAGGCCGTGGTCCGCGCGGCCCGCCTTGCAGGGGCGGAAGAGTTCATCGAACGCATGCCCGCAGGGTATGAGACATGGATCGAGGAAGGGTCCACCAACATCTCCGGCGGGCAGCGCCAGCGCCTTGCCATCGCGCGGGCGGTGATTTCAGACCCGCGCCTGATGATCCTGGATGAGGCGACATCCGCCCTTGACCCCGAAAGCGAGGCCCTGGTCAACGCGAACCTGCAACGCCTGGCGCATGGGCGCACGATGGTCATCGTCTCCCACCGGCTGTCATCGCTGATGGAATGTGACCAGATCTGCGTGATGGATCAGGGCAAGGTGGTCGATATCGCCCCGCATTCGGTCCTGCTCCGGCGATGCGAGATCTATCGCACCCTGTGGCAGCAGCAGAACCGGCACCAGTCGTCCCCCCCGGCTGCATCGGGCGAAGACATGCTGCCCGACCTTCATGAGCCCGAAGAATGAGCGAGCGCGACATGACCCCCCATGATGCCAGCGCCCCGGATGGCGGCACACACGGCGCGACAGGTGCCGATACCGGCCGCAGGCTCGCCCGCCTGCTCCCCCGTGCCGACAACGACACGACACCGGCGATGCCGCCAGGCCTGCTGGAGTTCTATTCCCCCAGCGCGGCGCTGATCGACATGCCGCCACAGGATGCGGCGCTGTATATCATCTGGGTGATCGGGGGGCTTGCCATTGCGGGCCTGCTGGTGATGACGTTCCTGCCGCTGGATCGCGTGGTCATGACCAACGGGCGGCTGGTCGCGGCGGATGGCACCCTTGTGGTGCAGCCACTGGAAACGTCGATCATCCGTTCGATCGACGTGCATGAGGGGGATATTGTCCACAAGGGCGACGTACTGGCGCAGCTTGATCCCACCATCAGCGATGCCGACGTGGAAAACATGCGCAAGCAGGCCGCGTCCTATCGCGCGGAAGTGGCGCGCCTGACGGCGGAGGCGGCGGGCCACGATTACGCCCCGGACATGTCCGACCCGGCCTCGATACAGGAAGCGGCGGATTTCATGCGCCGCAGGTCCGAATATTCGGCCAAGGTGGCCAATTACGACCGCCAGATCGTCGGGCTGCAAAGCGACCTTCAGGGATATGAGGCCAGCACGGCGATGTATGCCGCGCGCGCGAAGGTGGCAAGCGATGTGCGCGACATGCGCGTACGCCTGCAACACGAACAGGTCGGCAGCCGCCTGTCCACCCTTGCCTCGCAGGACAGCCTGATGGAGGTCGTGCGTTCACAGATCACCGCCCGCCACGACGCGGATGCCACACGCGCGCGCCTGGACGCGATGAAGGCGCAGCGCGATGGCTATATCGGCAACTGGCAGGCCACGATCTATCAGGATCTCAGCGTCGCGCAGCATCACCTTGCCGATGCGGACAGCAGCTATCGCAAGGCGATGCTGCACCATACGCTGGTGCAGATGCGCGCGGAAAAAGATGCCGTGGTACTCAGCATCGCGCGCCTGTCCACCGGATCGGTGCTGCAGGCGGCATCACCGCTGATGACGCTTGTGCCGGTCGACGGACGGCTGGAGGTGGAATCGGTGATGCGGGGGCTGGATGTCGGCTATGTCCGGCCCGGCGACAGGGCGTTGCTGAAATTCTCTGCCTTCCCGTATACGCAATATGGTGGGGCGGACGCGACGGTGCGCGTCATCAGCGCGGACTCCTTTGTCGGGGGGGGCAACAGTGCGGGCGGCATGACGGCGCAGGAGGGTGGCGCCCCGGATGTGACGGGCGACCCACAATCGGCCTATTACCGCGTGCGGCTGGCGATCGACCGTTATACCCTGCATGGCGTTCCACCCTTCTTCCGCCCACAGCCCGGCATGCCGGTGGAGGCAGATATCCATGTCGGGCGACGCACCATCATGCAGTACCTGCTGAACAAGCTGGTGCCTGCGATGACTGACGGCATGCGCGAACCCTGATTTGCCGGCACCATGAAAATCACGCGCGTTTTCGACCGTTTCTTTGCAGGTATCGCACCAAAGGCCGCCTATGAGCACGCCTGCCGCCTGCTTGAAGGGGGGGAAGCGGCACGCGGGTTCGCCCTGCTGGGCCAGATGGCGCGCGAGGGGATGCCACAGGCGCAGTATCGCGTGGCGCAAGCCTATCTCGACGGGACCGGCACGCCGCTGAGTGTTCCCGAGGGCGCGCGGTGGCTGCTGCGCGGGGCGCAGGCGGGACATGCGGAGTCATGTTTTACGTTCGGCATGCTGCTGCTGCTGGACATCCCGCGCACGGATCAGGCGCAGACGCTGCTGCCTGGTGGGGAGGCAATGCCTGTCCCTGAGCACGACCCGGTGGAAGCCACGCGATGGATCGGCCGCGCGGCGGAAATGGGGCTGCCTGATGCGCAGGCGCTGTATGGTCACCTGCTGGCGAACGGGCCACAGGAAGTACGCGACATCGCGGCGGCGGAACGCTGGAGCACCCTCGCGGCCGAAGCCGGATGCGTGCAGGGATATCTGGGGCTGGGCCTTGCGCGGTTGCAGGCGGATGCAGCAACGGCGATGGACGCCCTGCAAAGGGCGGCGGCAGGAGGGCTGGGCAGTGCGTGTTACGTGCTGGGCCTGCTGCATGAAACCGGGCGCGGGGGAAAGGTGGACCTTGGGGCGGCGGCGGAACTGTACCAGCAGGCCGCCGAACAGGATATCCGTCCCGCCTGCGCGCGTTATGGCATGGCGCTGCTGCGCGGGCGGGGGGTGGCGCGTGATGTCCTGCACGCGGAAACATGGTTGCGCCGCGCGGCCCTGCATGGCGACCGGGAGGCGGCAATCGTCGTGGGGGACCTGCATGCGCGCGGCATCGCCGAAATGGCCAGCGACCATGAGGCGGTTGCATGGTACCGGCGCGCGGCGGAGGGGGGACGCGCCGACGGGTGCCGCATGATGGCGATGATGTGCATGTCCGGCCGGGGCCTGCCCATGCCCGACCCACGCGCGGCGGCCCACTGGCTGCGCCGTGCGGTCGCATGTGGGGACGACGCGGCGACGGCGGACCTTGCCGCCATACTCGACAACATGGCGGACCAGCCCGCGCGCCACACACCATCCGGCAGGGACGGCGAGGCCGACGGGGATGAACACCGCACGCTGACGGACGGGTTCGCACGGGCGGCGGCGCGGGGTGATCCGGTCGCGGCCTTCAATTACGCCAAATGCCTTCTTGAAGGGTTCGGCCACGCCCCCGATCCCATCCACGCGGCGCAATGGATGCGCCAGGCGGCACAGGCAGGGGTGGTCAATGCGCAGTACTGGTACGGACGCATGCTGCTGGGTGGGCAGGGCGTAACGGCAGACACGGTGGCGGGCCGCCACTGGATCGAACAGGCCGCACGCAGCGGCATGGCGGAAGCACAGGCCGTGGCGGCACAGATGCGCGTGACGGGACAGGGTGGCCCCCGTGACCATGCCGGTGCGCTGGCGCTGTATTACGAAGCTGCGCGACAGGGGCTGGCCGATGCCATGTTTTCGCTGGGGGCGATGTATGGTGGCGGGCATGACGTCCCCCCCGACCGCGCGCAGGCACAGCACTGGTTCGCCGAAGCCGCAAAAAGGGGCAACCCGCTGGCGCAACTGATGCTGGGGCGCTACTTCGCCCGGGGGCTGGCGGGCACGACCGACCTGGCGCGCGCGCGCATATGGCTGCGCCGCGCGCAGGCACAGGGCGTGACGCAGGCGACACGGGAACTGGCGCGCCTGTCCGTTGCCTGCGTGCCCGACATTGCCCCCGACATTTCGCATGGCGCCGCACATGCCCCCACCATTGACGCCGCAAATAACGCCGCAAATGACGCCATAACGCCTGATACCATACGCACCCCCCCCCCACGGCCATGCCGGGGGAAGCCGCACGCAAGCAGGCATCGGGGGATGCACGTGCCACGCGATAATGCTGCGCCCCTGCCACCGGGGGACGCCCCCAGGGGGAAAAGTTCGGGGGAAAGTCCCCCCCACGACTCTTTCACCGGTGGGGATGCCCACGCCGCCATGCGCCATGCGCAATCACTGATCGCACGGGGGGAGGACGCCATGGCCGGGCCATGGCTGGAACGGGCGTGGCGTCTGGCGCCGCAGGATGCGGATATTGCATTCGCACTGGCGGTGGGCCGGATGGGCATGGGCGATCATGCGGGTGTCGTACGCCTGTTGCACCCCCTGATGCGCCGACATGACTTCCGCGAGGGGTGGACCCTGCTGGCGCTGGCGCATATCGCCCTTGCACAATGGGCGGATGCCCGCACGATCGTCGCCCATGTTCTGTCACGCCATGGGTTCGATGATGCCATCGGGGGCTGCGCCACACGGGTCTGCACCGCGCTGGACCTGCCGGGATGGATCGGCATGACCGGCGACGGGACCGTGCATTGGGGCGGCCTGCCCGCAGGCGTGGCCCCACACATGAAGACCGGGGATATCGAGGTCAGGGCCGACATGCGGGTTCCGCGTGATGGCCATGGATCGGCCACATCGTACGCCCTGCCCGACCGGGCCGCGCGGGCTGCGACGATGACGGCCACGGCCCCCCATGGGCGCGACCTGCTGGGCAGCCCGCTACACCCCGCCGCCATCCGCCGTATCGTCGGGGCGGTCAGGCTTGACCGGGGTGGAATCCGGGGATGGGCATGGCACCCGGCAGACCCGGCGCATACGCCGCGCATCCTGATACGCGACGCCCATGGCGCGACACTTGTCCCCCCACACGACGCCACACAGGCCACGCCCCCCTGCCCCGGCCTGCCGCCACTGGCACGGCCACGCGCGTTCCACATTACACGCAACGCCCTGCCCGCCACCGGCTGCGTGCATGTGCAGACCCCCGGCGGATGCGACCTGCCCGGCAGCCCGATCCTGCTTGGCCCCCTGCCCACCCCACGGCGCGCGGGAACGACGCAGGCAGGCGCACGGCGTCGCGACATGCCATCACGCAATGGGCGGGTGCATGTCATCATTCCCGCGCATGGCAACCGCGACCTGACACTGGCCTGTATCGACAGTGTCCTGCACGCCCGCCCGCAATCCGCCAGTGGCCTTGTGATGTCTGTCATCGTTGTGGATGATGCCACACCGGACCCCACGCTGGCCGCAGACCTTGACCGTCTTGGGACAACCGGTGCGATCACGCTGCTGCGCCATGCAACCAACAGGGGATTTCCCCATGCCGTCAATACGGGGCTGGCGCATGCGGGGGGGGATGATGTCGTCCTCCTCAACAGCGATGCCCTGGTTGCGCCGGGCTGGCTGGAGGAACTGGCGATCGTGGCATATGGGCGGCCCGACACCGGCACCGTCACCCCCTTTTCCAACGATGCCAGCATCCTGACATGGCCCGACCCGCACGCCGATACCGGCGATATCCCGCCCCCCGATGCACGACAGGTGCATATGCTGATGGATGCCGCACGCACCGCCAATGCGGGACGGGCGGTGGATATCCCCACCGCACATGGTTTTTGCATGTTTATCCGCCATGACTGTCTGGACGCGACCGGCCCGTTACGGACCGAGCTGTTCGCGCAGGGATATGGAGAAGAAAACGATTTCTGCATGCGGGCCACACGGCTGGGCTGGCGTCATGTCGCGGCCCCCGGCGCGTTTGTCGGGCATGTGGGCGGCGCATCGTTCGGAATGGCGCGCCATACGCTGATGCAACGCAACCTGTGGGTAATCAACCGCCTTTACCCCGGATATGACGCCCTGATCCGCGATCATGTGACGCGCGACCCGCTGGCCCCCGCGCGACGGCGCATGGGGGTGGTGCTATGGCGGCGCATGTCACGCGCGCAGGGGTTTTCGCGTGCCGTGGTGCTGGCCACCCATTCCATGCGCGGCGGGGTGGACCGTGTCATCACCGAACGCGCACGCATGTGGCGGGCACGGGGCATACGTCCGCTGATCCTGCGTCCCGCCAATGAAAGCTCCCCCCATGACACCCCAGGCTTCTGCATTGAGGAAGATTGCGACGGGACGCAGGGGCTGAAAATGCCGGTGCTGACATTCCGCTGGCCAATGGAACGCGATGCCCTGCTGGCCTTCCTGCGGACAGAGGGCGTGCGCGCCGTGGAATGGCACCATGCGCTGGGCCATGGGCCGCGCCTGCGTGAACTGTGCATGGCGCTTGGCGTCCCCTATGAAATGTATGTGCATGATTATGCGCGACTGTGCCCGCGCATCGCCATGGTCGGGCCGTCGGGCCGTTACTGCGGGGAACCCGACATCGACGGCTGCACCCGCTGCGTGACGGCACTGGGCAGCCTGCTTGACCCCGATGGAGGGGAACACGAAGGGGACGGCGGCATCGTGGCCCTGCGCACCCGTTTCGGGCACGACATGGCGCATGCACGGCAGGTCATCGTGCCATCGCATGATGTCGCGCGCCGACTGGCGCGGCATTTCCCGGCGCAGGCCGTACATGTCCGCCCGCCTGAAGACGACCGCCCCACGCTTTCACTCCCCGAACTGGTGGCGGCCACCCCCGTGCCGCAGGATATGCACACCATCGCCGCACACCCACGCACGGGCCGGGTACGTGTCCTTGTGGCGGGCGCGATCGGGATGGAAAAAGGATATGACATCCTGCGTGACGCGGCGCGCGATGCACACGCGCATGGCCTGCCGGTGGAATATGTCGTTGCTGGATACACCGCCGACGACGCGCAACTGCTGGCGACGGGCCATGTCTTCATCACCGGACGTTATGGCGATGCCGAGGCCCTGTCCCTTGTCCGCGCGCAACAGGCGGATATCGGGTTCGTCCCCTCCGTCTGTCCTGAAACATGGTGCTTTACGCTGGGGCTGCTGTGGCGGGCGGGGCTGCCCTGCGTATCGTTCGATATCGGGGCGGTGGCTGAACGCATCCGCGCAACCCGGCGCGGGACCACCGTGCCGCTGTCGATGGGCGTTCACCAATTGAACATGTTTTTCATGTCTTATGGGCCGCGCACCCTGCCGCCCTGACCGGCAGGGCATGCCCGACCATGACACGCGATACAGCCAACGGGGGAAATCCGGCCTTGATCCGTAATCCGGCCCATGCCCGGCCTTTGACATGTCCTGTGCAGCCCACCCGCGCACATTCCCGCCAGCCGGACGCCCCCGCATGACCGGGCGGCCTGACCGAATCCTCAATGTCGGGGTCTCCGCGCAACTGATGCTGCTGGAACCCGGGACGTTCTGCATCTTTCACGCCCCCGTCGCCCGCCCGCCCGGGATGGGGGGGCTTGGCGGCCTGCCGGGGGTGCGCGTGACCCCTTCACCCACGGACCCGGATGGTGCGATCACGATCCGTGGCCTTGATGATGACGGGTGGCTTGGCCTCGATCGTGGTGCGGCGCTGGTGCGGGTGGACAACCGGCCCACATGGATACTGGTCACGACCTATCACGATCCCGCCCATGACGACGTGCGGCCCAATCTGCAGGTTGCCCGGCTTTATACCCCCACGACACCAGCCGCCGCGGCGGCGCCATTCGCCGCTCCGGCGACCGCGATGCAACAGGCTGCCCCCCGGCCCGCGACCGCCCCCCCCATCGCCGCACCCCAAACCGGTGGCAGCGGCATCGTCGCCCATATCCAGCGGCGCGGGGATGTGCATGTCACATGTGACGAATGGATGGGAACGGTCGGTGGCCATGCGTGGATCGAGGGTTTCTCCATCCTGCCCGACGATCCCGTCACACCGGGTCAGATCGAATACCAGGCCGTACTCGGACAGGGATGGTTCTCCCCCTGGGTGGAAGGGGGCACCTATTGCGGCAGCCGTGGCATGGCGCTGCCCCTGCTGGGACTGCGCGTGCGCCTGACAGGCAAGGCCGCGGAACAGTTCATATGCCGCGTCAGCGCCACCTTTATCGATGGCAGCCATATCGGACCGGTGGAGGATATCGCCGTCATGTCCGACGATCTGTCGCCACTCGAAGCGTTCAGGATCGAAATCACCCCGCGCACGGCACAGGACGACATGACGGGGGGCATCATGCCGGAAAATGCCGACATGGCGGCCGATATGGCGCATGATACGCAGGTACTCGACCTGCTTGATGAGGTATCAGCGGCACAAGCAGCACCTGCGGCAACACGCACACGACGCGGCCGCCGCCCCGCGCGCAGGGATATGGCGGGGGAACAGGCTCCCTCCGCCATTGCTGCGGCCACCGCCCCACGCGCAGGCACAACGCGTGGCACCAAGAAAAGCCCGGCGAAAGTAAAGGCGAAAACCGCATCCAGGGCGCGCACGCAGGCCATGGATGCACAGGCCGTGAATACACAGGCCAAGGACACACAGGTCAGGGACACGCAGGTCGATGCCACGGACATACTGCCCAGGGATATCCATCCCGGTCGCGGTCGCAAGGCGCCGGGTTCGCGGGTGGCGCTGCTCAAGGCACGCAAGAAGGCCGCAACCCGGCGCCGGACCTGACGCATCATGCCATCACCATGCCCACACCTGCCCCGGCCCGGCCGCGCGCCATGGGCGGGCACAGGGGGGCGTGACAGGTGAAATACCTGTTCGTCCACCAGAACTTCCCCGGACAGTTCCTGCACCTCCTGCGCCATCTCCATGCGCAGGGGGGCAATGAACTTGTTTTCATAAGCGAGACCGGGCAGGGCATGATTCCCGGGGTCAGGCGGGTGGGATACCGCATGCCCCCACCGGCAAAGGTGGGCGGGCCACCCCCCGTGGGTGAAATCGCCCATGCCATGCAACGCGCCGCACAGGTGGCGCAGGCGGCGCGCACGCTGCGTGACCTTGGCTTCGTCCCCGATATCATCATTGGCCATCATGGCTGGGGCGAACTGCTGGACCTTGGCGATGTATATCCCGGTGTGCCGATGCTGGGATATTATGAATTCTTCTATCATCCATCGGGGCTGGATGTCGGCTTTGACCCCGAATTCCCCTTCCCCGCGGCGTCGGCGCCCATGGTGCGTGCGCGCAACACCCTCAACCTGCAGGCACTGGCACAGCCGGGATGGGGCCATTGCCCCACACGCTTCCAACGCGACACCTATCCCGACTGGGCACGCCCACGCATTACGCTGCTGCATGAAGGGGTGGACCTGACGCAGTGCCGTCCCGACCCACGCGCCGCGACCCGTCCCTTCGCACTGGAGGATGTCCGCATCTCCCCCCGCGAAAAACTTGTGACCTATGTCGCGCGCGACCTTGAACCCTATCGCGGTTTCCATGTCTTCATGCGTGCGCTGCCGCGCATCCTGCGCGCACGGACGGATGTGCGGGTGATCGTGGTGGGGGGTGATGGCGTCAGTTACGGCACCCCGCCGCCCCAGGGGTGCTGGCGTGAGCGGATGCTGTCGGAACTGGGCGCATGGATCGACCCTGCGCGGGTACATTTCGTCGGCAGGCTGCCCTATGACCGTTTCATTGGCCTGCTGCAACGCTCCGACGCGCATGTCTATCTGACATATCCGTTCGTGGTGTCATGGTCCCTGCGGGAGGCGATGGCCTGCGGATGCGCCATCGTCGGCAGCGACACCCCACCCGTGCGGGAATTCCTACAGGACGCCAGGACCGCGCGTCTGGTACCATTCCTGGAGCCAGGGCGCATCGCGGATGGTGTCCTTGAACTTCTGGAGGATCAGACGCTGTCACGGCGACTGCGGGGCAGGGTCCGTGCGGAAGCTGTCCGCACGCTGGACATGGGCGATTACATGGCCCGTTACATGGCGTTGATTGAGCGCCTGACGGGGCACAAGGCCCCGGCACACAAGGCTGAGGCACAAAAAACTGCGGCACACAAGGCCCAGACACGCAGGACCCCGACACGCAAGGCACGCGCCGTGGTGGCCTGACCCCCACGCACACGCAACCTGACGCAACCACGGGGGCGGTGGGACCGACCGGCCCGCCACCCCGTAATGGCATTATTTCTTGGTGACAGCCTTGATGGAATCCAGGATCGCCTTGCCGGCTTCTTCCTTGTCGGCCCAGCCGGACACCTTCACCCACTTGCCCTTTTCAAGGTCCTTGTAGCGCGTGAAGAAATGCTCGATCTCCTTCAGGGTGATCTCGGGCAGGTCTTCAAGCTTCTCGACCTTGGAATAGTACGGATGCACCTTGTCGTGGGGGACGCAGATGATCTTTTCGTCCTGGCCGCTTTCATCTTCCATCTTCAGCATGCCGATGGGACGCGCACGCACCACACAACCCGGCACCACGGCAGCCGGCAGCAGCACCAGCGCATCGGTCGGGTCGCCATCAGCCGCCAGCGTGTTGGGGATGAACCCATACGCCGCGGGATAGACCATGGGCGTGAACAGGATACGGTCAACGACGACCGCGCCGCTGTCCTTGTCGATTTCGTACTTCACGCCCGATCCCTGCGGGATCTCGATGACCACGTTGATGTCGTTGGGCACGTCCTTGCCCGGGGAAATCTTGGATACGTCCACTTTATGGCTCCTGCCATGCAAAGGGTTATTCTGTCGCTTTCGAATTCACACGCCTGATCCTGCGGGGCAACACCCCGCCATCACGCGTGTCCTGTCCATGCCCGATACAGTCAATCGCGCCCCACGGACATGAGCCAGATCATGGACGTTACACGTATGTCATCTTTGCCGTGAGGGGGGTGTCGGTGAAAAAAGATCTAAATTCGGCATTCCCGGGCCCTATCGCATCTTGCAAAAAGCGCGCACATGCGCGAATCAAGGCCTGCCTGCGCGCCCGTAGCTCAATTGGTTAGAGCGGGCCGCTCATAACGGCTTGGTTGCGGGTTCAAGTCCTGCCGGGCGCAGGCCCATGTTGCACGAACGCGGCCCTTCGCCGTAGGGGCCTTCAACCATGTTCCTTGCACATTCCTATATCCTTCAGCTTTCGGGAGCCTGACCGTCATGGCCGCCACGCAATATGTCTATGTGATGAAGGACCTGACCAAGGCGTATCCGGGTGGGCGCGAGGTCTTCAAGGGGATCACCCTGTCGTTCCTGCCCGGCGTCAAGATCGGTGTCCTTGGTGTCAACGGCGCGGGCAAGTCCACCTTGCTGAAAATCATGGCCGGCATCGAAAAGGAATTCGGTGGCGAGGCCTGGGCCGCCGAAGGTGCGACCATCGGCTACCTCGAACAGGAGCCCAAGCTCGACGAGAGCCTGACCGTGGGCGAGAACGTCGCCCTTGGCTTCGGGAAGCTGAAAAAGGCTGTGGACCGCTTCAACGAAATTTCGATGAAGTTCGCCGAACCCATGTCCGACGAAGAGATGAACACCCTGCTTGCCGAACAGGCGGAACTACAGGAAGTCATCGATGCGGGCGACGGATGGGAACTCGACCGCAAGCTGGAGATCGCGCTCGACGCGCTGCGCTGCCCCCCGGCTGACAGCCCGGTGGAGAAGCTGTCCGGTGGTGAACGCCGCCGCGTGGCGCTGTGCCGCCTGCTGCTTGAAAAGCCTGACCTGCTGCTGCTTGACGAACCGACCAACCATCTTGATGCCGAAAGCGTCTCCTGGCTGGAAAAGACCCTGCGCGATTACGAAGGCACCGTCATGGTCATCACCCATGACCGGTACTTCCTTGATAACGTGACGAACTGGATCCTTGAACTTGAACGTGGCCGTGGTTTCCCGTTCGAGGGCAACTACTCCTCGTGGCTGACGCAAAAGCGCAAGCGCCTTGCACAGGAAGAAAAAGAGGAAAGCGCACGCCAGCGCGCCCTTGCGGCAGAGCAGGAATGGATCGGCTCCTCCCCCAAGGCGCGTCAGGCCAAGAGCAAGTCGCGTATCGCACGTTACGAGGAAATGTTGGCCCAGAGCGGGGAAAAGGCGACCGGTGTTGCCGACATCGTCATCCCGCCCGGCCCGCGCCTTGGCAGCACGGTGATCGAGGCCGAAGACCTGCGCAAGGGCTTTGGCAACCGCCTGCTGATCGACGACCTTAACTTCAAGCTGCCGCCCGGTGGCATCGTTGGCGTGATCGGGCCGAACGGCGCGGGCAAGTCCACGCTGTTCAAGATGATCATGGGCCTTGAAAAGCCCGACAGTGGCGAACTGAAGATCGGTGATACCGTCAAACTGGGCTATGTGGACCAGTCACGCTTCAGCCTTGATGACAACAAGACCGTGTGGGAAGAAATCTCCGGCGGGACGGATGTCATCTATCTTGGCAAGCGCGCGGTGCCGTCACGCGCCTATGTCGGGGCCTTCAACTTCAAGGGACCGGACCAGCAGAAAAAGGTTGGCGTCCTGTCGGGTGGTGAACGCAACCGCGTCCACCTTGCCAAGATGCTGCGTCAGGAAAGCAACGTCATCCTGCTTGACGAACCGACCAATGACCTTGACGTCGATACGCTGCGCGCCCTCGAAGACGCACTGGCGGAGTTCGCGGGCTGTGCGGTGATCATCAGCCATGACCGCTGGTTCCTTGACCGTCTTGCAACGCATATCCTTGCGTTCGAGGGCGACAGCCACGTCGAATGGTTCGAAGGCAACTTCCAGGCCTATGAAGAAGACAAACGCCGTCGCCTCGGGCCGGATGCAACCGAACCGGGCCGCATCAAGTACCGTCCGATCGAACGCTGATTACGGAGCACGCGCGCTGTCCCCATGTTACGGGATGGGGCGCGTGGGGCGGTTTTCATGGGGTTTTGCCCCATAAGAGACTGTTTAAAAATTCAGGCTCGATAACATACTGAAATTATAAAGGTTTTTGGTGAAGCTTTTTCCAAAAAGCTTCAGAAGACGCCGCCTTTTTAAAAAAAGGCGGCACCCAAAAACTTTTCCTGTTTTTTATCAATGATTTGTTTTCAAACACTCTCCCAGCAGATCAGGGGCAGGAAGCGCGCTTCCTGCCATGGCCTGCCTGCCATGGCGGCCCCATACGCGTGGCAATGACGGGTGGGGCTACGCCCTATCGGCACACATGGCGGTTACCATCCGCCCCGATATAGGTGCCCGTCTGGGGATCAAAACACGCATTCGCGGCGCAACTGCTGCGTGCGGGGGTGATGTCAGGGTGGATTGTCGCCCCGATGGCGTTGGCCTCCCGCGCGGCATGACCGCACAGCGGCGTATCTGCAGGGGCGGAAGGGTCGTTCACCAGCACAGGTTCCGCAGCCCCCGTCGCGGCAACCGCAGGCGGTGGCAGGGCCACAGGTGTCGCACGCTGGTGTGGCGCACAGGCCGACAGACCCGATGCCATCCCCACCAGCACTGCCACTGCCACTGTCACACGCGACATCACGCGCCGTTCCATATTCACACCATGCCTTGCCACTGTTTTTTCCTTCATTGTTACAGGTCCAGCCGCCCCTGTTCGCTGTGGGCCGCACGTTCGACCCGCGCCGCCACGTCCCCATCGGCAAAGGTCATGATGACCTGCGCGCCCGCTTTCACCTCCGCGGCAAGTGTCAGCGGATGGCCCGCGCGGTCCTGCACCAGCACATAGCCACGTTCCAGCACCGCACGCGGCGACAGCGATTCCAGACGCCCGCCCTCCCCCTGCACACGTGCGCGCCGTTCACGCAGCAACGCCAGCAGGGCGGGGGCCGAAGGACGCAGCGCCGTCACCCGGCCCCGGCGGTCGCGCAGATATTGCGGCCCCCCCACGCGCCAGTGCCGCCGACGCCAGCGTCAGGCCGGAACGTTTCAGCGCAATGATGGTGCCGGGCGTGGGCAAGCGGTCACATGCCGCCTGCAAGCGCGCGCGACGACGTTCCAGCAGTGCGGGCAACGCCATGTCGAGGCGATACCCACGGTCGTCAAGCCGTATGCGCGCGGTTTCCAGCAATGATGGCAGGTCAGGCAGCCCCGCCGCCGCCCGCCCCAGTCGCGCCCGCCCAAGCTGCAGCACACGCCCCAGCCCGTTCGACAGCCGCGCCATGCGGTGGGCAAGGTCCGCCTCCAGCTCCGCACGCACGGGCACCGCCATTTCCGCCGCCGCCGTGGGGGTGGGTGCGCGGCGATCTGACACAAAATCAATCAGGGTCGTATCCGTCTCGTGCCCCACGGCGGAAATGACCGGGATCGTGCAGGCCGCCACCGCACGCAGCACGGATTCGTCATTGAAGGCCATCAGATCCTCCAGCGAACCACCACCACGCGCCACGATCAGCACATCGGGCCGCGCAATCCCCGTGCGCCCGTCGATCCGGTCAAACCCCGCCACCGCTTCGGCAATGCGTTCGGCCGCGCCCTCGCCCTGCACCGGGACAGGCCAGACCAGCAGGTCACGCGGAAAACGCCGGGCCACCGTGGTGCGGATGTCATGCAGCACCGCCCCCTGTGCCGAAGTCACGACCCCTATGACACGTGGCAGGAACGGAATCCGCTGCTTGCGCTCCGCATCGAACACGCCTTCCTGCGCAAGGCGCAGGCGCAGCTTCTCGATCCGGGCCAGCAATGCGCCCTCCCCCGCATATTCCAGACGGTCAATCACCATCTGGTAGGAAGAACGCTCGCCATAAGAGGAAATCTTGCCCGTGGCGATGACCTCCACGCCATTTTCAGGCTTCAGCCCAAGGCGGGAAACACTGCCGCGCCAGACGACGGAAGACAGCTTCCCTTTCTCATCCTTGAGGGAAAAATAAAGGTGACCGGATGAATATCGCTTGAATTCCGTAATTTCGCCGCGCACACGGATACGTCCAAACGTACCTTCAAGCGTGCTGCGGATCGCGCCCGAAATTTCGGATACGGAATATTCCGCGATATTCGTGGCGCCCGGCGCGCCGGATGGGAAGCTGGGTTCATGCATGACCCGAAGTTATGATAGAGACGCGCGTCCCGAAAGGGCGGATTGCAAACAGGAGAATTGATTCATGCGGGTGCTGCTGGTCGGATCGGGGGGGCGTGAACATGCCATGGCGGCGGCGATCGCGCGTTCGCCCCTGCTGGAGGCGCTGTTCATTGCACCGGGCAACCCCGGCACGGCCGCGCTGGGGACCAATTGCGCCATCCGCGCCGATGATGTGGCGGGCCTGATCAAACTTGCGCGCGATGAACGCATCGACCTTGTGGTGCCCGGACCGGAGGCCCCGCTGGTGGCGGGATTGGCCGATGCCTGCGCACAGGCCGGGATTGCCTGCGCCGGGCCATCGCGCGCGGCGGCGGAGCTTGAGGGCAGCAAGACCTTTACCAAGGAAATCTGTGACGCGGCGGCCATCCCCACCGCGCGCTGGGCACGGTTTGATACCGCGGCCGACGCACTGGCGCATGTGCGTGCCACCGGTGCACCGATCGTGGTCAAGGCCGATGGCCTGGCGGCGGGCAAGGGCGTGATCGTGGCCCAGAACGTGGAAGAAGCCGAAACCGCCATCAAAGACCTGATGACCGACGCCACAATGGGGGACGCCGGGCGCACGGTGGTGATCGAAGAATGCCTGGTGGGCGACGAGGTCTCGCTCTTTGCCTTCTGCGCGGGGGAACAGGCGGTACTGATCGGCGCGGCACAGGACCACAAGCGCATTGGCGATGGCGATACCGGCCCCAACACCGGCGGCATGGGCGCGGTTTCCCCCCCCGCAGGATTCGACCGCGCGCGACAGGAAGCGGCACTCGATACGATGGTGCGTCCCATGCTGCGCGAGATGGCGCGACGTGGCACACCGTTCCACGGCATCATCTTCGCCGGGCTTATGCTGACACCGCAGGGTGAGAAACTGATCGAATATAATGTCCGCCTTGGCGACCCGGAGGCGCAGGCCCTTCTGATCCGGCTGCAAAGCGATCTGCTCGCCGCGCTTGCCGCCGTGGCGAAGGGCGATCTTGCAGGCACGGATATCCGCTTTTCGGGACAGGCCTCCATCAGCGTGGTGATGGCCGCACGCGGCTATCCCGGCAGGCCAGTGACCGGCGGCGTGATCGCGGGCATCGACGATGCACAAGACCTGCCCGGTGTGCAGGTGTTCCAGGCGGGCACAAAGCTTGATGCCGATCATCACCTGGTCGCGGCGGGTGGCCGCGTGCTTGCAGTCTGCGCCACAGGCGACACGCTGGCACAGGCCCGCACCCGGGCCTATGCCGGGGTGGGTGCGATCCGTTGGGACGATGCCATCTGGCGTCACGATATCGGCATGCGCGCGCTGGAGCACACCGCACGCGACTGAACATTGCCCCCCGGCCCGCATTCCACACGGGCCTGCGACGGGGATGTCCCCCCGCCCCCCACGCACGTTCCGGCCCGCCGGACACCGCGCAAGACAGCGACATGCCATGCCCCGCGACACCAAGATACTGACCGAAGGAGAGGGCCTGCACGGTGCGGCCCGGATACAGGCGATGTGTGCGGTCGCACTGTCGGTCCTGCTGGCGCTGCTGGATTACGCGATCGCCAACGTCGCGCTGCCGACCATCGGGGGGGACCTGCATGTTTCCGCCGCGTCGGCGGTATGGATCATCAATTCCTACCAGCTCGCCAGTGTCATCGCCCTTCTGCCCACGGCGGCACTGGGCGCGCGGATCGGGTTCGGACGCCTGTGCCAGATCGGGCTGGTGTTGTTCATCGTCTCCTCCCTGTTCTGCGGGCTGTCGCATTCGCTGCTGGCGCTGTCGCTGGCGCGCGCGGTGCAGGGTGTGGGCGGGGCATGTATCATGAGCGTCAGCATCGCGCTGATCCGCTTCATCTATCCCCATGCGATCATCGGGCGCGGCATCGCGCTCAATGGCGTGATGGTCGCACTTGGCGTGGGGGCGGGGCCAACGGTGGCATCCATCATCCTGTCGGTCGCCACATGGCCGTGGCTGTTTTTCATCAACATCCCGCTGGGCCTTGCGGCCCTGGTGCTGGCGCTGATGTCCCTGCCACGCACGCCGCTGCAACATGGCGCATTCGACGGGCTCAGTGCGCTGCTCAATGCGTTCGCGTTTGGCGCGCTCATCATGGCAGGCGATTCCATCGCACACCATGCCAGCAGCCTGCAGGTCTATGCCTTCGCGATAACCGGCATCGTATCGGGCTGGCTTCTGGTGCGGCGGCAGAAGGGACGCGCCCACCCGATGTTCCCGATCGACATGTTGCAGGTCGCGGCATTCCGCACCGGGGCCTGCATCGGGTTCCTCGCTTTCGTGTCGTCCAACCTGTTCATGGTGTCCTTTCCCTTCACATTGCAGAACCTGTTCCATGCACCGCCATCGGTGGTCGGGCTGCTGATGACGCCGTGGCCGGTGGGAATCATGCTTGTCGCGCCGGTCATCAGCCGACTGAGCGACCGGGTCCCGGCCACGATCCTGTCGTCGGTGGGGCTGTTCACTACGTCGATGGGATTCCTTGCCCTTTATCTGCTCCCTGCGGAGCCACACTGGTATGACATCGTATGGCGCGTCGGGCTGGCGGGAATGGGGTTTGGCATATTCCAACCCCCCAACAACCGTATCATGATGGTCACAGCCCCCGCCGGACGATCCGGCAGTGCAAGTGGAATGGTCCAGGTTTCGCGCCAGTGCGGACAGGCGACGGGCGCGATGCTTGTGGCGATGACGTTCGGGCTGATCGCCATGCGGCCGTCGATACGCTGCCTGGAATTCGCATCCGTCATCGCCTTTCTTGGCATGCTGCTCAGCGCATCACGGCTGTTTTCGGGCGGTCGGGAACAGGCCTGACCAACCGGCGGGGAACCGGCCCTCCTGCAAGGCTGCCTGGGCATAAACCCTGTCGGCCCCTTAAAATTTTCTGGTGAAGATCGTTTGAAAACAGGACGTCGATAAGAAATTAAAAATTCCTGCCGTTAGCGTGTCTTTTGAATATTCACCAAAAGCTTTGACCACCCCGGCGGGTCACGGCCCCCCGCTTTTCAAACAGCCAATTATTTAAGGGGCTGCTTGAAATAGTCAGGCTTAATAACATCCTGAAATCATAAAGGTTTTTGGTGAAGCTTTTTCCAAAAAGCTTCAGAAGACGCCGCCTTTTTAAAAAAAGGCAGCACCCAAAAACTTTTCTTATTTTTATCAATGATTTGTTTTCAAACACTCCCTCAGCCAAAGGGACAAAGCCGCGCTTTTACAATCCTTTGGGGTCAGGGCACCTGCCGCGCGGTGTCGGGATGGAGTTCCTCCTCCAGCGTGGGGATCTTCTCTCCGATCAGCAGGTTAAGCACCACGGCCGAACACACGCACAAAAACACCCCGTTACCAAGAAACAGCCGTGCCATCCCGCTGACATGCGCCAACAGGATGGGACATGACATCGGCAACATGCCCAACCCCATGGAAACCGCCGCAATCATGCCATTGCGCGTGCCCTCGAAACGGACATGCAACAGTTCGCGGATACCCCCCACCGCCGTCATCCCGAACATCACCAGCGCACATCCCCCCAGTACCGGCGCGGGCATGGCCGCGATCACCGCGCCAAGTTTCGGGAACAGGCCCAGCACGATCAGCACCACCCCCGCCGCCGCGACGACAAAGCGGCTGCGGATGTTGGTCATCGCGATCAGGCCGGTATTCTGCGTAAACGCGTTATAGGGAAAGCTGTTGAACAGGCCCCCCAGCATGGTGGACAGGCCATCCGCACGGAACGCCGCGATCAGCGTTTCCTCGTCCATGGGGCGTTCGGTAATGCGCCCCACAGCAATACAGTTGCCCGTCGTTTCCGCAAGGATCACCAGCATCGTCAGCGTCATGATCAGCACCGGCACCACATGAAAGGTCGGCACGCCAAAGGCCATGGGCATGCTGAGCGCGAACCACGGTGCATCATGCACGGCCTGAAAATGACCCATGCCACAAGCCAGCGCAATGATGCTGCCGATAATCAGGCCAAGCAGCACGCTGATATTGGAGATAAAACCCGATCCCGCGGCATAGACCGCCAGCGTGACCGCCATTGTCACGCCCCCCAGAACAAGGTTCGGGGACGTACCGAACGCCGCATCCGATGGCGTCCCCCCCCCCAGCCATACGCCTGCCACCGGAATCAGTGTCAGGCCGATGACCGTCAACAAACAACCCGTCGCAACGGGTGGGATAAACCGCATCAGCCGCCCCAGCGCCGGGGCCAGCACCAACGTGCAGCCCCCCGCCCCGATGATCGCGCCAAAGATGGCGCTGTTTCCATACATCTTGCCAATCATCACCATGGGCGCCAGCGTCACGAACGACGCCCCCTGCACGATCGGCAGGCGGGAGCCAATCTTCCCGATCCCCACGGCCTGGATGATCGTGGCGATCCCTGCTGTCATCAAACCGGAATTGATCAGGGTAATCGTCTGCCCCATGTCCAGACCCAGTGTCGCGGCAAGGATGAGGGGCACGGCCACGGTGCCCGAATACATCACAAGCGCATGCTGCAGCCCGAACGTAAACAGCATGCCAAGCGGGGGGACTTCATCAATCGGGTGGGGTCTGCTGTGCTGCATGGTGGTCGTTGCCTTCGGCATCACGATTAAAAGGCCGTTCCAAAACAGCCAGCGGATGCAAAGAAAAGGTTCGGGGGCATAAATTCCAAAAAATACTTAAATATTAAGACTCTTTTGGAAATAATACCTTCCATGAACCTTTCATGATGAACGGTATGTTTCATGGGCCATGCCCGTGCGCGGCCCGATGCGTGATGACCCGTTCATCACGCATGTTCCACCCCGCAACGGACAGGACAATACGAACAGCCTGCCGCATCCTTGCGTCAACGCGACGGGCCATCGCCCTCAGAACGCGGTGGAGATCGTGCCGGTCATGGTGAAGCGCGGTTCCACCATGAAGGAGTTGCCATTCGCGCTGCGTCCACCACTTGCGCCGTAATAGACGTTATATCCCCCCTGATTGCCCGCGGAATAAATCGCCCCCATCGCCCCGGTGCGCACGACCGATCCCGTCAGGTTGGTGAAGTTCAGGCGGAAGGTTGGCGATTTGGCATACAGGAACGGCTTGAAACGATACCCAAGCGATAGCGTATCGGTGACATAGCCGGGAATGCGTTCACTGTTATCAAGCGCCACCGACTGCGGGCCGGTGTAATGGACGCTCGCATTGGCGAAGAAGCCCTTGTATTTATAGGTCAGGCCGAAATTGGCCATGACATGCGGCGCCATGATGGCCTGCTGGCCCTTGGCACGGATCAGGTTTCCATTGCCATCCGTCACGTTGGAATCCTGCGTCGCATGCAGATATTCGAACGAGGCATACGGGCTGAACCCGTAATATGACCGGCCCGCCACCATAACGTCAAAGCCACGCATGGTCTGGTTCCCGCCCTCGATCGGGGCATACTGGTTCGCACCGATATAGGTGTCGAGAATGCGGTTCGTCACGTTGTAGTTGAACAGCGCAAGATCAACCATCACGTATTTGTCGTGATAGCGATAGCCCAGCTCTTCCTTGATGGAATACTGGTTCTTGAGCATTTTCGTTCCCGGCGTGGTCCAGCCAAGGTCAACAGCGCTTGGCTCACGGTAATCACCTTCGGCGTTCACATAGATCTGGTGATGATCATTGAACTGATATCCGATCGAAAGCTGCGGCAGGGGTTCAGTCGTGTTGGTCCCGCTACGCGCGCCGGTATAGTTGGAACTGTGATTCATCCACTGCTTGTTCCACGCATTGGACATCACGAATTTGAAGCCCGCATGGATCGTCAGCCGGTCATTGAAATATTTTGCCGTGTCCTGCACGAACAGCGAATGCAGTTCATATCCTGCGGTCTGCCCAAATACCGCGTTGCTGTTGATCTGGTACTGTGCCCAGTTGGGGCTGGGGTTCGCGCCATTGGCCATCGTGGCGCTGAGCGGATAGGACTGGATGGTCTGGGCATTTTCATACCAGTACCCGACCGAGAAATGGTTATGCGTGTCGATCTGGTAATTCAGCTTTGCCACCGCACCGACCTGACGCACTTCGTTTTGAAGGAAGTAATTGGTCAGGTTCTGGTTTGTCGCAAGCTGCCCGTTGTTATAATAGGCCACCGACGACCCGAACAGCGTATTGTACGACCCGTCGGACGCCGTCGTCCCGC
Source organism: Novacetimonas sp. GS1 (assembly GCF_036686925.1). NCBI lineage: Bacteria > Pseudomonadati > Pseudomonadota > Alphaproteobacteria > Acetobacterales > Acetobacteraceae > Novacetimonas > Novacetimonas sp. GS1. Next base: position 155,617 of record NZ_VSZP01000001.1, read on the forward strand.
CAGGGGAACCATCCCATCCCTGCCCAAAGCTGAAATAAGGTTGCAGGTCAAGGGAGAAGCGTGACGGCAGCACCACATGCACAGGTGCGGTCAGGAAGATCTGGTTCCAGTGATCGTTATTGTTCTTCCAGTAATTATCGCTGGAAGGATCGGAATTACGGCCATATCCGACGCCAGTATGTTTGTAGTTATAGAATGCCGTGGCATCAGGATAGGAATCGATTGTGAAATCCTCGGCATTCCATGACAGGAACAGCCGCGCCGTCGATCCGTTTTTCCAATCCTTTTGCAACCCGAAATCAATATGCCTGCGCTGGTTGATACCCGATCCCATCCATGATCGCGCGTGCGAGTTGGAGAATGAAAAGAAGCTGCGTACGCCCGTATTGCCGATATCCCCGGATTCAAGGCGGATGAATTCGCGTGACAGGTTGTTCGTGCCATACGAAAAATCCGTCATGCCCCCGAATTTGTGCGATGCCGTGTGGGAACGTTCGTTCATGACACCGCCCGCCGCCGACATGACCGGCAGATCGGTGCCCGCGCTGCCTGGCGTGACCTCGACACTTTCAAGGTTTTCGGAATCAATGTTTTCCGCCAGATATTTCGCAGCCGCCGCCGGTGCGCCATCAAGCATCAGCCCCATATCGAGGTCCGTCAGGCCACGCACCTGAATCTGCCCCCCTTCCATACCCGATGAATCCGGGGTCGTGACATTCAGGCTGGGCAGGTTTTTCACCAGATCCAGTCCCGTACTGGTGGGACTGCGCATCTCGATATACTGCTTGCCCACCGTCTGGACCGCATGGGGCGCGGTTTCCAGACGCATCATCCCGCCACCACCATCACGGGCGTCCCGGGCGCGCGAAACATGGATGACCTCTGGCGTCTCAGGGATGGCCGTCGCGGGAATGACCGTCGCGGGATGCGCCGATGTTCCCTGCGCGGCGGCCGGCCGTGCTGCTGCCCCCCGATGCGTGACACGATGTGCCGCCGCGGGTGCGGACGTTGCCGCAAGCGCCCGATCCATGGTCCCCGCAAGCGCCAGCCCCGCCCCCGCAAGACATGAAACCGCACATAGCCGTGCGCGCAGGCCCATTGCATATTTTCCCATGATACCCCCATCCCCTGTCGTGCGCATGCGTGACGATCCGCCAGTCATCACGATGCATTCCCGTACCGGGACGCATATCCCCGGTTGCATGGCACGCGCAGGTCAACGGCTGACAGCATGGTCGCAGATGGCAGGGCAGTGCATTTCAGCGTGATGTTCATCCGTCCCCCCGAACATTGTTACTCTTCCGATCCGGCATAACAGGACTGCACCTCCCCCGAGGGCATCCACCCAGATCCCCATCCCACAGGCATTCCCCTTCTCCATGCGACCGCGCCGCATGGCCATCGCGCCATACGCGATCATGGAAAAGGGTCAGATGCCAGCAGGCGTCTTGTTGACCTAAAGGAAATAAGATGACGGGGGAAAGGCCAAAAAAAGCAACAGGCTGTTTATGTACCTGCATGCACGCCACATCGTGTGCGCGCATCCCCACCAAAGGGGCAAAGCCGGTTGGCAACGCAACGAACCGATCAGGAAATGACGGTTTTACGGGACTGTTTTTACTGTGTTTGTAGAATTACAAAACGATCCCGCAACAAATACAGGGATCATTCCCCATCTGGGACCGACAGACCCGGAACACCGGATGCAGAACCGGCAACAGGCCGTTTCTTTTTCCGTTACACCCCAGGCCCCACGGTGCGAACACCCCCACCCCTGTTTTGCCATCCTGAATCGAGGCACCGCACAGATCCATCCAGTGACACGGCATGTCGTCGCCCCCGTCCCCAAAGGCGGCAAAGGCGGCAAAGGCGGCAAAGGCCCTTCTGGACGCCAGAAGATGGAACCAGAGGGAAAAAACATCTCTATAAAAAACTGTTTGAAAAAAAGAACGGCAGTTACAGACACTATCGTTTTTTCAAGAGATTGTTTGAAAGCAACTCATTGATAAAAAAGAAAAGTTTTTGGGTGCCGCCTTTTTTCCAAAAAGGCGGCGTTTTCTGAAGCTTTTTGGAAAAAGCTTCACCAAAAACCTTTATAATTTCAGGATATTATTAAACATTACTTTTTCTAAAAATATTGGTTATTTCTAGGTTTTTTAAAACTTCATCAAAATATTTTATAATTCCAGCGCAATACTGGTCATGCTTTTCCAAGCAAGATCTCAAAGATTTAAGGGCCTGCGCCGCTTCAAAAAGATGATGCCTTGCGACGCATTCCGGGAAGCAGCGTCACCAAAGCCCCTTCCGCGACATTGAACACCAGCACCGACACCACCCGCATCCCATATAAGCAAGGCAGGCAGAAAGAGCATATGGAACAGTAACCGTACGAAAAAACGGCCCTTCGCAATATGCGAAAGGCCGTTTCCCAAACCCGGTGGCAACAGTAATAGCAGGCTATGCCGCCTTACTGCGCATCCATGAACTGGTCATTACCGATAATGCCCAGCTTCGTGATACCAAGACGCTGCGCATCGGCAAGGACGTGGGCCACGGTCTTGTAATTGGCAAGACGATCCGGATGGATGTGCATTTCAGGCTGCACCGGCATCGACGCCGCCTCTGTAAAATGCGCCTGAAGTGCGGCTTCATCAGGTACCGGGTCACCGTTCCAGGTGATCGTATTGTCGAAATCAATCGACACCGTATCAATCTGTGGGTCCGGCTCTGTCGAGGGGGGAGGATTCCCCTGCGGCAGGTCCATTGAAACCGAATGCGTCTGCATCGGGATGGTAATGATCAGCATGATCAGCAGCACAAGCATGACGTCAATCAGGGGCGTGGTATTGATATCTACAATACCTTCGTCCTCTGTCGTGCTGCTGGACCCGACATTCATGCCCATGGCGCGTATTCTCCCAAAAGTGGCCGGGATTGCCTCCCGGCCGGGAATGGATACCGAGGATCAGCCGTGGGGCTGTTCGGTAATAAAGTCAATGTGAATGATGCCCGCCTGCTGACAGGCCGCAACAACCTTGCCGACTGCCTCATACTTGGCGGCCATGTCGCCCCGGATCTGGATCTGCGGCTGCGGCTTCTGTGCCGCCGCATGTTCCAGATGCGATTCGAGGTCGGCATAGCCATTCAGCGGGGTTTCTCCCCAATATGCCTGCCCCTTGGACGTCACCGCGATCACGACGTTATCAATCGCGGTGCGGGTCGGCTGGTTTGCATCCATCGGCAGCTTTACCGTGATGGTGTGCGTCGCAACTGGAATAGTGATCAGAAAGATGATCAGCAGCACCAGCATGACGTCGACAAGCGGTGTGGTGTTGATGGCCGACACCACCTCGTCTTCATCGCCGCCACCTCCAACTTGCATTCCCATGATCAGGCCACCCGATTGTCAATAGTCGTGGTTGTAGGAGAATTGTCCGGACGAACCGCAATCGTGTTCTGCGGATCGGAACCATGACGATAGCCGCCCATCAGGATGGACTGCAAGTCAGCGGCGAAGTTACGCACCAGATCCATCGCGCCCTTGTTACGGCGCACCAGCAGGTTGTAGCCAAGAACCGCCGGAACCGCGGTGCCAAGGCCGATAGCCGTCATGATGAGCGATTCACCAACCGGGCCGGCAACCTTGTCGATCGAGGCATTACCCGCGATACCGATGGCCGTCAGCGCGTGATAGATGCCCCAGACCGTGCCGAACAGGCCAACGAACGGAGAGGTCGAACCCACGGTCCCAAGGAACGCAAGCCCACCCTGAAGGCGCGTCTGGATCAGATCGACCGAACGCTGGATCGACATCGTCGTCCACGAATGCAGGTCGATGGATTCCTGCATCGTGCCTTCGTGATGTTCAGCAGCCTTCACACCGGTTTCCGCGATATAGCGGAACGGGGAGTTCGCCGGCAGCGCGTCCGCGCCCTGCTTGATCGTCGGCTTGGTCCAGAACTTGGACGTCACGTCCTTGCCCGCGCTGAACAGGCTTGCCTGTTCAAAGAACTTCTTGATCATGATGACCCAGGTGCCGACCGACATGAACACCATGATCAGCAGGACGCCACGGGCGATGAAGTCACCGTTTGCCCACAGGGCACCCAGGCCGTACGGGTTGCCTTCGGGTGCAGGCGGCGGCGGCGGCGGTGCATCGGGCGCGGGGGCGGCATCAGCAGCGGGGGCCGGGGCAGGCGCTGGCGCACCGGCATCAGCAGCAGGGGCAGCCGCGCCGGCATCGGCGGCAGGCGCCGGGGCCGCATCGGCAGGAGCCGTGGCAGGGGCGGAAGCCGCCGGCACGTCAGCCGGGGCGGCGGCCGCAGGGGCACCCGCACCATCGGTCGGCGGCGCGGAAACCGCCGGGGCGGCCCCATCGGCCGCCGGGGCCGCGTCCTGCGCCAGCGCCGCAAGCGGAGACGAAACGCACAGCATGGCGGCGAAAGCTGCCGAGGTGATGAGAGCGTGTTTGCGATGCAGTCTGATCATTTACTCAGGATCCTCTAGACAGGACGTGTTGTTTTTAGAAGCTGCGGGGGACTGCGAGCCCCCGCATCGCAACATGGGCTGACACCGCCACACTCAGTCGTTCAGGCTGAATGTGATGGTATAAAGGTGATGAAATTCCTTGATCGGAACACCATTTTTTACGGCCGGAGCATAACGCGACTGACGCACGGCACGCAGCGCGGCATCGGCAAACGGCTGCCCACCCTTCACGCTCATGACCTGGCAGTTGCTGGTCGCGCCCGTCGTTTCGACGTCACAGGCAACCGTCACGACGCCTTCGCGACCCGCATCCGACATTTCTTCGGGATATTCGGGCACCACATGGTTCAGCGGCGACGAACCAGCCATATGATCGGGCACGGGCGGCGCATTGGACACCGGCGCATCCGACGACGACGGCGGCGTAACCTTTGCCGGCGGCATGGGCTTGGGCGGCTTCGTGTGCGTCACGTGCTTGATCGGCGGCGGCGGCGCCTGCACCTGGATCTTCGGCGGCGGGATGTACGGCGGCGGCGGCTGCGTGATCACCGGCGGTGGCGGCGGTGGCGGCGGCGGTGGCGGAGGAGGCGGCGGCTCCTTGATGACGCGTGCCTGCACCGGCGGACGCGGCGGCGGCGGCGGCGAGGACTTGGGCGCGCCAAGACCATACATCAGCGCCGTGACAAGAGCGCCCTCGAAAAGCAAAACGACGCCAAATATTATGGCTTTCTGTAATCGATTGTCACTTTGTTCCGCATACGTCATACCCATACCTCATTCAGAACGGCATAGTTAATGGAGTTTATAGAAAGTTTTCTGGTGTTCTGATTTGACCGAATACTACGAGAGTATGACCAGATATCTACGAAACGCCTGGTTGAACCCGACTGTACCAGCCTGACATTCCCCCATCTGGATAACGCCGCCTTCGCAATTACCACGCATTGCTACCGACAGTGCGTCAGAAGGACTGGCAAACAGTCGCGAAGCCGGTAACCGGTTCCTCCCCTGCAAGGAAAGTCGCTTGTCCATCATGCTTTATCCATAAACGTCCATAAACATTATTAACTCTCCGAAATCAACCCTCTTGTGGCCGAAACGGCATGGGAGGACACGCGTCATGCTTCGTGAATCGATTACCGAAAATAACAAACCAGAAACGCCATCCCCACCGATGAAAAACTGATTTTGCCAGCTTGAGCAAAAACCCGGCGCAGTCAAGCTAAGGGACAACAATTAATGGAAAAAACACACAAGAGACGCTTCCCGGAACTCACTTTCGCACATCGTTGATATCCCTGTGTCCGTTACCCGCATATCCCGGCGGCACGATTGCGCCCCCCTTTCACCTGACACTGCGGCACGGCGGCACGGCGCACGCGGACATGGCATTATGTTTCTTACGCAGAATGACAGGCACGCGACATTAAGTTAACACATCGAAACAATATCGGGTAGTACGTTTGCACCCATCGCATCACTTTTCGTTATTACACGATTTATTCACGCAATTCCGGCGCATTGTTCATGCAAACCGTGGACCCGATTGATGCATCCTAATGAAAGGTATCATACACCACCTGTTATATTTACGGCCAACAAAATATTACTGCCCACGCCATCAAAGGCCATAATTCCGCCATATCCGGGGCCGATCCCCTTACGTGCGGCAAAATGCGGGCAGAGGGTCCGGGTCCGCCTGCGTGGCGCGGGCCTCGCCCTGCTTCACCAGCTCAAGGCAGGCGGTGAAGGTGCTGGTCCATGCGGACCGCGCACGCACGGGCGGCCCCGCGGGCGCTTCGGACGCTCCCCCGCTGGATGGCATCCTGTCTGGCAGCATCCGGTCCAATGTCACCGGGCCGTCGGCCAACATCAGGGCATGGCGCACACGCACGCGCGCATCCTCCACATCGAACAGGTCGAGCTGCACCGGTGCATAAGCAGGTTCAGGCGGTGGCACCCCCCAGTTACCGTCAAAGACCGCAAGGCATCCCCACAGGAATTCGATCCGGTCGGTTTCCCATTCCGGCGGCTGCTCCAGAAGGTCGCAGGCGGGCCCACCGCCATAAACATGGATCTCCTGCCCCAGTTGCGGACGGGCAGACAGCCAGGCGGCCAGGCGGCCTGCTTCCTCCGCCGCCAGAAGCTGCGCGCGCAGGCGCGACACCTCGTCGGTGGCTTCGCGCTGCCGCGGGTCATCCGCAGGCAGCATCAGGCGTGAACGCAGCAACAGCAGCCCCGACACCATGACCGCCCATTCCGCCTTACGCCCCAGTGGCAGGGAGGATGACGCGCGGATGGCCACCGTCAACTGGTCCACCAGGGCCACAAGGTCAAGGGCGCGGATATCAATCCTGCGCGCCTGCGCCAACGCCAGCAGGTGTGTCAGCCCCCCCTGATACGCCTCCATGCGGATGACGGGTTCCGGGCGGCCATCTTCCTCGAACAGGTCATACTGCGCCATTACGTCATGTCCCGTGGCGACAGGGCGAAGGACAGGTCCGGCCAGCGTGCGCGCAACGCCACCACCAGCGGTTCCGGGGCCTCCGCACGCGGGGTAAAGAAACCATAGACCACCGGCTTGTGCCCATTGGGCAACCGCCGCCCCGCCTTGCGTCCCACCAGGCGCTGCACATTGCGCGGGGCCTCCGCCGTGCCCCAGTGCCGCCGCAGCCATGACAGTGCGTCAGGATGCGTCGCACCCAGCCGCAGGATGTCGGGCGGGATGGGCACCAGTGCATGGAAATCCAGCACGCACGCATGGTCCATACGCATCAGGTTCTGCGAATGGCGCACCTCTGCCGCATTGCGGAACTGCCGCGCAAGGATGCGGCATCCCTCCACCGACAGGCCACGACGGGTATGCGCGGACGCGCCATCGCCAATCGCCAGCGCGAACATGTCCTCTTCCACCCGTTCCCCGTCAAAGGGCCACGGGATCAGGCCGCGTCCACGCGCCGCACCGGCGAATCCCTCCACCACGGCCACCGGGCCATGCACCAGCAGGTGCCACCATTGCCAGTATCCATTCCCCGTCGCATCACGCCATGCCGCAAGCGGCCTGCGCCCCCGCCGTCCCCGTGGCGCAGGCGCGGCGGGCAGTGCGGAGTCGGGTGCTGTTTCCTCCCCCTTGACAGGGGGCAGGTCGGCCCATGGGAAACGCAGGTTTCCGGTCATGGCAGGCTTGCCCGGACATAGGCGAGCATCGCGCGCGGGTCACGGTGGCGGGTGTGATGACGCACCTCTTCCACATCAATCCCGCGCGACAGGGCATCGGCGATATATCCCGCCCGCAGGGCATGCGCACTGAGCCGTGCGGCATATCCGGCGTCGAGATCAGCCAGAGCCGCCCGGCGTTGCAGGATACGTGTCACGGCAAACGGCGTCAGCGCCCGCCCCCCGGCCCGCCCGCCCTTGGAAATGGGACGGAACAGCGGCCCGGTCTGGCGGTGCGCCACCTTCTGCCACGCGGCGAAGGCATGGGCGGGACACAGCGTCAGGTCATCGGGCCGTTGTGGCATCGTGACCTCCTCCCCCACCGGGGCGGCCGCCACGGCTGCGGGATCGGGGGCGGCGCCGTCGCGGATGCGCATGACCACACCGCCAGGCGTCAGGCGCACATCCTCCACCATCAGCCCCACCAGTTCCGAACGCCGCAATGCACCAGCAAACCCGAAAATCAGCAGACACCGGTCCCTGCGCCCGCGCGCACTGTCATCACAACGTTCGACCATGGCACGCAACTGCGCCACCGTCAGGATTTCGGGCGGGGACGTAACCTGTGGCGCGGCGGCCTCCAGCGCGGCATGCAGGGCGGCGCGGATGACGGGTTCCCCCACCTTCCATGGCAGGTTGTTGAAACGGTGCATCTTGCCGATCGCGGCAAGGCGGCGACGGATGGTGGCCGGGGCATAGGTATGCAGCGACTCCAGATACGCCGCGACATCCCCTGCCGTGGCGGGGATGGGCCTGATCCCGTGATCGGCGCACCACGCGGCGAAATGCGTCCAGTCAGCGCGATAGGCACGCAGCGTCGCCGTGGCCTGGGGCCGGATGGTGGGCGCGCCCCCCGCCTGCGCCGTCATGTCCTGTGCCATCAGTTATCCGCGTATCCTACAACAGGGCCATGCGATCGACATCCACCATCCCGAAATCCGTGATCTTGAGGTGCGGTATCACGGGCAACGGCAGGAACGCCAGTTGCAGGAACGGTTCATCCAGCACACAGCCCAACCCCCGCGCGGCGGCGCGCAGAACCTCCAGCCGGGCGGCAACCTGTTCAAATGGCGCATCGCTCATCAGGCCCGCGATCGGCAGCGGCAGGTCGGCAAGCACGCGCCCATCACGCACGACGACGAATCCTCCCCCCGTTGTTTCCAGATGATTGACGGCCACGGCCATGTCCGCACCCTCAAGCCCGACAACACATATATTGTGGCTGTCATGCCCGACCGATGACGCCAGTGCTCCGGCCTTCAGCCCGAATCCCTTCACCAGACCGCGACCGATATTGTCGTTGTGCCCATGGCGCGCCACCACGCAGACACGCGCGATGTCACGGGCGGGATCGGCCTGTATCACGCCATCGCACACCATCATGTCGGCACGCAGGAATTCAGTAATGATCTGTCCGGGGATCAGGCCGATCACCGGGGCCTGCACGCCATTGCCGGCCTGCGCCATGTCGGCGGCACTGACCGGGGCGGGCAGGCTGACGCTGTGCAGCCCCACTGGCGCGATCACCTCCCGCGTGGCGAACAGCGCGTCATCCACCAGCCGCCCTGCTGCGATCACATCGGCGACACGGCATTCACGCAGGTCATCAAGCAGCACGATATCGGCCCGCCATCCCGGCGCAACCATTCCCCGATCCCGCAACCCGAAAGCCTGCGCCGCGCTGAGCGAAGCGCTGCGATACGCGGCGAGAGGTTCGACACCTTCGGCGATCGCAAGACGGATCAGGTAATCCAGATGCCCTTCATGCGCGATTTCCAACGGGTTGCGGTCATCGGTACAGAACGCGAAAAATGGCGAGGTCGCGGGCGTCAGCAGCGGAACAAGCGCGCGCAGGTCCTTGCACACGGACCCTTCACGGATCAGGACCGTCATACCTTTGCGCACTTTTTCCAATGCCTCGGCTGCGGCCGTGGCCTCATGATCGGTGGAAATCCCCGCCGCCAGATACCCGTTCAGCGCCCGCCCACGCAGCAATGGCGCATGGCCGTCGATATGCCGCCCCGCAAATGCCGCAAGCTTTGCCATGCAACCGGGATCACCGTTGAGCACGCCGGGCACGTTCATGAATTCTGCAAGCCCGATGACACAGGGATGGTCACGCCATTCCATCAGATCGTCAGCCGACAGGCACGCGCCCGATGTTTCCAGCGTGGTCGACGGCACGCAGCTTGACAGGTTGACACGCAGGTCCATCACCACGCGCGATGCGGCATCGACGAAATATTCCAATGCCGCACGGCCCAGCACATTGGCCATTTCATGCGGGTCACAGATGGCGGTCGTCACCCCGTGCGGCAGGACGCAGCGATCAAATTCGAACGGCGTAATCAGCGAGGATTCAACATGCAGGTGCGTATCAATGAATCCCGGCACCGCGATGCGGCCCTGCGCGTCGATGATGTGGCGTCCCTCATAATGGTCCAGCGTGCCGACAATGGTGTCGCCACAGATGGCGATATCCCCATCAAGCAGTTCCCCCGTCACAAGATCCAGCAGGCGTGCGCCACGGATGACGATATCGGCGGGTTCGCCGCCACGTCCCTGCGCGATACGGGTGGCAATCGGGCGGGTGGGGATCGGTCGGATGCTCATCGGCCTGTCTTCCGTTCTGATTTCCCTTGTCCTTTTACCCTACTCCGCACCAATGCTGATACCGGGGGGACATATTTTTCACATCCTGTTGTCCCATGGCTTTGGTGATTGACAGCAATCGCCAGTTTACCGATCCTGCATATACCAAGGGGAGTCCCGTCAAAGGGGCTGAGATACCGCTGGCACGCCGCCCTGGCGTGGATGCGGGGACCCTGCCGGGTGCATGATGCATCCGGGGAACCTGATCCGGTTCATACCGGCGGAGGGACTGGTGTGACATCGGAAACAACAGGCCCCCGCCGCATTCCCTGCCCGCGGGACCACCTTCCGGTTTCTCCCCTTCCCCTGTCGGAGAGAAACATAAGGTGTCCTGTCATGACCAAGAGTGTCCCGCCTTCCTCTCCCGACCATGTCACAACCGGCCCGATCCAGGGGTCGGTCAAGGCATGGTCTTCCCCCACCTCCCGCCCGGACATTCGCGTGCCATTTCGTGAAATCGCGCTCGAACCCTCGGCCAATGAACCCCCTGTACGCGTCTATGACACGTCAGGCCCCTATACCGCATCCCCCGCCCACAGTGACGTGCGCCATGGGCTGCCGCGCATCCGCGAGGCATGGATCGCCGCACGCGACACAATCACCGTCACCCCCCGCGCCGTCCGGCCCGAAGATAACGGCTTTGCCGCCGGCGCACAGCTTGTCCCCCCCTGTCCCGCGCCGCATACCGTGCGCGAGGGGAAACGTGGGGCCAGGGTCACGCAGTTCGAATATGCCCGCGCAGGCATCATCACGGACGAGATGATCTATGCCGCGCATCGCGAAAACCTTGGCCGTACGGAAATGGTACCCGGGGCAGAGGCCCGCCGCGCGGACGGGGAGGATTTCGGGGCAGACATCCCCGCCTTCATCACCCCGGAATTCGTGCGGTCCGAAATCGCGGCGGGGCGGGCGATCCTGCCGGCCAACATCAACCACCCCGAACTTGAACCGATGCTGATCGGGCGCAATTTCCTCGTCAAGGTCAACGCGAACATCGGCAATTCCGCCGTCACCTCCTCCGTGGCGGAGGAAGTGGAAAAGATGGTCTGGTCCATCCGCTGGGGCGCCGATACGGTGATGGACCTGTCCACCGGGCGCAATATCCACAATATCCGCGACTGGATCATCCGCAATGCCCCGGTGCCCATCGGTACGGTGCCGCTGTACCAGGCGCTGGAAAAGGTTGGCGGCGTGCCAGAGGCCCTGACATGGGAAATCTTCCGCGATACCCTGATCGAACAGGCCGAACAGGGCGTGGATTATTTCACCATCCATGCGGGCGTACGCCTGCGCCATGTGCCGCTGACGGCCAACCGCGTCACGGGCATCGTCTCACGCGGGGGGTCGATCATGGCGGGGTGGTGCCTGCACCACCATCGCGAAAGCTTCCTGTACGAACATTTCCCCGAAATCTGCGACATCATGCGTCGTTATGACGTATCATTTTCGCTTGGTGACGGGTTGCGCCCCGGTTCCATCGCGGATGCCAATGACGCGGCACAGTTCGCAGAACTTGAGACACTGGGCGAACTGACAAAAATCGCATGGGCCAAGGGGTGCCAGGTGATGATCGAGGGGCCGGGCCATGTGCCCATGCACAAGATCAAGGTCAATGTGGAAAAGCAGTTGCGCGAATGTGGTGAGGCCCCGTTCTATACGCTGGGGCCGCTGACGACGGACATCGCACCGGGATATGACCAGAAAAATGAGGGGGAAAAATAATAGAAATAGGGGTAAGCTGATGGGGGGGGATATATAGGTTAGGGGGGGGGGGGGAAAATAATAATATATATAATTAGGGTTTTTGGGGTTTTTTTTTTTTTTTTTTTTTTTTTTTTTTTTGTGTTTTTTTTGTTTTTTTTTTTTTGTTTTGTTTTGTGTTTTTTTTTTTTTTTTTTTTTTATGATATGAGATGTAAATGTGAGGAGTAAGATTGAGGGGGGTAGATGAAAATTTATGAGAGAAGTAAGATTAGTGGGTGTAAGGATGAATAAGTAAGTGGGATAAATGAAAAGTAAGGAATTGTAAGAAAGAGGATATAGTAATGGTAATGATGAAAATAGGATGGGAAAGTTAGTAATTGGATTAGGGATAGATAAAAGTTTAAAGAGAAGTAATTTATGTAATGAGAGAGTTTGATATTAAAAAGAATTTTATGTTAGAGGTGAGGAAAGAAATGATGGGGTAAAGAGATTATAATATAAGAGTGAAGAAGGCAGAGGGAAGCGGGAATGGCACAGAAGAAGGAAGAATTCCGCGAAGGTGGCAACCGGCTGTATGTCCCCATAGCCGAGGCCGAAACGGCGGCGGAATAAAGAGGGGATTGGGAAACAGAAGTTCCAGGGTGCCGCCTTTTTCAATAAAGGCGGCGTTCCGCGCTGCTTTTCCAAAAGGGCTTCACCAGACCCTTGCACTCCTGCCGACATCCCTGATTGCCCGGTGTCCCTGACCGCCCGGTGTGCCAACAAAAATGCGCGCCCCTTTTTATGGGCGCGCATTTTCATGAAACCATATCTTGCGTCACCCCATCATGGGGAGACGGTTCAGAGACTGTTTAAAAAGTCAGGCGCGATAACACCCTGAAATTATAAAGATTTTTGGTGAAGATTTTTCTAAAAAGCTTCAGAAGACGCCGCCTTTTTGGAAAAAAGGCGGCACCCGAAAACTTTTCTTATTTTTTATCAAGGGTTTGTTTTCAAACACTCTCTCAGACGACCTTATGCACCCAGCCATACGGGTCGGGCGCATTGCCGCGCTGGATCGCGATCAGGTTGGTACGCAGCTTTTCCGTCACCGGGCCGATAGTGATGCCATCGCCGATCACAACCTCGCCCTGCTTCCCACGGAACCGCCCGATGGGGGAGATCACCGCCGCCGTACCACAGGCGAACACCTCCCGCAGGCGACCACTCGCGGCATCGGCATACATCTGGTCAATGGCATAAGGCTCTTCACGCACCGTCAGGCCACTGTCGCGCGCGATGCGCAAAATGGAGTCGCGCGTGATGCCACGCAGGATTGTGCCCGTCAGCGGCGGTGTGGCGACAGATCCGTCATCAAAGACGAAAAACACATTCATCCCGCCCATTTCCTCGATCCAGCGGCGTTCCACCGCATCAAGGAACAGCACCTGCGCACAGCCATGGCCCTTGGCTTCCTTCTGCGCCATCAGGCTTGCGGCGTAATTGCCACCGCATTTCGCCTCGCCCGTGCCGCCGGGGGCCGCGCGGCAATAATCGGACACCCAGACGCTGACGGCCTGTTCGCCGAAATACGCCCCCACGGGGGAGGCAATGACCATGAACAGATATTCGGACGCCGGCTTGACGCCAAGGAAAGCCTCGCTCGCGATCATGAAGGGACGGATATACAGGCTTTCATCGGGGCGGGTGGGCACCCAGTCGCGATCCACCGTCACAAGCTGGCACACCGCCTCGACAAACAGGTCTTCGGGCAGTTGGGCCATGGCCATACGCTCGGCCGACGTGCGGAAACGCCGGGCGTTGGCGTCGGGACGGAACAGGGAAATCCCCCCCTGCGCCGTGCGATAGGCCTTCATCCCCTCAAAGATTTCCTGCGCATAGTGCAGCACGGCCGCCGCCGGGTCGAGCGTGATCGGCGCATAGGCGCGCACCACGGGATCGTGCCAGCCCTGCCCCTCGGTATAACGGATGACGGCCATGTGGTCGGTAAAGATCCGGCCAAATCCGGGATTGGCCAATACCTCCGCCCGACGCTCCGGCGAAACCGGAGAAGGATTCGGTGAAAGCGTGAAACGGTGTGTACTGACGCTGTCCATGACCATTGTTCTCTTTCATCATGCGCGGCCGCCACGGCGACGTGCCGGGCTGTTTTTTGCGCATCCGGACGGGAAACAGACACAACTTCCCCAGAATATCCCGCAGGTCAAGCCCATGGCCCCATTGACGCATCCCGCCCCGCCCGATGGAACGGCCCGATCGGACAGCAGGCCATAAGGCGACGCACCGCAGAATCCTCCAGAACCGGGCAAAGCCTGCGAAATGCCACCTTGCCGAAGATGTGCATGACAACAGGCCCGCCAGACAGCGCGACCGTCAAACCCTGCCCCACGGCCCTAGCGCAGTTCGAAGCCCCGGCGCACCAGTTCCTCGCGCAGGTGATCGCGACCGTGCATGGCCCCGGCATCGCGCACACGCGCGATCACCGTGGCGGACCAGTCCTGCCGGGACAGGCCCTGTTCGGCGCGAAAACGCTGCATGGTGGCGTCATAGGCCGGGATCTGGTCCGCACCTTGCGCATATTTTTCATGATGCAGCACCGCCGCCTGCGGCAGGCGTGGCCTGATTGTGGTGGGCTGCTGACGGTCGGGATGCCCCACGCACATACCGAAAATCGCAACCGTGCGTGGCGGCAGGCCCAGTTCCGATGCGATTTCGGCGGGCTGGTTGCGCACCCCACCGACATAGACGATGCCAAGACCGAAGGATTCGAATGCCGCCGCCGCGTTCTGTGCCGCAAAGGAGGTATCGGCCACCGCCATCGTGAAGCTTTCAAGATAATCCAGCGCCACATGCGGTTGCGCGCGCGCATCGGCGGCATGTTCCAGCCGCGACAGGTCGGCCACCCATATCAGGAACAGCGGCGCCTGCGCGATGAAGGCCTGATCGCCCGCCAGCTTTGCCAGGCGCGCGCGGCGTTGCGCATCGGTCACGGCAATGACGCTCCACGCCTGGAAATTGCATGAACTGGATGCAGACTGCGCCGCCGCGACCGCGACCTCCAGCGCGCCGTGCGGCACTGCGGCCGCGGAAAAGGCACGTACGGAACGATGGGCCATCAGGCCACGCACAACGGTGTTTTCCGGCAATCCCACATCCGGCGGAGGCTGGCGGTAACGCGCCTTCCACAGGTCGGACAGCGATGAAGAGGAGGTCGGTGCATCCGTCATGGCGATACCCCTTAACTTGTACCAAGGACAAAGGAATAAGGCTACCAGATCACGATCGCATCGCGTGGCGGTAGCCACGCGATGTCACACCTGCCCCCATTTACGCGCACGCCTTGTCCGGAACGTTCCGTCAGCCGTACGCGCGCACCGTCACCAGCCGCGTGTCGAGATAGGCCTCCAACGCCTCCGTCCCACCTTCGGAGCCATAGCCCGAATCGCCAATTCCCCCGAACGGGATTTCCGGCAGGCCCAGGCCGATATGATTGATCGTCAGCATGCCCGCACGCACCTGATCACGCAGGATGGCCGCCGTACGACCCGACCCGGTAAAGGCATAGGACGCCAGCCCGTAATTCAGCCGGTTGGCCTCTGCCACGGCGGCATCAAGCGTGTCGTACGGCGTCATCAGCGCAACCGGGCCAAAGGGTTCGTCATTCATGATGCGCATGCCGGTCGTGACATCCGCCAGCACCGTGGGTTCAAAGAAATAGCCCGTATTGCCCACGCGCTTGCCCCCTGCGGCAATGCGCGCGCCCTGTCCCACCGCATCGGCCACCAGCGTTTCCATCATGTCCACGCGCCGCACATTGGCCAGCGGCCCCATCTGCGTCCCCTCCACAAGGCCATCGCCCACCCGCAGCGCGGACGCCGCGGCGGCGAAGCGCGTGACAAACGTGTCATAGGCGGGGCGTTCCACCAGGAACCGCGTGGGGGCAATGCACACCTGCCCCGCATTGCGGAACTTCGCCCCCGCCAGCAGCGATACCGCGCGGTCCATATCCGCATCGGCACTGATGATCACGGGCGCATGCCCGCCCAGTTCCATCGTCGCGCGCTTCATGTGCGCGCCCGCAAGCGCGGCAAGGTGCTTGCCCACCGGCGTGGAGCCTGTGAACGTTACCTTGCGGATGATGGGATCGGCGATCAGGGTCTGCGAAATCTCCGCCGGGGTGCCATAGACAAGGCCCAGCACACCCGCCGGAACACCCGCATCCGCCAGCGTGCGAATGAACTCCGCAGGTGATGCCGGGGTTTCCTCCGCCGCCTTGACGATGATCGAACATCCCGCCGCCAATGCGGCCCCCACCTTGCGCGCGACCTGGTTTACAGGGAAATTCCATGGGCAGAACGCGGCCACGGGACCGACCGGGCTGCGGATTACCTCCTGCATGATGCCCGGCGCACGGGCGGGAACGATACGGCCATAGGTGCGGCGCCCCTCTTCGGCCATCCAGTCCACGACATCGGCAGCCGCGAGCAGTTCGGTCCGTGCCTCGCCCACGGGCTTGCCCTGTTCCATCGTCATCAGCGCCGCGATGTCACCACTGCGTTCACGCAAAAGGGCCGCCGCGCGGCGCAGGATGCCGGAACGTTCCAGCGGGGACATGCGTCCCCACGTGACAAAGCCGCGTGCCGCCGCATCAAGCGCACGACGCAGGTCGGGCGGTGCGGCATGGGCGACATGGCCGATGACCTGCGCCGTGGCGGGGTTGAGCACGTCAATCGTGCGCCCCCCCGTGCCATCGGTCCATGTCCCGTCGATATAAAGCTGTGTGTTGCGATAGGCTGTCATCGGCGTCCTGCTTTCGTTATCCGATCCATCATGTGCGAACATGTCGCGCCATATTTGCATGAGCGCACCAGCCCAGCACATATCCAGATCACAAAACAGACAGTTCACGCGGATGTCGCTGCACAGGCACACGAAAACCTGCGCCTATCGCGCGTCCGCATGCCCGGCGCCCGCGCACATCCCCGTGCGGGTCGAGCACGCGGGCAATCCGTTCAGGAAATTGCACAAGTTTTCGAGACCCGGTCATCTTATCCTGATTCATCACAGGTTACGGACCGCAATCTGGACAGGGGAGTACCCCTGCCTGCCATGATATCCCGGAGAGCGCGCCGATGTTCAACGCCATCATGATCGACAAGACCCGCACGGGATCACGGGCCAGCATACGCAGCCTTGAGCGCGCAGCGTTACCCGAAGGCGAGATCACGATACGCGTCGATTATTCCTCGCTCAATTACAAGGACGCACTGGCCATCACGGGGCGCGGCCCGGTGGTGCGGCGTTTCCCGATGATCCCCGGCATCGACCTTGCGGGGGAAATCATCGCATCGGATGACCCCATCTACCGCCCCGGCGACCAGGTGATCGCCAACGGGTGGGGATTGGGGGAGGAACACTGGGGTGGCCTGTCACAGATAGCGCGCGTACATGGGAAATGGCTGCTGCCGCGCCCCCGCAACTTTTCCGCACGTCAATGCATGGGTATCGGCACGGCGGGCTATACCGCGATGCTGTGCGTCATGGCGCTGGAAAAAGGGGGCGTCACCCCCGGTGATGGCGAAATCGCCGTGACCGGGGCAGGCGGCGGCGTCGGTGGTATTGCCATCGCCCTGCTGGCGCGGCTGGGATACCGGGTGGTGGCCGTGACCGGGCGCGACGACCTGACGGGCTACCTTCACATGCTGGGCGCGGCAGAAGTGGTGGGGCGTTCGGCCCTGTCCCATACCGCCCGCCCGTTGCAGGCAGCCCGATGGCGCGGGGCCATAGATGTGGCGGGGGGAAAAATGCTGGCGGCGTTATGCGCCAGCATGCGACCGGGGGGCGTCATCGCCGCATGCGGTCTGACGGCGGGAATGGACCTGCCGCTGACGGTTGCGCCCTTTATCCTGCGCGGCGTTACCCTGCAGGGAATCGACAGCGTCACGTGCCCACGTGACCAGCGCATGGCGGCATGGGCCAGGCTGGAGCGTGACCTTGATCCCGCGCTGGTCGATTCGATATGCGCAGACATCCCCTTGAAACAGGCGATCGCGACGTCACCGCGGCTTCTGGCGGGCAATGTGCGTGGGCGCATCGTCGTCAACACCCACGATGCCTAGGCCGCAATGCCCGAACCATAATGCTGGCACGCAACAGGTGGGGCCATCACGCCACTGGGCGCGCGAACACTCCGCCACAAAAGCAACCGCAATGGCCAACCTGCCGCCCGGAGAACCCGCCCGGACAGCAGCCGACAGGAAACGTCAGTGGCAGGGGAAGCCGAGCAGGTGACGTCCATCATGGACGAATTCATGGACATAATGCCCCGACACCAGCGAGGTCGCACCCTGTTCCGCGCCCACGAAATACAGCAGCAGCGAAGCAATCACGAGGCCGAAGACCGCCCACGGCAGCAGGTCACGAACCGGAATCGCGACAGGCGCGGAAGACAGGCCACCCGCAGGCAGGACAGAAGATGTGTGGTTCATGGCAAAATGCACTCCCTGATCAGTCGTGATCCCCGACTAACCGATTTCGGACCCCTCGGCAAACGCTTCCGCCCCCTTGCCGGTGGGCATCGGGCATGCGCACGCGAGGAAAACGCCGACGATGAAAAACAGTGACGCCGTTTTTTATGAACGCTCCGTTTACGAACGGCCGGGGACACAGGGTCACGACACAGGGGCGTCCGTCGCCTTTGTGATCCTGCCCCGACAAGATGTCCCAACACAACGCTTCGACAGAAATCCCCGACCTCAAGAGATCCTGGCACCAAGATCGCAATGACGACGCCGAAAGCCTGTTTGAAAACAAATCATTTATAAAAACAGGAACAGTTTTTTAGTGTTGCCGTTTTTTGAAAAGGCGGTGTCTTCTGAAGCTTTTTGGAAAAAGCTTCACCAAAAACTTTTATAATTTCAGGATATTATGGAATCTGACTTTTCAAAAAATAGGGCAACGCCTGAAATGTTCCCGTTTTCTCTTGATGGGGCATTTTAAATGCAGTCTCTATTAAAGAGACCGTATCATGCAAAGATCATAAAAATTTTTGATAAATATTCTCAAAAAACATGTGAAAAATTACATTTTTAAGAGACTGTTTGAAAAGTCAGGCTGAATAACATACTAAAGTTATAAAGGTTTTTGGTGAAGCTTTTTCTAAAAAGCTTCAGAAGACGCCGCCTTTTTGAAAAAAGGCGGCACCCAAAAACTTTTCTTTTTTTATCAACGCGTTGTTTTTAAACAATCTCTAAAAATTATGAGATTCCCGGAAAATAGGTCGCCGATAAAAAATAATGACATGGTATGATGACTGCGTTTTTTCATGAGGGCCACATCCTTCAAGGCTTTTGGAAAGGAATTGTCCCAAAACATTTATTATTCCAGTTGGTGATGCGCCCTGTCTTGTCACACCGCCCAAGGCGACAACGCATATTTTCATCAATCCGTTGGTTTCGAACAGACTTTCGCATGAAACGACCTGAAAGACACTGCGCCAGCCATTTCCAACATCCCCCATTTCCCCCGGAACTTTGACACACCGCCCCCATGCACCTGACCTGCCTGTCCCTGCCCGCGCCTGACTGCCTGCGTCGCGCCATCATCCCCACACGTGATGACCTGCCCCCCCTGCCCCCCGGACAGGCGGCGCATCTGTGCGCCACGGCACCCGTTGCCTGTGGCGATGATACCGCCATCCCTGTTGCGCAATGGGCGGGGCGCACGCCCATTGCGCACGCCGCCCTGCGCGCGCGCGACCACGGCGCGTGGCATGGCCGCGCCCTGCATGACCTGCCGGCGCCCGACGTCGCACGCTGGATCGCGGACCCGGATTTCGCACCGCCAGACGGTGAAAGCCTGCGCTCGGTGCTGGTGCGCGTGGCGGACTGGCTGTTACGCTGCCCTACCGGACATGCAAACATGATGATCATCGCGGACACCATGGTCATACGCGCCCTTGTACTGGCGACGCTTGGCACAGGGGCAGAAGCGTTCGCGGCCCTTGATATCGGACCATGCACCCGCACCCTCGTGACATTCCATAACAGGTGGCGTGTGCGTGAGGCAGGGGCGGCCATCACGTTTTGACACCACATCGCGGGCGCGTGTAAAAGCCCGCATGATGGTTCCCGTAAGGGAAGAAACAGGGAAGCACGGTGCGTGGCGCGGCAGGTTGCCGCCCGCAATGCCGTCACTGCCCCCGCAACTGTAGGTGGTCTCAAACATCCAGCAGGCCGTCCCTTTACAAAAGGGTGCGGCACGTCACTGGCCAGTCTGGCCGGGAAGGCGCCGGATGCGGCGGCAGGGACACTGTCCATGCCCCGGCCACAAGTCAGGAGACCTGCCATCATCGCCATGTCCCACACCAGTTCCGGGACATGGCACGACCACTGAATGTCGCAGGTCCGGCGGGGTGCCTGGAAATGCGGCGGTATCCTGATGTCCGTGCCATGCATCGGCCCCGATGCCGCACGGTCGATGCACCCCGGCCATGGCCGCCATCCCATCGGGATGACGCGGCGACAGCGCAGGACGACACGTGCAATGACCACAGGTGCCCCCCCTTCCGACGCCCCCCATACCACCACCCGCCCCGACCTTCGCGCCATCCATCTCCATGTCTGCGTCACGTGCCTGCGCGGGCTGCCGGTTGGCGCCGCACCACCCGGGCGCGCCCTGTATGAACAGATGCTGACGCGCACGCACGACACCAATGTCGTGGTGCATGAGGTCAAATGCCTTGCCGCGTGCGATCGTGGCTGCACCGCCGTCGTCGCCATGCCGGGGAAATGGGGATGGCTGCTTGGCCATCTTGGTCCTGAAAAGGCCGACGACCTGATGATCTACCTTGCCGCCTATGCCACCTCGCACAGTGGCAGTGTCATGCCTTCGCGCCGTCCGGCCTCTCTGTCGGACATGGTGCTGGGCCGTTTTCCCGCCGCCCTCCTGACGGAGCACTCTTCATGACCGCATCCCCCTCCTCCCGTCCCGCCACCCGCGCCGCCCGCGCGAAGGTACCTGTCACCGTCATCACCGGCTTTCTTGGCGCGGGCAAGACGACGCTGCTGCGCCATGTGCTGGCACAGGCGCGCGGACGGCGCATCGCGATTGTCGTCAACGAATTCGGCACGCTGGGCATTGATGGCGAAACGCTGCGTGCCTGCGGGGTGGAAGGATGCCGGGATGACGATATTGTCGAACTGACCAATGGCTGCCTGTGCTGCACCGTGGCGGATGATTTCCTGCCGACGATGGAGGCGCTGCTCGACCGGGCTGACCCGCCGGAGCATATCGTGATCGAGACGTCCGGCCTTGCCCTGCCCAAGCCACTGCTCAAGGCATTCGGCTGGCCCACGGTGCGCACGCGCATGACCGTCGATGGCGTTGTCACCGTGGTTGATGGCCCCGCCGTCGCGGCCGGGCGTTTCGCCGACGACCCGGATGAAATCGCACGCCAGCGCCAGGCCGACCCGTCACTGGACCACGACAACCCGCTTGCGGAAGTTTACGAAGACCAGCTCCTTTCGGCGGACATGGTGATCATCAACAAGACCGACCTGATGACACCAGATCAGATCACCATGGTGGAGCGTGAGATCCGCGCCGAAATCCCCCGCGCGGTCAAGGTCATCCATGCCGTGGACGGGCAGGTGGACCCCGTTGTCCTGCTGGGCATGGATGCGGCGGCCGAAGATGACCTTGCGGCCCGCCCCTCCCACCATGATGCGGAAGGGGGCGAGCATGAACATGACGATTTCGAAAGCTTCGTCGCCCCCATTCCCGAACAGGACAGCGCGGACGCC
Source organism: Novacetimonas sp. GS1 (assembly GCF_036686925.1). Lineage (NCBI taxonomy): Bacteria > Pseudomonadati > Pseudomonadota > Alphaproteobacteria > Acetobacterales > Acetobacteraceae > Novacetimonas > Novacetimonas sp. GS1. The sequence continues at coordinate 177,479 of NZ_VSZP01000001.1, forward strand.
TTTGTCACGCATCTGGCCCACGTGGCGGAAAAATATGACATCCTGCGCATGAAGGGATTCGCCGCCGTACGCGGCAAACCGATGCGCCTGGCGGTGCAGGGCGTGGGCAGCCGGTTCCGCCACCAGTTCGACCGCCCCCTGTCACAGGATGCGCCACGCACGGGCAACCTTGTCATCATCGGTCAAAAGGGCCTGCCGCGCGCGGCGATCGAGGCGGACCTGCAACGGACCTGACAGGACGGTCGAAAACAGGACCATCGAAAAACAGTCGCGGGGTTATAAAAGCTTCGAACGGATGTCGCTTCATTTGTAAAAAGGCGGCATCCACAGGCCTTTATGCCTTTATGAATATCCCCTGATGCCGCACCCCCGCCGCCCGGCGGTGTCCTTGGCGGCGATGTCCATGAACACGAAACCGGGCACGAAACACAGAGGCAACGCACATGCATCTTCTGGCGCGTGAAGTCCGCAGCCTCGACGAGGACGCGGTGGCCGAAGACCTCGGTCACGCACCCGCCGATATCGTGTTCCTGTCATTTTCCGACAGCGACCTGCTCGCCCTGCGCGCGGCGGTCGATGCCGGGGCGGCAGGAGGGGCCAGCGTGCGGATCGCCAGCCTGTCACGCCTGCTGCATCCCATGTCGATCGACCTGTATGTAAGCGACACCCTCCTGCGGTCACGCTGCGTCGTGGTGCGCCTGCTTGGCGGGATGGAATACTGGCGTTATGGGGGGGAAGAAGTCTCGCGCGCATGTCGCGACGCCGGCATCCCCCTGGCGCTGGTGGCGGGCGACGCACGCCCCGACCCGCGTCTGGCCGCACTGTCGAACATCGCGGCCCCCACGCTCGACCATCTTGACGCACTGCTGCGCGCGGGCGGCCCACGCAACATGGCCGCCGCCTTACGCCTGATGGCGGACCTTGCGCGGGGGCAGGACATGGGACAGGACAGGGGCGCGCACCCCATCGCAACCGACCGCGCCGAAGTGCCCTCATCCCGGAGCACACCTGCTGACACCCTGCCTGCCGCAACAGCGGGCATCGCCCCCCTGCATGCCGAGCCTCTGCATGTCGAGCCTCTGGCCCCCGCCGGCCTGCTGCGCACGGCGGACCCGGCGCTGCCGCTGCGCGCGGGTGTCGTGTTCTATCGCAGTCACCTGCTGGCAGGCGACATCGCCCCCATTCTTGCCCTGTCGGACGTGCTGGCACGACACGGGATCGGGGCGGACCTGTTTTATGTCACCTCACTCAAGGACCCGGCATGTGCGACGATGGTGCGTGACTGGCTGGCGGATGCGCCCCCCGATGTCATCGTCAACGTCACCTTTTTCTCTGCCCGGGGGGAGGAGACGGACATATCCGCCCTTGATATCGCCAACGTGCCGGTAATCCAGGCATTGCAACCCGGCGTGACACAGGCGGCATGGCGGGACAGCACGCGCGGCCTGTCACAGGCGGACCTTGCGATGCAGGTGGTGCTGCCCGAACTTGACGGGCGTCTGCCCGGTGCGCCGATTTCCTTCAAGGAGGAAACGGACCCCGGGCTGCCCGCGCGCCATGTCCCCTACCCCCCGGGGCTGGAGATCGTCGCCGCCCGTGCCCGGGGTTGGGCGCGGCTGTCCCACCTGTCCCCCACCGCGCGACGGGTGGCGATCCTTCTGTCGGATTATCCCGGCGCACAACGTGACGGCGGCAATGGCGACGGACAGGCGGGACATGCCGTGGGACTGGACAGTTTCGCCAGCCTTTCGGTCCTGCTGACACTGCTGCACGCCGAAGGATATGACACGGGCCAGCCCCCCCTCCACGCCCCCCTGCCCGACAGCGCGGCACTGGCGCACCTGCTGGCACGTGCGCCGGCCACCGCGTTCATGACGCTGGCACGGTATGAAACCCTGCTTGCCACCCTGCCACAGGACGCGCGCGATGCCCTTTACGAGTGCTGGGGCGCGCCCGCCGATGACCCGGCGGTTATGGATGGGGCATTGTGCCTGCGTCACCTGACGCTGGGCCATGTCACGATGGCGCTGCAACCCGATCGCGGGTCACGGCTGGACCGCAAGGGGGGATATCACGACCCCGATACGCCGCCGCGCCATGCCTATGTCGCGTTCTACCTGTGGCTGCGACATGAGGTACGGGCCGATGCCATGGTTCACCTTGGCACGCATGGCACTCTGGAATGGCTGCCGGGCAAGGCTGCGGCCCCGTCTGCGCACTGCTGGCCCACATTGCTGGCCGGTGGCATGCCGGTCATATATCCCTTCATCGTCAACAACCCCGGCGAGGCCGCGACCGCGCGGCGGCGGCTTGGGGCCGTGACCATCGGCCACATGACCCCCCCCTGTCATGGCGGCAGGCCACGGCGATGGCCGCACCACCGAACTGGAACGGCTGATTGATGAATATGCCGCCGCCGACGGGCTGGACCGCAGGCGTGGCGCGATCCTGCGCGGGGAGATCCTGCAACGCGCGGGCGACCTCGGCCTGCTGGAGGAAAGCAGCCAGCGTCCGGGCGCGGAGGAAACCGGGGATGAGGATGAGGCGCTGGCACGTCTGGATGCCTATCTGTGCGATGTAAAAGATCTGCAGATCCGTGACGGGCTGCATGTCTTTGGCCGCCCACCGCCGCATGCGCGCGCACTCGCCGCCACCATCGCACGGGCCTGCGGGGCGGATACGCCACCCGACCTCGAAGGGCTCCTGCATGGGTGCGGCGCGGCAGAGGCCGGGGGCCTGCTGCGCGCGCTGGACGGACACATGCTGCCCCCCGGCCCGTCGGGCGCGCCCACGCGGGGACGCGCCGACGTGCTGCCCACCGGGCGCAACCTGTTTTCAATGGACCCGCGCGCCATCCCCACCCGGTCTGCTGTGGTGCTGGCGCAGCGCAGCGCCGACCTGCTGCTGGAGGGGCACCTTCAGGATGAAGGCGAGCACCTGTCGTGCATCGTCATCGACCTGTGGGGCTCATCAAGCCTGCGCACGGGGGGCGAGGACCTGGCCCTGGCCCTGCTGCTGATGGGCGTGCGCCCGGTCTGGGACAGCGGATCGGGCCGTGTGCGCGGGATCGAGGTCATTCCCATGGCGGTGCTGGACCGGCCGCGCGTGGACGTGACACTGCGGATTTCGGGGCTGTTCCGCGATGCGTTCGCAGGGCAGATCGCCCTGTTCGAACAGGCGGTGCAGGCCATCGCGGAGCGTGAGGAGGCCCCGGACCTCAACCCGCTGGCCCACGGCGTGCGCGACCTGTCGGGTGCGGCACGGCTGCGGGCGACGGCACGTATCTTTGGCGCCGCCCCCGGATGCTATGGCACCGGGATCGAGGACATGCTGGCACGTGACGGATGGGACGGGCGCGATGACCTTGGCCATGCATGGCTGGCGGGTTCGGCATGGACCTATGGCGGGCGGCGTGAGGGCATGCGCGATGACGCGGCCCTGCAACGGCGCATCGCGGCGGCGGACGTCATGCTGCATGTGCAGGACCATGCGGAGACCGACATCCTCGAAAGCGCGGATATCGCGGCGCATGCGGGCGGGATGGCCGCCGCCGCCGCCGCCCTTGGCCGGACACCGCGCGTGCTGCATGGCGACACGTCGCACCCCGAAACGCCACGCCTGCGCGCCACGGCGCAGGAGGTGGCGCGCATCGTGCGCGGGCGCCTGACCAATCCGGCATGGCTTGCGGGGATGCGCCGCCATGGTTATCGCGGGGCGGCGGAAATCGCGCGCGGGGTCGCAGCACTGCATGCATTCGCCGCGACAGTACCCGCCCGCTTCGACCGGCAGTTCGACCTTGCCTTCGCCGCCATTGTCAATGATGCGGACATGGACCGCTTCCTTGCAACGGCAAACCCCGACGCCCGTGCCGCCATCCATCACCGCCTGGCGCAGGCACAGCGGCAGGGACTGTGGCGGCCGCGCGCCAATAGTGCGGCGATGCTGCTGGACCCCGACACATGACTACCCCCCCCACCGTGCGCGGCTGGTGCCCCGGACTTCATACCCCGATGGAGGCCGCCGACGGCTGGCTGGTGCGTGTCCGTCCCCCGCTGGGGCAACTGACGGCGACACAGGCCGACATGATCGCCCGCGCCGCGACACATTTTGGCAACGGGCGCATCGAGCTGACCAGTCGTGGCAACCTGCAACTGCGCGGCCTGTCGCCCGAAACGGCGCCACATTTCGCACAGGCCCTGCACGCCTGCGGCCTGGGGGGAGAGGACGCATCGGAACGCCGTCGCGCGATATTGCTGTCACCGCTGGCGGGACTGGACCCGGCCTGCGATTCCCATACGCTGCCGATCGCCCGCGCGCTTGATGCGCATCTGGCCACGGCGGACCACCTGTCCGCGCTGCCTGCGAAATTCGTCATGGGGGTTGATGGTGGCGGATATGTGCCCACAGGCACGATCCGCGCCGACATCACCGCGCGCGCCCATGACGGGAAATGGCAGGTGGCCTGCGGCGATGCACGGTCGGACTGCGCGCCCGATGCGGTCCCCGCCCTGATGCTTCGCCTTGCCGAAGCCTTCATGCAGGTCGGGGGAAATTCGCGCCCCCTGCATCACCGTGGCATCGGCATGGCCATGTTCGCGCATCTTGGCATTGTCGCGCGTTCACGTGACGATGATGGCCCCGCACCTGCCTGTCCCACACTGGTCGGCACCTTGCCGGGGCGATGTTACGCCGTGGTCCCGCCACTGGGCCGGATGGCGGCGGCGGACCTGTCGCGGCTGGCGCGCTGGTGCGCCATCCATGGCGCGGGCCTGCTGCGGATGACACCGGGGCGCACCATCATACTGCCCGGGCAGGTGCGCGCACCGGATGTGACGGGATTCGTGACGGACCCGCATGATCCACGCCTGCGTGTTGTCGCGTGCATCGGGCGGCAGGGTTGCGCCTGTACGGGGGCTGACGTCGGCGCGGACGCGCTGGCGCTGGCCCCGGACGTGCCTGTGGGCGTGCGGTTGCATGTGTCGGGATGCCCCAAGGGATGCGCCAATCCCGGGCGTTGCGACCTCACGCTTGTTGCCGCTGCAACGGGGTATGACCTGTGTCGCAACGCGCGCGCAGCCGATACGCCGACATTGCGGGGCCTGGACATGGTGGGGGTACGCACCCTCTTGCATGAAGGGCACGCCTCGGCCGATACACCACAACATCAGAACGGGGAGAAGACACCGGCATGACCGGCACCACGCGGTCTTACGACTATATCCATGACGGGGCGGCGATCTATGCCCGTTCCTTTGCCACCATCCGCGCTGAAGCCGACCTGAGCGGTTTCACACCGGACGAGGCCCGCGTGGCGGTGCGTATCATCCATGCCTGCGGCATGGTGGACGTCGCGCACGAAATCCGCATGTCACCCGATTTCACCACAGCCGCACAAGCTGCGCTGCGGGCGGGGCGACCCATCCTGTGCGATGCGGAAATGGTGGCCCGTGGCGTGACACGCACCCGCCTGCCCGCGGACAACGCCGTCATCTGCACGCTGCGTGACCCGCGCACGCCCGAAATCGCGCGTCGCATCGGCAATACGCGCTCCGCCGCGGCACTCGACCTGTGGGGGGAGGACATGGCAGGCGCTGTGGTGGCCATCGGCAACGCGCCGACCGCGCTGTTCCACCTGCTGGAACTGATCGCAGCGGGCGCACCACGTCCGGCAGCGGTCATCGGCATGCCGGTCGGTTTCGTCGGCGCCGCCGAATCGAAAGAGGCGCTGGCTGAATTCGGGGACCTGCCCTTCATCATCGTACGCGGGCGACTGGGTGGCAGTGCAATGGCGGCGGCAAGCGTCAACGCCCTGGCATGCGAGGCGGAATGAACACATCCCCCCCACGCGGCTGCCTGTCCATTGTCGGCATGGGACCGGGGGACCCGGAACTGCTGACGCTCAAGGCCGCGCGGATCCTGCGTGAAAGCCCGGTCGCCGCCTGGTTCGCCCGCCACGACCGGACAGGGCATGCGCGCGAAATCGCGGGCGACCTGCTGTCGACGGATGTCATCGCGCTGCGCTTCGCCTATCCCTTCACCGTGGAAATCCCCGTCAGCGACCCGCGCTATCCCGCACGAATGGCCGAATTTTACGACAGATGCGCCGAAGACATCGCAGCCCACCTCGACGCAGGGCGTGACGTGGCGCTTCTGTGCGAGGGGGACCCGTTCCTGTTCGGCTCGGCGATGTATGTATTCGACCGGCTGCACCAGCGCTTTCGATGCGAGGTCGTGCCCGGGATCACCGGCATGGCCGGGTGCTGGTCACAGGCCCAGATGCCGATGGTCCATGGCGATGACGTACTGTGCGTCATTCCCGCGACGCTGGATGAAGACAGCCTGTGCGCGTGGCTGGAACGCGCGAACGCCGCCGTCATCATGAAGCTGGGCCGCAACATGGCCAAGGTGCGCAACGCCCTGCGCCGCGCGGGGCGCGATGATGGCCGTGCGATGTATGTCGAACGCGCGACCCAGGCGCAGCAGCGTTGCATGAAACTGGCGGATGCGGGGGAACGCGCACCCTATTTTTCGATCATCCTCGTGCCCGGACGCACAGGCGTAAGATGACAGATACACCCCCAACCCCATCTCCCCTGCCCTGCCTGTATATCGTCGGGCTTGGTCCCGGCGCGGCGGACCAGATAACGCCACAGGCCACCGCCGCCCTGGCGCAGGCGACCGACCTGATCGGTTATGGCCCGTATGTCGCACGTGCGGTGGCGGGGCCGGATGTGGTACGCCATGCCACCGACAACCGTGTCGAGCTTGAGCGCGCGCGCCATGCGCTGGAACTGGCGCAGGCAGGACGGCGGGTGGCTGTTGTCTCCGGCGGGGATGCGGGCGTGTTCGCCATGGCAAGCGCCGTGTTCGAGGCCATCGACCATGGTCCCGTCGCCTGGCGCGACATCGACGTGCGCGTCATCCCCGGCGTTTCCGCCGTTCTGGCCGCCGCAGCCCGCCTTGGTGCGCCGCTGGGCGGGGATTTCTGTGTCATGTCGCTGTCGGATAACCTCAAGCCACGCGCCGTGGTGCATGACCGCCTGCGTGCCGCCGCAGGGGCGGGATTCGTCATCGCCCTTTACAACCCGCGTTCCAAGGCGCGCCCCGGCCAACTGGCCGAGGCATTCGACGTCCTGCGCGCCGTGCTTCCCGGAACGGTCCCGGTTGCCTTCGCCCGGGCCATCGGCCGCCCCGATGAACGCGTGATCCTGCACGACCTGGCCCATGCTGACCCCGAACAGGTGGACATGAGCACACTGGTCCTGATCGGCTGCGAACGCACCCACCTGATTGACCGTCCGCACGGCCAACCATGGCTCTATACCTCCCGCAGGGTTGACCCCTCTTGAATGATGGCCCGCGAATGCAGCCATGCCATGGCATGGTCCGCATCCCCCACCACCGTCGCGTGGGGCAGGACGGGCCTTTCCACCATGATGACCGCAATCCCCAGCGCACGCGCGGCGGCAAGCTTGGCCACGGTGGCCGCACCACCGGAATTCTTCGTCACGATCAGGTCGGTCCCCTCGTGCCGCAGCAAGGCCTCCTCCGCCGTCACATCGAACGGGCCACGCGCCAGCACGGTGCGCGCGCCCACGGGCAACAGCGCCGGGTCCGGGGCATCGACACTGCGCACCAGCCACACATGCCCACAGGGGGCGAGGTCACGGAACGCCAGCAGGTCCTTGCGCCCGATCGTCAGCAGGACACGCCGTGGCGCAGGCCCGATGGCGCGCGCGGCCGCCGCCATGTCAGGCACCATGTCCCAGCGATCGTCCGGCCCGGGCGCCCATGCGGGGCGTTCCACCCGCACAAGGGCCACGCCCGCCTGTGCGCAGGCCGCGACCGCGTTGGCGCTGATGCGCGCGGCAAAGGGATGCGTTGCATCCACGACGGCCGCGATCCGGTTGTGCGACAGCCATTGCGCCATCCCCTGCGCCCCGCCAAAGCCACCGATACGCACCTCCAGCCGGGGCAGGACAGGTGCGCGTGTCACCCCGGCAAGGGAAAGGATGGCCGTAAAACCGGATGCCCGCGCCTCCAGCGCGTGGCACAGCAACCGCGCCTCCGTCGTGCCACCCAGAACCAGTACCCGCATCATTGCCCACCCCCGAGGAGACTGAAATGACCCATCCAGCCTGGCTGCATGTTATCGGCATTGGCGAAGACGGTGTCGAGGGTCTGTCGGAAGTGGCGCAGGCGCTGATTGCCTCGGCCGAGCTGGTGGCGGGGGGACGTCGGCACCTGCTGCTGGTGGAAGGGCTGATGCGTGGCGAACGCCTGATGTGGCCCGCCAGCATGTCCGAAGGGATCGAACGCATGTTACGCTGGCGCGGCCGGCGCGTGGTGGTTCTGGCGTCGGGCGACCCGTTCAGCTTTGGCATCGGCGTCACATTGTGCCGTCACATGCCGGTGGCGGAAATGACCTGCATCCCCGCCCCCTCGTCGATCGCACTGGCCTGTGCGCGGATGGGATGGGCGCGGCAGGACACGGCGGTGCTGTCGATCTGTGGCCGCCCGATGGAAGTGGTGGCCCCCGCATTGCAGCCCGGCGCGCACCTGATCGTACTGTCGGCGGACGCATGTTCGCCCATGACGCTGGCCAAATGGATGACGTCGCGCGGCTTTGGCCCCTCCGTCATTCATGTGCTTGAGGCGCTGGGCGGCCCTTACGAACACCATCGGCATATGCGTGCGGACATGCTGGCGGCGGGCATGGGGGATGCCATCAACCCGCTGAACCTGATGGGCATAGAGGTCGTGGCAGAACCGGACGCGATGGTTTTACCGCTGTCGGCGGGATTACCCGATGACATGTTCGCCCATGACGGGCAGATCACCAAGCGCGAGATCCGCGCCGCCACCCTGTCCGCCCTTGCCCCGCGCCAGGGCGAGATGCTGTGGGATATCGGCGGGGGTGCGGGGTCGGTGGCCATCGAATGGATGCTGCGCCATCCCGCCAACCGCGCCATCACCATCGAACGCAACCATGACCGCGCCGCACGCATCGCGGCCAATGCGCTGGCGCTGGGCACGCCCGCCCTGCGCATCGTGGAAGGCGGTGCATTGGAAACCCTTGGCGCACTGCATGACGCGAACACGCCACGCCCCGATGCGGTGTTCGTGGGCGGCGGGGTCAGCAATCCGGGACTGGTGGAAGGCGCATGGAACGCCCTGCGCCCCGGCGGACGGCTGGTGGCCAATGCCGTCACGCTGCAAGGTGAGGCCGTGCTGCTTGCCAAACATGCACAATGGGGCGGTAACCTGCTGCGCATGCGCATAGAGCGTGTGGAACCGGTCGGTACGCAATCGGCGTTCCGACCGGCGATGACAGTGACCCAGTACGCAGCCACCCGCCCCTTTGCATGAGTGCTACGGCACCGACGGACACGAAAGGGGGGGGGGAACGTGAACATAACGGGCCTGTATGTGGCGGGCATCGGGTGCGGCAGCAGATGCGACATGCACGATCTCCTTGCCCTTCTGCACGATGCGGCCACCCGCGCGCGGTGTCGGCCCGGCCTGATCGCCATCCCCGATTTCCGTGCGGATTGCACGGCCCTGCATGCAGCGGCACAACAAGCGGGCCTGCCGTTACATGTCGTGCCATATCGCGACCTGCTGGCGGCACAGCCACGTTGCGTCACCCGGTCGGCGCGGGCGCTGGCGGCATGTGGCGTCGCGTCAGTGGCGGAGGGCTGCGCCATCGCCATGACGGGCGACGGCGCACGCCTGATCCTGCCGCGCATTGCCTACCGGCGTATGACATGCGCCATTGCACGAACGGAGTACACATGACCGTACATTTCATCGGCGCAGGCCCCGGGGCCGCCGACCTGCTGACCCTGCGCGGACGCGACCTGCTGGCGCGGTGCCCGGTCTGCCTTTATGCCGGGTCCATCGTCCCGCGCGACATGCTGTCGCACTGCCCGCCCGATGCGCGACTGGTGGATACCGCGCCCATGACACTTGACATGATCGAGGCGGAATATGTCACCGCACATGCGGCGGGACACGATGTCGCACGCCTGCATTCGGGGGACCTGTCGGTCTATAGCGCCGTGGCGGAACAGATCCGCAGGCTGGAGCGGCATGCCATCCCATGGACCATGACGCCGGGCGTACCCGCCTTTGCCGCCGCGGCATCGGTGCTGGGCCGTGAACTGACGATGCCCGAAGTCGCGCAGAGCGTCGTGCTGACCCGTGTCAGCGGACGCGCATCCGCCATGCCGGACACCGAAACGCTGAAGGCCTTTGGCGCAACGGGCGCGACACTTGCGATCCACCTTGCGATCCATGCGCTGGACCGGATTGTGGCGGACCTGACGCCGCTTTATGGTGCGGACTGTCCCGTGGCGATCGTCGCGCGCGCCACATGGCCCGATCAGGTGGTACTGCGCGGGACATTGGGCAACATTACCACGCAACTTGCGGAACATCCCATCGAACGCACGGCACTTGTACTGGTGGGACGCGCACTGGGGCAGCATGATTTCCGTGAAAGCGCGCTTTATAACCCCGACTACCATCGCCGCTTCCGCACGTAAAAAATATAAAGCATCTTTATCCGGGAAACAGTTTTCCAAAAAATCCTCGGCCGGGGGCATCCGAACGCCCCGGCCGGATGCGCCGCCCCCTAATCCACATCATGTGGGCCATGGCGCGCCACCAGCGCGCCGGCGCGGTCAAACATCAGGATATCCAGCGCACATCCACTGCCCGCCAGCACGGTACGCCCAACACCCCACGCCCGGCATGTGATGACAGCGCCAAGGTCGATCCCTGCCGCCGTAGCAAGCGCAAAGGCCGCCGCGACCGTATGGGTGGACGCAATTTGTGCGACAAGGTCCGCCCCCGCGCCCGCACGCGCGGCATCGCGGGCCAGTTCGGCCATATCCGCCTGCCCACGCCGCGAATGCAGGTCCAAAAACCCCTGTGCCAACTTGCTGATCTTTGCAACGCCCCCGGCCACGGTGACGCGACGCACGGGATGGCGACGCAGATATTTCAGCAGGCCGCCCGCAAAATCGCCCATTTCGACCATCGCCTCCTCCGGCAGGGCATAAAGCGCACGCGCGGCACGTTCGGACACATCGCCGGTGGACCCCACCACATGCGCAAGCCCCATGGCGCGCGCCACGTCCACGCCACGATGGATGCTGTCGATCCACGCCGCGCATGAAAATGGCACGACGATGCCGGTCGTCCCCAGAATCGACAGGCCACCGATAATCCCAAGCCGCGCATTAAGCGTCCGTCGCGCCAGGGTTTCGCCGTCCGCCACGGACACCGTGACCCGCACATCGGGGTCATGATCGTCCCCCGTCGCGAGGGCGGCGCGGATCATGCGACGCGGGACGGGGTTGATCGCAGGTTCCCCGACCGCAACCGGCAGGCCCGGCAATGTCACGGTCCCCACACCGCGCCCGGCATGAAAGGTAATCCCCGCCCCCGCCATGCCGGGATGCAGGTCGACACGGATCAGCGCACCATGCGTGACGTCAGGATCATCGCCTGCATCCTTGATAACGCACGCCCATGCGCCCCCTGCCCCGTCATGGCCATGCGCGGCAAGGCTGAAGGCCACCTCCTGCCCGGCGGGCAATGTAATGGTGACGGGATCGGGAAAATCGCCATACCGCATCGCAACCCACGCGGCCCTTGCCGCCGCCGTGGCACAGCTTCCGGTGGTCCAGCCCCGGCGCAGGCTGGCCTGATCGGGGGTGTTGCGGGTATGTGTCATCGCGGCATTCCAGTGTGGGCAGGCATCCCCGCCATTGGCGGCGGGGAAGAAAACATGATGGAACAGCATGTAGCAGGTAGGGACATATGATGGCACGCGGGCTGATGATCGCAGCCCCCCGTTCGGGCGGGGGAAAGACGACACTGACACTGGCGATCATGGCGGCCCTGCGCGCACGCGGGGTGGAGGTCGGCGGCGCCAAGACCGGCCCGGATTATATCGACCCGGCGTTCCACGAGGCCGCGACAGGCCGCCCCGGCCTCAACCTCGATAGCTGGACCATGGCGCCGGCCCTGTTGGACACGATCATGACGCAGGCGCGACAGGCGGCCGGGATGGTGGTGGTGGAGGCGTCGATGGGCCTGTTCGACGGGCTGGACACACCCGATGGCGCACGTGGCGCGCCATCGGACATCGCGGCACGGTTCGACCTGCCGGTTATCCTTGTCCTTGACGTGTCGGGACAGGGACAATCAGCCGCGGCGACCGCACTGGGCTTTGCCCGGCTGGACCCCACGGTGCGCGTCGCGGGGGTGATCCTCAACCGTGTCGGTTCCGAACGGCACCGCACCATGGCGACCCGTGCAATCACGGCCATCGGCCTGCCGGTACTGGGCGCGTTCATGCGCAATCCCGACCTGTGCATGCCCGAACGACACCTCGGGCTGGTGCAGGCGCGCGAACATGACGGGCTGGCGGGGCTGCTGGCGCAACTGGCGGCACAGGCGGAACGCGACCTCGACCTTGACGCCCTGCTGGCGCTGGCGGACGGGGGGCGGCACACACCACCGGCCAGCCGCGCCATCGCCCTGCCACCACCGGGGCAGCGGATCGCGGTGGCCAATGATGCTGCATTTTCCTTCGTCTATGCCCATATGCTGATGGGATGGCGTGATATGGGAGCGGAGATTTCGTTCTTCTCCCCCCTTGCGGACGAGGGCCCGGACGATACATGCGACGCCTGCTGGCTACCGGGTGGGTATCCCGAACTGCATGCCGCCCGCCTGTCCGCCGCCACGCGATTTCACGCCAGATTGCGCCATTTCGCCCAGACACGGCCGGTGCATGGGGAATGCGGTGGCTTCATGACACTGGGCGCCAGCCTGACCGACCGTGACGGACATACCCACGCCATGGTGGGATTGCTGGACCACGAAACCTCGTTCGCACGTCGGCGCATGAACCTTGGCTATCGCGCGGCACGGCTGCGCCATGGCTGTGCGCTGGGAACCGTGGGGACGCATCTGCGCGGGCATGAATTCCACTACGCCACCATCACCAACCCCGGCACCGACCTGCCACTTGCCGACCTGCGCGATGGAAATGGGGAAGATCGCGGCATGGCGGGGGGGATGCGGGGCAATGTCAGCGGCACGTTCTTTCATGTGCTGGCACGACATGGCTGAGGTGCGAAACCGTATCAGCATGCCCGGCGACCATTGAATATCCCCATATACGAGGAAACATCATAACCAACTGAAATATAAAATATTCCTGTATGGATTTCCCACATCCCCATAAGGGGTTGCAGTGCCGGAGAAAAGTAGTTTTTATAATTTTACCATTTATTATCAATAAGTTATTTTTCCGTCCTGTCGTGGAAGTGAAAAATCCCCAATATACCCTGATGCGCCACGTTGCGGGACGCGATGGACAAGGATCATGCCGGAAATTAGGATTAATTCTTAGAGGCTGTTTCAAAAACCCCGCACCCGGCGCATAACGCTGCGCCAGCGCCCCGCATGGCGGGGACCTGGCCCGCAGGGATACCGGATGGGGCCACAGCCCCCCGGCATATCCACGGGGCCATTCTGGGCGTCATTCAGGGCGTCATTCAGGAAACCGTTTCCGGTCAGGGCGTCCGTCCGGGCGGGGTTTTCTGAAACAGCCCCTTCAACCTGTCAGGTTCCGGGCCACATGCCCTGACCTGTTTCATTTTGGGCGCGCCATGCCGTATGGGCGTGTGTGCGAGATACAGATGCGACTGAGTGAACTTCCACGCGGGGTGGAGGCCATCATCGAACGGGTGGAAGACGCCCGCCATCCTGACCCGGTGGCCAGGCGGCTGCGCGAACTCGGCTTCGTCCCGGACGAGGCGGTGCGCATCGTGGCCACAGCCCCCATGGGCGGCGACCCGATCGCGGTACGCATCGGCTTTACCCGCTTCGCCCTGCGCCGCGAGGAAGCCGCGCGCGTCATCGTGCGGACCGACCTGTCCCGCCCCGACCCGCAGGCCCGGCCACATCCATGAACATGATCCCCCCGACACGCGCCCTGCGCATCGCACTGGTGGGCAACCCGAACTGTGGCAAGACGGCCCTGTTCAACCTGCTGACCGGCAGTCGGCAGAAGGTTGCCAATTATGCCGGCGCCACTGTGGAACGCAAGGAAGGCCGCTTTACCACACCACAGGGGCACGCCATACAGGTGCTGGACCTGCCCGGTGCCTACAGCCTTGTCGCCACCAGCCCGGACGAGGCGGTAACACGCGACATCTGTGCCGGAACCTACCGCGGGGAGGCCGCACCCGACCTGCTGGTCTGTGTGGCGGACGCGACAAACCTGCGGCTGCACCTGCGTTTCGTCCTGGAAATGCGCCAGCTTGGCCGGCCCATGGTGCTGGCGCTCAACATGATCGACGCCGCGCGGCGCAAGGGAATGGACATCGACCTGCCCCGCCTTGCGGCCGAACTTGGCGCACCGGTGGTCGCAACCGTGGGCATCCGGCGCAATGGCGCGCGCGACCTGCTGGCGCAGCTTGACGCGCCGCCGCCGCCCGCGCCGACACCCCTGCCCCCGGATACGGACCTGCATGCCATCGTACGGCGTATCCTTGGGGAGTGTGTCACCCGCACCCATCCGGTGTCCGGCGCGATTGAGGACCGTCTGGACCGCTGGGTGCTGCACCCGGTGTGGGGACCGGTCATCCTGACGGTGCTGCTGTTCGTGATGTTTCAGGCGGTCTTTGCCTGGGCGCAACCGCTGATGGACGGGATCGACGCCGGCATGGGCTGGATCGGCGAACAGGTGGGCCACCTGCTGCCCGATGGCGCACTGCGCAGCCTGCTGGTCAATGGCATCATTGCCGGCGCAGGCAGCGTCGTCACCTTCCTGCCGCAGATCCTGATCCTGTTCCTGTGGATACTGGTGCTGGAGGAATCGGGATACCTGCCGCGCGCGGCCTTCCTGCTGGACCCGGTCATGTCGCTGGCGGGGCTGAGCGGGCGGTCCTTCATTCCCTTGCTGTCAAGCTTCGCCTGCGCGGTGCCGGGCATCATGGCGACACGCACCATCCAGAACCCGCGCGACCGGTTGGTCACCATCCTGATCGCACCGCTGATGACATGTTCGGCGCGGCTGCCGGTCTATACGCTGCTGATCGGGGCATTCGTGCCCCAGCGCGCAGTGTGGGGCGTCCTCAACATGCAGGGGCTGGTTCTGTTCGGGCTATATGCGGCGGGCATCCTCTCCGCCCTGCTTGTCGCGCGCATCGCGCGGCGCGGCGGCCGCGGGCAGGAGGCGGCGTTGCTGATGGAACTTCCGGCCTATCGCCTGCCCAACCCGCGTGACCTGCTGCTGGGGCTGACCGAACGGGCGCGGATCTTCCTGCGACGCGTGGGCACGACCATCGTCTCGCTGACGGTGCTGCTATGGGCGCTTTCCAGCTTTCCCGCACCGCCGGCGGGCGCCACCGGCCCCGCCATCGACTGGAGCCTTGCTGGACGGATCGGGCATCTCATGCTGCCCATCTTTGCGCCGCTTGGTTTCAACTGGCAGATCTGCGTTGCCCTGATCCCCGGCCTTGCGGCACGGGAGGTCGCGGTCGGGGCCCTTGCGACCGTCTATGCCATCGGTGATGCAGGGGCCGATACGGACCAGGCCGCGATGCTGGGGCACCTGCTGCCCGCGCACTGGAGTGTCGCGACCGCGCTGTCGCTGCTGGCATGGTATGTCTATGCCCCGCAATGCGTCGCGACCCTTGCGGTCATCCGGCGTGAAACTGCGTCGTGGCGTGTCGTCGCCATAACGGCGGGGTATCTGTTTGCCCTTGCCTATGTGACGGCACTGCTGACCTACCGCCTTGCGCTGCTGTTCTGAGGGCGGGACGTGATCCAATCACTCCTTGTCACCGGTGTCGTCATGGCATGCGCGCTGTACTGGACGGGCCGCCTGTTTCCACGCGTGCGTCTGGCGGGATGGCGCATGACCGCGACCGCGCTGCGCCATCTGGGCGCGCCCCGGCACCTGCGTGATCTGGCGATGCAACGCGCAATCCCACGGACCGGCGGGGGATGTGGGGGATGCAGCGCCTGCGCCGAAACACGCCGCGCATGCCCACCGGACACAAAACAGACACCCGGACAGAAATAAGCCATTTGTGACAATACCCCCCAAGGGGGCCGCCATCCCCCGGATGCCGGTGCCTTGCAACGGTTGCGGGAGCAGACGCCGCACCAGCAACGCCCCGGCAATGTCACACGGCATTTAATACAAAATTTCACAGACTACCTTTTCAGGTGGCCTCTAACCTTTCGTTAGGCTTTGCTGGATACGCTCGGACCGCAATCGGCCCTGACATGACGCATAGAAGACACGGCCCTGTACCCAATATCGTTGGGTGGCATAAGATTTATTTGTCTTTTTACAGGAAACATCCCTATGCACATCATGGTACGAATTGATAGAAACGGTTGAAATTTTATTATCTTATTTCATAAACATAGACTGTAAATGCATCTTTATTTCAGAAAAATTACTCGGTCGTTCCTCTTATTTATTTCAAAGATGAAACAGACAGGCACCCTGCATTACCGATAACAGCCCGCCCGACACCACGCGCCCCCCCCCTTCGTGGCCATCAGGCATGACTTTCGGACCTGCAGGCCCTATGATCCTTTTTCCTTTCTCCCCCTGAGGTTGATGATGAGCAAGTCCCATCTAAGCGCTGAAGTCCTTTTATCGGCACTTGAGCAGGCCATTGATGCGACAGTAATTATTGATGACAAAAACAACGTCATCTTTTTCAACAAGGCCGCCGAGAACCTGTGGGGGATTCCGCGGCAGAACGTGATCGGCAAGAATGTCAGTGCGCTTGTCCCGCTGCAACATCGCGCGGACCATGACAGCTTCATCGACACCAACCGCCGCACAGGCATCAGCAAGATCGTCGGCACCTCGCGCGAGGTGGAGTTCGCCCGGACGGATGGGGAATATATCTGCGGGGAACTGTCGCTTTCCAAGGTCCTGACCGGCGAAGACCGCATTTACTACATGGGGGTGATGAAAAACGTCACCAACGAAAGCCAGCAGCGCAAGATCCTGATCCTGCAGAACGACGTGCTTCAGGCACTGGCCAGCGACATGCTGATCCAGGACGTGGCCGACCTGCTGTGCCGCCGTGTCGAAGGGTTCGTGCCGGGGGCTGTGGCGGTCCTGATGCTGATCATGCCCGACGGGCAGTTGCGCGTACTGTCGTCCCCCACCCTGCCCAAACGATACCGTGCCGCCCTTGAAACGGTGCAGCTTTCCCCATCCGCCATGGAAAAGCTGCGTGTGGACCCGTCACAGGCCAACCGTCTGGTGTGGGACAGCTATCGTTCGCTGGGGATTTCGCTTGGGCTGCAACAGTGCTTTTCCACCCCGGTCAAGACCCAGACGGGCGAGGTCTCTGGCATTTTCGCGCTGTATTCACGCGACGACGCACGCCGCAATTCATGGCCGCAGCGCATCGTGGATTCGTGCATCCCGTTCTGTGCCCTCGCCTTTGAACAGAATGCGACCAAGCAGCACATCTCCCACCTGTCGAACTTCGACTCCCTGACCGGCCTGCTCAACCGTTCTTCCGTGCACAAGGTGCTCGAAGGCATGATCGCCAAGCAGGAAGGCAACCATCATTTCGCGATTTTCATGCTCGACATCGACCGCTTCCGCGACATCAACGATGCGCTGGGCCATGTCTATGCCGATCAGTTCCTGGTCGAGATCGCGCATCGCATCCGCTCCATCGCAAAGGACGATTATATCGTCAGCCGCTCCGGCGGGGATGAATTCGTGGTGGCGGTGCCCAACTGCCGCAATGACGATGCGATCAAGTTCGCGGAAATGCTGATCTCCACAATCGCAAAGCCGATGCAGATCGGGCAGAACACGCTGACCATCTCGTGCAGTGTCGGCATCAGCACCTTCCCCGATAACGGTCCTGACAGCGAATCCCTGCTCAGCAATGCCGACGTGGCGATGCGGCAATCCAAGCTCGACGGGCGCGGGACCTACCGCTTTGCCAATTCTGAAAAGAATCAGGTGGCGCAGGACCGGCTGGTGCTTGGTTCCGCTCTGCGGGACTCTCTGGCGCGCGGGGCGCTGAACCTGCATTATCAGCCGCAGGTGCGCACCCACACACTGGAACTGTGCGGGGTGGAGGCCCTGTCGCGGTGGCATCATCCCCACCTTGGCAACATCTTCCCCTCGCGCTTTATCGCGGTGGCGGAAGAAACGGGACAGATCGAGGCCATCGGCCGGTGGTCGTTGCAGGAATCCTGTCGCCAGATGGTGCAGTGGGACAAGGATGGCATCCATGTGCCCACCGTTGCGGTGAACCTGTCGGCGGTGCATTTCCGCAATCGCGCCCTGCCGGAATATATTTCCAACCTGCTGGACCATTTCAACCTGACGCCTGACCGCCTGACGGTGGAAATCACCGAAAGCGTGATGATGGACAGCAGCAGCGACACCGAAGAGGTGCTGCAGGCCATCCGCACCCTTGGGGCAGGTCTGTCGATGGACGATTTCGGCACGGGCTATTCCTCGCTGTCGCGCCTGACGCGCCTGCCGCTGACGGAAATCAAGATCGACCGCAGCTTCATCAATGATTTCGAGCATGATACCAATGCGCAGGCCGTGACCATGGCAGTGATCGGCATCGGGTCGCGCCTGGGCATGACCGTCGTGACCGAAGGGGTGGAGACCGAGCAGCAGCGCCGCCTTCTGGAAGAACTGAAATGCGACGTGATGCAGGGCTACCTGTTCGCCAAGCCCCTGGCGCCAAAGGATCTGGAACAGTGGGTGCGCCAGCGCCGCACCATCAAGGACCTGGCGGACCCGACAAAGAAACCAAAGACGGTATCGGAAAAAAACAAACCGAATTAAAAGTCTAAGGCAACATTCCAGCGTATCGCTTTGTTCCGAGGTTTTATATGTCCGCCAGACACGACGACCGACTCAGGGCCCTTACACACGAAGATGCAGATTTCTGGGCTGATGTCGTCGATAATGTCCTGATCGTCGCCGTTACCGACAGAAATGGCATCATAACCTATGTCAACCAGAAGTTCTGCGACGTCAGCCAGTACTCGGCTGCGGAACTTCTGGGGCAGACGCATCGAATCCTGAATTCCGGCACGCATACGCCCGCTTTTTTCCGCGACATGTACCGCACCATCTATTCGGGGCAGACATGGCACGGGAACATCTGCAACCGCACCAAGGATGGCAGCCATTACTGGGTGGCGACCACGATCATCCCGCATCATGGTTCGGATGGGAACATCATCGGTTTCGTTGCCGCGCGGTTCGAAATCACCGAACTGATGAACACCAAGGAACGGCTGAAGATACAGGCCGCAACAGATACGATGACCGGGCTGCTGAACCGTGGCGGGTTCAATGCCAGCCTGATCGCGACACTGGAGCAATGCAAGCAGTGCGATACGGACGAACGCGTGCTGGTGATGTTCGACCTGGATGGGTTCAAGCAGATCAACGACATCCACGGCCATCATGCGGGTGACACCGTGTTGCGCACGATCGGGCGCCGCATTGTCGAACTGGTCGGGTCAGAGGAAGCGACAAGCCGATTGGGTGGCGACGAATTCGCGATCATCCTGCACAAAAGCCTGCGTGAACATTCCCTCGAAACCCTTCTGACGCGGCTTCAGGCGCTGCTTGAGGAACCGATCGACCTGGAATCGGCCATCGTGCGCGTCTCCGGCAGTATCGGGGCGACGCCGCTGACGGCAACCGATACGCTGGAAGATGTGCAGAAAAATGCCGACGTGGCGCTTTATGCCGCCAAGCAGGCCGGGGGCAAGCAGGCGCGCATGTTCAGCGCCAGCCTGCACAAGACCGCGCTGGAGCGTGCCAAGATCCTGAAGGAAGCCCGCGCGGGTGTAAAACAGAACCAGTTCGAGGTTTATTACCAGCCCATTCTGAACTGCCACACCGGACAGATTGAACAGGCCGAGGCCCTGATGCGCTGGCACCATCCGCAACGCGGGTTACTGTCGGCCGGGGCATTTACCGATGTTTTTGCCGATTCCGGGCTGGCGCAGGAAATGGAAACCCATCTGGTGCAGTCATTTCATGATGACATCGCCATGTGGAAAAAGGCGGGCCTGCCGAACCTGCGTCTGGCGGTGAACCTGTCACACCTTGACCTACTCAGCCTTGACCAGCAGGTCGACCTGCTGAGTGAGATCAAGCACCTGAAGATGGACCCCAACACCTTCATGCTGGAGGTGACGGAACATATGTTGCAGGGGCGACGCGCCGAAAAAAGCCAGATGCGCCTTAAATCCCTGGCCGAAGACGGGTTTGGTCTGGCGCTCGACAATTTTGGCCATGGCAGCGTGCGGCTGTCCACACTGAAGAACCTGCCGCTGAAGTCACTGAAAATCGACCGCAGCCTCGTGCGCTATATCGACACACGCGAACAGGACCGCGATATCCTTGCCTCCCTC
This sequence comes from Novacetimonas sp. GS1, assembly GCF_036686925.1. Lineage (NCBI taxonomy): Bacteria > Pseudomonadati > Pseudomonadota > Alphaproteobacteria > Acetobacterales > Acetobacteraceae > Novacetimonas > Novacetimonas sp. GS1. The sequence goes on from NZ_VSZP01000001.1 coordinate 197,957, forward strand.
ATCAAGCTGGGCCACGGATTTGGCCTGTCCGTCACGGTCGAGGGGGTGGAAACGCGCAAGCAGTTCGATATCGCGGCAGAGCTTGGCGTGGATTACATTCAGGGCTTTTTCATCTCGCGCGCGGTTTCTGCCACTGACCTGGTAAAAATCACCCGCGAACATGCGTGGGAGCATGATCTGGGCTGATCCCCCCAGACAACTGACCGATAAAGTAAGCTGTTTTCTGGCTATCAGCTTTTGCACATATGCGACGCCATCTGTCGAAATTTGCAAAAGCAGCTTTACCAAAAGCGTTTGGGGCAGGTTGTCGGGCTGTGCGTTACAATGGACATCATTCGTCACTCATGAAAACATATTTCTGTTTTCTGTCTCGAAATTCTATGATTTCCATAATTCCAGCAATATTGTTACGTAAAAATTCCCATCCGACAGCCCTGTTAGGCACTATTTGAAAAATCAGGCTCAATAATATCCTGAAATGATAAAGTTTTTGGTGAAGCTTTTTCTAAAAAGCTTCAGAAGACGACGCCTTTTTGAAAAAAGGCGGCACCCAAAAACTTTTCTTTTTTTATCAATGATTTGTTTTCAGGCAATCCATAAGGAATGGGAAATTGCAGACGCTACTGTAATCTTCTGAAAATGCGATGCCTCTTAAAGATTTTTCGGAAAATCTCTATCAGGAAGCTTCATGATTTCAGTGCAGTATTATTACGAATTTTCACACAACGTCTTATCGAAAAAAACCTTCCACACGGACGGGATGCCCCAGACCGTGCGAAAGGCTTTTTACGTGACCCCACATTCTGATGGGGTGGGACATAACACCCCACCCCGAACGGCGGTTCAGATGTGAATGGCGCGCTTGTCCACGTCCAGAGCGGCTTCCTTGACGGCTTCGCTCAGTGTGGGATGCGCATGGCAGGTGCGGGCGATATCTTCGGACGATGCCCCGAATTCGATCGCCATGGTGCATTCGGCAATCAGTTCGCCCGCCATCGGGCCAATGATATGCACACCAAGCACCGCATCCGTCTTGGCGTCAGCCAGAACCTTGACGAACCCATCGGTCATCCCGATCGCACGCGCACGACCATTGGCGGTGAAGGGGAATTTGCCAACCTTGTAGGCGACGCCTTCTTCCTTCAACACTTCCTCGGTCTTGCCCACGGTCGCGACTTCCGGCCATGTATAGACAACGGCGGGAATGGCGCCGTAATTGACGTGCCCGGCCTGACCGGCCAGCAGTTCCGCAATGGCGACACCTTCCTCTTCGGCCTTGTGCGCCAGCATCGGGCCTGCAATCACGTCACCAATGGCATAGATCCCCGGCACGTTCGTCGCATAATGGGCATCGGTCACGATGCGGCCACGCTTGTCCAGCGCAATCCCCGCTTCTTCCAGACCCATGTTCTTGCTGGCTGCAGAACGCCCGATCGCCACCAGCACGATGTCCGCGTCGATCGTTTCCGCCGTGCCACCCGCCGACGGTTCCACCGTCAGGGTCACGCCCTTTGGTCCCTTGACGGCCTTGGTCACCTTGTGACCCAGCTTCATTTCCAGCCCCTGCTTGGTCAGGATACGCTGGAACTGCTTGGCGATTTCATTATCCGTGCCCGGCACCAGACGGTCGAGATATTCAATCACCGTCACCTCGGCCCCCAGGCGATGCCATACACTGCCGAGTTCGAGGCCGATCACACCACCACCGATCACCACCATCTTCTTCGGCACGGCGGACAGTTCGAGTGCGCCGGTCGAAGTCACGATCTGCTTTTCATCGACATCGACACCCGGCAGTACTGCGCTGTCGCTGCCGCTGGCGATGATGATGTGCTTCGCCGTCACGGGCTTGCCATTGACGGTGATGCGACCGGTGCCCTCGACGCGGCCTTCACCCTTCAGCCAGGTGACCTTGTTCTTCTTGAACAGGAACTCGACACCCTTGACGTTGGCGTCCACCACCGACTGCTTGCGCGCCATCATGCGGTTGAGGTCAAGCTTCACACTGTCGATGATGATGCCCATGTCGGCATATTCATCCTTGGCAGCATGGAAATTCTCGGACTGCTGCAACAGCGCCTTGGACGGGATACACCCGACATTGAGGCAGGTGCCCCCAAGGGTCGCACGCTTTTCGACGCAGGCCACCTTGAAGCCAAGCTGTGCCGCGCGGATGGCGCAGACATAACCGCCGGGACCAGCACCGATCACGATGACATCGTAATCCGTCTCTGCCGGCGGGGCCGCAACGGGGGCCGCCGGGGTAGAGGCAACAGGGGCGGAGGCAGCAGGGGCCGAAACAGGGGCAGCCGCGGGTGCAGCGGCCTTGGCGGGGGCGGCAGGCTTTGCCGCGGCACCGGCGCCACCGGCCTCCAGCGTAGTCAGGATCGCACCGACCTCGACTTCATCACCTTCGGCCACCTTGTGCGCGCCAAGCACACCAGCCTGCGGGGCCGGGACTTCGACACTGACCTTGTCCGTTTCCAGCTCCACAATCGGGTCATCGGCGGAAACCGTCTCGCCCGGCTGCTTCAGCCATTTGCCGATCGTGGCGGTGGTGACGCTTTCACCCAGCGTCGGAACCTTGATTTCAATGGTCATTCTATTCTGTCCTGCTTGCGGTATCGTGGAGGATCAGGCGGGAAGGCCATGGATCGGCCCCCCGCCCGCCGCATCAGACCTGCAGCAGCAGACGACGCGGATCTTCCACGTTCTGCTTGACCCGGACGAGGAAGCTGACGGCTTCCTTACCATCGACGATGCGGTGGTCATAGGTCAGCGCGATATACATCATCGGACGGATCACGACCTGCCCGTCCACGGCCACGGGACGATCCTGGATGGAATGCATGCCCAGAATGGCCGACTGCGGCGCATTGATGATGGGGGTGGACATCAGGGAGCCATAGATGCCGCCATTGGTGATGGAGAACGTGCCACCCGACAGTTCATCAATCTTCAGCGTGCCTTCGCGTGCTTTCTTGCCAAAGCCTGCGATCGCATTTTCGATTTCGGCAAAGTTCTTCTGGTCGGCGTCACGGATCACCGGCACCACCAGCCCGTTGGGACCGCCCACCGCGATGCCAAGATTGACGAATTCACGATAGATCACGTCATCGCCGTCAATTTCGGCGTTGATCGCGGGGAATTCCTGCAATGCGGCAATGACTGCACGGCTGAAGATCGACATGAAGCCCAGCTTTGCGCCGTTATGCTTCTTGGCGAACGCATCCTTGTATTCGGCGCGCATCGCCTTGACTGCCGACATGTCCACCTCGTTGAAGGTGGTCAGCAGGGCGGCCGTGTTCTGCGCATCCTTGAGGCGGCGCGCAATGGTGCGGCGCAGGCGCGTCATCTTCACGCGTTCCTCACGCGGGTCGTCCTGGCGCGGCGGACGCGGGGCGGCGGCCGGGGTTGCCGCGCGGGGCTGTGCAAGGAATGCCTGCACGTCACCCTTCGTGATACGTCCATCCTTGCCGGAACCGGTGCCGACCTGTGCTGCGGACACGCCCTGTTCGGTCATGGCTTTCTGCGCGGCGGGGAACGGCGCATGGGCTGCGCCCTGCGCGGCGACATCGGACGCAGGCGTCGCGGGACGCGCGACGGGACCGGTGCTCAGCGGCTGGGCCTGCACGCCGGCGGCAGGTGCCGGGGCGGGCTTCGCCACGGGGGCGGCGGGCTTGCCCGTGCCGGCCTCGACCGTGGACAGGACGGTGCCGACCTCGACCTCCGCCCCTTCGGCCACCAGCAGCGGACCCAGCACACCGGCCTGCGGCGCGGGGACTTCCACGCTGACCTTGTCGGTTTCCAGTTCGGCCACCGGGTCATCGGCGGACACGGTATCACCGGGCTGCTTCAGCCACTTTGCAACGGTTGCGGTAGTTACGCTTTCACCCAGCGTCGGCACCTTGATCTCGGCAGACATTCCTATTTTCCAATCCCTTTGCCGTCCCAATCCCGTATCGCGGTTATCCGCGCGCGTGACGGGACAGCGTGACAGTTCCTGACCTCAGGCCTTGTTCATATGGCGGCACGACCACCATCCGGCCTGTTAACCCTGCCCGGCCGCCGATGACGGACCGGACCCTGTTCAATGCCACATGCCGCAATGTCCATGGGCTGCGTCCATGGGCAGCCTCATGGGCGATATCCATGCAACGGCGCATGGCGAAATGACCGGGCGGCGACGGGCATGCATCCCGCCGCCTGCCCTGTTACGCAACGCCGAGCGCCTTGTTGACCAGCGCGGCCTGCTCCGCAAGATGCACCTTCGCAAGACCCGTTGCCGGGCTGGCGGCGGCGATACGACCCACATACTCGGGACGCGGGCTCTTGTGCTTGATGCTGCCCAGGACGCCCTCGATCCGGCGATCCACAAAGTCCCAGCCACCCATGTTGGCAGGTTCTTCCTGGCACCAGATGACCTTCGCGCCGGGATAGCGTGACAGTTCGTCGCCCAGCAGCTTCGCCGGGAACGGATAGAACTGTTCCAGACGCACGATCGCAACGGTATCGAGCTTGCGTTCCCGCCGTTCGGTCAACAGGTCGTAATAGACCTTGCCAGAACAGATCACGACACGCTCCACCTTCTTGGGATCGGCGATGGGATCTATTTCCCCGATCACCGGCAGGAAGGTCGTCTCCGGCCCGAAATCCTTCAGGTCAGAGACCGCCAGCTTGTTCCGCAACAGCGACTTTGGCGTCATGATGATCAGCGGCTTGCGGTAATCAAGGAACAACTGCCGACGCAGCGCGTGATAGTAGTTGGCGGGCGTGGTCAGGTTACACACACGCAGGTTATCTTCGGCGCAGAGCTGCAGATAACGTTCCAGACGGGCGGAGGAATGTTCCGGCCCCTGTCCCTCATACCCATGCGGCAGCAGCATCACGAGGCCGGACATACGCAGCCACTTCGTCTCGCCCGAGGCAATGAACTGGTCGATGATGACCTGTGCGCCGTTGGCGAAGTCACCAAACTGTGCTTCCCACAGGACCAGCGCATTCGGATCGGCCAGCGAATAGCCGTATTCGAAGCCCAGCACCCCGAATTCCGACAGCAGCGAGTTATAGATCTCGATATGCGCCTGCTGGGTGTTGATGTTGTTCAGCGGCACATAGGTGTTCTGGTTCACCTGGTCGATCAGGACGGCGTGACGCTGGCTGAAGGTGCCGCGCTGACAGTCCTCGCCCGACAGGCGGACATGATGCTTGTCCTGAAGCAGCGCGCCAAAGCCCAGCGCCTCGCCCGTGGCCCAGTCGATTCCCTCGCCCGTCTCGAACATCTTCGCCTTGGCCTTAAGCTGGCGGATGATCTTGGGATTGGCGGTGAAATCGTCAGGCACCTTGGACAGGGCCGCGCCGATTTCGCGCAACCGGTCAATGGCGATACCCGTCTTGGGCATGGTCACGACCGCATCGATCGGCGGCGGCTTCAGCCCCTGCCACGCGCCTTCCAGCCAGTCGGCCTTGTTCGGCTTATAGCCCTGCGCCGCCTGGTACGCCGCTTCGAGCTTTTCATGGAACGCATTCCATTCGCCCTCGACCTCCGCCTCGCTCAGCACGCCTTCGCGCACCAGGCGTTCGGAATACAGGGTGCGGATGGTCGGGCGCGCCGCAATGGCCTTGTACATGATCGGCTGCGTAAAGGACGGCTCGTCCGATTCATTATGGCCGTGGCGGCGATAGCCCACGATGTCGATAACAACGTCAGAGGCGAATTTCTGGCGGAATTCTGCGGCAAGGCGCGCGCAGTAGACAACGGCCTCGGGCTCGTCCCCGTTGACGTGGAAGATCGGGGCCTGCACCGCCTTGGCGATATCCGTGCAGTAAAGCCCGGAAAACGCGTGGATCGAAACGGTGGTAAAGCCGATCTGGTTGTTGACCACAACATGCACGGTGCCGCCGGTGCGGTATCCGATCAACTGCGACATCGCCAGAGTTTCGTAAACGATCCCCTGCCCCGCGAATGCCGCATCGCCATGCAGCAGGATGCCCATATGGCGGCCACGCTGGTGCGGGTCGTCATCGTCCTGCGTCGCCCGCACCTTGCCGATCACCACGGGATCGACCGCTTCAAGGTGCGAGGGGTTGGGCTGGAGCGAGATATGGACCGGCGTGCCCGCGATCTCCACATCGGTGGAAGTGCCGAGATGGTATTTCACATCGCCCGACCCCTGCACGTCGTCCGGCTTGAACGATGCACCGGCGAATTCGCTGAAGATCGCGGTATAGGGCTTGCGCACGATGTTGACGAGCGTGTTGAGGCGCCCGCGATGCGGCATGCCGATCGCAACCGAACGCACGCCACCGCTTGCGGCCTGATCAATCAGGGCATGCAGCGCGGGGATGGTGACGTCCTCGCCCTCAAGCCCGAAGCGCTTGGTGCCGACATAGCGTTTCTGGCAGAAAGATTCGAAACCTTCGGCCTGTGTCAGGTGTTCAAGGATGACCTTCTTTTCCTGCGCGCTGGCGCCCTGCCGCCAGTTGTCGCCCTCAAGGCGGGCCTGCACCCACATCCGCTGTTCGGGATCCTGGATATGCATGTATTCCATGCCGATCGGACCACAATAGACCGCGCGCAATGCATCGAGCACCTGATTGATGGTCGCGGTTTCCGACCCGATCAGGCTGGCGACGATGCGGCCAAGATAGATCGGACGGTCACGGTCATTAGGGCCAAAGCCATAGGTCGCGGGATCAAGGTCGGCATGGGGCTTGGGCACCTGCAGCCCCAGCGGGTCCAGCCGCGCCTCGAGATGGCCGCGCACACGATACGCCCGGATCAGTTGCGTCGCACGCAGACTGTCATCCGCCGCCGCATGCAGGCTTTCGGCGGAAACCGTGCCGCCCGCCGGGGCGGCCACGCTTTCCTCGCCGGTGATCATGGGTGCGCGTGGCGCCCACGACGCGCCTTCGGCATCGTGCTCGATTTCCGTGCTCTGTTCATCCATTTCGGCGAACAGGGACGCGAAAGAGGGATCGACACTTTTGGGGTCCACCGCCCAGCGTGCATACAACTCGGCCAGATAGGCCGTATTGGCGCCGCTGAATGCGGTCGAAAGAATATCTACGCCCGCCATCTTGAAGACATCTCCTCACTGACGACCTTGTCGGCCGCGTTATTTGTCCGGTCCCGCATCCATGGCGCCATGTGATGGCCCCTGCCCGCAGGCCGGCTTATGGCCCTTACCCTAACGGCACCCGGCCATGGGTACCGCCATCATTCATCAAGGTCAGGATTGCTGTGGACGCATGCTGACATTTTCGTATGCACCCCCCGCAAACGGGGAAAACGCGATGAAAATACCGCCCTGCGTGGCACAATTCCGGCCCTGGGAACTTCCTCGACTACCCAAGCAAAGACCGGCCCCTTTGCCTACCGCCGCACCAGTCACAGCCACGCCATGGGCGTCACGATGGCGTGACCCTGCGCACAGGGGGCGCGGCGTTGTCACAACAGCTATGCCGACAGGTGGGGCAACTGGGCGTAGGATGCGCTTTGCATCTCCTCAAGGCGCGATGCAGTACGTTCGAACGCCGTCGCCCCCTGCCCGCGTTCATACAGGGAATCGGGCTGGTCCCCGGCGGAGGCGAACAGCTTGACGTTCTGTTCGTACAACGCGTCGATCAGGACGATGAAGCGTCGGGCCTCGTCAAAATTATCCGGTCCCATGCGCGGCACATCGTCGATGACGAGGCTGGCAAAGCGCGTCGCAAGCGCAAGGTAATCCCCCGCCCCGAGGAACCGCCCGCACAGTTCGGAAAATGTAAAGCGCGCGACCGGCCCCGCCGCGCGTTCGACCCGCAGGGTGCGGCCCATGATGTCAAGGTCAACCGCCTGTACCGGCGCGCCGGCGGCCAGGTGGGTGAAGATGGTGTCGAGTTCCGCCTTCGCCGCCGCATCGGCGGGCACGATCCATGTACGCATGCCGCGCACGCAGCCCCGGCGGTAATCACGCGGGGAATCGAGGATGACGGTATCAACCTCACGCATGATGATGTCGATGAAGGGTTTGAACGCATCCGCGCCGGGGCGGTCCTGAAACAGGTCCTCGGGCTTGGTGTTCGACGTCGCGACCACCACCACCCCGTCAGCGAACAGGAAATCGAACAGACGGCCAAGGATCATCGCATCGGCAATGTCGTTGACCTGGAATTCGTCAAAGCACAGCAACCACGCTTCCTGCGCGATCTGGCGGGCCAGCGGCGGGATCGGGTCGGACAGGGCGGGGTCCGCCACCTTCATGTCATGGATGCGCTGGTGCACGTCCTGCATGAAACGGTGGAAATGCACCCTGCGCTTGTGCTCCACCGGGGCGAGGTCAAAGAACAGGTCCATCAGCATCGTCTTGCCGCGCCCGACCTGCCCGACCATGTAAACGCCACGCGGGCGGGAGGGAGCGGCCTGTGCGCCACGCCCACCAAGCCCGAGGCGCGCGCGCAGCCCCCCGAACAGGCCATGCCGCGCGGTGGCCTGACGCTGCATGACCATCGGGTGGTAATCACGCAGTTCGCGCCAGAGCCGGTCAAGGCGACGGGCCGCCTTTTCCTGCTCCGGGTCGCGGTCAAGCTTCCCCGAAGCCACGCGGGCCTCATAGGTCGCAAAGGGGCCGGCACCGTCTTGCGGAACCGGCTGTGGGGGGGCGGAGGCGGTGCGAATTTCGGTGTCCATACCCAACGCCGATAATCCCTCCCCGCCGCATGGGCAAGGGCACGAAACCGCCATATATGGCCGTTAGGGGCGTTCTCTCCATCTGGTGAACACAAAGGCGGGGAAATGGAGCATTTGTGATGGACCCATCCCGGCCGCGCAACGTTCATCAGACACCATGCATCACCTCCGCCCCACCCCCAGCGGCATGCGCCTGACGATGGCCTTGCGACGTACGGCATGGCCCCTTAATCTTGGGCGCGTCCCCCTTGTCGTGGCCCCACAGGATCGCATGACCATACCCATCATCCCCGATTATGCCGCGCTGGAAAACGCCGTCGTCGCCACCGACCCGTTTCCCCACACCATCGTGCCCCATTTCATCGGGACGCAGGATCTGCGCGCGGCGGTCGCGTCCCTGCCGGTCTTTGGCGCGGGGGGATCCTACCCGCCAAGCGCGCTGAAACTTTCACCGCTGATCCGCGACCTTGTGGCGGAACTGCAGGGGCCACGGCTGCGTGACATCATCGCGGCGAAGTTCGGGCTGGACCTGCACGACGCACCGACGATGCTGACCCTGCGCGGACGCACGCGGGCGCAGGACGGGCGCATTCACCGCGACTCGGCATGCAAGCGGGTGACGGTGCTGCTTTATCTTAATGTGGACGATACCGCATGGACCCGGCACGAAGGTTGCCTGCGCCTGTTGCGCGGGGAACATGACATTGAGGACTATACCACCGAAGTCGCCCCGGTGAACGGAACGCTGCTGGTTTTCCCCAATGGCATGAACACATGGCATGGACATCGCCGGTATGTCGGCGTGCGCAACACCATACAGCTCAACTATATGACCAATGATTCGCGCGCACGGGGCGAGCTGCGTCGCCACCGGCTTTCGGCCCTGACCAAGCGCCTGCGGATCGCGGCATAACGGAGGCCATCTCAGCCATCATTTCGACATGACGCAGGGTATGATCACAGATGGTTAAGACATTACCCGCCATTTCCTTTTCACACACCATTGGACAAGGGCCCTCGCATTGAAGCGGTTTTTACGATTCCCCAAGTTTCTTGCCGTCGCGGGCGCGGCACTGACACTGGCGGCCGCCACCCTGCCCGCCGCCTCCGCGCTGGCGCAGCCGTGGCACGGGCGGGGCGGTCCACCACCGCCGCATGGCGGGTGGCATGACAATCGCGGCAGACGTGGCGGCGGCGGCGTGGGCCTTGCGGTCGGCAGCGGCATCGCGGGCCTTGCGATCGGCACCATGCTGGGCAGTGCGATGTCAGACCGTGCCGTGGCCCCGCCCCCTGCCTATTACCCGCCGCAGCCGGTGCCCCCGCCGCCGCCGCCATCCTATTATTCCCCTTATGGTTACGGGTACTGAAACCCGGTCATCAAGGACCGCGTTTGCACCCCGCCCGAACAGATCTGAAGGTATCCCGTCATGAATCTTCGCCGCATCCTTCCTGCCGCCGCCCTCCTCATGCTGCCGGGCATGGCCATGGCCGCCGTTCCCCCGACACAGGCTGCGTCCCCTGCCGCGTCCCCTGCGACAACTCCGGCTGCGACAGCGCCACTTGCGCATACGCCGCATGATCCCTCTCCCGAACAGCTGGAAGAACACATCACCGCCCTGCACACGCAGCTGCACATCACCAAGGGGCAGGAAAAGCTGTGGGCGCCGTTTGCGCAGGACATGCGCGACAATGCCAGCCGCCTGCATGATGCGATCGAAAAGCGTCGCGCCGATCTGCCCACCATGAACGCGACCGACAATATGCAGTCCTATGCCACGCTGGTCGCACAGCGCGCGCAGGACATGCAGACGCTGAATCAGGCCTTCGTGCCGCTATATGCCACATTCTCCAAGAAGCAGAAGAAGAATGCCGATGCCCTGTTCCGTCAGGGTGACGAGGAACATGCCGAACGTCAGGCCGATGCGGGTCAGGCCGCCGCATCCGACAGCACGGCCACGAAATAAGCCGATGACCTTCCTGCCGTGCCCGTCCGGGGCGGCAGGAACCATGGCCCGAGGCACATGACCCGGCGGGGGCGCGATCCATGCAGGACCGCGCCCCTTTTTTCATCCACGACCCTGAGATTCAGCACACAGGTTTCTGGTGGGCCTTGCCAGCAAACATCACGGGGCACCGCCTTCCTGAAAAAAGGCCCCCCACCGTCGTCCCGCCTTCATCAGACGCCATCAAGCGGGTACCAGGCCCGCCCGTCACGGGCGAGCAGGTCATCCGCCCCCTTTGGCCCGGTCGCACCGGCGGGATATAGTTCCAGCCCGTCCGCGTTATCCGCCCATGCCTGCAACACCGGATCGACCGCACGCCATGCCGCCTCGATATTATCGGCACGCTGGAACAGTGTCGCATCCCCCGTCAGGCAGTCATACAGCAGTGTTTCGTACCCCACATTGGGTGTCTGCGCGAAAACGTCCTCATAACGGAACCGCACCTGAACCTCCGCAAGGTCCATCTTCGGACCCGGCTTCTTGGCCCCCATTTCCACCGTCAGCCCCTGCGCGGGCTGGATGTTGAGGATGATGCGGTTAGGTGGCAGGTCCTGCGTTTCGGTATCGCGGAACATCATCATCGGCGGCTTCTTGAACTGCACCACCACCTCCGTCCGGCGGCCACCCAGTGACTTTCCGGTGCGCAGGTAAAACGGCACCCCGGCCCAGCGCCAGTTATCGACATGCAGTTTCAGCGCGACATAGGTTTCGGTATGGCTGTCGGGGGCGACGCCCGGACTTTCACGATAGGCCGTGACGGCGGCGCCATCCACCGTGCCCGCGCCATACTGTCCGCGCACTGCGTCGGTGGGGGGGATGGGGCGCACCGCCTCGAACAACTGTTCCTTGCTGGTGCGCACGGTATCGGCGGAAAACGAATTCGGCGGCTCCATCGCCACCATGCCAAACAACTGGAACAGGTGGTTGGGGATCATGTCACGCAACGCGCCAGTGGGTTCGTAAAACGCACCACGCTGTTCCACGCCGATCGTCTCGGCCGCGGTAATCTGCACATGGTCGATGAACTCGTTACGCCACAGCGGTTCGAACAACAGGTTGCCAAAACGCATGGCCAGGATGTTCTGCACCGTTTCCTTTCCAAGGAAATGGTCGATGCGATAAACTTGGCTTTCATCCAGCACGGCAAGGATGCGGCGGTTAAGTTCACGCGCACTGGCAAGGTCCGCGCCAAACGGCTTTTCAACGACCACGCGCCGGAAACGCCCGTCCTCCTGCGTCACCAGTCCCGCCTGGCCCAGCATTTCCACCACGGGGGCAAAGAAACGCGACGACACGGCAAGGTAGAAGATAGCATTGCCCGGTATTTTTGCGCCCAGCGCACGGACCTGCGCGATGTCACCGAAATCGGCCTGTACATATTCCAGCCGTTCGCACACCCATCCCCACTGGGCCGAATCGATGCTGGGCGCATGGAATTCGGCATTGGGGTCATGGGTGAAGGACTGCATCATCTCCGTCAGGCCATCGCGCCACTGCGCGGTGGTGCTGGCGACCCGGTCAATGCCGATGATGCGAAAGCCGGGGTCCAGCAGGCCGCTGCCGGCAAGGTTGTACAGCGCGGGCATCAGCAGACGTTTCGTAAGGTCGCCATGCGCGCCGAAAATCACCAGCGTGCAGGCAGGCGCCGGGCGCGCACCCGCGGGCGCACGCGACGTCGGTGGGACAGGGTTGGCATCAGGTAATGACATGATCCGTGACAGTCCTTTGGCTGTGCTTTTGCGCGCGAACACAAACGCCAGAGCGCCCATGCGCGCAAAAATCCGCCCCGGCCTGCGCGCACGCCGCCGGGCATGCTGTATGCCATAGCACCATATATGGGCATGATGCTTTGCGCCTGCTCAAATGGTGTACAGCACGGCGGGCATATCCACGCGGCCGAAATCGTCAGCCCCTGCTGTCATGCCGCCATATATGCAAAGCAGATGGGGCCTTGCGGGCAACAGATAAAAACATCGGGGAAAAATATCGTGTTGCTTGCACCACCCGCACACAGGCTCTACGTGTCGGGACGCTTATGCAGACTGTCTGCCAATCCGCGCCGGTATGTCCCTGATCCGGGCCCGGCGCATCACATCAGGGGATTATCCAATGGGTTACCGCGTTGCGGTGGTGGGTGCCACCGGTGCCGTCGGGCGTGAAATACTCAAGACACTGGCCGAACGCCAGTTCCCGGTGGATGACATCGTGGCGCTGGCCTCCGCCCGGTCGGCGGGACAGGAAGTGTCGTTCGGGGACAAGCGGGTGCTGAAGGTCCGCAACCTCGAACATTTCGATTTCACCGGCTGGGACGTCGCGCTGTTCTCGCCCGGTGGGTCCGTGTCCGCACTATATGCCCCACGCGCGGCAAAGGCCGGGTGCGTGGTGATCGACAATACCTCGCACTTTCGGATGGAACCCGACGTTCCGCTTGTGGTGCCTGAGGTCAATCCCAATGATGTGAAAAAGGCCAGGCGCAACATCATCGCCAACCCCAACTGCTCCACCATCCAGATGGTCGTGGCGCTCAAGCCCCTGCATGACCTGTTTACGATCCGGCGTGTGGTCGTGGCGACGTACCAGGCCGTCGCGGGCGCGGGCAAGAACGGGATGGACGAACTGTTCACCCAGACGCGCGGCAGCTTTGTGGGGGACCCGGCGGAAGCGCAGCAGTTCACCAAGCAGATTGCCTTTAACTGCATCCCCCATATCGACCGTTTCATGGATGATGGCGCGACCAAGGAAGAGTGGAAGATGGCGGTGGAAACCCGCAAGATCCTTGATCCCGACATCTCCGTCTTTGCCACATGCGTGCGCGTGCCGGTCTTCATCGGCCATGCCGAAGCCGTCAGTGTGGAGTTCGAGGAACCGGTAGACCTCGAACGTGCCCGCGCCGCCCTGCGTGAAGCCCCCGGAGTCGTACTGCATGACAAGCGCGAGGATGGCGGTTACGTCACCCCCATCGAAGCCGTGGGCGAGGACGCGACCTATGTCTCGCGCCTGCGTATTGACCCGACCGTGCCCAACGGACTCGGCTTCTGGTGCGTATCGGACAACCTGCGCAAGGGGGCGGCGCTGAACGCGGTTCAGATCGCGGAAACAATGATCGCACTTGACCTGCTGGGACCGGACCGACGCGGCTGAATACATGCGTTTTTGGCGCGGAGCAGCCATGCGTCCGCGCCAATGCTTGGATCAATACATTCGGGGCGTCTCTCAACCTCGTGTTCCGGGCCTGCGTTGACCACACCCATCGGGGGGCGTAGGACCGAATGATACAAGGCGACGGAACAAACCGAAGCCATAACAGGGAAATTGACGAGACGACCATGCAGGATGTCCGTGATGCGCTCTATGTAGGGCACCGAAGCGACGGAACTCTGACCAGGCGGCCAATGTCCCCGCACCTCCAGGTCTACCGCTTCCGTCTTTCCATGTTCCTTTCGATCGCGAACCGTGCGGCCGGCGTTGCCGCCACCGTCGGTTCCGCGCTTGGCATCTGCTGGATCAGCGCTGCCGCAAAGGGACCGAAATCATTTGCCAAGGTCCAGAAAGTGACTGGCCATCCGCTGGGCAAGATCGCCCTCGCAGGCTGGGCGCTGGCTCTGGTCTATCACTTTGTGGCGGGGATTCGCCACCTGATATGGGACAGCGGCGCCCGCTTCGACAAGAAGAAAATCAACGAGGACGGCCCCATCGCCGCAGGCGTGACCGTCGGCGTCACGCTGGCACTCGTGCTCAGCATCCTTGGCGTCGCAGCCTGTCGTTCCAAGAAGAGGGCCTCCTGACATGAGTACTTCGCACAAACCGCATATCACCGTCATGCGTTCGCAGCTTTCGCGGGCACGTGGCCTGGGTTCGGGCAAGAGCGGCGTCGCCCACTGGTGGGCCGAACGCATGTCGGCCGTCGCACTGGTGCCGCTGTCGGGATGGTTCGTCATCCAGGTCTTCCGCCTTGCGGGTGCGTCACAACCCGAAGTCGCGCAGTGGGGCGGTCGGCCCGTCAACGCCACCATGATGATGGCGCTGGTGATCCTGACCTTCTACCACACGCAACTGGGCCTACAGGTCATCATTGATGATTATGTGCATGGCAAGGCGCATGTCCCGGCAAGCCTGCTGATGAAAAGCGTGATTTTCCTGCTGGGCGTGTTCGGCGCGATTTCGGTTCTGAAGCTGGCGCTTGTCGCGACGCGCGGGCGAATCGCCGCGAACTGACGCGCGCGCCACGCCACCGGCAAGACAGAGACATTCGCGGACTGGCGGCCCGGACAAACCCGCCCGACAGTCCGAACGAGCATCGGGACACGTCCAAACAATGAATGCGATCACATCCCCAATCCCCGGCAATTACAAGATCGTCGATCACGCCTATGACGTGGTCGTGGTCGGTGCCGGTGGTTCCGGCCTGCGGGCCACGCTTGGCATGGGTGCGGCCGGCCTGAAGACCGCCTGCATCACCAAGGTTTTCCCCACACGCAGCCATACCGTCGCCGCACAGGGCGGCATCGGCGCATCGCTTGGCAACATGGCCGAGGACAACTGGCGCTGGCACATGTACGACACCGTCAAGGGGTCGGACTGGCTGGGTGATCAGGACGCCATCGAATATATGTGCCGCGAGGCGGTGCCCGCCGTGCAGGAACTCGAACACATGGGTGTTCCGTTCTCGCGCACCGAAGAGGGCAAGATCTACCAGCGCCCCTTTGGCGGGCACATGCGCAATTATGGCGAGGCCCCGGTGCCCCGCGCCTGCGCCGCCGCCGACCGCACGGGCCATGCCATCCTGCACACGCTGTACCAGCAGTGCCTGAAGCATAACGTCGAATTCTTCGTCGAATATTTCGCCATCGACCTGATCATGGACGACAACGGCGCGTGCAAGGGCGTCGTCGCCTGGTGCCTGGACGATGGCACGCTGCACCGTTTCCGTGCGCAGATGGTCGTGCTTGCGACCGGTGGCTATGGCCGTGCCTATCATTCCTGCACCTCCGCCCATACCTGCACCGGTGACGGCGGTGGCATGGCGGTGCGCGCGGGCATCCCGCTGCAGGACATGGAATTCGTGCAGTTCCATCCCACCGGCATCTTCCCCGCCGGCTGCCTGCTGACCGAAGGGTGCCGTGGCGAGGGTGGATACCTGACCAATTCCGAAGGCGAGCGCTTCATGGAACGCTATGCGCCGACAGCGAAGGACCTCGCCTCGCGCGATGTGGTGTCGCGCGCCATGACGATCGAGATCAACGAAGGCCGTGGCTGTGGTCCGAACAAGGACTACATGCTGCTGCACCTTGAACATCTCGGCGCGGACCTGCTGCATGAACGCCTGCCGGGCATTTCGGAAACGGCGCGCATCTTTGCCGGTGTGGACGTGACGAAGGAACCGGTGCCGGTTCTGCCGACAGTGCATTACAATATGGGCGGTATCCCCACCAATTACCATGGAGAGGTCATCCGCCCCACCGCCGATGATGTCGATGCCGTGGTGCCTGGCCTGATGGCCGTGGGCGAGGCCGCATGCGTGTCCGTGCATGGCGCGAACCGGCTGGGCACGAACTCGCTTCTGGATCTGGTGGTGTTCGGTCGCGCCGCGGCACAGCGCGCGGCACAGATCGTCAAAAGCGCGGAAACCATCCCGCCGCTGCCCGCAGGTGCGGGTGACAAGGCGATCGAGCGTTTTGACCGCCTGCGCAATGCCAAGGGCAAGACCCACGTCGCCGCAATGCGTTCGAACCTGCAGCGCACGATGCAAAAGCACGCCGCCGTGTTCCGCAACACCAAGAGCCTGGCCGAAGGCGTGGAAAAGATCGCGGAAATCTGGAAGGAAGTGGGCGATATCTCCATCTCCGACCGTTCGCTGATCTGGAACAGCGACCTGATGGAAGCGCTGGAGTTCGAAAACCTGCTCGCCAATGCCACCGTCACGATGGCCGGGGCGGAAGCACGCCACGAAAGCCGCGGCGCGCAGGCGCATGACGACTATCCCGATCGTGACGACAAGAACTGGATGAAGCACACCGTCGCCCACATGGACGACAAGGGTGAGGTCACGCTGACCTACCGCCCCGTGCATATGAAGACACTGACCGATGACGTTCAGGTCTTCCCCCCCAAGAAACGCGTCTACTGAGCGCGCGGCGGAAAGGGAACGAGACGATGGTCGAATTCAAACTGCCAAGAAACAGCACGGTGGGCAAAGGGCGGACATTCACCGCCCCCCCCGGCGCCACAAACGTCAAGTCATTCCGGATCTATCGCTGGAGCCCGGATAACAACGACAATCCCGTGATCGATACATACGAGATCGATCTGGACCGGATCGGTCCGATGGTCCTTGATGCGCTGATTCACATCAAGAACGACATCGACCCGACCCTGACCTTCCGGCGGTCCTGCCGCGAGGGGATCTGCGGGTCATGCGCGATGAACATCGCAGGCGAAAACACGCTTGCCTGTCTCAAGCCGATCCGCGACCTGCAGGGCGATGTGCCGATCTACCCGCTGCCGCACATGCCGGTTGTCAAGGATCTGGTGCCCAACCTTGATGGGGCTTATGCGCAGTTGCGCTCCATTGATCCATGGCTGAAATCCGATACGCTGCCGCCGCCCGATGGCGAACGGCTGCAAAGCATCGAGGAACGTGCCGAACTTGATGGCATGTGGGAATGCATCCTGTGCTTCTGCTGCTCCACCTCGTGCCCGTCTTACTGGTGGAACGGGGATCGCTATCTCGGCCCGGCAACGCTGCTTGCCGCCTATCGCTGGATCGCAGACAGCCGCGATGAACATGCGGGGGAACGCCTCGATGCGCTGGAAGATCCGATGAAGCTGTTTGCCTGCCGCACGATCATGAACTGCACCCAGACCTGCCCCAAGGGTCTGAACCCGGCCAAGGCCATCGGGCGTCTGAAGGAACTTCAGATGGAACGCAAGGGCTGATCCCCCCAAAAGGGTGATCGCACGGTGCATCATACCGTGACGGATTGACGAACGAAGCGCCGGATGGGACATATCCGGCGCTTTTTTCGTATCTGCACCCATGAAAGGATGCGCCCGTGTTCGATGGAACCCTGTCCAGCACGTCAGGACGTGGACGCGCCTGGATCGACAGTCTGTTCGTCGATCATGCGGTCCTGCGCATGACATGGACGAACTTTCGCACTGTCATTCCCGGCCGGGTCTATCGCTGCAACCACCCGACACCATGGCGTCTGGCCATGGCGACGCGGCGGCTGCACCTGAAAACACTGGTTAACCTGCGTGGTCATCGGCAATGCGGTTCGGATGCCCTGTCGCGTGAGGCCGCGCATCGTCTTGGCCTGAAGCATATCGACATGGCGTTCGAAAGCCGCAACGCCCCACACCGCGACCGGATCGAACGGTTCGAAAAGATCTACCGCACACTGACGTTCCCCATGCTGATGCATTGCAAGTCGGGGGCGGACCGCACCGGCCTTGCCGCAGGTCTTGTACTCCTGTTCGAAGGGGGGACGGCGGATGATGCGCTGCGGCAGCTTTCATGGAAGAACGGGCATTTCAACAGGTCGCGCACCGGTGTGCTCGACGCCTTCTTCCTGCGTTATCAGGCCGAGGCCGAAGGCCGCATCCCGTTCATGCAATGGGTGCGTACCGAATATGACGAGGACAGGCTGCGCCACGATTTCCGTGCGGGCAAGATCGCAGCCTTCCTCAATGATCGAGTGCTGCGCCGTGAATGATGGGCCTCAGACCGTTGCCATAGAACGCACAAGGTCCAGCACGCGTCTGCGCACGGCGGGATCGCTGATACGGTAATAGGACCGCACAAGGTCGATGGTTTCCCGCCGGGACAGTAATGCCAGTTCGCTGCTGGCGAAGCGGTCGTCCCCCCCTTCGACCTGTCCGGGCGCGGGAACACCACCAAAGGCGCCGCGTGCCTCGGCAAACGATTCGGCGGGCATCGACGCCACCGGCGCGATGGCCGCTTCGTCAGGCATACCGTCAAAGAAAAACGCAATCGGCACATCCAGAACCCGCGCCAGGTCATACAGGCGCGACGCACCAACACGATTGGCGCCACGTTCATATTTCTGCACCTGCTGAAATGTCAGCCCCAGCGCCGTTCCCAGACGCTCTTGCGACATGCCAAGCAACGTGCGGCGTAGCCGAATCCGACTACCCACATACACGTCAACAGGACTGGGAGTACTAGACAGCTTGTTATTCACTACAGACGCCCTATGCCAGAAATACTATTTTCTGATAAATCATCACTTAGTTATATATTAAACAAAACAGTTATAGGATTCATTATTAACCTTTTGTAAAGAGTAAAATTCTACTGTCATTGAAAGCAATGGGATAAATCCATTATTATTCAACGCATTATGGGACAGTCCTCAAAAAGTACATTTTTTGTACCTTTTTATTACAACAGGTTCCCTGTGACGCAATAGATCGGATTTTTACAGATTGTCCGGCGTGGCGATCCTAACGATGTGCTTCACGAATCGTTCCTGGGCGCATATGCAAACAGGTATGTCAGGAACGCGCGGATATCACCGCGTTGCGACGTCCGGCGGCCATGACGGCCACGACAAACCCCGACACCAACAGTACAGCCGCCAGCACCACCGGCACCAAGCGTCCCCACCGCGCGAACAATGGCGGCGGCAGGGCATCGGGCATCTGCCGGACAATCACGCCCGTACGATCCCACCCCAACCGCGCCACCTCATGCCCATAACCATCAAATATGGCGGAAATACCAGTATTCGCCGCCCGTGCGATGGGCAGCCCCTCTTCCACCGCGCGCATCCTGACCGCTGCCAGATGCTGGCGTGGGCCGGCGCTGTTTCCGTACCAGCCATCATTCGTACTGTTGATCAGCCATGTGGGCCGATCATGCGCATCCACCGTCTGGCCTGAAAAAATAACTTCATAACAGATCAGAGGACCAACAGGGGCGATTCCCGGCACATGCCATGTCCGCACCCCGTCCCCCGCCGCCATGCCATCGCCCGGCACCACATGAAATGGAAGTAATGCAGGCTGGTACTCCCCGAACGGTACCAGGTGGGATTTATCATACAGCCCACCAACCTGCCCATCCGGGGGTAACAGCACGGCCATGCTGTTGCGCCAGTGGTCCTGCTCATCCTGGCGCAGGGTGCCGATTATCCCGGCCCGCGCGCCCTGCCCGGCCTGCATGATCATGCGCCGTGCAATCGCATCCTCCAGCAACAGGCCGGGAAATGCGGATTCCGGCCATGCGAAGACAACGGGGCGCCCCTGAATATCGCGCGACAGGGCCTGCCCCACCCCATCATGCGTCAGGGCAAGGTAGCGGCGGAAAATCGCGATATCATCATTCCCCGCCATCTTTTCCGATTCGGGGACATTCCCCTGCACCAGTACAACCACCGGATTGCGTTGCGCATCGTGCACCTGCGGGCCAAGGAAAAGGCGCGCACCACCTGCCCCCACCCACAATACAAGGATCGTAGCGACACAGGCCCATCCCCGCCGTCCACATGCAGGGGCCAGCGCCACCACCATCGTCAGCAAGGTCAGTCCATCCACCCCGACCCATGCGGCGGGCTGGATCATCACATCACCGAACAGGCCGGGAAATTCCCAGACACTGCCCGGCGGGTTCCATGGAAAACCGCTGAAGATGAAGACGCGCATCATGTCTGCAAGCGTCCACGCCCCCGCCAGCACAAGGCCGCGCGCCACGCCAGCGGGGACACCCCGCGACAGGGCGGCAGGTATGGCGGTTGTCGGGGTCAGGATCAGCGCGCATCCCGGCGAAGCCAGCGGCACCAGCCACCAGAACGCATCGGCACGCAACATGATCGCATCAGTCAGCCAGTACAGACCCGCCGTATGCAGGCCCAGCCCGAACATGACCCCACGTCGCGCGGCCCCGCGCCAGTCGGGCGCAGCGTCAATCATGCCCATCAGGATTGGGAAACACACCACCAGCACCACAACAAGGTGGACCGGCGGCAACGCCAGCGCCGCCACGGCACCGACCAGCAACATCGCAATATCCGCACGCCAGCCCGTCAGGGCCAGCACCGCATCACGCCGTGAACGTAAAGCCGCGAGAAAAGTCATTGCAGCGCAGGGAAGCGTGTGAAATCACCCCAGCCCCACGCCTCAGTCAAGGGCGTCACGCAGGCGGCGTTCATAATGGCGATAATATTTGTCCGCCAGCAGCTCGCTCTTGACCAGTACCGCGACATCGGTGGTGTTGAACTGTGTATCAATCACCGCACCATCGCCCACATATCCACCCAAGCGCAGATATCCCTTGATCAGCGGCGGCAGCCCCGCAAGGCAGCGGCGATGGTCCAGCAGTTGCGGATCACGGCGCAGCATCTCCACCCGCCGTTCGGGCAACGCCCGCACACGCAGTGCAGGCGGCGCGAGGTGGTTATGATACAAATAGGTCAGTTCGTTACTTAACGGTTCGGGATCCGTGCCCGGCAGGCTGGCGCAACCGAACAGCACGTCAATGCGGTGCAGGAAGATATAGGACGCGATACCGCGCCACAGCAATTGCATCGCCGCACGCCCGCGATAGGCCTGATCCACACAGGAGCGCCCGACCTCCAGCAACCGCCCGGGGAATTCCGTCAGCAGCGAAATGTCATACTCGCTGGAGGAATAGAAACGCCCCAGCTTTTCCGCCGCATCGCCCTGCATCAGGCGATAGGTGCCCACGACCCCTTTTGCACCAGAGGAAATCGCATGGTCGATCACCAGCAGATGATCGGCATATTCATCAAAATCATCGATATCACGACGCAGCCGCCGGGTACGTTCGTCCGGCTTCGCGCCCATTTCCTCGTAAAAAACACGATAGCGCAGGGCCTGTGCGGCATCGCGTTCTTCGTCCGTGCAGGCAATCCGCACCCCGAGATTGCCGCCACGCAGTTCGGGAAAGCCGTTGCGTTCCAGGTCCAGCGTGGACAGGGACTGCATGATTTTCTCGACACTCATCGCTTTGACCTGCTTCCCGTCCGTGCGGTCGGGGTCGCGGGGGGGGCTTCCTTCGTCTCGGCAGGGCGTTTGCGTGCAAACAGTTCCAGGCGATGCGACACGAGGTCGAAACCAAGGTCACGCGCAATACGGCGGATCAGTTCGGCATGTTCCTCATCCTCGAACTCGATCACCTTCCCCGTCTCAACATCGATCAGGTGATAATGGTCGCCTTCTTCGGTGGCCTCATAACGGGCACGCCCGCCACCAAAGTCGCGACGTTCAAGGATGCCCTTTTCCTCAAGGAGGCGCACGGTGCGATAGACCGTGGCCACCGAAATACGGGAATCAAGGGTCGCCGCACGACGGTACAGCTCCTCCACGTCGGGGTGGTCCTGCGCCTCGGACAGGACACGGGCGATGACGCGCCGTTGCCCCGTCATCTTCAGGCCCCGTTCGATACACATGCGCCCGATGCGCGATTCCATTACATCACTACCTGCTGCCATGGTTACAGGCGTAGCCCATCATCAGATCGGTTGTCCAACGACACCGTCATTCTTCACGCTTGGTCCCCAGCCCGATCTTGCGCGCAAGCGAGGAACGGTGGCTGGCATAGCTGGGCGCAACCATCGGATAGTCATGCGGCAGGCCCCAGCGTTCGCGGTATTCTTCCGGCGTCATGTTATACGCTGTCTTGAGGTGACGCTTGAGCATCTTGAGCTTCTTGCCGTCTTCAAGACAGACAATGTAATCGGGGAACACCGATTTTTTCAGCGGAACCGCCGGTACCGGCTTCTCAGGCGCGGCCTCGACCTTACCAAGCGAGGAGATCGTTTCATATACCTGATGAATCAGATCCGGCAAGGTCTCAGCATCCAGCGTATTACGTGCAACATACGCGGATACGATCTCTGCGGTCAGTTCCCGCAATTCGATATCCGCTGTTTCGTCAGCCATCAACTTGATCCTGTCAGTAGAAATACATGTGTCTTATATAAATAATCCAGACAAGACCGCAACCATATCCATGAAAGAATGTCAGGTAACATGCCCGGTATTGATGTTAAGGAAATAGATATCACCCATGAAGTCTGTCCCATGACATTTGTGCGCACCCGACTTGCACTCGACCGCTTGCCACCGGGGGGACAATTACAGGTACGCCTGCGGGGGGATGAACCGCTCGACAATGTCAGCCGCAGCGTAAGACTTCTGGGTCATGAAATCGCCCGGCAGGATACGCAGGCGGATGGGCAGGTCCATGTCCTGCTGATCATCAAAAAAATGTCATGATCTCTATGACGCCAACTCCGTATCTGCGGCCCCCGTCTCCATGGCAGGCATCACATCACGTGCCATGACCCGCGCATCGGACCCGTCGGGATAATATCCCCGGCGGCGCCCCACCTCGCCAAAGCCCGCGTTATGATACGCGGCCTGGGCTGCGCTATTGCCCACCCCGACCTCCAGGAACAGGCGTGATATTCCCTGCCGCGCGGCCATGTCCCCCATCCATGACAGCAGCGCCCGCGCCAGCCCGCGCCGCCGGAATGCGGGGTCCACTGCAAGCGTCAGGATCTCCGCCTCATCAACGACATGGCGGACCATGATAAAACCCGCCACCACAGGCGGCCCTGCGGCCTGCATCTGCGCCATCACCACGCCAAGCGCCACGCCGGGCATCATAAGCAGCGTATCGAACGCCGGGACATCCCATTGCTGGTCCGGGGCAAAACACGCCGCATGGACCCGCGCCAGCGCTGGCACATCCGCCATCGTGGCAGGCACGGCGATGACCGGCCCGCAAACCGGCCCTGGATCAGCACCCGTCCCCATGCTGGCGTTCATGTCCCGCCATCGGCCTTTCGCGGCGGCGGGCGCAACCCCGCCGCAGGCAGCTTCGCTTCGGGTGGGTCAACATACAGCGGCAGGACCGCACGCAGCGCCAGCACACCCTCACGACGCAGCATGGCAACCCGTGCGATGGCACAGGCATCGGGCCGCGACAGCGCAAGGACATGCACGTCATCGCGCCCCTGCGCGCAGGCAGCCGCCAGATCGGCCGCGGCATTCCCGGCCAGCAGCAGCGGCCCAGACGGCAGGGCGGTGGGATCATCGAGCATTACCGCACGGACCTCCCCGATCTCAGCCCCGTTGCGCGCAGGGATGGATTCGACAAAGACACGCCCGCGCCGCGCGACCGAACAACACAGGACCCGCATGTCCGCCGATACGACGTGCGCGCGCAGGGCATCGGCCAGCGCCTCGCCCGTTGTGACCCCTATGACATCACATCCCAGCCCCAGCGCAAGCCCCTGCGCAAAAGCGACAGAGGCACGCAGGCCGGTAAACGATCCCGGCCCGACGACAACAGCCACCATGTCCAGCATCGGCATGGACCACCCACACGACGCCAGCAGATCACGCGCCAGAAGCGGAAACCCCTCCGAACCGCCACGCCCTTCGACCTCGTGCGCACGTGCGACGACACAGCCTTCTGGCGTGACACTGACGCATGCCACCAGCGCGCGGGCCTGCGCACCGGCCTGCGCCCCATCGAGAACCAGAACCCGCATGCGTCAGGCCATCACACAGGCATCGTCAAAGTCCAGGCGGGGCGCACGCGGCGTATCGAACGCGTGGTCGGCATAACCAAGACTGACGAGGAAATTGGCCCGCCAGCCATGGGCATGCAGGAACGTATCCTCGACCATCATGGCGTCGAACCCCGACATCGGCAACGCATCAAGCCCCAGCGCACGGGCGGCCATAATCAGGTATGCCCCCTGCAACGTGCTGTTGCGCATGGCCGTCTCCTCCGCCAGGCCCACGTCGGCGGCGAACCACGACCGCACACCCGGTTCGGGATTCAGGGCATCTATGCGTTCAAAAAACAGCGGGTCCCACGCCACGATCACCGTCACCGGTGCGCTCATCACCCGTGCGACATTCCCATCCGACAAGGCGGGGCGCAGGCGTTCGCGGCTGTCGTGCGTACGCAGGAAAACGAAACGCGCAGGACAGCAGTTACCCGATGTCGGACCCAGCCGCACCAGGTCATACAGGCGATGCAGCGTGTCTTCTGTGACGGGACTTTCGTTCCATGCCGCGGGCGTCCGCGCGGCACGGAACAGGATGTCCAGCCCGGCATCATCAAGAACCATGAAACTTTCCCACCCCGTCGTATCAGGCTTCGACCTGTTCGACCGATACCACTTCGGGGACATAATGGCGCAGCATGTTTTCCACCCCATGCTTCAGCGTCGCGCGCGAAGAGGGGCAGCCTGAACACGCGCCCTGCATCGTCAGGCGCACGATCCCGTCGCGATAGCCGCGAAAGACGATATCCCCGCCATCACCCGCCACGGCGGGACGAACACGCGTATCAAGCAGTTCCTTGATCTGCTTGACGATCTCCTCATCCCCCGGCGCGATCGCATCCTCGATCACCACGGCCTCGTGCTCGACCGGAGCCTGTCCGGTGGCAAGGTAATCGGCCACGACCGACAGAACCTGTGGTTTCAGTTCGTCCCACGCCACGGTATCCGCCTTGGTCACGGCCACGAAATCGCCGCCGAAGAACACCCTGGACACGCCTTCAAGGTCGAACAGGACCTCTGCCAGGCGTGAACGGCCCGCCACGGAATCCGCGTCGATGAAGTCCGCCGTCGCACCATTGGGCATCAGTTCACGCCCGGGCAGGAACTTCAGGGTGGCGGGGTTGGGGGTATCTTCGGTTTCTATGAACATGCTGCGGTCTTTCCCGACAGATAGAGGAAGGCGGATATCTCCGGTCCTGTTAGCATCCACATGTGCCGTGGTCCACGCCCGCACAAGCCCCCGTCACGGGATAAAGGCCCTCCATATCCCCTGTAGCATCCCGTGTGGCATCCCCAGCGGCGGCATCTGCGGGCATGCGCATCGCCACCATCAGGAAGACACCACCCCCCTGCGCTCCGTCACGGGGGACACACCGGGCGCCGTGCGCGGCAGAACAATTTCCGCGCACAGGCCACCACTGTCGCGATTATACAGCCGAAGGCTTGCCCCCTCGCGCATGATTTCACGCGTGACGATCGCAAGGCCCAGCCCCATGCCACCGGTCGCGCGCGAACGTGATCCTTCCACCCGATAAAACGGGGTGGCGACCCGCGACAATTCCGCCTCTGGCAGGCCCGGCCCGTCATCTTCCACCCTGATGCGGATGCTGTGCGCCCCGACCTGCAACACGACATGCGCATTGCCCCCGTAATTCAGGGCATTGTCGATCAGGTTGCCAATCACACGCTTCATCGCCAGCGGCCGCACCACCGCCAGCACCTGATGCGGTCCCTCATACGTGACGGGTTTCCCCTGGTCCGCATCGTCATCCACCCGCGTGGCGATGATGGAGGCAAGGTTGACCGAACGCGCAGGTTCGGGATCATTCTCCCCCGCCAGATAGGCAAGGACCCCCGCGATCATGGCTTCCATCTCGGTCACGTCGGCCTCAATTTCCGCCTGTGCCGCCGCGTCCTCCAAGAACCCGGCCCGCAGCCGCAGCCGCGCCAGCGGCGTGCGCAGGTCATGCGACACGGCGGCCAGCGCCTCAGTCCGGTCGGCAATCAGGCGGCCGATGCGTTCCTGCATCGCATTGATGGCCCGTGCAAGGTAGCGGACTTCCCTCGGTCCCTTATCCTCCAGCGGCACCCAGCGCGTGGACCCCACCGTGTCGGCCACCTGCGCCAGCGCCCGCAGCGGCATGCTGAGCGCACGCACCAGCATGCCGGCCGCCAGCAGTACCGCACCCGCCAGCACGGCGGCAGAGACGATACCCCGGCGCATATGGTGCGGTTGCAGCAGGTCCGGCGCACTGAATCCCATGAAGCTGCCATCGGGCAGGCGCAGGACACCACGAATGTCGGACGTGGCCGTTACCGTGCCAGACAGGTTCAGCACATCCCCCTGCAACGCCGCAACGCTGCCCGCCACCCGGTCATGCAGGCCCCGTAACGCACCGGGTTCGGGGCGGAGCATGCCTTCCTGCGCACTGGTGCGCCAGTCGATGGCCAGGTCGGGGGTGGACAGCATCGCCGCCAGCACCATGCGTTGGGATGTGGGCGTCGCCGCAAGCACGCGCGCGTCAATCACCAGCCGTTCACTGACCTGATCAAGCTGCGCATCATCAATGGTATAGGTCTCGGCCTCTTCATAAAAAACCGAGCTGCCCACGAATACGAGGGCAACCGCCGCCAGCAGGACGAACATCACCCGCCCCACCAGCCCACGTGGCCACAGCGTGATGCGACGTGATGCGGGCGCGTCAGACAGGACGTCCTTCATGCCTGCCTGCCGTTATTGCCTGAAGACCGTTTTACAAACACACCCAAGGAACACCGCGCGAATTTCCGGAAGTTTCTGGTGAAGCCTTTTTCAAACCACCCTGAAAGAGGGCGGCCCTTCTGAAAAAAGGCAACCGCCAGAAACTTCCATGGATTTTAGAGACTGTTTGAAAAGTCAGGATCGATAGAACTCTGAAATTATAAAGGTTTTTGATGAAGCTTTTTCTAAAAAGCTTCAGAAGACGCCGCCTTTTTCGATCAAAAGGCAGCACCCAAAAATTTTTCTTGTTTTTATCAATGATTTATTTTCAAATAGTCTCTTATCAACTGACGATTGGACACCGTCTTCTCAGACGCGCTCCACCTCGGATGTGAAAATATATCCCATGCCGCGCACGGTGCGGATCAGGTTGTCCGCATCCGCGCCCAGCTTGCGGCGCAGGCGGCTGACCAGCACATCCACGCTGCGGTCAGACACATCACCCAGACGCGTGCGTGACAGTTCCAAAAGCCGGTCCCGCCCGATCACGCGCTGCGGATTGTCAAGGAAACTGGTCAGCAGGTCATGTTCCGCACCGGAAATCTCCACCGCGGCACCTGACGGGTCCGTCAGTTCGCGTCGGCGCAGGTCCAGCGTCCAGCCGGAAAAACGCAACGTCTCCTTGCGGGGGCGCCCGGCACTTGGTGTGGTGATGCCACCACCACGCCGTCGCAGGACCGCACGCACACGCGCCAGCAGTTCCTTCTGCCCGAATGGCTTGGGCACATAATCATCGGCGCCAAGTTCCAGCCCCAGCACACGATCGAGTTCTTCCCCCCGTGCGGACACCATGATGATCGGCACCTCGCTGACATCCGTGCCACCTGCGGGAAGCGCGCCCTCGCCCGAACGCAGGGCACGGCACAAATCAAGGCCATTCGTCCCCGGCAGCATGACGTCAAGGATGATCAGGTCAGCAGGCTGCGCCGCCAGCGCATCCCACATTTCCGATGCGTCCTGCACCCCACGCACGCGATAGCCATCACCCTGCAACGCCCGTACGATCAGGGTACGGACGCCTGCATCGTCCTCGACAACAACGATACGGGCGGGAAGATCAGGTTCAACAGATGGATGTGTGGTCATGCCTGGCAGTATTTCCCTGAAATTCAAGACTGATCGCTGAACGTGCAGCTTTCACCTTATCCAACGTGTGGAACGGGCAAAAGGGTGCGTCATATGTCATAAAATGTCAGGGGGTGGCGCAACGCGCCCGCAAATTACCACGGCGGGAGGGGCATGGGCACGCCTGTCGCGTCATGCAAGAAGCCCTGCCTGACAGACATCATGCAGCCGGCATCATGAAAATAATCATAAATGCCCAGCAGGGCTTATTGCAGAAAACCCAGAGATTGTTTGAAAAGTCAGCCTCGATAACATACTGAAATTACAAAGGTTTTTGGTGAAGCTTTTTCCAAAAAGCTTCAGAAGACACCGCCTTTTCGATCAAAAGGCGGCACCCAAAAACTTTTCCTGTTTTTATCAAAGGTTTGTTTTCAAACACTCTCTCAGAAAATTTCAGGGGGATGCCGCCTTCCCGTGAGAAGTCGGCATCCATGATTTTTCTGTCTTATCAAACGGGGACTCTACAAAAGTCCCTTCAGGACGGCGCACCCAGCTTGAGCACCCAGAACTGTGCGATATCACGCGCGCCATTGTCGCCGCCGACGCCCTTCAGCGTGGCGATCGCGGCAGCCTTCTGCCCTGCGGCAGCCTGCGCCAGGCCAAGGTGCAGCTTTGCGATGTTGATGTCGGTCGGGCCTTTCGCAATGCCCGCATTCATCACCTGCAGGCCTTTGTCCGCCTGACCAAACGTCACATAGTTATAACCCGTCGTCACCAGCGCGTTGCCATTGGGGGACTGCTGGGCCTGCGTTTCCGCCGTGGCGATGTTCGCCTTGCGGTCCGCCACCGTCTGGGTGATCATCTGCTTCAGGCGGTCTTCACGCGCGGCGCCCGCATCATGACCCAGCACGTTCGCGCCATACCCTTCGTTCATCACGTCAAGCGCGACCTGGGGCAGGCCCGCCTGCATCGCGAGTTCGGCGATGTCGATATATTCCGCCGGCGTCTTCACCAGACCTGCCGCCAGACGCACGCGGTCAATGTCCAGACGCAGCGCAGGCGCCATATGCTGGTTGCTCAGCACCGAATGCACAACCTGCGCCCAGTAATCAGGCTTGGGATAATAGGTTGCCAGCGCGACATAGGTCTGCATCAGCGCCGCCTGGTCATGCGTCTGCGCCTGACAGGCCGCCAGAAGCTGAAGCTGGTTTTCGGTGGGCTTCGTGCCCGCCTTCGCCTGCACGTTGATCTGCGCCTGCTGCGCGCGTGCGGCGTTGGTGTAATCCTTCTGCAGGTAATAGGCCTGGATCAGGATGGTGTACATCTGCGGATTTGCGCCACCCGCCTTGATATATTTCTCCGCGACCTGCGCAGCGCGGGGATAATCCTTGGCGGTATAGGCCATGGAGGCTTCGGCCAGCGCCATCTGTTCCTTGGTGGCCGCGGGTGTACGGCCTGATGCGATCAGCTTGTCATAGGCTGAGATCGCCGCGTTGACATCACCCGACTGCGCCGCGACGGCTGCACGCATCTGGTCAATGGTATAGGATTCATATTCGGTCTTGCCAGACACGGCCTCGGCCGCGTCCACGGCTGCCATCGCCTGCGGGTATTTGTGGGCGGCAAGCGCCGTCTGCGCGGTCTGGAGGTTCTTGCCCACCTTCTCGCCCAGTTCGTCTGCGGCCTGCGCGGGCTGCACCATCAGGAACACGGACAGCGGCAACGCCGTCACCGCACCGGCCAACAGCATGCCACGCACCCGGAACGACGATTTCAACTTACTGCTTTTCAACTTATTGTCCTTTCCATGAATTCGGTCATGACCCGTAATCGCGGACCGTGCCGCGCATTGCATGAATGACAGCGCAATCTTCACCACCCCGCAAGGAGGGGCGCGCGGGTATCTGCGTGCGCCATGCCCGTAAAATGGCACGGGCCGGCGTCATGACCAACGCCGGCCTTGCCAGTACGGATGCACGACACGCGACCGATCCCCGCCGCGCACGTCAGTACTCAGCCGTTGGGATCAATGTGGCGATAACCGCCAAGCAGCACGGACTGCACATCGGCCGCGAAATTGCGGACCTCGTCCATCGCGCCCTTGTTACGGCGCACCAGCAGGTTGTAGCCAAGAACCGCCGGAACCGCGGTGCCAAGGCCGATGGCCGTCATGATGAGCGATTCACCAACCGGGCCTGCAACCTTGTCGATCGAGGCATTGCCCGCGATACCGATGGCCGTCAGCGCGTGATAGATGCCCCAGACCGTGCCGAACAGGCCAACGAACGGAGAGGTCGAACCCACGGTCCCAAGGAACGCAAGCCCGCCCTGAAGGCGCGTCTGCACCAGTTCGACCGAACGCAGGATCGACATCGTCGTCC
This sequence comes from Novacetimonas sp. GS1, assembly GCF_036686925.1. NCBI lineage: Bacteria > Pseudomonadati > Pseudomonadota > Alphaproteobacteria > Acetobacterales > Acetobacteraceae > Novacetimonas > Novacetimonas sp. GS1. The sequence goes on from NZ_VSZP01000001.1 coordinate 228,406, forward strand.
ATGAATGCAGGTCGATCGCCTCCTGCATCGTGCCTTCGTGGTGTTCGGCCGCAGTGATGCCGGTCTGCGCGATATAGCGGAAGGGCGAACTGGCGGGCATCGCGTCGGAACCGGCCTGGATGGTCGGCTTGGTCCAGAAATCGGTTTTCATGATCTTCGCATCCTTGAGGATGCGCGCCTGCTCCAGGAACTTGCTGATCATGATGTACCACGTGCCGACCGACATGACGACCATGATCAGCAGAACGGTACGGGCAATGAAGTCACCGTTCGACCACAGGGCGCCCAGACCATACGGGTTGGCCTCCGCCCCTCCTCCGCCTGCGGCGAAAGCCATGGCCGGCGCGGCCGTCATCAGCACTACGGCCGCGGTAAGAAGGATACGATGCTGTCGGGTCATTGTAATCAAGATCCTCTGACGGGAAAGAAACGGTGCGGGGTCCCGGCAATACAGGGGACCGGCAGACGACAGGGCCGGGACCGGCCCGCCATACGGTAAAACGGTCATTTTTCATGAACCGGATGGTCAGGCCCATGCAGCATCCGCGCGATATTGGGCGGCGCGATGCGGGGCACGACCGGGATGGAAAGGACAGGGCCATGGGGCGGCACGGCGGCGGGAAGGAAGGATGGCGCATCACGGACGATCCGCAACGGGATCAATTGCGCCCGGGGTGGGGCGGGAAACATGTTCCATGACTTGGGATGCAGGCCATAGGCAAAAATACCGACCGCGACGACATGCAGCACCGCAACACCTGCAATTACCCGCGCGAATGGGGTCTGCCGACGTTGCAGTCTTACATAATCCATCCCGGAACCACCCTTATCCCAAACCCGTGCCATGGCATGCCAACGCGTGCCTGCCCGCCCGACGGAACGGGGCATGACGCATGACGATGCCGGTTATGGGATTGGGCGGTTTCCGCCGTCGCATGTCAAGGCGGTTATGCACCGGAAACGGAACAATTTTCCCGCAAGTGCCTCACACCCGGCCTGAAAAGGGGGTGCGGGGCGGACCTGTACGCCGATTGATGGCCGGGGGATGCGAAAACACCCCCCATTTACGCGCCCGCCCGCACCACGGGACGGGCACGCGGGGATCACTGCGCCTGTGCGCTGGCTTCCGAGCGGGTGGCCCCAACCTGCGCTGCAAGGGAGGCGGCCATGAAATCATCAAGGTCGCCATCAAGGACAGCGCCCGGATTCGTCTTTTCCATGTTGGTCCGCAGGTCCTTGACCAACTGATAGGGGGCAAGGACATAGGAACGGATCTGATGGCCCCAGCCGATATCGGTCTTCGCCGCCTCGGTCTGTGCCGCCGCCGCCTCGCGCCGCTGGAGTTCTTGCTCGTACATCCGCGCCTTGAGCATCGCCATCGCGGTCGCGCGGTTACGGTGCTGCGACCGGTCGGTCTGACACGCAACGACAATCCCGGTGGGGATGTGGGTGATGCGGATGGCCGATTCCGTCTTGTTGACGTGCTGCCCGCCCGCACCAGACGCGCGGAAGGTATCGACGCGCAAATCGGCCTCGTTGATGTCGATTTCGATGGAATCGTCAATCACGGGATAGACCCACACCGACGCGAATGAGGTCTGCCGCCGCGCCGCCGCGTCAAACGGGGAAATACGCACAAGCCGGTGGACCCCGGCCTCCGTCTTCAGCCAGCCATAGGCATTCGGGCCGCTGACCTGAATGGTGGCGGATTTCAGGCCGGCCTGCTCCCCTTCGGAACTTTCCATCAGGGTCACTTTGTACCCATGCTGCTCGGCCCAGCGGGTATACATGCGCAGCAGCATCTCGGCCCAGTCCTGCGCCTCCGTCCCGCCTGCGCCCGCATTCACCTCAAGGTAGCAGTCATTGCCGTCAGCCTCGCCCGAAAGCAGGCTTTCGGTCTCCCGCCGCTTTGCTTCCTCGGCCAGCGCACGCAGGGCCAGCACCCCTTCGGCCACGACATCGCCGTCGCCTTCCATCTCTGCCAGTTCCACGAGTTCGATCGTATCGCGCACGTCGCCTTCAAGCTTCTGCACGCCCTCGATCTGGTTCGCCAGCAGCGTACGCTCGCGCATCAGTTTCTGCGCGGCCTCGGCATCATTCCACAGGTCCGGGTCTTCGACGCGGTTATTCAGTTCCGCGAGACGTTCAGTTGCGACATCCCAGTCAAAGATGCCTCCTCAGCAGCGCCACCGACTGCTTGATCTGGTCATTCAGGGCCTCGGTCTCGGCAGACATCGGGGCTTACTCCTACGCTCATCGTGATAGGGACACATGCGACCGGCGGGCATGGCAGCCACACCGGGCCATCGTGTCAGGTCTCAATCCTGTCAGGCGTCAATACAGGCCGCCCATTCCGATGTCACCCCCGGATGGCACGGGCGGCGCGGACGAACCGGGCGAAGACTGCCCCACCGTCCCCGGCACGCCGTTCCCCACCGGGCCATGGCCGGGGGCCGTCGCCATGTCGCTTTCGGAATCGGGCATGTTCTCCGCCCCTGTATCAGCGGCTGTAAGCGTGCCAATCGCACCCGCGCCCATATCAACGCTGATGCCGGGTTGCTGGTCGGGCTTGAAGGCGTCAATCGCCATGCCCATGCCGGTATTGTACTGCGCAAGGCGCATGCCAGGCGGCGCACGGAAATCCACCCGTGGCCGTTCCGCCAGCGCGGCCTTCATCACCTGGTTCCAGATCGGGCCTGCAATCACCCCACCGGTTTCATTGCGGCCAAGGCTTTGCGGTGTATCGAACCCGATCCATACCACCGTCACCAGGTCGGGGGAGAAACCGGCGAACCATGCATCGTTGAAATCCTGGCTGGTGCCGGTCTTTCCGGCCACAGGCTGATCGATCCCGGCGCCAGCGCGCACACCGGTGCCCCGGCGGATCACATCACGCAGCATGGTCACGACCTGGTACGCACTGTCGGCGGACACAACCTGCGGGCGCGTATCTTGCAGCACAGGCCCGGTATCGGACGCCGTGGCGGCATCCGGCCCACCAGAGGGCAAAGCAGACGCGACAGGCACGGACGGCGCGGCGCCTGATGATACGGCCCCCGATGCTACGACTCCCGATGATACGACGCCGGGCGATGCGGGCACGGATGTCGGGGACACGGGTGTTGCGGGCATGGGACCAAGCTGAAGCCCCGGCGCGCGCCACAGGACATTGCCGTTGCGGTCCTTCACATCATCAATCAGCGTCGGCGTCACCAGATGGCCACCCGCCGCCAATGTGGCATAGGCCCCGGCCTCCCGCATCACGGTCGTTTCCACGGCACCCAGGGCGGCGGGCAACACCAGCGGCATGGAATGCACGAGGTCGAGTTTCTGCGCCATGTCGGCCACCGACTTCATGCCGATCTGTGCGGCAAGGCGGATCGTGACCAGATTGCGCGATTCCCGCAGGGCATCATGCAGCATGGTCGGACCCCAGAAGTCCTTTTCATAATTGTTGGGATGCCATTCGCCATAAGATACCGGCGAATCATCGAACTTCTGCGATGGCGAAATCCCCTGCTCCATCGCGGCAAGATAGACGAACGGCTTGAACGACGATCCCGGCTGGCGCGCGGCCTGTGTCACGCGGTTGAACTGCGATGCACGGAACGACCATCCCCCCACCATCGCCAGCACACGCCCGGTGCGCACGTCAATGGTCGTCAACGCCCCTTCGACACGGGGCACTTGTCGCAGGGCGACGCCGGAACTGTCGGCCATCGGTTCGATCATCACGACATCGCCGGTCGCAATCCCCTTGCCCGTACGCATCCACGAACGGTCACGCACCGGAAGTTCCCCGGTGCGCGGGATGACGGGGGACTTGCCCTCCAGCCAGCCGACCTGCCCCGTCACCGCCGAAAGCACGACCGCAAGACGCCACGTCGTCAGCATGGAGGCCGGCGCCCCGACCCGCGCCAGTGCGCTGGCCCAGTCCCCATGCGGGTCCACATCGTCCAGATGCGTGACCGGCCCGCGCCAGCCGCCATGGGCACGGTCATAACGCATCAGCCCTTCATGCAGGGCCGTCGTCGCCACCTGCTGCAGGTGCGGGTCCATGCTGGTATGGACCGAAAGGCCACCTTCCATGGTGGAATTGATGCCGTATTTATCGATCAACTGGCGGCGCACCTCCTCCGAAAACCATTCGGAACCGGGAACCGGGCCGGGACGGGTGAAGGAGGCGGGGATCAGGGGTTCCTGTTCCGCCGCACGGGCTTCCTGCGGGGTGATGGCATGCAGGTCGGCCATACGTTCCAGCACCCAGTTGCGCCGCCCGGTCGCAGCCTGCGGAAAGCGCACGGGATTGTAGTTGGTGGGCGATTTGGGCAACGCGCCAAGGAAGGCGGCTTCCGCATTGTCAAGCTGGTCCAGCGGCTTGTTGAAATAGGTCTGCGCGGCGGCCCCGATGCCGTACGCCCCGTCGCCAAGATAGATTTCATTGAGGTAGATTTCGAGGATCTGCTGCTTGGAAAGCGTCTGTTCCAGCCGCATCGCCAGCAGCGCCTCCTTGGCCTTGCGTTCCATCGACACGGCGTTGGAGCCCAGCAGCATGATGCGCGCCACCTGCTGCGTGATGGTGGACGCACCGATCGGCCGGTGTTTGGAGCCGTGCATCATCAGGTCCGTCAGGCCCGCGCGGATGATCGCCAGCGGGTCCACCCCGCCATGGGTGAAGAACTTCTGATCCTCCGCCGCAAGGAAGGCGTTGCGCACACGTTCGGGAATCGCACTGTAGGGAACGAAGATCCGCCGCTCCGCCGCAAGTTCGGCCATGATCTGGTCATCGCCGGAATAAAGGCGGCTCATCACCGGGGGCTGATAGGTACGCAGCCCGTCAACAGTCGGCAGCCCTTCGGCCAGGCGTGAATATTCCTGCCACGCGACGACACCGCCAACCCCACCGGCCAGCAGCACGACACCCAGCACCCCGCCCGCCAGCCTGCGCACCAGGCGATAACGCGGGCGCGGGCCACCCGTGGGGGGACGCGGACGCCGCCCGGCCGGCCGGCCGCCATCACGCGTGGCGTCAGAGGTTCCATCCACCCGGCCATCGCGGCCCGATCCGTCAGCAAGCGTCATCCGGTATCCAATAGGGAAATAGGGACTGTGGTCTGGCCCCCTGTTGGTCTGCCCCTGTCCTAGCACCGTCCGGCGCCCACGTCGCCCCCGATCCGCAACACACGCATGACAGCCCGTTCAGGATCAGGCGCGCAGGCGGTCCCATTCCGCGCGGCCATCACGGTCAAGCGCGTCGAATTCCGCGTCCGTCAGCACCAATGTCGCGGCCTGCGCATTGGCACGGGCGTGATCGGGGCGGGAGGTGCCGGGAATGGGCAGCATGACCGGCGAACGCCGCAACAGCCACGCCAGCGCCACCTGTCCCGTGGTGACGCCGCGCGACTGCGCCACGCGTGTCAGCACATTATCCTCCCGCGCAAGCCCCCCTGCCGCCAGCGGGGCCCACGGGATAAAGCCGATCCGTTCGCGCGTGCAGTAATCAAGCACCGCCTCAGAATAGCGGTTCACAAGGTTGAAGCGGTTCTGCACCGTCGCAACCGGGAAATACAGCCGCGCGCGCTCGATCATCTCCACCGTGACTTCTGACAGGCCGACATGGCGGATCAGCCCCTGCGCGCACATCGTGGCGATCTCTTCAAACTGCCGTTCAGGCGTGGTGTCGGGGCCGACGCGGTGAAGCTGCCACAGGTCGATGCGTTCCACACCCAGGCGACGCATGCTCATCATCACACACTGGCGCAGGTAATCAGGGTTGCCCACCGGGCGCCAGAGGTCGGGGCCATGGCGGGTATGGCCACCCTTGGTCGCAATCACCAGGCCCTTGTAAGGCGACAGGGCCTCGTGAATCAGGTCTTCACTGACGAAAGGGCCATAGGCGTCGGCAGTGTCGATGAAGTTCACGCCAAGTTCAGGCAGCAGCCGCAACGTGGCAAGGGCGGCATCACGGTCGGCGGGTTCGCCCCAGATGCCCGGCCCCGTGATGCGCATCGCCCCGAACCCAAGGCGCGCGACCTCAAGTTCACCGCCAATACGGAATGTGCCGCCGGGACGTGATGGGGATACGGTCATGGCGTTACTCCTTGCCTATTTCCACGCAACAGCCTGTCACCTGATGACGGGCACCTGATAATGGGCACCTGATAACGGGCAGGGAAATGACGGGCTGCACGGACCCTGCCCTGTGCGCACGCTGCCCTGTGCCCCATGCAGGGCACAGCGGGTCAGGGGAAAACCGGGGGGTCAGAAGTGTCAAGTGAAGCCTGTTTTCAAAAAGCCTTGCAAGGCACCGCCCTGTTCAGGGACGAGGCGGCCGCAGAATTTTCATGTTTCAGCCCAGCATGCGCCCGATCACGCGCGCGGTGTAATCCACCACGGGAATGATGCGCCCGTAATTGATCCGCGTCGGGCCGATGACACCGATCGCACCAACGATGCGGTTGGAATCAGTACGTGCGGGCGCCATCACCACCGACATCCCGGCCATCCCGAACAGGCCGCTTTCCGCACCGATGAATATCCGCACCCCTTCGGATTCGCACGCAAGGTCGAGCAGCCGCAACATCGTCTCCTGCGTTTCCAGCCGGTCGAACAGCATCTGGATGGTCGAAAGCCGCTCGATCTCCGTCACATCTGACAACAGCCGCGCCTGACCCCGGATGAACAGCGTCCCGCCACGTTCTTCCGCATCACTCCACGTGGCAAGGCCGCTGGCCACCACCTCTGTCGTCAACTGATCGAGTTCGGTACGGTTGGCCGCGATGTCACCGCTGACCTTGTCACGCAGGATGTCGAGCGTCCGGCCCGACAGGTGCGCATTGAGGTAGTTCCCCGCCTCCACCAGCGCAGAGGGCGGCAGGCCAGAGGGGATTTCGATCACGCGGTTTTCCACCTGTCCGTCGGACCCGACCAGAATGACCAGCGCGCGGCCCGGACCGAGGGCGACGAACTCGATATGCTTGATGGTGCCATCGCTCTTGGGGGCAAGGACCAGCCCCGCGGCCGAGGACAGGCCCGACAGCATCAACGATGCCTCCCCCAGCATGTCCTGTAGCGAACGCCCCCGGACCTCCAGCGCGCGGGTGATCGTCTCGCGCTCCTCCTCACTCAGGCTGCCGAACTGCAACAGGCCATCGACGAACAGGCGCACACCCTTTTCCGTCGGCAGGCGCCCGGCAGAGGTATGGGGCGAAAACAGCAATCCCGCCTCGGTCAGGTCGGCCATGATATTGCGGATCGTCGCAGGTGACAGCGACAGCGGCAGGCGACGCGACAGGGTGCGCGATCCAACCGGGTCGCCGGTTTCGACATACTGCTCCACAATTTCGCGCAATATCGCGGCGGAACGCGCATCCAGCCCCGGCGGCAGGGCGGGACGCGAAGACAGTACTCCGATATCCATGGCGTTCTCCCTCCTTGCGCGCAGATATAAACAGCCACGATGTCCCGCCTTCTGATCTGGCGCGGGCATGGGTCGGTGACAAGGATAGGCACAACGTATTGTTGCGACAATCACATGATTGCGCCCCGCCCCCACAATTCCCACACCGGCTCGCGCCCGCGACACACCGGCCGGGGACAGGACTGGCGGGGACGGGACTGGAAAGAACGGGGGTTGCGCGCTATGCCGCGAGACACGATTTCATCGGGAGTTTCCTTCATGCGCCCATCCGGCCGCGCCATTGACGCCCTTCGCCCCGTTTCCATACAGACCGGCTTTGCCCGCCATGCCGAAGGGTCCGCGCTGATCCGCATGGGCGGGACCGAGGTTCTGTGCGCCGCCAGCATTGAATCCCGTGTCCCCCCGTTCCTGCGGGGCAAGGGACAGGGATGGGTTACAGCCGAATATGGCATGCTGCCGCGCGCAACCCACAGCCGTGGCCCGCGTGAGGCCGCAAAGGGGAAACAGGGTGGCCGCACACATGAAATCCAGCGCCTGATTGCACGTGCGCTGCGTGCGGGGATAGATCTGCGGGCCTTGGGCGAAATCTCCATCACGGTGGATTGCGATGTGCTCAACGCCGATGGCGGCACGCGCTGTGCCGCCATCACCGGCGCGTGGGTTGCACTGCGTCTCGCACTTGACGGACTGGTGCGGGCGAATGTGATCCCGGCCCTGCCAATCACGGCGCAGGTGGCGGCAGTATCATGCGGCCTGACGGGGGCGGGTGCGGTGCTGGACCTTGATTACGCCGAAGACAGCAATGCCGTGGCGGACGCCAATTTCGTGCTGACCGAAACCGGCGGCATCGTCGAAATCCAGGGGACGGCGGAACAGGCCCCCTTTTCACAGGAACAGTTCAACGAACTGATGCGTCTGGCGCAGGTCGGGACGGCACAGCTGTTTGAAATCCAGCGCGACGCGGTGGCGCAGGCGGTGACGGCATGAGCCCCGTGCAGGCACGCGGGCTGCGTCGGGGGGATACCCTCGTCCTTGCCAGCCATAATGCAGGCAAGCTGGTGGAGTTTTCCGCGCTGCTGTCCGGGTATGGGATCAAGGTTATCTCTGCCGCGACGCTGAACCTGCCGGAGCCGGAAGAAACCGCCACGACCTTTGCCGGGAATGCCGAAATCAAGGCGCTGGCGGCGGCGCAGGCGGCGGGCCTGCCTGCACTGGCTGATGATTCGGGATTCTGCGTCAGTGCGCTCAATGGTGATCCGGGCATCCTGTCGGCGCGCTGGGCCGGTCCGGACAAGGACTTCCCCGCCGTCATGCGCCGTATCCATGACCTGATGGGCGATACCCCCGACCGAACGGCATGGTTCATCTCTGTCCTGTGTCTGGCATGGCCGGACGGACAGAGCACAACATTCGAGGGACGCATCGACGGGCAGGTCGTCTGGCCGCCCCGCGGAACACATGGCCATGGCTATGACCCGATCTTCGCCCCCGAGGGCAGCCCCCTTACCTTTGCGGAAATGACGGAAACACAGAAAAACACCATCAGCCACCGGGGCCGTGCCTTCCGCCTTTTTCGGGAGGGATGCCTGCAACCCGCGTGATCTCCATGCGTCATCGCCTAAAAAAAGCTGGGCCAGAAAAAGCTGGATCGTGTCACCGGCCCTGACATCAGGCGACCGGTCAACACGGGGCGTCCCAATCCTGGACGCCCCAATTCTGGACACCCTGCGGGCCGTCCATGAGGATAGCCCATGGGGCAGCCCAAGGGACGCAACCGGGAACGCCGTTGCGTCACACAATTCATCCTCGCCAATAAAAAAGCCCTGCCACGCAAACGTGTGGCAGGGCTTTTTTTCAGGTCAGTTCCTGTCCGGCGACAGCACGGCAGGGCCGTCAGCGTCCGGTCATGATCCGTTCGACAAGCTGCGCCACAGTGGGCACGAACCCGTTGGCATAGAAAGGATCGGTCGCAAAACGCCACGCATTGGTGCCACCGAACATCAGGTTATGTTCCATGACATCGCCCGCATCGGGACCATGGGCATGCGCCACGGTCTGAAGTGTCTTCTGGATACAGTACGAACGCGGGTCAGCCTTGTGCCCGTTGGTATAGGACGGAGCCCTCTGGCTCCAGTTGGAAAAGCGGCATTCCGACAGGCACCCCATGCAGGCCGCCTGGTCGGACAGGATTTCGCGCGCCTTTTCCGGCGTGACGAACACCAGCGTATTGTCCGGCGTGCGCAGCCCCTCCGTATAGCCTTCACGCTGCCACAGGGCGGCATGCTCGCTATCGGGATGGGTTACGTACACGACGCGGCCACGCGCCCCCACGCTGAACGCCGTCGCATGTTCACCCACGGGTTCGGTGGAAAACGCAATCTGGCGTTCGGAACGCGCCCGCAGTTCGCGCAGGAAGTCGTTATTCACCGCCGAGGAATAGAAACCGGTCGGGGAGAAGCGGTTAAGGAACACATCCCCCTTCTTCAGCGTCATCAGCCGCTGTTTCCATACATCGGGAATGGGGCTTTCACGCGTCAGCAATGGGCGCGTACCGAACTGGAACGCCACAGGCCCAAGGTCGGGATTGTCAATCCAGTCCTGCCATTCCTCCAGACACCAGACGCCACCCGCCATGATAATGGGGGTCTCATCAAGGCCAAAGGCACGCATCTGCTTGCGCAATGCCAGCACACGCGGCAACGGATCTTCGGGGGCGAGGGGATTTTCCGTGTTCGACAGGCCATTATGCCCGCCCGCGCGCCACGGATCCTCGTACACCACACCACCAAGCAGATCCGCGCTCTTGTGATATGAACGCCGCCACAATGCGTTGAACGCACGTGCCGACGACACGATGGGGTAATAATACACACCGTATTCAGTGGCGATGTCCGACAGGCGATAGGGCATGCCCGCGCCACATGTCAGGCCGTTGATCAGGCCCTTCGTACCTTCCAGCACGCCACGGATCACACGTTCGGCCCCGCCCATTTCCCACAGGATATTGGCGTGGATGCGTCCCTTGCCACCCGCGACCTCGTGGGCGATGCGCACCTGATCGATACCACCCCTGATGGCGTAGTCGATCAGTTCCTCATGCTTCTCAAGACGGGTGCGCCCCCGATAGATCTGGGGCACGACATTTCCGTCGGCATCGTACGAATCGGCATTCACGATCGATACCGTACCAGCACCGCCCGCCCCGGCCCAATGCCCGGACGAGGCCCCGGTGGAGATCGAAACCCCTTTTCCCCCCTCGACCAGGGGCAGGATATCCACCCCACCCATCCGGATCGTGTTGATCGCCTTCATCGTCATTCCATCGTCATCTGTAAAACCGGTCCACACCGGCCATGTCGCGGAAACCACGGGCCCGGGGTCATGCCCCGCGCCCGTGATCCCTCAGGTCGGTCGTGCCCGCGATATCCGTATCAGCGCGCGGTGCGCCCGGCCTTTGCGCCAACCGCTTCACCGATATCGGCACCGGTTTCCTGATCGACAACCCGCATGGACAACTTCACCTTGCCGCGGTCATCAAACCCCAGAACCTTCACCTTCACTTCATCACCCTGCTTGACGACATCGGTGGTCTTCGCGACACGCCCCTGCGCCAGTTCGGAGATGTGGACAAGACCGTCACGCGGACCAAGGAAGTTCACGAACGCACCGAAATCAGCCGTCTTGACCACCTTGCCGTTATAGATCTTGCCGATCTCGGGCTCGGCCACGATGCCACGGATACGCTCGATCGCCTTTTCCGCCTGTTCGTCAGAAGACGCGGCGATCATGATCGTGCCATCGTCGTTGATGTCGATCTTTGCACCCGAATATTCCACGATCTCGCGGATGACCTTGCCACCCTGCCCGATCACGTCGCGGATCTTTTCCTTCGGCACCGAAATCGTGGTGATCTTCGGCGCGGAAGACGACACATCCGAACGCCCTTCCGTCAGCGCCTTGGACATCTCGCCAAGGATGTGCATGCGGCCACCGCGTGCCTGATCAAGCGCGATTTCCATGATCTCTGGCGTGATGGACGTGATCTTGATGTCCATCTGCAGGGCGGTGATGCCGTTTTCCGTACCCGCAACCTTGAAGTCCATATCGCCGAGGTGATCCTCGTCACCAAGGATATCGGACAGGACCGCGAATTCTTCCTCTTCCTTGATCAGGCCCATCGCGATGCCCGCGACCGGACGCTTCAGCGGAACGCCCGCATCCATCAGCGCCAGCGACGTGCCGCACACCGTGGCCATGGAGGACGAACCATTGCTTTCGGTGATTTCGGACACGACGCGCATCGTGTACGGGAAGGTATCCTTACCCGGCAGCAGCGGGTGGATCGCACGCCATGCCAGCTTGCCATGACCGATTTCACGACGCCCCGGCGAGCCCATGCGACCACATTCCCCGACCGAGAACGGGGGGAAGTTGTAATGCAGCATGAAATTGGTGCGGTATTCACCTTCAAGCGCGTCGATCACCTGTTCATCCTGACCGGTGCCAAGCGTCGCGATGACAAGGGCCTGCGTCTCGCCACGGGTGAACAGGGCGGAGCCATGCGCACGCGGCAGGATGCCGACTTCGGAAACGATCGGGCGGATTGTCTTGAGGTCGCGGCCATCAATGCGATGCCCCGTCTCCAGCACGGCAGAGCGCACGACGTTGGCTTCGAGTTCCTTGAGCAGCGGCTTCGCGGCTTCGGCTTCTGCCGGGTCGAGCTTGGCGAGGATCGCGTCCTTCGCAGCGGCAACCTTCTTGTAACGCACCTGCTTGACGCGTTCCTGGTACGCCTCGGCGATTGCCTTGCGGCCCAGCTTCTCGATCTTCTTGCGCAGCTTGATTTCTTCTGCACTCGGCTCGACCAGATCCCACGGTGCCTTCGCCGCGTGTTCAGCAAGCTCGATGATCGCGTCGATCACGTCCTGGAATGCCTCGTGCCCGAACGTCACCGCGCCGAGCATGACCTTCTCGCTCAGTTCAGCGGCCTCGGACTCGACCATCAGCACACCTTCCTCGGTGCCTGCGACGACGAGGTCAAGCGCGCTTTCCTTCGTCTGCGCGATGGTCGGGTTCAGGACATACTTGCCATCAATATAACCCACGCGGCATGCGCCAACCGGGCCGAAGAACGGAACACCCGACAGTGTCAGCGCGGCCGAACAGCCGATCAGCGCCACGATCGCCGGATCATTTTCCATATCATGGCTCAGCACCGTGGCGACAACCTGCACCTCGTTGCGGAAATTGTCGGGGAACAGCGGACGGATCGGCCGGTCGATCAGGCGTGAATTGAGGACTTCGGCCTCGGACGGACGGCCTTCGCGCTTGAAGAAGCCACCGGGGATCTTGCCCGCGGCATAGGCCTTTTCCTGATAGTTGACCGTCAGCGGGAAGAAATCCTGCCCCGGCTTGACGCTTTTCGCGCCGACGGCGGTGCACAGCACGACCGTATCGCCATAGGTGACGACAACCGCGCCATCAGCCTGGCGCGCAATCTTGCCCGTTTCGAGGATAAGGGGACGGCCGCCCCACTCGATCTCAGTACGGAAATAATCAAACATGCAGACAGTTCCTGTCCGTTGGCTACCGCAAACGGAGCAGAGCGGACCGAACATTGGGATATCGATGGCAGCGCCTCGGACGGCATGGAGCGATGACGGGCCTGCCGCCAATACACCATGTGGCCTGAAACGCTGCGACCCTGTCCGGGTGTCTCCGCCGTCGTGTCGGCAGCGTGTGTTTGCGACATCCACCATTGAATGCCACGAAAATGCACGGATGCGCGGCACGGGACGCCACCGCCCCGCAACCGCGCAATATCCGTGGCGGGCGCATTATGAATGCGATCCCGCCATGCCGCAAATCAGCGACGCAGGCCCAGACGCTTGATCAGCGTTTCATAACGGGTCTGGCTCTTGCGCTTGACATAATCCAGCAGGCGGCGGCGGCGCCCCACCAGCATCAGCAGACCACGACGCGAATGGAAATCCTTCGCATGGGTCTTCAGGTGCTCGGTCAGGTTGACAATCCGTTCCGTCAGCAGCGCAACCTGTACTTCCGGCGAACCGGTGTCCTTGGCTGCGGTCTGGTATTCATCAATAAGCGCCGTGCGGCGTTCGGGGGTAATCGACATCGGGATGCTCCGTTCAAAAGAGATGGTCGTGGTTTACAGCATGCGCACGGGCCGCAACCATCCATCAACCGGACGGCACAGGCCCACGACACGCGCCCCGTCCATCGCGCGCACGACCCCGCTGCGGGGATCGACGGCATCTGGAATCCGGCCCATCAGATCAAGCAGGCTGAGCGCCTGCCCATGCGACAGGGATTCTGCTTCTTCCGGGGTCAGGGCCAGCGCCGGGATGTCGTCCAGCGCGGTCGCGACCGGAAGCAGCAGATCCGGCGAGGCAGGCGCGTTGTCGGCGCTGGCGACGATTTTGTCCAGCACAATCGCATCCGATTCCCCAAAAGGCCCCACCTGCAGCCGCCGCAGCGCCGCAACATGACCCACGGTCCCGCATGCACGCGCGATATCACGCGCCAAAGACCGCATGTACACGCCCTTGCCGGATTCCACCTCAAAGATCGCCGTATCCGCATCGGGACGCGCAATCAGTTCAAAACGGTCGATACGCGCCGGTCGCGGCGGCAGGTCGGGCGGACGCCCGTCACGCGCCATGTCATAGGCGCGCTCCCCCCCGACCTTGAGCGCGGAAAACACCGGGGGGATCTGCATGATATCGCCGCGAAAGGCCGCCAGCGCCGCCTCGAACGCCGCATTGTCGGGGCGCACGTCCGATGTTTCGGTCACGACACCATCGGCATCATCACTATCACGTGCCTCACCGATGCGCAGGGTAAAGTGATACCGCTTGGTGCCGTCCATGACATAGGGGACAGTCTTTGTCGCCGCACCAAAGGCAACGGGCAGAAGGCCGGTCGCCAGCGGGTCCAGCGTTCCGCCATGCCCGGCCTTGCACGCGTCAAACAGATAGCGGACACGGCCGACCACCTGCGTTGACGTCATTCCTGACGGCTTGTCCACAATCAGCCAGCCATCAATCGGGCGTCCACGCCTGCGTCGCATCAGCACAAGAACCTTTTTGCCAAAGAACCAAGGCCCGTGCGTGTAAACGACGCGCCGGAACGGGGCAATGGCCTAATTCTTGCGCCATGGGGATGGCCGTTGCGCCCGCGTATGATAAAACGCCCCGGCGGGAACATGCCAGCCATCCGGCGGCCCCGCTTTCGCGACAGGCGTTCCGGTGCCATCCTTGATGACCCGTCGCGTAAGGCGGATTGGACTGAAACCTCTTTAATATTGCGTCGTAGGGAGACCTGAACACATGGCAGAACGGCAGACCACGGTCGGCGCTTTCGTGTTGGGTGGTGCGCTGCTGGGGGTCGCGGCAGTCGTCCTGTTCGGCAAATTTCACCCGTTTTCCGCCACCAACAACGCCGTCGTGATTTTCGACGGGGCCATCAACGGACTGGGAATCGGTGCCCCCGTCACGCTTGAGGGTGTGCAGGTCGGCGCGGTGGAAAAGATCGGGATCAAGTTCGATCCCGCCTCCCACAAGGCGTATATCCCCGTCACGATCCAGTTGCGCGCGGACCGCACGAAATCCACCGAACACAGCCAGGGCCTGACCGCCGAGGGGCTGCCGGACCTGATCCAGCATGGTCTGCGCGCGGAACTGCATATGCAGAGCTTTGTCACGGGACAGGAGGAAATCGACCTGTCATTCGACCCCGCGACACCTGCGCGCCTGCATCCGGGCATGTCGGACCTGACGGAAATCCCGGTGCGCGAATCGGAAATGCAGAAGCTGACCGATACGCTGACGACCCTGCCGCTGAAGACGATCGCAACCAACGCCGATGAAATGCTGGTCAGCATCCGCAGCCTTGCAGAGCGTCTGGACAAGGACCTGCCCCCGCTGGTGACAAGCGTGAAGGAAACATCCGACCGCAGCCGCGTGACCGTCGATACCGCAACCGATACGATCCGCGATCTCGACAAGCGGCTGGACGTGACACTGTCGTCGATCGACCGGCTGGCCAACAGCGGCACGCAGCAACTTGATTCGCGCGGCGCCGAACTGCATGACCTGCTGATCAATTCGAACAACACCGTGACAGAGGCACGCCAGACACTGGCGGGGCTGCATGACATCACGGCCCCGAGTTCGGCGGATCGCGCCAACCTTGATTCCTCGCTGCGTGACCTGGCCGCCGCTGCATCCGCCCTGCGCGGTTTTGCAACCGATGTGGAGCGTAATCCCCAGCTTCTGCTGATGGGACGTCGCAACTGACGCGGCATAACACTGACATGTCATGGTTGCCAAAGGGCCATGCCCTTTGGCCGGTCCAGAGCAGTGCCCCTGCCTGATTTTCCCCATAGGGAACAGGTTCCTGGCCCGCAGGAACCCAAAACCTGCGGCTTGTCATGAAAGAGATGACGATCCGGGGTGGTGTTAATCAAAAATAGGAAAAGTTTCTGGATGCCGCCTTTTTTCAAAAATGCGGCGTCTTCTGAAGCTTTTTGGAAAAAGCTTCACCAAAAATCTTTATGATTTCAGGATGTTATTGAGACTGACTTTTCAAACAGTCTCTAAAAACAACAGGTTTCCAGATGGCGAATTTTTAAAAAGTAACGCCTTTCAAAGCTTTCTGGCAAAAGCCTCACCGGAAACCTGTGTGATGCTGAGGGTATCCACAGATCTGCCTTATTCAGGGCATCCCCTCAATCTTCAAGGTCACGCGCCACGGCAGGGTCGCGCAACAGATCATCCACATGCATTGCATAATCCAGCGCCGTATCCGGCTGGAAATGCAGGTCCGGCACCCCACGCAGGCGCACCATATGCGACAGGCGGGAACGCAGGAAGGATGAAACACGCTTGAGCGCAGGCAAAAGCGCCTCAATATCGCTACGTCCCAGCCGTGCGACGAAAACGGTCGCGTGCTTCAGGTCAGGCGAAATCCGTACCTCGGTCACAGTGATGCGGGCATCAACCAGTTCGGGATCACGGAATTCAACACGCGCGAAAATATCCGCCAGCACACGACGGATTTCTTCGGCCACGCGCAACTGACGTTGCGAGGGGCCAGACGCACCTTGACCGGCAAGTTTCCCTGCCGGCCCGGTGGTCTTTACCTTGTCCCTTGAAGAATGGCGGCTCATGCCGGAACCAGTTCCATTTCAAAGCACTCGACCATATCGCCTTCGCGAAGGTCATTATAACCGGCAAAGGACAGGCCGCATTCATAACCGCGCGCCACTTCCTTCACATCATCCTTAAAGCGCTTGAGCTGGCTCAGCTCGCCTTCATGAATGACCACGTTGTCACGCAGCAGTCGCACGCCACAACCACGCTTGACCACGCCTTCGGTGACATAACAACCGGCAACCTTGCCCACGCGGGTAATGTCGAACACCTGACGGATTTCGGCATACCCCAGGAACTTCTCGCGGTGTTTCGGCGCAATCTTGCCGCGCACCAGCTGCTCCACATCATCGGCCACCTGATAGATGATCGAATAATAGCGGATATCCACGCCTTCACGCTGCGCCAGTTCGCGGGCCTGTGCCGTTGCACGGACGTTGAACGCGATAATGACCGCGCCCGATGCCTTGGCAAGCTGCACGTCGCTTTCGGTGATCTGGCCAACACCCGCGTTAAGGACGCGAATCTTGACTTCCTCATGCTCCAGCTTCTGCACCGTGATCTGCAATGCTTCGGCAGATCCCTGCACATCGGCCTTGATAAGGACCGCGACTTCCTTCTGCGCACCGGCCTGAATCCGGGCCAGCATCTGGTCAAGGGTGCCACGCGCGGCCGTCTGGCCTGCCGCGGTGCGTTCCTTGATCACGCGCTGACGGAACTCCGAAATCTCACGGGCACGATTTTCGTTATCAACGACAACGAACTGCTCGCCCGCACCCGGAACCCCGGTAATGCCCAGCACCTCGACCGGCATCGACGGGCCTGCATCCTGAATCTGACGGTTGCGATCGTCGATCATCGCACGCACCCGGCCCCATTCGGCGCCAGCCACCACGATGTCACCACGATGCAGCGTGCCCTTCTGGACCAGAATTGTGGCCACCGGGCCACGCCCACGATCAAGACGGCTTTCGATAACCGCGCCTTCGGCCATGCGATCCGGATTCGCCTTCAGGTCGAGCATTTCGGCCTGCAGCAGGATCGCCTCTTCCAGTTTGTCGAGACCCGTGCGCTTGAGGGCGGAGACCTCGATATCCTGCGTGTCGCCCCCCATGCCTTCGACGACAATCTCGTGCGACAGCAGTTCCTGACGGACCCGGTCGGGGTTCGCACCCGGCTTGTCGCACTTGTTGATCGCAACGATGATGGGGGCATCTGCCGCCTTGGCGTGCTTGATGGCCTCGATCGTCTGCGGCATGACGCCGTCATCGGCCGCCACGACCAGCACGACAACATCCGTCACCGACGCGCCACGGGCACGCATGGCCGTAAAGGCTTCATGGCCGGGGGTATCGATGAAGGTGATCTTCGCACCCGACGCCAATGTCACCTGATACGCACCGATATGCTGCGTGATGCCCCCCGCTTCGCCAGTGGCGACATCGGTGGTGCGCAGCGCATCAAGCAACGAGGTCTTGCCGTGATCGACATGGCCCATGACCGTGACAACCGGTGGCCGTGGCCGCAGGTCATCCGGCCTGTCCTCGATGCCCTCGATACCCAGTTCGACATCGCTATCGGCGACACGACGGACACGATGGCCGAATTCCTGCACAACCAGTTCAGCCGTATCGGCATCCAGCGACTGCGTGACGGTCGCCATGACGCCCATCTTCATCAGCGCCTTGATGACCTCGCCCTGACGGGCGGCCATGCGGTTGGCCAGTTCCTGCACCGTAATCGTTTCAGGCAGGATAACGTCACGCACGACACGGACCTGATCCGAACGCAGGCGTTCCAGTTCCGCCTGGCGGCGTTCACGTTCACGCTGGCGACGGACCGACGCCAGTGAACGCGTCTTGTCGTCATCACCCTCGATCGCAGCCTGCACGTCGATGCGGCCCGAACGACGGCTGTCATTCTTCTTTGCCCCGCCCGATGGACGGCGTCCCGGCGCGACATTGCCACCGGGGCGACGGCTGGGGCGGCGTTCTTCCTCCGCCCCTTCGGCACGGCCTGAACGCAGGCGCAGCGTTTCCGCCGGCGCCGCCGCCGAAGCGGTGCGCGCAGGTGCAGGACGCGACGGCGTTACAGGCTTGGACGGCATGATTGCACGTTCAGCCAGCGGACGCAGACGTTCCATCGGCGGCGCAAGCGTCACCTCGCCAGGAATGGGCGTGGCCGACACGACCGGGCCAGGAGGTTCCACCACCGGCGCGGCCGGGGTGACGGCCGGGGCCGGGGCCTGTGCCGCACTGGCGGCGCGGGCCTGCTTTTCCTCACGCTCGCGCGCTTCGGCCTCGGCCCGGGCGCGTTCGCTTTCCTCAGCTTCGCGACGGGCGTCTTCTTCCTTGCGCCGTGCTTCCTCGGCGGCGGACAGGATCGTGATCTTTTCCTGTTCGCGCCGGTCCTTTTCCCGCTGGATCGCGGCCTGACGCTGCTCTTCGAGCACGCGCTGGCGCGTGGCCAGTTCAGCCGCCGTCAGCGCCCGTCCGGCACCGGCGCGACCACCGGAACGGCCACCCGCCGGACCTGACCCGCTGCCTGGAGTCCCGGCACCGCGCTTCTTGCGCACCTCTACCTGAACCACCTTTGAACGACCATGGCTGAAGCTTTGCCTGACGGAACCGGCATCGACCGTCCGTCCGACCTCCCTCCGGCCCGCCGGCCGCAGGGACAAGCGTCCCTTACCCTGATCCTGATCGTTGCCTTCGCTCATGTACCCGCCTGTTCACACCGTCCGACGGACTTATCCGCCGAATTCGGTCCCATCCTGCCGGACAGTCCCGCAAAACGTTCATTCTCGACACGGAAACGACGTGCCAGTTCGCCATGCAGCATCGCTGCATGTACGACATGGTCACGGCCGAATGCCGCACCCAGCGCCAATGCCGTAGGAACCACCGCAACCGGAAGATCCCGTGCACCGGACAAAACTCTCATCCTCTCGTCCGGGCTCCCGTCCGCCGCCTGGATAACCAGTGCTGCGCGACCGCCCACGACCCATTCCCGCACCTTGGCAAAACCACAGACAACCTGTCCGGCCCGCCGTGCAAGTCCCAGGACATCCATCATCCTGCGTTCCAGTCCATCTTCAATCAGATGGGCCAGATCAGGCGGAATGACAACCTGTCCGCGCGCGGCACGTGCAAACGCGCCACGCGTCTGTGCCGTTTCTAGCACATCCCGCCGTGCGCTCAACCAAATTCCCCGTCCGGGCAGACGCGCGGAAAGATCGGGGGTCACGATCCGGTCTGGCGAAATGACAAACCGGACCATCGTTTCACGGGGCAGGCGTTCACGCGTTACCGCGCAACGGCGCAGTGGGCCGCGCTCTTCCTGCTCCTCGTGATCTTCTATGGGATATTCCTCAGACGTCGGAATTCTCCTGCTGTTCAGGGGCTTCATCCGCCCCCGACTCGTCACCCTCGAACCAGTGCGCACGTGCGGCCATGATGATTTCGTTGGCCGCCTCCTCGTCAATCGCATCGCCGCCAAGGATATCGACCAGTTCATCACCCGCCAGATCCGCAAGGTCATCAAGCGTCTTGACGCCCTTTTCCCCCAGCGTCACCAGCATCTGGACCGTAAAGACTCCAAGGGCCGCAATATCGTCCGATACCCCAAGGGCACGGCGCTTTTCGTCCATTTCCTCTTCGCGACGCGCAAGGAAACCTTCGGCGCGACGCACCAGTTCACTGGCGACATCCTCGTCAAAGCCTTCGATCCCGGCCAGTTCGTCGGCATCGGCGAAGGCCAGTTCCTCGATAGAATGGAAACCTTCTGTCACCAGCAGGCCCGCGATCACGTCATCAACGTCAAGCGCCTCGACAAACTGGTTGCTGCGGCGGCGGAATTCTTCCTGTCGGCGCTCCGATTCCTCGGCTTCGGTCAGGATGTCGATATCCCAGCGCGTCAACTGGCTGGCAAGGCGCACATTCTGACCACGACGACCGATGGCAAGGCTGAGCTGCTCGTCCGGGACGACCACTTCGACCCTGCCGGCCTCTTCATCCATCACCACCTTGCTGACTTCCGCGGGCGCCAGCGCGTTGACCACGAAGGTCGCGGCCTGCGGGCTCCACGGGATGATGTCGATTTTCTCGCCCTGCAGTTCCTGCACCACGGCCTGCACGCGCGACCCGCGCATACCGACGCACGCGCCAACCGGGTCGATGGAGGCATCGCGTGAAATCACCGCCATCTTGGCGCGCGAACCGGGATCGCGGGCCACGGCCTTGATCTCGATGATCCCGTCATAAATTTCGGGCACTTCCTGCGCAAACAGCTTGGCAAGGAATGCCGGATGCGTACGCGACAGGAAAATCTGCGGCCCACGCGGTTCGTCACGCACGTCATAGATATAGGCACGCACGCGATCTGAATTGCGGAAGCTTTCGCGCGGGATCAGTTCATCGCGCCGCAACAGCGCCTCGGAACTGCCGATTTCCACCATCAGGTTGCCGTATTCGGTACGCTTGACGGTGCCGTTGACGATCTCGCCCACGCGGTCCTTGAAGTCGTTATACTGGCGCTTGCGCTCATATTCGCGCACGCGCTGGACAATCACCTGCTTGGCCGTCTGGGCGGCGATGCGCCCGAAATCGATCGGCGGCAACGGGTCGATCAGATGTTCGCCCAACTGGATTTCCGGCCGGAACTTACGCGCGATATGGAGCGGGATCTGCGTTTCCTCGTTCTCCACTTCCTCCACCGCTTCGGTCCAGCGCGACAGGCGGACGTCGCCGGTCTTGCGGTCGATGGTGGCGCGAATGTCCTTCTCGTGGCCGTACTTGGCGCGGCCGGCCTTCTGGATGGCCTGCTCCATCGCCTCGAGCACTTCTTCGCGGTCGATCGACTTCTCACGCGCGACGGCATCCGCCACCAGCAACAGTTCAGGACGGGAAACGGACGTATCCATCAGGGTCTCCAGAGCGTCTTTCAGTGGGCCTTGCGCGACGGCTTGCCGCCACGCCGACCGCGAGTCTGTTCCAACATCCCGTCCGGCGACTCGGCCGTCGGGTCCTCATCAGTATCGGTCTGCGACGCATCTTCGCCGGGATGCGCCATACGTGCGCTCGCCTCGATCAGCGCATCGGTCAGCACCAGCCGCGCCTTGCGCATCTCCTCGAAAGGCAACGCCACCTCGGCCCCGTCGTCAAGGCGCATCAGCCCATGCCCGTCGCGCGCGCCCAGCACGATGCCCGAAAACCGCTTGCGGCCATCGACGGGCATATTCATCTCCGCCTTTGCCAGGTGACCGGCATAACGGTCCCAGTCCTTGGGGCGCGTCAGGGGACGGTCGATCCCGGCGGATGAGACCTCCAGCGTCCACTCCCCCGACAGCGGGTCTTCCACATCCAGGATTGCACCGACCGCGTGACTGATCTGTTCACAGTCATTAATGGTGATCTGCGAACCATCGGCACGGTCGGCCATGATCTGGACCGTGGGGGATTCGCGGCCCATGACCGCAACGCGGACAAGCTCGAACCCCATATCCACCAGCGCAGGGCCGATCATGTCGGCAATGCGGGCGTCAAGGCCGGTCAGGGAAGGCAGATCTGCGTCCAATGCAAAAAAGGCGGCCCTGCGGCCACCCCCCAAATAATCGTAAATTGAAGGAATTGCCCGAATACTTAGGCCATGATCCGCCAGTTCGCAAGTTCTATATAATGCAGGGATGGGAAATGCGTATGTGAACGCTTTTTTAAGCCATGGGTAACATTGTGCGCGTCTTAAACGCTTGCCACCCCCTGCCGGCCCCCTCATTATAATAACATGACGCCGATGTCCGCCCCGCCGACGGAACCATCCCGCCAGCCACAACGCCAGACCGGCAGCCGCCGCATGGTGGTGGCGGGACTGCTGGCGGCTGTCGTGGCGGGTGGGTTTGGCGTCCACAGCCTTGGCGGTGCATCGGGCACCAGCGATGGTGGCAATGCGGGGGGCACCCCAACCGCACTGGCGGGACAGGGGGGCGACAGCGCCAGCGGCGGGCTGCGCGCCGTGGTGGACCACACCCGCGCGCATGCGGACCTGCTGGGTGAAATGCCCATGATCGCACCGGACCGCGCGGCGGACATGCTGCAATTCACGTCGTTCGACATCAACCAGAAAAACGCGATCCTTGCGGCGCTGAAACGCCATGAGATCGTCCTTGCGGAAATGCCGTTATATGACATGGGCACAGGCAGTTCGGTCGTCAGCGTGGAATCCATGGGCCTGACGCAGATGGTGCACCTGACGGGACAGCCGCGCACGGTTGTCCTGCCGATCCGCATCGCGGGCGAAGTCACGATCCGTCCCGTCAGCGACCCGGGGGCCACGGGATTGCATGCCGGGGCGATCTTCGTCCCCGGACCGACACCGTTGCCGGTGCTGTACAAGGATGGACAACTTGTTATCGGGGTCGTCGTTCAATGAAGGCGCTGTATCCGGCTTTTGAACGCATGTTGCCGGTCATCATGGTCATATTCCTGATACTGGGCAGCATACAGGCCGCCGCGGCCTTGCATCTTTCACTCGCCAGCATACGGCATTTCATGGAATGGTGTGCGCCAGCCTATCCGGTCATAGCCGTGGGTAGCGCATTTTTGACGCTGGCCGGACTCTGGTTCGAAAACCGTGCAGAGAGACTGGCCAGAAAGGGACTCCGACGCAGACGGGGATGGATGATGGACGTACTGGCCAGACTGACCAATCGTAGTGCGCTGGAAGAAATGCTGGCGCGCGAGCAGAAAGAAACCATCATAGATGCCGAGGAACTGGCCGCGAGCCTGCGCGCACGCGTCATCGGCCAGGACCAGGTATGTGAGGACATTGCCGCACAGCTGCGACGCAGGCTGGCGCTGCATGTCCGTGGCAAGCCGGTGGGCATCTTCCTGCTGGCCGGGCCGCCGGGCACCGGCAAGACCTATCTGGCCAAGCAGCTTGCGCGACAGCTTGACCGGCCATTGCTGAACTTCGACATGACGCAGATGAGCTCCCCTCATGCCGCGACACAGCTTTTCGGCTCTCCCAAGGGGTATGTCGGCTCCGACACCTATGGCAAGCTGACGGGCGGCCTGAAGGAAAAGCCTGATGCGGTCGTGCTTCTCGATGAAATCGAGAAGGCGCATCCCGATGTGTTCAAGAAGTTCCTGACGGCCTGGAACGACGGCCATGTCACCGAGGCTTCCACGGGGCAGCACATTTCCACCGTGCGCTGCATCTTCATCCTGACCTCCAACATCGCGACGGATGAACTCTCGGAAATCGCCGACCGGTTGAGTGACGAGCCCGACAAGATGCGTGCCGAATCTGTCGAGGCCCTGCGCCAGGCAGGCTTTGCACCCGAAGTGCTGAACCGTCTGGACCGGATCTTTGTCTTCCGCGCGCTTGAAGGGCTGGATATCGCCCGTGTCTCCGCGCTGGAGATCGAAGCGATGATCGACAGCTATGGCCTGAAGGTGGAAACCGGGGGCATCGACCCGTCGCTGCTGTTCCAGGTCATGCGCCGTCAGGACCGCATGGGCCCGGCCGCCAGCGCCCGCGACCTTGCACGCTCCATCGAGGACATGATCAGCGACTCGCTTATCACCGCGCAGCAGCAGGGTGCGAAACTGGTCCGCATCGTATCGAACGAAGATGGTGTCGTCGCCGAAGTCGCCAATGACAGCGAGGCCCAGAAGGCACGCATCATCAAGTAATCCGCCCTCGGCCCCTGTGTTGCCAGGGGCCGGAACCACCCGCGATCGTGGCGTCCCCTGATCGCCGTGTGGGCACGGACAACCGCAACATACGACAAGTGGCCTTATTCTATCATCCCCCCCTGCTCTGGCCGGGTTGGATGTCGCGTCAGGATATGAAAACCCGGAATGTCTGCTTTCTCCCGCCTCTGGCATCGTGCCCCGATATGGCGTCTGTGCCTGTATTCCATTTTCATCTTTTCGATCCTGATGCTGGTCTTCCCGCCTGCGTATCTCGGGCGTCTGTGGCCGGGCGTGCAGAACATTACGCAACGCATCCATCATGCGCTGGGCATGAATGACGCCCCTCCCGCCGATAATGCGGGTGGCGGCGATGATGGGGTCGTGACGATGATGCCGATTACCGATCGCCTGACCAAGGCAATCCCGTTCGCGGGCCGCATCCTGCCGCTGCCTGCGGGGGTGTGGCATCCCGTCATGAACGTCATCACCGGCCCACATGGCGAGATATTGGAAAATATCCTTGTCCGGGTGCATGACCATGTTGTCACCGGCCTGATCGGGGCAGAGGCCAGCACACAGGCCCTGCCGGAAAGCGCCGCGCTGTCGATGGATTCAAGTTGCCATGACGACCGCAACCTTGCCGCCCATATCATGCCCGCAAAACCGCCGGGCGCGGAATGCTGGTTTACGGCGGCGGTGTATCCCACCTCCATCACCCGCACTGCCCTTATCGCCAATCGCTTGAAGGAACTTGGCTTTACGCTGCCCAATGTCCTGTACAAGGCAAGCTGGACCCTTGCGTCACCTTCGCCCGACCATACAGTCAATGTCGAAACGGTGACGATTTTCCTTAACCCGGTTTCCAATGCAAAGACTGCCACACTGCAAAGCCCCGATGACTGGGCCAAGGAAGCACTGCCGCAGCATCCTGCGGCCCTCAGCTTCGTACAGCATGGCAATAGCTGGATGGAAACATGGGCGCACATCCTGCATGACGGCTTCAACAGCGATATGATGGCCTCAAGCGATGAGCAGCGTGCCCGCGCATCGCAGGACCCGGCAGCCCCGACCGACACGAAAGACGCCAGCACTTCGCTGGACTGAGCGCCCGACCTGACTGACAGAGAAAACCAAGCGTTTGGAAACAAATCATTGAAAAAACAATAAAGGTTTTTGGGTGCCGCCTTTTTTCAAAAAGGCGGCGTCTTCTGAAGCTTTTTGGAAAAAGCTTCACCAAAAACCTTTATGATTTCAGGATGTTATTGGTCCTGACTTTTCAAACTACCTGCCAAGGGCTATTGCCGAAACGCCGACATGACGACGAAAAAGCATCATCCGTCATCATTTAAGCAATAAGCCTGCCTCCTGCCCTGATATGGGCAGGCTTCCCTTACGACAGGCTGCTTTGGCAGGGATGACGACACAAGCGCGGGGACACACAAACCTGCCCATCCCCAACAGCAGCGCATGGTCATGGGATCAGGCGGGCAGCCTGCAACCGGTTCATCCCTGTCGCAGCACGTCTGAAATATCGATCAGGAAATCAAGCACCGTACGGGTGCGCAACGGCAGGGTACGCGGGCCGGTATGTACTGCATAAAACGGCATTTCCGGCACCGTCCATTCAGGGAACAGATGGATCAGCCGCCCACTGGCGACATCCTCCTCCACCTGAAAGGAAGGAAGCATCCCGATTCCCAGCCCGGAACGTACCGCCTGCAATACGGCCTCGCTACTATTGGCGCGGAAGGGGCCACTCGCAGCGACGACATTCTCTTCCCCCTTGCAATCGAAATGCCAGTCATGGCGCGACCCACCATAGCTGTAGGCAATGCAGGGGTGGTTAAGCAGGTCACGCGGATGCACGGGGGTACCGCGCCGCGCGAGATAATCGCTGGACGCCACGACATAACGCCGGACCGACCCGAGTCGCCGTGCAATCAGTGAGCCTTCGGCAATGGACCCAACCCGAACGGCAAGGTCGAGTCCCTCCTCCACCAGATCGCCAAACCCGTCACGCATGACCAGTTCAACCGACAGGTCGGGATGTTCCTCCAGCAATTTTCCCAGCTTGCCGGTCAGATACAGGCCAAACGCCGTCGTAATGCCCAGCCGGACCAACCCGGAAACCGACGCCCGGCGACGACCCAGTGCGGTTTCCGCCGTCTCCAGTATTTCCAGCACCTCATAGGCATGGGGCAACAGGCTGCGCCCATCCTCTGTCATCATCAGGCTGCGGGTCGTACGCGCGAACAGGGTGGCGCCATAATGTGCCTCCAGCAACGCGATATGACGCGATATCGTAGGCTGGCTTGCCCCGGTTTCACGTGAAACGGCGGAAAACGATCCAGTGGCAGCCACGCGAACGAAGCTGTGCAAGGCAGAGAGCAGATCCATGGGGCCCCGGTACGTGCAGCGTGTTATTACATTATATATAGTTTTAAACGATGCTGTATTTATACACAATATAGCGTAAAAGCACCGCCGACATGTGTTTCTTGCAAGGTTCTGCAAAGAGGGGAAATTCTGCGGTTTTCAGTCCCCTTGCCCGGATCGGATTCCCATAGAAGGGCATAAAAAAACGGCGGCCCGTCAAACGGACCGCCGTCTTTTTTACATATGCCGGTTAACCCGGCAGCCGCCCTGTGTGGATCAGGCGACCTTGGTCATGCCACGCAGAACGGTCTGGAGAATGCCGCCATTGCGGAAATACTCGACCTCGTCCAGCGTATCGACACGGCACAGCAGGGGCACTTCCTGCTTGGACCCATCGGCACGGGTGATGGTCATCGTCATCGTCATGCGCGGGGTGATGTTGTCCAGCCCCTTGATTTCGATGACTTCATCGCCCTTCAGGCCCAGCGTCTTGCGCGTCGTGCCGTCCTTGAACAGCAGCGGCAGGACGCCCATGCCCACCAGGTTGGAACGATGGATACGCTCGAAGCTTTCAGCAACGACCGCACGCACACCCAGCAGCAGGGTTCCCTTCGCCGCCCAGTCGCGCGACGACCCCATGCCGTATTCCTTGCCGCCAAAGACGACCAGCGGCGTGCCTTCCTTCTTGTACTCCATCGCCACGTCGTAGATGGAGCCTTCCTTGCCGTCGGGATAGTGCTTGGAAATACCACCCTCGGTGCCCGGAACCATCTCGTTCTTGATGCGGATGTTGGCGAATGTGCCACGCACCATCACGCGGTCATTGCCACGACGCGAACCGTAGGAGTTGAAGTCCTTCTTCGCGACGCCATGGGCTTCAAGATACTTGCCCGCGGGGGAGCTTTCCTTGATCGCGCCAGCGGGCGAGATGTGGTCGGTCGTGATGTTGTCACCCAGCAGCGCAAGGATACGCGCGCCGATGATGTCGCCACGGGACTTCGGCTCAGGCGTGATGTCCTGGAAGTACGGCGGGTCCTGCACATAGGTGGATGCCGCATCCCATGCATAGGTTTCGGAACCCGTCGCGACCTTCAGGTTCTGCCATTCCTTGGTGCCCTGACTGACGTGCTTGTAACGCTTGATGAACTCGTCACGCGTGATGGCAGATCCCATCAGGGCGGCGATCTCGTGGTTGGTGGGCCAGATGTCCTTCAGGTACACCGGCTTGCCATCCTTGGACGTGCCCAGCGACGCGGTCGTCAGGTCCTCGCGGATGGTTCCCAGCAGGGAATACGCAACCACCAGCGGCGGGCTGGCAAGGTAGTTGGCACGCACGTTGGGGGAGATGCGTCCCTCAAAGTTACGGTTGCCCGACAGGACGGACACGGCCACGAGCTTGTTGTTCTCGATGGCGTCGACAATGTGGTCCTCAAGCGGGCCGGAATTGCCGATACACGTGGTGCAGCCATACCCGACGGTATTGAAGCCCATCGCGTCGAGTTCTTCCTGAAGGCCAGCGCGCGTCAGGTAGTCGGTGACGACCTGCGAACCCGGCGCCAGCGACGTCTTCACCCACGGCTTGGGCTTCAGGCCCAGCGCACGGGCTTTTTTCGCCACCAGACCCGCCGCGATCAGCACCGCCGGGTTGGAGGTGTTGGTGCACGACGTGATCGCCGCGATCACGATATCGCCGTGACCCAGTTCATAGTTGGTGCCCGCGACAGGCGCCTTCTTGTTCTTGTCGGCTTCGGGCACACCCAGACCACCGGTCAGTTCCGTCTCGAACGCCTTGTCGGCACCCTTGAGGACAACGCGGTCCTGCGGACGCTTCGGCCCGGCGATCGACGGCACGATGGTTGCAAGGTCGAGTTCCAGCGTGTCGGTAAAGACGGGGTGTTCCGAATGGGGATGACGGAACATGCCCTGCGCCTTGAGGTATTCCGCCGTCAGCTTGATGCGGTGTTCCTCGCGACCGGTCTGGCGCAGGTAATCCAGCGTCAGGTCATCGACGGGGAAGAAGCCGCAGGTCGCGCCGTATTCCGGGGCCATGTTCGCAATGGTCGCACGGTCGGCCACCGGCAGGTGGTCAAGGGCAGGACCAAAGAACTCGACGAACTTGCCGACGACGCCCTTCTTGCGCAGCATCTGCGTCACCGTCAGCACCAGATCGGTGGCGGTCACGCCCTCAGGCAGCTTGCCGGTCATCTTGAACCCGATGACATCGGGGATCAGCATGGCGATGGGCTGGCCCAGCATCGCGGCCTCGGCCTCGATCCCGCCAACACCCCAGCCCAGAACGCCCATGCCGTTGACCATGGTCGTGTGGCTGTCGGTGCCGAACAGGGTGTCGGGATAGGCATAGTCCTTGCCACCGACATGCGCCGTCCACACCGCCTGCGCGATGTATTCCAGGTTCACCTGATGGCAGATACCCGTGCCCGGCGGCACGACCGAGAAGTTTTCGAACGCTTCCTGGCCCCAGCGCAGGAAGGCATAACGTTCGCCGTTACGTTCGAATTCGATCGTGACGTTATCCTGCAGCGCTTCGGGCGATCCCGCGACGTCCACCATGACCGAATGATCGATCACAAGGTTGACGGGCACCAGCGGGTTGACCTTCTGCGGGTCCCCCTTGAGCTTGAGGATACCATCACGCATCGCCGCAAGATCGACAACGGCGGGAACGCCGGTAAAGTCCTGCATCAGGATGCGTGCGGGCTTGAACGGCACTTCCTTGGTGGAGCTGCCCTTCGGCAGCCAGCCGGCGATCGCCTTGGCGTCGTCAACCGTATAGGAATGGCCGTCCTCGAACCGCAGGACATTTTCCAGCAGCACCTTCAGGCTGACCGGCAGTCGTGCGACGTCGCCGATTGTTTTCTCGGCTTCGGGGATGGAAAAATAGTGATAGGTCTTGCCGTCCACTTCAAGTGTGCGGCCCGTTTTCAGTGAGTCGTGCCCAACCGTCTTCATTGGCTTTGTTTCCTCCGAGGCATCAGCCGCGATCCATCCACCGAAGCCCTCCCGCCACGTGAACAGACAGGCGTGGCGTGACCTTTCAGTGGATAACCGGCTTGATCTCCCAACGGTGGTAGAACATACCCGGACGCGGGGCCGACACAAGAAGGCCCCGGTAACAAGAACGCGGGATCGGGTTTCATCCCCCCTGCGCCCCACCCCGATCGCACCCATGCGGAGGACCCGACCATCACTGCCTTTGCCCCCAGGAACACGCCCCTGCTGAAAGTGGAAAATATCTCGGTTTTTCGCGGGGAACGCCTTGTTCTGGACCAGGTTGGACTTGCGCTCGACGCGGGTGATGCGCTGCTGCTGACCGGCCCGAACGGGGCTGGGAAGTCCACATTGCTGCGGGTACTGGCCGGGCTGCGCAAACCGGAAGGCGGCCATGTGCTGTGGTCAGGTGTCGATGCGCTGGCCGACCGTTCACGCCATGCCGAACGGGTGGCCTATCTTGGCCATCAGGACGCGCTCAAGCCGGGCCTGACGCTGCTGGAAAACCTGATGCTTGCGGCGCGGGCCAGTGGGGGTGATCCATATTCTTGCATGTCCGCACTTAATATTTCCGGACTGTCCGAACTGCCTGCACGCATGTTGTCGGCGGGGCAGAAACGCCGTGCCGCACTGGCGCGTGTCCTGCTGGCGCGTGCGCCGCTATGGCTGCTTGATGAACCCAGCCTCGGCCTTGACAGCAACACGATGGGACTTCTGGAAACGCTTTTCCGCACCCATCGCGAAGCTGGCGGAATCGTGATCGCAACTACTCACGTTCCCCTCCCTCTGCCGGATGCAAAATCGCTGGCGCTGCCGGGACTGAACGAATCCGATATCCCCCAGACAATGGAGGATTTCCCCGAGGACGACCTGTTTTGACGCTTCAGACTCCGACCCTGATCCTCGCCATCCTTGAACGTGACCTGCGCCTCGCCCTGCGCCATGGGGCCGACACGCTGGGGTCCGTTCTGTTCTTCATCCTGGCGGGCGCGCTGTTCCCGCTGGCGCTGGGGCCATCGCCGGAACTGCTGCGCCACATGGCGCCGGGAATTGTCTGGGTCTGTGCCCTGTTGGCAGCACTGCTTCCGCTCGACCGCCTGTTCGGGTCAGAGCTGGAGGACGGGTCGCTGGACCAGTTGATGATGACCGGCCTGCCGCCTGCGTTGATCGCACTGGCCAAGATGCTGGCACACTGGCTGACGACCGGCCTGCCGCTGCTGGCGGCGGCGGCGCCTTTGGGCATCATGCTGGGCATGCCATCAGACAGCCTGCCGATCCTGCTGATCGGGTTGCTGCTTGGGACGCTCATCCTGTCGCTGATCGGCGGGATGGCGGCATCGGTCGTACTGGGCGCGCGGCGCGGGGGTGTGCTGCTGCCGCTGCTTGTGCTGCCACTGACGACGCCGGCGCTGATTTTCGGGGCGGCGGCGCTGGATGCGGCACAGACAGGGCTGTCGTGGGGGCCGGACCTTGAACTGCTGGCGGCATTCCTGGCGGCGGCGATCCCCCTATGCCCGCTGGCGGCAGGGGCGGGCCTGCGGGCGGCGGTGGAGTAACCCATAAAATTCCTGATGAAGCTTTTTGTCCAGAAAGCTTCGCAAGACGCCCCCTGCCGCAAAAGGCCGTAGCTGAGCCCGCATTATCTGTTCAGCGGGCTGCACCCGCTGTGGCCGCGACAACGCGAAACGGCACGTCGCCATGGCTGGTACCGCTTCCTTTCCCCCCGGCCCGCCATTGCAGGACATAATCGCCGGGTATGGTCAGCGGTACATCCACCGTAATGACCTGCTGTTCATCATCCTTGGGCGATGCCAGCAGGAGTTGCGGCACGCCGCTTGGCCCAAGCAGCACGAGTCGGGTGGGAAACGGGTCAATGACCGCATTGAAATCCAGCCGGATCGTCACCGTTCCCGCCGCCACGGCCTGATGCGCGGCAGGCATTGCATGCACCAGTGACGGATTCGCCCATGCCGACCGCCCCAGCCCCAGACAGAACAGCCCGGCGGCAAGGCACATTGGCAGGATGGAAAATGAATGACGCATGACATGCCCCCGACAGAAGATAGCAGACGGGGGATGTTCTATCGTGCCGCACGAAATAAAAAAGGGACAGCCCTGGGGATCCATCCCACACCGCCTCCCCCAAGGCCTGCGTGAACAGGTCAAGGGAGTGTCTGAAAACAGGTCCTTGATAAGAGACCGTTTGAAAAGTCATCCTCGATAACATACTGAAATTATAAATGTTTTTGGTGAAGCTTTTTCTAAAAATCTTCAGAAGACGCCGCCTTTTTCGATCGAAAGGCAGCACCCAGAAACTTTTCTTGTTTTTTATCAAGGGCTTATTTTCAAACAATCTTTAAGCAAAGGGCAACAATTTCCAGATATCGCCTTATCTTCAGGAAAGGCTTTGTCTTTATGAGGCTGCCTGGCGAAAGCCTCACCTGAAATTCTTTTATCCCCAACAGGTTAACGATCCTGTTTCATCCAACAGTCCCGCAGCCGGATCAGAGTTCATGGTGGAATTTTTTCAAAAAAAGATGCCGCCTTATTACAGTAAGGCGGCATCCAAAAATTTCATTAATTCTCGTAAAATACTACTTTTAAACAGTTTTCACGATCTTCAGGACAATTAAGGCCCGTCAGATGTAATGCTCACTCAGCGGTGCAAGCCCGTTGAACCCGGTGGAGCAATAGGTCGAGACGTACGCCCCGGTAGAGAGCAATTCGACCCGGTCGCCCGACTCCAGCCCCAATGGCAGGTTGTACGGCGTCTTTTCATACATGATGTCCGCCCCGTCGCAGGTCGGTCCGGCAATGGCCACCGGGCCTGTCGCCATCCCGTCATGCGGGGTGCGGATACCATAACGGATCGCCTCGCCTTCGGTTTCAGCCAGACCACCGAAACGGCCGATATCGAGATAGACCCACCGCACACCATCATTGATGCCGCGACGGCTGACCAATACGACCTCGGACGAAACCACACCCGCATCACCCACGATGAAACGCCCTGGCTCCACGATCATTTCAGGCAGGTCATTGCCGAAATGCTCTGTCATCGCGTGGCTGATCGCCAGCGCGAAACGGTCGATACCCGGCACGTCATCACGATAGCGGATCGGGAAGCCACCACCCAGATTAACCATGCGCAGTTCCAGCCCGGCGGCCTTCAGGTCCGTGAACAGCATGCCGACACGTGCGATCGCAGCTTCATAGGCCCCGGTCTCGGTCTGCTGGCTACCGACATGGAAGGACAGGCCATACGGGTCCATCCCCATATCGCGCGCACGCAGCATCAGGTCACGCGCATTGTCCAGCGTCGTGCCGAACTTGCGCGACAGCGGCCAGTCCGCGCCCTCGTTTTCCACGATCAGGCGGCAGTAAACACGCGCGCCGGGTGCATGACGCGCCAGCTTCTCCAGCTCTTCGGCGCAATCAAAGGCGAACATGTCGATGCCTGCCTCATACGCCTGCGCAATGGCCGACACCTTCTTGACGGTGTTGCCGAACGAGATGTCCTGCGGCGCAGCACCGGCGCGCAGGCACATCTGGATTTCTTCCCACGACGCGGCGTCAAAGGCAGACCCAAGGCCCACCAGACGGTCGAGGATGGCCGCAGCCGGATTCGCCTTGACCGCGTAATAGATACGCGCAAGCGGAAGCGCCGCATGCAGGGCGCTGTAACGTTCCTCGACACGATCGACGTCGACGACAAGGCAAGGCGTCGCAGGGGACTGCTCAGCCAGATAACGGGCGATTTTGGGAGTCATCGCACCCAAATCCCTTCTGTTCTGCCGTCCGGATGCAAGTATGGAGTACTGAACAAACGGACAGATGTTGCGAAACGGTCTAACGGACCAGCGACCAGTGAGGGGCCCAAGCAGCAGGCCCCGATTGCCAGAACGCTTGACGTCGTTGCGTAACCTCAGAGGGCCAGTGGCACGTGCGTTGTTGCGTAGGGAGCGCATATGAGGACAATACGCCCATAACGCAATAGAAAAATTCGCCTCATCATCACCTTTTTCGTTTAAGGTGGGCGAAACCGACCAAAATATTGTCGTGATTCATTTTCCGTCCCCGGCAGGGACGCAGGACCGGGGCGCGGGAATGGCGTCGCCCGGTGCCGACAGCCGGGACCCAAGTGACCAGAACCTGGACAACGCATTGATCTCTTCTTCCCCAGACCAGATCGAGGTGACACCATCCGTCACCCCCGCGCCCCCCGTCGCCGGACGCGCCACAAAGAATGCCCCGGACATGAATGACGCCCTGCACCGTCACATCCTGCCCGTCATGAAACAGGTGGCGACCAACATTGCGTCCGACCAGATCACGCTGGCGGCCGCGGGGTGCGCGTTCTACGCCACGCTGTCGCTGTTCCCGGCCATGAGCACGATGATTTCCATCTATGGGCTATTGTTTGATCCACAGACGGTGGAGCCGCAGCTTGTGGTGCTGCGCAATCTGTTGCCGCCCGCCGCGTATGACCTGATCTGCGATCGTATCCATGTCCTTGTGGCGCAATCGCATTCGTCGCTGACACTCAACCTGATCGTTTCGACCACCATCGCCATGTGGTCGGCCTCGGCGGCGACGCGTTCGCTCCTGCTGGCGATGAACGTGGCCTATAATACACCAGAAACCCGCAGTTTCCTGCGGTTTCAGGCTATGGGCATGATCATGACGCTGTGTGCGATCTGTGGCGGTATCCTGACACTTGCACTGATGGTGGCGCTGCCGATCCTGCTGGACTACCTGCCGCAAAAGCTCTCCCTCGCGCCGCCGCCGGGTTCGCTCGAACTGCTGGTGCGCATGGGGGGACCGGCGCTGATGCTGCTGTTCGTACTGTCGGGATGTTCGCTGCTTTACCGATTCGGCCCCAACCGGCGAAGTCCGTCATGGCGCTGCATCCTGCCCGGATCGGTGGCCGCAACCCTGCTATGGCTGCTGACCTCGTTCGGATTTTCCTATTATGTCAGCCATATCGCGGGTTACGGCGCGACCTATGGGCCCCTGGGCGCATTCGTGGCCACCATGATGTGGTTCTATGTCTCGGCCTATGTCGTGCTGCTTGGTGCGGAACTTAACGCCGGGCTGGAAATCCAGATGTGCCTGCGTGACAATGGCCCACAGATGGAAGGATGGTCCATCGCGCGCAGATCTGCACGCCATGCCCCGCACGACGCGGACGCGCGTGCTACCCCTCCCCAGGGGGAAGGGTCGTAATATCCACCATCGTCGTCCCCCGGTCCAGAAGGCCGAGTTCACGCGCGGCCGCCGGTGACAGGTCGATGACCCGCCGGCCACGATAAGGCCCGCGGTCATTGATCGTGACAACGACCGACCGACCGGTGGAAGGTGCCCGAATCCGCACCCGCGTCCCCAGCGGCAACTGCCGGTGCGCCGCTGTCATCGCGCCCGGATCGAACATGTCCCCCGACGCGGTGCGGTGGCCGATTTCGCGACGCGTGCCATACCAGCTTGCCAGGCCATGCTGCGACCATGTGGACGAAACCGTTTTCATCGCAGGCAGGCCCGGCAGGCGACGCAGGGGATGATGGTGCCGATGGGTGGTCGAAACACCATGCCGGATCACGGCATGATGAACGCCATGCCTGACATGGCGCGACATATGTCGTGACGCGCCATGGGCATCGGAAACACCACATGACAGACCAAGGCAGATCACCAGCAGACATGACAGGCCCCATGCCAGAAAATCCGGCATTCGCCACCGCATTCGCGGCTGTATAGGAGGGGGTCCGACAATCATGGCGGGAACCATTACATAATATACATGAACGCGACCAGCCTGATTCAGGTATGCGTGGGCACATGATATTATGAATGCAAAAGTCCTCTTTATATCTATTGAGGAATTATTGCCTATCCCCCAGATCCTTAACCCGGTTCCTTAACGCGGAAAAACCGTTCATCCCCCATGGCGCGGCCCCACCCACGGGGCATGCGTCCAGGGATGGATCACATTCGATTCGCCCCCGAATGCAGAACAGGCTTGGATCGCGGCGAAGGGCATGCTACGGCGCCTGTCATTATGGAGCGTCCCCTGATTGCCGTTCTCAACGGCCCCAACCTCAACATGCTTGGCCTGCGGCAGCCCGAAGTGTACGGCGTCGCAACCCTTGATGATGTCGAACAGGTCTGCGTTCAGGCTGCGGAGCAGCTCGACGTGGCGATTGATTTTCGCCAGACCAACGGCGAAGGGGAACTCGTTTCATGGATTCAGGAATGCCGGGGCCGCGCACGCGGCATCATCATCAACCCGGCGGCCTATTCCCATACCTCCATCGCGGTCCTTGACGCCCTGCTGGCGGTCGATCTGCCGGTGATCGAGGTCCATATTTCCAACATTCATCGCCGTGAGGCGTTTCGCCATACCTCCTATGTCTCCCGCGCCGCCATCGGCGTCATCTGCGGGCTTGGCGTGCGGGGATATGCGCTGGCGCTGCATGCGATGACCGACATGATTCTGGACGAGGACGATCAATGAGCCGACTGCTCGTGGATGCGGATGCCATTCGGGCATTGGCCGAAATTCTGACCGAAACTGGCCTGACCGAAATCGAGATCGCGGAAAAGGACAGCCGCGTTCGCGTCGTGCGCGCGGCCCCTGTCGCAACGCATGCCGTCGCCCCTGCGGCGCTGCCGGTGGCGGCCCCCGCCCCGGTCGCGGCACCGGCACCGGTTGCAGCCCCCCCCGCCGACCTGTCGAAACATCCCGGCGCTGTCACCAGCCCGATGGTCGGCGTGGCCTATCTGACACCGGACCCGTCCGCACCGCCGTTCGTGACCGAAGGCCAGCAGGTCACTGCCGGCCAGACCCTGATGCTGATTGAGGCGATGAAGACCTTCAATCAGATCAAGGCGCCGCGCGCGGGCACCCTGACCAAGATCCTCGTCCCCTCGGGCGAGCCGGTTGAATACGGCGAAGTCCTGGCCATCATAGAGTAATGTTTTCCAAGATCCTGATCGCCAATCGCGGCGAGATCGCCCTGCGCATCCTGCGGGCCTGCCGCGAACTGGGTATCCCCACCGTTGCCGTGCATTCCACCGCCGATTCGGACGCCATGCATGTCCGCCTCGCGGATGAGGCCGTGTGCATCGGCCCACCTGCAAGCCGTGAGTCGTACCTCAATGTCGCGGCCATCCTGTCGGCAGCCACCATCACGGGGGCGGATGCCATCCATCCCGGCTATGGCTTCCTGTCGGAAAATGCGGATTTCGCTGAAACGGTGGAGGCCCACGGCCTGACCTTTATCGGTCCGACCGCCGACCATATCCGCATGATGGGTGACAAGATCACCGCCAAGACGACCATGCGCGCGCTGGGTGTGCCGTTGGTGCCGGGGTCCGACGGGGCGCTGGAAAACCTTGAACAGGCACATATCGTGGCGGACAAGGTCGGCTATCCCGTGCTGATCAAGGCGGCGGCGGGCGGCGGCGGGCGCGGCATGAAGGTTGCCGCCACCGCTGACGACCTGGAAGAAGCATGGAGCGTCGCCCGCACAGAGGCCCGCGCCGCGTTTGGCAATGACGAGGTCTACCTCGAAAAATATCTCGACCGGCCGCGCCACATCGAACTTCAGGTCATGGCGGACACCCATGGCGATGTCGTGCATTTCGGGGAACGCGACTGCTCCCTGCAGCGCCGCCACCAGAAGCTGCTGGAAGAAGCAGGCTCGCCCGCACTCAACGCGCAGCAGCGTGACGAAATCGGCGAAATCGCGACCTCCGCGCTTAAAAAGCTGGGCTACCGCAATGCCGGCACGCTGGAGTTCCTGTATCAGGACGGGCAGTTCTGCTTTATCGAGATGAATACCCGCCTTCAGGTGGAACATCCGGTGACGGAAATGGTCTGTGACGTTGACCTTGTGCGCGAACAGATCCGCATCGCCGCAGGTGAACCTCTGGGATATGACCAGAAGGACATCCATTTCTCCGGCCATGCGATCGAATGCCGCATCAATGCCGAAGACCCGCTGACCTTCATGCCGACGCCTGGCACCATCAGTGTCTTTCACCCGCCCGGTGGCCTTGGCGTGCGCGTGGACAGCGCGCTGTATGCCGGATACCGCGTCCCGCCCTATTACGACAGCATGATCGCCAAGCTGATCGTGCGTGCGCCCACGCGTCTTGAAGCGATCCAGCGCATGCGCCGCGCGCTTGATGAGTTCGTGATCGAAGGGGTGAAGACGGTCATCCCGCTGCACCTGAAGATCCTTGACGATCCGCAGTTCCGCTCGGGTGATTATACCATCCACTGGCTGGAAAAATTCGTCGCGGCCCAGAAGGCGGAGTAACCCCGCCCCAGACCGACGCAGCCGAGCCAAAAGCCGGACCAAAGGGCCAGCGGGGTAAAATCCCCCTGGCCCTTTTTACATCCGCACGTCACCAGGCTGAACCAGGAACATCCCACCTGATAAAAACCACCAGATTTTTTGGATGTTACCCTGCCATCAAAGGCTGCGTGCCTGAACGCATCTTGGGGAATATTCCACAAAATTTTTAGAGACTGTTTGAAACGTCAGGATCAATAATATCCTGACATTTCAAAGGTTTTTCTGAATCTCTCCTCAAAGAACTTCAGAAAGACGCCGCCTTTTTGAAAAAAGGCGGCACCCAAAAACTTTTCTGATTTTTTATCAATGATCTGTTTCCAAACGGTCCTGATCGGATGCTGAGCATTCCAGTTCAGCTCAGGACCGGGTCCAGATACGGGCTCGAGGCATCAAAGAATTTCTGGTTGTTGTCGAGTTCGTACGAAATCACATACAGGCACACCAGCGCCCCGTTCATCTCCAGCCGGATGCCAAGGTTTTCTTCCTGCTGTGTCATGTTCTGGATATGGGCGATGGCCAACTTCGTGGCACGCGCCGTGCGACCGTAATGCCCCCCATACCGCCCGCTGAACTGCGCCATGCGGGCCATCATCTCGCCCAACACCTGCTGCGCGCCCGGCGGTAACAGGTTGCGTTCAAGGATACCACGCAGGCGTATGATGTTCAGGCCGATCGTCATGGCCGACAGGATACCCTGCAGGTAGGAATCAATAATCACATCAGGCGTGTTTTCCGCATTCGTCAGCAACCGCACGAAACGGTCCACATTACGTTCCACCACATACAACGTGGTGGGCAACGTGCGCGCCCGCGCGACGTGGCGCAGGCCGCTGAGGATACTGGTGCGCATCTGCCAGCGCATGTCGTTGGTATCGAACGGCAGCACAAGGCGGAAGACCCACATCGCATACCACAGGCCAAAGATCAGGGGCATCGCCGTGTTGAAGAATGAAACTTCGTCCAGACGCGACTGATTCCCCGGCCCCAGCAGGATCGGCATGAACAGGTTATACGACACCGCCCCCAGGATCAGCGCGGGATAGGCAAAGGCCAGCCCCCCCCATCAACATGGGAATCATCAGGCACATGGCCATGACTTCATACGTCGATGGCGTTGGCAGTACCCACAGCACCAATACCCCGGCCATGACACTGGCCCAGATCGCACCGCCAAGGAACGCCTTGGTCGCCAGGGCAGGCTTTTCCAGCGTCGCGAACAGACTGCATACGATGGCGACGAACATCATGAAGGTCAGGCCCGCCGACCATGCCGTCGCAATCCAGATCAGGCCCGCCCCGAATATCGTAACCGAGGCACGCAGGCTGTTGGTAAAGGCCTGCTGCCAGTCGCGGAAGGTCTTGATCCGATAATGGAAATGGTCATGACGCAGCGGATGGCGGCTGGCGTCGAACTGGATGATGGCCTGTTCAAGTTCGTCCAGCATCTCCCCCAGCCCGTAATGCAGCATGCGCTGCTGCGCAAGGATATGCGCCACGGCGGGCGGGGCCGGATCGCGCGTCGCACTTCCCATTTCATCTTCGAGGGAATCGGCGACACTCTGCCGGCATTCGGCCTGCAACGCCGCAAGTTCGGCCAGGACGGGATGGATGTCATCCGTCGTTTCCAGTTGCCCCGCCATGTCACGCAAGAACGCCTGCACCTTGGCGGATGTGGCGTTAAAGGCGGCGCCGGGCATGTTGCCC
Organism: Novacetimonas sp. GS1; assembly: GCF_036686925.1. Lineage (NCBI taxonomy): Bacteria > Pseudomonadati > Pseudomonadota > Alphaproteobacteria > Acetobacterales > Acetobacteraceae > Novacetimonas > Novacetimonas sp. GS1. Next base: position 268,142 of record NZ_VSZP01000001.1, read on the forward strand.
GGAATCCGCAACAGCGCCGCAAGGTCCAGCCCACGTGACAGCAGCATCGCCACACGGGCCAGAGCGGCGCGCGCATGGTCGCCCTCATGCCCGCGCTGCGCGCCCATCTCCACCTCGGCGAACTCGATCTGGTCACTTAGCGTGGTGATATTGGCAAAGACCTGACGTGATTTCTGCAGTACGTCACGGTCCCCCGACAAAAGCGAGGCCAGTGTCTGGCCCGCCCCGTTGATGGCCGTAAGGAAATTGGCGGTCAGACGGTCCTGCGCCCGTGCGCCCAGCCGGTACTGGAACAGGGAGGAAACCGTGCTTTCCAACACGATGCCCAGCACGATATAGGTCGCGCGCGACATCGCGGTCATGAAGATATGCTGTGGGTCGGCAATCCCGTCGAGCGAGATGATGGCATAGGTAAACCCGCTCGCCCGCATGCCATGGATGCGATAATTCGTCATCGTCGCAGGGCCAGGCAGCAGCGTGCCGATAAAGCAGAACATCCCGATCCCGCCCGCAAGCAGCAGGATGAACATCAGCGGCGCCTGCGGAAATGCCGCCACCAGCAGCACGGCACAGATCGTGCCCACCACCATGCCAAACAGGTGCCATCGCGCCTTGGCCACGCTCTTGCCGCGTGTGCCCTGCGCCACCATCCACACCGTCAGCGCAGCCCATTGCGGGCTGCCGAGTTCCCACCACAGGGCAATACCCAGCGCAATCAGCGAGGTGATGGTCGTACGCAGGGCATAGCCGAAGGTGAACAGGCCCGGTGCGAACAGCCAGCGCAGATGATCCTGACGGATCGCGGCGCCGGGGGGCCATAGACGCCGCAGAAAGGCAACGATCCGGGTCTGGAACTGTATCAGGGAGAGCTCAAGACTATTCATCCCGGCATCCGCGCTCCCTGAGATATAAAAAACGACTATGCAGTTTCAGGTACACTTTACACGTGTTGCCGCAACACCGACATGTGATGTCCGGTATATCAGCGTTCATGAAACTGTATATTGCAAGACGGCCACGCCAGCAAAGCTGCGATACCGGTCAGTCGTCGTAGGCCACCAGCGTCTTGACCGGCACGTCAAGGCGGTCACGCCCGCCCAGCGAACGGAGCTCGATCAGGGTGGCGGCCCCGACGACCTCTGCCCCGACCTTGCGCAGCAGCGCGATGGAGGCGGCCAGCGTCCCACCCGTCGCAAGCAGGTCGTCCATTACGACGACGCGCTGCCCCGGCACGATCGCGTCGGCCTGGATATGCAGTGAATCCGTGCCGTATTCGAGGTCATAATCATAGGAAATCGTCTGCCCCGGCAGCTTGCCCGGCTTACGCAGCATCACCAGGCCACAGCCCAGACGGCTGGCCAGAGGGGCCGCGGTAAGGAAGCCACGCGATTCAATGGCGGCCAGCATATCGACCGACCATGGCGCGACCGCCGCCGTCAGGCGTCCCATCGCAATCTGCCACGCATCCGCATTCCGCATCAGGGTCGAGATATCGTAGAACAGGATACCCGGCTTTGGAAAATCGGGAATGCCCCGGATGTACTGCTTCAGATCGATGGAGGACGTGGTCATGGCCTGTCTATATTCCCGCAAACCTGTTTCCGGGCCGGGGCGTCCTGCGGACATCCCGGTCCCGTAAATTACGCCCGTTGTAACGGGCGCGCGATGCACGTCGCCTGTAGCCGCCGCGCCGCCGGACGGCAACCCCGCCATGACCTCTTTTGTCGCGCGGCGCACCTGTGTGCGCCGGATGTCATGGCGTGGGACGGCCCGTCGCCGCGCCGTCCGCAGGGGGGACATCCGCCAGGACGCCTTCCGCCGGGCGGCGCGGGCGCAACACCACCATCAACAGCATGACCACCGCACCCGCCATCATGACCGCCGCCATCGGGACGGGCGTATTCGACGGCAGCATGCCAACGATCGCCCCCGCCAGCGCACCCAGCACATATTGCAGCGTCCCGACAAAGGCCGACGCACTTCCCGCAAGGCGGGGATGATCCGCCAGCGCGCCCACCGTGGCGTTCGGTCCGATGATACCTGTCGTCCCCAGCGAGAACATCATCGCCCCCACCAATGCAACCATCAGACCGATGGACGGATGGCCACCCGCCTTTGTCGTTTCCGCAATCAGGCTGGCAACCAGCGTCATGCCGATCGTGCCGACAAGGGCGACAATCACCGAAATGCCAAGGATGCGCGTCGCATCGATCCGCCCCACCAGCATGCCGTTAAGCTGCGACGCACCGATCATGCACACGGCGAACACGCCGAACATCATGCCGAAATGCGCGGGGGACAGGCCGAACTGGTGAATGAACACCGACGGCGCGGCCGAAAGATAGGTAAAGGACATGAAGCACGAAAAACCGGCAATCATCGCATTGGTGAAAAACCCACGGTCACGCACCAGCAGCAGATAGCGGCTGCACAGCGTCACGGGGGACAGTTCGCTGCGATTTTCCGGCTTCAGCGTTTCAGGCAGGACACGCCAGATCAGCAGCATGCACACCACGCCATATACCGCCGCCGCCCAGAAGATCGACCGCCATGTCGTGAATGACAGCACCATCCCCCCCAATGTGGGGGCAAGGATCGGCACGACCCCCATCACCAGCACCAGGCGCGACATCATGCGCGCGGATTCATTGCCATGCGACATATCGCGCACGCACGCACTCGGGATAATCAGGCTGGCCGAAGCGCCAAGCGACGCGATAAGGCGGAATGCGGAGAAAGTATAGATATCCGTCGCCACCGCACACCCGACAGAGGCCAGGGTATAGACGAACGTTCCCAGCAGCATCGGAATGCGCCGGCCGAACCGGTCGGAAACGGGGCCCATCGTGATCTGCCCGATGGCCAGACCCACGAACCAGATCGCCAGCGTCATCTGCGCGGAACCCACGCGCGCATGCAGCGACTTTTCCAGTTCGGGGAAGGCCGGCAGGTAAATGTCCGTCGAAACGGGCCCGACCGCGGTCAGGACCCCCAGCAGGATGGCAATCCACCCCATGGACCTGCCGGCTGTCTTGCCAACGGATGCATCGGATGACTGCGCCGCGAGTGCGGAAGAGCCCATGACGGCACTCCAGAAATCAAGGGAAGCAAGGATTGCGAAAGTATCTAGCCGACGACACCGGGAATTTTCACCATCTATTCCGGCATTCCAGCATTTCGCTCACTGAAGGTATCGCGCGTGCATGCGCGTCGCGTCAACCATCCGTAAAGACAGAAAAACACGACGATACCTAAAACATTTTTTCAAACTGTTCATGTGGTACGATCCGCACGCGCGATCTGGCTCCCACGCAACAGCCAGACCCCGCCAAGGCCCGAAATCACGAACAGCCCGACAGCCAACGCAACCTGCCACTGATGGTTCACCTCTGTCCCGCCCCCCATCAGGACGAACACCGCCGTCTGCGGCAGGCTGCCCAGCGCCGTGGCCGCAATAAACCCCGCCACCCGCGCGCCCGCAAGGCCGGCCGCGATACTGAGCATCATGGCCGATCCCACCGGCAGCAGGCGCAGCACCAGCACGCAGGTGAATGTCCGTTCACGCAAGGGGCGGCCAAGGCGGGCGCACATGTCACGCACACGCGACGGCAGGCGCGCGGTCCCCCCCATACGCCCCATCACCCGCGCGACAAGGAAATCCACCATCCCCCCCGCAACCGTGGCGCAGGTGGCAAGCGTCATCCCCTGCACCGTGCCATAGGCCATGCCCGCCGCAAGGCAGACCGCCTGTCGTGGCAGGCCCAGCGCACAGAAGGCAGCCCCCGCCAGCACGAACCATATCCGGCCCCACACCCCGTCGCGCAGCATGCCGATATCGCCCATTCCGGCACCCGGCCCCTTACCCAGCCCCGTACCCGCCCCCACATGCAACACCGGCATGAAACGCACCGCCACCACCAATGCCACCGCCATGGCAAGCATCAATGCAGGACGCAGCAGCACCCGCGCGCCCACGCGCGGCGCAACCGTTGTGGGGGATGGGGCATCGGGGGTGCCAGGCAGCGTGGGTGTCGGGGGGGGGGCAGGATCGCGTCACGCGGGGAAAAACATCCTCTGTTACGATATCATGCGGGCGGGATCGCACGGACCGGCATATGCGGACCCGGTGGCCTGGGCCGGGCATGGCCCGACCGGTCAGTCATGCCATGGGCGTGCGGCAGACACGAAAACCTTACCCGCGCCCTAGCATTGCCTTGCGGCGGCGTGCAAGGCCAGTCTAAATCCGCCATATGTCCGCACATCCTTCCTCTGGCCTCGCCAAGGGCCGCGACTCCGTTTTCCCGGCCAACGCGCATGACCGCCGCCGGGTCTCGAACTGGCTGTTCGCCATCTGCTTCATGCTGCTCGGCATGATCGCGCTGGGTGGGTATACCCGCCTGACGGGATCGGGCCTGTCCATCATGGACTGGCGGCCGATTACCGGCATGATCCCACCGCTGTCACATGCGGAATGGGAACGCCAGTTCGAACTGTACAAAACCATCCCGCAATACAAAATCCTGCATGATGGCTTTGGTCTCGCCGGGTTCCAGAAGATTTTCTGGGCGGAATGGATTCACCGCTTCTGGGGACGGCTGATGGGGATGGTGCTCCTGCTGCCGCTGATCTGGTTCGCCATTACAGGTGTCCTGTCGCGCCGCCTGATCGCACGGTTGCTGCTGTTCTTCGTGCTGGGCGGTCTTCAGGGGGCGATCGGATGGTTCATGGTGGCGTCGGGGTTCAATCCCGACAGTACCGCCGTGGCGCCGGTGCGTCTTGTGCTGCATCTGTGCTGCGCGTTCGCGTTATATATCGCCATCCTGTGGACCGCGCTTTCGGCCCGCGCACCCGAAGCGCAATTCATCCCCGCCACAACACAGGTCGTGCGCATCCACCGCATGGCGTGGGCCATCTGCTGTTTTATCGGGATCACCGTCATCGCGGGCGGGTTTACCGCCGGGACACATGCGGGCTTCTCTTACAACACATTCCCGCTGATGGATGGGCACCTGATCCCGGCGGGATATGCGCGACTGCATCCCTTCTGGCTCAACTGGTTCGAAAATATTCCCGCCATCCAGTTCGACCACCGCCTGCTGGCAACCTGCACGGCGGCAATGATCGGCGGGATGATCTTCCTTGGCCTGCGCACCCCGGCATTGGGACAGGGGGCACATAACGCACTGATGCTGATGGGATGGATGGTGCTGGTGCAATACGCACTGGGCGTGACCACGCTGTTGCTGGTGGTGCCGGTCTGGACGGCGACCATCCACCAGACCTGTGCGGCACTGCTGCTGACCACCGCGATTATGGTCCTCCACCGCCTGCGCGGGGTTGGCCGGGTCTGATCACCCCATCACCCGGCGTCCCATGTCCCGGTAATCCGGCGGGCTGTCTTAGAGATTGTTTGAAAACAAGAAAAGTTTTTGGGTGCTGCCTTTTTTCAAAAAGGCGGCGTCTTCTGAAGCTTTTTGGAAAAAGCTTCACCAAAAACCTTTATAATTTCAGGATGTTATCGATCCTGACTTTTCAAACAGTCTCTTAACACCAACCCGCCGATCAGGATAATGGCAGCGTCGGCGGCAGCTTCCTGCCACGAAGGCAATGGCTTTTCCAAAGTTTTCCCTGACCAAAGCTTCGCCAGCAATTTTTACCCTTTTGCGTCTGTAACGCCCCTGCCGTGCTCAATGCGCGGCAGGTTGGGGTGTGGCGGTACTCTCCTTTGGCGCATCCGTGACATGTGGTGGCAGGGTTGGCATCGGATCATCGTGCTGCACACGGGGCTGTGCCGTAACCGGTGGCACGGCGGATGCCCCTGCTGGCGGCTGCGGCGTTGTGGACTGCGATGCAGGTGCCGACGCTGTTACTGACGGAGTGGTCGGGGTGGACGGGGCGACATCAGGGGCCGCTGGCGCTTCCACCTGTTGCGGCGCGCCGTCATGCGCGACGGCGGGTGTGGTTCCCTCCCCGGCTGTGGCGGCCCCGTGGGGTGTCACAGTGGACGCTTCGGCGGGCGACTGTGGCGGGGCGGAAGCGGCAGGTCCTGACGTCGCAATGGTCGCAGGCATCGCAGGTTTCGGCGTGGCCGCCACCGTGGCGGATGGTGTCGGCTGCACCGGTGGTGCGCTGGACGGGGGGGTTGGGGCACTTTCACCCACACTCGATACCTGCGGCAGGGAGGGCGTGGGGGCAACCGGGCGCGGCATCACCGTGACAAGCGGCAGGTTATAGCGATCAATCGTGTCCTTGTCGCTCTGCACGCCATAGGCGTTCATTGGCGGCAGGGCGCGCACCGTCGGACGATCCGGCAGATCGGCGGCAGGGTTATGATCCAGCACCACGCGCGTATTCTGCGGATAACGATCCATCAGGCCCAGCAGCGTGCCATTGGTCCAGCCGAACCCGATCTGCATCGGATATTCGCCCCCCCCTTTGCCGCCCTTGGGGCTGATATAGGGGTTGGAAACATCATATTTTTCCAAAAGCACACCGGATTTTTCGTACGTACCGATCACACGTCCCATCCAACGCGCGGCGATATCACTGGCAAGTTCGTCGTACCCGTACTGGTTCAGCCCCTTGACCGCCATCCACTGCAACGGCGCCCAGCCATTGGGGGCATCCCACTGCTGCCCGCTGTTGGTGCGTTCGGTGGCAACCAAGCCACCGACCTTCAGCAGGTTCTTGCGGATCGTCTCTGCCACGGCCTTGGCCTGTTCGGGGGTCGCCATCTGCAGGAACAGCGGCATGGCCGTCGCCCCCGACAGGATGGAGGTCGATTCGCCCTTCTTCCAGTCATAATCGATATAGGCGGCACGGCGTTCATCCCACAGGATACGCTGCATGGCCGCGACCCGTTCATCCGCGATGCGGGCATATCGCGCGGCAGCTTCCTTGTCCCCCTTCAGGGCATAGGCATGCGACAGCGTCTGCGCCAGATGCGGGATCAGGCAGTTCAGTTCCACCGTCAGCAGGTCCGTCGTGTGGATGGTTGACAGCGTATGTCCGTCCGCCAGCCAGCGCGAGGTAAAGTCCCACCCCGTTTCCGACCCGGCCCGCAGGTCGCGATAAACCTCCTCCGGCTTGCGCGCCGACTGCGACGCCGCCGTGACGAGGTCTTCGGGATAGCTTTCGTCACGCGGGGTGTCGCGGTCATCCCAATGACGGTTCATCACCGTCCCGTCGGGCAGGCGCACCACATGCCGGTACGCCCCGCCCGGCGACACCGAATCCGCGCCATCCATCCAGTAATCATATTCTGCCTGCAGTTCGGGCAGGAACTTGGTATAGGCGACCTGCCCGTCATGCATCGCCAGCAGGTCAACCATCAGGGAGAAGAACGGCACCTGCGAACGGCTGAGGTAATAGGTCCGGCTGCCATTGGGAATATGGCCATAACGGTCGATCATCGACGCCATGTCGCGCACCATGTCGCGCATCAGGTCGATCTTGCCGTCCTCATACAGCCCGATCATAGTAAAATAGCTGTCCCAGTAATACAGTTCGCTGAAACGGCCACCGGGCACGACATAGGTATAAGGCAGCGGAAGCTGCGAAGAATACTGCACCTGCGTATCGGGCGGACGTTGCAGCACATCCCACATGCCCATGATATAATCGCGCACATTTTCATTCGGGCTGCGCTGGTAGGTAACGGTCTTGCGTTCGGGCAGGGTGAAATGCTGGCTGACGAAATCCTTCAGCACGAAATCCGGGCGCGCCTTGGCGGCCTTGTATTGCGCCAGAAGATCCTCCGGCGATTCGTCAGGGATGGCATCCACCGCCGTCTTGGCATCGGCATAGATATGCGCGCGCGCAATATCCTCGAACAGGCCATCAAGGACGACAGAAGGCGGCCGCAGGTCCTGCGTGATGGTCACCGGGGCCGCTGCTTCCGTCAACAGGGCATTGGCGGGCGGAACCATGTGCGACCCGGCGGGTTCCTGCTTCTGCCCCGCCTGTGGGGCGGGGGCGAGGATACCTGCGGGCGTGGCATCGACATGCGCGCCCGGCGAGGCCGCCTTGGTGCCATCCGCGGCCATTGCGGGTGGCGTCGTCGCCCGGGGGGGGACAGCCATACCCGCGCCACCAAGGTCCTGCGGCGTGGGCACGGCGTAGGTGTCATCCTCCGGCTTCGCGGCCGTGACGGTGGCCGGAACAGGCGATGCCGGGGCTGAAGTCACAGGGGTGGGGGCCGCCGGAATAGAGGAAGCCGCGGCCTCAGACGTTGCGGGAGCGGGCGTTACGGCGGGCGTTGCAGGGGCGGGCGACGACACGGGTGTGGGGGGTGACACGGCGGGTGCGGATGCCGCCCCCGCATCGGGCATGGCTGACGCGGGGGAAGCCACAGGCGAGGTGCCAGAAGCCGTGCCAGAAGATGTGGCAGGTGACGCTACGGAAGATGTCACAGGGGCTGCCATTGGGGCAGCTACGGGGGCGGCTGCTGCGGCAGGGGCCGGAGGCGTCGTCGGACCTGCCGCTACTGTCCCTTCCGCAGGGGGCTGCGTCGGGACGGCAGGGACGGAAGCGGCAGGGAGAGACGCTGCAACAGGGGATTGGGGGCTGGCCTGTGCGCCCTGATGGGTTTCCTGCGACAGCGCGGGGCTCACTGATGACACAAGTGCGACCAACGCAGCGCCCGCGCACAGCGCGACCGGACGCGACAGGGCCGAACCGGCCATGAGGGAAACTTTCACGAGACGTCTGAACTCCACGCTGTTGGGACCGCAACATACCGCACACCATGCCCTGCATGCGCGGGGAACGAAAAGGAAAACCACCCACATGGAGGGAAGTTCATTCTTTATTGTATCCAGTTTGTGTCCAGTTCATGTTGCGCGCCGTTTCGTGTGTACGGTTTCACCATGACGGTAATCGGATTATGGTCCCGATACATGGCCCTGCATGCGCCCGGTTCCCCTGTCGCGGATATCACGCCATTCGATATCGCATCACAGGGGCATCACGTCACAGGGCATTACATCACAGGGCATCGCGCCACCGGGCACCCTGCCACAGGGGCGCGGCCACGTTCCCGTTATCCGCGGAGTATTCCCGATGTCGCCTGATCCCACCCTGTCCCCCCTGGCCACCACGGACAGCCTGTTTTTCGAACGCGCCGATGCACGCCTGGGCCGGACAGAGGCCGAACGCCTTGTCGCACAGGCGCTGGCGGGCATGGATGATGGCGAACTGTTCCTGGAATACCGCGAAAGCGAGGTGATCTCCCTCGACGAAGGGGTGATCCGTTCGGCAACCTTCGATACCTCCTCCGGCTTTGGCCTGCGCGCGGTGATGGACCAGGAAACCGGCTTCGCCCATTCTGACGATATCAGCGAAAGTGCGATCCGCCGCGCCAGCGAAACCGTGACACAGATCCGCGCGGGCCGCAGCGGCACGCTTGCGGTTGGGCCGCAGGCGACGAACCACCGGCTTTATCCCACGCTCAACCCACTGGGGGAGACGGACTTCGCCACGCGCGCGGCCCTGCTGTCGGAACTTGACGCCTATGCCCGCGCCCGCGACCCGCGTGTGGTGCAGGTCATGGCGTCACTTTCGGCACAGTGGCAGGCAGTGCAGATCATCCGCCCCGATGGGCAGCGCGTGGCCGATATCCGCCCGCTGGTGCGCATGAATGTCTCGGTCGTGGTTGAAAAGGACGGCCGCCGCGAAAGTGGCGGGCACGGGCTGGGCGGGCGGTATGCCTATACCCGTCTGCTTGACGCCACGGTCTGGAAATCGGCCGTGGACGAAGCATTGCGCATGGCTCTTGTCAATCTTGACGCCGCCCCGGCCCCGGCGGGCGAAATGGAAGTCGTGCTGGGTGCGGGCTGGCCCGGCATCTTGCTGCACGAAGCCGTGGGCCATGGGCTGGAGGGGGATTTCAACCGCAAGGGCACCTCCGCCTTTGCCGGGCTGATGGGCCAGCGCGTGGCCGCCCCCGGCGTAACCGTGGTCGATGATGGCACCCTGCCCGAACGGCGCGGCAGCCTGACGGTCGATGACGAAGGCACCCCGACAGGCCGCACCGTCATGATCGAGGACGGGATTCTGACCGGATATCTTCAGGACCGGTTGAACGCACGCCTGATGGGGGTGCGGCCCACCGGAAACGGACGGCGCGAATCCTATGCCCATGCCCCCCTGCCACGCATGACCAACACCATCATGCTGGGCGGTGACGCCACGACGGAGGATATGATCCGCACGACGAAACGCGGGTTGTACGCCGTCAATTTCGGCGGCGGGCAGGTGGACATCACCTCGGGCAAGTTCGTCTTCGCCGCATCGGAAGCCTACCTGATCGAGGACGGGAAGATCACCACCCCGGTCCGTGGCGCGACCCTGATCGGTAACGGCGCGGATGCGATGACGAAAGTCACCATGATCGGACAGGAACCCGCCCTTGACCCCGGGATCGGTACCTGTGGCAAGTCAGGACAGGGGGTGCCGGTGGGCGTGGGACAGCCGACGCTGAAGATGACCGGCCTGACGATCGGGGGCACGGGCGGCTGAGACACCCACCATTCCACGGGACTGTCATGGCTTCCAAAGGACAGGACCCTGCGGCGTTTTTCGAAAGCTTTCTTAACAGGCTGTTTGAAAATTCAGGTCCAATAACAACCTGAAATTATAAAGGTTTTTGGTGAAGCTTTTTGCAAAAAGCTTCAGAAGAGGCCGCCTTTTTGAAAAAAGGCGGCACCCAGAAACTTTTCTTATTTTTTCTCAATGATTTGTTTTCAAACAATCTCTGATGAAAAAGCTGCACGAGAAACTTTTATCCCTCATCCCTCCTGGGATGCGGCCCCGTCCTGCGCCGATCTGGTGCGGGCATGGGCCATCAGTCCCTTCATGTGGCGGATGACAACGGGCAGGCCATCGAAAATCGCCTGCCCGATCAGGAAATGGCCAATATTGAGTTCGACGATTTCCGGTCGCGCGGCAATCGGGGCAACATTGTCGTAATTCAGCCCATGTCCCGCATGGACCTCCAACCCCATTGATGCCGCAAGCGTCGCGCCACGTGCAATCCGTGCCAGTTCACGGACCTGCGCATCGTCATCCCCGCCCCCCGTTCCGGCATAGGCCCCAGTATGCAGTTCCACCACCGCCGCGCCGACACGGGCGGCGGCCGCGATCTGTTCCGCATCGGGGTCAATGAACAGTGACACGCGTATCCCCGCATCACGCAGGCGCGCGACCTGCGCGGACAACGCCGTTTCCTGCCCCGCGACATCAAGGCCCCCTTCGGTCGTCACCTCTTCCCGCCGTTCGGGCACAAGGCAGCAGGCATGCGGGCGCAGGGTGGTCGCGATTGCAACCATTTCCGCCGTCGCGGCCATTTCCATGTTCAACGGGATCGCCAGTTCCGCGCGCAGGCGCGCCAGATCGCGATCACGGATATGACGCCGATCCTCACGCAGGTGGGCCGTAATACCGTCCGCGCCCGCCGCCTGCGCCAGCAAGGCGGCGCGCACGGGGTCCGGGTCGGTGCCGCCGCGCGCATTCCGCACGGTGGCGACATGATCAATATTTACACCCAGACGCTGTGGGGAATGGGAAAAAGAGGTCATGACATGTTCCTGTGTACTGCCATTTCGGCGGCCATGCGCATCGCCGCCACCAGACTCGATGGATCGGCGATGCCCTGTCCCGCAATATCGAAGGCCGTGCCATGGTCGGGGGATGTGCGGATGATCGGCAGGCCCAGCGTGACATTCACCCCCTGCGCCATGTCCAGTGTCTTGAGCGGGATCAACCCCTGATCATGGTACATGCACATCGCCACGTCATAACGCGCGCGCGCCGTGGGCGTGAACATCGTATCGGGCGGCCACGGGCCAGTAATGTCCATACCCTGCGCGCGCAGGGCCTCGATTGCGGGAATGATGATGTCGCGTTCTTCCGTGCCCATCGTACCGCCTTCGCCCGCATGGGGGTTCAGGCCGGCGATTGCGATACGTGGTGCATCAATCCCGAAATCCCGGCGCAGGGCGGCATGCGTGGTGCGCGTGGTGCGGATAATATCATGCGTGCCCAGTTCCGCGATCGCCTGACGCAGGGCGACATGGACCGTCACCGGCACCACCCGCAGGTGCGGACAGGCCAGCATCATGACCTCCCGCCCTGGCGTGCCGCACAGTTCGCCCAGATATTCGGTATGGCCGGGATGGGGAAAACCCGCCCGACGCAGCACGACCTTGCTGATGGGATTGGTGACGACCCCCGCGACCTCCCCCCCGCGCGCCATGCGCACGGCATGGGCGATGCTGCTGGTAATGGCATCGGCATTGGCGCTGTCGGGATGGCCCGGCGCCACCGGGGCGCCAAGCGACAGCGGCAGGACGGGAATCGCATCGGCAAACGCCGCCCGCGCCGCCGCGACATCGGCCACCTCGCACACCGCCCCCCCCGCACGTGCCAGGATGGCGGGATCACCGATCACGACAAAGGCCGGGCCATGCCGGTGCAGCGCCTGCCACGCACCCACGGTAATTTCGGGGCCGATCCCCGCCGGGTCGCCCATCGTCAGGGCCAGCATGTCGGACATCGGCCTTGCCTTTCCCTAAGAGACTGTTTGAAAAGTCAGCCTCGATAACATACTGAAATTCTAAAGATTTTTGGTGAAGCTTTTTCTAAAAAGCTTCAGAAGACACCGCCTTTTTGAAAAAAGGCGGCACCCAAAAACTTTTCCTGTTTTTTATCAATGGTTTGTTTTCAAACAATCTCTAAGTTCAGGCCGCCGCAAAGGCATGCAGGATGCGCACCCACGACCGGATACCCTTGTGAAAAGAGACGAGGTCATATTTCTCGTCCGGGGAATGGGCGCGGTCATCATCATGCGCAAACCCGATCAGCAGCGCCGACATGCCAAGGATATTGCGCATGTCGGCAGCAACGGGGATGGAACCGCCACAACCGATGGTGACGGCAGGCATGCCCCATTCCGCGCCCAGCGCCGCAAGCGCCGGGCGCAGGCCGGTGGCGTCATCGGCCACGACGCACGCGCCCGACCCGCCATGGGGGGTGAATTCCACGGTGCAGTCCGCCGGCAGGGCGGCACGCACATGGCTGCAGAAACTTTCGCGCACGCGCACCGGGTCCTGCCCCGCGACCAGGCGGAACGACACCTTGGCCGACGCCATCGCAGGCAGGACCGTCTTGAACCCTTCACCGGTATAGCCACCGCAAATGCCATTGATCTCGAAACTCGGACGGCACCATGTCTGCTCTATGGCGGTGTATCCCGTCTCCCCCGCAGGGTGCGACAGGCCAACTTCGCCAAGGAAGGTCGCGTCATCAGGCGCGATCTCGCGCCAGCGCTGGCGCAGTTCGGGGGCAGGTTCACGCACACCGTCATAAAATCCCGGCAACGTGACGCGACCACTTTCACGATCACGCACAGAAGACAGGATCGTGCACAGCAATTCGATCGGGTTGCGCGCGGCATTGCCGTAAATGCCCGAATGCAGGTCGCGCGTGGCGCATTTCAGGGTCACTTCCTCCCCCACCATGCCACGCAGGGCAGTCGTGATGGCAGGTGTCGCGCCCAGCATGCCGGTATCGCAGATCAGACCGATATCAGCGGCGAGTTCATCGCGGTGCGCCGTCAGGAACGGCACGAGGTTGGGACCACCGCTTTCCTCCTCCCCCTCGATGACGAGGGAGATGCGCACCGGCATCGTACCATGCGTCGCACGGATGGCGCGCAGGGCCTCGATGAAGGTCATGACCTGTCCCTTGTCATCGGACGCACCGCGCGCGACGATCTGGCGCGCACCATCATCGCGCGTCACCATGGTCGGTTCGAACGGGTCGCTGTGCCACAGGTTCAACGGATCGACCGGCTGCACATCGTAATGGCCATAAAACAGGACATGCGGTCCCTGTGGCGGGGTGCGGTCATGGGCGACCACCACCGGATGGCCCGGCGTTTCACACAGGCGCGCGGAAAAACCGATTCCCTCCAGCTCCTGGCACAGCCATTGCGCCGCCGCACGGCAGTCACCCGCATGTTCAGGCCGGGTGGAGACACTGGGAATACGCAGCAGACCGAACAGGCGCGACAGGCTATCGTCAAGGGCGCGATCAACCTGATCGAGCACAGGCGTCAGGTCACTGGGAATTTCGGTCATCAGTCTCTCGGTCCTTGGCTGCTTTGGTTCTGGATGGCGTGTCGGGGGCGCCCCATCGGGCGCAACGCGCGCGACTGTGCGAATGATGCGGTGAAAATGCAATCCCGCCAGGGGACTGACCGGTCATACCCTATGGGACGACGGGGGGACGGGCGCAACACACCATGTGCCACGTTGTGCCGCATCCAGTTATGCCACATTCAGAAGAACTGTCCCCGCAGGAAGCCCAGCGCCGGTAGCGGACGCCATCCGCGCGGCAGGTCCGCACGGCGCACGGGGCGGATATCATAAACCGGCGCAGGCTGCCCCGACTGCCGCAGGAACGCACGATAGGCCGCGACCTGCTGCATCCGCCATTCGCAATCCGCCAACGCCGCCTGCCGCGTGGCATACAGGCTTGCGACACGCATGCGCCGCCCCAGGGTCGCAACCACGCCCCACATCGCGTCATCCCGCCGGGTGGCGGCACCAAAGGCAATGACTTTTCCCATCCCGCCCCTTTCCGCCGCGCGTTTGTGGCAATCCGGTCATCCACGACATCATGTTGCACCAGCGGGATCAAGCTTTCATGCTGTCACAAACATCGTGACCATACTGCCCCGACAGGGTTTTCCTTGCAGGGGAAAATCCTTGACGCTAGGGAAGCGCATCATGATCCGTCTGTTCATCACGCTGCCGTTCGTGCTCGGGCTCATTATCCTGGCTGCCTGCAACCAGGGCTCGACCCCCATGACATGGCTGGAACTGAAATGGGACTCCTCCCCCGGCGTACTGGCGCTGGTGACGGGGGCAGTATTCTATGCGCTGGGTTATGTCTGCGCATGGATCGGGACGTTGGGACAGATCCGCCGCGCCCGCAAGGCGGAACAGCAGGTCCGCACGCTGGAGGCCGAAACGGCGACCCTGCGTGCAAGCCTTGCGGCCAATTCCGCGATGGCCGCAACGGCCACTCCCCCATCCGCATATGCTGCCGCACCCATCGCCCCTGCGCAGCCACAGATTACAATTACGCAGGCGCCCACCCCCACCATCCCTGCCCCGCCCCACGACGAAAACAGGACCTGACCCCATGCCCGCAGGCCATACACGCCAGCCCCGCCAGACCCGCCTGATTGTCTCGCTCGACACCAAGGACAGTGGCCAGGCCATCGCATGGCGTGACGCGACCGCGCATGCGTCACCCATGGTCAAGCTGGGGCTGGAGTTTACCTATGCACAGGGGCTTGAGGCCGTGCGCGAGGTCGCAGGCACAAGGCCGCTGTTCCTTGACCTGAAGCTGCATGACATCCCCAACACCGTGGCGTCAGCCATCGGCAGCCTGGCGCGGGTGCGCCCGGCGATGCTGACGATCCATGCATCGGGCGGGCGGGCCATGGTGGCTGCCGCGCGCCGGGCGATTGACGAGACCTTTGCCGAAGGGGAACGCCCGCTGCTGCTGGCGGTGACAGTACTGACAAGCCTTGATGACGACGCCCTGCATGAAACCGGGGTCGAGTCGGATGTGGCGGACCAGGTGGTGCGGCTGGGCCGCCTTGCGGTGTCGGCCGGGGCGGACGGGCTGATCTGCTCCCCCCACGAAATCCGCCTGCTGCGCGCGGCACTGGGTGATGAACCGGTATTGGTGGTGCCCGGTATCCGTCCCGCAGGCAGTGCGGTGGGCGATCAGAAACGCATCATGACCCCGGCACAGGCCCACGCGGCAGGCGCGGACTGGATCGTGGTGGGGCGTCCCATCACCCGCGCGCCCGACCCGGCGGCGGCGGCGGCGGCCATCGCGGCGGAACTGTCGGCCTGACCATGACGGTCGGGGTCAAGATCTGCGGCATTACCGATCGCGCGGCACTGGATGCCGCGATGGATGGGGGGGCCCGTTGGGTCGGATTCGTATTCTTTGGCCCCTCGCCGCGCAACATCACCCCCACAATGGCCGCGACATTGGCGGCACGGGTGCCCACTGGCGGGCCGGGGCGGATTGGCCTGTTCGTAAAGCCGACGGATGCGGATATCGAACATGTCCTCGGCACGGTCACGCTTGACGGTTTGCAGGTCTATGCCCCCGAACCGCGCGCCATGGAAATCCGTGCGCGCTTTGGCCTGCCGGTATGGCGGGCGGTCGGGGTCGCAACGCGCGCCGACCTGCCCCACGATACCGGGCTTGACGGGCTTGTCATTGAATCCCGCGCGCCGGCAGGCAGCACGCGCCCCGGCGGCAATGCCGTATGCCTTGACTGGGGCCTGACACATGGATGGCGGTCCCCCGTTGCCTGGATGCTGGCCGGTGGCCTGAACCCCGATAACGTGGCACACGCCATCATGCGCAGCGACGCACCTGCGGTTGACGTCTCCTCCGGCGTGGAAAGCGCGCCGGGGGTGAAATCCCCTGCCCTGATCCGCGCCTTCATCGCCTCAGCACATGGCGTCCACCGCACGTCAGGCGCGACCTGAGGGACACATGTGTTCACGCTCGCCTGTGTTTCACAGCCGCGATGTGGCCGAGGCTTTATGCACAAAAGCATCTGGGAAACAGCATGCATTGATGAACGCCGTTTGAAAACGCACGGCCAGCATCCCCTATGGAATCATAAAATATTTTGGGGATCTGTTTTTAAGAGAGTTTTTGAAAACAGGTCATTGATAAAAAACAAAAGTTTTTGGGTGCTGCCTTTTGATCGAAAAAGGCAGCGTCTTCTGAAGCTTTTTGCAAAAAGCTTCACCAAAAACCTTTATAATCCCAGTGTGTTATCAAGCCTGACTTTTCAGGCAGTCTCTCAAAAACTGTTCCATAATATTGATTTTCAGAAAAACCCGCATCCAGGAACCTGGCCTGTTTTTCGGACAATCCACCCGATCAAAGGCGTTGCCTTTCCAGAAATAAAGGCAACGCCGGGAAATCTTTGCCATATCCTTGTCACCGGTCGGCCCGCAAAAACGCCCTCAGGGATAGGGATAGCCGTAAACCGGTGGTGGTGGGGGCGGCGGCGGCGGATAGGCATAATAAGGATAGGGCGCGGGATACCTGTAGACAGGGTAAGGATAGGGATAGCCATAATAGCGATAGGGTGAAAACGCGCGCCCCATCATCGCCCCGGCCATCATCCCCGCACCGAAACCACCCCAGCCCCAACCCCAGCCGCCGCCGCGCCAACCGCCGCCCCAGCCACCACCATGCCAGCCACCGCCACCATGCCAGGCATAGGCGGACGGCGCCGGCAATACGCTGACCAGTCCAAGCGACACCGCCAGCACCATTGCAATCCTGCGCATCGACCCAGATCCTTTTTCTTCATCACCCCTTTATGCGGGTGGTGACGCATTACCCCTGCTGCGGGCATGCTCCACGCCCCTGTCGGGACCATCCCGGCGGTGCGTGCGCGTTCATGTCCTGCAAAAGCGTCCTTTTCGCGACGGTTTCATGGCCGCCCGCCATCATTATGTAATACCGCCGCGCGGTTTCACAATGCCGCCCCTAGCCACGCCTTCGCGATGTGCCGTGCCGCGCTGCTCCACCCATCCCCCCAGACGTGACAGCGCATCGCGCAGCGGTCCTTCGGGCATGTCCCCGATCACCACCGGCACAGGCACCGGACGCGGGCGAGGCGGCGGCGGGGTGGGACGAAGGGTAATGTCCTGCAACATCTTCAGCCTGCTGACGACACCCGCACCACACACGCCGTTGATCCGCGCGATCACGACGGGGGCCAGATGCTGCAACTCTGTCGCGACGGGCCCGACGCATGCCACCGTCAACGTCCCGGCCGACAGGCGGCGCGGAACCGTCGCACGGGCCAGTTCCGGCCCCACGATATCAGGCCAGTCCAGCATCACCTGCACGGCGGCGGGCGACTGCTTGCGAAAGGCGGGACGGGTCACGCCCGGCATCAATGCGCCAAGACTGCGCAACCGGCGGGCACGGTAGGGGGCCTCCGCCTGCGGTGTGGCGCGGGTGGACCCGGTCGATGCGGGCTGGGGGGCACTGGTGGCGTTCTTTCGCTTGCCCCGTGTCGGTTCCTTCGTCATAAGCGGCCCTGTGTCACCTTCTGCGTCACCTTCTGCTGCCGAACTGTTGCGCTGGTATGACCGGCATCGCCGCACCCTGCCATGGCGTGCCCTGCCGGGGCAAACCGCAAATCCGTATCATGTCTGGCTCAGCGAAATCATGCTGCAGCAGACGACGGTCACTGCCGTCATCCCCTATTTCAAACGCTTCACACACCTGTTCCCGACCGTGCGCGACCTTGCCCGTGCGGACCAGGATACCGTTATGGGGGCGTGGGCGGGACTCGGCTACTATGCCAGGGCGCGAAACCTGCATGCCTGCGCACAGATGGTGGTGCGCGATATGGATGGGCGATTCCCCGACACGGTGGAGGGGCTGCGCACATTGCCGGGAATTGGCCCCTATACCGCCGCCGCGATCGCCGCAATCGCGTTCGCCCGTCCCGTTGTGCCGGTTGATGGCAATGTCGAACGTGTCACCACGCGCCTGTTCGCCATGACCGACCCGTTGCCACGCGCGCGCCCCGCCATCGCACGACAGGCGGCGCACCTGAATGATGATCCGCTGGCGCATGACCGCCCATCGGATTTCGCACAGGCCCTGTTTGACCTTGGCGCGGGGATCTGCACGCCACGCGCGCCTGCATGCGCGCTGTGCCCGTGGCAGGGCGCATGCGCGGGACTGCGGGAGGGAATCGCCGCCACCCTGCCGCGCAAGACCCCAAAGGCCCCGCGTCCCACCAGGTACGGCATCCATTTTTACATGACCGACGCCAGTGACCACCTGCTGTTGCACCGGCGCGAGGAAAGCGGCCTGCTTGGCGGCACACTGGGCCTGCCGGGGCCGCAATGGCGGGCCGAACGCTGGTCGCGCGACGAAGGCCTGCGCCATGCCCCGCCGGGACGGCCTGCCCCCCACTGGCGTCATGTGGGGGAGGTAAAGCATGTCTTTACCCATTTCACACTGATCGTCGATGTCTATGCGGCGCATGTTACACGCTTTACCAACGCCATCGCGCGTGATGGCGGGCTGGTTTTTCCTGTGGTGCGGCTGGAACAGATGGGTATCGCCTCCCTGATGCGCAAGTGTATTGCGCTGGCGCAGGAGTGCGTGGAATGAAACGAATGTACGGGCCACCCATGGATGGCACTTTTTTCATTGACGCGGACACACCCATCGCGGTTCACTGAAAAACCGCGATGTGGAAAGGGACCGTATCATGACCGTTGTCCAGCTTCTTTCACCGTTTATGCTCGCCCTTTCCGTGGGTGTGGCCGCAGCACTTCACCTTGTGCGCGCCAGGGGCCTCGCCCCACAGGCCCAGCCGGTCCGTGTCCGCAACCGACGCTGATCCCGCCCCTGAAATCACAGAATTCTTGCGCAGTTTCCTAAGAGGCTGTTTGAAAAGTCAGGCGCGACAACACACTGAAATTATAAAGGTTTTTGGTGAAGCTTTTTCTAAAAAGCTTCAGAAAACGCCGCCTTTTTCGATCAAAAGGCGGCACCCAAAAGCTTTTCCTGTTTTTTATCAATGAGTTGTTTTCAAACAGTCTTTAGGTATCGCATCGACAAAAGGTGGCACCCTTAAGGTTTGTCATTGCCTATCACAAGGGGATCTGGAAACAGCCCCACGCAGGGCGACGGCATCCTGAAACCGTTGGACAGAACCGCCCAAGGACTGCCGCCATATTCCGCAGGATATTCCTGACGCAGGCTTTTGCATAAAGACGTTTCCTCCTGTAGCACAATACCCCCATGACATTCATAACCATCCATCGGGATTCACCGCCCCACACGCCTCGGGTGGGCGTCCTTCTGAGCAACCTCGGAACCCCTGATGGGACGGGATATGCGGCCATTCGCCGCTATCTGGGGGAGTTCCTGTCGGACCGCCGCATCATCGAGGCGAATCCCCTGATCTGGAAGCCGATCCTCAATGCGATCGTCCTGACCTTCCGCCCGCGCAAGACAGGCGCCGCATACCAGCGTATCTGGCACACCGACCGTGATGAAAGCCCGCTGCGTACCTATACCCGCGATCAGGCCGAAGGGTTGGCCGCACGGCTGGCCCCCGATGGAATCAGGGTGGCATGGGGCATGCGCTATGGCACCCCCACAACCGCCAGCGCGCTGCATGACCTGATCCGGCAGGGATGCGATCGTATCCTTATCGCGCCACTTTACCCGCAATACAGCGCCACAACCACCGCCACGGCCAACGACCAGGCATTTCGCGCGTTAATGCGCCTGCGCAACCAGCCGGCGACACGCACGCTACCGCCCTTTCCCGATCACCCGGCCTATATCGCCGCGCTTGCGGCGCGGGTGCGCGAACATCTTGCGACATTGCCCGTCGCGCCACAGAAAATCGTCGCATCCTTTCATGGCCTGCCCAAACAGTATGTGGAAAAGGGCGACCATTACCCCGCCGACTGCGAACGCACGATCGCGGCCCTGCGCACTGCCACGGGATATGATGCGGATACGATGCCGTTGACGTATCAGTCCCGTTTCGGCCCGGCCAAATGGCTGGAACCCTATACCGCGCCGTATATCGAATCCCTGCCCGCACAGGGCGTGACACGGATCGCGGTCATCATGCCGGGCTTTGTCTCTGACTGTATCGAAACGCTGGATGAAATCGGCAATGAAGTGCGTGAAGCCTTCCTTAAGGCTGGGGGCCAAGAACTGACCCTGATCCCCTGCCTGAACAATGCCCCGGTTGCGATTGATATGCTTGAAACGCTTATCCGCAACGAATTGCGGGGCTGGACTGACGCACCTGCCACGCCAGAGTGAGGGGACATAAAAAAGGAAGGCATCCCGACCAGTACGGGAGGCCTTTCCTTCATGTCAGAACATTTGAAAAAACCGACATGGTAAAGCCTGAATAATAAATGTTTCAGATGTTACCCTTGCACAGACCGGCAATATTTTATCGAAGCTTTAGCAGGCTGTTTAAAACAGTCAGGCTTAATAACATCCTGAAATTATAAAGGTTTTTGGTGAAGCTTTTTCTAAAAAGCTTCAGAAGACGCTGCCTTTTTGGAAAAAGGTACCACCCAAAAACTTTTCCTGTTTTTTATCAATGATGTGTTTTCAACCGGTTCTTTAAAATACTCTTTTACACTACCCGGCCCCACATGCAGGGCCGGGTAGTGCAACAGATTCAGTGCGCAGATGCAGCCTGCGGTGCGGGGGGATGTTCCGCATCATACAGGGTGGCTTTCTGCTCATCCGTCTTGCGGTTGCGGTAACGCTGCCACAGGCTCTCCTTGGGGTCGGCGGGATGTTCCTTGTCATACAGGGCCGCCTTTTCACGCAGGCCCTTGCGGTATTCATGGCGCTTGTACATACCAACCGCGCATCCGCCCACGGCACCCGCCACCGTATGATGGTTGGCGACATGCCCACCCACGGCACCGACCGCACCATATTTCAGGCATCCGCCCGGTTCCGCATGCGCCACCGCAACAGTGCCCCCGACCAGAGTGGTCGCCAGCAGGAATACCCTGGAAAATTTCTGTACCGTCATTGTCTGCATCATACCTGGCCCGATACTGATCCTGCCGGGAACGGGATGGCCTGCCCCGCTACGGCGCTTCTTGTTCAGGGACATTAGTAACACAATCCTTCGGACATGCATCATCCCCGTCAGGACTGGTCACAGTTTTCCGTCAGGTCATTATATACTTGTCCTTTTGGACAGGTATGCGCATTTTGCATGGGTGTAGCGGGCATGGTGGTCCCGCGCGCACCTGCCTGCCCTGCACTGCCCCCCGATGGTACAAGGGCCGATGGCGGGGCTGACTGCTGCTGTTGCTGCATCTCGGAATACAGGCTGTTGAGTTCGGCATCATAGACGGAGTCGTCTTCAGGCCCGGACCCGCTGGTGCCGTTATAGATACCAGGCGCGGCCTGGCGGCTGGCGGCGACGGCTGCGGCCCCGATGGCCATGCCAGTGCCGACACCAAGGCCATACCCACCCCAGCCCCAACCCCAGCCGTACGGATATCCCCATCCGCCCCAGCCCCACATCGGATAACCGCCACCCCAGCCCCAGCCCCAGCCGCGACCGCTCCAACCGCCGCCACGCCAGCCATCGACGTTACGCCACCTGCCACCGCCGCCATGCCAGCCGCCGCCCATGCGACCACCACCATCACCGCCGTGCCAGCCACCCCCGCCACCACGGGCATAGGCGGGTGCAGGGCCACCGACGACCATGCCCCCGGCCAGGGCCAGCGCAACGCCAGCCAGAAGAAAGCGCTTCATTCCCAGTTCCTCCCTTGCCAGGGCATCATGCCCCACAAATACGCCCCCATACGGCACTGGATCCTATCGATATGTTACGCCCGCCCCCATGCAATGGGACATGGGCACAACCACGCGCGTCAGCATCAATATGGGAAGATACAGCCACCTGCACGAGAAGGCACATATCCAATAATTTCAGGCATGATTTTCTGGGGGGAAACATCGCCCAAAAGCGATTTCCTGACCGGGAAAGATGACCGGCCCCCTGTAAAAACAGGGGTGGTCGGAGTGAGAGGATTCGAACCTCCGGCCCCTGCGTCCCGAACACAGTGCTCTACCAGGCTGAGCTACACTCCGTCTGGACGCGGCTATACAGGGGTCTGGCGGGTTCCGCAAGAGGGGGGCGCGTCTTTTCAGAAATGACCGACATTGGCGTTGCCACCATCGGTGGCCGCCGTATCACGCAGCGCACGCATCACGGCGGGGACATCATCAACCACGCAGAACAGGCGGCGCACATCCGGGGCTGCGAATCCGCTTTTGATCGTCGCCTCGATCATCGCCAGCAACGGATCGGCCCAGCGCGCGATATTGACGATGAAAATCGGCTTGTCATGCTGTCTGAGCTGTCGCCACGTCATGATCTCGATCGTCTCGTCAAAGGTGCCAAGGCCGCCGGGCATCACCACGAAAGCGTCAGATTTCGAAAACATCAGCGCCTTGCGTTCATGCATGGAGGTCGTGACCGTCAGGTCCGTCACCCCTTCATGCATGACCTCGCGATCATGAAGGAAGGCAGGAATGATCCCGGTCACGCGTCCGCCCGACGTGATCGCAGCATCGGCCACAGCCCCCATCAGGCCGACATGGCCACCGCCATAAACCAGCCGGATCCCCGCCTGACCCAGACACGCGCCGAGCTGCGTGGCGGCATCACGGAATTCAGGCCGCACGCCAAAGCGCGATCCACAGAATACAGCGACCGAGGAAATGGACATATCAGAGCAGTCTCCCACAAATCTTGGCGATGGATATCAGGCCCGTCCGGTCATGCACGCGCCTGGCGTTGCAGGAGGATCGTGGTCCCGACACCCGCCAGCGTAAACAGTGCCGACACCATGAACAACGCGCCATACCCCATTGTCTGAATGACAAGACCCAGCAGCGGCCCCGACAGGCCCACAGCGATATCAAGGAATACGGAAAACGCACCAAGTGCTGCGCCACGATTTTCCGGCCCGACCCGTGCAACAGCCAGTACCCCAAGCGCCGGAAACACAAGCGAGAACCCCGCCCCCGTCAGTGCAGCGCCCACATCGGCCATGAACACCCCCGAACAGCGCCACAGCACCAGCAGGCCGATCGTCTCCACAATCAGGGAAATCAGTGCAACGATCAGGCCCCCGCGACGGTCGATCTGGCGTGCGAAGACAAACCGCACCAGCACGAACACGATCCCGAACGCCGCCAGCGCGACAGCCGCGCCATCCCAGTTCTGGTGTGCGAAAAACAGGGCAAGGCATGATGAAATGGTGCCGAACCCGACCGACCCGCATGCCAGCACCACCCCATGGGGCAGAACGCGCCAGAATACGGTGCTGAATGGTGTGCGCGGCCCCTTGTGCGCGACGGGGGGCACGGGTTCGTATCCCAGCGCCAGCAGGAATCCGGCCAATGGCAGAACCGCCGACAGGGCCCCCACCAGCACCAGCCCGCCATAAGGCAGCGGCATGCCCGAAAGCATCTGCCCGATGGGCGCACCCAGCGCGATACCACCATAGGAGGTCACGCCATTCCATGAAATCACCTGCGCCGTGCGCGTGGCGCCAACGCGCCCGATATTCCACATGATCGCGCCGGTCGCGGTCCAGCTTTCACCCACCCCAAGGAAAACGCGGCTGAAGATCAGCAAAAGCGCCGACAGGACCGCATAATGGCGCAGCAGGCCCGACGTCATCAGCATCAGGCCCGACAGGGTACAGACCGCAAGCCCGACCACTACGGCCGGTTTCGCCCCGCGCCGGTCCGCCGCCTGCCCCGCCGACGCGCGTGAGGCGAAGGTCGCGAGATACTGCAACGATACGGCGAAACCCGCGATGACCGTATTATATCCCAGCACCTGATGCACAAAAACCGGGATGACCGCCATTGGCAGCCCGATATCAATGTAACATAGCAGGTTGAACAGGACGACGGCCAGAATCCGCCGTGTTGGTGACGCCATGGACGTCTGCGGCAGGGTCATGATGGGATCGAAACTCCGGCTGGGACATACGGCGCGCCCGTCAGGCCCGCGTGAATATGGGCAGTATGGCAATGCAATGACGCAATATCAGTAAAAAGGCATCACGACAGCAATACAACCGCGTGACCCACGCACATGATACGGTGCGTGTCATGGTTGGCAGCGCAGGCGCGTAACATATAACCTGCCCCGACGTCATCCCGCCAACAGACAACAGGCACGCATGCCATGACCGACACCCCATCCGACCCCACACCCGACGCCGGCGGATTTGTCACCGTATCGAGCCGCCTTGCCTATGAAAACCCATGGACCCGCGTGCGGGAAGATATCATCATCCGCCCCAATGGCCGCAAGGGATTGTACGGCGTGGTCGAACGTGGGGATTTCGTCGTGATCCTGCCCCTGTGGGAAGAGAACGGCAAACGCTTCGTCACGCTGGTCCAGCAATATCGCTACCCCATAAAACAGCGGATGTGGGAACTGCCGATGGGCATGTGGGAAACCCGCCCTGATGCCAGCGCGCAGGACGTGGCGCACGGAGAATTGCGAGAAGAGACCGGGCTTGTGGCGGAAAACATGCGCAATGCGGGCCTGATGTACCAGGGCGCGGGATATACCACGCAAAAGGGCCGCGCCTACCTCGCCACCGGCCTGACACAGGGGCCACATGCGCGGGAGGAGACGGAAGAAGACATCACCTGTCACAAGGTAAGGCTGGAGGAAATGGAGGCCATGATCCGCGATGGCCGCATCACCTGCATGGTCACGATCGCCGCCTTTGGCCTGATCCGCGCACAGGGCTGGATTTGAACTGTCCCCGCCGGGACAGGCATATGGTAACAGAAAACGCCGCCTTTTTAAAAAAGGCGGCCCCAAAAAAACTTTTCCTGTTTTTTATCAGGACCATACCTGAAATCTTTGCCCATTCCCCCCAACGGGGCATTTCCAATCATCCCTTGCAATTTCTGACTGTGGCCTTTTTCAGAAATGCAATAGCCATAGCGATGTTTCTGGAAACAGAAATGCGCCAGAGTTTGTAGATCCCGGCGGGTTTAAAGGGGGAATACCCTGCCAGACGGCCGCTTACACACCACACAGCGGAACAAGATAACGCTGCAGGTTCACCCGTAGAGGCATGAGATAGACATTGCCCCCCTGTGTCCGCACGGTACGCATCATCTGCCGGGCAAAAGCGATGTTCGCCTCCATCGTCGGTTCGAAATCATGGGGGAAGATGACATGGTTTGTCGTCTCCCAATAAGAACGCGAACGCGGGCCGACCACGGGGGAAATGCCCCAGAACACATTTTCCCCATGCAGCCAGTTCATGCACAGGTCCAGCATGCGCATGTCAAAGATCGGCTGCGTAAAGAACCCGACCGCCCCGGCTTCCTTTTTGCGTGCGATGGCCTCCATCTCCCGGTAAGGGGCGCGGCGATACGGGTCGAATGCGGCATAGACCGCCAGGTGCGGCGCCTCTGCACGGTACCGGCGGATGATGCTTTCGGTCGTGTTGGGATAGGTCAGGTGCCGCAGGTCCGATGGCGGGTCGCCCTGCACCACCAACACCGCCTCCAGCCCTTCCTGCCCAACACCCGGCAGGGGCGCGTCAGGCGCGATGTCGATGGCGCGGATATGCGGGATCACATTGGGGAAATGCGGCCGCGCCAGCGCGGCTGCGTCCCAGCTCCGCAGGGGAAAGCGCAGCAGGTCGGGAATGTTGATCATATCCGCAAGGGGGAAGCACGACCGCACCTCCGCCGCGTCACGCAGAAGGGTTTCGGTATCGCGTGGGATCAGTTCGACGGAAACCTGCATCACACGGTATCCCCCACACCTTCGACAAGTTCACGCGCCGCCTGCATCGTGTTGCGCAACAGGCAGGCGATCGTCATCGGGCCGACACCGCCGGGCACCGGGGTAATCTGCCCCGCGATATGGCGGGCTTCGTCGAACACCACATCCCCCACCAGCCGCGTCTTGCCATTTTCCACCGGTACGCGCGAAATACCGACATCAATCACGGTCGCCCCCGGTTTGATCCATGCCCCGTTCACCAACCCGCTGCACCCGGTCGCGACAACCAGAATATCCGCCTGCCGCGCCAGCACCTGTGGATCGCGCGTGTCGATATGCGCGACGGTGACGGTACACCCCTCACGCAGCAGAAGTTGCGCCATGGGGCGGCCCACCAGATTCGAAGCGCCCACCACCATGGCGTTAAGGCCACGCAGATCCCCAACATAGGATTTCAGCAACAAAAGACAGCCCAGCGGGGTGCATGGCACAAGGCCCGGCAAACCAAGCGCCAGACGCCCCGCATTGACCACGCCCAGCCCATCCACATCCTTGCGCGGGTCGATGGCGTTGGTCACGGCGACGGGATCAAGGTCGCCCGGCAGCGGAAGCTGCACGAGGATGCCGTGGATCTCGGGATCGATATTCAGTCGTGCGATCAGCGCAAGCAGTTCTTCCTGCGACGTGGTTTCGGGCAGCATATGCATGAATGAACGCATGCCCGCGCGATGGGTCTGCAAGGCCTTGTTGCGGACATACACTTCGCTTGCGGGGTCATTGCCGACAAGAACCACCGCAAGGCCGGGCGTGACCTGATGGCGGGCATAGAAGGCGCGCACATCCTCTGCGATGTCCTGCGTCAGGCGGTTGGCAAAGCCCTTGCCATCAATCAGGCGGGCCTCTCCCGGCGGGGGGATCTGGGGATCGGATGATACTGGACCAGTCATAACGCCTCCGCGACTTTCAACACGACGCACAGCAGATACGCAAGAAGTCCGGTCGCGACAATCACCTTTAGGCGCAATGGCACGCACACATATCGACCATGGCCATGAAAAAACCGGGGGACATGCCCCCGGTTCACACAATCAGGACAGTGCCTGAAAATAATCCATTGATAAAAAGAACAAAGGTCTTTGGCCATCATGTAGCCGAAGCTTTCCGTGGGAAAGATCGGGCAAAAGACCCTTGTTTTTTATCAGTCAGTTGCCTTCAGCCTCTTCCTTACTGCCCATCATCGTCATCACTGCTGTTATCGGCGTCATCGCTGCCCGGTGTCACCGCGACGAAAATGCTCTGGCCGTTACGCACAACCCGCAGCAGGACCGAATGATTGGTCTCCAGCGCCTGGCGGATGGCGGATACCGTGGCACGGGGATTTTCCACCGGCTTGTTGCCCACGGCCTGGATCACGTCGCCCGCATGGATGCCCGCCTGCTCTGCCGAGGAACCGGGCTGCACATCGCTGACGACCACGCCATGGACATTCTCATCAAGGCCAAGCTGCTGGCGTGCATCCGGCGTCAGCGGCGCGAGCGAGACGCCAAGGCGCGGTCCCTTGTCGTCGGTATGGTCATCGCCCACCGTCCCGTCGGTCGAGCCGCCCTTGCCAAGGTTCGCGATGGTCACGCTGGCGGTCTGGGGCTTGTCATTGCGCAGATAGCCGACCGTTACCTTGGTCCCCGGCACGACGGACGCCACCTTGACCGCAAGCGTATGGGGGGTATCGATCTTCTGCCCATTCAGGTCGGTTACGACATCCCCTGCCTTGATCCCGGCCTTTTCCGCCGGGCTGCCGGCGCTGACGCTGGCGACAAGGGCGCCTGTGGCCGGCGTGCCATTGACGGATTTCAGGCCCAGCGCCGTCGCCATGGACGGCGTGATCACC
Source organism: Novacetimonas sp. GS1 (assembly GCF_036686925.1). NCBI lineage: Bacteria > Pseudomonadati > Pseudomonadota > Alphaproteobacteria > Acetobacterales > Acetobacteraceae > Novacetimonas > Novacetimonas sp. GS1. The sequence goes on from NZ_VSZP01000001.1 coordinate 296,467, forward strand.
TGCGCGGTCACCCCGAGATAGCCGCGCGTCACATGGCCGGTCTTCTCCAACTGTTCGACCACGTTCTTGACCGTGTCGGACGGAATGGCGAAGCCGATGCCGATCGAACCGCCCGATGGCGACAGGATGGCAGTGTTCACGCCCACGACCTTGCCGTCCTGCGTGAACAGCGGGCCACCGGAATTGCCACGGTTGATCGGCGCGTCAACCTGGATGAAGGAATCATACGGCCCGTCGCCAATATCGCGGCCACGTGCAGAGACGATGCCCGCCGTCACCGTGCCGCCCAGGCCATAGGGATTGCCCACTGCAACAACCCATTCCCCCGGCTCCACCTTGTCGGAATCGCCAAGTTCGATGAAGCGCAGCTTGCCCGAAGGCGTGACCTTCAGCAGCGCGATGTCCGTCTTGGAATCACGGCCGACGATCTTGGCGGGCAGGCTGGTGCCGTCATCAAGCGTCACCGTCACCTTCGTCGCACCCTTTACGACATGGTTGTTGGTCACGACATACCCATCGGGCGAAATGACAAAGCCAGAGCCCCGGGCCTCCACATCATGATGTTGCTGCGGCATCATCTGGAACGGGAAGGGAAACGGAAAGCCGCCGGGCATGCCGCCACCGCCACCCACGTCCTCGCCAATATCGGCATTATGGATCTTGGCGGTGATGGAAACGACGGCGGGCTTCACCTGTTTGACGAGGTTGACGAAATTCGGAAGCTGCTGGACCTGCGTATCAGGCCGGATGACGCCGCTGTCATCCGCCCGGGCGCATGGCGCACCGGCCACCATCCCGCCCAGCAGGCTGCTGGCAAGCAATGTGGCGAGGAAGGCCCCGCGCACCGGGCGAGGAAAAACGGTTTTCGGCTGTAATGCGTCTGACATGGCATCCCTGAACATCTTGGTCTGATCTCGCTTGCGTCGGGCTGGGCCGTCCCGACCGGGGTTACAGTCCCATCGCCCGCACTGTGACGCAAGAGAACCAACCCCACTTATACCATGGCATGAAAGATACGTTAGATTACGCATCGTGACGCAACCCAGGAGCGACCGGGAGACAACCGGGAGGCATCGCATGGTTCAGGACATGCGACGGTTACGAAAAAACGCGCGCAGCATGTCCTGCGCCTCGCGCTCGCGCAGACCACCGATGACCTCCGGGCGATGAAGGCAGCCGGGACGGGCGAACAGGCGCGGCCCATGGTCCACGCCACCGCCCTTTGGGTCATATGCCCCGAAAAGGATGCGTCCGATACGGAAATGCACCGCCGCCCCCGCGCACATGGGGCACGGCTCAAGCGTGACATACAGGGCGCAGTCCGACAGCCGCTGCCCCCCGCGTATCCGCGTGGCCTCCCGCAGGGCCAGCATTTCCGCATGTGCCGACGGGTCATGCCATTCTTCCGACCGGTTCCCCGCGCACGACAGGATGACGCCACCGGGGCCGACCACCACCGCACCGACAGGCACTTCCCCCCGGCTGGCGGCGGCGCGCGCCTCGGCAAAGGCAAGGGACATCGGGTCCATCACACCGTCGGGACGGGCGGCAGCGGGGGGGAAAGATGCAGGCATCACGGCACGATACCCCCGCACCGCAACCATTCAAGCCATTACGGCGTTGCACGGGTCGGCCCCGGTTTATGTTACCGTTATATGACCGTGCAAAAACACCACAGCGATGCACATTAACGTCAGGAAACCGCCATTTTCATGGACATTCCCTGACGTGTGCTGCCATCATTGACCTATGTGGTGTTACGTTTTGCAATATTCTGTAATCAGGGGTCCTGAATTTAACCGCGTCTCGTACCCGCGCCGCATTCCTGCAGGCTTTTGCACGGATCGCACGGCCACACGACACGCCTGACAGCACACGGGAGAAAGGGCATGCATACGCTTACGCTGATTTTGACCACAGCCGCGATCGTTGCAGGCATGGCCATCGCGGATGCCCCCCGTGGCGTCCGCCGCTCCGAATCCTGTCCCCTTTCCTGCAGTCTCGCACCCGTGGCGCAACAATAGGCCCGGACTTACGAAACGACACGGGACGGACGCGGGCGCATTTCCTTTCCTTGCGAATTATTCTAGGGAAACGGAATGGATACGTCCCATCCCCTGATCGGCGTGACACTGGATTGCGAACCGCCCTGTCCACCGCAACAGGGCGGATACTCACGCTATCCATGGTACGCCATACGCTGCAACTACATGGATGCCGTCACGGCCGCAGGTGGGGTGCCGGTCGGGCTGCCCCATGATTCGGCGGGGGCGGCCGCCATCATGGCGCGACTCGATGGCCTGATCGTCACTGGCGGGGCGTTCGATATCGCGCCCGACCTGTATGGCGGGGATGCGCCACATCCCACCGTCACCACGAAATCCACGCGCACGGCCGCCGAACTGGCGCTGGTACAGGCCGCGTTGCGGATGGGACGGCCCATTCTGGGCATATGTGGCGGGGAACAATTGCTGGCGGTTGCACTGGGCGGCACACTGATACAGCATATCCCCGACACCATCACGGCCCCCCTGCCCCATGAACAGCCCAATCCGCGCGACGAAGCCGGACACGAGGTCACAATCGTCCCCGGCACGCGTCTTGCGCATATCACGCGCGCCACCCGCATGGCGGTCAATTCGGCCCACCACCAGGCGGTCGCAACCCCCGGGCGCGCCATCGTCAGCGCCGTCGCCCCCGATGGCGTGATCGAGGCCATGGAACTGCCGGGCCATCCTTTTTGCATCGGGGTGCAATGGCATCCCGAATTCGGCATTTCAACAGGGGACCGGCTCCTGTTCGATGCCCTGATCGACGCTTCGAGACACAGAGAATGACAAAAGACGCCTCCCCCGCCCCCACCACGCCGCATGGCGATCGCATCGCCAAGTGGCTGGGACGTTCCGGCGTCGCCAGCCGGCGCGATGCCGAACGGATGATCGAGGAAGGGCGCGTACGCCTGAATGGCGACATCGTGCGCCATCCCGCCACCTTCGTGTCCGATGGCGACATCGTGCAGGTGGATGACAAAGTCATCGCCGCACCCGACCGCACGCGCCTGTGGCGCTATCACAAACCTGACGGGCTGGTGACGACCCATCGCGACCCGGATGGTCGCCCCACGGTATTTGCCTCCCTGCCCGAAGGAATGCCGCGCGTCATCAGCGTCGGCCGACTCGACCTCAACAGCGAAGGGCTGCTTTTGCTGACGAATGACGGTGAACTGGCGCGCAAGCTGGAACTGCCCAGCAACGGCTGGATCCGTCGCTATCGCGTGCGGGTCTTTGGCGTGGTGAACGAAGACCAGCTGGCCGACCTTGCACAGGGCAGCGTGTTCGAAGGCGTCCATTACGGCCCGATCGAGGCGGCGCTGGATTCCAGCCGGGGCGACAATGCGTGGCTGACGGTTTCCCTGCGCGAAGGCAAGAACCGCGAAATCCGCAAGGTCATGCGTGGACTGAACCTGCATGTCAGCCGCCTGATCCGCACCTCTTATGGCCCGTTCCAGCTTGGCACGCTCGAACGCGAAGAGCTGGAGGAAGTGACCGGCAAGGTGCTGCGTGAACAGGTGCCCGGCCTTGCCAACCCGCGCCGCAACACGCGGGCGTAACGGGCACGACGGGAATGAGGATCGTTGCCGGCCGTTTCCGTGGCCGCGCCCTGCGCGCGCCGCCGGGCCGTGTCACACGCCCCACCGCCGACCGGGTGCGCCAGGCGCTGTTCGACATGTTGATGCATGCGCCATGGGCCGGACGTGACGTGATGGAGGGCGCGCAGGTGCTCGACGGATTCGCCGGCACCGGTGCCCTGGGGCTGGAGGCCCTGTCGCGCGGGGCAGCGGCGGCGCTGTTCATCGAAAGCGACCGCAACGCGCTGTCGGCCCTGCGTGACAATATCGCCGCGTGCGGGGCGCAGCCCATGGCGCAGGTCCGGGCATGGAACATGACGCGCCTGCCCCCACGCGGGGCGGCGACCCCGGCGGGGCTGGTGTTCCTTGACCCCCCTTATGGCCGCGACCTGCCCGCCGCCGCACTCGCCACGCTTGAACGGGGGGGATGGATCGCACCGGGCGCGCTGCTGATCGTGGAAACAGCCGCCGACGAAATCCCGCCCGTCGCCCCCGAACGCCTGCTGGCGCAGCGCGAACATGGTGCGGCACGGCTGTCGGTCTGGCGGCACGAGGACGCCACGGGACGATAATTTCGTCCATAAAAGGCGCAACCGCCCTTCTGTCACGCGCCATGGCCGCGTTATAGTCCCACGGATGTGGGCGCATGGCGTCATGCCCGCCCCTTTGCGCCCAGAGTTTTCATGACGGCCACACCCCGGCAACCTGCATGCCGCGATGTCATGGCCACACAAGCAGGATACGGATTTTTGGCGATCCCCGGCCGTTTCATCCCCGAGTCCCTGTCATCCGGCCCCACACGGACCCGGCTGCTGCGGCGTCTTGCCGAAACGGGCGGGGTGGCGTTGTGGATGCTGGCGCTGGCGCTGATAGCCGCCTTGTGGAGTTATGATCCGCGCGATTCCTCGGCCAATACCTCCAGCGCGCAGGCCCCCACCAACCTGCTGGGCACGGTCGGGGCATATGTGTCGGACTTCCTGTTGCAGAACATGGGCGTCACCAGCGCACTGGTCATCCTCGCGCTGATCGCATGGGGATGGCGTATCATCCGCCATAATGGCGTGGGCTCCGGGCTGATCCGCGTGGCCGCGCTGCTGGCGGCGATGCCGGTCCTGTCCGCCCTGCTGGCCGCCGTGCCGATCATGTTCCCCGCCGTTCCCAATCCGCAATGGCCGGCCGATTCCGGGCCAGGTGGGGCGGTGGGGCTGTCGCTGGCGCATATGGCGCTCCAGGCCGGGGTCAGCATGATGGGTGCGTGGGGACGGCCCATCATGTGGCTGCTGGGCCTTGTTCTGGCCCTGCTGCTGATCCCGCTGGCACTGGCGCTGTCACTGTCGGAATGGCGCGCGATCGGGCGCGCGCTGCGCATGGTGGGACGCCAGCCCGTCCGCCTTGCGGGCGGGGCGCATACCCTTGCGGGCAACATGCGCGCACGGGTGCAGGCCTCACGCAGCGACCCTGCCCCCACCATTACGGACGCGCCCCCCCGGGCGCGTGACAGCCTTGCGGACGCCCTGCCTGAAGAGGACATCCCCCTTCCCCGCCGCATGGAGCCCGAGGCAGCCCCCCGTGCGCCGGACCCGGCCTATCCCGTGACGACGCACGCCCCCGTGCAGGCGCCTGCCCCCACTGTGCCCGATACCACGCCCGCGCGGGCCATGACGCCACCACCGCCCGTGCCGCTGCCTGCGACCTCACGCTCGCTAAGCGTGCGTGATGCCGCGCCACCGCCACTGCCCCCCGCACGGGAAACAGCCACGCAGCCCGAACCCGCAGCCAGCCTGCCCGCATCCCCCATGCAGGGCCGGGTGTCGATCGGCACGAACTGGGTCCATCCGCCAGGCATGGAGGAGGATATTTCCCCGCCGCTGCTGGTGAATCCGTCGGAACCGCAGGACCTTGCCCCCTGGCACGAGGATGCGCCCACACCGGCCACGACATTCGCCCCGCCGATCGACACCCCGTCACAGCCCGAACGACCGACCCTGCTGGGACGTCTGTTCAGCGGGGGCGCCACGCGCCCCCCCGCGCCCCCCGTGCCCGAAGACCTGCCACCGGCGGCCCCGCCGACGGGTACGACCACCGCACCGATGGGCGAACGCTATGACGCACCGCAGCAGCATACATGGCAGTTGCCGCCCCTCTCTCTCCTTCGGCCCCCACCGTCACATGCCACCACCGGCCCGACGGAAGAGCTGCTGAAGGCGAACGCCGCGCACCTTGTCACCATCTTGTCCGAATACGGCGTGCAGGGGGAAATCAGGACCTATCACGCAGGCCCGGTCGTCACCCTGTTCGAACTGATGCCCGCGCCCGGCATCCGTGCCGCGCGCGTCATCGGGCTTGCGGATGACGTCGCACGCTCCCTTTCGGTGCTGAGCGTGCGTATCGCCACGGTGCCGGGACGCAATGTCATCGGGATCGAAGTGCCCAATACCCGCCGCGACACGGTCTATTTCTCCGAACTGCTGCGCGACGACCGCTGGGTGCATGCCCGCGCGCGCCTGAACCTCGCGCTGGGCAAGGATATTGCGGGGGAACCTGTCTATAGCGACCTTGGTTCCATGCCACACCTGATGATCGCGGGCACCACCGGGTCGGGCAAGTCGGTGGGCGTGAACGCCATGATCCTGTCACTGCTGTACCGGCTGTCACCGGATCAGTGCCGGCTGATCCTGATTGACCCCAAGATCCTTGAATTCTCGATCTATGAGGGCATTCCCCACCTGATGACGCCGGTGGTGACGGAACCGGCCAAGGCGGTCGCGGCCCTGAAATGGACCGTACGCGAAATGGACCGCCGTTACCGCGCCATGGCGCACCTGCAGGTCCGCAACATCGCCAGTTATAACGAACGTGTGGCCGAGGCGCGTGCCCGGGGCGAAATCGTGACCCGGCGCGTGCAGACGGGATATGACCCCGAAACGGGCAAGCCGACATTCGAAGAACAGCAACTCGCACTTGATGCCCTGCCCTATATCGTCGTGATCGTGGACGAGATGGCGGACCTGATGATCGTCGCGGGCAAGGAAATCGAGGCCCTGCTGCAACGCCTGGCGCAAAAGGCCCGCGCGGCGGGCATTCACCTGATCATCGCGACACAGCGCCCGTCCGTCGATGTCATCACCGGCACCATCAAGGCGAACTTCCCGACGCGCATCTCCTTTCAGGTCATCAGCAAATTCGACAGCCGCACCATCCTTGGCGAACAGGGGGCGGAACAGTTGCTGGGGCGTGGTGACATGCTGTTCATGCAGGCGGGGGGCCGCATCACGCGCGTCCATGGTCCCTTCGTCGATGATAGCGAAGTAGAGGCCGTGGTTGCCTTCCTGCGCGCGCAGGGGGAGCCCATCTATGACGATGAAGTCATCTCCGCCCAGGACGAGGACGGGGGTGGCCGCGCCATTGGCGGCGGCGCAGGCGGGAACGAGGAAGACAGCCTGTTCGGACAGGCGGTGGAGCTTGTCGCGCGCGAAGGCAAGGCGTCCACGTCCTTTATCCAGCGCCATCTTTCGATCGGCTATAACCGCGCGGCCAAGATCATCGAGCAGATGGAGAAAGAAGGCCTCGTCAGCGAAGCCAACCATGTCGGCCGTCGCGAGGTATTGATGCGCAAGACCGCCGACGACGAATGAAACCCCGCAGACCCGCCATCCCCCGCGTCACATCCCCCGCCCCGCGTGCTGTCACGCGTGCTGTATCGAACCGCAACGGCGGGGAACTGCCCTTCCCTGTCCTGCTGCGGACGCGGCACTTCATCGTGATCGACAAGCCCCCGGGCCTGCCCGCCCATGCGGGTCGCGCGGGCGGGCCGAGCGTGGAAGACGCGTTCGCCCTGATGTCACGCCATCGCAACGGGCCATGGCTGGCGCACCGGCTGGATCGTGACACATCGGGGTGCCTGCTGGTGGCATTGCGCAAACAGGCGCTGATCGCGGCACAGGAATGTTTCGCCAGTGGCCGGACCACCAAGGTGTACTGGGCCATCACCCATGGCCATCCCACAGCGGGGCATGGGGTGGTCGAGGCCCCGCTGCTGCGGCGGGCGGAACGCGGGCAATGGCGGATGGAGATCACGCCCGACGGGCAGGACGCCCGCACGGCGTGGCGGTGCCTCGCACGCGGCCACATGCCCGATGGCAGCCCGGCAAGCTGGCTTGAACTGCGGCTGGAAACGGGGCGTACCCACCAGGCACGGGTGCATTGCGCGGCACTGGGTTGCCCGGTGATGGGGGATGGTCAATATGGTCGGGCGGACGGAAAGTCGCTACATCTGATGAGTCGTGAACTGTACCTGCCCCTTGACCCACCCATCCATGCCATCGCCCCGCCACCAGCCCATATGTGCCTGACCGCACGACAGGCGGGATGGACGCTGGCATGTCCGCCGGCCATCACACATGCCGTAACCAGAGCGCATATAACCGAACCACCCGCCGCCATGGCCCTGCGGGACAATGCCCCCACCCACGCGCAACATCCCGGCCATGACGTGCCCGCCACCACGCCCTGACGCGCGCCATTACGGAGAACCCCGTGTTTGCCCACCAGCTCACCGAAGGTCTGATCCGGGTCCTTGAACGTCCCGATCTGCGCGTTATCGCCGGTTCGCGGCGCATCAGCCTGTCGCCTGACCTGCCCGTCCCCTTCCGCGTCACCGATACGGGGCATGTCCTGCTGGGCGCGGCATGTCTGGGCAATGGGGATCACAGCGCATTTTACCTGCGCCATGCGCTCGAACTGGCGCATCTGCTGGAGGTTGCCCCCCGCCACCCCGTCATCGCCGCCCTGTGCGCGGCGCGGACGGCGGCACTGTTTCACGGGCTGGACGTCACATGCGACGCCCCCACCACCACGGTCGCGGGGCCGCTGCCGGCGTGGATCGACATCATGGCAGCAGACCACCTGCCCCCCCCTGCCGTCCTGCATGAGGTCTGGCTGTCCGTGGCACCATGCCAGCCCGCGCCCGCCGATACGCCCGACATCGCGGCCATACATGCGCGCATGCAGGCAGTGTGGCCGTGGACCGGGCCGACCGAAACACTGATGGCCCTGGGCGGCGATGCACGGCTGAGTATCGACCCCACGACCGGCCTGAACCATTATGGCTGTTCACACCGGCCGCGCCCGTGGGCGGTCACATTCGCCTCATCCACCGCGTCCTCGCTCTCCGAACGTGGCTTTGCCGGGGCGGAGGCGGCGCGCCTGCGCCTGATCGCCGCCGCCCTGTCGGACCCGCATGCCGATGTGCCTGCCGCCCTGACGACGGAAATCCATGACGGAATCGCACGGTATTTCGGCCTGCGCGGGGATGAGGGGATCATCCTTGCCCCCTCTGGCACGGACTGCGAGCTTTATGCACTGGCGCTGGCGGCGCTGGCGCCGGGGGGACGTGCGGTCAGCAATATCCTGATCGCGCCGGAAGAAACCGGAAGCGGCGTGCCTCTGGCCGCACGCGGATGCCATTTCGCCAATGATACCGCGCTGGGTCACATGGTGCCAAAGGGGCACCTGATCGCGGGATTCCCCGATGATACGCAGGTGATCGACCTGCCGATGCGTGACGCACGCGGGCAACAGATCCCGCTGGCGCAGGTCGATGCGGACTGCCTGCGCGTGGCGCGCGCGGAACTGGCACGCGGGCGGCATATCCTGCTGCATCGCCTTGACCTGTCAAAAACCGGGCTGCTCGCCCCGCAGATGGAAACACTCGATACCCTCATCGCCACGGCCGCGGCCGGGCAGGTGGATGTGGTGGTCGATGCCTGCCAGACGCGACTCGACCCCGTGCGGGTACGCGACTACCTCGACCGGGGGTGGATGGTGATGGTCACGGGGTCCAAGTTCTTTACGGGGCCGCCGTTCTGCGGGGCGGTCCTGCTGCCTGCGCCGGTCATGGCGCGCCTGTCGGGCACGCCCCTGCCGACGGGGCTGGCGCAATACACCCATCAGGCGGCATGGCCTGCGGGACACGCGCGCATGGTGCTGCCGACGGGGCACAATATCGGGTTGAGCCTGCGCTGGCAGGCGGCCCTTGCGGAAATGGCCGCACTGTCGGAGGTGCCACGCGCCACCGTCACGCAACGCCTGCGGACATTCCTGTCGGCGGCACGCGACGCCATCACGCATAATCCCGACCTGTGCCTGTTGCCCCCTGTTGCCCCGCGCCGACCACCACTGGCCGATGCATGGGATGATGCCGCGACGATCCTGTCCTTTTTCGTGCGCGCACATGATGCACATGACACCTTCCGCCCGCTGGCGCTGGCACAGGCGCGCAGGCTTTATGTATGGCTCAATACCGACCTATCGACCGTCATCCCCACCGGTGACGGGGATGAACGCCGCCTTGCGGCACTGTTGTGCCATGTGGGACAGCCGGTGCCGCTTGCACATCCGGCGCTGGGCGGGGAACTGGCCGGGGCGTTGCGCATTTCGGCGGGCGCACGCCTGGTTTCGGGCGAGCCCTCGCATGACGGTATGGACAGCCGACGCCGGATGGAGCGCGAAACACGCGATGTCCGTCGTGTGGTGGAAAAAATCAGCCTGATTCTACGCCACTGGCCCACCATCGCCGCCCATGACCCGCATCCGACCTACATGCCGCATCACCTGGAGCAGGGATGAAAATGAAAGTTTTTGGGTGTCGCCTCTTTTCAAAAAGGCGACGTCTTTCAAAGCTTTTTGAAAAAAGCTTTCCCAAAAACTTCTGAATTCAGCTTAACCCCGAGGTCCTGCAGACGCTTTCATTTCTTCAGAAACAGGGGGCAGGAACCTGTGCTCCCTGCCGGGTCCGGGCAGAGCCCGGTTTTTTCTTCGCTGTTTCGTACACGCACACGTCACGCTGACAAAAGCCTATGGAGACCCCTGCCCTCATGTCGCAGAATCACGGTAATTTCCTCGACACCCCGCAATTGCAGAAGGGGGTTACGCGGTTCTGGCTGATCCGCCACGCCATCGTTGAACAGAACGCGCGCAGGCACCTGTATGGTGCGATGGATGTGCCGCTATGCCCCGACAGCCTTGTCGCGCAACGCCCGATGTACGAGACGCTGGCCCGTCGCCTGCCGCATCCGGCATTATGGTTCACCTCCCCCCTTGGTCGGGCGCAACAGACGGCGCAGGCCATCCAGCAGGCCGGATATGGCATGCAGGCCAGCCGGATCGAACCGGGTTTTACCGAACAGTCGATGGGCGAATGGCACGGCACGACACATGACCGCCTGCCAGAAAAACTGGCGGTGCCGGCGCATCCGTTCTGGTCCGTGGGGGCCACGGAACAGCCACCAGGTGGCGAAAGCATGGTGCAGGTCTGCGCCCGCGTCGGTGCGGCGCTGGATCGTATGTCGCGTGAATATGCGGGACAGGACATGGTGGTCGTCAGCCATGGCGGGGCGATCCGCGGGGCGTTGGCGCATGCGTTGCATGTCCATGCGCATACGGCACTGCATTTTTCGGTCCAGAACCTGTCGCTTAGCGTCATAGAACACCTGCGCGAGGGATGGCGCGTCGTCAATGTGAACGAACTGCCTCTGGCCTGACCCGTTCCATGTGCGGCATGCTTGGCTGTTATATCATGGCCCGTTGCCTGCTTTCCATTGCCGGAGACCGCACATCATGACCCATCCCACGTCCCGTTCCTTTCCGCGGGGAGCGGCGCTGCTGAACGATCCCGCCGCGAACAAGGGAACCGCCTTCAGCGCGGAGGAACGGCGCGTACTGGATATCGAAGGGCTGCTGCCGCCACAGATCGAGACACTGGAACGTCAGGCGGAACGCGTGTTCCGCCATCTTGACGCCAAACCGAACGACCTTGAACGCTATATCTACCTCTCCAGCCTTGGCGACCGGAATGAAACCCTGTTTTACAAGGTCGTCATGTCCGACCCGGCACGATTCGTGCCCATCATCTATGCCCCGACGCTGGGTGCGGTGTGCAAGGCGTTCAGCCACCTGTACCGCCGCCCGCGCGGCATGTATATCAGCCTGGAACATAAGGGGCGCATCGCCTCTGTCCTGCGTAACTGGCCCGAACGCAATGTCCGCTTTATCTGCGTAACAACCGGCGGGCGCATCCTTGGCCTTGGCGATATCGGGGTCAACGGCATGGGCATCCCGATTGGCAAGCTGCAGCTCTATACCGCATGCGGGGCCGTGCCACCACACACCACCCTGCCGATCCAGTTGGACATCGGCACGACCAACGCGGCACTGCGGGCGGACCCGCTTTATCTCGGGCTGCGGCGCGAACCGCCGGAACAGGCGGAACTTGATGCGTTCGTAGAGGAATTCGTCAATGCCGTACAGGAGGTCTTCCCCCCCTGCTGCATCCATTTCGAGGATTGGAAAGGCACGGATGCGATCCGCTACCTTGCGCATTATCGCGACCGTGTTTTGTGCTACAATGACGACATTCAGGGCACTGCGGCTGTCACACTGGCCGGCTTGACCACGGCCCTGCAGATTCTGGAAGCCCCTTTGTCGGCCCAGAAGGTTGTGTTTCTGGGCGCGGGGTCATCAGGGCTGGGTATCGCGGACCTGCTTGTACGCGCCATGCAGCGCGAGGGCCTGTCGGAAGATGCCGCGCGCGCGCGCATCACCATGATGGACAAGGACGGGCTGCTGGTCACATCGCGCACCGACCTGTCGGAACAGCAGCGCCGCTATGCCCGCGATGATACGCCCACGACAGACCTTCTTGACGTGATTACGCGGGTGCGTCCCACGATCCTGATCGGGGTATCCACCGTGGGGGATGCCTTCACACAGGCGGTGGTCGAACGCATGAGCGCGATCAACAGCCGTCCCATCATCTTTGCCCTGTCGATCCCCAATGCCGAATGCACGGCAGAACAGGCTTATACCTGGTCAAAGGGACAGGCCCTGTATGCCGCCGGTATCCAGTATCCGGTGGTCCAGGTCGGGGACCGGTCCTTCCATCCGGGGCAGGCCAACAATTTCTATATCTTTCCGGGGCTCGGCCTGGCCACCTATGCCACATGCCCACGCCACATCACCGATGATATCATCATCGAGGCCGCACATGCGCTTGCGGATCAGGTGGATACCGCAAGCCGTGCGCGCGGGCGGCTGTTCCCGCCACAGGACCAGATCGTGGAGGTGGAAATCACCTCGGCCTGTCGCCTTGCGGAATATATCTTTGACCATGACATGGCCCATGTCGAACGCCCCGACGATATCCGCAAATGGGTCGAGGGCATGATCTATACCCCGACATACAAGCCCATCGCACTGGAGTGAATCCAGACATATGCCTTTTCCCAAAGATCCATATCTTTGCGCAGCGTTTGAGAGACTGCTTGAAAAGTCATTCTTGATAACATACTGAAATTATAAAGGTTTTTTGGGAATCTTTTCCCAAAAACCTTCAGAAGACGCCGCCTTTCTGAAATAAAAGGCGGCGTCCAGAAACTTTTCTTATTTTTTCTCAATGAGCTGTTTTCAGACACGCTCCGAGAACAGCGGCACCATAAACATTTATAATGTCAGTAGGTGACTGGTCCTGCCATTTCAAATGGCCTGCCAGGGAATGACGAACCGTCTGATACCGCCCCCCTTTCAGGACTCTGGGGCTGCGACCTCTCTGCGGGGCTATCGCGGCAGTTTATGCATTGCGGGGATGGAACAGGATCACCCCTGCCCCGATCAGGCAGATCGCAGCCCCCAGGATTTCCCAACGTGTCGGGGCATATCCCTCCACCACGCGCATCCATGTCAGGGATGCAAGGATATAGATCCCGCCATAGGCCGCATAGGCCTGCCCCGCCGTATCGGTATCAATGCGTGTCAGCAACCACGCAAACGCCACCAGCGCCGCCATGCCAGGGATCAGACAGGCGATGGACCGCCCCAGCCGCAACCACGCCCAAAAAGCAAAACAGCCACCAATTTCACAAAAACCAGCCACCAGATAAATGGCAAGGGACAGGATATACTGCTTCACTGACGACGCTTCCTTTCCTGATATCAGAACCGGCAATATCCACAGCAGAACACCCCGTCCCCGTCCAATGGCTGGAACCTGCATGTCCACGGAACATGACCTGAATGGTAAAGGGATTTTGGTGGAGATTTTTCAAAAATCTGCAACAACGTCGCCCTTGTTAAAAAGGCAGCATGGCGCCGTTTATGATCTTTATCGGGCATCCCGGACGGATATTGCCGGATTGTTGTCCAGATACAAAAAATCCCGGCATCAGATGATACCGGGATTTTCATACGGCAATCGGCGTTACACCGGAATTCTGTGGTGGGCGCACAAGGGCTCGAACCTTGGACCCGCTGATTAAGAGTCAGCTGCTCTACCAACTGAGCTATGCGCCCACAGACTTTCCCCTTTCGGGTGAGGGGCTTTTACCAAGACAGGCCCATGGCGACAAGGGGTTTTTTGAATATTTTTTCCAACATAGTGAACCCACCCCATGGATCACCATCACCCTACCTGAACGTCCACAGGTTCATCGTTTGTTTTTTAACGCCCGAAAGAACACACATTCAAAACCCGCAGAAACATTCCCCCGATCAGGCCATGGGCAGAGATTTGAAATCACCCCGTATAATTGCAGAAGCGGCCTGGTCCTTTCCCGCAAGAAAGAACCCTCTGCCCCCTTCCCTCATGCCTGCAACAGCCGCAGCAACCCATCGAACTGGTCCAGGGAACGGTAATCCACACGCAGCGAACCACCCTTGCCATCAAAGGTAATCTGGACCTTCAGCCCGAGCTTTGCCGTCAGGTCGCGTTCCAACGACCCGATTTCCGGGTCTTTATGCGCCTGCTCCTCCCGCTTTGCCGCGACCTTGTTCTTTACATCCGTTTTTTTCGACAGGGCCTCGGTCTGGCGGACATTGAGCCCCTGTTTCAACACAACCTTCAGCGCCGCGACAGGATCGGGATGCGCCAGAAGCGCACGTGCATGACCCGCCGACAGTTCCCTGTCCCGCACGGCATCACGCACAGGCGGGGGAAGTTGCAACAGGCGCACCATATTGGCGACATGGGGGCGTGACTTGCCAATGGCCCCCGCCAGTTCTTCCTGTGTCAGGCGGTAATCGTCGAGCAGACGTTGCAGGCCCTCCGCCTCTTCCATGGCATTCAGGTCTGCGCGTTGCAGGTTTTCCACCAGCGCCGCCGCCATCGCATCGCCATCGTCAAGGGCACGGATATGGACCGGCACCTCATGCAGGGACGCAAGCTGGGCGGCACGCCAGCGCCGTTCCCCGGCGATGATCTGGAACATATTGGGACGATCCGGGTGGGGACGCACAAGGATCGGCTGCAAAATACCCCGCGTACGGATGGAATCCGCCAGTTCTTCCAACGCTTCGGGGGCCATGTGCTGGCGCGGCTGGAACGGGCCGGGTTCAAGGACATCCACCGGAAGCACAGAGCCACCATCCATATTTTTACGCGGTTCCAGCCCCGGTGCAGGATTGAGCATGTTCACCTGATCGCCGAGCAATGCGGCAAGCCCCCGGCCCAATCGTGGGCGGGCGGCATCCTTCTTGGGTTTCATCCCTGCTTTTTCCCTTTCCGGCCCGCCCTGAGTGCAAGACGTGAGGTCACTTCATCCGACAGCGCCCTATAGGCCTGGCTGCCGGAGGAACGGGCGTCGTAAAACATCACGGCCTGCCCATGGCTCTGTGCTTCGGAAATGCGAATATTGCGCGGAATGACCGTCTCCAGCACGCGATCGCCAAAGAAGCTGCGGGCATCCGCCGCCACCAGTTCCGACAGGTTGTTACGCCGGTCATACATCGTCAGCACGATCCCCTCCAGCTTCAGCGCCGGGTTCAGGGACTTGCACAGGCTGTTGACGGTGCGCACCAACTGGCTGATCCCTTCCAGCGCAAAAAACTCGCACTGCAACGGCACGATCACCGCCTGTGCGGCCACAAGCGCATTCAGCGTCAACAGGCCAAGGCTGGGTGGGCAATCAATCAGGATGACATCATATTCACCGCCAATCCGCGCAATGGCATCACGCAGGCGATATTCCCGTCGATCCGACATGACCAGTTCCAGTTCCGCCCCGGCCAGTTCGGTATCCGCCGCAATAACCGACAGGCCGGGAACGGATGTTTCCTGGATCAGGTCAGCCGCCGGCGCATCCTCCCCAATCAGGGCATAGGTCCCGCGACGCCGGTTTTCATAACCGATCCCCAACCCGGTGGACGCATTTCCCTGCGGGTCGATATCAATCAGCAGAACACGGAACCCACCTGCCGCAAGACCGGCGGCAAGGTTGATGGCAGTAGTTGTTTTCCCCACCCCGCCCTTCTGGTTCGCAAGGGCGATGATGCGGGGGGCATGCGCGGCCTTATCGACCGGATGATGCATGGTTGTGGTCTGTGACACGCCTTATATCGCTCAATCTAAGAATGATACCATCCGCATCAGTGCGGCTTGGAATTCGGGTCACCGCCATACGCCAGTCGGCATTGGCGGCATTGAGTTCTTCGTCTGCGTTCTTTCCCTTCAGAAACAGGCAGAATCCTTCCTTATCCAGAAATCGTACGCCCCATTGCAATAACTGCGGCAATGGGGCCAGGGCACGCGCGGTGACGATATCGGCAGGCCCGGCCTCCGCCGCCTCGATCCGCGCGGCGATGACACGGGTACGCACACCCGCCACACGGGAGGCCTCGCGCAGGAACGCGGCCTTGCGTTGGTCCGATTCAATCAGCGTGACATGCGCGTCAGTCGCCATCGCAATCACCAGCCCGGGAAATCCCCCGCCCGACCCCATATCCACAACCCGCGCACCCTGTGGGATCAGGGCTGCAAGTTGCAGGCTGTCGGCAATATGGCGGGGCCATAACTGCGCCAGGTCCGGACGGGACACAAGATTGATGCGCGCATTCCAGCGCACCAGCAGGTCAGCATAGGCAGTCAGGCGATCGCGTGTTTCACGTGAAACATCATCCAGCACACCTGCATGCCCCATCATGTCTGCCCCCGACATCAGGCCACCTGCCGCACATGCGACAATACCGCCACCAGTGCGGAAGGCGTAATGCCGGGAATGCGCTGTGCCGCACCAAAAGTGACAGGCCGCGCCTGCGACAGGCGTTCCTGCATTTCGGTACTGAGGCCACCAATCGCATGGTAATCAAGGTCATGCGGCAAGACGAGGCGTCCGTCATTGGCAAGCTGGCGGATTTCGCGTTCCTGTCGGGACAGGTATCCGCTGTACCGGGCTTCGGTCGCGACATGCTGACGCACCCGTGGCGACAGGCTGCCCACCCATGGGGCAACATTCTCCACCACATCCATCAGCGCCCCCGTCGCCATGACATCCAGCAACGATCGCGCACGCCCGTCGGCAGATACTATAATCCCCTCACGCCGCAGGGTTTCGGGCGGATACGTATCGGTGCGGGCACGTTCCATCGCCATGTCGATCGCGGCCTGCTCCTCCGCAAAGCGCTGACGGCGCGCGGGGCCGATACAGCCCCATGCCATGCCCAGCGACGTCAGGCGCAGGTCGGCATTATCCGCGCGCAACGTCAGGCGATATTCCGCACGCGACGTGAACATGCGATAGGGTTCGGATACCCCCTGCGTCGTCAGGTCATCAATCATGACACCGATATAGGCCGTGCCCCGATCCAGCGTCACCGCCCCCTCGCCCGCCGCACGACGCGCGGCGTTGATACCGGCCACGATTCCCTGCGCGCCAGCTTCCTCATATCCCGTCGTGCCATTGACCTGCCCGGCAAGGAACAGGCCCGGCAGGGACTTCAGCTCCAGCGCGGGGGTCAGCTCACGCGGATCGACATAGTCATATTCAACCGCATAGCCGGGGCGCACGATACGACAGCGTTCCAGCCCGGGTATGGAATGCAGCATCTGTTCCTGCACATCCGCAGGCAGACTGGTGGAGATCCCATTGGGATAGACCAGTCCCCCCCCGGGATTATCCGGCAGCGCCTCGGGTTCAAGGAATATCTGGTGGCTGTCACGCTGTGCGAAGCGTACGACCTTGTCCTCGATGGAAGGACAGTAACGCGGCCCCCGCCCCGAAATCGCGCCACCATAAATGGCCGACAGGTGCAGATGTTCACGAATGATATCGTGCGTACGGGGTGTCGTCGCGGTAATGCGGCATGACACCTGGGGGTTCGTGATCGTGTCGGTCATGCGGCTGAACGGTTCGGGAATCGCATCGCCCCGATCCTCCGCCAGAGCATCCCAGTCGATGCTGTCACGGGCAATACGGGCGGGCGTGCCGGTCTTCAGCCGCCCCATCCGCAGGCCCAGCGCCTGCAACCGCTCCCCCAGCCTACGGGCCGGGGCCTCCCCCACACGTCCGGCAGGCTGACTGTCATGGCCAACATGGATGACCCCCCGCAGGAACGTCCCCGCCGTCAGGACGACCGCCCCGGCATGGAAGATGCGTCCATCCTCACACACAACGCCACGGACCGTGTGGCCATCATCCACCACAAGATCACCCGCAGCGCCCTCGACAATCTCCAGACCTTCGGTTTCAGCCAGAAGATCGAGGATCGCACGCTGGTAAAGGGAGCGGTCCGCCTGCGCACGCGGACCATGGACGGCAGGCCCCTTGGAGCGGTTGAGCAGCTTGAAATGAATACCCGCCCGGTCCGCCGCCTTCCCCATCAGGCCATCCAGCGCGTCAATTTCGCGCACAAGATGCCCCTTGCCAATTCCACCGATTGCGGGGTTGCACGACATCACCCCCACCGTCGCACGCTGATGGGTCAGCAGCATGGTCCGCGCGCCACACCGCGCGGCAGCGGCAGCGGCCTCGCACCCGGCATGGCCGCCGCCAATCACGATCACATCATAAGTGGCGTTGTACGTGGCGTTCACCCTACCCCCTGCTCCTGCTCTATCCCTACTTGCCGATACAGAACTGCCCGAACACCGTGTCCAGCAGCGCCTCCACCCCTACGGCCCCGGTCAGGCGCCCCAGTGCACGCATCGCCAGACGCATTTCCTCGCCCCGCACCTCCGGCCATGCATCATCGGCGGCGCGGTTCAGGTGATGGGCCGTCTCCTCGATCGCTGCGCGATGACGCGCCCGCGTCAGGGGGGCGGCGGCACGTCCCTGCGTCAGGTCGCGCGCACGTTGCGCCAGAACATCACGCAGGGCCTCCATCCCTTCCCCGGTCCGCACACTGATACCCATGATGCCCGGCGGGGCGGCAACCTCATCAATCCTGTTGCAGACCATGATGCTGTCGGGGCCGACCTTATCCGGTACCGCTGCCCCTGAAAACACATGTATCACGCAATCTGCCTGTTTCACGTGAAACAATGCACGTCGCACGCCCTCGGCCTCTATTTCGTCATCGGTTTCACGCAGGCCCGCTGTATCCACCACTATCACCGGGACATCACCCAGCACGATGCGCACCTCGATCGCATCGCGCGTGGTCCCGGCACGCGACGACACGATGGCGGCGTCACGCTGCGCCAGCGTGTTCAGCAGGCTCGACTTCCCCACATTGGGCTCGCCTACAATCGTAAATACCAGCCCCCGACGCAGGCGCTCTCCCTGACTGCCATCGTCAAGGTACGCCTGCATTTCGTCGCGCAACTGCGCAAGCGTGCCAAGCAATGCGTCTTCCACTTCCGGCGGCAGGTCCTCGTCCGGGAAATCGATCAATGCTTCCTGATGGGCAAGCGCTGTCCGCAGACGCGCGGCCCAATCCTCATACAGGCGACTTTGTGCGCCATCGGCCTGTGCCAGCGCCTGCCGCCGCTGGGCCTCGGTCTCCGCATCAATCAGGTCGGCAATCCCTTCCGCCTGCACAAGGTCGAGCCGACCGCCGGCAAAAGCACGGCGTGTGAACTCCCCAGGTTCGGCGGGACGCGCACCCAGCGCCACCAGCGCATCGGCCACACCGGCAATGACCGCAGGCCCGGCATGCAGGTGCAGTTCGGCACTGTCCTCGCCAGTATAGCTGTTGGGACCGGGAAACCACAGCACGACGGCACGATCCAGCAACACGCCCGGCCCCACATCCGCATCACGTCGCCATATCCCACGCAATGACGCGCGGCGCGGTTCAGGCAGGCCACCGCACAGGCTGCGCAGGATTGCATCACACCCGGCGCCACTGATACGCATGACGGCAATGGCGGCGCGCCCCGCACCGGTGGCGAGGGCAAAAATCACGGGCGCCATACCGTCGCCATGTCGCCTTACTGGAAGCTCGGTTGCCGCGGTCATTCGGGTTGTTCCCATTTCCTCTGTGACGGGAACGGGTTATCGTCCACGTCCCTGTCGTGATCAAGGTGACACATGCCACAACTCTCCCTGCATTCCCCCACTGGCCCGCTGACCGTCTCGGCCGAGGACGACACGATTGTGGCGCTCGACTGGGGGTGGGGCCGGGACCAGGAAGAAACACCCCTGTTGCGACGCGCATGCGACTGGCTCGATGCCTATTTCGATGGGGACACCACGCCATGCACCCTGCCGCTGTCCCCTTATGGCACACCACAGCAGGTTGCGGCATGGACATTCATCCGCACCATCCCGATGGGCCATACCCTTCCCTGCGCCGAGGTCGCACGGCAGGCCAGCGTGACAGTGGCCGATGTTGTGGCCGCATGCAGCGAAAACCCCATACCCATCCTGATCCCCTGCCACCGGGTAAATATGGAAGGATGCGCGGATTACGACGCGGATACCTATCCCGGCGATCGCGGGGCGATGGACCGCGCCTTCCTGCGGGATCTGGAAACCGACGCCCCCGATCTGGATTGAACACACAGCCTCCTTCACCACAAGGAAACCCTGTCATGAACACAGTCATCCGCGTCCACGAATATGGCGGTCCCGACGTCCTGCGTATCGAAGACCTGCCAATTCCCGTTCCGGGTAAAGGCGAGGTCCTGATCCGCCAAGAGGCAATGGGCGTCAATTTCATTGACACCTATTACCGCAGTGGCCTTTACAAATTCCCTTCCCTGCCCGCGACGCCGGGCATGGAGGGTGCGGGCGTGGTGACGGCGGTTGGCCCCGGTGTGACCGACCTCGCGGTGGGGGCGCGGGTGGCCTATCCCATCGTTCTGGGCGGATATGCGCATCACCGTGTCATCGCGGCAGACCGCGTGGTGGCGCTGCCTGCCGCCATTCCGTTCGAAACGGCGGCGGGAATCATGTTGCGCGGCCTGTCGGTGCATATGCTGTTGCGACAGGTATATAAGGTGCGCAAGGGGGAAAACATCCTCGTCTATGCGGCGGCAGGTGGGGTCGGGTTGCTGATGTGCCAATGGGCGCGGCATCTGGGCGCACGTGTCATTGGCATTGTTTCGACCGAGGAAAAGGCCGAACTGGCACGCGCCAACGGGGCGGCCGACGTTCTGGTCGGCACACATGACATCCCCACGCGGGTCCGCGACCTGACCGACGGCGCAATGGTGCCGGTCGTCTATGACAGCATCGGCCGCGTCACGTTCGAAGACAGCCTGAACTGCCTTGCGCCACGTGGCCTGATGGTCAGCTATGGCAATGCATCCGGCGCGGTAACGGATGTTGCGGTCGGCACATTGGCCAGTCATGGCAGCCTGTATCTGACGCGCCCGTCACTGGGCACCTATATCGCACAGCGTGATGAACTGGTGGAGGGTGCGACGGAACTGTTCGGACTGGTGGAACAGGGCATCCTGACCCCACGCATCGGACAGAGTTTCGCCCTGAAAGACGCCGCACAGGCGCATGTCGCGCTGGAATCACGCAAGACAACAGGCAGCACGATCCTGTTGCCATAACACGCCACGGCCTGTCGAAAACCACTTTCCATAAATAGGTCGAGGGTGCAGGGAGCCATGCTCCCTGCCGGGCCCGGGCCGCACCCGGATGCCTTACTCAATACAGGGGTTTCGTCACCTGATGGCGACCTTCAGGGGCTTTGCCCCCGAACCCCCACCAAAGGTCACAGACCTTTGGAAACCCCTTCGCCTCAACAGATCGAGGGTGCAGGGAGCATGCTCCCTGCCAGGTCCGGGCTGCACCCTGATACCGCATTCAATACAGGGGTTTCGGATCAGGTCGCGATCCAGCCATCCTGCTGCAACGCCACCCCGGCCAGATACAGGCTGCCGCAGATCACCACCCGTGCCGGCGGCTGGGACGGCGTATTATTGTGTGACAGATGTTCCAACGCCTGGCGGATGGTGGGGCCTGCGGTGACACGTCCCTGTCCTGCCGCGATAATCTCTGCGACCGGCAGGGCAAGGTGCTGCTCAGGCTCCGCCACGGCCTGCACACTTGCGGCGTGGGGCAGCAACGGGGCAAGGAAACCGGAGGCATCCTTGGTCTGTTTCATACCAACGATCAGGTGGACGGGACGGTCAGACCAGTCCTGTATCACGCGCGCCAATGCATCCCCCGCACCGGGGTTGTGCCCACCATCGAGCCACAGATCCCACCCATCGGGCAGAACCTGCGCCAGCGCGCCCCCCAACCGTTGCAACCGTGCAGGCCAGTGCGCATCGGCAAGGCCCGCCCACGCGCCAGCCGGGATCGACAGGCCACTTGCACGCAGGGTGGCAACCGCAAGGCCCGCATTATCCACCTGATGCGCCCCGTGCAGGCCGGGATGCGGCAGTTCCAGCATCCCTTCCCCATCGCGATAGACCAGACGCGCGCCATCGGGTGACGGGGTGATGGACCATTCATGACCACGCCGCCACAAGGGCGCATCATGTTCCGCCGCCGTGCGGGCGATCACACCCATCACGTCCGCCGGGTGCCGTCCGGTGGCAACCGGTACGAAATCCTTGATGATACCGGCTTTTTCCAGGGCGATCTTTTCCAGCGTATCGCCAAGGAACGCCTCATGATCCATGGAGATGGAGGCAATAGCGCATGCCGCCGGGCGCGCCAGCACATTGGTCGCGTCGTAACGCCCGCCCAGCCCGACTTCGACGATCATCAATTCGGCAGGATGACGCGCGCCCAGCACGAATCCCGCCGCTGTCAGGACCTCGAACACGGTGATCGGCGCGCCTTCATTGACGCGTTCGATCTCCTCCAGCACCGCAGCCAGTTCGGGTTCGGACACAAGACGCCCGGCAATACGGAAGCGTTCGGTCACATGCACAAGATGCGGCGACGTCATGACATGGACACGCCATCCCGCCGCCTCCGCAATCGCGCGGATCATGGCACAGGTGCTGCCCTTGCCATTGGTGCCCGCCACATGGATGACCGGCGGCAGATGGCGTTCGGGATGACCCAGACGCGCCAGCAGATGTTCCAGACGCCCCAGCGACAGGTCGATCAATGCCGGATAAAGCTGGTTCAGCCGTTCGAGGATCACACCGGTACGCCCGGCGAATTCAGGACCAAGACCGGACGTTGGCGAAGCATTCATGATGGACCGTTACAGGTTACGCCGCGCAGGTTACGCTGCGGATGGCGTGATATGGGCGTGGTTGAGTTGCCCGATCAGGGTGCCAAGGATGGTCGGCAGTTCAGACCGCGTGACCACCATGTCGAGCATGCCGTGATCAAGCAGATATTCCGCGCGCTGGAACCCTTCGGGCAACTTTTCGCGCACGGTATCCTCGATCACGCGCTGCCCGGCAAAGCCGATCAGGGCGTTCGGTTCCGCAATCTGGACATCGCCCAGCATCGCAAAGGAGGCAGAGACCCCGCCCGTCGTCGGGTTGGTCATGACCACGATATAAGGCAGCCTTGCCTCGCGCAGCATTTCCACCGCGATGGTCGTGCGCGGCATCTGCATCAGGCTGAGCATCCCTTCCTGCATGCGCGCCCCACCCGATGCGGTAAAGACGATCAGCGGGGCCTGTTGCAGGATCGCAAGGCGGGCAGCGGCAAGGAATGCCTCGCCCAATGCCGCCCCCATCGTGCCGGCGATGAATTCAAACGCCATGACCGCGACAACCGCATCATGCCCACCGATGCGGCCATGCGCGACCGCCATTGATTCCTCAAGCTGGGACTTCGCGCGCTCGTCCTTCAGCCGGTCTGTGTAACGCTTGCGGTCACGAAAGGACAGGGGATCAACCGGGGCCTTGGGCAGTTCGATACGGGTGAACTCCCCCTTGTCGAACGTCCATTCCAGGCGCTCATGCACCGAGGCGCGCATATGGTGCCCGCAATGCGGACAGACATTCATCGCGCGCCGCAGATCCTTGACCAGGATCATCTGTTCACAGGACTCGCAATTGGTCCACAGGTTGTCCGGCACTTCCCGCTTGAGCAGGCCACGGATCTTGGGCCGGACATATTCGGTCAGCCAGCTCATGTTACCTCTCCCTGACGTACGTCTATGCGCCTGCTCCATACAGGCAGATCGCACGTTATGCCAGATTCACGTTCATACCCGCGCGGCATGGACCGCATCGGCCAGTTCGCGCAAGTGCGACAGCACACTGTCAACGGTCTGCGCCGTGGCGTTCCCATCCGCATCAAGCGTCCCCTCAAGCGTGTTGAGCAATGCGGAGGCCACGACGGCCGCATCGGCGGCACGCACGGCATTGGCCGCCTGCGCCGGGGCGCGGATGCCAAAGCCGATGGCGATCGGCAGGTCCGTCACGGCGCGCAGGCGCGGGATCGCGACGGCAAGTTCATCGGTACTGGCCGTGCGTGTGCCGGTTACACCTGTGATACTGACATAATACAGGAAGCCAGATGCCCCATTCAGTACAACCGGCAGGCGCGCATCCGGCGTGGTTGGCGCGACAAGGCGGATGATGTCCAGCCCGTTCGCCGCGGCAGGCCCACGCAGGAGGTCGCCTTCCTCTGGCGGGACATCGACGATAATCAGCCCGTCCACGCCCGCGCGCGCGGCGTCGGCGCAGAACCGTTCATGGCCATATGCCTCGATCGGGTTGAGATATCCCATCAGGATGATCGGCGTGTCATGATCGTCGCGCCGGAATTCCGCGATCATCTCCAGCACGCGCGACATGTTCGCCCCGCCACGCAGGCCACGCAGCGCCGCCTTCTGGATGGTCGGGCCATCGGCGCTGGGGTCGCTGAAGGGCATGCCGACCTCGATCAGGTCAGCGCCTGCCCCCGGCATCCCCTTGAGCAATGCGAGCGAGGTTTCATAATCGGGGTCGCATGCCTCCACATACGGGATCAGGGCGCCACGCCCCTGTTGCTTCAGGGCGGCGAATCGACTGGCAATACGGCTCACAACGACACTCCCAGATGCGCGGCGACGGTGAAGATATCCTTGTCCCCCCGGCCTGATACGTTCAGTACGATGACCTGATCCGGCGACATGGTGGGTGCCAGCTTTGCGACATAGGCCAGGGCGTGGGCGCATTCCAGCGCGGGAATGATCCCCTCCGTCCGCGTGCAGAGCTGGAACGCGGCCAGGGCCTCGTCATCGGTTGCACCAACATATTCGGCGCGGCCAATATCATGCAGCCAGGAATGTTCCGGCCCGATGCCGGGGTAATCAAGGCCCGCGCTGATGGAATGCGCCTCTGCGATCTGCCCGTCCGCATCCTGTAGCAGATAGGTGCGGTTGCCATGCAGCACACCGGGGCGCCCACGCTCGATGGAAGCGGCGGTCTCCCCGCTATCAAGGCCACGGCCCGCGGCTTCCACCCCGATCAGGCGCACGGACAGGTCATCAAGGAACGGGTGGAAGATGCCCATCGCGTTCGACCCCCCACCGATGGCCGCGACAATCGCATCAGGCAGGCGACCTTCGGCCTCCAGGATCTGCTGTTTGGTTTCCACACCGATAATCGACTGAAAATCACGCACCATCTCTGGATAGGGGTGCGGCCCGGCCACCGTACCGACAAGGAAATAGGTGTCGCGCACATTCGTGACCCAATCGCGCATCGCCTCGTTCATTGCGTCCTTCAGCGTCCCCGCCCCGGCCGTGACGGGAATGACCTCCGCCCCCAGCAGGCGCATGCGGAACACGTTGGGCTTCTGCCGCTCCACATCGGTTGCCCCCATGTAGATGCAGCATTTCATGCCGAACAGGGCGCAGACCGTGGCGGTCGCGACGCCATGCTGTCCCGCGCCGGTTTCGGCGACGATGCGCGTGCGACCCATGCGGCGTGCCAGCAGGATCTGTCCCATCACATTATTCAGCTTGTGCGAGCCGGTGTGGTTGAGTTCCTCGCGCTTCATATAGATACGCGCACCGCCAAGTTCCGCCGTCAGGCGACGTGCAAACCACAGCGGGCTGGGTCGGCCGACATAATCCTTGAGGTAATACTCCAGTTCACGCCGAAATTCGGGATCGGCCTGTGCTTCCCTGTAGGCTTCGGTCAGTTCGAGGACCAGCGGCATCAGGGTTTCGGCAACAAACCGGCCGCCAAAGATACCAAACCGCCCATGTTCATCCGGGCCGGTACGCAGGCTGTTCGCGCGGGACGGCGGGGCCGGGGATTGTGCTGCGCTCAACTTTCGCTCTCCACAGGGAATAAAATTCGTGCGGGTGTCGATGATGGTATATCGCACGTCCCCGCGCGATGATACGCCTACGGCGTTCTGGACCCGATGGCGTGAAAAGGCCACCCCCTCCTGCCCCCCGGCAGGCTGTCACGATTTGACATAAAGCCGGTTGTCCCGATGATAGGCCGGGACAGGTTACAAAAAGAGGATAGCTTATGTTTCTTGCGCACAGGCCCGGCTCGCCCGCCCGGACGATCACGAGCGAGGCCGATGCACAAGAGGTCAGGGACGTTCCGTGGCTGGACCTGCTGGACCCGACCGAGGAGGAGCAGGCACTGGCCGCACGGGTCACGGGACAACGTATCCCCACGCGCGCCGAACTGGACGAGATCGAAAGTTCATCGCGCCTGTTCATGGAAGATGACGCGGTTTATCTGTCCACGCCCCTGGTGCGCCAGATCGGGGATGACTTCTTTGCCTCCCCCGTCGGATTCGTCCTGATGCGCGACCGGCTGCTGACAATCCGTTTTACCGGATTCACCGCATTCGACGTGGTGGCGCGGCAGGTGGCGGGACAGTCCACCCGCCTGTCGGGGGATGAATGCGTCACCCTGCTGCTTGAGGCGGTCGTGGACCGTCTGGCGGATATCCTTGAACATCTGGGACAGGCGCTGGATGGGATGTCCAAGGACGTGTTCCAGTCCGAACATGGCGGGATGCGACGCATGGACGGGCTGCTGCGCAGCATGCTCAGCCGTGTGGGACGGTCAGGCGACCTGGCGTCGTCGGTGCGCGACAGCCTGCTGGGACTGGAACGCATCACCATCTTTGTAACCGAGAATAAAAAGCGCGACCTGTCAGACAAATTACAGGGGCGGCTTGCCACAGTGGAACGCGATATCAAATCGCTTAATGATTTCGTATCGCAGACATCGAACAAGGTGCAGTTCCTGCTTGATGCCACTCTGGGCTTCATCAGTATCGAACAGAATAACGGCATGAAGATCCTGACGGTGGTCAGCTTCATTGGCGTGGCGCCCACTCTGGTTGCGGGGATATATGGGATGAATTTCCATGATATCCCCGAACTGAACTGGAAATATGGATACTGGTATTCGCTGGCATTGATGGCGGCGACCGTGATCCTGCCGCTGCTGTGGTTCTGGCGCAAAGGGTGGCTGGGTAAGTAATCGCAATCCATGTTGACTTTTCAGGTCACATGGAGTATCGACACCCTATGAGCTGCGTGGTCGCACGACCATGATGCCTTATCCTCTGTATGAATGTAATATCCACGTCGCATTTCTGACTTCGTCTGCAGATGCTCGGATGTGACAGCCAGCTTCCCCATGTCACACCGGATATTATCCATTCCTCCCCCCTGAACTGCCAGTCCAAGGCAACGCTTGCATGCATCTCGCCGAACTCAAGGCCAAAACACCAGCAGATCTTCTGGCTTATGCCGAAGGTCTGAACATTGAAAACGCATCATCCCTGCGCAAGCAGGAACTGATGTTCACCATCCTCAAGACACTGGCCGAGAATGACCAGGCGATTTATGGGGATGGAACACTCGAAATCCTGTCGGATGGCTTCGGCTTCCTCCGCTCGCCAGAGGCAAATTACCTGCCCGGCCCCGACGATATCTATATCTCCCCCAGCCAGGTGCGGCGCTTTGGCCTGCGCACCGGCGATACGGTGGAAGGGCAGATCCGCGCGCCCCGCGATGGGGAACGTTACTTTGCGCTGCTCAAGGTCGATACGATCAATTTCGAACCGCCCGAGGCCGTGCGCCAGCGCATCAATTTCGATAACCTGACGCCGCTATATCCCGAACGCCGCCTGCAGATGGAGGTCGAGAATACCGCCGTAGGACCGGCCGAAGGCAGTGCGAAAGGCAAGGGCAAGGGGCCGGCGCGCGACTTTACCCCACGCGTGATCGACCTTGTGTCCCCCATCGGGATGGGGCAACGCGCGTTGATCGTGGCGCCGCCACGGACCGGCAAGACCGTGATGCTGCAGAGTATCGCGTCCTCCATTTCCGCAAACCACCCCGAAGTGTTCCTGATCGTCCTTCTGATCGACGAACGCCCCGAGGAAGTGACCGACATGGCCCGCTCGGTAAGGGGGGAGGTCGTGTCCTCCACCTTCGACGAACCGGCGACGCGTCATGTGCAGGTGACAGAAATGGTGCTGGAAAAGGCCAAGCGCCTGGTCGAGCACAAACGCGACGTGGTTATCCTGCTGGATTCGATCACCCGTCTGGCGCGTGCCTACAACACGGTCGTGCCGTCATCGGGCAAGGTGCTGACCGGTGGTGTGGATGCCAACGCGTTGCAGCGCCCCAAGCGCTTCTTTGGCGCGGCGCGTAACATCGAGGAAGGCGGGTCGCTGACGATCATCGCGACCGCCCTGATCGATACCGGCAGCCGCATGGACGAGGTGATCTTTGAAGAGTTCAAGGGCACCGGCAACTCCGAACTGATCCTTGACCGCAAGCTGGCGGACAAGCGCACGTTCCCGGCCATCGACATCACCAAGAGTGGTACCCGCAAGGAAGAACTGCTGGTCGATCGCGCCGACCTGTCGAAGATGTGGGTCCTGCGCCGTATCCTGGCGCCGATGGGCACGATGGATGCAATGGACTTCCTGCTCGACAAGCTGAAATACAGCAAGACGAACAAGGATTTCTTCGACGCGATGAATACGTAAGCCACCGTCGTAGCAATCCGAACCGTGACGAAGGCCCCTCCTGCGCCATGCAGGAGGGGTTTTTTATAACAATATTTTCTTCAAATCATTCCCCAGACGCCCCTTTTTTAAAAAAGGGGCGTCTGGGAAGCTGTATTATTTTACGCATACGCGTCCCTGTGGGACCGATGGTGATTTATGCAAGTATACGATTACGAAACTGCTCGTTCTCGTCCATTTCCTGCCCGAATGCCCGCGCAAGAGAAAATGAATATTCCAGAACCAGCTTGATACATTTTGCCTTGTAATCTGCGTCTTCGGTATATTTCAGGTCACCACCATCATACTTCATCATATCCATTGTATAATCGCTGTTAGGGGTTCGTTCGAAAAAACCCTTGTCATTAATGATCCGATTGGGGTCGTTCATCAAAATCCGCAGGGGTTCGATATAATGCGATCCCGTGCCTTTTGTGACCTCACGCCGCCCCGCCGCAGTGATCTTCAATCGCATGATGATCCATTTATATATGTCCTGCCAGCCGGACCGCCGGGGATAATGCGCAATGCACAGGTTGCTGCCCCCAAAGGCATGCAGTTCGATACCATCACGATATGCGGTATGGTTGCCTTCACTGATTTGGATATTGCCAGGGATCTTGCCCCGGACGGCAACTTTCAGGACGCCGATATTCTCTATCGTTCTCCATATCATACGCTGGGGCACGACCCGTTCTTCGGTTTTATCAAATATTGTATCCATATAGTTTCTGATGGGAAGAAGGATGGATTCAAAATTGGGGGGAACGGTTTTTATGAAATTCGAAAACCCCTCAACCCTGCCACGCATATCAATGAATTCATCAGCATCAATGAAAAATACCCAATCCGCATCAAAATCTATGCATGCGGTATTGTATAGGAATGTATTTCTTTCGCGTTCACTCGACACAATACATGGCTTCTCTATCAACGTGATTGCCAGACCCTCCTGAATCATGTCTTCAATGATCCCTAATGTCCTGTCCGCGCTGCCATCATCGAGGATAATAATACGGTCCAGATGAGCAAGGTGATGTCTTATATTTGCTTCAATAACATCATCTTCGTTAAGAAGCCTCATCACAGCGACCACGTTCATTTTATGTTCCTTATCCCTGATTTTTATATTTTATATATGCTTCATAAACAGAAAATAAATCATATGCCGGTCCCGTGTGAAAACTGCGTGACACGAATCGGATGACGGGATCAGGATCACTGGACATAATCCGTTCCTGCTCGCGCATTTTATAAAAATATCTTTTAATAATCACAGATTTCCTAAAAATATTATGATGACTCTCTTTCAAAAATCCTCGAAAGATATTGCCTTCCTGAATACGGCTAGAGCAGATCCTGTTTGAATGCCTGCATTCAAACAGGTGAAGATGCTCGTAAAGACAACAAACTGAAACATTTTCACCGAACTGGTTTTCGGTGGAAATGCTCTGGTATTAAGAAATTTTCAATCCATCACCTATGATTCCCTAAAATGGTTCCAGATATTTTTTAAAAACAGCCGATTGGTGAAACAATAAAAGTCCTTGGCGCGTATTTTTTCCAAAAAACACTATTCTTCCAATTTTTTGCAAAAATCCGCGCCAAGAACTTTTATGATTCCCGACTATTAATCGGTTTTTCGACTTCCAGTGCATATTTATCGCAAATATCCATGATTTCCGTAGCCATTTTCAGATATACCTCACGGGAGAAATGAACTCCGTGATCATCTGGCGCAGCAAGGTCATCGGTGGATCTGACGTATTTTCCGTAATCTACAAGATCAAAGCCATATATTTTCGACAGGGGAACGACAATCCTGTTGATGTTCCCATAAACCGACCTGATCCAATTATCCGTACCTATCCGTTCATTCAGGACCAGCACGATAACCTTTTTACCCTTTAATTTTTCAAATAATTTACAGACATCGGCCATGAACATCCCGATGTCATGATGGGCGAAAAATTCAAACTCATTTTGCATGAATTCCCATTCGCTTTGCGAAAAGCCAGGATCGCGGCCAAATTTCTGGACAAGTGTTTCATAGGATGTTTCACTGAAATCCCGCCCGGCCAGAAAATCATTGCATAATGAAAGCGTTACTCCGGTGGAACGGGACCTATATAAATGTGCTGCATATTCAACGGAAAATGACAGGACGTAAATATCGGCTTCCCCGCTTATGACTGCCGACTCCAGATAATTTTCCGGGAAAATACTTGTTGCCTGCAAAAGCTTGCGTCCCTCCGGGGTCTGCAAGGCCTCAGTCACCGCAACAGTCCTGACCCAAGGGCTGAAAGCCCATGATTTATAAGCAAGCGGGAATTCCCCGATCACATTATAACGGGCCCGGAAATAATGTTCCATGGACGTGAAATCACATGCGCCACGCAGGCATACTTTCAAATTTTTTGCATATTCACTGATAAAATTATTTGAAACATCATCAACATCGTCAACGATCTCTATCCAGTCCACATGCCCGTCCAACGAGGATATGACATCCCCCACGACATGCACATGTGGCCGCATGAGGTGGTTCCAACAGAACTGTTCCACCCCCATGCTCATGATGCGGCAGGAAAACAGGAAATGTGTTGCCCGGCCTTCACCAATCAGGAAAAACCCACATATTCCATAGTTACCATATTTATCAGAAACTTTTACATATCCAGAGATTGCTGGAAACCGTTCCGAAAACTCATTTTGGAACATATTCCACGCTGCACCCCTATCTTCCGGCCAGCGATTTTTGGTGAAATTGAGTTGGTTTGTTCTGTTGACCAGTTCATGTATGCGATCAAACTCTTTTTCTATATCATAATGAAAACTGACCCTGATCCCACTCTGTTTCAGAAAACTGATATTATCCCCCTGTATGTCCTGCCGATCTTTATGCTTTTCCTCCAGCACCTTATACCTTGCAAGACGATCCATCCCTGCATCCGGTTTGCCCTGGAACCTGTCATCTTCAAGCATGTTGCCAATAATTCCAGGATCGGCAACCTGCATGCCTGGATAAAAAAACAGGGCCTCGTTCAGGTTCATCGGATTATCATCAATGAACATCATCGTTTCGGGACGCAGATTCGTCGCTTCGACGATTGCCTTTATCATTGGTCCTTTGGGGGCAAAGGCGATCTGTGGGAAGATAAAATACTCCCATGCACCAATTTTCTTCAGTTCAGCTTCGGCATCCCCGAAATTATTTTTCGAACATATGGAATTGACAATCCCCCGCTCCGACAGGGCCTTGATCAGGGTGATGTGCTTTTCAACTGGATGGATGCCCCCTTCACTCAGGGTCCCGTTCCAGAATGTTTCATCCAGATCCCAAATGACCAACCGGACAGGTTCCATTATATTTTCCTAGGAAGCGTTACTGATCAACATGATGGTCCCTTATGTTATAAGGTTTTTGTTAATATATACTTCACAGCCATACCGAATGCTGACGTCCCTGATGCCCCTGCCCAAGTTTGTCCCAGCTTCCTGCCCACATTTAAAAATGTCTAAGAGACTGTTTGAAAAGTCAGCCTCGATAACATACTGAAATTCTAAAGGTTTTTGGTGAAGCTTTTTCCAAAAAGCTTCAGAAGACGCCGCCTTTTTGAGAAAAGGCGGCACCCAAAAACTTTTCCTGTTTTTTATCAATGGTTTGTTTTCAAACAATCTCTAATTTAAACCATTGATAAATAATGTATTTTATCTGCTATCTTTTGCCAGAATATGCTTATTCAAAAGTCTTTCCGAAAATCCAGCATGTATTTTATTATTACATACGAAGTAAAAACCGTGGGATATGAAAATATATACCAACTTCACAATCAGTTTTTAAAATTCAGGATATCTGTTACGGCCCTTGTATAATCATCTGCTCGATTTTCGAGGAATATGCGATGTAACGCATTACGCCGAAGCTGATTCCACAGCGTTTCATCCGTATAGACCTGCTGCATACCCCCTGCGAATGCCATCGGCTGCGTCTCCGATGCGCCTGCGATATCGCCCCCCGGTTCCCAGCCCACCTGCTGGATCAAAAGATCGGTCGCCACAATGGGCAGACCATGCGCCGCGGCTTCATGGATCTTGTACGGTATGCCTGCCGCAAAACGTGTCGGGGCAATAAAAACACGATGTGTGTCATACAGGGGCACCAGATCTTCGACAGCCCCCAGCAATTCAAAACGTGGATGTGTCAATATGCTGGACAGGTCGATGCCATTGCCAACATACCCGGCCACCCTGATACGGATGTCTTCGGGCAGGAAATTATCCAGCAAGGGCACGACATGGTCATTCAGCCACGCCAACCCATCCCAATTGGGGGTTTCCAGGTTCTGGATGGCCCCTACAAAAAGGAAATGCCTGCGTTCGCTAAATGGGCGCGAACGGGGAACCGGCGTCTGCATATGGCCCAGAACGGACACATCCTGATCCACAATCCCCCTGATTAAGGTCGCTTCCCCTTTACTGACCGTTACAAAGCGGTCGATGAAATCCGTGTTCCGCAATTCGTAACGCAGCATGCCCTCCAGGTCTGGCAAGTCCGTTTGCCCCATGATCTGCATCCTGCCCTGCAGGCGTAACGCCGTGAGGGCTTCGGTATCCAGAACCACCCGACACCCTGCCAGGGCCGTCTCACACGCCGTAAAAATGGGCTTCAGACGATCCGCATTATGGGTCCGCCCGATCCATATGATGTCATAATAACCCGCACGGGTGCGCAGAAACGCCGCAAGATCCCCCAGCCCCCGATCCCATATGATCTCTGCCCTGTCGGGAAAATCCTGATATCGCGTCATGGGCTGCGACCGTGGCGGGAAAATGGGATAGACCGTGACATGTGCGCCCAGCATGTCCACCATGGTGCGTACGATATCGTTGGAACGGGGGAAACCTGCCCCGATCGCACGCTGCGGCAGGTAATCTTCGATAAACAGAACACGCCTGTTCCCAGATTCGGCAAAGCGTGCCTTCAGCAGGTTGGATTCGTCACGTCGGTATTTTCCCTCTACATAATCACGGTTCTTATGGAAGAATTTTCCTATGTTCCGCCCAAGGCAGGCATCAATGTCATCCTGCCTGCCACTGCCGAATTCATAATGAAGGACAACGACATCAGGGTCATAGACAATCTCAAAACCACGCTGCCTGATCTGGACGCACAGGTCGGTTTCTTCATAGTACGCTGGGGCGAACAATGGATCGAATCCATTGAGTTCCTTGACGAGTTCGGTCCGTGCCAGAAGAAATGCACCAGAGCAGAAATCAACGGAACGCACGAAATTCGCCTCTGGCAACATGGGGGAGGCCCCCCGCAGATAGCCCGAGGTCGTGCCGTCATTCCAGACGATACAGCCTGCCTCCTGAAGCTCGCCGGTCGTACGGACCAGCTTCGCGCCAACCGCGCCCGCTCTTTCGTCCCGACGCAGGCGCGCACAGGCGGCATTCACCGCACCGGGCAACAGTTCCACGTCATTATTCAGGAACAGCACATAGGGCGCAGCCACCCGGGCCAGACCCAAATTGGCCCCGGCAAGGAACCCGACATTTTCAGACAGCCGGACAACCTCGATCCCACGGACATGACGTTCGATCAGGATCGTTTCATCTGTCGAGGCCCCATCGACAAGGATAAGCTGGATCGCCGCGTCGCAGGTCGCACGCAACGATGCAAGCGCCGTCATGGTAAACGCAAACTGGTCATGAACCACCATCACGACGCTCAGTTCAGGCAGGTCGCATGAAAAATCCATACACTGCTTCAGCAAAAGCGCCGTCCGAACCTCTGACATGCGGCGATAGGCGCGCTTGCAGACCATTTCGGGTCCGTGAGATTCATCGCCTGAATCAGGGAATTTTCCATAAAGCATGGCATAGGCGGCAAACGGGGTAGGATATTTCCCCTGTCCCACAACATCCGAAATGGCCGGGTCCTGCGCATACGACGTCAGGTTTACCCTTGCATGTGGACGACGGTCTTCATATTGCCCATAACGTATGAAATGTTCATACGCATTCCTGAAACATCCATCCGCGATAACCGCCGTCACATCCGGGTTGCCCTGCGTATAGAATCGTTCGCTAAAAAACGGGTTGGGATCAAACGCTTCTGGTGACGGATTTCCCAGATAATGTCGCAGCGGATGCTGCCATTCATCTATATGCCTGGACATATCGGGATAGGCGCGCATGTACCATTCCGGGTCGAAATACGCGGATGTGCGACGCTCGACCACGGTATGATCCGTAGCGTTTTCAAGGAATGCCGCAAATATGCCGTTACGGTCATCATAAAGAAAATCAGGGTTTTCCCTGATAAACAGCGTCGTTGAAAAGAACAGGGATGCATCGCGTTTTTCGTGGGCGCCATATCTCAGGAAATGGTCATAACCATTACGCAGCCCATGTGCCTCAAGCTGTTCAGGGGACATGCAGACCTGTGTCCGGCAATAGAACTCTTCATCAAAAAAGCAGTTGGGATTACGGTCTTTGCACCCATATTGATGATAATGTTCAAATCCTGATGAAACCTTCCCGGATTCAATAAGGGAAAGGACATCGGGATAGACCATCCTGTACCATTCCTCGTCAAAAAACATGTTGGGTGAATGGCCCAGCTTTTCTCCAAAATCCTTATAAAACCGAAATATACTGCCATCATCATGCAGGTCGAATGCGCTGATGACGGCGTGATAATGCTGTTTGTACCATGACGCGTTGAAACATGCCCAGTCATGTTTTATGGCCAGATCCTCAATCGACATCACAATACTCTCTGTCCCTGTGAAAACCTGTTTTGTACCAATGGAGATAGGGAAATTCCCGCATGAATCATGATTGTATGAAATGCGCTGGATTCAACAAGATGTTGGCCAACGACGCGACAGGCAGATGAAGCGGGATAACAAGCCCCCCGCCTGCCATCCTGATACGTTCGGCCGGGGCCCCGATATCGAATGTCACCACGGGGAATTTGTGACGCCAGAACTCCGTCAGTACATAGGACCAGGTTTCAGGCCACACGGCAGGCAGAAAGCCCCAGTCACAATGCTGCATCTGTATCAGTGAGGTCAGTTCGTTTTCGGCATAACGCCCGGTAATATCCACAACCCCGGTTTCCAGCAGCCGTGAATCGTCACATGTAAACCCCACGATTGAAAACCGCAGCGGCAGCCCCGTGGATGCAACATACCGCGCGAGCCTGAGCAGGATATCATATCCTTTTTCAATGCCGATTGCCCCGATCAGCAGAATACGCCTGATATCCGTGGGGTGCCGGGGCCTGAAAATGATATCCTGCGTTGTCACTGGTGCCTCCCACTGTTCCAGGACAATCGCGACATCGATATGCCGGCGATAACGTGTGGCCACATCCTCACATGATGCAATCACTGCCCGTGCCCGCCGAAGGATATCCGTGCTGAGTTCCCGCAATAACGACAATGCCGTATCATCAGACGTCGCCCGGCCACGGTCCATGACGCAGGTCTCGCAAGCGGAAGCCTCGGGCTCACCGCAATAAAGATTGTTGTGCGATACAAGCGTAATCTGTGGGCAAAACCAGGAATAGTCATGAAGATAAACATCATAGGCGAGTCCAAAGAGGGAAACCCAATGAATGTCCTTTATTCCTGCGCCAATATAACTGTGGATTTCCATTTTTTCACAGTTGAGCGACAGCAGAAGTTCACGAAGGTCCGGCCCACGTCGCGATAGAATGATATTGGGATAATCATCGGCGAGATAAGGCACAACCTCCCAGCGGGGATAGCCATCTGGCGCATCGGCCGGGCAGGGGGAGATGATGAGCGGGATGCGCCCATCTTCGACAATGGCCAGCGCGCGTTCCTGTACGAAACGATGCACCCCCCCTTCGCGGTCATGCGTCATCAATGCAACGGTATGACGCCCTGCAACGGCCTGCGACAGGCGGCGGACATCAAGTTCACGCCGGAACCGATGCAGGGGGTCGCGTTTCTGCCATTCATTGACAAGGCGGTCGTAACCGGGATGCAATCCATTGAGCAGCCCGAGGTTACGCCGGATAAGATCGCCCTTGAACGCACTGAAGGACTGTCCTTCGGCATGTCCGACATAAGTGCCCAGACATACCACGTGCCGCCATCCCAGTGACGCAGCACGACGGCTGAAATCATTTTCTTCGCCATAGCCCTGGGCAAAAACGTCCTCGCGCAGGACACCTGTCTGGTGCAGGCATTCCGCGCGGATATACATGCAAAACCCATGACCTGTCGGAACCTCCACAATCTCCGCGTTGCCGATTTCCTCCAGCATGGATGAAAGCTCGACCACCTCGTCATATGACGGGATCGGGTTGTTGCCATCATTGCGTGGATAACTGAAGATGGTCGCGGCATTGGACAGTGGCGTTGCCGTTCCGATGTCCGGCGCGCGATAGATGGCATCACGCAGTTTCCCAATCCAGCCCGGGGGCGGGATGGTATCGCTGTTCAACAGGATCGCATCCTCATCCCCGCCGACTTCGCGCAGACCACGATTGGCGGAATAAGTAAAGCCACGGTTACGCGCATTGCAAAGAACCGTAATACCCTCCTGCCCCGCGACGGTTTCAAGGAAATCGACGATACGGGGGTCGGGTGAGAAATCGTTAATCACGACCAGCCGCTCGTCCGGGCCCCGCCATTGCAGGGCCAGTTCGATACATTCCTTTGTAACTTCATACCCTTTGTAAACCGGGATGATGACGGCAACCCGGTTTCTACGTGCTTCACGGCATGCGGCAGGAAGACCCTGCTGTGCGAATTGCGGCGTATACAGCGCGGGAAAGGGCTGGTTGAATTCAGGTGACGTAACCTTGGAATATGCAGTGGGGAATGTTCGCGCCACCCATTGCGCCTGCGCACGCGCATACCGCGCACCGGCAAGGGGATCGAGCGGACTGCCGTAAAATTCCTGCTGGAAACGATCCATGACCCGGACACATGGTGTTTCCACCCCGGCCAGGTCGCCCCACGGAATCAGGAATGCCGTGCGCTCCTTTTCTGCGACGAGAAAGTCGGTCGCGACATCGCCAAGCACACCGTCAAAGAGCAGGGTATCACCATCAGCAGCCCGGACCCATACATGATCGACCGATGCAAGGTTATTGGGGTGGCGGAACCATCCCGTCAGGCCTTCGGAACTGCCTTCCACAAACCCTTCACATCGCCAGATTGTCCGGGATTCAAGGGCGCTGCCCAACATATCCCGGCCATTATGCAGGACATGGATGGCGGGGAGGTGGGAGGGAAGTTCGAAATTTGTAATCTCATAGACCGAAAATCCGCCAAAGCCCCCAACCAAGCGCAGCTCCGCCTGATATTCGGTATCATCATGGCGCCACCTGATGTCATCATTGTCAGTACCATCCTCCAACCCGACGACAATACGGCCATCGGGTTGCATGGCGCACCACCCGCCACAACGGTGCGCACCCGACAGGATGCTGAAAACCACAAAGGCAACATGTTCATAAACAACGGCCACTTCACGAAGGAATGCGCGCAGTTCACCAAAAGTACGATCATGCGCCCCAAACCGCAGGCGTGTCAGCAACAGGAAAAAACGTGCAATGGGGGAAGTGGCATGCAGGGACAGATATTCAAGTGGTTCCGATGCACGCGGTTCACCAATCGCCAGACGGCACAGGCCAATTCCCAACATGATGTCACGCGCACTGGGATGCGCACGCTGGAGATATTCCAGACGACCAAGCACAAGCGCCAGATCTTGTGACGGTGGCAGAAGTTCATCATACCGCGAAGACAGGGACAGGATATAGCGACGGGCAGACCCTTCTATGAAATCATCCATATCACCATTCATGGTATCGAATCCCCTGCAACAGGCCCGGCAATGAATATCTCCTGCTTTTATTTATACTTGTTGTTCAACAGGAACTGACGCCACGTATCATACAGCGGCACCAGCGCGCGGCTTGGCGCCCGCAATTCAGCGCGACCGACGGCCTGCCAATGTTCCTTGCCTGTTGTCCAGTCGCCACGACGGACAGATGCCACGACATCGGGATTGTTTTTCAGATACCATTTTTCATCAAACTCATTCCCGCCGGTATCACGACCTTCAAAGAAACCGGTATAAAGGAAATGTTCGTGACCACTTTTTATCTCCCCCCGATGAACTGCCGCATCGACATCAGGGTTTGTCTGAAGATAGGCCTGCTCGTCAAAAGGAAGGGATTTCAGATATTCTGAAAGCAGAAAGCGGAATAGTGTCTTGGAGATGATTACATTGGCTCCGCTTTCTTCAGCCAGCGGAGAAAGAACAGAATATGGAATCATGGCGCGATCAC
Organism: Novacetimonas sp. GS1; assembly: GCF_036686925.1. NCBI lineage: Bacteria > Pseudomonadati > Pseudomonadota > Alphaproteobacteria > Acetobacterales > Acetobacteraceae > Novacetimonas > Novacetimonas sp. GS1. The sequence continues at coordinate 335,567 of NZ_VSZP01000001.1, forward strand.
CCCTTGCAACAATAATCTTATAAAAATATCATAAAATACATGCAAAATATGGTCAACTATTAACAAGTAATTAACAAATACACTTCATATTAACATATCATTAATATTGTATATATCAATGTTATTTTTATTTTGTTAATTGTTCATTAAAGAGGTCATGCACAACATGGCATCATAAGATCACTAAAAATTTGGTGAATATGTGAATGAAAATCCATATGCAATGAAAATTGCAGCAAAATTTCTCAGAAACTCTCCAATATATTTGATATGCTTTACTTAAAGCATGAAAGCCCGATAGCCATGCCCCTGAAACGCACCGTGGCCGCTTTCCTGTTCCTCAGTATCGGGCACGCCATCGCACAGGAAAGCATCCCCAACCACCTGCGCCATCCAGCAGCCCCATGCACGGATAATACGACCGCCCTTTCGCCGGGTTGCACATCCTCGACCCCGCCGGAAAAACTCGACCTGCGGGATACCGTCACCGGCCTGTCCTGGCCCATGACCCTTGGTGAAATCGCAATATATGCGGATCACGCCGTACAACAGACCGACATAGGATCACCCGGTGGCGTCGCCAGACTGGATACGACCGGTGCCTTTGACGGGGATGCCAGCCCGGCACGGGTACGGACGGCAGGCGGCATGACATCCCGTACCATGGCACGACATTTCAATGATATCCTGTCGCCACTGGATTTTGGGGGCAGGTTCGATGGAGGTGATGAAAGCCTTTCCCTCGACGCCTATCGGGGCAGTTTTACGTCTTCGGCCCTGCTGCGGATACCAAAAGGATCATTTACAGATCACACGCCACCCGTTTCGGGGTATCAGGGCACACAGATCTGGATATCCGATGGCGCAAGCGATGCCGCATCGGGGAACAGTTTTCGCATTTTTCCCGCACCGACCGGTGATACGGTCGTCTCCAACTATGCCGGAACCCTCAACATCGCCAAAAACGGCAATCATGCTGGCGACGGCGCAGTGGTCAGTGTGGATTACACGATCAATACACCTGCCAAAAACTGGAATACCACGAAAAACCCTGTTTACAACGCCCATTTTGGAATTACTGAAAACTGTAATGAAGCCAGCATCGAAAATCGGGGACAGGTCTATTGCCTCAGCAGCCAGTTGACCGCCGCCTCTTATAACGGGGCCATAAAAACAGATGCGAACCTTTTTGCAATCCGTCCCGCCATTACCGACAGCCATGGCCCACGAAGCCAGATTTCAGGCATAAATACAGGCGTGATCGACAAGACGGGATTACCATCATCAAAGGCCGGGGGAATAGAATCCGCTGAAATAGACCTGTATGCCAGCGGTGCGGACGACGGGCATGACAGGGTTGCCCTCCTCGTTGGATCACAACAGCAAAAAGACGACAGCCACAACACTCTTGAGGTAGGAAATGGCATCCTGCTCCGCGCTGGGGCCTATACGTTTTATGACAGTGCGTTCCAGATCATGGGGGCCTATAAAAATGCTGCCATAGACCTGCGTTATGCCAATACCGGATGCCCTGGAAATATCTGTGCGCCCGCACTCTGGCTGGGGGAACTGGGGCCAGTTTCTTTTGGCCGCAGGGATCCGAACAGAATCAAGATGTTTGGTGATTATGATGGAAATATGCATCTGGTGACACATTATGAAGATGCACTTGAACTGACAGGATCGGGGGATACCATTATTTTTGGCAGACTGAACGCAAAACAGGGCGTCATCCTGCCCACTATGACCGAACATCAGATCAGGAACATCCCAACCCCGGTCGAAGGGCAGATCGTAAACGATAAGGACGCCCATAGCCCGGCAATTTTTGAAAACGGTCATTGGTACCATCTTCCCCTTGGGAAGGAGATTTAAAAAACCGTTTGAAAACAAATTCTTGATAAACAATAGGGAAATATTTTTATGTTGCCTCCTGATCGGAAAAGGCAACGTCTTTCGAAGCTTTTTGAAAAAAGCTTCACCAAAAACTTTTACTATTTTCAATATTTTATCGGAATTATCTTTTCAAACAGGTTCTTAATGGAAATTTTAGGACTGTATTTTTTGTAATAAATTCTGCAAAAATTATTCAAATACTCTTAAAAACCAGATTTTATCATAGATTAATGTTTATATATTACTTTAAAAGTTCATAAAAATATTGAAATTCATATATTATTAAAATATTGACGAATAATTTACAATATTTTGTCTCCAATACGCCAAAGCGTCATCCGCCTGATGGAGAAATTTTATGTCTGAAGAAATTCGTCTTGTTATATGGGATCTTGATGAAACATTTTGGCATGGCACCCTGACCGAAGGGGGTATTTCCTATTCGGATGAACATCATAATATCGTCGTGGAACTTGCCAAGAGAGGCATCATGAGTTCCATTTGTTCAAAAAATGACCCAGATTCCGTTCAACGCATCCTGCAGGAAAAAGGGATCTGGGATTATTTCGTATTCCCCAGCATCGACTGGTCCCCAAAAGGGGGGAGGGTTTCTGAAATCATCAGGCGTATACAGCTTCGTCCTGAAACAGTCCTGTTCATTGATGACAATCCCCATAACCTTCAGGAAGTGCTGTCGGTCAACCCGGCAATCCAGGTTGCAGATGAACATGTCATTCCCCACCTTCTGGTCGATGCACGTATGATGGGCAAGGATGATACGGTCCTGTCACGACTGAAACATTACAAAATTCTTGAAAGCCGGGATGAAGAGAAAGAAACCTTCTCCACCATCGAAGGCTTCCTGAAAGAAAGTAACATCAAGGTGGAAATCATCTATGATGTCGAAAACCACCTTGATCGTGCCATTGAACTGATCAACCGTACAAACCAACTGAACTTTACAAAGCAGCGCCTGCCCGAAAACCAGCAGGAATCCAGGGATATCCTGCTGTCACAGATCAAGCAGGCATTCAGATATTCGGGGCTCGTCCGCGTAAGCGATAAATTTGGTGATTACGGTATCGTGGGGTTCTATTCCCTCGTCTCCGTCAACAGGATCAGCTATTTTGAGCATTTCTGTTTTTCATGCCGCATCCTGGGGATGGGGATTGAACAATGGGTTTACCAGTCGCTGGACAGGCCCGACCTGCATGTACAGGGTAAGGTCATATCGGATGTGAATTCCCCGGCCCACATTGACTGGATCAATCAGGAAGGACGTGACGCCGCCACCGAAACCACAACACATAAAAAGAGCATATATATTCGCGGGGGCTGCCACGCTGCCGGACTGGCCCATTACCTGAAACAGGGCCGGAACCATGTGGTTGAAGAACAGAATTTCTGTCGCGATGGTGTCGGTATCCGCATTGACCATTCACAACTTTTCCGTGACGCGATCTATGGACTGACGGATGAGCGGCTGGAATGGATATCGCAGCTTGGTTATCGGCGTGAAGATTTTAAAACGCAGTTCAATGATATGACCTTTGATGTGTACGTGCTGAATTTTTCCGTTGATGCATTGTACGCAACATATTCATACCAGGATAATGTCATCAGGTATCCATTCCCTGAATGCCGTTCCATCATGACGGAGAATTTTTCACGCGAAGAATACCATGACCAGAATAAATTCCTTGATGATATTTTCCGCAATGCCGCATCAGGAGATTTTCATTATCACAGCCCGGACCCATCATATTTCGAAAACTGCCTGAGGGATATCCTATCCCGCATTCCCGAAGGGGCTTTCTTATTTATCCTGCTGGGTGGGGAAAAATTCCTCAATCGGGAGAATGAACTTGAAACCGTCCTGACCCATATCCCGTTCAACCAGAAAATCATTGAACTGATAACGCAAAGAAAAAATTCTTTCCCCCTGCAACTTGATGATTATGTCAGGGACAAAAGTGACCAGACCGACCGGGAGCACTTCGGACGCATGGTGTATTACAGGATTTACAAAGCCATTACCGACATCGTGTCATCAGGCACCACACCCACACCCACACCCACACCCACACCCACACCCACACCAAAATCCACACACGATGCACAGCCCGCAACCGCCATGTTACACGAGGCATAATGCCATTCGTGATCCTATGGTGAAAAACATTCCCGGACGCCATATTTTTTAAATATGGCGTCTCTTCTTGAACCCAAAGCACGAGGTTCGTGACAATTCCCGGAAAAAGGAAACATCCCGAATTACAAGGTCCATATCATTAAATATACCATTTTATAATCAATGGGTTTTGCGAAACCATGCCTTGGACTGCACATTCATATCGCATCTAACCTACTCTTGGCAGGCAGATGACAAATCTTGCGCCGGTAACTTTCCCATCGGCATCAATCCTGTTTTCCGCGCTGATTGTCCCGCGCAGGGCCTCGACGATCTGGCGGCTGATGGACAGGCCCAATCCCGAATGCTGTCCGAAATTCTCGCTTGTCGGGCGCTCGGAATAGAAACGGTCAAAAATATTATCCAGCTTCGCCTGCGGAATGCCTGGCCCTTCATCGGCAACGGCTATTTCCACCATATTGCCCGCCGGAACCGCGCTCAGCAGGATCTGCCCGTCGGGGGGCGAAAACGAAATCGCGTTGCCGATCAGGTTACGCAACACCTGCACCAACCTGTCCTCCACCGCCATGACGGTCAACGGACGCTCGGCACTGTTGCCGCTGCTTGCGACACCCATGACCGGCTGTCCGGGCTGGCGCGTGGTCTGGTGGATTTCCGCCAGAACCGACAACAGCGGCACCACCGCCAGTGGTTCGGCGCGCGCACGCGACAGTTCGGCATCAACGCGGCTGGCATCGGAAATATCGGTAATCAGCCGGTCCAGCCTGCGCACATCGTCATGGATGATCATCATCAGCCGCCGCTGGCGTTCGGGGTCCTCGATACGCAGCAACGTTTCAATGGCGGACCGGATGGATGACAGAGGGTTCTTGATTTCATGGCTGACATCGGCAGCAAAGCGTTCAATGGCGTCCATGCGCGCCCACAGCGCGCTTGCGCTGTCCTGAAGCGCACGCGCCACCTCCCCGATCTCGTCACGGCGCAACAGCAGGCGTTCGGGCACGGTATCGGTCCGGCCGGAAGATTCACGCATCACATGCGCCGATGCCGCCAAGCGCAGCAATGGCCGCGCGATTGTCAGCGACAGATACCATGACAGCAGGATCGTCAGCGCCAGCGCCATCAGGAACAGCGACAGGATGGACGACCGCACGGCGAACAGGGACCGGTCCACGTCGCGCGCCTCACGCGTCAACTGGATGATCCCCACCGTGGTCTGCCCCTCATGCATCACGGGTTCAGCCACCGTCACCATCAGGCGCTGGTGCGCGGTGCGGCGGATATAGGGGGGCATTTCCATGATGCGCATGCCGTTCGGCCCGGCCACCGGCTGCACCGATGGGTCGGTGTCGGGGGTATCAAGCGTCATGATCCGCTCCCCCGACAGGGTCGGCAGTTGCGACAGCAGCCAGTTATACAGCCGTTCGCCAATATTCCGGGACTCGGGATACAGGGGGGAATGGTCGTCTTCCTCCCCCATCCCGTCATGCGCCGTACCACCGGGCGGTGTGGGGGCGCGCCCAACCCGTTCGACACGACTGTCGGCAACCGGCTGGCCATCAGGGGCGAACAGGCGGGCACGCGCGCTTGGGCTTGGCTCCGTCAGGCGCAGCAGCAAAGGACGCGCCAGCGCAGGGTCCAGCAGGACCCCATGGCGCGTGGATGTCACCGCACTCTGCCCCAGCGCACCGGCATAGATGCGCGCCTGTTCTCGCAGGGCCGACACCTCGGCCTCCAGCAGGCTGTTCTGGAACTGTGTCAGATACAGCAATGTCAGCGCCAGCAGCCCCAGCGGCAACATATTGACCAGCAAGATGCGCCGCATGAGCGGAGAGACCAGCCGCGTGCGGTACTCCATATACGCCACGGCGGCGGCCGTGTTCCCCGACAGGCGGCCGCCCGTGCCCCTGGGGCGCAGGCGCGCGCGCAACGCGGACAGGCGCACGGCGATATCAGGCATGGTGATCGGGCGCTTCAGGGGAAAATCCTACTCTTCCTTATAGCGATAGCCTATGCCGTACAGCGTCTCGATCTGGTTGAAATCCTCATCCACCTGCCGGAACTTCTTGCGCACACGCTTGATATGGCTGTCGATGGTCCGGTCATCGACATAGATGTTCTCGCCATACGCGGCATCAATCAACTGATCGCGCGACTTTACCAGGCCAGGACGTGTGGCCAGCGCCTTGACCAGCAGGAATTCCGTTACCGTCAACTGGATATCACGCCCATGCCACAGGCACTGGTGGCGCGTCTCGTCAAGCGAGAGGTTGCCGCGCACCATATTGCCCGCCGGGTTCGCGCCCACGGCCTCGTTACGGGTCAGCTCGTTACGGCGCAGCAGCGCACGGATACGCTCCAGCAGGAGGCGTTGCGAAAAGGGCTTGGTGATATAGTCGTCCGCCCCCAGCCGCAGGCCCATCAACTGGTCCACCTCCTCATCCTTGGACGACAGGAAGATAACCGGAAGCTGCGACCGCGCACGCAGCCGCTGCAACAGCTCCATCCCGTCCATGCGCGGCATCTTGATATCGAGCACCGCCAGATCGGCCGCACGGCTCATCAGGCCATGCAGGGCGCTTTCACCATCGGTATAGGTATGGACGGTGAACCCTTCCGCTTCCAGCGTCATCTGCACGGACGTCAGGATGTTGCGATCGTCATCAACCAGCACGATCGTCTGTTTCGTCGGCTCCATCAGGATCTCTTCTGCTTCATCTGCGGATTGCGGCCACCGGGCGCGCGCGTCGGGGACTTGCCTTGTGGGGCGGTTGAAGCATAGCGTCATATCGACCCGCATGTCATGAGGGCATGCGCCATATTGATGAACATGAGGAAGGGACGGGACGGCCGCCCGGCACCTGACGGGGCAGAAAGCGAAGACGGCACGGCACGCAAATTCGGCATGCCTGTGCAGAGCGTCATGCCTTGTCCATCTGGCGACCGTTACCTACTTGATAGGTCATGACCCACGATACAGACCCCACCCCCAACGCTGACGCCCCATACGGCGCCAGCGCACACCAGCCCCACACAGAGGGCACGCAGTCACCACACGACGCCGCGGCAACCGAGGCCGAAGCCACGGCGCAAGGCGCGACGGAAACCGGTGCCGAAACCCCGGACCGCATTGCGGAGCTGGAGGCCGAAGTCGCTGCCATGCGTGAAAAATGGGTACGCGCAGAGGCGGAAATGCAGAACCTGCGCACCCGCACCAAGCGCGAAATCGAGGATGCGCGGCAGTACGCCACGCAGAAATTCGCCCGCGACGTGGTGGAAGCCGCAGAAAACCTCAAGCGCGCGCTTGCAAGCCTGCCCGCCCCCACAGAGGACGAAGACGGCATCATCAAAAGCATGCGCGAGGGAATCGAAAGCACCGAACGCTCGTTCATCGGCATCCTTGAACGCAACGGCATCGTCGCCGTGGATGCACAGGGCAAGCCGTTCGACGCCAACCAGCACCAGGCGATGGCCGAACAGCACAGCGACGAACACCCCGCCGGCACCGTCATGCAGGCATGGACGCCCGCATGGACACTGCATGGTCGCCTGCTGAAGCCTGCAATGGTCGTCGTGTCCAAGGGACAGGCCTGATATCACGGGCTGAAAATGCCGATTGATCGGCGCCCACCCCCTTGAAAGGGCGCAGGGGGCTGCTTAAATCGGAAAGTAACGCTGACGGGTGGATGTGAAGATGACAGTCCCCTGTCCCCGTTGGCAAATGAATGAACGATCAAAGGGTTTGCGCGGATGCTTCGGGTCCACGCAGGCCGCTATCAAGGAGAGTATTCATGGGTAAGGTTATCGGTATCGACCTTGGCACGACCAATTCGTGCGTTGCGGTTCGCGAAGGCGACGAAACCCGCGTTATTGAAAACAGCGAAGGCGCACGCACCACCCCGTCCATGGTGGCGTTCACCGACAATGGTGAAATGCTGGTGGGTCAGGCGGCAAAGCGTCAGGCCGTCACAAACCCGTCCAACACGCTGTATGCGGTCAAGCGTCTGATCGGCCGTCGCTTTGACGACCCGACCGTCGCAAAGGACAAGGACCTTGTCCCCTATGCCATCGTCAAGGGCGACAATGGCGATGCGTGGGTCGAGGCACAGGGCAAGAAATATGCCCCGGCACAGATTTCCGCCTTCATCCTGGGCAAGATGAAGGAAACGGCTGAATCCTATCTCGGCGAAACTGTGACGCAGGCCGTTATCACGGTCCCGGCCTACTTCAACGACGCGCAGCGTCAGGCGACAAAGGACGCGGGCCGTATCGCGGGTCTCGAAGTCCTGCGCATCATCAACGAGCCGACGGCAGCAGCCCTTGCCTATGGCCTGCAGAAGAAGAACGGCGGCACGATCGCGGTCTATGACCTTGGTGGTGGCACGTTCGACGTCTCGATCCTCGAAATCTCCGATGGCGTGATCGAGGTGAAGTCCACCAATGGCGACACGTTCCTCGGCGGTGAAGACTTTGACGCGCGGATCATTTCCTACCTCGCGGATGAGTTCAAGCGCGAGCAGGGCATCGACCTGCGTCAGGACAAGCTGGCCCTGCAGCGCCTGAAGGAAGCCGCGGAAAAGGCGAAGATCGAGCTGTCCTCCGCCAAGGAAACGGAAATCAACCTGCCGTTCATCACGGCCGATGCGTCCGGGCCGAAGCACCTTGTGCTGAAGCTGACCCGCGCGAAGCTGGAAAGCCTGGTTGACGACCTGATCCAGCGCACGCTGGAACCCTGCCGTGCCGCGCTGAAGGATGCGTCGGTCAACGCTGGTGAAATCGACGAAGTGATCCTGGTCGGCGGCATGACCCGCATGCCCAAGGTCATCGAGGCGGTGAAGCAGTTCTTCGGCAAGGAACCCGCCCGCAACGTGAACCCTGACGAAGTCGTGGCCATCGGCGCCGCGGTACAGGGCGCCGTGCTGCAGGGTGACGTGAAGGACGTCCTGCTCCTCGACGTGACGCCGCTGTCACTGGGGATCGAGACGCTTGGCGGTGTGTTCACCCGCCTGATCGACCGCAACACGACGATCCCGACGAAGAAGAGCCAGACCTTCTCCACGGCCGAAGACAACCAGAACGCCGTGACCATCAAGGTCTATCAGGGCGAACGTGAAATGGCTGCCGACAACAAGATGCTCGGCACGTTCGACCTGACCGGGATCGCGCCCGCCCCGCGTGGCGTGCCGCAGATCGAGGTGACGTTCGACATCGACGCCAACGGCATCGTGTCCGTGTCCGCCAAGGACAAGGCGACCGGCAAAGAACAGCAGATCAAGATCCAGGCGTCCGGCGGGCTGTCTGAATCCGACATCGAAAACATGGTCAAGGACGCGGAAGCGAATGCCGCCGCCGACAAGATCAAGAAGGAACAGGTCGAGGCCCGCAACCAGGCCGAAGGTCTGACCCATCAGGTCGAAAAGTCCCTGTCCGAAGCTGGCGACAAGGTTCCGGCAGCCGACAAGGCCGAAGCTGAAACCGCGATTGCCGAGGTCCGCAAGGCCCTTGAAGGCAGCGATGCCGAAGCTCTGAAGACGGCGACCGATCGCCTGACACAGGCTGCGATGAAGGTGGGTGAAGCCGTCTATAAGGCCGGTCAGGCAGAAGGCGCGCCGGGTGCCGCAGGTGCCGCGCCGGGTGCGGGTGCCGCCCCGAACGGCGAAAAGGTCATGGATGCCGACTTCGAGGATGTGGACGACAGCAAGAAATCGTCCTGATCGTCGCAAGGCGTCATACATGCTCCGGTAACGGGGGCGCGGAAGCCATGTGCATTCCGCCCCTGGTCCCAGGTGGCGCCCGTGCTTCGTGGAAGACGGGCGCCTTTCCTGTTTTTAAAGCCCCGACAGGAATCCGATGCGGATTCCCCACCCCAATCGACAACGGTTCCGCCGTGCCCATAACAGGGACACCCATCCCCCGTCCCGGGGCGGCCCCGTTTCCACCGAGGACCCATTATGGCCACCAATCTTGATTACTACGCGGTTCTGGAAGTTGCCCGTGATGCCGATGGCACCGAAATCAAGAGGGCGTATCGCCGGCTGGCCATGAAATACCACCCGGACCGTAATCCCGGCGATACCGAGTCCGAAAACCGGTTCAAGGAAATCAACGAAGCCTATGACGTCCTGAAGGACGATCAGAAACGCGCGGCCTACGACCGCTTTGGCCATGCGGCGTTCGAGGGTGGCGGCCCTGGTGCCGGTGGCTTTGATTTCGGCGGTGGCGGGCTTGGCGATATCTTTGAACAGATGTTCGGCGACATGATGGGGGGACGTCGCGGCGGCCGTCGCGCGGGGGCTGACCTGCAGGTGCAGGTCAGCATCACGTTCGCAGAGGCATTCTCCGGCGTTAAAAAACAGATCAGCGTCCCCACGCGCGTGACCTGCGAAAGCTGTGACGGCACCGGGTCCGCAGACAAGGACCAGCCGGCAGAAACCTGCCCCTCCTGCCATGGTGCGGGCAAGGTCCGCGCACAACAGGGCTTCTTCTTTGTGGAACGTCCCTGCCCGACCTGTCATGGCAGCGGTCGCCTGATCCGCAATCCCTGCAAGGCATGTCATGGCACCGGCACGGTGGAAAAGAACCGCACGCTGGAGGTCGCGATTCCGGCAGGGGTCGAGGATGGCACGCGCATCCGCCTGTCGGGCGAGGGCGAGGCCGGTGGCGCAGGCGTCACGCCGGGCGACCTGTATGTCCATATCAGCGTGGAGGCCCATCCCCTGTTCCAGCGCGACGGGGCCAACATTTACTGCCGTGTGCCGGTGCGCATGGCGCAGGCGGCGCTGGGTACGGAAATCGAGGTACCGGTCGTTGATGGGTCACGTACCAAGGTAAAGATCCCGGCAGGCACCCAGACGGGCGAGAATTTCCGCCTGCGTGGCAAGGGGTTCTCCGTCCTGCGGTCTTCGGCACGGGGCGACATGTATATTCAGGTCGTCGTGGAAACCCCGCGCCACCTGACGCGCCGTCAGCGTGAACTGCTTGAGGAGTTCGAGGCCGATGGTGGGGGACATGACAAGGGCAGCCCGGAGAGCACCGGCTTCTTCAGCAAGGTGAAGGACTTCCTCGAAGGCAAGCTCTGACCATCATCGCCCCGGCCCGGTGCGCCATGGTTGAAATGGCCGCCGGATCGGGTATAGGCTCCTTTTTCATATGCATGGTGTCCCCCCAACTTGCACCATGGATATGTTACAGGCGGCGCGATCCCCCGGTCGCGCCGCCATCTGTTTAGAGACTGTTTGAAAAGTCAGGCGCGATAACATACTGAAATTATAAAGGTTTTTTGGTGAAGCTTTTTCCAAAAAGCTTCGAAAGACGCCGCCTTTTTCGATCGAAAGGCGGCACCCAAAAACTTTTCCTGTTTTTTATCAATGACTTGTTTTCAAACACTCTCTTATGAAGGTTGTCTGCACAGACAATCCAGCGAAAATCCTGAAAATACAAAAGGCCGTTTGAAATTTTTGTCCAGCAACCCACTGGAATGGCAAATATTTTTGGAACATTCTTTACAGGACAGCATATTTTCAAAAGACCCGGAAAACGCCCGAATTTTCCCATTCCTTATCAATGGGGTATTTTCAAACACTTTCGAAAAAAGTTTTTGATGAAGATTTCCCCAGAAAGCTTCAAGGAAAGCCGCCTTTGTGAAAAAATCCGGCCCCCAGGAACTTTTGTTAGTTTTATCAGGATCACAGCGGGGCGGAGAGTTTCATGGACACGAAAACGGTGCGTATCGGCATTGCCGGGATCAATGGTCGGGTGGGCCGCCTGCTGCGTGAGGAAGTCGCGGCGGCTGGCGCCATTCTGGCGGGGGGGTCAACACGCAACGGCGTCATGGACCCTGCTGGCGGCGACACCATCGCCCCGCCCTGTCCTGTCTTTACCTCCATGGCGGACCTTGCACAGGTCTGCGATGTGGTAATCGACTTCACCAATGTCGCAACCGTGCGCGCACATGCCCAGGCCCTGACACAGGCCGGAACGGCATGGGTACTAGGCACGACCGGCCTGGGCGATGAAGATCAGGCGGCGGTCGAGCAGGCGGCCCGGCGCATTGCTGTGGTGCAGGCAGCGAACTTTTCCCCCGGGGTGACGTTGATGACCCGCCTGGCGCGCCAGATGGCCGCGGCCCTGCCGGGAGGCGAATATGATGCCGAAATACTGGAAATGCATCACAGGCAGAAAGTCGATGCCCCCTCAGGCACGGCGCTGGCGATTGGCAACGCCGTGGCGGACGGGCGCGGCATCGTGCTGAAGGACCATATCGAAACCGCCCGTGACGGACATACCGGCCCGCGTGCCGATGATGCCATCGGCTTCGCCGTCCTGCGCGGGGGACAGGTGGTGGGCGAACACAGCCTCATCTTTACGTCCGCCAATGAACAGCTTTCTCTGACCCACCGGTCCTTTAACCGCCGCATTTATGCCACTGGCGCGGTGCGCGCAGCACAGTGGAGCAGAACGCGGGGGGCTGGTCTGTATTCAATGGATAACGTACTGGGTCTGGAGTGAATTTCACGCACGCGATGGGGGTATTCCGCAAAAAAACTTGACGCTAACGGGAACTTCGGCCAAATCCGTGCACTGTTTAACGCCTGTGTTCGAGGCGTCCCATCGTCCTTTTACCAGACATTATGGAATTAACATGCGCAACAAAGGCGACTTTCTATTTACCTCGGAATCCGTATCGGAAGGACATCCTGACAAGGTTGCCGACCGGATCAGCGATACCGTTCTTGACGCGTTCCTGACGGCCGACGGTGAATCCCGCGTTGCGTGTGAAACCCTCGTCACGACCAACCGCATCGTCCTTGCCGGTGAAGTGCGTGGCCCTGCATCTGTCACGCCAGAGCAACTGATCGAAGGCGCGCGTGAAGCCGTGCGCGACATCGGGTATGACCAGCCGGGCTTTTCATGGAAAAACGCCGAGGTTGAATATTACCTGCATGCGCAATCCGCCGACATCGCCGTAGGCGTTGACAGCGCGGGCGAAAAGGACGAAGGCGCAGGCGATCAGGGGATCATGTTCGGCTTTGCCACGCGCGAAACCGAAAGCCTGATGCCGGCACCGCTGCATTACGCACATGGCATCCTTCATCGCATCCGTGACCTGCGCAAGGCGGGCGACCCGCGCGCCGCAGCCCTGCAGCCGGACGCCAAGAGCCAGGTCACCCTGCGTTATGTCGATGGCAAGCCGGTTGGCGCGACCTCGGTCGTGATCTCCACCCAGCATGTCGAAGGCGCAAGCCAGCAGGCCATCCGCGAAGACCTGCGCAGCGTGGTGAAGGATATCCTTCCCGAAGGCTGGATGTGCCCGGAAGAAGAATTCTACGTCAACCCGACCGGCGTTTTCGTGATCGGTGGTCCCGATGGGGATTGCGGCCTGACGGGACGCAAGATCATCGTTGACACCTATGGCGGGGCGGCCCCGCATGGCGGCGGCGCGTTCTCCGGCAAGGACCCGACGAAGGTTGACCGTTCCGCGGCCTATGCCTGCCGTTACCTGGCAAAGAACATCGTTGCGGCGGGCCTGGCCGATGCCTGCACGCTGCAGATCTCGTACGCCATTGGCGTGTCGCATCCGCTGTCGGTCTATGTTGACCTTGCAGAGACGGGCAAGGATGTGGATGAAGACAAGCTGGGCCGTGTCCTGCGCGAAGTGATGGACCTGTCGCCGCGCGGCATCCGCAAGCACCTGCGCCTGAACCGCCCGATCTATACCCAGACCTCCGCCTATGGCCATTTCGGCCGCACGCCCGACGCGGCGAAGGACGATTTCACGTGGGAGAAGACGGACCTCGTCGACACCCTGCGCAGCGCCTTCAACCGCTAAGTGCCTGACGGCGTGGCCGGTCCCGTTGATGGCGGGGCCAGTCACGCCATGACGCGATGCGGGCAATGCCCCATCGCATCCGACCAAGGATGACTTTTTTCATGACGGCTAGTGTGGATGTAAAGGCGTCACCCGATCGCCTGTACGGGCGCCAGCGTGGCCATCCCCTGCGTCCGCGCCAGCAGCGCCTGCTTGATCTGACGCTGCCCCGCATGCGCTTTCCCACAACCGCGATGGCGGACCCGGCCCACGCCTTTGGCCACACCCCACGTGAAATCTGGCTGGAGGTTGGTTTTGGCGGGGGCGAACACTCCCTTGCGCAGCACACGACCCATCCCGATGTGGGCTATATCGCGTGCGAGGTTTTTGACAACGGCCTGTGTTCGCTGCTGTCACGCCTTGTCCCCGACGATCACGAAGGTGATGCGCCGGTGCCCGATATGTTGCGCATATGGGACGAAGATGCGCGCATCCTGCTGCGTGAACTGCCCGATGCGTCGATCGCGCGCGCCTTCCTCATGTTTCCCGATCCATGGCCAAAAGCACGCCATGCCAAGCGACGCTTTGTCCATCCGGATACGGTGCGCATGATGGCGCGCATCCTTAAACCCGGCGCAATCTGGCGCGTGGCCAGCGACGATCCCACCTATCAGGCCTGGGTGGAGGAAGTGATGGGTGCGCAGACATTATTCCGCACAGCCCCGCCGGTACTCGAACGCCCCGAAGGCTGGCCGCCGACACGGTATGAGGCCAAGGCGCTGAAGGCCGGACGGCAGCCATTTTACTGGACCTTTATACGAAACTGACGGCTTTTTCTGTGCCCCCCGATACACCATCGCACGCATGAAACGTCCGGGCGCGGCCCAGACCCGGACCCGGACCCGGACCCGGACCCGGACCCGGCAGGGAACACGTTCCCTGCACCCTGATTCATTTGAAAATCATGGTTTCCAAAGGTCTATGACCCTTGAGGGGGCTGGGGCAAAGCCCCCGTAAACACCCCTTATGACAATACGGTCCCGGTCAGCCGTTCCGATACCTGCCACAAACGCTGTGCCAGTTGCAGGTCACGCGCGGCGGGCGGCACGACCGCCTCCGTCACGTTGCCACGCCGTTCCCCCCAGCCATCGGGCCCATAATACCCGCCATCACGCGCCTGTGGCGCAGTAGCCGCAAACAGGATCGGCAGCGCACCACGTTCGGCTGATTGTCCCATCAGGGTAAAGGCCACCCGTGTCGCACGCCGCAGCAGGCGTTCACGCAATCCCTGCGGGCTGGTGGAACGGCTGGTGGCGATATCGGTCATGGCCCAGCCGGGATGGGCGGCGATGGAATGGACCGGCCATCCATGCTGGCGTGCCTGCCGGTCGAGTTCGAGGGCAAGTATCAGGTCGGCAAGCTTGCTCTGCCGATAGGCGCCGAAAGGGGTATAGCTGTGACGCGCCTGAAGGTCATCGAACACCAACCTGCCCTCCAACGCGGCAAGGCTTGCGACCGTGACGACCCGCGCGCCATTCCGCCCCGCACAGAGCAAGGGGCGCAGCCGCGCCGTCAGGGCGAACGGACCGAGGAAGTTTGTCCCGAACTGCAGTTCGAACCCATCAACGGTTTCCTGCCGCCGGGGTGCCCCCATGATACCTGCATTGTTGACGAGGATATCGACCGTCCCAGTGCGCCCTGACAGGTTCTGCGTGAAATCGGCGATGGAGTGCAGGGAGGCAAGGTCCAGCGTCATGAAATCAACCGTCCCATCCGGGCAGGCAACGCGCAACCGTTCCAGCGCGGCGGCCCCCTTGGCCGGGTTACGCCCCGCAAGGATGACCTCCGCCCCGCGCGCAAGCAGCCCCTGTGCGGTGGCGTATCCCAACCCGCCAGTGGCCCCGGTGACAACCGCCACCTGCCCCTTCAGGCGCGGCGCCTGTGTGATATCCCACTGCACTGTCATGATGAGGCGTCCTGCTGTTCGGATTTCTGCATGTCTTTTTCCATGGCGGCTTCGGCTTCTTCGGTCAGGCGCTGTTCATTGCGACGCAGGAAGACAATGGAAGCCACAAGCCCGATGGCCCCCAGCACGCCAAAGGTGATACCCACGGGACCGGAGATCTGCATCACCTTATGTCCCAGGTAATAGGCCCCGAACGCATATCCCCCCGCCCACAACAGGCCGCCAAGCGCATTGAACACCAGAAAAAGATGCCACGGCATGTGGTTCGCCCCGGCAAGCAGGGCAATGAATACGCGCAATATGGCGACAAAGCGCCCGAACAGGACGATTGTTCCCCCATGCCGCTTGAACAGGAACCGCCCCAGTTTCAGCCGTTTTGGCGTCAGGCCCAGCTTGGCGCCATGACGTTCCAGCAGCGGAAAGCCGAAGATACGACCGATCAGGTATCCAAGGTTGTCGCCCATGATCGCCCCCAGCACGGCAGCAGTGGCGACCCAGCGGATCTCCATATGATGCGTGCTGGCGCAATAGATCGCGGCGGAAATCAGAAGCGTTTCCGCAGGCAGCGGCACGCCCATGCTTTCCAGCATGACGATAACGCCGATTACGCCATAGCCATAATGCTGAAAAAGCTGTTCAAAATGCTGAAGCAGTGGACTTTACCCGTCTTGTGGCAAGTGTGGTGCATGAGGGACAAGGAGGGGGAATATCGGCACCACCCCCAGATGCCAAGTTCTATCACGACGTTCTGACGATGGCAGGAATAAAACATGGCTCCTTGCATATCCAATCCGGGCACATCCAGTCCGGTGGACCGGACCTCCCTTCCCTATGGCACATGGCCATCCCCCATCAGCGCGGATCTCGTCGCCGGGGCAACGCTGGGCCTGTCGGACGTACGGGCCGATGGGGCGGACATCTATTGGATTGAGGGACGCCCGGCCGAGGCAGGCCGCCGCGTGCTGGTGCGCTGGCGTGCGGGCGTCACGCGCGACATGACGCCGCCGCCATTCGATGTCGGCACGCGCGTCCATGAATATGGGGGCGGGGCCTATACCGCCGCGGGGGGACGGGTCGTCTTCAGCAACCGGGCCGACGGTTCGGTATGGCTGATCGACGGTGATGCCGCGCCGCGTGCGCTTGGCGGAATGGATGGCCTGCGCTTTGCCGATTTCGCACTCAGCCCGGATGGATGTTTCGTCTTTTGCGTGCGCGAAGACCACAACACGAATGGGGAGGCCGCAGCCGCCATCGTTGCCTTCGACTGCGGCGCGGATGCAGACCCCACGGATAATGGCGGCACGGCGCTGGTGATGGGACCGGATTTCCTCGCCAGCCCCCGCCCGTCGCCTGACGGACGCTTTATGGCATGGGTGGAGTGGGACCATCCCAATATGCCATGGGACGCAACCCGCCTGCGCGCGGCCTCCCTGTTGCAGGAGGGAACAGACATGCCCCGCCTTGCCGCCCCCTGGACGCTGGCGGGTGATGACGGGACGGCACGATCCGTCATCGAACCCCGGTGGGAGGCGAACGGGAACCTGCTGGCATCATCGGACATCAGCGGATGGTGGAACCTCTACCGCTTCGATGTCGCAAATGCCTCCCCGGCGGTACCGGTGGTGCCCATGCAGGCGGAAATAGGTCTGCCGCAATGGATCTTTGGCCTGCGCAGTTACTGCCCGCTGCCGGATGGATCAATCCTTGCCCTTGCCATCCGCGATGGGGAAAACCGCATGCTGGTCCTGCGCGATGGCGCCGCCACACCGGTGGACCTGCATTTCCCCACACAATGCCCGGTCGCGCTGTCGGATGGGATGCTGGCGTGGCTGGATACACCACCAGACGATGCCGCATCGGTCATGCGCGGCGCACCGGGACAGGCCCCCACCGTCCTGCGCCGGGCGATCACACTGCCGATGGCGGCGGATGATATCGCCCATGCACAGGCCCTACACTTCCCCTTGTCCGATGCGGCGGCGGGAACGGGACATGCTTTTTTCTATCCCCCCGCCAATGCACGATATTGCGGCGTGACAGGAACGCTGCCGCCGCTGGTGGTGATGGCGCATGGCGGGCCGACAGGACGGGCGAACCCGGCATTTTCGTTCAAGGTGCAATGGTGGACGTCACGTGGCTTTGCCGTGGTGGATGTCAATTATGGCGGGTCCACCGGGTTCGGTCGCCCCTATCGCGAACGGCTGGAACGCGAATGGGGCATCGTGGATATCGACGACTGCATCGCCGCATGCCAGCACCTGATGACACAGGGGCTGGTGGACCCGAAACGCATCGTCATCCGTGGCAGCAGTGCAGGTGGACTGACGGTGCTGGGCGCGCTGGCGCGTTCCGACCTGTTCGCCGCCGGCACCAGCCTGTATGGCGTGACCGACCTGCGCGCACTGGCGCAGGAGACACACAAATTCGAATCCCGCTACCTCGATTCCCTGATCGGCCCCTATCCGCAGGACGAGGACACCTATATCGCGCGTTCCCCCCTGACGCAGGCGGCGGATATCCATGTGCCGGTCCTGTTCCTGCACGGGCTGGATGACAAGGTGGTGCCGCCCGCACAGGCGGACGAGATGGCGCGGGCCCTGCGGCAACGCGGCATCACCTGCGCACAGTATGAATTCGAAGGGGAAGGGCACGGATTCCGCAAGGAGGCAACAGTGCGCCGCGCCCTTGAACTGGAACTCGATTTCTACCGCCAGGTGCTCGGCCTGCCCACGGCGCAGGACGGCGAACACGTCGTCCTGCGGTAAATGAAAGCAAAGTTTCTGGTGAAGCTTCTTTCAAAAAGCGTCAAGGAACGCCGTCTTTTTGAAAAAAGGCGACACCAGAGACTTTAACCCTTTCAGTCCTCTTCCGCGACGATGGCGGAGGATTCACGCGTGGGGCGGAAACGTCCCTCGCGCAATGCATCCTCGATATCCTCCAGCGAGGCGCCACGTGTTTCGGGCACGAAGAA
Organism: Novacetimonas sp. GS1; assembly: GCF_036686925.1. Taxonomy (NCBI): domain Bacteria; kingdom Pseudomonadati; phylum Pseudomonadota; class Alphaproteobacteria; order Acetobacterales; family Acetobacteraceae; genus Novacetimonas; species Novacetimonas sp. GS1. The sequence continues at coordinate 354,360 of NZ_VSZP01000001.1, forward strand.
ATAGATGAACAGCACCGACGCCAGATTAACCCCGGCATAGAACCACATCGTCCCACCCAGCGTGATGGTGGACACCAGCGTCAGCGCCGTGCTGGTTACAAGCAGGTCACTGCCCCACAGCATGGCGGAATGCAGGCTTGTGGCATTGCCACGCATCGACAGGGGGAACATCTCCGCACCGAGCAGCCAGCCGACGACCTGAATGCCGCCCGCGTTGAACACCATGAACAGCAGCATGAAGATGATGATCATCCAGCTTCCGATGCTGCCTTTGTCCGGGTGGATCAGGAACATGATGCCCAGCCCGATCAGGCTGAGGACCGAACCCGGCCCCATCACCAGCACAAGACGACGGCGACCGATACGATCCACGATATTCGACCCCAGTACCGTCATGACCAGATAGACGATGGAGATGCCGATACTGGCCAGCAGGGCGGCCGAACTGCCAAACCCCGCATCCGACAGGAAGGTCGGCGCGTAATAGATCATCATCTCCAGCCCGCCAGCCTGCGTAAAGAACGCAACACCAAGCGCGGCAACCAGCGCGGGTCGCACCCATGACTGCATCAACCCACGCCAGCCACTCTCATGAGCGGCCGCATCGTCATTTGCAGTCACCTGGATACGCTTGATCTCCTTGCGGATCTCGCGCCGGGTGGTGCGGATGCGGCGCAACTGCTCGATGGCGGAATCAAGGCTTTCATTCTCCGCCGCCCAACGCGGGCTCTTGGGCAGGAAGAACATGGAAACAAAGACAACCGCCGCCGGGATGGCCGCGATCGCCACCATCGGGCGCCATCCCCATGCATCACGCGCGGCAAAGCCGATGACATTGGCGGCAAAAATACCGACACCGATGGCGATGTTGAACATCGTGACCATGTGCCCGCGCTTTTTCGCCGGTGCCAGTTCGGAGATGTACACCGGCACGACCTGCGTCGAGCCCCCCACCGCCAGCCCAAGGAACACGCGTGCGGCGATCAGGGCATAGACATCAGGTGCCCATGCACAGGCCAGCGCGCCAGTGACGAACACCGCGGTGACGATCATGACGGAGTTACGCCGTCCAAAGCGTTCAGACATCCACCCGGTGATGAACGACCCCATGACCGCCCCCGCCAGGATCGCGGAGGCCACCATTTCCTGATAAAAACTGCTGAGGTGAAAATCGCGCGTAATCAGCAGCAATGCGCCAGAGACGATACCGGTATCGTAGCCATAGAGGCCACCACAGATGGCGGCCACGATGGCTGCGAGCCAGAGTGTCTTTTGTGCGTTGGGCGAGATTTCGAGGTCGGACAGATCGGGAATGGGTTCAGGCTGCGCCGAGGGGGCGGCCGGGGATTGTGGGGAATAATTCTGCATGCCTGTTCCTTATGGCTTGGTGTCTGTTTAATTCCCGGCGTCACGCAGGGTTCCATCCGTTTCGCACCGGACATGCCCCGCCGCGCCAAGGGCGGACTTCATTTCATCGACATGCGCCATGGTCGCATGGAACGCGGACCAGTCATCGTCGCTGGCGATGGGGCGCCATATGTCCTCCACCGCATCAATCCACATCGTGCATGGATCGTCGCGCGTGAAATAGGGCAACGTAACATCGACACCCGCACGTGGCGGATGGTTTTCGATCTGGCTTCGCAACGTCTGAAAGGAAGGAGAGGCGTAGAAATACTTCCTCGGTCCAGACATGGCACGGTCGTGACTGATGGCACCACCATACCAGTCAAAGAACGGAAATTCAAACCCGATCGTGCTTTCTTCGAGAAAAGACCAAACGGATTCGCGCAATTCTGTGGACGTATTTCTTGATATTTCCTTTATACCAAGGCGTTGCAGGGTACAAATATCGAGGAATCTTTCGTATCTTTGCGGAAAATTTTCAAAAATACTTCTTATTTTCTCCATTTCCGAAAATGGCAGCAGGCATTCCGCCATCCGCGCCAGATTCCACATCATCGCCGTGGGCTGCCGGCCAAAGGCATACAGGCCGGAATGATCGAAATAGGCAGCCGTGAATGAGGGGTCGTAATGCGTAGCGAACCGCCACGGACCGTAATCAAAGCTTTCACCCGCGATATTGATGTTATCGGTATTAAGCACCCCATGGACAAACCCGGCCGTCATCCACTGCGCCGTCAGCAATGCAAGGCGCGTACACAGCGCATCGAACAGGGCTGCCGCCGGGTCTTGCGCGCCCGACAGGGCGGGATAGTACGTCGCCACCACATAATCGAGCAGACGGCGCAGCGATGGCGTATCCTGCATCGCGGCAAGGCGCTGGAACGTGCCGATACGAATATGCGAATGCCCCAGCCGCGCCAGCACGCATGAACGCGTGGGCGACGGCTCGTCCCCGCGGTGCAGCGCCTCCCCCGTCTCGATCACGCTCAGGCTGCGCGAGGTGGTGACACCGATCGCGTCCAGCGTTTCGCTCGCCAGGATTTCACGCATGCCCCCCTTGAGCGTCAGGCGTCCATCTCCCCCACGGGACCATGGGGTTGTACCGCTGCCCTTCGTCCCGATATCAAGCAACCGCCCATCACACGCATCATATAACTGCGCGAACAAGAAACCGCGCCCATCGCCAAGGTCGGGGTTATAGGACTGGAACTGATGGCCGTGATAGCGCAGCGCCAGCGGCTGCTGCAGGCTGCCGGGCAGGGGGTCGAACCGACCGAAATGGGCAATCCACTCCGCCCCCGTCAGCGTGTCGAGGCCAATGCGCGCCGCCGCGTCCTGATTGCGAAACCGCAGGATATGGGCCGGAAAGTCAGCCGGTCGCACCGGATCGTAAAACGCATCCCCAAGGGTCATGTGCCGTGTGTCAGGACGATAGTCAGGGGAAAAGGGCATGGGCTTCAACCTTGGGAATGGGATCGGACAGGCAGGTCCAGCGAGAGGGGGGCAGATGCGAAACAGGCGGCGACCTGACGCATATCCACCGCATCGCCATCACGGCAGGACCATTGCGGGGCATTGTCGCGGTCGATCAGGCGCGCCCGGACTCCTTCGGCAAAATCCGGGCGTTCGATCAACGCGCAGACAAGGCGGAACTCCTGCTCCAGCACCATATCAAGGTTTGGCAACGCCCGCGCCGCGAAAAATGCACGCCATGCCAGTTCTACCGCGAACGGGTCCGCCTGTGCCAGCGCGGCGCGATCGGCCTGCGCCCACGGCGCATCGCAGTTACGCAGGCGTTCGGCCACCACCCCCATGTCCGGCGCATCATACACGGCGTCAATCCCCGCAACGTCCCCCCACCCGCCATCGGCCACCGACACATGTGACGCAAGGTCCAGCACACGTCCCGCCGGATGACGCGCCAGGTCATCCACCAACTGCGCCAGATCGCACGAGGGTACCATCCGGTCGGCAAAGCCACATGCGATGGCCTGCGCCCCATCCATCCGCCCCCCCGTTACAGCCAGACGCAGGCCCGACAGGCCCGGCGCGCGCGACAGCAGGTACGACCCGCCCGCATCCGGGGTCAGGGCAATCGCGACCTCCGGCATGGCAAGGATGGAAGTTTCCGTCACAATCCGGTGGCGTACATGCCCGCCCAGCCCGATGCCTCCGCCCATCGCGATGCCGTCCATGAAGGAGACGACCGGTTTGGGATATCCCGCCAGCATGGAGACCAGACGGTAACTGGTGCGAAAAACCGCGCGCGCGGCCCCGGCCCCTTGGGCCCGCAACAGCGTGATGAGCGCACGCAGGTCCGCCCCGGCGCAGAAAGCGCGTGAAGACGTGCTGTCGATTACAATGGTGCGGACCTCGCGATCCTCCCGCCAGCGGGCAAGGCAGGCGGCAATCGCCTCGATCATGCCGATATCAAGCGCATTGAGCGCGCGCGGGCGGTCCAGCGTGATGCGCCCCAGATGCCCGTGACGTGAAATGCGCAGCGTTTCATGTGTCATCGCAACGGCGTCTCCCGAATTGTCGATCTTCTTCAAGCATGACAGAATAAGGAAACGGAACCCCCGTCAGGGGCATGTTTTAATCAACGCGCGATCATGTGACGTCAGGAAGAACAGGAAACAGTATGGGTATCGACGCCCGGACCTATCGGGATGCAATGGCGCGACTGGGCGCGGCGGTCAGCGTGGTGACGACCGGCACGCTGGAGGACCCGGCCGGTTTCACGGCATCGGCGGTATGTTCCGTCACCGACACCCCCCCGACCCTGCTGGTCTGTGTCAACCGTGCATCGCGCATCCGCCCGCGCTTTCGTGAAGGGGCGGCGATGTGCATCAACGTCCTGTCCGCAGCACAGCAGGAGATTTCCGGCGTGTTCGCCTCCGCACAGGAGCAGCATGAACGCTTCACCTCCGGCCACTGGGCCACGCTGACGACCGGGGCCCCTGTTCTGGCGGAAGCCGTGACCTCCTTTGACTGCCGGATCGAGCGCATCGTGGAGGTCGGGACGCATAGCGTGATGTTCGGCGCGGTGGAAAGCCTGCGCACCGGGGACAGCCATGGTGGCCTGATCTACTTCAACCGCACCTATCACATGCTGCCTCCGTCCGACGAAGCCTGAAAGAGTTTTACCAACACCGCGTTACCGAGAAATGAAAATTTCAGATGTCGCCCGTTCTGGAACAGGGGCGACATCTGTTGATGCTTTGCGAAAAAAGATTCACGAAAAACATTCATGACTTTCAACAGGTTGTCGGGGGGACATGTTTCCATCCGCCATCCAGGACATGCCACCATGCCGTCCCGGACATGGGTTTTACGTGAAATTAATCCCTTTGCGACCGTATGGATCTTCCCGGACATGGCAGGATACGGCGGATGCGCATACCCAGACCACGCAACGACACGACACGGCAGGACGGGGACGACGGACCGGACGTTCCGGTCGTGTCGTGGCGCGTACTGATCGGGATACAGGTGGGGGTGACAGTATTCATCCTGATCATGGCGTGGTGGGACAGTTCACTGCCGCGTTAAAAAACGCCACCCGACCATACCATCATCAGGAAGATGGGCGTTCCCCGGTGTCATCCTTTGCCCAAGAGACACCCCGATACCTGTCAGATGTTCCCCCGCAGGCCATGCCCACAGTGCCGGGGCTTCATCACCGCAGGATTGAGGCGTATATCCTTCCCACGGGATGACAGGAGCAAGCCGGACAGATGGGCAATGATGATCGTCGTGACGATGCGCGAACAGCAGGTGACGGCCCGACCTTTACCCCCGCGGTCGAACAGATGCTGGAACGCGCGCATGACATGTGCCGTCGCCATGGCGCACGCCTGACACAGCAGCGGCGTCAGGTGCTGGGGCTTGTCCTGAGTGCGGACCGACCGGTCGGGGCGTACGATCTGCTTGACCGCCTGCGCCGCGATACGAAGGGGGCCGCCCCGCCCACCGTCTATCGCGCGCTGGATTTCCTGCTTGAACACGGCCTGATTCACAAGATCGAACGCCTGTCAGCCTTCGTCGCCTGCCGTCATATGCTCCACAACGCACATGACTGTGAAAACCATCTCCACAGTGCGCAATTCCTGATCTGCACACGATGCGGGCATGTCACCGAACTTGAAGACAGCCAGATCGTCCATGCACTGGTAGCCGCGACACAGGCACGCAAATTCAGCATCCGTACCTCCACCATAGAGGCCGAGGGCATCTGCGCCGCCTGTGCCTGACAATATTTCCTGACAATATTTTCGAAACAGTATGCACAAAACAGGCCCGCCAGATCTTCAGGCATGGCGTTTTTTCAGGGGACGGCATCCTTTAAGAGATTGGTTGAAAACAACTCATTGATAAAAAATAAGAAAAGTTTTTGGGTGCCGCCTTTTTTCAAAAAGGCGGTGTCTTCTGAAGCTTTTTAGAAAAAGCTTCACCAAAAACCTTTATAATTACAGTATGTTATCAAGCCTGACTTTTCAAACAGTCTCTAATATTTCTTGCGCGTTTCAGCCCCCGCCAACGACAGACCCCACCCCACATTACAGTAATTGCATCCCCATCGCATTTCCCGGCATGATGCGGGTCCACCTGCCACCATAGGGGCGGCAGGCAGGGCACAAACCACAGAGTCCCGCAGCCGGGCGGAGTGTCGCGATGACGCGTTCGCGTCGCAACGAAACGGGCGAACTGCCCCTGCCGCATCCCCCCACCGCCCCGCGGGACAACGGGTCGGTACCCGCCCCGAAAAAGCGCACCCCACGCCCGCCTGACACCCCACCAGCAGGACAGGAAGACCTGTTCGCGCGTCCCCTGCCACCCGTCCCGGTCCCACCCCGCCGGGTTACGCATCTTGATGCGACGGAAATCGGCCTGTCCCCCGTCCCCTTGCGTCACTTCGGGCCTGCCGACGCCACGGACGGTTTTTTCTATATCGTCACGACCTCGTCACAGGCCGATGCCATGCTGGCGCATGGCCTGTCCATCAGCCCCCGCACGCCCGTATCCCTGACGGAGCGGCCAGGCGTCATGGCATGGTACGTGGACATGAGCGAGGATATGGAGGCGATATCGGATGAAGGCGGTGTGGCGATCCTGCGGCTGCGGCGTTTTATGGTGAATGATCTGGTTGAAAATGATCCTGATCATACCCGTGCCTATGGGGTTCCATGTTACTTCCTGACTGGTGTGACGCGCGCCGCGCCGATCTGAAACAGGAATTGAAACAGGCCAGCCCACCTGCGCCATCGCGAATTTAAGCTGAAACCGATGGGGGCCATCGCCCACCACCAGTTGATCACGAAGAAAAAATAAATGAAGGATCATTACATATGAATCAGTCCGTCACGCAGCCTGTGGGGTCATCGCGCATGCGCTCCGTGATTATCGGGTGCCTTGCGGCGCTGGCGGGCCTGATGGCTGGTCTGGATATCGGTGTCATTTCTGGCGCGCTGGATTTCGTGGCCAAGGAATTCCATGCCTCCACCGTGGCGCAGGAATGGATCGTCAGTTCCATGATGGCAGGCGCGGCCGTGGGATCAATGTGCGCAGGATGGATGTCACACCATATCGGGCGCAAGCGGACGCTGCTGGTGGGTGCGGTGGTGTTCGTGCTTGGCTCCGTCGGGTGTGCGCTGGCATGGTCAGTGCCGTCGATGATCATGGGCCGCACGGTCATGGGGCTGGCAATCGGGGTCGCGGCCTTCACCGCGCCGCTCTACCTGTCGGAAATCGCAAGCGAGACCGCACGCGGGGCCATGATCTCCACCTATCAGTTGATGATTACGGTGGGCATCTTCCTGGCATTCATGAGCAATACGTTCTTCGGCTATTCCGGCAACTGGCGCGGCATGTTCGCCGTGGCGGCGGTCCCGGGGGTGCTGTTCCTGATCGGCGCGCTGTTCCTGCCTTTCAGCCCGCGCTGGCTGATGATGAAAGACCGCCGCAGCGAAGCGCTGGAGGTGCTGGTCAACCTGCGTGACAGCCGCAGCGACGCCCGACGCGAAATCCAGAGCATCAGCGACCAGCTCCAGCAGAAGCAGAAGGGCTGGGCATTACTGGCAAACCGTAATTTCCGCCGTTCCATCCTGCTGGGAATGGGGTTGCAGATCATGCAGCAACTGGCTGGCGTGAACGTGGTCATGTATTACGCGCCCAAGATCTTTGCCCTGGCGGGATATGTCGGCCCGGCACAACTGTGGTGCACGGCGATGGTCGGGCTGGTGAACATGCTGGCGACATTCGTGGCCATCGGGCTGGTGGACAGATGGGGGCGCAAGCCGATCCTGTATTCAGGATTCCTGATCATGGCGGTCGGTATGGGGGGCCTTGGGGTACTGCTCAATGCGCTGCCTCTGGGACCGGGGGAGCAGATCATCGCCGTGTTCATGCTGATGATCTATATTTCAGGCTTTTCCATGTCGGCTGGTCCCCTGATCTGGGTCCTGTGTTCAGAGGTGCAGCCGCTGCAGGGGCGTGACCTTGGCATTTCCATTTCCACGCTGACCAACTGGATCGCCAACATGATTATCGGCGCGACCTTCCTGTCGCTGCTGCAATGGATCGGCAATGGCCCGACCTTCTGGATGTTCGCGGCGTTCAACCTGGCGTTCGTATTCGTGACGTGGCGCTTCATCCCTGAAACGCGGGACATGAGCCTTGAAGGAATTGAAAAGCGCCTGATGGCGGGCCTACCACTGCGCGAGATCGGGCAACCCTCGCGCAAGGCGACACAGGCCACCACCGCGACGGGGCCGTCATGAACTGTGGTTTACGGACCTTATCATTCCCATAAGAGACTGTTTAAAAAATCAGGATCAATAACATCCTGAAATCATAAAGGTTTTTGGTGAAGCTTTTCCCAAAAAGCTTCAGAAGACGCCGCCTTTTTGAGAAAAAGCGGCGCCCAAAAATTTTCTTGTTTTTTATCAACAGCTTGTTTTCAAACAGTCTCTAAGAAAATAAAATTCTGGGGTGCTGCATTTCTCAAGGACGGCAGCCCCCCTTGGGGCATGTTGAAAAATATTCACTGAAAAATTCTGATATTTTCACGATATTCCGGTCTGCCCCTGAATTGTGAAAACCCGGAATATCCCGGCTCTGTATAGGAAGTGCAGGCTTTTTCACCTGCCCCGGCACCAAATCACGGTTTCCAGAGGGCAAAGCCCTCTGGCCGGTTTCAGGGCAGGTCCCGGCCTGTAGAACCCATGGCCTGTCGCACCAATTTCAAGCCCCCAAAACCCTGTCCACTGTCCGCGCCACAGACTGCCGCCAGTTCGGCAGACTGACCCCGAACACCTGCTTCAACTTCGTGCAATCCAGGCGGGAATCCTTCGGTCTTTCCGCCGGAGTGGGCCAGTCCTGCGTGCGGATAGCCTCTATTTCCGGCAGTGTCTGACCGTGACGGGCGGCCTGTTCCAACGTGGCGACCGCAAGACCATGCCATGTCGTCTCCCCCTGCGCGGTGGCGTGATAAACGCCGGGATAAGCCACCTGCCATCCCGTTTCTTCAATCCGGGCGATGATGGCAAAGATGGCCTGCGCAAGATCATCAGCACTGGTGGGGTTGCCAAACTGATCGCCCACCACACGCAATTTCGGGTTTTTGGCCCCGGCGGCGATCATGGTCTTAACGAAGTTCTTGCCATGCGCCGAATACACCCACGCAGTTCTCAAGATGATGGCCTGTGGGCATGCTGCCAGAACTACTGTTTCCCCCGCCGCCTTCGTTGCGCCATAGACCGTGCGGGGTGAGGTCGGGTCACTCTCCACATACGGCGTGCCCTTATCCCCGGCGAAGACATAATCCGTCGATATATGGATCAGTCCGCACCCCTGCGTCGCACATACCGATGCCAGAATAGCAGGCCCGGTCTGGTTGGCACGGGATGCAGCAGCGACCTCGGTTTCCGCCGCATCCACAGCAGTCCACGCCGCAGCATTCACCACAAAGGCCGGATCATACCGCGCGACCACTGCGTCGATGGTTTCAGGTCGGTCAAAATCGAAATCTGGACGACCGACCTTAATCACGCGCGCCCCTCCTACATCGGCCAGTGAGACGGCAAGTTGACCATTGCCCCCTGTCACCAGAACCGGTTTCAGCGTTGGGGCCTCACGCATGGGGAAACCATCCATGGGCCGCGGCAAAACCGGGCGCGACTTTATCCTTGTCCGACAGGATCGCACCCTCCTGCGCGATGGGCCAGTCGATCTTCAATTCGGGGCAGTTCCAGATCACAGCGCGTTCCGATGCCTTGTCATACAGGCTCGTACATTTGTACTGCACCTCAGAATTATCGCTCATAGTGACAAAACCATGGAGGAAACCCGGCGGTAGCCAGAGCTGTGACCAGTTATCTTCCGACAGTTCCGCCGCAACCCATTGCCCATAGGTCGGTGAGCCCATGCGCGCATCCACCGCGACATCCCAGATCGCCCCCCGGGTACACCGCACAAGCTTGCCCTGCGCATGGGGCGCAAGCTGACAGTGCAGTCCGCGCACGACCCCCTTATGCCGCGACAGGCTCTGGTTATCCTGCACGAACGGGGCATGGATGCCGGCATCCGCCATCCGATGCAGGTTGTAGGTTTCGGAAAAGAAGCCGCGAGTGTCACCAAAACGCGCTGGCGTCACCAGAATGACATCAGGTATGGCAAGACGTTCGATTTTCATTCTCCGCACCTCAATCATATCGTCCCGGACATCAGACGTTCATCAGGCTCCGGGATCAGGACTTGTATCGGTAAGGTAGAAGAGAAAAGTTGCCGCGATATGAATGTCAGGCACAGGAAAATAAAGGCATAGGAACACGATTCATGGATGTTGGACGGGCTGCCCAGACACAAAATTTCAAGGAAAAATGGAAAAATCTTTATGCCTGTTTTTAATATTTTCTTTTTTAGTAATGTATTTTTAAATGAAGTAGGCAAAATACAGAACACTTCCCCGTGGAGCCTGCATGACCCTTGGGAAATCTTCGGGATGTTCCTTGCAACATATTATAAATACAGTGATTTAAAAAAACACACATCAAAAAAAACTCTTGGTGACATAATCAAGCGTCATGATATGCATCCTCCTGAAAACGGGATTTTGATAGAAATATACTGCGCCATAAACATAATACTACAGAAGTGAAAACGAAAAAATCTTTTGTAATACGCGCGTGTTTCTGACCTTAGATTTTTTAAGGGAATATTTGAAAACATGCCTTTGATAAAAAATAGAAAAAGTTTTCTGGTGTTACCTTTCGATCAAAAAAGGCGACGTTTTTCGAAGATTTTTGAAAAAATCTTCACCAAAAACTTTTGTTATTTCATGATCTTATAGGACTTAGCTTTTTAAACCGTCTTCAAGAGGTTATTTGAAAAATTACCCTCAATAACATGCTGAAATTACAAATATTTTTAGTGAATTTCCCCTGAAAATCTTCAGAAGACGCCGTCTTTTAAAAAAGGCTGCACCAAAAAAACTTTTCTTATTTTTTATCAATGATTTGTTTTTAAAAAATCTCTAAAAATCTTCTCCGGTATCCCAATATTATGTGGGAAACAAAAAAGTAGACAGAGCCTGCGCCTGCTGGCGGATTTCAGGAATGGCCGTAGTTTCAAACAGGCTTCCCGCACGTAACGGGCCAATTGCATGCAGCCATGGTGACACCTGCCCATCATGACCAAAAAGCGCACCGTTGGCATCAGTCGCAAAGGTGCTGCCAAGATCACCATGAACCGCCATGCCAAGAGCAAACAGTTCATGCAACAGCGGATTATCCACGCGACCGAAATTCGTATCCGGTGCCGTGCAGTTCATGACCATATCGGCCATCAGATGATATTCCCCCTCGCTGGCTCGTACATGAACCCGCAGGCCATGGCGATCCCCTGACACGGCCGCCACATGGCCACGGCGGACAATGAGATGACCAGAAGCCATTTCTTCGACGATCCGCCGCGCAACAGGTGGGGCCATACGATGGCGCGCCGTATGCCAGCGATGAAAAAGATGCCTGCGGAACCGCCATCGCTCCTTGTCCGACAAACGCGCCCACAGGGCATTGCTACAGGGCCGCAATGAATCCACGGCTGCCCGCCACGATACACCATCTTTCAGGGCCAGACGCACGTGATGCAGATACTGCCGTGTCGTGGGCAACGTATCCATGGGAATAACCGGGGCAGGCACGGATTCAACCGGGCCATGCGCACAAGGTAACAGGCCATGGCGCGAGATCATCGTGATAACACCGCCATATCCTCCGGCCCTCAGGCGCAGCAGGATATCAATCGCGGTCAGGCCGGAACCGACAAGGACAACCGGTGCATCCGCCTCTGGCCAGCGGGGCCATGTGTCCCAGACAGCCCGGATATATCGTCCCGAGTTACGGACAACGTCATCACAACATGGAATATCCACCGGCAGCGCATGTCCCATGGCAAGAACCGTTCTTCCTGCCTCTACTCTGCTGCCGTCATCCATATGGAGGATGGCCGAATTGCCACGTTTCTCCAGCCGGGTCACACATTGATGAAGAACAGGGACATTACTTGTGGCGAACCGTGCCGCCAGATATTCCCCCCACAGCATACGCGGCATGAAAGATGTGCCATCCGCCGCCCCATCCCCACGCTGTGACAGCCATGCAACAAAATCTTCCGGTGCATCAGCCAACGCGCCCATATTGCCCGCGCGCACATTCAACAGGTGGGCAGATTCCGTTGTTGAATAGGCAACGCCACGTGCAAGGCCCTTCCGGGGTTCGATAACCAGTAATCCCGCAGGATCAGTTCTGCGCGCCAGATGAAGGGCGGCAAGAACGCCACTCGCCCCGCCCCCGATGATCGCAATCCGGGTTTTCATATGATCCTTTCTCACAACAGGCTGGGCTGACATCGGCCGGACCACCATTCGGCATATCTTCGCCTCCCTTGGTCAATCCATGGAAAAGAAACAAAGTTTTGCAACGCATCGTCTGAATTATGCTTGGCGAAGGACTGACGGTGGTGCGGATTGGGATGCAAACGGCCTTACCTGCCTGACACGACTGGAATGACTTGGGACGTCGCTGACACTATGCCGGGGCCTCCCAATCGTTTAGTGAGCGTTTTAAAACAACTCATTGATAAAAAATAAGAAAAGTTTTGGGGCGCCGACTTTTTTCGAAAAGGCGGCGTCTTCTGAAGCTTTTTAAGAAAAAGCTTCACCAAAAACCTTTATAATTTCATGATGTTATTGAGCCTGACTTTTCAAACAGCCTCTTATCGCCACCCCTGTCAAACCAGGACCGTTTTCAGGCATCCGTATAGGATTCCGACACTGGCGCTACCATCATGAGGGGGATTCGTATATTTTCGACTTTGAGGCAGGGAGAAAATTTCACGTGATCGTCGTAACGGGTGGAGCCGGTTTTATTGGTTCAAACATTGTTGCTGCCCTCAATGAAGTGGGGCGGATGGATGTCGTGGTCTGCGACACATTGGGAAATGATGGAAAGTGGCATAACCTACGCAAACGTGTGATCCAGGATATCGTCCCCCCCCATGAACTCATGTCATGGCTGGAACAGCATGAAGATATCGAAGCGGTTATCCATATGGGTGCCAATTCCTCCACCCTTGCCAAGGATGGCGATGAGGTGATGGAAAGTAATTTCCGTTTCTCACTCTCCCTTCTCGACTGGTGCACGGCACGTGGTGTCAAGCTGATCTATGCCTCGTCCGCGGCAACATACGGCGATGGCACACAGGGGTTCAGCGATCACCTGTCACTGGCCCATCTGCGGACTTTGCGACCGCTTAACCTTTATGGCTGGAGCAAACATCTGTTTGATCAGGTGGTCGCAACCCGGATGGAAAGCGGGAAGAAGCTGCCCCCTGTTTGCGTGGGCCTCAAATTCTTCAACGTCTTTGGCCCTAATGAACAGCATAAAGGGTCGATGATGAGTCTGGCGTCGAAATATTTCGACAAGATCAAAGCAGGCGAAACCATTGACCTTTTCCGTTCCCACCATCCGGATTACAAGGATGGGGAACAGTTACGCGACTTCGTGTATGTGGAAGATATTCTTGGCGTGATCCTGTGGCTTTTGGATCAATCCCACAGGATAGCCCTCTATAATGTCGGAAGCGGCCAGGCACGGAGCTTTCGCAATCTGGTCGGGGCCATCTTCGATGTTCTGGGGCAGGAACACCGTATCCGCTTCATTGATATGCCAGAAGAAATACGACCACGATATCAGTATTTTACAAAGGCCGATGACACACGCCTGCGCACAGATGGCTATAACAGGCCGGGCACCAGGCTGGAGGATGCCATCGCGCATTTTGTGCGGACCTATCTCGATACGGACGACCCCTATCGATAAGAGGCTGTTTGAAAAGTCAGGATTAATAACATCCTGAAATTATAAATGTTTTTTGTGAAGCCTTTCCTAAAAGGCCTTGAATATTATTTGAAAACAACGCATTGATAAACAATAGAAAACGATTTTTGGTGTTGTCTTTCGATCGAAAACGGCGACATCTTGCGAAGCTTTTTGAAAAAATCTTCACCAAAAACTTTTATGATTTCACGATCTTATCGGACTTGCCTTTTCAAACAGTCTCTAAGTCGCGAAGGAATTTTTATGGAATACAAAAAAAACCTGATTTCATAACAAATTTTCATCATTTTTACAAAAACGCCCCTTCCATCCGATCGCCGTGAAATCACAAAAGTTTCTGGAAAAATTTCCCAAACATCTTTGATTAAAGACAGTTTTCCAAAATAAGCGCCCAAGAAACTTTTGTGATTTTACCAATTTTCTAAAGACAGGCATCCATGACGCCTGCCCGTTCACTCATCAGGTTCGGGCATGCGCCAGAACAGCCCTGTACATTGCAGCAAGCCTCTTCTGATAGGCGGCTGGGGAGAACATCTCAGCCTGTGACATACCTTTTTCACAGAGCGATTTACACAGATCATCATCCTGATCCAGTCTGGCAATGCCCGCCTCGATTGATGACAGGTCGTACGCATCGACCATAAGCGTCGCATCACCGGCAACTTCAGGCAACGCTCCTTCCTTGCTTGTCAGGACAGGTGCCCCAAGCGCCATGGCTTCAAGGACCGGCAACCCAAACCCTTCCGTGAGGGAAGGGAACAACAAGGCGCGCGAACTGCTTACCAATTTCTGCAGCGTAGCCCGTGACACATAATCAAGCCGGATAATACGCCCCAGTTCGATCCCATATTCAATCAGGCGATTATCTTCCTCATTCTTCCATGCCATGGCGCCAATAATGACCAGCTTCCGCGACGAACGTGTCGCCAGGAATGCCTGTATGATCCGACCGATATTTTTCTTGGGTTCCAAGGACCCGCAGAACAGGAAATATTCCTTTGGCATCAGTCCGAATTTACTGATATCAATTTTTTCAGCGTCATCCGTATTTTCAGAATAGACATCCAGCGACTGATAAGTATTGAATACCTTGTCCCGCGCTTCCGGGAAGAACGAAAGAAAATCATTCCTGCTGGATTCCGACACGGTACATACCGCATCTGAAACTTCTGAAATACGCTTCAGAAGATTGAAATGGTATTTCTTGTTATCCAGTGTCGTACTTGGGAAAACAAGCGGAACCATATCATGCACTGTGTATATATTATAAGACCCTTCGACGATTATTGGAAGCGGGTAAGTCCAGTGCATGATTTGTGGTGGATTAGGAATACGGACACGTAAAAATTTCCCGGTCTTGTTGAAATATTGCGGTGCGCGCTGAAAAAGACCACGGATATTCAGCAGGCGTTCAAAATCGGGCAGGCGATCCTTATGCATGCGCCGTTCGATACGCCCCGACAGGGGAACGGGCGTTGCGGTAATGCCCCTCACATCGCGAAAAGATTCCTTCAGCCAGTGAGGCGTGGGAAATTTCCCACGTTTCCACCTGTTCTCCCGACCGATCTGATCAAAAAACAGGACTTCGCGTAACGATGCAGGCGTGGAATCCAGAAAATTCAGTCCGTATAGCCCGGATAACCTGCAATGCAACGCCTGCAAATTATATGAAAGCACACGCGCATATGTCGCAATCCCTGTACCTTTTTCCAGAGCAAGGTTAAACCCATCAATACAGATCGAACAAGGAAAGGAACTATGGTCCGTCATTTACGCCGTTCTTTCGCAGAGGTCGCTATGATCATCTTCACAACTTGATTGATAAATCATAATTTTATATCAAGCTTGTAAATTTATGTAAATATACAATTCAATTCCAAAAAAGAGATGTATAT
This sequence comes from Novacetimonas sp. GS1, assembly GCF_036686925.1. NCBI lineage: Bacteria > Pseudomonadati > Pseudomonadota > Alphaproteobacteria > Acetobacterales > Acetobacteraceae > Novacetimonas > Novacetimonas sp. GS1. The sequence continues at coordinate 370,060 of NZ_VSZP01000001.1, forward strand.
TTACATTTTTACTCACATATCATGGATCAATTCTATTGCCTTTATCGATTTCTCTTCGCGCGACATAGTTGCCATATGGAAATAATACTCCATACCCCTCTCTGGACAGGATACAGGCTGTCAGTGTCTGTCATCCCCATTATTGGCATAACGGCGATAGACAAACGGCGGTGCGACTTCAGGCAGGCGTGCAATGGCTGCCGTGACCTGATCGTGGGCTGGCGCACGCTCACACACCGGATCGGTCGCTGCCGCATCCCCCGCCAGCGCAAGCGCCTGACAGCGGCACCCACCCCAGTCCTTTTCACGCTGGTCGCAGGTGCGACAGGGTGCGGGCATCCAGTCCGTCCCGCGGAACATGGTAAATAACGGGGCCTCGTCCCAGATCGCACCCAGCGTCGCGTCACGCACATCAGGGATTTTCACGCCGGGGATGCTTTCCGCCGCATGGCATGGCAGCACCCGGCCAGAAGGAGAGACATTGACGAAACGACGCCCCCATCCCCCCATGCAGGGCTTGGGCCGGTCAGCATAATAATCGGGCGTAACGTAATCAATGGACAGGCACCCGGCATATCGCGCACGCGCGGCCTCCACCGCACGGGTGGCCTGTTCCACCTGCTCACGCGTTGGCATCAGGGCGTCGCGATTGCGCAGGCCCCAGCCATAATACTGCGTATGGGCGATCTCCACCCGCCGCGCGCCCATCTGCGCCGCAGCGTCGATCATCTGCGCCACACGTCCGACATTTTCACGATAAATGACGAAATTGAGCGTCAGCGGCATGCCCTCGGCCACCACCATCGCGGCGGCGGCCATCTTCTTCGCCTGCGCGCCCTTCATGCCACCCACATGCTCGGCATTGGCGGTTTCGATATCCTGAAACGACAGTTGCACATGATCCAGCCCGGCCCCCACCAACGCGGCGAAGGAAGCTGGCGTCATCAGCACGCCAGACGTGATCAGGTTCGTATAAAGCCCACGCCCCACGGCATGACGGATCAGGTCAGGCAGGTCAGGACGCGCCATTGGCTCGCCCCCGGAAAAATGTACCTGCAACACCCCCAGATCCGCGGCCTGATCCAGTATGTCGATCCATTGCGTGGTGGTCAGTTCATTGGCGCGCGGTTCCAGCGCCATCGGGTTGGAACAGTACGGGCACTGCAACGGACACCGATGCGTCAGTTCCGCCAGCAGGCTCATCGGGGGCGGGGGCATTTCCGTCATGGCAGCAGCACCTGCCGCGCCACAAGGTCGGCGGCCATTTCCATCACATCACGCGCAATCAGGTCACGTGGGGCGGCAAAACGCGCGGCAAGATCGGTGACAATCGCATCAAGCGTGCGCGTTCCATCGACCAGGCGCAGGATCTCCACCGCGACAGGATCAGGCAGGAAGGCGCGTTCGGGCGCCTGTATCACCCACTGGTCGCGCACGCGGTCATGTTGCAGCCGTACGCCACGGGCAAACCGCACGACACTGTCGGGCGTCAGGGGCAGAGCATCCGTCATGGACAGGTCGGCCGGAATGCACCCGGCGGAATCCGCCCCGGCGTGACATAGGCATAATCCAGCGCATCGAGCATGGACCACAGCACGCCGCACTTGAACTTCAACGCGCCCAGCACCGCTTCCTGCTGCTCCACCGTCCGGGCATGTTCGCGGACATAGGACAGCGCAAAATCGGAATCCCGCGGGGCCTGCGTCAGGCGCGGATGGAAATAGGCCAGGGTCTCGCTGTTGACGAAATCATAATGCCGCAACATCCCAGAGACGCGTTCGCTGATAATGGTCGGCGAAAACAGTTCCGTCAGGGAAGAGGCGATTGCAGCAAGGATGGAACGGTCACGCACGAATTCGACATAGGCATCCACCGCGAACTTCGTGGCAGGTAGCAGCCCCTCCAGCGACTCGACATAGGCACGGTCAAGGCCCAGCCCGTCCGTCAACTTCAGCCAGCGCGCGACCCCTCCGGTTCCCGGTGCCTCGCCATCATGGTCCACAAGACGCCGCCGCCATTCACGGCGCAGTTCCGCCGTGGGCAGACGCGCCAGCAACGTCGCATCCTTGGCCGGGATCCGGCACTGGTAATAATACCGGTTCAGCGCCCATGCCTGAACCTGCCCCTGCGTCAGGCGGCCATCATGCAGGGCACGGTGGAACGGGTGGAGGTTATGGTAACGCTCCGCCCCGATGGCACGCAGCGCGGCCTCCAGTTCGTCGGGGGAAAGTATCTGTCCGGTCATAGGGTTATCCTCATCCCGTCATGGGCCACGTCCCATCCCTGCGCATTGGCCTGCTGGCGTTCTACCGAGTCCGAAAGCAGTACGGGATTGGAATTGTTAATGTGAATCAGCACTTTGCGCCCGATCTCAAGGTCGCGGAACGCCTCGAACGTGCCGCCTTCGCCCATCAGCGACATATGGCCCATACGCTGACCCGTCTTTTCACCAATGCCCGCGCGCAGCATCTCGTCATCGACCCACAGCGTGCCGTCGAAGAACACAAGGTCCGCGCCCGACAGACGCTGCCGCAGCGCGTCGGTCATGCGCGCGCAGCCGGGGATGAAACAGACACGGCGCTTTCCATCGGTGATCTCAAGGCCGATCGTCTCGCCATTTTCAACAATGGCGGCAGGGTTCGGCCCACGTTCGGCATAAAGTGGCACCTTCCCCGGCACCACAAAGGCACGGATGCCCAGTCCCGCAGGCGCGCCATCGACCAGATGCAGCGCGACATCCTGCTCCAGCGGCAGTTGCGTGCGCGTGACCACCTGCCGGTTCAACGCCTCAAATACCGGATTGGCGTCAAGCGTCTCCAGCACCATATCCGTGGCAAGCAGCGTCAGGGGCTGGCGTTCACGCAGGGTCAGCAGGCCCGCGATGGTATCGACCTCGCCCCCCGTCAGGATCACGCCCGCGATCGGGGTCGAACGCAGCCCTTCGCGCGGGTGCAGCGCAGGGGTCTGGCTGATCTGCGTCCGAAGGTCGGGTGAGGCATTGATGATGAACCAGTGCACTCCATCGCCACTGATGGCGATCGAAGCCTGTGTGCGGGGCAGTGCGGCGGGGTCGCCGGACCGGGCCCGTCGGCAGCCATCGGCGTTGGAGTTCCATTGCGGAAACCCGCCACCAGCAGCCGCGCCAAGAACGATGATGTCGATCATGGCAGACGTTTATAAGCAAATCGCCACCCGTGACGAGACGGGTGGCGATGAAAACGTCTTACTTCTTTTCGCCGCAGACGTAGCTGTTGATTTCTGCGCCCAGGGGAACTTCAGTGATCTTGGGTGTATTCCATGCCATGACTTTTCTCCATTTCCTGCGATGAAGGCGACAAACCTTCATATCCATGAAGCATTTGAACGCTGAATCCGGCACCTTGCAACTCCTTCTCAGGGGGAAGCGCCGTCGTGGGATGAAGAATGGCTTCACAATCATGTGTACCCGCATCATACGTGCCGTGCCGCCATTGCAAGAATTGCGTAGCGGCAATGCCCGCCACTGTTGTGGGTTGCGGAGGCAATCCGGACGGACTAGGCCTGTTTTCCTGTTTCTTGCTCGGTAAAGCCGGTTGGTCGGTCCCCTGATCCCCTGCGTCTTGCCAAAGGTGAAGCCGGATCATGCCGCCCGAAGAGACCATGCCCACCCCGTCTGAAACGCCGTCCGCCACGCCCACTTACGAAAGCATGCAGCAGCATCGCGCGCGGGAGGTCATGCGCCACACCCGCATGGACCTGAAGACCGCATGCCTGCTGGTGCTGTGCATCCTTGCGGTGTTCTATACGCTGTATTTCGCGGCTTCGATCATCCTGCCGATGATCCTGGCGCTGGTGGTGAACCTGCTGCTGTCATCGCCGATGCGTTTTTTACACCTGAAGCTTAAACTGCCCAAGCCGCTGGCGGCGCTGGTGCTGATCCTTGGGGTGTTCGGGGTCGTGGGCGCAATCGGAACCGCCATTTCGGTGCCTGCCGCCGGATGGATTGAACGCGCGCCAGAGGCGATGAACGCTCTGGGCGAACGCCTGGCATTCCTGCGCGGCCCGATCCACCTGCTCAACACCGCCTCGGCGCGGATCGAAAGTTTCATGAACATCGCAGGCAGTCACCTTGACCACGCGACCAAGGCGGGCGGGGATGACGCCGAACATATCGTGATGTCCACAGCCCCCGCCAGCGGGGGATTCGACAGCTTCGGCTCCTCCCTGCTGCTGGGAACGCGGGCGTTTGTGGGGCAGTTCTTTACCATGATCCTGATGCTGTTCTTCCTGCTGGCGCAGGGGGACAGCCTGCTGCGACGGTTTGTGGAGATCATGCCCACCTTTGCGGACAAGCGGCGGACCGTGCAGATCGCCTATCAGATCGAACGTAATGTCTCGCTCTATCTGGCAACGATCACGATCATCAATTTCCTCGTCGGCCTTGCGAACATGTTGCAATGCTGGCTGCTGGGCATGCCCAACCCGCTGCTGTGGGGGGTGATGGCATTTTTGCTGAACTATATCCCCATCATCGGACCAATGATGGGGATCACCATCTATTTCCTTGTGGGGCTGTTCACGTTCCCTTCTGTCCTGCAGGCAACCCTGCCGCCTGCGATCTATCTGTGCATCCACCTGACGGAGGGGGAGACGATCACGCCCATGGTGCTGGCGCGGCGCTTTACGCTTAACCCTGTGCTGGTCATGGGATCATTGATGTTCTGGGACTGGCTGTGGGGGATCGGTGGCGCATTCCTGTCCGTGCCGCTGCTCGCTGTATTCAAGATCATCTGTGACCATGTCGATATCCTGACCCCTATCGGCCACATCGTCGGCGGCCCGACACGGGGGGCGACGACGACGCCCTTATTCACACCGGACATGATTGATGAGGATGACAGTCAGCCGCCGGGGAAGTAAGGCTCAGAGCGTTGCTCTGACACCCGCCAGAGGGCATAACCCTTTGGCAAACCATGGCTTTGATTTACAGAATAGAAGTTTTTGGTGAAGCTTTTTTCAAAAAGCTTCAGAAGACGCCGCCTTTTTAAAAAAAGGCGGCACCCAAAAACTTTTATTGTTTTTTATCAATGAGTTATTTTCAAACAATCTCGTAGAAAACCAGGTAACACCAAAAACTATACTGGAATTTTCATGCAGGGATCGCGATACCTGCCGGGCTCAGGCAGCGCCCGGCTATCGCAAGCTGGCGGTATCCCGTAACTGAGAGCCCTCAGTCTTCACCTTCAGCAAGGCTTTCGAGTCGTTCCCGCGACAGCAGCGTGATGGCATACCCCTTGCCCACGTCGATCATCCCCTGCGCACGCATCCAGCTCAGGGTACGGCTGACGGTCTCAATGGTCAGGCCAAGGTAATCGGCAATATCGCCGCGCGTCATGGGCAGGTGCAACTGTCCCGCGCTGTTGAGTTCACCGTGATTGGCCTGGTCCAACAGGAAACTGGCGACGCGTTCACGCGCAGTCTTGCGGCCAAGCAGCAACATCTGGTTCTGGGCCGCAACCAGTTCGTTGGATGCCTCTTCGAGGAGGCGGCGTTCCATGCGGGGAAAATCATCCAGCAGGGCGCGCATCCGCTCCCGCGAGAAGCGGCACAGGCGCACGGTATCGACCGCTTCCGCGCCGAAAGCATACCGGTCGGACACCGCAAGCCCGAGAAAATGACCCGGCCCTGCGAATCCTGTAATCTGCCGCCGCCCATCGGGCAGGGCCTTGAACAGCTTGACCGTGCCAGAAGTGACATTGAAGAAATCGGTGGCGAGCTCCCCTTCCTCGATGAAGCACCGGCCTGGGGTGATGATGGTTTCCACCGCCGCCTCGGACAGGCGGGAGATATCCTCGTCCTCAATGGCGCTGCACACGCTGGATGGGCGCACATTGCACATCTTGCAGAAATCAGGCTGGAGACCAACCGCCCCCATGACAAGGCGCCGTGGTCGCTGCTCGAACTGGCACGAAGACGTATCCGGCATGTTTATCCCAATTCCCTGCTGTTGCCCAATGCAACACCCTGTGGTCGTCCCGGGCGGGACGCAGCGCATGGCACTGTGGGCACCGGCGAAATAACTGCGCCCCGAAGGCCCGACACTATGTCTGACCCCTTGATATAAATCAATGCGAAGCCCCGATCCCAATCCGGTAAATCAGAACAGTCTGCAATCATCGGAAAATTAAGGATGCCGCCCCCAGTGCATGGACACTCCTCCCTGACGGTCCGGCGGCTTGGCGCTGCGGATATTTTGGTCCTCTATCCCCTGATCCAGCATGCCTTTCCCGAAATGGAACGACGGCGATGGATGGATGTCGGTCGCCGGATGTCCGCACAGCGCAAGCGTCCGCGTCAGGGAATCCTGGTCGCGCATTACGGGACACGCGGCCTGCCATGCGCCATGGCGACCTATCGCCGTGATTTCGACATCCGACTGGGGCAGGTCCTGACCAGTGACCACTGCATCGTCATGACGCCCGGCGATGCACAGCACGTCATGAACGCATTTCACCCGGCCATGACACGACTGGCGCAGGAACTCGGATGTCATGCAATGCGAACAATGCAGCCCATCGCAAAAATGACATCACAGGACCCAAAAGTGTGTCCTGCCGACCACATAGTCGAAAGAACACTGCTTTTGACGGAAATTAACGGTTTCTCGCCCCCCGCCTGATTGATCCATATCAAGGTGCGATGTAAGCGCCGCGTGATTGTTGCCAGTCATCAAAACACGTTGATTACGACGTCCAGTCGTCAGAATGAAAAGGTCCGCACCAGATGAAGAAAATGCGTAACACTGCCCTTGCGGCGGCGCTGGGCGCCGCGGCTGTCGCGCCGGTCGCGGGCCATGCTCAGACTGCGACGCCGTCCGCCTATGTGAATGCCCCGCTTGCCGCCCCGGTCGCCCCTTCGCGTCCCCACGGTCACTGTGGCATTTTTGAGACATGCTCCAGCACCAAGATCGGTCTGGGCAAGGGTGACTTCATGATCCGCCTCTCGGCCGTCGGCGTGCTGCCGGAAGATCGTGACAGCAAGGTCTGGCTTGATGGCAAAGCCCTGCCGGGCGCGCGCATCAAGACGACCAACCAGGTCATGCCCGAACTGACGTTCGAATACTTCCTGACCGATAATATCTCGCTGGACCTGATCGCCACCAGCACCCGTCATGAGGTCGCTGGCGAAGGCGGCGCGCTGGGTGGGAAGACCGACGTCGGCAGCGCCTGGGTGCTGCCGCCGACGATTACGGCGGCATGGCATTTCCGTCCGCACAAGCGCCTGAACCCGTATGTGGGCGTGGGTGGCACGATGATGTGGTTCCACAACATGAACGCCAGCGGTGCGCTTGGCCTGACGAAGCTGAATTCCGGCTTTACCGGTGGTCCGTCGATCAACGCCGGTGTGGATTACCAGCTGGTGGGCAACTGGTTCTTCAACTTCGACGTGAAGCAGATGTTCGTGCGCATGCACGCATGGGCTGAAAACGGCTCCGAAACCACCAAGGTCCGTGCCCACGACTCGCTGGATCCGACGGTCGTTTCCGCCGGTATCGCCTACCGGTTCTGATGACATGAACGTGGCGGACCCCGCCGCGCTGATTGCGCGGTACGCCCGGAACCTGCCACGTTACACCAGCTATCCCACGGCGGCGCAGTTCACTGACACCGTGGGGCCGGACGACGCCCGCGACTGGCTGCGGGCCGTCCCTGCGGGGGATGCGCTCTCCCTCTACCTGCATGTTCCCTTCTGCGATACGCTCTGCCGGTTCTGTGGCTGCAATACTGCCGTCCTGCGCAGCGCCGATGCCCGGGCCGCCTATGCCGCCCTGCTGATCGAGGAACTGCGCCGCGTTACCGAACAGCTTGGCACGGGCCATCCCGTCTCACACCTGCAATGGGGCGGGGGGACACCCACGACCCTGCCGGTGGGCACGCTGCGGCAGGTGATGCAGACCATCCGCAACAGCTTCACGCTGCTGCCCGATGCCGAAATCAGCATAGAGATCGACCCCCGCCATCTGCCCGCGCAATATCCGGCGGTCCTGCATGAACTCGGCTTCAACCGCGCAAGCCTGGGGGTACAGGATATCGACCCCACCGTGCAGGAAGCCTGTGGTCGTATCCAGAGCATGGAGCAGACACGCACCTGTATCGACGCACTGCGCGGGGCGGGTATCCGCGCCATCAATATCGACCTGATCTATGGCCTGCCACGACAGAGCGTGCGGGGCGTACGCGACACGGCCACCGCCATCGCGGCGCTGTCCCCCGACAGGCTCGCGGTTTTCGGCTATGCCCATGTGCCATGGAAACAAAAGCGCCAGAACCTGATGCCGACAGGCGAACTGCCCGATGCCATCGCCCGGTTCGAACAGCGCGCGGCCATCAACGATGCCCTGTGCGCCGCAGGCTACCTGCCCGTGGGGCTGGACCATTACAGCCACCATGCCGACCCGATGGGCATCGCCGCGCGCAATGGTACGCTGCATCGCAATTTCCAGGGCTATACCACCGATCCGGCAACGACCCTGATCGGTGTGGGGGCGTCGGCCATATCCTCTTTCCCGCAGGGCATGACGCAGAATGCGGTATCGGCTGCGGCCTATGCCCGCCTGATGGGCGAAACACCCGACCGCCTGCCGGTTGTCCGGGGGGTGCGCCGCACCAATGATGACCGTGTGCGCGCCGAACTGATCGAACGCCTGATGTGCGACATGGAAATCGACCTTGGCGCATTCATCGCCCGCCATGGGCTGCACTCTGGATATTTCAGCGACGACATGCGCAAACTGTCTGGACTGGAAACGGATGGATTTGTCATCATCTCGGGCCAGCGACTCCACGTGACCGAGGCCGGACGCGCGTTCCTGCGTCATGTTGCGGCCGCGTTCGACCACCACCTTGAGATGGACATGCCCCAGCGCCACGCCAGCGGAATATGACCATGCCCCCCCACGCCCGATCTTCTGCCGCCACGCCGGGCGTCACGAACACCTCCGTCATCACCGCACTGCTGACGGCCCCATGCCGGTCGGACCCGTTCCCCCACTGGAACATGGAAAATGTCCTGCCGCCATCGGTCACGCACTCCCTGCTGGGTTGGAACCCGGGAACGCGGTTCCATGCGGGTGAAAGCGGCGGTCAGCGCGCCATGCGCAACGGACACCGGATTTTCGTGACCCCTGCGCGACGGGCGCACGACACGGCGCTCGACCATCTGGCACATCTGTTCGATGCCCCGGCGGCACGGCAGCATTTCGAACGGACCTGCGGCATCGACCTCGCGGGGACGTTCCTGCGGCTGGAACTATGCCTTGATACGGACGGGTTCTGGCTGGCGCCGCATACCGATATCGGGGCGAAACGGCTGACTTTGCTGATTTCCCTTTCCACCGACGCCAATGCCCATGACTGGGGCACCGACCTGCTGACCCCGCAGGGAGAGACCGTGGCGCGGGCGTCGGGTACGTTCAATTCCGGCCTGCTGTTCATCCCGTCCGACCGGTCATGGCACGGCTTTGTCCGCCGCCCCATCACAGGGCTGCGCCGGACGCTGATTGTCAATTATGTCGGTCCCGAATGGCGGGCACACGACGAACTGGCGTTCCCGCCCGCACGGGCCTGAACGACACGCCTGGCCTGCGGGGTCCGGCCTGTGGATATGCGCCACATGCGCAACATATATGCACACAAACCTTTATTCCCGTTTCAAACGGTTCTAGGAAGCGTTGCTACATGTGGTATCCCACCTATCCATGTCATCCCGGTCATGGCGCAAGAGGACAGATCTAGGTATGAGTGAAAACCCGCGCGAGATTATGGAATTCGACGTCGTAATCATCGGCGGCGGTCCCTCCGGACTGGCGGCGGCTATCCGCCTGCGCCAACTGGCCCCTGACACCAGCGTCTGCCTGATTGAAAAAGGCAGCGAAATCGGGGCGCATATCCTGTCGGGTGCGGTGGTCGAGCCGCGCGCGCTGGACGAACTCCTGCCGCACTGGCGTAAGACTGGCGCGCCACTCAACACCCCCGTCAGCGAGGAGCACATGCTCTACCTGACGCCCACACGCGGCTACCGCATCCCGATGCTGGACCGGGTGATGCCGCACATGCGTAACCACGGCAATTACATCGCAAGTCTGGGCGAGGTCTGCCGCTGGCTTGGCGCACAGGCCGAGGAAATGGGCGTCGAGATCTATCCCGGTTTCGCCGGGGCGGAGGTCCTGACCGAAAACGGGCGCGTCATGGGCGTTGCAACCGGCGACATGGGCGTGGGTCGCGATGGCAAGCCCGGTGACAACTATGCGCCGGGAATGGAACTGCGCGCGAAATACACAATCTTCGCCGAGGGCTGCCGCGGGTCACTGACCAAACAGGTCATGGAGATGTACAACCTGCGCAAAGGGGTCGATCCGCAGACCTACGGCCTGGGCATCAAGGAACTGTGGGAAGTCCCCGCCGAACTGCACCGCCCCGGACTGGTGCAGCACAGCTTTGGCTGGCCGCTCGATGACCGCACCTATGGCGGGGCGTGGATGTATCATTTCGGGGAAAACCTCGTCTCCTACGGCTTTGTCGTCGGGCTGGATTATCCCAACACGTGGCTATCCCCGTTTGACGAAATGCAGCGTGTGAAGCTGCACCCCTCCTTCCGTCCGTATTTCGAGGGTGGGCGTCGCCTGTCCTATGGCGGGCGCGCCCTGTCCGAAGGCGGGCTGCAGTCCATTCCGCGCCTGACCTTCCCCGGCGGCATGCTGGTTGGGGACACGGCGGGCTTCCTCAACGTGCCCAAGATCAAGGGCACGCACACCGCAATGAAGTCGGGCATGCTGGCGGCCGAGGCCGTGGCTGAAGCCTTCCTGACCAACCGGGTGGAGCCGGGCTCCTACACGCGGCGGATCAGGGAATCCTGGCTGTGGGACGAACTGCGCGGCGTGCGCAACATCCGTCCGGCCTTCGCGCGCTTTGGCATGAAGGGCGGCGCGCTGTATTCCGGCATCGACGCCATGCTGCTGCGCGGTCGCGCGCCATGGACGCTCCATACCCGCCATGCGGATAACGAGACGCTGGAGCCCGCCTCCATCTCGCCCAAGATCGACTATCCCAAGCCTGACGGCAAGGTCACGTTCGACAAGCTGTCGTCCGTCTTCCTGTCGAACACCAACCATGAAGAAGACCAGCCCGTGCACCTGAAGGTGCGCAGCACGTCCATGTGGAAGACCGTCAACTGGGATGTGTTCCGCTCCCCCGAAAGCCGTTACTGCCCCGCAGGGGTGTATGAGGTCGTGGATGAGCAGGCCGCCCCGGCCTTGCAGATCAATTCGCAGAACTGCGTCCACTGCAAGACATGCGACATCAAGGACCCGACCCAGAACATCGACTGGGTCACGCCCGAAGGGGCAGGTGGTCCGAACTACCCCGGCGGCATGTAATCCCATGCCCACAGGGATGTCATGGCCCCGTCATGGCGTCCCCCGTTTTCCGATCCCCCATCCAGACACAGACCGAGAAGAGATGTGATGAAGGTTCTTGTCCCCGTAAAACGCGTGATCGATTACAATATCAAGCCGCGCGTGAAGGCCGACGGCACCGGTGTTGAAACCGCTGGCGTCAAGATGTCGATGAACCCGTTTGATGAAATCGCCGTGGAAGAAGCCGTCCGCCTGAAGGAAAAAGGTGTCGCCACCGAAATCGTGGTTGTCTCCATTGGCGAAGCCAAGTCTCAGGATACGCTGCGCACCGCCATGGCCATGGGTGCTGACCGTTCCATTCTGGTGGAAACCGACAGCGTGACCGAACCTCTGGCGGTGGCGAAGGTGCTCAAGGCACTGGTGAACAAGGAAAAGCCTGATCTGGTGATCCTTGGCAAGCAGGCGATCGACGACGACATGAACGCCACGGGGCAGATGCTCGCGGGGCTTCTGGGCTGGCCACAGGGCACATTCGCCAGCAAGGTGGAACTGCATGACGGCAAGGCCACCGTCACACGCGAAATCGACGGTGGCCTGCAGACCGTCGAACTGGCGCTGCCCGCCATCGTCACGGCGGACCTGCGCCTGAATGAACCGCGCTATGCCTCGCTGCCGAACATCATGAAGGCACGCAAGAAACCGATGGAAAAGATCACGCCCGCCGATGTGGGTGTGGACATGACCCCACGCCTGAGCATCGTATCCGTGGCCGAACCCACCGGGCGCAAGGCGGGCATCAAGGTAGGTTCCGCCGCCGAATTGGTTGCAAAGCTGCGTAACGAAGCAAAGGTGATCTGATCATGACCGTCCTCGTACTTCTCGACCATGAAGCAGGCGCCATCCGGCAGGCGTCGCGTTCCGCCATTACCGCCGCGTCAAAGCTGGGCGATGTCGATGTGCTGGTCGTGGGCCGCAATGCTGCTGAAGCTGCACAGGCTGCGGCAAAACTACCGGGCGTGAAGAAAGTCCTGTCCGCCGCCGATACCACCAGCGCGGATGAGCTGGCTGAACCCGTGGCAGCCCTGCTGGTGTCGCTGGCCGACGGCTACAGCCACATCCTTGGTGGATCCAGCGCGAACAGCAAGAACATCCTGCCCCGTGCGGCGGCCCTGCTGGATGTGCAGCCTATCCCCGACGTCGTGGAAATCATCGACGCCGATACGTTCGTGCGCCCGATCTATGCCGGCAGCGCACTGGCGACGGTGAAGTCGTCCGATGCAAAGAAGGTGCTGACTGTCCGTGCCTCCGCCTTCGATCCCGTCGCGACGGAGGGCGGTTCCGCCCCGGTCGAAAGCGTTGCCACCCCGGCGGGCGAGGACACATCGAAGTTCATCGGCACCGAACTGTCGCAGTCGGAGCGTCCGGAACTGGAGTCCGCACGCGTCGTGGTGTCCGGTGGACGCGGCATGCAGAACGAGGAAAACTTCAAGCTCCTCGAACCGCTGGCTGACCGTCTGGGGGCCGCTATCGGCGCATCGCGCGCGGCAGTTGATGCAGGCTTCGTGCCCAATGATTACCAGGTGGGCCAGACCGGCAAGATCGTGGCGCCGGAACTGTATATCGCCATGGGGATTTCCGGCGCGATCCAGCATCTGGCGGGCATGAAGGACAGCAAGGTCATCGTTGCCGTCAACAAGGACCCTGAGGCCCCGATCTTCCAGATTGCGGATTATGCACTGGTGGGGGACCTGTTCGAGGTGCTGCCTGCATTGGAAGCAGAACTCGACAAGGCAGGCTGATCCCGGCCATTCAGGGGCGCTGCCCCTGGACACCGCCAAAGGGCATTCCCCTTTGGGCGGCATGATGATTGGAAATTTCAGGGTGCCGCCTTTGAAAAAAGGCGGCATTCTTTTTTGGGGCTTTCCCAAGGAAAAACCGCGATAGACCTCTTGAGAAATTGTTTAAAAACAACTCATTGATAAAAATAAGAAAGGTTTTGGGATGTCGCCTTTTGATCGAAAAAGGCGACGTTTTCTGAAGCTTTCTGGAAAAAGCTTCACCAAAAAACCTTTATAATTTCAGGATGTTATTGAGCCTTCCTTTTCAAACAGCCTCCAAGAGGTCGTTTGAAAAGGCATAAAGATTTTGGTGAAGCCTTTTTGAAACAAGACACCACCGAAGGAATTTTATCCTGATTTGTAAATTTATTAATTAAAAACAACTTCTTATGGATAGGGATAGGCGTGGCTTTGCGCCCTTATCCCTCACCCAGCACGGCGCGCGCGCGACGGACCACCGTATCGTATTCTTCCTGCGTCAGGTTGCCGCGATGCAGCATCTCGCTTGCCCGTGCAAGGGCATCACGGGCGTGTGTCTCATCAGGGATGGGATAGCGTCGGCCGGGCAGGGCAAATGCCGAATCCGGCAGGGCATCGCGTTCGGCGGCTGTCAGTCTGGACATGATCCGTATCCTTCTGTCTTGGATGGCCCCCATGAAAAGCCATCCTTTGTAAAGTTTACGCCTCATCGGGGATCTACCAACAGGTAAAATACCGTTGTCTCCCCCCATCAGGCTGCACGGCTACCCCAGGGGAGAGACAAAAAAACGGGACACATCGCCATGGCAATGTATCCCGTCAGTTGACCGCACATGAGGACATCATGTGGAATTTTATACCAGCCTGTATTCAGGCTGGACATTTCAGTATTTTTCGAAGCCCTGCTGGCCTCATGACCCCTTATTGCCATTTAATTTTTCCCACGTCAACGTAAAAAATAAATAAACCTCTTTTTTACTTTTGTTGCACTGCACAATTACTGTATTTGTTTTGCACTGCACAATCAACGCGGAAATATAGACACAAATGACACATATCAGTGCATTGCCCCCAAATGAGGGATATTCTTCGAAAGGGACAACGTACGGCATGTTCCTGATCGTTGGGATGTCCTGTATGATGGGCTCATGAACCGCATGACAGGCCCTGGCCGCCCTCGCATGATCCTCTATCGCGCCCGGCGTCTTTACGCATGACACGCAGGCGACGGGGCACATACACACGCTGCGCCGCATTCTGTCAGGGTAGCATCATGCGCCATGTGATCGTCATGGCGGGAACGGGTGCCATCGGGTTGATGGCCGTGTTCATGGTTGACCTGCTGAACCTGTTCTACATCTCCACCCTGCATAATCCGGCCATGACCGCCGCCATCGGGTTCACGGCCGCTGTCGGTTTCATACAGATCGCGGTTTCCATCGGCATGTCGATCGGGCTGGGCGCCACTACCAGCCGACAGATCGGGGCAGGCCATCATGACATGGCCCAGCGCATTGCCTCGTCATTTTCCGTGGTCATGCTGCTGCTGACAGGCTTGCTCGGCTTTGGCACTGCACTTCTGGCGCATCCCATCCTGCATGCGCTGGGCGCGCAGGGAGAGGCGGAACATCAGGCGGCGCTCTATCTCTATATTGCATCCCCCATGCTGCCGCTGATCGCGGTGGGCATGGGGGCCTCCAGCCTGCTGCGTGCGGTTGGGGCCGCACAACAATCCATGAATGTTACATTGGCGGGTGCGCTGATTTCTGCCCTGCTGGACCCGGTGCTGATCCTGTGGCTGCATTTCGAATTACAGGGCGCCGCCATCAGCACATTGATATCACGTGCTGTCGTGGCGGGACTGGGGGTCTATTGCGCCCGTCAGCATGACCTGCTGGCTTGGCCGGTTGCGCGGTTCATCCGCAGCGACACCCACCGGGTGGGACAGATCGCCATGCCTGCCATCCTGACGAACCTTGCCACCCCGATCGGCGGGATCTTCGTCACCCATGCCATGGCCAGCTTCGGCCTGTCCGCCGTGGCGGGGCAGGCTACCATCGACCGCATCGTACCCGTTGCCTTTGCTTTCGTATTTGCACTGACAGGTTCGATCGGGCCGATCATGTCGCAGAACCTTGGGGCAGGGCAGGTGGGGCGGGTCCATGAAACACTCGTCGCCTCCCTGAAACTGGTGCTGGGCTGCGTGGGACTGACATGGGCAATCCTGTTTGTGGGACAGGATCTGGTCATCCGTATCTTTTCGGCGACGGGCACCACCGCTGACCTGATCCGTCTGTTCTGCAACTGGACCATCGGCGGCTATTTCTTCATCGGCATCCTGTTTGTCGCGAATTCTGCGTTCAACAACCTTGGGCACCCGCTTTATTCGACCCTGTTCAACTGGGGACGCGCGACGCTGGGAACCGTGCCGTTCGTATGGATCGGCATGCAGTACGGCCCCATGGGCGTACAGGTGGGACAGGTTCTGGGCAGCGTCCTGTTCGGGATAGGTGCGGTGACAGTTGCGTTCAGTGTCGTGCGCAACCTTAAGGTTGCCTCCCCTGAACCGCAAATGGACTCCGTCCCGTCACTGCCCCCCGCACAAAGTGCGGAAAGTGCGATGATCGAACTCGACGACCTTGATAACGAGGCGCAGGAATACGAACATGAAAAGGAAAATACGCAGGACTAGCGGATAATCCTCCATAAATTACGCGTATGGAGGAAATCTGGCCTTAGAGACTGTTTGAAAAGCCAGACTAGATAACATACTGAAATTATAACGATTTTTGGTGGAGCTTTCCCTGAAAAGCTTCAGAGGACACCGCCTTTTTCGATCAAAAGGCAGCACTTGGAAACTTTTCTTATTTTTATCAATGATGTGTTTTAAAACACTCTCTTACTGTCGCACGACCTGTCCAACACCGATAATCAGGACTTTTTTTCCTGCATCACAAACAATGTATGGCAGGCACGGTCGATACAGATGCTGGTGATACCATAATTGGTATCATGATCCCGATAGTGATGATTGATATGGTGGATCTTCAGCCGACGCAACAGCGGACCACGCATCGGGAACTGGTGGCAGGAATAATGGATCACGTCATAAAAGACGTAACCACAAAAGAAACCAGCCGCCAGACTTCCCCCCCGGCCTTGACCGATGAAAAACGCACACCCCGCCCAGATCAGTAGCGCAAGTGGCAGTGTGACACTCAGCGGCATCAGGTTGCGCAGGGGATGGTTTGGCTGCTCATGATGATTGCCATGCAGCAGGTAAACCAAAGACTGCACCGGGGCATAGCGGGCCTGAAGATGGAACAGGAAACGGTGCAGCAGATATTCCGTGGGAAACCAGATCAGGAAGCCCATGACCGCATAGAGCACAAAAACAATGACAGACGCAGATTTCCACGCGCCATAGGCCAGGGACAGAACCAGAAGCGGCAGCCAGACGGACAAAAAGACGTTGAAAGACAGCAGCGTCAGGCGTTCAAGGATGGAATTCTTGAATAACCTGACCGGCTCCTCCATCTTCTGCCTGTTGTTATCCTGCATGCTGGCTACACCTCGAAAAGCCGATCTGGAACATAAAGCAGAAACTGCCTACGGTACGCACCAATCCATCTTGAACTCTATTACCCGACTGCTCCAGACGACACGCTGCCATCCAACGGGGAAAAACTTCCCATCATCAGCCCCAAGCATATGTGTCTCAGGGCATCAGATACGAGGCTACGGAACCCGAATCAAGCTTATTCGTACATACCGATCTGCATAAGTCCAATCTTCTGGACCACCTCAGAGTTCCCTTCATATCATATAGCGTGCCAGGGTTCCTGAACACTCCTTAACGCCATATTCCAGATGACCATTCAATATATTTAAGATGACAATGCCTCTTAAATTGTATCAAAATGTTTTCCACATCCATCAATACAGAAACATACCAGAGATCAATACATACAAATATCCCGGTCGGTATTTTTGGTGTCTGCCTGAATACAGACACCCATAGAACGGGACTGGTTTTATCAGAAATTCCGTCCAGCCGACATGCCCGGAGCGATCAACGTATTGATAAGGTTGAATACTTTTTGAACCTTATTCGTCTTGGCATTCGCGATCAGGATTGTATCCTTGTTTTTCATGATGAAATGTTCCGCCAGGAAAAAGCTGGCGGGGTTCATCATATCAAGTTGATAGACAATGGGCGTAGTCGGCTTGGTTGAATCCACCGGCAGGCCCAGACGCTCTGCAATCGTGGAACTCTCATACCGAATGATAAAGACCGCATTCGGGTCCGCGCGTGAGTCCGCCGGGCCGCCGACACGTGCCAAGGCTTCCGCCAGATTGACGCTCGATCTTGAAAATGGCGTTTCCACAGGTTTACCTGCCGCACCGAAAACCGTGTAGGTACGCGGTTCGTAAATAAGGTGAATTCTGTCGCCAGCTTCGAGCAGGATATTCTGTTCGGGGTTATCCTCAATCAGCTTCAGGGGGCCTGTCGCAATCTGGTTATGGCGGGTCAGCTCGACAATGGTGTCTTCCGGGTCATGCAGGCTTCCCCCCGCCAGGGCGACGGCATCCACCAGATGTTCCTGATGCAATGTAAGCGGCATACGGCCATTGAGCTTGACATCACCATAAACGATGACCGAATTCGCCAGATTCTTGGATATCCGCACAAGAACCTGCGGGGCCTCTGATTTTCCCTTCAACCCTGCACGGATCTTGTCGGCGATCTCATCGGAGGTCAGTTTGTCAACCATGAGATGCCCGACATAGGGCATGTCGATGGTTCCATCGCCATTGACCAGGATGGAGGGGAAATTACTCCTCCTTGCAATGCCTGACGCGGTATTGCTGCTGGTCCGCGTCGTAAACAGGCTTTCGCCCATTTCATAAACATCGATTTCCAGCGTATCGCCTGCCCCTGCGCGATCACTGTTATAATGTTCCTGCGCCGGTGCCTGCGCGATATTCGAAAACAGGGGGGGCGTTTCGCTATTCAGCAACGTAATCAGGTCAGGACTGATCTGAACAATCCCATACCCGATGGTATTTTTCTTGCGACTGGATTGCGCGCTTTTGACACCGGATTCCGTAGGCGCACTATCTGGTAAGGTATCACACCCGGCAAGGAGGGCGACCGGCAGGATGCCAATCGCAAATGCCTTTTTGCACTCCAGAAAAAATTTTCGCATGAAGTTGGAAGGTTGTATGGCCATCACGCTTGAAATTTTCTTTCATTCGAAAGCATAGCTCCCATTATGGGGGATATGTCTCGGCTTTCCCGTATCAGACTGATGCGCGACCGCGCGCAAGACACCATTTCCATACTCTAGATAGCATGCTCACGCATACCAGTAATCAGCAACCGTCCGATCATGAAGGTCAGGCTCGACCCCACCAGCACGGCCAGAACCATCAGGAATGTATGGGGATATGTGGGCATGCCCGGCAGATTCGGTTGCACGACACGCACGACATACACCTGCTGCTGAAGGGCGGCCGCCCGCGCTGTTTCCAGTTGGGTCGCCGATGAGACATAGGCAGATTGCGCAAACTCACGCTCCAGCATCAACTGGTCATATTCCGCCATATTAACGGAAACACCGCCCTTTTCATGAACATGCATCTGCTGGTCCTTGATCTGGGTATCAAGGGCATTGATACGCAGCTTCAGCGTCTGCACCTGAGGGCTGGAGGGGGCAAGATTGCGCAGCATCTGTGTCAGTTGCGTATCCGCCTGCGCCAGTTCGGTCTGCAACTGCCCAATCAGGCTGATACCGACGACGCTGCTCTTGCTTGGGTCGATATCGCCAGATTTCTGACGGAATGCCGTCATACGGGCCTGGATTTCCCTGACCCGGTTTTCTGCGGCACTGACCTCGACATCCGCCACCTTGATGGTGTTCTGCGCAACCTGCTCGTTAAATTCGTTGATCCGTTCTTCGCCAAGCTTCAGCAGTTCTTCGGCGATTTTCTTGGCTTCATCAGGACGGAATGCCCGCACATCAAGGGATGTGACGCCTGTATCTTCATGGAACACCACATCCACATGATTCTGATAATACCACAGCAGACGTTCCGGTGTCGGGTCCGCATAGAACAAGCGCGACAGGATATCCGTATCGGCATGACGATACATCGCAACCAGATTGAGGCGCTTTTGCAGGGCGTCAACCGCATCATGAGATTTCATATAGGTGTTGACGGCAAAGCCTTCTGCCAATCCACCACCACCGGCCATGGCCATTCCCATGGCCCCACCGCCCATCATACTGCCACCACCGCTCGCCATACTACGCGCGCTGGGACGACTGTCCTTGACCACAAAAGCGGCCTCGGACTCGTACTGCCCGCTTGCCAGCAACAGATAGTACAGGAGCGCAAGCACAGTCGGTAGGACCACGACAATAAGGACAGGTGCACGTCGTCGCAAAAATACCATCATGCCAGACTCTGCATCCGGCGTATCAGCGTTGATCATACTACCTCTTATCTAGGAATGGCGGGGACATATAACATACTGGTCACAGGCGGACCACATCAGCCCAGATGTATGTCCTTACGAACATTCCGGATGCTTATCAGCCCAATATAGGTCAATACCAGACACCAGCCAATCACGTAGGTTGGGTAAGTATAATCACTTTCATAAAAATCGAACTGTCCTTCGCGGATATATTCGAATATTTCCGTTGTCGGAAACCATGAAAGGTACCAGCGAAATGGGTCGGGCAACATCTGCTGGATCGTAAACGCCCCTGACAAAGGCATGCTAAGATACATCAAGGGATGCGCCAGACGTTCGATTGTACTGGATTTTTCGCTGTAAGCCGCCAGTATCATGGATAATGCAAACGATATCCATGTCAGCAGCACCAACCCCCAGATCATGAGCAGCGGCCGTTGAGGCAGGAAGCCATAATCAAATGCCTGCATGATCAGCGACAGGAAAATCACGGCCATCACGGTCGAGGCCGCCTCGAGTACGGCACGCGAAAAAAGAATATCAAAAATTGTAACTATTCGATGGTACAGGAGCGAGCGGTTAGCCTCGATCGCACCGCCGGCGCGATTGACCACGGAACGGAACAGGCAGAAGAACGTGTAACCCGACACAAGAAAAGAGCCGGTTGGCATGCCGATATGCATAAACGGACCTTCGGCGGCATGCAGGACCGAAACCCCAAGCGTCAGTAACGAAGGCTCAAGCATGACCCACAGGAAGCCAATATTGTCACGGCCGAAGCGGGTATGCAGCTCCCGGATGATCAACGCACCAATGACATGCCATTGTGTCTTGAAACCACTTCGAAGCAGGTCAAGTTCAGAATATTTTTTTACCGCCTGCGTCATATTGCCAACATACCATCAGAAGAGACACGCCATCGGGCGGAAAAAACCACCCCGGCACCCTGACTGATCTCCATATATGCATTCTTCAGTCATATTAAGGCACCGGAAGAATAAACAGGGACTTCCAATACCGCACCTGACAAAGATTGTCGAGATGGAAGTGGGCAGCAACCATACTAACAAAAAGCAATATAAAAATGCTTTTAGAAACCTTGAAACCAGAAACTAAAACATCACCTACAGAAATTCATATTCTTCATTGATATATTTTTTAATGAATCAGAAGGTAACAACATACATCCCATGCGGTTTATTTGCATGACATATATGTCGTTACTTATTTTTACAAAATCACCGCACAACTGAATGTATCAAACCCCATGGGAAAGCCCCAACGGGGCGGATAGGATACTCTCCGCCCCGTTGCGTCCCCATTGCGCTGAATTACTCAGCTACGTGCATAATCGTCTTCGATCCTGACGATATCATCTTCCCCAAGATACGGGCCTGACTGCACCTCAATCAGTGTCAGGGGAATACGGCCGGGATTCAGCAGGCGATGGACGGCCCCAAGCGGCAGGTAGATGCTCTCGTTTTCACGCACCATATGCTCTTCATTGTCCCGTGTGACGATGGCGGTACCTTCGACCACGACCCAGTGTTCGGCACGATGGAAATGCTTTTGCAGCGAAAGCTTGCGACCCGGGTCCACCACGATCCGCTTGACCTGAAAACGGTCGCCTTTTGTCAGGCCTTCATAAAAGCCCCATGGGCGATAGTTGCGATTATGCATTTTCGCTTCCGTCCGCCCCGCAGCTTCCAGTCGTGCCACGACCTTCTTGACGTCCTGTGCATGATCGCGATGCGATACAAGGACGGCGTCCTGCGTCACGACAACAATCAGGTCGTCCACCCCGCTGACGGCTGCCACAATCCCATCGGAACGCACGTAGCAGTTACGGCTGTTGGCCAGGAAAACGTCCCCGGTTGTCACATTACCATCTGCATCCTTGGGGCTGAGATCCCACAACGCATCCCAACTTCCCACATCGGACCAGCCCAGATCCGCAGGGATGACGGCGGCATGGCGTGTATGTTCAGCCACGGCATAGTCAATAGAGATATCGGGCGCCTTCTCAAAGGTCGCAGGATCAAGACGGATGAAGTCCATATCCCGTGTCCGGCCCTTGACCGCCGCCCTGACGGCGCTCAGCACGTCAGGGGCATAGCGTTCGAGTTCCTCCACAATGGTACTGGCACGGAACAGGAACATACCGGAGTTCCACAGATATCCACCTTCGTCCAACATCGTGGCCGCCTTGGCCGCATCGGGCTTTTCGATAAAGGAGGAAACCTGATAGACCCCGTCCACACCGGCAAGTGCTGCCCCCTGGCGGATATAGCCATATCCGGTATCCGGCCGCGTGGGCGTCATGCCAAATGTCACGATCTGCCCTTCGCGCGCGGCCTCCACCCCTTGTGACAGCACAGGCCCAAGGGCGTCAGGCTTGCTGATGGCGGCATCGGCTGCCATTATCCACAACACGGCGTCAGGATCCGTTTCCGCAACAATCAGGGCGACTGCGGCAATCGCAGGGGCTGAATTGCGGCCGACCGGTTCAAGCACAATGCGCGCATCGGTAATCCCGACTTCACGCAGTTGCTCTGCAATGATGAAACGATGTTCCTGATTGCACACCACGATCGGTGCCCCCAGCCCGCAGGCCGCACCACGCAATGCAGTTTCCTGAAGCAATGTCCGATCCGACAGAAGGGCCCAGAACTGCTTGGGAAAGCTTTTACGCGAAACCGGCCATAACCGGCTGCCCGATCCGCCGGACAGGATGACGGGAATTACGGTGCCGATGCTGTCAGCCTGTGTTTTTCCCCCGCGCAGGTCATTTTTTGAAATAGACATTCATAGACTCCAAATATACAAAATTTACTTGAACAGAAAAGTATTCACACGATCAGCATACGTCACGTACACGACTTGAATTTCCCATCATCGCATATTTCGCCAGAACGACCATTCCAAGGCGGGAGTCCCATTCCTGATCCGATCGGGTCGAAATAAAACCGTACATCATGATTTCCATAAGAACCGTCAAAGATGGCGGCAATCAGACATGATGCCTAAATAGCGTTCACGAACCTAAAGTTCCTCAAGGAATGCAAGCCCATCACCGACCTGTGTGGGCCATGTGAACAGGGCTGCCGACGCAATGCGTGCGCCGGGACGATGGGCTGCGATCTCCCCAACCATCAGCTTCGTGATCGCGCCGCGCCATCCCGGGCCATCCAACGGATCAACAAAGGTTGCCGCATCCCCGGCAACCTCATGGAACACGGGGATATCGCTGCAGACACATGCGACATCCAACGTCAGCGCCTCTGCCAATGGCAGGCCATATCCTTCGGTAAAGGACGGGAACAGCAACCCACGCGCACCACGAAGCAGGGTCGTCACCTCTGGATCGGACAGGCTGTTGCATTCCCTGACCGTCCCCTGAAGGGCAGGACAGCGTTCGATCATGTCAAGAATGTTTTCATTTTCCCACCCCCTGCGTCCAACCAGCACCAGTTGCGGCACCGGGGCGGCACCGGGATTTTCCACCATATCCCGCCACATATTAAGCAAGAGGAGATGATTCTTGCGCGGCTCGATAGTGCCCAGACAGACGAAATAGGCGCGTTCCGGCACCGAAAAATCCCCCGCTGCGGGCGTGGCCTTCACGACACCATGCGGCACCACCCGGACCGGCAGGTCCGCACGCCGGCGCAGGCCATATCGCGCCAGCGAGTCCGCCACCGCCTGGGAAGGAACAATCACCCCGCGCGCCAGTTCAAGGACAGTGTTCATGCGTGCTTCATGCCGGGCGGGTTCACGCGGCCGGGCATATTCAGGATACTCGATGGGGATGAGATCATGCACCATGGGAACAAATTCTGCCCCGTGGCGACGCATGAAGCGCATGATGCTGCCCGGACGGTTCAGATGGTGATGCGACAGCAGCAAATACACGGATTTCCGACAGGCACGTGCGGCCACCGGCGTGATCTGGCGCCCCAGCATCGCCTTTTGCACCATACGCCGCGCCGCCCGCCTGATATCGCGGCACAGGCCATGATGACCCTGCCATATCTTTTCCGTCTGCCTTACAAACTGCTCGGCCTCAGCAAACGGCAGGATCACGATACTTCCCAACGGAGTGATCGCAACAAAGGTCAACCGTTGCGCGGCGTTGCGCAGCAGGTAATCCGCATATTCGAATTCGACCCGGTCGATCCCGGTGGGAACAACAAACCCCGCCCGCGCAATCAGGCGGGAGATGTCAAGATAGATATAAGAAGACAGGTGCATGACGAAAGGTCAGCGCACCCCGTCGGACAGCACGGCATCACGTGACACACGCACCACCTCCGACAGGGCAGGGGCTGCGGTAATCGGGGCGGGAACGCGCGCCATGCGGTTCCCCGCCGGCAATACGCGCGACACCCGCCGGATAACCCCGTCAACCAGACTGGACAGCCCTTCGGGCGAGAAGAAACCACCTGCAATCAGGCAACGGTCCACCAGCACGCGATAGAACGCATCGAACGTCGCCTTGTCCGGCGGGGTCGGATGGACCCAGAAATTGTCCAGCCCGTTCTGGTCGGTAATATCGGGAATGTCGTAAACCGCTTCCCCCAAGGTAATGACCGGCACGTCCGATGACAGGGCAAGGGTGCCGGTGGTACTGTTGATCGTGACGACACCACGTGCCGCACGCACGATCAGGGCAATGTCCCCCGCCTCCAGGAAATCCACCCGGTCTGCGACATTCTCCGCCCGGGCGATCTGGCGCGTCAGTTCACGCCAGTTGCGCACACCGTTATCAAGCGGATGTTCCTTGACCAGCAGGACAAGATCCTTTGGCGCATGCGCCGCAAAGGATTTGATGACCTTGCGCAATGCGGGCTCCACCCCATCAAACGGGGAATGCAGCCGCACCTGCGCATCCGCATCAAGCTGTAGCGGGAACAGCATATAGGGAACATGCCGCGCCTCAATCGACTGCATGATCCGCATGGCTTCGTCACCAGCCGCCTCGCGCCGGCGCAGGCGCTTGACCCAGCCCACACCTTCCTTGAGCGGGTGCCACGGGCGATAGTCGGACCAGTGCTTATAATGCCAGCGGCTCAGCAGATCGGCAGTGTTATAGGCCACGGCCTCCAGCGCGCGGCGCCGGAAGGAGGACGGGACAGGATAATGCGGCGGCATCGGCGGCAGCAGCGCCGCCTCCTTGCGATACCAGTCGGGATCGCGCGGCAGGGCGGAATGACCATTGACCCCACCAAGTTCCAGCGTCACCCAGTCAGGCCGGATATAGCCTTCTTCGAACACATGCACGGGAATATGCATCTGCGCACATGCCGCGATCGCGACACGATGCAGGGGACGGCAGTCACCAAACAGAAGTACGTCTGTAATACAGTAACGCTTTATTACATCATTGAAAAAAGCGGGCCACTCTTCGGCGCCACCTGTAAAGTCAATCCCGTGCGGCAATCCCCAGAACAGGCGGTCGCCCCCGTTGAAATTGATCTTGTAGACGCCGTACCCCGTCTTGCGGAACGCCTTGCCCAGCTCCCGGAAAAACGGCCCCATCAATCCCTGCAGAAAAAGAAACCTGCGCTCGCCCACAACGCTTCTTCCATCAAGACTGTTCATTTATTGTTTCTTCTTCCGCACAGGTGGGCCAGCTTTCCCTGCAATTGTCGCAGCCTGGTCAACATGCTCACACGCCAGACGGTCCTGTCCCCAAACCGTCCCAATAGCGTTTCCACTTCACAGGGCAATCGCGTCAAAGGATCTATGTAGAGGGGATAAAGCAATAGGGTACCCGCAACAAGGGCCTTTATAGACAGAGAACGGTTACGCCGTACGCACGGCACATCGCCCAGATCCGTTGTCAATCCCCAGCCTGCGTAGAAGGGCACGCCATAGGTGACAACGCTCCGCCCCCGCAACAGTCCCTCGAACCCGGCCAGGGATGTCAGGGTATGGATTTCATCCACCTGCATCATCAGGGTGGTAATCGACCCACCCCGACTGACCATATCCGCATATCGCATGATCTGCGCATCCTGCAGATGTCCCGCGCGATGTCCCGCATCCACATCGGGATGGGGGCGATAGATGACGAAGGCATCCGGGTTATGTTTGCGCACCGCACGCAACAGTTCCTCGTTCCCCTGTATGGCGCCGCCACCCGCCCGCACGGACAGGTCATCGGCCACCTGCCCGGGCACCAGCAGTACCCTGCGGCCACCTGCATCCCATGTGGGGGGCGGCACTGTGGTATCCGCCCGCCCGTATTTGGAAACCCCGCCATCGACCATCCGGGTGATAAGGCGTTCAGCCCGCGCCAGTATCCCCGCGTCGAAATCGGTTGTGGCAAGGATATGTTCAAGGTCGCTTGGTTCGGAGGGATCATAATAGATCCCGCGCCGATCGACGAAGATGGAACAGGGCACACACAGGTCGCTGCCCAATCCGACGGAACGGACAAACCCGTCCTCAACCCGCCATAACGCGACCCCCGCCGCCTGCGCATCACGGACGATCCCTTCGGGCAGACGGGTGGCCCATCCTGCAATCGCGCCCCCGCCCTGCACACGTCCGGCAAGGCGCAGGGCGGCAGCGGCACTGCGGCAAAAGGCCGGATGGCCGGGCGCATGGGCCAGGAATTCCCCGATACGCTCGCGTTTCCACAACGCCATGCCCACGCACGCCGAAATCTCGCGTCCCGACACTATCCGTGCACGCCATAGTGACAGGATATCGACGATCCGCCCCAACGGCACGACCGCACCGTCAAAGGGATCCGTATAGGTTGTGCGCACCGTCAGGTCATGCGCGCACGCGTCATACGTCACCGGCTGGGGGGCCTCATCACGGGCGGTGGCATATCGCACTGCGCGAAGACCACGCAACGCGGCAAGGCGGACAAGATCGCCCAGGCCCAGGCCATGGACCTCCCGCGCGCCATCAAGCAGCGCATGCGGGTCAACCGGCCCGTATATGGCGGCAATCCCGCGACGGCGGGCCATACGGGCTGCCGCGCCATGCCGGTCATGCGCAACCAGCAGCACCTCGTCAGGCCGGACGCACGTCAGTATGCGGTCGAGCAATACGGCAAGCCGCGCCTGTCCATGCCTGCGCTGCTCCGCCGTGGAAGCCGTGACGATGACAGGCCGGACAACATCTGGCGCAGGGGCCCAGAACTGTCCGCCCACGCGCGCGCGCAGCATCCGCGCCACACCCGCGTGATCCACCAGCCCCGCCCCGCGCGCCGCCAGCACAGGCATGTGCCGCCGCAGGGGCGGCGCATGCAACAAGAGCGCATCGTCCGGAATCCTAGTCATGCCAACAGTCTCATGCCCTGCCACCTCATGCCCAATGCGATGATAAAGCCATGGCCGGGCAATGGATGCCTGCCATGGCGCAACTTCCGCATGATTGCCTGATACATGCACTTGCCCTTCCACACGCCATCGGCAAGAAGGGAAGGTGCCCTGCCCGCTTCATGTCGCCTGAATAGAATGCAGTCCTGATTTCATGCAATTATGGTTTCCTTTTGTCACTCTTGGCGCGACCGTCATATCCGGCTTTCTGGTCGAAAGCATGGCGCGACCGTGCATATCAGGATTTCCCCCACTCCGGCGATGCCTCCTCAACGCCCTGCTGACGGGTGCGCAGTATGGGGCGTGGCTGGCCCTGTGCGGGACACCGGTCCTGGCGGCGGTCCTGACGACGGCCCTGACCCTGTGCCTGGTCATCGGGTCTAATATCAAGCTGTCGATTCTTGGCGAACCGATGCTGTTCTGTGACGTCGTGGCCGCCCGCAGTTTCCTCCAGCATCCCAAATTCTACCTGTTTTCCATTCCGCTGAGCGGACGCATCGCCGTCGTGGGGGGGATGATTGCCCTTCCCGTGATGCTGGTCGTGTTCTTTACGCCTGCGCTCCTGCCTCATATTGCTGGGGGCTGCCTCCTGATTGCAGGCATGCTGGGGCTATGGGCCATTCCCGCCACACGATGGGTTCCCACCCCCGATGCGCAGCATGATATCGGGCGATTGGGACTGCCTGGTTCCCTGTTCCTTTACTGGCGGTGCTGGCGGCATGAAATCGCAATGCAACCAGAAGCTGCCCCCCCTGTCACTCCTTCAGGAAAGCCCGCATACGACATCGTCATCGTCATCCAATGTGAATCCTTTGCCCGCCCTGGCGACCTGATGGCGCAACAGGCGCATGATCCTGCACGGATCCCTGTGCTGCCTGCCCTGACCCGGGCCGAAACCATGGCCAGTCACTGGGGCACGCTCCACGTCAGTGGCTTTGGCGCCTATACCATGCGCACGGAATATGGCGTCCTGTTCGGGCAGGAAGAAAGCATGCTGGGGTTCAGGGCCTATGACCCGTTCCTGACGGCAGGCAGGGATACGGCCCTCTCGCTTCCCGCCATCATGGGAAAGGCAGGATATGACTGCACCTTCGTCCATCCCCATGACCTGCGTTTCTATGCCCGGGCGCAACTGATGCCCGCATGCGGGTTCAGCCACATTGTCGGAGAGGAGGCATTTCCCCATACCGCCCGCCCCGGCATGCCCTATGTGGAAGACATGGCACTTGCGCAGGAAATCGGCGCGGTGGCGGCAAAGGCGAAAGGCCCCGCCTTCATTTATGCCGTGACCATGGAAAACCATGGCCCATGGCCGGCAACAGGCCCCAATGGCCCACAAACGGCATTCGACCATTATCTGCGGCATCTGCAGAACAGCGACCGGATGCTTGGCACGCTGACAGACATGCTTTCACAGATGGGAAAAAAGGGACTTCTGGTCTTTTTTGGCGACCATCGCCCCTCCATCCCCGGCATGATCATCCCTACGCCACAGCGTGGAACCCCTTATGTTGTCATACCGGTTGGCACGGGAACACCTGCCGCGCCGATGAAGCAGGACCTGACACCCGCACAACTGCACCACCTGATTTTGCGCAATACACTTGGCGGTTATGCTGGCTGAAACCACGAAACATGGTATGGGTGATATGCCCGGTCCATGATGCGACCTGACCCTGCTCTTTCCGAGGCCATGAATACAAGATCATGATCCAGTTTGAAAATGTTACAAAAGTCTATCATGCGCGCGGTGTGAACAAGTGTGTGCTGGACCACCAGTCATTCGTGATCGAAAGGGGCATGTCGATCGGGATCGTGGGCGTCAATGGCGCGGGGAAATCGACCCTGACACGCATGATCGCAGGGATCGAATACCCCACCAGTGGCCGGATCACGCGCACCATGTCCATTTCCTGGCCCCTGGGGTTTGGGGGGGCATTCCAGGGAAGCCTGACGGGTGCTGACAATACACGTTTCATCGCCCGCATCTATCGTCGGCCGATCAATGAAATCCTTGATTATGTCAACAGCTTTGCCCGTCTTGGGCATTACTTCGACGCCCCGGTCAAGACATACTCGTCAGGTATGCAGGCGCGCCTTGCCTTTGCCGTTTCCCTGGCGATCCGCTTTGAATGCTATCTTGTGGACGAAGTCACGGCGGTGGGGGACCATTCCTTTCGCCTGCAATGCCGCGAAGCCCTGCTGGAACGGCGCGAACATGGGACATTGATCATGGTGTCGCATGATCCCAATACCCTGCGGGAATATTGTGATCAGGGCGCGGTGCTGCAAAATGGCAGGCTGACATTCTATGACACGATTGACGCGGCGATTGATGCTTCTGCCGAACTGTATAAATAAGAACGCATTCCCGGATAACCAATTGAAAAACTTTTAAAAGTTCCTGAATGCCGCCTTTTTCAAAAAAGGCGGCGCCTTTCGAAGGCTTTGGGAAAAGCTTCACCAAAACTTCTTTTCAGCAGGGAAAATCCGGTACACCCGACGATATATCCTGTCGGGGATACTATATATTTATGATCGGGAAAAAATGGTGGAGCCAATGAGAATCGAACTCACGACCTCCTGAATGCCATTCAGGCGCTCTCCCAACTGAGCTATGGCCCCACATCATAAACCGGATCGCATGGGAACGATCCGCTTGCCTGCCGGGGTATAGCGAGTGCCTTTCAGCTTTGCAACCCCCTATTTTCAGCCCCGTATGACACCATATCCACGCAGGAATTCCAGCAACGCCAACAGCGGCAGCCCAAGGATCGCATCATGTTCGCCCTCGATCCGGGCGAACAGGTGCAGGCCCGGCCCCTCCAGCCGGTAAGCGCCCACACAGGACAGGATGGCATCCCCCTCCAGACGCAGGTAACGGTCAAGGAAGTCTTCACTGAATGTGCGCATCCACAGGCGGGGGCGCGCGACGTGACGCCAGATTTCCTTCCCCTCACGCAGCACCACGACCGCTGTATGCAGTACATGCGCCTGCCCGCGCAGGCGCATCAGATGTTCGCGCGCACAGGGCATGTCGGCGGGTTTGTCAAACCATTCCCCGTTACATGACAGCATCTGGTCCGCACCAATCACGATCGCCCCCGCGGCCTTTATATGCGCCGCCTTGGCCCGGGCGAGCGTCAGGGCAGTGGTATCGACATCATGGCCATGATCGCGACAGGCGCGCTTGATCGCGGCCTCATCCACATGGGCAGGACGACAGGACACCATGATCCCTGCCGATTCCAGCAGGCTGCGCCGTGCGTGGGACTGGCTGGCGAGTACTATCGGGGGCGACTCGACCTGTAATGAATCGGCCTTTAGTACTAAATTCGAGTCGTCGGACATCTGGCGCTCCGTACTGCCAAAGTGAAACATTAAATTCGGGCCGGGGAGTACTCCGGGAGTACTGTGGTACATGGGGATGGTACTTCGCATGATTCTGCACCGTACCGAGTACCGTGGATAAGCTGAACACCCCCCTGCATCGTGAGTTGTACACAGCCCCCTGTCGGGAAAATCTGAATAACTTCCCCTGATGGCTGAAAACTGCGTACCGGCGGGTTGTACACACTGTGGGAAAAACGGGGTACATTTTCGGAAACATGGGTACCCCATCACTCACAGCCCCTATTAACCCCTTCAAGAATTTCTTTCTCTTTTCTTTTATTGTTTAGGAATGGGAACCGCGAATGACGTGGAAACACGGCTGGGGCGCATCGACGCTGTTCGCTCGGCAAAAAGTACGAGATAGTCCCGCTGCAATGAAACTGAACGACGGACCGATGACCGAAACAGGCAAACCCCTTCTGCGTGCCCTTGCGGGAGAAGCGATCTGGCCCCCTCCGGTATGGCTGATGCGACAGGCGGGACGGTTTCTGCCTGAATTCCGGGCGCTGCGGGAAAAGGCGGACTTTATCACACGCTGCATGACGCCCGACATGGCAACGGAAATCACCCTGCAGCCGATTCGACGCTTTGGCATGGATGGGGCCATCCTGTTTTCCGATATCCTGATCCTGCCCTGGGCAATGGGACAATCGTTGGAGTTCATCCATGGTCGCGGCCCTGTGCTGGAACCGGTGCGCAGCCTGCATGACCTTGAACGGCTTGACGTAAAACGCGTGGAAGCGGCGACCATGCCGGTGATGGAAACCCTGCAACGGTTGCGGACCATTGTCGATGGGCCGGATCCGATCGGGGTGGCCAAACCAGGACAGGTGACATTGATCGGGTTTGCGGGCGCACCATTTACCGTCGCCTGTTACATGGTGGAAGGCCACGGCTCGCGCGAATTCGACGTAACACGCGGCCTGGCCTATTCCGATCCGGAATTCTTCGACCGCCTGATCGATATTCTGACCACTGCGACGGCGGACATGCTGTGCAACCAGATCGTTGCCGGGGCCGAGGCCGTGATGCTGTTCGACAGTTGGGCCGGTCTGCTGCCCCCATCCGAATTCCGGAGGCATGTCATCGCCCCGGCGCAGCGGATCGTAAAGATCATCAACGAACGCCATCCGGGTGTGCCAATCATCGGTTTCCCGCGCCTTGCCGGCCTCATGGCGGTGGAATATGGCCGTGAAACCGGGGTCAATGCGATGGCGCTTGATACCAGTGCGGACATGAAGGCGATTGCAGAACAGCTTCCCAATACACTGACATTACAGGGGAATCTTGATCCGTTACGCGTTCTTGCCGGGGGCGAGGGCATGCGGGCGGAGGCACGTGCCATCAGGGATGCGATGAAGGGACGGCCG
Source organism: Novacetimonas sp. GS1 (assembly GCF_036686925.1). Classification (NCBI taxonomy): domain Bacteria; kingdom Pseudomonadati; phylum Pseudomonadota; class Alphaproteobacteria; order Acetobacterales; family Acetobacteraceae; genus Novacetimonas; species Novacetimonas sp. GS1. The sequence continues at coordinate 401,853 of NZ_VSZP01000001.1, forward strand.
CATATCTTCAACCTTGGCCATGGGGTCGTGCCTGCAACGCCGCCCGAACATGTGGGCGACCTTATCGCGACCATCAGGGATATCTGACGAATGTTACCTGCTTCCATCCGGCCCGACGGACAACTGCGCCTGATCATCTTCGATTGCGATGGCGTCCTGATCGACAGTGAAGGACCTTCGTGCCGCATGCTTGCGCGTGAACTGCGCAAGGTCGGGCTGGAAATCAGTGACGAGGACGCGGTGGGCCGTTTCGCGGGCAAGGCGCTGACAGCCCTGAAGGAAGAATTGCAAGATCAGGCCGGACTGGAACTTGATCAGGACTGGCCCACGCAGATGCAGCATGCGCTGGTTGAACTCATGCGGTCCGAGGCGGAAACGATCGAGGGATCGGCCGCCATGCTGCGTGAGATCCGCGAACTGCGTATTCCTTATCGGATTGGATCCAATTCCTCCAAAATGGAAATGGATGCAAAATTCGGCCGCACGGGTCTGGATTCACTGATTTCCCCGGATTGTATCCATTCCGCACGTGACATGGGCAAGCCCAAGCCGGACCCTGCTGTCTATCTGTCTGCCGCCCATGCCGAAGGGGTTGCGCCGGAAAACTGTCTGGTGCTGGAGGATACGGAAACCGGGGCAGGTGCCGCGCGTGCCGCCGGCATGGCCTGTGTATTGCTGCGCCCGCTTGACCTGCCGGCGACAAGCTGGCCGGGCCTGTTGCGGGTTGGGCACCTGACGGAATTCACCGCATTGGTGAAGCGTATCCTGCGTTCTCAGGGGCAGGCCGCGTGATGGCTGTGTTTGGGCCATGGATGCTGTGGTTCAAGGCATTCCACATCATGTCCATGGTCGCATGGATGGCGGGCATGTTCTACCTGCCACGCCTGTTCGTCTATCACTGCCAGGTGGCGGTCGGATCAGCGGAATCCGAACGTTTCAAGGTCATGGAATACAAGCTGTTGCGCTTCATCATGCTGCCTGCGATGTGCAGCACGTTTCTGTTCGGTGGGCTGCTTGCGATGTTACCGGGCCTGATCGACTGGCATAGTGGGTGGTGGTGGACGAAGCTTATCGCGGTATTCGGCCTTGCCGGGTTCCACGGGGCCTGTGCCAAATGGCGCCGTGCCTTTGCCGAGGATTGTAATACGCACCCCGAACGTTTTTATCGCATGGCGAATGAGGTTCCCACGGTCCTGATGATGATTGTCGTCATCATGATTGTCGTGCGGCCCTTCTGATTTATATTTCAGAAGATAAAAGTTTCTGGTGAAGTTTTTTTACTGAAAGTATCAAAAGAACGCCGCCTTTTTCAAAAAAGGCGGCATCCGGAAACTTATGGCTTACAGAAGCGACTTGCCCTGCTTCAGCACTGCGCTGCAAACTTTCTTGGTCACTTTCTGCTTCATGTTACCTTCAAGCGAGGACAGCGAGAAGGTGTTGCCGTTACCGGTATCGAGGATTCCCTTCTGTCCGTTGGAATAAAGCGGGCTGGATGTATCAAGGCCGCTCTTGCTCTTTAGCGAGGACAGGACCGTCGAAGGGGAATTCCCGCCCAGATAGTTGTTTTCCACGCAATAGCTCAGCAGGCCCGTCACGTTCGACGGCGCAAGTGAGGAGACTGAGGGAATGCTCAGGCCGCTGCCCGACAGTGCGCCGGACGCAGCATTGCCCAACAGTGAAGAACCGGACGAGTTCCCACCCGAAAAGCCGGGAATTCCCTGTGCATGAACGGGGGATGCCGCCATTGCGCCAAGGAGGGGAAGGGCAAGGCATGTCGCCGAAAGTTTCTTGAAGATGGACATCGGAACTCCTGAACCATGGGGCCGGGCGCACAGGACGCGGCAGAACCAGCTTCTGCCATGATATGCGCCACAGTCCTTAACATTCCGCCTCATGGGCGGTTATGCAATCCCCACCATCAACATGGCATATATCTTGCCCAGGACCGGATACAGCACGTACTGGATCAGCAGCAGCAGTGCGAGGGGGCTGAGGTCGATATTCGCAACAGTGGGCAGGATATTGCGGATGGGCTGCAACAATGGCTCTGTCATGCGCGACAGGAAATTATAGATTTTCCATACAACTGGCTGGCGCGGGTCCAGAATCCCGAAGCCCAGGAGGAAACTGAACAGGCAGGCCGACAGGACGACCCAGGTATAGAGCTGTATCAGTTCGAACAGCAGTTGGAACACGATTGTAACCAATGGGCCAACTTTCAAAACAGGGGTTTGACCGCTCAAACTAGCGTTCTGGAACGTGGGTCACAATATCATGTCGGAGGGTGTATCGTAAAAAACCATCTTCGCGATACTGGACGCCTTGACATGACAAAGGGTATATGATTAATCGCTTTCCCATGAAACGTGGGGCTGTAGCTCAGATGGGAGAGCGCCTCGTTCGCAATGAGGAGGTCAGGGGTTCGATTCCCCTCAGCTCCACCACGTTTCACATAATCCCCAAATGTTAAAAATTGTAATTCATGGGTTTCATGACGTCCATGATGCGTCATATTGCCTTATGGCAGGTTGCGGTTGATCGTTCAGCGTGGGCAGAGTAGAGATAGCCGACTTTTCTTTCCGGTGACATCCAGGTCGTGTGACGGGGATGTCCTATCGTTCCTAGCAAAGAGAAAATATTAAACCAGCATGTCAGAACATCCCATTACCTTGATGACGCGTCATGAAGATGGACATTCCGTTGGAATGACGACATCGTCAGGTGTGGATCGCCGCTTCCGCCTTATGGGGGGATTGTCCTGTCGCAGCAGTCGGGCTGTTGCCATAGTGTCCATGGTGGGATGTCTTCTGACAGGGTGCAATACACTTCCAAGCAGTGGTCCCGCACAGGCGGATATCGTTTCGCAGCAGGCAGACCGGCATAAGAACAGCCTTGGGTTCAAGATCGAGCCTGTGACTGACCAGGTGGCATCCTGGCTAAGCGAAGAAAAGCCGCCTTTGCTTTCGACGCTCAATACCACGAGTTATACGCCAACACATAATGACCGGCTGGGTCCGGGGGATCATCTGGCGATTTCTGTCTATGAAATCGGTAATGGTGTCTTTACCGGTGGTGTGGCGACGGCATCGGCCACGGAACCTGGAACATTGACGACCCTGAACGGGGTCGGGGGCGCGCCGCCGATTGGGGCCGTTCAAACAAACCTGCCCGTGGTGGAGGTCAATGACGATGGCAATATCCTCATTCCTTATGCAGGCCAGGTCCATGTCGCAGGGCTTACGATCTCCGAAATTTCCCAGCGTATCAATAATAGCCTGAAACACATTTCCACGCGGCCCGCTGTTATCGTGCGTCCTGTCCTGGACGAGACGAATGTGGTGATGGTTTATGGAAATGTTCTCAAGAGTGGGCGTATCCCACTGACCCCCAACCAGGAACGGGTGCTTGATGTTGTCGCGCTGGCAGGTGGGCCAAAACAGCTTTCGGAAGATACGCTTGTCCAGTTGACGCGTGGTGATCGCGTGGTGCAGGCACCGCTGAAACTTATCGAACAGACGCCTGAACAGGATATCCCTCTCCAGCCCGGAGACCGGATGGAACTCTTGTCTGAACCCCGTACATTTACGGTCTTTGGCGCAAGCTCCAAGGTCACGGAAGTTGCGTTCGGAACGCCACAGGTTTCGCTGGCGGAGGCCCTGTCACGGGTGGGGGGCGTTTCTGACGGGCAAGGTGATCCGAATGCCGTTTATCTGTTCCGGTTTGAGGATCGGAACATTGCAACTAAACTGGGTCTGCAGATGGATGCAGGGCAGGAAAACATTCCCGTTGTTTATCATCTGGACCTGATGAATACTCAGGATTATTTCCTTGCGCAGAAAATCCCGATGAAAAACCGCGACCTGATTTATGTTGCGAATGCTAAAATCAATGATTTCAATAAATTCTTTAACCTGTTGAGTACGATTATCAGTCCTGGCATCACGGCGGCATGGCTGGCGAAGTAATACTGTCCTAACAGGATTGAAGGGGCAGGTACATGTGTCAGTAATTTCCACCACAGGACCGGTCTGGCTGGACAGCCGTAATATCGGAATCAATGGGGGAACCGGTGTAGCAAGATATACGCAGGATCTTGCTACCTGTCTGGGTGATCTGGGGATCTCGACGGCCTTTGTGCAAGGGGTCAGGCCAGATGGAAAATCGTTATCAGGCGGAAAACTGGATGCATTACAGCGTCTGCTACGCGCAACCCTTCCCTGGCGACATGTCAGGGAAGTTCATGATGTGCCCTATTGCCCTGACCTTTATCGAACTGCCCATGTCAGGTTCAAGACCTTTGGCCGACTGACATCCTTTGATACTGCTATGTCGCCTGCGCTTATGCACTGGACCTATCCCCTGCCGATGGTCATGCAGGGATGCAGGAATATAGTCACCATTCACGATCTGGTGCCCATCCTCAATCCCAATCTGACAGGAATTGATCCCACACATTTTGCCCGTCTGCTACGTGAACTCCTGCCACGCATGGATGCAATTGTGACGGTTTCAGAAACTGTCCGGCAACAGTTGATTGAAATACTGAATATTTCTCCGTCACGTATTACCAATCTTTATCAGATGGTCGATATTGATCGGGAAGCTGTGATGAAGAGTGAACGTATCATTCCATCTGACAGTATCATTCATATCGGACGTGTCGAAACCCGAAAGAATATAGAGCGCCTGATCGCAGGTTATGCCCGCAGCAGGTCGCATCGACCACTGGTGCTGGTCGGCCCCGATGGGGATGACCGTCCGGATATGTCCCTTCCTGAAGGGCCGGGGCAGGTCATACGCATTCCATGGATTGAGCGTTTTTCCTTACTACGTGGACTGACCGAGGCGCATATGCTTGTCTTTCCCTCTTTGGGAGAGGGATTTGGCCTGCCGATTATAGAAGCCATGGCATTAGGCACACCAGTGATTACCTCCTGTGGTGGGGCGACCGGGGAAATTGCTGATAATGCAGCATATCTGGTCGATCCGTTTGACGTGAAGGCCATTGGCGATGCGATCGCTGTACTGGATTCCATGGATAAGCATGCGGGTCTGTGTGACGATCTCGTCCAGCGAGGGTATGTCAGGGCAGAATTCTTTTCACGGATGGCCTATGGCACACGACTGAAAGCATTTTATGAACGTTTTTAAAGGAATGTTTAGAGACTGTTTGAGAAGATAGAAATATAAAACCATTGTAATTATTTTAATATTCCAAGTTATTTCATTTTAAAACAATAGCCCTACTCAGGAAATTTATTTATTATTCACAATAATAGGGATAATTAGAAACGGATTTAAAAGTATTTTTCACTTATTACAGATAAAAATGATTGTCTTAAACTGTATGTCCGGCTTCCCGTGACACCGCCTGTATCATGCCTGCGGGAGTAGAGGCGATATCACGACTTGATTGAATATTTTCTGCAGAATCAGGATTATCAAGTGTGTAATGCAGGAACAGGTCAGGAATGGTAAGCATCTGGAACGAACGCAGCATCCTGTATCTTAAAAAGCAAAGGAAGATGGGCACAATGAATGACAATATGTCTGGGATCGCTGGCGAAATCGCGTTGCTTGAAGCGCATGTCGGATGCCTTGAGGCGGCCCTTCAGAGGGCATTGCGTCTGCTGACGCATGAACAGCAGGTTGAAATGCTACAATATGAGCAGTATCGCATCAAAGAACGTGATGAACAGCAGATCGCGCACCAGATCGGACCGGATAGCGATGAATTCAACGATATTACCAGTGCTCATAAATGGGTGTCAGAATGTATTGCACGCGTAATTTCTGAGACTAGGATAGTATCAAAATCAGAATCGTCTACAGGCAGAAATATTTCATAAATACCTGAATGATAGAAAATCGTTTTTAAAGGCATCTTCATAAAACCGCGTAATGGCCCAAATGAATCTAAAGAGATGCTTTATGGCCACATCCTCAACATTACCAAGGACTGTGCTCCCCTTTAGCAATACATTCCATCATCGTGATTTATGGAATGATGCAAAGGGGAGTGCAGGCTTTTAACCAGATACTCACAAATCAGGCAGCTTCATTCGATGAAGCCAGTTGGTCGCGCTTAAACCTGGCTTAAGATCACCCCGCGAAAAGAAATTTCGCCTGTGAAATCATTTTCAAATTTAACACGAAATTCAAACATGTCATTTGCATCATCACAACGAAATTTAAGCGTTGGTTGATTGGTAGAAAGTTTTGCCAGAGGCGTCTTTATATAATCCAACTCGCCATGTTTTTGGGAAGCGACGTCAACGACAACCGATTTGAGATCCGTGCTTGTAACCGACAAATCAAACATTACGGTATAGGTCCCGATGGGCAGATCCCTGTAAGGCCCAAAAATAAGGTGCCCACCAGAATAATGACCTTGCTTGAAGTGGAGTACATCTCCTTCCAATTTGCCTTCTCTATGATGAAACTCATTAGCTTCAATATGATATTGCCCATTGGTTCTGAAATTCTCGAACGCAGCAAAGCGAAGGCGCTCTGAGCGATCAAAAAATTTGCGGAAAGTTTGAATATCGTAACGTGAAAAGAGGTTGTAACCACTATCACGATCAACCAATGGAGCTTTTTGAGGAAAAGCCTGTGCTTTGTGCATCTGCTCCATTATTGCAAGGGCAATTTCTGGTTGCGCCTGAAGCGCCCGGGGAAGGGCCGTATGTAGCTGGGTGTTGGTCTCCCCCTTAACGGCGGCAAGGGCTTCCAGAATCTGGTTATCAAGAATTTCTGCGGTATAGGATTTCAGGACATGCTGCTGTGCAGCAAGTACCTGGTGATAGACGTCTGCATCCTGCAGCGCGACAATAGCCGCCGCAAACATGTTCAGGTCGTAATATTGAAAACCCAAAGGATGATCGACCATCAGTTCCCGAAGGGCTGTTGTTGACCAGACAATGGTCGGAAGTCCACAGCGCATGGCTTCGAAAACGGGTAAACCAAATCCTTCATGTTCTGAAAGACAGAGAAATACATCGGAGATTTTGTAAAGTTCATCAAGTTCGGCGTTAGAAACCTCGCCATAGAAATTTACTTCGATTTCAGGATATCTGGTGGCATGTACTTCGATTTCCGCTTTGACGTCATCTTCACGCCCGGCAAAGTGTACTATAACGGGTTTTCCCGTTGCCATACGAACGCGATCCGCCAAAGAGATAATGGATTTATGCCCTTTATGCGGCACGACACGTCCCACAAAAAGCATATTGATAATGCCGTTGGGTGCAAAACGCCGTTCGGATACGTGAACATTGGTGGTTTTCTTCAGGTAACGACTGGCAGGGAATACAACGGCAGAGCGTGAGGCTTCGCCACCAAGAGCTACGAACTGATCCCGTGTAAATAGTGAGTTTACCCAGAAAAACAGATTGGGCTTTGTCGAAATCCGGATGATATTTTCAAAGCCTTCAATCGTATGTGCAAGATAACGCTTCTTTGAAAAGAAAAACCATGGTGACGTATTATTGTGCCAACGCACAACAGAGGGTGTAGGGCGGTTTGCCAGGAAACTATCCATTTTTTCCCAAGCGCCACAATAATGATAGATAACGGTCCCTTCCGGGTTAACGTCGCACCATTCATAAAATGTATCCAGATTTTCAATAGGCACGTCAGGATGGCGCGCGGTATCGAAACGTTCGGCAAAAATACGGATCTGGTTGGAAAATTTTGGAAAAAGCGCCTTGGTGCGTTCATATTCATAAATGCAGTCAAAGCCTATGGAGTCGCTCTTTTCAAACAGACCCTGTACAAGAAATGCAATCTTCATGTCGATCTAGAACCTCGTGCCTTTAGAACTGCGATAAGAGCGGAGTTCGTCATCTGCGTCTGTAGCGGTAGAACTGGGATTTAGGTGTCGAGAGCCTTGGGCTGTATTTCCTGTGTGGCATGGTTAGGATCTCTGCATTCTTGAAAAAATAAGTTATTTTCAGGCATCAATCCGTATCGTCTGGTAATCAGGGACACAAACGATCCTGTCAAAGACGAAATTCCATCGCATGAAAACATATGCTCCAATTTGGGCACCTGTGTTTCACCCCTTGCCAATTCCACGTAAAATGGTTTTGACCAAACGTTTACGAAGACGTTTTGCAAAAGGGCCAATCCGCCATAGTCGACCAAAAGTAAGGGATATGACATTTGCCTTTGATAGGGAGAGCCGTTGCTTTTTGGCATCAGTCTGTATGAGTGTTGCGCCTGAAAAGACGATATTTCCCGTGAATGTTGCCAACGCACCCAACCTGATCTCGACCATCGGGGCTTCGCCAGTCAACTCAAACGTCACCTGTTCATTAATGTCATGGGTTCCGTTGGACAGGGTAAGGACACGGCTTGTTAATTGTTTGTTATTGGAGTTTACATCGATTTCAAACCGTACATCCTGCGGCGTATCATTCTTGATACATGCATGCATGATGGCGCGATAACGCCCGGCAGGCATCTGCGCGTAAGGCCCAAAAATCAGGTGTGTGGCTGCAATATCAACGGAAGGTAGCGATACGCTATCCCCTTCGATAAGGGCAGCGGCTGACCAGACCCCCTTACGCATGGAAAATTCACTGGGATCAAAGGTAATGGAAGGCTCGTCCACAGGCATGGTCAGGGCGTTCAGGAGTTCCTTATCTTGGATCAGGTAATTCTTGAACATTCGCACATCGTAAAGAGACGTAATATTGATGTGGGAATCGAAGACCAGACTGTTATCAAAGCCCTGATGACAGTATTCGTAAAGAGAGTTACGCGCGGTATTGATTGCATGGGCGACACGTGGCAAGTAGCGGATCGCAGGGCGCGCCAGATCATCAGGAACTGGTTGCGGCCATCTGTTTTTATCCTGTGCCGCCAGTGCATCACGCACCTGGGTTTCAATGATTTCAGCAGAATAGGTCTGGAGAATGGCATATTGGATCTCCAGCAAACGATTTTTTACGCCTGGGGTCGCAAGGGCGTTAATCGCAGCGGCAAAAAGATCCAGATCGAAATTGGGGAAAGCAAGAGGATGCCTTGCAAGTAATTCCCGAAAGGCTGTTGTTGCCCAGGCGACCACAGGAAGGCGGTACCTCATGGCCTCGAAAACGGGAAGACCAAACCCTTCATGCTCTGAAAGGCAGATAAAAACATCAGAAGTCTGGTAAAGATTGATCAGGGCATCATCGGAGACAAGTCCATGAACGATGACTTCGGACTTTGCCTGACTGATGATTTTGCGCAGGCGGATGGAAAAAGGATTGGGATCGTCGAGACCCTTTCCAACAATGTTCAGTCTGACACGGGCATCGGTAAGTTCCTGAACCCGATCTGCAACGGAAATTGCGTTGATATGCCCCTTATGCGCGACAACACGGCTGACGAAGAGGAGATTTATTGTCGCGTCATTGGCGGTGTTACTGACATCGTCTGTCCCTGTTTCGACCGCATGGGGCAGAAAGGGAACAGGAAGGTTCAGGTAACGACTGGCCGGGTAAACGACATGGCATCGTTCCGGCGCGGCCCCCAATGCGATGAGCTGATCGCTTGTAAATTCCGAATTCGACCAGAACTGGATATGGCTGCAATTAATGAAATCAATGATGTTTTCATAACCGAGCAGAGCATGCGTCGCATTCTGGTTCTGTAATCCAAAGGTAAACCAGGGAGGCGTGGCATTGTGCCACCGGATAATCACATGCCGACATTTTTCCCGCAGGAATTTATCAAAAGGGGTCAGGCTGTCGCAATAATGGAAAAGAACGGTAATGGACCGGTCCTGCTTCAACCACTCGTGAAAGGCGTCAGCACTTTCCACTGGGATATCAGGGAATGCCAGGGGGTCATGATTATTGGAGAATACACGAACAATGTTTATGGCAGGATTCTGGGATGACAGCATTCTGTAATGATGAGCAACGTCATTACATACGGAATCATTCCTTTCAGACATATTTAGAGCCAAAATTGCCAATTTCACTAGGTCATGCTCCCAATGGATTTACAAGGGTAATGGATATTACCTGATGATAAACGGAATTCTCCCAAGGGATTTATAAGGTTTAAACGGGCATTAGTCTATAGAAGTCGCATCAAAAACTCCTATTCTTCACCGACTGATTGTGGTATGCGGCTTTGTATTGCTCAGTATGCGCTAGGATGCTTCTGCCATGCAGGCAAGCCATGCAATAAAATCATAAAATGTAATTTTATATGTATTCTGCAAGTACACGGTGTACATTTTAAAAACGCGTGGCATTTGAGGCGAATATATAAAAACAAAATCCCCATTTTGTTGTATTTTAAAAAATAATTATAGCGATATTGAGATGCTATGATTATTGGGATTCTGGTAATTGCGCCAAATTCAGCAAACGCCTGATGGAATGTTTGCATAATGAATATGTATTATTTAAGGCGCAAATATGATCTTTCCTCTTAAACCGGCCATAGCGCGTGGAGGTAGGGAAAGATGCCCGTTTGTCCCATCCGCCCTGTTCCGCGTCAGTCTGGCTCAGATACCGCAGAGGGAGGCGTCCGGTATCGCAACCAGAAGATCAAGTTCGATCAACTGGGGGGCATGCTGGTGCTTTTTGACCAGACGGAATGTCATCGCAGGACAGGTGCGGCCAAACACTTCGTTCAGTGTTGTAAAGCACGACGCGAATTCATCGGTTTTTGTTAGGGTAACAACCATACGCGTAACATCATGCAGGCTGTTGCCATGCTGTTCAAGGATGTCCGCACCCTGTGCCAGCGCATGACGGAACTGGCCCAGCATTGTGGGGGCAAACTGCCCCGTGGCCAGATCCTGCCCGGTCAGATAGCGGATGTGGATATCCTCGTTTGGTCGCGTGGTTTCTTTCATCAGGAAGAAAATCACAAAATAGTCATATTTTGTCCATGATAAATTTCAGCCCTAAACGCTCGCTCCTTTCGATGTGACATGGAAAGGCCGGATATTGTAAGATGGTTTCATCCACGTGCCTGACGAAATGCAGATGTGATAATGACACCACTTTTCATCTGTGGTGAAAAAGAGGAAAATCCTTGTGTCGGAGGCTGTCGCTGCACCACCATCGTAACCCCTGTCATCCGACGCCAGCCCCTGCTGGCACGATGGTTCCCCAGGATTTCATGTGACTGCCATAACCCATGCATGAAGATTCACCATTACCGCGCAGCATCCTTCTTGTAACCGGGCTGTCTGGTGCCGGGAAATCGTCGATCCTGCGAATTCTGGAGGATCTGGGGCATGAAGTCATTGATAACCCGCCGCTTGGCATGCTGGACGAGATCGTGGCCCGCGCGGAAAAGCCGGTGGCCATCGGGGTGGACTCCCGCACACGTGGGTTTGACGCCACCCTGGTCCTTGCCGCCCTGTCGCGCCTGCGGATCAATCCGCACCTGCATGCGCAACTGATCTACGCCACGGCGGAGGAAAGCGTGCTGCTGCGCCGTTATACCGCCACGCGACGGCGGCACCCACAGGCCAGCCATGGCACTGTCAAGGAAGGGATCGAGGCGGAACTTCGTCTGACGGCCCCCCTGCGGGAAGCTGCCGACGTGGTGATTGACACCACGGACCTGCCACCGCCCGAATTGCGCCAGCTTGTGGAGGCGCGCTTTGGACAGTGGGAGGATGGACGTGGCGAGGGCCTGACGGTTGCCCTGATGTCGTTCGCCTTTCCTGCCGGCCTGCCGCGCGAAGCGGACATGGTGTTCGATGCCCGTTTCCTGCGTAACCCCTATTACGATCCTTCGCTGTCCGCGCTGACGGGGCTTGATCCGCAGGTCGCGGCCTATGTGCAGGTGGACCCGGATTATGCGGCCTTTCTTGACCGGATCGACGGTCTTCTGGACCTCGTGCTGCCGCGCTTCGTGCAGGAAGGGAAGAAATATGCCACGATTGCGATTGGCTGCTCGGGGGGGCGGCATCGTTCCGTGACCCTGGTGGAGGCATTGGCCCAGCGCCTTGGGGCGCAGCCGGCGCAGCCGGCGCAGGGCGGACAGGGGCATGATGCCCCCTCCGCCAGTTTCGCGCGCGGACAATGGCCTGTGGTGGTCATGCACCGTGAACTGGCCCGGCAGGGGCGCAGCAGCTGGCGCTGGGCCAATCGTCCTGCAAACCGTCTGGGCAGCAGCCAGACGCAACCAGACGATACCCCTGCATCCTAAGGCCGCAGGCAGGATTTTCCCTCCGTCCGTGACACAACCTGATCCATCTTCCGTCTTGTCCGTTCATGTCCATCAACTGCCATGGCATGATATGGGCGATGTTCTGGCCGTGCTGGAGGGGGAGCCATGGTTGGCCTGTCTGGACAGTGGCAGCGAGATCATGCCGCGTGGGCGCTGGACAATCCTATGCCGTGATCCCGTACATGTGGTGGAGGCCCATGCGGGACGATGTTTCGTGGACAGGCGCGAACAGGCGGGGGATGCGCTGGAGATATTGCGTGGCCTGATTCCCGCCTTTGCATGCCCTGATGGAATGCCGTTTGTCGGTGGGGCCATCGGGTTTGCGGATTATCGGTTCGGGCAGAGGACGCATGGCCTGTCCACGCGGCACGATCCTGACCCGCAGCAGCCTGAATTCGCGGCCGGTATCTATGACCATGCCATTATCATGGATCGCCTTGAACGGCGGGCATGGCTGACCGGGTATGGGACGCCCGATGTCATGGCGCGACGCCGACGGGAGGTCATGGACCTGTGGGGGCGGGTTGTCGCCCACGCACCTCTTCCAAAAATGCCCGATATCCAGTTTACCATGGAGCGTTCGGCCAGGGGATACCGCCGGGCGGTGGCGCAAGCGTGTGATTATATTGCGGCAGGTGATATCTTTCAGGTGAACATCACTGCGCGCATGTGGGGGGCAAGGCCCCCCGGATTATCTCCCATTGCGGCCTATCGCGCGTTGCGCGTCACCTCTGCGGCGCCATTCGGGGCGTTCTTGTCATGTGGTCCGGACTTTGCCCTTCTGTCGGCATCACCGGAACGGTTTGTCGCCCTCGACGTGCATGGTGTCATGCGCACCCGTCCGATCAAGGGGACGGCGCCACGAGATCCAGATCCCGTGCGTGACCGGCAACGTGCGCAGGACCTGCGCCTTGATGAGAAGGAATGCGCCGAAAACCTGATGATCGTGGACCTGATGCGCAATGACCTTGGGCAACTCGCACGGATCGGCAGTGTCAGCGTACCGGAATTGTTTAACGTTGAACATTTCACCCATGTCCACCATCTGGTGTCGGAGGTGCAGGCAACCCTGCTGCCCGGTCATGATGCCATCGACCTGCTGCGTGCGACGCTGCCGCCCGGTTCCGTAACTGGCGCGCCCAAGCATCGCGCCATGCAGATCATTGATGAACTGGAGGGTTCGGTGCGGGGACCCTATTGTGGGGTAGTCTTCCGTATCGGTGGGGATGGGGCGATGGATAGTTCGGTCATCATCCGCACCCTTGTCATGACACGGGCGGGAATATGTGCGGCCGCGGGTGGCGGGATTACGATACTTTCAGATCCACAGAAGGAATATGAGGAAATGTGCCTGAAGGTTTCCGCCCTTCTGTCGGTGTTTGGCAATACGTCATCCGGGGAAAAAGAGCATGACTGAGCGCCTGTGGTTTAACGGGGCCATGCAGGATCGGGATGCGGTGCGGATTGATCCCGCTGATCGTGGGCTTCTGCTCGGTGATGGCGTGTTCGAGACCATGCGTGTGCAGGCAGGCCGCATCGTCCATCTGGAACGGCACATGGCGCGCCTTTATGCAGGGTTGGAAACCTTGATGATCCCGTCACCTGAGCGGGAACAGGTCGAGGCGGCGTTGGTATGTGTCATCACCGGTAACGCGATGCAGGCGGGGTCGCTGCGCCTGACCATCACGCGCGGATGCGGCCCGCGTGGCCTGTTGCCACCCGAAGGTGCGGCCCCGACCATCATGATCGTGCCGTTTCCGCCTGCCGCTGTCCCCATGCCTGATGCGCATCTGGTCATCAGCCGTATGCGCCGTGATGAAACCAGCCCCCTGTCGCGGGCCAAAACCCTGAATTACCTACCCAATATCCTCGCATTGATGGAAGCACGCCAGCGTGGCGGGACTGAGGCCGTATTGCTCAATATGGCGGGGCGCGTGGCCGAGGCAAGCGCCAGTAACCTGCTGATCCAGCGCGACGGCATGTTGCTGACCCCGCCCGTGGCCGAAGGTGCTTTGCCCGGCATTGCACGTTCCGTGCTGCTGGACATGCGCCTTGCGCGTGAACGGGCCCTGACACGTGCGGACCTGCTGGCGGCGGAGGCGGTTGTGCTGGTCAACAGCATGTCGGTGCGCGCGGCTGTGTCGCTCGATGCTGCGCCGCTATCACGGGATGCCGCCACGGTTGCGCGGATCCGTGCGGCCCTGATGTCATAAGGCCACCGGTTCCGTCATTTCGGTTATTGCTCAAAAAGGCGGGGTTGGATTAATCACCCCCATCAGATCCATGTTCGGATCGTCCCGCGGTTTAAAGTGAAAGGTCACTGTGATGGCCCCCCAGACGCCTGTGCCGGTGCGGCGCGCCCTGATTTCCGTTTCGGACAAGACCGGCCTGCTCGATCTTGGTCGCGCGCTTGTCGCCCACGGGGCGGAGATCCTGTCCACCGGTGGGTCCGCCCGTGCGCTGCGCGAAGCAGGCATCCCGGTCAAGGACGTGTCCGAACATACGGGATTCCCTGAAATCCTTGACGGCCGGGTGAAGACGCTGGTGCCGCAGGTCCATGGCGGTATCCTCGGCCGTCGCGATCTGCCCGAACACCTGCGCCAGATGGAAGAGCACAGGATCGCGCCGATCGACCTTGTGGCGGTCAACCTGTATCCGTTCGAGGCCACCGTGGCGTCCGGTGCCGGGAGCGAGGACTGTATCGAGAATATCGACATCGGTGGTCCGGCCCTGATCCGTGCGGCGGCGAAGAACCATGACCATGTCGCGGTCCTGACCGATCCGGCGCAATATGCCGATATCATCACCGCCCTTGG
Organism: Novacetimonas sp. GS1; assembly: GCF_036686925.1. Taxonomy (NCBI): domain Bacteria; kingdom Pseudomonadati; phylum Pseudomonadota; class Alphaproteobacteria; order Acetobacterales; family Acetobacteraceae; genus Novacetimonas; species Novacetimonas sp. GS1. The sequence goes on from NZ_VSZP01000001.1 coordinate 416,858, forward strand.
CGAAGGTGGCGGCACCACGCTGTCGCAGCGCCGGGGGCTGGCAGGTGCGGCCTATGCCCGCACGGCTGCCTATGACGCCGCGATCGCGCAGTGGTTCGCCGGACAGCGCGACGACCTGCTGCCCGCGCGTATGACGGTGGCGGGTGTGCGTCGCGAAAGCCTGCGCTATGGCGAGAACCCGCACCAGAAAGCGGCGTTCTACACCGACGGGACCAACCGTCCGGGCGTTGCGACCGCGCGCCAGATCCAGGGCAAGGCGCTGTCGTACAACAACATCAACGACACTGACGCCGCGTTCGAGGCTGTGGCCGAGTTCACCGACCCCGCCATCGTCATCGTCAAACATGCCAACCCGTGCGGCATCGCCGTCGCCGCGACGCAGGCCGAGGCCTGGGACAAGGCCCTGAAATGTGATCCAGTTTCGGCATTTGGCGGCATTGTCGCGCTGAACCGCCCACTGGAGGCCGAAGCGGCGGCAAAGATCGCCACCATCTTCACGGAGGTCATCGTCGCCCCCGACGCGACGGAGGAAGCACGCGCCATCCTCGCGAAGAAGAAGAACCTGCGCCTGCTGCTGACGGGTGCGCTGCCTGATCCCACGGCGGCCGGCATTGTCGTGCGTTCGGTGGCTGGTGGCTTCCTGGCGCAGACCCGCGACAATGGACGTGTGGACCGCGCGGACCTGAAGGTCGTGACCAAGCGCGCCCCGACAGATGCGGAAATGGCAGACCTGATATTCGCATTCCGTGTAGCAAAGCACGTGAAGTCGAATGCCATCGTCTACGTCAAGGATCAGGCGACGGTGGGCATCGGCGCGGGCCAGATGAGCCGTGTCGACTCGGCCCGCATCGCGGCGAGCAAGAGTGCTGACGCGGCGAAGGCGGCGGGCGAGGCACAGCCCCTGACAAAGGGCAGCGTGGTGGCCTCGGACGCGTTCTTCCCGTTCGCGGACGGGCTTGAGGCCGCGATCGCGGCGGGCGCCGTCGCGGTGATCCAGCCGGGCGGGTCCATCCGTGATGATGAGGTCATCGCTGCCGCTGACAAGGCGGGGATTGCGATGGTCTTCACAGGTATGCGCCATTTCCGGCACTGATCCCACATCACGGGGACTTGCCTGTCGCGGGGCGAGGGATATCACTAGACACCGCCCCGGCATCGCGACAGGCCGGTGGATGCAGACGAAAGACGAGATCCGGCATGCATATTCATCGGCGTTCCCCCCTTTACGTGACAGCGGCGCTCGGCCTTGTGGCCAGCCTCGCGGGCGCACCGGCCATCGCCGCGTCCAAGCCCGCGGCGGAGGCCCAGCATGCCCCGGCGGCGACACCCGCCGCCCCTGCCACTCAGCCTTCGCAGGTGCAGGCGACCTCGGCATTCGATTATTCCCCCCTGCCTGTTGTGACGGGGACGGTGGCGCAGTACCTGCTGACCAGCACCGGCGACGTGGCGGGACTGCTGCTGTCCGACGGGACGCAGGTGCTGTGCCCGCACCGTCTGGGCGATGCCGCGACGCAGGTCGTGCGTCCGGGGGAACAGGTCAGCGTCAGCGGCCTGAAGGGGCGTGTCCACCCGATCGTACGCGCCTATGCCATCAGCGGGCCGCGTGGCCGCCGGATTGCGGACGAACCGGGGTCGGAAACAGCCCTGCCGCCCTCCAACATCGGGCCCGACGTGGCGGTGGACGGTACCGTTCTGGCGCAGCTTTATGATATCACCGGCGCTGTACAGGGGGTGGTGATGCGTGACCATTCGCTCGTTTACGTGGGGCGCGCCAATGCTGTGCGCCTTGCCAACTGGCTGCGTCCGGGGGTCACGCTGCATGCGATCGGCACCGGCGTGAATGGCGGTCGTGGCACGGCAATCAACGCGCGTGAGATCGGGCCGGATGTCAATCAGGCGATCCACATTGTGCCAGCCGATGCACCGCCGCCGGGTGCCTTCCCCGGAAGTGCCGCCTATGACCGGATTCCTGGCAGCGACACGTCTGCGGAATAAGTTTTGGTTTTCTCCTGTTTTGGACAGGCGAAAATGCCATGTTTTCATGCACTGACCCAATATTGTCATGCTTTGCTGGACGACGCTTGCTTGACAGGTTATTGCAGCATCGTTAGCTAGCGCCTGCACCCATCGGGAGGTGCGAAAATGGACACGGACAAAGATCCATCCGGTACGTCCTTTGACCAACGCCTGCACGCGGCACGGACCCGGCTGGAAAAGCCGGAAAATGCAGCGCAGGCGAAGGACACGGGACGGGGGTTTTCGGAACTGGGGCTTATGCTCCGTGCGGGAACCGAGCTGGTGTCGGCCCTTATTGTGGGGGTGGGCATTGGCTGGGGGCTGGATCACTGGTTGCACCTGCGGGCGGTGTTTCTTGTTCTGTTCTCGCTTCTCGGCGGTGCGGCAGGTGTGCTTAATGTCTGGCGTCTTGTCAGGCCCGATGCCATAACGGATGGCGATTCGGGTTCCTGATCGGGGACCGGGCAGAGATATTTTAGGGAAGAACGAAGTTGGCGGCCGGATCATCCATCGACGCGCTCGGTCAGTTCGAGCTCCATCCTGTTCTGGGCGCTCTTGGGGAGTCCCTCAGATTCAGCCAGTCGCCGCTGATGATGATTGTGGCATCCGTCATCGTGCTGGCGTTCCTGTATGTCGGGATGCGCCCCGCAGCCGTGGTGCCCGGTCGCCTGCAGGCCGCGGCCGAGATCTGCTATGACTTCATCTACAACATGGCCGTTGACACGATCGGTTCGGAGGGACGCGCGTTCTTCCCGTTCGTGTTTACCCTGTTCTTCTTCATCCTCGCGGGTAACTATCTCGGCCTGCTGCCTTTCTCTTTTGCCTTCACCAGCCATATCGCCGTGACCCTGGCGCTGGCGCTGATGGTGTTCTGTCTCTCGATCATCGTGTCGCTGAAGGTGCAGGGGGCGAAGTTCTTCGCCCATTTCATGCCCGCCGGTGCGCCCAAGGCGCTGGCGCCGCTGCTGATCCCGATCGAGATCCTTTCTTTCCTTTCCCGTCCCGTGAGCCTGTCGATCCGTCTGTTTGCCAACATGGTCGCCGGTCACGTGATGTTCGACATGTTTGCCGCCTTCACGATCATGCTGGCTGGTCTGGGCCTGTTTGGCGATGTCATCGCCGTGGGACCGATCGTCATCAATGTCGCGCTGATGGCTCTCGAATTGCTGGTGGGCGCACTGCAGGCCTATGTGTTTGCCATCCTCACCTGCATCTATCTGCGGGAGGCCGTGGCCCACTGAGGGCCACCATCTTCCGTCATTTCATCCAGAACGTCTGAAACAAGGAAAAACTGACATGGATATCGCAGCCGCCCGTGAAATTGGTGCCGGTATCGCCGTTATCGCCCTCGCTGGCGTGGGCATTGGCCTGGGTAACATCTTCTCCACGCTGGTCAGCAGCATCGCGCGCAACCCGTCCGCACGTCCGCACGTGTTCGGCCTCGGCATGCTGGGCTTTGCCCTGACGGAAGCCGTCGCCCTGTATGCGCTGCTGATTGCGTTCCTGATCCTGTTCGTCTGATACAGGAGGGGTGCGTGGTGCGTTCCACGGTGTATAAAAACATCCGCAGGGTGGCGTCGCGCGCGGCGGCACCCGTGCTGGCCCTGCCATTGATGGCCATGGTTGCACCTGGCGCACGCGCCGAGGGTATGCCCCAGCTTGATTTCGGCAATCCCTACGTCATCGGTCAGGTGGTGTGGGGTGCGGGCATCTTCCTCATCCTTTACCTGTTGCTGAGCCGTTCGGCCCTGCCGAAGGTCGAAAAGGTCCTGAGCCTTCGTCGCCAGACGATCGAGAATGACCTTGAGATCGCGCATAAGGCCAAGTCCCGTGCCGATGATGCGGTGGCGGAGCTTCGCCAGGCCCGCAAGGACGCCATGGCAGAGGCGCAGGCCAATGTTGACAAGGTCGTGGAAGAAGCCCGTGCCGCTGCTGAAAAGCAGGCGCAGGAAATGAATACGCGACTGGGTGCCGAAATCCGTGAGGCGGAAGCCCGCGTTGCCCTTGCCCGTGAAACGGCGCTGGGGTCGCTGCGGCAGATTTCCACCGATACGGCAGAAGCCCTGATCCATCAGATATCCGGCATTTCGGCCCCTCTGGACGTGGTGACGTCCAAGGTTGACGGTGTCGCGACGGCCCGTGGTTTTTAATGGGCCCCCTCTACAGACAGGTCCGTAGTCATGTTGCATGAGCCCCGTTTCTGGTCGGCTGTTGCCTTCTTCCTGTTCTTCATCCTGTTCGGCGCAAAGTTGTGGCGTCCACTGAGCGCTGCGCTTGATGCACGCGCGCAGAAGATTCGTGCTGACCTTGATGAAGCCGCGCGCCTGCGCCGCGAAGCGGAGCAGATGCTTGAGGATGCCACGCGGGAGCGTGAAGCCGCGCTGGCGGAAGCCCGTGCAATGGTCGAACATTCCCTGCAGGAAGCCGCCCGTATCGCGGCACAGGCCAGCCAGGATGCCGATGATATTGCACGTCGTCGCGAACAGATGGCCCGCGACCGCATTGCCGCAGCCGAGCGTGGGGCAATCCGTGAAGTGCGTGAAGCCGCCATCGACATCGCGATGCAGGCCACGCGGGAAACATTGGCGGCGTCGTTGTCTGCCGATGGGGACAAAAGCCTGATTGACAGTGCCATTTCGGGGCTTCCTTCGGCCCTGTCCCATCGCGCAGCCTGAACCGGGTGGCGGAACGCTGAGTTCTCCGACCCCCCATAAGGACGATACGCCCGTCCTGTCCATTGTGTCGGTTGTTCTTGACGAAGCGGCGAATATTCGTCCCGTCTGTCTTGAACTGGCCGACGCTTTGGCACAACTGCCCCCTGCTGAAGTCATTTTTGTAGATGATGGCAGCACGGATGATACCCTTGCCCTTCTGATGGCTGTCCGGGCTGAAGGTATCCTGCCCCAACTCAGGATTCTTTCCCATGATCGCCGCCTGGGCAAATCCGCAGGATTGCGGACGGGGATCGAGGCCGCGCGCGGGACATGGATCGCCACACTTGACGGTGATGGGCAGGATAACCCCTTCGAATTCATTCGTATGTTTGAATTGGCGCAGCAGGCCCCCGGGCGGGCGCCGCTGGTGGTTGGCGTGCGCGCCAAGCGGCAGGATCGCCTGTCGCGACGGGTGGCAACACGTTTTGCCAATGGATTGCGCAGCCGCCTGCTTGATGACGGGTGTCCCGATACGGGGGCGCCTCTGAAACTGTTCCTACGGCAGGATTTCCTGCGCCTGCCACAGTTTGAGGGATTGCATCGTTTCCTGCCGTCCCTGATGGGCCGTCATGGCGTGCCGCTGGTCTGCACGCCGGTCGGGCATCGCGGCAGATTGCATGGGCAGTCAAAATACACGAACCTCAATCGGGCGCTGGTCGGGATTCGTGACGTTCTTGGTGTCATGTGGCTGAACAACCGCGCCAGGATCCCGGATCATATTACCGAACGCTGAGAGGTTGTTTGAAAAGTCAGGCGCGATAACAGACTGAAATTATAAAGGTTTTTGCTAAAGCTTTTTCTAAAAAGCTTCAGAAGACGCTGCCTTTTTGAAAAAAGGCGGCACCCCAAAAACTTTTCTTGTTGTTTATCAATGATTTGTTTTCAAACACTCTCTGAGAGGGCGGTGCGATGACACGCCTGACGCTGCGCCATTATATTATTATCGCTGTCTCGATCTTTGTCCTGTTCCTGCCTGGTCGCGCGTCACTGCCGCCACTGGATCGTGATGAACCCCGTTATATGGAAGCAACGGCCCAGATGCTCCACAGCGGCGATTACGTCGATGTGCGCTTTCTGGATCAGCCGCGCTATCTGCAACCGGCCGGGATCTATTGGCTGGAGGCTGCGGCTGTCAGCCTGACGGGCATGCGCGATGCCCATGCAACGTGGCCGTACCGTATTCCCTCCCTTTTGGCGGTAACGGCGGCTGGTGTGTTGACGGCATGGATGGGGGCGACCCTGTTTGGTCCCATCTGTGGCCTGCTGGCGGCGGCGCTGCTGGCTGTGTCGGTGTTGATGACGGCCGAAGGGCGTATGGCGACCATTGATACGACGCTGCTGCTGTCGATTCTGCTGGCGCAATGTGGGTTACTGCGTGCCTATCTGGATCGGGAGCGTGACGTGCCGACGCCTCTTGCTGCGGCGTTGCTGTACTGGACGGCACTGGGATGCGGGTTAATGCTCAAGGGGCCAGTGGTGCTGATCCCGGGGTTTGGCACACCGATCGCCCTTGCCCTGATTGAGCGGCGTACTGACTGGTGGCGTCGCCTGCGTCCGGCGTGGGGATGGGGGGTGATGCTGGCGATTGTCGTGCCGTGGTGCGTGGCGATTGGCGTGGTCAGTCATGGCGATTTCTACAGTCGCGCGGTGGGACATAATTTCCTTGGCAAGGTTGCCAGCGGGCAGGAATCCCATGGCTTGCCGCCCGGCTATCACTTGTTGGCATTTGCTATTGCGTTCTGGCCTGGCTCTTTGTTCGCAGCGATGGCGCTTCCCTTCGTGTGGCAGCAGCGGCACCAGCCACCGGTGCGGTTCCTGATCTGCTGGATCGTGCCGCACTGGCTGGTGTTCGAGGCGATTGCGACCAAGCTGCCGCATTATGTACTGCCGACCTATCCCGCCATCGCCATCCTGACGGCGGCGGCGATCGTGACCATGCCCCAGGGCTGGCGGTGGCCGCATTCCCTGTGGGGGCGGGGGCTGTTACTGGCCTATGGCGTGGTTTGGCTGGGTGTGGGTTCTGTCCTTGCGCTGGCGGGACCGGTCCTGTTGTGGCGGATGGAGGGCATCATGTCGCCTGCCGCCATGACGATCACGGCAGGGGCGCTGCCGTTGTTGATGGCGGCGGCGTTGCTGCTGGTGCGTGGCGCGGTGCTTCAGGCGGCCATGGCGTCGGTGGCGGCGGCTGTCATCATCCATGTGGGCCTGTTCCTTGCCGTCATTCCCCGGCTGGAGACGATCTGGTTGAGCCCCCGTCTGGCGACACTGGTGGCGGCGCACCGTCCCTGTCCCACCACGATGGTGGCGTCGGTTTCGGATTCAGAGCCAAGTCTTGTCTTCCTTTTGGGGCAGGATACGAAGCTGATGCGACCGGAACTGGCGGCGGGTTTCCTGCGCCAGCATGGGAAATGTGCGCTGGTGCTGGTGGGGTCAAAGGATCTACCCGCGTTTGAAGGTGGACTGGAACATGATGGCCTGCATGTCCGACGGTTGGGGATGGCCAGCGGGCTGAATTATTCCACGGGGAAGCATCTGGAGATCGGATTGTATGGGATGCAGCCGTAAGGATATGCTTTTTATGGATGAAAGTATTTGGCTGCATTTCTGAGAGATTGTTTGAAAACAAATCATTGATAAAAAAGAAAAGTTTTTGGGTGCCGCCTTTTGATCGAAAAAGGCGGCGCCTTCTGAAGCTTTTTAGAAAAAGCTGCACCAAAAACCTTTATAATTTCAATCTGTTATCGCACCTGACTTTTTAAACAGCTTCTGAAAAACACATCGTTTTTTGAAGGTTTTTTGAGAAAACCTTTGTCCAATACTCTTTTGCTAATTTCTGAACGTTATGAAATGGCCGGTTTTTATGAAGACAGGCGTTCTGGTTCTTTTTTGCCAAAGGACTGGGCGGCCAATGGACCGGTCACACCTATGTGCCATCAGGCATGGTTGACGCGTCACCAGATTTCCCATCATCTGCATCAACCGGGGTGTCCGCGATGCGGGCTGAGATCACACCCGTTGAACCTGACCTGGGTCATGCCAGCGTAGGGAGAAAAACGGCATGCCGGGGCTGAGCCCGCCATGCTGGCTTCCCCATGCGGTCCCTGCCTGGTTTTTTCCCGGGGCGGGTGCGTGAAGGGCGGGCGATGATGAAGGCCATACTGTTACGACTTGCATGTCTCCTTATCATGATGGGTGGGATCGGCACTGCGCATGCCGCCGATGCGCCACGTCGTGTCAACGTGATTCTGGATTGGTTTCTCAATGCCGATCATGCGGCACTCCTTGCCGCACAATATGGCGGGGCGTTCGCACGGCATGGTCTTGATGTCCATCTGATTGCGCCAGCCGATCCGGGTGCTGCGCCCCGCCTTGTCGCAGCGGGGCAGGCAGACCTGGCTGTTTCCTATCAGACGCAGCTTGGCATGCTTTTGGAACAGGGGATTCCACTGGTGCGGGTGGGCACGTTGATCGACACGCCGCTCAATACCCTGATCGCGGCAGGGGATATCCATTCTCTGGCTGACCTGAAGGGCAAGGTGATTGGTGTTTCCCTCTCGGGCGCGGATGATGCGATGCTGGCGACCATGTTGTCCACTGTCGGGGTGGGGATGGGGGACATCCATCAGGTCAATGTCAATTTCCAGCTTGAACAGGCATTGATGTCGCATGCCGTTGATGCGGTGATCGGGGCCGTGCGGACCTATGAACTCCTTGACCTGAAACAGAAAGGGATGACCGTTACTGCCTTCTTCCCTGAGGAGCATGGGGTGCCCTTGAATGATGAACTGGTGTTCCTTGCCGCGCGCGATCACATACGTGATCCATGGGTGCGCGCGTTCATGGCGGCGCTGGAGGAGGGGACGAATACGTTGCTCAACCATTCCGACGAAATCCTGTCGAAGGCGATTGCCGATCATCCAGAACTCGATACGCCATTGAACCGGGCGGCATGGCGCGAAACCCTGCCACGACTGGCAAAGCAGCCCGCGCTGCTCAATGCGCGGCGATATCGTGCGTTCATGGCGTTCCAGCATAGTCATGGTGTGATCAATCATGAGGCGGCACTGGAAACCTACGCCGTTGATCCCTTTGCATTGGTTGCGGATGTAACGTCGCGGGCACAAGAATAAAAAGAGATCTCCTGAATGGAAAAATACGCATAACATATTGGGATATAGTTATTTTTTTGAATATTTGTGCACGCTCTTCAAAAGAGGGCGCGTGTTGAGAAAAAAGCGCTGTCCCACTCAAATGCGCGTTGTTGCCATCAATTTTCCTGCAACCTGCCAGTCAGTCGGCCATGGCGACGCGCTTTCATGGGGCATCTGCCTGAATATCCATGCAATCAGAGGAAAAACCCCCTAACATGAAGGGGATGGGGCACGAGCATGTCCTGGCCTGTATTCAACATAGTCGCAAGAGAACGTATCTCATGAAAATAGCCCAGTGGATGGAACAGTCAGGTGTGGCATTCGGGACCAGCGGGGCGCGCGGTCTTGTTACCGCGATGACGGATGCCGTCTGTTTCGCCTATACCGTGGGGTACCTGAAACATCTGGCGACATTGGGTGAATTCGCGCCGGGGACACAGGTCGCGGTGGCGGGGGACCTGCGCCCCAGTACGCCGCGTATCCTGCGCGCCTGTGCCGCGGCGATTGAATGCCTGCATGGCGTACCGGTATTTTGCGGGTTCGTGCCGACCCCGGCGCTATGCCTGCATGCCTTTGCGCGGGGGATTCCCTCTCTGATGGTGACCGGCAGCCATATTCCTGCTGATCGTAACGGTATCAAGTTCAACCGGGCGCGGGGCGAATTCCTCAAGACTGACGAGGCCGCGATGCGTGAACAGGACGCCGTACTGCCCGCAGGCTGGTTCAATGCCGATGGTGAGCTTGTAAAAATGCTCGAACTGCCTGCGATCACGGATGTGGTGCCGGATTATGTCGCGCGGTATCGGGATTTTTTCGGCCCTGATGCCCTGTCGGGCCTGACGTTGGGGATTTATCAGCACTCTGCCGTGGGACGCGATGTGCTGATGCTGGTGGTAGAGGCGCTGGGCGCGAAGGCGGTCCCGTTGGGACGTTCGGATACGTTCATGCCCGTCGATACCGAAGCCGTGCGCCCCGAGGATGCTGAACTGGCGCGTGAATGGGCGTCGGACGGTACGCTGGACGCCATCCTGACAACGGATGGGGATTCCGACCGCCCACTCCTTGCTGACCGGCATGGAAACTGGCTGCGTGGCGATGTGCTGGGCATTCTGGCTGCGCGTTTTCTCAACGCAGCGGCAGTGACAACCCCCGTCAGCAGCAATACCGCGTTGGAGCAGGCCGGATTTGCCCGCGATATCCGTCGCACGCGCATCGGGTCCCCCTTTGTCGTGGCGGCCATGACCGAGGCGGCGGCAGCCGGGCTTGTCCCCTCCGTCGGGTATGAGGCAAATGGCGGGTTCCTGCTGGCAAGTGATGTGCATCATGAAAACCGCACGCTTGTGGCGTTGCCAACACGTGATTCCGTGCTGCCCATGATCTGTGCGCTGGTTGCGGCACGCCGGGTTGGCACGGATCTGGCTGGCCTGGTCGCAACGCTGCCGCCACGTTTCACGCTGAGTGATCGCCTGGTGGCCATGCCCACGGAAAAGAGCAGGGCGCGCATTGCCGCGTTGGGCGAAAGCCCATCGGCAGGGGCGGCGGCATTGGGGTTTGTCGCCACATGCGGGGAGTTGTCGCATGTGGATCGAACGGACGGGCTGCGTATGACCTTTGCCAATGGGGAGATCATTCACCTCCGTCCGTCAGGCAACGCCCCGGAACTGCGTGTTTATGTAGAAGCCGACAGCCCGGAACGTGCTGGCAACCTGCTACAGACCGGGCTTGGTGCGGTCAGTGCGTGGCGCGACGAAGCCTCCTGAACGGAAGCAGGCGTCTGGGGAAATGAAACAGGAGGCTGTCTGCAAAGTCTGTCCGAAAAAAGACCGTGCAAGCATAAGAGACTGTTTGAAAACAAATTATTGATAAAACATAAGACAAGTTTTTTGGGTGCCGTCTTTTTTCAAAAAGGCGGCGTCTTCTGAAGCTTTTTAGGAAAAGCTTCACCAAAAAACTTTATAATTTCAGGATGCTGTTGAGCCTGACTTTTCAAACAGCTTCTAAGTTTAAGGTGTCTTGGCAGGCTTTTTCAGACAGTTTCAAGAGACGTTGCTTTTTAAAAAGCAACGTCTGGGGATATCTGGTTACTTCTTATGCGTGGGATATTAAGGGAGGTTCCCGCAAAGGAACGCTCACTAATCCACCTGCGTGTATTTATGTGGCAGAAAAGTTGTCACCCGCAGGCCATGCCATGCGACGATACTGTCACCAAGGAACATCGCCAGTGCGCCGGCCGTACACATCAGGGCATTGCCGAACATCAGCACCAGCCACCATGCACTTGCGGAATCACGCACGCTGCCGACAAACAGGGCGAAGGCCGATCCGCATGCGGATGCGCCGCCGACACCGGCGAACAGGATGGATGCGTCAAGCAGTAATGTGCGGTAATGCAGGTGGCGCAACCGTCGCATCAGCATGCGGCGGCCTGCGTCATCCTGATCGGCGGCATCAAGTTTATCGCGTATGTTTTCGATATGGTCGCTGACACGGGCAAGGCGCGTGTTGAACAGGCCGAGCAGCGTGCCAATGCCCGATAGCATAAAAACCGGCGTCAATGCGGTCTGGATCAGGTGGGTGGCGCCGTCAATGGACTCATCAGGTAAAAGGCCGGGAAGAAGGGTCACGAACGGGGGGTACTCCAGTCTTGGCTTGGGGAACAATATCACGAAGGGTCGGATTGTGTGGCTATGGCGCGTATCGTCAAGGGGGAAATGTTTCGTTTTTAGTCCGATTTCTGCCAAAAAAGGCCATTTCCCCAGCCTGATAGGCCGAAACATGCGTGCTGCTGATAAAATGGGCGCTCTTCTGGTATGGAAGGGGCCTGCATATCGCCTGCCACGGGAAAGGACGCCATGTCACATAATTATGCCACCCCCATGACGCCGGAAAAACGTCTGGCGCGTGTCCTGTTGCGCATTCCTGCCGATTGGTCCATCCGGGTCGAACGGTGTGGGGCGGAGGGGGATACAATGTCGTGGCGTGCGGCTGTCGCCCCGCAGCGGGGTGCGCAGGAAAGTGAATGGTGCACCGAGTATCCCACGATGGTCGATGCGCTGGAGGCAGCATGGCGACATGCGCGCCAGCAGCAATGATGGGCGGTCCAGAAATCTGCCTGACAGGAGAGAGGTTTTTGGTGAGGTTCTTTTAAAAAAGCGACATCCCAAAACTTTCTTTTTTATCAATCCGTTATTTTCAGATGCCCCATCGATTGACGACGCATGCCACGGTCATGCGATCAGGGATCGGCATATGCGCGGATATGGGGTATCTGCCGTTTCGGCGAACGCCACAATAACAGACAGTGCCATGTCACGGCACGCAGGAGGACAGAGTGCGGGTGCTGGTCACCGGAAGCGCGGGTTTTATCGGATTCCATGTGGCGCGTCGCCTGCTGACGGAAGGGCACGAAGTCATCGGTATAGATGGCATGACGCCTTATTATGATGTTGCGCTAAAGCGACGTCGGCATGCGCTCTTGCGCGCTTATCCCCGCTTTGTCGCCCATGAAATCATGCTGGAGGATCGTGCGGCACTGGCCCGTGTGGTGGAGGGCGCGCGGATCAGTGTCATCATTCACCTGGCGGCACAGGCGGGGGTGCGGTACGGCGCACATCGGCCTGATACCTATATCGACAGTAATGTCGTTGGCACATCCAACCTGATTGATCTGGCACGGGGTATGGCGCTGGATCATTTCGTGTTGGCCTCCACCTCATCCGTTTATGGGCCAGCAACGGATCTGCCCTTTATCGAGACTGAACGCTGTGATTATCCCCTCAGCCTCTATGCCGCGACCAAGAAGGCAACTGAAGGGCTGGCCCACTCCTTCTCCCATCTGTCGGGTACGCCCGTGACGGCACTGCGTTTTTTTACCGTGTACGGGACATGGGGGCGGCCCGACATGGCGTTGTTCCTGTTTGTGGATGCAATCCTGCGGGGGCATGCGATTGACGTGTACGGCAACGGACAGATGGAGCGTGATTTTACCTATATTGATGACGTGGTGGAATCCGTCCTGCGCGTGCTGCCCTGCATACCGGTGCGTGGGGATAAAGCGACGGGATGCAGCCCTGTTGCACCGTATCGTGTGGTCAATGTGGGTAACGGGCAACCTGTGCCGCTGATGGATTTTGTCCATGCGATCGAAACGTGCCTTGGCCGTACCGCCCGGACCAACTTCATGCCAATGCAACCGGGGGATATGCAACGGACATGGGCTGACGCATCCCTGCTGGAACACCTGACGGGGTTTCGCCCAAAGACATCTCTACGTGTGGGGGTGGCGCGCTTCGTGGCCTGGTACCGGGATTATTATGCCCAGCATGACGCATGAAGATGCACGACAGGTGCAGGAAATACAAATCACACGATTGTTTGTACACACGATTGTTTGAACAGATTTATTGAATATGTAGTTTCACTGCAACTGTCCAAGTTAAAATCAACGTTACGATCACATTTTCATGATGCTGATTTTAACGTTTCTGGTGCCATTTCTGGCCCCCTGAAGTCAGGGGGTATTTTCCAGATTTTTCCATAACGTACTGATTTAACGTCACATGACAAAACGTGAAAACAATAGTTTTTATATGGAAGTTCTTTGTCATCTGCATATATCGCACCTGTTGCTGTGCCCAGGTGCGCACAGACAGTTGATATCCCTGATTCGTGTCATCAACATCTGGTGTGGTGGTGGGAACTTTTACGATTCAGTCGGAACAGAATTCTTCGCGCAGGGTGCATGGCATGGTCATCGCGCAGGGAGGGGACGCCATTGACCCGTCGGATCATATCCAACAGAAATGCCCTGAAGCGCTCACCCCCAAGTTTCAGGCCCGGATAGTCAGGCGAATTACACGGAAGGAACGATCAGATGTCGGCGAAAAGGTTGGCCAGAATAGGAGCCGTTGTCGTTCTGACCGCCAGTGCCGGGCACCTGATGGAACCGCGTGAGGCACGGGCCGATGATTACAGCGACCTGCTCGATATCCTGCGTGCCAAAGGCAGCCTGACGTCCAGTGAATATAAGGGCCTGCTTGCCAAGCATCTGAGCCATGCGCGCGCTGAGGCGACCACCACCCGTGGCAGCCGCATGGCCGCGACGACCCGCCATGTCCCGTCCGCACGCCCGGCGGCCCCGGGAACGCCGGATAATCCCATCCATACCGTCCTTCCTGGCGAGGTTGGCATCGGTGGCGCGGACGAGACGGCGGACATGGTGACGCAGGCCCGCGCGGCGGCAGCTTCCGCCGCGCAAAGTGCAGAGGCCGCGCGCACGGCCATGCTGTCAATGCAGCCCGGTGGCCCCGCTTATGGCGAGGGATTTGTCCGCATGGAAAAATACGTGCCGGGCAAGGGCCTGACCTTTGACGCCGGGCCGGTCAAGATCAACCTGTCGGGTTTCGTCAACGGGTTCTATACCTTTAACAGCCCGGGCCGTGGTGGCATCGTCAATGGTGGGGTATCCACCGGGGCGAACGGGTTTGATTCCTCCGCCCTGCGTAACGGCCTGTTGCCTGCGGGCCTGATCCTGAAACTGTCCACGACGCAGGCTGGCATCGACATGTCCGCCGTCATGGGGATGTATCCGGGCATTGATAATAACAAGCCCGGCGCGATGAACGCCAATTCCGGCGGCAGCCCGGTCGGCCTTGGCACCGCAGGGATCGATTTTCGTCAGGTGTTCGTGACGGCAGGCACGAAATCCTTCGGCACGATCAAGATCGGGCGTGACCTTGGCATCTTCGGCGGGGATGCGATCCTTAATGATGCGACCCTGCTGAGTGTCGGTTCCACCGGCAGCAATACTGCGCCGGGCAATACGTCCCTTGGCCGTATCGGTGTCGGTTATGTATATGCCGACTGGATCCCGCAGATTTCCTACCTGTCGCCCAAGGTGGCCGGTTTCCAGGGCAATGTCGGTGTCCTCCAGCCGCTGGATGAGTATAATTTCGCAGGAGACAACCTGTCTGCCGGATCGACGCAGCACAGTTCCCCCATGGTGCAGGGCAAGGTTACTTACGATTTCAAGGTTGGTGGCCTGACAGCCCGTATCTGGGCCAGCTTCCTGGTGCAGCATCAGCAGGATCTGACCCGCAGCCAGACGACGACTGTCACCACCGCGCTGCGTGAGGTCACAACCGGCGGCATGGATGGTGGGATCTACAACATGGTCCAGACTTCCACCTCCACCGTGCCGGTTTCCGAAGGGGAAAAGCGCGGTGTGATGGCCGAAGCGGGCGAAATCGGCACCAAGCTGACCTATGGCCCGTTCCAGGGCGTGGCCTATTACTATCGTGGCAGCGGCCTTGGCACGACGGGCCTGTTCTTCGACGGTGTGGCGTCGAACGGGCACAAGCGCGCGTCCGAAGGTTACTACCTGCAGGGGATGTATAACGTCACCAAGAAGATCAAGCTGGTCGGAAGCTATGGTGTCAGTAACCTTTATGAAGCGCGGGGGGAAAACGATCCCAGTCTTGTCGCGCGCAACGAGTCCGAAGTCGGCGCCCTGTTCTACAGCCTGACCGACTGGCTCAACATCGTGGGTGAATATGCTCATACGGAATCCAAGGCACATGGCCCGGCACGCGCCACCGACAACACGGCCTCGGGCGGTGCCATCCTGCTGTTCTGATCTCGGGTAACATTATGAATTGTAAAAGTTTTTGGTGAAGCTTTTTTCAAACGCCTTCGAAAGACGCCGCTTTTTTGAAAAAAGGCAGCACCCAAAAATTTTTGTTTGTTATCAATGGGTTGTGCCAAAGCGATCTTTATGCCCTGTCGTGCAAGGCAGGGTATCCCTTCTGTTAAAGGTGCCTGAAAGCGGGTAGAAGACTGACCGCAGCACCATTTGCACAATGGGAAGGGAGAGCAGGGGATGGGCGGTCCAGAGACCATGCAGGAGGCGGACCAGCAGTCCGTAGCAGGGACGGGCGTCATTGCGTGGATCGACCGTCGCCTGCATGTGGTCCGATGGTTCCGGGCCGAATATGTGGATTATCGCATGCCGCGCAACCTGAACGGGTTGTGGAATTTCGGTGCGATCCTGTGTGTTGTTCTCGTCCTGATGCTGGCGACGGGCATCTTCCTTGCCATGAATTATACCCCTGCCGCTGCTGGGGCCTTTGCGTCGATCGAGGTGATCGAACGTCAGGTGCCCGCCGGCTGGCTGTTGCGGGCGCTGCATATGACGGGGGCCAGCCTGTTCATGGGGGCGCTGTATATACACCTGTATCGGGGATTATATTACGGGTCATACAAGGCCCCGCGCGAGATCCTGTGGCTGACGGGCCTTGTGCTGCTGGTCATGACGATGGTGACGGCCTTTGCCGGGTATGTCCTGCCATGGGGGCAGATGTCGTACTGGGGCGCGGACGTGGTGGGCAAGGCAGTCGGGGCCATTCCGGGTATTGGTCCCGGACTGGAACATGTGATGGAAGGCAGCGATGCGTTGGGGGATGTGTTTATCCACCGATTCTTTGTGCTGCATTTCGTGATGGCGTTTGCGATCGTGGCGATCGTGGGGCTGCATGTGGCGGCGTTGCATATTTCGGGTTCGAATAATCCACAGGGGGTGGAGCCATCTCAACCTTCCGACACGGTGCCCTTTCACCCGTATTACAGCAGCAAGGACATGGTGGGCCTTATGCTGTTTGGCATCGTGTTTGCCGCGCTGGCTTTCCTGTGGCCGGACCTTCTGTCGGAACCGGCCAATTATCGCCCGGCCAATCCATTGCATACACCCACGGATATCGAGCCGGAGTGGTACTTCCTTCCCTTCTATGGAATCCTGCAATCCGTGCCGTCGAAGTTCGGGGGACTGCTTGCCTCTGCCGGGGCGGTGCTGGTCCTGTTCGCTGTGCCGTGGCTGGACCCTTCACCCGTGCGTTCTGCCCGGTTTCGCCCGGTGTGCCGCATCGGCCTGTTTGGGTTGGTGGTGGCGTTCGTGGTGCTGGGGCTGGTCGGACGGCATCATGCGGCGGGTGCGTGGATGATCGCGGGACGATGCGCCACGTTGTATTATTTTGGCTATTTCCTTGTGCTGCTGCCATTCGCGCCACGTTTCGAGAAGACGCGGCCGCTGCCGTCCTTCCTTTCCTGAGGCGGCAGGAATTATGTTTCCTGTGATCTATTAAAGACTGTTTGAAAAGTCATCCTCGATAACATACTGAAATTATAAAGGTTTTTGGTGAAGCTTTTTCTGAAAAGCTTCAGAAGACGCCGCTTTTTTGAAAAAAGGCGGCACCCAAAAACTTTTCTTATTTTTTATCAATGAGTTGTTTTCAAACAATCTTTTAGAACTGGCGGGGTAAAGGGCGGAGCCTTTGCCTTGTTTCCATCTTCTGCCAGGCGTGTGATATCCGGGCGCTGCCCGGACCCGGCAGGGATTGCGATCCCTGCACCCTGATCTGTTAAAAGTTATGGTTTCCAAAGGTCTGTGATCTTTGGCGGGTCAAGGGCAGAGCCCTTGCCTTTCCCCTGTCGCCCACCGGTAATGCGATATGCCCTTTCCGTCGCCGCCATCTGCGGATATGAAATCCTCATGACAGACAATACCGACGACAGCGCAACGCCTGCGTCAGGCGGTGGGCGACGTGACTTTCTGGGCATGGTGACAGCCGCGACCGCCATCACCGGTGCGGGTGCGTGCCTGTGGCCGTTCCTGCAAAGTCTGGCGCCGCGTGACAGTGCGGCGGCGCATATGCCGGTCAATGTCGATATCTCGCACCTGCAGGCGGGGCAGCAGATCGTCGTGACATGGCAGGGGCGACCCGTCTTCATTACCCATCGTACACCCCAGGCACTTGCGCGGATGCAGCAGCCCGACATGGCGCGGCGCCTGCGCGATGAACATTCCACCGACCGGCAGCAGCCCGCCTATGCCACCAACTGGCATCGTTCCCTTGTGCCTGAATATGGGGTTGTAGTGGGGATCTGTACGCATCTGGGCTGCATCCCGGCCTATCGTCCCCTGCCGGAGGGAACGGGGGGGGATGACTGGCCCGGTGGTTATGCCTGTCCCTGCCATGGGTCGATGTTCGATCTTGCAGGGCGTGTATTCAAGGGCGCGCCCGCACCTTACAACCTGCCTGTCCCGCCTTATTCCATGCCGACGCCCACAACCATTCGGATCGGGGCGAATCCTGATGGGCAGGAGTTTGATTTTACGACGATATTGCAGATATAGGACGTGGTTTCAGGGCGCGATGCAAAGTCCCTGCTGTCCATCGGCAATAGCATGCAAAGTGCGCCCCAGTTCGGTCTTGATCATACGCCCCGCCCAGTGGCGGAGTTGCTGTGCATTGATGTATCCCATCCTGAATGCGACTTCCGCAGGGGAGCCGACCAGCATTCCCTGACGTGACTGTATCGTCTGTACGAAGGTGCCGGCCTGCATCAGGCTGTCGGGCATGCCGGCATCCAGCCAGGCACAGCCGCGACCCAGCGGCTCCACCCGCAGCGAATGTTCCTGCAGATAGATTTTGTTCAGGTCAGTGATTTCCAGTTCCCCGCGTGGCGATGGCCGGAGGCGGCGGGCAAATTCACTGACCCGTGCATCATAGAAGTAAAGCCCCGTCACGGCCCAGTTGGAATGGGGGATGGGGGGTTTTTCAACGATATCAACGGCTGTTCCATCCGGGGCAAAGGATACAACGCCATAGCGTTCAGGATCACGTACCTGATAGGCAAAGACCGTGGCCCCATGTTCCTGTTGGGCGGATTTTTGCAGGATCTGCGACAGGTGATCGGCAAAGATCAGGTTATCGCCAAGGATCAGGGCACATGGCGCATTGTTGATCCAGTCTTCGACAATCACGAAGGCCTGGGCAATCCCATCGGGGGAGGGCTGCTCGCGATAGGAAAAGGAGACGCCATATTGTGATCCATCCCCCAGCAGGCGTTGGAACTGTGGCAGGTCCAGCGGCGTGGAAATGACCATGATGTCACGGATACCCGCAAGCATCAGGGTCGAAAGCGGGTAGTAGATCATGGGTTTGTCATAAACCGGCAGCATCTGTTTGCTTGATGCCAGTGTCATGGGATGCAACCGGGTGCCCGACCCACCGGCCAGCAGGATGCCCTTCATTGGCTGGGAAATGGTCATGTCACCTCCATGATGGGCGCGCGGCCCAGACGTTGTCCCGCGTAACGTTGTGCGCGCAGGCCCCGCCACCATGCGGCATTGTCCAGGTACCATTGGATCGTTTTACGCAATCCCTGCTCGAAATTGTGCCGTGCCCGCCATCCCAGCATGTTTTCCGCATGGGATGGGTCGATTGCATAACGGAAATCATGTCCCGGCCGATCCTGTACGTGATGGATCAGGCGTGCATGTGGACCTGTCGGATCGGGATGGAGTTCATCAAGGATGGCGCACAGGGCCTGTACCACCTCCATGTTGGTACGTTCCTGCCGTGCGCCGATGGCATAGGTTTCGCCGGGTCGCCCCTGTTCCACCGCCAGCACCAGGGCCTCGGCATGGTCCTCCACAAACAGCCAGTCGCGGATGTTCTGTCCCGCGCCATAGACCGGCAGGGGTTTGCCCTCCACGGCGTTGATGATCATCAGGGGGATCAGCTTTTCCGGGAAATGCCAGATGCCATAATTATTTGTCGTGTTCGTTACAAATGTCGGCAGGCCATAGGTGTGATGCCATGCCCGTACCATATGGTCCGATGCCGCCTTGCTGGCGGAATAGGGGCTGCGCGGGTCATACGGGGTTGTTTCCGTAAAGGGCGCGTCCTGCGCGCCAAGTGCGCCGAATACTTCGTCGGTGGAGATATGGTGGAAGCGAAAGCGAGCCTGCGCCGCCCGGTCCAGTGCCTGCCAGTAGTGTCGTGCCGCATCCAGCAGGACCGACGTGCCCATCACGTTGGTGCGGACAAAGGTGTCCGGCCCGTCGATGGAGCGGTCTACATGGCTTTCTGCGGCCAGGTGCATGACCGCATCCGGCTGGTAATGTGCAAACAGGCGTGCCATGGCGGCAGGATCGGTAATGTCGTGCCGTTCAAAGCGATAGCGTGGGTTCGTGGCCGAATCCTCCAGTGCTTCACTGCTTGCGGCATAGGTCATGCAGTCCACGTTGATGATTTCATGTGTGGTATGTCGGATGACGTGGCGCACAACCGCCGATCCGATAAAGCCACATCCACCAGTCAGGAGAATTCGCATGTATAATCCTGCATGTATGCATATACTGTTAAAATATTTCTGATAAATATGCTTTCAACTAAGCAGGGAAAGCACAGGGGATATGAATGTTTTTTATCCCGTAATTCATAATATATCGTTACTTTTTAGGGGCCGTTCAAAAACGGCCGATTGATAAAAAGTACGAACATTTAATGCGTTATCTTATGTTTTTGGAAATATGAAGATATTTAAAGACGTTTTGAAAATATTTACCAAAAAACTTTATTATTCCAGAAGGTTACTGCTCCGCCCTGCTCAAACAGCCTGCTTGGCGTGGGCACAGATCGGGTCTTCATGCGACCATAATGAAAATATCTGTCTGGATAAGGAATGGTTGGAAAAACAGGTGCTGCAAGACATGCCGCGATCACACAGGCACCTGTGGCAAGGTGCCTGTGTCGCTGCCCTGCAGACTGCCCCGGCCGGTAGGGTCTGTCAGCGTGATGCAAGGAGCTCCATGGCGCCCCCATAGATGTGATACAGCGAACTGGCAGGCATATGGTCGGTCAGGGCCACGCCATGTACGTCAAGGCGGTCAATCCATCCCCCCCGCAGGCGCGACGGGGCATAATGTTCGAAGAAAAATGCGCTCTGCCGTTCAATGAAACCAGCGGCCTGCGTGTCCCCCCCCCGTGCGCGCAAGGCCAGGATGCGCAGGAATTCGGTCTGTGGCCAGATGCGGGTGGAGGTTTCAAGTTGCGTACCATTTTCGGTTATCGCGTCACAAACCACCAGGGTGCGGGTATTTACCCCATATGCCATGGCGGTTTCCGCCAGCCTGTCTTTCGCATCCAGCACCCGGTCAATATTGGGGTCATCGGGGGCAAGGCGGGCGAATTCGCAAAAGAGCCATGACCATTCCAGCAGGTGTCCCGGCTCAACCCGGTTATGTCCCGTCGCCTGCAGGGGGGCCCATGTGCTATCAAGGAATTCGAGCAGCATGCCGGTGCCGGGCAGGATGAAATGATCCAGCGCCAGAGAGGCGACGCGTCGTGCGTGGTCCAGATAGAAACTGTCGCCCGAGACATCAAAAAGCGCCAGATAGGCTTCCAGCAGGTGCATATGCGGGTTCTGCCGGTGGATACTGTCGGCAGGGGGGAGGGTATCGCGATACCCGCCATGTTCCATCAGGAAAATCCGGTCGATTTCCAACGAAGTTTCCCGTGCGACGGCAAGGTACTGACGATCCTGCGATACGTGATAGGCCCAGCCATGGGCCAGCAGGATAAAGGCATGGGCATACAGGTCGCGCCGCCTGTCCGCCGGACGCCCATCCGGCCCGAGGGAGAATATCCACCCCGGCGCATCATCACTGCGCCAGTAACGGCGCTTCACTTCATGCAGGCAGCGCAGGGATCGGGCCGCCGTGTTGCCAAAACCATCAAGTTCCGCGCGGCAGTAGGTGGATACCTGACGTGCCTGTACCATCAGGCGCAATTCCGGCAGGGCAATGGGCTGATGGTCAAAGGTCAGGCGTTCATGGAACAGGGACCGATCAGTATCGAACCCGTTTTCCGCCCATAGGGGAAGTGCGCTTTCCGATAGCCAGCGGCGCCACGTATCGTGTGACAATTCAATACCCTTTATCTTATTTATTATTGGGCAGTTTACACAAATGCAGGGCCACGCTCATGTCGCGGTGGCGCTTTGGGGCGTGGTGGCCTCGTCTCCCTGCGCCTTTTTGACAAGCGATGAGGTCGAGCGCCCCTGTACGATGTTCACCAGTGCCACACGGCCGCCATGCTGTTTGACGAAATCACCGCCGATCACCTGATCTTCGGTATAATCCGCACCCTTGACCAGTACGTCGGGGCGCAACTCCTGGATAAGGTCAAGGGGAGTGTCCTCATCAAACAGGATCACCAGATCCACATCACGCAGGGCGCCCATGACCGTTGCGCGTGCGATTTCGTCCTGGATCGGGCGACTTTTTCCCTTAAGGCGTCTTATGGACCTGTCGGTGTTCAGTGCGACAATCAGCTTGTCACCTTCCTTTGCCGCCGCACGGATCAATTCGATATGGCCGGGGTGGATCAGGTCAAAACAGCCATTGGTAAAGACCACCTGCGCCCCATGGCGGCGCCAGTTGGTGACGATGTGACGGGCCTGTTCGACGGGTACCAAAGCGCCCGCATCATTCATTTCACTATGCAGTTCGGCGCTCAGTTCCGCGCGTGAGACTGTGGCCGTGCCCAGCTTGCTGACGGAAACCGCCGCCGCCGCCGCCGCGATCACGACCGCCGTTTCCATGGATTGCCCCGCGGACAGGGTGCTGGCGATGGTTGCAACGACGGTATCTCCTGCGCCGGAGACATCGCTGACCTCTGAACGGCGACCGGTCACATGCAGGCATTCGCGATCCCGCCGCCACAGGGTCATGCCCTCTTCGGACCGGGTAAGCAGGACATCCCCGCCGAACTGTCGTGATGCGGCCTGTGCGGCCTTTTCTATCTGCTGTTCCGTCACCAGCGGCAGGCCGGTGGCGCGCGTCAGTTCCGACCGGTTGGGCGTGATCAGGTCTGCACCGCGATAGGCCGCGAAGGTGGGGCGCTTGGGGTCCACGATGACGGGAATACCCCTTTTGCGGCCTGCCCGGATCACGGCATCCAGGACTTCATCCGACAGCACGCCCTTGGCGTAATCGGAACAGACCAGCGCGTCGGCTTCCGTCAGCGCATCAAGCGTGGCGGCAATCAGATGTTGGGGGGTCGTGGGGGACAGGGTGCCGACATGTTCTTCATCAATGCGGACGATCTGCTGGCGGCCGCTGATGATGCGTGTCTTGGTAATGGTCGTCCATGCGGGGTCTGTGACGAAATGGCGCAGGTTCACGCCGGGCCAGGGCGCCATGATGTCGCGCAGTGTATCGGCCGTACGATCCTGTCCCACCACGCCGATCAGGTCCACCGTACAGCCCAGCGCGGCCGCATTGGCGGCAACATTGGCCGCGCCGCCGGGAACCGCGACCTGATGGGAATGAAGGAGGACCGGCACGGGGGCTTCGGGCGAAATACGGTTGACCGTGCCGAAGACATATTTGTCCACCAGCAGGTCCCCGATGATGCACAGGCGGCCAAATTTAAAATTCTCAATCATTCCACGTCGCATGTCCATGGATTGGGGAAAGGAAGCAGGTCGTTGTAGCATGGGAGCACCGCAGTGGGTTCCCTGTATGTATGACCGCTTATATGGCGTTGCTGGCTATGCGGTATGGGGGGCGCAGTGTTTGTGATGTCATGCATGAATCACAGGCCCCCAACGTGACGGGGCTTTCCCCCGTACATATTGATGATGCCGTTACGATTCAGGGAAACGGCAGAGCTCATTATTCCTTCAAACCCGCCTGTGGAGATATGCTGCTGTAGCATAGGCCAAAATCACGGGGAAACAATAAGGGCGGCAACGGGCACCATCATGACGAAACGCATCGCGCGGGCATCTGGCGGCGTGTGTCATGTTCGGGCCGACTGGCGCAGGGCGCTGCGTAACCGGTGACGCCCGGTGTCATCGCAGCCTTGGTGCGGCAATCGAACGGTCGGCATCACATCCATGCCATGGGCATATGAAGCAAGCTGCATTTTAAGGAAAGTGGCGCACCCGAAAGGACTCGAACCTCTAACCCCCAGATTCGTAGTCTGGTGCTCTATCCAGTTGAGCTACGGGTGCGCTGTGAGGCGGCTTTTAACCTGACCTCCTGGGGGCCGCAAGCCCCTTTTTTCATTTTTTACGCCTTGATCGCATTATTTTTTCTGCGCAGCCGCAGGACCATACGTTTGCTCCAGGCCCGCAGCCGGTCGAGATAGATATAGATAACCGGCGTGGTGTAGAGCGTCAGCAACTGGCTCATCGCCAGCCCCCCCACCACGGCAATCCCCAATGGGCGGCGCAGTTCGATGCCGTAGCCGTCGCTGATGATCAGCGGGACAGCCCCGAAGGCCGCTGCCAGCGTTGTCATGACGATGGGGCGGAAGCGTTTGACGCAGGCTTCACGGATGGCTGCCTCCGGCCGCATGCCGCCATCGCGTTCGGCATGCAGGGCGAAATCCACCATCAGGATGGCGTTCTTCTTCACGATCCCCACCAGCAGGATCATGCCAATCATTGCGATCAGGGAGAATTCCTGTCCCGTCAGCCACAGCGCCAGCACCGCCCCCACGGCTGCGGAGGGCAGGGTGGAGAGGATCGTCAGAGGGTGGATGTAGCTTTCATACAGGATGCCAAGCGTGACATACATGGTCATCAGCGCCGCGATGAACACCAGAATTTCATTGACGATGGCCTTCTGGAACTCTGCCGCCTGTCCTGAAAATCCACCCTGGATGGAGGACGGGACACGCAGCTTGACCATGGTCGTGCGGATTTCGTCCGTGGCGTCACTAAGTGCCTTTCCGGGGGCGAGGTTGAAGGAAATCGCGGCGGAGACGAATCCGTCACGGTGCGACACCGTGATCGCGGTGGGATGGCGTTCCAGTCTGGCGACCACCGACAGGGGCACCATCGTTTCGCTGCTTGATGACACGGCGGAACCGTTCGACGCCCCATTCCCCCCCGCAAGCCTGTTGGCGACAGAGTTGCGGAAGGACTGCTGGCTCAACTGCGTTTCCTTGCTGGCGGTGCCGCTTGGGTCCGTGACGCGCACTGTGTTCGACACTGTCCCGCCACCTGCCGAACCGCCCGCCGTGGACAGGCGAAAGGCGGACAGGATGTCCGGCGTCGTGCGGAACCGGTCTTCCACCTGCATGACGACATGGTAGGTCGTAAGCGAAGTCGAGATGTTGGAGGCCGAGCGCTGCCCGAATGCATCATAGAGCGTGTTGCTGACCAGTTGGGGCGTAATCAGGTAACGGGCGGCCGCGTCGCGTACGATGTTGGCATGCACGGCGGCACCATTGTTCATGACATCGGTCGTGACATCCTTCAGCACCGGATCATCATGCAGCGCCGCCGTCAGGCGCGGCACCCATGTATAGATGTCATCGGCATTGTCGCTGGTCAGGATATAGCGATAGGCCCCTTCCTTCTGCCGCCCGCCACCGCCACTGATGTCGCCTGCGGAAAACATCGACAGGTCCAGTCCCGTCACATCATGCAGGCGGTCATGGATACGGGCGATCATGGCATCGGGGCCGTCACGACGTTGCGTCCGGTCAATCATCTGTGCGAAGGCCTGCCCCTCGATGGTTGAATCCCCGGAAAATGCAAGGACGTCCTGCGTATCCTTGTCTGCCATCATGGCCTGGCTGATCTGGCGGATCTTGCTGGTCATGACGGGAAAGGACGTGGTCTGGTCAGCGCGGAAGAAGCTCATGACCAGGGCGACATCTTCCTTGGGCAGAATTCCCTTGGGCATGATGACCAGAACGCCGATCATCAGGAGGAAACTGGCCGGAAGCGTCAGGGCCGTGATCACATGATGGCGCAATGCCCATTCAAGCGAGCGCCCATAGATCCGCAGCACCATGGCGAACAGGGTTTCGAACCCGTCTGAACAGGCCCGCATGGCGCGCTGCCATAATGGTGCGGTCTCAGGCAAGGGGGCGTCGTGGTTCACCTCCAGCATCAGGCTGCACATCATCGGCGTCAGACTGAGTGACAGGAATAGCGAGACGATGACCGTGATTGCCAGGGTCATGGAAAATTCGAAAAATATCTTCCCCGCCGTGCCCCCCATCAGCAGCAGCGGCAGGAACACCGCGACCAGCGAGATGGTGATCGACAGAACCGTAAAGGAGATCTCGCGCGAGCCCAGCAAGGTGGCTTCCATACGGCCCATGCCTGCTTCCATGTGGCGTGCGATGTTTTCCAGCACGACAATCGCATCATCCACCACAAACCCGGTGGCGATCGTCAGCGCCATCAGCGACAGGATATCGAGCGAAAAGCCGAACAGATACATCACCGCCAGCGTCCCCGCGAGCGAGATGGGCACCGTGATCGCCGGGATCAGGGTGGAGCGGGGCGTGCGCAGGAAAAACAGCACCACCAGCACCACGAGTGCTACGGAAATCACCAATGTCCATTGTGTATCCGCCAGCGATGCGCGGATCGTCACCGAACGGTCCATCGCGGGTGTCAGCGTGATACCCTGCGGAAGGGCGGCACGCAGGGTGGGAACGCGTTCCTTGATCTGGTCGATCACATGGATGACGTTTGCCCCTGCCTTTGGCCGCACAATGGCCATGACGGCGGGATGGCCGTTGAAAAAGCCTGCCTTGTGGTCATTTTCCACCCCGTCATGCACCTTGGCCACATCCGACAGGCGCACGGGCCGCCCATTGCGATAGCCAATGACAAGGTTGCGGTATTGCGCCGCGTCACGCGCCTGGTCATTGGTGGCCAGCGTGTAACGGATCGGCCCTTCCTGGATGAATCCCTTGGGCGTGTTGGCATTTGCCGAGGCCAGGGCAGAGCGGATATCCTCGAACCCCAGCCCGTACTTGAACAGTGGAAAGGGATTGATGTCCACGCGTACGGCGGGGGCGGAACTGCCGACGATATCGATCCAGCCCACCCCCTGGATCTGTGACAGCAGTGGCTGCAGGCGCGTCTTGGCGATATCATACAGGTGGGAGACCGGTTGCGTATCCGATGTCAGTGCAAGGATGATGATCGGGTTATCCGACGGGTTCGCCTTCCAGTATTCGGGTGGGGTGCGCAAGGTGGCGGGCATGTCGCCGCGTGCGGCCTGAAGTGCGGCCTCCACGTCATTGGCAGCAGAGTCGATGTTCACTGAATCATTGAATGTCAGTAAGATGAAGGCGGAATCCTGGCTGGAATCCGATTCGATCGTACTGATGCCTGCGATCTGCCCCAATCTGCGTTCCAGCGGCG
Organism: Novacetimonas sp. GS1; assembly: GCF_036686925.1. Classification (NCBI taxonomy): domain Bacteria; kingdom Pseudomonadati; phylum Pseudomonadota; class Alphaproteobacteria; order Acetobacterales; family Acetobacteraceae; genus Novacetimonas; species Novacetimonas sp. GS1. Next base: position 443,763 of record NZ_VSZP01000001.1, read on the forward strand.
TTGTGACCGAACTTGCCATCTGTTGCGGAGAAGCACCGGGTTGGGTCGCCTCCACATAGATGATGGGCACAGAGATGTTGGGCAGGTCGCCCACCGGCAGGATGCGATAGGCGAACACCCCCGCCAGCAGCAGCGCAAGCGAAACCAGTGTCGTGGCCACCGGGCGCAGGATGAAGATTCGGCACAGGTTCATGCAACGCCCATTATGGAACTGGAATGATCAGGGGGGTGACCGACCGGCGGACAGCCTGTCCCGCGTCGCATGGGGGTGGGTTTCATATTCGCAGAATACTCTTCGCCTGATAAAACATCGAAAACCCGGCGCCCCGCCGGGGCAGACCATGGACCACCAAGCAAGGATTCAAGCCAATGACCACGACGCGCGCGCCTGTGCCTTCATCCTGTCCCCCGGTGTCGCGTCGTGGGGTCTGCCTTGTCATTTCCGCCCCATCGGGGGCGGGGAAATCTACCATCGCCAATGCGTTGCGTGCATCAGAACCCCAATTGCTGCATTCCGTGTCCGTCACCACCCGCCAGCCCCGTCCGGGGGAGACGGATGGCGTCCATTATCACTTTCGCACCATGGAACGTTTCACGCAAATGGCCGAAGCGGGTGAACTTCTGGAATGGGCGACAGTGTTCGGCCGGGGCTATGGCACGCCGCGTGCGCCGGTGGAGCAGGCCCTGGCGGAGGGACGCGACATGGTGTTCGACATCGACTGGCAGGGGCATCGCCAGATCCGCAAGGCGTTGCCCGATGACGTGATCGGCCTGTTCGTGCTGCCACCTTCCATCAAGGAGCTGGAGCGCAGGTTGCATGGCCGCGGTTCTGACGAGAAGGAGGAGATCGAACGTCGCATGCAGGCGGCCCGGGACGAAATTTCGCATTGGAACGAGTTCGACCATGTGATCGTCAATGCCGATCTGGATACCGCTATCGCGCAGGCGCGTGCCATCCTGATGGCGGCCCGGCTGGAACGCCATCGGCAGTTCGGGCTGGCGGACCTTGTTGCGGGTTTCGGGGTCTGAGGTCATTTTGCCCGTCCGTCCCCCTCCTGCTTTGCCGCGATGTCGGATAGAATGGACCCCGTGAATACGATCAATCCCACCCCCGACGAGTCCCCTGCATCAGGTTCCCTGATCGGGATTTCCCAGCGTACGCCTCCTGCCAACCTCCAGGCAGAACAGGCGTTGCTTGGTGCCATCCTGACGAATAACCGCGCTTATGACCGTGTCTCCGACTTCCTGACAGGTGCCCATTTCGCCAATGAGGTGAATGGTGTTGTCTATGACACCATTTCCCGGCGGATTGAGGCCGGGTTACTGGCCGACCCGGTGACGCTGCGCGCGGAGTTCGAGAATTCCGACGCGCTGGGCGCTGTTGGGGGGACAGGCTATCTGCTGAAGTTGGCGGGCGCGATGGTCGGCATCATCAATGCCGCCGATTATGGTCGTGCCATCCATGACGCGTGGGTGCGCCGTCAGTTGATCGATATTGGCGAGGATGTCGTCAATACCGCATTCGGTTCCACTACCGGCATGACCGGTGTGGACCAGATTGCGGCAGGGGAAGAAGCACTGTTCCGCCTGGCCACAGAAAAGGGGCAAGATGGTGGGTTCCTTGCCTTTGACAAGGCTCTGGCCGAAGCACTTGACGTAGCGCAGCAGGCTTTCAGCCGGGCAGGTGATGTCGTGGGTCTGACTACGGGCCTGCGTGACCTCGACAAGAAGACGGGTGGCCTGCATCCGTCGGACCTGCTGATCCTGGCCGGACGTCCCGCCATGGGCAAGACGGCGCTGGCGACCAAGATCGCATTCAGCGCCGCGCGTGCCCTGATGCGCGAGGCGCAGGAAGGTCCGCCGGGTACACAGCCCAAAGGCTCGGTTGCGATTTTCTCGCTTGAAATGTCAGCCGAACAGCTTGCTACCCGTATCCTGTCCGAACAGGCCAGCGTGTCGGGCGAGCGCATCCGCCGCGGCGAGATCGGACAGAAAGAGTTCGATCGTTTCGTGCAGGTCAGCCGCGAATTGTCGCAATTGCCGCTGCATATCGACGATACGCCAGCCATTTCTCTGTCGGCCATGCGTACACGCTGTCGCCGCCTGGCGCGTACCAAGGGGCTGAGCCTGGTGGTGGTTGACTATCTGCAACTGATGCGGCCGTCAGTCGGTACGCGCCCGGAAAGCCGTGTGTTGGAAATCTCCATGATTACGCAGGGGCTCAAGGCGCTGGCAAAGGAACTGTCGGTGCCGGTCATCGCGCTGTCACAGTTGTCGCGTCAGGTCGAAAGCCGTGAGGACAAGCGGCCGATGCTGTCGGACCTGCGTGAATCCGGCTCCATCGAGCAGGACGCCGATGCCGTCATGTTCGTCTATCGCGATCAGTATTACCTGCAGCAGCGTCAGCCCAAGGAGACGTCCTTCGACTCACAGGATAAGTACCAGACTGCGCTTGAGGAATGGCAGCGCAAGATGGACCTTGCCCATAACCGCGCGGAACTGATCCTTGAAAAACAGCGTCATGGCCCGACCGGCACGGTTCATCTGTTCTTCGAAGGTGAGTTCACGCGGTTCGCGGACCTTGATATGGTCCATGACGGTTGATGAGAGATGGATGGAGGCAGGATGACGGTCAGGCTTAATAAGGGTGATCCGCTTCCCATCAGGATTATGAGACAAAACATCATCCCCCGTCATTTCTGGAACAATATTCATTTCCAGATGTGAAATGTTGGAGATGAATATTCCGTCGTAGCGCCTCATGTTTTATGGAAGGTGCGGGATAACACTTTGAGTCTCAGGATATGCTATTTTGTCTTGAGACTTGATGTGGTTGTGAAACTACAGATGTTTCTATCTGACAGGCTACATCAGATATTTTATGAATGTTCATACAGGCATCTGAGTATCCGGATGTCGGAATTCAGGAGGATAATATCATTGAGTGGAATGATAATTCATGGAAAACCACTCTAAAAATCTGTTTTCAAGCTCGGTCTTCTTGAGGCTTTCATATAGTTTCAATTTTTGTTCTTCGATCTGTAGTCTGGAGATATCAAGCGGCATATCAAGTTTGGTAATCACGTCGGTCATAGATTGTCTTTGTGCCTTAACGGCATCCTCATGAAAAATTTCAATATGATTTTCAAAGAGACTTGACGTGCCCCCCGAAAATGTAACCATTTTAAAGTAGAGTCCGATCGAGAAGGATACGGACGAATGAAACGCAGTCGTTTTACGGAAGAGCAGATCATAGGGGTGCTGAAGGAACAGGAGGCTGGGCTCAAGGTCTCTGATCTTTGCCGCAAACACGGGATCAGTGATGCGACGTTTTACAAATGGAAGACCCGCTATGGTGGCCTTGAGGTATCTGAGGCCAAACGACTGAAGGCCTTGGAAGATGAAAACGGTCGTCTGAAGCGTCTCCTGGCGGATGCGATGCTGGATAATGCGGCGTTGAAGGAAATTGTTGGAAAAAAGTGGTGACGCCTGTCGCAAAGCGGCAGGCGGTCCTACACCTTCAAAAGGCTCTGGAGGTGAGTGAGCGTCGCGCCTGTGCCCTTGTTGGTCTTGCCAGGCGTGTTGCGCGGTATGTTTCCACCCGGGCAGATGATGCCACCCTGCGCCAGCGCCTGCGGGATCTGGCGAGCCAGAGACGCCGCTTTGGCTATCGCCGCCTGGGTTATCTTCTGGCACGCGAAGGGTTCAGCCCCAATCACAAGAAGCTGTTCCGTCTTTACCAGGAGGAAGGGCTGAAAGTCCGCCATCGGGGCGGCCGCAAGAGGGCACTGGGGACGCGTTCTCCCATGACCATCCCTCAGGAACCCGGGCAGCGCTGGAGCCTGGATTTTGTCTCGGATGCCCTGATCTGTGGCCGCCGGTTCCGCATTCTGGCTGTTATCGACGATTTCAGTCGCAAGAACCTGGCATTGGTTGCCGACACGTCATTATCAGGTGGACGTGTGGCGCGGGAACTGACGGCCCTGGTGGAACGATATGGCAAACCCCTCATGATTGTCAGCGACAACGGTACGGAGTTCACATCCCATGCCATCCTGAAATGGGCGGATGAGATGAAGGTTGAATGGCACTATATCGCCCCCGGGAAACCGCAACAGAACGGCTTTGTCGAAAGTTTCAACGGCCGGTTGAGGGATGAATGCCTCAACGAGACGCTGTTCACGTCTCTCAGCCATGCCCGACAGGTTCTGGCTGACTGGCGGGAAGACTACAATACGGTGCGTCCCCATTCCCAGCTGGATGGCAGGACACCGGATCAGATCGCCAGACAAGGGTCTCGGGGGCATGCCCCCGAGACCCTTGTCATTCCATCAACCCCAAGCCATAAAAAACGGGAACTCTCCTTTTAAGTGGATACAAAAAAGGGGGCACGTCAGACTGTTTGAAAAGTCAGGATCAATAACATTCTGAAATTATCAAGGTTTTTGGTGAATCTTTTTCTAAGAAGCTTCAGAAGACGCCACCTTTTTGAAAAAAGGCGGCACCCAAAAACTTTTCTTGTTTTTTATCAATGATTTGTTTCCAAACAATATCAAATTTTTGGAAAAAACTTCAGATATTCATCGGATATGGCTATTTGCTTTCAGGGCACGATCAATATCCTCCATGGATACAGTGTCTGCTTTTGAGACTTTCATATCCGCATCGTATGAATGGTAGATATTGCTCTTTCGTACCATGGCAAGACTTATGGCCTGCTTTATCTTGTTTTTTCTGCGGAAGACAATCCAGTATGTATTGTCTCCGAAGAAAATATCCTTAATTTCTTGGTCTTTACGTGCTTCGCGACTGATGATTGATAACTGTGCGCACATAATCTTGCACGACCTATATCCAGATTTGTTTAGATATAGATTTCTTGTTATCGAAAGCATCTCGTCACGTGTAGAGGAGTCTTTGAGAGTGCTTAATAACTTCCGTGATAGATCCCAGAATTCCTCGCCATAAGATTTATGGAATGAGTTAAGAAATAAGTTCCGCAAAGAATGTGCTTCCACTCCGCACTTCCGATGCCATAAACAGAAATTTCTCACTCATTCATTAACACTCCAACGAAATAATATTATGAATGCACGACCTTTGAAGACTCTGTTAGCATTGACTGTTTATCAGGTGAGGATGTTGGGACATAATCGTCCAGAATTTTAATCAGGTCACTTACCATAACCTGATCAGTGAAACGATCCACATAATCTTTACGTGCTTGTGTTCCCATTTTTTTGCAGGCGTCAGGGTTGCGTAGGAGATATTCCAGCGTAGATCGTAAGCCTTCCGAATCTCCTGGCTTTATCAGGAAACCGCTTACACCGTCTGTTATAACTTCAGGTCCGCCACCTGCATCGCAACCGATGACAGGTTTGCCGAACATCATCGCTTCAAGAAAAACTAGACCAAATGATTCATACCGCGAGGGCGCTATGAATACGTCACAATCCCGATAAAACTTTTTCAGCTCATCTTCTTCAACGCGCCCATGGAAAATAACCCTGTCCCTGATATCCACCGGAAGCTCAAGGGCAAGAAATTCCTCTTTATACGTCATCATGTCTGGCCGAAGGATAGTATCGTCACCAACGATATCCAAGATCGCCTTAGGGAAATCATGCAGTATTTCAGGCGCAATTTTCAGGAGAACGTCTATACCTTTTCGGGATTCCAGTCGTCCGACGAAAAGCAGACGGAAAGCTTCATCATTCCGGTCCGAGGGCGGCATGCCTGCAGCCCAGTCTTCCAGTCCATGAGGCGAATAGTAAACCCGGTTTTGGGGTATTTTGATCTTGTATCTTTTCTCAATGTCACGGACGATTGCGTGGCTGTTCGCATGCAGGAGTGGTGTATGAGAAATAATGAATTTTTCCATTTCCATAATGGGATGGCCATAGGCCCGCATCCATTCGGTATCCATGGCCTTTAACGGCTGGCTGTCGAGCCAGAAGTGCATTGTTGTTTGCAAGGCCACAATCAGCGGGAATGTGCCATCAAGGACAAAGGCGATCGGTTCGCAATCCCATAGTGGACAATATACGACGTCTATCTTGCGCTTCTCATTGAGATCACGGATCTCCTGCAGCATGGTTTGGCTATAATCCCAGATATGCTGGGGGATATTGCAATCTTCGAGAGGTGAGACAGGAGGGAGTTCGTGATGGTTGATTGCAACGCGATGGACCCATACGCCGTCTTCATAATCCACGGCTGGTGCAATGCGCATTTTCGTAAATACATGAACATAATGGCCTAACGCCGCCAGTGATCGTGCGAACTGGGCAATATTACGTGCAATACCGCCATTCTGGCCTGGCGGATAATCCTGCGTTACGAAACATATGACACGTCTGGTGCCGACAGGGCAAAGCCGTGGGTACTGTAAAAATTGTGAATGATATTTTTCAAGCGTCGCGTCACGTAGATATTTCGCAGGCTGGGCTCCGCGGGTAAGGCCATCAATGATTGCCTTGTCTGCCTGCTCTAAGAATCTATCGATGTCTTCTTTTGTATAAATTCCTTCACTTTCACCATGCTTTACAGATTGTCCCCTGGAATTTACATCATCAATACCAGCCTGGACGACTTCTGCGACGGTATGGTGGTACAGGCCGTTGCGCATACCAAAATAGATGCGATTTTTAATAAGGGGATACCAATTTTTGATAACCTTTTTTTCATCGCGAAGATGGCTGGGGGCATATTTATGATGCACGAATGCATCGGGTCTTTGTACGATGGCGTAACCTGCATCGTTTATGCGGCAGCACACATCGGTTTCATCGAGAAAATATTCATACTCTTCGTCAAATCCACCAATTTTCAGAAGAGCCTTGCGACTGAAGGAACAGTTTGTGCCCAGCAGGTGGGGCACATCCAGACTGAAAGGAAAATTCAGGTGGGGGGTGGGGACATCCCAATCGCTTGCATATGCCCGGCGGTTCGTCGTTACATAGCGTGCCTGAAATTCAATGCCGGTATGGTCGTAAACGAACCCTCCCACCGCACCAACGCTGTCGTCAGTATAGGATTTGGCCAGATCCGCAAGCCATTCCGGCTCTGGCACGGAATCATCGTCGATAAAGGCGACAACATCGCCATCCGACATGGCGATTCCGATATTGCGCGATATCGACAGATTAAATTCTGTACAATGCTCTATCTTTATTTGTCCTTGCAGGCTTTGCAGATATTCCACGGTTCCGTCCGCCGTGGGGCCTGCAACGACACAAACTTCAAAATGGGGATAAGTCAGGTATTTAAGGCCAGATAATGTGCGCTTGAGATACTCCAAGCGCCCATTGGTGTTGATGACCACTGAAAAGGTAAGGGGCATGGCAGGCTTATGGCTTACGGGCTGTAACCCGGAATTCGAAACACTTTCCGTTTCGTTTCCCTGAATATTCAAGTTTGACATCTGAAAATCCAACATGATTGAGCAGCGCAGCAAAACTATCTACTGTCAGCATATTATAGTGAAAATCATTATCGTATTCCTGACCACCGAACAGGACTTCCCGGAAATCCTCATAGCTCATTGTGCCCGCATTCACGGCCTCAAGCATGGCCCCACCATCTGATGCCACAGTTACCAGCGTCCCACCTGTTTCCAGTAGAGTGAACCAGTGCGGTAAAATGACAGATTCCAAGACATTGGCAGGAAAATGTTCAACAAGATGCACAGAGAGTATTTCTTTTATGCTCCCATTCTCAAATGGTATTGAATGTGCATCGCAAACGATATCAATACCGGGCAGCTCCCGGCCATTAACGTTCAAATATCCTTCAAGAGGAATATGGTCACAACCAACATTGAGCCGTATGCCGTCTGGCTTCATGGCATCAAGTTTTGCCTGATTGATGATTTTAGGAGCAGAAGGTGGCTGATTGGTGGAAGAACAGGCATTGTCAAGTTTCACATGTCCTTCACCAAAATTTTCCATCTGCATGGATTTAAGGAAATGTGAGATGTTTTTTACTTTTTCTTGTAACTCTTGAATTTCGTTCTGAATTTTAGGTACGATACGAGAGTTTTCTTTGGTAAGGTCTTGAAGTTCACAAATTACTTTACCAATAGCACGAAGGCTAGTACTGACTGTTTCTACGTTCTGGTCAAAAAAACCTTGAACCTCAAGTATAGATAGTTTTACGCGACGCTCCACATATGATTTATCTGCCAGATCTGCAATGGAAGCTTGTATCTTGGAGTCAAATTCTGCAATCTGCTGTTTGCTGTCCTGATGTGCCCGTGCAACTGATTTAGTAATAGAGGATTGCAGATCAGCCTGAATTTCAGATTTAAATTCCGCAATCTGGTGCTTGTTATCATGATGTGCCCGTGCAACTGATTCAGTAATGGAAGATTGCAAATAATCCTGTATTTCAGATTTAACTTCTGCAAGTTGCTGTTTGCTCTCTTGGTGAGCTTGTGCAACTGATTCAGCAATTGCGAACTGAACCCTTTTTTCGACCCATTCCCGAATAGGCAAAGGAGGTATAATTCCGGCGGGTTTTTGAAATATTTTCTTCATTATGCCCTCACATTATACCGTCCAGCGACGGGCACGCATTGGAATAATCACAAGCTCTTCGATCTCTATCATAACGCCAGCAGGGACAAATACTCGGATCTGAAGATTCTTGGCATCCCCGTAAAGAGAAAAGGGAACTGCAATCATCCCCGCGATTTTATCAAGGATTTCGCGATGGGGAACATTCAGATGAGCGATTTCAATCTCATTGGGATCGGTTACGACGTCAATCGAAACATTCGCCGGGTGTGCGGAACCAATCCGACGCATATATATGCCAGCGACATAGTCTCCCGCTTCCAGCGTCATGTAAGGACCAAAACTTAAATGGCCCTCCTGCCCGTCTGCAACGCGAAGTCCCCCTTTCTCGTTACGACCAACTGCACTAGGCAATTCAGCGCCCAGAAATTTTCTATAACGAGTCATCTCGTGACGTTCCTTACATAACAATAGTTCGAGACTATCATCAGGTAGGAAAATGTCTAGAATTTGTAGGTAAATTTTATCAATTTATATATTTTTATAATGAAATATAATGTTACGATATGGGCTGTCTTTGGGGGTATCTTTAGATAAAATTAGAATTGCAGATTTATATCTGTTGTAACGATTAATAATTGTAATTTTATTAGGTATAATTTCTACTTATTTATTTTATATCCATATAATATTTCCATGCACGGCACTATCGCGAACATTGCGCCATGTGCAGGGATGGCTATGGCACATAGATTTAATGTGAAGACCAGCTTGGCATTTATATCGGGTTATGTTGGGTGTTGATCCTCGGATGATGCCTATGGGTTATGCATTTCCATAACCACCTGGGTTGGCAACGCGCCATTTGTAAGTATGGGCGATAATTTCTTCTATGTTGGCATATTTAGGGAACCAGTTCACTTCTTTTTTGATTTTGTCGGGGTTGGCAATCAGGATGGCGGGATCTCCCTCCCGGCGGTCGCCAACCGAGTATGGAACAGGAATGCCTGTTACTTTTTCAACGGCATGTATGAGTTCCAGATTTGAATGACCTTTTCCCGTTCCTATATTATAGGAAACGCTTTTTTCATTCAGGCTCATCATGACATCCAGATGTGCGGATGCAAGATCCGTGACATGGATATAATCGCGGATACATGTCCCATCTGGTGTGGGATAGTCATTCCCGAACAAGACGAGGGGAGGGCGACGTCCCAACCCGGCATCGATGATTAACGGTAATAAATGCGTCTCCGGGTTATGGTCTTCACCCAATCGTCCCAACGGGTCGGCCCCGGCAGCATTGAAGTAGCGCAGACAGGCGCTTTTCAGGCCATGGGCGCGGTCTGCCCAGTGCAGTGCCCTTTCCACCACGAATTTACTTTCCCCATAAGGGGACGCGGGATCAATGGTACAGCTTTCATCAATCAGGTTGTCATCCACATTGCTGAACAGCGATGCGGTGGAGGACAGGATGAACCTGGGTATCCCATGGCGAACGCAGGCATCAATTACGATAAACCCCCCCAGCCCGTTATTGCGCATATATTCGATGGGATTTCGCATGCTGTCACCGACGAGGCAGAGAGCAGCAAAATGCAGCACACCGTCCCACTGTCCATCGGAAAGTATCTTGTTGATCAGTTCGGAATCAAGCACACTTCCTTCGATAAATCGTGCGCCTTTGGGAACGGCGGATCTGTGACCGGTGCTGAGATCATCAAGAATAACGACTTCATGTCCGGCCTCAAGAAATTCCAGACATACATGACTGCCTACGAAGCCTGCTCCACCGGTTACGAAATAGCGCATAAATCAGAATCCATCACTTTACGTTGTTTATGTTTTGCTTTCGGGAAACCCGTGGATTTATCTTGGCCTTGTGCCCATATCTATGAGGTGGCCTCGTCTTGGGGACATGGAAACAACAGGCTGGTTGTTATGCGATGGTCCTTCGTCTGGAACGGTGCATCCATAATGTCCGCCCTGTCCGCCCTGTCCGCCCTGTCCGCCCTGTCTGGTATGGCTGTCATGGTGTAGGGGGGAGGGGGACGACATATATGAGGCAGGCGGTTCACGGAAATTCCGGCGACCCTGACCGGAATCAGGAAGTCTTTTCCGCATGTCGTCGCATAATACAACACGAAGTCCAAGAAGCCGCGTATATGGAAAGACCTTGGCCATTTCATCCCGATCGCAGATGATTCCGTCAGCGAGAATGATATTCATGAGCCCGATCTGGTGAGTGCAATACCTAATACATAGTTAGGATGAACGCATATGAAAATCTGTTTCTGGAATCAATAGCTACCTGCTGAACGTCAGAAAGAACCGCCATTTTGGCGTGATATATGTTCCGGCCGTTTGCCTGTTGTCCAGCTTCTGATATCTTCATTTCATAATCCGAAATAATTTTCGGATGTGATTGGTCGTGATTAACGTATTTCGTGATATTACGGTATGGAATCATGGTAGATTTATGGTCATGGCACGGAAAAATTTCTGGAGAATACAATATCTTCTGATTCTGTGGTGGCTGTAATCTGGCATATATTGTCCAAACGTGCCGCCTAATCTTCCACCGCCCGGATAACAGCCTGCCCGCGCGTGATGTCGGTGATCCGCGCCCGCGCTTCTTCTTCGCGCACCTGCGGCAGGGTGATGCGCAGGTCCACGCCATCCGCGCCGAATGTCTCCTCATCAATCGTGGCGTCCATCGCCAGAAGGCGCGCACGGATCAGGGCATGGTCGGAAAAGCCGCAGTGGAACGTCAGCCCCACCATCGGCACGATGGGCCGTGACGGCGCGGTACGCAGACATTCCGCCGCCGTCCCGCCATAGGCCCGGACCAGCCCGCCCGCGCCCAACTTGATGCCCCCGAACCAGCGCGTGACCACGACCACGGTGTGGTCGAATCCCTGTCCCTCGATCACCTGCAGGATGGGCCGCCCCGCCGTGCCGCCGGGTTCGCCGTCATCATCGCTGCGATAGGACTGCCCGATGCGATAGGCCCAGCAGTTATGGGTGGCATCGGGATCGCTGACATCGGCGATGAACGCCATCGCCGCCTCGGCCGAGGATACGGGGGCCGCCTGCGCCAGGAACAGGCTTTTTCGGACTTCACGTTCCAGCATCACCTGCTGTGTCAGGATCAGGGATGTCCCGCTCACGCCGGGGTCACTCCCCCTCTGTGGCGAACAGGCTGACCAGATCGCCAAGGTGGCCTATCTCATGCAACTGCATGCCTTCGGGGGCACTGGGACGGCGGTTCCCCCGTGCAATGCGACGCGGCAGGTAGGCGCTCTCGAACCCTAGCTTGTGCGCTTCCTTCAGGCGTGTATCGGCCAGCGAGACCTGACGCACTTCCCCCGACAGGCCGACTTCGCCGAAATACACTGCGCCCGCATGCGTCGGCTGTCCCGTCGCCGCCGAAACCAGCGCCGCCGCCACCGCAAGGTCGGCGGCAGGCTCCATCACCCGCAGTCCGCCTGCAATGTTCAGGTGGACATCCATGGCGTTCAGCTTCATCCCGCAACGTGATTCCAGCACCGCAAGCAGCATGTTCAGCCGCGCCGTCTCCCACCCGACCACGGCGCGACGTGGTGCGCCATCGCCTGCTTTGGGCGACAACAGTGCCTGCACCTCCAGCAGGACGGGCCGCGTGCCCTCCATCCCGGCAAAGACCGCCGATCCCGCGATATGCCCGCGCCGTTCAGCCAGGAACAGGGCGGAAGGGTTGGGCACCTCCACCAATCCCTGATCGGTCATGGCGAAGACACCGATTTCATCTGTCGCACCAAAACGGTTTTTTGCCGCGCGCAGGATGCGGAACTGATGCCCGCGATCGCCCTCGAAATACATCACCGCGTCAACCATATGTTCCAGCACGCGTGGCCCCGCCAGCGCGCCTTCCTTGGTCACATGGCCCACCAGCATCAGGCAGAAACCGCGCTGCTTGGCCAGGCGGATCAGTTCAAAGGCGGAGGAACGGACCTGGCTTACGGTGCCCGGCGCGCTTTCGACCGTTTCCATCCACATCGTCTGGATGGAGTCGATGACCACCAGCGCCACGTCGCGCTCACCTTCCAACGTCGCGGTGATGTCCGCGACGTTGATCGCCGCCGCCAGTTCCAGTCCCGGCGTGTCCAGCCCAAGGCGGCGCGCGCGCAGGCGGATCTGGTCCACCGCTTCCTCGCCAGAGATATACATGACCCTGCGCCCCATCGCGGCCAGTGCGCAGGCCCCCTGAAGCAGCAGGGTCGATTTGCCGATGCCCGGATCACCGCCCACCAGCACGACAGAGGCCGGGACCATACCACCGCCCAGCACGCGGTCTAGTTCGCTGATCCGTGTCTCGATCCGTTCGGGCGGCGGCGTGTCCCCATCCAACCCGACCAGTTCGATGCGTTTGCCCCGGCTGCGGCGGGGGGCGACGGCACCGCCTGCCGTGGGTTCGACCGTTTCCTCCACGATGCTGTTCCATGCGCCGCACGCGTCGCACCGACCCGACCATTTCGGAAAAACCGCGCCACAGGACTGGCATACGAAACGGTTGGCAGGGCGGCGGGCCATCTTGATTCCTCAGCTTGTGAAAAGGCGGCGGATCTGTCGTGCCGGGACTGTCTGAAAAGATCGGGCCGACAATATACTGAAATCATAAAGGTTTTTGGTGAAGCTTTTTGCAAAAAGCTTCAAAGACGCCGCCGTTTTGAAAAAAGGCGGCACCCAAAAACTTTTAACATTTTACAGACAGTCCCTCAGACGCGGACATCCACCTTGATCGGTCCCTCGCGGCGACCATGGGTGAACTGGTCAACAATCGGGTTGCCACTGGCAAGCAGCGATGTCGCCGCCCCCTGCCAGATCAGCTTGCCTTCATACAGCATCGCCGCCTGATCGCCGATCCGCTGGGCGGAGGCCATGTCATGGGTGATCGCAATCGCGGTCGAGCCCAGCTTGCGCACGCAATCGACGATCAGTCCGTCAATCACCGCCCCCATGATGGGATCAAGGCCGGTGGTCGGTTCGTCAAAGAACAGGATTTCCGGCCGTGCCGCGATTGCGCGCGCAAGGCCCACGCGCTTTTGCATTCCGCCTGACAGTTCAGCAGGCGACAACGCGCCAACACCCGGGTCCATGCCCACCTGTTCAAGCAGCTCGCCCGCGCGTTTCTTTGCATCCGCGCGGCTGATTTTATGTTTGTGCTGCCGTCCTGCCGCCATCAGGCCGAACGCCACATTTTCCCATACCGTCAGACTGTCGAACAGGGCGGCATTCTGGAACAGCATGCCGATCTTTTCCATATATGGTTCACGGTGGCGTGGCGACAGTGCGGTGACATCCACGCCGTCGATTTCGATCGTACCTGCATCCGGCGTCACCAGCCCGAGGATACAGCGCAGCAGCACCGACTTGCCGGTGCCGGACCCGCCGATGATGACGAAGGACGTCCCCTCCATCACATCAAGGTCCACCCCGTTGAGCACCACCTTCGGGCCAAAGGATTTGCACAGGCCGCGAATGCGGATTTTCGGTGTCGGTCCGGTCATTGCGAAAAGAACACATCCGTCAGGAGGTAATCAAAGGTCAGCAGCAGGATCGACGCCGCGACAACCGCCGCCGTCGTGGCTGCCCCCACGCCCTCGGCCCCGCCACGGCTGTGATAGCCGTGGTAGCACCCCATCAGCGCGATCAGGAAGCCGAAGATCGCGGCCTTTGCCAGTCCCACGGTCACGTCCATCATCCTGAACGACGCGATGGTGGCGGAGATATAGGCCTGTGGTACGAAGTTGAGCTTCATGACACAGACGATGAAGCCCCCCATGACGCCAAGGATATCGGCGATGATGACCAGGAACGGCAGCGCCAGCGTCCCGGCCAGAAGACGTGGGGTGACAAGGTATTTGATCGGGTTGGTCGAAAGTGTGCTGAGCGCGTCGATCTGGTTGGTCACCCGCATCGTGCCGATTTCCGCCGACATTGCGGCGCCGACGCGCCCCGCCACCATCAACCCCGCCAGCACCGGGCCAAGTTCACGCGTGACGGCCAGGATGACAATGCCTGCGATCGCGCTTTGCGCATGGTACTGCGCAAAACCGGTATAGGATTGCAGTGCGATGACGCCGCCCGAAAACAGCGCCGTCAGCGCGACGACGGGAAGGGAGAAATACCCGATCTCGATCAGTGACCCGCAGAAGGTCCGCCAGTAGAAAGGGGGGCGCACAAGGTGTGAAACCGCCAGCAGCCCGAACAGTGCCACCTGCCCCGCCATGCGGACCATGTCGAGCAGTGTACGGCCGATGCCTGCGATGAAATCGAGGATTTTATCCATGCGCGCGCTCCCGACGGGGCTGCGGCACGGAGCGGGAGAGGAAAGCGGACATCTTCCTGCCGTAGCGCGGGATTGTCATGGCGTCAAAGCCAAACCGCGTGAGCCCCATGGCCCCGACGATGGCCGCGACGGTTGTATCGGGGCCCCGCGCCAAAAAAAAGGCGGCGTCGTGAGACGCCGCCAGAGTTTAGGGAGGAAACGTCCATGAAGCACACACGTCATGCGGCTTCGCCCCCAAGGATGGAAAAAGCGATCGACCGGTGTCAAGCAGAAGTGCCAGAAAGGGATGCATGTGATACTTTTTTATCACATATATGCCGCCAGATATTGCACGCCACCATCGCGATTACCCCCGCCATCATCGTGACCGCCAGAGGCACGGGCGTATGGAATGTCACATGCCCCAGCACAAATCCGCTGAATGCCGCGAGTGAGAATTGGATCGTGCCCATCAGTGCCGATGCGCTTCCGGCCTGATGTCCATGATGGGTAAAGGCCAGAACCATCGCGTTCGGTCCGATAAAGCCAAGCGTGCCGGTAATCCCCATGATCAGCAGACAGATCACGACCGGATGTTGCGGCCCGGCAAAACCCGACAGCGACAGCGCAAGGCACAACGTGCTGGTACACAGGCACACCACGATGCCAGCGTTCAGCAACCGCGTCAGGGAATGGTGATGCACCAGCCATCCGTTAAGCTGCGCCCCGGCGATGAAGAATGCGGCGTTGATGCCGAAAAACATCCCGAACTGTAGCGGTGTGAAGTGCAGCAGCTTTTCAAACAGTATGGGCGACGCCGTAAGGTAGGCGAACATGACGAATGACGAAAAGCTGGTGATCAGCGCGCTGGACATAAAGACCGGTTCACGCACCAGCCCCATATAGCGCGAGGCGATGCCCGATGCCGATAGCGGGATGCGCCGTGCGTGGGGCATGGTGTCGGGCATTGCCGCGGCCACTGCCACCAGGCCCAGCGCGGAATAGAGAACCGCAATCCAGAAAATCCACCGCCAATGCCCGACCGACAGCACAAGACTGCCTAAGGAGGGGGCAAGGATTGGCATAAGGCCGAAGACCAGTGTCAGTTGCGACATGATTTTCGCGCCCTGCTGCCCTGTTGCGACATCCCGCACGATGGCGCGCGGTACTACCGAACACGCGGACCCGCCCAGTGCGGCGACAAAACGACATACGCAGAACAGGTCCAGCGTGGTGGCGCAGGCACACCCGATGGAGGCCAGCATAAATACGGCAAGTCCCCCGATCAGGGGAATCCGCCGTCCCAGCCGGTCAGACAGTGGCCCCATGCTGAACTGTCCCACCGCCAGCCCGGCGAACCATGCCGCCAGCGTGATCTGGCTGGCCCCATTGCGGCCATTCGCAAGTTCGAGGTCCAGCACCGGGAAGGCGGGCAGGTACATGTCGGTCGAAAGCGGCCCGATCGCGGTCAGCATTCCCAAAAGCCCGATCATCCACATCGGCATGAGTGGCGGCAGGGCGGACAGGACAGGACGGGAGGATGTGGTCGGGGCGGCAATGGGCATTGGAACGTGGCTCTGGGGCAGGGCGGGCGGCACAGCGAATGTGACGGTCGGCGTGACGGGTGACTTCGGGTTTTCATATCCGTGGTTTCGGGGGTGTTTGTCCATGTTTTCATGCACCGCGATATGTTCCGGTGCGACATGACGGAGGGGCGCTGCATGCATGTCCACCATGGTCTTATCCGCTGCTTGGATTACCGGGGCGAAGCCGCTATGTCAGGCACGCTTGAAGTTCCTGCATATTGAAAGAGAACGCACATGACCGAGACCGTTCCCGATCGCCTGTCGGCCAATCCCTCCAGCCCGTTTTATAACGAAGCCCTGCTTGAGCGCGGTATTGGCGTCCGCTTCAAGGGGATCGAGAAGAACAATGTCGAGGAATACTGCATCAGCGAAGGCTGGGTCCGCCTTGCCGTGGGCAAGAGCACCGATCGCCACGGCAACCCGATGACCATGCTGGTGCGCGGCCCGGTCGAGGTCTGGATCAAGGATTGATTTGCTGCCCCCGCGAAGGAAGTTCCGCGCGGGCGACGTCCGGGCTCTCTGCCCGGACCCGGCAGGGATCACGATCCCTGCACCCTGATTCGTTTATAAAGTCATGGTTTCCAAAGGTCCGTGACCTTTGGCGGGGTTTCAGGGGCAGAGCCCCTGAGGCTTATTCCTCGTCAATTGCCCGTTTGGGCAGAAGTGCTGGCACAAAAACCAGCGTCGCGACCAGCGTGCATGCCAGTGACAGCAGCAGGAGCCGTCCCATGCTGGCGGTGCCCGGGTGGTGCGACGCGGCGAGTGAGCCGAACGCCGTACCGGTTGTCAGGGCGGAAAACAGCACCGCGCGTGCCGTGGGACTCGACAGCGGCATCTTCACGCCCGCGCGCCAGTTCATGACGAAATAGATGTTGAACGACACGCCGACACCCAGCAGCAGGGGCAGGGCGATGATGTTGGCAAAGTTAAGCTGTTCGGGCACGAACACGATCAGGATGACCGTCATCAGCGCCGACAGCAGCAGCGGTGCCAGCACCAGCGCCGAATCCAGCAGGCGGCGCAGTGCGACCGACAGGATGATGCCGATCATCACGATCGCGGCGCACGCGGCCATGACAAAGGCATGGACCATGGTTGCCGCGCTTTCGACGATGTCGATGGCGCTGCCTGCCGCCGTGGGGGCGACCTTCTGGATTTCGCCCACATACCGGTGCAGCGCTGCGTTGCCGGTCATTTCCTTGGTGGGGTGGACCTCCACCAGGGCGCGCCCGTCAGGCAGCAGGTAATCGTTGGCAAGGATGGGCGGCACGTCGGAAATGGATACCGGCTTGGCCTGCAGCATGGTGCGCAGCATGTCCAGTTGCATCGGCAGGAAATGGACCAGTGCCTCGTTGGTGGCAAGGATCGTCTGGTCATCCGCGTGCGACAGACGTGCAAGCGTGGACTGGATCTGGCGCAGCGGGTCGTTCGGGGCCAGTTTGTCCAGCACGCCGCCAAGGTCCGCCGCCGTTTTTGCCGCCGCTTCACGTAGGGCGTTGGCGTCCGGCGCGGGCTTGGGATTGGGGACGATCAGGGTGGGCAGCATGATGTTCGCCGCATCCTGGATCATCGGCAGCTTGGTGGTCTGGTCTGATGGCACCAGCGATCCCAGCCACAGCGCGTCATGCACCAGTGGCAACTGCGACAGCCTGTCCGACATGGCATGCGCCTGGTCCAGGCTGGGCATCAGCACATCGACGGAATAGGGCGAATATTGCGGTTCCGACATCAGCATGCCCAGCGTGACCATGCCCTCGGACCTGGGGTTCTTGGTATGCAGCGGGTCGGCGTCGAATGTCAGGGTCGGGATCAGGCCCGCGCCCAGCAGGGCAAGGCAGGCGAATACGCCCAGGATGGGCTTGCGATGATGGCGGATGCTGATGTCGATGGGCCGTGCGGCGACGAACCCGACCGCCCCATGGCCGGAGGTCGGGCGAAAGATCCGCAGCAGCGCAGGCAGCAGCGTCAGCGTGCAGACGAAGGCGAAGATCATGCCAAAACCGGCGATCAGGCCCAGTTGCGCCACGCCGACAAAGGCGGTGGGCGTAAAGGCAAGGAACCCGGCGGAGGTCGCGGTCGCGGCCACAAGGATCTGGTGCCCGGTTTCGTTTCCGGTCCGCTCCAGCGCGTCATGCAGGCTTGGCACGCCCCCATCGGGCAGCGACTGTGCGCGGAAACGTACGCAGAACTGGATGGCGAAATCCACTGCGATGCCGACGAACAGGATGGCGAACGCCACGGAAATCAGGTTCAGCTTGCCCACCGCCAGCGCGGCGAAACCCGTGGTCAGCAACAGGCCAGCCACCAGCGTGATGATGATCGGTGCGATCAGCCGCCACGTATGGACCGCAAGCACCAGCCACAGCGTCACCAGCACCAGCGACCCCAGCAGGCCCGCGACCATACCTTCGGCCACAGTGGCGAATTCCTCGTCCGCGATCTGGATGTCGCCGGTGATATGGATGTGCGCGCGCCCGGACTTGACGAATGGCAGGTCACGCGCGGCGTCACGCATGGCGTCGGCGGCGGCGCCACCGGGTTGGAACGAATCGTAATCAAGCTTGGGCTGTGTCACGACGAACTGGTACTTGCCGCCAAGGTCGGCAAGGTCGCCCGCAAGCAGACGCTCCCACGACATCGTCTCTGGATGGCCCTGCGCGGCATGCTCCAGCGTGGTGGCAAAGCCCGAGAGCGCGGACTGGAACCCTTTGAGGTCGCCTTCACCATGCTCGATACCCAGTGCGATCATCGACAGGGCACCGAACAGGCCGCGTCCCGACGGGTCCGCCGCAAGCTGCCCCAGGAAGGGTTGCGCGGTGATCGTGGTATCCAGCACCCGGTCCAGCGCCTTGGGGTCAAGGAACATCAGCCCGTTGCGTACAAGGTAGGGATCGGTCTGCGGGGTGGTGACGTAATTGAAATGTACGTGGTCGTTCTTCAGCCGCGCGGCAAGGTCTATGGCGGTCTGCTGCGCCTCTTCGGGCAGGACCGCGTCGATCACCGCGACAAGCTGGTCCTGTTTTTGCGGGAACAGCCGCCCCATTTCATCCGAACGCTGTTTCCATGGCAGGTCGGATGAAAACATCATGCCCGTGTCGGTGGTGACGCCCAGTTGCGTATAGCTTGCAAAGACTGCCCCCCCGACCAGAATGGCAAAGGCCAGGACCACCGTAATGGCCCGGTTGGAACAGAACGCGACAAGACGCCCAAGGGGTACCGATAGCATGACGAGTTATTCAGCCCTTCAGAAACCGTTGCCGATGCGTATTTCGTCCTGGCACCGGGTGGAAGAGCCTCGGTTTGGCCCATGAAGCACGTGTGATGCAAGGCGGTTCTTTGTTACCGTGGCCGCCATCCGTGTCATGAACATGGCGGTGTGACGCACGTAATGGTGGCCTGGGCTTTTGTCATGCCCCCGCGCCGCGCCCATCAGAGGCGGCGGCCCGCCGGATGACGCCATTATGACTGTTCGGGAATCTCTTTTCCCCGTGCGGGGTTTTTCGTATTCGTGGGGATAATCCAGTGCAGCTCCATCCATTGCCATCCCATCAGAGACGGCAGGCCCCATGCGATCTCACGCAATCGTTTGATCAGTGACAGCGCAATGGCCACCTGTGGTGACACCCCGAACAGGCCGGCGATGATGATATACCCGCCTTCGGATACACCAAGCGCGCCGGGCACGGCAAAGCCGGCGGATTTCGCCGCCTGTCCCACGCTCTCGATCACCAGGCACTGCCCCAGTGACAGCGGGTGGCCCACGCCGTGCATGATGATGCTGACCTCAAACGTGCCCAGTGACCATCCCAGCAGTTGCAGCGCCCCCGCGCGAAGCGTGCTTGACCGTGTTTTGTACAGCGTGATGATTTCATGATGCAGGCCGCGGATATCCTCCATCCCGCCCCAGCCAAGATGCGAGGCGATGCGCATCAGCAGCCCCTCGATCAGGGAAACCGCGCCCAGATACTGGCTGCCAAGGAATACCGCGCCAAGCAGCAGGGCAGCGCCCGCGCTTTCCATCAGTTCGTCCGTCACGGCGGAACGGTTGACGAGGCAGAACAGGGCCCCCAGCCCGATAAGCGTGAATGTCACCTGGCTGAGCAGTTCGATCGTCAGGTCGCAGATGGTCGAGGCCGCCGCACGGCGCAGGCCCACCCCATGACGGCGTGACAGCAGGCGTGCGGTAATGACCTCGCCCCCTACCTGCGCCACCGGCAGCAGGTTGTTGATCCCCTCGCGCGCGCAGCGCAGGACAAGGAAATCACCCAGCGGCAGGGGGCGACGATGGCTTTCGGCAAGGATCTTCCACGCCAGGGCGGAGGCGCAGACCTGTGTGGCGTGAAAGATGATGACGGCGGCAAGGCTCCACCCGCCCGTGGCGATCAGGGCAAGGATGTCATGCAGGCCGAAACGGGAGAGCATCCATACCGTCAGCCCGATCCCGAATGTCCCGGCGATGAAAGTGATCAGCCTCATCCGCCGTCCCCTTGTCGCGCGCCGTTGTCCATGTCGCGCGCGGGGCCGCCGCGCGCGAAGATGCTATGACCTTAACAGCCTCTTATTTTCTGTATCAATGCAAGACTTTCGACACAGGCAGCCACGGCCTCGCGTCCCTTGTTATGCACGTCGTCACGCGAACGCACGATCGCCTGTTGGTCGGTATAGGTTGTCACCACCCCGAACGCGACCGGTACTTCTGTTGACAGCGATGCCTGCATCAGGCCGACAGCAGCGCCAAGGCTGATGAATTCGAAATGCGCGGTTTCACCCTTGATGACGCAGCCAAGGCAGACAACCCCGTCGTAACGTCCGGTTTTCGCCAGCGTCTGCGCCAGCAGCGGCAGTTCGTACGCACCGGGGGCATACATGACATCGTCATCGCGCATGGCAATATCATGTTCACGCAGCCACGCCAGCGCGCCGTCACGCAGGCCATGCGTCACATTTTCATTGAACCGGCTGACCACGATGGCAAGGCGTGGCGGATGTGCGAAGGTCAGGTCCACGGTGGTGGAGGGAATGTTTGTACTCATGGGAACAGGTTCCTGAAGGGGCCTTTATTCCGCGACCGGGGCAGTCACGGGCAGGCAGAGCTTATGGCCCATGCGGGTGCGCTTGGCATCCAGATAGGCACGGTTGAAGGGGTTGGGCGCGATGTCGAGCGCCACGCGGTGACGCACGGTAAAGCCGCGCTGCGTCAGGGCGCTGACCTTGTCGGGATTGTTGGTCATCAGGTCCAGTGTCCCGATTCCCAGCGCACGCAGGATGTCGGCCGCCACGTTCCAGTCGCGTGTATCCGTGTCGAAGCCAAGGCGGTGGTTCGCATCCACGGTGTCGAGTCCCATGTCCTGCAGTGCATAGGCGCGGATTTTGTTCGCCAGCCCGATGCCGCGTCCCTCGTGCCCCTGCAGGTACACCAGCACGCCGGCATCCGCGCGGTCGATCCGTTCCAGCGCCGCCTGGAGCTGCGCCCCGCAATCGCAGCGCAGCGAACCAAGCGCATCGCCCGTGACGCATTCGGAATGCAGCCGCACCAACGGCACGCATCCCGCCGCGTCCGGCTGGCCCTTGACCATTGCCACATGTTCCGTGCCATCGGGCGCGCGGAAGGCATGGATAATCATGTCCTCCCCGCCAAAGCGACTCGGCAGCTTTGCCTGCGCCACCTGTTCGACGCGGGGCAGGGGCGCATCGGTTCCGTCCGGTGTGGCGGCCGCGTCGGCCCGTGCGCGCAGCCACGCCGCAAGTTCGGCGATGGAAAGGATCGGCAGCCCGTGCCTTTCGGCATAGGGGCGCAGGTCGTCCATGCGCGACATGGTGCCGTCATCGTTCGTGATTTCGCAGATCACGGCGGCAGGCATCAGCCCGGCAAGGCGTGCGAGGTCCACCGATGCCTCGGTATGGCCATCACGTTCCAGCGTTCCGCCCGGCTTGGCGCGCAGGGGAAAGATATGCCCGGGGGAGACAAGGTCCGACGGCCGTGCATCCGGGGCCACGGCGGCAAGGATGGTGCGTGCGCGGTCGGCGGCTGAAATGCCGGTGGTCACGCCCTCGCGCGCCTCGATGGAGACGGTGAACGCCGTGCCGCGCGGGCAGGTATTGACCTGCGTCATCATCGGCAGGCCAAGCTGTGTGATCAGGGCGGGGGCAAGTGGCATGCACACCAGGCCACGGGCATGGGTGATCATGAAATTGATCGCCTCTGGCGTGACGAGTTCCGCCGCCATCACAAGGTCGCCCTCGTTCTCGCGGTCTTCATCATCGACAAGGATGACCATTCCGCCACGCCGTATGGTCGCGACCGCGTGTTCCAGCCGGGGGGGCATCAACGGTACTGGCATAATGTCTCCACGTATTTTGCGATGACATCCACTTCCACGTTCACGTCCGCGCCGGGCGTCAGTGTGCCCAGCGTCGTGTGTTCCCATGTATGGGGGATGATCATGAGTTCGATGCGAAATGCGTCCGGCCCTGCGTCTTCGCCCGGTGCGCCGACGGCGTTGAGGGTCAGGCTGATGCCGTCAAGGGTGATCGACCCCTTGTCCACGAGATAACGGCGCAGGCGCGCGGGGACGGCGAATGCGATATGACGCGCCTCGCCTTCGGGTGTGACCGACAGCAGGCGGGCGGTGGCGTCCACGTGGCCCTGCACGATATGGCCCGACAGGCGGGTGGCAGGTGTCACCGCGCGTTCCAGGTTGACGCGACGCCCCGGCGCAAGCTGGCGCAGCGATGTACATTCCAGTGTCTCCGGGCTGATGAAGAACGTGGCGTTGCCTGCCGTGTCGAATGCCGTCACCGTCAGGCACACGCCATTGACCGCGATGCTTTCGCCCAGCGACAGGTCCGTGATCCCGGTCGCCACCTGCACCTCAAGGTCGCGTTCGCCCCGCTGTGTGGTGGTGATGGTGCCCAGATGCTCTATGATCCCTGAAAACATGTCGCTCCTTTCGGGATATCCAGTTCGGGGAACAGGCACAGCGGCGTGTCCCCGCCCGTGCGTACGCTGACCTCCATGGCCTCCGTCCCGTCGGGGCGGACCGTAACCGTCAGCCAGTCATCCCATGTTGCATGTTCACGTATTGCCGACAGCAGGCCCGGCCCGGCCTCCACCAGCGCCCACATCGCCCCGGCCCGGCCCAGCAGGTCCGGCAGGTGGCGGATGTCGGTGCAGGTCCGCACATCGAACCCGCGCGCGCGGGCCTGCGTGGCATACTGTTCATCGACCTGCCCGCGTGTGGTGCATATCACCAGCAGTCGTGACGCGCGGCCCGGATGGTCGGGTACGCGCCGGACATCGAGTCCCGGGCGGTCCGCCGCGATCGTGCCGGTGGCGGTGACGACCGCATCCGTCGCGCGGCGCAGGCGGTGTGCAAGGTCGAGTGCTGTGGCGGAGGTAAAGGTCGTGCGTCCGGCGGGCGGGCGCATGGACCCCGTGGCGTCAACGGCCTGTTTGACCGTGACCCATGCGCGGCCCGTGCGTGCCAGATGGGCAAAGGGCGTAATCAGGCCCCGGCACAGCCGGGCCAGTTCTGCTGCGTCATATGTGCCCATATCGGACAGGAGGCGTACATCGCACCCGTGGTCACGCAGGAAATCCGCCCCGCCACCCGCGACATTGGGGTTGGGGTCCGTCGCCCCGATCCAGACGGTGCGGATGGGGGTATGCATGATGGCCTGCGAACACGGGCCGGTGCGCCCGGTGTGGTTGCACGGCTCCAGCGTCACGACGATGGTATGGGCACGTTCGATCAGGCCGCGTTCACGGCACAGGGCGATGGCCCGTGCCTCCGCATGGGGGGTGCCCGCGCGATGATGCGCGCCAGTGCACAGGATCGTCCCCGCAGCGTCGAGGATCGCGCAGCCCACGGGCGGGTTGGGGGCGGTCGCGCCGACATGGCGCACCGCGTCCGCCACCGCCGCGCGGAAGGCCCGTTCGATATGGGGGGGAAGCCTGCCTGCCCTTGTCCCCGTGCGTGCATGTCCAGCCGACATGTCCACGACGATACTCTCCATCCACTATGCGGACGGACCCAGGGCGCACGACGCCTGCATGCCGCACCCGTTAACGGGTGCGGACATCCTGACATGCGTTCGTTCTCTATCATCCGGACTGTAACCGTCGGTTCCGGGGTCTCACCGGATCTGCTGACCCTGTCGGCTGATGCCGCCAGGCGCTCGCGGACTGATGGCGGGACTGTTACGCCCCGTCAAACACCGCCGGTGGGGAATTGCACCCCGCCCCGAGAACGTCTGCGGGCCGGTTCCCATGAACCGACCCATCAACTTGGCCTATAGTTTGGGAAGAATGACAGGCAATTGCAAGCCCCGTCCCCGATCACATTCCCCAAGAGGCGTTTTCACCCGGCTTCACCCGGACCTGCTGTCGTGAAACCCACCCCACCGGCATGCCCCTTTGCCGCCATGGGGCAGAGGCGGTGCAAGATCCCCCACCGTGCCTTGCTATCCTTCTTTTCCCTGTATCTTCGCTTCCTGCCTCTCCGCGTGCCGGCGCATTGGGTGGAACAGGGAGGGGACACGCCCATGGTGGCCGAAATTGACCAGGCGCGCTTCTTCCACCTCCAGATGACCGAACAGGCGCATACGGATCGCCAGCACAGACAGGGATGCGCCCACGAACGGCCCGATGGCATAGATCCAGAAAGACGTCCATTGCCCCGAAAACAGGGCGGGCGCAAAACTGCGCGCCAGATTGGAACTGTTGCCCGACAGCCATGCGGAGACGGGATTGAGCAAGAGGAAGAACAGGCCCCCCGCCCATGGCGTCAGTTCCTTGAAACGCGGATGCCCCGCCAGCCCGTAAAGCATGAGGATCAGCAGCGCCGTCAGCACCAGTTCCGTCATCAGCGGCCACATGATGGAGACATGGGGCGCAGGCACCGTTGCCGCGTATCCCGCTGTCGTCACCAGATGCCCCCATGACGGGAACAGCACTGCCGCGCATGCCAGAAGCCATGTGCCAAGGCATGCGCCAACCATCTGTGCGATGACATAACCGCACAGGTCCACCCACCCCAGCTTTCCCGACAGGGCAAATGCCAGGGAGACCGACGGGTTCACATGCGCGCCGCTGACCCTGCCAAACGGGGTCATGGCCGCGACCGTGCCCGACAGGCCGAAAAACAGGCCGCACAATGCAATCTGGATGATCGGATGGGGGGCAAGGAATGCCCCCACCGCACCCTGTGGCGCCGTCAGGACCGCGACCGAGATGACGCCGCATATCATCAGGGTCGCGGTGGCCACCATTTCACACCCATACAATGTCCAGTGCAGGGGATGGTCGGGGTGGGCCGCACCTGACAGGGGGCGGTCCTCCTGTGTGTGGGGGGCTGTCGCGGGGGATGATGAAGCAGGAAGGGTGTTCATGCCGCCTTCTTCCATGGCTGTGACAGGGCTGTACCCCGGAAAATGGGCGTAGGCCCCTTGTCTACAGGAAGAAATGTTATGAAATATATATAATCATGTGAATATAAGATGCTGAATCCAATAATAATTAAATAACAGTTCTTCTTATTTTTATTGATGAGGCAACATGCTGCAAAGTGTATGCGAAAAAAAACACTTTCATGGCATGAAATACTCGTGCGCGGCCATATCCATCTGTGGCTGTTGTCACGATGCGATGATGTTCTTGTATCTGCTTTAGGGACTGCGTGCCGGAACGATGTGCTGTTGGCAGAAAATACATGATCCTGTCCGCCACCGCGATGGCGGGTGCGTCCACCGGTGCGCCCACCGGACGGCGGCGCGGGGCGTGGCCATGGTGCTGTCCGGGGTGTTCGCGGCCTGTATCGCCCTTCCGGCCCGTGCCGATGACCTGAGCGAAATCCAGGCCATCCGCGAGGAGATGCGCAGGCTGGAGGCCAAGGTCGAACGGCTGGAATCACACCATGCCCATGCGGCGGGCAATGGGGGTGGCCACCTGTTCGCACGCCATGGCACACGGCAGAACAGCCTGTCGGATGGCGGTGCGCACACGCATCCCATCGACCCCGGTGCCGTGCCCGACCTGCGCCACCTGTCGATCGGCGGTCCCGCCGTTTCCGCCGACAGCCAGACCGCGGCGGAGGAAGCCAACGCGGCGCTTCAGGACACCAATGCGCAGCAGCAGCCGCAACTGAACATGGATTCCTCCAGCCCCCTGTCGATCACCCAGACCGGTGTGGACAGCCTGCCGCCCGTGTTCCGCATCGGCGGCGTGTCGGTGCGGCTTGGCGGGTTCATCGACTTTTCCAACATCTACCGCAGCAAGAACCTGACCAGCGGCCCCGCCACAAGCTGGGGCAGCTTTCCCTATGCCAACAGCCCCAACGCCCATACCGGGGAATACCGTCCCTCCGCACAGCTGACGCGCCTGAGTGTGCTGCTGCAGGGAACGCCGACGGACCACCAGGTGCTTTCGGCGTATATCGAGACCGATTTCGGCGGCGCCGCCGGTACCGCCAACAGTTATCAGACCAACAGCTATACCCCGCGTATCCGCCAGGCCTACATGACCTATAGCGATACGAAATGGGGGTTCCATGTCCTTGCCGGACAGGCGTGGAGCCTGACGACCGGCTATACACAGGGGCTTTTGTCGCGGCATGAGCAGTTGCCCCCCGTGGTGGATAACAACCAGATCCCCGGTATCGTGTTTACCCGCGTGCCCCAGATCCGCTTTATCAAGGATTTCGGGCGCAAATGGTGGGTGGGCCTGTCGATCGAGGCCCCGCAGGTCGCCTTTGCGGAATCTGACGGCATGCTGGACGATGGCACGTTGCAGCCGGGCGTGGGCATGCGTGGCGGCACGGATGTCCTGTATAACAATACCGGGACGGGTATGCTGAACCCCAATGCCAAATACAGCATGGACGTGGCGCCGGACCTTGTGCTTAAGGGCGCGCTGGATACGAAACTGGCCCATTATGAGGTGTACGGCCTGGCGCGCTGGTTCAAGGCACTGGAAAAGGCTTATGGCAGCAATTCGATCCGCGAACGGATTTCCTTTGCCGGGGGTGTCGGTGGCGATATCACCGTTCATGCCATTCCCAAATACCTGCAGGTGACGGGCAATGTCCTCGCGGGGAAGGGAATCGGGCGCTATGGGCCATCCATGATTTCCGACGCCACGTTCAAGGCTGATGGCACGCCCGCGCCCATTCCCGAACTGATTGGCAGCCTCGGGCTGATCGGGCATCCGACGGATAATGTGCTGCTCTATCTGTATGGTGGGATCGAAACGGCGGGCCGACGCAGCTATCGTGGTCTTGATGGACGCCAGTACGGCTATGGCGTCAGTGACCTTGATCTCGCCTCATGCGATATCGAACAGATCACGACCAGCACCTGCAATGCGCAGACGCGCACCGTGGCCGACATGACGGTGGGGGGCTGGTGGCATATGTTGCAGGGCCGTTATGGCGCGGTGATGACCGGTGTGCAGTATACCTATGTGCAGAAGATCGCATTTTCCGGCACCAATGGTGCGGGGGGCAGGATCGACCCGAAAACCGGTGGCAACACGATCTATGTCACTTTCCGCTATCTGCCATTTCAGTAGGGGGCGCATGCAGCGCGGCCAGGCAGTCTGACACCTGATGGTTCAGGTGTATGTCATGCATGGCGCGCAGCCCCGTGATCACGCCGGTGCGCCAGCGCCGGGTCATGCCGGTATCCACGCAGATGCGCCCCCCACCCAGCAATGCCCCATTGCCGGGATCAAGGATCTGCATCACCGCGCGCGGATTATGCGCAAGCCCCCGCCGCAGCGCGGCCTGCAGGGCGCTGACATGTGCGCTGTCGGTGTTGGCGATCAGGTCGGGCACCAGTGCGATCCATCCCCCCCATCCGGCGGAAACGGCGCGGATCACATGTGGCCATGCCTGCTGCCGTTCAAGCTGCCTTACACTTTCACGTGCCCCCGTATCGCGGATGCGCGTCGCCAGCCCGCGTGCCGTCAGGACGCGCGATGCCTCCACCGGGGCGCCGGGCGTCGTGGGTGTGCCGGCCGCCAGCGCGGTCAGCCCGATGGGCAGCGCAAGAAGCAGCCAGAACAGCACAAGGCGTGGGAGGGAGCGTAGCCGCAAACTTTTTTCCTATGGCGTTGTTGTTGAACCCGTAAGTGGCAAAAGACCGGGACTTCGTGGCAATCACGGGGCAAGGATGGGGTAAATCATGGGCACGGGGCGGTTGCGGGGAAAACGCCATGTGCCTATAGCGTGCGGCAATATCCGTATTTCATCATCTGGTATCGGACGCGGTCCGGCGGGCTGGGGGCCCGGTTTTGCATCCGGCCCCGTTAAGGGCATGTTTGTGACCCCGCCATATCCGTCCCCCAAGGAGAGACAAGAGCAATGAGCGCCATTTCCACATCCGAGATCAGCCGCCTTCAGACCTGCCTGCGCCGCCTGCTGGGTTCGCCCGGCCTGACGGTCAATGCCCCGCCGCGCGCGGGCCTGTCGGTCGAACTGGCCGTCAATGGCGAAGTGGTGGGAACCATCCATCGTGACGAGGACGAAGGCGAGGTGTCCTATGCCGTGCATATGACAGTACTCGAAGAAGACCTGCCGCCCGCGCGCTGATCCCTGCGCCCCGGCATCAGGCCCCGCGCCACAGCCCTGCCCCTGGCCCGCGCGGGTCAGTGCCGGGTAATGGCGGGGGGCTGTGCCTGCGTGGCGGAGGCTTCCATCAGCGGCTGGCGCGATGTTGGCAGGTCAATGCGATGGATCTGCCACTGGAACGCGTGAATGCGCATTTGCACGCGCAACGGTGTCTCGCCTTCATGGCCGGGCATGACGATGCTGGTTTCGAACAGGCCGGGCTTGACGAATCGCGCATGCACGCGCTGCACGAATGCCAGTGGGGTGAAGGTCGCCGCCTGTCCCTGCGGGACAAGGTGGTCGACGATATCGCCAAGGTTGTTTTCGTTCACGCGTGTATCAATCGCGTTCGACACGGCGGTACTGGCGAAGGAGGCCCCGAAGGCCGGCAGGTCGTCTTCGGCGGGCCTGGGGCCAAGAAGTTCATCCACCGCCTGTGTCTTGAGGCTGTCGCGTACGGAATTCCATCGCATGCTTTCGCCCAGTTCATGCATGTCATGGTTCTGGATGGCGGATGAAATCGACCACAATGTGACAAAAGGCGATGCGGCATACAGTGATGTTGCCGCAGCGAACGTCCCGGCACATATCCAGCGCGCCTGCTGCCTGCGCATTTCCGGTAGCGACGACGGGATTTTCATGCGGGAAAGAGAAGACATTGTTTTATATTCCCCCATGGTGGTTCGCGGTCAGCCCGCATTATACTGGAAACATATCGGGCATGCATTGGTTTCATGAAATGGCACCCATGGCATCACGAAATTGTGATTTCATGCAGGGGCCCGTGGGCCTTGAAACAACACCAGGCCGGGGGTGACGGATGGATTTTTCCGAAGACGAGATACAGCGCTATGCGCGCCATATCCTCCTGCCGGAGGTGGGGGGCACGGGGCAGGAAACCCTGCTGAAGGCCCGTGTCCTCATCATCGGGGCCGGCGGTCTTGGGTCCCCGCTTGCCCTTTACCTTGCTGCCGCTGGCGTGGGGCGGATCGGTCTGGTGGATGATGATGTGGTGGACCTGTCGAACCTGCAACGCCAGATCGCCCACGTCACGGCGCGGGTCGGCCATGCAAAAGTCGAATCGGCGGCAGAGGCGATGCGCGCGCTCAACCCCGGTGTGACGGTCGATTGTCATAACATCCGCCTTGGCCCGGATAACGTGCGCGAACTGGTGCGTGGATACGATATCGTGTGCGATGGGTGCGACAATTTCGCCACCCGCTACCTGCTGGCTGATGCGTGCGTGTTGGAACGCCGGACGCTGGTTTCGGCGGCGGTACTGCGGTTTGAGGGACAGCTTTCGACCTTTCGCCCGCATGACGGGGGGCCGTGCTATCGCTGCCTGTATCCATCCGCCCCGCCTGCCGGGATGGTGCCGTCATGCGCGCAGGCCGGGGTGTTTGGCGCCGTGACCGGCGTGATGGGTACCCTGCAGGCGACAGAGGTGCTCAAGGAAATCCTGGGCATCGGCGAAGGGCTGTCGGGGCGCCTGCTGGTGTGGGACGCGCTGGCGATGCGGTTTCATACTATCCGCCTGTCCCGCGACCCGGACTGCCGCCTGTGTGGGGGGCATGCGACCATCCATGACCTGTCGGGCCATGCCCCTGCCGCCGCCTCTGCCGCCGTCCATGGCGCGGCTTGCGGGCATGATGCGATGGCGCCGTCATGAGTGACGCCGTAAACGGGACGCCATCGGCGTGTGACAATGCGTCCGCGTCGGGGGATCTTGCGATCCTGCTGCTCGACGGGGGGTATGAACGGGCACATTATGCGCTGGTCCTTGCGGCGTCGGGCCTTGCGCTGGGGCGGTCGGTCGTGCTGTTCGCGGCCGGGCGGGGCGTGCATGCGCTGGCGCGGGACTGGCGGGGGTTGCGTGATGTGCGACAGGATGCGGAAATGGCCGCGCGCGGTGTCGCCACGTTTGCAACACTGCGCGATGCGGTGGTGGAACTGGAATGTACCCTGCTGGCGTGCGAGGCGGGACTGAGGCTATGTGGTCTGGGGCATGAGGCGCTGTTGCCATCGGTGCGTGTCGCGGGGGTGCCGACATTCCTGGATGCCGCCCGTGGGCGGCAGGTCATAACGTTATAAAAGGATTGAGGAACGCGATGGCGCAAGGCACGCGGCATGTTTGTGCACCGCATGTTTCCACCGCGCGGACGGTGGGCAATCGGGCGGCTTCCCCCATCGGGATGCGTTCGCGTCACCTGTGGGGCGCGGCGCGGGCCGCCACCATGCTGGCCCTGTTCGGTGGGGGCGTGATGGCAGGTGTCCATGGGGCGCAGGCGGCGGCCACTGCCCCGGCGGCACAGGCGGGCGCGCACCATGCCCCGCATCACGGCGCACACCATCACAAGGGGGTCGCGGCGGAAAAGAAAGGCGCACAGGCCAGCAAGGTCCATGCGGCCCATGCCGGGCATAAGGGCAAGGGCATATCCGCCGCCCACAGGCATGAACATGCCGCCGCCATGCCTGTTGCGCCGGCACATCATCACGCCCATGCCGCCGCCGTGGCGGCCCCCGTCGCGGCGGGGGCCGCGGTTGCGGCCACGGCGGCGGCAGGTACCACTGCTGCTGCGGCGCCCGCCGGTGCAGCGGCGGGGATGTCCCCTGACAAGGGCAGTGCGACCGGCCTGCCGCTGCCGCGCTTTGCCGCGTTCCGCGCGGACGAGGTCAACCTGCGCGCCGGGCCGGGACAGCGTTATCCCATCGACTGGGTGTATCACCGCCGTGGGCTGCCGGTGAAAATCGAACGTGAATTCGATGTCTGGCGACTGGTCGAGGATGCGGACGGACAGAAAGGGTGGGTCCATCAGGCAACCCTGGTGGGGACACGCACGTTCGTCATACCGGGACAGCCAGTCCAGGGTGATGCGCAGCAGGCAGGCCAGCCATCCGCAAAGGAAACGGATGTCATCGGTCGGGCCGACAGCCGCATCATCGGGCATGTGGCCGACGCCACGCAGGCGGCGGCCGTGCCGGGTGGTGTCATGCTGCGTGGCAAGGCAGATCCCGCGTCCCCCATTGTCGCGGTGCTCAAGCCCGGAGTGGTGGGGACGCTGCGCCAGTGTCCGGCAGGTTCGGGCTGGTGCCAGGTAACGGTCAAGCAGTACTCCGGCTGGCTGGAACGGCAGTCGCTGTGGGGGCTGCTGCCGCAGGAAGTCATCTCGCCGTCCTGATCGCGCTCTGGCCTGATCGCGGTCTGGCGTGCGCGGTGGCAGGCATTTCCCATGCCGTGCGCGCATCGGGAATGCCGGTTCAGGCAAGGGCCGCGAACGGCGCGCATTGCGTCCGTCCGGCAAAGAGGATTCCCGATGGACCCTATATTCGCGCATGACCAGCGACGGACCAAGATTGTGGCGACGCTGGGACCGGCCACCTCCAGTTACGGGACCATACGCGCGCTGGCGGATGCCGGCGTCGATGTGTTCCGCCTCAATTTCTCCCACGGGCTGCACGCCGAACACGCGCAGCGCCATGCGACCATCCGCGCGGTGGAAGCCGAGATCCAGCGACCGCTGGGCATTCTGGCCGACCTTCAGGGGCCGAAGCTGCGGGTTGGCACCTTTGCCGACGGTGGCGTGACCCTGCGCCCCGGCGCGATGTTCCGTCTTGACCTTGAACCCCATCCGGGGGACGAGACGCGCGTCCATCTGCCGCACCCCGAAATCGTGGAGGCCGCCGCTATCGGCAGCAGCCTTCTGCTTGATGACGGCAGGCTCCGGCTGGAGGTACGTGAAAAGGGGGCGGATCACCTCCTGACGCAGGTGGTGGTCGGGGGGCGCCTGTCGGATCGCAAGGGCGTCAATGTTCCCGATGTGGTCCTGCCCATCCCCGCCATTACCACAAAGGACCGCGATGATCTGGCCTTCGCCCTTGAACTCGGGGTGGAATATGTTGGCCTGTCCTTTGTCCAGCGCCCGCAGGACGTGCGCGATGCGCGTGAACTTGTCGGGGGGCAGGCCTGGATACTGACCAAGATGGAAAAGCCGCAGGCCATGGACAGCGTGGACGAGATTGTGGCCCTGTCGGACGTGGTGATGGTCGCGCGTGGCGACCTTGGCGTCGAACTGCCGCCAGAACAGGTGCCCGTGGCGCAAAAGCGGATCATCCGCGTTGCACGCCGCATGGGCCGCCCGGTGATTGTTGCGACGCAGATGCTTGAAAGCATGGTCCACGCCCCTACCCCCACCCGGGCGGAAGCGTCGGATGTGGCGACGGCGGTGTTTGATGGGGCGGATGCGGTCATGCTGTCGGCGGAGACCGCCGTGGGCGATTACCCGCGTGAGGCGGTGGCGATCATGGATCGTATCGTACGCAGCGTGGAAGGCGATGCGGGATGGAACCTGACGATGCAGGCCGCCACCCCATCACCCGCCGAAAGTACCGTCGCCGATGCGATCGCCGCCGCGTCACGGCAGGTGGCGGTATCGGTGGATGCCCCGGTCATTGTGGCCTTTACGCTGGGGGGGCGCACGGCGTTGCGCATTTCGCGTGAACGGCCCGACTGCGTGGTGATTGGCCTGACGCCCACGGATGAAATCGCGCGCAGGCTGTGTATCGCATGGGGCGTGGTTGCGCTTTCGGCGGGGCAGGAAGTTCCGGTCTATGGGATCGAGACCGTGGTGGACCAGGCCCTTGAAGCCGCGACGCAGGCCCGGTGCGCGGGTCCGGGGGATGCTGTGGTCATTGCCGCCGGTCTGCCCTTTGGTGTGACCGGCAGTACCAACACCTTGCGTGTGGCGCGGGTGCAGTAGGGTCAGGCCCCACTGGTCACCGGTAAAAAACAAAAAAAGTTTTTGGGTGCCGCCTTTTTTCAAAAAGGCGGCGTCTTTCGAAGCTTTTTGGAAAAAGCTTCACAAAAAACCTTTAGGATTTCAGTATGTTATCGAGGGTGACTTTCCAGACAGTCTCTCAAGCCTCCTGCCCCCAAACCTCTTCTTTCTGCCCTGTGACCGGCAGTATTTTTACGAAACAGCCAGAAGGGGCCGCAGCCCTGATGATCAGCCCTGACGATCAGGCCTGATGGTTTTCAATGAGGGTGCGCCGGATGGCGCGCCCGCGTGCGATGCGATCGACGATGATCGTGTCGTCGCCCCTGCGGATGGCGTCGGCCATGACCTGTGCGTCGGTCATGAAACGTTCAAGCATCTCCAGCAGTGCTTCGCGGTTGTTCAGGAAGATGTCACGCCACATCGTCGGGTCGGACGCCGCGATGCGGGTGAAGTCGCGAAAGCCCGATGCCGCGAAATCCAGCACTTCGGAACGTGTTTCATCCGCCAGGTCATCCGCCGTGCCGCAGATGGTGAACGCCAGCAGGTGCGGCAGGTGGCTGACGATGGCGCACACCCGGTCATGATGTTCGGGCGTCATGGTGCGCAGGCGCGCGCCCATCGCCTCCCACATGGCGCAAATCCGCGCCACCGCGTCGGCGGGCGTGTCCTGCAACGGCAGAAGCAGGCACCAGCGGTTTTCAAACAGGCTGGGAAACCCCGCGTCGGGGCCGGAATATTCCGTCCCCGCCATCGGGTGCGCGGGGACGAAGGCGATATCGGGGCGTGACGCCAGCGCGGGCAGTACGGCGTTGATGACCGAAACCTTGGTCGATCCCACCTCGCTCAGGATCGCGCCGGGTTTCATGGCCGGGACGACCTGTGCCGCGACCTTGCCAATCACGCCCACCGGCACGCACAGGATCACGCAGTCCGCATCCCGCACCGCCTGTGTGGCGTCGGGCTCCACCTGGTCGGCAATGCCGAGTTCACGCACGCGCGCACAGACCTTCGGGTCGATATCGCTGGCGACGATTTCACGCGCAATGTCACGGTCCATCATCGCACGGCGCAGGATGGACGAACCGATCAGGCCCGGTCCAATGATGACCAGCTTGTCAAACAGGGGGGGGACGAAGGGCGTGGCGGTCATGGCGGCACCGGGTCAAAGCTGTGCGGGGATGGGGGCGGGTTATTCGCCCGGTGGGGTGGTGGTGGACGGGGTTGCAACGGGGGCGGCGTCCTTGGCGTCGGGGGGTGTGGCCTGCGGCGTCGTGCGCAGGCCACGCATTTCCATGGCCTGCCATCCCAGCAGCATCGGGATGCCGATCACCAGTTCACGCCCGCGTCGCAGCAGTGACAGCCCAAGCGAGACGGACGGCGCAATGCCAAAGGCCGAACCCAGCGCGATATAGGCCGCTTCCTGCACGCCCAGCCCGGCGGGGACAAGGAATGAGACGGACATGATACCGCAGGCCACGCCCTCGATGGCGATCGCGCCGCTGAAGCTGAGCTTCGCGCCAAGGAAATAATATGCAACCCAGATCGTGCCCGCACTGCCCAGCCAGCCCAGATAGTGCAGGAACGCGGCCTCTGCGATGCGGCGCGGGTGCGACCAGATCTCGTCAAAACGTTCCTGCAGGCTGTCGGCGCTGCTCATCATCGCATCCTGCCACTGCGTCGCCATGTTATGGCCCAGCATGCGGCCCGCACGCTTGAGCAGCGACCCCCCGTGCTGTTGTGTCCAGATGAAGCCGCCAATTCCCATCGTCAGCAACACAAGACCGATGATCACCGGCTTGGCGAAGGGGCTGGATTGCTGGTGGGCGACAAGGCACAGCACGGCGGTGAGGATGAACAGGATCTGGCCCATCACCTCTGTCGTGATGTCCACCAGGTTCGCGCACGCGGCTTCCGGCCCGCTGATGGTGCGTCCGCGACGTCCCGCGAACAGGTGGCTTGAACAGGTCGCGCGGATGCCGATCACCATCCCCCCAAGCTGGGAGAAGGGCAGGCATGACGCCGCCGCATCACGGATCATGCGCGATACCAGCAGTTGCCGGACAGAAATGTCACGACAAGCCGCGTGCCATGCAAGACCCAGTATTGCATCGACTGCAAGCTGCGCCAGCACGGTTGCCATGAATCCGACGAAGCCGATCGACACGATCGCCTTCATGACGGAGCCCGCGCCAAGCCACGCCGTGCAACCGGTAAGGAAGGCCAGGCCAAGGAAGGCCAGCAGGATGGTAAGCTTTCTCAAGAAAGATCCGTAATGCGTCTGTTAAGCCGAAAAGCGGTCGCAATGTCCGCCCGAAGTGACAGTGCGCGCCTGACTTACACCACGACAGGGTCTGGCGCCACCGCGAGGTGTCGGGATAAATGGTACTTCTTGCTGGTTGCGAGTCCGTATCGCAATCTTGAATTCTGTCACGGAGTGCTCGTTCAGGTCATGACTGCCCCAACGCTCGTCACCGGTGCAACCGGTTTTGTCGGC
Organism: Novacetimonas sp. GS1; assembly: GCF_036686925.1. Classification (NCBI taxonomy): domain Bacteria; kingdom Pseudomonadati; phylum Pseudomonadota; class Alphaproteobacteria; order Acetobacterales; family Acetobacteraceae; genus Novacetimonas; species Novacetimonas sp. GS1. The sequence goes on from NZ_VSZP01000001.1 coordinate 480,049, forward strand.
TCTGCTGTCGCCCGCAACCTGCTGGAACGTGGCCATTCGCTGCGCCTTATGGTGCGCAAGGGCAGTGATCTCACCAACCTGCGCGACCTGCCATGCGAACTGGTGGAAGGGGACCTGTCCACCCCGTCCACCTTTGACGCTGCGGTGCGCGGGTGCCGGTATGTGTTTCATGTGGCCGCGGATTACCGCCTGTGGGTGCCCGATCCCGTCCCCATGATGATCGCCAATGTGGAGGGGACACGCCAGCTCATGCTTGCGGCGCAGCGCGCGGGCGTGGAAAAAATCGTCTACTGTTCCTCCGTTGCGGCGCTTGGCCTGATCGGGGACGGGACGGTGTGCGATGAGGAAACGCCGGTCCATGAACATGGCGTGATCGGGATCTACAAGCGTTCCAAATACCGCGCGGAGCAGGAAGTCCTGCGTCTGGTCCATGAACGTGCGCTGCCTGCCGTGATCGTCAACCCCTCCACCCCTGTCGGCCCGCGCGACATCAAGCCCACGCCCACGGGGCAGATGATCCTCGACTGTGCAGCGGGGCGGATGCCTGCCTATGTCGATACGGGTGTGAATATCGTCCATGTTGATGACGTGGCCGAAGGGCATGCGCTGGCGCTGGAACGTGGGCGCGTGGGGGAGAAATATATCCTGGGCGGGCAGAATTACCTTCTGCGCGACCTGTTTGCGATGACGGCGGAACTTGCCGGGGTGGCGCCCCCGCGCGTCCGCCTGCCACAGGCGGTGATCTGGCCCGTTGCGATCGTCAGCGAATGGCTGTCGCGCATGTTCGGCATCGCCCCGCGCGTTACGCGCGAAATGCTGGCGATGTCGCACAAGAAGATGTTCTTTTCCTCTGACAAGGCGATCCGGGAACTGGGCTATTCCCCCCGTCCCGCGCGGGACGCCGTAAAGGACGCCATCGACTGGTTCCGCCAGCATGGTATGCTGGATTGAGGTCCGCGGCATGCTGCTTATCGCCATTGCGGGGCTGGCGCTGGCCATATGGGGATGGCTGATCTTCTTCCACGGGCGTTTCTGGCAGGCTGGCCCGATCCTTGCCCCGGTGGGGGGCAGGCAGCTTGACCGCAGGCGATGCCCCGACGTCTGTGTCGTGGTGCCCGCGCGTGATGAGGCCGCGGCGATCACGCAATGTCTTTCGTCCCTGCTGGCGCAGGATTATCCGGGGCGGTTGCATGTCATCGTCGTTGATGATGGCAGCACCGATGGGACGGGACGACTGGCGCGCAAGGTGGCCGATCCGAAAAAACGCCTGACGGTCGTGACCGGCAGGCCCCGCCCCGCGGGGTGGAGCGGTAAGCTGTGGGCTGTAAGCCAGGGCATGGCGGAGGTCGCGCGCCTGTGTCCCGCGACCGATGGGTTCGTCCTGCTGACGGATGCGGACATCACCCATGATGCGCGCCATGTGTCCACCCTTGTGGCCCGGGCGGAGGGGGGCGGCCTCGATCAGGTGTCGGAAATGGTGCAGCTCCACTGCGTCAGTCCCGCCGAACGCATGCTGGTCCCGGCCTTCGTCTTTTTCTTTGCCCTGCTCTATCCCTTCGCCAGCGTCAACGATCCGCGCAGCAAAACCGCCGGGGCCGCCGGTGGGACAATTCTTGTGCGTCGGACGGCGCTTGCACGGATTGGCGGTATCGACAGCCTGCGCGGCGCACTGATCGACGATTGCACGCTTGCCGCGCGTATCAAGCATGGGGGCGGGAAGATCTATCTGGGGCATAGCTGCCTTGCCCGTTCCATCCGGCCCTATCCCCACCCGCATGATATCTGGCGCATGGTGGCGCGCACGGCATATGTGCAACTGCGATATTCGCCGTGGAGGCTGCTTGCGACGGTGATCGGGATGATCGTGGTGTGGATCGTGCCGATGGAACTTGCCCTGTTTACCCATGGCGCGGCCTGCCTGTTGGGGGCTGCGGCGTGGGTTATGTCGATGGCGTCGTACACCCCCACGCTGCGCCGGTTCAACCTGATGCCCGCATGGGCGCTGTTGCTGCCGGTTGTGGCGGGTTTTTATACACTGGCGACCATCGGGTCGGCCATCAATCACCATCGGGGGCGGGGCGTGGTGTGGAAAAGCCGTGCCTATACCGATGCCGATGGGGCGATTTCGACCTATACCCATCCCGAAGCCGGTGGTGCGGTCATGAACAGGACAATGACAGGGGATGACATAGGGTGAGTAAAGCCGAACACGACGCATGGGGAAGCGAGGACGTCTCGTCTGGCAAGGGGGCGGGGGATGAGAATTTTCCTGTCGGCTCCCTGCTGATCAGCCGCGACCAGCGTCCGCATGTCCATGCCTATTATGATTTTGCCCGTGTCATCGACGATATCGTGGACAGCACGAAGCTTGACCCGCAGGCGAAGATCGACCGCCTTGATGCCATGGAGGGTGTGGTGCGCGGCACCGTGGCCGCCCCCGCCCGTCCCGATGCACAGACGGCGGCAAGGGTGCGCGAGATGTTTGCGCGTACGGGCGTGCCGGTTGAAACCGCAACCGACCTGATCGTCGCCTTCCGTCAGGATGCGGTCAAGAACCGGTACGACACGTGGGACGAACTGTTGGAATACTGCCGCTATTCCGCCAATCCGGTGGGGCGGTTCCTGCTGGCGCTGCATGGTGAGGGGCCGGAGACGGCAGGTCCGTCCGATGCGTTATGCACGGCGTTGCAGGTCATCAACCACCTGCAGGATTGTGCGGATGACCTGCGTGCGCTCGATCGTTGTTACCTGCCGCGCGAATGGATGGCGCGCGAGGGCGCGCAGGTGGAGGATCTGTATGGCCCCTATGCCCTGCCTGCCCTGCGCCGTGTGTTCGACGCGATGCTGGACGGTGTGGACCGCCTCAATGACGAAGCATCCCGCCTGCCCGCGCTGGTGCATGACCGGCGTATGCGCATGGAATGTGCGGTGATCGTTGGCCTGTCAAAGCGTCTTGCCGCCCGCCTGCGGCGTGAGGACCCGCTGGCGGGGCGGGTCAAGCTGTCGCGTGGCGACATGCTGGCGGCGATGGGCGGTGCGCTGCGTGTCATCCGCCGCTGATGCCGTGCATGTCGGCAGGCGGATTTTGCCGTTAGGGTAATTGCCGTTAAAGAACGTCCGGCAGACATTGTGAACCTTGGATGGAACGGAAAACGCGGGGATGGTTTTTTTGCGCGCGCGGCATGATGGCACGACCCCACATGGCACGGCCCCACTGGGATGCGACCCCACGGACCTGATGCAGGTCGAGGCGGTGGTAACGGCGTCGGGCACGTCCTTTGGCAAGGGTATGCAGATCCTGCCGCCGGACCGGCGGTATGGGATGTATGCCGTGTATGCCTTCTGTCGCCTGGTGGATGACGTGGCCGATGACGAAGGCGAAGCCCGGGACAAATGCGACCGGCTTGATGCATGGCGGGCACGTATCGCGCGGCTGTATGCGGGACAGGCGGACGATGCGCTGGATCGTGTACTTCTGTCCACCATCCGTATGTTCGGTCTGCGGCAGGAGGATTTCAATGCCGTGATCGACGGCATGGAAATGGATGCGCGTGGCCCCATCGTCGCCCCGGACGAGGCGACGTTTGACCTGTATTGCGATCGTGTCGCCTCTGCCGTGGGGCGTCTGTCTGTGCGTGTGTTCGGCGATGCCTCGGCCGAGGCGGACAAGGTGGCCCATCACCTTGGCCGTGCGTTGCAGATTACCAATATCCTGCGTGACGTGGCGGAGGATGCGCGGATCGGGCGGCTGTACCTGCCTGCTGAACTGCTGTCGCGTTTCGATGTGCCGCTGACCCCGCAGGGGGCATGCCATGCGGCGGGGCTGGATGCGGTGGGACGCATTCTGGCGGGACGGGCACGTGACCATTTCCGCGCCGCGGATGCCGCGATGCGCCGGTGCAACCGCCGGGCCATGCGCCCCGCGCGCGTGATGGGCGCGACCTATGCCGCGATCCTGTCCGCGCAGGAACGCCATGGGTGGCGCGACCTGTCGCACCGTGTTTCGCTGTCGCGCCCGCGCAAGCTGCTGATTGCAGCCCGCGCGCTGGTGGCCTGAACGCATGAGCGGACATATCCATATCGTCGGCGGCGGCCTTGCGGGCCTGTCGGCGGCCGTTGAACTGGCGGGTGCCGGGGAACGCGTCACGGTGTACGAGGCCGGACCGGCCTGTGGCGGGCGGGCGCGTTCATATGTGGACAAACATCTTGGCTGTCGCATCGACAATGGCAACCACCTGCTGCTGTCGGGCAATCGGGCGGTCAACCGCTATCTTGGGCTGATTGGCGCGCAGGATACGTTGACGGGGCCGTCACGCCCGGTCTTCCCCTTCATCGACCTTGCGGACCGTGCGCGCTGGACGCTGGACCTGTCGCGCGGGAAGGTTCCGTTGTGGGTGCTGTCGCGCCGGCGCCGTGTGCCGGGCATGCGGCTGGGGGAACTGCGCAGCCTGATGCGCCTGATGGAGGCAGCCCCCGATATCGTGGTGTCGGACTGCCTGATGCCCGGTGCGCTGTCGTCGCGCCTGCTGGAACCGTTTGCGATTTCCGTCCTCAACACCATGCCCGACGTCGGCAGTGCGGCATTGCTGGGCGCGGTGGTGCGTGAAAGCCTGGCGCAGGGGGGGCGGCATTGCCTGCCACGCTTCCCGCAGGACGGGCTGTCCGAAAGTTTCGTTGATCCGGCGCTGTCGCACCTCGCGCTGATGAAGGCACAGGTCCAGACCGGCGTGCGTATCAGTGCGGTGGAGGCCGGGGACGGGCGCGTCACCATGCTGCGCGCAACGGGGCAGGACATCGCCATTGGTTCAGGGGACGCGGTGATCATGGCAACGCCTGCACCGGTCGCGGCCTCCCTGCTGGAGGGGCAGCTTCCCGGGTTCAGCGCCCCGGACCAGTTCGAGGCCATCGTGAACGCGCATTTCGCCATGCCTTATGTGCCCGTGGCGACCGGTGCGCTGGCGCAGGCGCGCTTTATCGGTCTGGTGGGGGGGATCAGCGAATGGGTGTTCATCAAGGGGCACATCCTGTCTGTGACCGTCAGCGCCGCCAACCGTTATGCCGCATATGACACCGACGCTCTGGCCCGCACCATCTGGGGGGAGGTGCGCGCAGCCCTCGACCCCGCGTTGACGATGGCCCTGCCGGTGGACATGCCGCCGATGCGCATCGTGCGTGAAAAGCGCGCGACCTTCGCCGCAACCCCGGCGCAGGATCGGCTGCGGCCCGCCACGCGCACGATGTTGCCCAACCTGATGCTGGCCGGGGACTGGACGGAAACCGGCCTGCCCGCCACGATCGAGGGTGCGATCCGTTCTGGTGTTGCCGCGGCGCAGGCCGTCCGGCAGCGCCACGGTGCATGAACGGCTGTTTGAAAATAGCTGCTTGATAAAGAGAAAAATTTTCGGGTGCGGCCTTTTTCCAAAAATATGACGTCTTTTGACGCGTGTTTCAGAAGGCCACACCGGAAATTTCTTTGAATCTGGAACAGGCCCCCGCCGGATAATGGGGGAATATGGGATTATGGCGCAGAAACCTGAAACGACGACGACCCGCAAGGCCCCGGCCCGCAAGACCACGACGACACGCAGGCGCACCGCCACAAAGGTGGTCAGACCTGATGCGCCATTGGCGGCGGCGGACCTTGATGCGGCCGTCACCCGTGCGCAGGCCGCGTTGGGACAGCGACAGAAGGAAGACGGCCACTGGGTTTTCCCTCTGGAGGCGGACGCCACCATTCCGGCTGAATATGTCTTGCTCGAACATTTCCTTGATCGGATCGACCCGGCGCTGGAAAAGCGGATTGGCGTCTATCTGCGTCGTATCCAGGGGGCGCATGGTGGTTGGCCCCTGTATGAAAATGGCAGGTTCGACCTTTCCGCGTCGGTCAAGGCGTATTTTGCCCTCAAGGCCATTGGCGACGACATCAATGCCCCGCACATGATCCGTGCCCGGGCGGCAATCCTGCATCATGGTGGTGCGGAACGCACCAACGTGTTCACCCGCCTGCAGCTTGCGCTGTTTGGGGAGGTGCCATGGCACGCCGTGCCCGCCATGCCGGTCGAACTGATGCTGATGCCGCGCAAGGTGCTGTTTTCGGTATGGAACATGTCGTACTGGTCACGGACGGTCATCGCGCCCCTGCTGGTGCTGGGGGCCGTGCGGCCCTGTGCGCTGAACCCGCGCGGTGTCCATATCCCCGAACTGTTCGTAACCCCGCCCGACAGGGTGCGCGATTGGGTCCGGGGGCCGTACCGTTCCCGCTGGGGGCATGTGTTTCAGTATCTGGACAGGGTACTGCATCCAGCGGAACGTTTTTTCCCGCGTAAAACGCGCCGTCGTGCGATCCGTGCCGCCGTGGACTTCGTTGAAAAACGCCTTAATGGCGTGGATGGGCTGGGCGCGATCTATCCCGCCATGGCCAATACCGTCATGATGTTCCGCGCACTGGGTGTGCCCGATACCGACCCCCGCGCCGCAACAGCGTGGGAAGCGGTGCAGCGCCTGCTGGTCAATCAGGGCAGGGAAACCTATTGCCAGCCCTGCGCGTCCCCCATATGGGACACCGGCCTTGCGGGGCACGCCATGATCGAATCCGCCACCGGTCCTGATGGCATTGCACCACAGGCGACGAAGGAGAAGCTGGCGAAGGCTGCCCAATGGCTGCGTGGACGCCAGATCCTTGACGTCAAGGGTGACTGGGCGATGAACTGCCCGGATGTGAAGCCCGGTGGCTGGGCGTTCCAGTACAACAATGACTACTACCCCGACGTGGATGACACGGCGGTGGTGGGCATGCTGCTGCACCGTGCGGGCGATCCGGCCAATGCCGAAGCGCTGGAGCGCGCACGCCACTGGATCATTGGCATGCAAAGCAGCAATGGCGGTTGGGGGGCGTTTGACATTGATAACGACCTTGATGTGCTCAACCACATTCCTTTCGCCGATCATGGGGCGCTGCTTGACCCGCCGACCGCCGATGTGACGGCACGTTGCATTTCCTTCCTTGCGCAGCTTGGCCATGGTGTGGATCGCCCGTGCATCGAACGTGGTCTTGATTACCTGCGCACGGAGCAGGAGGCGGACGGGTCATGGTTCGGCCGCTGGGGCACCAATTACATCTATGGCACCTGGTCGGTGCTGTGTGCGCTGAACGCGGCGAATGTGGCAAAGGACGACCCGATGGTCGTCCGCGCCACAGACTGGCTGCGGTGTAGGCAACGCGCGGATGGTGGCTGGGGTGAGGGATGTGAATCCTACGAAGGTGGCCCCCATGGTGAATATGGCCAGAGCCTGCCGTCGCAGACCGCATGGGCCGTGCTGGGCATGATGGCTGCGGGCCTGAAGGATGATGCGGCGGTTGCGCGCGGTGTGGCGTATCTGGCCCGGACGCAGGGTACGGACGGCGAGTGGGCCGAAGAGCCGTATAATGCCGTCGGTTTTCCCAAGGTGTTTTACCTGCGGTATCATGGCTACCGACAGTTTTTTCCGCTGATGGCGCTGTCGCGCTATCGCAACCTGCAAAACAGCAATAGTGGCCGCGTGGGGTATGGATTCTGATTATGGATAACAGCATGCAGGCCACGGTTGTGGTGCCCTTCACCCGTCTTGGGATCGTGGTCGGGATGGAGGCGGAGGCCGCCCTGATCCGCCCGTTCTTCCCCGCCGCGCGCTTTGGCATCAGTGGCGCGACGCTTGATGGCGCACGGCGTGCGACCTCCATCCTGCTGACGTCCGGGGTGGATGCGGTTCTGTCGTTCGGGCTGGCCGCGGGTCTGGACCCGGCGCTGTATCCGGGGATTGTCCTGTTGCCACGTCATGTTGTGGTCGATGGGGCGCGTATCCCCACCGATCCGGCCTTTTCCGACTGGCTGGGGCAGGGGCTGCGGACGGTGCAGCGCGGGGATCTGCTACACAGTGATGTGATCGTCTCCGACCGGCAGGAGAAAGCCGAACTGTTCGCGCAGAGCGGGTGCGAAGGGCTGGACATGGAAAGTGGCGTGGTGGCGACGCTGTGTTCCGAGCGCAAGGTTGCGTTCGCGGTCCTGCGTGTCGTGTGCGACCCGGCGGACCGCACCTTGCCCCCCGCCGCCGTGGTGGCGTTGCAGCCGGGCGGGGGGATCGCACTGGGCGCGATCCTGCGCAATGTGCTGGCCCATCCGGGGCAGATCCCGGCCCTGATCGAAGTGGGACGGGATGCGGGTATGGCCCGCAAGGCCGCGCGCGCCATGTTGCGGCGGCGGTTTGACCCGGACTGATATGCTGCCTTCTTTGTCTTTAAAGAGGTGGTTTGAAAATCATAAAGGTTTTTGGTGAAGCTTTTTCCAAAAAGCTTCAGAAGACGCCGCCTTTTTAAAAAAAGGCGGCACCCAAAAACTTTTCTGATTTTCTATCAATGATTTGTTTTCAAGAAATCTTTAAGAAGATGACACTCTTTTTGAAGCTTTTCGGGAAAACTTCACTAAAAAAAACTTATAATATTTCAGGAAGTTATGGGGTCTTCCTTTTTTAAAAACCTCTGAATGGCCGGTTTTCAGAGGGCGATGCCCTTTGGGCGGGTCAAGGGCTGCGCCCTTGCAGAGGGTGTGTCACCACGCATGGGCGACATGTGTGTTCCCATGCAGGTACCGGGCATCAGCCATCTGTGGAATATCCCGCTGTTTTTGCGCTATGTTTCAAAGAATGACAGCAATCCGGCGCTGATGCCGCACGTTCGCGATGCAGCGGCGGCGATGCGGAATTGATTCGCGTCAATGTGTCGCAGGGTCGATAGTCGATAGGATGTCGGTGGGTGTCGGGAAAGGAAAGACGGGCATGACAAAGGCTGTTCTGGCGTTGAATGCAGGGTCGTCCAGCCTGAAATTCGCCCTGTTCCGCATTGACCCGACCGATACCCCCACAAGTCCCAGCCACCGCATCGCCTCGGGCGAGGTGGAGGGCATTGGCACCCATCCGCATTTCCGCGCCAGGGATGCGGACGGCAAGGTCCTGGTTGATGAAAGCTGGGACGCCCATGAAGCGGGGACGCCTGATGCGCATCATGGCCCCATGGCCACCCTGATGGAGTGGGTGGGCGAACATCTGGGTCATGTCGAACTGATGGGGGTGGGGCACCGTGTTGTCCATGGCGGGCCGGATTTCATCCGCCCGGTGCGCATCACGCCCGATGTGCTGGCCGCCCTGACGGCGCTGACGCCGTTTGCCCCTCTGCATCAGCCCGGCAGTCTGGCGCCCGCGCGCGCGCTGATGGCACAGCGGCCCGACCTGCCGCAGGTCGCGTGTTTCGATACGGCCTTTCACCATACCATGCCCCCTGTCGCGCAGGCACAGGCCCTGCCGCGTTCCTATGCCGCCAAGGGCGTGCGGCGGTATGGTTTCCATGGGCTATCATATGAATATATCGCCAACTGCCTGCGCGCGCGCGCGCCGCATCTGGCGGGTGGTCGCTGTATCGTGGCGCATGTCGGCAGCGGTGCCAGCCTGTGCGCCATGCATGAAGGGCACAGTATCGATACCACGATGGGATTTTCGGTGCTGGACGGGCTTATGATGGGCACACGCTGCGGTCATCTCGATCCGGGTGTGATCCTTTACATGCTCAGGGAAGAAGGGCTGGACGCAGCAGCGATCGAAAAGGTGCTGTACCACGACTCCGGCCTGCTGGGGGTTTCGGGGGTGTCCAATGACATGCGTGACCTGCATGCGCGCGCCGCCCACGATCCCGCCGTCAGCGCGGCGCTGGAGCTGTTCGTCTATCGCTTTGTGCAGGAAGCGGGCATGATGGCCGCGTCGTTGCAGGGGCTGGACGGACTGGTCTTCACGGCGGGCATTGGGGAAAATGACGCCATCGTGCGTGCTGCGATCTGTGCGCGGCTGCAATGGCTGGGCGTGCGGCTCGATGCTGCCGCGAATATCGCGAACAGCGAAATTATCAGCACATCCGACAGCAAGGTCGAGGTGCGGGTCATTCCGACGGATGAGGAAACGACGATCCGCCGCCATGTGATGATGTGTCTGGCGTAACGGACACGGACAATTTGTTTCGAAGGGGACGCAGATGAGTGAGACAGTATCCACCACGCCATTATCGGCACAGGAACTGGCATTATTCAACAAATGGTGGCACGCGGCCAACTATCTGTCGATCGCGCAGATCTACCTGCTGGCCAATCCGCTCCTGCGCGAGCCGCTGAAGCTTGAGGATACCAAGCCACGCCTGCTGGGGCACTGGGGCACCACGCCGGGGCTGAATTTCCTGTATCTCCACCTCAACCGCATCATTCGTGAACAGGATCGCAGCATCCTGTTCATCGCGGGGCCGGGCCACGGGGCGCCGGGTGTGATTGCCAACACCTATCTTGAAGGCACCTATAGCGAGTATTTCCCCGAAGTGTCGCAGGACGCGGACGGGCTGGCGCGGCTGGTCAAGCAGTTCTCCTTCCCCGGTGGCATTCCCAGCCATGCTGCCCCCACCACGCCGGGTTCCATCAACGAAGGTGGCGAACTGGGATATTCCCTGTCGCATGCCTATGGTGCGGTGTTCGACAACCCCGACCTGATCGCCGCCTGCGTCGTCGGTGATGGCGAGGCGGAAACCGGGCCGCTGGCGACATCGTGGCACAGCAACAAGTTCCTTGACCCCAAGACCGATGGCGCGGTCCTGCCGATCCTGCACCTCAATGGCTACAAGATCGCGAACCCCACCGTTCTGGCGCGTATCTCGCCCGAGGAACTGGTCTCCCTGTTCAAGGGCTATGGCTATGACCCGATCGTGGTCGAAGGTGACGTGCCCGACGTGGTGCATCAGGCCATGGCGAATGCGATGAACACGGCGTTTGCCCGCATCGACGCCATCCAGAAGGCCGCCCGCACCGAAGGCAGGACCGAACGGCCCATATGGCCCATGATCATCATGCGCACGCCCAAGGGCTGGACCTGCCCCAAGACGGTGGACGGCCAGCGGGTCGAAGGATACTGGCGCGCCCATCAGGTGCCCTTTACCGACCTTGGCAATCCTGCGCACCTCAAGCTGCTTGATGAATGGCTGCACAGCTACAGGCCAGAGGAACTGTTTGACGAAAACGGCACGCTGATGCCCGAAATTGCGGCGCTTGCGCCCAAGGGCAACCGCCGTATGAGTGCCAACCCCCATGCGAATGGCGGCCTGCTGCGTCGCGACCTGCGCCTGCCGGATGTGGCACCCTATGCCGTGACGGTGGAAGCGCCAGGCCATGCGCTGGGTGAGGGGACGCGCGTGCTGGGATCGTGGCTGCGTGACGTGATGAAGGAAAACCTGTCATCACGCAATTTCCGCGTGCTGGCACCCGATGAGAACAATTCGAACCGCCTTAACGCTGTGCTTGACGTTACGAACCGCGCATGGAACGCCGAGACGTTCGATTACGATGACCATCTGTCCGTTGATGGCCATGTGATGGAAATCCTTAGCGAGCATACCTGTCAGGGCTGGCTGGAAGGTTACCTGCTGACGGGCCGCCATGGCTTCATGTCGTGCTACGAGGCGTTCATTCACATCGTCGACTCGATGGTCAACCAGCATGCCAAGTGGATCAAGCAGGCTGATGAAGTGGCATGGCGTGCGCCGATCGCCTCGCTTAACTATCTGCTGACATCGCATGTCTGGCGTCAGGACCATAACGGGTTCAGCCATCAGGACCCGGGTTTCATCGACCATGTCCTGAACAAGAAGGCCAAGACCGTCCGCGTGTACCTGCCGCCCGATGCGAACACGCTGCTATGCACGGCCAAGACCTGTCTGGAAAGTCGTGACCGCGTGAACGTTATCGTGGCGGGCAAGCAGCCGGAGCCGCAGTGGCTGGATATGGATGCCGCCATTGAACATTGCGCGCAGGGAATTGGCATCTGGGAATGGGCCAGTAATGACAAGGGGGGGGAGCCCGATGTCGTGATCGCCTGCGCCGGTGATGTCCCCACCATCGAGGCTCTGGCCGCGACGCAGATCCTGAATGAACATCTGCCGGACCTGAAAATCCGTGTCATCAACGTGGTGAACCTGCTGACGCTGCAGACCCCGCAGGAACATCCCGATGGCCTGGATGATGCAGTGTTCGACAGCCTGTTCACCGTGGACAAGCCGGTGATCTTCGCCTTCCATGGCTATCCGGCGCTGATTCACAAGCTGATCTACAAGCGGACCAACTGCCGCAACTTCCACGTTCATGGCTATCGTGAGGAAGGTTCGACCACGACACCGTTCGACATGACGGTGCGCAACAATCTGGACCGGTTCCATCTGGTGCAGAACGTGATCCGCCGCGTACCCGCCCTTGCGGTCAAGGCGGCCTATGCCAACCAGTTGATCAATGACAAGCTGAACGAGCATAAGCGTTATGTCGCGCAATACGGGCAGGACCTGCCGGAAGTGCGTAACTGGCGCTGGTCATAAGGTTTGGCGGCGCTGACCCGGATCATCTGATCCGGCTGTGATCTTCTGGTACCGGCAGTGAGCATGGCTTGCTGCCGGTATTTTTTTCGGGCGGTATTTTCCTGTCATGACCAATTTTGAAAACAGGAAGTATTTTCAAAATTTTTCTGGAAATATTTCCTGAAATCTTCTTGTGGTTATGACATGAACGTTTTTTTTCATTGTTTCTGCAAACAAGAAGACACGTCCTGCATAATATGAAAATACCCGTTCCCAGTTATTTTCATGCAACTGGAAACGGGCATCATAATCAGTTCGTGGCCCATGTAATCCCGTGTGGATTACTGCTGGAACAGGTGCGCAAGGAAATTCTGTTTCTCCAGCGAGATCGGCAGCGTGGTGTTGGTCAGTGCCACACCCTGCCAGCCTGCGCCGATGGCGGTATACAGGTTGATCGCATCCTGCAACCGTTCCAGCCGTGCCATGGCTTCGGCATTTTGCGCGTTCAGGGTGGTGCGTTCCGTAGTCAGGACTTCGAGGAAGCCGACCAGTCCCGCGCCATACAGCTTGCGCGCGCGCTCACTTGCCAGCGTACTGTCTTCGGCGGCCTTGGCCAGCAGTTCGGTATGTTCCTCATCATCATGCCAGGCGGCCATTGCGTCTTCGACTTCCTTAAAGCCCTTGAGGACGGTCTGGCGGTAATTCAGGCGGCTTGCTTCGGCCGCGGCCTGTGTCGCGCGCACCTGCGAAGTCAGCTTGCCCCCATGCATCAGCGGCAGCGAAGCCATCATCAGGAACTGCCAGCTCATGGTCGCAGCTTCTGTCATCTGCGACATGACCGAGGCATTCGGGTTAAAGCTGATGGGGATGCTGAAATTGGGATAAAGCTGTGACACGGCCATGCCGATCCGTGCCGTGGCCTCCGCATACTGGCGTTCGGCCGTGCGGATGTCCGGGCGGTTGGCCAGGACGATGGACGGCAGGGTGGCCGGGAATTCCGGCACCTTGGGCAGGGGTCTGGCCACCTTCAGTTCGATTTCGGAAGTCCCGGGCATCTGCCCCATCAGAACATCAAGCGCATGCGTGATCTGGGAGATATGGGTCTTGAGCGGTTCGCGCGCGGCGGTCTGGGAATCCAGCTCTGCCTTGGCCTGCGCGATCTGCATGGTGTTGCCCACCCCTTCGAGGTAGAGGCGGTTGGTCAGGTCATAGGCATCCTGGGCCACACGGATGTTATTGTTCGCAATTTCCAGCCGCAATTGCTGGTCGCGCAGCATCATGTAATCGCTGGCCACTTCGGACAGGATCATGACCATCAGGGCGCGGCGTTCCTCAATCGTGGCTTCGACGGCGTATTTCTGCGCCTCCACACTGCGGCGGATACGCCCGAAAACGTCAAGCTGCCAACTGCCTGCCATGCCATAGGTCAGGTAATTCGCATCCGGGTGGTTGGCCGGGTTGCCTGGACGGATCGGCCAGTTCTCGATGTTGATCGAATACCGGACATTACCACCACCCGCATCGGCATCCATCTGTGGATACCATTGCGACGCCTGCACATCGCGGATCGCGCGTTCCGCAAGGATGTGCTGCCCTGCCGCCTGCAGGTCATAATTCCCTGTGATCGCCTTATCGACCAGCTTGTCCAGCTCGGGGTCCTTGAACAGGTGCCACCACTGTTTCAGCTCCCGGTCGGTGTCCTCGATCTCTTCCTTGGTGGCAGGATGGTCATCCTCGGTGAAGCGGGCGGGCAGCTTCATGCGGTCGGGCTGGTAACGCGGTCCGACCGTGCAACCGGCCAGCACCAGGGCGGCGCTCAGGAACAGGCCGGTCTTGCGGGTGATCGTGGTGATATTCATTGTTGTGCCTGGCGCCTTACAGGTGGTCTTGCAACCACGTCGTCAGATGGCCGCGTTGGGTACGGGACTGCGGGCCGACGCTGATGGTCGCCGTCATGCCTGCGGCAAGGGTGATGCTGTCGGGAACATGGTCCAGATGGATGCGCACCGGGATACGCTGTGCCAGACGGACCCAGGTGAAGATCGGGCTGACGTCCTGCAGGCCCAGGCCATCTGGCTTGCCGTTCTGGTCATTGATGCCACGTGCGATACTGACGACATGGCCAGGCAGGATGTCCTTGTATCCCATAAGCTTGACGCGTGCTTCGTCCCCGACATGGACGCCCCACATCTTCGTTTCCTCGAAATACCCGTTGACCCAGTAGGAGTCGGAGTCAATCACCGCAAGGCGGGCATGCCCGGCCGTGACGTAATCGCCCACCCGCAGGTTCAGGTTGGTGATGTTGCCATTGACCGGCGAATACAGGATGGAGCGCTGGAGGTTCAGCTTGGCCAGATCAAGGGCAGCGCGGGCCGCATCCACCGACGCGATCTGCGTCGCCACGTTGGAGTTGAAAACCTCCTGTTCTTCGGCAGAGACGATACCGCCAAGGCCCATGCGGCGCCGGGCATCATTCTGCTTGAGCTTCAGGTCTTCGAGCGCACCGTCAAGGCGGGCCTGCGCCTCGCGGATGGCCAGGTGGAAGCGGACCGGGTCAAGCACGAACAGCGGGTCGCCCTTATGGACATACTGGTTGTCCACCACCGGTAGCTGGACCACCGTGCCGGAAACTTCGGGGGCAACATCGACCACATAGACGCGCACACGTCCGTCACGTGTCCACGGGGCAATCATGTAGGTGTCCCATAAGGTGACGCCCATGACGATGGCCATCGCCACGACCGCCAGGGTCAGTACCACACGGATCAGGGTGCGCAAGAGAGGCATGGTGGATTCTCGAACCTTTTCGGCGACAGTCAGATGTACAGGATCATCAGGCAGAGGACGCAAGTGTAGAGCGCGACCTCGAACAGGGCGAGATGCCAGAACCATTTCATGATGCCGCTCCACCATAAAAGGGAGCGCAGCAGCATGGTCACAGGCAGCGCCGCGATGGCATAGACGACAATCGGTGCCATGAAGACACCGAAGAGATTGAATTCGGTCAGCATCAGGCGGTTCTCATTCCGAACGGGCCAGTCGTGGACAATACGGGAAGGGTCAGGCGGTTATTGGCGCCGGGCATATCCGCCGCCATCTGTAGCGGACCATGGCGATGGAAGAAACCGGGGATTGCCCCAATCAGCAGCGATGCCTGTTCCAGGCAGGCGGCGATACGGCGTGTGGGCGTATGTGCCGGCATCCCCCGGCGTTCAAGGTGGGACAGAAGCGTCAGCGCGGTTGCGCGCAGCGTCTGGACCGTAAGCGCCGGGTCGGAACGCAGGTAACGGAACGCGCCAAGCGCCTGCGTCACGCGTTCGCGGTCTTCTGCGTGAATGGCGGGGGACGTGACAAGGGTGCGCAACCGGACCAGCACCCGGCCCAGCGATACGGCCATGAATGCCGCATCCGTCAGTTCATAGACCCGCCCCGGTGACGATACGAGGGAGAAGCGTTGTATGATGCGCAGTATTTTTTGCATCTGCAGGTTTTCCCACACCGGCCATTCGACATGCTGACCCAGTGGCTGGCGGGCCAGATGTTCGGTCGCGCGTGCGATGGAGGCCACCAGCCGCCCCGAGTCGAGGCGATGGTTGGCGGGCAGGATGACGCGGAACACCAGTGCGATGGACACCACGCCCAGCGCGAAGGCCATCCATGTATTCATCAGCGACAGGTCGTCATAGGTGATGGGGTTGCGCACCTGTACCATGGCGTTGAAGAACACCGCATAGCCGAATCCGCGCATGGCGTGGCGTGGATGGAACTGCAACCATATCCCCGGCAGCAGGCACAGTGACAGCGACAGCCACAGCAGCGGGTAGCCGTCGATGCGCGGCAACAAAAAGGTCTGGCAGATGAAGGCGGCGGGAATGGCCGCGAATGTGCCGCTTGCGAACATGACGCTGGCACGTGACGCCAGCGGGCTTGTCGCCAGCAGGCATGATGCCGGGATCAGGTAGGTCAGCATGTTCGCCCCGTGGGTCCAGCGGCAGATATACCAGAACATGCAACCCAGCAGGGTGACGAACGCGCCGCGCGTGCCGTTGCGCAGGGCGGCGGGCCAGTCGAAATACAGTTTCAGGCCGATGGCGCGGACATGTTCCTGCGGTCCCATGAAATCATCAAGCGCCGCACAGAGCTGCGCCAGTACGTCGCGTTCATTGTCGATGAAGGCGATGGTCGGCAGGTCCTGCGTCTGTTCGCCGAGTTCGTCGAGTTCTGTCATCGCCGCGCGGATGCGCCGACGGATGGGGCGCATGTTGTCGCGCGCTTCCAGATGCAGGTCCTCTGGCGGCAGGGTCGCGAAATGCCGCATGATCTCCTGGCGGATATGCCGCGCCGTCCGCGCCTGCCGGGTCATCGGCGGTTCATCCTGCCAGATGGGATGATGCGCGCTCAGCAACCCCAAAAGGCGCGCCACCCCCCCACGCAGGCCACGCGCGCGCAGGCTGACGCTGTAATTGTCGGCTGCGGCGTATTCGATGGCCTCCACCAGGGCGTTGGCCTGCGACAGCAGGCGCGCACGCTGGTCATATGATGTGATCGACATGGCGCGGAAGGACAGGGGCTGTCCCGCGTCATCGGGCATGGAGGTTGCGTCATTCCATGACGGATCGCTTGGCTGCGCGAAATGGGAGGTGATGTTGCGCAACACCTGGTCGATCTGGCGTATGACCTTTTCAGGATGGCTGATATTCGTCAGCAGGAAGACGAATGCGGTACTCAGGATGCCCACCGTCACCGCCGACAGGCGTGACATCGCGGCCATGAAGATATGGTCCGGTTCGCTGAAGGCGGAAACGGAAATCAGGATGATGGTATAACCCGTCAGCACCGCTGCATACGCCTTGTAAAAGCGCAGCAGGGTGGACACGCAGCATGCCAGCCCGATGATGAACGACAGCCCCATGAAATACAGCACGGGCGATTGTGGAAAAAGCGCCATCAGCGCGATGGCGGAGGTCGCGCCGATGATCGTGCCGAAAATACGCCACACGCTTTTCGACACCATTGCGCCCACGACGGGATTGGCGACGATCAACACCGTCGTGACCGAAGACATCGGTGTCTGGAGTTGCAGGTCGAAGGCCAGGAACAGTGCAAGCCCCACCGCCAGCAACGTACGGATGCTGTAGGCAATCGTGGGGCGCACCGTTTTCCAGTCGGGGAAAACAAAGGTTCCCAGCCGGAGCAGGGGCCGCGACAGCGCGCCGTGGGGGGGGATCAGCCTCATGAACGGACGGAGGCCCCGGTCGCCATGCGATCCGTGTACAGGTTGGCCTCAATCCGGTCGAAGACGGAATAGCACGCCGTCAGTTCGGAATCCGAAATGCCCGACAGCAGGCGATGCGACACGGCGTCCACCGCGTCACGCACCTGACGTTCGATCCGCTCCCCCTCCTGCGTCAGGCGTACCAGCTTGGAGCGGCGATCTTCCTCGTCGCGGGAACGGAAGACGAGTCCGCGGCGTTCAAGCACATCAAGAAGGCGGGCGACCGATGGGGCCTCGATCTCAAGGGCGCGGGCAAGGTCGGTCTGCCGTACCGGCGGCATCAGAAGGCCCAGATACAGGACAGGCCGCCAGGTGGCTTCGGTCAGGCCGTAATCGCGCAGGTCATGGTCCACCTGTCGCCGCCATGCCGTGCCAAGGCGCGCCAGCCTGCGTCTGAAGGACCGTTCTCGTTCAAGGCGCTCGGTATCGGCCATTGCATCCTGCCAGCCGGGTTGGAAAAAATCATGAGCATGCAAACTATTTGCCTGCTTACGATTGCGTGCAGTCGCACGTTTCCAGAAAAAGTGTCCGGGAGCCAATGCAATTTCGTCATGGATACCATCTGACAATGATGTGCATCAATCATGATGGTATGCATGACGGCGGGGGCGGCGGCCCCCGATGGTCACATCAGGAGCGGGGGCGGCGTCCTGTCACGGTCTGGAACAGGTTCCAGATTGCGCGCCCGGTGTGACGTGTCACCGGCCCGGCGACGGTGCCCACCACGGCGGACAGCGCCACCGTCTGGCGCAGTTCATTAAGGGCATGTTCGCGGGCGAAGCGGACACGGATTTCTTCGGCCGTCATATAGGACCGCCGTCCCATGAAGGCGAACATGCACGCGGCGATGATATCCACCGCAAAGACCGCGCATGACGCGCCAAGAACGCTGAGGCCAAGGGTCTGGTAACAGAAAGCCCACAGCAGGCCATGGCCCGTTATGGTCGCGAAACCACCAAAAACGGCCGCGACAACCAGAAAGGCAGCCTGGCGGCCAAGGCGGATGGCCATCAATTTGCGTAGGGTGAGTTCCCCATCAATGATGGTCTTGCCGATTTCGCCTATTCTCATTGCTGTCGCGTGTCCTCTGGTTTCGTCAGGCTACCAAGCCTTATTTCGTGGCGCGGCCAAGAAAGTAGCCGATTGCCGAGAAAATGGCGATAGCCAGAAAGGAACGTCCGCGCGAGCGGGTCTTGGTCGGGGCTTCGGCCAGTTCACGCGCGTTGGTGGCCAGGTGTTCCGCCTTTTCGACGGCGGTGTGCAGGGCCTGCTTGCCATGCGTCTGCAGCAGGTTTTCGACGTGGGACTTCAGTGCCTGAAGGTCTTCGTGCGTGACGTGCTTGATGTCTGTCTTTGTCATTTTCTTGTCCTTGCAAAGGGGCTGGCCCGATGATCCTCTGGTAAGGAGGAAGGAAACACTTATAACCCTTTCTTTGGATAGTCAGGTTTCTGTTATCGCATGCCACCTTTCTCCTCACGACTGGTTGTCCGCAATCTGGTCACAACTGCCGATACCGCCCCGTTTTCCTTTGGTGTCGGGGCGGGGGAATGCCTTGCCCTGCTGGGAAACCGCGGTGCGGACCTGTCGGCGGTGGCCGACGCGCTGGTGGGGCAGCGGCCATTGCTTGACGGTAACGTCATGGTGGGGGGGATCGATGTGTCGGGTCGCCCACCGCTCACGCGGATGTGTGGCCTGTGGGGAGCGCGCGATCCGCTGTTCGCGCACCTGACGGTTTTCCACAACCTGCTGTTTCCGCTGCGTGTCCGTGGCATTGCCCGGGCGGAGGCGGCGGACCGTGCGCGTCAGGCCATGGCTTTGCTGGGGCTGGAGGGGCTGGGCCATGTGCGGCCTGCCGCGCTGGATGCGGAACAGGTCCTGCGCGCCGGACTGGCGCGGGTCATGGTCTGCGCGCCGCCGGTCATTGTGCTGGATGATCCCTTTGCCCCGCTGCCGGCGGACCGGCGGGGGATGATGCGCAATTTCCTTGGCCGCCTGATCCGTGCGCGTGACCTGTGTGTGGTGATGGCCACCTGTGATCGTGATGATGCGCTGGTGGTGGGGGACCGTATTGCGTTCTTTGACGGTGCAGAACATTTGCAGACCGGGGCGGCGGCGGACCTGTTCGACCGTCCGGCATGCGACCGCGTGGCCACCGGTTTTGCCGGGGCGAATGCCCTGACCGGGCGCGTGTCCTATATCGAGGAGGATGTCGCCGTCATCCGCCTGCCCGACGGGTTGACGGTGCAGGCCATGGCGGCGCCCGGCCTGGCGGAAGACAGCCTTTGCACCGTCTGCGTGCGTCCTGACCGCATTGCGACCCTGTTTCCCGCGCGACCGGGGGCGATGGGCAGCCTTGCCACCGATGATGGCGAATCCGCGATGCTGCCCGCGGTCCTGGTGGACATGCGTCACATGGGCACATACATCCGCATGCGCATGAGGCTGTCGAATGGCGATGAGCTGCTGGTGCGCCGTCCCCCGTTGCAGATCGTGTGCGGGGTGGAACCCGGTCGTCCGGCGTTGCTGGCGTGGCAGGCGGGGCAGGCGATTGCCTTTCCGTTCCGTCATGAAATGCGCTAGCGTCCGATGTTCCGTATCCCTGTGGCCGCACCGGCGGTCATGCCGTCTTGTGAAGGTCTTTCCCGCTGTTTTCCCTGTTGTCCTTTCCGTTGAGCAGTGCGTGCCTTTTGCCCCGCCTGTCGCCGCGTCGCGTGTCGTGTCTTTTCATCATCATGGCGCTGGCGGGGAATATCGTGTGTGCGCCCGAAGTGCTGGCCGCCCGTCTGGTGTCCACCGTCCATCACCACCGCCTTGCCGTCCTGAGCGTCGCGACACAGGACGATACATTGGGCAGGGTGCAGGACCGTGCCTATTTCCAGCCTTTTGCAAGGAAGGCGGGGATACGTGTCGTGCGTCGGACATGGGATGGGCAGGCGACGACGCTGGCGGCGCATGCCGCGACAGAATCCACGCCCGCCACATGGGCGGTCGTCTTTGGCGAAGACAGTGCAATTCGTACATCGTGCATACAGGGCACCCTGGTGCGCCTGGCGGGCAGTGCGGACAATCCCGACGGATGTGGTGTCGCCGCGCTGCATCCGGCCATCGTCCTGGCATGGGATCGCGGGTGGCGTCCTGCATCCCCACGTTGGGCCGATTTCTGGGATGTGGTGCGCTTTCCCGGCAAACGGGGGCTGCGACGTGACCCGCGCTCGACGCTGGAAATCGCATTGATGGCCGATGGCGTGCCACCGCATGACGTATATGACGTGCTGTCCACCGGGCCGGGCATCGACCGGGCATTTCGTAAGCTGACGCAGTTGCGCCCGTATATTACATGGTGGTCCACGCCAGAGGAATCAGCCCGCATCATTGAAAATGGCAGTGTGCTGATGGGCAGTGTCTTCAGCAATGAAATCGCCCGCCTGCCCGCGCGTCGTCATGATATCGGCGTGCAGTGGGCGCAGAGCCTGGGCGAATGTCTGTCATGGGCGCTGGTGCAGGGGGTATCCCCCGCCATGGCGGGACAGGCGCGCGATCTGCTGCATTATATAGTGCAGCCTGAACAGCAGGATCGTTTTGCCGCCCTTTATCCCATGGGGCAGGTTGCCGCCGGGTCGCCGGCGGGCGAACCCTCGGTCGACCTGCCCATGGATCTGGAGTTCTGGGGTGCGCACCTGCCGGACCTGTCACAGCGTTTTGCCGACTGGCTGCGTGGACCCGCGTGATGCCACGTGTCTTTTGTTCGCGGTGGTGGCGGTATGATGTTGCTTCCTGATATGGCGGAATGCGCCATGACGGCGTTCATCATGGCGGTGGTGGTCATGGGGGCATGCATGTTCATGCGGCGTCGCATGCCATGGGGACCTGCCGTGGTGCAGGTGTTGCTGCTGCTGGTGCTGGTGCCGGGGATGGCCGGTGTGTTGTGGCTGCCGCATTGGGGCGGGGCGGGGAATGTGGCCCTGTGGCCGGTATTGCAGGGCGTGTTTGTGTGCCCTCTTGTGACGGTGCTGCCGTTGCGAGCGCTGATGCGCGTGCCTGCGAGCGTGTCGCGCACGGCATGGGGGCTGGGGGCGGGGCTATGGATGCGTGCGCGTCTGTTGTGGTTGCCGTTGCTTGGGCCGTCACTGGTGCTGTCTGCCTGCGCGGGACTGGGGATGGGGGTGTTGGCCGCCATGGTGGATATGGGGGCGACCCTCGGGACATGACGGGACGGGGACAGGAGGCAATGGGCATGGATAGCCGTAATGACGGAGGGGACCGTCCGTTCTGGATGACGGTTCCGCTGTCACGTATGACGCGCCAGCAATGGGAATCGCTGTGTGACGGGTGTGGCCGGTGCTGCCTGCACAAACTGCGTGATGATGAGACGGAGGAGATCGTCTTTACCGATGTTGCCTGTCGTCTGCTGGATACCACGACGTGCCTGTGTAAGGATTATCCGCATCGACAGCGCAAGGTTCAGGATTGTATCAGCCTGACGCCGGACATGCTGAAGGATATCGACTGGCTTCCTCCCACCTGTGGATACCGTCTGATACAGGAGGGACGGCCCCTGCCATGGTGGCATCCGCTGGTTTCGGGACGGGCCGATACGGTGCATGAGGCCGGGGTTTCGGTCAGCGGGCGTGTCATTAGCGAACGTCGTGCCGGTGCGTTGGAGGATCATGTCGTTGAATGGCCGGGTGAATGTCCCCCCGGTGCCGACGGCACGCAGGCCCCGGACATTCCGTCGCGCGAATGATGTCCGATGGCCCCGAAACCGTGGCCATCGCCAGCAGGCAGGTCACGGTATGCTGGCGTCGTTCGGCGCGGGCGCGGCGCATTTCCATGCGGATTGATGCACGCAGCGGTCATGTCATCCTGACCCTGCCGCCACGCGCCCGACGTGATGATGCACTGGCGCTGTTGCGGTCACATTCGGCATGGGTGGTGGCCAATCTTGCCCGCATACCGCAGGCCCCGCGATGGCATGATGGGGGACAGGTGCTGATTGATGGACGGCCCCATGCCATTCGCCATTGTCCGCAGGCCCGGCGTGGCGTGTGGATCGAGGGCGAGGTGATACATGTCAGTGGGGAAGCCGCGTTTCTGGTAAGACGCCTGCTGGCTTTCCTGCGGGAGGAGGCGCGGACCCGCCTTGGGGCGGGGCTGGACGCGCTGTCACGGCAGGCGGGATTGCGCCCCACGCGGCTGACGGTGCGCGATACACGCAGCCGGTGGGGCAGTTGTACTGCCGATGGGGCAATCATGCTGTGCTGGCGTCTGATCATGGCCCCACCAGAGGTGCAGCATTACGTGATGGCCCATGAACTGGCGCATTTGCGGCACATGAACCATGGGCCGGATTTCTGGATGCTGGTGGATCGCCTGACCCCGCATCGGCGTATGGCCGAGCTATGGCTACACCGCGAAGGGGCCACCCTGTTGCGCGATATGCAGGAATGACCCGGAGGGGCAGAGGGATATTTTTTGTGTGAAAATATCCTTAAACCGCGACGGGTTGAGTTGTCGTGGATGGTGTGTGTGCTAGAAGATGCGCTTAATGCGAGCTTGGCGGAATGGTAGACGCACGAGACTTAAAATCTTGCGCCCGTTAACAGGGCGTGCGGGTTCGAGTCCCGCAGCTCGCACCACAGGTGCCCTGTGTGATGAAGGGTGGTTCGGCAACACCGGGGTAAAGACGGTTTTGCCCTGATGGGTTCCTGCGCCGTGGCCGCAGTCCTGGCGACTGGTATAAGGCCAGCAGGCAGGGAGGCTTTATCGTATGCAGGTTCGTTCCGTGCTGGCTGGGCCGCATGCGTCCAGATACTGTTTGAAAGTAGCCTGTTGATAAAAAAACAGAAAAGTTTTTGGGGTATCTTTCCCTAAAAGGCGATGTTTTTGTCAGACTGTTGCAACGAAATTCACCCAAAACTTTTCTATTTTTAATATATTATTGATCCTGTCTTTTAAATACAGTCTCCTGGAACGGGGATACGTGCCAATGGCGGTATCAATGCCATCCCCCGGAGGACAAAAAATCAAACGGAAGCTTCCAAAATAGCAGTTTCTGATGCGTTCTGGTGCCTTGAAACGTTTTGTGCCGGAGATCCCTCATGTTAGTGCCGACACGAAAAAAGCATTTCAGCGGACAGGTGTCACGTACTCCATGCGGGGACTGGACGATCACAGAACCGGCTGTGCAGGTTGCCTGTTCACGATACAGCCTCGTGGCATCAGAGCATATTTTCCGGATAGCCATATGGATGGCAGCTTACTCAGCGATGGGGCTGGGTGAAATCTGTAACCGACGGAAGAAGGATCTCCAGATCACGCCAGTGCGTTCCAGATACATGGGATCTGGTCTGAAAGACGCCCTGGGCCGCGTGCTTGGTCTGGAGTCATCAAGACAGGGGGGCCAGATGGTTGCGCTGGAACAGGCGTTCTTGTGGTTCAAGGCCGTGTCAGCCTGCCTGTGGGGATCATGGTGTCTGCATTGCGAAATACGGTGTCCGTCCAGTGCAGAAATATGGATGTTCATCTTCGACAAATTGTAACGGGCATTTTTGATATTTTTGGAATATTTATGCATATCCTCCTTTAAATGATAAATGCACATCATGTATAATTTCACGCCTGATTCCATGTTGTCCCGACAAAAAGAAATTACGCATGTTACACCTGTTTGAAGATGCCCTGAATTCAGTGGAAAGTATGCAGAATTCTGAAAATATAAATCAATTAAATGCGGAATTTCGGAGTATATTGACGAAACTGAAACATTTTGTTCATACAGCCGGG
Organism: Novacetimonas sp. GS1; assembly: GCF_036686925.1. Taxonomy (NCBI): domain Bacteria; kingdom Pseudomonadati; phylum Pseudomonadota; class Alphaproteobacteria; order Acetobacterales; family Acetobacteraceae; genus Novacetimonas; species Novacetimonas sp. GS1. Next base: position 504,511 of record NZ_VSZP01000001.1, read on the forward strand.
CTGGTGCATAAAACCCGTGTTACGGAATGCTATCTGATTGACAGTACGTATCCTGATGACTGGATGCAACATTATATTGACAATTGTTATCAAAATATAGATCCCGTAATCGCAACTGCCAGGCATGAATTCCTGCCCTATGGCTGGGGATCTGTAGGTGTCCGGAATAAAAGCCAAAAAAATATGATGCAAGAATTTCAGGATATCGGCTTTAGAAGCGGATATGCAGTTCCCCTGCCGGTATCCCCTTCTATGCTGTTATTAGTCGGAATGGCATCTAATGATAAAGAAATCAATTTTCGTGACCGAACGATACTGCAAATCGCGATTAACCAATATCACGCCTGCTACATGCAAATTACCAATGGTGGGACATCTAAAGAAGACTGTTCCCTTTCAGACAGGGAACGTGAATGCCTGCTGTGGGTCGCGCAAGGGAAAAATACTCTGGAAATCAGTTCCATCCTTAATATCAGTGACAATACAGTCAAATATCATCTGAAAAATATCATGCAGAAATTGGGGGCCCATAATCGCATTCAGGCTGTTGTCCAGGCAATCAACCTGGGCCTGATTCATCCCTGATGCATATGTAACATCATGTAATATGTGCGCCACCTGTTCAGGTAGGAGGATCTTAAAGACTGACTTTACTACGATAAAGGCTTGGTTCAACTGCAATGGCCTTTATGTGCATGCTCGTCCCTACTGTGCATTTCATGTCTGGATTACCGCGCTCAGGCTCAACATTGCTTGCGGCATTGCTTCGACAGAATCCTACGATCATCAAAGCAGGGCATATTTCTCCTGTTGCTCCCATGATGTTAAAATTAAGTTCCGTTATGGTGGAGGGGGAGTATCAAACCGAATTTGACAGGGACACAAGGCATCGTCTCCTGCGGGGGATATTGTTCAATTATTATGGCGGGGATTCATCCCTGAATGCCAATAATCTGTCAGTGATTATTGATAATAGCCGTCTGTGGTGTACCAGACTTGGTTTGATCAATGCTATTTTCCCAGAAGCAAAGATTATTTTCTGTGTCAGGGACCCTGTCTGGATTATTGATTCATTTGAACGTGTGATGCAGCAAAACCCTCTTTTAAGTTCAAAAATCGTCCCGATCGAACACAGGGGGAATTTGCACAGCCGCGTGTATTCCCTGCTTTCAGCCAATGGGGCATTCGGGTTTTGTTGGCGTGCTTTTACCGAAGCATTTTATAGCGATTTTGCTCATAACCTCATTGTCGTAGATTACGATGTCCTGGTTCATGAACCTGCCAGGACATCGAGTATTCTGGGCGATGTATTAAACCTTCCCGCATGCAAATATGATTTCGAAAATGTATATTTCGAAGAACCCGTCAAATTTGATGAAAGTCTGAATTCCCCCGGCCTGCATAAAGTAAGACCGCGCGTTGAAGTTCTGCGTCGGCGCCCAGTCCTTCCCCCGGATATTGTTTCAAAACTTGCCGGGAATCGTTTTTGGTGTGACCAGAGGAAAAAAGTCGGAAGGGCGGTAGTCATTGCCTAATGATTTTAAAAACACAGAACCGCGCATATTGGGATTATAATGTTCTTTGATGGAAATTTTTCAAAAACATTTAATTTATTTTATGAATTCCTGATATTATCCTTTTATATATAGCATTTCCATACGTTTTATCGCCTGAAGACGGTTCTCGATGGAAAGGGATCTATAGAGCTTTATAATATTTTCTTCATCTTTTGTAAGCTCGATCGGTATTGTTTCGTTGTTCTGTCCATTTAGGAAAACTTCTTCGCTGATACCAAATATTTCCGCAATGCGGGGTACATGTTCGCTGATATGGCTGGAACGTCCTGTTTCCCAGAAACAGACGGCGGCACGCGACATACCCAACATTTCGGCAAATGCTTTCTGGCTTAGTCCCGCAGCCTTGCGCAATAACTGAATACGTTGCCCGATTTCGCGTGAAGGTGAAAAACCGTGCAGATCGGTTGCGCTCAGCCCATCATCGGAAATGGCCTGACTTTGCTGGATCCATTTGCGGAAACCCATGATGGTTGTTTCCTGCAAGGTCAGAAAGGCACGTCGTTTTCCTTTCCTGCGAAAGACGACATGGTTTTTTTCAATACTGTCAATGACACGCACTTCGCTGCGTGGGGGGGCACCGGTCCAGGTCTGTCCGGGTTTTAGGGTAAATAAAGGCTTCATGATCGTGTGAATCGCCCCCTGCGGCAGAACACAGGGGGCGTCCTGTTCAGGCTGTCAGGCGCGTATCATTTTGGGGAATATTGTCTTTTTCGACATTATAAGGCCCACCCGCAATGATTTCGAGGCACAATAGCCCCATCAATGTGGGATGCCGGTGCCCAAGCGGCAGCGTGGCCTGCCCATCTGTCCAGCGGCAAGGCTCCTTGCAGGGCATATATCCCCCATCATGCCATCCCGCCGGTGCGTCGGGTGCGAGGTGGGACGTAACGGGACGGGCGATATTGCCTTCAAACAGTTTGATGCTCCTGACCAATACACCCAGATGGCGGCGGTCATCCACATAAGGACCAACCATATCTGACGGGCGGCCCGTGCGTGACATGATCCGTACTTCCTCGATCCCAGGTGGGATCATGAAAAAAGCATGGCCATTGGCCTCGCGCATCGTGCGCAGGACGGCCCCTGTTTTTGTAACCAGGTGCAGGTCGGCGTTGGTTTCCACGATCGGCGGTTCGGACCTGGGTGCATGACCAGAGGCAATGGCCCGTTCCCCGATCCGGTGGAACAGGGGTTCGACGAAATCACGGTTGACCGCCAATGGTGCTGCGGCATCATTGGCCCAATTTCGTGGTGACGACCCGATGCGCACGACATTGCCAGCCTGATGGAAATTGCGGCGGTTTCCGGTATCAAGATAACTTTCGCTCAGCATACCGTCGGCCATGATGACGGAATGTTGTGCGGTTTCGATATGATAATAGTCATAGGATGTGATCGACTTGTCATAAAAAATGGATCGACCGTTCACCAGCATGCGGACGGGCACAAATTTCCCGTCAAAGAACAGGCAGTGTTCCGCCGTGATCAGCATATCCTTGTACGGTACGCCATCGGCGATCGCATCCTTGACGATACGCACGGGATATCCGGCTTCATCATCTGGCAGGTGGGGCCGCACCACGGCTTTGTGGTGTCCTGCCCAGACGATGTTCCGGGTTGTGCCAGCAGGGACAGAACAGTCAAAAATGTTGATGGCGTCACCAACCTGAAGGGCCTCGACCGCGATGTCCCCCGTCGGGGTCTGGATCATGGTGCCCGAAAGGAAACAGACAATCACTGTGCCTGTATCACCGCTTTCTGCAACGGCATTGACATAGTTGGAGGCCGTCGGGTCCGTGTTCTGGTACTCACCCGTCAGCGTTACACTGTCATTATTTGAAAATGTTATGTCAGTTGTTCCCAGCAGGGAATTATAACTGACACTGCTGATGGTCGCGGGGGAACCGTTGGATTCGATAATAATCGAATCCCCCGTTCCAAAATTTTTGATTGATGCCCCCGACAGCAGGGCCAGCCCGGTGCTGGAGCCAGCCAGGTTGAGCACGCCACCACCGGACTCGAAATTGATTGTCGCACCAGACAGGGCCGATATGACGGCCGAACCGTTGAATGTTCCACCGTTGCTCAGATTGATGGTCACGCCTGTGGCTGCATTCAGCAGTCCACCACCCAGCGAGATCGTCCCCCCGTCCGCATTGAGGATCGTTTCGGTTCCGATGGCGACGGAACCGGCGGAAACGGTGACGGAAGTATTTTTTTCCGCAGTGATCGTATAGGTGCTGAGTGCTGTGACCGGAAGGTCCAGCAGTCCCGTAATGTTGATGGTGGCATCGACCTCTGCACCGGTGGAGGAAGATACCGTGGCATCGGCGCTTCCCAGAATACCAAGTACCGCAATTGGCATAAGGTCATATGTTCCACTGCTGGTAACACTGTTTCCCGTTCCGAATAGTTGGGTCATTTCATCATTCCTGAGCGTATCGAATGGAACTCGTGACCAGGATAATGCTCCTGAAATGTTATCATTATGTGAATCGCATGGCACGAGGCAGGGACAGCCCGCCCGACGCTCTCCGCTGTTCTGGCGTAAGAGAGTGTTTGAAAACAGATCATTGATAAAAAAGGAAAAGTTTTTGGGTGCCGCCTTTTTTCAAAAATGCGGTGTCTTCTGAAGCTTTTCAGAAAAAGATTCACAAAAAACTTTATAATTTCAGTATGTTATCGAGCCTGACTTTTCAAACAGATACTAAGATGTTTATCGTCGCGGGTGTGTGCCGGTTCATCCAAAGGGGGCGATCTACTGTCCGGTCGGACCGTTGAAAATCCATCCAAAGACAGCAGCATTCCTATAGGGCAGCAGAAAGAAGAAGCGTCAGGCACAAGATGACAATGGAAATCAGTGTTTCCGTTCCGGACCACACGACAAAGGTCTGTGCCAGCGACAGGCCCAGATATTCCTTTAATTGCCAGAAAACGGGATCGTTAACCGGGCCAAAGGCGATTGATCCTGCGCCTGTTGCCAGTACCAGCAGTTCCGGTGATACGCCATGCAGGTGGGGGAGTGCTGGTGCGATCAGGTTTGCCGCCGTGCCGGTGGCCACGGTGGCCGATCCTGTCGCAAGACGGATGATCGCAGCCGACAGGAACGCCAGCAGCAATGGGGACATATGCGCGCCCAGGGCCGCGGATGTCAGGGCTGCGGAAATGCCGCTGTCGATCACCGCCTGTCCGAATCCCCCGCCCGCGCCCACCAGCAGGATGACGAATCCCGTCGGGGCAAGGCAGGATTGAAGGGCATGGGCAATCTGTTGCGGTGTCATGCCCGCAGGCCTGCATAACAGTACGGCCACGGCCAGCAGCGACACAAGGAGGGCGATATTCGTCTCCCCCAGTGCCTGCCCCAGCATATGCCATATCCCTGCGCCGGGTATGGCCGCCAGCACCTGCCCACCCCCGATCAGCAGGAATGGCAATAAAATGCACAGCACGCTGCGCCCCGGCGGAGCATGGATTTCTGGCGTGGTGCGTATCTGGAATTCCGCTTCCATCGGGCTGGTCGCAATTGTGCCGATGTGACGGATGACAAACTGCGCGAACACAGGCCCGCACAGGATTGCCGTGGGCAGCATGACAAGCAGCCCAAGCATGAGATTGAGTGTCAGGCGGGCATGGTAAATGCCGATGGCCAGCATGATGGCCGGATGTGGCGGCATGACCGCATGGGCGATCGACAGGCTGGCAACCAGGGGCAGGATGGCCATCAGTACAGGCCTGCGGCTTTCCTGTGCCGCGATGAAGCCCAGCGGGGCCAGCAGGACAAACCCCACGTCAAAGAAGATGGGCAGGCCGACAATCATGCCGGTCGCGGCCATGGCCCAGTGCAGGTTGCGTACGCCACATCGTTGCATGACCGAGCGTGCAACCGTATCGGCCGCCCCCGACTGCGCAATCAGTTTGCCGAACATGGTGCCAAAGGCGATCAGGAATCCGATATTGCCCAGCGCGTTGCCTGCCCCGTGCTGGAACGTGGTCACGGCCTGCGCCGGGCTGTGACCTGTCGCCAGCATGACCGCGATGGCCACACCGAACAGCACCAGCAGTGCATTCAGGCGAAAGCGGGCGATCAGGACAATGATCATCCCGATCGCACATCCCCCGATGGCAAGGGCATGGGTCAAGGGCATCTTGGCGGTCCCGGGTGGGGAATGTCACATGCGCGGTGTGCGATCATGTCACGTCATGGGGGTTTTCCACGATGGGCCAGATCCCGCGCGTCAGCTTGGTGTATCTGGTGCGTTTCGGGTCGGATGGGTAATGCGTGCCCGCATCGACATAAAGGACTGCGGCGGCAATCCCGATAAACCCGGCATAGAAATGGTTGGTGGATTTCACCACCAGTACGTCCTTGGCGGTGGGATCAATGCCAAGATTGGAGAATATGTCCGGCTCGAAACACTGGGTACGGTTGGTGTTCACGATGATGTCGATATGTGTGCCAGCAATCCGGATGACGGCACTTGCGCCCAGTGGAACCCTGCTTTCGCCAAAGCTCTGCCATGCCGCATCGACGACATTGCGCACTTCGACATCCGCGTCGATCGGGTCCCCGCCGCCGGGACCGGCCTTGCCGCCGATGCGCAGGTGAATCCGTGCGCCAATCCCTGCTGCCTTGCAAAATGCGACGGCGATCGGGTCCCAGATCGTCGCAATCCCCACATTGTCGATGCCCGCATCGATCAGTGCCGACAGCAGCAGCGTCCCGTCCCCCGCGACGCCGCCCCCGGGATTGTCCCAGATATCCGCCAGTACGACCGGCGCGGTGGTCGCAGGGTCGGCAATCGCATCCCGTGCCCGTGTGATCGCCTGTTCGGGGGACAGGGTGTGCATGCGCGTGCTGCCGCGAAAGCCAAATACCTCCATGCCCAGATCATGCGCCAGATGTTCGCCACCGTCCGGGTCATTGTCCGTTACGACCACAACCTGTGTGCCAAGGTCAGCCACATTCCCCGCAAGGAACCCATGGATGAGGGAAATGGACAGGATCCTGCCCGTGCCCTGTAACGCCACGATCCTGTCCACGAACCCGCGCAATGGTTGTTGGCTGGTGGGCAGGACGTCAATCATCCGGCAGTCGAATGTCGAAATGACCGGTTTTATGTCACGACGTGCCGCGCGCAGGACAATATCGACAAGTTGCTGTGCGCGTTCCATGAAATCAGTGTGCGGGAATTCCAGGAACGCATTCATGGCATCCAGGCTGCGTACGCGTTGTGCGGTGAGGTGACTGTGCGGGTCGAATGTCGCCCCGATCACGACATCTGGCCCAACGCAGTCGCGGATATGCGACAGCAGGTCTCCTTCGCAATCATCGTAACCCTGCGCGACCATTGCACCATGCAACCCCATGACCACCGCATCCACGGGCATGGCAGCACGTAACTGTTCCAGGATCTCGTCACGTAACTCTTCATAGGTCTGGCGTTTGACCAGGCCGCCGGGTTCCGCCCATGTGCAGGTGCCCTCCACCAGTTCGAAATCCCCGTCCGCCCTGCGCGAACGCAGGGCGGGAACTACGGCGGAACAGAGTGTCGGTGTGGGGGGATGCTGCCCCGGTGGGGCATAGAACGCAGCTTTGAATGCGGACAGGTCGGTTGGTACCGGGGAAAAGGTATTGGTTTCGGTTGCAAGTGAGGCAACAAACACGCGCACGTTCATTCTCCTCTGGGTATCAGGGGGTCTGTTTCTGTGTTGGAATGATTTATAGTTTTTTGAGAAAATTTTTATGAAATATATTTTTAAAATCAAATATTTTCGAAAATTTACCAATCGGGAATCTTATAATTTCCCTCTTCGCAAAAAGCTGTCTGAAAATTCAGTCTGGGGAGAAAATACAGCTAAAGACAGGAAGTTTTTCGGGGAAGGTTTTTTAAGAGATTGTTTGAAAACAAGTCATTGATAAAAAAAGAAAAGTTTTTGGGTGCTGCCTTTTTTCAAAAAGGCGGCGTCTTCTGAAGCTTTTTAGAAAAAGCTTCACCAAAAACCTTTGTAATTTCAGAGTGTTACCGATCCTGACTTTTCAAACAGTCTCTAAAAGCTTCGGGAAATGTTGCCTTCATGAAAAAAAGGCAACACCCTGACAATGTGGGATTTCATTATCAATAATCTGTTTTTAAAAGATCTTTGAACAATCCTTATGCCATCATGACCCGCAATATGGCTGTATGCAGGAAAGGGGAGGTCAGCCGATCGGCTTATAGGCGATGGCCTCGATCTCCACCATGATGTCGGCCATCAGGCCGGCTTCGATGGTGGTGCGTGCAGGGGGGGCAACCGGGAAATAGGTTGCATATACCTTGTTGAATTCCTCGAAATTTCCTGCATCGGTCAGGATGGCAAAGGTCTTGACCACGTCGCTCATTTCGCACCCTACCGTCTTCAGGACGGCGGTAACGTGATCGAGCACGGCGGCTGTCTGCGCCACGATTCCGCCTTCGACAACCACACCATCCACGACGGGCACCTGTCCCGAGACATAGACATAATCACCTGCACGCACCGCCATGGACAGGGGAACGGCGGCCTTGCCAAAAACTTTCTTCATCATAGGGTTCCTATTTTCCAGAATTTATAAAAATATGCTGATCGGAAATGAATTTTCAGGGACGGGTGGCGACCGGAAACATGTCTGACCTCAGCTTACACCACCACGTGCGATGACAGGCAGGCGGTCAATGACCTTGCCGTCCGAAACAAGGTAGATGTGATCGAACATGTTCGTAACCACACAGGCATGGTTGGGAATGACGCGCACCTTGTCCCCGATGGCGGGCAGGGATGTGCCGCCGCCAGAATGGATGGTGCCGTGTTCCTCGCTCAGGGCGGTGATGCGGCTGTCTTCGTGGCCGATGATATGGCCGTATCCGTCCTGTCCCAGCAGGTCGCTTGTCAGGGTTTTTGTCCCTGCATCAATGATCGCGCGTGTATCGGTGGGGCGGCTGATGACGGTGGCCAGCACACTCAGCGCACAATCCCCGATCGTCGCGGCGCCCGCCGCCACCTGCGAACGGTCCATATAGATATAGGTGCCGGGGCGGTATTCGGTCATGTTACGCATGTCGCCCGCCGTCCACAGGTCGGGTGTTCCCCCAACCGTGATTGCCGGTATCGTGACCCCGGCCGTGTCGAATACGCCGCGTGCCTGTTCCAGCCACGTGTCCGCCTGTGCCTGTTTCCCGGATGCGGGATAGGTCATCAGCCCGGCAAAGCACAGGTTCGGGGCCGCCATGATCCGTTGCGCCAGCGTCAGTGCGTCGTGTGGTGTCTGCACACCGCAGCGATTGCCCCCGGTGTCGCATTCGACAAATACCCGAAGTGCGGGAATGTCCGCACCCGCCGTCACGCGGTCATATCCCTCGATCACCGGCAGGTTGTCGGCCACAACCGACAGATTGACCTGCCGTGCGAGGTTGACGAGCCGCCCAAGTTTGTGCGCGCCAATGATGTTATAGGTCAGCAGGATATCCGACAGCCCTGCCTGCGCCATGATTTCGGCTTCGGTCAGTTTCTGGCAGGTGATGCCGACTGCGCCTGCCTGCACCTGTTTATGGGCGAACCAGGACAGTTTGTGTGTCTTGATATGGGGGCGCAGGCAGAACCCATGTGTGTTGGCGTACTGTTGCGCCCTGTTGATATTGGCCTGTGCCTTGTCGATATCGACCAGTACGGCTGGTGTATCGAGCATATCAATGGAAATGGACATCGTCTTCCCGCGTTTCAGGTGGAGGGGAGATGCCCGCCAACCATTATCGATAATAACCATGTCGAAACATAATGGCGAAGGGAAGTCGTGTAAAATTGTTAACCGTCACGAAAAAAGTATAAAATTCTCACACCCCTATGTTTCCATAGAGGGGAAAGCGGTTCTATTTCCATCCGGGGATAGGGCGATGGCATGACCAGAGGGGAGGCCACCATTGGGGAAAAATTTCGAAAAGCATCGGATTTTCAGAAAAGGCGGCAGGATAAGATCCAGCATCGTATGAAAATGCCAGGTAAATATTCCGGAATTCTTTTTATAATCAGGATATTTTAAAAATATTACAATTTCACCTGAAGGGTCCAGAATAAATAACCTTCCGCAACAATAGAATTTTGGAAATATTCCTAAAAATCCTTGAAAGACGTTGCCTTTATGAAAAAAGCAACGCTGGAATTTTATTGTTATTTATCAACGGGGTGTTTCGCAACGCCCCCTGTCATGAACTGCGGCGACATTTCCCGGAATCCGGTCATGTGTTTCCGGCAGGCGCCGCGTGTCAGTCCTGTCGCAGTTCCGGCGTGCCGAACCGGCGGTTCTGCAGGACGGGCACAATGGTGCGGGCATGTGCGATCCGTTCGTGGGAAATCGAACAGAATGCCAGTGTCGGGGCCTCCCCCGCCTGTACGATTGCAACGCCGAGCGGGTCCACCACCATGCTTGATCCGATATTGCGGTTGCCGCATTCGCTGACGGCGACCATGTAACATGTGTTTTCCAGCGCCCGCGCGGTGACGAGTACTTTCCAGTGTTCTTCCTTGAGTGGCCCGCGCACCCATGCGGCGGGCAGAACCAGCGCATCGGCCCCGTCCAGCGCCAGACGCCGCGCCAGTTCGGGAAAGCGTACGTCATAACAGGTCATCAGCCCGATCCGGAAACCCGCCACATCGACAATCGGCGGGATTTCCTGACCGGGCGTGACATTACGTGATTCCTGCACGGCAAAAGCATCATAGAGATGCAGCTTCCTGTATTGCGCGGTGATTTTTCCCTTGTGCAGTACAACCAGCGTATTGTGGTAACGTCCCTGCCCATCGGGGACATGCACGCACCCCATGATGGTCACGTCCACGTCACGGCTTTCATGCAGCAGGCGTGACATGAAGGGGCCATCAAGCGGTTGGGCGGTCTTTGCGATGATATCGGGATCGGCGATGTCATGCGCCAGGATGCCTTCGGGCAGGACCAGAAGCCCGGCCTTCTCCATCGCGGCCTGCCGGATCAGGCCAAGGATGTGTTCCAGATTGGTTTCCCATCTGGGGGAAACGGCAAACTGTCCAAGGGCGACTTTCAGCATGATATGTCCATGTCGATCTGTGTGGGCTCGGTCCGTGTCGGCAGGCTTTGCGTCAGCGTAATATAAAGCCATGTTGCGGTAAATGTTCCCGCCCGCATCCCGCAGGTTGCGCGGTGATTTCGCCAGATGAATAGGGGGTGTGTGATTCTGAAGTGCGGGCATGCATATCAAATGCAGGTGCCCGGGTTGAATTCATTTCCATTGTCGCCCCGGCGCATTGTATCAATACCGGTATGACCGACACGCAGGCGAGTGGTAATCCGGGTTGTCCTTTTACGGGGCATGGCACTGGCGATGGCACTGGGAATGACAGGGCGCGCAGCACTGGCAATACGCGTCCAGTGGATGGCCATGTCGAGGCCCCGCTGGATGAGACGGCCCCGCGTGACAGCATGCCGGCACCTGAGGATGATGGCGCGGGACCGCCGGTCCTGCTGCTGACTGGGGCAAGTCGCGGGATCGGCCATGCCACCGTCAAGCTGTTTCAGGAACGTGGCTGGCGGGTGCTGACGGTATCGCGGCAGGAATTCTCCCCCCTGTGTCAGTGGCGTGCGGCGGGGGATGGCCATATTCAGGCAGATCTTTCCGACCTTGACGCCATTCCCGACCTTGTGGCCGCCGTTCGTGGGTGCCTTGGGAATGGCAGGCTTCATGCCCTTGTCAACAATGCGGGGATTTCGCCCAAGGGTCCGCAGGGCGAACGTCTTGGGCTGATGCGCAGCGATGCGGCCCTGTGGACGCAGGTGTTGAACGTCAACCTTGTGTCAACGGCGTTGCTGGCACGGGCGCTTATGCCTGAACTGGAACGTGCGGGCGGGGCGATCGTCAATGTGACCTCGATCGCAGGTTCGCGCGTGCATCCGTTTGCAGGTGTGGCCTATGCGGCGTCGAAGGCGGCCCTGGCGGCATTGACGCGGGAAATGGCGCACGAATTCGGTGGCCGTGGCGTGCGGGCGAACGCGATCGCCCCGGGGGAGATCGATACCTCCATCCTGTCCAAGGGCACAGATACACTGGTGGCGAATGGTGTGCCCATGCGTCGCCTGGGAAACCCCATGGAGGTGGCGGAGACGATCTATTTCCTGTGTATGTCGGCGTCATCCTATGTCAATGGTTCGGAAATCCATATCAATGGCGGTCAGCATGTCTGAGCGGACTGTTTGAAAAATCAGGATAGATAACATACTGAAATCATAAAGGTTTTTTGGTGAAGCTTTTTCCAAAAAGCTTCAGAAGACGCCGCCTTTTTGAAAAAAGGCGGCACCCGAAACCTTTTCCTGTTTTTTATCAATGATGTGTTTTCAAACACTCTCTGGGCGGACTGTCATGAAAGACCATCATCATGCATATGAAATGTTTTTGATGACGCACTGATCCAAACGCATCAGGGCGGCCGCGTAATCGTAGCAGGCTGCGGCCCCCGGAAAATATGCAACGATCCTCAGTTTTCCGCTGATGGCATTTTCGCTGAGGCCGCGTCCGTATGTGTGGCCGGGGCCGGGGATGCGCCCGGCGTGGGGGCCGTTGCGATTCCCAGCGTCTGGTGCATTTCCTGCCGAATCTGGTTGCATTTCTTGGTATAAACGCCCGCCTGGGAGGCCGTCATGAAATTGATGACGAACGCCCCGATGAGGGAGCAGAACGACAGCCCGATCACGGTCTTGCCCGTCACGCTTATGACGTCATCGTAACATTGCGCCGAATACCACAGCAGGACAAGGCTGAGTGCGGCGCCAAGGAAGCCGAGGATGCCCGTATAATGGATCAGGGAATCTTCTTCGTTACTGAATGCAAGGGATTGCTGCCACAGCAGGTAGAGCTTTTCGTTCATTTCCTCCACCTGGCAGTCATGTTCAAGCTGTGCGGCACTTGTAACCTTGCCCGGCGCACTTCGATGCATGTCAAGTTCCTGCTGGGCCTTGGCAAAGGTGCGTCGCCGTTCCTTGATCGCGGGCAGGCTGATGTCCACAAAGCTGAGAATGGCGACATTCAGCCCTGCCGACAGTTGTACGACGGCCTGAAAATCGCCCCATGTATGGCTCACGTGCTTCTCCCTTTGTTCTCACACGCCCGTGATGGAAATATAGCAGGATGGGAAGCCAGGGCGAGATTGTAAAACCGGTAGGCTGACTTGCATATTCCCCCTGCATCCGTTTTCCCCCTGTGTCCGTATTTCCCCTGCCTTGTCCCCCATGCCGCGTGCGGCTGTCCCGTGCCCCGGCGTCGTTATCGTGCGTGCCGGTGTCATGGCAGGTGGGGCGTGTGTTTTCCTTGCGCTGTCATATCGGGCAAAATGGGTGCGTGTCGCATGACCCATGATGGGGCGCATGTGATGAGGCGCGGGGGGCAGGGCCATGGCGTTCCCCGGGGGCCACGTTGCGCCGGATTGCCGTATGATATTGCTTTCGGGCGGGATGTCTTCATAACGGGCATCGAAACAGAAGGAAGCCATGGATGCGGTTGCCATGCCATCCGTGTAATGTTTCAAGAAGAGAATGAAGGGGGGCTGCGCCCATGGCCGCGACGTTTGAGACGCATACGATCTACCAGATACCCGAAGACCAGCGTTATGGCCGTGTCAGCGATCTCTTCAGCGTCTGGTTCAGCACCAACATGACATTGCTGACGGTCGTGACCGGTGCGCTGGGGCCAACGGTTTTCGGGCTGTCGTTCGGGTGGTCCATGCTGGCGGCGGTGGCGGGGAATATGGTGGGCGCGGTCTTCATGGCCCTGCATGCGGCACAGGGGCCGATGCTTGGCGTGCCGCAGATGGTGCAGAGCCGGGGCCAGTTCGGGTCCTATGGCGCGGTTCCCATCGTGTTGCTGGTGATCGTGATGTATGTCGGCTTTGCCGCGTCCAATTATGTCGTGGGGGGGCAGGCGCTGGTGCAGGCGCTTCCGGGCCTCAACCGTACGGTGGGGGTGTTGACCATCGCGGGTGTCAGCCTTGTGCCGTGCTGTATGGGATATCGCGCGATCCATGTGATTTCCAAGGTCGTAAGCTGGCTGGCCGGTGGGGTGGTCCTGTTGTGCATCGCGCTGGGGCTGTGGCGGTTTTCGGGCGGGATGCTGATGGATATGCATGGCTCGGTCGCGGGGATCTTCAGCGCATTTTCCGTCTCCGCCCTGTGGCAGGTTGCGTATGCCCCCTATGTTTCGGACTCGTCGCGTTACCTGCCCAACAGTGCCGTATCGGTGCGCAACACGTTCATCGCGACCTATGCGGGTACGGTCCTTGGCACCATCCTGCCGATGATGCTGGGGATCGTGCTGGCGTGCCAGTGGTCGGACCTGACCACGGTGGAGGCACTGGCGCGGTTATGTGGCGGGGGGGCTGGCATCGTGCTGGTGGTTCTGTCGCTGGCGATTACGCTGGGCAATGCGATGGGGGTGTATTGCGGCGCGTTATCGACCATCACGGTGGTGCAGACCTTTCGTCCCGACTGGCATCCCGCGATGATCAGCCGCGTCGTGGTCACGCTGTGCCTTGTGGCGCTGGCGCTGGTGATGGCGTTTGGCATGAGCGCCAATTTCATGAAATCCTATGCCGCGTTCCTTGATATCCTGATGGCGGTCATCGTGCCGTGGACGGCCATCAACCTGACCGATTATTACCTGTTGCGTCATGGGGATTATGACGTTGCCTCGTTTTTTCGTGTCGATGGGGGATGTTACGGCTATTTCAACATGCCTGCCGTACTGTCCTATGTCGTGGGGGTGCTGGTGGAACTGCCGTTCCTGAAAAATGATCTGTATATGGGGTTCTTGCTGCCAATGCTGCATGGGGTTGATATCTCGTGGCTGGTCAGCCTGATCGTCACCACGGTGGTGTATGTGGTGCTGTATCGTGGCGGAAGCACGCGCGCATCGCGGCGGCAGGCCGCCTGACAGGCGACCGCGCCCTTTTGCCCCCACCTGTGTTTCCTGCCAGGAAACACGGACCAGCCCTGCCGCCGGTCGCGCCGGTGGTATCACGTATATTTCCGCCCGGTGCCCGGGCGTTGCACGCAAACAGGACAGACCATGCCGGAGACGATCGACCATCAGACCCTGTGCCGCCCCGAAGTCAGGACGCTGCCCCGCTATAATGCGGGCCTGTCCGAAGATGCGGTGAAGCGCCGGTTTGGCGTGTCGGAAATCAGCAAGCTGGGCAGTAATGAAAATCCGTATGGTCCCTCGCCCGAGGTACTGCGGCAGTGGCCCGCGCTGGCACAGCGTCTTTTCCGCTATCCCGATGCCGGGGCGACCGGCCTGCGTGAAGGGATCGCGCGTTTCAACGACATCGCCCCCGACCGGGTGGTCATTGGCAATGGGTCGGAACAGATCATCCGCATGATCGCGGAAGGATGGCTGTCACCGGGGGAACGGGTGGTGACGGTGCGTCCTGCCTTTGGCCTGCATGAAATACATCCGCTGCTGATGGGGGCGGTGGTCGATGCGGTGCCGGTCACGCCAGGGGCAGAGTTCGATATCGACGGCCTGTGCCATGCCCTGTCGCGCCCGGCCAAGATCCTGATCTTTTCCAATCCGTCCAATCCTGTCGGCTGCATGATGACGGCGGATGCCCTGCGTCGGGTCATCGCGGCATGTTCGCCCCGGACGTTGATCGTGGTGGATGAGGCGTATCGTGAATATGCCGAAATAGATGCCGATTATCCCGATGCGCGCGCCATCCTGCGTGAACAGGGGCGGCCGTGGCTGTGCCTGCGCACTTTTTCAAAGGCATATGGCCTGGCCGCCCTGCGTATCGGCTATGCGCTTGCGTCCTCGGCTGAGGTCGCGTCTGTGCTGGAGACCGTGCGCGATACGTTCAATACCACCATGCCCGCGCAGGAAATGGCCACCATCGCCCTGACGGACCCCGATCATATGCGCGCCTGCGTGGCCCGTACGGTGGCATCGCGTGCCCGCATGGCCGCTGCCCTGCGGGCCATGGGCCTGTTTGTCGCGCCTGCCCATACCAATTTCCTGTTCTTTCGTACCGCGCATGACGCCATGGATGTGGCGGGTGCATTGCTGCGCCATGGGGTGATTGTCAAACCGTGGAAGGAAAAGGGATTCGAAAACTGGATCAGGGTCAGCATCGGCCTGCCGCATGATAATGAACGGTTTCTTGCGCATCTGTCCGCAGTGCTGGCGCAGGCAGGGGACAGAAAGGCGGTTTGAAAAGACAGGAGGGGAATAACAGGCCGGAATGATGAAATCTTTGAAACCTGTTGCCTTTATATAAAATCCAACATTTAGGGAATGTTACCATTCCTTATGAATTTTTGTTTTCCCAACGGCTTTAAAAAATTTCTGTCAGGTGGGGAGATGATCGGTTCCAGGAAGTGGTATTTGAAAATATTAAATATATTCTGGATATTTTTGAAAATATAATATCAGAGGGTCTTTGAAAAATCAGGCTCGATAACATCCTGAAATTATAAAAGTTTTTGGTGAAGCTTTTTTCAAAAAGCTTCAGAAGACGCCGCTTTTTTGAAAAAGGCGGCACCCAAAAACTTTTCTTGTTTTTTATCAATGCCCTGTTTTCAGACAATCTCTCAGGGAACGTTTGTTGTTCCGCGTCGATGCGTTATTTTGAAGCGGTTTCTTGACTGTTTTTGGTATGGTGTCACGCGAATTACGTTGTGCGTGGCGCAGATATGTTGCGCAATCTGATGGGGGCATCCTACTATCGCGGGCCTGGCTGGCGGTTTCGTGTCCCCTGTCATTTGCTTTCCTGTCGTTTCCCTGCGCTGCAAGCCTTATGGAGTTCCCGATGCGCACGACCTTCCTTCCGACGCTTCTGGCTGTGGTGGCGGGTGCCACTGTGCCGGGGGGTGATGCGATGGCCCGTGTGATGCGGTGCCTGACGGCATGGCGGCACGCTGCATGACCGAAGCCGTTGCCTCCCGCTGGCAGGACGGATACCTGCCCACACGCCTGTCCTTTGTCGCGGCCCCCAATGAAAGCGCGCAGGCATGGCTTGAACGCCTGACCCGCCAGTATGGGCAGACCCCCCCGGCCCAGGCTGACGCCATGGTCTGCCTTGGTGGGGATGGATTCATGCTGGAGGTCCTGCATATCGCGCTGGATCGTGACATTCCGGTTTATGGTATCAATTGCGGCACGGTTGGTTTCCTGATGAACCCGACCGTGCCAGAAAACCTGCCTGCCCATCTTGCCACCACGCAGGAGGCTGTCCTTCATCCCCTGCGCATGCGCGCAACCACCCGCGATGGCATGGTGACGGAGGCACTGGCCCTGAATGATGTCTTCTTGTTCCGTCAGACGCGTCAGGCCGCCAAGATCCGCATTGATGTCGATGGGCGACAGCGTCTGGCGGAACTGATCTGTGATGGGGTGCTGATCGCGACGCCTGCCGGTTCGACGGCGTATAACCTTTCGGCGCATGGGCCAATCGTCCCGCTGTCGGCCAATCTGCTGCCGCTGACGCCCATCAGTGCCTTTCGTCCCCGGCGCTGGCGGGGCGCGTTGCTGCCGTCAACGGCACAGGTCAGGTTCACCATACTGGAACCTGACAAACGACCGGTCGCGGCTGTGGCGGATTTTACCGAAGTCCGCGATGTCATGTCTGTGGAGATACAAGAAGATCGCACCCGGCATACGACATTGCTGTTTGATCCGGGGCAGAGCCTGTCCGAACGGATCATTGCCGAACAGTTCACGACCTGAACATCGATTTTCCAAATATCGGATTGGTAGAAAAGTCATGAAAATGTCTGGATGCCGTCTTTTCCCCAAAAGACAGGTTCATGAACATGCTGGAATTGAGAAAAGTTTTTTGGGGGCTGCCTTTTTTCAAAAAGTCGGCGTCTTCTGAAGCTTTTTAGAAAAAGCTTCACCAAAAATCTTTATAATTTCAGGGTGTTATCGAGCCTGACTTTTTAAACAGTCTTGCAGGTCTTTGACTGTGGTCTGGGAATTATAGCGTGATGCATCCTGTATCGCAATAATATCTGGTGTTAAGAGTAATATTAATCAAGTTTATTAATAAATATTAGTGATTTCTGCCCAATAAATTCTTTATAATTGTATTTATGACCGCGGTCGATCCAACAGTTTATAAATGACTCTAAAAACATTGTAGCCACCATGTCACTTTCTTTTTCATTATTTTCTATTGTCTTTTCTATTAGGGAAAAGATATTTCTTTTGTCACGATCAGAAAAGCGACTGAAGTCCTTACAAAGCAGGCGGCCCAAATCTGCCAAAATCATAGGCAGATTATCCGCACTCCTTTGCGAAATAAAATTAGAAATATTATCGGAAATACATGATATATCATTTATTTTCTTTATTAATTCTTCCATATTTACCTACTTTCTATCGCAAGGTGCAGAGGCCGCCCGGCATCGCGGATACGGACTGGCGTCATGCCCAGCACATCCCCATCCACCTGCACCGGGACTGGCGTTGCGGCATGGACCTCTATGTCGTGCCCGGTCACGATCCGCACATCATGCATCTGCTCCACCCGCCCCAGCAGCAGCGCGCATCCCATGCGCAGGGTGGCCAGAAGGCCGGCCGTTTCCAGCATGATGACGCGAAACCCCGCCTCATGCTGCATGCCGGTGTGGCAAAGGACGAACCGCCCGCCATACAGGCGTCCCTTGGACACCACGACGCCATGGGCGCGGTGCGTGATGCCGTCCACCTGTACCTGCAACGTCGTAAAACGGTAACGCAGCGCCGCGCCGAACATGGTCAGGACATAGGCCGTGCGTCCCACCATGCGTTTCAGGCGTGACGGCAGCCCGTGTACCACGCAGGCGTCGAACCCGATTCCGGCCATCTGGACAAACAGGCGGGCATGTTTCGTATCCTCCGCCATGCCGGGCCATATGGTCGCGCTGGCGCCCGACAGGATCAGACGTGCCGCCGCCTGCGGGGCAAAGGGTATGCCAAGTTCACGGGCCAGAACGTTCGCACTGCCCGCCGGGAAAATACCCATGCGCTGCTGTGTTCCTGCAAGGACCTGCGCCACTTCGGCAATCGTGCCATCCCCGCCCGCGGCGATGATGCAGTCGGTCCCGGCCGCCCCCAGGGTCTGGCGCGCCAGTTCCTGCGCATGGCCCGCATGGCGCGTCGTCAGGACCCGCACCTGCGCCCCACCCGCGTGCAGGGCGGCGATGAACCGCGCAAGTGGCCTGCGCCGC
Source organism: Novacetimonas sp. GS1 (assembly GCF_036686925.1). Lineage (NCBI taxonomy): Bacteria > Pseudomonadati > Pseudomonadota > Alphaproteobacteria > Acetobacterales > Acetobacteraceae > Novacetimonas > Novacetimonas sp. GS1. The sequence continues at coordinate 523,324 of NZ_VSZP01000001.1, forward strand.
CTGCGTCCCGCCGTGGGGTTGACGATGATGCATGCCCGCATGCCCGTGATACCCTTCATGTTCTTTCGCCCGGGCGCTGCATGACCGGATAATGGCGTCGTGTTCTAATGTAGATCATTGATAAAAATCATAAAAATTTTGGCTATCATCTTGTTCTGGTATTTTGTTCTGGCTGTAAGAGATTGTTTGAAAACAAGTCATTGATAAAAAACAAGAAAAGTTTTTGGGTGCTGCCTTTTTTCAAAAAGGCGACGTCTTCTGAAGCTTTTTTAGAAAAAGCTTCACCAAAAACCTTTATAATTTCAGAGTTTTATCGATCCTGACTTTTCAAACAGTCTCTAAAAGGCTTCACCAGAAACTTCCTATCATTTTGCGTGATGTGGCGTGTGGGCGATCACATGGTGGCGGGCGTGATGTGCTGCCCTGTCAATGTGCTGGGGCAGGCGATAGGATATGCCAGCTTTTTTATATGGGATGGTCATGGCGCATTCTTCTTCCTCCCGCCTCGTGATTCTGGCGGCTCTGGGGGGTAATCTTCTCGTGGCGGCGACCAAGTGCGTCGCGGCCTATATCACCGGCAGTTCCTCTATGCTGAGCGAGGCGATCCATTCCCTTATTGATACCGGGAACCAGGCGCTGCTGCTGGTGGGAATGCGGCGCGCGGCGCGTCCGGCCACGCTTGCGCATCCGTTCGGCTATGGGCTGGAACTGTATTTCTGGACCTTTGTCGTTGCCTTGCTGATTTTCGGGCTGGGGGCTGGCATTTCGTTCTTCGAGGGCGTGACCCACATCCTTCACCCGCAACCAATGGCGCATGTGCTGGTCAATTATATCGTGCTGGGGCTGAGCATCCTGTTCGAGGGATCGGTCTGGGTCATGGCGCTGCGTGCGTTCCGTCGCCATGGCAAGGGCCGTCTTGGCTGGGTCGAAGCCGTACAGCGCAGCAAGGACCCGACCGTCTTTACCGTCCTGTTCGAGGATACAGCCGCGCTGGCGGGCCTGTTTGTGGCGCTGGTGGGCAATGTGCTGTCGGAAACGTTGGATATGCCGGTGCTGGATGGTGTGTCCTCCATCATCATCGCGCTGATCCTTGCGGTGACGGCTGCTTTCCTGGCGCGCGAATCGCAGTCGCTGCTGACGGGCGAAGGTGTGGCGCCCGAAGTTCTGGCGGCCCTGCGTCGCATGGCGCTGTCGGCGCGTGGGGTGGACCGCCTGAACGAAATCCGTTCCATGCATTTCGGGCCGCGCGATGTGCTGGTGGTCATCAGCATTGATTTCCACAATGACCTGTCCGCAGGCGATGTGGAGGCAACGGTGTCCGAGCTTGAACGCCAGATCAAGCAGACCTATCCCGAGGTCACGCGCGTCTTTATCGAGGCACAGGACAATCGCAGCCAGCAGTCGGCCGTCATCCCGACCGCGCCGTGATGCATGTGAAAGCTGCTGGTGCGCCTGAAAAGGCAGGGCAGGCCCCTTTCCCCTGAATAAGGATACACAAGAGACTGTTTGAAAAGATAAGTCAGATAAGATCTTGAAATAATAAAAGTTTTTGGTGAAGCTTTTTCCAAAAAGCTTCGAAAGACGTTGCCTTTTTCGATCGAAAGGCAACACCAAAAAACCTTTGAAAGATGTTGCCTGTTAAGAAAGGAGGCAACATCCAGTGGGTTGCGGCCATGCCATTATCAATGGGGATATTTTCGACCAATCTCCAAACCAGGGTGATGCCCGGAAATATCAGTGCTGTTCGGCACGGTGCCGGGGGCTTGTCATGAAAGGTCCATAATCAGCCAACAAAGTCCGCCGCCGCATATCCCTGTGCGAACAGCAGAGTACGCAGCGTGGTATGGTTGACCTGGCTGCTGATCGCCTGTCGCACGGCAGGCTTGGCATGGAATGCGATGCCCAGCCCCGCTTCGCGCAGCATGGCAAGGTCGTTTGCCCCATCGCCCACGGCCATCGCCTGTCCAATATGCAGCCCATGTGCCAGCGCCAGCCTGCGCAGGTGCGCAAGCTTTGCGTCGGGGCCAAGGATCGGCTGCCCGACCTTGCCGGTCAGGTGGTCGCCCTCGATCATCAGGGTATTGGCGTGCTGTTCGTCAAATCCGCACTTTTCCGCCACGCGGGAGGTAAAGAACGTGAACCCGCCCGATACCAGCGCCGTGTGCGCGCCATGCCTGTTCATCGTGCGCACCAGTTCCCGCGCACCGGGATTGAGACGTACGTCCTTCCATGCCGCCTCCAGCAAAGTGGCGGGCATGCCGCGCAGCAACCCGACGCGTTCACGCAACGCGGCCTCAAAATCCATTTCCCCGTTCATGGACTGGCGCGTGATCTCGGCAATGCGTTCACCGATACCCGCATGCCGTGCGAGGTCATCCAGCGTTTCGCAATCGACGATGGTGCTGTCCATGTCCGCAACCAGCAGCCCCTTGCGCCGTCCATGGGCGGCAACGACGATGGCGTCGAGGGCGCGGCGCGAAAATTCCTCGCGCAGGGGGGCAATATGCGGCATGTCGCCCGTGCCGGGCGCGGGGCACGGGATCTCGACCGCTTCGCCTGCCGACAGGATGGTGGGGGTTCCCCCCCCGGTCATGTCGCGTGCAGTGGCAATGTCCGCCGTGCTGAGCGATGTGGCGTCGCGATGCGCGACAAGGACGAGGACGTGGGTCGGGGAGGAGGAGGATTCAGCCATGATGTCCGGGCATGTGGCAGGGATGAGATCATGACGCAAGGCACCGAAACGGGCCTGCGTCCCGCCGTGATCGTGGCAGGCCCCACCTGTTCGGGCAAGTCCGCGCTGGCGCTGGCGCTGGCGCGCGTGATTGGCGGCACCATCATCAATACCGATTCGATGCAGGTCTATCGCGAATTGCGCATCCTGACGGCCCGCCCCACGGTGGCGGAGGAAGCATTGCTGCCGCATCGCCTGTATGGCGTGTTGCCCGCGGCACAGGCGGGGTCGGTCGCATGGTGGCGCGAACAGGCCCTGCATGCGGCGGATGAGGCATGGCGGGCCGGGCGTATCCCGATTTTCTGCGGTGGGACGGGGATGTATTTCCGCGCCCTGACCGACGGTCTAGCCGATATTCCTGACCCGCCCCCCGAAATCCGGGCGGAAGCCCGGGCTGCCGTGCTGGCCGAAGGAGGCCCCGCGATCCATGCCCGCCTGATGGCGGTCGATCCCGAAACCGCGTCCGCCCTGCGCCCCGGTGATACGCAGCGCATCGCGCGCGCGTGGGAGGTCTGGCGCGCGACGGGGCGGGGCCTGTCATGGTGGCGCACGGAATCGGTACTGCCGCCGTTGTCTGCGCGTTTTGTCTCCGTGCGCCTGTCGCCGCCGCGTGACCTGTTGCGGCAGGCGATTGCCGCGCGGTTTGTGGCGATGATGGAAAATGGTGCGGTGGAGGAAGTGCGCGCCCTGCTGTCATGCCACCTGTCGCCTACGTTGCCTGCGATGCGTGCGCATGGCGTGCCCGAACTTGCCGCCATGCTGCGTGGGGAGATGTCGCGCCAGGACGCCATCACCCGCGCGGTGCAGGTTACGGCGCAATATACCAAGCGCCAGTCCACATGGTTTGCGCACCATTCCCTCGCCGCGGAGGCACGGACCTGTCTCCATGACGGCAGAATCACATCAGGTGCGCAACAAATGGAAAGAGATAAGCGGAAAATTATTTCTTTTGTTATTAATTGCATTGACGCCGGGGGCCGCTTTCGCTTAAACCCGGCCCACATTTCGCCCGCTGGGGGTGCCGTCCTTCCTGACGGGACCGGGGCGAAGGAGTAAGGGACATGAACGCAACAGTGCAGCATACCGCCATCCGGCCCGACGCCCGCGCCACGACTGTGGACCCCACCGTCATGTCCGGCGCGGAAGTACTGCTGCGTGTTCTTCAGGATGCGGGGGTAGAGGTCGTCTTCGGCTATCCCGGTGGGGCGGTCCTGCCGATCTATGACGCGCTGTTCCGGCAGGATGCGATCCGCCATGTCCTGGTCCGTCATGAACAGGCCGCCGTCCACGCGGCGGAGGCATATGCCCGTTCCACCGGAAAGGTGGGCGTCGTACTCGTCACCAGCGGGCCGGGCGGTACGAATACCGTGACCGGGCTGATGGATGCGCTGCTGGATTCGATTCCGGTCGTGTGTTTCACCGGACAGGTCGGCGTGCCCCTGATCGGGACCGATGCCTTTCAGGAAGCGGACATTACTGGCATCACCCGTCCGGCGACCAAGTTCAACTACCTCGTGCGCAGGGCGCAGGATATCGCCCCTGTCGTGCAGGAGGCATTCCATATCGCGCGGACCGGGCGTCCGGGGCCGGTGCTGGTGGACCTGCCAAAGAACCTGATGGTCGGTCCCGCCCCCTATGTCGAACCGGCGCCCGTCCTGCATCCGTCATACCGGCCCCGTTTCGAGCCAGAACGTGCCGCCGTGGCGCAGGCTGTCGCCGCGATGAAGGCGGCGCGCCGTCCCCTGTTCTATACCGGTGGGGGCGTCATCAATTCCGGCCCCAGGGCGGCGGAGCTGCTTGGCCGTCTGGTGCGGATGACAGGTTTCCCATGCACCTCCACCCTGATGGGGCTGGGCGGGTTTCCCACCACGGACCGGCAGTTCCTTGGCATGCTGGGCATGCATGGTTCGTACGAGGCGAACCTTGCCACCCATGACTGTGACGTGCTGGTCGCGCTGGGGTCGCGCTTTGACGATCGTGTCACAGGACGCCTTGATGCGTTTTCGCCGGGATCGTTCAAGATCCATGCCGATATCGACCCTGCGCAGATCGGCAAGATCGTGCCGGTTGACCTTGGTATCGTGGGGGATGCGGGTCGCATCATCGAAATGATGATCGAGGAATGGGAACGTACCCCCACCCCTGCGGCGCAGGCCGGCGATATCGCGCAATGGTGGGCGCAGATCGGTGAATGGCGCGGTCGTGACAGCTTTGGCTTCCGTCAGGACATGACCCCGTCCGCCATCATCCGCCCGCAATATGCCATCAGCCGCCTGTATGAAATGACGCGCCAGACCGGACGTGACACCTATGTCTCTACCGAGGTGGGGCAGCACCAGATGTGGGCGGCGCAGCATTTTCAGTTCGACCGGCCCAACCACTGGCTGACGTCGGGGGGGCTGGGCACGATGGGATACGGCCTGCCTGCCGCCGTGGGCGCGCAGGTTGCCCATCCCGATGCGCTGGTGATCGATATCGCGGGGGAGGCATCCACCCTGATGAACATTCAGGAACTTGGCACGATCGCGCAGTACCGCCTGCCGGTGAAGCTGTTTATCCTGAACAACGAATATATGGGCATGGTGCGGCAGTGGCAGGAACTGCTGCATGAATCGCGCTATTCCGAAAGCTATAGCGCGGCGTTGCCGGATTTTGTCCGCCTTGCCGAAAGTTTCCATGGGCGTGGCCTGCGGGCGACATGCGTGGGCGAACTTGATGGCGTCATCGCGGACATGCTGGCCCATCCCGGTCCGGTCGTCGCGGATATCCGCGTTGCACAGGAAGAGAACTGCTATCCCATGATCCCTTCGGGGGCGGCGCATAACCAGATGCTGCTTGGCCCCGATCAGGATGATGGGGTGGAAGTCAGCGCCGAGGGACGGATGCTCGTCTGATCCATCCCCATGGAGCGGTTGCGCCGTTCCGGTCCGTCTGTCATGTCCCGCACCCGGTCCTGGTGGCGGGGCGGAAACCAAAGTGCAGGAAACAACATCATGACCACCCAGCAGGAGGTTGAAACCTCCGCGGTCATTTCCATACTGGTCGAGAACGAGAGCGGGGCGCTTGCCCGTGTGCTCGGCCTGTTTTCGGGGCGCGGCTACAATATCGAAAGCCTGACCGTCGCCCCGGTGGATGAAACGCGGCGCATGTCGCGCATCAATGTGGTGACGACGGGCACCCCCCACGCCGTCGCACAGGTCAAGGCACAGTTGGAGCGGCTGGTCCCGGTCTATCGTGTCGCGAACCTGAGCGAGGGCGGCCCCCATGTCGCGCGTGAACTGGCGTTGGTGAAGGTTGTCGCAACCGCCGAGGCCCGTGCCGAGTCCCTGCGCATTGCCCAGGCGTTCCGTGCGCGCGTCATTGACACGACGGCCACGTCCTTTGTGTTCGAGCTGACCGGCTCGCCGGAAAAGCTGAATTCGTTTATTGACCTCATGCGTCCCTTGGGGCTGGCTGAAATATCGCGTACCGGTGTCGTCGCGATCAGCCGGGGCCCGGAAACGCTGTAACGCAGGTCCCGGTTTTTTCCTTCATTTCGAACAGTTTACTACACAGGAGTATTCCCATGCGCGTGTATTATGATCGCGACGCCGACGTGAACCTGATCAAGAGCAAGAAGGTCGCCATCATCGGCTATGGCAGCCAGGGTCACGCCCATGCCAACAACCTGAAGGACTCAGGTGTTTCGGACATCGTCATTGGCCTGCGTCCCGAATCCAGTGCCGTCGCCAAGGCCGAGGCCGCCGGTTTCAAGGTGATGACCCCCGCCGATGCGGCCAAATGGGCCGATGTCGTCATGGTCCTGACGCCCGACGAAGGGCAGGGCGCGCTGTATAAGGACGCGCTGGAAAAGAACATGAAGCAGGGTGCCGCGCTGGCATTCGCGCATGGCCTTGCGATTCATTTCCGCATCATCGAGGCGCGTCCAGACCTTGATGTGTTCCTGATCGCGCCCAAGGGCCCCGGCCACACCGTGCGTTCCGAATACCAGAAGGGCGGCGGTGTCCCGTCGCTGGTTGCCGTGGCGCAGAACGCGTCAGGCAATGCGCTGGAAATCGCGCTGTCCTATGCCTCTGCCAATGGCGGTGGGCGTGCGGGCATCATCGAGACGACGTTCAAGGAAGAGGTCGAAACCGACCTGTTTGGTGAACAGGCCGTGCTGTGTGGTGGCCTGGTGGAGCTGATCCGCGCCGGTTTCGAAACGCTGGTGGAGGCGGGCTATGCGCCGGAAATGGCGTATTTCGAGTGCCTGCATGAAACGAAGCTGATTGTTGACCTGATCTATGAGGGCGGCATCGCGAACATGAATTACTCCATCTCCAACACTGCCGAATATGGTGAATATGTCTCTGGCCCGCGCGTCATCACGCCGGATACCAAGGCGGAGATGAAGAAGATCCTGACCGATATTCAGGATGGTACGTTCGTGCGTAACTTCATCCTTGAAAATCAGTCCGGTAACATTGGGTTCAAGGCGACGCGCGCGCGTAACAACGACATGCAGATCGAAAAAGTGGGCGAGAAGCTGCGCGCCATGATGCCGTGGATCGGCAAGAACAAGCTGGTGGACAAAAGCCGCAACTGATCGCGGGCCAAGGTCACTGCATTATCGGGGCCATTCCCATGGTCCATCGCGAACGCCGTCCGGGTTTCCGGGCGGCGTTTTGCATTGGGGGCACATGCTGCGGGTTCGGCAGGTACGGTCAGGGGCATGGGACATGAGGTATGGCTCATGGGGGAGGCGATGAATTTATTGTATTGTCCCGGTGCGTTCTGCAGGCGTGACAGGCGGGGGTGTGCAATGCAACCATGGGCATGGCCTGTGATGGGCTGGTTGCAACTGTGACGGAGTTATCTGCCAATGGTGGATTTTGTGATTCCTCCCCCCACCCAGCCCACGGTTGGTGTCAGCATGACGGAGGCGCTCTTTCCCGTGCGCCGAATCTGGTGTGTGGGACAGAACTATGCCGCCCATACGCGTGAAATGGGGGGGAATCCCGAACGGACGGAACCATTTTTCTTTGCCAAGCCGGGGGATGCGGTGGTGCCCGGTGGCGGCCTGCTGGATTTTCCCGTTGCGACGTCCGACCTGCACCACGAGGTCGAATTGGTGGCATGCATCGGGCGGCATGGGGAAAATATCGCGGCGGACAAGGCGCTGTCCCATATCTATGGCTATGCCGTGGGGCTGGACATGACACGCCGTGACCTGCAGGCGGTTGCGAAGAAGGCGGGGCGTCCATGGGCGTTGGCCAAGGGATTTGATCAGTCCTGTCCCATTGGCACCATCCGTCCGGTTTCCGAAATCGGCCATCCGGCGAAGGGGCGCATCAGCCTGAGTGTGAATGGCGAGGAACGGCAGGTAGGGGACCTGTCGGACATGATCTGGTCGGTGGCGGAAATCATTGCCGCCCTCAGCCGTTTTGTCGCCCTCGCGCCGGGCGATCTCATCATGACCGGCACGCCATCGGGCGTCGGCCCGGTGGGACGCGGCGATGTCCTGCACGCCGTATGCGCGGGGGTAGGGGAACTCAACATCACATATGGCAGCTAGAGCAGATCCTGTTTGAATGCGTGCATTCAAACAGGTGAAGATGCTCGTAAAAACCATCAACCGGAGCATTTTCACCGAACCGGTTTTCGGTGGAAACGCTCTGGCGCGCCTGACCCGTCCGCACCCGTCACGCACGGGCCATCATCCTTTCATATCATCCGCACGGGAGAGACAGATCATGCATTATCGTCAGCTTGGGCGCTCCGGCCTGCGCATTTCCACCTTTACGTTGGGAACGATGACTTTTGGCGGCAAGGGAGACTTTGCCAAGACGGGGGATACCGACCTTGCCGGGGCAAAGCGCCAGATCGACATGTGCGTGGATGCCGGGATCAATATCTTCGACACCGCCGACATCTACTCCGCTGGTGTGTCAGAGGAAATCCTTGGCGCGGCGCTGAAGGGCCGTTCGTCTGACCTGCTGGTCAGTTCAAAGGCCCGCTTCACCATGGGGCCGGGGGCAAATGATGCGGGATCATCGCGTTATCACCTGATCAGCGCGTGTGAAGCCAGCCTGAAACGGTTGGGGCGTGACCATATCGACCTGTATTACCTGCATGAGTGGGACGGTCAGACGCCGCTTGATGAAACGCTGGAGGCGCTCGATACCCTGACGCGCAGCGGGAAGATCCGCTATGCGGGGGTTTCGAACTTTTCCGGCTGGCACCTGATGAAGGCGCTGAGTACTGCGGAACGCGATCGCCTGATCGCCCCGGTGGCGCAACAGATTTATTATTCCCTTCAGGCGCGTGAGGCGGAATATGAACTGCTGCCCGTGGCGGTGGACCAGGGGATTGGTGTGCAGGTCTGGAGCCCGATGGCCGGTGGCCTGCTGTCGGGCAAGTACCGGCGTGGCAAACCGCAGCCAACCGGCACCCGCCAGATCGAGAAATGGGGCGAGCCCCCTGTCTATGACATCGAAAAGCTTTATGACGTGGTCGAAGTGCTGGTTGCCATCGCGGCGGAACGCGGGGTTTCGGCGGCGCAGGTCGCGCTGGCCTGGGTGGCGCACCGTCCTGCCATTACCTCGGTCGTGATCGGGGCACGTACGGATGCGCAGCTTGCCGATAACCTGAAGGCTGCCGAACTGAGCCTGAGCGCCGAGGAGATGGCACGCCTGAACAAGGCCAGCGCGCCGCCGGTGCTGTATCCATACTGGCATCAGGCCAGCACCGCATCTGACCGCCTGTCGCCTGCCGACCTGCTGCTGCTGGCCCCCACGATCGCGGAACGCGCGAAAGACGGAAAGGCCTGAGTCCCACATGCTGTTCCCCCTGCCATTTCGATGAAAGGGCAGGGGGGGGGGCGTTTGGGGGATAATGTTTTGTGAGGGCAGTATGGCGCCTTCCCCGCAGATCACGGCATTAATCAACAGGCCCGTATATTCGTAGGCTCGGCTGGCACTGTTATATGAATGACGGATCTTTTCATTCAATGGCAAGGATTTTCCGAAATCTGGGAATTATTCTCTCTCGTGGCATGAAAACCTTGTCCGTATTGTCTTTATCACATGTTCTGCCGGTCCGGGGATCAGGCGTCATGATTATGGGGTCTCATATTCATCGGAAGTATTTTTGATGAAATTCAGGAATTAAATATATTATTATTCTGCAATGGGTGTCGTAATCTGGCGTAATTTACGTGTCATCCGTTTTATAATTCATGGCGAAAGAACTGTATTACCCAGACCCAATGACCTTGGCCCACGTGCTGGAGCAGAAGGATCAGGGGTAGTTATATCAAGCCGATGGTTTGCCTCTATTCCTGAAAATCTGCGGCTCATAAAGAATTTGTGGCCTGTTCAGGACATCGAATGCCTGTCGATGGGGGGCGGCCTTAATCATGGTCACAACCTTGATCGCAGGATACGCGTTGTGCGAATGGCCGCCCGGAGAAGAAGTCACGCCAGCCTTGATGCAGATTAAGTAGCATCTCACCAATCAGTGATCATACTGGGATGATGGATGTGGCCGATGCTGCGCAGGATTGAAAGAGGGGCATGGAAACATGGGAGTGTCATCTTGTAATAACATGCATCCATACCCAATTGTGAAACCAGCCGCTGTGCCGTTGCCTCTCTTTATGGGACGGCAGCAGCGGACCTGATTTTGTCGCCTGAGGATATAGGGACGGGGGATTTTATGAATATCGAGAAATTTACGGAACGTTCGCGCGGCTTCCTTCAGGCTGCGCAGACTATTGCCATGCGGGAATATAATCAGCAGCTTACGCCTGAGCATTTGCTAAAGGCGCTGCTTGATGATGACCAGGGGGCCGCATCCGCGTTGATCCGCGCCGCCGGGGGACAGCCGCCGGCCATCGCCGCCGCCGTGGACACGGCGCTTGCCAAACTGCCGAAGGTGCAGGGCGGTGGCGCGGGACAGCCAAGTGCTACGCCAGATCTCGTGCGCCTGCTTGATGCCGCCGAACAAGCCGCGCAGAAGGCCGGGGACGAATATGTGGCGCAGGATCGCCTGCTGGCCGCCATTGCGGCATCCGAAACGCCTGCCGGTCAGGCGCTGCGGGCCGGTGGTGCCACGCCGCAGGCTCTGGACAAGGCCATCGCAACCATCCGCAAGGGACGCACCGTGACCAGTGAAAACGCCGAAGCCAGTTTCGATGCGTTGAAGAAATACGCCCGTGACGTGACCGAGATCGCCTTGCAGGGCAAGCTTGATCCCGTCATCGGCCGTGACGAGGAAATACGTCGTGCCATTCAGGTGCTGGCGCGCCGCAGCAAGAACAATCCCGTCCTGATCGGTGAACCCGGCGTGGGCAAGACCGCGATCGTCGAGGGGCTGGCGCTGCGTATCGTCAATGGTGACGTGCCAGAGGCACTGAAGAACAAAAAGCTGCTGTCGCTTGATATGGGCGCGCTGGTGGCCGGGGCGAAATATCGCGGGGAGTTCGAGGAACGCCTCAAGGCCGTCCTGAAGGAGATCGAGACCGCCGAGGGACAGATCATCCTGTTCATCGACGAAATGCATACCCTTGTCGGTGCGGGGCGCTCGGACGGGGCGATGGATGCTTCCAACCTGATCAAGCCTGAACTGGCCCGCGGCGTGCTGCATTGTATCGGTGCGACGACCCTGGATGAGTACCGCAAGTATATCGAAAAGGATGCCGCCCTCGCCCGCCGCTTCCAGCCGGTTTATGTGGGTGAGCCAACAGTGGCCGATACGATTTCCATCCTGCGCGGGATCAAGGAGAAATACGAACTCCATCACGGCATCCGTATTTCCGATGGGGCGCTGGTTGCGGCGGCGACATTGTCGAACCGTTACATCACCGACCGGTTCTTGCCGGACAAGGCCATCGACCTTGTGGATGAGGCCGCAAGTCGCCTGCGTATGGAAATCGACAGCAAGCCCGAAGAGCTCGACGAACTCGAC
>NZ_VSZP01000001.1:540000-1272500 GCF_036686925.1 Novacetimonas sp. GS1
CAGCTAAGGCCCCTAAATCGTGGCTAAGTGGGAAAGGATGTGGGGATTCCAAAACAACCAGGAGGTTGGCTTAGAAGCAGCCATCCTTTAAAGAAAGCGTAATAGCTCACTGGTCTAATAGAAACCCTGCGCCGAAAATGTAACGGGGCTCAAGCCACGTGCCGAAGCTGTGGGTGCATACTTTGTATGCGCGGTAGCGGAGCGTTCCGTAAGTCTGTGAAGGGGACGGGGTGACCCTCCCTGGAGATATCGGAAGTGCGAATGCTGACATGAGTAGCGATAAACAGTGCGAGAAACACTGTCGCCGAAAGTCCAAGGGTTCCTGCGCAAGGTTAATCCGCGCAGGGTGAGCCGGCCCCTAAGGCGAGGGCGAAAGCCGTAGTCGATGGAAACCGGGTGAATATTCCCGGGCCTGCCAGAAGTGACGAATGCAATATGTTGTCGGGTCTTATCGGATTGACCCGGCTTTTGGAGCATTCCAGGAAATAGCTCTGGCATATAGACCGTACCCGAAACCGACACAGGTGGACTGGTAGAGAATACCAAGGCGCTTGAGAGAACGATGCTGAAGGAACTAGGCAAATTACTTGCGTAACTTCGGGATAAGCAAGACCCGTCCGTGGGCAACCACAGGCGGGTGGCACAAACCAGGGGGTAGCGACTGTTTAGTAAAAACACAGGGCTGTGCGAAGTCGAGAGACGACGTATACGGCCTGACGCCTGCCCGGTGCCGGAAGGTTAAGAGGAGGTGTGCAAGCACCGAATTGAAGCCCCGGTAAACGGCGGCCGTAACTATAACGGTCCTAAGGTAGCGAAATTCCTTGTCGGGTAAGTTCCGACCTGCACGAATGGCGTAACGACTTCCCCGCTGTCTCCAGCATCGGCTCAGCGAAATTGAATTCCCCGTGAAGATGCGGGGTACCCGCGGTCAGACGGAAAGACCCTATGAACCTTTACTGCAGCTTTGCAGTGGCATCAGAGACATTCTGTGTAGGATAGGTGGGAGGCTTTGAAACCGGGGCGCCAGTTCCGGTGGAGCCATCCTTGAAATACCACCCTGACTGTTTCTGATGTCTAACCGAGACCAGTAAGCCTGGTCCGGGACCCTGCATGGTGGGCAGTTTGACTGGGGCGGTCGCCTCCCAAAGTGTAACGGAGGCGCGCGATGGTGGGCTCAGGTCGGTCGGACATCGACTGTTGAGTGCAATGGCATAAGCCCGCCTGACTGTGAGAGTGACAGCTCGATCAGAGACGAAAGTCGGCCATAGTGATCCGGTGGTCCCGCGTGGAAGGGCCATCGCTCAACGGATAAAAGGTACTCTAGGGATAACAGGCTGATCTCCCCCAAGAGTCCACATCGACGGGGAGGTTTGGCACCTCGATGTCGGCTCATCACATCCTGGGGCTGGAGCAGGTCCCAAGGGTTCGGCTGTTCGCCGATTAAAGTGGTACGTGAGCTGGGTTTAGAACGTCGTGAGACAGTTCGGTCCCTATCTGCCGTGGGTGTTGGAGACTTGAGAGGATTTGTCCCTAGTACGAGAGGACCGGGATGAACATACCTCTGGTGCACCGGTTGTCGCGCCAGCGGCACAGCCGGGTAGCTAAGTATGGAAGGGATAACCGCTGAAAGCATCTAAGCGGGAAACCCACCTCAAAACAAGGTCTCCCCAAGGGCCGTGATAGACCATCACGTCAATAGGCCAGGTGTGGAAGCGCAGTAATGCGTGCAGCTGACTGGTCCTAATCGCCCAATAGGCTCATTCACACAGCCACTCAACGTGGAAAACATACATGCACAGCAGTCATCCACCCACTCTATCCTCTCAGCACCAACCTCCCACACAGTCCCTCAGGACTGACTGGATGATCTGGTGGCCATGGCGGGACGTGCTCCACCCGATCCCATCCCGAACTCGGACGTGAAAAAACCCAGCGCCTATGATACTGTGCCTTAAGGCACGGGAAAGTCGGTCGCCGCCAGATCTTCCAGTCAGCCCTGAATGAAAAAACCACCGCGGGGTGGAGCAGCCCGGTAGCTCGTCAGGCTCATAACCTGAAGGCCGCAGGTTCAAATCCTGCCCCCGCAACCACGCATAAACGTCTGAAAAGACACGAGAAAAGCCACCCATAAGGGTGGCTTTTTTTGTGCCTGAATCACACCGCAGGAAACACATAGGAAACAGACGGAAAGGTAATCCGGCGCATTTTTGTTGGAGTTCACGTTCACATGATGGAGCCGATCCAGTTTTTTATTTCGTCCGGTGGTTTGTGGTTACATCATCCGTTAGCGACGAACATCGCGGATGCGTACGCTGCCTTGAGCTGACTGTTCAGGAATGGGCATTCAGCCATGCGCTGATTTTGGCCACGACCTGATCTTCTATGCCGAAATAGCCATGTGGTGTCAGGGAGCCGCAGTCCTTCCGGGATCTGGTGATCCCACCTGAGATCATGAGAACATGCACATCTTTGCTGGCTGTCATGGACGCTGCGATTCTTTGTGCATTCTGTGGTGGCGCGACAGTGCATGCGTCATCTCGATTGGCGACAACAAGCACGGGAACACGGACCTGTTGCGGGTCAGCGCTGAAAACTGTTTCGCCGCTGCCACCCATGACGGAAACGGATTCAGTAAGCACGATACCGGCGATGCTACCGGGACGTGCATGAACTGCACCATTCACGGCCGCGATTGATCCCTGGCTCGTGCCTAGCAGGAAAACAGGGCCTGTTTCCTGCTGGTGCGCGTAAGTGATCAGATCCTCGACAAGACGGGCATAGGCGGGGGAACTCCGTGCTCCCCGAAGATTGGTGCGATTGATCGTGTCCGGGATGAGAACCGTATAGCCCTGCCTGTTCCAGAGACCGCGTGTCCGGACGACAAAATTGTGCCCATGTTCAAGATTACCGTCCTTTTCAAGGCCGATGTCACCAGCGCCTCCGGGGAGCATGATGAGGGTTCCCCGTGGGGTGGACGGAGCGGAGATGAGCACTCTCAGCCGACTTCCATCGCCGAGAGACAGGTCGACACTCCGTGCCGCCTGGCTTTGCTCGGAAATGGCGGGGATGTCCTGGCGATGGTGGTCACGCGCGAAGGCTGGTGTGAGCAAAAATGCCGGAGCCAGCAGGACAGTAAGGCATTTCAAGGGGAATGTGCTCCACATGGTGGCCTCATTGGTCATAATGCTGAGAGGATGATGTGCTGGCAGGTTTGAACAGTTCTGCCAGCCAGTCGATGAAGACGCGAACGCGCGGAGACATTTGCCGGTTATGAGGATAAAGCAGCGAGACCGGGGAGGGGAGCGGTGGAAACCTGCTCAGTACCTCCACCAGGGCACCGGACCGGATGGCATGCTCCGCATGATAGTGCGGAATCTGGATGAGACCTAACCCCATCCGTGCGGCTGCAATATAGCTCTCCGCTGCGTTGACGGCGATAGGAAACGGCAGTGTGACGTTCCGGGACGTTCCATCAATCACGAACTCCAGCGGCAGGATCCTGCCGCGCAGGCTTGACTGGAAACCGACCATGACATGACCTTCGGGCAGATCGTCCGGATGTGTCGGGATGCCGTGGGATTCCAGATAGGCCGGGGATGCAAGCGTCACTTCATGCAGGGTGGTCAGATGCCGGACCATCATGTCACTGTTCCGCAATTCCCCAACCCGCAGAACGCAGTCCATGCCCTCACGCACTGGATCGACCAGACGGTCGCCTTCGCTCATGTGCAGCACGATATCAGGGTAGGTCGCGAAAAATGTCGGCAGGGCGGGCAGGATGAAGTGACGGGCCAGAGTGCCGTGAACGTCGATCCGCAATGTTCCTCTGGGTTTGACAGCGCTAAAACCCCTCTCTGACTCTTCGATTTCCGCGACGATATGATGGCAGCGACGATAATAGACTTCGCCTTCGGGGGTCGGACTGACCTGACGTGTCGTGCGGTGCAGAAGGCGCGCGCCCAGTCGCTTTTCCAGAGCTTTGATGACGTCGGTTGCCGTCGAGCGCGGCAGGTTCATGTCTTGGGCGGCCTGCGTGAAGCTTTCGCGCTCCACGATGCGCATGAACAGTCGCATGATATCCAGCCGGTCCAGCACTATTCCCTATTTCCGGATAATCTATCCGGATTGTGCGGGATTATCCGGGCGATGAAAAGGGGCACTGTCACGCCAAGGCCAGATAGGGTCACACGCAAAAGGAAAATGGACATGACACAGAATAGAAAAGTCGCGATCGTCACGGGGTCATCGCGTGGCATTGGTGCAGCCATTGCCACACGGCTGGCGCATGACGGTCTGGCCATTGTCATCAATTATGCGGGGAACACGGCTGCGGCGGACGTGCTTGTTACAAAGATCCGTCAGGCGGGGGGCGAGGCCATTGCTGTGAAGGCTGATGTTTCTGTTGCCGCTGATGTTGTGGCCCTGTTCGATGAGACTGAGAAAGCCTTCGGTGGCGTCGATGTTCTCGTCAACAATGCCGGGGTCATGGCGCTGGGACGTGTTGCCGATGTGGATGATGCGGCTTTCACACGACAGGTGGATATCAATTTTCGAGGCGCCTTCAATACGCTGCGTGAAGCGGCGAAACGGCTGCGGGACGGCGGACGTATCGTCAACCTCTCCACAAGCGTTGTGGGGCTGAAATTCGAGACGTACGGGGTGTATGCCGCCACGAAGGCAGCAGTCGAAACCCTGACGGCTATTCTGGCCAAGGAACTGCGTGGCCGGAACACGACGGTGAACGCCGTAGCCCCCGGCCCGACGGGCACAGAGCTTTTCCTTGAAGGGAAAAGCCCGGAACTGATCGAGAAGCTGTCGAAAATGAACCCGCTTGAGCGTCTGGGAACGCCGGAGGATATCGCGGCGGCTGTCGCTTTCCTCGTCGGGCCGGATGGCGCGTGGATCAACGGTCAGACCCTGCGCGCCAATGGCGGCATGGTCTGAGAAGACCATCCGGGAAGGAAGACGATCATGGACAGGCAGGTGATCCTGATTACCGGGGCGTCGAGCGGATTTGGCGCCATGACGGCCCGAAGGCTCGCAGCCGCCGGATAGTGCGTCTATGCCGGCGTGCGGGACATCGCGGGGAAAGGTGCGGCGGCTGTGAAAGAGGCTGCCAGCTTTGCGCTGGAGTATTCTTGAGTCCAATAAATACAGATATATTTGGTTGTATTGAATTCAGAGACTGTTTGGAATGGTAAGTCCGACAAGATATTGGAATAATGAAAGTTTTTTGTGAAGATTTTTTCAAAAAGCTTCGAAAGACGTCGCCTTTTTCGATCGAAAGGCAACATTATTTTCCAGATCCCATATGTAAATATATCCCGGATAAATACCTGTGCGTTATTGATAATTTTAATGGAATTTATATCTGATCGAATTCTGGTTTCATGATGTTTGGTATCATAAAAAATAATGCATTATTCCGCTCATGATTGCCTATCATGATGGCGAAAAAGTTTTGCGATAATACGGGTGCATCCCATGACAGGAATAAAAAGACAGGAACTCCTGACGGCGATCGGTATCCGGTTGCCGATTTTCCAGGCACCTATGGCGGGTGTTTCTTCCCCCGCACTGGCGGCTGCCGTATCCGGGGCCGGAGGGTTGGGTGCCCTGGGATTGGGGGCATCGAATGTCGAAGCGGCAGCGCATATGATCTCTGAATTAAAGGAACGTACCAACTGTCCGTTTAATTTAAATGTTTTCTGCCATCAGCCATCGACCCGATCTTTGGAGGTCGAAGAAAAATGGATCGAACGCTTCCAGGAACATTTTATGATGGAGGGCGGTACGTCACCTTCCATGTTACGGGAGATTTATCGAAGTTTCGTTGCCAATGAAGAAATGATGCGACTTCTTCTGGCTGTACGGCCCAGGGTTGTCAGCTTCCATTTCGGCTTGCCTGCAGTGGATGTGATTCAGGCCCTGCGCGCTTCCGGGATTATATTGCTCTGTTCCGTGACGGATCTTGCCGAAGCACAGACTGCCGTGGCGGCGGGTGTGCATGCCCTGATTGCACAGGGTTACGAGGCTGGTGGACATCGCGGAATTTTTGATCCCTCACACCCTGATGATCAACTGACTACAGCAGCCCTAACCCAAATTCTCACCCGGTCTCTTGATGTTCCTGTTATCGCGGCAGGCGGGATCATGAATGGGGAAGGAATCGCTGCGATTATGAAACTGGGGGCGGCGGCTGCTCAACTGGGAACAGCTTTTATCGCCTGTGATGAATCGCTGGCTGATGATGCTTATCGTGCCGCGCTGGTCGGTAATGCAGGGTATCATACGGTGATGACATCGGTTATTTCCGGTCGCCCCGCACGTTGTCTGGCAAATCGTTATACTGAGGTCGGCCGCACAATCCATATTGATGAAGTGCCGGCATATCCTGTGGCGTACGACCTTGCAAAGGCGCTTAACGCGGCGGCGAAGCGGAATAACCGGACAGATTATGGGGCGCAATGGGCCGGACAGGGGGCACCGTTGGCCCGCCGCATGCCTGCGGGTGAGTTGATGCGTACCCTTGTCAACGAACTGGAACTGGCCACTGGTTAAAAGCCAATTATTTATCAAGAGGAATGAAAAAAATCACCCATCATTGGAACGTAGGTGATTGGCGTCCTGAACATGGTCGATGAACCGGGACAAGGCATTTGATATATAGGTACTGGTACGGCGAATGAAAACCGTTTCCACGGATGCCATACTGGCAGGAAGGGTATGTGCCGTCAGCATCCATCGTGCGGTGATCATGGGCAGCATTGATCGGGGCACGATACTTATGCCAAGACCCGCCGCCACACAGCTGAAAATAGCTTCAAAGGTTCCGAACTCATTTATTCTTGTGATGGAAATTCCCTTATTTATTAAAATATCTTCCAGTTTTTGGCGATAGGAACATCCCAGACGCAGCACGAAAATGGATGTTTCGCCCAATGCGACGATTTGCGCCAGATCCTTGATGTGCGGGCCGCTCAAAAGAACCAGTTCTTCCGCATGGATCCGTTCGGTGTGCAGGCGGGGATGGGCGATCGGGCCACAGACGAACGCACCATCCAGTTTCTGTTCCAGCACATCCCGGGTCAGTTCCGTCGTCGTGCCGGTGCGGAGTGCCAGATCCACTTTGGGAAAATCTTTGGCATAGTTACTGAGGATATCAGGAAGGTAGAGTGCCGTGGTGGTTTCCATTGCACCAATGATAAGCTTGCCCTGGGGCGTACCATCATCATGTACGACGGTCCGGATGCTCCCAAGCAGGGTATTAACCTGTTCCGCAATGGGTATCAGCTTGCGGCCTGCCGATGTCAGTTCCACGCCGCGTGTGTGGCGGGTGAACAGTTGCACACCCAGTTCGACTTCCAGCCGCTGAATCCGTGATGTAACGTTTGATTGAACGGTATTGAGCTGCTCTGCTGCCTTTCCAATGCCACCTGTTGTGGCAACAGCCATAAAGAATTGAAGATCGCCGCTATTCACGTCATCTCTCCCGCAGATGTTTAATATCTGAACATCAGCATGTTTTTTTATCAATTCATCTTATATAGAGATTCTTGGAAATATATAGGGATTATCTAAGAGATTGTTTGAAAACAAATCATTGATAAAAAACAAGAAAAGTTTTTGGGTGCCGCCTTTTTTCAAAAAGGCGGCGTCTTTCGAAGCTTTTTAGAAAAATCTTCACAAAAAACCTTTATAATTTCAGGATGTTATCGCGCCTGACTTTTCAAGCAGCCTCTAATAAACATCGCCGTACTGTGCCGGAGGCCCTGATGTTGTTTCTGCGGAAAAACTGACGATACAGAAATCATGCGGCAATGAACGCGCATGTGGCATTATGACTGGTCAATGATGATAATATGGGCATTTCAGAAAATTACTTTCTTTTCATGGATCAAGTAGGAAAATATTATTCTGCGAAAGTGACATACTTGTAGACCGCACGTTTTTGAGAGCAGCTTTCTGGTGTTGCCGGGAAAGTGTAAATTCTTGTATGCCGCATGATGTTTCTGGGGCACAGTTATTGTTTTATATATAATCGGTAATATCGCCGGGAGGAAATGCCATGTTCAAGGCTGTCATGATTGAAAAATCTGCGGACGGTGTACAGTCCGTGTCCGTCAGGGATGTGGCGGATAACCAGCTTCCCAAAGGGGACGTGACGGTTCGGGTGGAATGGTCAACCCTGAACTATAAGGATGCACTGGCCATTACCGGGCGTGGCCCGATCGTACGTTCCTTTCCGATGATACCGGGCATAGATTTCGCAGGCATTGTCGAGTCCTCGCAACGAGAAGACATCAGGCCCGGTGCGCGGGTCATTCTCAACGGCTGGGGTGTTGGTGAAAAACATTGGGGCGGGCTTGCAGAAAAAGCGACGGTCTCTGGTGACTGGCTGGTGCCGCTTCCCGACCGTTTGACAAGCAGGCAGGCCATGGAAATCGGCACGGCTGGCTATACGGCGATGCTGTGTATACAGGCCCTGCAGCGTGAAGGTGTGACCCCTGACAAGGGGCCGATCCTGATCACGGGGGCCACTGGTGGTGTGGGAAGTGTGGCAATCATGCTGTTGAGCAGGCTTGGCTATCACGTTGTGGCCGTGACAGGTCGTCCAGAGGAGGAAGCCTATCTAACTGCTCTCGGCGCGAAGGAAATACTTCCACGACAGGCATTCACCACGCCAGGTAAGGCGTTGGAGAAGGCACGGTGGGCTGGGGCGGTTGACGTGGCTGGGGGCACGGTTCTGGCGAATGTCTGTGCGTCCATGGCGTATGGTGGTGTTGTGACAGCGTGCGGACTTGCGGCGGATATGTCATTTCCCTCGACCGTTGCGCCGTTTATCCTGCGTGGGGTGACATTGGTCGGAGTGGATAGCGTTATGTGCCCCCGCGACAGGCGACTTGCCGCATGGTCGCGTCTGGCGGAATTGATCGATCCGGTAAAACTGGTGGAAATGACGTCTGAGATTGCGCTGGCTGACGCCATAGAGGCATCAGCCGCGCTTCTTGATGGAAAGATACGTGGGCGTGTTGTGGTGCGTATGTCCTGATATTCAGCCCTGAATTCAGGACAGTTCTGAAATCATGGGGCTTGATGTGCAGCAAAGTCGGTATGGCACACAGCATATGACAGGCATGGACTCAACATACCATGCTTTACCCGTGCATTTTCTGCTCTGCGACGGTTTTGCGAAGGAAATCCTGCAATATAAGTGCATGGTTACATTGAGTATTGTGGGCTGCATAAAGGAGTGTGACGTTCTGCTGCCCTGCCAGATGAATGAGGCGTGACAGATCGGCGTTCCCGTGCATCAGTTCCTGACGGTAACGGATCTGGAACATGTTCCAGTTGGCAGGGTCATGACCGAACCAGCGCCGCAGTTCCGGGCTGGGTGCGACATCCTTTAACCAGTACTCCATGTGTACATCGCTTTTATGCAGCCCACGTGGCCATAGCCGGTCGACAAGGATGCGAACGCCGTCATGTGGGTCAGGCGTGTCATACACACGCTTGATTTTTATGTCCGGCATCTGATGGTACCGCACATGGCATGGCTCCCCTGACGTCATGGTGCGTGGGAGGCAGCGTGCCTCCCACGTTTTAAGAACCGGTCTGCTGATCTCAGGCTGCGGAAAGAACGAGGTCCGGGTCAGCGGCAGAGCCAAAGAACTCATATCGGATCTGCGTTGCCGGCAGTTTTTCGTCCCTCAGTGTATCCACCATATCCCGCATGAAGGAATCCGGGCCGCAGATATAATAGGTGGCAGAGCGATCAAGTGTTTGCCGCAACCAGTCCGGGCTGATCCGTCCTGCATGGGTGGTTATGCCTGACACACTTTCCTTTGTTGGTGATGATTCCTGTGAATAAAAGAAATCAGCCTTTAAGACATCGATTTTTGCAAAATCTTCAATCTGCGTGACAAAAGCCGCCAATGCCTGTGTATCGGCACCGTGAACGTAACGGATGCTTCTGTCCGTATGTGCCTGTGCAAGTTCACCGAGCATGGACATGACCGGGGTCAGCCCGACACCTGCCGTCAGAAAAACAAGAGGGTTTCTGTCTGTTTCATTAAGGAAAAAATCACCTGCAGGATTGGCAACCTGCAAGATATCGCCTTCCTTCACACTGTCATGCAACCAGGTGGACGCGATGCCCCCGTCCTGTCGCCGTACACTGATGCGATAATGATCCTCCCCCGGTGCGGAAGAAATACTGTAATTCCTGCGCTGTGATCCGTGTTCGGGTACATCCAGCTTGAAACTGAGATATTGTCCCGCTTTGTGGCGGAAGATCGTGCCCCCGTCCGCTGGGACCAGTTCGAAGGAGGTAATCGTGGATGTTTCACGACGGCGCGAACGCACGCGGAATGCACGCCAGCCCGTCCAGCCACCGGGCGTGGATTCGTTGCCTTCGTAAATCTGTTTTTCACGCCCGATCAGGATATCAGCAAGGAACCAGTAAGCTTTTCCCCATGCATCCAGAATTTCCGGTGTCGCGGCATCACCAAGAACATGGCCAATCGCACCAAGGAGCGCGGTTGCTACATAAGGATAATGTTCGGGCAGGATGTTGAGGCCAACATGTTTTTCCGCGATCCGTTCCACCATGCCGCCGAGTGCGCCAAGGTCATTGATATGTTCGGCATAGCACAGCACGGCCAAAGCCAGGGCCTTGGGCTGTTCGCCATCCTGCTGGTGGGAGAGATTGAACAGGTCGCGAATGGCTGGTGTCTCAAGAAGACGTTTGTACATCTCTGTCGTAATCGCCAGGCCATGTGCCTTGAGCGCCGGAACGGTGGCAAGGATGATGGAGCGTGTCTGGTCGTCCAAGGGGGCGGACATGGTCGTTTCCTTTTAAGGTTTATGATCCATACACCTTAATTTATCCGCATTGGAAATCATGTCAATATCAGATACCTTTAATCGACCATGAAGCTTATGTTGCGAACCGATGACGCGTTATGCACCTTGATCCCTCTTGCGTTCCGCCGGGAAGGTGCTGTGTCGCCACGTGACCCCGGCGGCGCAACAGCACGGGAATGTTGTGACCGTCTGGCTCGCTCAGGGCGGTGCTGCTGTGCAGCGTTATGACCCGGTATGGATGCTGTGGCCGTATTCACATGTTCCTGTGCGTTGATGTCAGGATGCCATACAGAGGCCCTGACGCGTGTTCTGTGTTATACTGATCCAAAAAATGCGTATAATCGCGACGGATTACTGAAATTATTGCCCACGATGCGTAAAGCCTGTGGGATATGGTGTCTTTATGAAAAATGGACTGTCCCAGAACCTTTATCATTCCTGATGAATGCCTTGTTTCCAACAGGTTTCCTATGACGTTATACGGGTCAAGGCCGTACCTTTGTGAAACGCAATATGTCCGGTCTTAAGGCTTTCAATTTCATATTGCGGGTTTATGGCCGTTGCATGATGCTGGTATCCATTCACCATAAAAGGTGCGGTATGTATGTTGCGGATACGGCCGCTGACGTAACCGGCCTCGGAATTCCACGATACGATATCACCGATTTCGAAAGTCTTTGACTGCATGACGGTTTCCTCTCTCAACATATTAAAGGGCGACGGGGCCTTTGATCCTGTTTCGAACGCTTTTTATACGGTTGGCCATTCAACGCATTCAGTCTCTGATTTTATCGCGATCTTGCGTCGTTATAATATTACGATGGTTGTCGATGTCCGGGCTTTTCCATATTCCAGACGTAATCGGGAGTTTGACGGTTCACGCCTTATAACCGAACTGGCGCCATATGGGATTGGCTACCGTCATGTTCGGGAGCTTGGGGGGCGACGTCCGCGCTCGAAAACGGTTGGCACACACACCAATGCATTCTGGCATGTGCAGAGTTTTCACAATTATGCTGATTATGCATTGGGAGGGGAATTCCAGCAGGGATTGAAAACCCTCATGGAATTGGGGGAACATTTCACTGTTGCCATCATGTGTGCCGAAATCCTGTGGTGGCGATGTCATCGGCGTATCATCACCGACTATCTTCTGGAAAACCACCGGCAGGTTTTCCATATCCTTTCCATTACAAAGATCGTCGCGGCACAGATGACGCCAGAGGCTGTGATCGGTGATGATGGTTGTGTCACTTATCCACCTTCAGTACCTGCATCATGATTTCTTCCTTCTGGTTGCAGAGATTTCTTCTGCCAGGGTGATAAGTGCCGTCAGGTCCCGTTCATCGACATCAAGCGGATCAGGCATTTTCTGAAGGGCAACATGGATATCATCCCGTGTGAAATGGCCCATGGGCAGGGCGGTCAGCGCGGCTGGTCCGGGCCTGTGTGGGTAATCATGACCGGTGCTGCGATGGTACAGGACCGCAACACACGTCAATATGGCTGAATTGAGCGCAACAGGCAGGAAGGGGAAGGCAAGTCCCGTCATCAGGTCATGGCTGGCCGGATGGATCAGCGTTGCCATCAACGCGGTCGCCCCTCCTGGTGGGTGCAGTGACCGCGTCATGGACATCGCCATGATGGCCAGGCAGACCGAAAGCCCGCAGGCAAGCGCAAGGGGCAGGCCGCAAAGGAGGGAGATACCAACGCCAATCATGGCGGACAAAGTATTCCCAAGAATAATTGCCCGTGGTGTTGCAAGTGGGCTGGCCGGGACGGCGAATGCCAGCACTGCCGAGGCCCCCATGGGGGCGATGATCGCGATATGATCGAAATCTGATAAGGCGTCGCCAATGAGATAGGTTGCTGCAATCCCCAGCAATGCCCCGATGGCGGCGCGCAATAAGATCGTCATGAGATACAACCTTCGTCTTATATCGGAATATTGGGGACGCCTGATACTCCCCGGCCTGGCATTCTGGCAGGGGTCTGTATGAAAAAGCATAATGGCCCGAATGTTTTTAGGCTATCATTGTATGACTGTAATATAGAAAATTATGACAAAAATGTAGGGAGATATTCTGTGCCGCAATACGCCTATCTTGCACAGTGGAAAGATGCGATCAGCCGCAGCCCGAACGCCATGTACCTGACGATTGTGGATGCTCTGGCACTTTCCATCCGCAAGGGCGACCTGCGGGAAGGGGACAGGTTGCCACCCCAACGCATGATCGCAGACTATCTTGGCGCCAATCTGACGACCGTAACCCGGGCGTTTACCGAAGGTCGGCGGCGTGGTCTGATTGACGCCACCGTGGGGCGCGGCACCTTTGTCCGTGTCGGCGCGGGCGAAAGCCATTGGCGCCACACCGGGCCTGCCGTGGTGGACCTGACCATGAACCTGCCGCCCATCCCGCAGGACCCATCGTTACAGCGTATTATCCAAACCGATATTACAGCCATTCTGAAGCAGCAGGACCTGAACAGCCTGATGTCCTATCGGGTAACAGGGGGGACGATCGAGGAACGCCAGCTTGGCGCGAAATGGATCGCCCCTGTCATCGGACAGCGTCGTACGGATGAAATCCTTGTCGCACCGGGGGCCCAGAGTGCGCTTGCGGCAATCGTCAGCACCCATACACAGCCGGGCGACGTGATTGTCACCGATCGCATCGCCTATCCCGGCATCCGAACCATAGCGGCACAGTTCGACCTTATTCTGGTCGGTGTGGATAGTGACATGGAAGGGATGATGCCAGAACAGCTTGCTCGGGTCTGTGCCGAACATCACCCCCGGCTGCTTTACTGTATTCCGACCATTCACAACCCCACCACGGCCACGATGTCCCTGCAAAGGCGCAGGGATATTCTTGCGGTTGCCCAACGCCATCACCTGCATATCGCGGAAGATGACCCCTACAGCCTGCTGATGGACAGCCCGCCCCCCGCGCTGGCGGCCCTTGACCATAGCCGTGTCAGCTATGTGGCCACCCTTGCCAAGACACTCAGTCCGGGCCTGCGCACCGCCTATGTCGCCCTGCCCAATGCGGACATGACCCGGCGGGTTGCGGCGGCCATACGGGCCATCGCCCTGACCAATGCCGGCCTGCTCAGCGCGCTGACGGCACGGTGGATGCTGACCGGGCAGGCACATACGATCCTGCATGCCATCCGCACGGAACTGCGCCTGCGCCAGTCCATTGCCCGCAAGGTGCTGGGGGCGGGACACTGCATGAATCCTGACGGGCCACATGTCTGGCTGAAACTGCCCGCCTGGTGGGGCAGTGCGGATTTTGTCGCGTATGCACGCAGGCGTGGCCTTGCATTGGTGCCCAGCACCGTTTTCACCATCAGTGGGGAGCCCCCGCAACGTGCAAGAATCGCATTGGGCAGTGCGCCGGATGCCGCAAGCCTTGAGGACTCCCTGCACGGGGTGCTGTCGGTGCTCCAGCACAAACGCTCCCCCGGTTTCGCCGATATTGTGTGACCGGGCTTTGTGTGACCGGGCTGTCATGCTTCGAATCGACAAAATTTCCTGCTTCCAGAGGGAGGGATGCGGGAATCCCGAAAAACAAACAGCCCCTTCATTCACGAATAAGTGATTTTAAAAGCGTTTTAAAACAATGCGTTAGAGAATTATTCCTTGATTGTATGGCAATGTAATATTTTTTGTATGGCTCTGTCTTACGCAGAGAGGGGCATAGGCTTTTCTTTGAACCATTTGTACCCCTGAACACAGGTATACAATATTTTGGCCTTCCGTCATCCCGTGCCACGTTCGCTGTGGCAACACGATCAGTCCCGGCGTCTCGCCGATGATCGTAGCATACGGGAGATATATCATGCCGAAAGTCGAACACACCCCGCATAAAGATGGTGATTGCTTCGTCAATTATGAAAACAAGGTTTTCGAGGACGTCAAAGCCCGGCCCGGCGAGAAAGCCCTCATCACCTTTCATACCGTCGCCAATGAAGGATCGGTCGGATTTGTAAATCTGCTGCAGGCCACACGCCTGATCCGCAAGGGGTTCGAGACGTCGGTGCTGCTGTATGGGCCGGGTGTGACCCTTGGTGTGCAGCGCGGCTTCCCCCGCCTGGGTGATGAAGCTTTTCCGGGGCACATGAACTGCAACAGGCAGGTTGCAAAAATCCTTGAAGAAGGCGGAAAAGTCTATGCCTGCCGCTTTGCGCTTCAGGCCCTTTATGGTTATGGCGAGCAGAACCTGATCCCCGGCATTACGCCGATCAATCCGCAGGACGTGCTTGACATCATCCTGCTGGCGCGGCGCGACAACGCCTTCATCCTCAATACCTGGACTCTCTGAAGGTCGAAGGGAGGACCGCACGCCATGTCCCGTATCGTTCGCGCCGCAGCCATCCAGATCAGCCCTGTTCTGGGGGATGATGGTCTTGGAACTGCCCGGAAAGTCTGCCAGGCCATCCGTGATGCCGCCGAAAAAGGTGTTGCGCTTGCGGTCTTTCCCGAAACCTTCGTGCCTTATTATCCCTATTTTTCGTTTATCCAGCCTGCCTTCCGTTTTGGGAACGAGCATCTGGCACTTTACGAACGTGCCGTCGTCATTCCCGGCCCCGTGACCAGGATGGTGGCCGAGGCTGCGCGCCAGACCGGCATGGTCGTGGTGCTGGGTGTGAATGAACGTGATTTCGGCACGCTTTACAACACACAGGTCATTTTTGACGCAACAGGTGAAATCCTGCTGAAACGGCGCAAGATCACGCCCACTTACCATGAACGCATGGTATGGGGGCAGGGCGATGGCGCCGGGCTGAAAGTGGTGGACAGTGCCGCCGGGCGCATCGGGGCGCTGGCATGCTGGGAGCATTATAACCCGCTTGCCCGCTATGCGCTGATGACCCAGCATGAAGAAATACACTGCGCGCAGTTTCCCGGTTCACTGGTGGGGCAGATTTTCGCCGATCAGATGGAAGTCACCATCCGCCACCATGCGCTGGAATCCGGCTGCTTTGTCGTGAATGCCACAGGCTGGCTGACGGACGAACAGATCAAGGAAATCGCGCGTGATCCCGCGTTGGAAGGACCGATGCGAGGGGGCTGTTTTACCGCCATCGTCTCACCCGAAGGCAGGCTGCTTGGCACGCCGCTGACGGAAGGGGAGGGCATGGTCATTGCCGATCTCGACTTTGCCCTGATTACCAAGCGCAAGCGGATGATGGATTCCGTCGGGCATTACGCACGTCCCGAACTGCTCAGCCTGCTGCATGACCGACGGCCCGCGCGCATGGTGCATTACGCGGGTGAGGCGGATCCGTCTTTCCCATTTACGGATGAGGCCGCGCCATGACCGTACCGACCCTCGGCACGCTTTCGGGCCGCCAGCTCGTCACGGATCTGCAATCCTTCGGGCTGCAGATCGGCAGCGACAATGCTGGCATCGCCCGCAAGGGCGGGGCCGGCCCTTCGGACCACAAGACCATCACCATCGCGGGCCAGACCGTCATGGTCCCGGTCTATACATCCGGTGCCCGGCGTTCCCCGTTTCAGGCAAGCCCGCCCAACCCGCAGGGCGCGAGTACGCTGCTGCGTGATGGACGGGTTCTGGGCACGATCCATTTTCCCGCTGCCCCCCGTTTTTATGGGCTGCGCACGGCAGATGGCGTCCCTTACTGGAAAATTGCCCTGCTGCATGGGCGTGACACGCTGGCGACCACGGTACACCAGACCTGCATCCGTTATGTCGACCGGCGCACCGCCTGTCAGTTCTGCGCCATTGGCCAGTCGCTGGAGGCCGGGCGCACCATTGCCCACAAGACGCCCGCGCAACTGGCGGAGGTCGCAAGGGCTGCCGTGGAGCTGGATGGTGTGCGCGACATGGTGCTGACGACCGGCACGCCCAATGTGGTGGATCGGGGGGCGGCGGTCCTGGCGGAGTCCGCCCGCGCCATCAAGGCGGCGGTGGACCTGCCGCTTCAGGTGCAGTGCGAACCGCCGCGCGATCATGACTGGTTCCATCGCCTGCGTGACGCGGGGGCGGATAGCCTTGGCATGCATCTCGAAGCGGCCACGCAGGCCGTGCGTGAGAAGATCATGCCCGGCAAGGCCACCGTCAGCATCGACCGCTATATGGAGGCGTTCGCCAGCGCCGTGCCCATTTTCGGGCGTGGGCAGGTCAATACCTACATTCTTGCAGGGCTTGGTGACAGTGCCGAAGATATTCTGGCCCTGGCCGGGCGTCTGATCGCACTTGGGGTCTACCCCTTTGTGGTGCCGTTTGTGCCTATTTCCGGCACGCCCCTGGAAAATCACGCGCCCCCTTCGTCAGATTTCATGAAGTCCGTTCTGGCGCCACTCGGGCGGATGCTGCGGGAAGCAGGCATGAAATCCACCGATATCCGGGCCGGATGCGGCCGTTGTGGCGCCTGTTCCTCGCTTTCGGCATATGAACGATGAATATGCGGGTTGAAGGGATGGAAGACCGGCCGTTCATTCCCACGGAATATGTCGTGCGCCTTGCCCGTACGCCATGGGAATGCGCTGGTTATCATGCGTTGCGCCGCGAGGTGTTCTGCACTGAACAGCACGTGTTCGCCGATGATGATCGCGATGCGACCGATGCGGTTGCCATTCCCATCATCGCAGCGTGCTGCATGGCGGGCATGCCGGACCGGATTGTGGGTGCCGTGCGCATCCATGAAGCCGAACCCGGCATCTGGCGTGGTTCCCGCCTGGCTGTTCATGCGGATCACCGCAAACTGGGGCGGATCGGGGCGGAACTGATCCGAATGGCGGTCAGTACCGCGCACGGGCTTGGGGCCACGCGGTTTATGGCACAGGTGCAGGAACAGAATGTACCGTTCTTTCGCCGCCTGCATTGGAAAAGCCTTGGCACCATCACCCTGCACGGCCTGCCGCATCATGACATGCAGGCCGACCTGTCGCGGTATCCCGCCCATAGGCAGGACCAGACATGGCTGCTGCGGCCACAGCCCCGTCAATATTCCCGTCAACAGCTTCGCAACCGGCAGGTGGCGTGATGGCCGATATATTGTGCGACATGCTTTCGCGCCTGCGCACGGGGCGTGCGCTTGTGGCAAAGCAGGACATTACACAGGCCGTCGCCATTCTGGGTAAGGGGGCGCGACAGGCCATCCGCCTTGGGGATGACTGTGCCGCCATACCCGATGGCGATGGTTACCTCCTGCTGGCCAGCGAAGGGTTCCAGGACAGTTTCGTCCGGTCCATGCCATGGTTTTCTGGCTATTGCGGCGTGATGGTCAATGTCAGCGACATCGCGGCGATGGGGGGGCGCCCGCTTGCGGTGGTCGATGCGTTGTGGAGTGACACGCCAGAGGTTGCAGCCCCGATCCTGACCGGCCTGCATGATGGCGCGCGCACCTATGGCGTGCCTGTCGTGGGCGGGCATACCAACATGCGCAGCCCCCATAATTCGCTGTCGGTTGCGATCCTTGGCCGTGCCCGGCATCTGCTGAGCAGTTTCGATGCGCGACCAGGCGAGGTCCTGATCGCCGCCATCGACCTGCGCGGGCGCTGGCATGATCCGCACCCGTTCTGGGATGCCAGTTCCGCCCTGTGCGGTACCGGCGGGGCTGCGCGGCTGCGCGGGGATATCGAACTCCTGCCCATGATTGCCGAAGATGGCCTGAGCCGCGCCGCCAAGGATATCAGCATGGCCGGGCTGCTCGGCACGGCCCTCATGCTGGCTGAATGTTCTGGCGTGGGCATGACCATCATGCTTGATGACATCCCGCGTCCGGGGGATGCGCCAATGGAACGCTGGCTGTCCGCATTTCCCAGCTATGGCTATCTGCTGACGGCCCGCCCCGAGGATGCCGGGGCGATCATGGACCGGTTTCGCGGACGTGACATTGCGGCGTCCGTCATCGGTCGGTGTGACAGCACGCATCGGGTCGATGTCCTGTGGGCGGATGCGCGGGAAACCTTCTGGGATCTTGCGCACAGGCCGCTCATGGGGGTGGTGCCATGACCCTTCGTATCGGTATCCTGACCCATTCGACCAATCCGCGCGGCGGTGTGGTGCATGGCATGGCGCTGGCGGAAGCCCTGTGTGACGCCGGGCATGACGCGATGCTGATCGCTCCGGATGTGACGGGGGCGGGTTTCTTTCGCAGGCCCCGTTGCGCCACCCGCTGCATCGCGGCCATGGCAGGGGACGACCTGCCGGCACTGGTGGAACGACGCATTATGGAAATCCGTGATGCAGTCAGAGAGGATGCGAATTTCGATGTGCTGCATGCCCAGGACCCGATCAGCGCCAACGCGTTGGCGGATCTGGTGGCGGAAGGGCGGATACCGGGTTTTGCCCGCACGGTCCATCATCTGGACCATTTCCCGCATCGTGGTGTCGCAGCCCGTCAGGCAAGAGGGATTACCAGTGCAAGCGAGCTTTTCACGGTCAGCCGCGTCTGGGAGGATGCCCTCCTTGCCGATTATGGGCGGCCTGCGCCTGTCGTGGGAAATGGCGTTGACCTGACAAGGTTCTTTCCGGGGGCGGGGCCGCGCGATCATGCGTTGCGCGCCCGCTATGGGCTTTCGCGTACGGCACGTCTTGTGCTGTCGGTTGGCGGGATAGAGCGCCGCAAGAATACGCTTGTGCTGCTCAGGGCATTTAAGGAACTGCACCGCGAACAGCCTGACCTGCATTTCGTAATCGCCGGGGGGGCGTCCCTGCTGGACCATTCCGATTATCGCCGCCTTTTCGATCAAGAGCTTCAGGCAGGGGATCTGGCCGGTGCGGTAAGTGTGACGGGCACGATTGCCGATGACGATATGCCCGCATTATATCGGCAGTCCTGCGTACTGGCCTATCCTTCACGGACGGAAGGTTTCGGCCTGTGCCCGCTTGAGGCTCTGGCCTGCGGAATTCCGGTGGTGGTGCCTGCTGCGCCGCCCTTTAGCGAACATTTCCATACGCCGGAGGTTGTGTGGTGCCAGCCAGAATGTCCCCGGACACTTGGTGATGCGTTATGCACGGCCCTCAGTATCGAAAGCGCGCGCCGCTTTCGGGTCAGTGGGCCTGTAACGGCGGCCCGTTTCGACTGGCGCCGCGTCGCCGGACGGCATCTTCGCGCATATCGGCGTCTGGCGGCATTGCAGCCCGCCGGACGCCCTGTTCCAAGGAGGGTATCATTATGCCCGAAATGATTTTTCGTGTGCGCTGGCCTGATGGGAAGGAGGCTGAGTGCTACTCTCCCTCACTGGTCATCAGGGACCATTTCACGGCCGGTCAGGACTATCCGGTGCATGAATTTCTTGAAAAGGCAGACATAGCCCTGACAGAGGCCAGCGCGCGGGTGCGGGCGCGTTATGGCGTCCCGTGCAGCCGTGCCCTTGGTCAGCTTCAGGCCATCCGCCAGACCTGCACGCCCTTCCTCACGCGACCCGATGCGCAGGTGCGCGTCCTGTCCTTCAGACCATAAGGCAGAATATTCTTATGACACAGCAGGAAAAAACCATCCCCGTCGTGATCGTGGGTGCGGGCCAGGCCGGCCTTTCCATGAGCTGGTACCTCTGCCGCGAGAAGGTGGAGCATATTGTCTTTGAGGCAAAAACCGCCTGTCATTCGTGGGATGATGAACGCTGGGATAATTTCTGTCTCGTGACGCCCAACTGGCAATGTGCGCTTCCCGGCCATCCCTATCAGGGAAACGATCCGCATGGATTTATGGTAAAGAACGAAATCATAGATTATGTCAGAGGTTTTATCGCCTCGTTCAATCCACCCCTGCGTGAACATAGTGCCGTCACCTCCATCACCCGCCATGAAGCGGGGGGGTATCGCGTGGTGGTGGGCGATGAAGTCTGGCATGCAGGGCATGTGGTCATCGCATCGGGCGCGTATCAGGATGCGGTGATCCCCGGCTATGCCAGTGCGATTGACCCATCAATTTTCCAGATCCACTCGCAGGATTACCGAAATGCCTCCCAACTTCCACAAGGGGCGGTGCTGGTTGTGGGCAGTGGGCAGTCCGGCGCGCAGATTGCTGAGGACCTGTTCCTTGAAAACCGCAAGGTGCATCTGTGTGTGGGGTCCGCCCCGCGTGTTTCACGCTTTTATCGTGGCCGCGATGTTGTGGACTGGCTTGCGGACATGCATTTTTACGACCTGACGGTGGATAATCATCCCTTGCGTGATGGTGCGCGTGACAAGACCAATCATTATGTGACTGGGCGCAATGGTGGTCATGACCTTGATCTGCGCCGTTTCGCCCGCGAAGGCGTGGGCCTGCATGGCACGCTGGCGACCATCCGGGACGAGGTGGCGCATTTCGCACCGGATCTGAAGGAAAACCTTGATGATGCGGACAGGACCAATGCCGACATCAAGAAGTCCATTGACGCCTATATCGCCCGCGAAGGTATCAGCGCCCCGACGGAAACAGACTATGTCCCTGTATGGGAACCCGATGGCGGCAACATGCCTTTGGACCTGAAGGCTGCTGGAATCACCGCGATCATCTGGTGCATTGGTTTCCGCCCGAATTATCGCTGGATTGATGTGCCGGTTTTCAATGGGGCCAACAAGCCGGTCTGGCGTCGGGGTGTGACCGATATGCCGGGCTTTTACTTTCTTGGCCTGCCATGGCTGCATACATGGGGGTCGGGGCGGTTTTCCGGTGTTTCACGTGATGCCGCATGGCTGGCAAGCCAGATTGCCGGCAAAGATGTTCCCATAGCCTGAGGGAGTTTTTGAAACGTCAGGATCGACAACATACTGAAATCATAAAAGTTTTTTGTGAATCTTTTTACAAAAAGCTTCGAAAGACGCCGTCTTTTTAAAAGAAAGGCGGCACCCAAAAACTTTTCTTTTTTATCAATGATGTGTTTTCAGACAGTCTCTGAGCGGAGGAAGGGCCATGGTGCCATGGACAACATACAAATCAATGTATGACGCGGCCCTGAACCAGCCAGGACAATTCTGGCTGGACGCAGCACGGCGCGTGACATGGACACAAAAGCCCCGGCTTGCATGCCGGACACGGGCGGACGGGTGGCATGACTGGTTTCCCGACGCCACGTTGAACACCTGTCATAATGCCGTGGATCGACATGTGGAGAACGGGCGTGGCGGGCAGGCCGCCCTGATCTGGCATTCCTGTGCCACCAAGGAACGGCAGGCCATCACCTATCACGACCTGAGGCGGAGGGTGGCCGGGTTTGCCGGGGGTTTGCGGTCGCTGGGGGTAGGACAGGGCGACCGCGTCCTGATCGCCATGCCCACCATGATTGAAACCGCCATCGCCATGCTGGCCTGTGCCCGGATCGGGGCCGTGCATGTGGTGGTTTTTTCCGGCTATGCCGGGCCTGAACTGGCGCGCAGGATTGATGATGTGGCGCCCAAAGTCATCATGATCGCCAGTTGCAGCTTTCAGGGGCATTCGGCGGTTCCGGCTGCACCTGTCCTGAATGATGCGCTTGCCACCGCGATGCACAGACCACAGGCCTGTGTGATCGTGCAGCGCCGGGCCTGTACGGCGCCGCTCCTGCCGGGGCGGGATCATGATTTCCATATGCTGGAACATTCCACGCCCGTAGGACCAGTCACACTGCGTTCCGAAGATCCCCTTTATATCCTGCATACATCCGGCACGACAGGTCATGCGAAGGGCATCGTGCGTGACAATGGCGGGCATGCCGTGGCCCTCGCCTTGTCCATGGAACTGATCTATGGCTGCAAACCCGGTGATACCTTTTTCACGACATCGGATCTCGGCTGGGTTGTCGGTCATTCTTATGGTGTTTATGCGCCACTCCTTAACGGGTGTAGCAGCGTGATTGTCGAAGGTGCGCCGTCCGCCTCGCTTATCCAGGCGTTGTGTCATGAATATGGGGTCAGGTGCCTGTTCACGACACCGACACAGATGCGCCTGATGCGACAGGAGGGGCGTCATCCGGCAGGGGTGATCCTGCCCGCGCTGGCGCGTATTTTCGTGGCGGGCGAGTATGCGGACCCGACCCTTCTGGACTGGGCGCGGTCATATTTCCGCAAACCGGTGGTCAACCACTGGTGGCAGACCGAAACCGGGTGGAGTATCACCGCCCATTTCTTTGGCCTGCCTGAATGTGAGCCGACATCACTGATGAACGAGATCGGGCGGCCTGCACCGGGATTTCGTCCGGCCATCGCGCCCGCCTTTGCACAACATTCCTGTGGCGAAATTGTCTTGTCCCTGCCACTGCCACCTGGTTGCCTTGCCGGGATGTGGAAGGACGGGGGCGTCCGTGTCCCGTCCACATATCTTGATGACACAGGCAGATATTACCGGACTTTTGACGAAGGCATGATCGACGATGCACATGGCGTGCATATGCTCGGGCGTTCGGATGACGTGATCAAGGTCGCGGGACGGCGGATTTCAGGGGTGCAGATTGAAAAGGTCATTGCCACCCATCCGGCCGTACATGCGTGTGCTGTGGTCGCGGTTCCAGACGATCTGCGCGGACAGCGACCCGTTGCTTATGTGGTGCCGGTTGCTGGCACCGGCTGTACGCCGTCTTCTGAAGAAATTATCGCGCAGGTCCGTCAGGTCATCGGCAGGTGGGTCGGGCTTCGTGATGTGCGTTTCGTCAGGCATTTGCCAACCACCATATCTGGCAAGATCAGGCGACGTCACCTGACCGCCTGCTGAACGGGCCGGGCATGAAGGGAATTTTCCGATGGTCCTGGATATAAGAGGATATCTGAAAAGTCAGGCTTAATAACATCCTGAAATTATAAAAGTTTTTGGTGAAGCTTTTTCTAAAAAGCTTCAGAAGACGCCGCCTTTTTGAAAAAAGTCGGCACCCAAAAACTTTCCCTGTGTTGTATTGATGGGAAATGTCATTTTCACTTTAATATTTTGAAAATGCGATGATTTAAGAAAAACTTCCATTGTTTCAGTGTAGTGCTGGCGAAAATTGTTCAAGAATCCTGTAACAGGCAGGACGGGCAACCTGCCTGAATCATGAAAGTTCTGACAAAGGTTTTTTAAACATCTCTGAAAATTTTCTCTCATGAAAAAACTGAATGATTTTGTCAGTTTCCATGAAGTATTTCGTTTCAAACAGTTCGTGAAAATTCTCGCGCTCATGTGCGGCCCAGGCTGGGTGGGCGGTCCTTGTGCTCCTTGCCGAATGTGTAATCCGGCTCATCGGCCATATCGAAATGCAGTACGCCGCCATTGGCAAGCTGCTGGTGGGATATCCAGCTTTTCGTCCATGGCTGCCCGTTCCATGAAACCCCGCGTATGAAACGTCGCGTGTCACTGGCTCCTGGCGCTTCGATGACCAGGGCGCGCGGGCCGGTGGTTTGTAAATGCATATATGTGAAAAGCGGGCTTCCGAAAACATAAATGCCCGTTGTCGGATCCACCGGGTAAAAGCCCAGCGCCGACAGGATGAACCAGGCGCTCATCTGCCCGACATCCTCGTTGCCCGCCATGCCGTCGGGTCGGGGCGCGTAAAGTTGCGTCTGGATCATGCGCACACGGTCCTGTGTCTGCCACGGTCGCCCAGCATAGGCGTACAGATAGGCAATATGATGGCTGGGTTCGTTCCCATGTGCATATTGCCCCATCTGGCCAGAGATATCTGGCGGTGCGTCAGGTGGAAGCGCGGGGTTGGCGGCGAAGATGCCGTCGAGGAAGGACAGGAATTTTCCTTCACCCCCCATCATGTCCATCATACCATATACGTCATGCTGCGCCAGCAGGGTCGCCTGCCATGGGTTGCTTTCGGTATAATCGCGCCATTGGCCTGAATGGCCCATTTCATTGGCGCTGAACGGTTCCGCCCAGCGGCCGGAGGCAAGGCGCGGGCGGATGAAACCCGTGTGGGAATCATAAAGGTTCCGATAGGAATGACACCGCGCCAAAAGGGTACGTGCATCCGCGCGTGCGCCATTGCGGGTGGCAAGCTGTGCGGCGGCCCAATCATCAAAACTGTATTCGACGGTCCTTGATGTGGATTCCCCCACCCGATCCGCCGGTATCCAGCCCCTGTGGCGATATTCACCCATCCCGCCATCGGTGCTGGCGAATGCGCGCCTGCGTATCGCCCGCCATGCGGCGGCATATTCGATGCCCCCAAACCCCTTGTTCGCGGCTTCGCTCACCACGCTTGCGGCGTGGTAGCCGGTCATGCACTGCGTATCGACATCCTGCAGCGGCCATACCGGAACCTGTCCCCCCGACTGCTTCATCATCTCGACAAGGCTCTGGACAATATCAGGCACCCGTTCAGGACACAGCAGCGTCAGCAATGGATGTTCGGCGCGATAGGTGTCCCATATGGAATAGGTTGAATAGGCATCCTTCCGTCCTGGCGGCAGGGTATGTACCTGCCGGTCCAGTCCCCGGTAACGACCGTCGCAGTCATTGATCCGTGTCGGCCCCAGCAGGGCATGATACATCGCGGTACGCATGATGCGGTGCTGGTGTGATGTCGCCCCCGATATCCCGATCCGTTGCAGGTAACTTTCCCATTCCGCCCGTGCCCGCGCCCGCACGCCATCAAAATCCCAGTCCGTGATTTCGGTGGCAAGATTGTGCTTCGCGCCGTTCACATCGACGCTGGAAATACCTGTCCGGGTGATGATGTCACGTACCCTGCCGAAATGGCATACGGCCTTGAGTGACGTGCCGGAAACCGTCGTCGTGCCATCGGCGGCGGGCTGGTCATCGACGAAGAAGGCGACATGGTGCGGGGCGGGGGAAAACTCCAGCGCAAAGCAGATCTCACGTCCTGACGCCCATTCAGACACCATGCGCGATCCGCTGAGCAGAGCGCCCGACCAGCACAGGGACGCATCATGCACCCTGGTCGGGCGGTTATTATCCGTGCGGATACCGTGCGTGAAGTCGAGGAGGACAAACGCTTCCCCGTCCCTTTCGAAGTGATAGCGCTGCATGCCGGCCCGTCCCGTGGCCGTCAGTTCCGACACGATACCTTCGTCGGGCCAGCGCACACGGTAATATCCGGGTTCAGCCTGTTCGTCCTCGTGGCGGAAGCGCGCGCGGTAGCTGCCCTGCGGATGCATGAGGCTTCCGGGGTCAAGCGTCACCCGGCCCTGCCCCGGACGCAGCAGGACATCCAGCATGTCCCCCACGCCTGTCCCGCTGAGATGTGTGTGCGAAAATCCCAGCATCGTCGGGTCGTCGATATGATAGCCGGAGACGGAGTCCCAGCGCGTATTGTCCGTGTCCGGGCTGACCTGCACCATCCCGAAGGGCACGCTGGCACCGGGATAGGTATGTCCGTGTCCCCCCGTTCCGATAAACGGGTCCACCAATGTCCCAAGGTTTCCGTTCCCCCCTTTCGTGACGGGAAAGGAAGATTTCCCGCCTGTCGCATGGCAGGCGGTCAGGAGTGCGCTGGTCCCGCTCAGCAGGAAGGCGCGTCGGTGGCATGGCTGCATCGCTGTTTCTCGACTGGGAATTGGGTGATGGGAGTTGGGGGATGGGAATTGGGGAAAGGCTGCTACGTTTCGTGCCCTGCTGCATGTGCGCCTGCCGTCAGGGGCATGCGTGTCATGGCGCGGCCATGGGAATCAAAAACCTGGCAATGTTGTGCCGGCAGGGAAAACGTGATGGGGGCATCGCGTGACAGTCCGCCGCCATCATGGGTCTGGATGATAAGGTCATGCCCCGTGGCAAGGCGTACATGCACATGGCTCAGCGCGCCAAGATGTTCGACCAGCATGATCCTGCCATGCTGTACATTCTCCCCCGCCGCGTCAGCACCTGCGGGGCCGGGACGGATATGACAGATATGTTCGGGGCGGATACCCAGCGTGACATCCGTGCCATCCAGGCTGCCGCTGGTGGTGACACATGCGCGCGCCTCCCCCCCATCAGGCAGAATCAGGTGCATGCCCCGCGCGTCCGCGCCACGGACATGCGCGGGCAGCAGGTTCATCGGCGGCATGCCGATGAAACGTGCGACGAACAGGTTGCGCGGATGGTGATAAAGTTCAAGCGGCGCGCCCACCTGTTCGACCACGCCCTTGTTGAGGACGACAATCCGGTCGGCCAGCGTCATCGCCTCGACCTGGTCATGGGTGACATAGATTGTTGTGGCCCCCAGGCGACGGTGCAGTGTCGCCAGTTCCACGCGCATCCGTTCCCGCAGGGCCGCGTCAAGGTTGGAAAGGGGTTCGTCAAAGAGGAACAGGCGCGGGTTGCGCACGATCGCCCGCCCGATGGCCACGCGCTGGCGCTGTCCCCCCGACAGTGCCGCGGGCCTGTGCTGAAGGTAAGGTTCAAGCTGAAGTGTCCGGGCCACCGCCCCGATCCTTGCATGGCGTTCCGCCCTGGGTATTTTCGCAAGCTTCAGGGCGAATTCCATGTTCTGGTAGACAGTCATGTGCGGATAGAGCGCATAGGACTGGAACACCATCGCCAGCCCGCGCCCGGCCGGGCCGACATCGTTGACGCGCTGCCCGTCGATCAGCAGGTCCCCCCCGCTGATTTCCTCCAGCCCGGCGATCATGCGCAGCAATGTCGACTTGCCACAGCCAGATGGACCGACGAACACGGTGAATTCACCATGCCCGACCGTCAGGGACACCCCCTTGATGATCTCCCCCGAACCATAGGACTTGCGGATGTTCTTAAGCGTAAGTGTCGTCATCGGGGCTTGTTTCCAGCGGGGCAGAGAGGCGGAACCACATGTGACGCCCCTCCCTCAGCGATGGTCGAAGGGCCGTTCGTCACTGCCGACCTGGCGGATATACAGGTGCCGGAAATCGGGTTGCGTATTGACGAAAATCGGCAGAGTCATGCCCCCGACCACCGGGCCATCCGCCAGCAGGCTTGCCACCACCAGGCGGGGCAGGTCGCGTTCGCGCACGGCGCTGAGCGAGGGGAGCAGCGGATAGGCACGTTCCACCAGGGCCGAAAGCATGGAGGGCGGCAGTACCCCGCCAAGGAAGATCGTCTCCGGGTCGAACGCGGTCTCCACCACCGCCACGAGGAAGCGCAGCGTCTGCGCCGCCGTTTCCATCCATCGCATCAGGTTGCTGTCACGTCGCGCATGCAACGTGCCCAGCATGTCGGGGGTCAGTTCCTCGCTTGGGCGTTGCAGCAGCCGCGCAATGGCGTGGAGGGAGAGCTGGTCGTCAATCACGCCCGCGCCCCCCGTGTCGGCGCATGGCGCGGGCAGAGGCAGCAGGCCGAGTTCCCCGGCATTGCCGCGTGCGCCCTTCATGGGCATGCCATCAACGACGATGCCCGCCCCGGTGCCATAGCCGATATAGATCAGCACGGCATTGCGCGGGGCCGTGCCCGGATGGGAAAACAGTTCGCCCACGGCTGCTGCGGTCGCGTCGTTTTCAAGCAGTACCGGCAACGCCACCTGTGTCCCCAGGGTGCCCGCAACGTCGAAACCACGCCACAGGTCCCATCCGGGCATCGTCATTTCCGCCTCGTACGTGTCGGCATTCAGGGTCGGCAGCACCAGGCCGATGCCCCAGATCCGGTCCTTGGGGATGCCGCCTGCGGTGATCGCCGCCTCCACAAGGTCGGCCATAACCGCCGTCGTCTGGACAGGGTCGGTCGTATCCCCGTCCCATTCCATGCGTTTTGTGACATTAAGCAGCAGATCCCCCAGCACGATGGAAATGTGCCCCCGGTCCACATGCATTCCCAGCGAATATCCTGCCTCCGGGTTGGGGGCGAGGTAGGTCTGGGGCTGCCCGCGCTGCCCGACGGATTTCCCCACCTCCTGTATCAGGCCCTGGTTGAGGAGTTCGCGCGTGATGCCTGAAATCGTCTGTGGTTTCAGGCCAATGCGTTCGGCGATATCCACGCGGCTTAGCGGTCCGGCCTGATGCAGCAGTTCAAAGATAAGACGCCGGTTATAGATGCGTGAATAGGCCTGCCCCGCACCGTCCGGTCCTGATGTCGCGCTCATTTGACGGCTCCGGCCGTCAGGCCGGCTGCGATGCGGGACTGGAAAAGCAGTACGAGGGCAATGGGGGGCACGGTGGCAAGCAGGGAGGCGGCCATGATGGTTCCGAAAGGCAGTTCAAAACGGCTCGGCGCGGAAATCAGCCCGATGCCGACCGGCAGCGTACGGGCGGAATCGCTCAGGGTGAAGGTGCAGGCAAAAAGAAATTCGTTCCAGCAGTTCATGACAGTCAGGAGTCCCGTTGCGATAAGTCCCGGCCACAGCAGGGGCAGGTGAATGTTGAACAGGCGCCGCACCATCCCGCATCCGTCCAGGCGCGCGGCATCGTCAAGGTCGCGTGGCAGGTCGCGGAAAAATCCCGACAGCAGCCAGATGGTAAAGGGAAGTGCGAAAAAGAGGTCCGCGAAGATGACGCTGCCCAGACGGTCATACAGCCCCAGTGCGCAGATGACCTCGAACAGGCCGGACAGGATGGCGATCTGCGGCAGCATGGAACATCCCAGCAGCATCGCCAGCACCGCGCGTCGCCCATGGAAATGCAGCCGCCCCAGCGCATAGGCCGCCGGGATGCCCAACAGCATGGAGATCATTGCGACCGCCCCCGCGCACAGCGCCGAATTGGCGGCCTCCCGCCACACGCCCATATCCGACAGCAGGACGCGGTAATTGCTGAAATCCGGCATGGCGAAGGGTATGGCCGAAAACAGCGCAGGCCCATGGCGGAAGGATGTGACCAGCGCCCAGTAGAGCGGGAACAGCGCCTGCGCCACCACGATGGCGGGCGCGCCCGCCCGTATGGCGCGGCGGGCCATCATGCCACATCCCCCCGCCGCACTGGCGCGCGCAGGCAGACCCACAGCAGCCCCACCGTCAGGCCGATGACGCCAAGCGTCGCCAGGGCCGCTGCGGCGCCATAGCACGGGGCTCCGAACTGCACGATCTGTGCCTGCACGAAAACCGACAGGCTCATCCCCGCCATGTCGCTGCCGTACAGGACACTGGCGAGGTCAAACATGCGCAGCGCATCCAGAAGGCGGAACAGTGCCGCAATCCCGATGACAGGACGTAACAGCGGCAGTGTGATGTAACGCAGGCGCTGCCATGCGCTTGCGCCATCGACCCGCGCCGCCTCCATGATTTCGGGCGGCAGGGACAGCAGCCCGGCCAGGCACAGCAACGCCATGAACGGCGTTGCCTGCCATGCGTCGATCCCGACCATGACCGCAACCATCCCGCCCGGAAAACCGGTCCATGCGATGCCATGCGTGATGATCCCGCAATGGACAAGAAGCGCGTTTATGATCCCGTACTGGTCATTGAGCATCCAGTTCCACAGCCGTGCCGCCACCACGGCGGGAATCGCCCATGGCAGCAGCACAAGCGGCAGGACGATCCCACGCATGCGTGCGCTGGCGTCAAGCAGTACAAGGGCCACAAGCAGCCCCAGCACCGTTTCCACCGACACGGCGGCGATGGCGAATGTCAGCGTCGTGCGCATGGCCTGCCACCATGCCGCATCGTGCGCCAGCA
The DNA here is from genome assembly GCF_036686925.1 of Novacetimonas sp. GS1. NCBI lineage: Bacteria > Pseudomonadati > Pseudomonadota > Alphaproteobacteria > Acetobacterales > Acetobacteraceae > Novacetimonas > Novacetimonas sp. GS1. The sequence goes on from NZ_VSZP01000001.1 coordinate 570,305, forward strand.
TGACGAAATTCCCCATTCCCCATCCGGTGCGCGCCCTGGCGAAGCCGTGCGGGTCCGCATGCAGCGCAAGCCACACCGTCCGGCCCAGTGGCACGACAATGATCGCCGCCAGTACCAGCAGCGCAGGCGCGACCAGCAGCCATGGCCGCCAGTCGAGGGGGCGCGGCGCAAAGGGGGCGGGACGGTGCATCGGGCCGTCAGATCGCCGCGCGTGCGGCAAGGGCCGCGCCGATGATGCCCGAATGTTCACCCAGCCCCGCCATGACAATCGGCAGGTCCGCGCAGGAACGTTCCCAGATGTTGGCGCGGATATGTTCCTCCAGCCTGTGGCGGTACAGCCCCTCCGAACAGCCCAAGCCCCCGCCCAGCACGATTTTTTCGGGATCGAGCATGTTCACGCTCTGTGCGATCAGGCGGCCTGCGATGCTGGCCGCGTCCTCGATCACGCCACGTGCGCGCGGGTCGCCTGATGCGGCAAGCGTTTCCAGCGCCTGCACACCGTCCCCCAGCGCGGGGCCGCCCCGTTCCATCCACAGCCGCTCCATCCCCAGGCCTGATGCGAAATCCTCTGGTGTGGCGATGCTCAGCCCCCTGCGGTCCGCCGTCGGAATGGCAAGGTCGGAACTGGCGAAATGGATGGCGAACCCATGCGCCCCCGTATAGGGACGGCCGTTGAGGCACAGCGTATAGCTGGTGCCAGAGCCAAGCGAGAAATAGGCGAAATTGTCACATGCCCGCCTCGCGCCAAAGCGGGCCTCGGCAAAGGCTGCGGCGCGCACGTCGCTTTCCACCCGGACCGGCAAGCGCGTGCGTTCAGTGACCATCGCGACAAGATCCGGCAGCGGGAAGTTCCATGTGCTGCGGATATGTCCCGAAATATCGACCAGTTCAGGCACGGCGATGCCCACCGCCAGCGGGTCAAGCACATCGTCGAGGGTTGTTTTCAGCACGGCGGCGGCAATGGTTGCGATGTCATTGACAATCTCGCATGGCGCCCCCTGACGCCGCGTCGCGATGCGCATCAGCGAGCGGACATCGCCGCTGGCGAGATCCACAAGGCCCGCCGCGATTTTTGTCGCCCCGACATCAATGCCGATGATGCTGCGGTGGGGACCCCGGTTTTTCACAGGCCAAGCCGCCTGAGCACATCGCGGTTGTGGCGCGCCACGGGCAGCGGCTTGTCAGGAGGGCAGGGGTACATGTCCTGTTCCACCACGGCGAAACCGTCAAAGCCGCGTTCGCGCAGGAACTCAACCACCTTGGAAAAATCCATGATACCACGGTCAAGTTCGCACATCACGCCATTTTGGAAAACTTCCATGAACGGTGTGCTTTCAGCCATGGCCTTTGTATGGATCTCACCATCCATGTTCTTGAAATGGTAATATGGGATGCGTGCCGCGTGCTGGCGCATGAAGGCCAGCGCATCCGCACCGGCATAGGCATGGTGGCCAAAATCGAAGCACAGGCCGACATATTCCGCAGGTGTGTCCGAAAGCAGGCGCAGGATCTCGGCCTCGGTTTCCACGGCGGTGCCGACATGGGGGTGAAACAGCAGGTTCAGCCCGTATTCTTCGCGGATTTCACGTGCGATCGTGGTGATGACATGCATCATGTGTCCCCATCCCTGCGCCGTGGCGATACGTGCCGCCGGCGTGGGATAGGTATCGGAATCATCCATCAGCAACACCCATGGCGTGCCGGTGGCGGCCATCGTCTCGCATATGGGGTGCATCCGTTCGCGCAGTGTTTCAAGCGCGTTGGGCACAAGAAGGGGATGGACCAGCGCCGCGCCACACAGGCCAAGCCCGCGTGTGGACAGCGCATCAAGCAGGTGCGCCCGGTCTGTCGGGAGGTAGCCCCATGGGCCGAGTTCCGTCCACGCGTAACCAGCGGCCGCGACCTCGTCAAGGTAGCGTTCCCAAGGTGTCTGGCGTGGGTCGTTGGCGTACCAGACCCCCCATGCGTCGGGGGCGGTTGCGATCCGGATGGTCATGGCGTGTGGTCCTGTATGGTCGATGAAGGAAGGGGCGGTCGGTTGGCGCTGTCCCACCGGCCCAGTTGTGAAAGCCCGCCCAGCGCGGATGCCAGCGCCCCCAGTGCGTCGGCAGGCGTCGTGACGCCACGCAGGGCCTGCTGGAACTGGTTGGCCGCGATCCATGAAACGCGGGGATAGTCGATGCCTGTCGCGGCGATGGGGCGCAGGATCGGCGCGTCGAGGGCAGGGCGGAGGGTGCGCAGGATCGGGATTGCGCCCATGATGGAGGGATCATCCAGCAGCGTCATGCGCGCCGGGATATAAGCCCCCGCCACGGCCTGATGACGCTCAACCTCCTCGCTGGTCAGGTAACGCAGCAGGGATAGCGCCTGTATGGGATGCGCCGAATTGCGCGCAATGCCGAGATAGACGGTACCGTCCACGCCCGTTGCGTTATCCTGGGCATGATCCGGGGTATCCCCCGCACCATCCGCGCGCGGCAGGGTCGCCACGCCCACCTTGCCCGCAACCGGGCTTTGCGGGTCGTTCAGCAGCGCCCACGCATAGACCCAGTTGCGCATGAAGACGGCATGCCCGGACTGAAAGGCGCCACGCGCGGCTTCCTCGTCATAGGTCAGCACGCCAGGGGGGGAGATGGTTCCCACCCATCCGGCGGCGCGGCCAAGGCCCCGGCGCATGGCGGGGGTATCAGCATGGACCGTACCGTCGGTGGATACCAGCGCATCCCCATTGGCGCCGAACCATTCAAGCGCGTTGCAGACAAGGCTTTCGCCCGTACGCCCCTGCCATACATACCCCCACATCGCCGCGTTCCCCGCGCGCCGTTGCGCATTCTGTATCGCGGCGGCGGTGCGTTGCAGGTCATCCCAGCGCGTGGGAACCGCAAGGCCATAGTGTTCAAGCAGGTCGCGACGGTAGAAAAGCAGCCCGATATCGCGATACCACGCCAGCGCCACGTGCCGTTTCCCCACGGTGAACGGGTGGGGCAGTGTGCGCGCGTCTTCGGCTGCGGGCGGAATATCGAGCAGCAGCGGCGAAAGTGCCCCGATCCATGTACCGTCCAGCACAAGCACATCCGCAACCGATGTCCGTGCCGACAGGAACTGCCGGTAGAGCGGCAGGACAGCGCCCCAGTCCGAGGGAAGGGGGAGGACACGGACCGTGGTGCCGGTCATGCGTGACCAGCCATCAACCGCATGATGGCACAGGGCCTGTTCCGTCCCGCTGGAGGCACACAGGACGGTCAGGCTGTCGCCCGCCGCGGTGGCAGGGGGGCAGAACAGCATCCATGCCAGCGGCAGGGCGGCAAGGTGGTGGACCCTCACTGTGTGTGGGCTTTCGTGTCATCCGTGCCATTGCGGTCCTGCACCGTCGCAAGGAACAGCGCCGCCGCCGTAAGCTGGGCCTGCGCGCCAGGCACGAACGGCGTGCCCGGCGCCCATGTCGCGCTGAAACGCGCGGATGGCCGGCGCGTCGCCCAGACATGGTTGCCTTCCTCCATCAGCCATGTCGCAAGCGTGGTGCGTTCCGGCCCATCAGGCAGGGCAGGCACGAGATGGCCGAGCGCACGCACGAAAATCCCCCGGAAAATCCATGCATCCATGTCCATGGGTTCGCGCGCCTCGTGAAAGGTGTCGTCCGGGCCGCGTGATGCCGCGATCGCAGCGGTGGCGATCCGGGCCGCCATCGCCATGTCCTGCGGGTCATGGCGCAGCGCCGAAAGGTCTGCCAGCGCATCGAGGATCACGCCCTGATTATAGCTGTAGGCCGGGCCACCATTGTTGGCGCAGTGCGCATCAAGGCCATCATTGACAAGGCCTGCGGCATTGATCAGGCCGCTGTCACGCAGCCATGCCCAGCTTTTGCTGGCCCAGTCGCGATAGGTGGTGTCATGCGTCTGCTGGTACAACCGCAGGGCGGTGGCAAGGAAAAGTTCGTTGGTAATGGCGTTCTTGTAGGTCCGGGCATGGTCCCACCACACGCCCCCGCGGCAGTGTGCGTCCCAGTACTGGTGCGCCACCATGTCGAAAATGCGTCGTGCATCGCTCAGCAGGGCCGGCATATGGGTAAGGCGCGCCATGTCCAGATCCGCCTGTGCCACCCACAGGTCATCATCATTGCCGTCCAGCCCCCGCCGGTTTGCCAGCGCCTGCATCGCCGTGGCGTGGAACCCCCGGTCGTTGGAGAGGTGTTCATAGTCACTGAGTGTGCTGATGATAACGAATCTTTGCCAGGCATGGATGTTATGCCAGTCCGCGCGGGCGGCATCCCAATAGGATGTTGAGAGTTCCCCCAACGCCTGACGTGCGCGGTGTAGTTCCCCATTCCCCGATTCCCCATCCCGCGCCCGCGCCACAGGTGACATCAGGAGCATGGCGGCCAGTATCGCCCCTGCCGCCACGGCGCGTCCGACCCGACCCCGGTGTCCCCCCACATGGACAGACGCGTGGGACGAAGGGGCATGCAAGGGGGATGTGCCGCGACAGGGGGCGTATGTCCGGGGTGGCGCGGTCGGCAAGGGGCGAAAGAGCATCACATATCCTGTTGATCCCGTGCGCATTTAATACTCACAATGGAATAAATCAGACAAGACTGTTTTTATCGTCATTGGCGGCATTCATTTTCCTATATGACGAATCTGCATATGGGTTTCGAATGGGGACGAAACGAATCCTGAGGGGTTTGAAGGGCGGAAAACCGTGTATTTCCCCGTCATCACGCCCCGATTGCTCGATTCCCAAGGATATTAAGTACATAATTAAGATTATATTGGGGGAGAGAGGGAGGAAAGACGGGATTTCATGACCGTCTCCTGTTGCGCCCATGGTCTTGTGCCAGTGACCGGGCAGGCATTGCGATATAGATGCCCACGCCGGGGGCGGGCGGGCATGCACAAGGCCGTTGCGTCAGGTCTCATCCAAATGAATATGCCTGTTTCCCCTATGGGCCGTAAAATGAATATTTTGCGAAAATATGATGAAATTTATTAGAACTGTTCCAATAAATTTTCCGGTTTGTCCGTATGGACACGGGGACGAAGGCGCAATGGCGGCCAGGGTGCCGGCGGGGCTGCAACCATGGGATGTCGGCCTGACTGTCATCATAGTTTCATGAAACTCCCGTTGCGAAATGGCGGTCTCTTCAAATAAATCAATTTAAGGAAATTAAGTGGCCGCGAAGGGGCAGGCATCATGACAAGACGGCTTTCTGTGGGATTGTTGGGCGCAGGAGAAGTGGCGCAGCTCATTCACCTTCCCATCTTTCATCAATTGTCGGACCGTTTTGACGTCGTGTCGCTTTATGACCCGTCGCCCACCGTGGTGGCCCGGGTTGCCGCGCATTGGTCAATCCCACGTACGTATACTTCGGTGGAAGCTTTCTTGGCTGATCCCGCGCTTGATGCGGTCATGATCCTCAGCCCCGATCAGTTCCATGAAGAACATGCACGTGCGGCATTTGCGGCGGGACTGCATGTCTTCCTCGAAAAACCGGCCTGCCTGACGGATACGCAGTTTGCGCGCCTGCAAAAGGATTTCGAGGCATCGGACAGGGTGGGCATGGTTGGCTACATGCGCTGTTATGCCCCGGCGTTCACAAAAGCGCAGTCCCTGCTGCCAACGTTCAGGAAAATACGTCATGTGCGGGTGCGTGACATCATCTGCGAAGGACCATGGTTCTTTGATTCATGGGCACAGGTTGCCGTGCCGGATGGTGACATTCCACCTGATCTGCTGTCATCGGGACGGCAGGCGCGTCATGACGCGATCATGTCGGTCTGTGGCACCGATGCGCCTGCGCACCTGCTGCGGGGATATGAAGTTCTGACGGGTCTTGGCATCCATGCGTTTTCTGCGATGCGTGTGTTGCTTGGGCGGCCGCACCGGGTCATCGCGGCGCATATCGGCGCGTCGGGGACCGAAATCAATATCTGGTTTGATTACGGAACTTTTATCGCATCGTATGAATGCCTGATTGACGATGTCGCGCGTTTCGATTCCTCGCTGGAGGTCATTGGTGATACGCAACGCATGGAACTGCGTTATGATACGCCATATATCCGCAACCTGCCCGGTCGTGTCATCTTCCATGAAACTGTTGGTACAGACAACACGGTTACAGAATTCGGCCCCTATTACCAGGACCCGTTCCAGGCTGAACTGATTGCGTTTCACGCGGCGGTGCTCAATGGCGCACCCCTTGCCGATGCATTCCCGGATGCCGCCCATGACCTTGCCCTTTGTCGTGAAATCATGGTCGCAGCCAAAGCAAATCCTGCCGCCCCACCGGGGCGGTAATCATCCATTGAACGTCTGTGCAGGCATGGGGATTTTGAAAAAATCCGGTGTCTGCACGTCAATGCGGAGAAAATCCCGTGTCCAATCCCAGTCGACGCCCTGCGTCATGGAAAGCTTTCAGCTGTCTTTTCCCTATTGTCATGGTCGGTGTGCAGTTGGGGCAGACTGCCCTTGCCGAAGGCACGGAGACTAAAAAGAACCTGCATCGAAAATCTGACAGGACATCGGCATCACATGCCGTTGCTGCGACAGGTGGGACAAAGGCCCAGAAGGATAAGGCCTCTTCACGCGATCAGGACAATTCTCAATCAAAAATTGAGAAGATACATGTGACTGCGAAAAAATCCCCGGAAACGCAGCAGTTGAACGCAAAGAATGATGTTTCGATTGCGGATGCGAAATTCATCGAAAGTCATCCGGACAATAATATCGCCGAAACATTGGCTCGGCTTCCGGGTGTCAATGTGTTATCTACCACCATTGGTGGAAGCATCGGTGGGTCATCTGCGATGATTGACAATGCATCGCGGGGCGAAGGACAGTTTCTGTCCGTTCGTGGGATTGGACCGGATTATACGCAAAGCCTGATCGACGGGGTGAATGTCGCAAATGCAAAACCAGCGAGTAGGCAGCTTCAGCTCTCCTTGATGCCTCCACTTGGATTTTCACAAGCTGTTGTTAATAAAACCGGTCAGGCCTCCGACAGTGGTGAGTGGGTATCAGGGTTTGTTGATTTTCAGACCCTAAATGCGTTTGACGTGGGGCATGATGTTCTCTCCCTGAAAACACGTGGTGAGTTCATTGGGAAGGGATATCAATATGGAACGCAGCATAGCCCATTTAATGGGGGCGGGACCGTACAAGGAGAGTATAGCCATATATTCGGCAGAAACCGTCAGTTTGGAATACATGCGGTTGGATATTATCAGTCACGCAGTTTTACAAGCCTGACAAGCAATGAAAACGAAGGGAACTGGGACGTTATCAATTCGCTGACAGGTTCAGATCATACGCCCACCCCGAATATACCGATTACCCAAAACCTGACGCCGGCACAGATCAATCCGCAGCTTTCTTATGGTAATTCCCAGCGTTATGGCGGGAATCTTGCATTTGACTGGCATGGAGAAAATGCAACCATTTTTGTGCGGGGAAGTTACGCATCATCGAACACGTCACAGACCACTGTTCAGCGTGGTTTGCAATCAACCAACCAAAATTGGGTTTTGCAGCCTAATGGCACTTATAATGTGCAGGAAGTTGGTGTGGTTGGATCGTATTATCTGGATACAAATCCTGAAATCCAAAATCTTGGCATCATGCAGGCAGGATTTACCCTTGATCATGACTGGCTTCATTCAAAGACAACAGCTTTCGGAAGCCTTGCTGAAGATGACGAAGATTCGGTAAACCTGGCGTACAAGAATTTCAATCTGGACCCATCAGGAAATTCCCTGACGCTTTCTCCATCATATATAGGCAGTCCTGGTACGCCAACAATAGCGTTGAATGCATCTCAATTGGCGGAATTTAACAATCTGTCGAATTATGTACCACAGACCAATTCCAATTGGGGATTTGGTGGTGTCGAAGAAACAAAGTATAAAAACAATCAGTCCCTTTGGGGGCTGAAGCAGGATTTTTCGGCTGATACAAACCTTTCATTTCTGAAGAAAATACTTTTTGGTGCAAAATATTATGATACCTATAGGACGGCGACAAACAGAGATTATACATATGATAACTCTGACGGATATTTGCCAGGTATGGCAGACTCTCTTGCCAGCAGTGGGTTCATAAATGGTTCTACCAGGATTGGGAATTATGTTACACCACTGATGAATGCCGGGGAAATACGGGATTATTTACACTCTGTCCCGTTATCATATGCATCTGCATCTTATGGTGGGAACTGGACAGGTTCAGCCGCGCAAACCGCCTATAACGCAAATGCAAATACGCAGATGTCAAGCGAAAGTGTGACGGCTGCATATATTGCCTTACCCTTTGATTTTGACAAAGTACAGATTACACCGGGTCTTAGGTATGAACATGCCGATATCCGGAATAAATTCTGGGATGCGTCATATGATGATTCCGGTAATATATCCGGAGGGCATTTTGCGAAGAACAGAACAAGCTATAATGAATTTTTACCCAGCCTGTTCATCGCCTATCGACCGACACCTTTTTCGGTTTATCGTGCATCGTTTGATACGTCATATGTCATGCCCAATACGTTTCTGTTGGGGGGCAGCAGGACATCAACATATGATGGCAACGGCGTGTATACGATTCAGGAAGGAAACCCCAACCTGAAACCAGTTTTGTCAAGAAACTTTGATCTGTCCGGGCAGTGGATGAGCCGCGACGGGTCAAGCTTTGCCATGGGAGGTTTTTACAAGCTTCTGTCGAACTATCTGTTCGATGCAGGGAATTCCACCAGAACTGATGGCACGCATTATCTAAGCTCAACCGCCACGACCAATGTATCCCCTCAGGAGATACTTGAAACGCCCAGAAATGGTGGATCGGCGTTTGTATATGGCCTGGAAATGTCCGGCATCAAAAATATGTCGTTTTTGCCGGGATTATGGAAACATCTTTTTATATCAGGGAATGTCACTCTTCAGCGTTCTCATGCGAACCTGAAAACCGCAGGTATCCCCGATGGAACACCAATCCAGTATGCACCAAACTGGATGTATAACCTTTCGTTGGGGTATCAGTCAGGCAGGCTGAATACCAATCTTTCGTTCCGTCGTTCTGGCGCGTTTCTGGAAACCTATTACACATACAGTAATTCGAACGGAAAAACGTTCAATATATCCTGGTGGGATCAGCCAATTCAACGCCTGGATTATTCGATTAACTACAAGCTGACCAAGCGTATTTCCATGGGCTTTTCGGCGCAGAATCTTCTTGGCGATGTAAGCTATTATGCGACCCGTGGGAAGAATTCTGAAAAAATCCCGCAGATCGTGTGGACTGGGCGCAGTTATTTCCTGAATATGAATGTTGATTTTTAATGTTATGACTTAACCAGGGATAATGGCTTGGTTGGAAAAAACCATCACTATCATGGATGGGCTGCTGTATCTTGTCCTGAGCAGCCCTATTTGATGAATACCACTTCGTTGAAAAAGAGACAAAAATTTCTGGTATTGTTTTTTACAAGCCGGCAAGCTCTTCCATAGTTTCCTGAAACAAAAAACGTGGACAATATATCAAACCCGCATCCTGACGCCTCATTGATGTGGTGGGACGCGTAACCCCTCTGCTGTCCCGTCTGTCAGGTTCAGATGTCGGGGTCTGTGGGTCGTACACGTGTATGCTGCGGTAATGACGATGCGGTGCAAAGGGGACCATCGACCCACGGGTGTGGATGTAGGGGGGCAGGGTCCCCCTCATCTGGCATGGGCTGTGCCCCTGCGGGCTTTTGGCGCATCTCCACAGGTGTTACCTGCGGTTGCCCACGCATACAGTGTTGTGAAATTTAGGGAGTTGAAAAGGGCGCCCATATTTCATACGGTGGGCCACCAAAAATAATAATAAAAAGAAAACGTAAAAAATGAAATTTACATCATAATTTTAAGTCGAATCCATTCCTGTTGGGAAAGGATGCGGCATATGTCAGGCGGCCCGTCCTGTCGGTCCGCATGGCCGGTTTCCCTGACCTGTCAGGGGTAATGCCCGTTCATGGCGATGGACAGGACTCCCTGTATTGCGTGCGATATTACCATGCCTATGTTGCGTGTTTATTTTCGTGGGATCGGCGGGCGGCTATTCCCCTTTTGGCTCGTGGCGTGGGGTCTGGCCTGTCATGGCTGGACCGTTGCGGGTCATGGGGCGGAACCCGTGCGCCGCGTCACGCCTTCAGCCATCGTGACGCAGCCCACGATACCAAATATATCCGCACCCGCGGCACCGCCCAGGAAGGTCAAGCGGCCCATCGCGGAAGAACGGCTGGATGCGTTGTTCAATACCGAAAGTATTTCGGCATTATTGAGCCATAATGACGACGCCCTGCGCAAAAGCGACCTTAGTGCGGGGTATTTTGTTGCGGAACAGTCCTTTGGGAACCTCGTGCCCCAGATCAGGCCATGGCGGGAGTGGTTGAGCAATCGCGGATTTACGTTCGAACTGACCTACAAGGGCGAGAGCATGGCCAATGTGGGCGGTGGCCTGTCCAAAGGGATTGATTACGTGCATGACCTGCGTGTCAGCATGTTGTTCGACCTTGGCAGGCTGATCGGGCTTGATGGCTGGTTCCTGCACGGCATCGTCATGAACCGCGAGGGGCGGCAGGTGGGGTGGGACCATGTCGGTGAACGCAATGTCCTGCTGACCGAGGTCTGGAGCATCCATGGTCCGGCGGCGGCGCGTCTGGCGGACCTGTATGTCGAAAAATCCTTCCTGCATCACCGCATCAACATCAATGTCGGTCGCATCGCGCTGACCCATACCTATGGCACATCAGTATTGTTGTGTACCTTCATGATGCAGTGTTCCGCGCCGATGGCCATCCGTGAACCACCGGGGTGGAGTGTCTATCCCAAGACATCATGGGGCGGGACCGTGCGGTTTCGCCCGACGCGCGACCTGACATTACGGACCGGGATCTACAAGATCGGGCCAAAGGTGCAGGACAATACCGGCTGGGCCTGGGGAAGTGAAACCACCACCGGGGTCCAGACACCGGTTGAGCTGACATGGGAGCCATTTTTCGGCGCACGCAATCTGCCGGGCCATTACAAATTCGGCTTTGGTCATGATACGTCACCCTATCCCGACCTGATCGGCGCGATTCCGGCGGCCTATCGGGCGTATATTCACGCGCATAAGGAAAAGCCGCGCGATACATTCTATATCGAGGCGGACCAGATGGTGTATCGCAAGCATGGCGAGCATCAGATGGCTGGTGGCTATCTGTTGGCGGGATATATTCATAATACACCAAGTATTTCGACCTTTTCGGACGAGTTCTATTTTGGCGCTTCCCTGCTGGGGCTGATCCCGCACAGGCCCTATGACCGTTTTGGCGTAATGTATTCCTATTACCAGATGAGTTCACGCCTGACCTATGGCCAGAGCCTGCGTCAGGCAGCGGGCCTGCCGATGGGGGCATATGTCAATGGACCGCAGACCCATTCCGCTGTGTTGGAGGCATATTACGGCATTCCCGTCACGCCCGGTCTGGTGGTGACGCCGGAGTTTGAATATATGATGCGTCCTGGCGAAACCTCGGTCATTCCCAACGCCATGCTGGTTGGGCTGAAGGTCATTGCCAACCTTTAGCAGGCTGCCTGCGATAATAAATCGACAAAAAACATGGAAAATATTCAGTATTTTTCGAAAGTTTTTGGGAAAAATATTTACCGGGAATATTTATTTTCAGAAAATGACTGGACCTGACCTTTCAGGCGACAGCTTTACGGTCATGAAGGAAGGTTTAGGAATATTTTCAAAAAATCTTTAATATAAAAAGTTTTTTTGAAAAAATATCTATTGTGGAATTGCCGGTTTCCATCCCGTGACTGTATCGTTTGCCGGTCACGCAATCGTTCAGGCGGTCGCCCCTTCGTGAAGACCCCGACGCATGGTTGCCCCCCTCAGGGCATGGCACAGTCCCGGTCAGAAAATATGGATGGTACAAGGTGATGGTACAGGGTATGGATACGAAGAATAATATGGACGGCCCGGCCATCACGGGGGGCTTGGGTGATGGGGGAATCGCCACGGCCCGTCATGTGGTGGCTGCCTCGCTTTTGGCATGGATGCTTGATGCGTGTGATTTCTTCATTGTCCTTTTCACACTTGATGATGTTGCACGCAGCTTTCATGTTTCGCTCGAAAGTGTGCTGCTTGCCCCGACGCTGACACTGCTGACCCGGCCCATCGGGGCGTTCATATGCGGGCGCGCGGCGGATCGGTATGGGCGCAAGCCCGTGATGATCACCACGATCATGGTCTATTCCCTGATCGAGGTCATGTCGGCCTTTGCCCCGACGCTTGCGACGTTTCTGTGCCTGCGTGCACTTTTCGGGATCGCCCTGGGTGGGGAATGGGGGGTTGGTACTTCTCTGATTATGGAAAGCGTCCCGGCCTCATGGCGGGGCATGGCGTCGGGCATCCTGCAGGCGGGCTATCCGGCGGGCTATCTGCTGGCCTCGCTTGCGTTTCTTTTGCTGCCGGTCATGGGGTGGCGGGGGCTGTTCGTGCTGGGCGGTGGGGCGTTGTTTTCCGCGCTGTATATCTGGGCGCGTGTGCCCGAAAGCCCGCAATGGCTGGCACGGCAGCGCGCGGGCCATGCGGATGCGACGCAGGCTGAGGGCCTGTGGCCTGTCATCCGGAGGCATTTCGCGCTGTGCGTGTTTGCCGTGACGCTGATGGCGGCCTTCAATTTCATGAGCCATGGTTCACAGGATCTGTATCCCAAAATCTTCCTTGGGCTGGAACGCGGATTGCCCCACCCCTCCATTACGCTGATTGTTGTGCTGTACAATATTGCCGCCATCGCGGGTGGGATGTTCTTTGGCATCCTGTCGCAACGTATCGGGCGACAGTACAGCATCGCGCTGGCTGCTGCGCTGACGTTGCCACTGCTGGCGCTGTGGACGCTGCCGCAATCGGTGGCATGGCTGACGGTGGGGGCGGTATGCATACAGTTCTGCATCCAGGGCGCGTGGGGCGTTGTGCCCGCCTACCTCAGCGAACTGTCCCCGCCATCGGTGCGTGCGACGTTTCCCGGCCTTGCCTATCAATGCGGAAACCTGATCGCGGCAAGCAATGCGCTGTTGCAGACGGGCATCGCCTCTTTCCTTGGCACGGGGCTTGCGCCTGCGCTGATGTTCACGGTGGGTGGGGGGGCGCTGGTGGTGCTGGTCTTGACCCTGCTTAACGCGCGGCGGCATCGTGCGGTGATGTAGGGGCCGTCGCGCGCCGGGCTGTCGCGCCCGCCATGATGGGGTGGCCCGCGGTTTTGCGGAAGGGATTGCATGCACCATCGTGACCTGAACCTGCTTGTGGCGCTGGATGTGCTGCTTGAGGAAGGCAGCGTCGCCGCTGCCGCGCGGCGCATGAACCTCAGCCCCCCAGCCATGAGCCGCACCCTGTCACGCATTCGCGTGGCGTTTGACGACCCGATTTTCGTGCAGGCCGGGCGTCGCATGACACCCACGCCACGCGCGCTGGAACTGCAACAGCAGGTGCATGCCGTCGTGGCGCAGGCGACCGGCCTGTTTCGCAATGACGCGCATCTGGACCTGTCGCGCATCAGCCCGGTTTTTACCATACAGGCCGATGATCTGTTTCTTGGTGCGCTGGGGGCGGCCCTTCTGGAACGATTACGTAATGAGTGTCCCGGCGTCACCTTGCGTTTCATTTCCCATGACCGCCATGATGATGTCAGCCTCAGCCTGCGTGAACGCCATGCCGACCTGTTTATCGGCGCGCCCCTGCCATTCAAGCCGGAAATCCGTACACAAAGCCTGTTTACAACCGGTTTTCGTGGTTTCGCGCGCAAGGCCCATCCGATTTTCCAACAGCCCGTGACGCTTGAACGCTTTGTGCAGTTCGACCAGATCAGCATTTCGCGTCAGGAACGCTATAGCGGCGCAATCGACGAGATGCTGGCGGCGCGTGGGCTTACGCGTCGGATTGTGCTGATTGTACCAACATTTTTCACGATGATTGAGACATTGCGTGGTTATGACCTGATCATGCTGATGCCTGATATCGTGATCGAGACCCTGCCCCACCGTGAAATCGGCCTGCGGGCATTCGAACTGCCGTTCCATACGCCGCCGCTGACGGGGTTGCAGGCGTGGCACCCGCGCAATGACAAGGATGCGCTGCATCGGTGGTTGCGGCGCACGGTGCGCGAATTATGCCTGAAAATGAAAAATGGACACCCCGTGTCAGATGCACCAGACGCACTCAACGAGTGAGGCAATTGCAATTTATTTATCCAAGTCCCGCCCATAGATTGACCCCGCGATCAATGCGAGGTCTTCATGCCATCCACCACCGTCACGGGATCGCCCGAAGAATTATCCGCAGGACCAGCCGGACAATTTCCCAAGGGCGCGGGCCATGGGCCGATGTCCGTGCTGCCCATGCCCGCCGTGTCCCTGCCTGGCGCACCTGTCATGCCGGGGGATACCGCATCGGGGGATACCGTGCCGGGCAATGGCACGCCTGTCGTGCATGCCGCCCCACCCCTGCCGTCCTATATCCCGCCGTTTGGCATGCGTACGGTTGTGGGCTGTCTTGGCATGCTGCTTGCGGTGCATGTCGCGGGTTTTAATGAACATGTAACCGAAATCGGGCTGTCGGACATCCGTGGTGCGATGCATATCGGCCACGATGAAGGCACGTGGGTAATCTCCATCTACGAGGCGTTCAATATTGCGGCCATGGCGTTTACGCCCTGGTTTTACATGTCGTTTTCCATCTATCGCTTTTCCATATTCATGACCGCGACGATGGCGCTGCTGTCCATCCCCGCACCGTTCATGCCCGATGTGACGTCGTTGTGCATCCTGCGCGCGGCACAGGGGCTGGCGGGGGGATGCCTGCCGCCGGTGCTGATGACGGTCATGTTGAAATATCTGCCGCCACAGATCCGGGTCTTTGGTATCGCCGGATATGCCATGAGCGCCACCTTCGGCCCCAACCTTGGTGTCCCGCTAGAGGCATTCTGGTTCGAGGATATGGGTTGGCGGTGGCTGTACTGGGAAATCGTGCCCATGGCGGCGGTGGCGATCGTGATGATGGCTTATGGCCTGCCGCGCGATCCCATGCACCTTGAACGGTTTGAGAAATTCAACTGGCTCGGCCTGCTGATGGGGTTGCCCGCGATCTGCGCGCTTGTGACCGTGCTGTACCAGGGGGACCGGCTGGACTGGTTCCGCTCCCCCGTGATTACGGACCTTGCTTTCTGGGGTGGGGCGGCCTTTGTCGTCTTTGTGGTGAACGAGGCCTTTCACCCCAGCCCCTATTTCAAGATCCAGTACTGGCAGAGCCGCAATATCCAGGCATCCCTTCTGTCGCTGATCGGTATCCTTGCGATCTGTGCGTTGATGACGGATGTGCCGGTCACGTATCTGGAGGCGGTGCGTGGCTACCGTCCGGTGCAGGCTGCGCCGATTTCACTGGTGGTTGCCCTGCCGCAACTGCTGATGCTGCCGCTGATTGCCGCGATCTGCAACAGTCGCAAGGTGGACTGCCGCTATATCCTTTCGGGGGGGATGCTGTGCCTTGCGCTGGCAAGCTGGCTGGGCACGTGGCTGACGGTGGACTGGGTGCGTGACAATTTCTATCCCATCCAGATCCTTCAGGTCTTTGGACAGCCGATGACCGTCATTCCCACGCTGATGCTTTCGACAATGGCGCTGGGGCCTGCGGACGGGCCGTTCATCTCCGGCATGGTCAACCTGCTCAAGGGGCTGGCGAACGCGGTGGCCTTCGCCCTGTTTTCCGCATTGTCGCGGCGGCGTGAACAGTACCACTCCACCATGCTGCTTGACCATCATGGCGCCCATGCGACTGCCCTGTCGGGGCAGGGCGACCCGATTGCGGGGCAGCTTTCGGCCACGTCGCCAGATGGCGGGCATGTGGCGGCGAACATATTGCAGGTGTTCCATACCTATGTCCATGAACAGGCGCTCGTGCTGGCGTTGGTGGATATCTATTTCCTGCTGGTCTGGGCGTGTCTTGGCTATGCGGTGATGAACCTGCTCCTGCCGCGCCGTGTCTATCCCCCCCGTGCCCCATCTCCATCGCAACATGCCGGATAGGCATGACAGGAACAGGCCATGATCTATACGAAACCCCTTCTCATTTCCGTTGCGACGGCCATTGTGCTGGCGTGTGGGGCATATGTCGGCACGCGCCTCGTCAATGGCAACGGTGTGGATGAATATACCAACGATGCCTATGTCACCGCCGATTTCACGACCGTAGCGCCCAAGGTTGCAGGCCGTATCGACCGCGTGGTGGCGCAGGATAACGAACATGTCCGCCCTGGCGAGGAACTGGCCCATATCGAGGATGACGATTACCGCGCGGCGCTGGAGGTCGCACGCGGCAATGTCGCGGCGGCACAGGGAGAGGTCGCGAACCTGGACGCCGAACTTGGCCGGCAGCAGGCGGTCATCGCGGGTGCGCGGGCGGCGGTCATGGCCGACCAGGCGGCGTTGGTATTCGCGCGCCAGAACGCGGCGCGGTACCGCAACCTGTCGGTGGGCGGTGCGGGCACGGTGGAACAGCGCCAGTCGTCCGACGCGCGACAGAGTGAGTCAGAGGCCACCGTGGCGCGCGATCAGGCGGCGGTGGACGCAGCGGTGGGGCAGGTGTCCGTCCTGCAGGCGCAGGTGCAGCGCGCGCAGGGTAATCTGCTGCGGGCGAATGGGGCGCTGCATCAGGCCACGCTGAACCTGTCGTACTGCACCATTCCTGCCCCGGTGGAGGGGGTGGTGGGCGAACGTGGCGTGCGTGTGGGGGCCTATGTCCATCCGGGCACTGGGCTGCTGGCGGTGGTGCCAACGCAGGCGGCCTATGTTCTGGCCAATTTCCAGGAAACACAGTTGACGCATGTGCGTACCGGACAGGCGGCGACCATCTGGGTCGATACCTTCCCCGGACGCCCGCTCCACGCGCATGTCGACAGTCTTGCCCCCGCCACGGGCGTCGCCTTCGCCCCGATCCAGCCCGATAACGCCACCGGCAATTTTACCAAGGTGGTACAACGTATCCCGGTCAAGCTGGTCTTTGATCCCGGGCAGCCACTTGCGGCGATGGTCCGTGTCGGCATGTCGGTGGAAGCACGGATCAACACAGCCTCCGCCCCCGATGGGATACATGCGCATGACGAGCGGTACATATGGCAGTGAATCTCATGACCCGTCTTTGTAGGGTGCGTGCGCGCCTGTCGGGTGGCATTGCGCTGCTGGCGCTTGCGGGATGCGCGGTGGGGCCGGATTATCACAAGCCACGCAACATCGCCCCCCACGACTGGCACCAGAGCATGCCCCCCGCGCAAAGCGCGGTGGCCGAGACCGGCATGGATGCGCGGTGGTGGTCGATCTTTCATGATCCCACCCTGAATGCGCTGGAGGCGGAGGTCGTGCGGGCCAATCTTGACCTGCGTGCCGCCGCCTACCGCTTTGCGCAGAGCATGGCCGAACGCAGGATCGCCAGCGCGGCACAGTTCCCCCATGCGCAGGCCAACGCATCCTATGCCCGCGAACGTGCCAGCACGAATGGCGTGCTTGGCCTGCTGGGTGTGATGGAACAGCAGGGCGCGGGCACTATTGCCAGTGGGACGCAGGGGTTTGGCCCCACCGCCTTGCCCGGCCGTGTGGGCAATCCGTCGTTCAACCTGCCGCAATATGGCATGAATGCATCGTGGGAAGTGGATTTCTGGGGCCATGTCCGCCGACAGGTGGAGGCCGCGACCGCCGCCATGCATGCGACCGAGGATATGCGCCGCGATGTGCTGGTGTCGCTGATGGCGGAAACGGCGCAGGATTATATCGAATTGCGCGGGGTGCAGGCGCGGATCGCGATTGTCGAACATAATATCGACATCGCGAAACATAGTGTGGACCTGACGACGCAGCGTTATGCCCAGGGTGCAGCGACGCGGCTGGATGTGGCCGATTCCACGGGACAGCTTCACACGTTCGAATCACACCTGCCGGTGTTGAAAAGCCAGGAAATCCATCTGCTGAATGCGCTCAGTTTCCTTGTCGCGCGCGAACCGGGCGCACTGACGGCACTGTTGGGCGCGCCGGCCGCCATTCCGCCGGTGCCTGATTCGGTGCCGGTGGGCCTGCCTTCGGAACTGGTCGATCGCAGGCCGGACATCCGCATGGCCGAAGAACGGCTGCATGCCGCCACCGCCAATATCGGCGTGGCCGTGGCGGATTTTTTCCCCCGTGTCACCCTGTCAGGCAGCCTTGATGTACAGGCGTTGCAATTCAGTGGGCTGGGGTCGTGGGCGTCGCGGCAATATGGTTTTGGCCCGACCGCGACCTTCCCTATATTCGAGGGCGGCCGCCTGACGGGGCAGTTGCGCCTGCGCAGGGCGCAGCAGAAGGAAGCGGCCATCATGTTGCAGCGGACCATCCTGAAGGCATGGCAGGAAGTTGACGATGCGATGGCCGATTTTTCCGCAGCCCAGGGCCAGCGTGACCGGTTGGCCGAGGCCGTGGCGGAAAACCAGATCGCGGTTGATACGGCGCAGGCGCAGTATGTGCAGGGGGCGTCGGACTTCCTGAATGTGCTGACGATGCAAAATGCCCTGCTGGCGACGCAAAGCGAACTGGTGCAGGCGACGACGCGTGTTTCCACATCGGTTGCACGACTTTACCGTGCGCTGGGTGGCGGGTGGGAGACGGCCTTTCCCTTGCCACCAGTCAGGCACGGCCATGCGACACAGGCCACCAGCACGGGGAAATGATGATGATCGAGGTGCGCAAGGCCGGGATGGCCGGATGCCTGCATGATGCCGGGGTGACATTACGCTGTCACTTTGCCTTTCGTACCTGCGGGGATGCGGGGCGGGTGCATTGGGGGCGGTTGCGCGTGGTTAATGTCGCAACCATGGCGCCGGGCGCGACCTTTGCGCTGGGGGCAGAGGAAAATACCGAGATCCTGACATGGACAGGTGCGCAGGAGCTGTATTTTTCCGGCCCCGGTTTCGTATCCTCCACCCTGCCACCGGGCAGCGTGCAGGCACTTGGCGCCGGTGACGGGGTCAATGGCCCTGCATGGCGGGCGGGTGCGGGCGGTGGCGGGTTCATCCAGTTCTGGTTCCTGCCTGATGATGAAGGTGGCAGCCCGGTTGTGGACGTGCGCACCGCCTGCCCCATGCGCGAAGATGGTGGTTTTCGTATCCTCGCCTCCGGCTTTCCCGAAGATGACCCGGAGGCGGAATCCGATATTACCGATGGCGCCCCGTTGACCATCCGGGCAAGTGCGCGGCTGCTGGATGCCACAGTGCGTGCGGGTGACAGCGCGGTTTATGCGACCGTGCCGGGGCGGGCGCTGTATCTTCTGGTGGTGTCGGGGGCGGTGGCGGTCGATGGGCGCGCACTTGATGCGGGGGATGCGGCGGCGGTCAGGGCCTGCACGGGGATCAAGCTTACTGCCAGCACGGCGGCGTATGTCATGCTGGCCGATATCGGGGAATAAGCGGCCTACGAACGCCACTGAAGGTTATCAATGGAAGGTTCATGGCAACATTTCCCCAATGGTGCCGAAAGATATGTCCGCGGATGCTTTTCCCGGGTCTCTTCGCCGTTCTTTATCCCAGGGATGCCTATCCGTCGTTTACTGCCTTGCTGCCACGTGGCCGCAGTTCGCCCACGATCACCCCGGCGATGATGAACAATGCGCCCAGCAGGGCAAGAGGGGGCAGGCGTTCACCCGCGATACGCCCAATGATACCGGCCCAGACAGGCTCCCCCGCATAGATGACGGTGGCGCGTGTGGGTGAAATGGCCTTCTGTGCCCAGTTCATCGTCAACTGGATCAGGGCGCTGGCAATACCCAGTCCCCCGCTACAGACCAGCCAGACCCATGAAAAGCCGGGGATTGCCTCACCCCCCAGGGGCATTGTGGCAAAGGCCAGTATCCCCGCCACCAGAAGCTGCACCACCGTGACACGCCTGCTGTCCACCTGGGCTGCAAACCGGCTGATAAGGATGATCTCGCTTGCGATTGCCACGGTTCCCAGCAGGGTTGCCGCCTCGCCCCGGCTGAAGGCCCCGCCACCGGCATCCGGTCCCGCCAGCAGGAGAAGCCCGCCAAAGGCAAGGGCAATGCCGACCCAGTTCATCAGATGCGGCATGCGATGCAGCACGACCCATTGCAGCACCGGCACCATGGGCACGTACATTGCGGTGATGAATGCGGACTGGCTGCTGGTGATGCTTTGCAGGCCATAGGTCTGCAGGCTGTAACCCAGGAAGATGCTGATGCCGATTGCAATCCCCGCGCCCAGTTCACGCATGGTGAGGGCACGCATGCATTTATGGAAAACCAGCAGGCTTGCCCCCCCGGCGGCAAGGAAGCGGAGTGCGACAAAGAACAGCGGGCCGCACGACCGCATCGCCAGATGCACGATCAGGAACGTCGTGCCCCAGATCACGGTGACACCGATCAATGCGGCTTCCTGCCGTGAAAGCGGGAATGAAGTGGGGCGGGTGGTCGGGGTTACGTGCTGCATGCGCCGTCTATACACATACCATGGCGTCCCGCCCACCCATGATGGCGGTTTCGTGCAGTCGGGTGGCATGAAGATTTTATGAATGATTGCTGATGCAGGCACAATGTTTCGGAATCGAAAGTAAAGTGCCGGAGGTCGCACCAAGGTTTTGCGTCGCAGCGGCGCGCCAATCCTTGAAAAGAAGGAATGTGCGGACAGCCTGTTGAGACGTAATAATGAAAAACTTGTCTGCGATGCCTTCGGAAGGTTGTCTAGAGACTGTTTGAAAAAGTAAGTCCGATAAGATCGTGAAATAATAAAAGTTTTTGGTGAAGATTTTTTCAAAAATCTTCGAAAGACGTCGCCTTTTCCGATCGAAAGGCAACGCCAAAAATCTTTTTCTATTGTTTATCAAGGGCCTGTTTTCAAGCAATCTCTCAGGAAAAATTATCCAGATATTTTACTATATTACAAAGGGTTTTTCAAAAAATCTTTCACGGTGTTGCGGGATGTTTTCCATGTCAAAATATTGCCGATACTGCGTCGAACATAATGATAGAAATATTTATATGAAATATGAATTTTATTGAAAATATTCACTGTAATTCATACGGAATTTATTTATTTTTGAACTTATAATGATAATTTTTATTACATGATTATTTTTTGAACCCAGGAACCGCTATCATGGAACATCGTTGAGTCGTCCACAGCGGTCCTTCGGGGATTGCTTCCCCATGCGGGTTTGCGCACGCAATGGGGGAAACAGGGATTCCCGTGTGTCGCTGTACTCTCAGGAGGAGATGACCATGACCCATCACATATATCACAGCCCCAATGTCGGCATGTACACCATGGCCCCGGCGGACCGTCACGGCGGGGGTGGTACGCCAGACATGCCCGGTAATTTCGCCAATGATCCCAAACAGGTATCGGGGGCGGGCCATAAAGGAGGGCGGCACAGTCCGGGACATCTTGCCAGCGCCCCCAGACGCGCGGCAGAGGCCGGCCATAAGGGTGGACAGCAGAGTTCGGGCAACTTTGCCAATGACCCGCAGCGTGCGGCCGACGCCGGCAGGAAGGGCGGTCTGCACAGCCACGACAAGACATGAACGCCACCTGAAAAGACGGGACCCGCAACGGGTCCCGTTTTATTATGGGGTTTGGGTAAAAAACAAATAAACCACAGGATGTTTGAAAATTTATGGAAATTTCATAGAGGAAGATATTTCAGGAATCCTGAACATTCATCGTATTCGTAAAAATGAATATGGGGAAAACATTTCTATGGTTGTGTCATATTGCCCCGGCCGGATGCCGTGCGCATGCGTGTAACCTGCCTGCCGCGCCACAGCACCAGTAGACCCAGTGCGGCGGCATAACCGACACTGGTGGGGGTATAGGTCTTGAACGCCATCAGGAAATGCACAGCTGCAAGGATCGCCACGCCATAGGTCAGGCGATGCAGCCCCCGCCACCGGCGGCCCAATGTGCGTATTGACCATGTATTTGATGTCAGCGCCAGCGGCACCAGCAATGTGAACGCGCCTGCCCCGATCATCAGGAAGGGACGGTGCGTGATGTCGCGCCACAGCACGGCCATGTCGAATTGCTGGTCCAGTGCGACATAGACCGCCACATGCATGCACGCATACCAGAAAACCAGCAGCCCGAACGTCCGGCGATAGCGCAGCAGGCTGTATCCGCTGACCTCGCGCAGGGGGGGGATGCACAGTGTCACCAGCAGGAAACGTACGGCCCACAGCCCCAGCCAGCGTTCAAAGACGTTGACCGGGTCCGCCCCCAACTGGTCATGCGCGCCGTACCAGAAATACAGGGCCGCCGGCATCAGGCCAAGCAGCGTGATAACCCATGTTTCAAACCGCCATGGCATGACGGTCCGATGGCGTGGCGGGCCGCTGATATAGGGCATGTCAGAACTGTGCCCGCAGGTTCATCTGTCCATACAATCCGGCGACCTGTTCGCCATATCCATTGAACATCAATGTTTTTTTCCGGCCGCCCCCAAAAAAGCCACTGGCGCCGATGACGCGTTCTGTCGCCTGACTCCATCTGGGGTGGTCAACGTCGGGATTGACGTTGGCAAAGAACCCGTATTCCGTGGGGTCCATGCGGTTCCATGTCGTGGGGGGCATCTGTTCCACCAGCCGGATGCGCGTGATCGACTTGATCCCCTTGAACCCGTATTTCCAGGGCACCACCAATCGCACCGGCGCGCCGTTCTGGTTGGGCAATGTCTGCCCATACAGCCCCACCGCAAGGAAGGTGAGGGGATGCATCGCCTCATCCAGCCGCAATCCCTCCACATACGGCCATGGCAGGGTATCAAGGACGGCGCGCTGTCCGGGCATCTGTTGGGGGCGGACGACGGACTCAAACGCGACATAGCGGGCGCTGCCCAATGGTTCTGCCTGTTTGAGCAACGTCGCCAGCGCAAAGCCGTCCCATGGGATGACCATGGACCATGCCTCCACGCAGCGCATGCGGTATAACCGCTCTTCCAGCGTCATCGTGGCCATTAACTGGTCGATGTCCCATATGCGGGGATGCGCCACCAGTCCTTCGACCGACAGGGTCCATGGGCGTGGCTGGAAGCCGGCACCATAAGCGGAAGGATCGGCCTTTCCCATCCCGAATTCATAGAAATTATTGTAATGCGTGATGTCTTCCAGCGACGTTGGCCTGTCGGTGGCCTGAAACGGGCCGGGCTGTGTCCGCAGGGCCGCCGCCATGGCGGGGCCTGTATGGCTGAACGGCGCGGCAACGGCGGCCAGCGAGGCAGCAGCCATGAAATGACGGCGGTTCATCCATGCCGCGTGTGGCGTGATTTCGCTGGGGCGGGGATGGGGATAGGACCAGCGTGCCATGTATGCCTCTTTCCCGGTGGGAGGCCCCGAAAGGGGGAACGACCATATTGGGCATTGTCCATGCACAGGGCAAGGGAACAATCCGTTGGGCGTGGGTCCATCATATAAGAGAGTGTTTGAAAAAATAAGAAAAGTTTTTGGGTGCCGCCTTTTTTCAAAAAGGCGGCGTCTTCTGAAGCTTTTTGGAAAAATCTTTACCAAAAACCTTTATAATTTCAGGATGTTATTGCGCCTGACGATTTCAAATAGGCTTTTTGGGAAAATATATTATATTTTTGATGACATCAAAATATAGGCGTAATTCCCGGAGAATATTAATAAAATATAATGAAGTTCAATGAGTGTTTAATTTTTCACAAATGTCACCATTACACCTTCTATGATTTCATATCACTTGACGACGGTAACAGGTTGTCTGGAAAGGGATGGGCATTGATCCATTAAATAATAAAAGTTTTTGAAAAATACCTGCCAAGGACTTTGATTATTCAATGTAGTATGAATAAAAATTTCAATCCGGCGGAATGGTCGGCCTGTGCGCGCAACTGTTGCGCTGCATGTTGAAAGATGTTGCCTCGTTCGGCGAAATCGGTGCGTGCCCATGGGGTATAGGTGACCTGTGCGTGCGTGACAGCATGTTCAAGCTCGTCGGTGCGCAGGGCGGCAAAAGTTGCGACTAGTTCGTTGATATAGGGGTTTATCGTTTTGTAAGCCATGGTGTGCCTCCCTTGATAAAGGGGAGCGAGCATCCATCTGCGCGACATCGACGCGGTTATGGCAACCGCATGACGCCCGTTGCGGAACTTGCGTGCCCCTATCCAACATATGGGGCGGCCAAAGGTTCGGTCGGGGAGGTTTTTTATCGGGCCATGGTGGGGGCACCATTCTGATGCCCCCGATATTGCATCAGGGATCAGGCGGTTGCCGGCATGCTGGCCATATCAATGACAAAACGGTATTTCACGTCGGAACGTAACATACGGGTATAGGCATCCTCGATCTGGTCCATGCGGATCATCTCAATTTCGGCGGTGATGTTGTGTTCACCACAGAAATCCAGCATTTCCTGCGTTTCGGGAATGCCACCAATCAGCGACCCACTGAAACTGCGCCGCTTCATCAGCAGGCTGAACACCGAAACCGGTAACGGCGTTTCCGGCGCGCCAACCTGCACCAGCGTGCCGTCACGCCTGAGCAGTTCAAGATAGGCATTGATGTCATGATTGGCGGCGACGGCATCAAGGATGAAATCAAACCGCCCATGTTCGCGGGCCATGGCGTCGGGGTCCTTTGACAGCACGACTTCATGCGCGCCAAGGCGCAGGCCATCGGCAACCTTGTCGGCGGAAGTGGTGAACAGGACCACTTCCGCGCCAAAGGCACGGGCGAATTTCACCCCCATATGACCCAGTCCGCCCAACCCGACGATGCCAACCCGCTGTCCCGGCCCCACCTTCCAGTGGCGCAGCGGGGAATAGGTCGTGATCCCCGCGCACAGCAGGGGGGCGACGGCCGCGGGATCAAGTTTTTCAGGGACTTTCAGGACGAAGGCCTGGTCCACCACAATGGCGCGTGAATACCCGCCAAAGGTGATGCCGCGTCCCTGCCGGTCTTCGCCATTATATGTGGGGACAAAGCCCTGTTCGCAATATTGTTCGAACCCGTCACGACAGCTTTTGCAGTCACGGCAGGAATCGACCATGCAGCCCACCCCCACGAGGTCACCGGTGTGAAAGCGTGTGACCGATGCCCCCACCCGTGCCACGCGTCCCACGATTTCGTGTCCGGGGACGCAGGGAAAGATGGTGTTGTGCCATTCGTCACGTGCCTGGTGCAGGTCGGAATGACAGACGCCGCAATACAGGATGTCGATCTGTACATCATCGGGGCCGGGATCGCGGCGGTCCAGCGTGATGGGGCCAAGGCGCGCATCGGCGGCGGTGGCGGCGTATCCGGTGCATGAAAACATGAAATGCCCTTTGTGCCTGATGGGGGGATGAATACCTGGTGACAGCATATCGTGGGGTGGAAGTGTGCGCGACCCCGTAACGTGATTGCACGAAAGCGTGAAAACAGCCGAGGGGCCGCGATGGGTGGGCACGCGACGGGTGGCATGGGGCGGATGTCGTGGGGCAGGGATTTTCCCTCCCACGATATGATGGCACGGCAGGCCCTGTGCAGGGGGCGTTATTTTTTCTTGTAATCCTTTGCATGAATGCTTGGGATAATTGAAAAATGCAGCGACGATTGTTCCTCTGCCGTCCAGTCCGTCAGGTGTGATTCCGGCATGTTCAGGCCCGTACTCTGTGGCACGTCCTTTATCTTCGGGTTTTTGTTCAGGACGACGTTTTTCTTGATAATGCCATCTTCTGGTTTAAGCTCAATTGCAGCCCACGTGCTGTATATATCGGAAATATTTGTGCTTCCGGCATAATGATTGTTGATGAACAATGGTGAGGACGCGATATGATGCTGCATGGCCATGAAAATAAGCCATTTACCCGCAGGCAGGTCGGGAAAGGTGAACACACATCCTTGCTGATAAGGTGCTATCCTGCCGAATTCCTGTGAGTGTTTGTCAACGCTGGACTTAAACCGCCAGGGGGAATCAATGACCCTGATCCATTCGCGATAATATGGTGTATCTGGTGCCAGGACTGCATTTCTGGCCAATGCATCGCAGCTTATTTCCTTATGGTGCGCATCCAGCATGTAACCATGCAGGACCAGTGTCGTGTCACCGGTTTTGTTCGTCCATGCCGCATCTTGCGGGTTGAATTTCACCTTGAAGCTTTCACATCCCTGAAGAGAAAAAACAGCTGCCATGCATGCGAGCAGCAGTGAAGTATTTTTAAGCATTCTGAATTTTTATCCCTGAAATAACTTTATTCAGGGGGTATTTATCACTTCGTTTCAATATGTCACGTCTTCTTTGCCTGCCTGTGCATCAGTCCGGCATGGTATCTTTGGGATGTGCGTGTGATTGCCGGCCCTATCGTATATGTTTGTGCCCTGCCTTTGTCAGGCATCGTTCCATCATGGGGATGGGGCGAGGTTTGTTTTTAAAGATTGATATAAAATTCTTTTTTCGAAAAATATTTATAATAATATGTATTTATTAAATTTACCGGATGCAGGTTCTATATCCTTGGTGAATATTGAACTCGTTATTGGTGCGGGGCGAAGCCGATCCCTGTCGTGCGCATATGTTCTGGGTTTCTGATGTCATACCTGAACGAAATTTCGGAAATAATTGATGGGAGCAGGTCAAAAATATGTCGATAGGAATATTTGTTGTATATTTTAGGAATGTTTTATGCCGCCATATCGTCATGTCATGTGGCGTATCAACGTAAATCAGGGGCGTCCGGGATCAAGCATTGCTAATGAGGATGTTTGAAAGAATAAATCTGATAAAATCATGAAATAATAAAAGTTTTTGGTGAAGCTTTTTTCAAAAAGCTTCGAAAGCCGTCGCCTTTTCGATTGAAAGGTAACAAAAAATATTTTTCCATTGTTTATCAAAGGTTTATTTTCAAACGATCCCTAATATGATGTTTAAAAAGACAGGATCAATAACATCCTGAAATTATAAAGATTTTTGGTGATTATTTTCCTGAAAAACTTCAGAAGATACCGAATTTATGAAAAACGTCGGCACCAAAATTTTTCGTAATTTTTATCAAAACTTGATTTGAAACAATCTCTAACAGGGTCGTTTTCTGAAAACGAGACGTTTTTTCAATATTTCTGGCGAAAGCATCTCCCAAAAACGATATTTTCAGGATCTGGGGTGAGTTCTTTTGCGGGCATCACGTTCTTTCAAAAATGAATGCCTGATCTCCTTTCAAGAAATATGTGAGGTATGCCCATTCATGATGGATATGCCCGGCCTGTCGGGATGTTGCCACACGATGGCCGCGCCGTCGGCGCTGGTGGCGTATCCCGTGCATTTTACGATATGATCGGGGATTCCTGCCACGACATTGTGGTGTGGGACGACGTTGGGATGCGGGCGGCTGGATTGCGGGCGATGGTGGTATCATGGATGTAAAAACAGGCCCCTTGGGGGGGATGCCGCCCCGACCGGGATGGCATGCGCGCCTGCGTGACGTTATCGCGGGAATATCGCTTGCGTCGATGAACATCCCGCAGGTCCTTGGCTATACCCGTATTGCCGCCATGCCGGCGGTGACAGGGCTGTATACGGTGTTGCTGCCGCTGGTGGCGTTTGCGTGTTTTGGTTCGTCACGACATCTGGTGGTCGCCGCAGATTCCGCCACCGCCGCCATCTTCTCCAGTGCGCTGGGCCGCATGGCCCCACCGGGCAGCCCGCATTACATGGCGCTTGTCAGCATGGTCGCGTTGCTCAGCGCGGGATTCTTGCTGGTTGCGCGTCTGTTCCGCCTTGGCTTCCTGGCTGATTTCCTGTCACGCACCGTGCTGGTGGGATTTATGGCCGGGGTGGGGATACAGGTTGCACTTGCGATGACGCGCGACATGCTGGGCATTGTAACCACCGCGCATAATCCGCTTTTGCAAATATTCCAGACATTGATGCATGTGCCCCGGGCCAGTCTGCCGACGATGGCGTTATCGGCCTGTGTCGTGGGGCTTATCATGGCGGGCGACAGGCTGGCGCCGCGTGCGCCGCTGGCGCTTGTGACGGTGGTGGGGTCGATCATCGCCAGCATGATGTTCGACCTGTCGCATCATGGGATAGAGACGCTTGGTCCGATCGAACGTGGCCTGCCACGTTTGCGCCTGCCCGATGTGTCATGGAACGACATGCTGGCGCTGTTGCCTGTCGCCACATCGTGCGTGTTTGTCATCATTGCGCAAAGTGCGGCGACATCGCGTGCTTTTGCCATGCGTTTTCACGATCCGGTTGACGATAACGCGGATATCCTTGGCCTGTGTGCGGCCAATGCCGTGGCGGGGCTAAGTGGTACATTCACCGTCAATGGCAGCCCGACCCAGACCGCGATGGCCGCGCGCGCGGGGGCACGTACACAGCTTGCGCAACTGACATTCGCCGCCGTGACGGCGGTGGTGCTGGTGTTCCTGACGGGGCCGCTGCGGTACCTGCCGCGTTGCGTGCTGGGTTCCATCGTCTTTACGGTGGCGGTGGGGATGATTGACCTGCGCGCCATCCGTGCCATCCGGCGTGAAAGTCCGGGCGAATGTGGGCTTGCGCTGATGACGGCGGCGGCGGTGGTCGGGATCGGGGTGGAACAGGGGATCTTCCTCGCCATTGCGCTGTCACTGTTTCGCCATGTGCGTCACAGTTATGAACCCCACACCATGATCCTGTGCCATGACCCGCATTCGGGTCTTTTGGAACCGCGCGCTGTTGCCGCCGGGGTGCGGACATCGCCGGGGCTGGTGGTCTATCGGTTCTGTGCGGACCTGTTTTATGCCAATTCCGCGCGATTTGTCGGGGATGTGCGGATGATGGTGGAGGGGACGCCGGTGCCGCTGTCATGTCTGGTGGTAGATGCCAGCGCCATTACGGATATCGACTTTTCCGCTGCCAGTGACCTGCGTGACCTGTTCACTGCCCTGCGCACGCGTGGTGTAAGCGTGATCTTTGGCAGGGTCAGTCCCTATCTGCGGGCCGATATGGATCGCCACCGGATAACCCCGGTGGTGGGCCTTTCCAATATCCATATGCAACTGCATACCGCCGTCGCCGCAGCAGAAGCGATCATCAAACAGGAAAAGTAATGGTTCCCAAAGGGCGTCGCCCTTTGGTGGGGGATCGGGGGCAAGGCCCCTGAAAGTTCGGCATCCGCCCCCACCGCAGGTTACATCCGGGTAAACCCCTGTCTTGTCATCAGCTTTTGTCATCAGCCGGGGCTGATGCTTACCCCAAGTGCCCTTAGCGTATCCCAGTAAGCGGGGAACGTCTTGCCCACGCAGCCGGGATTGAGGATCGAAAGCCCCGGGATTTTCAGTGCCGCCAGGGCGAAGGACATGGCAATGCGATGATCGTCATATGTTTCGATCCGCACGTCCTTTGCGGTGTTGGCGGGGTCGGGATGCGGAAAGACCAGAAGGTCGTCGCCTTCCTCACGCGCATAGGCGGGATTGATGCGCTGCATCTGGGTGGCGAGCGCATGCGTGCGGTCGCATTCCTTGACGCGCAAGTTCTCGATCCCGACAAAGCGCACCGGCGTTTCATTGAACATGGCCATGACCGCAAGGGTGGGGATCGCATCTTGCATCTGCGATCCGTCGATTACGGCGGGCATGTGGGGAAAGGATTGGATCACGTGCCACGCGGCGGCATCGGGCTGTGTGAAATCGCCAATCGGGAAACCGATGTCGATTTCCCCCCCCGACAGGGCCTGCGCCGCCCACAGGTAGGTTGCGGCGGAGGCATCGGGTTCGATGCGCAAATCGGTTGCGGTATATCCGCCCGGTGCGACCGTCCATGACGCGTCGTCGCCGGATGTGACGCTGGCGCCAAAGGCGCGCATCGCCGCGATGGTCAGCCCGATATAGCCATGTGCCCCGATATGCGGTCCGGACAGGCTGATGCGCACGGGGGTGCGGCTGCATGCCGCCATCATCAGCAGGGCGGAGACATACTGGCTCGACAGGCTGGCGTCGATTTCCACTTCCCCCCCCGACAGCAGACCGGTGCCGTGGATGGTGACGGGGGGGCAACCGCTTGGCGCGCTGGCGTCAATGCCCAGCGCACGCAGCGCAGTCACCAGCGGGGCGATGGGGCGGCGCGCCATGTTGGCGTCGCCCCCCACGACCACCGTACCGCGCACCAGCGCGCTTGCCGCCGTAAGGAAGCGTACCGCCGTGCCCGCATTGCCCAGGAACAGCGGGGCCTGTGGTGCGTGCAGCGTTCCGTCT
The DNA here is from genome assembly GCF_036686925.1 of Novacetimonas sp. GS1. Taxonomy (NCBI): domain Bacteria; kingdom Pseudomonadati; phylum Pseudomonadota; class Alphaproteobacteria; order Acetobacterales; family Acetobacteraceae; genus Novacetimonas; species Novacetimonas sp. GS1. The sequence continues at coordinate 600,572 of NZ_VSZP01000001.1, forward strand.
GAACGCACGACAAAGCTGGTTGCGTCGGGTTGTTCCACGCTGATGCCCATCTGTTGCAGGGCCTGCGCCATGTACAGGGTGTCGTCGCTTTTCAGGGCACCGGTCAATTGCGACGTGCCGCGCGCCAGTCCCGCCAGCAGCAGGACGCGATTGGTCACGGATTTCGACCCCGGCAGGACCACGCGCCCCTTCAGCGGTGCGGTGATGGGCTCGATGCTCAGGCAGGGAGGGGGCGCGTTCATGAAAAGTCCGTTTTCCGTCATGATGGGGCGGGCCATGCCAGCGCCCTCCCCGCCGTCGCGGCGGCAGGGGATGGGGAGGGATGGTCCTTTTTCGTCTGGATCTGGCGATATCCGTGCTGCGGTCATATCACCGCGTGGCGCGTTTTACCAAGGCCCGTCGCCACGTCCGGGCGTGATACGGATCGCCGCGTTCCCGCACGGTGGCATGGCCGGGGGACATCCGCGCAGGGATCGTGGCGCATGCGAAAGAAAGCGGTGCATCCCGGTCGATAGGCCCCCCGCAGCGTCCGTCATGCAGCGTCCGTCACGTGGATATTACAAAATGCGCGAAGCCGGACGGACGGGCATGAGGATGTGTGTGTCTCTGCCCGAATCCTGCCGGGTTATGGCGGTAAAGTCCTGTTCTGTGGATCTGGCGGCAGGGACGCGGATGGATCGGCGCGGTTATAAGAGACTGGTCTAATGTGTTGTCTGTTGGCGGATTTTATATAAATAGTGCCCTTGCGACATGGCGTCGCAGGCTCAGTCATTGCGTGCGAGATGCAAAATTAGATGCAGCTTTCCTTACACACAGACCATGCAGTGAAATTCCTGATCTGCATGACGCAATCCGGCATGCCTGCATGTGTTCAGGAGATATCGGGCAGGTGCGGCCTGTCCGCGCGTGAGGTCGCAGGCGTCCTGCAGGACCTGCACCATTGTGGCCTGATTGAACATGCCACCACAGGCGAAGGTTTCCTGCGCCTGCGCAAGGACCCCGCGCGTGTCCGTATCGGGGACGTCATCCGCAGTATCGAGGCCGTACGCCCCATGACCCCGAAAGAGGGCGCGTTTGCGCCGATGTTCGATATGGCGCATGCGGCCTTCGTCGATGCGCTGAACGATTATTCCCTGTCGGATCTTGCCACCCTGTCCGGGGGGGAGGCCACGGGTGCCGGTTTTGTCCCTGGCCTGCATGGCGTTTCCGTTCTGGTGCCGGGGTAAAGCACCGTATTCCTGACCCGTGGGTGATGCCCGGACGCGTTTATGGGGTGGTGATATCCCGGCCGACCCTATCGCACGGGACGGAGGTGCAGATCCATGCGATAGATCGTGACAGGCAGTTCCAGATGCGACCGGCCATCGCGTTCGAACGTGGCCGTCCGGTTCAATTGCACGGCAGGAATCCACAACGCGCCGTCATGGGCGATCCACATGGCATCAGCCCAGACCAGCCGCCTGTCCGCCACCAGCGTCGAAACCTGCCCCGTGGGCGTGATGCGCAGGACCCGCAACAGGTTGGTGTCCGAAACATACAGGTTGCCATCCCCGTCAATGGCTGTCCCCCCGGTGGTGGGGGTGTCATGGAACAGGCGTACCTGCTTTTCCAGCGCGGCGGGCGACAGATGTGCATCTTCCAGCGCGGCGGTGGGGACGACCCACATCGGGCCTGAACTCGGCTGGAAATAAAGCCTGGTCCCATCGGGGGAGACCTCAAGCTGGTCCGCATGGACGCGCGCGGGCCTGCCGTTGCTGATCAGAAGCTGTCCTTCGGCATACATCGGGCGTTCGTCGGTGGTGGAACGTGCATGTTCCAGCACCCGCCGTTGTTGCCCGGTCTTCATGTCCACCACCACAAGCCCCGGATCGCCCGCATCCGTCAGGAACAGGGTTGTACCGTGGAAGCGCAGGTCGTCGATATAGGTATGGGGCGTACTGGCGGCGGCAAGGCTGATGGTGCGGACGACCTGCCCGGTGGTGATGTCGATCACCACCAGCTTGGCCTTTGCCCCGGCGGGGGGATTGGGGGCGCCGCCGACATTGGCCTCCCCTGAATCCACGACCCATAATTTCCCGTCGGGACCAAAGCGGATCGCATTGACGCGCACGAACGCATGGTCATTGTCATGCGACGTGGCCCAGTCGTTCCATTTCGCATCGGGATAGGGGTGGGCCGTGCCGTCGGGGGAAAGTTCGGCCACCGTCGGCCCGGGCGTATCGCCCCCGCCCCAGTAAGGGAAGGAGACAAATACCCGCCCGTCATCGGATACGGCCACCGCGTTCATGACCCGTTGGGATGTATAGGCGACCTTCAGTGCGGGGGATTCGGTGCGTGTCGGGGTGGCGGCCCCGCCCTGCGTGACGCCCGCGCCAAGACAGAGCGCAAGGCCAAGCAGCAGGGGCGGCAGGACGCCGCGATGGCCGGTGGTGCGGGGACGGAACGGGCGCATGCGGTTTCCTCGGGCAATGACGGGAGGGGATGTGAAATCATCCTATCATTCCGTACCGGATGTGCGCATCACGCCATGGTGAGGGGGATGTCAGACGGCTGCCGCAACAGCCTGCCCGGTCTATGCCGCCAACAAGAAGGCAAAGCCTTGGCCAGGGCTTTGGGGGAAACTGCGCCCGTCAGGAACCTGACTGTGTTTAATCAGGATCTTTACGAGAGTGTTTGAAAACAACGCATTGATAGAAAACAAGAAAAGTCTTTGGGTGCCGCCTTTCGATCGAAAAAGGCGGCGTCTTCTGAAGCTTTTTGGAAAAAGCTTCACCAAAAACTTTTATGATTTCAGGATGTTATCAGGCCTGACTTTTCAAACAGTCTCTAACCCGGCGGCAAGGCCCTCAGGGGGCAGGTCCGGGCGGCCGTGTCAGGAGACGCGGCCCCCGGGGATCCCTTTCCTTCCCTGTCGCCCGGCCGCTTTCCTCAGGCTGCCGTGGTGGCCTTTGCCGCGACATCGCCCAGGGCGGCGCGCAGCTTGTTTTCATCAGCCGGGGACAGGGATGTTTGCAGCACGCGGGCATGGCCCTTGAACTGGCTCAGGTCGGCCAGAACCTTATCGGGCTGTGACTTGCGCACCAGCACGAACAGGGCCGACGTATTGGCGGGAATGGTGGCGCCCAGCGACTTGATGAATTTGTCATCAATGCCGTAATCGGTCATCGACCCGGCCAGGGCACCTGCACCCGCACCCACGACGCTGCCCGCGACAAACCCGGCCAGCGGGTTGAGGAACAGCAGACCCACCAGCGCGCCCCAGAACCCGCCAGAGAACAGGCCATAGGAGGCCCCGACCTTTTCGAGGTTCACGCTCTGCTGCAGGTGGATCTTGCCCGCCGCGTCACGCACGACGACGACCGCGTCCTCCAGATCAAGCAGGTATTCCTTTTCCAGCGCCTTGCATTCCGTCAGGGCAGCGGTGGCTTCGTCAATCGCGTCGAAACCAATGACAATCAGGTCGGACATCTGTGTTTCCTCAGTCAGCTTTGGTCATGGAACCAGCATAGGGGGCATCCAATGGATGCGGTGTTGTAACACTACTGTATTCCCTCAGGGTTCCGTGACATTTTTCAGAATGGGAGCCCCCGTGTGAATGCAGGTCTATCCCCCTTGTGCCGCGGTGGGCGACGACACAGGCGATTGCGCGTGTGATTGCCCATGGGGGGGGGCCGGTTCAGGGGGCGGTGCCGGTTCCGGTGGGGAGAAGACATCGCCCGGTGCATGGTCGAATGCGTCGGGCGTGCCGTTCGCGGGGGCGTGCCTGTCGCTGGGCGTATCTGCTGGCCTATCGGGGGGGGAGGCGTCTTTTCCCCTCCGGTCAGGTGATGGCGCGGCGGGGTGTTCCAGCGCGGGAACCCGCAGGACCTGTGGCGTCTGCCCTGCCGCGACCGGGTTTACAAGGCGCGCGACATAGCCATTGTCCATCCCCTGTGTCATCGACCCCGTATTATAGCAGCTTAGCGCATGATGCAGCCCCTCCTGCCCCGGGCCGAAGCGTGCCACGGCCCGCCCATAACATTCGCGCAGGACCATCGCCCCGGCCGCAAGGCTGGTGCAAGGGTCAAGCAGGTCATTCGCGGAGGTGCCCAGCCGGGCGAAATTGGCGGAATTGACCTGCATCAGGCCGATGTCGAAACTGTATCCATGCTGTGACAGCCACGCTGCCGTGGCCTGTGCCTCTGCCAGGGTCGCGGGTGGCCGGGGCAGGGCATAGCCGCCATTGACGTGGATCGCCCATGGGTCCAGCCGCGATTCCGCACGGGCCAGTGCCTCCATTGTAAGGGGGGAGACCAGAGGCGCGCATCGTGCCGCAAGGGTGCGTATGTCCGCCGCCGCCGCCCGTTCATCGCCCCACGACGCGACAACCGCCGCAGCGCCGAGGACAAGCATGATGGCGATGGCAGGCCGGGTGGAATAAGGCACGCGGTCCCTCCCGGGCGCTTGCAAAAGGCGGAAAGCTCCGTTTATCCTTTTGTCATGATCTGGGTGTCAAGATGCAAGTGGGGGATGGGAACCGGCATGACAGGATATGCGGGACCATCGCCTGAATGAGGCGCGCAACACGGGGTTGGTACCGGTCATGGATGGGCGCGATGCCCTGCCTGTGGGGCGCGGCGGCTGTCCTGTGCGGGTGCGCCTCCATGCATGTCCCGCCGGAGCCGAACATGAAACACCTTGTCGCGGTCAACCAGACCCTGCCGCCTGAACTGATGGGGCATGGCGCAACCCTGTCCACCACCACCGGAACGCAATAGTGAGGGGGGGCATGCTGGCGCGGGCGTCCGTGCGTCCACGGCAGTGCGTGGCGGGGGGGATGGTGTTGGTCGCGTTGTGGGGGGGCGATGCCCGCGCGACGGAACGCAAGACGTCCTCCCCTTACGATTATCGTATCAAGTCCGCTGTCTATAATCCCCTCGATACGGTGGAGATTGACGGTGTCGCCGGGATCGCGACGCATATCACCGTCTCCCCCGGGGAGCATTACGTGACCCATGCCTTTGGCGAGGAAGGGGGCTGGGCCTTCGCCTATAAGGACAATCATTACTTCATCCGGCCCAAGGCGCAGGAAAGCGACACCAACCTGACCATCGTGACCGACCGGCGCGTCTATCACATCTTGCTGCGTTATGTGGGTGGGACGCAGCAAAAGGGCGCGGATGGCAAGGTGCATGTCGCCTTCGCGCCGACGCCATGGGCGCTGGGGCAGGCCACGGTGGAACTGACCTATACCTATCCCGACGATACGGCGCGCAGGCAGGCCGGGGCGGCGCAGGACAGCCGCGTGCGTGACGCCCTGTCGAACCCGTATGCCGCCACCACGCGCAACCTGTCATACCGTCGCTCCACCACCGCAGCGGACCAGGTGATTGCCCCGCTCAATGTCTGGGACGATTATCGTTTCACCTATTTCCGCTTTGCCGAAAACGGGGTGTTGCCGACATTGTTCGTCATGAATGAAAGCGGGCAGGAATCCGTGGTCAATGCGGTCGTGCTGGGTGAAAATCACAATATCCTCGCCGCACAGATGACGGCGCGCCAATGGCGGGTGCGATATGGCTCCCTTGTGGTGGGGATCGTCAATGACGGCTATAACCCGTCGGTCATCGGCGGGTCAGGCGCGACCATTGCACCGGGCGTGCGCCGGGTGGCGCGGAGCGTGGCGCAATGACCGGCCCCGCGGCGCGCCATCATGTCGCTGTGCTGAGTGTCCTGGTGGCGGGCATGATGGCGGGTAGTGTCATGGGGGCAGGGTGCGCGCGCGGCGCGGATGATGGCGGGCGGATCACCCTGAAATGCCCCGGCAGCACCTTTGTCATCGATGCGCAGGGACAGACATCGTGCGCGGTGGCGACCCCGCCCGCATCCCCGGCCACCCCTGACCCGGTACTGTCGGCGGACCCGGTGGTGGATGCGGCGATGAAGCGGCGTCTGGGCCATGATTTCGCGCAACAGCCATCGGCGCCGGGCACTGGCACGGGCACGACCACAAGCGCCACGCCCACCACACCCGCTGCCGCCACCCCCGCCGCAGCGGACAAGAACCTTCTGACTTCGCGCCTTCAGCCGGAGGTCACGCCTGTCGCCATGGCCACCATGATGCGCGACCAGAACCTGACGATCAGCAAGGGGACATTGATCCCATGCGGGACCCTTGCTGAAATCGACACCACCCTGCCCGGACTGGTGACATGCCGTGTCAGCCACGACGTATATTCCGTGAATGGCAAAGTGCGTCTGGTGGACAAGGGGGCGATGGTGCAGGGGGAGGTCGCCTCGGCGCTGCAATATGGACAGAGCCGGATCTTCATCAACTGGCTGCGCCTGCGTAATCCCGACGGCGTCAGCATCGACCTGGCCAGCCCCGGCACCACCCCGTTGGGCAGCAGTGGTGTGACGGGCAAGGTCAACAGGCATTTCTGGGCGCGTTTTGGCGATGCGATCATGGTATCGGTCATCACCGATGTGGGGCAGTTGATGGTGCAGGCCATTACCAACCTTGCCTCCAAACCCGGTACGACCAGCATTTCCACCAGTTCCACCACCCCCACCGTTTCTGACGAGGTGGAGAAGGTCATCCTGGCCCAGACCGCGAACGTGCCGCCCACGCTGCGTGTGCCGCAGGGCAATGCGGTGGGGATCTATGTCGCCCGCGACCTTGATTTCACCAATGTCTATGCCCTGTCGGTGCAATAAGGCCGGCAGACTGTTGTAAAAAACACCTCCCGCATAACCATAGGAACCGTTTGAAAATGTACACCAGTGCTGCACTGAAACAATAAAAGTTTTTGGTAAAGCTTTTTTCAAAAAGCTTTGAGAGATGGTGTATTGCGGAATAAAAAGTAAAATTTACCATTAATTATAAGTATTTTCCCTAAAATTATTCTATAAAATATCATAATTTCAGTGGATGGCCAATCCTGCACTTATTAAATGCAGTTCTGGACCATCGTCCATGGCATACCGGTGGCCGGGTTGCATTGGCTGTCTCTGTCCCCTGTATCATGCCCATACGAGATATTGCGACAGGCGCATGACATGAAAATGGTTTGCATTCGCAAAGTAATGAAGACTGTTCGCCACCGTCATGCACTGATGGGGACATCACGGGACCATGTTATTTTTGGTCATGGGGCATGGTGGGCTGTGCAAAGATGCCCCTGATATTACGCGAACCGGCCCTGCCCCGGATGTTGCAGAAGTGCTGGATGATATAAAATCCAGAATATCATGTGTCTTTACTGCAACAGTGGGCGCTTGCGCCGCCTGTTGGATGTAATGCTGAACAATAGGAAGAAACGTTTGGTGTGGCTATGGAATTTATTTTCATGCCAGAGGGCGGACACCAGAATGCTTCACAAAAAAATGTCGTACATATACGAACGAATATAGACATATCGTGACCGCGATTATATACGCCGGGATATCTTTCAATCATAATTCTTTCAAAAGGTAGCCGAATGCGCGCGGTCAAAGGGACGGTGGTTTATGTTGTTTCGGCGGGGTTCGGCCTGACGTCACTGGGTCTGACGCCCCTGGCCCGGCCCGCCATCGCCGCCCCCGTCGCGCAGCCCCTGTCAAAGGGACCGGCCCCGACGCGTGTCCTCCCGGCCCCGCAGCGCACCGCGACGCCGGCAATGACGTCGCAGGCCACGCCGGCACTGCCCGCCGGTGACAGTGCCACGCGCAATGCCGTCGCCTCCACCAATGCAGAGGACATGACCGTGATCGGGCACCGGCGCATGGCATCCGGCGCCGCCGCTGATTATAACAAGAAGATGGCGAACCTCGGCCCCCTGGGCACGCGGCGTACGCTTGATACGCCGATGTCGATCATGACCGTCCCGCATGACGTGATCGTCAACCAGCAGGCGCGCAACGTCAACGACCTGATGCAGTATATGCCATCGGTCCAGTTGGAAACACGCGGCGATCCGGGCACCAGCCGCCCGCAATCGCGCGGGTTCGAGGCGGACGTCATTTCCAACAGCCGCATTGATGGCCTGAACGCCTTTACCGTCACCCCGTATGCTGCCGAACAGTTCGATAACGTGCAGGTTCTCAATGGCCTTGCGGGTGCGCTGTATGGGCCGCAGAACCCGGCCGGGACGTTCGAATATGGCCTGAAACGCCCGACGGACGAACGGATCAACCGTCTGGCGGTGGGCGTGGATTCCATTGGCACGCTGATGGAAAATGTCGATTCATCAGGGCGCGTGGGCAAACATGGCTGGCTGGGTTATCGCATCAACCTGCTGCATGGTGACGGTACGTCCTATGTGCAGGACAGTTGGGTGCGCCGTAACATGGTCAGTGCGGATTTCGATATCCATGTCGACCGTGACACTGTCATTGAACTCGACGCCAGCCATTACACCTTCGATGAACGTGGCATGCCCGCGGGCATCAACCTGGCCGGATATCACCTGCCGACGGCCCCCGACCTGGGCAAGCCGCATATGGGGCAGGACAATGCGGGTTTCAATTCCGAAAACAACGTCTTCCTGGCAAAGGTAAAGCACCGGATCAATGATAACTGGAGCTTTGTCATCGGTGGCCTGTATCAGGATTCCGGCCGTCAGGTATTCGAAGCGGCAGATACCCTGATTAACAACAGGGGTGATTACAAACAGACGATGTCCGCGGCCACCACGGTCAATGATTTCAAGGTCGGCAGTAACATGGCCTATATCAACGGGCGTGTGCATACCGGTTTCATCACGCATGACCTGGTGATCGGCACCAATGGTTATATGGAAGGTGGCTATAACCCGCTGAGTGGGCAGAGCTATACGGACATCAAGTCCGCCTCGCTCTATAACCCGGTGGGCAAGGATGTGCCGCAGCCCTATTACCATGGCAAATATGAATCGCAATATGTGCGTTACCAGTCGATGATCCTGGGCGATACGCTGCATTTCAACCGGCACTGGTCCGCAAGCGGCACGCTGGCGTGGAGCTGGCTTGACGCGGAATCGACCGGGACGGTGGCGGGGAAACCGACCATTTCGGAGATCGAAGGTTATTCCGTCACGACCACGCATCTGTCCAAGGGCGCGACAAAGCATATGCCCGACGTGGATGCGGCGTTCAGCCCGACGGCCAGCCTGGTGTACAAGCCGACCGACAACCAGACGGCCTATTTCACCTATGGCCGTTCGTTGCAGGCGGGGTCATCGGTTTCGGCGGGCGCGCTGAACAATAACGAATATACCGCCCCCGTCCGCAGCGAGGAGTTCGAGGTCGGCTATAAATACATGTATCGCAACATGCAGTTCAATATTGCAGGTTTCCGTGCGACCCGCAGCTATTCCTTCATCGACCCCAAGACCGATATTTATGGCAATTACGGCACGCAGCGTAACTATGGCGTTGAATTCCAGGCCATGGGACATATCACGCCCCGCCTGTCGGTGATCGGCGGCATGACATGGATCGATGCGCAGGTGCTCAATACCGGCACGGCCGCGACCTCCAACAAACAGGCGGTGGGCGTCGCCCCGTTGCAGGCCAACGTGCTGCTGGATTATCGCGTACCCTTTGCGCAGGGCTTCGCCCTTAACGGGCTGGCGGTCAATGCCAATGTCCATTACACGGGCCGCCGTGCGGCGGATGTCTATAACTCCACCTTTGCCGGGTCCTATGTCACGCTGGACATGGGGGTGCGATATCCGTTCCGCGCCGGCAGGCATCCGTGGATGGCGCGTTTTGGTGTAACCAATGTTGCAAACGAACGTTACTGGTCCTCGGTCTATAACGGCACGGCCGAAGGCACGTCGGTCACGGCCGCAGGCACCAGTGCGGCCTATGCCGGCATGCCGCGTGCCTATCACTTCACGCTGGAGGCGGATTTCTGATCCGCTGTATCTTTTCCCCGCGCACCTGCTTGTGATGGTGCGTGGGGGCGTATTGGGCGTCAGGTGTTCCCATATTTCCTGAAAACCACAGGAAGGAACGCCATCCATGACCCAGCCGCCGAAACTGACCGACTGCCCCATTGGCATCACGGCCACCGGCCTGCGCCGCGAACGTGATTCGATGGGCGATATCGATGTCCCCGCCGACCATTACTGGGGCGCCCAGACACAGCGCAGCCTTGTGCATTTTTCCATCGGCCGCGATCACATGCCGATCGAGGTGTGCCACGCCTATGGCATCGTCAAGAAGGCGGCCGCCCAGGTCAACGCCGCTGATGGTCGCCTTGTACAATGGAAGGCTGACGCCATCTGCCGTGCCGCGGACGAGGTCGCGGGGGGCGCGCTGGATGCCGAATTCCCCCTGTTCGTATGGCAGACCGGGTCCGGCACGCAGACCAACATGAACGTTAACGAGGTGATCGCCAATCGTGCGATCCAGCTTCTGGGGGGTGTTCTGGGGTCCAAATCCCCGGTCCATCCCAATGATGACGTGAATATGGGGCAGTCGAGCAACGATTCCTTTCCCACCGCCATGTATGTCGCCACCTTGCTTGAAATCGATGACCGCCTGATGCCGCGTGTGGAGGAACTGATCCTTGCCCTGCGCGCCAAGGCCGAGGAATGGCATGACGTGGTCAAGATCGGGCGCACGCACCTGCAGGATGCGGTGCCGTTGACGGTGGGGCAGGAATGGTCCGGCTGGGCGTGCCAGTTGGAGGACGCGCTTGATGCGGTGAAGGCCGCGCGTGGCGGCGTGCTGCAGCTTGCGGCTGGCGGGACTGCGGTTGGCACCGGCCTGAACGCACCGGCGGGATTCAGCCATGCCATCGCACAGCGGATCGCGGCCCTGACGGGACGGGAGTTCGTCACCGCCCCCAACAAGTTCGCAGCCCTTGGCGGGCTGGACGCCATGGTGCGTGTTTCTGCCGCGCTGCGTGGGGTGGCGGTGTCGCTGATGAAGATCGCCAATGACATGCGCTGGCTTGGTTCCGGCCCGCGCTGTGGTCTGGGCGAACTGCACCTGCCGGAAAACGAACCGGGTTCGTCCATCATGCCCGGCAAGGTCAACCCAACCCAGTGCGAGGCCATGGTGATGATCTGTACGCAGGTCATGGGCAATGACGCCACCGTTGCCTTTGCCGGAAGCCAGGGGCAACTGGATCTGAATGTGATGCGGCCGGTGATCGTCGCGAATGTCATCCATGCGATCCGCATCCTTGCCGATGGGTGTCACAATTTCCGCGTGTTCTCGGTGGAGGGGACGCGCCTGAACCTCAAGCGCATCCGGCAGTATGTCGAAGGATCGGTCATGCTGGTGACGGCGCTGAGTCCTGAAATCGGCTATGACAATGCCTCGGCCATTGCGCACCGGGCGATGGAACAGGACATCACCCTGCGTGAAGCGGCGCTGGCGTCGGGATTGGTGGATGGGGCGACGTTCGATCGCCTGGTCAACCCGATGGCGATGGTTGGGCATGGGGTTGGCGGGGCATAAGCGAAGAAGGCCAAAGGCTGTAGCCCCCCAAAAGGCGCACCCTTTGGGAACCGTGACTTTATAAGAGAGTGTTTGAAAATAAGAGAGTGTTTGAAAACAGGTCCTTGATAAAAAACAGGAAAAGTTTTTGGGTGCTGCCTTTTGATCGAAAAAGGCGGCGTCTTCTGAAGCTTTTTGGAAAAAGCTTCACCAAAAACCTTTATAATTTCAGGGTGTTATCGAGCCTGACTTTTCAAACAGTCTCTAAATGTATCAGGAGGCAGGGGGCGTGATCCTTGGCGGGTCCGTGCGGCATCTGGGCGTTTTTGCGTTGGGTGTGCGGCATGCCAGGGGCTTTGCCGTGTTCCCGCGTCAAAAAGCGCAGCCTTTTGGAAACAGATGGATCAGGAGGTCAGGACAGGCCCGCGCCCTGCGGATTGACCACCAGTGTGAACAGTGCATCGGCGGCGCACATGAACAGGGTGTCGCGCTTTGGCCCGCCAAAGGTCAGGTTCGACACCCCACGCGGCAGCCGCAACCGGCCGATCATGTGCCCGGCGGGGTTATAGACCACAACCCCGCACAGGCCGAGTGGCCCGCCTGCGCCGCACCATAAATTGCCAAATATATCCGCGCGCATGCCATCCGGTCCCAACTGGTGCCCGTCAAGCATCATGTCCGCGAATACCCGGCCGTTACGTGCCGCCCCGTCCATCAGGTCATAGGCATGGATGCGCTGGTCCCCGCCGGGGCCATTCTGTCCCGGTCCCGCACCGCTGGAGATCACATAGAGGATCGTGCCGTCGGGGGAAAAGCACAGTCCGTTCGGACTGGCAAGCTGCTGTTGCGTCAGGACGGCGCGCACGTCGCCGGTGCGTGGGTCGATGCGAAAGACATGGTCGTCCTGCCGGGCATGTCCCGCGAACCGGGCTACGATCTCCCCGTCCTTGGTCCAGAGTTCGCGGCCCATGCGGTTGGCCCTGCCGCCCGGTGCGTCGGGGTGTCCCTCCACGATGGTGTCGCCATATCCGGGATCGGTAAACCAGATGCCACCATCGGGGTGAACCACCACGTCGTTGGGGGAATTAAGCGGTGCCCCCTGATAACGGTCTGCCAGCACACGGCATGATCCATCATGTTCCCAGCGCACGACACGGCGCATGCCATGTTCGCAACTGATCAGGCGTCCTTCGGCATCGAATGTGTTGCCATTGCTGTTATAGGACTGATCACGAAAGACCGAAACCGTTCCCGTTTCCCACAGGTAACGGTACTGTTGCGCGCGGATCGTATCGCTAAGCAGTAAGAAGCGTCCCTGCGTACTCCATGCCGGTCCCTCCAGCCAGTCACCGCCCCGCCATGCCAGACGGATGTTGGCGTTGCCATAGGCAAGGTTGGAAAATGACGGGTCGATGGCAATGATGTCCGGGTCCGGCAGGTAGGGGGGCGGGGCCTGTGGCCCCCATTGCCGCGGCGGGTCCGTCACCACGCTTGGCGGGTGTGCCAGCAGGGATGCGGGCGCGTCGGCCGCCGCCATGCGAACCCGTGCCATGGCGGCCCCCGCCATCCCCATGGCACCCCCAAGGACAAGGCCACGGCGGGAAAGGCGGGCTGGCGGCATGGGGGCACCTGTATGTCCGTGGGGGCGGAATCTATGGTCCCGCGACAGGGCGAAAGCATAAAGGATGCGTGTCGGCATGGGAATGTGACACCCCCCGTTCCACGCGCAAACGTGACGCGGGAGGGGGCATGCCCGGGATGGGTCAGCCCTCGGTATCGGGCATGCGGGCGATGATGTTCTGCACCACCTCGAACCCTTCGAAGACGGGCGGGCCGATCATCAGCGGCTTTTTCGTGCCTGCGCTGGCATGGGCGGCGCGGAATTCCTCTGACCGGGTCCAGTTCTCGAACGCGGCATGCGATTGCCATACGGTGTGCGAAGCATACAGGATGCATTCGTCGCTGCGTGGACCGGCCAGCAATTGAAAGCTGATGAAGCCGGGCACGGTATGAAGGTGGACCTCACGCCCCAGCCAGCGATCGCGAAAGGCGTCCTCGTTTTCGGGGGGAATGCGGAATCGGTTCATGGCGATATACATGCGGTGCGGTTTCCTTTGTGGATATGGGTGCGGATATGGGTAATGGGCGGTACTGTCTTCAGCGACCGCCGGAAACTGTCATGATGCTGCCGGTCATATAGGAAGAGGCCGGGGACAGCAGGAACAGGACCGCCTGTGCGATTTCGTCGGGATGGCCGGTGCGGCCCATTGGCACGACCCTGTCCACCAGGGCCTCGGTTTCCGGGGGAACCATGTCGGTGGCCGTCAGGCCAGGCGCGACGGCGTTGACGCGCACGCCCTCACGCGCGACCTCGTTCGCCAGCCCGCGTGTGAAGGTTTCGATCGCGGCCTTGGTCGCGGCATAGGGCACCAGTCCCGGCAACCCACCCAGGCGCGCCGCGACGGAGGACAGGTTGACGATGCTGCCCCCCTGTCCGCCATGACGGGTGGACATGCGGCGCACCGCCTCACCCGCCGCCAGCATGCTGCCACGCACGTTGATATCGAACAGCGCATCCAGTGTTTGGGCCGTCTGTTCATCCACGCGGACCTTTGTTCCCGTAACGCCCGCATTGTTCACCAGTCCGCCCAGCGGGCCGAGTGCGCGTGTGGCCTGATCGAACAGGGTGGTGATCTGCGCCGGGTCGGCCACATTCGCGGCGATCGCCACCGCATGGCCACCCTCCGCGCGGATGGCTGCCGCCAGTTCCTCCGCCGGGGCGGCGGTGTGGCTGTAATTGATCGCCACGGGATAGCCATGGCGCGCCAGCAGGCGGCAGATCGCATGGCCGATGCCACGGCTGCCGCCCGTTACGATGACGGCCCGTGGGGCGGTGGTGTCGGTGGTGGTCATGCGCGTCTCCCTGATGCGTCGGTCTGTCGTATGGCGCATACGGTTGCGTCAATGACCACGCCACGCAAGGGCGAAGGTTGCATCCCACCTTCCTCCGCGCGGCGATGGTGCCCCGGTATTACAGCCACGGCATGTGGGGTGGCGGTCATGCCGGTCCTGTCATGGCCGCCGGATGTGAAGGCCCCGTCCGAAGGGGAATGGGTGGCGACTGTTCGGGAATGTCCCCGACCTTTTACAATTCCCGCCCATATGGTGATCCATGCCTCATGCCTAGAGACTGTTTAAAAAGTCAGGCTAGATAACACACTGAAATTATAAAGGTTTTTGGTGAAGCTTTTTCCAAAAAGCTTCAGAAGACGCCGCCTTTCTGAAAAAAGGCTGCACCCGAAAACTTTTCTTTTTTATCAAGGACCTGTTTTCAAACACTCTCTTACAGATTCACGCCCATGCGTGCGGCACACCATGTCACGCAGAGGTAGAGTGCGGCCGTCAGCACGCATCCCGCCAGAAGTGCGACATAAAAACCGACCCCATGGCGCATCAGGCAGGGGATCAGCAGGAACATCGGCAGCGACGGAATGACATACCAGAATGTTGCCTCCACATGGGTTTCCATGCGTGCCGGGTCTTTCGTTTCCGCCCACAGCCACAGCATCCCGAACACTGAAATCAGCGGCAGGGACGCAACCAGCGCACCCAGCGCGGGATAGCGGCGCGCGATGGTGGAGACCAGCGCGATAATCAGCCCGGACAGGGCGGTTTTGAAGATGAAGAACATGGGGGCGTGCCGGTCATCCAGATGAAGGGGGCAGGTTTCACTTGCCACGGTTCGCAAGGGTATAGCACACCGGCAGGCCCTGCCATCATTGCCGGAACGGACATGTCCCCCTCCTCCATACCCCGCCGTCCTGTCGCCACCGCCATGCCTTCTGTCGATGATGCGCCCTCTGCCGACATGCCGGCCGATGCGCCGGTCATTGTCTGGTTCCGTAATGACCTGCGGTTGTCGGACAATCCGGCACTGTCGCATGCCGTGGCATCGGGGCGGCCGGTGCTGTGTCTTTTTGTGCATGATCCGCAACATGCGCGCGAACATGCGTTGGGGGCGGCCGCGCAATGGTGGCTTGATGGCGGGTTGCGGGCACTGCATGCGGATCTGGCGCGAATGGGGGCGGTACTGCATGTTGCGTGTGGCGATGCGCTTGCGCTGGTGCCGCGCATGGCGGCGCAGGCAGGCGCGGCAGAGGTCGTGTGGAACCGCCGGTATGATCCCCTGGGCCGTGAAACCGATACCGCCATCAAGGCGACGTTGAAGCATGCAGGCGTCATCGCACACAGCTTTGCCGCAGGCGTGTTGTATGAACCATGGACCGTGCGCACCCGCGCGGGCGATGCGTTTCGCGTCTTTACCGCATGGTGGCGTGCCGCGCGGGCGTCGGGTGAACCGCTGCCGCCGTTGCCTGCGCCGGGGCATGTCCATGCTGCGGTGTCCCCCGGCGCATGGGAGGGGTGTTGTGTGGGGATTGATGCGCTGCGCCTCGTGCCGGTCTCGCCCGACTGGGCCGGGGGACTGCGTGAGGCCTGGCAACCGGGCGAGGCACAGGCACGCGACCGGCTGCACCACTTTGTCGATGGCGGGCTTGGCGGATATGCCGACGCGCGCGACCGGCCCGACCTGCCTGCAACGTCGCGACTGTCGCCGGACCTGCGGTTTGGCCACATCTCCCCCCGGCAGGCATGGCACGCGGCCGTCGCCGCCGTGCGTGGCGGTGCAGCCGGGGGAATGGGGGAACAGGACCTGGAGAAGTTTCTGTCGGAACTGGGATGGCGCGACTTCGCGGTATCCCTCCTCTATGCGCAGCCTGAACTGGTATCGTGCAATTTCCGTACGGAATTCGATGCGATGCCATGGCGCAATGATGCCCGTGACCTGTGCGCGTGGCAGCAGGGGCGCACGGGTTATCCCATCGTGGATGCGGGCATGCGGCAGTTATGGCGCACCGGGTGGATGCATAACCGGGTGCGGATGATTGTCGCGTCCTTCCTGACGAAGCACCTGCTGTGCGACTGGCGCATGGGGGAGGCATGGTTTCGCGACACGCTGGTGGATGCCGATATCGCAAGTAATGTCATTAACTGGCAATGGGTGGCGGGGTGCGGTGTGGATGCCGCCCCTTATTTCCGTGTGTTCAACCCGGTATTGCAGGCGCGCAGGTTCGACCCGGACGGGACATATGTGCGGCGTTGGGTGCCCGAACTGGCGGGTGTGCCGACATCATGCGTGCATGCCCCATGGACATGCGACCCCGCGATCCGGGCGCGTGTGGCGTACCCGTCCCCCATCGTTGACCTGCAGGGCGGTCGCGCCCGTGCGCTTGCCGCGTGGAAGGGCCTGTCGGATGCACCGCACGAGGACGCCTGAAACAACCTGTTGGAAAGAAGATCCATCATGAGATTTCCCGCCTGTGACTATGGCCTTCAGGCGGGATGGTCAGGGGGCAGGGGGAATCAGGGGCGGGAGCATTTTTCCAGTTCGTCGAAGCGGGTATAATCGACGGTGATGCTGCCATCGGGATTGGTATTGATGATGTCCACGAAATGGTGGTCATACAGCATCCGGTCAAACCCGTACGCCGTGCGGGCGAATACCGATTGCCCGGAGGCTTCGTCCGTACCGGTGATGGTGACGATGATTTCCGCCTCCTCCGCCTTGAGCATCTCCAGCGTGACACCGTGCAGGGGGCTGCTTTCGTCGATGACATGAACCGGCAGGCACGCAAAGCGCAGGACCGGAATATGTGATTGCCGCAGGGGAAGGGAGTCGAATTCCCGCGTCACATGGCCGTCGGGTTGCGCAATCAGGCGCGCAAGCGAAAATTCGATATCCGCGCTCAGGATCGGGCTGCGGCGGCAGTTGGCGACACGCACGTCCAGGCGGGGGACGGTGTTGTCCTTTAAGATGACGGCGCGCTTGCTGAACATGATACGCGCGCGTGGTCGTGAAAACCGGGCAAAGACAAGGCCCGTCGCCACGGCGTTGATCATCATGCCGCCCAGTACCTCTGTCGTCGCAAGCAGGTTCGCCACGCGCCCCACCGGGGCCATGACCCCATATCCCACGGTGGACAGGGTCTGGACGCTGAAAAAGAAGTAATCGAGGAAATCCCCCTGCCGTGCGCCCGAAACCTGTGATCCCACGACCATGTACGCCAGTGCGAAGACCACGTTGATCGCGACATAGAATGTGATGGAGAGATAGAGGAAATGGCTCCACCGTGCCGTCAGCGCATGGTGATAGAAGTCGGACCAGATGCGGTCCGCCTGTCCCACGCGCACGATGGTGTCGTGTCCCTTGTCCTCCAGCACGTGGGGATGGCGGGTGGTGGTTGCGGGGATAATGGGGGCGGTCTGGGTCATGGAAAGGTTTCACCGTGGCACGAACGTGACAGAGTGTGTCATGGCTTATGACGACGTGCCAGTCAGCCTCCCTGCCGGTGTCCCATGCAAAACCTGCGTGACAGCCCGGGCTATAGCGGTACGCCGGTGCCGGTCTTGACGCGGTCCAGCACAACGACGGTGCGATAGGACCGCACCAGTTCATTATCCGCCAGCAGCCGGGCAGTACGCTGTTCATAATCCTCCATCGACGGGACAAGCAGGATCAGGATGAACCCCGCCGTCCCGGTGACGCAGTAACATTGCTGTACTTCGGGCGCGTCGCGAAAGAACGCCTTTATGGCCGATACCGTGGCCGAGCGGTCGTCCGTCAGCGTGACATCCACCAACACGGTGATGGGAAAGCCCACGGCGGCCTGATCCACGATGGCGACGGTCCGGCGGATGACGCCCTCTTTTTGCATGCGGGCGATGCGGCGCTGCACGGCAGGGGCCGACAGGTTGACCCGCCGCGCGATTTCGCGCTGTGGCTGGCCCGCGTCTTCTTGCAACAGGCGCACGATGGCCAGGTCATGCTGGTCCAGCTTGTGAGCGGACATTGCTCTTTCCTTTGGTTTCATGAGCGAAAATTGCACATATACCCTTAAAAAAGAGCACACTTCCCATCATGCTCAAGTTATTTCTTTGGACACATGAAACACAGGGCAGGTCATGGGCAACGAACGCAGACCCGTTGACGCGCGGGCCACGGCCTGCATGGTCGTGATGTGCGCGATCTGGGGCACGCAGCAGGTCATTATAAAACTGGCGGCGTCCTCCATGGCGCCATTATTGCAGGTGGGGGTGCGTTCGGGTGTGGCCGCAGCGCTTGTCGCGCTGGTGGTGCTGTACCGGCGTGAGCATCGCGCCCTGGCGGGCTGGACATTGCGCGGCGGCATCCTGGCGGGGGTGCTGTTCGGGGCGGAATTCGTGCTGGTGGGGGAGGGGCTGCGTTTTACCACGGCCTCGCACATCGCGATTTTCCTTTATACCGCGCCCATCTTTGCGGCGTTCGGCCTTGGGGTCAGCCTGCCGGAGGAACGCCTTGCCCCGTTGCAATGGTGTGGCATCGGACTGGCCTTTGCCGGGGTGGTTGCGACATTCGCGGGCCGGGGGGCGGCCCCGGCGGGAAGCATGACATGGCTGGGCGATCTTCTGGGCATTGCGGCGGGCGCGGCAAGTGGCGCGACCACGACGGTCGTGCGGGTTTCCGCCCTGTCGCGTGCCCCGGCCTCGGTCACGTTGCTCTATCAGCTTGTGGGTGGGTTCGTGCTGGCCTGTGGGGCGGCGGTGGCATTGGGGGAAGTACGGGTCACGTGGACGCCGGTGCTGACGGCGGGGCTGCTGTACCAAAGTGTGATCGTGTCTTTCGCCAGCTACCTTGCATGGTTTTCGCTGTTGCGGGTGTATCTTGCGTCACGTCTTGGGGTGATTTCCTTTCTGGCGCCCGTGTTCGGGACGGTGTTCGGCATGACGGTGCTGGGGGAACATCTGGATACCGCCTTCATCTGCGGTGCGGTCATGATCATGGGGGGCATCGTACTGGTCAGCGCGGATGACCTGTTGCGCACCGGACGCAGGCCGGCGGCCATGTGTGATACGTGCGTACCGGATACTGCCGCGCAATAGGGGGATTGATGTACCTAAAAGTACACTTTCCCCCCTGTTGTATTGGGGAAATGACGAAAAATTTCGGGGGTGGTTTTCGTGGTGTTTTGCGCAAGCCCCCCTTATAACCCATCGCGACCATAAAAGGCGCTGGTGAAGCCCTTGCCGCCTGTTTAAAAAATCAGGCTCGATAACATCCTGAAATTATAAAAGTTTTTGGTGAAGCTTTTTCTAAAAAGCTTCAGAAGACGCAGCCTTTTTGGGAAAAGGGCGGCACCTAAAAACTTTTATGATTTTTTATCAATGATGTGTTTTCAAATAATCTTTTATGGCCCCAGCCAGGTTATTTCCCCTTGTTTTTCCCCTTGCCCTGATATCGCGCCTAGGCGGCCTCCCCCGCGCGGTGGAGGGTGATGCAGGTGTCATGCGCCTCCAGCAAGGTGGCGCGATGGGTGATGGAAACGAGGGTGATATCGGGGCATTCCCGGCGCAGCACCGTATAGAGCATGCCCTCCGCCACTGTATCGAGGCTGGAGGTCGATTCGTCGAGGAAGACCCACGCCGGACGCGCCACCAGAATCCGTGCAAACGCCAGGCGTTGCTGCTCCCCGGGGGAAAGCGTCTGCGCCCAGGGGGCTTCCTCATCCAGCAGCGCCTCAAGCTGCGCCAGCCCCACCGCCGCAAGTGCTGCGCGCACGGCTGTATCGGACACCTGCGTGTCGGCCATGGGGTAGCACACGGCCCGGCGCAGGCTGCCCACCGGCAGGTAGGGCCGTTGCGGCACGAACATCATCGCGGTGTCGGGACGTTCGATTTCACCCCGGGCAAAGGGCCAGATCCCCGCCAGGACCCGGAACAGGGTCGATTTGCCCGTGCCCGATGGTGCGGAAATGACCGTCATCGCCCCGTGGCGCAATGTCATCGACACATGGTCCAGCATGGTCGTGCCATCAGGGCGCAGGACCGTCAGGTCACGCACCACCATGTCCGCCCCGGCGGCGACAGGGGTGATGCGGCATTCCCCCTCCATCGCATGTGCGCGATCCATGACGCGCTGGAACGTGGCAAGTCGCGCGACCTCCGCATGCCATGTGGCAAGCGAGGCATAGGAGGTGGAGAACCACCCCATCGCCCCCTGCACGCGTGAAAACGCCATGACCATCTGCATCAGCGTGCCGAACGTCATCTTGTTGGCGAAATAGCGGATAGAGCCGACAAGCAGCGCGAAATTGCCTGATATCACCTCCAGCCCCGTCGTCAGAAGCCCCAGCCCCCGCGTGCGCCGCATGATGGCGAGGAAGTTGTCATAGACGGAGGAAAATGCATGCTCCAGCCCGGCCTTCTCCTCTGTTTCGCCACCATACAGGGCGATCCCTTCGGCATTGTCGCGCACATGCACCAGCCCGTACCGCAGGTCGGCTTCCGCGCGTTGCTGAAAGAACTGCAACCCCGCCAGCCGGTGCCCCACCAGATGCGTGATCCATGTGGCGAAGATCGAATACAGCAGCGCCGCCCAGAAGAAATAGCCCGGGATCGTGATCCCCAGCACCACCAGCGGCCCCGACAGCGCCCACAGCAGCCCGGCATAGCTGAACAGCGTGACGATATTGGTCACGAGGTTGACGAACTGCGTCAGGGTATCGGTGACGAAGCTGTTGATATCCTCCTGTATGCGCTGATCCGGGTTGTCGGCCCCTGCCTCCAGCCCGGATGTGACAAGGGCGATGCGGTAATAGGTCTGGTTTTCCAGCCATTGCGCCGTCATCCGCCGCGTCAGCCACCGCCGCCAGCGCAGTTGCAGCATCTGTTGCAGATAGGGCAGGTAGACCCCGATCACCAGCGCGGGCGTGGCGATGGGGAAAAAGCCGGGAATGATGTTGCCGCTTTCGCCGCGCACATACCAGAACAGGCCACGCAGGAAGGTCTTGACGTCGCGCTGTTGCAACGCGGTGTAATAGACGTTGCGCGCGAACGACTGTACCAGGTCGATTCCCACCAGGGAGAATGTCAGCGCCAGTACGCCAATCAGCAGCGCCCATGCACGGCCGCGTTCCTCCGACATGAAATAGGGACGTGTCAGGTACCAGACATCTTTGAGCACGAGGCGTAAATGCTGCATCATTCAGGGTCCGCGCGACGGGAGCAGGCGTGAATGCCGCCCCTGCCTTCGTGTGTGTCACGAAGCGGGGCGGGACTCAATCTCCGTCACGTACGCGGCATGGGGGTGGTGTTGCATTCTTGTATGAACCCCGCCAAGGGGATAAACGGTTAGGGAGAACCGGTTGAATGACCCTGTGCGGCGCACATGCACGTATCGCTGGCCCCAAGTGCCGGTAATGTCGCAAAGCGGGGAGGTCATGGCCGTTTCTGGCCCGGACATCCCCGCGCCGGCAGCGGATGGCAGAAGAAAAACGACGATATGACAACCTATACGCATTCTCCGGACCTGCAGTTTTCCGACCTCGCGCTTCAGCATGTCCCCGAGGCGGTGGTACTGATAAACGACCGTAACGATATCGTTTTCTACAATGATGCCGCACAGAGACTGTGGGGTCTTTCGCGCGAGGAGGTGATGGGCCGCAATGTCCGTTGCCTCGTGCCGGTGGCCTATCGCGCGGACCATGACAGCTTCATCGCCCGCCATCGCGAGGACGGGAGCCACCATAATGTCGGCACCACCCGCGATGTGGAATTCGTCACCGCCAGTGGGGAAGCGCGGCGTGGGCGGCTGTCGTTGTCACAGGTGGTGCGTCCGGGCGTGCCGGGCGTCTTTTACATGGGTATCATGACCGATGTGACGCAAGAACGCCTTGCCGAAAGCATCCTTCAGCTTCGCAATGACCTGCTGCGCAGCCTGACGACCGAAAAGCTGCCATTGGACCAGAGCGGGCAATTCCTGTGCCACCGGATCGAAAACACGATTTCCGATTGCTGCGTGGTGCTGTTGCATCCCGGTGGGCGCGACGGGCGGATGGATGTGACCGCCACGACCACCCTGCCACGCCGGATGCGCAATGCACTTGCGACATGCGTGCCCGACGCGGCGGAGATCGCGGCCCTGCGGGACAATCCTGATGCCGCGCTGGATGTGGCGTGGACGCGCCATGCGGTGCTGGCGCGCGCGTTCGGGTTCGTCATGTGCGTGGCGGCCCCCGTCACCACCCATGATGGCACGCCGGCGGGGGTGCTTGCGATCTATCTGCGTGATCCCGCGATGAAGGAATGGGCGCAGGCGGTGATGCAGGCTGCAACCCCGTTCTGCACCCTGGCGCTTGGTCGCGATGCCGCGCGGCAGCGGATCGCCCAGTTGTCGGAACGCGACACGCTGACGGGGTTGCTGAACCGTTCGTCGCTTAACCGTTATATTGAGACGATGACGTCGGATCGGCAGGATGCCGTGTTCACGGTCATGGTCCTTAATATCGACAGTTTCCGCGACATCAACAACGCACTTGGCCATGTCCATGCCGACAACTTCCTGCGTGAGGTGGCAAAGCGCCTGCAAAAGCTGTCGGCCGGGCGGTTCATCATCAGCCGCAGCAGTGGTGACGAATTCATCGTCGTGGTGCCCCATTGCCCCCGCGCTGTGGCGATGGAACAGGCGACGCGCATTATCCGCACCATTGCCGAACCCATCGAAATCAATGACAGCGCCATCACCCTGTCGGTTTCCATCGGGATCGCGTGTTTTCCCGATGACGGGCCTGATGGCGAATCCCTGCTTGGCCATGCCGATGTCGCGCTTCAACAGGCCAAGAACGAAGGGCGCGGTACCTATAAATTCGCGGATTCAAGCAAGAACCGCCTGGCGCAGGACCGCCTGCTGCTGGGCAGTGCGCTGCATGAAAGTGTGTCCAAGGGACTGCTGCACCTGCATTACCAACCCCAGATCGACACGATGACGGGCACGCTGTACGGTGTGGAGGCGCTGGCGCGGTGGCATCACCCGCATCTTGGCAACATCTTCCCCTCGCGCTTCATCGCGGTGGCGGAGGAAACGGGACAGATCGCGGCCATCGGCCGGTGGTCCCTGCAGGAAGCCTGCCGCCAGATGGGACAGTGGGACCGCGATGGCATCCATGTGCCCACCGTTGCGGTCAACCTGTCGGCCGCGCATTTCGGCGATCACAGCGTGCCGGAATATATCACTGGCCTGTTGCGCACCTATGACCTGACGCCGGACCGCCTGACGGTGGAAATCACGGAAAATGTCATGATGGAAAGTGGCAAGGCCACGCATGACGTGTTGCAGGCCATCCGCAATATCGGGGTGGGCCTGTCGATGGACGATTTTGGCACGGGCTATTCCTCGCTGTCGCGCCTGACGCGCCTGCCGCTGACGGAAATCAAGATCGACCGCAGTTTCATCAATGATTTCGAACATGACACCAATGCGCAGGCCGTGACCACCGCCGTCATCGGCATTGGCAACCGCCTTGGCATGACCGTTGTGACCGAAGGTGTGGAAACCGTGCAGCAGCGTCAGTTGCTGGAGGATCTGAAATGCGACGTGATGCAGGGGTACCTGTTCGCGCGTCCATTGCCCGCAGACGAACTGGAAAAATGGATACGCGCGCGTGAAGCCGACGCGATGCAGGCGGGTACCCCCCGCGCCTGAGGCGCGGTATCCGCAATATTGGGTCACATAATCTTGAGCCCGACAACGTCCGATTATACCTGATCCGAAATGTTTTTTGACTGCCTGTCATGTCATGGTCTGAAAAAACCTTGATACGGGAATGACTTTGCGCATTCATGTTGTGTCGGATCATGGCCTGCATCCACGGCATTGCTGCCATATATCCAAAAGACGAATGTCTGGCATATGCGGTGCAGGGGACCGGGGCGGGCATCCCATGGTAACATGACATCTACTGACACACGCCAGCCACGCATGCCGTTGCGTCTGGTCGCGCAATAATTGAATAAAGGTGAACAAAATGATCTCGTGTCTCGGTCGCGTCCTGTCCGTCGGTGCCGTTGCAACCCTGCTTGCCGCCGCGCCCGTGCTGGCGCATGCGGAAACATCCCCGCCGACGGGTGCTGGCGTTGCCAATCAGGTTGAACAGATCAAGATGGGATCGCTGTCGGAAAAGACGGTGATGTCGGCCGTGTCTTCGGCCAAGCCGGCCGATCTTGGCGGTATTCTCAACTACTGCATTCAGTCCAACTACCTGACCGCGTCCGAGGCATGGCCCGTGCTTGCGGCCCTGAACAAGAAGACCAATGATGTCCCGTCCAACAGCAAGGGCAACATGTCTTATGCCGATGGGTCCACCGGGCTGCTGAAGGTTGGTGGCAAGGCGCCGATATCGCTCGAAGATGCATCGACCGATATCCGTCGTGCGGCCTGCGCAAAGGTCGAGGCACGGGCGAAATCTCTGCTCTGATCGTCCTGTCTGGCGGGCGTATCCTTCTGGATGCGCCCGTGTTGCGTAAGGGATAAAGTCTTTCGGGGGGTTCAGGTTTTTTAAAGGGGATGTTTAAAAACCTGTATCAATGCCCCACTGAAAAATGAAAGCTTTTGACAAAGATTTTCAGAAATCTTTGCGAGGCAGGGTATTTTTCTAACATGGGATGGTGCCTGAAGGTTTTTTCCATTTCCTGTCAGGTGGATATTTTCAAAACGTTTTTGAAAAGCCATGATCCCATAAAAGTTTTTTGTGATGTTCTTTTAAGAAAGCAACATCTGAAAACCGATATGTGCTTTAGAGACTGTTTGAAAAGCGAGTCTTAATAACATCCTGAAATTATAAAGGTTTTTGGTGAAGCTTTTTCTAAAAAGCTTCGAAAGACGCTGCTTTTTTGAAAAAAGGCAGCACCCAGAAACTTTTCCTGTTTTTTATCAATGGGTTGTTTTCAAACACTCTCTTATTATCAATGGGGAATTTCCACGCAGTATGCGGGAAAACCTGTGTCCCCCTGCCTGCGCCTTTACTGCACCCATACCTGTGAAAAAATCATGTGGTACAGTGTGGTATAGAAATAATTCCCAAGCCGTTTGGACACTAGGTCCACATAATTCATATGGATGACCGGCACGCCTGGGGATTGGCGGGTGATCAGGTCATTGGCCTGTATCCACAATGCCTGCGCGGCCTGTGGGTCCACGGTTGCGCGGGCACGATCCATCACCTGTTGCACCTGTGTATTGCAAAAGCCGGGGATGTTGATCGAACTGTCGGAATGGGGATGAAAATTCTCGCACCCGAACAGGGTATCGAGGAAGTTGGAGGGCGAGGGATAATCCGCGTACCATTCACGCAGGCTGATCTGCACATGGTTGTCGGTGTTTTCGATGTACCCCGAATGGATGGTCTGTGACACGCTGCGTACATGCGCGTTGTAGCCGATGGCCTGCAACATTCCGCGCACATAGGTTCCCATGCTCATATCCACCGCATTGGCCGCGACCACCAGCGTGACATCCTGCCCTGCCGTGCCGCTTTCACGTACCAGTTGTCGGGCGCGTTCAAGGTCGGCCCCACGCCATGCGGGCGCGGGATGGTCGGGAGAGGCATCGCGGGTATAGGCGCATTGCCCGTCATTGGGCAGCAACCCGGGCGGCACCATGGTGCATAATGGCGCACCCAGCGCGCCGCCACCGGCCAGAATCGTCATGGCGCGGCGGTCCAGCGCGTAATTGACCGCCTGGCGGGCCTTGATGTTGTTGAATGGCGGCAGGTTGACATTCAGGGGCATGAAATACAGCCCGAATAACGGATGTACATGCACCTGTGCTGTGTAACGCGCGCCAAGTTCACCCAGGCGGTCCAGCGGCTTGTTGCCAAAGGCCCAGTCGTACTGGCCATTTTCCACCGCCGTGACCGCATCTTCATCCGACAGGCCGAAATCATAGGAAATGGCGTCAACATACCCATCGGGCTGTGCCGCGTCGTTCCATGAATGGAAATAGGGATTGCGTTCCAGCCGCATATGCTGCTGCGGGTCATAGGCGACGATATGATACGGCCCCGTGCCGGGGATGGGGGTATTGCCTACATCATGCAACGGCGTGTCCGCAGGCAGGATGGAGGCGTGGGGAAAGGCGATCTTTTGCGGGAATTCCGCATCCGGTTCCTTCAGGCGGATGGTGATGCGCCGTGTCGCGGGGTCGGTCTGCACCCCATCGGCCAGGGTGCAGCGCGCAACATCGCGCATACAGTCATCCGCGCCCAGGATACCACCATAAAACGAACCCGCGGTCGGGCTGCCGACGATGAAGATCCGCCGCAGCGACGCCACCACGTCATCAAGCCCGACCTCGCGCCCATCGGAAAAATGGATGCCCCGACGCAGGGTAAAGATCCAGGTCCGCCCCCCATCGGGCGTATCGGGCAGGGATTCGGCAAGGTCGGGAACCAGTTCGCTTCCCGCCGGTCCCTGTGCCTTGCGAAAGTTCAGCAGCCCGTCATAGACGACATTGAAAAGCTGCATATACATGGAGGCATAGTCGATCTGCGGGTCCAGCGTCCCGGCAGAGGCACGCGCCGTCAGCCGCAGCGTCCCGCCCCGGTGGTCCGCCGCATGCGCCGTCCCCGCGCCGTGCAGGCAGGCCATGCCCGCGATGGCCAGCGCCAGGCACGATCCGGGCAGCTTCATTTACCGTTCGCCATCAACTGCTCGATCCGGTCGGCGATTTCCTGTCCCGTGGCGGTTGTGGGGATCGTGCCGGAATACCGCTCGGTCGGGGACATGATGACGATCTGTGATGCCGGTTCCATCATGTAATCCCCACCTTCCAGCGGCTGCCGGACATAGGGGGCATGATATTCACGGGCCACGGCCTCGATCATCTTGGGCGATCCTGTCATGCTGAACAGGCGCGGGCCAAAACGCAGCGTATAGGTGCGCAGTACGTCCGATGTGTCGCGCATCGGGTCAAGCGAAATGAAGATCGGCGCGACATGGTGCGCCTTTGCCGGGCCAAGGATGTCCATCGCCTTGGCCATGGACGCCATCGTCGCGCCGCAGACCGTATCGGGACAGTGGGTGGAGCCGAAATAGACCAGCATCCACCGCCCGCGGAAATCACTGTCGAGCACCGACCCGTCGGCCCCGTTAATCAGGCGGAAGGAACCGCCCACCTCATTGCCATAGGTCGTCAGCGGCGGGGGCATCCGGTCAAAGATGCGGTAGCCCACATACCCCGCCAGTGTTGAAACCACCACGATCACCAGCGTGACGATAAGGATAAACCTGTCGCGTTTACTCAGCATCAGTGTGCGTCCGCCCAATTCGTTCCGGTCCCGGTTTCCACCACCAGCGGCACGGAAAGGGTCGCTGCGGATTCCATGACCTGCTTTACAAGGGCGGCGAGACGGTCCGCCTCTTCGTGCCGCACCTCGAACAGAAGTTCGTCATGGACCTGAAGCAGCATGCGTCCGTCAAGCCCCGCATCACGCATTGCGTGAGGAATCTGCACCATCGCGCGTTTTATGATGTCCGCCGCCCCCCCCTGCAGCGGGGCGTTGATGGCCTGGCGTTCGGCGTAATTGCGGCGTGCGGCGTTGCGCCCGTTGATTTCCGGCACCCAGCAGCGCCGCCCGAAGGGGGTGACGACATATCCGTTGGCGCGGGCCTCTTCACGCGTGCGCTCCATATAATCGCGGATGCCGGGATAGCGCGCGAAATATGCGTCGATATATCCTTTTGCCTCCCCCGGTGCGATGCCAAGCTGCCGGCTGAGGCCAAAGGCGCTGATGCCGTATATGATGCCGAAATTGATCGCCTTGGCGCGACGGCGCGTCAGCGGGTCCATCCCCTCGATCGGGATGCCGAACACTTCGGACGCGGTGCGGGCATGGATATCCTGCCCCAGCGCAAAGGCATCCTTCAGCGCGGGAATGTCCGCCACATGCGCCAGCAGCCGCAGTTCGATCTGTGAATAATCCGCCGACAGCAGGACCTGTCCCGCAGGCGCGATGAAGGCGCGGCGGATGCGCCCGCCCTCTTCTGTGCGCACGGGGATGTTCTGCAGGTTGGGATCGTTCGACGACAGCCGCCCCGTGGTCGTCACCGCCATCTGGAATGAGGTGTGGACCCGCCCCGTCGCGGGATCGACCTGGTTGACCAGCGCATCGGCATAGGTGCTTTTGAGCTTGGCGAGCTGCCGCCATGCCAGCACCTCGGCCGGAAGGTCATGCCCCTTGTCCGCAAGGTCCTGCAACACGGACGAATCCGTCCCCCATGCGCCGGACTTCATGCGCTTGCCCCCGGTCAGGCCCATTTCGTCGAACAGGATCTCGCCCAGTTGCTTGGGGGAGCCGACATTGAACTCCCGCCCCGCAAGGGTATGGATACGTGCCTCGATCATGGCCATGCGCCCTGCGAATTCGACCGACATGGCCCGCAGGTCGTGCGCATCGACCGCGATGCCCATGCGTTCCATGTCCGCCAGGATCGCAACCAGTGGGCGTTCCAGTTCCTCATACAGCGCAAGGGCCTGGTTGGGGCGCAGCAGCGGGCGCAGCACATGCCACAGGCGCAGCGTCACGTCCGCATCCTCGGCGGCGTAGGTGGTGGCGCGCGCGATGTCCACCCGGGCGAAGGGAATGCGGTTACGCCCGGTGCCCGTCACCTCGTCATAGGGGATGGGCGTATGGCCCAGATACACCCGCGACAGTTCGTCCATGCCCTGCGTATGCTTGCCCGCGAACTGCGCATAGGAAATCAGCATCGTATCGTCGATGGGCGTGGGCTGTGGCGCGCCCGCGCGCACCAGTACCTCAAGGTCGAACTTGGCGTTCTGGAAGACCTTGAGCACCGACGGGTCCACCAGCAGGTCCGACAGGCATTCCAGCGCGATGGCGACATCCATCTGCGTTACAGAGGCGCTGTCCATCAGGTCGCCTTCATGCGCCAGCGGGATGTAGCACGCGCGGCCCGGCCCGGTCGCCAGCGAAATCCCCACCAGTCCCGCGCGCAGCGGGTCGAGCCCATCGGTTTCCGTATCCACCGCACATACGCCCGCGTCCCGCGCCTGTGCCACCCATGCGCGCAGCGTGTCGGCGTCGGTGATGGTGTCATACGTCCCGTACGGCGCATCGGGCACGGTGCCTGCGGTGTGGGCGGCATCATCCGCAAGCGGCGGGGGGGCGGGGGGAATGAACGGGGTTCCGCGCCGCTCCGCCCCCATGGATTTCAGGCCGATGCGCTGCAGAAGGGAGCGAAAGCCCATCGCCTCCAGCCAGGGGCCGAGTCGCGCCTCGTCCACGTCGCAGCAGGCGAGGGAGGCGAGCGACACGGGGCAGGGCGCGTCCTCGCGCAGGGTGACGAGCTTGCGTGACAGGCGCGCCATGTCCGCGTGCGCGATCAGGTTATCACGCCGTTTTGACGGCTTCATCCGCGCGGCACCCGCAAGGATGGCGTCGAGCGAGCCATATTCCTCCATCAGCGCGGCCGCCGTCTTCGGCCCGATTCCCGGCACGCCGGGCACGTTGTCCACCGGGTCGCCAATCAGGGCCTGCACGTCGATGACCTGTGCCGGGGCGACGCCGAACTTGGCCATCACCTCGGCCTCGCCAATGGGTTTCTGCTTGATCGGGTCCATCATCGACACGCCCGGACGCACAAGCTGCATCAGGTCCTTGTCAGAGGAGATGATGGTGCAGGTGCCCCCCACATCCGTCGCCTTGCGCGCATAGGCCGCGATCAGGTCATCGGCTTCCCAGCCTGCCTCCTCGATCGCGGGCACGCTGAAGGCCGCCGTCGCATCACGCACCAGCGCGAATTGCGGGCGCAGGTCTTCGGGCGGTTCGGGGCGATGGGCCTTGTACTGGTCATACAGGTCGTTGCGGAACGTGTGGCGTCCCGCGTCGAAGATAACCGCCAGATGTGTTCCCGCATGTTCGCGCAGCAGCCGGGCGAGCATGTTGGTGAACCCGAATACCGCATTGACGGGCGTTCCGTCCGGGCTGGTCATGGGGGGCAAGGCGTGGAAGGCACGGAAAATGAAACCGGAACCATCCACAAGGATCAGGCGGACCTGCGCGTCAGTGTGCATCGGGATCTGGGGTTTTCAGTGCGCGTCGCCGGGCGTTGCCTCGGGGTTGAGCACGAACAGGCGTGAGCAGTAGGGACAGAAGGTCTGGTGGTCCGCGATGCGCAGGAAAACGCGCGGGTGGCCCAGCGCGCCAAGGCCGCCGTCGCATGACAGGACGCGCGAATCGACCACGATGGTTTCGATCAGGCCAAGTACGGGGCGTGGCGTCGGGTTTTTGGTCAGGGCTTGCATTTCGGTGAACCTCGGGCTTGTTGTCCGGCATGGAGTGCGATGCCCCGGTGGACCCGTGGCGTCGGTGACGATGATACGCAGGATTGCCGTGCTTTCAAACCTTCGCCTGTCACGCCTGCTTTATCCGGCGTTCCTTTTCCTGTTGGCGGGATGTGTGATGCATGATGCCCCCACGCCGCTTCCGCCGCCACGGCATGCGGCGCTGGGCCGTGTCGTGCCGCCCGACAGGGTGATGGACGTGCCCGGCACGGGGCGTGTGCCCCTGCGTGTCTGGCGCGCGCATGGGATGCCGCGCGCGGTGATCCTTGCGCTGCATGGGTTCAACGACAGCCGCGATGCATGGGAACGTCCCGGCCCGGTTCTGGCGGCGCATGGCATCACGGTCTATGCCCCGGACCAGCCGGGATTCGGCGCGATGCCGGATCGGGGCGGATGGGCGGGGACGGATGCGATGGTCGCCGCCGCATCGGCGGAGGCCGCGGCCATCCACCATGAAAATCCCGACATCCCCCTGTATGTGGCGGGTGAAAGCATGGGGGGCGCGGTGGCCGTGTGCATGTCGGCGCGGGAGGCGGCGCACACACGGATGTCGGGACAGGCATCGGATGTCGCGGGTTATATCCTGCTGGCCCCGGCGGTGTGGGACCTTGGTGTGGGGACGGACGCGACATTGGGGGCGATGGCCATGCTTGCGCCGCGATGGCGGCTGACGGGGCGCGAACTGCCGGTACATGTCACGGCGTCGGATGACATGCTGGCGCTGGCGCGGCTGTATTACGATCCGCTGACGTTGCGTACCACGCGCACGACGGCCCTGGCTGGGCTGGCTTTGCTGATGCATCGCGCGGCGCAGGATGTGGGGCATATGCAGGGGCCGGTGCTTGCGATCTATGGCGGGCGGGACCAGCTTGTGCCCGCATCTGCGATGAATCGGGCATGGGCGCATCTGCCCCCCGATGCGCGGCGCGATTTCATCCCGGCGGGGTATCACCTGCTGTTGCGCGGGCGCGAAGGGGATAAGGTTACGCGTGACATCATTTCCTGGATCGGGCGGCCAGATGATTTCCTGCCATCGGGCGGAGATATCGCCGCCAGCACCTGGAATGATGCGCGCGCAGGCGATGCGCAGGTTCCCTTCTTCCTGCCCGCACGGATGGACGGGCTGGTGCGGAAATGAAATTGCATGATTTCAGGGCTGGCGTTCGCCGTCATGACAGGGTATGGAAAGCGGCAGTGGACTCGTAGCTCAGCTGGATAGAGCGTCGCCCTCCGAAGGCGAAGGTCGAAGGTTCGAATCCTTTCGAGTCCGCCATACCTCCGATAAAATAGGCAAATATCAATTACTTATCGGAAAGTTTGCCAGGCTCATTCCGTAGTTTGCCAATTTGTTCCAGTCTGCTCATCGCATCCCCCGCCAATTTTGCCTGTTCGACAGCCCGCGTATGACGTTCAATTTCTGCCAATGTGCGATGCCCGGTGATGGCGGCAATCTGGTGGGTTGTGCATCCCGCTTCTGCTCATCGCCGCGCTGCTGCTTTTCGCAGGCCATGCGGACTACATTCCTTGGGTAATCCTGCATCGGCGCACCATGATACGAAATTATTATAGAACCCATTGACCGAAAATGGACGCCCGCGCTCTGTTGCCAGAAAGGTTCCTGCGCCACAATCCGTCCATGCCGATAGTTCGATTTCAAGTGCCGGATGCACCGGGATCAGAAGCCCCGCGCCAGTTTTAACCTGCCTTACCCGAATCGTTCCTTCTATCGTATCTGCTGGCCCCATGCGCACAGCATCGCTACGTCTCTGTCCAGTATAGAGAAGAATCGCAAGCGCCAGTCGAGGGTTACTGCCGGGCGGCCAATGCGCTTCATATTGCGCAATTTCTGCATCTGTCCACGAATGGATACCCACGCTACGCACTTTAACCCGCCGAACATCTACAGTGTGATCGGTATCACGCCACCCCAGGTCAATGGCGTATTGCATGAGCATCCCCCATAGCCGCTTCGATTTGCTGTGGTTGGACTGTTGGACTGTTCCTGAAGCAGGAAACGCACGTTGGCAGGCTGCATGTCTGTCACTGGCAGGGTTGCATACCCACGCCATCCCCATGCACCATACGCTTTGGGCAATATCCACTGCCATACGCGCTGCCCGGAAGGCGGCTGGGGTCGAGTTTATCGCTGAGAATAATGGCGGGGCTGGCGTGCGGTTGAGGAAGAGCGAGTAAGGAAGAGGTGTCCGCAGGCAAAGCTCAATACATTGCGCGCCGATCAGGCCCCCTCGACGTTTAGCTTATTAACCGCACATTGCAGACAAATTTGGAAACGGGGGAGTTATATCTCACTCGGCAGGTCCATGGGCATATTGCCCAGAGTGACTGCAAGCAAACGCCCGGCTAGAAAAAAGGCCCATCTGGAATTCATGGAAAGATATGGACTACATTCACGGACTCATGGAGGGGAAAATGCGTCCGAAATTAATATTAATATCTTCTTTTATAATATTTTCTAATGTGTCTTATATTAAATGTGGATATGCTGCCAGCACGTTACCTGCAAGCGGCCAGGTTGACTGGCAGATAACTGACACGGCTATCGGCGAGGCACCGATTATATATTCAGATCAATCCGGTCTAAAATTTGGAATTTCTGCATCGCGCAGTCATCTGGTTCATATCGATGTAACTGACAACGCACATAAAATTTCCAGTGGATCATGGAAAATAGGTGATTATACTCTCCCCCTTGTCCCAGATCCTGATGAAGCCGGTCATTTTGGTGCGGATGTTCCCGCAGCAGAGACAAAAGCATTCGTCCACAATTTTACCGCAGCAGCATCTTCCACCATTCAATTAAGTGATGGGACGACACCTCATATTTCCCTCGCCGGATCTTCAGTTGCCATTGATGCATTTAATAAATATGTAGACACACACGGAGTTCTTCTTCCTCTTCCCTTCGCGCAACCGCACATATCGACGACTGAGTCCCCGACAGAAGATGTCGCTGCGCCTATGACTTCCCCAGCTAGTGCAGCTTCGCCTTTGTCTTTCAACAGCACGCAGAAAGACGATAATCACTCAGGCCTCTCGTCTTTCTGGAGAGTCGTTATCGCTGTTGCGCTCGCATTTGCTGGCGTGAAAATTTTCCAAGAAATTTCTCGACACAAACGGAAAAGGCAAGAGCGTGAAGCAATTGATGCAGACAACGCCCGAACGGCCCATGGCCTTCAACTATGTATTAGAGAGATTAAAGCAAAAGAAAAAATTCTTGCAATGAAGTGGCGTCAAAATATTTATCAAGACGACTACGGAACAATTATCACAAAAAAATGGGAACCTGAAATACCTATTTTTTTAAATAGTAGAATTGTTCCTATTTTACAACAAAATAACCTATTGGATAAATGGGAAATAATTAGAGCAGAAGTCATTGCCGAAATTAATCGAACTGCATCTAAGGCAATACCTGATATTATCCCGACGGAACCGGTCACGTCTGGTCCCGAAATCTTTTCTCCCACAATGAATCCATACGATTATGAAGAACACTGCGCCATTCTTCTGCGCCAGATCGGGTGGAACGCTCGCGCCACGGTAGCATCTGGCGACCAGGGCGCGGATGTGATTGCGGATAAGGACGGCAAGAAGATTGTCCTACAATGCAAGCTCTATTCCAACCCTGTTGGAAATGATGCTGTCCAGCAGGCTTTCTCCGCCATGGGTTATTATGACTGTACGCACTCGGCGGTTGTATCCAATGCGGGCTTCACGACTTCTGCAAGGCAGCTTGCCAGTAAAAACGGAGTTACTCTCCTTAATCACGCTCAGCTTCAAGATTATGCACGCGATGTCGAGATTGAAGATGGAGATCGTTATGGCACGTAACAGAGACATGGGCTCTGGACCACGAGTGCCCAGCCCGAGGGGCTGGCCCTTGCGGGTGTTGGCGACACGGACGGTATCACCGTCGGGGTGACGGGCAGCGCCAAGATGATCCTTGGATATATCGATCCCGATTGTGAGCGATGCGGGTGGCAGTTCGGCCTTGGAAGCCGCAACTGGATGCATCATCTTTTCCATGTCCTATCCGGGAAAGACAAAGCCGGTCCCGTTCGTAGGCTGGCGCAGGCCATCCAGAAGAGCAAGGGCAGCACTGGACAAGGGGCATGCGATGTAACCGGGCCGCCCTTCATCTTCTCCGCCGGTATTGTCCACATACGGATGGGGTCATATCAATTTCAGACCATAGGCAGTGACGTGCCCCCTTTTTTGTATCCACTTAAAAGGAGAGTTCCCGTTTTTTATGGCTTGGGGTTGATGGAATGACAAGGGTCTCGGGGGCATGCCCCCGAGACCCTTGTCTGGCGATCTGATCCGGTGTCCTGCCATCCAGCTGGGAATGGGGACGCACCGTATTGTAGTCTTCCCGCCAGTCAGCCAGAACCTGTCGGGCATGGCTGAGAGACGTGAACAGCGTCTCGTTGAGGCATTCATCCCTCAACCGGCCGTTGAAACTTTCGACAAAGCCGTTCTGTTGCGGTTTCCCGGGGGCGATATAGTGCCATTCAACCTTCATCTCATCCGCCCATTTCAGGATGGCATGGGATGTGAACTCCGTACCGTTGTCGCTGACAATCATGAGGGGTTTGCCATATCGTTCCACCAGGGCCGTCAGTTCCCGCGCCACACGTCCACCTGATAATGACGTGTCGGCAACCAATGCCAGGTTCTTGCGACTGAAATCGTCGATAACAGCCAGAATGCGGAACCGGCGGCCACAGATCAGGGCATCCGAGACAAAATCCAGGCTCCAGCGCTGCCCGGGTTCCTGAGGGATGGTCATGGGAGAACGCGTCCCCAGTGCCCTCTTGCGGCCGCCCCGATGGCGGACTTTCAGCCCTTCCTCCTGGTAAAGACGGAACAGCTTCTTGTGATTGGGGCTGAACCCTTCGCGTGCCAGAAGATAACCCAGGCGGCGATAGCCAAAGCGGCGTCTCTGGCTCGCTAGATCCCGCAGGCGCTGGCGCAGGGTGGCATCATCTGCCCGGGTGGAAACATACCGCGCAACACGCCTGGCAAGACCAACAAGGGCACAGGCGCGACGCTCACTCACCTCCAGAGCCTTTTGAAGGTGTAGGACCGCCTGCCGCTTTGCGACAGGCGTCACCACTTTTTTCCAACAATTTCCTTCAACGCCGCATTATCCAGCATCGCATCCGCCAGGAGACGCTTCAGACGACCGTTTTCATCTTCCAAGGCCTTCAGTCGTTTGGCCTCAGATACCTCAAGGCCACCATAGCGGGTCTTCCATTTGTAAAACGTCGCATCACTGATCCCGTGTTTGCGGCAAAGATCAGAGACCTTGAGCCCAGCCTCCTGTTCCTTCAGCACCCCTATGATCTGCTCTTCCGTAAAACGACTGCGTTTCATTCGTCCGTATCCTTCTCGATCGGACTCTACTTTAAAATGGTTACATTTTCGGGGGGCACGTCAGCAGGACCGGACCTCACCAGATCGCGCCGCTGTCAGGCAGGCAAACCGAGTGGCCTTTGCTGCCGGCTTGTCCGACAGGCTCAGTGACGCCATGACTGATGCAATCCCCGCCCATACCACTGCATTGTGGTGCTGGGCCTTCGACATTTTGGAAGGGGCGCAGGGAGAAGTGCGGACAGGTGTCCACGCCAACGGGCCTGGTTCTCTCCCTCACGTCAGCCCCGCGCATAATCAAGTATACGCTCCATGCGCCCCTCAGCCGTCCGGCTGTCTCTGCCATGTCTGTCCAGATAGGGCAGGCACCACATCGGTATCAACGTCTTTAGATAGCGGCCTCTGTGCCGTGACGATGAACATGCCCCATACATTTGGAAGCATTAAGTAAATATTCGTAACGAATATAGACCCGGCATGGGCGGTAACATTCAGGAGTCCAGAAAGAAAAGCCGAATCCTCATGTCCTGTCTTCGCCCACGTGTCGTTACTGCATGCCTGTTGCTTCCATTCGCGCTCGGGGCGTGTCAGGGCACTGATGCCGCCTGTCGCAGGGGGCCTCCATCCGCAACGCGCCCGCACATGGAAACGGGGGTGCATGGCGCTGTGACGGAGGGGTTCGGCGGCGGTGCGTTCGGGGGGAGTTCTGCTCCCGGTGGGGGAATGACTGACATGATGTCGGCGGGTGGTCCGTCTGCTGGCATGATGGGCGGCGGGATGACGGGGGGTGGTATGGGTGATGGCGGGCCGCCTGATGGTGGCTTTGGCAATCATGGAAGACCGCCGCCGGACATGGAGACATCGCCCGTCCGCTGTGGCCCCCCGCCCAATCGGCATCATGGCGCAAAAAGCCCGGAGGTCTCGTCCGCAAGGACATATGATGACGTGGACGTGGAAAAAATCCGTATTGGTGGCAAAGATTAGATGCCACGTTTTTTGTCCCGGCTTGTTTTGTCCCGGTTTGCGCTGGTAACGGGATGCCTTCTTATTTTTGCTGGTTGTGCCGAACATCGGCCGCCCCTTGATGATGACGGACTGCCGATGACCGATGGGTCGGAAGGCAGCGGGCCGCCCGGTGGCCCCTCTGGCGGAGATCACGGTGGCCGGGGTGGTGGTGTCTGGTCGGATGTGTTGCATACGGCCATGCAGACCGGGATGGGGTTTCTTCATCACTAGAGCATTTCCACCGAAAACCGGCTCTGCTTCAGCTCTTGAATCCCGGGCTATACCGGCATGCATATCCTTGGGGCGTCCCCGTGAGTTTATCCCCGTGGGCGGTATCCCCCCCCGGGGACGCGCGTGGGGTGCCGACCCGGAAGGGCGGGAGCCTGTTGCAGGGGTGTTTCGCCCCCGCGCTTTTGGCGTGGTCCGCGTGCAACTCCCGCCTGCATAAATGCTTAGGGGCTGCATCCGGGGCGATGCAGCCGACGGGCTTTGTCGTGCTGGCCCCGCGATCATAAAACCCTCTTTACGTCCCGCAAGAAGGATGAAAAGTGATGCGTTCCCTGCCGTCCGGGCTGACATTGCCCATGGTCGTGACGTTTGCCCTTGCAACCGGACCCGCCCTTGCGCGTGATCGCGACAATGCCGCATCCGCGTCTGTTCCCCAGCCTGTTTCCCAGTCTGGCGCATCTGCGGCGCATGGCGTGGTGGAGGGCGCGCCGGGTGCGCGTCTGGCGGGATATCTCAATTTCTGCATCGGCAATGGCCTGTTGCCGCACGGTGATACGACGCCGCTGCTTGACCATCTGATCGCCCGCACGCATGCGGTGTCCGACGACCATCGGGGCGACATGGAATATGCCTATGGCACGGCAGGCGTCCTGCACCCCGCGGATGCCGATGGCCCAAGGGTGACGGACCTCGACATCCCGCAACGCCGCGAACTGTGCGCCCATATCCGCCGCAAGGCCGCCTCCATCATGGGATGAGGCGGCGATGCCGTCCTGTCCTTCCCTTCCTTTCCCTGTGAAGGGCGGGCGCGTCAGGTCAGTGTGCCGCCTGCATGGCCTGGACCATCAGGTCCACATCGTGATGGATCATGGAGATGTAGTCCGCCGCAGGCCCCCCGGGGGGGGACAGGGCCTCCACATACAGTGTGCCGCCCGGCCGTGCGCCTGTGGCGGTGGCGACCTGCTGCACCAGGCGGGGGTCGGCGGCGTTTTCCATGAAATATGTACTGACGCCCAGGGTGCGGATCTGCCGGATCAGGGCGGCCACATCGGCGGCTGAGGCCTCGGTTTCCGTTGACAGGCCCTGTGGCGCCATCAGGGTCACGCCATATTCACGCCCGAAATAGCCAAAGGCGTCATGTCCGGTCAGCACCCGGCGACGGTCGGCAGGGACGGTGGCGATCCGGTCGCGGATGTAATGGTCAAGGTCATGCAGCCGTACAAGATAGGCATCGGCATTCGCGCGAAAGGCCTCTGCGTCCTGCGGATCAACACGGATCAGGGCATCACGGATGTTGCGTGTCCAGATTTCCACGTTTGGCACGCTGTTCCACACATGCGGGTCGGTCACATCGTGCCCGTCCTCCACCATTTCATGCAGGGGGACACCATTGGACACGATGACGGGCGTGCCATGATATCCCGCCGCGCGCGACAGGCGGACGAACCATGTCTCCAGCCCTTCGCCACTGAGGAAGATCACGTCCGCCTGCTGGAGCTTTCCTGCATCGGCGGGGGAGGGTTCGAATTCATGCGGGTCCCCATCGGGGGGCACGAGGGAGGTGACGGCGACATACGTGCCCCCCACCTGGCGCACCACATCGGCCAGCACCGTGAAGCTGGCGACGGCATGGACCGTGCGGGCCGTCGCGGCGTGCCCCTGTACAAGGCCCGTCATCAGCAGGGCGCAGGCAACAGGCAGGAAACCAACGGGCAGAAGACGGATTTTCATGTCAGGAAGCCTTTGTCATGCGCGTTTCATGCGCGGGGCAAACAGGCGCCGCGCCAGCCCCATCGGGGCCAGCACCAGCGAAAAGATGTAAAACAGGCTGCATGTCAGGATGATGGTCGGCCCCGACGCCATGCGGCAGTGGAACGACAGCAGCAGACCCCCCAGCCCCGACAGCGCGGCAATGGCGGCGGCCAGTGTCATCATGACCCACAGCCTGCGTGTCCACAGGCGTGCGCTGGCAGCGGGCAGCATCATCATCCCCACCGCCATCAGCGTGCCCAGCGCCTCGAACCCGGAAACCAGATTAAGCACCACGAGGAACAGGAACAGCATATGGCATGCCCCGCCGCGCCCCCCCACCAGGCGCATGAACCCCGGATCGACACATTCCATCACCAACGGCCGCCATACCACCGACAGGATGCACAGTGTCACCGTCGTCACCCCCCCCATAAGGCACAATGTCGGGGTGTCGATGGCAAGGATGGTGCCGAACAGCACATGCAGAAGGTCGATGTTCGATCCATGCGCGGACACGATCAGCACCCCCAGCGCAAGGGAGGTCAGATAGAAGCTGGCGAAGCTTGCATCTTCGGACAGGCGCGTCAGGCGGCTGACAAGGCCGGAGAGCAGCGCCACCCCCAGCCCCGCGACAATCCCGCCCAGCCCCATCGCCGTCATGGACATCCCCCCCGCCAGCAGAAAGCCGATGGCCGCACCGGGCAGGATCGCGTGGCTCATCGCATCGCCAACCAGGCTCATCCGCCGCAACTGCAACAGCACGCCCACCGGCCCCGCGCCCAGCCCAAGGGCCAGTGACGCGACAAGGGCACGCCGCATGAACCCGAAATCCGCGAATGGGGTGATGAACAGGTCATGCAGGCTCATGCCCATATGCCCGTCTCCTGCTGCGGCTCAACCGGTGGGGTGTCCCCCATGGGGCAGGCGAACATCGCTGTGCCGCCATAGGCGCGTTCAAGCAGCGCAGGCGTCAGCACCGCATCGGTCGCCCCCCAATGCGCCGCACCCTGCGCCAGCAGGACGACATTGGGGAAATGCCGTGTGATCTGGCGCAGGTCATGCAGAACCGCGATCACGGTCCGACCTTCGTCACGCCAGTGATCGACAAGGTGCAGCAGGTCGCGCGTCGTGGGCGCGTCCAGCGCGGTGAAAGGTTCGTCCAGTATGATGACCCGCGCATCCTGCATCAGCAGCCGCGCGAACAAAAGACGCTGGAACTGTCCCGCCGACAGGTCGCCGATGCCGCGTTCCTCCATCCCCGACAGGCGGACATGGCGCAGGCATTGTTCCGCGCGTTCGCGTTGCCGGGCATTGACCGCGCCGAACGCGCCGGTCGTGCGCCACGCGCCCGACAGCACAAGGTCCGCCACGCATAACGGGAACCCCCGGTCGATGTCACGGGCCTGTGGCAGATAGCCAAAGTCGCGTGGCTGTTGCCCACCGTAATCAATACGCCCCGCGCGTAACGGTATTTCACCAAGCATCGCGCGTACCAATGTGGACTTGCCCGCGCCATTGGCTCCGGCGATGGCCGTCAGGCTGCCGGGGGCGAAGGTGCCGGTGACATGTTGCCATACCGGTACACGCTCATAACCCGCGGCAATGTCATGCAGTGTGATCCCGCCCGTCGTCGCCTGTGCCTCGGTCCGGGTCATGGCAGGCGCGCCGCCCATGCAATGGCCACCCACAGCAATCCGATGGGCACCCCCATCCAGGCCAGCCGCCACGCCCATGACCGGGCCATCCAGGTCTGTAGCGTGGGTGCGGTGGGGGAAGGGGGCGGTGCCCCGTGGGCTGAGGTCATGGTCTTGTCATTCCGCGCGGTGGGATGGGGCCGCGTTATTGTTATATTATAACGTTTTCACATTACACCCCCGGCCACCTCCCGGTCAAGGCACGGGGTTTGTGCGGGAAAGCCTGCCCGTCCCCCTTATCGCGCCATGCGGCCATGGGGGATGGCCGCGCGGACAGGGGCGGTGCGGTGCATATCCCGCAGGGCGCGCGCGGCGCGGCATCGTTTCCCGGCATGCATCCTCCGATATGCGTCCTCTGGCATGCGTCCCCCCGCATGCCGCCATCGCCCACAAAGCATGTGCGAAAACACATCGTGATCCTGCGGGAAATAATGATCCTGCGGGGAATAATAAAGCCGCCGTGTTCAGTCCGGCTGTTGTGAATATGCGCAGCCTTTGGGGAGAGGTTGCAAAAACCCCGCCAGCAACGTCCATGGTGGCAGCCCGTTGCCGTGGGCATCATTTACAGACCGCCTTTCACATGACGTTCGCAATTGGCGTTCCTTGCCAACAGTCCGCCGGTCAGGGCAGGTTTCGCGATATAAGGTCAGGACCAACAAACAGGACATGAAGGATAAGGATGCGACTCTATAGCTATGATCACTGTCCTTTCTGCGTGAAGGCGCGGATGATCTTCGGGCTGAAGGATATCCCGGTGGATGTCGTGACACTGCTGAATGATGACGTGGCAACGCCCACGCGCATGATCGGGGCCAAGATGGTGCCCATTCTGCAGCAGGACGGCCAGTATATGGGCGAAAGCATGGACATCGTCGATCATGTCGATGCCATGGGCGGCGCGCGTGTCCTGACGGGGGCGATCAACCCGCAGGTGGGGGAATGGATACAGGCCACGAACGCCATCGCCTTTCGCCTGATCCTGCCGCGTGACGCTGCCGCCCCGCTGGAGGAATTCGCAACCACCGCCGCGCGTGCCTATTTCATCCGTGGCAAGGAAAAGATGGTCGGCCCGTTTGGCGCGCTGCTTGATGACAGTGCGGGGATGATCGCGCAGGTTGATGCGCGCCTGCGTGCGCTTGTCCCGCTGGTGCGTGCGCCGCATGCGGTCAATGGGGAACTGTCCAGCGACGATATTCACCTGTTCGCCCTGTTACGCAGCCTGACCATCGTTGCGGGCCTGTCATGGCCGGCGGAGGTGGCGCAGTACTGCCGCACCATGTCACAGGCATGTGGTGTCCCGCTGTTTGATACCATCAGCGCATAGGCGCGTTGTGTGCGGGCATGACCCACGTCATTGAACCATGTCGCCTGGCGGTGGTTTGTGGCATGGGGCCGACGTGATGGGCATGGTGCCTGCCGCCATGGCCGTCGCGGGGCCTTTGGACCCGTAAGAAGGAGGCCGCAATGCCACGTTCCATTGATGACAACGCCCGTGCCGACGATCCGGACGGGGGCAAGCACGCAACCGCCCGTCGTCTGGCGGAAGCAGGGGTCCGTGCCGAGCAGGCAGGCGATCAGGCCCGCGCCGATGCATTGTTTGACGAGGCCGAGCGCACCGACCCGGAGGCGCTGGAAAACGTGCTGATGGAAAATCCCGCCCCCCGCCGGCGCATCTCCGACCGTGGGTTTGGCGATGACGCCGCGGTTGCACGTACCACGCGCGAGGTGCGGCCCGGTTCCGATGCCCCCTCACGCGCCGGTATTACCGATGGGGGCAGCGGGGCGGATTCCGAACGGCGCTGACGCCTGCCTTGGAATCAAGGGTGCCCCAGGAATCGTGGCCCCAGAAATTGCGACAGAACAGTTGCGACAGAACAGCAGGATTACAAAAGGCCAAAATCCCTGAGTGCCGCCTTGTTAGAGACTGTTTGAAAAGTCAGAATCGATAACACACTGAAATTATAAAGGTTTTTGGTGAAGCTTTTTCCAAAAAGCTTCGAAAGACGCCGCCTTTCTGAAAAAAGGCGGCACCCAGAAATTTTTCCTTTTTTTATCAATGACTTGTTTTCAAACAGTCTCTTAAAAAGGCGGCGTCTTGGGGAGGGGCGCGGGCAAAAGCGTCTGCCGGAACCTGTCCATGTCGATGCGGATCACATCGACGGTCCCCACATGCCCAGCACGAACAGGATTGCGCCCAGCGCCATCATGACGATGTGGAACATCACGTCGCCCGGCATCGCGACCAGCGGGTCCATATGGGCGGAGCGTACGAACTGTACCACCACCAGGATCGCGCCACCGACGCACAGTGCGATACGAAGGGGGCTGATATTCCCCGGCAGCAACGATGGTTTGCGGTTCATGTCGTATCCATTGGCAGATGTTGTTGCCATCATGCCATACAAACTCCGCCCTTTGAACCGGTCGGGATGACATGGCCCCATGTGTGTTTCATATGCGCGTCCCATGGCGTATCCGGCAGGGCGGATGCCGACAAGGAATTTCAGCCGGTGCAGATTGCCAAGATTATTTAAAAGCAACCCGTTCATAAGAGAGTGTCTGAAAACAAGTCATTGATAAAAAACAGGAAATTTTTTGGGTGCTGCCTTTTTTCAGAAAGGCGGCGTCTTCTGAAGCTTTTTAGAAAAAGCTTCACCAAAAACCTTTATAATTTCAGTGTGTTATCGATCCTGACTTTTCAAACAGTCTCTAAGAGCCTGATCCGAAAGTTTTTCAGCACTGACAATGCCTTGCGGTTCTGCGGGTCAGCATGCGGATTGAGGCGATCAAAGTCCACGCTGTTGATGAGGCTATGGACTTTTCCCAGTCTTTGGCGAGCCGCCTGCATCGACCGAGCCAGGCGAATGTTCGTTCGACCACCCAGCGGCGAGGCAGGATTTCAAAGCCTCTGGCTGTGTCTGATCGCCTGATGATTTCGACCGTCCATTTTCCCATGCTGGCGAGCGCGGATCGCAGTTTATTACCGGCATAGCCGCCATCGGCGAAGATGTGGCGAAGCCATGGAAAGTGTTTGCGTATTGCCGCCAGGACATCGACAGCCCCGTCACGATCCTGAATGTCAGCGGCATGAACAAGGAGGAAGATCAGGAAGCCGCAGGTATCCGTCAGAATATGGCGCTTGCGACCTTTGACCTTCTTTCCAGCGTCATAACCGGAAATTCCCCCACTTTCCGTGGTTTTCACCGACTGGCTATCAATCACGCCCGCGCTCGGGGAGGCCTCACGCCCTTCGATCTCCCGCAGGTTCATGACCAGTAATGTGTTCATCGCTTCGAACAGTCCGGCATCACGCCATGCGTAAAAGTAGCGCCTGACGGTCGAGACCGGTGGAAAGCATTTCGGCAGCAGACGCCACGCACACCCACCCGAGGCGATATAGAGTATCGCGTTTACAACCTCGCGCATATCCGCCGTGCGAGGCCGTCCGCCCCGTTTCGCCGGGGGCACGAACGGCATAATCAAAGCCCACTCGGCATCCGTCATATCCGATGGATATCGCAATCCCTCCCGGCTATGTTCGTGTCGGGCAATACCAGTCCATGCCACCATTCACTCCATCTCTTCGCAAAGACGGATGAATCACAACATGCTGGTATTGTTCAAAAACTTTCGGATCAGGCTCTAAAGAATGATAAAAGTTGTCGGGGAGTTGCTTTTGCCCAGATAATGCCTCGTCCTTGCAACGCTCCCTGAAAAAAGCTGCATCAAAAACTTTTATGATTCCGGTAGGTTACGGGGGCTGTTTTTCAGGCAGTCTCTGATTGGGAATATGCAATAAAGCCCGTTCGGCGTTTCTGAAGGAATGATGCAAAAGCATGGACAGGGGATTTTTGTCGCGGCGCAGGGGGGCGCGACGCAAAGGGCTGCAACACCGGGAACGGTACCATAGGGGATCGAAAGGCTGGCGGCCCGGACATTCCGGTGCGCGTGCCGTGGTGGGGGTATCTGTGCTGGTGGTGGGCATGGGGCTGGCGATGTCACCGGCCCCCGCACATCCCGCACCGTCCGGCCCATCGTTGTCCGGCCCGCCCTTGCCGGATGGGCGGGTGTTCCTGCCCCCGCCTCCAGCCGCCGA
Source organism: Novacetimonas sp. GS1 (assembly GCF_036686925.1). NCBI lineage: Bacteria > Pseudomonadati > Pseudomonadota > Alphaproteobacteria > Acetobacterales > Acetobacteraceae > Novacetimonas > Novacetimonas sp. GS1. The sequence continues at coordinate 645,363 of NZ_VSZP01000001.1, forward strand.
AACCGCAGGCAGCGCCGCCGATGCCAGCATCTTTGCCGATACACGTGTGCAGGAAGGCAGCGGGCGGTGGAAACTGGCGCAGCGTGATGCCCGGCATGGGGTGGGACATATGCTGTCCGCTTTTTCCTGTGCGGCGGGTTTTACGCTGTCACCTGCCCATCTGCCACGGCTGGAAGCGTTGCTGACACGGATGGAGGCACGGGTTGAACCCGTGATTGCGTTGGAAAAGGCGCAATGGAACCGCCCGCGTCCCTATTCCGCGATGGAATTGCCCCTGTGCGTGGCCGAACGGGGGGAGGTGGCGCATACGCCGTCCTATCCTTCCGACTATGCCACGCTGGGATGGATGACGGGGGCCGTACTGTCGGACCTGCTGCCCACGCGTACGGCCCAGATCATGCGCCGGGCGCGTATCTATGGTGAAAGCCGTGTGATCTGTGGCGTCCACTGGCACAGTGATGTTACGGCGGGATGGATGAATGGGGCCGTGCTGTATACCGCCATGCGGCAGGAGGCGGACTTTGCGCAGGGTCTTGACGCCGCCCGCACGGAAATCGAGGCCCTGCGGGATCATCCCCCCGCCCACCTGCCGCCGCCCGATCCCGGTGAATGCGCGCAGGAAGACGACGCCGCAGCCCATTCCCCCCAGTAAGGCTGTTCCCGGTAAGGACGCTTTCAGTAAGGACGCACAGAAGTTAAGCGGCTTGGTCTTTTTAAAGTGGGGTCTTTTTAAAAAAGGCAATGCCTTACAAAATATCTTTAAAAACCTTCCCTAAAACTTTTAGAGATTGCTTGAAAACAAATCATTGATAAAAAATCAGAAAAGTTTTTGGGTGCCGCCTTTTTTCAAAAAGGCGGCGTCTTCTGAAGCTTTTTGGAAAAAGCTTCACCAAAAAACCTTTATAATTTCAGGATGGTATTGGGCCTGATTTTTCAAACAGCCTCTTGCGGTGATGCCGGGATTTTTTGTCCCGCAACCTCCCTGATCGTGGGGCGCAAAGGGTACTCCATTTGGTGGGGCGCGGGGGCCGCAGCGCCTGCACCTGCCCCAACCCCTGCGTTCCTACATCGAAAACCCGATGGTCTGGCTGCCTTCGCGCCCCCTGGTTTCCGCCACCAGCAGGTCAAGCATCGCCTGCGGCGTCGCAGGCACGTCCAGCAGGGCCTGCCTGCGCACCACCAGGGCAAAGTCCGAGGGGGTGAGCGTGCGCAGCCGGTTCAGCCCCTCGGGCGCGGGCAGGTCAAAGAACCGTTCAAACGCATGGCGTGCCTGTTGTGGCGTGAGATAGTCGAAACGTGCGCGCAACAGGAAGCGGCGCATGCTGGCCGGGTCAAGGCGGGTGGCAAGGTTGGTGGTGCATACGAACGGCAGCGGGTGGCTTTCCATCCATGTCAGCATTTCGTTCACCTGACTGACCTCCCAATTACGTTCGGCCGCGCGGCGATCGCCAAGCAGGCTGTCCACCTCGTCGAAAATCAGGAAGGAGCCGGTGTCGCGTGCTTCGGCAAAGGCGGCGGCGATCTTCTGTTCGCTTTGTCCCACATATTTGTCCAGCAGGTCGGAGGCGCGTTTTTGCAGGACCGGAAGCTCCATCATATCCGCAAGGTAGCGGGCATATGCGCTTTTACCCGTTCCCGGTGGCCCCGACAGCAGCAGTGACACCGCGCGCGGTGCGCCCGGCCGCGACAGGCGCGCCGCCAGCCCCGCAAGGTCACTGTCGGCATTGACCAAAGAGGCGTCATACGGCGCATCCCCGCCCGGCGGCGGCATCACCACCCGCCCTGCCGACGCGGCCTGCGTGATGCCGGTGGCGATGGTGCAGACCATGGTGGAATCCCCACCCGCCAGACGGGTCGAACGCAGCGCATTGCGCAGGATCGCAGGCGGGGCGGGAATGGCGCGCGCCAGAAGGGCGGCGGTATCGGGCGTCAGGGGCACCTGTTCCTCCTGCGCCATGTCCTGCCACAGGCGCGCACGCACCGCGACGCCGGGCTGGCGCATTTCGATACACAGCGACATGCGCCGCGCGATGGCGGGGCCAAGCATTTCCAGATCGTTGGCCGTCCAGATCACCGGCGTTCCCCCCTGTTCCAGCAACCGGTGAAAGAACACGCGGCTGTAGGATTGCGGGGCCTCGAACAGGCCGGTGGTGAACAGGTCTTCCGCCTCGTCAAACAGCAGGACGGAGGATGTGTTGCGTAACAGGCGCGTGCTGCACCGCAGGTCCGCCAGCCGTTCATGGCGGGAGGGTTCGTCGCCGCTGCTGTCGGCCTCGCCCACCGGATACAGTGTCGCACCGATCTGTGCCGCAAGGGTTGCCGCGAATTCGGTCTTGCCCGTGCCGGGGGGGCCATACAGCAAGATGTTGATGCCCGGCGCATGGTCGCGCACGGCGGCAGCCAGCACCTTGGCCGCGATTTCGCCCTGTTCGCCAAGATGGGCGAACGCCTCCCACGGCAGGCTTGCCCCGCGTGGCTGTCCCAGCAGGAGGGAACGGATGTCGCCCACCACGCGCGCGCGCCGGTTCATCAACGCCATCAGGCGCGGCAGCAGCGTGATGTCGCCATCTTCGTCCACGCTCATAAGCCCGCTCATGCGTAACTGTCCCTCTGGGGCGAGGGCGGCGGCGATTTCCATTTCCGCACGGTTGAGCAGCATGTGCAGCAGCGAGATGTCCTCGCACAGGAATGGCCCGCGGGAGCGGTTTTCACACAGGTCGTCCCACAACTGCTCGAAATGGCCATTGAGGCGATAGCACATCGCAAGGCCAAGGATATCGGTCGCCGCATCGTCCAGACCCGTCGCGCGACGCAGTTCCGACAGCCATGCATCAAGGTAGCCGCCATGCCCTGCCTGCGCGTCGCGTGCCTCTTCCAGGGCATGGCCCAGACGTTTCCATTCGGTCGCGGTGGGGGGGGCGTCGCCGTCGCGGCGGATCATGGCGGGCAGGGCCTTGTCCGGCAGGCCAAGGTCGGGTTGCGCCTGTACCGCGCACCGCACCAGCGACCCCGCATCGCGCGCGCCACGGTGGATCGACCCATGCAACGCACACAGCATGTCCAGCAGACGGCGCATGTCCCCCTTTACCCGCGACGGGCGCGCGGTGGGTACGCGGCGATGGGCCGGGCGTCTGCTTTTGGCAAGCGGCATCGGGTCGGATCTCCTGCTGTTGGGTGGAATATACGGGTCATGGTAAAAAATGTCGTGCGAAAAGGCACCCCCCGCGTCCGCCTCGGGGCTGCCTTGCGGGATGCGCACTGAACCGGGCGCCATGCCTGACGTTTGCACGCCAGCAAGGAGGAAGCACCCCACCCGTCATGGGGGTTGTCCTGGATGATGTGTTCCGGGGGCTGTTTGGAAACAACCTGTTGACAGAAAAAGAAAAAATTCTCCAGACGTCATCTTTCCCCAAAAAATGCGACGTCTTTTGCGGGGCTTCCTGAAAAAAGCGCCGCAAAAAGCCCTGGTTGTGAATGCGTGATGTTTTTCAGGCAGACTTTTCAAACAGCGTCTTAACCCTTATGTCGGTACGATACGGTATTGGATCAAGACCTTGGCCCGCCTCTATGGTGGGGAAGGCAGGCATTTACAAGAACCTGGATTCTGGACGGAAAAGAGCCATATGAAAATCAAGATCCCGGCGGTCGCGCGCTATGTGTCGTCCGCTTTTGTTCCCGGCCTTGCGGCGCTGTCGCTTGGCGTGATGGCGACGGTCGCCGCCCCGCATCCCGCACAGGCCGACACGTCGGTTATCGTGGGGAATCAGGTGTCCTCCGCAACGGTGGAAAGCGTGGATCACGAGACGGGAACAGTGCTGTTGCGTGACCACACAGGTGATCTCGTGACCGTGCGCGTCCCGCCCGAGGCCCGCAATGTCCCGCGCCTGCAGGCAGGTGACAAGATCAACATCCGTTTCTTCAAGACGATCGCCGCGTCCATCGTCCCGCCCGGTACGCAGCCGCCGGAATCGACCATTACCTCGGCCAAGGGATATGCCGGGTTGCACCCGCATGGCATGCTGGTGTCGAACCGCCGCGAACGGGTGCATGTGCTGGCGGTGGACCCCGCCAAGCACCAGATCACGTTTGAGGACGCTGACGAGATCACCCGCACGGAAGTGATCGGGGAAAAGGCGATGCAGGGTTTCCTGAATACCCTGAAGGTGGGGGATACCGTTGACGTCACCGTGACCGACGCCGTGTCGTTCGAGGTGATGAACCGCGTCATCGCCCCGTCCGCCACCGTGACGCAGGCACCCGGCGCCAGCGCACCGCGCCAGACGCCCTGATAATGCAGATGACGGCCCCGCCGGGGCCGCCCGTTATGGGCGGTTGCGGCAGGGTCTTTTTTCCAGAAGGTTTCGCGGGGTATCGTCCTTTTGAAAAGAGGCGATACCCTGTGCCTTTATTCGGATTCCTGCACCTGTCCGGACAGTGAATATCCCGAAACCACACTATCAAGCATCGTATCAAGTCCATCCTGCAATAACGGGTCCACCCCGTGTGCGACATAGGCGCGGGCACGTTTCTTGATGCTGTTGGCCACGCGTAGGTTGATCGGTTGCGCCGTGCCTTCACGCAGGACACTGGCGACGGACACCTGCCGTTCATGCGCCGCGCGCACCAGCAGGAAGGCAATGTGGTTCAGGATGTTGCCAAATTCAAACCGGCCAAAGCGCGAACGGCAGCGCGTCATTTCGCCCAGAACCTCGATATAGCGGTCGATGACCGGGCGTGAGGTATCCTGCCGGAAATGCAGCATGTGGTATTTCGCCGCGCGTGCATGTTCGATGCGTGCGTCTTCCCATTCGCCCAATGCCTCGTTACGGGTTTCGACCATGCTGTGGCGCGCGCGTGCGTCCAGGCAGGTGGATACGAAATCCCCGTGCGCCGTCGCATTCCATGCCACGCCCCTGCCTGCGCCATCCTCGCGCAGGGCAAAGCGAAAGCGCCTTTGCCCGTCAAGCCCGTACAGGATGGACGTCCCCCCCCGGCACAGCGGGTCGGTGCCCAGCACCATGACATGCGACATATCGCCACGGCGCATGTGATGTTGCCATGTCAGGACGTCAAACAGGCTTTCATCTTCGGCCACGCGGTCGATATGGGCATGGATATGGGCCATGAAACGCGTGGTGGGCATGCCTGCGACGCGTGGCGCGGCAAAGTCGATGCGCCACCAGGTTGCCGCACGCAGCAGGTGAAAGGCCAGTGCATTGCGCAACACCACCAGTTCGTCATCCGCGCCAACCTGTTCGCACAGGGCAGCAACCACGCTGAAACGGTGTGTCAGCATGCTGACCTGCCGTGACATCGGCGTCCACGGGTTGAAATAGTCAACCAGCATTTCCGGACGTGAATGGGTCAGGTGCCAGGCGGCCCGGGTGCAGTGGGTTTCGCGCATCATAAGATCCTTCTTGGCCCATGGGGTCTGGTCCGGCGGGCAGGGAGGGTCAGTAGCCGAGTTGGCGGGGCGCATGGTTGGTATGAAGCCATGGCCCGCGATGGTGTGGGTATGGTGTGCGGTTGATGCGGCATCCCGCGTGCAGGCATGGCCTGACGTATGGATGCCGGGGACATAGGTGCGCGACGGATGGCGTCGCGGCCAGCAACCGGACGGGGGGAACCCCGTTGCGGAGGATGCCTGCCTATATTTATTGATAACAGTTCTTAACATCAAGTTAAAAATAGGACAGGTCGCACTTTCCACCTGACACGGGAATGGCGGTTGGTCAGGGCATGCCTGCCAGATGTCGATGCAGACAGCACGATCTTTCATGATGTCTGTGTAATGTGACGTATCCCGTGCGAAACATGGCGTGACCGAGATGGGTATATTTCCAATGAATTGGATATAATATATCAGGTCAGGAGGCACTGACTTTTTCTGTCCGGGAATAGATATACCACTGTCATGGTCGCGGTATTGGGAAAAAATATCCGCTCCCTGACATTTCTACTTCGGGTATGGGCAACTGTTGCATCATGGGGGCGGTTTAAGGGCTACATAAAGAGTCCATTCCAATAACCCTATGGAATAATGAAGTTTTTTTGGGAGATATTTTCCACGAAGCTTTGGAAGACATGGTATTTGCACAAAGACCCAGGTCACGCCTGAAAATGTTTTCATTTTCTGGACAATGAGTTGTTTTCAAACGGTCTTTAAACAAAAACGGCGCTGGTAAAAGCCGGTAAAAGACAGTGTCAGTAACATGCTGAAATTATAAATGTTCTGGGGGCGGCGTTGTCCCATATGCTGCGATAAGATGTTGCCCTGTCCGGGGAAAAGGCAACGTCTTTATTATTACATATCAATGTATTCATGAATGCAGGGTCATGATCTGCGACGTAGCAGCAGGCGGTCAAGATCAACCAGCGCGCGTCGCACGATGGAGGGATCGGTATGTTTGGCGTCAAACAGCGTCACATCCCCTGCGGCCGACAGCGTATGCAACCCGTCAGTAAACGGGGCGAAGGCCGCGGGCGCGTGCAGGGACGGCGCGGCCCTGGCCTCGAATCGCTGGGGTGTCAGGGTGGTGATATGCAGTGGCGTGATCGCCCCGCCATAGGTGGCGGCGCATTCCTGCGTTGGCAGTACCAGCCCGTTATCCGTCATGATGGGGGTGCCGCCGGGGCGGGTGCTGCGGATGTCGCGGCGCACGGGATTGCCCGGATGCGGATGCCATGGCCCCATCAGGCGTTCGGCCCATGCAACGTGCAGTTCACTGATACGGTCGATGGGGGAATTGCCCCATGGGGCGTGGAATATCCACCACCGTCCGTCATGGAAAATGGGGGAGGCATCGACGGCGGCACCGGGGAATTCGAACATCTCCACCAGTTCCCAGCGATAGGGAAAATCGGTGGCGCGGTACAGGGTCTGTCGTCCCGAACGGCCGGATTCGGGCATCATGTAAATTGTGCCGTCCATGTCGGGCACGATCACGGGATAGGACAGGTGCCACGGTTCGACCAGAACCGGGCAATGTTCCAGCAGCGTCAGCGCGCGGTTGAACACGAACACGTCGATGCGCCCGATCTTCACGCGGTAATCATATGCTTCTGCAAAGACATACAGGCGGTCGCCCCGCCAGATGCCAAACGGGTCGGCGATAAAGCGGAATGGGCCAGGATTGTCGATCCATGTAACCGGATGCGCGCCCACGCCATCGCGCAGTACCTGCGTCATGGGGGCATGGATGATCCCTGTGCGCCAGATGTCGGTGCGTCCCAGTCCCAATGTCGTGTCCTTTCATGAAATGACAGGTGAAGGCACCGTTGCGTCCTGCGTCCTGCGTCCTGCGTCCTGCCTTCTGCGCCCTGTGCGATGGCGTTGTGTGTCCGGGTCATTTCCCGCACGCGGCGGGTGTGCGGGGCATGGACCTGCCTGCACCGGATATGCGGCGCGGCTGTTCCGGGCGCTTGCCCTGATCATAGTTCCGACCAAAGGCCCGGACTGCCGACTGGCGCGGATCGCATGTCCGGTTATCACATATTTCACCCTCCGCGCACCGGCAAGGCGCAGAGGCCATGTCCGGCAAAAGGCAGGTGCGTCAGGGGGGGCGGTCATGCGTTTCCCCGCCGTGGTCATGGCCGTGGCCCTGTGCATGGAGGTCGGGCAGGGACAAAACCGCGAAAGGGCCTTGGGGGAAGGGCGCTGCTGGGGGCCGGGTCGCTTTATTCAGGGTATCTCGGACATATCTGCATCGGGGATGTCGATGACGCCATCCCGTCATGGGGGACGGGAACGTGCCATGGGGATTCGCATGGGGATTCGAAAGCCTTGGCGCTTGTCCCCGCGCGACCGCTCCCGCCTCCTGCCCCCGCCCCCTGCCATCGCCCGTATGTTTTCGCGTATGTTTACAAGGACGTTCGTGCTGCGATATCCGGGTGCAGTGGCGCGGGCCCTGCCGGGTTTCCTTGCGCCCCTTTGGCAGGAGGCTTGATTGAGTACCACCACACAGACACGTCGCCGTACCATCCGTGACGTGACCAAGGGCGAGGTGCCGGGCGTATGGCTGACGGCCTATACCGCATCCATGGCGCAGCGGCTTGATGCGCATGTGGATGTCATGCTGGTGGGGGATTCCCTGGGCATGGTGGTCTATGGCCTGCCGAGTACGGTTGGCGTTACGATGGATATGATGATCGCCCATGGCGCCGCGGTCATGCGCGGGTCGCAGCGTGCGCTGGTGGTGGTGGACATGCCGTTCGGATCGTACCAGGAATCCCCTGCGCAGGCATTCCGCAATGCCGCACGCATCATGGCAGAGACGGGCTGCGGTGCGGTGAAGCTTGAAGGGGGTGCGGAAATGGCGGACACGGTGCGTTTCCTGACACAGCGCGGTGTGCCGGTATGCGGGCATATCGGGCTGATGCCGCAGGCGGTCAACGCCACGGGCGGTTTCCGTACGCAGGGGCGTGATGCGCTTCAGGCGGCGAAGGTCACGGCAGATGCCCACGCCATTGCCGCAGCCGGGGCGTTCGCCATTGTGATCGAGGGCACGGTCGAACCCGTGGCGCGCGCCATTACGCGTGAACTTTCGGTGCCGACCATCGGCATCGGGGCCTCGGTGGCCTGCGACGGACAGGTGCTGGTGGTGGATGATCTGGTCGGGGCGTTCGGGGATTTCACCCCCCGCTTCGTCCGGCGCTATGCCGAGGTGGGGTCCGTGATCGAGGACGCCGCCAGCCGTTATGCCGATGACGTGCGTAACCGCCGCTTTCCCACCGATGCGCAGTGTTTCGGCACACGCGGGTAAGGAGGATCGACGGGTGGGGGGAAGCATGCCATGCTGATACCTTGCTGAAGCAGAGACGGTGTGGTGCAGCTCCTTCCCCTTTCCCCTGCCATGGCGGATGCGGCGCGAACGCCCGCGTTTGGCCGACGTGAACTGCTGGCGTTCGGCGCGGGGGACCTGGCGTTCAACATCATCTGGGGGCTGATGCTCAGCTACCTGGAATATTTCTATACCGACATCTGCCTGTTCCCACCGGCCTGTGTGGCGGTGATCCTGCTGTGCGCGCGCGCCATCAGCATCGTGGCCGACCCGGTGGTGGGGGTGGTGATCGACCGGCGCCCGGCGGGACGTCAGGCGCTGCCGCTGTTGCGTATCGGGCTTTTGCCGTTTGCCGCCATGATCGTGCTGACCTTTGTGCCGTTTGGCGGCCCGGGGGGGATTGCACGTTATGTCTGGGCCTGTCTCACCTATATGGGCCTGTGCGTGACCTATAGCGTGTCCAACACAGCCTATGGCGCGCTGACCAGCCTGATTTCGGATGATCCCGCCATCCGCCTGCGCCTTGCCAGCGCGCGCATGGTGGGGGCAGGGTGCGGTACGCTGCTGATTGCGGTGCTGACACTGCCTGCCGTGGACTGGCTGGGCCATGGCGACCGGCGGCATGGTTTCATGCTGTTCATGGTCATGGTTGCGGTGGTGGTCGCCGCCCTGCTGGGGCTTGTGGCCACGCTGTGCCACGAACGCGCCCGCGCGCACCGCGACCGGCAGCCCGTGCGCGTGTTGGCGCGTGCGCTTTTGCGCAATGGCGGGTGGTTGCGCCTGACGGGGGCGATGATCCTCGTCATGCTGGGATCGACCTTCATGTTTGGTGCGCTGGTTTATTACGTGCGCTTCGTGCTTGGCGGCAGTGACCATGACGCGGGCTGGATACTGGGCGCGATGAATGTGCTGGGCCTGTGCGGCAGCGTATGTGGCGCGGCCCTTGCCCGGCGGTGCGGCAACCGGCGCCTGATGGGGGTGGGGACGTGCCTGTGCGGGACGTGGCTGGCGCTGGCATGGATGTGCCCGCCATCATGGCCGGTAACGGTGGTGGCGATGTGCCTGTTTGGCCTGTGCCTTGGCCTGTGCAATCCGGCCTGCTTCGCACTGCTGGCGGAATATGTGGAGCAGGGCGCCCGCACCAGCGGCGTGCGTACGGCGGGGCTGGCATGGGCGCTCAACTCCACGGCGTCGAAACTGGCTTTTGATGGTGGGGGCAGCATGCTGGCGTGGCTGCTGGCAGGATATGGGCTGGTGGCGGGCGATCATGCACAGGCGGCGGGGGCGCGTGCAGGGATCGGGATCGGGTTCCTGGCAATCCCGGCCTGTGCCTTCGTGGCGGCCGGGGTGGGCGTGCTGCTGTTGTGCCCGCGTCCGGCAACGGATGCCGGAAGGCTGTTGAGAAAAGAATAGAAGTCTCTGGCTGTCGCCGACCTCGTTCAAAAATGCAATATTTTGCAGGGTTTTTCGGGAAAATCCTGAAAGGACGTTTTTAAAATTTAAAGCCGTAATCTGCGGGAATGATAAAATTTTAGTAAATATTTTCCCAAAGATCTTTGCAGGACATCGAATGTCAAACAATATACTAACGTCTGGTATTGTCCATTTTCTTGGCAGGCTGCCGGATTGGGATTTTTTACGCAGAAATATTTTTGAAATTACAAAAATAATAGAATTTACAACACAAAAACAGAAATATATTTTCATACGTTATGAGTAATGTCCATTCTGGCTCCCAACCCGACAGCCTGCCAAGAGACTGTTTGAAAAGGTAAGTCCGACAAGATCGTGAAATCGTAAAAGTTTTTGGTGAAGCTTTTTTCAAAAAGCTTCGGAAGACATCGCCTTGTTGCGATCGAAAGGCGACACCAAAAAATCTTTTTCTATTGTTTATCAACGGTTTGTTTTCAGGCGCTCTCCTGTTCTTCCATCACGTCGTCCGTTCCAAAGATGCGTTCAGAATCCGGTCGAGGCCGTAAACAGGACCGCAAGCCCGCCGCCCACGTAATAGGTCGGCGCCTGCCCCGCGATGGTGGTGCCATGCACGCCCGTGGTGTCGCGGGCGTTGAAGGTGGGGGCGGCGACACCGGACAGGTAATGCTGGTTGGTGATGTTGATGAAGTTCATGCGAAATTCGGGACGTGACAGGAAATAATGGCTGTCCATGCGGTATCCGAATGCAAGGTTGCCGGTGGTATGGTCCGACAGGCGTTCGTCATTCATGAAGGTCGCATACTGGTGGCCGACATATTTGACGCTCGCCATGCCAAAGAAATGCCCGTCATCATAGCTGAGGCCCGCAGACGCCTGAAGTGTGGGGCTGTTGACCGCCGTAAGGCCGCGCGTAGGCAGCAGGTCGCCATTGGCGGAAATGTCATTGTCGATGGTGGCGTGCAGGTATTCCCCCGACAGATAAGGGCTCCAGTGGTGCCACGGATGGGTCCCGACCTCCACATCCACGCCGCGCGTCGTCTGTCCCCCGCCATTGAGGGTGGAGGCCACGGTCGCGTTGTTCACGTCGATGGTGGTCTGGATCTCGCGGTTGGTGAAGTCATAGTTGAACAGCGTGACCCCCCCCATCAGCCACGTCCCGGAATAGCGGTAGCCCAGCTCCTCCGACACGGAATACTGGTTCTTTACCCTGCTGGGGTCGAGTGCGCCGGTAATCGGGCTGTAGGTGGTGAACAGCGCGGATTCATCGGGGGTGCGGAAACTGGTCGTGGTGTTGAAGAACACCTGATGGCGTGGCGTGATCTGGTAACTGATGGCCATGCGCGGCAGGGGAATGGATGTGTTGCTGCTCACGTTGGTCTGGTTCCACGCGGCGTCGGTCGTGCTGCCATGCCGGTCGAGCATCACGTCCTTGAACCCGACCTCAAGGTGCAGGCGCCTGTGCAGGAACGTCATCCGGTCCCCCGCATACAGGGCGTTGGTCTGCGCGATGGAATGGAAACCACCTGCCTGTAGCTGCCGCCCGTCGGGTGTAAGGATGGTGCGGCTGATACGGTCCACCCAGATATCGGCGGCGGTGCCATTCGCACTGACGGCGGTGAAGGGCTGTTTTTCATTGTCGTCGGAATAATCGTACCATGCGCCCAGTACCAGGTCATGGTTGGCGATGTGCCAGTCCAGGGTGGCGTTGACCCCGGCGCGATAGCTGTTCTGCGTCCAGTTCGCGCGCACCAGATCATCCACGCCGGGAACGCCGCGTGGTGTTGCCTGCCCTTCGGCGTACATCCCGGCATCCGCCAGCGTCGTGCCCGACGGGTCGTTGCCATAACTCCATTGCGCATAGGGCGTCATCTTCAGCCGCAGCCCGTGTGTCAGGTTGAAGTGCGAAGGGGCGGCGACATAAAAGATGCGTTCGGGCTGCCGGTACAGCGGCGCGTAATCCGCCCCGCCCGCCGCGTCATTGGGGTCATAGGTGCGTGCAAGGTTGTTCGCCGCCCCAAATGGCCCCGACTGTTTCCAGTCCGCCTTGTCCACCAGCGGATAGTAGCTGGCGACCATCGTGTTCCATGTCCCGATGAGGGAGATGCGGTTGTCATTGCCCCAGTCGCGCAGGAACTTGAAATCTATATGCTGGCGTTCGTCATGCCCCACCCCGCGCCAGTTGTCGGTATAGCCGTGGGAGTAGGAGACAAAGCCCCGGATGCCGGTATGGCCAAGGGTTCCCGTCTCCAGCCGCAGGAATTCGCGGTTGGTGTTGTATGACCCATACGACACGTCGGCATATCCGCCCGCATGTTCGGCCGGGTCGCGGAACGTCATTTCCATCAGTCCGCCCGCCGCGTTGAGCACAGGGGCATCAAGATCTGCCGCCCCCTGGGCAAGGGAGACGGTCTGGTAATTCTCCGTATCCGCGAACTGTCCCGGATAGCCGTTATAATAGGCAATGTCGTTCAGCGGCATCCCTTCGAGCAGGTAGCCGATCGAATCCCCGCCCATGCCGCGCACGTTGATGTTCGTTTGTGGCGAGAAGCCAAGCGGGTCGGATGTCGCGACATTGGCCCCGGGCAACATCGCGACCATGTCGAACGCCGTGGCCGAAGGGGCCTGCTTGTCCATGAAATCCGTGCCGATGGTGCTGACGGATTTCGGGGCCTTTTCCTCCCGCAGCAGGCCGCCGCCGGGCTGGTGGCCGTGTGGGTGTGCCTGGGTTACGGAAATGTGTTCGTGTGTGAGTGCGGGCGTGGTCGCGGATGTACGCACATCTGTGGTTGCGGGCGCGGTGGAGGCGGCCAGATGGCGTGTGCGCGGCCCTGCCGCATGGGCAGGTGACGGCCCGCCGGGAGGGGAGGGGACGGGGGTGAGGGTGGCCGCCCATGTGGTGCCGTTCGTCCCCCCCATCACGACCATCACGGCGGCCAGCACATGGCGTGGCATGGCGCAGGTGCCCGCCGGGCGGCGCGGGGAAAGGGCGCGGGGGATCATGGAGGGCGGTTTCCTTGGCAAAAAACGTTTGAAAATGTTGATGTTTCAGAAATATGACAATAGCGCCGTCCCCGGCTTTCCACCTTGGAAGAAATGCGCAGGCGATATAATATACCTTCGATCAGGTCCGTAAGCCCTGAAATCATGGTGAAATATGCGCAGTACCGATCGGGCGCATGGCGGACGCGGAAATGGGACAGGGGCTGATGGGACAGGAATCCACACATATCGTCAGCAGTTTCGAACAGGAACTTGAACGGCTGCGGGCCATGATGGTTCGTATGGGCGGGCTGGTGGAACGCCAGACATCGCAGGCGGTCGCCGCCGTGGTGGACCATGACGAAAATGCCGCCGCCGCCGCCCCGGAACTCGACCCGCAGGTCGATGTCCTTGAACGCGATGTAGAGGCGATGGTCATCCGCATCCTTGCCCTGCGCTCCCCCGTGGCGGGCGACCTGCGCGAGGTGGTCTCCGCGCTCAAGATCACGGGGGACATGGAACGTATCGGCGACTGCGCGGCGTCGGTCGCGCGGCGTTCGCTGCGCACCGAACTGCTGGGCACGCGCGTCTCCCTCAGCGGGCTGCGCGGCATGGGACGGCTGGTGCAGGACAACCTGCGCCGCGCGATCGACGCCATGACGCAGCGCGACCCCGAAAAGGCGTATGAGGTGTGGCAGTCAGATACGGCCGTCGATGAACTCTATACCGCGATGTTCCGCGAACTGGTGACATATATGATGGAGGACCCGCGCAATATCGGGCCCTGCACGCATCTGCTGTTCATCGCCAAGAACCTTGAACGCATCGGCGACCACGCCACCAATATTGCCGAGCGCGTGTATTATACCGTGACGGGCGATATCCTGCCGGTCGTGCGCCCGCGTGGCGGTTTTTCAGGTCCCGCTGCGATTGCCGACCTTGTGCCGGGGGATGACACGCAGTGACGTCGCTGTCGACTTCCACCCCGGCCACCGACCCCGGCACGGACCCCCGTGCGAAAATCCTCGTGGCGGAGGATGACGAGGCGCTGTCCGTCCTTGTCACCTATAATCTGGAGGCGGCGGGATACGAAGTCCGCGCCGTGGCCGACGGGCTGGATGCGCTGGAACAGGTGGGATCGTGGCAGCCCGACCTGCTTGTGCTGGACTGGATGCTGCCGGGCCTGTCGGGTGTGGATCTGTGCCGCAGGCTGCGCGCGCGTGGCGGGGCCATGTGTGACATGCCCGTGCTGATGCTGACGGCGCGCACCGCCGAAAGCGACAGCGTGCATGCGCTGGACACCGGCGCGGATGATTACCTGACGAAACCCTGCGGGATGGAGGCGCTCAACGCCCGCGTGCGTGCGCTTTTGCGGCGCAGCGTGCTGAATGCCGGGGCCGGAGGTGTCCAGGCACAGGCCGATGCGACGGCGGTGCTGCGCTTTGTCGATGTCGTGCTTGATCCCGTCAGCCACCGCGTAACGCGTGCGGGGCGTGTGCTGGCCCCCGGCCCGACGGAATATCGTTTGCTGGAATTCTTCATGCGCAATCCCAACCGCGTCTTCTCGCGCGAAGACCTGCTGCGTTCGGTCTGGGAACGTGGGGTGCATGTGGAATCGCGCACGGTCGATGTCCATATCCGCCGCCTGCGCCGTATCCTGAACGAAGGGGATTTGCCGGACCTGATCCGCACGGTCCGGGCCAGCGGTTATGCCCTTGACGACATGTCCGGTGACGTGACGCCCTGATGGCGGCCCCGCCCCGCAGGGCGCGCGCCCATGCATGACCTGCTGGCGGGGATCGCGCTGGGCGGCGGGGGGTATGCCCTGACGCGCGCCATGGTGGTGCGGGGCATGCGGTGGTATCGCCATGGGGACGGCGTATCACGCGCCAGCACGGCGCACGGCAGGGATGCGGATGCGGTGGTGCCGGCGTCCTCCACCCTTATGGACCGTGCGGCGACGGCGTCGCAGGTCGATCCGCTGGCGACGCTGCCGCATATGCTTGACCTGCTGCCCGGCGCGTGCATCGTCTTTGGCCCGCGTGGCGACCTGGCCCATGCCTCCACCTCCGCACGTGACATGTTTGGCGATACGCTGGGCGCGATCGTGCGCCATCCCGCGACGCAACAGGTGCTGGAACAGCTTTCGACCACGGCGGAAACGACCGTCACGCTTGATGTGCCGGTGCGCCGGGTCGTGCGCGTGCTGCTGCGGCGGATCGCGCCTTCGGCACCGGGGGGGCGCGGGGTTGTCGTTGCCCTGCTGGAGGATCGGACGGGACAGGATGCGCTGGACCGTATGCGCGGCGATTTCGTCGCCCATGCCAGCCATGAACTGCGTACGCCGCTGGCCGCGCTGTCGGGCTTCATTGAAACCCTGCGTGGCCCTGCCGCCAATGATGCGCCTGCGCGGACGCGCTTCCTTGGCATCATGGCGGGGCAGGCCGAACGCATGCTGCGCCTGCTGGACCGGCTGTCGTACCTGTCGCGGGTGCAGATGGTCGAACATCAGCGCCCGCGCACGCGCATCGATGTCGCCCCCGTCGTCGCCCGCGCCATGGACGAGGCCCGCCCCCTGCTGGAGGGCGCGGACATTACCTGTGCGCTGGATGTGGCGCCCGACATCATGCCGGTCATGGCCGATGGGGACCAGATCGTGCAGGTCATGCTGAATCTGGTGGGGAACGCCATCCGCTATGCCCCCGGTGTCGCGGGGCGCAGGGCGCGGGTGGATGTCACCGTGGCGAACGCGACCGGGCGGGATGGCGGCCCGCACGCGCCGTGGCCGTGCGGTGGGGGCGTGGTCGTGTGCGTGCGTGACAACGGCCCCGGCATTCCCGCGCGTTACCTGCCCCGGGTGACAGAGCAGTTTTATCGCGTGCCGGGACAGGTGCAGCAGGGCACGGGGCTGGGCCTTGCGATCGTCAAGCATATCGTGGACCGCCACGGTGGCCGCCTGCAGATCGAAAGCCGGGAGGGGGAGGGCACATCATGCACGCTGTGGCTGCCCCCGGCGGAGGAAGGCGCGCGCGACCGGCGCAATGGGGCAATCCCCCCTGCATGACGCGCCATGCCAGACGGCGCGATAAAGGCGACCCCCGTTGGAAACAGACCTTCCCGGAAGGTGTCTTTTGTTCCTGTGAACAGGTTGTTTTTTAACACCCGTCAGGTTTCGGGGCCGGGATGTGCCCTCGCCTGCAACTCCCCTTCATAGATCGCCACCTGAGCGGACAGCCACGTGCGCAGCAGGCGCAGGGCCGTGCCTTCCCACACATGTGCCGGCGCACGCAGCACATATGACCCCAGCGCGACCCGGCGCAGGGGTGTTGCCGTCGTGGTGACGGGGCATAACAGTCCCGCCCGCAGGTCCTCCGCCAACAGGTAAGGATTGCCCAGCGCGATGCCCTCCCCCGCCCGTGCGGCCGCCAGAGCAAGATGCGCCTGCCACAGCCGTCCCGCCGCGGGCACCGTGCCGATCTGCACCGATTGGGCCGCGAACCATAATTTCCACTCCGTCTCGTCATCCTCCAGCAGCAGGGGGGCGTCCAGCAGATCCGCCGCCGTGCGGGGCGGGTGGGACAGGCGCGCAAGGCAGCGCGGGCTTGCCACGGGAAAGACCGCCGGGCGGGTAATTTCCATGCAGCGCATGTTGCGTTCCGGCCCCCTGTATTCCGGTCCTTGCGGTTCATCGGTCATGTACCGGATGTCGGCATGCAGGGCGCCAGTGCCATGGCGGGGATCAAATCCGGTATCGGCATCGACGGGACGCAGTAACAGGTCGATGCATGGATGGTCGCGGCGAAAGACCGACAGGCGCGGCAGCAGCCAGTGATAGGCAAAGCCATGCGAACAGGTGACAGTCAGGTGCGCAATATCCTGGCGCATGTCCGCCGTGGCATGGGCCAGTCCCTCCAGCAGGGGGATGATCCGCGCGCAATAGATTTCGGCCTGTGGGGTCAGGCCGCCCTGGCCGGTGCGCAACGGCACGCCAAGTGCGTGTTCAAGATCGCGCAGGTGCCGGCTGACGGCGGCATGGTCGATCCGCAGTTCTGCCGCCGCCCGGCGGATGGCCCCGGTGCGGGCGAACGCCACGAACGCATTGAGCGCCGCAAGCGAGGGAATCCGGTATCGGTTTTCCATCAGGGGTTTACGATCCATAACATGTCCCATCCCATGGCCGGGCGCGCAGTGTGGACGGAACAGTGTCCATGGCCTGCCCATGGATACGGCGCCATCTGTCACGTCGGCAGCCATGCGCGCAATAGGGTGCATGACCGTCCGCCACGGTGCAACGCCGCCGTCATGTCAGGGGATGGTGCAAGGGAGGGATATCCGTAAACAGCCCCGACAGAAGTAATGAATGGCACGAAAGGTCATTTTTTCAGGAATTCATGGTCTTTGTAATGATTTTTCAGACGAGTATTTACCAGAAATTTTATGATTTTATGATATTGCCGACGGACGGGCGATGCAGGGGCGGCGGTGCATGGTGACAGGGCAGAAGAATTTCTGGACAGGCCGGTGCGAAGAAAAAAACGC
Organism: Novacetimonas sp. GS1; assembly: GCF_036686925.1. NCBI lineage: Bacteria > Pseudomonadati > Pseudomonadota > Alphaproteobacteria > Acetobacterales > Acetobacteraceae > Novacetimonas > Novacetimonas sp. GS1. The sequence goes on from NZ_VSZP01000001.1 coordinate 663,095, forward strand.
ACATGTTCAGATATGCGGGCAAAACGTGATGATGACAGGCAATAAATGGGGGAACTTTTCAGGTACCCATTGCGATAAATACATAAAATATTCGGCCATGAGACACGGTATGGTGCCGTATGGATGAAATCATGATCGTGTCGATGCAATCATGTATAAATTATCCTGATGATCTATAAATAATTCAGGTGATGCATATATACAGGAACCAACAGCGCCGGAAGACAACAATTGCGTAGTGCGCCGCATGGGATTATTATCAATGCAAACGGTGATATTATTCTGATATTTTCTGCATGAATGGTGAGAAATTGGATAAAAAACACATCCAGACCCCTGAACTCATGTCCCTGACAACGGATATCGTGTCAGCTTACATGATCAATAACAGCCTGCCGCCCGAACGTGTGCCGGACCTGATCCGCAACGTTTTCGCCGCACTCGGCGCCACAGGCGGCGAAGGGCAGGAAAAGGCGGAACCGTTGCAACCCGCCGTGCCAATCAAGAAATCCGTCTTCCCCGATTATATCATCTGCCTTGAAGACGGGAAGAAGCTCAAGATGCTCAAGCGGCATCTTGACCGGGCCTATGGCATGACGCCGGAGCAGTATCGTGAAAAATGGGGCCTGCCGTCGCATTATCCGATGACCGCGCCCAATTACGCGGCGAAACGTTCCGCCCTGGCGCAGCAAAGCGGACTGGGGCGCACGGTTCCCGCTTCCGCCCATGCCGGTGCGGCGCCCATGCCGGAGGAACCGCAAACCGCGGCACCGCGCGGGCGGCGCAAGAAGAACGCCGGGGGCTGACACCCCCCTCCCTGTTCCCCACCATCACGGTGTCCCTGTCACGCGGTTTATGTGTGGCAGGGGCATGATGTGCCAGTGGCATGATGTGGCAAGGGGGATATGGACATTCACCGCACCGTGGTGATGGTATGTGGCGTGAGGATGTGCGAAGGGCGTCAGGGCGTCAGGGCGTCAGGGCGTCAGGGCGTCAGGGCGTGGTCGGCGGCGGCGCGTCGAGCAGGCGGCGTTCATGCGCCGTGATGGCCTGTTCCAGTGTATAGCTGTCGAGTACACTCATGAATGACCCCAGCGCCTCGTTCAGGATGCCGCGCAGGGAACATCCCCCCACCAGAAGGCAGGGCCGCACCCCTTCGGCAGGGGCCTGCATGCAGCTTACAAGGCCGAGGTCTTCCTCGGTATAACGTACGACATCACCGATCAGGATATCATGCGCGGGGCGACCAAGGCGCAATCCCCCCCTGCGGCCACGCAGGGTCTCCACAAAGCCACCACGGCCAAGACGGTGAATGATCTTGATCAGATGATTTTCCGAAATGCCATAGGCCTGCGCGATCTCGTGGATGGAGGTCAGGCGGTCCGTATGGATTCCCAGATAAATCAATGTTCTGAGGGCATAATCAGTATGCAGGGTCAGGCGCATGGGTCGATAGGTATGCAACATGAACATCTTTTTCCAGCATTATAAAAGATGTGAAAATTATACATCTTATTGAATGTTCCCCGTGACCGCATGCCGTGATGGCAGGCCCCACGCCATAAGTACCGTCCGCGTTTCAGCATTTTTGCGGCACAGGATTATGGTCCCGCCATCATTGCCAAGCTACGCCGCTGCTGTTCTATCACCCATCCCAGCCAGCCTTATTGGGGGAATAGGGGGCGGCATTCTGTGGTCTTGCGGTGCTGATAGTGAACCTATGCCGCCCCGGTGCAGGAAGGGGCAGGCATGTGCGATGTTAGCGTGCATGAAGGGTATGAAAAGGCGCGTGGCATCTCGCACGGTCGAAGCGACAGGTCAGCGTTGAGGAAATGCCATGCGCCGTCAGGAGACGACCCGGAAACATCCCACGGACAGGGGCGGCCATAATCGGGGTCAGTCACGGCGCGCGGTTATATCCGCCCGTCTTTCGTTTCCAGAGTTTCCACCAGTGCGGACCGGTGCGACAGTAACCTATGCTGGAGGTTGATCGCCGCCAGTAGAGCTGGAAGATGACACACCGACCATGCTGCATATCTGGCCGAAGGGCCAATGTGTCAGTGCGCTTGGCTCATTCTATCTTGGTAGAGTGAGGGCGCTCCGATATCGAATATGGTGTGGCGACGGCAAAGACGCCCATGACATTTGCGGTGTGAGTGGGGGGGGGCCTTCAAGGGCAGAGTCTGGCCCATGACCCGTTGGTGCAGGATTGTCACACCGCTGCTCAGGTTCCGCAGCGCCGGGAGACTGTTTGAAAAGGTAAGTCCGACAAGATCATGAAATCATAAAAGTTTTTGGTGAAGATTTTTTCAAAAAGCTTCGGAAAACCCAGATTTTTTGAAAAAGTCGGCATCCAAAAACTTTTCTCGTTTTTCATCAATAATTTGTTTTCAAACAATCTCTAAAACGCGATGGCCCGTCAAGGAAAACGCCTGCCCCGTGTTATCGGGACAGGCGTTTTTTGAAAAGGTCTGGCTGGAAACAGTGAAAGTCCCTGATTGTCACATTTTTGAAAAAATATGACATTTGTTTGTGGCTTTTAAAACATTCACCAGGGACTTTTTAAATTCAGACAGTCGAAGGGGACGCATCCTGTCATGCGATGCGGCCCCCGAAAACTTTCTGAAATCCCGTCCTGCCGATCAGAAACTTGCCCCGACCGTCAGGAAGAACATGCGCGGTGCAATCGGGAAGGCTGTGTACTGGCCACTTGCATTATTGGTGTTCAGGGTGGACCACCCACGTGTGCCCGTCAGGTTGGTGATGTTGCCCTGGATCTTCAGGCCCTGCACATGCGGGATGTTGCGGATGGTGTATCCGGCATTGATGCTGAACAGGGCATAGGCCTTGGCCGACAGGTCATTGGTGAAGGTGGTGTACCGCCGCCCGATCACGTCGCCGACGAACTGCCCATAGAAATCGCCCCAGTTGGTGGAGGCCACGAATTTTTCGGTCCAGTTCGGGATGCCCGCGACATTCTTGCCCGCCGTCGGCACAACTGTCGTCCCGGTCACGTAATTGTCGTTATAGACCGACTTGTTATACGAAAGCGCATTATAGAAGGAGAAATGCGGCCCGAACTGTGCCGTCATGGAAAAATCCATGCCGTCGGTAGTGACCGATCCCACATTGGTCAGGATGCTTGCACTGCCGATGATGTAGGACACGTTGCTGTTATAAGGCGAGGACGCGACCGACAGCAGGCGGTTTGAATAATGCACGTGGTAATATTCAAGCTGTCCGCTGATGTTCGTCAGTGGACCAAGGTGGACATGGCGGTTGGTGCGCAGGCCGGTTTCATATGTCCATGCGGTTTCGACCTTGCCGTGCTTCTTGAAATCCTCGAACGCGGCCTGGCTGGTCATGCCCCACGGGCTGGCATTTCCATAACCGGTATCCTGGAAAGAACGCATGTTCTCCTGGATGTTTGCAAACCACTGTTCATGCGGCGTGATGTTCCACAACGCACCGAATGCGGGCAGGAAGGGTTTGACCGTATTGACGTTGCCACCGGGGATGGTGCGCGCGGTCGAAGGCGACAGCGATCCCGGCAGGGCCGCGACCGGCAGGGTGCCATCGGTATAGACCAGTTCCGACTTGAACCCGGCGCTGAGCATGAAATTCTTGGTGATCTGCCAGCTATCCTGCAGGTGGGTCGTGATGGTGTTGGTATAGAACAGGTTGGTATATTGATGGATCAGCGGGTTCTGCTGCCGGTCATACGGGCTGGTGGGATTGTCGATATTGAATGCGTACCAGCGCCGGGCCTGCGTATTGTCGTTGCGTTCGTACCAGCCACCCAGTTCAATATTGTGGTGGCCGACCTTGTAATGCAGGGTGGACATGATGCCGCCCCGGTTGTCCCAGTATTCCGTCGTGCGCGTCGCCATGCCCGAACCGCCGAACACGTCCGAAAGCTGGGAGGAGGAATCGTTGGGGAAATAGGCGCTGAACAGGGTCGGCAGGCCGGCGGCGCTGATCGGGCCTGCGACGACGCCTTCGCCCATGTCGTGATGGTAATAGATCTGGTTGTCCCAATGCAGGTTGGACGTGAAATCATGTGTCCATTTCACATACGCCAGGAAATCCTCGCGCTGTGCATCGGAATAGTAATTGCGATAATTGTTGCCCGCGGCCTTGTAGGCGGCGGAACCGTTATAATAGTTCACCGCTTCCTTCAGGTTCGGATACAGGAACGGGCGCACATACATGCTGCCGCCAGCGGGTTCGACGATGCCGTCTTCGTTGGGTTCGGTCTTGTCTGACCAGTCGAAGAAGGCCGTGACCTTGTCCTTGGACCCCTGATGGACGAACTTGGCGTTCACCTGGTTGCCGCCCTGGTGTCCCGCGAAATCCCATGCCCGTGCATCCTGCCGCGCCCACGAGAAATAGGCCGAGTTGCCGTTGCCGAAATCGCCGGTGTCAACACGTGCAAAGGTACGGAATGTCGACCAACTGCCGAATGTCTGCGAAATCTGCCCGCCTGCCTTGTGCATCGGGTCCTGCGTCGTGAATTGCAGCGAACCGCCAAGGTTGGATGTCGATGCAGTGCCCAGCGCACCCGCGCCCGTCGCGACCGAGGCGGAAGCGATGTTTTCGCTCAACGCCGCACGCTGTGGTGACAGGCCGTTATAGTTGCCATAGGACTGATCGCCCAACGGGACACCATCAAGGGTAAAGCCAAGCTGGTTCTGGTTGAAGCCGTGGATGTACAACGACGAATTCTGTTCGTTGTTGCCCCATGGGTCCGCATTTTCAAAGACAACACCAGGAAGAATCTCAAGCGCCTTGACCGGGTTGATGCCGGGCAGGATGCGCTGCAACTGGGTGTGGTTGACGCTCTGTTCCGAACGGGTGCGTCGGGACGTCGCCATGATCTGTTCCACATTCGATGTGGAGAACTCGCCTTTTTCCTTTTTTGATGTTGCGTTGGTCTTGTGGGGGGTGCGGGTGGACTTCTTCTCTGCCGTGGGGGTCTGTACTGTCTGGGCATGGGCAACGGACAGCGCAATGGCAGAGCAGAACAGGCCAAGGGCAATACGACCACTGCGGATCAACTTGGGTGGCACCTGGGATTCTCCTGAGTGAAAAGGCAGGAGATGATCTATCGGCACCTTTGCATTATTTCATGTGAAGGTTTCATGACAGTGCGCGCATGCAACACCATGCCCGTGAAATGACGATTATTGTGGGCATTATTGAGGTTTTCGCCGTTTATGTTGTAACGATGCGCCCGTTCATCCCGGCAGGATAAATGCCAAAGATGGATAATACCCCGCTATGCCGGGACATGTGACGGGCCGTACTGTCCGTGCCGGTACCATGCCCATGTACTCAATTATGCCTATGCAGGTGGCGGGGTTGAACGTGCGCGCGCGCGGTGGGATCATGGCGTGACCTTATGCCGGAGTTCGCATCATGCCGCCATCCACCCCCCCCATATCACCGGACCGGCGGAATTTCGTGCGTGTGCGCGGTGCGCGCGAACATAACCTGCGTGATGTGGAGATTGATGTGCCGCGCGATACCATGGTGGTGTTCACCGGGGTATCGGGATCGGGCAAGTCCTCTCTGGCGTTTGGTACCTTATATGCAGAGGCACAGCGCAGGTACCTTGAATCCGTCTCTCCCTATGCACGGCGTCTGTTTCAGCAGATGCCGGTGCCTGATGTGGACATTGTCGATGGCCTGCCCCCCGCCATCGCGTTGCAGCAGCAGCGCGGCGGCAGTTCGGGCCGGTCATCGGTCGGCAGCATCACCACGCTGTCGAACCTGCTGCGCATGCTCTATTCGCGCGCGGGCACCTATCCTCCCGGTCTGGCACGGCTGGAGGCGGAATCATTTTCCCCCAACACGCCCATGGGGGCGTGCCCGCGCTGTCACGGGCTGGGCCGTGTCCATGATGTGACGCAGGCCACGTTGGTCCCCGATGACGGCCTGTCGATCCGCGATCGCGCCGTCGCCGCGTGGCCCACCGCATGGCAGGGGCAGAACCTGCGCGATATCCTGATTACCATGGGCATTGATGTGGATTGCCCCTGGCGCGACCTGCCGCGCAAGACGCGTGACTGGATTCTGTTTACCGATGAAACGCCCACTGTCCCGATCTATCCGGGCCTGACGCATGCGCAGGTGCAGGCCGCGATCGCCCGTGGGGTTGAACCCGCGTATCAGGGAACATTCACCGGTGCGCGCCGATACGTCACACAGACCTTCGCCAATTCGCAAAGTGCGAACATGCGCGCGCGCGCGGCGTCGTTCATGATCTCCACCGACTGTCCGCTCTGTCATGGGCAGAGGCTGAACCCCGATGCGCTGCGTGTGACGTTCGCGGGGATGAACATCGCGGCGATGGGGGCGCTGCCGCTTGGGCGTATCCGTGGCGTGCTTGCAGGCGTGGCCGATATGGCCGCGGGTACGGGTGACGATGCCATCGCGATCGCGGCGCGCCGGATTGCCGCCGACATGGTCGCGCGCATCGACGTGCTGATGCAGCTCGGGCTTGGATACCTGCAGATGGAACGCGGGGTGCAGACGCTCTCGCCCGGTGAGTACCAACGCCTGCGTCTGGGAACGCAGATCCATTCCAGCCTGTTTGGCGTGGTCTATGTGCTTGACGAACCGTCATCGGGTTTGCATCCGGCCGATACGCAGGCGTTGCTGGGTGCGTTGGGGCGGCTGTGTGCGGCGGGCAATTCGCTGTTTCTGGTCGAACATAACCTTGATGTCATCCGTCACGCCGCATGGATTGTCGATGTCGGGCCGGAGGCGGGGGAGCGTGGGGGCGAAATCCTGTATTGCGGCCCGCCGCAGGGGTTGCGCGATGTCGCGGCGTCACGCACGCGCGAGTACCTGTTCGCCACGTCGCAGGCCGTAACCCATACGCCGCGCACGCCGCAGGGCTGGCTGAGGCTTGCGGATATTCACTGGAACAATCTTGACGGGCTGGAGGCCGCCTTTCCATTGGGGGCGTTTACATCCGTGACCGGGATTTCGGGGTCGGGGAAATCCTCGCTGGTCAGTCATGCGCTGACGGGCATCGTCGCGCGCGCACTGGGGCAGGCCCTGCCGGTGGCGGACGACGACGACGGGGACACGCAGGCCCCGACCCCGGAAATCCGCCATCTCGAGGGGCGCATCGCCTCCGGGCTGGAGGGGATCGGGCGCCTTGTGGTGATTGACCAGAAGCCCATCGGTCGCACCCCGCGTTCAAACCTTGCGACCTATACCGGCCTGTTCGACATTGTGCGCAGGCTGTATGCCCGTACCGACCTTGCCCGCGCGCGCAGGTATGATGCGGGGTGGTTTTCCTTCAACCTGGCCAAGGGACGGTGCCCGCACTGCCAGGGGGCTGGCTCGGTGATGGTTGAACTGCTGTTCCTGCCCAGTGTCTATGCCCCGTGCCCGACATGTCATGGCGCGCGTTACCGGCCGGAGGTGCTGGAGGTGACATATCGCGACCGTTCCATCGCCGATGTGCTGGCGATGAATGTGGATCAGGCGCTGGCGTTTCTGTCGGATGTGCCCAACGCCGCGACGTGTCTGTCGATCCTGCAACGCAGCGGCCTTGGGCACCTGCGGCTGGGTCAGCCTGCGACCGAACTGTCGGGGGGCGAGGCGCAGCGCATCAAGCTTGCGACCGAACTTCAGAAACAGCGGCGTGGGCATACGCTGTATGTGCTGGATGAACCGACGACCGGGCTGCATCCTTCTGACGTGGATCGCCTGTCGGCACACCTGCATGAACTGGTGGATCAGGGGAATACCGTGATCGTGGCCGAACATGACATGCGCATGGTCGCGGGCGGGGACTGGGTGATCGACATGGGGCCCGGTGCAGGTGAAGAAGGCGGCACGATCGTCGCGGCCGGCACACCGCAGGCAGTGGCGCAGGCCACCGGCAGTGTCACGGCGCCGTTCCTTGCGCGGTATGTAGGGTAGGCTCTTTTTTGGCAACGATCTTTCAAAGGAACATCTGAAATTTCCAATTTATTATCAATGCATTAGGGATTTTTTGAAAATAACGCACTGATAAAAAAGAAAAGTTTTTGGGTGCCGCCTTTTGATCGAAAAAGGCGGCGTCTTCTGAAGCTTTTTAGAAAAAGCTTCACCAAAAACCTTTATGATTTCAGGATGTTATCGCGTCTGACTTTTCAAACAGCTTCTTAAGGGAAAGGGCGGCATCTGGAACTTCTCTTGGCTGTCCTCAAACAGGCACCTTCTATAAAACGGGGGCATTGCCCCTGACCTGACGGATATGCCGTGTTCCTGCGCCAGTTGACCTACCTGATCGCCCTTGATCGTTTCCGCCACTTTTCCCGTGCGGCGGAACATTGCGGTGTGTCGCAGCCCGCATTGTCGGCAGGGATCAGGCAGCTTGAAAACGAACTTGGTGTGTGCGTCATCCATCGCAACCGCCGCTTTCTTGGCCTGACGGAGGAGGGGCGGCGGGTGCTGGCATGGGCCAAGCAGACGCTTGCGGCGCTTGACGGGTTAAAGCAGGAGGCCGCGTTCGCACAGGACGTATCGGGCGGGTCGCTGTCGGTTGCGGTGATGCCGCCTGCGCTGCTGACCATTCCGTTGCTGCTGGAAAGCTTCCGCACCGCCATCCCCAGCCTGCATCAGGAAGTCCGCTCCGCCGCGGCAGGCGAAATCGCGCGTATGTTGCGCGAACATGAGGTGCAGTTGGGTGTAACCTATCTCGATCAGGTCCCGCTGGGGGGCGCGTTCGATGTGCGGCCACTTTATGCGGAACAGTATGTGCTGGCGGGTGCGCTGTCGGCCCCCGTGCCTGACCGGTCCGAATGTGACTGGGCGGAGGTCGCGTCCATTCCGCTGTGCCTGTTTACCCGCAACCTGCGCAGCCGCCAGATCATTGATGCCGGCTTTCGTGAGGCCGGTGTCACCCCGACCATCATGCTGGAGACGGATTCCATCAGCCTGCTGCATTCCGAACTGCGCGCGGGTCGCCTGTGCAGCATCCTGCCGGTTGCGGCCCTGCCGGAGGTCGTGGGCGGTGCGGGCCTGCGTACCTGTCCCATCGTGCCCTGTGTCGCGCCGGAGGTGGCGATCGTGCGCCTGCGCCAGCCCAACCCGTCCGCCGTTCTGGCGCGTGTTTGGGAGGTATGTATGCGCTTGCGGACCGATGATGTGTTTTGTGTGTAAGGGGAAGGGTCTTTTGTCGTCAGAAAGAATGAGGCAGAAAGGTTTCCGGCCCCATCAGGGTGATGCCGCCCGTCATGGTGCCATCTAAAGACTGTTTGGAAAGAAGCCCACGGGAATTATGGGATTTCTGGAGGCTGCCTTCCCCAAAGCCGCCTTGAAAATCTTTACCGGAAATTTCCAGAAGAGAGTGTTTGAAAAAATCATTGATAAAAAAAGAAAAGTTTTTAGGTTCCGACTTTTAATCGAAAGAGGCGGTGTCTTCTGAAGATTTTCACGGAATGCGTCACTAAAGAACATTTATAATTTAAGTATGTTATTGAGACTGACTGTTCAAACAGCCTCTAATTCCGGCATGATACTGATGCTGTTTTTTCAGGTAGCTTTCTGAAGGGCCGTGGTCAGGTCTTTGCCATCAGGTTTCGCAAGGTGCGGCGAATCCGGCTTTCATAATCCCTCCTTATCATATCATCACGACAAACGATTGGACCCATGCGGGGGCGGATTTGCATGGTGCCCACGCCATGACCGCGCGCCCCCACGATCCCGACACGTTTTCCGCCCTCCTGCCGCCTTTTGTGCGCAGGCTGTCGTGGCTGTATGCCCCTTCGCTGGCGGATTTCGCCTTTGCCCTGCGTACGGCGTTCGCCGCGATCCTGTCGCTGCTGATCGCGATGTGGATGGAACTCGACAGCCCGCAATGGGCACCGCTGACGGTGTGGGTGGTGGCGCAGTCCTCACGCGGGGAAAGTCTGGCGAAGGCGCGGTGGCGTGTGGGGGGGACGTTGGTGGGCTCTGTTGCCGCCATGGCGCTGATTGCGGCATTTCCACAGGCGCCGGGCCTGTTTTTCTGTGCGCTGGCGGTATGGATCGGCCTGTGTTGCGCGGGGGCGACGCTGCTGGACAATTACCGGGCCTATGGGCTGGTGCTGACGGGTTTCACATCGGCCATCATCGCAACCGGCGCGATCCTGGAACCCGACCATGTGTTCGATATCAGCGTGGCGCGCACCAGCTATATCGTGTTGGGCGTGGTGTGCGAGGCGACGCTGGCGATCGTGTTCATGCCCTCTGTCGCCCCCCATGCGCGCCAGGCATTGCATACGCGCCTGATGGTGGCGTTCGGCAATACGACGCGCACGGTGGCGGACCTGCTGGAGGGGGAGGTCCCGTCCACCGCGATGGGGGCGACGTTGGGGGAACTGGTGGCCTTCAACAGTCAGGTGGAGTTCAGCGAGCTTGAACTCGAACCCGGCAGCCGGACCGGGGACCATGCGCGTGCCGCCCTTGCGGCGATGCTGGGCCTGCTGGCGCGGGCGCGCGGGGTGTCGCTGTTGCTGGCGGGGGGGATACATGCGCCGGATGCGGGTCATGACGCGTGGGAATATAGGCGCGAACTGTGCGCGGTGCTGCGTGCTGGTGGGGGGATGCGGGCGGGGGTTGCGCGCCTGCAGGCCATCTGGCGTGACCGGCAGGCGACGGCGGCGCATCCGGCCATGGCCGCCCTGTTCATGGAACTCCTGGCGCAGGTGGGGCATGTCCTGTCCGAAATCCATGCCAGTGACCATCCCGTGCGCCATGACCGTTTCCGCTTTCGCGTCGTTTCCCGTCGCCATGCGGTGGAGGCGCTGGAAAATGGCGTGCGTGCGTCCTGCGCCATCCTTGGCGCATGGCTGGTGTGGGAGGTCACGGCATGGCGGCAGGGGGCGGCGTTCATTTCCTTCCTCGCGCTGGTGTATGGCCTGCTGGCGACACGTGAAAATCCGGTCATCGCGGGCACGCCGTTTTTCAAAGGGGGGCTGTACTGCGCGGGTGTGGGCACGGTGCTGGCGTTCTGGGTCATTCCCGCAATGACCGCACCGGAAATGCTGGTGCTGGCATTGCTGGTGCCCATGACCATCGGTGGCCTTGCCGCGCGTAATGCAGCGACGGCGGGATATGCATTTTCATTCAACATGTTCCTGCCGGTGCTGGTTGGCCCAATGAACCAGGGACGCATTGACGAGGCGGCGTTCCTGAACGGGACGCTGGCGTTTTTGTGCAGCATCCTGTTCGCGATCCTGACCTATCGCATCGTCGTGCCGTTCCGTATCGATTCCCACATGCGCCGTACGGCGGCATGGACCGCACGTCGCCTGCGGGGGCTGGGCGCGGGGCGGGAACATGCCTCCGCACATCAATGGCTGGCGGCCTGCGCGGGCAGCCTTGTGCGGATATTGCGTAATTCCGCCACCGTGCCGCCGGACATGGTCGAAGAGTACATGCGGGCGCAGTTACGGGCGATGACGCTGGGCTTGAGTGTGATTGCATTGCGTGATGTCGCACGCCGCAATGACCTGCCCCCCGCCACACGGCAGGCGCTGGCGCTGTTCATGCGGCGTTGGCATCAGGGGCGGGCGGGCGAGCATGGCACTTTGCGGATGATCGAGGGGCGGGTCGCACAACAGGTTCCCGCAACGCCACAGGCCATGCAGCAGCGTCAGGTCGTGCTGTCGTGCCTGTATCTGGTGCGTATGCTGCTTACGCCCGTGGGCAAGGTGACATCATGAAAATAAAAAGCCCCCCGGCACGCCGCCTGTCTGCAAACGGCGGTGTGTCGGGAATTTTCAGGAATTCCACCCCTGATGTTCAGGCATGCAGCCCACAGGCGGCTTCGGGCATCGGGCGGCAGGCATTTCCCATGCGCATCAGGCTGCGGGCATGGGCGCGCGCATCCTCCATCGTGGCATAGCTGCGGCCGTTCATCTGGATGGTGCGTTCATGCAGGGCGCGGAAACTGCACGGCCCGTCACGGTGGTCGCGCAAGACGACGCCCAAGGTGATCCCGTTGATTTCAACGATGCTGGATTCAAACATGTCCTGCCTGCTGTCTTTGTCTTTATGTGCACATATCGTGCATTCGCGCCCGCTATGCCGGATAGAACGGGTTACGGGCAAGACGAAATAAATGAACTTTGCATGACAGTAGAGGCAGGTGGGCTGTCATAAAAACTTAACATATGTGTTGAAGGATTATTATTGATCCTGCACGTTGTCATTGTCTAACCCTGAAGATGCGTTACGCATATCAGGAAAAGACATGGCGCAATACATGGCTCCTACCACAATTTCGGATGAAACCACCAAGGATACGGCAGTGTCGGATCGGCGTGGTGACATTGTGTTCGGGCTGGTCGCGCGCATGGCGGGCTGGCTCATACTTCTGGTCATGGCCGGGATCATCATTGTCCTTGTCGCCGGTGGCTGGCGCGCGCTGGCCAATTTCGGCCCGCAGTTTTTCACCAGCACCGCATGGGATCCGGTAACGCAGCATTTCGGGGCGGCGACGTCCATCTTCGGCACCCTGGTGACTACGCTCGTGGCCCTTGTCTTTGCCGTGCCATTCGCGTTCGGGGTGGCCTTCTGGCTGGTGGAAATGGCGCCGCCCGCACTGGCGCGCGTGATTGAAACCGCCGTGCAGCTTCTGGCCGCCGTGCCGTCGATCATCTTTGGCATGTGGGGCTTTTTCATTGTCGTGCCGTTCATGGCCCATCATGTCGAACCCGCGACCAAGCATATGCTGGGTCATGTGCCGGGGGTCGGGCTGCTGTTCAGTGGCGCGCCCTATGGCACCGGGCTGCTGACGGGTGGGGTCGTGCTGGCGCTGATGGTCACGCCGTTCATCTGTTCGGTGATGAGTGATGTCTTCACCTCCATCCCCGCCGTGCTGAAGGAAAGTGCCTTTGGCCTTGGCGCCACCCGGTGGGAAGTGATGCGCAAGGTCGTCGTGCCATGGTCACGTCAGGCGGTGATGGGCGGGATCATGCTGGGTACCGGCCGTGCGCTGGGGGAGACGATGGCCGTGACCTTCGTTATCGGCAATGCCAACCATATGGGATGGTCGCTGTTTGCGCCCGGCAATACGATCGCATCGCTGATCGCGCTGGAATTCCCCGAAAGCCCGGCCGGCAGCCTGAAACTGTCGGCGCTGCTGGCGCTTGGCGCGATCCTGATGATCATTTCGTTCATTACGCTGGCCTGCTCGCGCATTTTCCTGCGTCGCGGCGCTGCGGAATAAGGAAAGGGTGACGCCATGTCGGCCCAGAACCCGACCAGCACACAGGCCATGACACCGGCCAGCCCCCCTGTCGCCCCCGCCACCGGCGGGTGGCAGCGTGGCGGGGCGCAGGCCATCCGCCGCCGCATCACGGACCGCGCCGTGGGCGTTGCGTGCATCGTTGCGACCGTCGTGGTCGTATATCTGCTGTTTTCCATCCTCTGGACGCTGATCGTGCGCGGCGGGGCGGGGCTGTCGCTGCCGACCTTTACCCACAGCACGGCGGCCCCCGGAACGGGTGGCGGCCTGGCCAACGCCATCGTCGGCAGTCTGGAACAGACGGGCCTTGCCGCCCTGATCGGCACGCCGCTTGGCATGATGGCGGGCGTGTATCTGTCAGAGTTTTCGTGCGATGGGCGTATCGTCTCGCTTGTGCGGTTTGTCTCGGACATGATGCTTTCGGTGCCCTCCATCCTTGTCGGCCTGTTCGTCTATCTGATCTTTGTCGAACCGGCGGGGCATTTTTCGGGATGGGCGGGTATGTTCGCCCTGACGATCCTGTTCATTCCCGTCGTGGTGCGCACGACCGAGGACATGTTGCGCCTTGTCCCGCGCGCCATGCGTGAGGCGGCCTATGCGCTGGGTGCGCCATCATGGCGCGTGATCCTCAGCGTTTGCCTGCGTGCCGCGCGTGGTGGCATCATGACCGGCGTGCTGCTGGCGCTGGCGCGTATTTCGGGTGAAACCGCGCCGTTGCTGTTCACGTCGCTTGGGAACCTCAACTGGTCCACCAGCCTGAATGCCCCGATGGCCAGCCTTCCCGTCACGATCTACCAGTATGCGGGATCGGCCTATGATGACTGGGTACAGATGGCGTGGACTGGCGCCCTGCTGATTACCGCCGCTGTCCTTGCGACCAGCATCCTTGCCCGCTGGTGGCTCTTGCGTAATGGATCCGTAAAATAATGAATACGATTGTCATGGATGATGTGGCCCGTGGGGTCACGGATGTCGCGCCGCCCGCGCTGTCCATACGCAACCTTGATTTCTGGTATGGGACCAATCATGCGCTCAAGGGGATTTCGCTTGATTTCCCCGAACGTCAGGTGACTGGCATGATCGGTCCGTCGGGATGCGGAAAATCGACCCTGCTGCGTATCCTCAACCGGATGTATGACCTTTACCCGGGGCAGCGCGCGACGGGGGAGGTGATGTTCGATGGTCGCAACATCATCGCGCCGGGCGTGGATGTGAATGTCCTGCGTTCGCGCATTGGCATGGTGTTCCAAAAACCAACACCGTTTCCGATGTCCATATATGACAACATTGCCTTTGGCGTGCGCCTGCATGAACGGCTGTCACGTTCTGACATGGACCAGCGCGTGGAAGATGTGCTCAAGCGCGTGGCGCTGTGGCCGGAGGTGCGCGACCGCCTGGGGGCATCCGCGGCCGCCCTGTCAGGTGGGCAGCAGCAGCGCCTGTGCATCGCGCGCACCATCGCCACCCGCCCCGAAGTCATCCTGCTGGATGAACCGACCAGTGCGCTTGACCCGATTTCCACTGCACGGATCGAGGAACTGCTTGATGAACTCAAGCGTGATTTCTCCATCGCCATCGTGACGCACAACCTGCAGCAGGCGGCGCGCTGCGCGGACCGGGTTGCATTTTTCTATATGGGGGAACTGGTGGAGGTCGATACCGCCGACCAGATGTTCACCGCACCTCACAAGAAGCAGACACAGGATTACATCACGGGCCGCTTTGGCTGATACAGGAAATATCGAGCATGCCGAACGAATCAGCGCATACGGTTCATAGCTACGAGCAGGAACTCGAACACCTGCGCTCCCTCATCAGCCAGATGGGTGGCCTTGTCGAACGTCAGACATCACAGGCGATCGCCGCCGTTGTGGATCATGACGAAGAAGCAGCCATGGAGGCCCCCGAACTTGACCCCAAGGTCGATGACCTTGAACGCCAGACCGAGGCACTGGTGATCCGTCTGCTGGCGCTGCGTGCGCCGATGGCGGGCGACCTGCGCGAAGTGGTTTCCGCGCTCAAGATCTCGGGTGATCTTGAACGTATCGGCGACTGTGCGGCGTCGATCGCGCGCCGTGCGCTGCGTGGGGAACTGCTGTCCTATCCCGTGTCAGTCACCGGTTTGCGCAGCATGGGGCGTCTGGTGCAGGAAAACCTGCGTCGCACCATTGATGCGATGGACCGGCGTGACCCCGATCTGGCGCGGGAGGTCTGGCAGTCGGATATGGCGGTGGACGAACTCTATGTCTCCATGTTCCGCGAACTGGTGACATATATGATGGAGGACCCGCGCAATATCGGGCCCTGTACGCATCTGCTGTTCATTGCCAAGAATCTAGAACGTATTGGCGACCACGCCACCAATATCTCTGAACGCGTTTTTTATGCCGCGACGGGACGTATCCTGCCGGTCCTGCGGCCGCGTGGGGGGATCGCGGATCAGGATCTGTAAGGGGCTGTTTGAAAACAAGCGTTTGATAAACAATAGGAAAAGATTTTTTGTGTTGCCTTTCGATTGAAAAAGGCGACGTCTTTTGAAGCTTTTTGAAAAAAGCTTCACCAAAAACTTTTATTATCTCATGATCTTTTCAGACAGTCTCGAAGAGACTGTCTGAAAGCAGCCCATTGAGAAGAAATGTGGAATTTTATTTTTGAAATATTATGTGTTTGAAAGATTTTTGGGAAAAACTTACCGAAATACTTTGGAGATTGTTTGAAAAGTCAGGATCGATAACACCCTAAAATTATAAAGGTTTTTGGTGAAGCTTTTTCTAAAAAGCTTCAGAAGACGCCGCCTTTTTCGATCAAAAGGCAGCACATAAAAACTTTCCTTATTTTCAAACAATCTTTTATTATTTCAGTGGGTGTTGGTGCAAACTGTTCAGACAGCCGCTAAGGAATGACAAAAGTTTCCGGTATTGCTGTTTTTTCAGAAATCAAAGCCTCGTCAAAGACCTTTATCATTTCAGTGAAAGCATCGTTCAGCAGGCCGTGGCAGTCATGTTGTATGGTGGGCGGGAACCACGAAAGGGTTTCTGGCAGGATTTTGCGTCAACATTGCCGGGATGGGCGGGATCTTTTTTGCCCCTGCCTTCTGGCCTCGGGGAATGCCTGCATTCAGGATGCGGTGCGTTCTGGCCGCCCGCATGCGCGGATGGGGGTTCATATTTCTGTCACAAAACTGTCACGGATATATAATCCTACCCCCTGAATTCGTCGTTATATTTGCCCGCGTTCGCTGGATATTCACCTGGTATCTGGTTGTTGTATTGGGGAACACAAGTATTATGTACTTTCCTGTCCGATTTCTGGCGCTTGCCCTTGCGGCGACCGCGGCTCCTGTCATGGCGCATGCCGCCGACATCACGGGGGCGGGGTCCAGCTTCGCCGCGCCCATTTATGGCGCGTGGGGCGCGGACAGCCGCAATTCGATCGGTGTCAGCCTGAATTACCAGACGGTCGGTTCCAGCGCGGGCCAGAACCAGATCCTGGCCAAGACTGTTGATTTTGGCGCATCCGACGTGCCGATGGACCCGCAGAAGCTTGATGCCGCGCACCTGTTTCAATTCCCGACCGTGATGGGCGGCATCGTGCCGGTCGTCAACGTGCCTGGTGTGCCCGCAGGTTCGCTGCAGCTTGATGGCCCGACGCTTGCCGCCATTTACCGTGGTGATATCACGCAGTGGAACGATCCGAAGATCGTGGCCCTGAACCCCGGTGTAAAGCTGCCGGATACCGCCATCGCCACCGTGCATCGTGCGGATGGGTCGGGCACGACCGCCGTGTTCACGGCCTACCTGTCCCGCGTCTCACCGGAATGGAAGGGCGCGCAGGGCGCCGGAGCGTCCATTTCATGGCCCGGTGGGATCGGCGCGCGTGGCAATGACGGCGTGGCGGCGTCCGTGCGCAATACCGAAGGTGCGATCGGTTACGTGGAATATGCCTTCGCCGCCAATACCCACATGGCGACGGTCAAGCTGAAGAACCATAGCGGTGCGTTCGTTGCCGCCGGCCTCGACAGTTTCAGCCGTGCGGCCGAAGCCGCCGACTGGAAGGGGGCATCGCACTTCGCGGTGGACCTGATCGACACCGATGGTGCGGGCGCATGGCCCATCGTGTCGCCGACCTATGTGATGGTTTACGTGCCGGTGTCCAAGGCGGAACACGGTGCGGCAGTGCGCAAGTTCTTTGGCCATGCCCTGCAAAGCGGCGACAAGGCCGCCAACCGCCTGGATTACGTGCCGGTGCCCGCCAGTGTGAAGGCCGATATCCTGCAAAAGTGGGACAGCGCGCAGTAATAACAGCCTTTCAGCAGTTATAAATCCGCGACCGCGTTGTGGACCTGCCCCGAAAGGGGCAGGTTTTTGCGCATGCGCGGCTGTCATAAAACCTTCATGAAACTGTCTTGGAAACATAACACACAATAAAGCGCGAACAGATTACATCACGATCATCTTTTATTTACGGAATGAACAAGATGATTCGCCGGTCTGCTGCTTCGTTCTTTCTGGCTTCTTCTGCCTTGTGGGGCACCATGCCGGTTCATAAGGCATGTGCAACGTCCGCGCAGGATGCCCAGATCCAGCAACTCCAGCGGGAGATGCAGGAAATGCGGCGTGAGATGTCGGGGCAGATCAGCGCCCTGCGTCAGCGTCTTGTCCGTGCGGAAGGACGCACCACCGCAGGCCAGCAGCCGGTCCGTCATGCGATGGCCCGTCCGGCCGGCGCACCGATGTCCCCCGCCATGGCGAATGATATCGCGATTGGTGGGGATACGGGGCCGGGGATGAATGGGTCGGTCAGCGGCATGCTGCGTTCATCCGACGTGGGTACGCCGCCGTCCGACCGTGGGATTGATTCGTCGTGGAAATCGTTCCGTGCCGCGACGGAAAAGGAAGAGGCCGTTCATTTTGGTGGCATGATGATCGGCTTCCCCGGCGGTCGTCCCACCATCTCGTCCGAGGATGGCGCCTATGCCCTTCAGATCGGCCTTGCGTTCCATGAAGACCTTGGCGGGTTCATGGGCATGTCCCCGCGTGCGGGGGAAACGAAGGGCCTGTTTCCCGGCATGACGGAAAATGCGCGTCGCCTGCGTATCCCCATCTCCTTCCGTTACAAGAACTGGATTGCGAATATCACGCCTGATTTCGGCGCAGGCAGCGCGGATGGCGCGGTGACGCTGTATGAAGCGAACCTGAATTATGCAGGTATCCACCATACGGTGCTGACCGCCGGTTACTTTCAGCCGCGCGTGACCGAGGAAGATTCCGAAAGCTCCAACGAATTCGAAATGATGGAACGTCCCGCCATCACCGATATCGTGCGTAACATCGCCGCGGGCGATGCGCGCTTCAGCCTTGGTGCCCTGCATTATGCCAAACGCTGGTGGATTGCGGGTTACGTGACGGGCCAGAGCTATGGCAACCGTTCGTCCGCCGTCGTCAGCGACAGCCAGACGGGTGCGACGTTCCGTGTTGCGGGCCGTCCCTATGTCTCGCGCGATGTTGACCTGCATGTCGGCCTGTCGGCCATCAGCGCGTTCAAGGTGAATGAAACCGCCAATGGCCGCGTCTATTCCCCCAGCGAAGCACCTGAAGTCAACCTGACGACGACAAAGCTGCTGTCCGCCACGGTCGGGAATGCGGGCACCGTCTGGTCTGCTGGTCCCGAACTCGGCTTCCGCTGGAAGCGCCTGACGCTGAAGGGCGAATATTACCATATCGGCGTGCAGCGCAAGGGAACCGAGGCCACGGGCAACATGCCTGCCGCCAATTTCGAAGGGTATTACGGCGCGGCGAACTATACCCTGTTTGGCAAGGGACGGTCGTATAACATCAAAGAAGGTGCGTTCTCCGCCCCTGGTGTGGAACACCCCTTCAACCCCGCTACGGGCGACTGGGGTGCGCTGGAACTGTCCGCGCGTTACAGTGTGGCGGACCTGAACAGCAACCTTGGCGGTATCGGCAGCGTGCGGGGCGGGCAGCAGACGGTCTGGTCGGCGGGCGTGAACTGGTATCCCAACCGTCATTTCCGTTTCATGCTGGATTTTAACCACTTCATCGTGACCCGCAACAGCCAGTTGTATGACCTGATGGGCCGTACCGGTAACTCGGTGGCCGGACGTATTCAGGCGGCATTCTGATTCATCGGCCTGTCGCGGTCCTTTGGTAACATGACCCCGCCAGAGCTCTGGCGGGGTCATTGTGTCAGAAGCGGTCCGGGCACACCGCCTGTATCAACAGTGTGCCGGACAAGGATTTCGTGCTGGTCATAAAGTTTTGGGAGTGAAGTTTAGAAAAGGTAAGTCCGATAAAATCATGAAATCATAAAAGTTTTTGGTGAAGCTTTTTTCAAAAATCTTCGAAAGACATCGCCTTTTTTCGATTAAATGGCAGCACCAAAAATATTTCCTATTGTTTATCGACGGTTTGTTTTCAAATAATCTCTAAGAAAAGTCTTTGGGTATTTCCTTTTTTCAAAAAGATAGCGTCTTCTGAAGCTTTTTGGAAAAAGCTTCACCAAAAACTTTTATAATTTCAGGATATTGTTGAGACTGATTTTTTTAAAAAATCATGGAAATTACAGAAATGTTCCTGTTTTTTTTGATGGGGTGTCGCCATTTTCAAAATGGCGACACCCCAAGACTTTCATTATTTTTGCAGGAACGGGCAGGGACCTTTTGTTCAGGCCGGTACGGGGCTTGAAAGCTGCGGCAGGGTGTGACCCATTGGAATGCTCTGTTCTGATGGGCGCCACTCGCCGGTATTGTCGTCACGACCCTGCAGGACAAAGCGCGGGTTGGGCAGGGACATCTGTGCGATGGCCTGTGCGGACAGGGTGCCGATCGGACCGGGCAGGAGCCTGTTGACGATCAGGCCCAGTTCTGTATCGGCAAATGTGCTCAGCATGGCCGCGTCGCCGCTGCTGTCGCCACAGACCAGCAGCGGACCTTGCCCATGCCGGCGGACCAGTGCTTCGCGGATGGCGCGGACCTTTCCCGTGCGATAGGTCACGGGCCAGTGCGCGGCCCCATGCAGGCCAAGGCGGCCGCCGGGCCACTGCATGCGAACGCCAAGGATATTGGCGCGTGGCAGGCCATAGCCATAATCCGGATCGGTCGCAAATACCGCCACCACTTCTTCCAGAGAGGCGGAACAGACATAAACCTCGATCCCCGCGCCCCGCAATGCTGCCTGCAACTCGGCAATTTCAGGCGTCAGGCGCAGGCCCGTCTGGATGGGGCGTGCGACGATGCCTGCGCGTCCCGGGCGGATTGCGGGCGTGGTCCAGGTTTCCCGCCCGATCCCCTGGCCAAGGTG
This sequence comes from Novacetimonas sp. GS1, assembly GCF_036686925.1. NCBI lineage: Bacteria > Pseudomonadati > Pseudomonadota > Alphaproteobacteria > Acetobacterales > Acetobacteraceae > Novacetimonas > Novacetimonas sp. GS1. Next base: position 683,651 of record NZ_VSZP01000001.1, read on the forward strand.
CCATGCGTTCGATGCCCGCGCCAGTGCCGCCAGCCCCGATGCGTCATATCCTGCCAGCAGCCGGATGATCCATCGGCAGGCGACGTCGCCATCACATGTCGCGTTGATGGCGTCATAGGCAAAGACCAGCTTCGAACGCAGGCTGAGCAGTACCGGATCATCCGCCGCCGGTGTGCCCTGTCGCGCCGCCAGCGTGGCATGGTCCGCGCACAGATCCGCATGCAGGTCGGTAAAGCGCACGCGGCGCCCGTCCACGGTGCGGAATTCCCCATCGAAAATACGTGCGGGCACATCAAGTGCCGTCGCCTGGGCAAAGACATGTGGGGGCATGGCGAACAGGAAACGGCTGGCGGTATAATGCAGCAGCGTTTCTTCGCAATCGCCTGCGATGCAGGTATTGTCCCAGTCGAACACGGCATAGGGACGTCGCGCCGGGTTATTGCGTGCGTCGGGGCTGGTGGTGCCATGGGTTGCGATCAGGTTTTCGATCACCTGGCGGGTGCGCGGCGCCCATTTCAGGGGGGCCAGCACCGGCGTCGCGGCCCGGGTGAAGGAAGGCACGGCCGGGGCCATGCAGGCCGCAAGGCCGGATGCAAGCGCTCTGCGCCGGGTAAGGACTGTCATGCCTGTTGCTGCCCCATATGTGGATCGGTCCGGCTGGGTCTGCCATTTTCCATGTGTCCCGCCAATATGATGGTGTCATGGCCATGATGGGGGATATGCAGGGTCAGGTCATACCAGCAGTCCGACGCGGTGACGGGCCATGTGGTTTCGCTGTTCCCGCCGGGTGGTATGACGACCTTTTGCGTGGTGCGGGCATAGGCGTCATCCACCTGTATCTTTTGTGGTGTATGGCCGGGATTGTGCAGCGACAGCACCACCGCGTCATGCACCGGATCATATCGCAGCGCCACCCCCGGCGGTGCCTTGCCGGCAAAGCGGCGGAAGAACCCGTTGGGTCCATGTACCGTTATGTCCACCGTCATGCCGGGGACATGGGGCGTCCCCACCCGCACATCCATGTCATGGCCCGCATCAAGCGTGTAATGCCGTGTCACCCCTGCGTCGCGGATGCGCAGGACCGCCCCCTGCGTGCCCGTATTCGCCAGGCGCAGGACCCCCGTGGGCAGAAGGTCGGCATGCAGGGCGTAAGGCAGGGCACGTGCGCGACGTTGCCCGGATTCCTGTTGTGGCAGGGCCTGCTGCGTTGGGAGTGTCGGCAGCGGCAGCGTGCAGGACTGGCGTGTCTGGGCCAGGTATGTATCGGTGCGCGGCAGGTCCGCCTGCCACCGGCGGTCTGTCTGTGCAAAGTCGAAGATGGAGGTCATGTCCCCGCAGACCACGCGCCGCCATGGGGTGATATAGGGGGCCTCCACGCCAAAGCGGGCCTCCAGAAAGCGCAGGACGGAGGTATGGTCGAACACCTGCGAATTGACCCATCCCCCCTTGGTCCAGGGCGACACCACGATCGTGGGTACGCGTGGGCCAAGCCCGACGGGAACGCCGTGATAGGATTCACCGTCCACTGTTACGCTGCTTGCGCCCTGTGCCGGATCAAGGGCGGGGACTGGCGGGGGCATATGGTCAAAAAAACCGTCATTTTCATCGTAATTAAGGATGAAAACCGTTTTGGCCCAGACATCGGGATGACGTACGAATACGTCCATCAACTGTGATATCAGGTGTTCGCCATATCCCGGTGGTGCATTGGGATGTTCCGACAACGCGGCGGGCGGCACGATCCACGATACCTGCGGCAAGGTGCCGTGCGCCACGTCATGTTCGAACGCACGGATCAGGTAGCGCCCTTCGGATTGATGCATGTTGGCGGCATTCGACCCCCGCACGACCATGCGCGCGCGGCGATAGGCCCATGATTTCGTATCAAGGTTGCGAAACTGTGCAAAGGAGGCCAGCGGATTGTCGCCGAAATTGTCATATTCCTGGTAAACACGCCATGACACCCCGGCCGCCTGTAGCTTTTCGGGATAGGTAGACCAGCGGAACGGTTCGAAATCCGGGTGGTCATGCGCCATGTCGGCGGACCAGTTGCCGTCATCGCAGTTGTCGATGACCTGTTTGCCCGTATTCCCGGCGGCAAGGCCACTTGTGCCGGAAAACAGGAACAGCCGGTTGGGGTTGGTCGGCCCGAAGATGGAGGCGTGATAGGCGTCGCAGATCGTAAAGGCATCGGCCAGCGCGTAATAGTACGGGATCTGCGCGCGGGTGAAATGGCCCATGGTCATGGGTGTCTTGTGCGGCACCCATGTGTCCCAGTCGTTCCATGCCGTCTGCGTGCCCTTCCAATTATGGTCAAGGCTGGCGATGCAGGCCGATGACGTATGGGCCGTATCCAGCATGAACGGCATGACGCGGCCGCCTTTTCCATCCGGTTGGGAAAAGACGCTGTTGCCATCGGGAAGTTGTTCGGCGCGTGGGTCGCCATATCCGCGCACGCCCTGCAGGCAGCCGAAATAATGATCGAAAGAGCGGTTTTCCTGCATAAGGATCACCACATGTTCCACGTCGTGGATTGTGCCCGTCACCCGGTTGGGGGCGATGGCCATCGCGCGGCGCAGGTTATCGGGCAATGCCGTTCCCGCGGCCACCGCCGCACTGAATTTCAGGAATGCGCGGCGGCCGGTGGTATGTGACATTGGTCTGCTCATCCGTCGTGGGGGGGATTTTCAAATAACATCGTGGGAAAATAATGAAAGATTTCGGGCACCGCCTTTTTAAAAAAGCGGTGCCCTGATGAAGGTTCTGGGGAAACCCGCCGCCAGAAACCTCCAGAGGCTGTTTGAAAGGGTCAGCCCGATAAGGCCGTGAAATCATAAAAGTTTTTGGTGAAGATTTTTTCAGAAATCTTCGAAAGACGTCGCCTTTTTCAATCGAAAGGCAACGCCAGGAATCTTTTCTATGATTTATCAACAGCCTGTTTCAGGCAGCGTCAGCACGCCCTCAGAAATGCTTGCGCAGGGTAAAGAAGACCATGCGCGGTGCGCCAGCCTGCAATGTCTGGAATGTGCCCTTGGGGTCGGAAACCTCGAACCCGTTACTGCCGACCGTCGCGACATAACGCTTGTCAAACAGGTTGGTTACGTTGATCTGCGCATCGACGCCACGCAGCACCCAGTTGCGGCTGTGGAAGCGATAGCCAAGGTTGAGGTTGAATATGTCGTTGGGCTTCACCCACTGGTCATTGGTATAGGTATAGCTCCGGCGGCCCTGGTACTGCATCTGGAAATTACCCCAGATCGTGCCGTCATCATAACTGACCTGCACGTTGGCAAGGTTGCGCGGCATTGCGACCACGCTCTTGCCCTTGGTGTTGTACGTTACGCCAGATTCGGTCAGGTTGTTGTCATAGACAGAGTCGTTATACGAATATGATGCATACAGCGACCAGTTATCGGCAAAGCGGTAGTTGAACGCCGTGTCGATGCCGCGTGCCGTGACGCCGCCCACATTGCTCAGCACCGCCGGGTTGCCCTGAATGCCGACGCCCTGCGTAATGGACAAAAGGCGGTCCTCGAATTCCACATAATATCCGGTGATGGACGCCTGTATCCGCTTGTTATGGAAGCGGTAGCCGATTTCCTCACTATAGGACATCTCGGGGTGGATCTTGTTCTTGATCGCCTCATACCCGGCCACCGTCGTTGCAAACGGGCTGGTCGCACCGGTGGAGGAATTGTCGAACGCCGCCATATTGCGCGAGAAATCGGCAAAGACTTCGTGATTGCGGTTAAAGCGGTAGTTCGCGCCGATCTGTGGCAAGAAACCGTTGGCCGAGGTGATCGAACCCGATGCATACGGGTTGGCCGTGGCCGTGCCCATGTAATTGCCCGGCAGCGCCTGCGCGATATTGTCCACCACCAGCGACTTGAAACCATAATTCAGTTTCAGCTTTGGCGTGATCTGCCACGTGTCCTGGATATGGAACTGGTAGGTTTTGGTATTGTAATTGCCCTGCCACTGCGTTTCAAAGGAATTGCCGCCGAACCAGTGGACGGAACTGCCGGTATATTTTGTCGCGCTGAGGGGATAGAAACGCCGCGCCTGTTCGAAATTGTTGTTTTCGAACCAGAACCCGCCTTCGATCGTGTGATGGCCGATATTATACGACAGGCTGGACAATACGCCTTCGCGGTGGATGTCATATTCCGTGGTGCGCGTGGACAGCGCCCCGCCACCAAGGGATGCCGGCGTCGGGTTATAAGGCGTGACCCACACGCCTTCGCCGGTATTGGTATGGCCGTAGACGGTGACAAACCCCTTCAGCCGGTCGGTGATGTTGAAGTCAATCTTGCCATAGCCAAGGATGTCCTGACGCAGGCCGGCGGAGTTGTAATAGGACTGGTCCTGGTTCGCGATCCCGGCGGGCATGGCCGTCCCGTTCTGGTACGCGCGGCCGATCTGCTGGGCAAGGGGATAGTTGCCGGTGATATTATCGACATTGTACCCCTTGGTCGCGATCATCTGCTGCGAGAGGTCCTGATAATCGTTTTCGGCGCGCTGGCTGTAATCCCCAAACAGCGTCAGCTTGACGTGCTTGCCCAATGGCTGGATGTATTTGGCGTTGGCCTGCTGCTGCTGCTGGATGCCATCGCCCTTCCACTTGTTCGCGTCCTGATAGTCATAGGATACATAAAGTCGGCCGCCGCCCTTCATCGTGCCGGTATTGACGCGCGCGAACGTGCGCCATGTGCCATAGGACCCGACCGTGCCCGCGACATCGACGCCGAATTTCTTGGTCGGGTCGATGGAGGTGAACTCCAGCGCGCCGCCAAGGTCGTTCGATGCCGCGACGCCCACCGCGCCCGCACCCTGCGCCAGGGTGGCGGCACCGTTATTTTCGGTCTGGAGCGCGCGCCCGATCGACAGCCCGTTGTCGTTACCATAGGCAAGGTTGCCCAGCGGGATGCCATCCATGGTGAAACCAAGGCGGCTCTGGTCAAAGCCACGGATGATGATCTGCTGCGACCATTCATACGATCCCAGGGGATCGGACGAGGTGAACATGACACCAGGCAGTTTCGACAGGGCCTTGAGCGGGCTGGTCCCCGGTGCGGTTTCCTGGATGGCGGTATGTGACAGCGTCTGCGTCTCACGCGCTGCGCCCGCGCCAAGGACAATGATCGATTCCGCCTGTGTGGCACGCACGGAATCGACATTTGTTCTGGCTGCGGCTGCGGCTGCGGCTGCGGCTGTGGTCGTGGTCTTGGCGTGTGCGGGGGGCTGCTTTGCCGGGGCCGTCTTGCGGGCTGTGCTGGCCGCGTTGGCATTATGCAACAGCAGGGTGCTCATGCATGTTGTCAGCAAAAGGAGTTTGGTCTTTTTCATACAGCGCGATCCCTCAAGCCCGAGGCCCCAGTTATTCCGGTTGGGTGTTTACTGGCGCGAACCTAGGTTTTGGGTTCCACACTGTCTTGTTATAGTTTGGTGACGGGAGTGTTACAGTAATATGACACGATGTATTTGATGTATCTGCGTGATTTTCATGTATGAAGATAAAGGAACCTGATGATATTTCTGGCCTGTATATTGCATGGCCCCCTGGGTTCATGCCGCGTAATCATGCAGGTCAGGTACATGCTTCGTTACGGATTGCGCGATTATTTATTATGGCCGGATTTGATTATGTCTGGAAATATTATGCATGGCGCATCGCATAACGGCATGGGACGCAATCCGGCACGGGATGTGAAACCATGCGCACGATTGCCGCGGACAGGGTGTGATCGTGCCATGATTTGTAACATCACATTGTTTTCACGCAGAAAATGCGAATTTCATGCCGCGCCCCCGTCCGTTGATGCGGGGGATGGGATCGTGGCGACATGGCCGGTGTTGCTTTTGGAACACAGTGCCCTGAAAACCTGCTGGCGCGTTGCGTCCCCCGTTATCGGTAATACCGGGGGACATGTGCGGCCGGGGCATGGCGGGATGCCGCAGGCATTATCCCCGTATGTTCTGATATATTTTAGAGAGTGTCTGAAAACACATCATTGATAAAAAAGAAAAGTTTTTGGGTGCTGCCTTTCGATCGAAAAAGGCGGCGTCTTCTGAAGCTTTTTGGAAAAAGCTTCACCAAAAACTTTTATGATTTCAGGCTGTTATGGGACCTGATGTTTCAGGTAGTTAGAAATTGACGTTTGTATGTATTCCGAAGATGGTTTCGTTTCCGACGCGTTTCAGGCCGCTTGCGTAACGCGGGTCGGATGTTCCGCCCTGCGGGTGCCAGACATATTGGAAATCCGGCTGCAGGACGAGCCACGGGGTGACCTGTGCCTGGTATGTGACCTCAAGATGGTTTTCGTTTCCTGGCACGATGGAGCCTGCGTCGCGGTTATACTGTCTCCACCCGGAGCTTGAACGCCCGATTCCCCAGCCGACGCCGACGGTGTCGTTATCCCGTCCCCTGAAGGGCGCCTTGAGGTTGATGCCTGCATCCGCGGCAAAGCTGATGAGGTTCCTGTCGCCGCTATTGCCTGTTGCGCGAACGAAGATACCGACGGATTGGGGTGATGTGCGCGATGGTCGCCACAGCATCTGGTCAATGATGCCATAGACCATCCAGTTTCCGCGATCCCATCGCGGGTATCCGCCCTGTGCGCCGAGGGAGGCACCCTGACGGTTATAGCGGTAATCGGGGAACTTTGCGGTGTCATAGAAACCGCCAAGTTTATAGATCCCGGGCAGGCCGGGGTCCTTGGTGGCCTTTGACATGTCGTCTGGCTGCGGGTTGAGCGCATATTGCAGTTCGGTAATCAGCAGTGCGCCCGTGCCCATGTTGAAGCGTGTGCCGCTGCCGTCATTTGTGACCTGGTTTGTGGGGTCAGCGCTGTTGCCGCCCTGTATGCCGAAAGAGTTGTAGCGGTTTCCGGGGGGATTGTCGTCTGCGGCTGCGAACATGAAGGTGAAGGTGTCTGTGGGCCTGTAACGGATGCGCACGGCGGGGGAGGAAAGGGGCCATGAGGGCCCGCCGCCATACAGGTTGACGGACGGGGCCATGGGCCATCCGAAGTTGGAGTTCAGGTAGAGCGATCCGTAATCGCTGATGAGGAATTCGGTATCAAGGTCCTGCTGTCCGATCTTGACGTCGAGTTTTCCGTTAAGGAAGGATTGCTGGTACCACAGTTCGAACAGGCGTGTGGAGCGGTCGGCCTCGAAGCCGCTGATGGGGTTGTAGTTATAAAGATGGTCCTGCGAGATGGAGCGTCCGCGCGTCTGCAGGGCGCTGACATTGAACAGGCCGCCCTTCAGCCCGAAGAGTTTTTCGAGGTCAACGGTCAGTGTGGGGGCAGTCACGGCGTCATAGGAAGGTCCGGTGCCCGAGCCGCTGCCGACGTCATTGGCGCTGGGCGCGCCACCGGTGGTGTTCCCCCACAGTTCCTCCACATCCTGAAGGTTGAAGGTCACGCCGTGCTTGTACAGCCACGGCCGCAGCCCCCACATGTCCCCAAGCAGGTTGCCGCTCGTATCCAGCTTGTCGCCTTCACTCGGCGGCGGCGGGGCCTGGGACTGCTCCACCGTTGCGATATCGGTTTCGTTGACGGCCGGACCGGAATTGCCCAGTTCCTTGCGTTCTTTCTGGATTTCCGTCAGGGGGATATCCTGTGACCGCGCGGTTTCTGAAAAACCCGGTAATGCTATGCCGATAATCGTACCAGCCAGTAAGGCCCCGGACAGGCGCGGTCGTATGCGTATACTGCGTGGATGTCGGGCAGGGCATTGAAGGGGGGGCTGCGACATGGGCCTGGACACCGTATGCACGTCCTGATTCTCCAGCTAATTCGTTGGGTGATTCAAATGATAGTCATTCGCATCTACAGCGAAACCCGGACCGTGGCAAGCGCGTTGCAGGCATTTAATAAAAATAAAGGCGCCCCTGGGGCGCCTTGGTAAAATAATCATATTATATTCAGCAATACCCTGCGGGATTGCTCCAATACCTGTCGGGCCTATCGCAGGAAGACCTTGGGCACGCCCTCGCTGTTCAGGCATGACATGATGATGACCCCGGTCCATAACAGCAGCGACACGCCTGCACCCACACGTGCGCGCATAAGGGGAACGGGTTGTCCCCGGATGGCGGGGATATACAAACTGCTGTGGCAAAGGCCTGCATTGATCAGCGCCAGCGTCGTCAGCAACAGCTTGGGCGACAGATAACCACGGCTGCCGATATGCACCGGGTCGTAAAAGAACAGCAGCACCCCTGACACCATCGTCACCGCGAACAGCCAGTGCGCCCACCAGAACGCAAGGCGCGCAATAATGGCGCGTTCCGCCTGGTAATCACGGCGCAGTAATGACAGGTCAAACAGCACATCCATACCGAAGAAGATCGACATGGCCACGATATGCACGATGCGCACCAGATAATGGACGGGTTGCATCCAGAAATGGAACATGCGGCTGTCCATTGCGACCAGCAGGTCATAGGGCAGCCGCATGAATGCCAGGGGATGGGAAATCATTCGAACCTCACTTGCCTGCGCGGTCTATAGCACATCATATTGACAGTGATAATAAGTTGCATAATATCGCGCCAATAGCGGAGTCCACAGACACATGCGCCATGTGATTATCCTGCGGTGCGTCGGGCTTGCCGCGCTTTTGCTGGCGACACCAGCCAGGGCGCAGGAACCCGTCCACCTGACCGTAAAAGACCATCATTTCATCCCCGATCACGTCAATGTGCCCGCAGGGCAGCGTTTCCTGATTTCCCTGACCAATCAGGACGACACGACGGACGAGTTCGAAAGCTATGACCTGAAATTTGAAAAGATCGTGGTGCCGGGCGGGACGATTACGGTGCATGCCGGACCTTTGCATCCGGGCACCTATAAATTCTTTGATGATTACCACCCGGACCAGGCGACCGGGACCGTAACCGCGACACAGGGACCATAAGCCATGTTGGGAAGTCTGCTTATTGTCTTTCGGGAGGTCATGGAAGCGGGCCTGATTATCGGGATCGTGCTGGCGGCGACACAGGGTATCGCACATCGGGGGCGTTGGGTCGCCGGCGGGATCGCAGCCGGTGTCGCGGGGGCCGCGATTGTCGCACTGTTCGCCGGCAGCCTGTCGCAGGCGCTGTCGGGCAATGGGCAGGATGTATTTTCTGCCTCCATCTTATGTGTCGCGGTCCTGATGCTGGGGTGGCATACCATATGGATGACGCGCCATGGCCGGGAAATGGCGGGCGATATGCGTGCGCTCGGGGCGCAGGTGGCCTCGGGGCAGCGTTCGCTGACGGCAATGGCGGTGGTCGTGGCGGTCGCGGTCCTGCGCGAAGGGGTGGAAGTGGTGCTGTTCCTTTATGGGATTGCCGTGTCCACCCATTCCGGCCCGATGGCGATGCTGACGGGCGGGATGCTGGGCATTGTCGCGGGTGGTGCGGTGTCGTGGCTGCTGTATCGCGGCCTGATCGTCATTCCGTTGCACCGTCTGTTTGGCGTGACGGGGGTGCTGATCGCCTTTCTTGCGGCGGGGATGGCAAGTCAGGCGGCAGCCCTGCTGGCGGGGGATGACATCATCCCGGCCTGTGGATATGAAATGTGGGATACGTCATGGCTGTTGTCCGATGGCAGCATGATCGGCCGCGCGGCCAAGGCCCTGTTCGGGTATTCCGATCGCCCGATGGGCATCCAGCTGATTGCGTGGGTCATCACACTGGGGGTCATGATCGTGGCCACACGGCTGGTGGCGCGCAGGCCATCTGCGGCACGTGTCACGGCATCATCGTAATATCCTGAAAATTCCATGCAGCATTGCAAATACCGCCTTTTCACAAAGGCGGTATTTTTTTGACTGCCTTTATCCATCAGGCGCTGCAAGGCATCAAACATGCGATTGTGTTTGGCAACCGGATGGGGGGATGTTTTTCTTCAAGGCTGTTTGAAAACAAACCATTGATATAAAAAATAAGAAAAGTTTTTGGTGAAGCTTTTTCCAAAAAGCTTCGGAAGACACCACCTTTTTGAAAAAAGACGACACTCAGAAACTTTTCCTATTGCAGGATGGTTGAGCCTGAGAGACTGTTTGAAAAGTCAGGCGCGATAACATACTGAAATAAGAAAAGTTTTTGGTAAATATTTTTCCAAAAAGCTTCGAAAGACGCCGCCTTTTTGAAAAAGGCGGCACCCAAAAACTTTTCTTATTTTTTATCAATGGTTTGTTTTCAAACAGTCTCTGGCTTTTGAACAGACAGGACAAAACCTGAAATTTCCCTATTCCCTCTTGATGGCTTGTTTTTAAACTACCTTTCCAGAACACATCCTGTCAGGAAGAAGGATAATGCCCACTGGCCTTCATTATTCTTTTCCGATGGCTGATATGAAAAAAGCCGGGACATGGTTTCCCATGTCCCGGCCCCCAGCACGGCTGGCCTGTGGGGCCGCTTTATTTCTGCGGATAGGAGAAAGTAAATTTCTCGGTAAATGTGTCCCAGAATCCGGGGGTTCCGGTTTCCTTGTCCACATGGTGCAGGAAGCCGTTCTTTTCCGGCGAGGAATAGCGCAGTTCGACTGTGTATTTGCCCGGGCCGTCCATTTTCACGTTATTGGCGTAATGCGGGCCGTCCTTTGCGGTCATGGCGCGCATTGTGCCGCTGGCGCTGAAGGAAGAGCCCACCTTCGTCAGGGTATAGTCGATCGTGAGGTAGGGAATCCACGCACCATCGGGATAGCCCCAGACATTGTCGGCCGTTGCGTGAACATCGGTTTCAAGATGGATCACATCCTTGCCCATCGGCATGTCGGCGGGCATCGGGGCCATGTCCACCCCGACAAGGTAGCTGGAGGCGATTTCCATATCGTGGGCCTGTACCGGGCCGCCAATCGGGTATTCACGGGCAAGGGCCGGTGAAACCGTCGTGGCGATACCTGTCACAAGACCAGCAGCCAGAAGGCCTTTTGTAAAGCGCATGTCTTTATACCTTTGTCAGCATATGTGGAAAAGAAGGGTAACGTTCGGAAAGTTGCCAGGGGGAACGCGCCGGTATGAAATCAGACAGAGTAGAAATCATGAATGATGCAATGAATACGGATGAACAGGCAGGCATGATGGTAATCAACCGGTCTTCCCGCCCGGTATCATGGGCGGGCGCGGGGCAGTTTCGAACGAATGGCCCAACAATATGAGAATAATTATCAATGTCAATATAGCGCGACGACAGGCCATCCAAAAACTTCTGGCCGCACACGCGCTTGTCATTCCATGCGCTCATTCCATCCGCCATCAGGCGGGCGGCCTTTGTCCCTCAACGCAGCTTGATCGAAATTATGCCCCCCACCATGCCCGCACGGTATAGGATCAGGTGAAAAGACAGGAGGATATGATGGGACGTGTATCAGGTAAGGTTGCGCTGGTAACGGGCGCCGCACTGGGTATTGGCAAGGCGACGGCGCAGCTTCTGGCGAAGGAAGGCGCAAAGGTCGTCATTGCGGACCTGAAGGCCGCCGAGGGACAGGCTGCCGTGGCGGAGATCACGGCCGCAGGCGGGGAGGCCATGTTCGTCGAACTCAATGTCGGGCAGGAGGATGACTGGAAAAAAGCGATTGCCGCCATTATCGCCCGTTTCGGGCAACTGGATATCGCGGTCAATAACGCGGGTATCCTCTACAGCGGTTCGGTCGAAAGCACGGACCTTGACGACTGGCGGCGTGTGCAGTCGATCAACCTTGATGGTGTATTTCTCGGGACGAAATACGCGGTGGAGGCGATGAAGCCCAACCGGCGGGGATCCATCATCAATCTGTCCTCCATTGAGGGACTGGTGGGGGACCCGATGCTGGCGGCCTATAACGCGTCCAAGGGGGGTGTGCGTCTGTTTACCAAATCCGCGGCGCTGCATTGCGCGAAATCTGGCTATAACATCCGGGTCAATTCCATCCATCCCGGCTATATCTGGACGCCGATGGTGCAGGGCTATACCCACGACACCGCCGATCAGGAGGCCGCGCGCCAGAAGCTGATTGCGCTGCACCCGCTGGGTCATCTGGGGGAACCTGATGACATCGCCTATGGCATCTTGTTCCTTGCGTCCGATGAATCAAAGTTTATGACCGGAAGTGAACTGGTGATCGACGGTGGTTATACCGCGCAGTAAGAGAGTGTCTGAAAACAAATCATTGATAAAAACAAGAAAAGTTTTGGGGTGCCGCCTTTCGATCGAAAAAGGCGGCGCCTTCTGAAGCTTTTTGGAAAAAGCTTCACCAAAAACTTTTATAATTTCAGAATGTTATTGAAGGTTCTTTTTCAAGAAGCCTCTAAAACCCTGAAAACCATTTGATAACATCGCCACTGATCGGAAGTAATGGATGTGTCCGGCTGGTGCCGTTCATTAGAAAGGAAACAGATTTCAGGGATTTTTAAAAATCGTCACCAGAAATTTTCTTATTCCTATGGGCGGCCTGTCCCATATTTCCAAACAAGATCCGTCCCGTCCCCATGGTCCATGACAGGGGACGGGCAGGGGGTCAGAAACGCTGTGACAGTCCCGTCAGGATCGTGCGGCGCAGGCCGTATTGCGGCGCGCCCACCCCGATCCCGCTGCCATCACGCAGTTCATAGCGGCGGTCGAACAGGTTGATGACATCAAGGCGCAACTGTGTGCGTTTGAGGAACCCGACCTGAAACAGGTCCTGGAACGATTGCACCAGTGACAGGTTGAACGTCACATATTGCGGCACCTTTGCCCCGTTCGGGGTGGCGCCGTCGGCGCGCAGGCCGTTGCCATATACCATCGTTGCCGACAGGCGCAGCGGATGTCCCGTCTTGTAAAACGCGCTGTAACTGCCCCCGGCGGAGGCTGTCCACCGCTGGTCATGGTCCAGGTGAATCCAATGCTGGCGGATATAGGCAAGGTCAGAGGGATCAAAGTTCCATTGCGCGCTGTTGATATCCTTGCCGATGGCGCGTGACCACGCAAAGTTGCCATAGACCGAAAATGGCCCATGGCTGTAATCGGTGGCGAATTCATATCCGTTGACCTGCCCCCGACGGTAATTGAAGGCCGACAGGATGATGGGGGAGCCGAACTGCCCTTCGTCAATCATGTTGCGCGCCAGTTTTACATACGCATCAAATGATGCATGCCATCCCGGCAGCAGAACCTGTGAAAATCCTGCATCAAAATAATGGTCGCGTTCCGATTTGACGGTGGTATCCTGCAACGTTCCCGGTGCCGCCGACGTATTTGCGAATTTGTTCAGCGACGTGCCCCCCACCAGTTCGAATGGCGGTGGCGTGAAGTAGCGTGAATATCCCGCATGCAGCGTGCCGCCACGCCAGGGTTGCCAGACGATGTTGAGGCGTGGGCTGACCTGCTTGGAATGTGTATATTCATCCACCCCGTCAAAACGCAGGCCGTAATTGATTGTCAGGTTACGTACCGGCCGCCACTCATCTTGCGCATACAGGCCATACAGCCAGCCGGTGCGGCCATTGCCATCATGAATATTTTCCGTCACGCCACTGAAGATCGCATTCCCGTCACTGTCTGTCCCGGTCTGGGGATAAACGGTGGAATCCGTCTGTGATACCGTACGTTCGACATAAGCCTGATAGCCAAAGCGCACGGTATGGCGCGGGGCGGCATGCCATGTCACGTCGGTCTGTGACCCGGTGGACATGACGGAACGCTGCGCACGTTGTGCGATGCCGTTATATACCAGATCCCCCAATGCGTCGGGGGAATAGCCAAGGGAGCTGTAGCGGGAAAAAACCGATGATTGCAGGCTGAAACTCCCGATTTCCTTTTGCAGGGACAGGATCGCGAAATCCGTGATTTCCTTTTGCCGTTCATTCAGGTCCGCGCTGTTGACGCTGCCATAGACCTGGTGGGACAGGTTACTGGAAAGGAAGTCAGGATTCGCGAACTGCCTTTGCTGACCAGGATTGTTCGGAAGCTGATAATATGCGTTCGATACCCCTGCGGTAAAGCTGATGCGGGTATTTTCATCAGCGGTATAGCGCACATGACCAAGGAAATGATATTGGTTGGTCAGGTCATGCAGCGCGTTGAATTTTGGCGTCGTGTTTTCAATGCCCACACGGTCATGCACGAAATCTGCGGTGACAAAGTAATCCCATTTGCCATGCGCCCCGCCATATTGCAGGGATGGAAAGAAATAATCCCGCGCCCCGCCATAGACCGAAACTTCACCACCGGGATCGGTGCTGCCATTCTTGGTTGTGATATCTATAACGCCCGCCTGCAGAAAACCGTATTCGCTGGGTAATGCGCCGGTTGTCATCGACATCGAATGGGCAAAGCGCGTCATCAGCGTCTGGCCAAAGACACTCAGCCCTTCGGGAAGTTGCACACCATCAAGGCGGAACTGTACCTCGTTATGGTCGCCACGGATATGGATCTGCCCGTAACTGTCCTGCGCCACGCCGGGGGCCTGCAACAGGACGGTGTTCATCGGTGCGTTGTCGCCGCCCGGAATGGCCTCGATATCCTTGCGTGAAAAACGATAGGTACTGGCCCCGGTGGCAGGTTGCAGGGCGGAACGCACCTGATCGAGATGCGCGTTGACCGTAACATGTTCGCCCTGTGCATCGGTGTAATCGGTGACGGTCTGCCGTGTGGGGGCGTGCGTGTTCTGTTGTGTGGCGGTGGGCTGCGTGCTGTCAGCAAAGGTGGAGCGTGCGTCTTCTTTCGTGCCGCCGTTGGTTGTGGTTGTGGTTGTGGCCACGGCTGCGGCATGTGCCGTGCCACCTGTGGGCAGCGCGGACAGGCATGTCGTGCCAATCAGCAGGCAGGAAGATGACAACAGGGGAAGGATGCGCGGGGATGGGGGCATGTAAGGGCCTGCGTTGGGAATGGTCGAAAAATGGTGGTGTCAGGCGGCGCATCTTACATAGAACGTTATATCATAACAACTGTGGGATGCAGGATATCCGCTTTCTGATGCGATGGCGTGATGAAAAAGCCACACCCACATGCACCTGCCTGAAATAACAAAGGTTTTGGCAAATATTATATAAGCAGGCTTTGAAACAGGTGCCCTGTTAAGGGGAGGGCGATACGCGAAAGCTTTTAGGATGTTTGATCGGGAATATTTTGGGTCACCTGAGAAGGGGCATAGGGGCGTTGCCTTCTATCTGGCCCATGTTGCTTTCATGAGGACTGTCCTTCATCAACGGCAGGCATGACCAACAGGATCATCATGGGCGCGCGCAGGTAGGTGCCCCATATGGCATGATGTTTCGCACAGTAGGATCAACGCCACGTGCGGTATGGCCCAGAGACGGTCGGGGCTGTATGTCCCCGCAGCGTTTGACGGCGCTGTCTGAACCTAACCTATCGGGGCAACCCCAAGGCCGCTGGGTGCTGATTTTTTCAGAAAACCAATATCTGTCGATTTTTTGCGGGAAAAGCTGCACCAGAAACTTTTATGGTCCCGGTTAGATAATGAAGCTGCTTTTCCAACCCGTCTTTCAGGAGACAGAGTGGGGGCATTTCATGGGTACAGGGAATGAAAGTTTTCTGGTGCCGCCTTCTGAAGATTTTTGGAAAAAGCTTCACCAAAAACCTTTATAATGTCAGGATATTATTGAGCCTGATTTTTCAAACGGTCTCTTATTTTAAGAACATGTCAGTCATCAGGGGGGCAGGGTGGTTTTGACCCATCGGTACATACCACCTTTGATCCTTGGGGCACCACAACAACCGTGTGGGTGTGGCTTTCACCATCCCCACATCCCGCAAGGGGCATAGCCAGAACCGGCAACACGAAGAAAAGCAGAGCAGGCACAGCCCGTTTCTTGCACATCCATGTCATTGGGAAGGCTTCCTTGTCCGGTTGCGGTTTTTATATGTCAGGTCATCCTTGTATCGGCAATATCGTATGAAACACGCAACAGTTCCCCAATGATCCGGCGCGCAGGACCATCAGGCAAAGGCGGGATTGTGGTCATGTCCATTGTACTCATGTTCGCGCGTCATTGGTTCCGGCACGGCGGCAGGCAACATCATCTGGAATGTCTGAAGCAGGTGTGGATGGGTCATGACATCGGCCAGGGTCCGCCGGTCCAGCACGCTCATGAACGCGTTCAGCGCCTCGCCCATCAGGCCCTGCAGACGGCATACACCCGCCAGCCGACATGACCCCTTTTCCTGATTGCAGGCGACGATTCCCATGTCTTCTTCGGTATAACGCACGATATCGCCGATGCGGATGTCCTGCGGGGCGCGTGCCAGCAGCAGGCCACCATTGCGTCCGCGCTTCGTCACGATAAACCCACCCCGGCCAAGTTTGTGGACAACCTTGACCAGATGGTTTTCGGAAATATCGTAGGTCTGCGCAATATCATGAATGGCGACCCGAGTATCCGGTTTTGCCCCAAGATAGAGCAGCGTACGCAATGCGTAATCGGTATAAAGGGTCAGGCGCATTGTAATATTACCATTTTCATTCGCATAAATAAGTATAGATTGCAGATATGATTGCATAATATCAGGGTGTATGACTGTTTTTCACATCTGGAATATAATCTATGGGAAACCATAGTCGCGCGCACCTACCCGAAATGGTAGGTGCCGGGATGAGATAGTGTTTAAAAGAAAACATAAATAAATAATGTATAAGAAAATATCATCATGCTTTGGCAGGGGTACGCCTTGTCTGTGCATGGCGCCCGATGCAATCCAAAAAATGACCCTGTCATTATGCCAGTTCAGGCCAGTCATATGGGAACAGCGGATCAGGCCCCGCAGATGGGTAGTACATCTCCCTGATCCGGGGGGAGGGGCGGCAAGGCGTTCTTTGCCATCCCGGCTCTTGGTCGTTGGAGGGTGCTGCAAGCTTGCACGATCATTTTCCCGCAGCGTCCTCGCTGTCGTCATGATCTGCGCATTTTTGGATGAAAACTATCGGGAATGATTCATAAAATACATGCAGTAATTTTTATAAATATTTCAATAACTATGTGAGTATATTTAATGTAATATCTGGAATTAATCCCATATTACAAAAGTAATAATTTATCAAAACTGATTTTCATAATATATTTTATGGCTAAGGTAGAATCTGAAAGCATCGCGATAGCGATATGGTTTGAGTGCCATAATAAACTAAATTTTTTAGTTATATAAAATAATAGAAATGATTTGCAAAATATCAGATGCCGTGAAATTAGTTGCATAACAATTTAGTTATTATGGAATTCAACTTAAATATGAAGTGAATTACCACATGCGTTGTTTGCGGCGATTGTCAGGAACCTACATGGGTTATTTTCATAATCTATGAAATGAATTCATCAAAATTCAAATAATATGGAAATAAAAATGAGAAAATACAAACAAAACCATAATTTTATTGAAATATATGGTGCTTTTCTGTTGTCAACGACTTTTGTGACATATGGATATGCCCAGACCCCTTCTATAATATCATCGAACCACCCGAAGGTTCCTGCACATCAGGATATGCATAATGGTGGAACAGTATCGGCATCTGCCATTAGGCCGGCCAGGAAGCCAAATGCCAATGCGGCATCAGGCAAAGAAGGGGACTCCGTTCAGGCGAGTGGCGCTGAACTGCTGGGTGTTGTCGGGCATCATCTGTCCCATGCAACGGCCAGTATCATTACGCAAACGGCCTTGGCCCGAAACGTGGCAGGCGCCAATCCCCTTCAGACCCTTGGCCAGCTTCCGGGTGTGATGTTTGCGGGTGGTGATGGGCAGGGTCTGGATATCTGGACATCGCAACTGTATGTCCGTGGGTTCCAGAGTAATCAAATCGGCGCAACACTGGATGGAATGCCTTTGGGCGAGCAGACTTTTTATAACTATAACGGATTAGGTATCACCCAGGCCATTTCACCAGAAAATATACGGACGGTATCAATATCGCAGGGGGCAGGGGCAGAAGACGTCGCCGCGACCTCAAGTCTTGGTGGCGCCATTTCGTATGCCAGTCGTGACCCTGCAAAGAAAAAGGGCGCGGAAGTTTCACAGACTTTCGGCAGCTATAATATGTTCCGAACGTTCGTTCGTTTGGATAGCGGTGAAATCGGACCGGCAAAAACCCGTTTTTATGTTTCCTATGCCCGCAATGATACGAATAAATGGACAGGGGTTGGCCCCCAGTTCCAGCAGGTCATTAATGCCAAGCTTTATCAACCAATCGGGGAAAGCAGTCATATCTCGGCATTTTTTGATTATTCCGATGTCGACCAGATGACCTATATGCCCAAAAGCCTTGAGATTCTTAATACAGTTGGGCAGAGACCTGATTATTATTATGGAACGCCAAACGGCTATCGCGATGCTTATATGGCGGCAGAAGGCAATTACATGCGGGGCGAAAACCGCTCCAACGATCCCAAGGATGTGTCCTATTATGATGGGGTCAATGAAGTGCGTGATTATATGGGCGGCATCAATTATGATTTTCTGTTAACCAACCGGCTTCGCCTGACCGGCAGTATCTATGGTCATCGTGAGTCCTTTTATACAACATGGGCCAATCCGTATACGCAGGATATGGTTCCCGCCCCAAATGGCGCAGCCCTTTCAGAGGACGTCACCCATACCGGGATACAGCGTTTCGGTGGCACTACGAATCTGGCCTATAATATTGCACATCATGATATCAATGTGGGATTCTGGTACGAAAACAATCATTTCAATACTGAGGGAAATGAATATAGCGAACCGGTTCTGGGGACAGGGTCACCGTTAAATTCCTGGGGGCCATGGAATAACCCATATGCGACACTTTATGCACAGGTTTTTAATACCAATACCTTTGTTGCACATGTCAGCGATACCTATAGCCCGGTTCATGGGTTGAAAATTCATTATGGATTCAGGTCCCTTCTCAACACGACCCGTGTTGGCGCTTTGGCCAATTATCCAGATTATACCGGTGCGTCCGCCATTGCGGGCGGGGACAGCCTGACCACAGCCAAGGCGTTTCTGCCCCATATCAACATAGATTGGAATTTCAGGAAACATCACGAATTATATTTTGATTTTGCGGAAAATGTACGTGCCTTCCCGGTTTCAACATACGGCGCTGCCGCTTCGCCTCTTGTCAACTCGCAGCAGGCTTATGAAGAAAAGGGCAGGAATGTACAGCCGGAAACCGCATGGGCCTATTCGATAGGATATCGCTATACCTCCCGCTACCTCACGGGAAGCATCTCTGCCTATCGGGTTGATTTTCATAATAGGCTCCAGGCGCTCTCCTATAACGTGACCCCGACACAGTTCCTTTCATCGGTTCAGAATGTCGGAAGTGTCAACATGAATGGGGTTGATGCCGCCCTGACATTCATTCCCGTTCATGGCCTGAATATTTATAATAGCATCAGCTATAATCATGCGACGTATGCCAAGAATATTACGTCTGATGGTATCACCTATTATTCCCATGGGCGTCAGGTTGTTGGATACCCAAGTTTGATGTACAAGGCATCCGCATCCTATAGTTTCCATAATGCTGAAGTATTTATTAATACCTCTTATATCGGGCGGCGTAACCTCAGCTATGGTTATACGGCACAAGATCCTGCAACATCTGTCCCTTCATACTGGTTGACCAATCTGGGTGCATCCTATGATTTTGGACGTATTGGTATCATGAAGAACTTTCGTATAAACTTTAACGTCTATAACCTGACAAATGTTCGCTATATCGGGGCCATGGGGGTCGAAAATTTCCCGCTTGCCGGTGATCAGGATACCCTTCAGATGGGGGCGCCGCGTATGTTTTATGGTGGCTTAAGAGCGCAGTTCTAATTCAGGAAAGTTTTGATTATGACTGATACGACCCTTGATGAATTTCTCGAATGTTTTTCGGCCCGTGCTGTTGTTCATGACCGCTCTGGCGAGATTGCAACAGAAAGCCTGGAAGACCTTCGTAAGGCTGGATATCTGGGTCTTGCTGTGCCGCGCAATATCGGCGGACAGGAAATACCATTATCGGACATGACGCGGATTGTCGCAAAAATTGCAACAGCAGATCCGTCAACTGCGTTGATTCTTGCCATGCAATATCTTCAAACATGGGCAGTGGCGCAATCCAGTTGGGCTACGCCTGCAAAGGACAGGCTGCTTAAAGACATTCTGGATAATGGTACACTCATCAATGCGCTGCGTGTTGAGCCAGAGCTTGGTACACCTTCAAGGGGTGGCATTCCCCAGACAGTTATTCGCAAGGACACGAATGGCTGGCGTCTTGATGGGCGAAAGATTTTTTCGACAGGTTCTACCGCCCTGCGCTGGGGGTTGGTGTGGGTTGCAACGGCCGAGGAGTCGCCAAGAATTGGTCAGATTCTTGTCCGTCTGGATGAACCTGGTGTAAGAATCGAAAAAAGCTGGCATCAACTGGGCATGCGCGCCACGGGAAGTCATACGTTTATTTTTGATAATGTTTTTATTCCCGACGATCATATTATAAACGTGGTATCCCCGTCTGTCAGCAATCCTGAGATCCCGCAGCTTGGGAGGTACCATGCCTTGCTGATTTCATCACTATATAATGCAATAGCATGCAGTGCCCGTGACTGGTTTGTTAAGTTCCTGCACGAACGTGTTCCGTCGGGTCTGGGTCGCTCTTTGGCGACGTTGCCACGCTTTCATGTCGTTATTGGTAAACTGGAAGGATTGCTTTTAAGTAACAAGGCACTTTTGCAATCAGGGTTTACAGAAAATATTTCTGAAGTGGAAATACAGCAGGTTAAACGTCTGGTGACAGAAAATGCCATCAGTGCGGTCACTCGTGCTATAGAAGCTATCGGGAATCCCGGTCTCTCACAAAATAACCCTTTGGAACGTCATTTTCGTGAT
This sequence comes from Novacetimonas sp. GS1, assembly GCF_036686925.1. NCBI lineage: Bacteria > Pseudomonadati > Pseudomonadota > Alphaproteobacteria > Acetobacterales > Acetobacteraceae > Novacetimonas > Novacetimonas sp. GS1. The sequence goes on from NZ_VSZP01000001.1 coordinate 704,472, forward strand.
GTTTTATGTGGGCGCATTCACTCTCCGCAGGGCGATGCCGTGTTGGAAAGTGCGGGGCGTGACGTTCTGATGCCATCGACGCGATAAAATTCTTGGTGGCTATTTGAAAATTCAGGATCAATCATATCCTGGAATTATAAATGTTTTTGGTGAATGTTTTCCTGAAATGCTTCAGAAGATGCCGCCTTTTTCGATCAAAAGGCGGCACCCAAGAACTTTTCTTGTTTTCAAACAATCGCTTAAAATGCTTTATTTTAATAAGGGTATTTATATACTGAACTCATAAAAAATATCAGTTGCAGATGTTTCTCGAACAGCCCCTTTTGGAAAAAGGCAGTATCAAAAGACTTGCAGGGATTGTGTTGGACTCTGGCAATTCATGAGGAATGTAAAAGCCTGCACCGAAAATTTTTATCATGCCTGCGGGTGACTGGCCCGGGCGTTTCAAACAGGTTCTCAAAATCAGTCTGTGGCGGTGCGCGTTTTACGATTGTCGGGAAGGGTGCCTTTTGTCATTCGAACCGCCATTCCCAACAGTTTTTGTGATGCAGCAAAGTTCATAGGGGGAACTTCTGTATCGTGCGAGAATGCACGGGTTATTTTCCTCGTTGCCGGGAGGCATCGCATTGTGCCTGTAACCTGTGCATGGCGTCTGGTGGCATCGGGGCGGTCATCATCGCGCGGTAGTGCATGCATGCGGGCGTATCGTGCTGCCTGTATGTGGGGGGCGGCGCACAGGCAGCAAGCGTGAGGCCAAGTATGGTTGTGATGCAGAGGTTGCTGAACCTGCGCATCATACTTTCTTTCTCAGCCATAGGCCTGTGTCTTTTGTCATTTTCCATCGGGCGTTAAGAGGGGCAGAGGCGACCGAGAACGATCAGGGTTTGCGCATGCCCCGTCATGTAAGATGGTCACTGGACCGCAGGATCAAAACATGAGGGCCAGAAACGACCCTTTGAAGCAACGTCTTTTGTGGACTGCGTCGCTTGCTTCGCTTTTTTCTGACGGATCCGCTGAATGCGCGCCCTGATCTCCTGATCGAGTTCCGGCGATATTTTCATACGGCTTTCCTTGGTGACGTCCACCATGTCCGGGTAATCCCACATTGCGGGATTGTTCAGCCGGTCCAGCTTTTTTCTCAGGGATCAATGCGGGCTGCTTACCCCGTGCGACCAGACTGCTACGAATTTAATATAGCATCAAAACTTGCTTCATCTGTCAGCTTTCCAAGCATAACAGAAGGCGGAACCGGTCGCCCGTCTTCTATATCTCTGCTCATGGCGCGACGCGCGGCGTGAAAGAGCATCTTGCACCAGTCTGGCAGGGCCACTGCGGTGCTGGGGTGGACTCACGTAAAACGCTCTTTGGTTCATCATCCGCAAGCGCGCCAGCAGCTTGGAGGCAATATCGGGCATGGCCCAAGCAGCATGACCACAATAAACCCGACCCGCCTGATGATATCAAGGTGGGGACCAAGAGGGCTATGCAACCCTGTCCTATTATTAGGGGACTGATTTATTTATAATTTTTCAGGAAAATGGTGGAGGGAGTTGGATTCGAACCAACGTAGGCGTACGCCAGCGGATTTACAGTCCGCCCCCTTTAGCCACTCGGGCATCCCTCCGGGTTGACGGGGTGATAATCATTCAATGTCGGGGTGTCAATGCCCACGACCAAAAAGCTGCAAGAATTACGGATGACGCGCGGGCTGCTTATGCCTAAAACCGCATGCATGAACATGCGTCCTTCCCGCCGTCGTCCGGGCCGTCCTGTGGGTGCGGCCGATTCGTCCCCTCCTGCTTCCGCCATGCCGTCGCGTGGGCGCGGCAGGGCATCGTCTGACCGTGGGTCCGATCGTGGGCCTGACCGTGCCGCCGAACGGGGCCGGGCAGAGGTCGCGCCGCGCGGCACATGCTGGCTTTATGGCACGCATGCAGTGATGGCGGCGCTGTCGAATCCACACCGTCACCTGCGGCAGTTGCTGACCACGGCGGAGGCGCAGGCCGCGCTTGAGGAACGGATGGGGCGCGCCCTGCCGATCCAGCCGCAGCGCGTGGATCGCGCGCGTATCGACAGCATTTGCGGCCGTGACGCCGTGCATCAGGGAATCGCGCTTCTGGCGGACCTGCTCGACACTCCCGCGCTGGAGGATATCGTGGAACGTCCCGGGCCGGTCCTGCTGCTGGATCAGGTGACGGACCCGCGCAATATCGGGGCGATCCTGCGTTCGGCGGCGGCGTTCGGTGCCGCGGCGGTGATCGTGCAGGACCGCAACGCGCCAGAGGAAACCGGTGCGCTGGCCAAGGCCGCATCCGGCGCGCTGGAGGTCGTGCCGCTGGTGCGTGTGGTCAACCTGTCACGCACGATCGACGCGCTGAAATCCCATGGCATGTGGACGGTGGGGCTCGATGCGGGGGGCGGGATCCTGGATGGTGCGTCTTTCCGTCAGCGGCGCGTCGCCCTGGTGCTGGGGGCAGAGGGCGCGGGCCTGCGCCGCCTGACGCGCGAACATTGTGACGAGATTGCGGGCCTTGCGATGTCGGGGGATATGGAAAGCCTTAACGTCTCCAACGCTGCCGCCGTCGCCCTGTATGAAATGTCGCGCCCGCGCGGGTAATGTGCCCCAACAGTGTCCTGCATATTGCCAGGACATGGGAAAACACCGCATCAAAAGCCTGTTTTCGTAAAAGTCATAAAGACGGAGAGACCCCTATGTCGATCAAACGCCTTCAGCCCGAAACGCGCCTGACCGGGGCGGTGGTTCATAACGGTCTGGTCCACCTTGCCGGGCAGGTCGCGGATGATCCTGACGCCGATGCCGAAGGACAGACCGCCGATATCCTGCGCCAGGTGGATGCGCTGCTGGCGGAAGCCGGGACGGACAAGAGCCGCCTGCTGTCGATGCAGATCTTCCTTGCGGACATGGGGGACATGGCGGCGATGAACCGGGCGTGGGATGCATGGCTGGATACGGCGAACAAGCCCGCCCGCGCCACGGTGGAGGCCCGCCTGGCCGACCCGCGCTGGCGCGTGGAAATGACCGGTATCGCAGCCCTTCGGTAAAGCGTCCCTGTCGCACGGGAGGGGGCGGGATCATCGCGACCGGCACTCCACGGACATCATGGAAGTTTTGGGTGAATATTTTTAAAAGTGTCTGGGGATGCTCTGCTTTCAGAGAGTGTTTGAAAACACATCATTGATAAAAAACAGGAAAAGTTTTTGGGTGCCGCCTTTTTTCAAAAAGGTGGCGTCTTTCGAAGCTTTTTGGGAAAAGCTTCACCAAAAACCTTTATAATTCCAGTATGTTATCGGGCCTGATTTTTCAAACAATCTCTTGGAAAACATGCAATAACTTTCGTGCTTTCCCCTCCATAGGGGGCTGCGGCACAGTCCTGTGCTGGATTGAAAGTTGTCCGGGGCTGACCTTTTCAGAAATCTTCACTGGTGACTTTCCCCCTCTCCCGCATGTCCCGGCAAAAGAGCAGCGGGGTGGGGAGGCAATGCGCCCCTGAACATATGGGGACGCAACCCTGCCCGGCCGGGCCTGTTGTAAAAGGATGACAGCAGGAGAAAGCCCCATGGCCGATGATATCGCCTCTTCCCCTTCCGTCCGGCCCCCGTCTTCGCGTCGTACCGTCCTGCAGGGCATGGCGGCGGGAATGGTCAGTGCGGCCGCAACGGTCCCCCATGGCGTGGATGCCGCCCCCGTCCCCATGGCGGCGGATACGGCGGTTAACCCGGAAACCCGCTATCCCCGCCCGCCCTTCCCACGTCAGTCGCAGCCATGGCCCGGACTTGCGGGGAAGATGGTGCCCCGCCCGGACCATGGGGAAGGGACCTATCGTGGGTCGGGTCGCCTTGCGGGGCGCAAGGCGCTGATTACCGGGGGGGATTCGGGCATCGGGCGTGCCGCGGCCATTGCGTATGCGCGTGAAGGGGCGGATGTCGCCATCGCCTATCTGCCGCAGGAGGAACCCGACGCGCAGGACGTGATGGCCCTGATCCGCGCGGCCGGGCGCAAGGCCATCGCCATTCCCGGCGACCTGCGCGATGAACAGTATTGCAAGGATCTCGTGGCGAAGGCGCATGCCGAACTGGGCGGTCTCGACATCCTCGTCAGCAATGCCGGGCGGCAGGTGCATCAGGCATCCATTGTCGACATCACGACCGAACAGTTTGACGAGACTTTTCGCACCAATGTCTATGCGCTGTTTTTCCTTGCCCGCGCGGCGGTGCCACTGATGCCGCCGGGTGGGGCGATCATTGCCACCGCATCGGTCAACGCCTTCAGCCCGTCGGAAATCCTGCTGGATTATTCCGCAACAAAGGGGGCGATCGTGGCGCTGGTCAAATCTCTGGCCAAACAGATGGTGCACAAGGGAGTCCGCGTGAACGCAGTCGCCCCCGGCCCGTTCTGGACCGCGTTGCAGGTCAGTGGCGGACAGACGCAGGACCATATCCACCAGTTCGGGGCTGAAACACCGATGGGCCGCGCGGGACAGCCCGCCGAACTGGCCCCGGTCTATGTACTCCTTGCCTCGGCGGAGGCCAGCTATATCACCGGGCAGGTCTATGCCGCATCAGGCGGCACCGGCGTGGGATAGGACAGACAGCGGCGGGGCTTTTCCTTTGCCCCGCATGCTGGCACACAGGGGCATGCGGTATGTCCTTATGATCTGTGCGATGCTGCTGGCGGCGGTGTTCTGTTACATGGTGCTCGACATGGTGATGCAGACGGGTAATGACGTCGCCAATTCGCATCCGTGGTAAGGACCATATCCCCGGCGTTTCCTTCCCCCCCCTGTCGCTGTTCCCCGTGCCGTTTTTTTGCCGCGCCGCGCTGCATAAAAGTAACATTCCGGCCATCTTTTGATCACAGCCGCCGCCCACGATGGCGCCATCGACCCTGATGGTGGAAACGGCGATGAACATGTACGCGGTAACGATGGTGGTAATGGCGGGCGTGGGGACGGGAATCGGCCTGTGTCGTGCCGGCATGTGTCGCGTCGGTCTGTGGCGGGCATGGATGACGCGCGAACTTGCGGCGCTGGAACGTGGACGCCCGCTGGATATCTGACACGTCTCCCTTCCGGTGGGGATCGCGTATGGGGCGTGATGTGTTTTCCTGTTGCGTGGGGCGTATTTTTTGCATCTGATGGCCGCACCCGCCATGTCATGCCATCCGGTGTGACAGGACGCGCGCATGTGGGGGCATGCGCGTGCAGGACATAACGGGCCATGATGCCCATGCCGGAGGAAACGCATGATGTTCCGTCCATCCATCCCGTTGATGCTGGGCCTTGGCTGTGCCGTTGCGGTGGCCACCATCGCCCCGGCGCAGGCCCGCAGCGTGCATATATCGGGCCGGTTCGCCACCGAACACGGCGCGACGACCACGCCGGGCGGCGGGGTGACGGCATGGCTGAACCCCAGGACGAACCTTGTCACCTATACGATCAAATGGACGGGACTGAGTGGCAAGGTCACGGCCATCCATTTCCATGGCCCGGCAGGAACAGGGCAGGAGGCCGGCGTCCTTGCCCCGGTGGCCGGGCCCTATGCCTCGCCCCTGCGGGGGGCGGTGCTGCTGTCGTCTGAACAGGCGCGTGCGCTGATGGCGGGACAGGTCTATGTCAACCTGCACACCGATGCCTATCCCAATGGGGAGGCCCGCGCCCAGCTTGCGGCGCAGCCACGATGAGGAACCGATAATCCGCTTCGCGTTTCCTTAATTACATGTATGATATTTCAAATCCGCATGCCTCAGGGCGGATTGATCCGTTTTGCGTGCCTGTTCCCGTTTCGGTGGCCCATCAGTTGAAACGGTTGGGCGACATCGCGTGAAGAAGGAGTTTACGTTGCGCCTTGCATCTGTCGCCGCCCTTTCGGCTGTTGTTGCCCTGCCTGCTTTTGCTGTTGTCCCCGCCCATGCCGCCGATGCGCTTGGCGAACGCACGGGGGAGATCACTTTTACCATTTCCGCCGCCGACCTTGGGGCCGGCATGTCGTGGGGCAAGGGTGTGCTGAGCTTCCAGGGGCATGATTACAATTTCAAGATTCGTGGCGGTTCCGGCGCCGCCATCGGCTTTTCAACGATGCATGCCAAGGGCGGGGTCTTCAACCTCTACCGCACGCAGGATCTGGAGGGGACCTACTGGTCCGTGCAGGGGGAGGCCACGATCGGTGCGGGAACCGGCGGGGCGGTCATGGAAAACAATAACGGCGTGCGGATCAAGTTCACGTCGCGTACATCCGGCGCACGGCTTGCCTTCTCGGTGGAGCGTCTGACCATCCGGCTCAAGAACTGATCCCTTCACCCGCCCGGCACAGGCGTTCGGAAACGTTTCTGATATATTTTAGAGAGTGTCTGAAAACACATCATTGATAAAAAACGAGGAAAGTTTCTGGGTGCCGCCTTTTGATCGAAAAAGGCGGCGTCTTCTGAAGCTTTTTGGAAAAAGCTTCACCAAAAACTTTTATGATTTCAGGCAGTTAGAAATTGACGTTTGTATGTATTCCGAAGATGGTTTCGTTTCCGACGCGTTTCAGGCCGCTTGCGTAACGCGGGTCGGATGTTCCGCCCTGCGGGTGCCAGACATATTGGAAATCCGGCTGCAGGACGAGCCACGGGGTGACCTGTGCCTGGTATGTGACCTCAAGATGGTTTTCGTTTCCTGGCACGATGGAGCCTGCGTCGCGGTTATACTGTCTCCACCCGGAGCTTGAACGCCCGATTCCCCAGCCGACGCCGACGGTGTCGTTATCCCGTCCCCTGAAGGGCGCCTTGAGGTTGATGCCTGCATCCGCGGCAAAGCTGATGAGGTTCCTGTCGCCGCTATTGCCTGTTGCGCGAACGAAGATACCGACGGATTGGGGTGATGTGCGCGATGGTCGCCACAGCATCTGGTCAATGATGCCATAGACCATCCAGTTTCCGCGATCCCATCGCGGGTATCCGCCCTGTGCGCCGAGGGAGGCACCCTGACGGTTATAGCGGTAATCGGGGAACTTTGCGGTGTCATAGAAACCGCCAAGTTTATAGATCCCGGGCAGGCCGGGGTCCTTGGTGGCCTTTGACATGTCGTCTGGCTGCGGGTTGAGCGCATATTGCAGTTCGGTAATCAGCAGTGCGCCCGTGCCCATGTTGAAGCGTGTGCCGCTGCCGTCATTTGTGACCTGGTTTGTGGGGTCAGCGCTGTTGCCGCCCTGTATGCCGAAAGAGTTGTAGCGGTTTCCGGGGGGATTGTCGTCTGCGGCTGCGAACATGAAGGTGAAGGTGTCTGTGGGCCTGTAACGGATGCGCACGGCGGGGGAGGAGAGGGGCCATGAGGGCCCGCCGCCATACAGGTTGACGGACGGGGCCATGGGCCATCCGAAGTTGGAGTTCAGGTAGAGCGATCCGTAATCGCTGATGAGGAATTCGGTATCAAGGTCCTGCTGCCCGATCTTGACGTCGAGTTTCCCGTTAAGGAAGGATTGCTGGTACCACAGTTCGAACAGGCGTGTGGAGCGGTCGGCCTCGAAGCCGCTGATGGGGTTGTAGTTATAAAGATGGTCCTGCGAGATGGAGCGTCCGCGCGTCTGCAGGGCGCTGACATTGAACAGGCCACCCTTCAGCCCGAAGAGTTTTTCGAGGTCAACGGTCAGTGTGGGGGCAGTCACGGCGTCATAGGAAGGTCCGGTGCCCGAGCCGCTGCCGACGTCATTGGCGCTGGGCGCGCCGCCGGTGGTGTTTCCCCACAGTTCCTCCACATCCTGAAGGTTGAAGGTCACGCCGTGCTTGTACAGCCACGGCCGCAGCCCCCACATGTCCCCAAGCAGGTTGCCGCTCGTATCCAGCCTGTCGCCTTCACTCGGCGGCGGGGTAGTTGAATCCCGCACGGTCGCGGGGTCGATCTGTGCAATCAGGGGCGTGGAATTGCCCAGCCGCGCACGTTCCTGCGCGATCTGCGTGGCGGGGGCCTGCGCATGGGCCCGTGAGGTGGTGGCCACCATGGCGCAGGCAGCCAGCAGGCCGTGGATGCTGCGGGGCAGGGGGACTCGACTCATGGACGGATGGGCTTTCGCTTCTGGCCCGTCCCGGCCGGTGGCAGGGCAGGCGATAACGGCGCACCCCGTCGGCGCGCAGGCAGGGGGACAAAGATACCCATCGGTATGAACTGTCCCGCTAAGGGCCTGACATGGCAGGGTACTGACATAACGGGGCGAACGTATAACCCATCGGCAGGCCATGCAACGGTGTCACGCAGGGGGCAGCCATAACAGGGGCAGCCATCACAAGGGCAGATATGGCAGGGACAGCCATAACAGGGACAGCCATAACCGGGACAGGCAGGACGCAGGGCAGCCATAAGCCGGCGGTGTGAAAATCTGTCCGGGCAGCAGGCTGGTATCATGCATGCTGTCGGTGACGCCTTGATAAGAGCCTGTTTGAAAACACATCATTGATAAAAAAGAAAAGTTTCTGGGTGCCGTCTTTCGATCGAAAAAGGCGGCGTCTTCTGACGCTTTTTGGAAAAAGCTTCACCAAAACTTTTATAATTTCAGTATGTTATCGAGCCTTACTTTCAGACATGCTTTTAGGGACTGTTTGAAAGTAAGGCCAATTAACCTGTTGAATCATGAAGGTTTTTTGTAAATTTCAAAAATCCCTGAAATGCATCATATTATGCAAAACACAGGGTAACGCCTGGAATGTTCCCACTTCTCATCACTGGACTATTGTGTATCGTGCGCCATCCCCAGCCAATGCGGCCGCATGCGCTGGTGCGGCGTGACGGGCGTGTGGGGATGCCCTATCATTCCCACCGGCTTGTCTCCTGACGTAAATGGTAATGGCACTGTGGCGCTGGCTCGACGTTTTCTTCCCTCGATTTCGCTGCTCTGCTCGTTCGAGGCGGCGGCCCGGCACCAGAATTTCACCACGGCCGCCACGGAACTGCATCTGACGCAAAGTGCGATCAGCCGCCATATCCGTGCGTTGGAGGTACAGTTGGGCGCGGACCTGTTCACCCGCGAACGCCAGACCGTGCGTCTGACGATGGCGGGGGAAACCTATGCCCGTGAAATCCGCGAGGCATTGAAACATATCTCCACCGCGACCCTTGGCTTTCGGGCCAGTCCCAGTGGCGGTACGTTCAACCTTGCGGTGCTTCCCACCTTTGGCGCGCGCTGGATGGCGCCGCGCGTGCCGGCGTTCGGGCTGTTGCATCCTGATATCACCATCAACCTGTTCACCCGTCCGGCCCCGTTCGAATTTGCGGCAGAAGCCCTCGATGCTGCCATTCATTATGGCCTGCCTGACTGGCCGGGGGCGGAGATGGAATTCCTGATGCATGAACAGGTCGTGCCGGTGTGCAGCCCCGACATGGCCGCGCGGTCGTCCTTTCGCACGCCGTCGGATCTGCTGTGTGCGCCGCTGTTGCATCTGGTGTCGCGGCCCGATGCGTGGGAACGCTGGTTCCATGCCCATGATGTCGATGCGTGCCAGATCCACGGCATGTTGTGTGACCAGTTCGCAACCATAACACAGGCGGCGCGCGCAGGGGCGGGGCTGGCGCTGTTGCCGCGTTTCCTGATTGCCGAAGAACTGGCACGCGGTGAACTGCATGAAATCGCGCCCCCCGCACCACAAATGGCAGAGGAAGCCTATTACCTTGTCTGGCCTGTCAATCGCACGCGCTATGCCCCGCTGGTGGCGTTTCGACAGTGGATACTGACGGCGGTTGCGGCCGGGTGACGCCATGGCGTGCGTGGATCATGGCAGGAAGTGTCCGCCATTATTTTTGAAAGTGTGATATCTTTCAAAGCTTTTTGAAAAAAGCTTTACCAAAAACTTTTATGATTCTGACAGGCTGTCGGTTCTGTTTTTCAAACAGTTTTTGAAAGTCATGGTTTCCAAAGGTCCAGGACCTTTGGTGGGGGTTCGGGGGCAAAGCCCCTGAAGACCTGCGCCCCGCCCTTGTTTTTGAAAGTGCGATGTCTTTCAAAGCTTTTTGAAAAAAGCTTTACCAAAAACTTTTATGATTCTGACAGGCTGTCGGTTCTGTTTTTCAAACAGCTTTTGAAAGTCTTGATTTCCAAAGGTCGAGGACCTTTGGTGGGGTGCAGGGGCAGTGCCCCTGCATGTGATGGCATCAGCCGACGTCGAACTTCACGCCCTGCGCCAGTGGCAGTGTGCGTCCGTAATTGATGGTGTTCGTCTGGCGGCGCATATAGGCACGCCATGCGTCAGAGCCGGATTCCCGGCCACCGCCGGTTTCCTTTTCCCCACCGAACGCCCCGCCGATTTCCGCGCCGGACGGCCCGATATTGACGTTGGCGATACCGCAGTCGGACCCGGCGGCGGACAGGAACTGTTCCACCTCCAGAAGGTTGGTGCCAAAGATGGAGGAGGACAGGCCCTGCGGCACGTCGTTCTGCAACGCGATGGCCTGATCCAGGTCAGTATATTTCAGGACATACAGGATCGGGGCAAAGGTTTCCTCCACCACCGGTCCGGTCTGCGCGGGCATTTCCACCAGCGCGGGACGGACATAGAACGACCCCGTGCCGTTGACATCCACGCGCGTGCCGCCATGCACGGCGCCACCGGCGGCGGTTGCGGCCTTCAGGCTGTCCTGCATCGCGGTAAATGCGGCCTCGTCAATCAGCGGGCCGACCAGCGCGTCGCTGCTGACGGGGCAGCCAACGGAAATATTGGCATATACCTGCTTCAGCTTGCCGATCAGCGCGTCATACACGCTTTCATGCACGATCAGGCGACGCAGCGTGGTGCAGCGCTGTCCCGCCGTGCCCATCGCGCCGAACGCCACCGCGCGCAGCGTCAGGTCCAGATCCGCCGACGGCGTGACGATGGAGGCATTGTTGCCGCCCAGTTCAAGGATGGAGCGGCCAAAGCGGCGCGCCACGCGTTCGCCCACGATGCGGCCCATGCGGGTTGACCCGGTGGCGGAAATGACCGGCACGCGCCTGTCATCAACCAGGCGTTGCCCGATCGCGCCATCCCCGATAATCAGCGCGGACAGGCCGGCCGGGGCGTCCGCGCCGAACTGGCGCACGGCCTCGTCAAACAGGGCATGGGTGGCAAGTGCGGTCAGCGGGGTCTTTTCCGACGGCTTCCAGATGCACGGATCGCCACAGACCAGCGCCAGCGCCGCATTCCATGACCATACCGCAACGGGGAAGTTGAAGGCGGAAATGATGCCGACGACACCGGCGGGGTGCCACTGTTCGATCAGGCGGTGGTCAGGGCGTTCGGACTGGATCGTCAGGCCGTAAAGCTGGCGTGACAGCCCGACGGCAAAGTCGCAGATGTCGATCATTTCCTGCACTTCGCCCAGCCCTTCGGACAGGACCTTGCCCGCCTCGAACGATACCAGGCGGCCCAGCGCCTCCTTGTTGTCACGCAGGACATTGCCAAGGATGCGCACCAGTTCGCCACGGCGTGGCCCCGGCACCTTGCGCCATGCGACAAAGGCGTCGGCCGCGCGGGCGATCACGCCATCGACCGCATCGGCGGAAATGGTCGCAACGCGGGCGATTTCCTCGCCCGTGATGGGGGTGCGTACGATCAGGTCGCCGCCGGTATAGGCATCGCGCGCGACGCCCAGCTTTTCCAGAAGGGCATGTACGTCGGATACGATGGTCATATGTCTTCCTGTTCTCCAGTCCTGTGGGCGCGGATATGGCTCTACAGCCATGCCGTGCCCGCGTGGGCAATGGCGGACCCCACGTTATAAAAGGCTTCGCGCGCGGGGCGGGCGCGCACCGGCTGCACCGGGCAGAGCGGCAGCGGCATGTCGGCAATCCCGATCCTGCCGCATACAAGCTGCGCCAGCACCCGGCCAAACACCGTCCCTGGCGAGATACCGCGCCCGTTATAGCCGCTGATGGACACTACATTGTGGGCAAGCTGATGGAAACGGGGAACCGCGTCTGTGGTCATGCCGATGCTGCCGTACCATTCGGTTTCAAAGGGTTCGTCCTTCAGTTGCGGATAAATCCGCGCCAGCGCCCTGCGCCCCCAGGCATGGTGGATGCGCCGCCCCGCATGGTCCAGCGCGCCCACGCTGCCGATAATCATCCGTCCCGCCTGGTCCAGACGGAAGGAGGTCAGGATGTCCCTGGTGTCCCATGCGCCCTGTTTGTGGGGCAGGACCGTTTCCAGCACATGCGCGGGCAGGGGGCGGGTGGCAAGGTTGAAATACGGCAGATGCACCAGTTCGGCGCGCAGTTCGGGCCACATGTTGGTGGTATAGGCATTGGTGGCCACGATCACCCAGCGCGCGCGCACCGACCCGCCGCCACTGGTGCGCAGGTGCCACCACGCGCCCGCCTGCTGCGCATCGGTCACGCATGTCGCGGTATGCAGCCGCACGCCCGCATCCATCGCCGCGCGCGCCAGACCCCGTGCATAGGCAAGGGGCTGGATCGTGCCCGCGCGTTCATCCAGCAACGCGCCGGTATAGGCCGTGCTGCCGATCTGGCGCGCGGCCTCGCCCGCATCCATCAGGCGCACCGGCGCGCCAAGCGCCTGCCACTGGCGTTCGCGTTCGCGCAGGTTGTCCAGCCCGGATTGCCCCACCGCGCAATGTAACGTGCCGGTGGGCGTGGCCTCGCACGCGATGGCGTGTTTCGCCACAAGGTCAAAGACTTCCCGCGGGCCATTACCCAGAAGGTCCAGCACCCGCCGGCCCATCGTGGCGCCCAGCGTCGTCAGCAGGTCGTCGGGCATGACCCACAGGCCCGCATTCACCAGGCCGACATTGCGTCCCGACCCGCCAAAGCCGATCTCGTTGGCCTCAAGGATCACCACATTGCAGGATTCCTGCGCAAGGTGCAGCCCCGCCGACATCCCGGTATAGCCGCTGCCGATAATCGCGACATCGACATCCACATGCCCGCGCAACGCCGTGGTGGGCGGGGCGGGCGGGGCGGTGACTTCCCAAAGACCATGGCTGCGCGGATCATTCTGCATGCACGTTACCCTGTTGCGTTGCCCAGTGGCGTTTACCCAGTGTCGTTTACCCGGCAGCGTTTGCCTGACGGCGTTTACCAGTGGGGTTTGCTGGCGGCATTCCCGGCTGGTCTCCCCGGCTGGCATCTTCTGTTGGCGGGTCCGGGGGAAGGTTGCCGGGCGGGCGACACCCCCCGGCAGGGCGGGGGCTGTCGCCGGTTGGCGCGCACCCCCGGTGACGCCATCGCGCAAGGTATTTTCGATCGCACCGGGCGCAAAACGATATTCGGAACTGGGGTCATTCCAATACGGAATGATCCATGTGTCCGATCGTATGCACCGCTCTCCATACACCGGTTTTCATCCGCCGCTTTCCCCTGGGTTCCCCCCTGACGTCGCGCCAGATGGGGTCATTCCCCGCCGGGCGGCATCCGTTCCACCGGGGCGCGGCCCAGCGTATTGGCCAGGAACACACCCAGCATGACCACCACGCCCCCCAGCAGGGTGCGCAGTTCGGGGACTTCATGCACCAGCGCAAAGGATTCCAGCAAAGTGACCGGCGGCAGCAGGTACAGCAGGCCCGCCGCCCGTGCGACGCCCATCTGTCCCACCACCCACGTCCATGCCGCATATCCGACAAAGGCAGGCAGTATCGCAAGCTGCGCCACACTGGCGATACCGGCCATCGACATGTGCGGCACCCGTCCCAGCGCCTGCGGCAGCCATGGCAGCAGGACGATCCCCCCGACGATCAGCACATACGCCGTGGTGGCCATCGCGCCATAGGTCGGGATCAGGCGTTTTTGCAAGGTGGTGTAAAGCGCGCTGCACAATGCCGCACCAAGGATCAGCGTCGTGCCCGACCCGAATGACAGGCCCCCCGGTTCGCCGCCCGCGATGGTGATGACCCCGGCGAAACTGATAAGCGATCCGACCCACCCCCATGCCGTCAGCCGTTCGCCCATCACCGCCACGGCGATGATGGCGGCCATCAGGGGGGAAGAACTGATCAGCAGGCTGGACGCCCCGGCGGAAACGCTGAGTTCGCCGGTATTGAACAGCACATTGTACAGGCTGATGCCGATTCCCCCGCATGCGACAAAGCGCGGGATGTCGCGCGCGCGTGGCAGGGGCGCGCGTTCATACAGCAGCCATCCCACCGACAGCACCGCCGCCAGCGCATAGCGCAGCGCCGCAAGGGGAACAGGCCCGATTTCGTGCATCACGACCCGGACGATGGGATAGGCGCTGCCCCATGACAGCAGGGCCACGGCGGCCCACAGGGCAACCAGGCGGGGATGGGAAGGGCGTGTGGTCATGGCGCACAGGGATATGCCCGCGCATGGCGGCAGGCAACCGGGCATGCGCGCCTGCGCGGCGTTTGGATGCGCGCAGGCGGGAAAATGTCACACACGATCCCGCGTGCGGCATGCCGGGCACGCAGGCAAAGGGACAGGCAAAGGGACAGGCACAGCGACAGCCAAGGCACAAAGATGTCCGGGCGCCGTCCTTCAGCGTTTGAAAAAGACGGCATGTCCCAAATCATTGCGGGACAATCCGGGCCAGAAGCTTTTATCACGCAGTCCCTTGCCCAGATGGGGATCAGCCCTTGGCCGTATCCAGCGCATCCACCGCGTCCAGCACGCGCGCGGAATAGACAAGGGCCGCGCCCGCGTTCATCGCCACGGCCACGCCCAGAGCCTCGGCAATTTCCTCCCGCGTGGCGCCCGCCTTGACCGCTTCGGCGGAATGGACGGTAATGCAGCCGTCGCACCGGGTCGTGGCCGCCACGGCAAGGGCGATCAGTTCGCGCGTCTTTGCATCAAGATGCCCGGTCTTCGCCCCGGCCTCCCCCGCGGCGACAACGGCCTCGACCGTGCCGGGCGACAGGGTGGCGACCTTTCCAAAACCTTTGGCAAGCTGGTCGCGATATGTGTTCCAGTCTATCATCATGGTCATGTCTTCCTGTGGTGATCGGGTGGTCCCGCCCGGACATCACCGGGCAGGAGGTCATGAAGCACGTCATCGGCACGCACGCCGTCAGCAGTCCCGCCGGGCGCCTCTCCCAGACCCCATTCCAGCAGGCTCCCCCCTTCCTGCCGGGTGACGAACCGACGCGCCAGCACGGATGCGGGCAGGTCGCCGCGCAGCGTGCCCGCCGCGATCCCTTCCGCCATGACGGATTCGAGCCATGAGAGATGCAGCCGGAAAAATGCCGCCGTCTGGTGGCGCATCGACGGTGGCAGGCTGTCGCGCTGTGCCGCCAGCGCCGCACACAGCGGCAGCATGCCGGCCATGGCGCTGCTGGTGAAAAAAGCGGCAAAGGCCCGCAACCGTCCGGGGGCATCGGGGACCGCATGCCACACGGCCGACAGTTCGGCGGTGAAGCGGTGCAGGTAGTCCTCGATAACCGCGCATCCGAGTGTTTCCTTGGTGGGGAAATGATGGTGGACACTTGCCTTGCGGATGCCCGCGGCCCGCGCCAGGTCGGCAAAGCTGAAGGCAGCATAGCCGCGTGTGCGGATAAGCTCTTCAGCCCGTTGCATCAGGATGCGGCGAGTACCGTGCTCCATGCCCAAAGCCTACCGACCTGAAGGTAGGTAAGGAAACTCACTTTAGCGTGCGGCACATCCGGGGGAGTGCGCAGGCATGTCCAAGGGGGCCATTCGCGGAGCAAGCCTAAGAGAGTGTTTGAAAACACGTCATTGATAGAAAACAGGAAAAGTTTCTGGGTGTCGCCTTTCGATCGAAAAAGGCGGCGTCTTTCGAAGCTTTTTGGAAAAAGCTTCACCAAAAACCTTTCTGATTTCAGGATGTTATTAAGCCCGACTTTTTAATATGGTCTCTAACGGGCATGTCTACGGGGGGCGTCCGGCGGGGCGCGCAATCCGGCATACGCAACATCCCGACGCAATCCCGGCAGGCCCGCCGTGGCCCACGCAACAGCATCGCGGGCATGGGCATGGACATGGGCAGCGGGCGGAGGGGCGACATCAGGATGCGCATTCCTGCGTGTCGAGCAGTGCCGCAACTTCTTCGGCCGTGGGGGCGGCCTCTGCCGCGCCGGGACGTGTCGTCGCCAGCGCGCCACATGCGGCGGCATAGCGCACGGCCTGATCCAGTGGCGCGCCGGATGCCAGCATGCGCGCCAGTCCCGCGCCGAAACAGTCGCCCGCCGCAACGGTATCGACTGCCGTGACGGCAAAGGGGGGAATGAATCCGTCCCCCCCCGTCGCGACGGGAATGGAACACGCCGCGCGCGCCCATTTTTATGACCGCGCATGCCACACCCCGCCCGTGCAGGTGGGCTGCGGCGGCGCGGGCGGTGGGGGGCGTCGGTGGGCAGGATACCCGTCAGGGCCTGCGTTTCCGTCTCGTTCGGGGTCATGACGGTGGCCAGCGTGAACAGCGCATCGGGCAGGCCGTCGGGTGGGACGGGGGCAGGATCGACGATGATGGTCATGTCCTGCGCCCGCGCCTGTTCACACAGGCGTACGACGATGTCCGGCGGGATTTCCATCTGCACCATCATCACGCGCGCGCCGTCGAACACGCGCGCCAGCGCGGGGACGTCATCGGGGCGCAGCGTCATGTTCGCCCCGCCATGGACCAGGATCTGGTTTTCGCCCGCGTCATTGACGGTAATGAAGGCCCGGCCCGTCTGTCCGCCGGTTTCGGTGCGCACGAAACGCAGCCCCACCCCCGCATCGGCCATGGCGTCACGTGCGACCTGCGCCAGCGCATCGTCGCCCATCTGCCCCGCCAGTTCGACTGCCGTGTCCAGACGCGCGACGGCCACCGCCTGGTTTGCGCCCTTGCCACCCAGCCCTGTTGTCGCGGCGTGGACATGCATCGTCTCCCCCGCATGGGGAAAGCGGGCGACGCGGCAGACGAAATCGACATTGATGCTGCCGATGACGGCGATATGGCCGGTGGGGGAGAGGGTCATGACGGGCCTCCTGTCGCAGGCGGGTGGCGGTAAAAACAGTGAAAACGCAAGGAAAAGCCTGCGCGCGTTGCCTGTTCCTGAATGAAGGTAAGATCTTTTTTGTGTGTTTACAGCAAAGAGATACCCAAAAATTTTATAATTTCAGCATGTTATTAAGGACGCTTTGCCATGCAGAGCCTCACCATGAAGCCGCATGGGCATATGCCGGCGGCTATTGGATGCGCAGGGCGATGTTGGAAAGCACCCGATGGACAAGACGTCATCAGGATATTCAAAGGCCAAGTTTTTAGAGAGTGTCTGAAAACACATCATTGATAAAAAACAGGACAAGTTTCTGGGGGCCGCCTTTCGATCGAAAAAGGCGGCGTCTTCTGAAGCTTTTTGGAAAAAGCTTCACCAAAAACCTTTATGATTTCAGGATATTACTGAGGCTGATTTTTCAAACAGCGTCTCAGAAAGATCATTGGTTCCAGCTATTTTGAAACAGACATGGCCGAAAACCGTTGGAATTCTGTTGGGGTGGTGACTTTTTCGAAAGAACATTTCCAAAATATAAAATAGTATTTTCGGTTTAATGCCAGTTGGAATTGCAATTTTTTCACAAATTATGAAGCCGGTCGATGTCAGTCCCCAATCCGACAGGATGTCAGGGGCCGTTTGAACGGTGTGTAGCAATACTCCACGGGAATGAAGGCAGTCTTTGGCAAAGCGTTTACCGACATGGCTTTGCAATATATTGCATTTCTACAAGGTTAAAGTAACGCCTGAATATTTACCGTTTTTCATCAACGGGCTGTTTCAAATGATGTCTTCATGTTCCAGTGGGATGCCGGGTCCGCCTGTATGGACCGTTTTTATGGTATGGCGCGCATGGTGTGCTGCGCATGGCGCGCCCCGGGGTGTTTATCCCTTCCACAGGGGGCCGGGCATTTCATCGTAATGATCCACCAGCATATCCAGCAACAGCGCCAGCGCGCCCGCCACATGGGCCTGCTCCGTGCCGAAATGGCTGGCGATGGCGGGCATTGACCGTCCCTCCACCATCAGCAGGACCAGCAGCTTTTCGCATCGCGTGCCAATGGCCGTGCGGATGTATTTGTAACGTTCGATCGCGCCCAGCCTGCTGTGCGATGGGCCTTCGTGCGTGGGGTGGCGGCCGGGTGCGCGTTCCATCTGCGGGTCGTTATGGCCCATGAACCCGATGGCGTAATCAATGGCCCAGAATTCGGCGGCAAGGGCATGGGCGTCCACGATCGCGCCACTGCGTCGCAGCGCGGCAAGCGCGGGGCGATGCGCGTACACCATGGCCGCATCGGGGGCCATGTCGGACCGGTCGGGCGGCGGTGGCGCAGGCGGGTGGCAGGACGGAACGGCAGCCGACACGCAGGCATTCTCCAGACTGGGGCAGGACCGGCACATAAGGCCGACAGCATCCATGCATCCGTATCATACCTTCGGCGCGGATGCGATGGTCTCCCGCCGGTTGTCTCATCCATATGCCGCGTGGTGGGGCCGCGATCAGGGCGTGTGGCGCATCTGCTGGCGCAGGTGGGCTTCTTCGTTCGTGAAACGCGCCCAGTCCTGGGCATAGGGATCGCGACTGTCGCGATCATGGCCCATGGCCGCGGCGTCCGATGTGCGATCTGGGCTGCGATCGGGCATGTCCGTGTTGTCCGGCGCGTCGCGACCGGGGGTGGGGCGGTTCATGTCCCGGCGTGCGGCGGCGGCGGCATGTGCGTCGGCGGACCAGGTGGCACGGGCCGCATCATGGGCCGCGCGCATATGCGCCAGTGTGCCCTGCCATGCCTGCGCACCGGTCGCGGCCTGCGGGTGCATCACGCCCGGCATGGAGGGGGACAGCGCGCCGGGCCATCCCGCATTGCCCCATCCCGCATTGTCCCATCCCTGCGCCCGCGCGCCATGGCCCATGGGCAGGCATGCCGCCATGATCGCCACCCACGCCGCCATGATGGCCATTTCCGCCCCCCGTCCGGCATGGCGTGCGGGGGGCGGGGGCATCAGCGGTCGATCCACTGCTGGCGTTCGGGGTCACGATGTTCCCATCCCCGCCGTTGCAGTTCGGGCATGTCGGAGGGGTCCTGCGGATATCCCACACACAGATACGCCACGAGTTCCCATTGCGCCGCAACGTCGAGCATCGCGGTCACGCGCGCCGGGTCGATGATGGACACCCACCCCACGCCCACGCCCGCCGCCGTCGCGGCAAGCCAGAAGGTATGGATGGCCATGACGGTGGACCATGTGGTGGTCTGGGGCATGGTGCCCCGGCCCAGCCCGCGTCCCTGTGTCGGGTCATTGTCGGAAAACACCGCGACATGGTGGGGGGCGTCATCCAGCCCCGCAAGTTTCAGGCGCGCGTAATCGCTGGCGTCGGACCCATCGCGCGCGGCAAGCGCATGGGCGTTGCAGCGCGCGAAATCATCGCGCACCGCCTGCCGGCGTGCGGGGTCATCCACCCGGACGAAGCGCCATGGTTCACTCAGCCCGACCGAAGGGGCAAGGCATGCCGTCGCCAGCAGTCCGTCCAGCACCGGGGCGGGCACAGGGTCGCGCCGGAAATGCCGCACGTCGCGCCGCCAGCGCAGCAGGGTTTCAAATTCCTTGGTGAACGTGCCGGAAAATCCGGGCTGGGTCATGACGCTTCCTTTGTGGGGGGTGGGATCGCGGCGCGATGTGCCGATGGCCGGAATGCCGCCTGTGGCTGGCATGGTGCCGTTTGAAAGGGGAAACCGGGTTTCATCCATTGACGGTCGTGTCATCCCTGATGCTGTCCCTCTGCCAGGGTTTCAGCAGGCGTCCCTGGTGTCGAGGGAAGGCGTCATCGGGAAACATCGTGGGGAGCCCGATCATGCCGGGGCCTGCCGCCGGGGGCCTGCCATCCGGTGGATGTGTGCAACGCGGGGGGCCGTATCCCACGGGGATGAGAAAAGGGGATGATGAAAACCGTCGGGGGCTTGTTTCAAAAAGCACTGCAAGATGCCGCAGGATTGAAAAAGGTAGCGACCGGAGTTTTTGTCATCTCTTCTCAAGGGGTGTTTCCAGGTGGCGATTTGTAATGTGTCCGTACGTACCGGGTCCGTTAATACCGGCGTCCGAATGCCGGTTCCTCCGGCTGTGCCGGGCCGGCGAATGCTGCGTCTTCCCAGAACCCGCTGGCCACTTCATGCAGTTCATCAAAACTGGCCTTGTACCAGTCCACCTGTGTCGCGGTGCGGCCGGTGATGGTGAATTTCATGAAAAGCGTTCCTGCCCCCCCACCGTACATCCACCCGTCATGCGATGTGAATTCAAAATGGCACAGGTCGGTATGGCCAAACCGCTGAAAGGCATGGTCCACCACGATGGGGGCGATTTCTTCCGCCGTGACGCGCATGTAGAAATTGGTCCGCCGGCGCAGCAGCGTCGTATCGACATTGTCGAGGATGCCCATGCTGTCCAGTACCTTCGCGCTGGCGGCGAAACGCGCGGCGTCGAATGTGACCTGTACGGTGCATCGCCCAAAGGAGCCATTGCCCGTGACGTTGACCCCGAACTGCGCATAATCGCCAAGGCCGGGGATGCCGACGCTGGCGGCATGGGCGGCGGGGGGCATGGATGTCACCATGACGGTCGCGGCGGGCACGCACACCAGCAGACCCGACAGGGTGGCAATCGCGCCCCGGCGTACGTAACGGCGTGCCATCACGAATGTCCGTGCCTGTATCGCCCGCTTGCATATCGCTCGCTCACACGGGGTTCCTTCTGCTGTGGTGCGGGTGGTGAAAACAGATGTGGCGGCGCATTACTGCGCCGCCACACATTATGGCACCATGGACATGGAAAAGCATTATCCCCGATGCGCTTTATCGCGCCACACCATCCCCGACGGGGCCGGTGGCGCGACAGGGCCGGAACCTCAGCCGCGATTCGCAGCCTCCACGGCCGTGCGGGCCGACATGGGAACCGCAACACTGTTAAGTGTCGCGACCTCCATCATGCCGCGACGTTTGAACGCGGCGGCGAACCACGCGACCACGTTTGCGGCCGTATGGCGGGTTTCCTGCGTGCCGGGGGGAAGGCCGGTTGCGGGGGCAAGGTGAAAAGTACTCATCTGAGCGTTTCCATGAGCCTTGGCGGGCACGATTGCCGCAAGCTGCTCCTGTGGCGGACGCTACGCCGGATTTCGCTGCTGACAATATGATATTTTCGCAGCCCCTTCCCCCGTCCCATGATGTTTTTGCAAGGCTTGTGCCCTGTGTGGCGTCAGACCGGGGCAACGGTCCATTTCGCGTGCCATTCCTGCCCTGGCGGCAGGTGGAACAGGCCGGGCTTCGTCGCGAATTCGCCGTGGAAATCCTGCGGGCTGCTCATGCCGTACCACGGTTCGATGCACAGGAAATCCGCACCCGGCTTCATCCACAGCCCAAGCTGGCGAAAGCCCTTCCACGTCACACGCAGGCCCGGCCCGTTGGGGATGCGATAGGTCAGGCCGTGGCTGGCGGGATGGTCGAGGATCAGCGCATCCGCCGCGAACAGGTCTTCGGACAGCGCAAGTTCGCGGCCCGTGATGGGGGTGGGGAACAGGTCGGGCGACAGCAGGCCACCCGCGACGCGGCGCACATTTTCGGGTTCGGGCTGATCGAATTCGATGATGTGCGCGTCCTTTGGCACATCGGGACGCAGGGGCCACACAAAGGCCGGATGCGCGCCGAGCGAGGCGGACAACGTGCGTGCCGGGTCGGGATTGATGACATGATATTCCACCGACAGCGCGCCATTGGCGATGCGGTATGTGATCTTCAGCCGGAAGGCAGAGGGAAAGATCGCGCGTGACTGCGCCGTATCCCCCAGTTCCAGGACGCAGCCATCGGCCGTGCGTTCGACCCAGCGGAAATCCATGTCGCGGGCAAAGCCGTGCTGCGTGATGCGGCATGCGTGCCCGTCAAACAGGGCCGTATCGTTGTCGAGCCGCCCGACAATGGGGAACAGCACGGGCGAATGGCGTTTCCATGCCGCCCCACCATTCCACAGCAGGTCGCACCCCGCGATTACATCATGCAGCGCGCAGAGTTCCGCCCCATGTATCCGTACCGTGGCGTGCAGGCGCGAATCGCCAAAGCTGTGGCTGACATCTTCATTCATCGCGTGTTTCCTTCTGTCATGTGCGGCATTGCACGCATCGTGTGGGCAGAATGCCCGATTCCCCACGCAGGCCGCCAGTAGCGTATCGGTGTAGCGTATCGGTGTTAGCGTATCGGTGTGTCGTGTTGGTGTACCGTATCGCCATTATCATGCCGCCGCAGTCGTGCCGCCACTGTCATGCCGTTTCTGTCGTGCCGTTTCGTCGTCATGACACAGCATACAGGATCGTCTGACGGTGGTGGCGCATACAGGTTCCGGCACCGGGGCGTCGTGAGATTATGCAGGTTGCCGATGAATCTTTTTACGGGTGAATCTTTTTGCTGGCACATCAGGGAGCGGCATCCGGCCATTGTCATGGCTGTCGTCAATATCCCGGTTACGGTGCGTCCCGACAGGGTATTTTTGAAAACACCCTGTTGATAAGGAATGATAAAATTCCGGCCTATGTTTTTTTTCAAAAAGGGGATGTCGTTCAAAACATTCCGCGCAAAGCCTGGACAGGAATGTTTATGATGTCCGTGGGGGGATGCATCCTGTCTTTTCAAAACGTCCCTGATATTTGCCAGGATGTAGGCAGGACGATAAAAAACCGGCAGCCGCACAGCCACAGCCACAGCCACAGCCACAGCCACAGGACAGGGCCGACGCAGGCATGACGACGGGTGCCCCACATCATCGCCCCTCCCCCCCCATTGCCCGACACACCGCCGCCATCAGATACCATGCATATAGAGTCCCGTTCCTGTTCTTCTTCCCTTCGGGCATGGCGTAGCTTTGCCATCGTGCTGCTTGCGGTTGTGCTATCGGGGGTAGGGGGGATGTTCGCCTTTATCGCAGGTATGGATGCGTGGGATGT
The DNA here is from genome assembly GCF_036686925.1 of Novacetimonas sp. GS1. Classification (NCBI taxonomy): domain Bacteria; kingdom Pseudomonadati; phylum Pseudomonadota; class Alphaproteobacteria; order Acetobacterales; family Acetobacteraceae; genus Novacetimonas; species Novacetimonas sp. GS1. The sequence goes on from NZ_VSZP01000001.1 coordinate 727,377, forward strand.
CCTGCCGGTGCATCTGCCGCTGTCGCGCGTGCCGACGGGGGGAAACGCGCGTTACACCATGGGCGCGCTGGCACGGGCCGGACGGTTTGATTCGGCCATGATCGGGACCTCAACCGGGCGGTTGATCCGGCCCGATGCGATGGGGGCGGAATTCGACGCGCGTTTCGTCAACCTCGCGATGAATAACGCCACGGCATGGGAACAGGACCGGCTGCTTGGGGTGTTCATGCAGGCCCATCCCGCACCACGGGTCATCATGCTCGACCTTGATCATCTGTGGTGCCTGTCGGGTGACGATGCCGCGCGTGGACCGCATGAACAGTGGCCGGAATGGTCCTATACCGCCCCGTCATGGCAACGATATGGGCATATGCTCGACCTGTATGCGTTGCAAGAAGCCGTGAACCAGACGCTTTACCAATTCGGGCTGAAGGCGGACCATGCCGGGGCGGATGGGTATCAGAGCTTTGTCCCCGATGACGCGCAATATGATCATGCGCGGGTCAGCGCGAATTTCGCGCTGTGGCTGTCGGCCACGCCGGTTGTGTCGCCCGCCGCGCCGGTCGCGTTGTCCCCCTCACTCGCACTATTGCCCCGGCTGTTGGCGCGCATCCCGGATGATACGCTCAAGATCGTCTGGTTTCCCCCTGTCGCACGCGAAATGAAGGTGCATGCAGGCCCTGCCCGCGCCACGGCCATTGCCCGGTGCCGGGCGCGTATCATCGCGGACATGGCCCGCGTGCCCAACAGCATCGTGGTGGATTTCGATATTCCCGGTCCCATCGCCGATGTGCGTGACAGTTTCTGGGACCCGCTGCATTACCGTATGGGGGTTGCGACACGTATCGTGCGCGACCTTGCCATGGCGGTGCAGGACCCGGACCGTCCCGCCGACGAATATGTGGTGCGGGCCGCCCACCTGTCGCCCCATGCCCGTGACATGGCGCGCATCGTGCCCTGAACATGCCTTCGCCCTTCTGGCGGCGGCGGCGGCAGGTCGCGGCAGGCGGAGGACATCCGGGGCCTGTGGCTGCGGTCTGTCTTTGCGGCCTGTCTTCGCGGGCGGTGTTTGCGAGATGTGTTTTCGACCTGTGTGTTCCGGACCGGTGAGGGCGGCGGCGGTCTGGGCGCGCATCTGGGCGCGCATCTGGGGGGGGGCGCGCTTCGGGGGCGCTTGTCTGGGGGCGAGCGGGCAGGTCGTGCGATGCAATGCCCGCATGAAAGGGGTGGACACAGCTTCCTTCACGAGTCGTGGCATGATGCGGGGCACGGCATTGCGCAGGGTGTGGGGTGGACGGATGGCGGGTGTGGATTCTTTTTACCAAACAGGACTCGTATCTTGGCCTGCTTGGTCATATAACCGTTCCCCTTTTGGGGTGGTATGCGATTCCGTGGCGGTTTTCCGCCATTTTTCTGATTCGTTGCAGAACGTGTTCCGTACGACTTGCCAACATATTTCCGGACAGGTCTGTGGATAACTTTGTGTATAGTTTGTCGGGTGTGGGGATTGCGGGGGGATCACGCGGCATTTCCCGGTTTGTTCCGATGGATGTTCCGCCCGGTGTTCTCCTCCCCGCTATTCTCCCCCCCATCGTGGCCGCGTCCATGATTGTGGGCAGGGGTCATGGCACATCCTGTCCCTGTCCCTGCGTGCGCCAGCGCGGCTGGCCCACATCACAAACATTGATGAGGGACTGTTTGAAAACACATCATTGATAGAAAATAGGCAAAGTTTTTGGGTGCCGCCTTTCGATCGAAAAAGGCGGCGTCTTCTGAAGCTTTTTGGAAAAAGCTTCACCAAAAACTTTTATCATTTCAGTATGTTATCGCGCCTGACTTTTTAAACAGCATCTGGAATGTCCCCGATGTCGCCTTTGCCACGCGATATGGCCTGCATTGGCATGGACCCGATCGCAAGGCCCCGACTGACACGTCCCGAATGACACGTCCGGGGGGTGGGGGGGCTGTGTCGGGGGATCAGGCGTCAGGCGCCGGTTCCCGAAAAGAAGAGGAGGAGCCTACAGGATGGTGCAGGCCATGGCGGCCAGGTGCGATGGTGCAAGCAACTGGATCACCTGGCGGGAACGGTGGATGACCTTTTCCTGGTGAAACATGCTCATCAGGCGCGAGACGGTTTCCGTGGACAGGCCAAGATAGTCCGCAATGTCCGCGCGCGACATCTGGAGCGAGAACGGAAGGTGGATGTTGCTGCCATTGTTGCGCGTCGCCTCACGCAGCAGGAAAGACGCCAGCTTCTCCCGCGCGGTCTTGCGCCCCAGCGCCAGCAGGCGGTCCTGTATCATCACCAGTTGCGCCGTCGTCTCCTCCAGCAGGCGTGACAGGATGTCCGGCGCATTGACAAGGATGTCCTCGAACATGGTGCGGCTCAGCCTGTTGACCGTGACATCGGTGATCGCCTCTGCCTGGAACATGTACACGTCCTGCGAACTGGTGCCCAGGATGTGGCCACTGCCGACAAACCCCACGATCTGGCTGCGGCCGTTGGGCATGGATTTCGACAGCTTCACCGTCCCGTGCCGGACAAGGAAGGTGTAATGCGCGGTGGCGCTTTCCTCGATGATGATGCTCTTGGGATGGAAACGCGTTTCCCGGCAGGTGGTGTGGTGCTTGTTGCAAAAGTCCACGATGTCGCGGCACAGGCGGTCAGGCATCGGGGGAAAGGAGGTGGGAAAGGACGGTGTGCCGTTGTGATCCGCCGGGGATGAGGGAGAAATAGTGCGCATCACGATGCTGTCTTCTTCTGCCGGTGAAAAGGGGAGGCAGACCGTCGGGGCGGCCTTTCTTGTGCAGGTCTGTCGCGGCCATCATGCGTTGCGGGCCGCGGCGCGACAGGGACGGGCAAAACCGTCATGGATGTCGCGGTTGGATGAATGTGGGCGCGAACGTGAAATGTCGGCACGGGATTGGCATGGGAATATCAGCATCACACATGGGACATGTCAATAAATTATGTATTTTTATTTAAAGATTCTTAAAAAATACATTAATAATTAAAATTACTTTTGGTAAATATCCATTGTTGTTACAGATTTGCAAAACATTTTGTGTAACATCACTCACCTGCACGTGCCTGATGCTGTAACACCGGTCATGGCGGCTGATGCCACATGGCGTGCGGACCCGTGTGTGGCCCCGTGCGTGGTCCATGTGTTTGTGGCCCTGTTGTTTATGGTCCTGTGGTTCTGTGCGGTCGGGGGGGCTGGCTACGGTGCGATGGTGGGCATGGCGGTGGTGGAAACCAATGTTCCGGGGCGGGCTTTTCCCATCAGGTGACGGGGTCTGAACCTTTTGGAAAAAGCGTCAGCAGCAGATTTTCACGATGTCGTGCGGCGGCCCGTGCGCGCACCTGTGCCCCACGCCCCACGCCCCACGCCGTATGCCGTGGGGCCTATACCTTGATCGGGTACGACGCGGGCTGCTGCGTCAGGCGGTCATGCGTGAACAGGTCGATGGTGCGTTCGACAAAGGTGCGGATGCTGTCCTCGCGCCCCTGTTCCAACGCAACGAGATTCTGCGCGATCATCCCCGCCAGCCCGTGGCTCATGGCGAAGATGCAGTGCCCCACATGCGTCGCATCGTCGGGCATGGGGGCGGCCGCGGTGTCGGACGGTGCGTCCACCGGTTGCGGGGGCGGGAACACGTCTGCCTCCACCAGGTCGCGCAGGCGGTTGAACGTGCGTTGCGCCGCCCGGCAGTAACGCGGGTGCTGTGCCGTGTCGCTGAGATAGCCGAACATCACGCGGTAAAGCTGCGTATGGCGGCATGCGAATTCCACATAATGCGTGATCGTGCGTTTCAGCGCGTCATGCCGGTTGGTGGAACGGTGGACGATATGGCCAATCACCTCTGAAAATTCATCAAGGCAATCCGCCGCGATTTCCACAAGCAGCATGTTGAGCGAGGCATAGTGGTTGTAGAAATTGGCAGGCGCGACCCGTACCTCCCGCGTCAGGCGGCGTACCGACAGGTCCTCCAGCCGTTCCGTCTGCAAGATACGCAGCGTGGTCAGGCGAAGGTCTTCGGCCACATTGCCCTTGTGATACGGGCGCGGCATCGGGCGGGGCCATGAAGGGGTCTGTTTCATGTCAGATATTGCATTTCTGATATCAGATTCTTGCATATCCATGACTTTACGTGGCCTTGGTCTGGGAATCGTGTAACGCACGGGCCACGCGATGTTTGCCCCACGGGCATGTCAAAGGGCATGCCACAAACGCACATGCCGACGAAAGGTGGGGGTGTAAATGGCGTCGGGCCATTCATGCCACCCCTTCGGACGGATCTTTAATGTAAAAAATAGTTAAGTTTGATCTGTGGCATGCCATGGGTCTCTGAAGCGGGATAACCTGTCGCCGGTTCCCTGATTCGCATTTGGATGGGTCCGTGACGTGGAAAAGGGGCAGATTGGTAAGGCGTGAAATAATTCCTATGATTGGGCCTGTTAACCCTTAAAGCATGCACAAAGCCCGGAAGTCCATGCAGGCAATGCGGGAAAATCAGGAAATTATTCCTTCTTGTCGCGGCATTGCCCTGGCGCGTGCAATGTGCTGATACAGTCCGGGCAACAGGCAGGCAGCATGCTGCATTGCATGTGATTATGTCGATATGATGGCCATGACCCGATTTCGTCCATGGGCGTGAATTATGTTGCTTGACACGCTCTGGGGTGGTCGGTAGATGCTTTTTTAACCAATATTAACAGCGTTCACAAACGTCTGGAATCAGGTGTCGATCCAAGGGGCCATCCACGTTGTTCCTGATGTGGGTGCGACAGGTGCGAAGGCCGGTCCGGCCTGATTCCGGCACGGGTTCGCAGGCAGATTGCATGGATGTCGGGGCCGGTCCCGGCTGTCCCCGGGGATTTGAAGGGTGGCCGACAGTGTCCGGGATGTTCCGGGCGGACGGGTGTATCTCAGTTTATTGGAATTCCGAAACGATGTACGGGCGATGATATACAGGGCGATCCTGAAACGCTTGCGTCTTGAGCAGCTTGCGCGCGTGCCCGCCGTTTCCGCCGCGTCCCCTTTCGTGATGATGGCGGTCGGGGTTTTCCTGATGCTGATGGCCGGCGGGGTTACGATATCGACCACCAGCCAGGCTTTTGTCACGTGCGGGACGGTTGGGCTGTTCCTGCTCCTCAAGGGACGCAAGGGGCGCGGCGTCACCTGCTTTTTGATGATGCTGTCCCTGCTGGTGTCGCTTCGGTACATGGTATGGCGCCTGACCACGACGCTGGAATTGCATTCACCCTTGCAGGCGGCGCTGTCGCTGCTGCTGGTGGCGGCGGAACTCTATGCGCTGCTGACGCTGTGCCTCAGCTATTTCCAGATGTCATGGCCGCTGGACCGCAAACCGCTGCCGCTGCCTGCCGATACCACCGACTGGCCCGTGGTCGATGTGTATGTGCCGTCGTATAACGAGGAACTGTCGCTTGTGCGCTCCACCGTTCTGGGTGCGCTTGCCATCGACTGGCCCGCGGACAAGCTGAATGTCTACATCCTTGATGACGGGCGGCGCAAAAGCTTCCACGCCTTCGCGATGGAGGCGGGCGCGGGCTATATCATCCGTGACCAGAACAACCATGCCAAGGCCGGCAACCTCAACCACGCCCTGCGCGTGACGGAGGGGGAATATGTCGTCATCTTTGACTGTGACCATATTCCCACGCGCGGCTTTTTGAAAAAGACGATCGGCTGGATGATGGCCGATCCAAAGCTGGCGCTGTTGCAGACGCCGCACCATTTCTATTCCCCCGACCCGTTCCAGCGGAACCTTGCCACCGGGCAGAACGTGCCCCCCGAAGGCAACATGTTCTACGGGCTGGTGCAGGACGGCAATGATTTCTGGGACGCCACGTTCTTTTGCGGGTCGTGCGCCGCGATCCGCCGTTCGGCGGTGCTGGGCATTGGCGGGTTCGCGACCGAAACGGTGACGGAGGATGCGCACACCGCGCTCAAGATGCAGCGCGAGGGATGGCATACCGCCTATCTGCGCCAGCCGCTTGCCGCCGGGCTGTCGACCGAACGCCTGATGCTCCATATCGGGCAGCGCGTGCGCTGGGCGCGCGGGATGCTGCAGATCATGCGGCTGGACAATCCGCTTCTGGGGTCCGGCCTGCGGTGGCAGCAGCGGCTTTGCTATCTTTCGGCGATGTCGCACTTCCTGTTCGCGATCCCGCGTCTGGTCTTCCTTGCCTCCCCGCTGGCGTTCTTGTTTCTGGGACAGAACATCATCGCCGCCTCGCCCTTTGCGATCCTTGTCTATGCCTTCCCCCATGTCTTTCATTCCATCGGCACGCTGTCGCGGGTGGAGGGGCGGTGGCGCTATTCCTTCTGGAGCGAGATCTACGAAACCACGCTGGCGCTGTTCCTTGTGCGGGTGACGATCATGACGCTGCTGAACCCGCGCAAGGGGGAATTCAACGTCACGGACAAGGGCGGCCTGTTGCAGAGCGAGTATTTCGACCTTAACGCGGTCTATCCCAATGTCATTCTGGCGGTGATCCTGGCGCTGGCGCTGGTGCGCGGCATTGGCGGGATGATGTGGGAATATCATGACCGACTGGCGTTGCAGTCCTTTGCGCTCAATACGCTGTGGGTGGCTGTCAGCCTTATTATCGTCCTCGCCTCCATCGCGGTGGGGCGCGAAACCCGCCAGATCCGTCACAAGCCGCGCGTGCGCGCAACCCTGCCGATTACGCTGATTGATGAACATGGGCAGCATTACCATGCCCATACCAGCGATATCTCGCTGGGGGGGATTGCGGCGCGCCTTTCGACGGAACATGCCCTGCCGACGCAAACGCGCGTCACGATGCTGTATCACAATGAAAAAGACGGCATCGACGTGCGCATCCCCGCCGTCATCCTGTTTTCCAAGCCGGGGCAGCTGCACCTGCAATGGAGTGTCGATGACCTCGACGTGGAACGCCAGATCGTGGAGTTCATGTTCGGGCGCAACGATGCGTGGTCCAACTGGGGCGATTTTCAGCCCGACCGTCCCGTGCGCAGTTTCCTGATGGTCCTGCGCAGTATCGGCGGCCTGTTCCGCCGTGGTCAGCGGCTGTTCCGCTGGCAGGCCCCGCAGGAAGCGCCGCTGGCGGAAAGCGAACATGTCGAAGAAGAAAAACTGGAGAAGAAGAGCCTCGTGCTGAAACCCGTCCGACGGAGCGCCCGCCACGGCGCCACGGCTTCGCTCATCGTGCTGCTGGGACTGCCGGTCGCCATCGCGCCTTCGCTTGCGCAGGCTCCTTCCCGTGCCACGCCCGTTGCAACCGAACAGGGGGCCACCCCGGTGGAACCGCCCCCGGTCAACGCGCCGCCGCCGCCCTCCCTGCCGCAGCCGCCCGGGACGTTGCCCACCCCGCCGCAGATCGCGCCTGCCTCTGCCGGGGAACTGCTGCCGGCCGCGACGGCGGTGTCCCTGCCGACGGGGCCTGCCACACAACAGATGCGCGAACGCCTGTCCGAACGTACGGGTGTGTCGCCTGCGTCGCCCTTTGGTGATACCAATACCGGCGCGCTGCCCGCCGACCCGTCGGCCCCGCCCATCGACCCCGCCGACGCCGCACGTGTCGCGGATGGCGAAATCACGCGTACCTCCACCTTCCGTGACCTGGGTCTGGCCACCGGGCCGCTGACGTTGCGCGGGTTTTCGCCGTTGCAGGGTCTTGATGTCATCGTGCCCGCCAACCGGGTTGTGACGCGTGCGCGCATCACGCTGTCGGGTGCGCTGTCGCCCTCCCTCCTGCCGGAGGCAAGTGCGGTCAGCGTCACGCTGAATGAACAATATGTCGGCACGATCCGTGTCGATCCCGAACATCCGCGTTTCGGGCCGATCACCTTTGACATCGACCCGCTTTATTTCACGGGTGACAACAAGCTGAACTTCCACTTCGCGGGGGAATATCGCCGTGACTGCAACGACCTCTATAACGAGGTGCTGTGGGCGCGTATTTCCGATTTCTCCACCGTGACGCTGACGACGACGCGCATCGCCCCCGACCGCAAGCTGTCGTACCTGCCCGCGCCGTTCTATGACCCCAACCTGCGCACGCCATTGCGTGTGCCGGTGGTCATGCCCAATCCCGATGCGCACGGGATGCTCAAGGCATCGGCGCTTGTGGCGTCATGGTTTGGCAAGCTGGCGGATTTCCGCAAGGTATCGTTCCCCGTTTCCACCACGATCCCGGCGTCGGGCAATGCGATTGCGATCGGGGAAAACCTGCCGATCGACGCGCGTGGCACCCGCCCGACGGGGCCGACCCTGTCGGAAGTGGAAAACCCCAATGACCGGCTGGGCACGATCCTTGTCCTGACCGGCCGCAACGCGCAGGAAGTGGAGGTCGCGGCCCGCGTGCTTGCCTTCTCGTCCGACACGCTGGGTGCGGTGGGGACGAAGGTGGTCAATGACGTGACATTGCAGCCGCGCCATCCGTATGACGCGCCTGCCTTTGTGCCCACGGACCGCCCGGTACGCTTTGGCGAACTGGTCGCAGCAAGCGACCTGCAGGGGGGCGGGTTCGCGCCGCCGGTCATGGCGCTGCCGTTCCATCTGCCGCCCGACCTGTATTCATGGCGCAACCGGCCCTATCCGATCGACCTGTGGGTGCGCACGCCCGGTGGCCCGGTGGTGGATCTGGAGACATCGCGCCTTGATGTCCACCTGAATAACAACTACCTCGACAGCTTCACGCTCAAGCCGCCAAGCCTGTGGGCGGCATGGTCCGAACGGCTGGTGAACCAGCATGCCGGCGCGGTGGAACATGCCGCCGCCCTGCCACCATGGCTCCTGTTCGGGCAGAACCAGTTGAAGTTCAGCTTTGACGCCCGCCCGATCGACCGTGGTGTGTGCCGTCGCACCCCCGATGACATCCACATGAGCGTGGATTCCGATTCGTGGCTGGATTTCCGCCGGGGTTATCATTTCGCCCGCCTGCCCAACCTGTCCTATTTCGCAGAGGCGGCGTTCCCGTTCTCGCGCATGGCCGACCTGTCGGAAACGACGGTGGTCGTGCCCCATCATATTGATGCGGGCACGGCGGGCACGTTCATGGACCTGATGGGCTTTTTCGGTGCGACCACGTGGTATCCGGCCTCTGGCGTGCAGGTGGCCGATGTCAACGACCTGTCCGAACACCCGCCGCAGGGGGACATCCTGATTCTGGCGACGGCGGGGGATGCGCCAAAGTTCGAGGAACTGTTGACGCGTGCGCCGTATGAACTGACGGACGGTCATATCCGTGTGGGACAGCATATGGGCCTGCAGGGGATCTGGTACCTGTTCCAGGACCATGACCATGCGGGATTGCAGGACGGGGTTCAGGCCAACCTGAATGCACCGATCGCGGGTGCGGGCGTCCTGCTGGGTGCGCAGTCGCCCTATCGTTCGGACCGGTCGGTCGTGGCGCTGATGGGGGACACGCCGTCGCGCATGCATGATCTGGTCATGGGCCTGCGCAGCAAGGAGGACGTGCCGCGTATCCAGGGTGATCTGGTGCTGCGCAATGGCGACAGGCTGACAAGCTATCGCACCGCGCCGACCTTCACGATGGGATCGCTGCCGTGGTGGATGTGGCTGGACTGGTATCTCGGGACGCGTCCGCTCACGCTTTATGTGCTGGGTCTTGTGGGGGCGGGTCTTGTGGCGGCGGCGGCCGTGCGGCTGTTGCGCCGCCGTGCGCAGCATCGTCTGGAGGAAGCCGCCCGGGTCAAGGACACGACCGACGCATCGCACTGATACGATGCGTCGGGGGATATGTCCGGGGCTGTGTCCGGGCATGATGTCGCGCTGGGGCGGCCATGCGCCGGGGCGTGGGAATGATTGAGGGAGTTATTGAGAGATGAGCGCACTTCTTGCAGGCCTGACACTGCTGATCATCGGGGACAGCCATGTTGCCTTCAAGGATTCGCTCCTGTCGGTACTGCCGGACGAATTCTCGCGTCAGGGGGCGAAGGTCGTGACGTATGGCGTATGTTCCGCCACGGCGGCGGACTGGGTCGTGCCCAATCCCAATAACGGGTGTGGGGCGACGCAACGCATCGGTGACGAACCGGTGCGTGCGCCGGACATGAAACCCGTCGCCCCGCCAGAGGTCACGGGCCTGATTGCAAAATGGCACCCCAACGCCATCATGGTCATCCTTGGTGACACGATGGGCGCCTATGGGCAGGACACCGTCTCTGCCAGCTGGGTGGAAGAACAGGTGAAGACCCTGACCTATGCCATCGGCAAGACGGCGTGCCTCTGGGTTGGGCCGACCTGGGGGCAGTACAGCCCCCGCTATGGCAAGAGCGACCAGCGCGCGAGTACGCTTGCCGCCCTGCTGAAGGCCGATGTCGCGCCGACCTGCACCTATGTCGATGGGACGCAACTGATGGCGAAAGGCAGCGTCAGCACCACGGACGGCATCCATGCCACCGCCGCAAGTTACCGCGCATGGGGGGATGCGATCGTGCGCGCCACCCTGCCGGACCTTGAACGGATAAAGGACGCGGCCCCGCCCGCGACGCCCTGACATCGCTGCGCCCGCCCGCATCGCTGTTCCTGCCGCCTTTGCCCGCATTCCCGCGCCACATGTGAAATACAGGCCGATGCAACAGATGACCGCCATCACGCCAGCCCGCAGCACATGGCGCGACGGGCTCCGGCAGGAGTTCTTTCCGCGTGACCGTCGCCGTGACATCGACGGGCTGCGCGCGCTGGCGGTTGCGGCGGTGGTTCTGATGCATGCGCAATGGCTGCGGGGCGGGTTTGTCGGGGTGGACATCTTTGTCGTCATATCTGGCTATTTCATGGGGCGTTCGGCGCTGATGCAGGACCCGTTCCAGCCCGCGCGTTTTGTCTGCAGGCGGCTGTACCGCCTGTTACCGGCATTGTTATGCATGGTGGCCGTGATTTCGGCGGGGATGTTGTGGTGGGTGCTGCAAAGCGACCGCGCCGATATCGCGCTTAACGGGGCCTATGCGCTGGTGTACCTGTCCAATATCTGGGCCGCGGGGCATGTCGGTTATTTCGAGGGTCAGGCGCTGGCCTATCCGTTCCTGCATACCTGGTCGTTATCGCTGGAGATGCAGTTTTATGGCGTCATCTTCCTGATCGCGGTGATGCTGCCGCGCGTGCGGTGGCGTATGTACGCCATCTGCGCCATCTGTGTCCTGTCGCTGGGCCTGAGCGTGCATGACCATGTCATGGGCGATGGGCAGGGATATTACCGTATCGCCGATCGCATGTGGCAGTTCTGCATCGGGGCGATGGTCTGGATGCTGCCCCGGCCGCGCCTGTCGCGCATGGTGGCCAACATGGCCTATGCGCTGGCGCTTGGGGTGCTGGTGGGGGCATGCGTGTTCTATGTGCGTGATTATGCCTGCCCGTCATGGCTGATGGTGTTTCCCTGCCTTGCGGTTGTGGCGATCATCTTGTTGCCGCACACGGATGTGGCGCGCTTTACCCTGGGGCCGGTGTCGCCGCTGGGGGTGATTTCCTATTCGGTTTACCTGTGGCACTGGCCGGTGATCGTGCTGGCGAATTACCTGCTGATGTTCCAGGTCGCGGGCCTGACGATGGCGGGCGTGCTGGTGGTGGCCATGCTGGCGGGCCTGATGAGTTATGTTTTCGTGGAACGGGTTTTCCTTGATTACGAGGGACGGGTGAACGTGGCGGTGCGCAATCGTGGCGCACTGGCGCTGGTATGTGCCTGCGGGCTGCTTTCGGCGGGGTTGGGATATGTTTCGTACATCTCGCGTGTGCATTGACGTGCGGGGCGACGTACCCGTGGGCAGGGATATGATGCGGTATCATTCAACCATGCCGGGGCCTGTCGTGCCCCGTCTCCTTCCCGCGCCAGGCAGGCGTGGGCCGCGCAGATGCGCCGTCCTGCTGGGTGCGACGGCCCTGTGGGGCATGACGGTCGGTGGCGTTGCGACCGGTGGGGCCGCGATGGCGGGTGTTGCGGTACTGTCCGTACCGGCCACGGCCTGGGCACAGGCGGATGCCTCCGCCTTTCGCACGGCCGCGCCCGCCCCGGCGGGGGATGACGGGACGGATTGGGGCGAGGGTGCGCCCGCCTCGTCCCCTGTTGCGTCCCCGGCCGCGACCGCACGCGGGGTGCGCACCGCCGCCCTTGATCCGGCATCGCTGGAAATGCGCTCCGTCTCTTATGCCCCGGACCCGGCGTCGCTTGCGATGCGCTCCGCCCCCTCCGCCCCCGTGGTTGCCCCACCCCCTGCCGTGTCGGCTGCGTCCGCCCCCTCGGCCCCGATCACATCGCGCCCGCAATCCGGTGTGCCGGACCCGGCCGCGCTTGCGATGCGGCCTGCCCGGCCGGACCCGGCATCGCTGGAGATGCGTTCCATCCCGTCCGCGACGCCTGCCGCGCCGACCTCGACATCAGTGGCGGCAGGTGCTTTTGCGCCTGCGCCAGCAACGCGCAGCATCCTGACCCCGACGGCATCTGCGGCCAGTGCGCCCGCCAAGCCCCCCGTCAGCGCACCTGTAGCTGCGTCCGCCAGTGCTTCGGCCAGCGCCCCGGCCAGCACGTCCACCCCTGCATCGGGCGAGACATCGGCCAATGCAGGGGGCAGTGTGAATGCGGATGTGGATACCGGTGACGACGCGGCCCCCGATGCGGCGGCTGCATCTTCCGCACCACTCCCTCCACCGGTCCCGCGCAGTCCCACCCCGGCTGCGTCTGCGACCAGTGTGCCTGCCAAGCCCCCCGTGAGCGCACCTGTAGCCGCGTCCTCCAGCGCCCCGGCCAGCACCCCCACCCCCGCATCGGGCGAGACATCGGCCAATGCCGGGGATGGCGTGAATGCGGATGTGGATACCGGTGACGATGTGGCCCCCGACGCGGCGGCGGCATCTTCCGCACCACTCCCTCCACCGGTCCCGCGTAGCCCCACCCCGGCTGCGTCTGCGACCAGTGTGCCTGCCAAGCCCCCCGTGAGCGCACCTGTAGCCGCGTCCGCCAGTGCTTCGGCCAGCGCCCCGGCCAGCACGCCCCCCCCCGCATCGGGCGAGACATCGGCCAATGTCGGGGGCGGTGTGAATGCGGATGTGGATACCGGTGACGACGCCGCCCCCGACGCGGCGGCGGCATCTTCCGCACCGCCCCCCCCCACCGGTCCCGCGCGGCCCCACCCCGGCTGCATCTGCGACCAGTGCGCCCGCCAAGCAGCCCCCCGTCAGCGCACCTGCACCTGCCAGCGCCCCGGCTTCAGCCCCGGTCAGGCCCCCCGCCCGTGCATCGGCACGCGTGCCCGGCCCGGCGGTGGACGCTATGGGGGCGGATAATGCCGTGGCGGACATGGGGAACAGCGGCGGGAGCGCGGCCGGTATGGCGTCCGGCGTGCCTGCGGGGATTGATATCGGGGACACGGGTCCGATCTATGGGCGGCGGGAGGCATCCGCGCCACAGACGCCAGAGGCGCAGGCCCATCCTTATATCGTGTCGGATCAGGAGGAATCGAGCGCGCCGCTGGCCGCGCCCGCCACCGACATCACCTCCATGGATGCACAGCGCACGCAGGCCATCGACGCCGAGACGCAGCGCCTTGCCCATGCGACGGCAATTTTCGACCTCCTGCTGGAGGAAGGGCATTACTGGCTGGCGCATCATGACATGGTGCGCGCCCATGAAACCGTCCATCGTGCATTGCAGATCGACCCCGAAAGCACGGATGCGCTGTTCCTTCAGGGGCGTATCCAGGTGGGGCGTGGCGAATTCGCCGATGCGACGCGGCTGGCCAATGAACTGGCGCGCCATCAGGGCGTCGCGGATGAGGTGGCGCAGCTTCGCGGGATGATCCGCACCGGGCCGGTCAATGAAAAACTGCTGGCCGAGGCCCGTGCCCTTGTCGCGCAGGGCAAGATGCATGACGCGATGGTCAAATATCGCGAAATCTTTGGCCATGGCGAACCGCCGCCCGAACTGGCGATGGAATATTACCGCATCCTTGGCGGCACGCCGCTGGGGTATCAGGAGGCGCGGACAAAGCTTGCGGATTATGTCGCGCGCAACCCGCATGACCTTGATGCGGCGCTGACATATTATCAGGTCCTGACCTATCAGGCGGTTTCGCGCACGGACGGGATGGCCGGGCTGGAACGCTTGATGTCGGGGCATGTGCCCGCAGGTATCCATACCGAGGCAATGGCCGCATGGCGTGGCGCGCTGTTGTGGGAACCGGTGGCGGGCCAGACGATCCCGCTTTATGACGAATGGCTGTCGCTGCATCCCGATGACGGGGAAATCCGCGCCCTGCGCCAGCGCGCCCAGGCCGAGCAGGGGCGCCTCGACAGTGCGAATGACCGCATGCAGGGCTATACCCTGCTGGCGCAGCGGCGCTATGGCGATGCGGAGGCGCTGTTTCACAAGGCGCTTGCCATTGATGACAAGGACATAGAGGCGATCGGCGGCCTTGGCTTTGTGGCTGAATCGCGCGGGCAGCGTGATCGCGCACGGGCGTATTTCCTGCGTGCCCGTGCGCTGGACCCCGACCACAAGGCGCGCTGGGACGCCGCGATCAAGAGTCTGGAGGGATGGTCCTCGTCAGGGCGGGGGGGGCATGGCGGTGCGCCGGACCTGTTGGTGGCGGACATTGCGCGCGCCATCGCCCTGGGGGAGATCGGACGCGCGCAGGAAGGGCTGGCGGTGCTGGCCCGGCGCAAGGGCAGCGCGCTGACGCTGTTGTCCCTGCAGGGCGCGCTGGCGCGGCGTGAAGGCAACATGACGGAGGCGATGCAGACCTATCGCACCATCTTGCATCGCTGGCCGGACAATACCGATGCGCTGTTCAACCTTGCCGATATTCTGGCGCAGAACGGGAATGTGGACGAAGCCCGCGCGCTGATCCCGCGTCTGGGCCGTGGGCATGAGGCGATGGTCGCCCATCTGGAGGGGCAGATCCTGGGCGCGCAGGCCGAACAGGCGGCCACCGATGACGAACGTATCAGCCTGTTGCTGCGCGCGGTTGGGACCGACCCGCGCAATCCGTGGCTGCGTCTGCACCTTGCGCAGGCGCTTGACCGGACCGACATGCCCGAACGCCGCATGCAGGCGGCCCGTATCATGGAGGCCCTGACCAACAGCCCCAAGGCCAGCACGGAGGCGTTGCAGGCGGGCATGATCTTTGCGCTGGACCATCATGACGACGCGACGGCCGCGCGCCTGCTGGCGCGTATCCGTGCGGCCGACAGGTCCAGCGATGTGGACGCGCTGGCCCAGCAGATCACCCTGGCGCAGCAGGTGCGGGACATCGACGCCGCGCCGCATTTCGACCGTGCGGGGCTGATGGCGCTGGCGGATCGTGCCGATCCCAACGGTGTGCGTGGCACGATGGTTGCCAATGCGTTCATCGATCACAACATGCCGCAGGTCGCGCGCGATGTGCTGGCGCGTGAAGAAAGCCTGACCCCCGACCCGCAACCGTGGGAGATGCTGTCCTATGCCGGGTTGTACCTTCAGGTACACGACGCTGTCGATGCGCGTCGCTGCCTTGAGGTGTATGACCGGCTGGTGCGCAATCCCGACATGCATGCCACGGCGGATCAGGCGCGCCTGCGGGCGCAGCTTGGCCTTGCGCTGCACATACTCGACGCCGAAGGGGCGGATGCCCAGGGCCATCCCCGGCGCGCGCAGGCCGCACTTGCGCCGTTGCTGGCGCAGTATCCCAACTCGGTTGACCTCCGCCTTGCGATGGGCCGTGTCTATCAGGCGCGGGGGGAACCCGCGCGCGCTCTGGCGGAGGACCAGGCGGCGTTGCATATCCAGCCCAACAATATCTATGCCCTGGCCGCCGCCGCGCGCGATGCGGGCGGGACGGGCGATATCAAGGTGGCGCGTGCCTATGCCGGGCGGCTGGCGGCGATTGCGCCCGACAGCCCGCTGACATGGGAAATCCGCGCCGAACTGGCCCGTATGGACCATTCCATGCGCGATCAGCTTGCGGATCTGGATCATGTCCATGCACAGCAGTGCGACATGTCGGGCGTGGTCCATTGCGCGCGGCGTGAAAGCCTGAAGCCGGATTACCGCTGGCCCGATATCGACAGCCAGTATGTCAACCTGCGTGGCGCGCAGTTGCCCGATACGTACCATTACCTGCATCACGATGACCAGATACAGGCCACCGACCGGCAGCGTGTGTATCTGCGGGATTCGATTTCACCACAGCTTGACGCCAATACCTTTGTGCGCAGCCGCACCGGTACGCCCGGCCTGCGGCAGCTGACGGAATTCGCGGTGCCGATCACCGCAACCCTGCCGTTCGGGTCGTGGGATCACCGCCTGTCATTTTCCGTGACGCCCACGCTGCTGTTTACGGGCGATCCGCTCGACAATGCCACATCCGCGCGGCAGTTCGGGACGGTTGCGGTCAATGGTGCGCACGGGTGGGCATACCATCATTATTATACGCAAGGGGTTGGGCTGAACCTCAGCTACTTCAACCGCTGGTTCAATGCGGATGTGGGGTCGTCGCCGCTGGGCTTTGCGGTGGCGAACGTGGTGGGGGGCGTCGAATTTTCCCCTCACCTGACGGACAACCTGATCCTGCGCATCAGTGGCGGCCGGCGGATGGTCACGGACAGCGAACTGTCCTATGCCGGGGAACGTGATCCGGGCACGGGGCGGACATGGGGCGGTGTCACCCGCAATTTCGGCCATGCCGCGCTGGAATGGGGGGAGGCCGGGTGGAATGCCTATGCCGGGGGTGGGTTCGCCTATCTGCAGGGGCATAATGTCGAAGGCAATACCGAGACCGAGGCCGGGGCCGGTGGCAGCGCCACAGTGTGGCAGTATCACGAACGCCAGCGCCTGCGTGTGGGGGCGGACCTGATCTATTTCGGGTATAAAAAGGATTCCTATTTCTTCACATGGGGGCAGGGGGGCTACTTCTCGCCGCATGAATATTTCGCGGCGATGGTGCCGGTGGAATGGTCGGGCCATACTGATCGCTGGACATGGTTCCTGCGGGGCGAGGCGGGATATCAGGATTATCACAGCAGGGGCGCGCCCTATTACCCCACCAGCACGCTGTTGCAATCCGAAGTCATGGCGCCTGGGTCCTATGGCGGGTATGGGGCCAGTGGCCTTGCGGGGAATGTGCGCGGGCGCGTGGTCTATCAGGTGGACCATCGTTTCCGCGTCGGGCTTGAAGGGGGCTATACGCGTTCTGGCCCATGGTCGGAAACCGACGGGATGCTGCTGTTCCATTATGCTTTTGACGGGCAGTAAGAGCCTGTTGGAAAACAACGCATTGATAAAAAACAGGAAAAGTTTCCGGGTGCCGCCTTTTTTAAAAAAGGCGGCGTCTTCTGAAGCTTTTTGGAAAAAGCTTCACCAAAAACCTTTATGATTTCAGGGTGTTATTAATCCTGACTTTTCAAACAGTCTCTTGAAAAAGGCGATATCGAAGCACGCCCGTTGTCATGGGGCGTTCATGGCACGGCAACCGGCATATCCTGCTCGGACCGCAGCCCGAGCAGGATGGTGCGCGTGATGTCCAGCGCACGTATCAGGCGCGGCGGGTTGCGATGTATCTTGAACGCCACCGCATTGCCCAGCCAGTAATGGAACAGTTCGCGCGCGACATGTGCGGGTTCGATGACCGGGCAGATGGAGCCATCGTTGACGCCCGCGCGAATCCCCCCGTCCAGAAGCGCCACAAGCATGTCAATTCCGCGTTCCATGACCACGCGCATGCCATCGGACAGTTCGCTGACCTCTGACCCGATCTTGACGATCAGGCATTTCTGGCGCGGGTCGGGATTGGACTCACGCTCTGCCCATGATGACCAGTACGCCATCATCCGTTCCATCCCCGTCAGGTGCGGGCGGGACAGGAACATGCGGATCGCATCGGCATGTTCGCGCATGTTGTACTGCAAGACCTCCTGACCGAAGATATCCTTGGAGGAGAAATAATAATAAAACGAACCCTTGGGCACATGGGCGGCCTCCAGCACGTCATTGATGCTGGTATTGGCAAAGCCTTTCTGTGCAATCAGGGGCCATGCCTGTTCCAGCAGCCTCAGGCGCGTGGTGGCTTGCATCGGGGTGGCGGCCATGCTGACGGGCTATCTCCTTGGCAAAGGTCTGACGGCATGTGGCATGCGCGCGCGGGTGTGGGGTGCAGTCATGCGCATGTCGTGTGACGGTGGTGGAATGAATAAAAATAAAAACATACTTGTAATATAAATGTTTATTATCGTGCTTCCTGTGTTTATTTAACCTTGAATAATAGATTTGATGCCCATCGCGTGAATAGCAGGTTTGAACACTTTTGTCAGGTGCCATGAATGTTGGGGAGTGTATCATCACGTGTCAGGGCCGATGCATATTCACGCCCGTTACGTGATTTATGGCGCAAACCCCTGCCGCAGGGATGCCAGGCGGTCGGTTGTGATCCGTAGATGGAGATGGATATTGGCGCATGCGGCATCAGATTTATCGTAACCATATGATAAACAATGTGAAAATAAGGGGCATAAAAAATACATATAAATACGTTTAATATGTATTAAAACGAACTTGAACTGTTTAATGTTGACATCCTCCCCTTGGCGCATATGATGCAGGCCAAATCGAAACCCATGACTGCCATAGAAGGTCAGCCCATGCTTCTATATATGTGTGGATATGGTCGATGTCCTGTTTTTCCTGCGCCGGCGCGACCCCGGCATATACGTCCAGTACGGTAGGCATCCCTGTGGTCTGCCGAAACCGTCTGGCCCTGCGTAAGATTTTTTCGGATACAGATCATGCTGGAATCAACAATTATTGAAATTGACGGAATTTTCGTCGGAACCGCGATCGTGCTGGCCAATGCGGTCGGGCGGCGGTTTTACGCCACCCATGACAGTGTGCGGGCATTGCATAATGTGGTGCTGCCGGACCTGTCGAGCCTGCGCCGCCGCGTCGCCACCCTGTTCCGCGCGACCGCGCGTTGAAACGGCGCTGACATCTCTGCCCACTGGTGTGTGCCGGGTCCGTGCGACGCATGGTCGGCATCCCGCCAGCGCGGTTGATGTCAGGACTGGTGGCCGGGCGACATCGGGTGACATCGGGGGGGCGGAGTGGGGAACGCGACCTGCCTTATCAAAGCCGGAAGAGAATCGGCCGCCTGAAAAATCCGGGGATCTGTGATGGCCCGGACATGGTGGGCCTCATCTGGTGGGCCTCATCTGGCGGGCGTCATAAGGTGAGGGGTATGCCGGGACATGGCCGGGATGGTCACGACACGCATGGCGCCAATCCACCAACGCGGGACAGCCGGGGCAATGCATGCTGCAAAGGGCAGTGCATCAGGGGGCCGATGACCGCCTTCTGCCGCCTGAGAGAGTGTTTGAAAATAACGCGTTGATAAAAAATAAGGAAAGTTTTTGGGTGCTGACTTTTTCCAAAAATGCGGTGTCTTCTGAAGCTTTTTGGAAAAAGCTTCACCAAAAACTTTTATGATTTTAGGGTGGATCCGGTTTGAATGCCTGCATTCAAACAGGTGAAAATGCTCCAGTGTTGAATTTTCAAACTGGATGGCAGATATTTCCGCAGCGGGGTGATTTTCTGAAATGCCCTGTATGGACAGATATCTTTTAAAAATAATCTGTCAAAAACCATGAATTCCCTGACCTTGTGCCTGGAATCAAAGGGCGACATCCTTTGGTCGGGGGCATGTGCAACGCCCCCTGACCTGGGATCAGGGACAGTTTGAAAAGTCATGCTTGATAACATACTGAAATTATAAAAGTTTTTGGTGAAGCTTTTTCCAAAAAGCTTCAGAAGACGCCACATTTTTGAAAAAAGACAGCACCCAGAAACTTTTATGATCTTTTATCAATGATCTGTTTTCAAACAGCCTCTCAGAAGCGGAAGACGAAGTTGGACTGGTAATATGTACCGCTCGACCCGCCTGCATCGTTCAGGGCGCGTGACGTCATGAAGCGCGAGACATATTGCGTCCATGACAGATGTGTATTGATCTGCCACGCCAGTGACGCCTGTGGGGCCATGCCGATGAACTTGCCGCCGAAATTCCCTGCAAAGCTGTAGGCGCCAGAGGATTTGTAAACCCGGTCATTGGTGCTGTCGCGCCAGAACAGGGGGAATTTGACCTGGAGGCTGACGGATTTGAACGGCGTGATACGCACCAGTGGCGCGACACTGATGAGGTTGGACGCAGTCATGTATGTCGTGGTGTCGAGATAGTTGGTCTGCGGATTGAAGGGCGAGATATAGGTGCCGATATCCCCATTTTTTCTGGCGTCATTGCCACCTGAATAAATATCCGTCTGCACGCCGGCGAAGGTATGCAGCCTGTCCTTTGGCACACGGTACCCAACGATGGAATTGATGGCATAGGCGCTGACATTGCGGGCGATATTGGTTTTGGCATATCGGAACACGCCGCCCTGCCATACCGCGCCGACGGAAAATTCGATCGGCCCGGCCTGCCCGTGCCAGCGGACGCCGAAATTGTTCCGTGTGTTCGAACCCGTCGCCGTGCCCGTCTGCGTCGCGATCGCGCCAGAGGAGCCGGAGAGTTTATAGCCGATATAAAAGGCATCGACGAAGGAATAGCCACGTTCGCCCAGGAAACGGAAATCCGGTGGCGCCCATGTGGTGTCGAACCCGTACAGCCGCGTGGAATAGTTTTCGGTGTCGTGGAACATCTTGTTCTGGCTGTCGTTCGTCTGCACGAAATCCCAGCCGTCGATGCGGATGCGTTTCCAGATGGCATAGGCGCGGAACCCGTCCCATGACAGCGGCACATTGGGTGTTTCACGGTTATAAAGCATGTAAGACGGTGCATCGAGGAACTGTTGCCGCCCGAACATGAACCCCGTTTTCGCACCCAGCAGGTTCCACCGTGTTTCCACAAATGCCTGTTGCGCATCCAGACGCTTGCGATAGGTGGAGCCATATCCATATCCGCCCCACCCGCCCGCATCGGCGTTGATCAGTTGCCCGAAAAACCGCAGGTGCGATCCGATATGCAGGTCCGCGCCATACAGGTTGCGCACGCCAAAGCGGCCTGAATCGTTGGGTTTTTGCGTGCCAAGGTTGGGACGTGTCTCGAACCAGTTACGCAGCCGCGTCTCGCCTGAAAAACTGATCCATACCTGCCCGTCAGGGGTCAGCGGAATATATTTCAGCACGTCGAACGGGTCGGTATGTTTTGTGCTGTTGCGCAGGCGGCTCCAGTCCTCGGCCCACGGGGCGATGCCGTACTGACCCACCGGGCCAAAGCCCGCGGATTCCCCGTTACCGCGATTGAACACGCCCCAGTCATAGGGATGGCCGTTGATGCGGTTCTGCGCACCGGTCATGACGATGGGCTGCCCCACCGGGTTGGCATGGGGATAGGTCTGGATGGGCGGGCGTGGGCCAACATGCACCATCATGCTTTCAGGCTGTGCGGTGCCGGTGGTGGAATGTATGGCGGCGGGATTGGCCGATGGCGTCACGGGCGCGCGCGCCATGGTGCGTGGCGACAGCGGGTGCGCCGTGTGTGGGATCGTGCCCGATATTGTGCCCTGCACTGCATTTGGGGGTGCGCCCAGTGTGCTCGTACCCAGTGTGCTTGTGCCCTGTGTGGTCGCCCCCTGTGTTGCTGCCCCCTGTGTTGCCGCTCCCTGCGCGCGCGTGGCCGTCATCATTCCCCATGACAGTACCGCAAGCGGTGCGACAAGCAGGCAGCGCGCATTCCATGAAAGGACGGATGCGAAACTAAAAGGCGTCGCGCCTGCTGTGGCTGACCGTGGCAAGGGTGTCATGGGAAAACCATTTCGGTGGACAGGAAGGGAAAAGCGGAAGGAATCTGGTTCATATCCGTAATGGGATTTTATAATACGGTCAATAAAGTTAAATTAGAAAACACATCAAAATATAAGTGCTTAGCGCCGACACGCAGACCCACTTTTTTGCGTCATGTTTATAACATATTGAAATTAAATTATAAAAATTGAAACATCCATGCCTGCCACAGGGGTATATACAACATATATAATTCGTTAATTTGTGCGAAGCACGCCGTTGGAAGATGATTATTGACAGGTTTCAGGGGCGTGGATTAGAGTATTAAACGATATAAAATGGTTTAATTATCCCCGCCATGCGTCACCATTATGGCTGGCCATCCTGGGGAAAGACCCGTCAACGACGTGACGCCGCCTGGAAAGAACTGTTCCATGAAGCCATCATTCCTTTCGAGCCGCCGTGGTTTCCTTCAGGCCGGGCTGGGCTGTGCCGCGCTGCTGGCGGCGCGGCCGCGCGCGGCGTGGGCTGCGACGACATTGCTGAATGTGTCATATGACCCCACGCGCGAATTGTATCAGGAGGTCGACCGCACCTTTGCCGCGCAATGGGCGCGCACGCATGGCGGCGCGCCGGTGGTCGTGCGCACGTCGCATGGCGGGTCCGGCGCGCAGGCCCGTTCGGTGCAGGAGGGCGCGCCCGCCGATGTGGTGACGCTTGGCCTTGCCTATGACATCGACATGCTGGCGGCGGTCGGCCTGCTGCCTGCCAACTGGCAGGGATTGCTGCCGCATAATTCGACGCCATTTACCAGTACGATTGTCTTTCTTGTGCGCAAGGGCAACCCAAAGGGCATCCATGACTGGCCCGACCTGGTGCGTGACGGGGTGCAGGTCATCACCCCCAATCCAAAGACATCGGGCGGCGCGCGGTGGAACTATCTCGCGGCATGGGGCTGGGCGTTGCGGCAGCCGGGCGCGACGCCCGATACGGCGCGGGCGTACCTGCGGTCGCTGTTTGCGCATGTGCCGGTGCTTGATACCGGTGCGCGCGGCGCGACCAACAGCTTTGTACAGCGCGGGACCGGTGATGTCCTGCTGGCGTGGGAGGATGAGGCCCTGATGGCCGCGCGCGACATCGGGCCGGACCAGTTCGACATGGTCGTCCCGCCGCTGACGATCCTTGCCGAACCGCCCGTCGCGGTGGTGGAACGCAATGCAAAGGCGCATGGCACGCTGGACCTTGCGCGTGCCTATCTTGATTTCCTGTTTACCGATGCGGGACAGCGGATCGGGGCGAAACATTATTTCCGCCCGGTCACGCCCTCCATCCTTGCTGAAAACCGCGCGACCTTTGCCGACACCGCGACATTCGACATCGCCTCGCTTGGCGGATGGACGCAGGTGCAGAAAACGCATTTCGCCGATGGCGGTGTTTTCGACGGTATTTATGCCCGATGACACCCGGCCCGATGACACCCGCCCATGATATGGACGGTGGTGGTATGGCCGGACATTGCGCGGCGCGGCAGGGCGCGGGCGGGCACGCTCCGTTCACGTTGTGGCGGCGGCGGCGTGACGGGCTGCCGGGTTTTGGCGTCGGGCTGTCGCTGACGCTGGGGTGGCTGGGTGTGCTGGTGATCCTGCCGCTGCTGGCGTTGCTGGCGCGCCCCTGGGCACAAGGGGTCGGCAGTGGTCTGGGTGCGTTCGCCCATATCGTCCATGACGGGCGGATGCTTGCCGCCCTGCGGGTCAGTTTCGTGTCCGCGCTGGTGGCCGCGGCACTTGATGTGGTTGCGGGTGTGGTGATCGCATGGGGGCTGGTGCGGGTCAGGGTGCCGGGATGGCGCGTGATCGACGCGCTGGTGGAACTGCCGTTCGCGCTGCCGACTGCGGTGGTGGGCATTACGATGGCGACGTTATATGGCCCGCATGGATGGGTTGGCGCGCCGCTGTCGCATCTGGGGATGAAGGTGGCGTTCACGCCGTTGGGCATTGTCGTGGCGCTGATGTTTGTGGGGCTGCCGTTTGTGGTGCGTACGGTTGTCCCGGTCCTGCGCGCCCTCCCGCCCGAGGCGGAGGAGGTGGCGCGCACCCTTGGCGCGACCCGTGCGCAGGTGGTGGCCCGCGTGGTGATGCCCGCGCTGTATCCCGCGTTGCTGACAGCGTTCGCGATGGCGTTCGCCCGTGGGGTGGGGGAATATGGGTCGGTCATTTTCATCGCCGGGAACCAGCCGTACCATACCGAAATCGCCCCGCTGCTGATTGTCATCCGCCTTCAGGAATATGACACGCAGGGGGCCAGCCTGATCGGGCTGGTGCTGGTGGCGATCGCGATGGCGTCGCTGGGTGTGATCGCATGGGTGCGTCGCCATGTCGGGCGTGGCGGTGCGGGGGGCGCGATATGAACGGCCAGGTCGGGCGATGGGGGTTTGCCGCCCTTGTGTGGGGAATGGTGGGGATGATGGTGGTGCTGCCGCCGGTGATGGTGTTCGCCGGGGCGCTGTCGCACGGGCTGCGCGCGGCATGGGATGGCCTGTGTGATCCCGATGCGCTGTCGGCCATCCGGCTTACGCTGCTCATCACCGCGCTGGCGGTGGCGATCAACAGCTTTTTTGGCGTGATGGCGGCGTGGACGCTGACGCGGTTTTCGTTTCCGGGGCGGGGGCTTGCGATCGTGCTGGTGGAACTGCCTCTGAGCGTATCGCCCGTGGTGGGGGGGCTGGTGTGGCTGCTGGTGTTCGGCACGCAGGGATGGTGGGGGGCGGCGCTGGAACGCTGGGGCTATCCCGTCATGTTTGCGCCACCGGGCATCCTGCTGGCGACGTTGTTTGTCACGTTTCCCTATGTCACGCGCACGATGATGCCGATGCTGCGCCATATGGGCCGCGCGCAGGAGGAAGCCGCCGTGATGCTGGGGGCGGGCATGTGGCGGGTGCTGTGGCATGTCACGCTGCCGGGCGCGCGGGCGGCCCTGTTGTCGGGGGTGCTGATGACGACGGCGCGGGCGATGGGTGAATTCGGCGCGGTATCGGTGGTGTCGGGCCATATTCCCGGCCTGACGGAAACGATGCCGCTGCATATCGAGACATTGTATAACGGATACCAGACGGTCGCGGCCTTTGCGATGGCGGCGCTGCTTGCGCTCATGGCGATGGGCGTGGTCGCGGTGCGGGGCCTTGTCGAACGCACGGCCCTTCGGATGGGGAAAATCGCATGAGCGTACGCCTGGAACATCTGGTGCGCAGGGTGGGCGGACGCCCGATTGTCGATGATATCTCGCTGGAGGTGGAAACCGGCAGCTTTACCGCCCTGCTTGGCCCGTCGGGCGCGGGCAAGACGTCGCTGCTGCGTATCATTGCGGGGCTGGACGGGCATGATGCGGGCTGTGTGTTCCTGAATGGCGCGCGCGTGGATATGCTGGAGGCACGTTCGCGCAATATCGGCTTTATGTTCCAGAATTACGCCCTGTTCGATCATATGACGGTGGCGCGTAACATTGCGTTCGGCCTGTCGATCCGTCCCCGCAAAACACGTCCCACTCGCGCGCAGATCGCCGCGCGGGTGGAGGAACTGCTGGACCTGATGCACCTGCCGGGCATGGGCGGGCGGTATCCGCATGAACTGTCGGGTGGACAGCGGCAGCGTGTCGCGCTGGCGCGTGCGTTGGCGACGGGGCCGCGTGTGCTGCTGCTGGATGAACCGTTCGGTGCGCTGGACCCGCTGGTGCGGCGCAGTATCCGGGGGTGGTTGCGTGACGTGCATGACCGGCTGGGCCTGACGACCATTCTTGTCACCCATGACCGGAACGAGGCCTGCGAACTGGCCGATACCATCGCCCTGATGCGCGATGGCCGCATTGTGCAGTCCGGCACGCCACAACAGTTGCGCGATGCGCCGGCCACCCCCTTTGCCATGGCGTTCATGCAGGATGTGACCCACCTGCCCGGCCGGGTGGCGGCGGGCCTGTTCATTGCGGACCTGCCCGATATGCGTCCCGTCCCCGCGCAGGGGCCGGATGGGCGCGCCGAACTGCTGGTGCGGGCGGGGGATGTGCGGCTGTTGCCGGGGCAGGGGGCCGCGACGGCGTGGCTGCGCCAGACATACGGACCGATTGGTACATTCGATGTCATGAGCGGACCGGACACGTTGCGCCTTGACGCCCTTATCCCACCGGGGGCGGCGCGGATTGTCGTGAACTGCGCGCTTGATGCATCCGCCGGGCGGGTGGCGCGCGATGGGCAATGGCTGGGTGGTGCCGGTGATGGTGGCGACAGTGATGATAACGATGATGGGGAAATGACGGATCCCGCCTGTATCGCGCCGGTCGTTGCAAACCTGTCGAAGCCCTGATCTGCATATCAGAGATTGTTTGAACGTAACTCATCGATAAAAAATAAAAGTTTTTGGGTGCTGCCTTTCTATCGAAAAAGGCGGCGTCTTCTGAAGCTTTTTGGGAAAAGCTTCACCAAAAACCTTTATGATTTTAGTGTGGTATTCATTCTGACTTTGCAAATAATCCCTCAGGTGCAGGGTGCATCCCCCTTGGCCCGGCAGGGAAAGTATCATTTGGGCATCATGATTTTGGGGAACATAAAAAACGCATGCCATGGTGTCCCATGACATGCGCAAGGTGCTCTGCTGCGCCCCCGGTGGGTGGGCCTGCCCCCTTCCCCCACGCACCGGCATGGTGCGGTGGGGGATTGAGGTGACAGGGGGACGGCGTATGGTCCGTTGCCTCCGGTCGCAGGGGCAGGGGGATCAGATCTTGTTGATCGCGCCCTTGACGCTACCTACGGCCTTTTCAGCCTCTCCCTTCAGCTTCTGGGCGGTGCCCTTGGCCTGAAGTTCCTCGTTGCCTGTGGCCTTGCCGACGGTTTCCTTGATCGACCCGACGGTCTTGTCGGCTGTGCCCTTCAGCTTGTCGGTAAATTCACCCATGATGATGCTTCCTGATTCCGTTGATGTGTGTCCGTACCATATGGTGCGAACACGTCTGGTGGCCTGATCATGGCGATCCGCCATACAGATCCCAACGCCGCGATGGGCGTCGGGTTCCATTGGTGCGGAAAGTAACGCACCCTTTACTATGATATCCCATGTATTGATTGAGTGTTAATTTCAGGGAATAAAAACGCCGGGCATGATGATGGCATCCATCGTTGTGCCGGGGATGTGCTGGCGCGCAATACATGCATCGTCACAAATGAAACACCCTGCCGTTATTGCAACATTGCAATGCGCATGCTGGGCTGTGCCCTCGCCCGGACTGCCGGCGCGGCGGGCGCGCATGTCCGAAACGGTCGGGTCAGTGCCATGGTGGGATGCGGGACGCATTTTGAAAAGGTAAATCCGATAAGAGCACGAAATAATAAAAGTTTTTGGTGAAGCTTTTTTCAAAAAGCTTCGAAAGGCAACAGAAAATATTTTCCTACTGTTTATCAAAGACCTGTTTTTAAACAGTCCCTAAAAACAACAAAAGGTTATGGATTCTACTTTTTTCAAAAAGGTGGTGTCTTCTGAAGCTTTTTGGAAAAAGCTTCACCAAAAACTTTTATAATTTCAGGATGTTGTCGAGCCTGACTTTTCAGGCATAGGAATTTTTTGAAAATATGATGTCTTCGAAGGGTTTTTGGAAAAATATTCGCCAAAAACATTGATGATTTCAATGGGGCGCGGGTTCTGGCTTTTGCCAAAGGCATCATAAAGACGCCGCCTTTTCGGAAAAAGGCGACGTCCGGAAGGTTTCCATCAAAGACGTTGTTCGCGAACGCAGGCATCCTGCCGCGTTCCGCCATCCCTTACCAGTAAGGATAGACCGGCGGAGGCGGTGGCGGCGGGGGGGGCCCGTAATACCGGCCCCACACGGGCGGTGGCCTGCGCCACATGGGCGGTGGCGGCGGTGGCCTGCGCCAGCCACGGCGTTCGTAACGCGGACCATAATGATAATAACCCGGCGGCATTGGCTGCGCCATGGCAAGCGCGGGCGCAAGGCCCAGCATCAGCGCCAGCGCACCAAATATCGTTTTCTTCATCCTGCATTCTCCACTAACGGGGCTGCCGGGTGACATATCGCACGGCCATTGCGGCAGGAGTGCGGAAATATCGCGGCACAATACCGCTGCATATCACTGCTGCGCCTTCCGGGTGGGAAAAAACCCCTGGCCCGGTAATTTTTGCTACCCCAGTATTCTTTGCAGGATCAGGAGGACCACCAGCGCCAAGGCGATTGAAATTATGCCTTCGATGATCTGGTCCTTCATCCTGCGTCATGCTCCGTGCTGTACCGACGCGGCGCATGGTGGCGCCATGGTGGTCATATGGCAACCACCTGTCCGCGCTGGCCACCGCCCGGTGCCGGCTGCTTACCACCCGCGCCCGCCTCCGCCATATCCGCCTCCGCCATATCCGCCGCGCCCATACCCGCCGCGCCCGTCATGGTATCCGCCGCCATAATATCCGTCGCGATGATGGTGATGGTCGTGCCAGTCCCGGCCACCGTAACACCCCGCAAGTGAGACAAGGCACAGCAACAGCGCGACCGGGCGCAGGGGCGCGGCGACACGCCTGCGCCCTGGGGGTCGTGCCTGTCCCTGTGCCCCGTCATGGCGGGGCGTGCGGAGGGTGGGGGTGCGCAATATTGTCATGATGATATTTCTCCCATGGTCCGTCATGGACCGCGTAGAAGCAGGGGGCCAACGGCTGGTGGCGGGCAGGGTTGCCGGGCGCGCGCATAATCCCCTATCCATGCCGGACATTGCCCCTGCCTGCCCTGATGTTGGCGCATGGCACCGTGAACCGAGGAACCCTGCTGATATGCCTGTGGAATGTGGCGGATATTTGCCCGTTGGCCTGCGACGGCGGCAGGTGGCGACGCGGATGGTATTCCTGGTGGTGGGGTTTGCGCTGGCGGGATGGGGGCCGCTGGTTCCGTTCGCGCGGGCGCGTGCCGGGCTGTCATCGGGGGCGCTGGGTATTCTGCTGCTGTGTCTGGGGTTGGGGTCGGTTGTGGGAATGCCGATTGCCGCGCGTCTGGTTGCGCGCGCGGGATGCCGACGGGTGCTGGTGGTCGCGTGTGCGCTGTTGTGTCTGGCGTTACCGGGGCTTGGGCTGGCCTCCACCTTTGTCACGCTGGCGGCATGCCTGTTGCTGTTTGGTGCGGCGATGGGGGCGATGGATTGCGTCATCAACGTGCAGGCCGTCGCGGTGGAACATGAAAGCAGGCGGCCCATGATGTCGGGCTTCCATGGCATGTTCAGTGTCGGCACGCTGCTGGGTGCGGCGGGGGCCAGCGGGGGGCTGGGCATGGGGATGTCGCCTGCGGGCATTACCGTGGCGGGTGTCATATGCGTTGGCGGCACGATCGCGCTGGCGGCGGGGGGGCTGCTGGGGCCGGTGTTCGGACCGGCGGTTGCGCCGGATGCCGTGACGGACGCTGTGCCGGGCGCTGCGGCGGAGTCCATGCTGGAATCCTTGCCGGGGATGGTGGCGGAATCATTGCCGGAATCCGACATTGCATGCATCCCGGCATCCCCCCCAGAAACCCACCACGGCGCATGATGGTGCCGCCCGCCCTGATGCTGCCCGCCCTGGTGTCGCACGTCGCCTGATGCTGCCGCGCGGGGTCGTGCTGCTGGCGGGGCTGATGTGCTGTGCCGCGTTTCTGGTCGAGGGCGCCATGCTGGACTGGAGTGCCATTTTCCTGTCCAGCGCGCATCACCTGCCGCCCGCGCGTGCGGGGGGCGGTTATGTGGCCTTTTGCGCCGCCATGGTGCTGGGCCGGCTGTCGGGGGATGCCGTCGTGCGGCGTATGGGCGATGCATGGGTGATCGGTGTGGGGGCTGCCTGCGCGGCGATGGGGCTGGCACTGGTTGTGGTGGCGCCCTCGCTTTGGGTTGCACTGTGCGCGCTGGCGCTGATGGGGGCGGGGTGTGCCAATATTGTCCCGGTCCTGTATGGCGCGATGGGCAGGCAGCGGATCATGCCGGTCGAGGCCGCCATATCGGGCATCACCATCATTGGTTATGCCGGGATACTGATCGGGCCTGCGCTGATCGGTCTTGTGGCGCAGTACAGCGGCCTGCCGATGGCGTTTGCGATGCTGGCGGCCATGCTGGTGGCGGTCGCGGCCTGCGCACGTGCCGTGGCGGGTGCCCCCCGCATGGGATGACGCCGCCACGGCATGCCCTGATGCCTACTGCCTGTTTTAAGCGTAATCGCCGTTTCAAAGAGAGGAAGGGAAATCCCCTAAGAGAGTGTTTGAAAACACATCATTGATAAAAAACAGGAAAAGTTTTTGGGTGCCGCCTTTTGATCGAAAAAGGCGGCGTCTTCTGAAGCTTTTTGGAAAAAGCTTCACCAAAAACCTTTATAATTTCAGGGTGTTATCGAGCCTGACTTTTCAAACAGTCTCCAAACCCTTGTAACGCCGGTCGGGTATCGGGCCCGCACATGCCACGGCCCCGTCCCTGCGACCTTGCTTGGGTGGGGGTCAGTCGCCCGTGGCGCGGTCGATGCTGCGTCCCACCTTTTCCGCCGGACCCTTGGGCGGGTCAAAGGTGTCCTGCACCTTGTTGCCGAATTTATCCAGCTTTTCGCCCGCTGTCTCATGATGGCGCTTGCACCCGGCAAGGCCGGTACAGGCCAGTGTCACCGACAGCATCAGGACGGTCATCGCGCGTGTTCGTGTCATGTATGGGCTCCTGGTGGGGGGAGCAGGGAAAACGCGCCGGGGTGCGCCGGGTTGCGTGTACCGCCGACGAAAGGGGTCATACCGGCCGCCGGTCGCCTGATGACGTGGCGCGCGGCGTGGGCTGCGGCGTGACGGAGGGGGTGGCCCGCGTTACCTTTCCCGACGGGGACGCGGGCATGCCGGGTGGATGGAACATGGCGCGACAGCGTGGCGACAGGCGGTCGATCTTGCGCTGCATGCAGGCGGTGATGCGGGCTTCATCGGGGATGGAGGTCGCACACAGACGCAGCGCGTCGCCCCGGCATGCGCGGGCCTGCTGCTGCCGGGTGGGTTCATGCGCCCATGCGCCGGGCAGTGCCATCATGCCCCCAGCCAGCAGGCCCCCCAGCACCATCCCCCCAAGCAATATCCTGTGTGTACGTCCCCCATGTGGCAGGAATATCCCCGCAAATGAAAATTGTCGCATGACCTGTCCTGTTTTGTCCTGCTATCGCCATGGGTGTATCCGTGCCAACGCCCGGGCAGGGGGATGGGTTTGGCGTGGCAGGAGGGATGAAAAGAGCGAGCCAATATCATATTGAAAGAGTGGTGGTTTTTGGAGGCTGTTTGAAAAGAAAGGCTCGATAACATCCTGAAATTATAAAGGTTTTGGTGAAGATTTTCCTAAAAAGCCTTCAGAAGGCACCGCTTTTTTGCAAAAGGGAGGCGCCCGAAAACTTTTCCTGTTTTTTATCAATGATGTGTTTTCAAACAAGCTCTTGGAATAATGTCTGGACATGCCCCGTGATAATGAATGGGGAAAGATGTCAGGCGTTGCCGTGCATTTTTGGAAATGCCGTATCTTTCAAACATTTTTTAAAAAACTTTTGTTGCTTCAGGGGGTTACTGTCCTGATCCGGTCAACGTGGCCTCTGGCCATCGTGACTGGTCGGTCGGGGGCCTGCGGGATCTCTTGCCGAACATCTTGCCGGGTGCAGCGTTGGCGTGTGACAGGCCCCAACCCGGGGATTATCCCGGTCTTGACTCCGGCCCGTGCCCGGTTTCCGGGATTGGCTCTGGCTCTGGCTCTGGCTCTGGCTCTGGCTCTGGCTCTGGCTCGGTCTCCTCCGGGTTCCGGTGTTGGTCCCTGCGTTGGCCCTGATATCGGCCGTATCTCCTCCCCCGGCAGTCATGGCAGGTCGTGCATGCCCGTCAGGCTGCCCCTGTTTGTGAAACGTGATGTGGGGAAGTGTTTTCATGGCCTCAATCCATTGATTTTAAATAATTCCTTAACCAAGAACAGGAGAGTTAAGCATATGCGACAGGCAACAGCGCGCATCCTGTATATCCTTGTGCTTTCGGCAGGGCTTGCGGCCTGTGCCGGACGGCATGCGGCACCGCCGGGCGGGGCCAGCTATCCCGACGGGACGGGCGGCATGGGCGGTTCCCCGCAACAGGCTGGCGCAGGCCCCGGCAGTGCGGGCGCCCCCGGAATGTAGGTCACGCCCACCCGCCCATGCCTGCAATGGCGTGGTTGACATTCTTATGATCGGGTGGAGGGCGAATTCATGAAAAATCCACATTCCGCACGTCATGATTGCGATATGTTATGTATCGACAGGGACCATGTCACCCCTGCATGACGGAGGTCACGCCATGAAACGCTCAATCCGCCAGATTCCCCGCGAAATCCGTGACGAATGGAAGCAGACATTGCTGCATGCCTGGGATCGTACGGGCCGTCCCGTCCTGCGGGAATGGCCGTGCCAGGCCGCGGCAAGGGGAGTGGCGGAAGATGTCATGCCGCGTGAATGTGGCTGCGCACTGGCGTCGGGCGCGTAAAAACCGCCCATGGAATCGCAGACGAAACCGTGACAGGTTGCAGGGGCGATGCCTGTCCCGGCAATCGGGATGTGAAGGGGGCGGATGCCGCCTTTTAGCAGATGCAAGGCGGCATTTCCCGAAGCTTTCTGACAGAACCCGCACCAGATATCCTGATCGGGTTTGGTGTGGTGCTGGCCCCGCCTCTGCCTCTGCCTCTGCCTTTTACAGGTGCGTTCTGGCAACTGTTTGCGGGGTTTGGGCCAGAACCCCATTAAGAGACTTTTTGAAAAGTCAGGCTCAATAACACCCTGAAATTATAAAGGTTTTTGGTGAAGCTTTTTCTAAAAAGCTTCAGAAGACGCCGCCTTTTTGAAAAAAAAAGGCAGCACCCAGAAACTTTTCTTGTTTTTTATCAATGACTTGTTTTCAAGCAATCTCTAAAACAACAGAAGTTCCGGGCAAGGATATTTTTTCAAAGATCTTTGAAAAATATTGCATGTTATCAAAATATAAGGTCACGCCTGAACACCTGTCCCCTTTGCATGCTCCATCATCCCCTGTGTGGCTGTTTCATCCGTCACGGGACTGGTGGGCGGTGATGATCTGCACCGCACCATGGGTGATTGCGACCGCGGCGACGATTCCGGTTGCACTTGATCCCGCATCAAGGCCCAGCCGGTATCCTTCGGGTCGTAATGTCCCGATGGGTTTGCATGTTCCGTCGCGCGCGGTGGGAATGCGGTGTTCGAACGTATGGCCATGCACCACGAACCACCCGCCGGGCCATGGGGTGGTGGAGGTATGAAATGCCTTGCGTATCCACAGGGGATTGTCGTCGTCATGGGCATGCAGCGCGTTATACCGCCGTGCCCATGCCACGGGGTCCGGCGCGGTGGGGTTGATGCCCGCATGCAGCAACAGTACCGACCCGATGGTGCGGAACGTGGCGATGGACGGGCGGCCATCCGTGCCGGGTTTCCATCGTGCGATGGCATAATCCACCATGGACCGCGCCGCGTCATGCGCGATGCCCGCCGCCATCGCGGCATGGACCAGCGCGCGGCATGTATCGCCGCCATAGGCCCCTTTCCATGGCATCAGCCAGTCGCCGCCATGCCCGGCGAAGATGTCGGGATAATCCGGGTTGAACAGGGGGGCGAACAGCATCTGTTCATGATTGCCCGGCAGCGCGTGAAAGGCGATGTCCGTCCCCGGCAGTTTGCCGTGGCGTGCGAAATCCAGCACATCCATCAGGCAGCCGATGCTGTCTGGCCCCCTGTCGATCACATCCCCAAGGGAGGTGCAGGTCGCGGTGGGGAAATGCCGCGCGCAATGGCGCAGCAGCGCATGCAGGTGCGCGCGTTCGCCATGCACGTCGCCAATGACGAATTCCACGTGTCCGGGCGGCAGTGACACCGGCGCGGGCAGGGGCGCACCAATGCGCAATGTGATGTGTTGTGGCATGGGGGGCAGTTCATGCATGGTCGTGCGTTTTTTTTCCTGCATGCATGATGATCGGGTCATAGCTGACCTGTCGAGGGAATTGCACCATGGCGGTCCACCCCGGCGGATCATTCATGAATAGGGGATTTTTCACAAATGACCCATTCAATATATTGAAATCATCAGGATATTTTCTGGTAACATCCTGTGCAGAAAGCCTCAGGGGTTATTTGAAAAATCAGGATCAATAACAGACTGAAATCATAAAAGTTTTTGGTGAAGCTTTTTCCAGAAAGCTTCAGAAGACGTCGCATTTTCCGATCGAAAGGCGACATCTGGAAACTTTTCTTGGATTTGTTTTCAAACAATCCCTCAGGGGACGTCACGTTCCTGAAAAACGGCCCCGTCCAGCCTTTTGTACCAGTGTGTCATGCCAGTATATCGTGCCAATGTTCCGTGCCAGCCTTTCGTTCCTGTCTGTCATGATGCAGCATGGTCCGCATGGCGCATGTGGGGGGCAGACCCGTATCGTCCCGTCCGGTACAGGCAGGGTGTTATTCGCGGGGCATGCAATCACGTCCCGGCCTGTCCCCAGGCAGGGGCCGGGGCCGAATATGAAAACAGGCGGCGGGAATGGCCCGACTGCCTGTTTTTGCCTCTATTTTCCAGCAGGGGCGCGTAGGGAATGGGGCGTCATATTCGCCCCATGATCATCAGGACCACCAGCGCAAGAACCACAAGCCCCAGCGCGCCCGAGGGATAATAGCCCCATCCCACGCTGTAGGGCCAAGTTGGTAACGCCCCGATCAGCAGGATAATGATGATGACAAGAAGGATATTGTTCATTGTTCGGACCCTTCGGGAATGGGGCATCGCCGTGGTGCCATCAACCACACCGGGCGGGTGCCGCGATGCTGGCCCCACATGGTCGTGTCACGGCGATATCTTGGGGCGATAACCCCATATCCGTCGTGAAGTTCCCTGTTATCGGGTGTCCGGCCATCGCGCACTGACCTGCCGATGGCATGTGATTGATGGCCTTTCGCCAAGAGGTTGTCTGAAAACAAGTGATTGATGAAAAACAGGAAAAGTCTCTGGGTGTCGATTTTTTTCAAAAAGGTGGCGTCTTTTGAAGCTTTTAGGAAAAGCTTCACCAAAAATCTTTATAATTTTAGGGTATTATGGAAGCCTGATTTTTTGAAAAATTATTGTTATTACTGAAATGTTCCCGTTTTCTCTTGATGGGATGTTTTAAAGAAGTCTTTAACAGCCTGTTTGAAAAGCTAAGTCCGATAAAATCGTGAAATCATAAAAGTTTTTGGTGAAGCTTTTTTCAAAAAGCTTCGAAAGACGCTGAATTTTTGAAAAAAGACAGCACCCAGGAACTTTTCCTGTTTTTTATCAACAGCTTGTTTCCAAACAGTCTCTAAAAGGCAAGAGGAAAGGCAGGCGACTGGCTGTTTCCCAATGGCTGTTTTTCGACGGCCGCTTTTCCAGTTGTCGTTGTTCTGACAGGCGGTGTTCTGCTTGGCTGCTGTTCTATCGGGTCTATCGGGCGCACTTTTGGCCGGGACGGGAACTTTGCCCTGTTCCGCAGGTTTGGGACAGCAAGATGGTCAAGGACAACGCCCATGTGCCCTGCATCATGCCCACAGGCCCAGCCTTCGCGCCCCGGACCGGGCCTTGGCATCCCGCCAGAGGCCCCGCCCGATCCCCACCCGGAGGATCATGATCCCACTGCCCCGCTTCCGGGGGAGGAAGACGACGTGCCCGCGCCGCTGAAACTGCCGGAATATGACGTGGCGGAAGATGACGGCTTGGGCACGTGGGATAACGAAGGGGGCGACGACCCGGATGGGGATGATGAAACCCTGCCCCCCGATCCCCCAGAGGAAGAGCCCGAGGACGATCCCACCGGGCGGCATGGTCGGATATAGGAGATTGTTTGAAAGCAACGCATTGATAAAAAGGAAAAGTTTTGGGGTGCCGCCTCTCGATCGAAAAAGGCGGTGTCTTGTGAAGCTTTCTGGGAAAAGCTTCACCAAAAACATTTATAATTTCAGGATGTTATTGAGACTCGCTTTTCAAACAGTCTCTAACCCCCGCTGAATTTCCCCGTCCCGCCATGTTAAGGGGGCGCGTTACAGCATCGCCAGTATGATCGGGACCAGCGTTCCTGCGGCCAGAAGCGTGTAATGCAGTTTCTTCTGCCGCGTCTGTGTCAGCCCGATCCAGACGCCAAGCACGGTGGACACCACAAGGCTTGCGGAAACAAGGGCAAAGAACCACCGCAGCAACAGGGTCGGCACGGGTGTGGACGCAGGCCGCGGCGGGCGTTGTGGCGCGTTGTCCCCGGCGGGGCGTGGTGGGCCGGGGCGTGGCGGCTTGGTGCGGAAAGCCTGTTTTTTATGAAGCTCGCCCAGCTTTTCGATAATCGGGACGGGCACGTATCCGTTATGGGATTCGTGAAACCCGAAAATCTGGAAAATACCTGTCAGCGCGAAAAACAGCAGGCTTGGGGCCGCGACCAGCGCGGACCACCCATGCACCCGTCGCGCCGTAATGCGCGCCATCAGGACCACACCGCCACAAAGCAGATTACCAGAAGATTGTGCATGTTCACAAAGGCCAGCCTACCTGTCCCCCCATCCCCGATGGATGGGGCCTGCATCCTTCATAACCGCGAAACCATCATGACGGGATGATGAAAATGTCACGAAATGTATGGTCGATGCCCCTGACAGCAGAAAGGGAGTGCAGGATTGTTCAAAAAGTCAGGGCCAGTACCCTCCTGAAATCATAAAGGTTTTTGGTAAAGCTTTTTCCAGACCCCGTCACAGGACATCACCTTTTTGAAAAAAGGCGGCACCCAGAAACTTTTCTTTTTTATCAAGGATCTGTGTTCAGACAGATCAGGGACGTCGCGATGCCATTATGTCGGCAGGGGGCGGGGGCATATGGGGACATGCATGCGTGCAACCCTGCCCCGGCAGGGTAGGGCAGGGGCCACCACCGGGGATGTGACGCCTGACGCATTTCCACGGAAAACCGGTTCGGTGAAAATGCTCCGGGTTATTGTTTTTACGCGCATCTTCACCGGTTTGAACGCACGCATTCAAACCGGATATGCTCTAACTCATTATTTCTCAGTCATATTCGCCAGTTCGAATGTGTCCATTCAAACCGGATCTGCTCTAGTGGCGGAAATCGCCCGCGCCCGGCAGGTTCGCCGCTGGCGTGACCGAGGTTCCGATACCGCCGGGATCGCTCATCATGCCGCTTGGGCCGATGCCGGTGGCATTGTCGCGGCTGGAAATCCCGGTGTCATATGCCGTGCTGCCATAAGACCCGCTGCCGCCCGTACCGCCGATATAGCTGTTGGCGCCGGTATTGCCGGATGCACCATGCGACGTCCCGGTCGTGGTGCCGCCGGGCACCCCCATGTCGTTCAGGCCCCCCGCGCCCGCACATCCCTTGGCCGCCTGAACGCGGTGCAGGGCTTCCATCTTGCCCTTTTCACGCGCCAGCAGGCCCTTGACGTCGCTGCCGGTCATTTCCGAAAGCGGCAGCCCCACCATCAGGACACCCCATGTGTCTGTCTTGCGCGCGCGGTGCTGCTTGTCCGTCAGGGTCTGCAACACGTCGCCTTCCTTCAACTCCGCCTCGCCAAGCTGCTGGCAACTGAGGCTGGAATAGGCACTGTCGGGAATATAGGCCGGCCGGATGCTATCGGGGCTGGCGGCACATCCTGCCAACAGCACCATACCGCCAAACAGCGGCACGAGCTTGTTCATGATCTTCTCCGTTCATGATGACCCGGCTTTGTCGCATGTCTGGAAATGTATGGCTATGTAACAACGTGTGACTTTATGTTACAAAAAGACCGCCTGGCTCACTCGTCGCCAAAGTAATTCTCGCAAATACCTTTGGTACAGGGGGAATTCAGCAGGACACCTTCCTTGCTGACCAGCCCATCGTGATAGGTATAGGTGCGTTGCACGCCGTTGGTGTGCATGGAGGGCATGCGCAGTTGCAGCGTATCGCCCACCACCTTTGTGTGGACGATGTCCGAACAGGTGCCAAAGAAATTGGTGTGCTGTTCTTTTTTACGGCTGACCTGCAAGACGGCGAACGTGGCGGGACACAGGGAACCGCCGATGCTCTGGACCACCACGATATCGCTGTCGCCCATCGCGATCGGCGGTGACAGCATCAGGCCGCTATTGCCCGTCAGGACGGGATGCACCGCATGGCCGCGCCATGTGATCCTGTCCTTGCTGATGGCGACGGGGCCAAAGCGGGTCTGCTGGGCCTGCGTCTGCTGCGCCTGCGCCATGGTGGATATCCCCGCAACCAGGGCAAGGGTCGCAAACGGCCCCAAAAATATGCGCGACAGCCGCAACGTATGCCCAAGATGCCTCATCGTCAGCCCATGTCCCGTCAAGTGCGGCAGGCACGCCCGCCTGAACGTATGCCCACCATGGATGATGGACATTAAGGACCAACGCCCGCCCCCACGCAAGGCGGGGTGGCGCGCAAGGGCGCGGCGGCCATAACATGCGGCCATAACATGTCGCGCCCGCCTGCGCGCCTTTTGCGCCGTGACGTCAGGCGGCCATGCGGGTGATGGCCTGACAGTAATAAAGGAACGCCAGCCGAAGGGCGCGCGCATCCTGCCCATCGGTAATCCTGCGCAAGGTGGCGGCGGTTGCGTCGTCCCAGCCCTTCAGGCGGTCGATTTCGGTGATGTCGGACACGGTGATGTCGGCGGGGGTCAGGTCCTGTCCCGGCTGTGCGGCGGACAGGCGGTATTCAACCAGCGCCTGCGACAGGGCCTGCGGCAGGATGCGGGCATCGGCGGGCACTTCGTCATCGGACAGGATATTGTCCAGCGCCGCAGCAAAGCGGGTACGGATTTCGGTGGCGTTCATGTGCGGATGCCCTTTCGTGGCGATGGGATGGTCAATCGGGTGGCGGCGTTCATGCCGCGTCGGGACATGGCGATACCACGTCCGGTGCGCGGGGGCTAAGCCATGGTGGCGCATGCCCGATGCGCATTGCGCCGCGCACCTTACAGCAGGTCGTGCATCTCGCTGCGGATATCGTTGCATTTGCGCGTCAGCATCCCGGCCTGTGACGCGGTCATGAAATTGATGATGAATGCCCCAAGCAGGGAGCCAAAGGACAGCCCGATCAGGATCTTGCCCAAAAGGGAAATCGGGTCATTGTAATGCTGTGCCGAATACCACAGCAGCCCAAGGCTGACGACAGATCCCGTCACCCCCATCACGCCGGTGGATTTAAGGAGCGAGTCCTCCTCGCTGCTGAAGGTGGCGGCTTCTTTCCACAGCAGGTACATCTTCTGGTCCATGGCGCTGATGCTGCGCTTGTGGGTGTCCTGCGCGTCGCTGTCACTGCTGTCGTGGCGTGTGCTTTTTTTGTGGCGTTCGAGTTCCTGCTGTGCCTTTTCAAAGACGCGGCGGCGTTCCTTGATCGCCGGAAGGCTGATGTCCACAAAGCTCAGGATCGCCATGTTCATCCCGGCCGAAAGCTGGACGAGCGCCTGATACTCGCCCCATGTCACCCATGTCACCTGAATTGCCGTCCGTTTCGCCTGTTGGGGATCACACGGGGTGATTATAGAACACAATCCCCCCCTATGGCATCCCCCGTGATGCAGGGCCTCCATCGCGCGATGTTATGGCTGGCGGCGGCGATGCGACGATGGGCGCGTATAGCCAGGTGGGGTCGCGCCGGGGGCATGCCAGGGGACGTGTTAGAGACTGTTGGCAAAATCCGGCGCGATAACGTCCTGAAATCATAAAAGTTTTTGGTGAAGCTTTTTCCAGAAAGCTTCAGAAGACGCCGCCTTTTTCGATCAAAAGGCGGCACCCAGAAACTTGTCCTGTTTTTTATCAATGAGTTGTTTTAAAATACTCTCCCGCAGGACACACCGGGCAACGCGCGTCTCAGGGGGCTGGGTCGGGTGTGATCGGCACCGCCATTTCGGCGGGTCGGCGCTGTCCGGTGGACAGGATGTCTTCCACCAGGGCGACGGGGCGGTATTCGATGTCGCATGCGCCGGCATGGACCAGGGATTCGAACCGGCTATAGACACATTCATATTCATGCGTCCCGTGCAGGGTGATGCCCACCCCGTCCAGCGACAGGCCGCCGCCCCCCTGTGACAGCAACAGCCTGCGCCCGTTGTTCAGGGTCCATGCGATG
This sequence comes from Novacetimonas sp. GS1, assembly GCF_036686925.1. Classification (NCBI taxonomy): domain Bacteria; kingdom Pseudomonadati; phylum Pseudomonadota; class Alphaproteobacteria; order Acetobacterales; family Acetobacteraceae; genus Novacetimonas; species Novacetimonas sp. GS1. Next base: position 767,317 of record NZ_VSZP01000001.1, read on the forward strand.
TCCCATACCTCAAGTCCGCGATGGGTCCAGTCGAATATGCCCTCCACCCCGCTCGACAGGGAGGGGGTGCTCCACTGTACCTGCGCCATGCACGGGGTTGCGGCCCCGGCGGGGATATCCAGAATGGCGTCGCGCACGAACAGGGGATCGTCCATCACCGCGCAGGCGATCGACAGCGCGTTGATGCCCGCGTCGAACACGCCATGGCCACCGGGTTTCCAGAACCAGTTCGCACCGGGGTGCCATTTCTGCACGTTTTCGCGCCAGGTGATGCGCATGGCGCGCATGCCGTTGGCCGACAGGATCTGTCGTGCCGGGGCGATGGCCGGGGCGCAGGCCGCATGCCATGACGTCATCAGCGTGCGCCGCGCGTTGCGCGCCAGGCGGTGCAGGTCCATCGCCTGTGACAGGATGGGCGTGGGGGGTTTTTCCAGCATCACATGCCATCCCGCCGCCAGTGCCTGCGCCGCCAGTGCGTAATGCGTCGCAGGCGGGGTGCAGATCGCCACCGCGTCCACCTCTGTCCCCGACTGGATCAGGGTGGTCAGGGACGAAAACATCTTGGCATCACCTGTCGCCGCGTCCCACCATGTCACGGGCGTGGGGTTGACCCCGGCGACCAGTTCAAATCCCGCATGCGCGCGGATGACGGGCACATGTTGCGTATTGGCGATCGTGCCCGTCCCGATGATGGCGATGCGGATGGGCCGCGACGTGTCATGCGATGGGGCGGGTGACGATGGCGTTGGTGCGGTCATGCGGTCGGTCCCTCAGTACGTACATGCGGCATAAAGGCCGATGGTCCGGGGCGCGGCCATGACCTGTCGGGGTGATGGGGCATCATCATTGCGGCATTGTCCACCGGTGTCCAGTCGCAACCCCCGCGTGTGGCGGGATTGTCGTTGCCCCGCGCCATCACGCCCGCGTGACGCAGGGCCGGTGATGGTGGATTTTGGGCTTTCCAATTACCTGCAACTCCATCACAGTGCGCGCCACGACGGACCTGCGCGGTGGCAGGCCGGATGTGCGTAAAAGGATTGCGGACATGAAGAAAACAGGTGGCGTTATCGCGGTGCTGTCGGTTGTGGCGGCCACGCTTGTTACGGGGGTGTCGCCCGCCCATGCGGTGTCAGAGGCCATGTTGGATTCCCTGTATGTCGATCCTTCGGTTCACCTGCCCGCCGCCAGCCCGGCCTTTCCCGAATATGACATTGATGCTGACTGTACCAATGAATTCGGCGATGAAGTGAAATATGCCTGCGTTTCCGCTGAAAAGGAAAAGGCCGCGGTCCTGCGTGGTGTGTGGGATGAATACAAGGACGCCGACCGCGTCACATGCCAGCAGCAGGTCACGGCACAGCGGCATATCCAGTTGTATAAAAACCTTGCCTTCTGCGTGGACCAGCGCCGTTACGACGCCTATGTCCGCCATCATCCCGGCGCCGCACAGCAGCACTGATACCGCACGGTCAGGCATCAGGCGCAGCCATCGCCCGATGCCTGCGTTCCCACAGGTAACATGCTGAAATCATAAAGTTTTTTTGGCGAAGCTTTTTCTAAAAAGCTTCAGAAGACACCGCCTTTTTCGATCAAAATGCGGCCCCCGGAAACTTTCCTTTTTCATCAGGGGTGTGTTTCCAGACAATCTCTGGCGCGCGCCCGGTGATGCGCTCCCCCCATTCCCGCCGGGGGGCATGATTCAGTCGGGCATGATATGGCATTCGGCGGTGTTATGACTGTGGTCATAATCCACGTTGATGTTGTCCCCGTCGCCATGCACCACGCGGTGTGGACGGGCCAGCCGGGGGGAAAACACGGATTTCGTGGCGTCCGCATCGGTCAGGTGCAGCCCGGCGGCATCGGTGATGCTGTCGGGCAGGTTCCATGTCATCAGTGGCGTGTCGAGATGCGTGCGCGCGGTCTGGTACTGTGCCGGGTGATGGGCAATCCATGAGGGCGAAAGCCAGATCAGGAATGGCACGGCGTAATCCTGCTTCAGGTCGCCATGCTGTGTATGGCCTGCGGTGCATTCATCCACCCGCACCCCATGGTCGGCCACATGGAACAGCATGTTATCCCCCGGTGTGGCGCGCAGCATGTCGGTGATCTGCGCCATGATATGGTCGGTATAGGCGATGCTGTCGTCATAATCGGACCCGAACCGGGCATAGGCGCGGGGGAAACGGTCGGCCACGAATTCATGGCTGCCGAATATATGCACCACGATAAAGGTGTTGCCATGCGCATCGTGCAGGGCGTGCGCAAATTCGGGCAGCAAGGCTTCGTCAAGTTTCGGCCGACTCATCATCCCGCCATGCACGGTGGTATAGATAACGTGACGCGCCTGTTCGGAATAGGCGCCGATCACGCTGTCATACGGGCCAAGGCGGGGATGGTTGCTGATCCACCATGTCCCATATCCGGCGGCGTTGAACAGGGAAATCAGGTCATGTTGCGTGATGCGTGGCGACATGACCCGGTCATATTGCGACAGGATGACCGGCACCGACCCGACCGTGTAATCAAACGGCGTCACCATGTCGCCAAAGCGCAGAAGCCCGTCTTCGCGTTCCATTTCCGGGGTGTCGGGCACGTCATACCCATACATGTGCAGGTGATCGCGCCGCGCGCTTTCACCGATCACCAGCACGACGATATGTGGCGGGTCGCGATCCGGCGGGGCGACAAAGCGCACCGGCTGGTGGTTCATCCGCCGCGCCATGTCGGTCACGCGCCGTGTTTCATACCGCCCGGCAAGGTACCCCGCGACAAGGTTCCATGGATAGGAATGATCGTAGAAATCCTCCAGCCCGTAAAACGGGTTGTAATTCACGGCACGGTGGAAATTTTCGTGGTTCAGCTGCATGACCCGCGCGCCCATCGGCACCAGCATCAGCAGCGTGAACCACCGCACCCATCCCCGCCGCCCCCATCCCGACGGCAGCACCGGCCCGCGCGGGCGTGCGACATATCCCGCCGTCACGCCAATACATACCGCCCCCCACATCACCAGCCACGGCCAGAATGCATGCAGGTATCCCATGATGACCGGCAGCGAGCAGTAGAACAGCACAAGCCAGAGCTGCACCCCCGGCAGGTGGCCCGTCAGATGCACGTAATACAGCGCCATGGGCATCAGCAGCAGCGCGGGCAGCAACGCCACGACCACCAGCCGCCGTTGCCCCAGTGCGGCCATCAGCAACATGGCCGTCGCCACGCTGCGTACGATTCCATGCGAAGACAGGACCGATGGGGCCAACACCATGGAGACAAGAAGCCAGAACCCGAAATCCGGGCGGCGTGTGCGGGAGAAAGGGCGGCGTAGAAAGGCGATTGTCATGGACCCCGTAGACTGTTTCGCGCAAGACAGCATGCGCCCCGGCCCGCATGCAATGGGGGCGGGGTGGATGAAACCATCTGTAATATGGGGTGTGGCGTGTTTCCGGTGGGGGCAGGGTGACACAAGGGCGCTGCCCTTGACCCGCCAAAGGGCTGGCCCTTTGGAAACCATGATGTAAATGGATCGGGGTGTAGGGGCGTGATTCCTGTCGTGTCCGGCTGTGGTCTGTGTGGTGTGTTTCCGGTGGGGAAAGGGTGACACAAGGGCTCTGCCCTTGACCCGCCAAAGGGCTGGCCCTTTGGAAACCATGACGTAAATGGATCGGGGTGTAGGGGGCGTGATTCCTGTCGTGTCCGGCTGTGGTCTGTGTGGCGTGTTTCCGGTGGGGAAAGGGTGACACAAGGGCTCTGCCCTTGACCCACCAAAGGGCTGGCCCTTTGGAAACCATGATGTAAATGGATCGGGGTGTGGGGGCGTGATTTCTGTCGTGTCCGGCTGTGATCTGTGTGGTGTGTTTCCGGTGGGGACAGGGGCCAGGTGCATCGTCGGTCTTTGCAATCCATGATATGTATCTGGCACTGCCCCTGTGGGCGATACAGACCGTGGAAAGAAAATGGCCGATCCCCTGACCCTGACCCAGCCCGTGATCGAGACGCCGCGTCTGCTGCTGCGCCCGCATCGCCTGTCGGATTTTCATGAATGGCGCGCGATGTTCCTTGATGAAGGCACGCGCCGCTTCCTCAGTTCCCCTTTGCCAAGCGAGGAGGAGTCCTGGAATCGCCTCCTGCGTTATATCGGGCACTGGTCGGCGTTGGGATATGGCCTGTTTGGCGTGTTCGACCGGGCGGATGGCCGGTTCCTGGGCGATGTGGGGCTGGCGGATTTCCATCGCGGGTTGGGGGCGGAGTTCGATCGCTGCCCGGAGGTGGCGTGGATCATGACCGCCGCCGCCCATGGTCACGGATATGCGACAGAGGCCGCGCGCGCCGCCCATGACTGGTTCGCGCGCACCCATGGCCCACAACGCACGGTGGCCATCATCGACCCGGACAACCATCCCTCCCTGCGACTGGCGGCGCGGATGGGGTACCACCCGACAGGGGAATGCACATATCGCAATGCGGCATGCGTGATGTTGGCACGTCCGGCGACGGCGGCCATGGCATAAGCGCACCGCCCCGCGCGGTAGGCGTGCTGCACAGGTTGTCTGAAAACCATGTGCCAATACAGAATTGAAACAATGAATTTTGACGGGTATTTTTCCAGAGATATTTGTCAAAATGGTCATGATTTCATAATATTAAAGTAATGACTGACATTTCCTGTTCCTTGCAGAGTGTTTGAAAAAACATTGATAAAAAACAGGAGAAGTTTCTGGGTGCCGCCTTTTTTCAAAAAGGCGGCGTCTTCTGAAGCTTTTTGGAAAAATATTCACCAAAAACCTTTATAACTTCAGGATATTATTGATCCTGACTTTTTAAACAGTCTGTTGACCAGGGGGCATGTTGCCGATGGCCTTCCACCATGGGGCAGGCATACCAAGGCGCGGGGCACGCATAATCGGCAAATGTCGCACGCATCCCCCGATGCCGCTTGGAGATCGCGCGGCGGCCTGATATGGCGGTGGGGTTGTCCCCCCGTTTTCAGGGTTTCGCCCCATGACCAGCACCGCGCCCGCCCCTTCCACCACCCCCGACACGGCTGCCGGCACTGCCCTGCCGGTGCGGATTGCGGCGCTGTACTGCTTTACCCCGTTTGCCGATCACCTTGCCCTGCGCGCGCCGCTGGAACGGGTATGCGCCAAACAGGGCGTGCGTGGGACGCTGCTGATCGCGGCAGAGGGGATCAACGGCACCATTGCGGGCAGCGATGCGGGGATCGGCCATGTGCTGGCGCATATCCGTGCATTGCCGGGATGCGCGGGTCTGGATGTCAAGGAAACCCGCGCCGCCAGTGTGCCGTTCCACCGCATGAAGGTCCGTCCCAAGCGCGAGATCGTGACGATGGGCGTGCCCAACATTGATGCGCGCCACGATGCCGGTCATTATGTGGAGGCCGCACAGTGGAACGACCTGATTTCGGACCCTGATACCATCGTGATCGATACGCGCAATGATTACGAGGTCGCGATCGGTACATTCGCGGGTGCGATCAATCCCGCCACCCGGTCGTTTCGTGAATTTCCCGCATGGTTCCGGGCGCGACGGGCGGAGATGATGGCGCGTGGCCGTGCGCCCAGAATCGCGATGTTCTGCACCGGGGGCATCCGGTGTGAAAAGGCGACGGCCTTTGTCCGTGCCGAAGGGATCGACGATGTGTTCCACCTGCGTGGCGGCATCCTGAAATACCTTGAAACCGTGCCAGAGGCCCACAGCATGTGGGAGGGCGAATGCTTCGTCTTTGACCAGCGCGTCAGCGTTACGCACGATTTGCGCCCCGGCACCCATGTGCCGTGCCATGCCTGCCGCATGCCCGTCAGCCTGGCGGATCAGGCCTCCGCCCTGTATGTGCCGGGGGTCAGTTGCCCCGCCTGCCATGACGCGCGCGACGACATCCAGCGCGCCCGCTATGCCGAACGTGAACGACAGGCCCGCATGGCGCATGCGCGGGGCGAAAACCACCTTGGCGCAATGCCCGCGCGTCGTGGTGCGACAGGGGCGACAGGGATGACAGGGACGACAGGTGCGGCGGGTGGGGATAGGGATGATGGGCATGGATGATCCCGCCCCTGCGGCCTTTCCCGACCGGTCGGATGGGGGCGCGCATGATACGGGCGTGATGGTGGCGCCCGTCACGCGCATGGATGAAGATGACCTTGTGGCGGCCAATATCGCCAGCCGCGATTTCCATGCGCCATGGGTCGCGCCCTTTACCGACCATGACGGTTTTGCAAAATGGTTTCATCAGGTGGTGACAGGGGCCAATGTCGCACTGGTGGCGCGGCGCGATGACATGGCGGGCGTGGACGGCGTGATTGGCGTGCTGACACTAAGCCAGATCGTCCATGGCACGTTCTGCAGCGCCTATCTGGGATATTACGCGATGAAGGCCCAGGCGCGGCGCGGCCTGATGACGCAGGCGCTGCGCATGACCGTGCGCCACGCGTTCGATGCGATGGGCCTGCACCGGCTGGAGGCCAACATACAGCCCGCCAACCTGCCATCCCGCGCGCTGGTGCGGCGTGTCGGGTTCCGGTGCGAGGGATTTTCGCCGCGTTACCTGTTCATCGACGGCGCATGGCGTGACCACGAACGCTGGGCCATCCTGTCGGACGACCCGGCCGGCCGCGCGGCATAGGGACAGGCCACAGGCACCTGTCGCCGGATTTTTTCAGAAATATGCTGTGATGCGAAGCTGTTTCAGAACCCCGCCAGACGCGCCCCATGGAGTGGCGCGGCAGGGGAGGGTGGCAGGAGAGGTAGGCCGGTGCGTGGCCGGTACTATTTATCCCGTCCCCCGGTGATGTTGATGATGCCCAGACCCAGCAGGCCAAGCCCGGCCAGCCCCTCTGCCACCATCCATGCCATGGGGCCGATCCCGTCGGGCGTCATGCCGCGTACCAGCACGCCGACGCTGCCGATCATCAGCAGCAGCGAAAGGATGGTGCCCCATTTTACAATCTTGCCGCGATCCATCGTGTTTCTGCCTTACGCCTCCGTCGGTTTGTCCCGAAAGCGGGCAACCGGCCATCATCCTATCATCATGCCGCCACCTGCGTCCAAGGCGCCCCGCACACAACACATGGCCCGTGCCCGCGTTACGCATGCAATGTCATGAAAACGCGGCAGGCATGAAAAAAAGGGCGTGAGCCCGCGCGCCACGCCCCGGTTTCGCCCGGCAAAGGTCAGGATCACCCAGAGACAGGATCACCCAGAGACAACCTGTTCGGGGGTAAACCATTTGTCATCGCCCGTCTGGTCGGAACGCACGCGCATCTGCCCGTTATCAATGATTTCCACCACGGTGCCGCGCGTCCCGCTCCATTCAGGGTCCGATATCGCGTCCTTGCGTATCATGACGACGTCACCGTCCTTAAAAGCCATTATGTGCCCTCCCGTCCGTAATCGGGTGATCCCTGTGCCCCAAGCAAAGCCGCCCCCTGTCCCCACGTCAAGAAGGCGTGAGGGGCACGGCCCATGTGGCGTCCAACACGCGCCGACCATCCATAAGGGCATGATGTGCAAATGATTGCGGCCTGTTGCCGCCTGTGGTGCATGGTCCCCGCGCACAGGCAGAATGGGTGCATGGAATATCCGTCCGCTGCCCCAACCCGGTACGCAGCACGATCCCTGCACGGTGATGTGATGGGAGTATAAGAGGCTGTTTAAAAAGGTAAGTCCGATAAGATCGCGGAATCATAAAAGTTTTTGGTGAAGCTTTTTTCAAAAAGCTTCGAAAGACATCGCCTTTTCCGATCGACAGGCAATACTAAAAATATTTCCCCATTGTTTATTGGTGGGTCATTTCAGACGTTATTCTGGGTTTTTGGAATGTTTTTGACTTTCAAAGCTTTTTGGAAAAAGCTTTACCAAAAACTTTTATTATTTCAGGGGGCTTGGTGCAAAATTTCAAATAGCTTGGAGGATCGGGGGATCGACTTCCATTTGTAATTTGCAGAGAATTTATAATTTAACTGGTATGAAAATGGAAAGACTATCCCGATGTCTTTTGCAAAAGTTCTCAGTCTGACGAAATATTAAAGGGAATTGGTAAATATTTTATAAAAACCCATGTGTGGATTATGTATTTTTCAATAGAGATGTTTTTTTTTGGGAAGTGATGTGTTGCCGAATCATGATAAAATACCATCCTCTTGAAAAGAAAATCAGCATACCTCCTGAAATGATAAAAATTTTTGGGTGCCGCCTTTTTCCAAAAAGGCGGCGTCTTCTGAAGATTTTCAGGAAAATACCCACTAAAACCCTTCGGAATGTCAGGATGTTATCGCCCCTGCTTTTTCAGGCAGCCCCTAATTTCCTGTCGGGTTGGGCATATTCCTGAAATGATCTGCCGGAAAACAGGCATATTATGAATTGATGCATCAAAGGGTGTGGTCTTCCTGTGTGAAAATGACATGCAGGCGCGATTTTCGCCCCCAATCCAGCAGCCCGCCAAGACCATGAAACAGGTCCGCCGGAGGATTGTTGCAGACAGGCGGCAGGGTTTTTGCACACAGCGCGTCCCCAAAGATGGCTCTCGATTGCGCAAGGGGGCGGGGGCCTGTTCCTTTGCTGGCCCCGGTAAGAGACTGTTTGAAAAGTCAGGCTCGATAACACCTTGAAATTATAAAGGTTTTTGGTGAAGCTTTTTCTAAAAAGCTTCGAAAAACGCTAACTTTTTCGATCAAAAGACAGCATCCAAAAACTTTTCCTGTTTTTTATCAATGACCTGTTTTCAAACAATCGCTAAAGCACCCCCAGTCAACGCCCCAATAGGCGGCCCGGCTTCATGCCCCATCACGTATTCCCATGGTTTGGGGCGGGAGGTCATGGCGGCCGGACCGGGGGCCTGTTCATTCAGGTGTGGCAACGTTCCGCGATACGGTCTGCGCCACGTGCTGGTCCGTGTTCTGGTCCGTGTGCCGGGGCATGTCATGGGGCATGTCTGGTGGCACGCCATGGGCCATGTCATCGGGTGTGGACGGCATTTGCGGACGCACCAGCCAGTAGACGATACCCAGCGCCAGGATCGAGGCCGACAGCGCAAGCATTTCCATGACATTCACTTCCTTGAGGTCAAGGACAATGAACTTGCGCACCGTCGCCAGCATCCCGATCAGCAGGACGGAACGCATGCGGATCATGCTGTGGGGCTGTGCATCGGGCAGGACAAGGATCGAATGCTTGAACTCCAGCGCGATCAGGACGGTGAAGAACATGCCGAAGATGCTCTGGATGACTTCGGGGCTGGTGGGGGTCAGCCCGATCCCCAGCAGCATCTGTCCCACCGCGATGACGACATGGACCAGCGATACCCCCGCGATCACGACAATCAGCAACGTCAGCACCAGCATGACGCCTTCTTCGAACAGGTCGAACAGGTGGGAAATCCGGAACAGGCCGGGCAGGCGTGTTATCATCGGGCGCATACGCTCCTTGGCGATGTGTGGGGATGGACGCAAATTGCAGCGGCGGATGCACGCGCCGCGGCTGTATCATGTCATACCATGCCCGCACGATGGGGGAAAATTCCTGGCCGCCGGGGCGTGATGAACCTTGCGCCTGATGGCGGCGGGTGAAATTATGCATGGGCAGGCCTGCAAGGGACTGGACTTTCCCCGCCCTGATCGGACATGACATTTCCCATGGCAGCATCATCGTCCCCCCCCCCGTGCCCGGAATATCAACCCGTTTCCGCACGGCTGAAGGCATTGCGCGAACGTGCGGGCTACAGCGTCCGGGCCTTGGCGCAGGATCTGGGGATGGGAAACAAATTTTCTTCCTATTCCTTTTATGAACACAAGCTGAAGAAGGACTATCTGCCGGTTGACCTCGTGCGTCGGCTCGTCCCGCTGCTGAGCGAACGGGGGGACCCGCCCATTGCCGCGAACGAGGTCTGGGCCCTGTCGGGTGTCATTCCCGGTGGATCGGACCTGAATGAAGGGATCGAACGCGCCGCGCGCGCGCAGGCCCCGCGCCGCAATGCGGACGGCACCGTCACCATCAATGAATATGATATCGCCCCCCATGCCGGCAGCGGTGCGATCGTGGGTGAAACCGACAGTGGCGCGGGCGAAGGCCATGCCAGCGTTGCGGCGTGGCACATGCCGCGCGCGTTTGTCGAAAATTATGTTTCCGACCCGTCGGCGCTTGTGATCCTGCGGGTATCGGGCAATTCGATGGAACCCGACTTCATGGCGGGGGAACGTGTGATGGTCGATACCGCGCATCGCGTGCCGTCGCCCGATGGGGTGTATGTGCTGTGGAACGGGCTTGGCGTCGTGCTCAAGCAACTGATGCTGGTGCCTCATTCCAACCCGCCGCGCATTCGCATCATCAGCATCAATCCCACCTATCCCATGGATGAGGTCGATATCGCGGACCTGGTCATCAATGGCCGCGTGGTTGGCAAATGGATGTGGAAGTAAGGGGTGGTTTGAAATGTCTCAGCCCGTAAGCCGTGGCAATCCTGAAAGTTGATGGCGAAGTCTGTTCCAGCAATCCCCCGGAAATGGTTTTCCATTCCTGCGCCATCTGTTGGTTGTGAACCGTTTCTGACGGTCTGCCGGATCGGGCATGAACACCCCCCGTGGCGCGGCACGGAGATCCCGGCAGTGGCCTGTCATATTTATCGTGCGCCCATGTGTGCGGATGAAATGGAGTTGGCTGGCTGTTTGAAAACACATCATTGATAAAAAACAGGAAAAGTTTTTGGGTGCCGCCTTTTTTCAAACATGTGACGTCTTCTGAAGCTTTTTGGAAAAAGCTTCACCAAAAACTTTTATGATTTCAGGATATTATTGCGCCTGACTTTTAAAAAACAGGGTAACGCCGGAAATGTTCCCGTTTTCTCTTGATCGGGTGTTTTAAAACAGTCCTTTACCGAGATCCTTCCGATACAGGCCGTCCGGGACAGGTGCAAAACACGGCACGGTTTGATGACGGGGTACGCATGATGGCAATGGCGGGGAATCTGGGGCACCGCCCCCATGCATGGCGTGTTTTCCATGATGTCGGTCAAACATCCATATGCTGTTCGCACCGCGCAGTCATGCGCGGCGATGGCATGGAACTGTGGGGTGGTCATCCCCATAATATCATGACAGCAGGCCGCACTGGCCCGTCATGAACCATGGGGGATACAGACATGAGCAAGACCGTAGAAACGCAGGGTCCCGACGCACAGGGTAAGTTTTCCATCACCGTAAACGTGGGCGGCCTGACGACGACGCTTGGCGGCTTTTCGTCCAAGATGGAAGGCGATGACTATGCCGTGTCTTTCCTGCGCCGTGTCAAGGAACTGGCGAAGGAAGACGGACGCACCGTCGCCTGATCGACAGGGCAATCAGGCAGAAGGGGCCGGGTCCGAAAGGGTCCGGCCCTTTCTTTTGGGACATGGTTTGAAAACCAGAATAATACCTTAGAAACTGTTTGAAAATTCAGGATTAATAACATCCTGAAATCATAAAGGTTTTTGGTGAAGCTTTTTCCAAAAAGCTTCAGAAGACGCCGCCTTTTTCGATCAAAAGGCGGCCCCCAGAAACTTTTCTTTTTATCAATGATGTGTTTTCAAACAGTCTCTTTAGAAAATAACAAAACTTTTCAGGAAATATTTTCCAAAAAATCTTCAGAAGTTATTATACGATAAATATAAAAATGATAGTTGTGATTAAATGATGTATTGGTGAAATTTAAATTTTGCAATCAATGATTTATATTTTTACTTTTATTGAAATATCATATTATCCCAATGTGTTCTAAAAAAGTTTCCCCCAGATTTTTTATTTTTTAGCCGGATGTTTGTCAGGACGGGGCGGTTTTCCTTGACGAAGGATGTGGAAGCCGCCAGCAATGACGGCATGGATACCATCAGCCTCCTTGCCCTGCTCCTGACGCTTTCGGCAGGGTTCAGCATCCTTAATCACCACACATTACGCCTGCCGGTGACGATCGGTGTGCTGGTGTTTTCATTGCTGGCTTCCCTGCTGCTCATGATCCTGAACCCGTTGATCCCGTCTTATGACCTTCAGGCCCTTCCACGTTCTGTGCTGGGGGCCGTAAACCTGCCCACGTCACTTCTGAATGGCGCGCTGTCGCTCCTTTTGTTCGCGGGGGCCATGCAGGTGGATGTCGGGCACCTGCGCGCACGGCTTGCATCGGTGGCCGCCCTGTCGGTTCTGGGGACCGTGCTGGCCGTTGCCTTGTTATCGGTCGCGGCGTGGTCTGTCTTTGCCCTGCTGGGGCATGCCGTTCCCTTTGCATGGTGCATCGTCCTTGGCGCCATCCTGGCCCCCACCGACCCGGTTTCGGTTGTCGGCATGCTCAAACGCCTTGGGCTGCCGGGACCGCTCCAGGCGGTTTTCGCGGGGGAAAGCCTGTTTAATGACGGCGTGGGCGTGGTCATTTTCGGTGTGACCGTCGGGCTTGCCACCGGTGACAGCCATGGGGTCAGCGCGCTGGACATCGCCCTGAGCTTCTGCCGCGAGGCGATTGGTGGCGGCCTGTTGGGCGCACTGACCGGATGGGGCGTACTGTGTGTCATCAGGGGACAGCGGGACCCGCATATTGATCTGCTGGCGTCGCTGGCGCTGGCGACCGGAAGCTTCAGCCTCGCCGCCCACCTTGGCATGTCGGGCGCGATTGCCGTTGTCATGGCCGGGCTGTGCTTTGGCTCGGGCCATAACGGGGCATCGCGCGCGGAACTCGACATTCCATGGACACTGATTGACGAGGTGCTGAACGTCTTGCTGTTCATGTTGATCGGTTTTGAAATCCTTGAGATCACGCCACGCCTGTTTACGGTGCTGGCGACGCTTGCCATCATTCCGCTGTCGATTGCCGCGCGGGCATTGAGTGTGCTGCTGTCGATCCTGCCGGTCCATCTGCGGCATTGGGAACGCGGCCGTGCCCTTGGTATCCTGACATGGGGCGGGCTGCGTGGCGGGATCTCGGTCTCGCTGGCGCTGGGTCTGCCGGGGGGCGCGTTGCGCGACCTGCTGCTGCCTGTCTGTTATGGCGTGGTGGTGTTCACCATCATCGTGCAGGGATTGAGCATGGAACGGGTGGCCCGCCGGCTTTATCCCTCCGGCCATGCACATGGCCCTGACCCATCGTGATGAAGGTTGCTGGTGGTGCGGCGGGTGCCGTGCGCCACGGTTTCGCCATGGCCGTGTGCGGGTGTCGCCCTCTTGGGAAAAGGCGACACCCGGCACCGGTTTTGCGACATGGTCTGTTTTGCGACATGGTCTGGGGCCGGGCCATCCCGTCCCCGCCCCGTTCCCCCCGTCCCGTTCCCCTGTCCAGTCCCCCGGATTTTAGGGCGCGTTCGCCAGTGCCTGTGCCGGCAGCAGCGCTTCTTCCACCAGCGGCCATGGCACGATGCCGGTCGCGGCGATGCCCGCGAACGTGGTGCGGACATCGAACGGGCGTCCTGCGGCCTCCGCCTCATGCGCCTGTCGGGAAATCAACTGATCGAACATCAGCTTGCCGGTGACATAGCTGGTGCCGTATCCGGGCTGGCGCAGGTACAAAAGCTGTTCGAACCCGACAAGGGAACTGTTGGGATCGGAATAGCCGCGTGGCGTCCATGACGCATGGAACCGCCCCGCCGTGGCAAGGTCCATCTGGTTCGCCTGCACATACAATGACGCAAGCCCGCGCGCCGCACGGTTGGCCAGCATGATCCATACCAGTTCGCGCCCGCGCGGTTCGTGGTCATACAGGCCCGCCTGCATCACGATTTCCTCGTACGCGGTGGCGAACCCTTCGGATCGCGCGGCATAGATGTTGAACAGGGGCGCACCACGGCGGATCGGGTCGGGATTGGGATCGTCCTTGATCCGCGCCAGTTCCGTCCAGTGGATGTCATGGGAATAAAGCGGCCACGGGTCGAGTGCCGTGATCCTGAGGAAGAAATTGCGATCCCCCGGCGCGGTGTAATCCAGGGTCTGCGCCGCCATCGCCGCACGGTAATAAGGCTGGTCGGGCACCAGCCCCGACTTGATGATGAAATCGGTGAACTGCTGCATTTTCGTCGTGGCGTATTTGCGATAGGCCACGGCATTGTCAATGGGTTTCAGCGGCGGCAGGTTGCGGTTATGCAGTTCCTCCAGCCGCAGGGACGCCTGCGCGCGTTCCAGTTCGCGCCGTAACAGCGTAACCTGCTCGTCCCAGCTATAGGGGACAAGCTGCACATTTTTCATGTACCAGTTGTAATTGTCCTTGCCCACGCCGGACGGGCCGGTCTTGGTCGGGGCCTGGGCCGCGATCCAGTTCGCGAAATCCTGCGTCGCCGCCAGCGCCTTTTGCGCCGCCTTACGCACCTGCGGGCCCGCGCCCTCCAGGGTGGCGGCCTTCTGCCCCTCCAGGGTGCGCATCTTCAGCGATCCATCCAGCAGCGCGGACAGCACCTTGGCCTGCCGGCGGAAATCGCGGTCGCCATATTTCCACAGGTCGGCGGCGTTGCTTTTCGCCAGCCACCCATGCGCACGCGCCAGCAGCGTGGGCACCCCCGACAGGCGCGCGGCAAGGTCCTGCGCCGCCTGTGGCGAAAGTGGATAATCGTAATGGAACAGGTCGATCGTATCGGCCGACGGGCCTTCATGCGCGGGGACGTCGCTTTCCTCGGCAAAGATGGTGGCGAAATATCCGGGATCGCGCGCCCATGGGCGGCGCACCCGCAGGTCGAAATCCAGCCCGTTCATTTCAGCGGCAATCAGGCGCGCGTCGATATCGTCGTCGGTGGTCCAGCCTGTGTGATCCAGCGCGGCCAGACGCTTTTGCATCTGTTTCAGGCCGTCTTTTTTATGCGACAGGGCCTTTGCGTCATAATCCGGCGCCCCGTCGCGCTGTTCCGGCGTGGCAAGCGCGCGCCAGTCGGTAAACAACGTCTGTAGCTGTGCGCTGGTGGCATGTGCCGGGGTGGCCAGAATGTTGCATTGGGGCAACAAAATAATGGCCCCCGCGCACAGCAGGGCCTTTGCGCGGTGCCTGAGAATTTCTTGCAGCATTCCTGTTCCCGATCGTTACGATATGATGTCATACGTTGCCCGCACCGGATACAGGGTGTCAATTCCTGCCCGCGCGTGGTGGACATTTAAGGTGGTCTGGCGAATCTTTTCGCGCAAATCGTCACAGACGCCGGATTTGTTGAAAAAACCGGCATGGGTGGATGTCCATTACTTTCATCAATACCACGGGCGCAAATATTCCGGGCGCGGCAGAAACGATATTGCCATGCACCTCTGCGCGCCGTTAGATGGGCCATGATGAGAATCACCCGCCATGACACCGGCCATAACACCGGCCATAACACCCGCCATGGGCCATGCCGGCGGCCCGCCGCCCTTGTTCTGCTTGCATCCCTGCTGGCGGCGGCGCCTGCGCTGTGTGCCGCGCCCGTGGCGCATGCCGCGGCGTCAGATACACATCCGTCACGCCTTCCGCCGCCGCTGACGATTGCGGGCCTGTATGCGCAACAGAGCATCATCGGCACGTCGCCCGAACATTACGCCTGGTCGCGTGATGGCGCGCGTCTGGCCTTTGCATGGAATGACCATGGCACGGCGTTTCGCGACATCTGGGTGTACGAGGCCGAGACAGGCGTGGTGCAGCAGGTGACGCATATGGACGAGGCCGCCCATGGCAAGGCAAAGGGCGTGGGCGTGACGCAGCTTGCCTGGCTGCCTGACGGGCGCATGGCCTTTGTGATGGATGGCGCGTTGCGGGTGGCGGACCTGCATGGCCATGTGGGTGTGCTGGAAATCGTGCGCCATGGTGTGGGGCAGATATCGCCGTCGCCCGACGGGCGGTGGCTGGCGTTCGTGTCGGATGGGGCATTATGGCTGCGTGACATGGGGCAGGCCGCGTCCACACCCGCGCGCATCGTGGTGCCCGGTACCGCCGATGACGGTGTGGACCGGATGGAATGGAGCCCGGCCTCCGACCGGATTGCCGTCGTCATGGCCGATAACCGTGCCGTGCATAAGGTGGAAATTGATTACGACCATGATGGGCAGGTCCATCATGACCATGTGACCCGCGCGTTTCCCGGTGATCCCGATACCGGTTTCGCGGTCGGGGTGGTCGATGTCGCGGGTGGGGCGCCGCGCTGGATGGCGCGTGACAATGCGCAGGACCCGGTGTGGAATTTCGGCCTGTCGCCGGATGGGCGGTCCCTGTTCGTTAATCAGAGCGACCTGACGATCAAGCATCACGCCATCGACATTTACGACGTGCCAACCGGGCGGCGGCAGGTGTTCTACCGCTTTGCCGACCCGGCGCAGGTCCGCCCCGACTGGCAGGTGGCATGGGCGCCACGGGGGCAGGGGCTGGTCGTGTTGACCAACCGGTACGGGTATAACCAGCTTTATCACATTCCCACCATCGGCGCGCGTCCCCGCGCCATCACGCGCGTGATGCCGGGGCAGGGACCGTGGGAAATCGAATCCTTTGTGGCGGACCCGGTGCATGGGCGGCTGTATTTCACCGCAAACCAGACCGGCTATGCGCAGCGGCAGGTTTATCGCGTCGGGATGGAGGGCGGGACGCCCGAACTGCTGACCCGGACGCATGGCACGCATGAGGTCGTGTTTTCCCCCGGGTTCGACCATGTTGCCGACCGGTTCAGCAACGACATCACGCCGCCGGACCTGTATGTCGCGGCTCTGGGCGCGGGCACCCCGTCCTTTGGCCGTGTGACGCATTCCCCCCTGCCGTCGTTTGACGCGCGGCGATGGGCCGATGTGCGCTACATGGATTACAAAAGCCATGTGGACGGCGCGCTGCTGACCATGCGGGTCATGCTGCCGCCCGATTATGACGCCAGCCGCCGCTATCCCATGATCGTCGGGTCGGTTTATTCCGATGCGGTGCGTGACCAGTGGGGCGGGCGCAACGCCCATCCGACATGGGGGCTGGACCAGTATCTGGTGTCGCGCGGGTATATCGTCATCAATCCGGGCATCCGTGGCAGTTTTGGCCGGGGAAAGGCATGGAACCGCCCGATGCTGGGCCAGTACGGGGTGCTGGATGTCAATGACCTGCAGGACGGGGCGCGGTTCATGGTCGATCGCGGCTATGCCGATCCGGCGCGCATCGGCATCTGGGGGTCGAGCTATGGCGGGCTGATGACATTGATGTCACTGTTTACCAAACCCGGTTTTTATGCCGTCGGGGTGGCGGGCGCACCGGCCAGCAATGTCGCGCATGCCTATCCCGAACAGGAATGGATCATGGGGCCGCCCGCCGGGTCGGATTTCCCCGCGCGGTACCAGCGGCAGTCGGCGCTGTATCATACTGACGGCCTGCGCGATCCGCTGATGATCATCCACGGCACACGTGACGAGGTCGTGTTGTATGCCGATACCATGGCGATGGCGCAGCGCATGATCGCACAGGGTAAAATGTTCGCGCTTGTCACCCTGCCGGGTGCGAACCATCCGTGGGATATGGAAAACCTGCCCCAGACGCGCTTTGCCTATACCCAACTGGTGCGGTTTCTGGATCAGTACCTGCACCCGTCATCGGGGGCCGTGCCCGCACAATAGCGACGCACAGCCCCATAAGGGACTGTTTGAAAAGTCAGGCGCGATAACACCCTGAACTCATAAAGGTTTTTGGTGAAGCTTTTTCTAAAAAGCTTCAGAAGACGTCGCCTTTTTCGATCAAAAGGCAGCACCCAAAAACTTTTCTTGTTTTCAAACAATCCCCAGGGGGCACACCACCTGTCGCGCCCGTAATGGCCCGCGCCGCGCCCGTTGACGGATGCGCGGGCGCGGGATCAGGCCAGCCCTTCTTCCTTCAGCGCCTTTTGCGTTGCGGGGCGGGCGAATACCCGTTCGCGCAGGGCGCTGGCCTCGGGGTAGGGGGAGAGGTCCACATTGACGTGTGGCGCCCAGCTCAGGATCACAGCCAGCAGGGCATCGGCCTGCGTGAATCCAACCGGCAGCATATGGTCGTCGCCGCTGGCGCTCAGGATCGCCTCCACCTGTGTCAGGCGGCGCTTGATGTTGGCGAACTGTCGTTCACGCACCGTGTCGGGCAGGTCGGGCGCGAACAGCGGGGCAAAGGCGGCGTGTACGTCCTCGCAAAAGCCAATGGCCTCCAGCAGGCGATACTGCGCCAGTGAACCGGGGGCGGGATGCAGGGCCGCAATGTCAGACTGTGCGCCGATATAGGTCAGGACCGCCACATTCTGCGTCAGGACCTCGCCCGGTGCGACCTCCAGCGCGGGCACCGCGCCGCGTGGATTGATGCTGAGATAGTCGCCGCCGCTGGCGGTTTTCTTAGCCTTCAGGTCCACCCGTTCCACCTGATGGGGCAGGCCGGTTTCATTCAGGATGATATGCGCGGCAAGTGAACATGCGCCCGGGGCGTAATACAGTTTCATGGCGTGACTTCCTGTCTGTCTCGGTGGATCGGGGTGGCGTGTGGGCCGCCCCGTTCGGGATGTGAGGGTTGCACATGCCGTGCGCCGTGCAAAGTAACCCCCGACCGACAGGGGGGCCGCGCGGAGACCGCCGTGATGGGCCATGGAGCAAGGAAAATCGTCAGTAAGGCACGCTCTGGCAACATGGGCGGGAGCTTCTTGTGCGGTTTCCTATATTAGAGAGTGTTTGAAAACAAGTCATTGATAAAAAACAAGAAAAGTTTCTGGGTGCTGCCTTTTTTCAGAAAGGTGGCGTCTTTCGAAGCTTTTTGGAAAAAGCTTCACCAAAAACCTTTATAATTTCAGGATGTTATCGCGCCTGACTTTTCAAACAGTCTCTTAATGAATGAAATGGGCAGGTATAGGCACCGGAGTTGACGGGTTTCCCAAGGGGGGACGGCAGGATCGGGTTTTTGTGTCAATCGGGAACGTTTCCATCTGATGTGATTTTTTCAGAATACGAAGTTTCCCAAGGATTTTTGAAAAAAGATTGACCGGGAACCTTGATGATTTCAGTGGCGCGGCCCCTGCCTTTTCAGGTGGCGTCTTGCCATGCATACGCTTTGTTATTGAATGGGTGGGTACTCTTTCCGTTTCCTGATCGCCTGCCCGCCGGGCCGGAGGCGGATGCGGTGGGGAATGGTGGGACGTGCCATAGGATGGCCATCCCCGCGCCTTGTTCTGATCCGGGTTCTGGCGGATGATTGTGATGAAACAGGATCGACAGTGGAAAGACAGTAATATGAAACCCATCAGACTTGTGCCGGTGCTGGCAATGGCTGGCGCGTTGTGCGCGTGTGTCGGTCCGGGTGGGCCGGGCGGGTACGGCGGCAATTATTACGGCGGATATGATTATTACAGCGGGTATGGCGGTTATGGCGGCTATTACACGCGTGATTATTATGGTGGTTATCCGTCCTATGGCGATCGTGGGCGCGGCCGTGGCCCCGGTTGGGGCGGTCCGGGCCGTGGCGGCGGCCGTGATGGTGGCCGTGGTGGCCCAGGTGGCGGTTTTGGTGGTGGCCGTGGTGGCGGTTTCGGCGGCGGCAGGCAACCCGGTGGCCCCGGTGGCCCCGGTGGCCCCGGCGGCGGTGGCGGTCCGGGGGGCGGCGGCGGTTTCGGGGGGGGGCACGGCGGCGATCATGGTGGCGGGCCGGGCGGTGGCCCCGGCGGTGGGGGTGGTCCCGGTGGTGGCCATGGCGGCAGGCGATAAGGCCGTCCGCCCCCGCGCCCTTTTATGACGTTATGGTTGCAACGGGCTCATGCCCCCTGATGGGGACAATGAGTCCGACCATATCCTGACGCCCCTGCGATGACGATGGATGCGGCGTCGCGGGGCCGTGCGTGCGTCGCGTTCCCCCGGCTGCTTTTTCTGGCTGCTTTCCCTGATCGCTTCCTTGGGCGATCTCCTCCGGCGGCTTCCCCGGCTCGCTTCCCCGGGAAGCTTCCTCTGGCGGCTTCCTCTGGTCGCTTCTTCTGGCCGCTACCCCGGGCGGCGGATCAGTGGCCAGACCCGCCGGAACACAGGTTCATCACCATGACCCCGGCGATAATCAGCACCATGCCCCCGATGGCGGCAAGGTTGAGTTTCTGCCCCAGCCACACCCACGAGACGAGCGTGATGGCGACTGTTCCGACGCCGGACCAGATGGCATAGGCGATGCCGGTGGGAATGGTGCGCAGGGCCTGTGACAGGGCATAGAACGCGGTCAGGTATCCCACCACCGTCACGCATGACGGCATGCGCCGGGTGAATCCATCCGACAGGGTCAGGAAGAAAGTTGCCGTGACCTCCGCCCCGATGGCAAGCGCCAGATAGAGATAGGCCATGGTGGTGTCCTTCCCAACGGCCGGCGGGCACCATGCCCCGGCATACCGCGCCGCCTTTACAGGATTGGCGCGTTCCCGGCCATGTCAGCGACGGTAACAGTCCATGTCGGATTTTTTCTGAAATGAGGCATGAAACCTTCGCTTTCGTCAGGCTCTATATGTATAGAGGAGATAGGAGACATGAGCCATGAGCAACTCAGCACGCATGATTGCCCACCTTCTTATCAATATCCGTCGCATGCCGCGTGAAAAGCCGCTGCCGAACGACACAACGCGCAAACAGGACTAAACCCCGGAAAAAACCGGGATATTGGTCCGTGGCCGCAGCCTTTTTGCCGCTGGTTTTGCCGGGGGATTGGCATGCGGGCGACGCATGGAATCGGGGGTGCGTTATAACGCGCGTCCCGGCCACAAAAAACATAGTTTGACATAATCCCGGCCGCATGGCCGCCATCCGTGGGACTCAGGCCGTGACCGCCGGGGTGACGCCCTGTTTCAACCGGTGCGCAAGGCCACGCAGTTCGTCATGATGCAACAGCCATACGCCGTTGGTCCGTGCCAGTTGCCGCGCGGCGCGGGTATAGGCGGCGTTGGACACGACCACCGCCACCGCCGCATCATAATGGGCGCGCGCGGCGCTGATCTGCTGGACCGCGTCATTGCCGACCGTGCGACTGTAAAGCTTGCATTGCACCACTATACGCAGGCCCCGGCGCGTGGCGATGATGTCCGCGCCCTGATCGCCGCTGCCTACGGTGGTGTCGGCCTGCCACCCGTCATCGCGCAGTTCGGCGGCGCAGTACTGTTCGTATTCCAATGGGTCCATGCCCGGCCCGACGATATCGGGTCGTTGGGGCGTGCCGCGCGCGACCTGTTCGATGCGTGCCGTGACCCATAGGGCGATTCGGGGCCATTGCGCCGCACGTCCCGCCTGACGCAGGGCGGGGCGCATGATGGTTGCAATGAATTCATCACGTTCACGATGCCATTTTTCCGGTTTGACAACGCCATAACTGTTACGGCCCAACAACTGCCGCCGCCGCAGGCGCAACGTATCGGCATGCTGCATGACCAATGCGGCACAGATCGCGCGTGCGCGCCGTCGCCCCCACCATCGCACCATCAGGCGCAGTACCGGCCAGCCCACGGTAATCGCCACCCCCGCCGCGAATATTGCACGCCAGTGCAGGGCGTGCCGATGCGCGACCCACCCTCCGCCCGGCCCCTGCAACAGGGCCGCCTGCATGGCGGTGGCCCTGTTGCGCAGCCCGTGCCACAGGGCTGAAATACTACCTGATGAGGTATCGCGCGTAACATCATGCATGCGGAAATATACCGCGCGGTCATGGCGCCCGCCGTCCCCCCCGGCGCAGGGCGATGACATCCCCGTCCCTTTGCGCCAGTACCCAGCGTACTGCCGCACCCGCAGGGTGGCATCCCGTCCCGACGCGCCCATCCGACAGGTGCCGCGCGGCGGTGGCCGTTGCACATCCGATGGCCTGCGCCGGAACGCGATAGGCCACGGCTGCATCCCCACCGTCGGGTAGGGCCATGGCCGATCCTCCCCACAGGCCCATCACCATGGCCAGCGCACAAAGCTGGAGCATGTTCCCTTTTCGTACACATGTCATTCCAGACAGTTAGCCCACAATCTTCCACTTGGCGAGGGGAACTGCACGTATAACAGACGCAGCCTCCGGGCTCTGCCCGGCCCCGGCAGGGAGCGCGCTCCCTGCACCCTGATCTGTTAAAGGGGAGTCATGGTTTCCAAAGGGTAATACCCTTTGGTGGGGGTTTCGGGGGCAACGCCCCTGAATGCTGCACTTAAACAGACGCCCCCTCCGGGCTCTGCCCGGCCCCGGCAGGGAGCGTGCTCCCTGCACCCTGATCTGTTAAAGGGGAGTCATGGTTTCCAAAGGGTAATACCCTTTGGTGGGGGGTCGGGGGCAACGCCCCTGAATGTGCGCGGGATGAGCGAACCCTATAACCCATCGCACAGATTATTGGGGCACCCGGTATGAAGGAGTGCGCCATTTTCCGCCAGGCGTCGCGTGCTGTTGCTGTAAACGGTGATGGCCTGTGGGGTGTCGGCTTCGCTGCTGGTGAATTCGGGCTGTATGACGGCGATGTCCTGCCCATGGACGATCTGCACCCTGTGGATATCGTTGCAGTTGCCAAAAAATGCGGTGGGTGTGGCCATGCCGGAATCCACCCGCACGATGGAAAAACTGGCGGGACAGAGCGCATTGCCTGTCGAGGTCAGCAACAGGTAATCCGTATCGCCCACCTGCCCGACTTTTTCCACGAATAACGCACCGTTGCCCATCGCGCGTGGTGTCGTCGCCTGTCCCGCGATGGTCAGCGTTCCGCTGGAGGTATCGGCATCGCCGAACCGCGTCTGTGCATGATGCGGGTCCGGTGGGGGGCCGGGCAGGTATTGGGGCGGGGCGGCATGGACACTCCCGCCAGAGGACAGCAGCACCAACCATGCGAAAGTGAAATTCCTAAACATCCGCAATATATTCTACTTTTATGAAATATGATAATTCTTACATAAGGATATGGGTGCTTTGTAAAATGCACAATTTATTTAAAACAGGCATGTAAATTACATCTATTTTACAAAAATACAGAACCAGTATTGTCCTGTTGTGTAATGATCGCTGTATTGGCTTTTACGCGCGGCATGGTGGCAGGGGACGGCACAAGGCCCATGCATGGCAGTGCGGGACGAAACTACATAACAGTTCGAGGTAAATTTAACAAAGCCACAAAAGGAACTTCCGTTGCATCTATTGTAGCACGGAAATCTTTGCCATATGAAATAAAATATAGAATTCTTCCAGCGTTTACTGGGATTCCATTGATAAATTGCAAGTACATACTCACCAAAAAAATTGGAGTTTTTGTTGGGAGATCTGTACCTTATGTAGGTGTCGCTATCACCTTTTACGATGTATCGAAAATTGTTTATCATACTGTTCAGAAGTATAATCGGCTGGTTAAATCTGAAGATAGGATTTTTTAAATGGATATTATCTCAGAGGAACTAACAAAATTCTTAATTTCTGAAGAAAAAATTTCCGAAAAAGAAATTAAACCGTCAACAAGAATAGTAGAAGATCTTGGTCTGGATGGAATTGATGCTCATTACCTCATGGAATCTTATTCAGAAACGTTCTCAATCAAGGTAGGGGATTTTGATTTTCATCGATATTTTAATGATGAAACAGAGGTTTTCTCAATTATTCCTACCATCCTTTTTGTTTTCTTTCGATTTCTGATCTGGCAACGTTTAATGGGCAAACCAGCCCTCAACCTGACAACAGTGCCGGTCACATTGGCCATGCTTCAACAAGCAATAGACGATGGGGTCTGGAATTGCGCACGCATTGAATCTCTTGCTGGCACACAGGTTTATCCACCCCCCTCAAAAAATCCAGGGTGGTTTTCGCGCATTCGTAACAGGACATGAATAGACATAGTTTAGAATTATCGAACAAGTATATATCTTCATTTTTAAAGGGCGTGTTGGGAATTATCGTGAATTGATGATAGCGGCTGTGAGATAGATCATGGCTGCAAGGGATTTATCTGTCTTTTCGCTCCGTATGGCGATGCGCTTGAACTCCCTTGAGCTTGCAGAAGAAGTTCTCGATGAGATGGCGCGCCTTGAACAGGGCGGCATCGAACGTGCGCCTGTCGAGGCGGTTCTTGCGCTGGGGAATGACTACACAGGCCCCTTGCGCATGTAGGGCATCCACGATCCAGTGGGCATCAAACGCCTTGTCAGCAAGAAGCGCCTTGAAATCCGCCGGTTCCAGAAGGGGCGCAACCCCAACCGTGTCGTAATGCTGGCCGGGGATCAGCGTAAAGCGGACCAGATTGCCCAAGGCGTCGGTCATGGCGATGATCCTGGTCGACCATCCCGTCACACTGCGTCCTATCGCCTGGCTTCGGGTCCCCCTTTTGCGCCCTGGCCGTGGCGATGAACCCGAACCACCGTGCCGTCAATCATCGCATATTCCATGTCGGCATCGTCAGAGACGGCCTCAAAAATTTTCTGGAAAACTCCGGCTTTCGTCCAGTCGCTGTAGCGCGAGTAAACCGAGTTCCAATGCCCGAAATATGTCGGAAGGTCCCGCCATGGACTGCCCGTCCGCGCAATCCATAAGACTGCCTCGATAAAGAGGCGGTTATCCTTCCCGCTGCGCCCGCGATCCGTTTTCTTGCCAAGGCACAGCGGTTCCATCTTCGCCCATTGGGCATCCGTCAGTATCAAGCGATCCATAGGATCTTTGAAACACATCTGGGTCCTTTAGAAAACTTAATTCCAAACAGGCCCTGATAAAAACCCAGAAAATGAAGATTTATATTATCAATGGGTCGGTTTCAGGCTGTCTTTTCTCGGAATGACCCGCCTGCTGTTCCCACCGTCAGGGCGTCGCGGGTGGGGGCGTGGGATGGTCATGCGGCATGATGTCGTCACTGCCGGAGGAGCCGGAGACAAGCTGCCACTGCCTGCGATCATCCTGATAGCGTGAAAGACACATTTCCAGCGCCTGATATTTCTCCAGCCGTCCGACATCGCCCGCCATGCCCAGACATGCGGCCTTCAGGTCGCTGTCATAATGCGCCCACGCGGTGGAAAGGGCGGCCTCGCTTTTCTGTTCCGCCGTGATGCAGTCCGTATCGCTGTCCTGCATTTCCACATGTGCGCGGGCGCAGTTCTGCGCAATCGGATAATGCGGCAGCGCCACCATGCGCCCGTGCTGCGTGTCATAGGGGTGGTGGGCCAGCTTTTCGATATCCAGCGGCGGCGCGGCATGGGGGGTGGCGGCCGCAGGGCCAAGTGGCGGTGGCATCCACAGGGCATGGGCGGCGGCATATTCCCCCATCTGCGACAGGGCGTTGGCCGCCCCGGCAACGGAAAATGGCACGGGCGCGTGTTCGGGCGGCACAAGGTTGCCGGTGGTGACGGTGTGCAACTGCTGCATCAGGTCGGCCACGGCGTCGGGTTTCATGTCACCGCCCGCCGTATCCCACTTCCGCCCCTTGGAGAAGATCTGCATCACCAGTTCGAACTTGCCGATCACCACACCCGCCGTGGTGACGCCCGCCGGGTTGCGATAGCGTTTATGCAGGTCATGGACCGCCATCCCAAGCGAGCCGGACGCAGAACGATAGAACATGATGTCAAGCTGGTTCTGCCGGGATATGACCATCGGCTGTCCCTGCGCCCCGTCGGGGGAAAACGACCATCCGGCATCCTGGGCACCGCCCTGCGCGCCATCGCCCCCATTATCGCCCGGGGCCATGGCCGGGGCGGCATGTGCGGATCGGGCGGGCATCGCAATGGCGGGGAGGAGCGCAAGCCCCAGCCCTAATCCCAGCGCCACGGCCCGCAACGCGCGGGCAGGGATGGATACGGCAGGGGGCGACACGGCAGGGGGGGATACAACAGGGATGGGCACGACAGGCGTGGATGCGACGGGTGGGGTCGTGACAGAAAACACGACAGAAAAAATGCGCATCCCGACCTGTTTCCCTCCGTCTGGTGACACTGCCATGGCATGTGAGGCGCGCATGATAACCCGCCGCGGCCCCTGCCTCAATGGCGTGTAACGCAGCCCCGGCAGGCGCAGGCGTTGCAGCCCGATGGGAAAAAGGGGGCAAGGGGAAAACAGGGCCGCATGCAGGACAGAAAAGGGTGGCGTCAGGATACAGGCGACCGCATTCAGGGCGTCAGGGCGTCAGGGCGTCAGTGGGATAGGCGGGAATGGGGGGCGGTGTCCCCTTCATCCATCAGGTTCTGGATCGAATTGCGCACGCGCGCCCATGTGATCGCCATTTCCAGATCGCCCGCGCTGAAGCACATGCCGGATCGCAGGCCCGCAATGCCAGAGGCTCTGGCCCCGAACAGGCGGATCATCGACACTGCGTGCGCCACGGGATCATGAATATGAAAATCTTGTTTAGTGTTCTTCATTACCCTGCTCATGCCATAAAATCATGACCAAAATACGTTCACAATATGGCAACCCTGCATTGCCCGCGGAGCAGGACAACACGTCATGTCAGGTTTTACATGCCACGAAGGATTAAGGCGGCACAGCGCATATAAAACGTCACAGAAGCAGGCACTACCTTGCCTATGCCCTTTTTTCGTCAAGATAAAGTGACAATATATGTCACGTCATCAGGGGCGGGCGCGCAATGGCGCGGCAGGTCATGTCCCGGTGGTGCTTTTTGGGTCAACCATTATGGGTCGCAACTACGGGATTGTTGCAAAGTGAAGATACATCAAGGCTTTATCGCGGGGATCATCACCCTGTCCCTGCTGCCCGCCATGGCCGCCGCGCAGGCAACGGGACAGGTGCAGGACAGCACGCAATGGGCGCAGTCCCCCGCGGGCGCGCGTCAGGCGCTGGCGACACCCGATGCCCCGGCATCCGCCCCGGCCGTGCCGGCCATGACCATTGACGAACGCCATGACGGGTGGGTGGCGATCCACCATTCCCCCGACCACGGCCTGCATACCGACCTGTGCATCGCCGGGGCGGAGAACGAGGTGTTGATGCTGCGCGCCGATGCGGATTCGTTGCAGATGCGCAGCGCGGACGACCATTGGACCCTGACGCCCGGTTCCACGGGGGACATGACGGTGCGCATCGGCGCCTATCAGCATGTCTTTCACATGCAGGCGAATGACGCGACCACCCTGTCGGTGGACCTGAAGCCGCAGGAAATGACCGACCTGCTGAATGGCATGGAACGTGGGCAGCGGGCGTCGGTCGAATACGGGTCGCGCACGGTGGTTGATGTGGCGCTGGGTGGCAGCGCGCCTGTGCTGGACCGTTTCCGTGGATGTGCCGAAACCAACCATTTCGCCGACCTTGGCCACGCGCCGGGCAACCGCGCCAATCCATTCTGATCCGGCCCATTTTGATCCGGGCGGTTCCGACATTGGCGGGGTGATGGGGCGATGTCCGCGCCCCACGTCCCCCACATGCCCCACGCACCGCAACCAGCGCATGACAGCCTGCCCCCCGCCCCGTGGTGACAATGCGGATGGGATGGGAAAAAATCCCGCCCATCATCGCATGGACCCCACGGAAGGACAGAATAAAGTGAATCAAGTGTTTCTTGGGCGCATATGGCGTGCGGCGGCGGTGGCGGTCACGGTGTCGGCGGCATGCGCCACGATGCCGGGCATGGGCCATGCCGCCGCCCGTCACGTCACCCCGCCCGCACCGCCCCCGCCGGTCATGGATGTGCCGACCCTGCTGTCACAGGCGCCGTCGCTGGTGGGGAAACGTGTGACCCTGTCATGTTATATCGCCTCCGCCAGTGCGGGCGGGGCCGCGTGTGCCGCATTCCGCATTGACGACCTGCCCGGCAGCGTGAACTGGAACGGCAGCGTGCCGCTGGATGGCACATCGCTGGAGGCCGCGTCCTCGGACAAGGCGCAGCAGATGTGCGGCGATACCGGCATGCACCCGCAATGCCGCGCGGAAGTGACCGGCATCGTGTATGACCCGTTCGGGGATATGGGCGTGCAGGGAAAGCGTAATTTCGAACTGCGCGATGCGCGTATCCGCTGGCTTGCCCTGCCGGAAAAAGCAGCGACGGCAAAACGTCACTAGGGCATTTCCACCAAAAAACCGGTTCGGTGAAAATGCTCCGGTTTATTGTTTTTACGCGCATCTTCACCCGTTTTGAATGCATGCATTCACACAGGATCTGTTCTGGCCCGCACGTATCCTGGCGAAAGGGACCGCGTGAAAACAGCCGCATGAAACCTTGGGGCTGTGGCCTGTTTTCATGGCGGCCTGTGGCGGAAGAGAGTGTTTGAAAACAAGCCGTTGATAAAAACAGGAAAAGTTTCTGGGTGCCGCCTTTCGATCGAAAAAGGCGGCGTCTTTCGAAGCTTTTTGGAAAAAGCTTCACCAAAAACTTTTGTAATTTCAGTATGTTATTTGGCCTGACCTTTTCAGGCGACCGCCATAAAGGCGGCAGCCCCCGCCGGTGGCATTACACTCAACCCATTCCCGGCCCGCCTGAACCGCCCGGCCCGTCGGAACTGTCGTCCTGCCCGGGGGAGCCGGTCATGCCGCCCATGCCGCCACTCTGGCTGGGGTCGCTGGGTGGGTGGTTCGACGCGCATGCCGCCAGTCCCGCCAGCATGCCCGCGATGCATATCATGCGTGTCATGGCCGTCCACATCATCAATCGTCCTTATTCACGTTCTGGTGATATATTTAGGTAGCCACCAGCAAAAGGAAAAGACGTTGTTTGGCGAATCCCGCGGGGCCGCCGCCATGATGGCGGCGCAGGTCAGGGGGCTTTCGTCGCGCTGATGCCAAAGTGGAAAAGCGTCGTGTGATCAAATGTCTGACCAGGGCGGAGTTCCGTGGTGGGAAAGTCGGGATGGTTGGGGGAGTCGGGGAAATGTTCGGCCTCGAACGCGACGGCGTCGGTCTGGCGATAGGCGCGGCCCGACACCCCGGCATAGGCCCCGTCAAGCGAATTGGAGGTATAGACCTGCAATCCCGGCTGTGTGGTCCAGACCTCCATCATGCGGCCTGACGCCGGGTCGCTGATCTGTGCCGCAAGGCGCGGTGTTGTCCCGGCGGGCGTATTGATGATCCAGTTCTGGTCATACCCGCGTGCATACATGATCTGCGGGTCGTTATCGCGCAGGTGATCGCCGATGCGGTGGGCCGTGCGGAAATCCATCGGTGTGCCCGCCACGCTGGCGATCGGCCCCAGCGGGATGGAGGTCGCGTCGGTGGGGGTAAAGGTGTCGGCATTGATGCGCAGGATATGGTTTTCGATGCTGCCGCTGCCTTCGCCCGCAAGGTTGAAATAGCTGTGGTTCGTCAGGTTCAGCACCGTGGGCCGGTCGGTTGTCGCGGTGTAATGCACACCAAGCGTATTGGCGTCATCCAGCCGGTAGGTCACATGGACATGCAGCGTGCCGGGAAAGCCCTGGTCGCCATCAGGGCTTATCAGCCCCAGCGTGACGCTGGCGCCATGGGCGTCGGTCTGTTCGCCCTCAAAGGTCCAGACCTGTTTGTCGAACCCCTTTTTCCCGCCATGCAGCGCATTGGGCGGTGCGGTGATGGCAACGTGATAGGTGTGGCCATGCAGCGAAAATGTCCCGCGTGCCAGACGGTTGGCATAACGCCCGATAATCGCGCCAAAGAACAGGCCGCCACGTGCGCTGTCATGGGTATAGCCCGACAGGGTGGGAAAGCCGAGCACCACGTCGCGCATGTCGCCATGGCGGTCCGGGGTCTCGATCGCGGTGATGGTGGCGCCATAGGTCATGAACCGCACGGTCACGCCATGGGCATTGCGCAGGGTGAACTGTTCCACCGCATGTCCATCATCGGTGGCGCCAAACGGGGCGCGGTCGAAACTGACGGCGGGTGCGGGTGCGGCCCATGCCACAGGCAGCCCCCCCACCACCGGCGCAAGGGCGGCAAGCATCAGGCAAAAGGGGCGCAACAAAGGGGACATGGGCGGGTATCCTGCGATATCGGGGATGTGGCGCGGCACGGCAACGCGCGTCGGCCAATCATGCCGCCCTTCACCAATACGGGCAACCACCGCCCCCGCATGTCGCAGGTGCGTATGCGGGGGGAGGGAAACGGTCCGGACAGGGCAGGCCCCGGCACCACGCGGTATCATAGAACGTTCTGGTGACGCCATTTTCAACAGGCGTTGGAAAATGGCGCCTGCCGCAGAGAGTATTTGAAAGATCGGGTTCCATAATATGGTGAAATTATAAAGGTTTTTGGTGAAGCTTTTTCCAAAAAGCTTCGAAAGACGCCGCCTTTTTCGATCAAAAGGCGGCACCCAAAAACTGTTATTTTTTATCAAAGGCTTTTTTCAAATGGTTATTTTAGAACTCATAAGAATTTAATTTATGCATAATGAATTTATTCCTGCTATATTTCTTTTTAAGATGCTCCTGTCGTTGATAAATGTCAGAACAATTTTTATCCATTTCAGCAGAGAGTTCAGTTTTCCTGTTCTGCGGCAGGCTGCTGTCCCATTCTCCGGCCAGATACTGACAGATATCTGCATCATGGGAAAATATCGCAACATCGTCTGGAAAATTTCCGCCCGTCCTGGCCATGGGCGATGAAATATTCACGAAATATAATTGGAATGTAAAAAGGATAAAAAATAAACCATGGCAATTAAGATTGATGTTTGCGGGGAATGGACATTTTAAAAATACCAAATAATTTTTCAACATCCTGAATATCTTTTTTATCGCATCCTGTGGGATCACACTTCCCAACTGTCATCCGTGCCATTGCGATATGGAGGAAGGAGGGGCGTGTGCGGGAAAGGAATTTTCTGAAATCGTCATGGTTGTGACGGGAAAAGGCTTGCGCGTTATCTGGCCTTGGAAAGGGCTATTTTCAAACCGAAAGCAATAAAAAGACCGCCGGTCAAGCGATCAATCAAAGACAGGAAACGCGGCCTTTTCAACAGCCGGAGCAGAGGTGCCGTTGCCATGGCCAGAATGGAAAACCACAGCACGGTAAGCATGGCGTGAATAGAGGTCAGTAAAAGCGCATACTGTACCAGATGGCCCGATGGCGGCATAAATTGCGGCAGGAAAGTAACATAGAATATCCCGACCTTGGGATTGAGGATATTGGTCAGGAAGCCTTGCCTCAATGCCTTTGACGCAGAAGCCATTGATGACGTCATGCCATCGGTCAGGTTTGTGCGTGGGTGAAGCAGCAGGTTGATGCCCAGCCAGCATAGATAGGCCGCCCCACTCCATTTAATAAGGTTATACGCCAGTTCAGAGGCGCGTAAAACGGCCCCCAGTCCAAGTGATGCCGCGATCCCCCAGACCAGACATCCCAGCGCCACGCCCAGCCCTGCCATCAATGCGGGTCGTGTCCCGCTGCTTGTTGCGACACGCAGGACCATGGCCGTATCAAGGCCCGGTGTTATGGTCAGAAGGGAGGCCGCGGCAACAAAAGCAATCAGGGACATGGTTTCTAAATCTCGGAGGTTGTTTTGGAGACTGTTTGAAAAGTCAGGCTTGATAACATACTGTAATTATAAAAGGTTTTGGTGAAGCTTTTTCCAAAAAGCTTCGAAAGATGCCACCTTTCTGAAAAAAGGCGGCACCCAGAAACTTTTCCTGTTTTTTATCAAAGAGTTGTTTTCAAACAATCCCTTACATTCGCGTTCGGTAAAATGGGTTTTTTATTCTGTGTTCAACGGCTTCAGTCTAGAAGCGATCATGCCTTTTTTCAAGAATGCGGCAGCTTTACAAAGCCCTTTTGAAAAATCCTTGCCGGGATTCCTATTCTTCCCGTGGGGGCCTTGTCCTGCCTTTATCTGCCCGCAAAGACGACAGCAGGTCCGCCCCTGTCGCGGGTGGGGGCCGCCTGTGGGGCGGATGTCGGAAAATCGACTTTGGCAGGGGGCGCTGTTATAAGGGGCGCGCTGTTATAAAAGCAGCATTCTTCATCATGATTTTGCGGGGACAGTCTGTGCAGTGCGAATGGCGTAGGTCTTATGACCGGCTGGTTCCGATGTTGATCAAGGAGCATTTCGGCGATCCCGGTGCCCTGACGCGGCAGTTTCCCTATATGAAAGCGACGTTCCCGTGGAAAGGTGACGATTTCATCATCACACCACAGGTGCTTGCAAACCCGGATAATGGCTATCATGGGGTTGAACGGCTGGCCATGGCGCATCATCAGGCCGGGGCCTGGCAACTGGCGGGGGAATACTGGCTGATCGCGGCGGGATGGCGGCGCAACAGGATGGACGCCAGTGACGAACGCCATGTGGCGGCCTTGCAGTTTGTCCTGCGGCATGTCGAATATAACCGGGCGCTGGCGGAGTGGAAAAAGAAAAAACGCAGCCGCAGCGCCATGCCCTATCCTGAACAGTTCGGGCTTTCAGACGGTATGTCCCCCCACGATACATAATAGGCAGGGCACGTGCGTCCTGTGGGTGCGCTCCTTGCGGGACATGCCCCCTGTATGTGCCCCCGTGTGTGTGTGTCCCTTGTGGGATCTGCCCTTTGTGGGACACTTTCGGGACACCGCGCCCGATCCTTTCGTGATTATAGCGGGGGCTGTTTGCAACTGGCCGACGGGCCGGGGACCATGCATGTTTCTGGACGGTGCCGTGTTTTCACATGGCAATGTCTTTCAGAGACTGTTTGAAAAGACATGCTCGATAACACACCGAAATCATAAAAGTTTTTGGTGAAGCTTTTTCTAAAAAGCTTCGAAAGACGCCGCCTTTCTGAAAAAAGTCGGCACCCAAAAACTTGTCCTGTTTTTTATCAATGACCTGTTTTCAAACACTCTCTCACGGCGTGCTGACAGGCAAGCGCCACCCAAACCCTGTACGGGTCTGCCCCGGTGCTGGTCAAACAGCCGCCCCCCGGCATGGCGGGTGAGGGGGGCGGGCGGTGATGTCGCGCCTATTTCGAGGCGGGGAAGGCGAACATCGCGGGATGGTTGAACAGGCTGCCGGTGATGGCGGCATACAGGATCGTCTTGCCATCAATGCTTTCGGGGCCACCGCCGATATTGAGCCATGTCAGGGTCTCTTTCGGGCTGTTGTCCGTGGTTTCGAAACGCAGGCCGTAAATCGTCGTGGCGTCGAAAAGGACGACAAGCTGGTGATTGGCGCAATCATGCTGTTTGCAGGCCAACAGAACGGTATAGGGCTTGCCCCCCATGGTGACGGGCACGGCCTCGGACTGGGTTGCGCTGTTCAGCCAGCCCGGCTTTGGCGTCTTGCCAAACATCGTGTCGAACCGCTTTGTCCAGGCGGGATCATGCAGGTATGTCGTCAGTGTCACCGGGTCCGCCGCGGCGTGGGCCAGGGGGCACGCCATGACGCAAACAAGCAGTGCGCCCGCCAGTATTGTGGCTAATTTCATATGGACCTTCCTCAATGCTGTGCCAAAACTGGCTGCATGAGGACCATAACGCGTGTTCCGTGAAAAAACCGCCAATGCCCGGGGTAAAAGTTTCGGGGGATGCCGTTTTCACAATCACGCCCGCAACGCGGCGCCGATATCAGGGACTTTGAGGATGTTTGAACCGTCATCCTCAATAACACACTGAAATCATAAAAGTTTTTGGTGAAGCTTTTTCCAAAAAGCTTCAGAAGACGCCGCCTTTTTCGATCAAAAGGCGGCACCCAAAAACTTTTTTATCAATGACCTGTTTTCAAACACTCTCTTGGGCGCGCGGATACCATGGGTATGGCCATCCGGGGCGGGCGCGTCAGCCCCCCGGCCGCATGTCCGTGCGATGGCCGGTATCCGTATGAAACGTGCCGGCGTAAAACGTGCCCGAGCGCAGCGCGCCTTCGATCTGTTCCAGGCTGGTGCCTGCGGTTTCGGGCACGTATTTCCAGACGAACGCGAACGCCGCGACATTGATGACCCCGAACAGCCAGAACGTCCCCGTCGTGCCCAGCGCCGCGACAAGCGACAGGGTGACAAGCGAGACAAGCGTATCGGACAGCCAGACCGTGGCGCTTGCCATGCCCATGGCCTTGCTGCGCACGAACAGGGGAAAGACCTCGGCCGCGATCAGCCATACCGCAACCGACAGGGAGCCGAAGTTAAAGAAGATATAGCCCAGCAGCGATGCAACCATCAGCACCAGCCGCACCCCCGTCAGGGGCGCGGGGTCAAGGAAGACACCCCCCAGCACAAACAGCGACAGCGCCGCCACCGGCAGCATCCACAACATCATGCGCCGGCGGCCGACCCGGTCGATCAGGGCGATGCCCATGGCCGTGGTGATGGTGGATGTCACCCCGACCCCCACCGATGTCAGCAGTGCCGCCGAATGCCCCAACCCCGCCTGTGACAGGATGATGGGCGCGTAATAGACAATGACATTCGGGCCTGAAAGCTGTGAAAAGGCCGCAACCCCCAGCGCGGCAATCAGCGCGGGACGGATCCAGCGCGGTTTCAGGCTGGCCCGGTGTTCCCCCGCCGTCGTGGCCGCGCCAATGCGCAGGACATCATCCAGTTCCTGTCGCACGATATCCTGATGCCCACGCAGTTTATACAGGATGGAGACCGCATGATGTTCACGTTCATGATGCAGCAGCCAGCGCGGGCTTTCGGGCAGGAACAGCATCCCCACCCCCAGCAGCAGCGCCGGGATGGCACCCAGCATGAACATCGCACGCCATGACCCGGCCCCCCCCGACAGTTCATACCCGACAAAGAACGCCAGAAGCAGCCCCAGCGAGAACACAAGCTGGAACAGCGACACCAGCCCCCCGCGCCGTGCCGCGGGCGCCAGTTCGGCGACATAGACCGGCACGATCTGCGTGGTGGCCCCGATCGCAACCCCCAGCCACAGCCGCGCCCCGATCAGCGTGCGCACATCAGGGGCCAGCCCACAGACCAGCGACGCGACGATGAAGATCGCGGCCGCCACCATGATGGCCGGTCGCCGCCCCCACCGGTCCGACACCGGACCGCTGAGCAATGCGCCAAAGATCGCACCGATATTGAGTGCCGCCGCAACCCATTCCTGCCCCGCGGTGGACAGGGAGAAGGTCTGCGTGACGAAAATCAGGGCAGAGGCGATGATCCCGGTATCATATCCGAACAGCAATCCCCCCACCGCCGCGACGGCCGCGGCGATGGAGACATATCGCCGCGCGGCCACGGTCTGGTCCCCCCGATGCACCATGCCCGACAGCGCGGATAACGCGCGCTGGTGGGTCTGGTGATGCGATGTGGCCTGGATGTCCGCAGTGGTGGGCATGCCGGGGTCCTTTGGCTAGGTTTTTTTAAGAGAGTGTCTGAAAGCAGCTCATTGATAAAAAAGCAGGAAAAGTTTCCGGGTGCCGCCTTCTGGTCGAAAAAGGCGGCGTCTTTCGAAGCTTTTTGGAAAAAGCTTCACCAAAAACCTTTATGATTTCAGGAGATTGTTAAGCCTGACTTTTCAAACAGCCTCCAAGGGCAGCGTTTTTCAGGGGGGAGGCCGCCCCCTGAACCCGTGATGTGCTTCAGCCCGCGTCCGATGCGGCGAAGATATCGCGCAGGGTCTTTTTCATCACATCGGCATCCATCGTCTTGCCAAGCCACAGCTCCACCCCGATCACGCCCTGATTCACCAGCATCCCCAGCCCGTCCAGCGGCGTGCAGCCACGTTCGCGCGCCGCACGCAGGAAACGGGTCATGGGCGGGTTGGGAATGACATCCGCCACGACCTGCCCCTTTGTCAGGGTATCGAGGTCCACTTCCGGCATGGCCTGCGCATCGCCCAACCCCACCGAGGTCGCGTTGATGACGATATCGGTCCCTTCGGGAATGCGGGCCGCGCCATCCCACGGGTGGGCGGTTGCGTCGCTGTCGGTATTGTCACGCACCAGAGCGGCGATGGTCTCGGCCTTGGCCGGGTCACGGTTCACGACATCCAGATGCGCAACCCCCGCCAGGCCCAGTTCCACCGCAATGGCCCGCGCGGCCCCACCGGCCCCCAGCATGAAGACCCTCTTGCCCTTCGGGTCCACCACATCCTGCAAGGAGGCGAGGAAGCCCTTGCCGTCGGTATTGTTGCCCACCAGCCTGCCATCACGGATCGTGACACAGTTCACCGCACCGATGATCCGCGCCGCTTCGGCCAGGTCGTCCAGATGCGCGATGACCGCCACCTTGTGCGGCAGGGAACAGTTGAAACCAACCCATTCCATCGCGCGCGCGCCGCGCACCGCATCGGCCAGGTTTTCGGCGCTGACGTCGCAATTGATGTAACGCGCGTCGATCCCGGCATGGCGATATGCCGCCTCGATCATCGCGACGGTGGGATTGTCACCACAGGGCGTGGAAAATGATCCGGTCAGGATGCTGCGGAAATTCTGTTCGGGCATGGGTGCGGTCCTGCGTGCTTGAGGATTGCATAGCTATGCAAAACAACACGCTTTTCATGCCCCGATGCAACCCCTAATCGCGCAGGGCCGGGTCTTTGCCCCATGCCCATGCCCATGCTCATGCTCATGCTGTGCCTGTGCCTGTGCCTGTGCCTGTCCCGTCCCGTGTTCGGGCAGGTGCGGTGTGGTGCGGTGCCGTCCCGTCCCGTCCGTCCTGTGTTCGGGGCCGTCCCGTCCTCGTGCTGTGCGTGCTTGTGTCTGTCTGTTGTCTGTCTGCTTGCTGTGCGTATCTGCGTATCTGCGTGTGCATGCGTGCGTGTCGATGTCCGCGTTTCCTGCGCCTGCGTGCGCCCCTCATGCGGCGCATCACGGAATGGCGGGATCGCCGTTTCGCCCGCCGCCGCCCGTGCTGCCACGTTCGATCAACTGTGCGTCAATCACATGTGTGCGCGACAGGGGCGTGTCCTTGGTGCCAAGGGCCTCGTCCAGCAGGCCCATGGCGCGTGCGACCATCTGTTCCGTATGCTGGTCAAAGGAGGTCAGGTCGTAACTGCGCCATGCGGCCTGCGGGATGTTGTCATATCCCGCCACCACGACATCGCGCGGGCACAGCAGCCCCATGCGTTCGCGCAGGGCGTCGATCACGCCGCAGGCCATCATGTCGTTGCTGGCGAAAATGCCATCCGGGCGGATGCCGCGCCGATCCAGCTGGGTGATGGCGGCATACCCGCTATCATATGTATCGTTGCCCCGTACCGTCGTCAGGTGCGCAGGCGGCAGGCCGGTTGCGCACAGCCCGGTGCAAAAGCCCGTGCCCCGTGCGTGCGACGCCGCGTTTTTCGTGGGACCGGCCAGCCACACCGGGCGCATGACCCCATGGCGCGCCAGCAGGTGCGCCGCCGCCCGCCCCGCGCCGTGGTTGTCGGAATTGACGGTTGAAATCCATGGTCCCACCCGTGATGAATTAAAGCACACAACCGGCAGGCGCAGCGCGGACAGCGCCCGCACCACGGCGGCCGACCCGATGGCCAGGGACGTGACGATGGCGTCGATGCGATAGCTGACCAACTGGTCCAGCGCACTGTCGAGTGTCAGGGCGTCATCCACATGCATCAGCAACACCTGAAGGCCGCTTTCGCGCAGCGCCGTCGCCAGCCGTTCAAGTGCGGTGGCATAAAACGGGTTTTCCAGCCCCCCGATGACCACGCCCACCATGTATGACCGGCCCGACTGCATGATGGCGGGGATGCGGTTGGGCCGATATCCCAGGTGCGCGGCGGCGTCCATCACCTTTTTCCTTGTCCGTGCAGAGATGCTCGAACCCGGCGAAAATGCGCGCGAAACGGCGGATTGCGATACGCCAGCCATCCGGGCGACATCAATGGACGTAACGGCGCGAATGGTAATGTCCCCCTGCATGGCCCGCGTGCCCGGCTGTGGTTTCCCGGTGCACTCTGTAACGACCCTAAATCTGTAACGATCCTAGCCCGTATCGCGCCGTCATGCCATGCCGGGGCCGCTATAACCGGGCGGGACCAATCCGTCACGTCCCGCCGGGTGCGCCCCGGCATAGGCACCCTGCCAGAACGTTATGTCAGATACGTCACGCCCGGCCACCATGACGGGCCATCAGGCTGGGGGTGGGATGCGTTGGGCCAGATACATGTTGGATCAGGATAGGCAGGGTCGGGAGGCATGGGGGTGGGATGCCCACGGTCCGGGATATGCAGGGTTGGAACGGACTGGGGCGGGAGATGAGAAGGGGGACATGATGGGGCAGGACAGGAGGGGCCGGGCAACGTCGTGTGGGGCCAACGCGCTGGGTTTGCGCCTGATCGGTGCGTGGTGTCGCCGCCTGTATCAGGCCGGATGCGATGGGGGCCCATTGATGCCGCCAGCCCCCGCGACCTGTGATGTTTTTTTCCAAGGCACCCTCGACGGGATATCTGGCGGTTAGGGGCGCGTTTGAAAACAAATCAGTGATAAAAAACAGGAAATGTTTTTTGGGTGCTGTCTTTTTTTAAAAAAGGCGGCGTCTTCTGAAGCTTTTTGGAAAAAGCTTCACCAAAAACTTTTATGATTTCAAGGTGATATTGTCTTTGGTTTTTCAAACTGCCTCTTATCAGGGGGGGGCAATAAGGGCAGGGCGGCTCATATGCCGCGCTTTTGCAAGGGGGGCGTGTTGTCGGTTGCCCGTGGGCACTTCCGGCCTGTCCTGCATGTGTCTTGCATATAGGCATGTGCGATATCTGTCTGGCGGGTTGTGGCAGGGGTGATTGTGACAGGGCGCCATGCCGCCGGGGGAGCGTGTCCCCCGGACGGTGCCGGACATGCCTGTGTGCGGGGTGTTTACAGGCTGTTTGAAAAGTCCCTCTCCATACCCTCGCGGGAAGAATGATAATTTTCTAAAAAACCTTTGAAAATCATCGTATTTTAAAAAATGTTAAAATAACGCCTGAAATGTCCGATTCCTTAAAAACTGTTTGAAAAATCAGGCTCGAGAACGCCCTGAAATTATAAAGGTTTTTGGTGAAGATTTTTCCAAAAAGCTTCAGAAGACGCCGCCTTTTTAAAAAAAGGCAGCACCCAAAAACTTTTCTTTTTTATCAATGACTTGTTTTCAAACGCTCTCTTAACAAGGTGACGTTGTGTCAAAGCTGTCTGGACAACCCCTTTCCCAAAACCAGCCTTATGATTGCAGGACATTCCCTATGCCGACAAACAGTCCCTTAAAGGCTGTTTGAAAAATCAGGATCAATAATATCCTGAAATTATAAAAGTTTTTGGTGAAGCTTTTTCCAAAAAGCTTCAGAGGAGGCCGCCTTTTTGAAAAAAGGCAGCACCCAAAAACTTTTCTTATTTTTATCAATGACTTGTTTTCAAACACTCTCTTAACAAGGTGAGGTTGTGTCAAAGCTATCTGGACAACCACTTTCCCAAAACCAGCCTTATGATTTCAGGATATTCCCTGTGCTGACAAACAGTCCCTTAAAGACTGTTTGAAAGATCAGGATCAATAATATCCTGAAACTATAAAAGTTTTTGGTGAAGCTTTTTTCAAAAAGCTTCGAAAGACGCCGCTTTTTTCATCGAAAGGCAACACCAAAAATCTTTTCCCATTGTTTCTCAACGGTTTGTTTTCAAACGGTCCCTTGCTGTTTCGCGCCCCCCACCGGCATCAGGCGTGCCGCCCGGCTAAGCGCCATGATCGGGAAAAGCTGCCGGTACAGGTCGTAACGCAGCATGAACGCACGGGACAGTTCCGCCCCCTGCGACAGGCGTTGCGACAGCATCGGATCGTCGAGCTTGATGGTCTGTCCCACCCCGTATCCGGGAAAGCCCGTGCCGGTGAACTCTGCTTCATGCCAGCTTCCGTCGGGTTGCTGGCGTTCGATCAGGTAACGGCACCCGCGCGCGATCGCCGGGTAATCCTGTGCCCGGTTCGCGGCCACCAGCCCCATCACCGCCCATGCCGTCTGTGATGGTGTGGTCGTCCCGCGCCCGACCGATGCGATTTCCATATATGAGGCGCAGCTTTCGCCCCATCCGCCATCTTCCTGCTGGTGCGCCACCAGCCAGTCGCACGCGCGGGCGATATAGGGCTGGGTCATGTCCTCCCCAATCGCGGCAAGCGCGGGCAGGACCGCCCCCGTGCCATAGACGTAATTCACGCCCCACCGCCCGAACCACGGACCGGCGGGGTCCTGTTCCGCACGGACATAGGCCAGGGCGCGCTGGATCGCGGGCATGTCGCGCGGCAGGCCCAGCAGGCCGAATGCCTCCAGGATATGCGCCGTCACATCGACCGATGGCGGGTCCAGTGCCTCGCCAAAGTCACAGAACGGGATCTTCGACAGCAGGCTGCGGTTGTTGTCCTTGTCGAACGCGCCCCATCCGCCGCATTCGCTCTGCATCGCCACCAGCCACCTGACCGCGCGGTCGATGGCGGCGTCCACGCCCTTTTCCTTCCATTCCGGGCGGTTGCGGCATGGCGCCAGCGCAATCAGCGCCACGGCGGTGTCGTCGGTGTCGGGATACCGGTCATTGGCATATTCGAACGCCCATCCGCCGGGTTCCACATCCGGCAGCTTGATGGACCAGTCGCCGCGCACGCGCACCTGCCGCGCCAGTAGCCAGTCAAGGGCACGGTCCATTTCCGGGGTGAAGCGGTCCTCCCCCCCCGCGTCATGCAACGCCATCAGCGCCAGCATGGTGTCCCATACCGGGCTGTTGGTGGCCTGTATCCACGATGCATTGCCCCGGTCATGACGCCAGCCCGGATCGTCCAGCGCACCCAGCGACCTGGCCATGACGGGGTGGTGCAACTGGTAATCCTCGCCATGCAGGGCCATCAGGCCGTACACCCATGGCGGCTGGATGCCGCCCCACCCGCCATCGGCGTCCTGGTGGCGGATGATCCATTCCAGCATGTGGCGGATGGCCGCCCCGCGCATCGTGCTGCGGCGCAGGACATTGGATTGCAGCCAGTGCAGCCCCCGGTCCGTGGTGCGAAAGAAGGTGGCCCACAGGTCGCGCCCTTCCTTTTTGGGCAGGGTATAGTCGAAATTCGCCCGTCCTTCGGGAAACAGCGCATCCAGCCGGTCCTGCGGGCGCAGCGGGCGGCTGGGCCTGCGTGCCGACAGGATCGCCAGCGGCACCAGTGTCGCGCGTGCCCATTGGGCAAAGTTATAGATGGAAAAGACGAATTTATTGGGAAACCAGATGATTTCGGGCGGCAGGTTGGGCGTCTTTTCCCACGGCCATTCCCCGATCAGCGCCAGCCAATACCGTGTAAAGACACGGATATTGCGCAATCCCCCCTTGCGCGCGATCCATGTGGCCGCGCGTGCCAGGGCGGGCGTATCGGCGGGATATCCCAGCGAACGCAGCGCGGCATATGCCTCCACCGTTGCATTGATGTCGCCATTCCCCGCGCCGTAATAGACCCCCCACGACCCGTCCTCGCGCTGCATTTCCAGCAGCGCGTTGCCAAGGCGCGGGCGCAGCGGATGGTTTTCCAGGCCAAGGAACCACAGCGCGATGCACCATTCCGCCTCCATCGAGGCATTGGAGCCGACAGACCCCACCCAGTGACCATCGGGTTTCTGCTGCTGTATCAGCCAGTCGCACGCGGCAGAGATCGTGTGCGTCATGCTGTTGCCCATCCCCGCAAAGGGGGCGCCGGCCGTCTGTGTCTGCGTGCCCGTGGCGTCAGGTGCGGCGGGGGCTGTCGTGACCGGGGTGTGACCTGTCGTATCCATTGTCTGTAAATATCCGTGCAAGATAGCAAGAAAAGAGCAAGTTGGACGCCACTCAGGCGCTATGTCGCCGGGGCGGGGGAGGCAACGGCGGGCGATATCATGGTCTGGATATCGGCGAACACCGTGTCCCATTGTGCCTGCGCCATGTCGATAAAGCCAAGGGTACGCAGCAAAAAAGCACCCTCTGCCGCAAACAGCATCGTGCGCAGCCGCTGCACCTCGTGCGTGGTGGATGTGGCGGCGGGGCTGAACCATCCGGCATACCATTGCCGGATACGGTGCAGGTGGCGGGGCGATTGCAACAGCGTGACCAGCATCCCGGCCATGCGCGCGCGCGTGGCGTCGTCAATCTGGCTGCATACGCGCACATATGCGCGCACACGCGCCATGGGGGAGGCATCGGGACCACCATATTGCGCGGCCTGCATATCGAACGCCGCGATCCAGCGTTCCACAAGGGCGGCGATCAGGTCATCCTTGTTGCCGAAACAATATTGCAGCCCGCCCTTGGTAATCCCTGCCTGCCGCGCCACGGCATCCAGCGTCAGGGCCGCCGCCCCCGAACGCTGTACCACCTGTTCGGCGCAGTGCAGCACATTTTCACGGTCGATGGTCTTGGGTCGCGCCATGATGTTCCCTGCCTGCTGTCGCCATCTGCTGTCATCCCCTGCCGTTCGGGGTGTGGTTTCAAGGGGCGTGGTTTCAATCCATATGGATGGAATTAAACCACGC
Source organism: Novacetimonas sp. GS1 (assembly GCF_036686925.1). Taxonomy (NCBI): domain Bacteria; kingdom Pseudomonadati; phylum Pseudomonadota; class Alphaproteobacteria; order Acetobacterales; family Acetobacteraceae; genus Novacetimonas; species Novacetimonas sp. GS1. The sequence continues at coordinate 809,479 of NZ_VSZP01000001.1, forward strand.
CCCCATGGCTTTCAACCCCCCATGGTTTTCATGCCCCATGGCGTTGGCCGCCCATGGCTTTCCCCACCCATGGCTTTCCCCTCTGTGCGGTGGGTATGGTATGACGGATATGCGGTGGCGGATATGGTATGAAGGGCCACGGCATGGGCGCGCGGTCACGTGCAGGACGGGTTTGGGTTGGGATGATTATTCGGGGCTATAACTTCTTTTGCGACATGACGCCGGACATGCAGTATCTGCGCAACCATGACCCGGTGGACGGTTTTATCGAACGCAACATGATCTTTGTCCTGCCCGACCGTCTGCGCCGCTTTCGCAAGAACCTGTACCATGTCCGTCGCAACACGGGGCCAAGCCACGAATATTCCCCCCTGTTTCGCGTCCGCAGCCAGTTGCGGTCCGACCCGGTGCCCGCAGGGTATGACGGGCCGTGCGACGTGTTCCCATTTTACGCCAACGCCACCATGACCCGCACACGGCACAAGGATTATTACGTCCTGTTTATCTTTCGCGACAAGATGTCATGGGCGCGCTTTCGCCAGATCGCGGGGGCATAAGGGCGCGCATCATGCTGCATTGCGGCATCGCCCCTATGCGAAGCGGTTGCGGTATGGGATATACAACGCGGCTGCATAAATCGGGCATGGTGGCAACCGGGCATGGCGGTCTGGCACCGCATGCAGGGAGACAGGAGCGTATGAAGGATCGTGTGGCATTCGCCATGGCGTCAAAAGTGATGTGGGCCACAATGATGATGGCCCCCGCGATGTCGGCCATCATGATATCGGCCGCCGGTGCGCCCGCCGCATGGGCCGCCCCGGCGATTGTGTCCCCAATGAGCGCCACTCCTGCGATCGCCACCCCAGTAATCGCCACCCCTGCGCGTGTCACCCCTGCTACCGTGCCCCCGGTTGTTGTCTCTGCCGCCGCCACGACCGGTGCTGCGGCCCCCGTGACCGCGCCCCCCGTGACCACGTCGCCTGCATCCGCGTCCCATGTCCCCGGCACGGACCCCGCGCCGGTGTTGCAGAAACTGCCGCCATACCAGAACAAGGTGACGGAATATATCGACCGTTCCTCCATCCGGGTACATGGCAATCATGCCTCTGCCACGTTCATGCAGGATTTCGATGACGAAATGGTCAGCCATGGCCTGCCGTTCGCGTCCGTCCGGTTTTCGGTCATGTATAACTGTGCCGCCAATACGTATCGCACCCTGTCCTATGCCACGTGGTCGGGACATATGGGCAAGGGGCGGAAGCTGGCGGATGGGCCGGTGCCGCGTGGGGAAATGACGGTCGATCCGTCGTTGGAGGACGGGCGACGCATTGCGTGTGGTCGCTGATCCGGTTTACCCACAGTTTCGGGGATAGGCATACGGGTAACCGTGTGGATAAATCCGTCAGTAATGTGGAAAACGATGTGAAAATGCGGCGATCGTGCGCCGTGAAAGTGGGGAAAACACCATGGATAGCAGAATCGTCGCCGCCCTGTCTGATGCGCTTGCCCCGCCGCCGGGTGCTGCGCCGACGGTCGTGCCCACCAATGACGCCGCCCGCCGCGCACAGGCGCGCGCGGTGCTGGAGCGGCTGGAGGCGTCGGGATTTCAGGTCATAATGGCGGACCCCACCGCAACCCAGGCGCGACAGGCGCTGGCGATGATCCGCATGGGGGTGAATGACCTGTTCTCTGGCGAGGACAGCCGACTTAAATATGCATCATTGTTCGTGCTGTTTGTGGTGCTGCTTTTGTTGTATCTGCAACCGCTGGCTGTGCTGTTCGGGTTGCTGGCCATTGGTGTGGTCTTTTTCGTTATGTCATTAACAAGTAAGAAATAAGTATTATTTCGATATGCGTTGGACCTGTTACCTGAACATCTTCAACGAATTCAGTGGGGTATATTCTAAACCCTGGGTTGTTGTTTTTTAAATTCAGGTTTGATACAGATCAACGTAAGAAACCACCCGTAACATACACTTGGCGCTGCATAATGGATGCAATGCCGCGTCCTCATGGCGGGGGCGGTTTTCTTGCGGGGGGTCCTTTGCCGGGTGCTGGTCATGGACGGCCAGGGGCGGAATCGGATTGATGCTGATGATCGAACGTGCCAAAGGCCGTGAACAGCCAAAGCCGGCACCAGATGCGGCCCTGTTTGATGATCCCGTGCAGTTTGCATCCGATATGCTGAAGACGCTTGGCCCGCAGGCCGTGCAGGTGGCCACCACGCGGGCGGGCTATTTCCTGAGTACAGGTGATTTCCGCCGCGCCATCGCATGGGTGCGCGTGCGGCGTATCCTGCGCGGGTGGCTGGATACAACCCCACGCGCCAGCGGCCTGCATTAAGGGCGTGTCTGAAAAGTCAGGCCCAATAACATCCTGAAATCATAAAGGTTTTTGGTGAAGCTTTTTCCAAAAAGCTTCAGAAGACGCCGCCTTTTTCGATCGAAAGGCGGCACCCGGAAACTTTTCCTGTTTTTTATCAATGCGTTGTTTTCAAACCCTCGATTAGAGGGATATGCGCCCCATTGTCGGGGGCAACGGATCAGGGCGCGCCGTGGCCCAGCAGATGGGTCAGCAATGTAAAGAACCCGCCGCAGACGACGCTGCCCAATGCGATGACCGGCCCAACCCAGATGTCGCGCAGGACCGCACGCACCTGCCGCATGGCCCGGTGGGTGGGTGCGGGACGCGCGTTCGCGGTGACGCCACGTGACGATGCGACGCCAGCAGGCGTGGCGCAGGATGTGCGGGGCAGGCAGGAAAGGGACATGGCGTGGCTTCCTGGGGTGGGGTCAGGCACCCCCAAAAACGACTTCGATGTATGAACGGTCGGGCCTGATGCCCCTGCATGCGGCACAAGTCAATGCGCAAAATGCCGCCTGTGACATATTCACAGGTCAGGCCGCGTCACAATGGCGGAAAAACGCCATATCACCAATTCATGGTTTCCAAAGGGTAATACCCTTTGGTGGGGGTTCGGGGGCAAAGCCCCTGAATGCTGCATTTATAACAGACGCAGTATCCGGGCGCTGCCCGGACCCGGCAGGGAGCATGCTCCCTGCACCCTGATCTGTTTTAAGGAGAGTCATGGTTTCCAAAGGGTAATACCCTTTGGTGGGGGTTTCGGGGGCAAAGCCCCTGAATGCCACACTTATAACAGGCGCAGCCTCCGGGCGCTGCCCGGACCCGGCAGGGAGCGCGCTCCCTGCACCCTGATCTGTTTTAAGGAGTCACGGTTTCCAAAGGGGAAATACCCTTTGGCGGGGTGCAGGGGCGGTGCCCCTGCGTTGTGTCAGGCCGCGTGTGTGGCGGGACGGGTCCAGCGCGCGTGGGCTGCGTGGTTCACCTGCAGGCTGAGCGTAATGACGCCGCTGCGGCCGTTCCACAGTTCGGGGGACAGGCGCGCCATGCCGGTGGTCCAGCGCCATGCGCATTCCGCATCCCGTTCGTCGGGATGGAATGCGGGGGCAAGCAGGGGGTGATCCACGCCGATGGCGACCCCGCCCCCGGTGCGGCTGTCGCCGATCCACGCATCACGCACCTGCACGCCCAGCGCCCGCATGTCGCCCGTTTCGCCCTCAAGGTAAGCGGGACGGAAGGTTGCGCTGTGCAGGGTGACGTTGCGCGCGGTGGCGGGGAAGGTGAAGTGCGTCAGGCCACCGGTCATGACGGGGGCAATGCGTTGTCCATCGGCCATCATGTGCAGGTTGGCATCCTGCGTCGGCCGCCATCCCATGTCCTGCGCACGGGCCAGCAGACGTTCGCGCAGTTCGTGGATGACGGGGCCTTCGTCATGGAAGGGCAGGGCGTGCCTGTGGATCAGTCCGGGCGTGCGCTGCGGGTCGAGGCCCTCTGCCCCGATGGCGAATTCATGGCGGTTGCCGACATCCATGAAGCTCTCGCTGCCAAGGCCGGACGCCACCAGCACGTCATGACTGTCGAGTTCGACATGCCAGTAACGGACCTCCACCCGGTCATCCTGCGTGATGCTGATGCCATTGAGCAGCGTGCTGGCGGGCACGAACACGTCGGTGCCGTCGCGCAATGTCATGGCGATGGCATGGCCGGGTGACACCGCGACGTCGCGCGTGGGGACGTTGGGGGCGATGGCGTGGGCGCTGATGCGCACGGGCTGTGCGATGTGGCGGCGTGCTGCGGGCATGCCCGTGCACAGGATGCGGCGATGGCCAAGCCAGCGGACACGGCGGTGCGCACCGGATGCGGTCACGACCTCATCCCCCGCGCGCAGATCCTCCACCGCGACTTCGCCACGGGGGGTCAGCAGCAGCGTGCCTTCGGTAAAGCATGGCGTGCTGGGCACCGATGTGGCGGGCGTGAAGCTGTTGCCGTTGCTGGTCGCGGTAATGGTGGAGGGAACATCATTGGACGTCGTATAGGTCGTATTCGTCAGATAGGTATAATAACCGCCGGACTGGTTAGTATCTACGATCTTGCCGTTATCCATGTTGTTTGTTGTCTGTGGCGGGGCGTACAGGATCGTGCCGTCGCTGGTGGAATAGGGCGTCTGCTGCAAGACCGTTGTCACAGTGCCGCCTTCCGGGCTTTGGAGTGTGGCATCGACAAAGCCGGTATTTACGCCGTTGTCATAAATACTGTTCAGTTCCAGCGTCTGGGTGCCGGTCCCGAAACCCGGATCATAGGCGGTTTCGTTTGAACCGCCGGACTCCTGTGTATTTTCGCTGTTAGCTTCAGCAAGTGTCTGAACCTGGAGTGTCGTGCTGCCGTCGCTGTTCTGTGGCAGGGGGGACGATGCGGTTGTGGACGTGTCCGAATTGTCGTTCGTGTCGATAAGGAAAGCCTGGCTACTGGTTTCGTTGCCGTTCTTATCAATCGTCGTTGTATATTTTGTGTTCTTGTAATCAGTATACGTGTTCGCCATTTCTGCGAATTCTCCGGTATCGGGCGGATGGAAAAATAATTCCGCGACGGCTGAAAGGAATTATATCCAGCATTCTTTATGCATCTTTAGGATCTGCGGCTGAATAAATATCCAGGTGGGTCTCTTTGACTTTGACCGTTACATTATGAAATCTATTGTTGCAAATCATATCTGATACCGGTTTCGGAATCCGTGCACAGGCGCAGTATCCGGGCGCTGCCCGGACTCGGCAGGGAGCATGCTCCCTGCACCCTGATCTGTTGAAGGAGAGTCATGGTTTCCAAAGGGTAATACCCTTTGGTGGGGGTTCGGGGGCAAAGCCCCTGAATGCCGCATTTATAACAGACGCAGCCTCCGGGCGCTGCCCGGATCCGGCAGGGAGCGTGCTCCCTGCACCCTGATCTGTTTTAAGGAGTCACGGTTTCCAAAGGGTAATACCCTTTGGCGGGGTGCAGGGGCGGTGCCCCTGCGTTGTATCAGGCCGCGTGTGCGGCGTCCTGCGTGGCGGGACGGGTCCAGCGTGCGTGGGCCGCGTGGTTCACCTGCAGGCTGAGCGTAATGACGCCGCTGCGGCCGTTCCACAGTTCGGGGGACAGGCGCGCCATGCCGGTGGTCCAGCGCCATGCGCATTCCGCATCCCGTTCGTCGGGGTGGAATGCGGGGGCAAGCAGGGGGTGATCCACGCCGATGGCGACCCCGCCCCCGGTGCGGCTGTCGCCGATCCACGCATCACGCACCTGCACGCCCAGCGCCCGCATGTCGCCCGTTTCGCCCTCAAGGTAAGCGGGACGGAAGGTTGCGCTGTGCAGGGTGACGTTGCGCGCGGTGGCGGGGAAGGTGAAGTGCGTCAGGCCACCGGTCATGACGGGGGCAATGCGTTGTCCATCGGCCATCATGTGCAGGTTGGCATCCTGCGTCGGCCGCCATCCCATGTCCTGCGCACGGGCCAGCAGACGTTCGCGCAGTTCGTGGATGACGGGGCCTTCGTCATGGAAGGGCAGGGCGTGCCTGTGGATCAGTCCGGGCGTGCGCTGCGGGTCGAGGCCCTCTGCCCCGATGGCGAATTCATGGCGGTTGCCGACATCCATGAAGCTCTCGCTGCCAAGGCCGGACGTCACCAGCACGTCATGACTGTCGAGTTCGACATGCCAGTAACGGACCTCCACCCGGTCATCCTGCGTGATGCTGATGCCATTGAGCAGCGTGCTGGCGGGCACGAACACGTCGGTGCCGTCGCGCAATGTCATGGCGATGGCATGGCCGGGCGACACCGCGACGTCGCGCGTGGGGACGTTGGGGGCGATGGCGTGGGCGCTGATGCGCACGGGCTGTGCGATGTGGCGGCGTGATGCGGGCATGCCCGTGCACAGGATGCGGCGATGGCCAAGCCAGCGGACACGGCGGTGCGCGCCGGATGCGGTGACGACCTCATCCCCCGCGCGCAGATCCTCCACCGCGACTTCGCCACGGGGGGTCAGCAGCAGCGTGCCTTCGGTAAAGCATGGCGTGCTGGGCACCGATGTGGCGGGCGTGAAATCGTTGCCGTTGCTGGTTGTGGTGATGGTGGAGGGTGCGTCCGACATCGGGGTTGCGGCCGTGTTCGTGAAATAGAGGTACGAGCCGTGCGTCCCGCTGGTCTCGGTCTGCGCCACCTGTCCATTGACCGTGTCGTCCATGGTCTGGGGCGGGGCGTACAGGATCGTGCCGTCGCTGGTGGAATATGGCGTCTGTTGCAGCAGGGCGTTTTCCTGCCCGCCGTCGGTCCCCGTGGTCGTCGCCATGACAAAACCGGTATTGGCGCCATTTTCATAAAGGCTGTTGAGCGTCATGGTGCGTGTCCCGTTGGTAAAGCCGGGATCAGGGGTGGTCGGGCCATCCGCGTTGACCGAGGCGATGTTGTCCACGGAAAAGACCAGGTTGCCATTGCCATCAGTCGTGGTGTTCTGGGCCGCGAAGATCTGCGCACTGCTGAGATAGCCGTTGCTGTTGGTCGTCAGCGAATAACTCTTGTTGCTGTAATCAATATAGTTCTGTGCCATTTGCCCAAATTCCTGTGCCGGGGCGGTCTTCCCAGCAACTTCATGACGGAACGGGCATGGAGCAGGAGGCGTGGAACGACCAATGATCGCGGGACCGGATGCGAATCCCAAATTATGTTATAACAGATACAATATGAGACATTATATTACAAAGCATTTGCGCCCTGCGACATTGACATGGCTGTTTTCGCGGTTCCGCCCCAATGCGCGCAGGGGAAGCGGGTGGGGGATTGGCGTGTGCCGTCGGGGTGCGATCCCCCTTGCGGCGGGGGTGGTGATTCATGATAAAGGGGACTGATTACGTCCCCTTGCCCGCCCCCATGTCGTGACGGGGCAGGCCATATTCTGCGCAGGAACACGTATGACCCCCATTATGCTGGCCCTGATCGGAACGGGGGCAATTGCCGTTCTGCTGGCCCTGATCGTGATGGGGCGGGTGCATCCGTTCCTGGCGCTGCTGCTGGTGGCGACCGCCGTGGCGTTGTTGACGGGCACGCCGGTCGCCCGTCTGGCCGATGCAATACAGGGCGGGCTGGGCCGGACCATCGGGCATATCGCCATCATCGTGGCGTTGGGTGCGATGATCGGGCGGATGGTGGACCTGTCGGGGGGCGCGCAGGCGGTGGCGCAGGCACTGGTGCGGCGCGCGGGGGCGGCGCATGTGCCGCTGGCGATCGTGGTTGCGGCCTTTGGCGTCGGGATACCGGTGTTTTTCGAAGTGGGCGTCATCATGCTCATGCCCCTTGTCTATGGCATGGCGCGCCAGACCGGGCGTGTGCCCGCCATGTTCGCCGTGCCGATGGCGGTGACGATGTTGACGGTGCATGCACTGCTGCCGCCACATCCGGGGGCCGTGGCCGTTGGCGGCGCGCTGGGTGTCGGGGCGGGACGGGTGCTGATGCTGGGCCTGCCGCTGGCGGCGTTTTCGGTGGCGCTGACCTATGTTCTGTCACGCCCGGTCATGGCGCGGCCATTGGGCTGCGCGCCCGATATCCGCGCGATTGTGGAGGAGGCGGGCACCACCACCGATCCCGACCATGGCTCCGCCGCCGATGCGTGCCTGGTTGCCGCCGTGCGCGCGCGGCCGGTCCATCCCGGTGAAATCGCCCTGGTGATCGGTGTGCCGGTCGTGTTGATGATCGCGGGCACGCTGGCGTCGGACATGATGGCGGCGGGGGGCGTGCGCTCTGTCATCGCGTTTGCGGGCATTCCGTATGTCGCGCTGGGTATCGACGTGGTGATGTGCGCGTGGCTGCTGGGGTTGCGGCGTGGCATGGCGCTGGCCACCGTGTCGGACGTGCTGGCGGCGGCATTGCCGTCCACCGCCGGGATTATCCTGATTACCGGCGCGGGCGGCGCATTCGCGCAGGTGCTGGTGCAAAGCGGGGTGGGCGATGCGCTGGGCGGTATGCTGTCGGCGGCGGGGCTGCCGGTGCTGGCGTTGTGTTTCGTCATGACGATGATCCTGCGCGTCGCGCAGGGGCCGACGACGGTGGCGCTGATGGCGACGGCGGGTATTGTCGGGCCGCTGATTACGCGGCTGCATCTGGACCAGACGCACCTTGCGCTGCTGGCGCTGGCGATGGGGGCCGGGGGGATGGCGCTGTCACATGTCAATGACGCAGGGTTCTGGATCGTCACCCGCATGGCGGGGCTGAGTGTGGGGGAAGGGCTGTCGAGCTGGACCGTCATGACCGGTATCGCCGCCCTGACCGCCTTTGCCGGGACGGCGCTGATGTGGATGGCGCTCTAGGCGGCATTGCGCGCAAGGCGGGGCAGGGCGTAGTGCGGATATTTTGGAAAATGCACGGGTTTATGAAGCTTTTTGAAAAAAGCTTCACCAAAAAATTTTATACTTATTCTTTGGAAACCATGACCTCTTAAACAGATCAGGGTGCAGGGAGCACGCTCCCTGCCGGGTCCGGGCAGCGCCCGGATGCTGTGCCTGTTATAAGTGCGCCATTCAGGGGCTTTGCCCCCGAACCCCCACCAAAGGGTATTACCCTTTGGAAACCATGCCTTCTTAAACAGATCAGGGTGCAGGGAGCATGCTCCCTGCCGGGGCCGGGCAGAGCCCGGATGCTGCGTCTGTTATAAATGCAGCATTCAGGGGCTTCGCCCCCAAACCCCCACCAAAGGGTATTACCCTTTGGAAACCATGACTCCTTAAACAGATCAGGGTGCAGGGAGCGTGCTCCCTGCCGGGTCCGGGCAGCGCCCGGATGCTGCGCCTGTTATAAATGCAGCCTTCAGGCCAAATACGGGGTCAGGCTTTCTTTACGAATTCCGATTTCAGGTTCATCGCCCCGATCCCGCCGATTTTGCAGGCGATATTATGCCCGTCCGTCCCATCGACCAGGCGGATGTTGCGGACCTTCGTGCCGCCCTTGATGACGGAGGACGCGCCCTTGACCTTCAGGTCCTTGATGACGGTCACGCTGTCACCATCGGACAGGGGGGTGCCATTGGCGTCGCGCACCACGTTCTGCGCCGCAGCATCCGCATCCGTGTCGGCGGCGGCCTGCGGGTTCCATTCATGGCCGCATTCGGGGCAGATCCACAGGCCACCATCGGGATAGGCATGGGCACAGCCGCATTGCGGGCATTTCGGGTCGGTGTTCATTGTCGTCCTCGTCATCATCAGATGGCCGCAGCCATACCATAAACCCGGCCTTCGCACCGCTTGCCCGCCGGTCGCGGTGGCCATGACGCACATATTTTCCACAATATTATCAAACGTAATACAATTGAAAAAGGAACCATCCCGATGCTTGACCCCACGCGGCGAAGGCAGGCACCAAGGGGCACGCACCTGGCCCGATCGCGATGGATATTCCACGGCGCAGGTCCAGGGCAGGAAGGAAACGACAGATGTACAAGGCCATGATACTGGCGGCGGTTTTTGGCGCGGCTCTTGCTGGTGTGCCGGGCGGTCCGTGCGCGGCGCAGACGGTGCTGGACGGCAGTGACGCCCATGTCGCAGGCGCGGCAGAGGCAATGAAAAAGGTCGCCGCCACCCTGAAACACCCGAACGATGCACGCTTCCGCCACCTTGCGGCCCATGATGCCGATGGTGCGGGCGTGGTGTGTGGCGAGGTGGCCGAAACCCCGGCCCGGGGCGCCCATTTCGCGCAGTTCGGTTATGTCGTCGGCCATGATGAGCCGATCGTGTTCGCCAACCGTCCCATCCCTGCCGTCATCCCCTTTGCCGAGGTCAATGGCTGGATCAATGACAGCGTCCATCTGGAGGACCTGGAGGAAATGGGATGCGTGCCCAAGGGCAGCTATCACACGTATAACGAGAAGCTGAACACCAAGATGAACCAGCGCAAGCAGTACGGCGTCAACTGACGTGCCGGCGCGTCAGGCGTGGGGTGGGGCATGACGGGCATGGACATCGCGGCCGACAGCATCGGTTTCGTCGGGTCGATCGTGATCGTGGTGCAATATTACCTCAGCCTGCGCGGGCGTATCGACACGACGGGCGTGGCCTATCCCCTGGGCAATCTGTGCGGCAGCCTGATGGTGATGGCCTCGTTATGTGTTCACTTCAACATGCCGTCACTGTGCATCGAAGCCTTCTGGAGCAGCGTTAGCCTGTACGGCGTCATTGCCGCGATGTGGCGTCGGATGCGGCAATAGCGTGCGTGGCCCGGCAGGGTTGTGATTGGCGGCGGCAGCCGGTACAGTCGGCTTTACCGCAAACATGATGCCGGGCCTGCCTGTCGTGGCCATGACAGGCGATGCGCCGGCCCCACCGGACCGGTGGGGGCATGCGTCCCGGCGGGATGGGCATGGCGCGGGCATTGATATGAAAGGACATGACATGGCTGATGTAACCCAACAGATGATAGGTCGTGACGTCATGGCATCCGCAGGTGGCCGCGTCGGGACATTAAGCGCGGTGACAGGCAATGGCATGATCCAGGTAACGGTTGATGGTCCCGCCGAAAGCATGTTCGAAATCCCGGCGGACTGGGTTGCCTCCATTGATGACAAGCGCCTTGTGCTGAATCATACGATCGAGGATGTGCAGTCCTATACCCCCACGCGCTGAGGGTATGGCGCGATGGCGCGGGAGGGTGTGGCGGATGCGCGCGTGGGATGTGGCGCGCTGGTGCGTCGTGGCGATGGGCGCATCGTGCTGGTCTGTCGCCGCCGCCCGCCAGAGGCCGGGCATTGGGGCCTGCCGGGTGGCAAGGTGGAGTGGATGGAAACGGTGGAACACGCCGTCCGGCGCGAAGTGGCGGAGGAAACCGGCCTGGTGGTCCGCCTGTCGCGCCTGTTATGTGTCGTGAACCACATCACCCCGGCCACCGCGCGCGAAGATGCGTCGCACTGGGTTGCGCCTGTCTATCTTGCGACCCCGATCACCTCGGCGCGGGCGCTGTTATGTGAACCCGACGCCCTGTCGGCCGTCCGCTGGTTCGCGCTGGATGACCTGCCCACCCCGCTGACACTCGCCACACAGGTCGCCCTGCGCGCACTGGCGGAAACCTGAAAACCATGGTTTCCAAAGGGTAATACCCTTTGGTGGGGGTTTCGGGGGCAAAGCCCCTGAATGCTGCACTTATAACAGTCTCACGATCCGGGCTCTGCCCGGACCCGGCAGGGAGCGTGCTCCCTGCACCCTGATCTGTTTAAGAAGTCATGGTTTCCAAAGGGTAATACCCTTTGGTGGGGGTTCGGGGGCAAAGCCCCTGAATGCCGCACTTATAACAGACGCACCCTCCGGGCGCGGCCCGTCCCTGTCATTCTGTTGGGAGGACGAACGGGGGTGGTTTTGGGCGTGTGGCGTTTTTGCGGGCGCGCACGACGGCGGTGTCGAGTGCGGAGAGGAAGTTGGAGCGGTCCCCGCGGGAGAAGCCGCGTCCCCCCTGCATGATGGCCCCGGTGGAGCGCAGGTCGTCCATCAGGTTCCTGACGGCAAGCGCCATGCCGATTGCGTTTTCATCCAGGATGCGCCCGCGCGGGTCCAGCACGCAGGCGCCCTGTGCCACGCATCGCGCGGCCAGCGGGATATCGGTTGAAATCACGATATCATGGGCGTGGGCATGCCCGGCGATCCAGTCATCGGCGACATCCATGCCCTGTGTCACGACAACCCGTTCAATCAGGGGCGAGGGCGGGATGGCGATCATCCGGTTTGCCACGACAAAAGTATGCACCCCATGGCGCAGCGCCACGCGATAGGTTTCATCGCGCACCGGGCAGGCATCGGCGTCAATAAAGATCCGGGTCATGGTGGCGCTTACCCCGCCGGGGCATGGAAATACACGGTCATTCCCCATTTTAGGCCGCCTTGCACATGTGTGACAAGGGCAGCCCCCTGCGCAGGGCCGCAGAATGCCCGGCAATAAGATCCATTCTGAATGAATGTTTAAAATGCATATCAAGGTAGCAGGCACGCACAGGGATGTTGCCCCAAGGATTCCCCCATCCCAAAGGTAAAAGACAGCGGCGCGCGCGAAGCGGATGCGATTTCAAATTAACCCATTGATAAGGAAGGGGAATAATTTCACAAAACGCCTGCTTCCCAGAAGTCGATATTTTCGTGAAGCTTTTTCAAAAAGACGGATATTGCAAAATCTCCTTGTGAACACACGATGTTTCCCCGACAGATTGCCGCCATGCCATGTGGCATCACGCAAAACGGTGTGATAGGGTCCAGACCATAAGAGATGGCTGGAAATATTGGGGAACAGCAACCTGTTGGAATAGGGAAAGTTTTTGAAAGATCCTGATATAGGGACTGTTTAAAAAGTCAGGATTAACAATATCCTTAAATAATATAAGGTTTTTTGGTAAATCTTTTTGGAAACAGCTTCAGAAAACTCTACCTTTTTCGATCAAAAAGCAGCATCCAAGAACTTTTCTTAGAGAGTGTTTGAAAACAACTCATTGATAAAAAACAGGAAAAGTTTTTGGGTGCCGCCTTTTTTCAAAAAGGCGGCGTCTTCTGAAGCTTTTTGGAAAAAGCTTCACCAAAAACTTTTATGATTTCAGAATGTTATAGAGCCTGACTTTTCAAACACTCTCTTAATATTTTCAGGACTTTTTGAAAAAGCCATCCCCCGGAACCATTGGCGTCCAATGGGGCGCTGCGGCCCCTTTTCCAAACGGTCTGTGGGGCTAGGGCAGATCCTGTTTGAAGGCGTGCCTTCAAACAGGTGAAGATGCTCGTAAAAACAATAAACCGGAGCATTTTCACCGAACCGGTTTTCGGTGGAAATGCCCTAGGCTTCGGGTGACAGGCGTGTCTGCATGTCGCGTGCGACCCGGCAGGCGGCAAGGTCCCATGCCGCGCATCCCACGGATTTGAAAAATACGGGCCGGGCCGGGTCGCGTGGCGTGTCGAATGCCTGCGCAAGGGCGCGGACATCCCCCCATGGCACACCGGCCTGCAGGATGTCCCCGGCCTCTGACGGGGCGCCGATGGGATCATCCACGTAAATCTGGCTGGCGCGGACGACCTGCGGGGCGATTTCCGCCATGTCCGGGCGATAGGCCCCAACCCCGATCACCAGGCGGCGCGCATCGGCGGGTGTGTCGAAAATGGGCGTGGTGCTGGATGTCGTGGTGATGACGACATCAAATCCGTCCTCTGCCCCGGCCCGTTCGGGACGCAGCGTCAGGCGGTCGGTTGCGTGCTGGGTGCAAAAACGCTCCGCCCGGTCGGGGGTGCGGCCACGGATCGCAACCTCGATGGCGGGATGCAGGGCGGCCAATGCCTCCACATGTGCCAGGGCCTGCGTGCCAGTGCCGATCACCAGCACGCGGCGCACATGCCCGTGAACGAAGGTGCGGATCGCCAGCATGCTGATGGCCGAGGTGCGGCGCATCGTGACCGTTGGCCCATCCAGCCCGAACAGGAACCGCCCGTCATGCGCATCCGCGCACGTGACCGTCCCCTGTATGGCCGGCAGGTGCAGCGCCGTGTTCGCGCCAAAGATCGTCAGCAGCTTGGTCGTAATCAGGTCCGCCCCGACGGCGGGCATGCACATCAGCACCCCGCCCCCATCGTGGGTGGGAACGGTGGTGCGTTCGGGGCAGGCGATGGTGCCGCCCGCGTAATCGCGCACGGTGCGCGCCAGCATGTCCACCAGCGCCGGGAATGGCAGCAGCGCCTGTGTCTGCGTCGCGCAGTAATGTTTCATCGGGGGCCTGTTTATTCGTATGGATCGGGACGTATGATGCCACGATTGCACCGCGTCACACGCCGCGCGTCAAGGGGGCATGGATATGGAGCAGGGACCGTGCCTTTCCCTGTGCGTGGCCTGTCCTTTTGTGCCTATGTCGCCATGGCTGAAAAGCCTGACCGAAAATGAATAGAGTTATTTCCGTTACTTGGAAGAGTGTTTGAAAACAACGCGTTGATAAGAAAAAGTTTCTGGGTGCCGCCTTTTTTCAAAAAGGTGGCGTCTTTCGAAGCTTTTTGGAAAAAGCTTCACCAAAAACTTTTATAATTACAGGATGTTATCAGGCCTGACTTTTCAAACAGTCTCTTAAGGAACGCTGATGTTTACAGGGAAGGCCGGATAGGGTGTTTTGCTTTCTCAATCGCGATTTATGGTCATGAGGTTGGAAACAATCTGCCCCCATCCTCATGAGATTCGATCCCAAAAAAAGCTAAGTCCGCTAAGATCATGAAATCATAAAAGTTTTTGGTGAAGCTTTTTCCAAAAAGCTTCGAAAGACGCCGCCTTCGCCGATCGAAAGGCGGCACCCAAAAACTTTTCTTGTTTTTGATCTCATGGATGGGGTGTTCAGATGACGCTTAACACCCCGCCATCGACGCGCACCGATGCCCCCGTGGTGGCCGAAGCCTGGGGCGAGGACAGGTACACCACCATGTTTGCGACTTCCTCCACCGTTGCGGCGCGACGGATAATGGAGGAGGGACGATGCGTCATGACAAAGTCGGCGGCCACGTCCTCCAGCGTCTTTCCGGTTTTTTCCTGCTCTGGCCGCAACATTTCCGCCAGCCCTTCGGATAGGGTCGGCCCCGGCAGAACGGAATTGACCGTCACGTTCGTCCCGGCCATCCGTTCCGCCAGGCCACGCGCCACCGCCACCTGTGCGGTCTTGCTGAATCCGTAATGGATCATTTCCACCGGGATGTTCAGCGCGGATTCAGACGAGATGAACACCACCCGCCCCCAGTCGCGTTCCTGCATGCCCGGCAGGTATGCGCGCGACAGGCGGACGCCTGACATGACGTTGACCTCGAAAAAACGGGTCCAGTCCTCGTCCGGGGTGTCAAAGAAATCCTTGGGTTCGAAAATGCCAAGGTTGTTTATCAGGATATCGCATGATGGATGCGCCGCGACCAGGGCCGCGCATCCGTCTGCCGTGCCAAGGTCCCCCACGAACCCGACCGCGTCGCCGCCCGCCCCCGATACGATGGACACCGCCCGGTCCACCGCCGGTTGCCTGCGCCCGTTGACCACAACGCGCGCCCCGCACCCCGCCAGACCCGTGGCGATGGCCAGCCCGATGCCGCCTGTCGATCCGGTTACAATGGCCGTCCGGCCCGTAAGGTCAATTTTCATGGCTGCTTTCCCATGGTCGTTTTCCGTGTGGTGTGACGATAACCGGGCGGCAGCGTACACCACCCGCGCCCCCGCGCGCCACAGGCATCATGACACGCGGGCGTGAACACCCGCGCGCCCCATGGTGTCAGCGAAACACCAGCCCGCCATCAATCAGCACCGACTGTCCTGTCATGTAATCGGAATCCGGCCCCGCCAGCCATGCGACGAAACCGGCCACGTCATCGGGCGTTTCCGCCCGGCCCAGCGTGATGCCATCGACATATTTCCTGTATGTCGCACCGATTTCCGCGCCGGTTTCCTCGGCCATGCGGCGGTCGATTTCCACCCACATGTCCGTGCCCACCACGCCGGGGCAATAGGCGTTGACCGTGATGCCAAAGGTCGCCAGTTCCTTTGCCGCCGCCTGCGTCAGGCCCCGCACCGCGAATTTCGTCGCGGAATAGACACCCAGCAGCGCATAACCATCATGCCCCGCAATGGAACAGGCATTGATGATCTTGCCCTTGCATGCCTGTTTCCTGAATGCCTCCGCTGCGGCCTGAATCCCCCACAACGTGCCGTCCACATTGATGCGGAAAATCCGCCCCATGTCGTCGGGTGTCACATGCAGCAACGGCTTGACCTGCGCCACGCCTGCATTGTTGACCATGATGTCAACACCGCCCAGTTCCTCCATCGTCCGTGCAATGGTGGCAAAGACCTCGTCACGCACGCTGATGTCCGCGCTGATGGCAACCGCCCTGCGCCCCAGCGCCATGATGTCCGCGCGCACCTGCGCCAGGCGGTCCATGTTCATATCCACCAGCGCCACGTCCGCGCCATCACGCGCCAGACGCAACGCAATGCCGCGCCCGATGCCCTGTGCCGCACCCGTCACGACGGCCACTTTCCCAACAAGAGACATGAACGATGTTCTTTCTTTATTGTCCCGACAGCGCGGGATACGCCGCGTTGCAGGCACTAACGCCGCGACAGGGGGAAAGGGATGTGCCTTCCGTTATTTGTGATGGGGCGGGGGGGTTGCTTCAGGGGGGCTTGCTTTACTCAGGGGCTTTGCCCCCGAACCCCCACCAAAGGGCATTGCCCTTTGGAGACCGTGACTTTTACAGGATGTTTGAAATGTCTGGACTTATAACATGCTGAAATCATAAGGTTTTTTTTGACGCTTTTCTTGTTTTTTATTGCTGGTCTGTTTTCAGGCAATCTTCTGGTGGGGCCGGGGGTATTTTTGTCCCCCAAGGGATATTGGAATGTTGGGGGTGTCAGCGCAGGCCAGTGATCGGAATCATGAAAATTTCGGCGGCAATCTTTACAAAACAGCGCCTTTGCAAAAGGCAGGGTCCGAAGCATTTTCTGTCTCCTGTCCATGCATTGTGTTCAGGCCGTCCTGTATTTTCCAACCGGCGGAGATCAGCTCCTTGCCCTGCGCCAGAATATGTCCAGCGCATCCAGTCCCGCGCGCAGCGTGCGCGTGCGCAGGCCGGTGGGTTCATCCATGCCGCATGTGGCGATGACGGCGCGGCGTTGCGCGGCGCTCAGGCAGGACAGGGCTTCGTTCAGCTCCAGCACCGCCCACGTGACCGGATCATGCCCGCCCGCCGGGCCACGGGCGTCGCCCGTTGTGGGGCGATAGGACTGTGTTAACGGTGTCTGCCGCGCCGCACGTGTCCACAGGCCGCGAAAGCGCAGGCCCGCGCGATACTGTGCGGGATCTATGGCGCTGTTGGCGCGGTAAAACAGCCGGTCGAGCATACATTCACACCGCACCCGCCGCACGGCCTGCGCCGGGGTGCGGGGGGTGGTGACGACCATGTCGGACACAACCTCGCGCGCACGCGCGGCTGGACCGGGTGCGCCCATGTCGGGACGCGCGGTGGTGGCGGTGTAAAGACGGGGCATATGAAGACTCCTGAAAAAACGCTATGGCATAAGGCAACAGGGACATCGGCCGAAAAGTCATGGTTTCCAAAGGGGAATACCCTTTGGTGGGGGTGCGGGGGCAAAGCCCCTGAATGTCGCATTTAGAGAGTGTTTGAAAATAACCCATTGATAAACAACAGGAAAAATCTTTGGGTGCCGCCTTTTTCCAAAAAAGCGGCGTCTTTCGAAGCTTTTTGGAAAAAGCTTCACCAAAAACCTTTATGATTTCAGGATGTTATCACGCCTGACTTTTCAAACAGTCGCCCTCTCCGCGTTCCGCCCGGCCCCGGCGGGACGCATGTTCCCCGCATCCTGATCTGTTGACGAAGTCACGGTTTCCAATGGGTCATTCCCGTTCCCGCAATGTCAGCAGCCGCCGCAAATTATGTTGTTCCGTGCGGATGCGCTGTGCTGTTGGGTACAGCAGGGCATGCAGTTCGCCGGGCGCGGGCCAGCGTGCGCCGACGGGATATCCGTTGCGCGGCGGCTGTCGGCACCAGGCCATGCGGGTGGCGGGTGTCCATGCCCCGAACGGGATATCGGCGCAGACTTCGGCAATGGCGGCGGTCTGTCCCACGACCTGCGCCGTGGGTGGGGGATTGCTGACCAGCGGGGCAAGTTTTTTCAGCCACGCGGCAATGACGACCGGCGGCGCGGGGCGGGCGGCGTTATCGGCATGGGCCATCTGCGTGCGCAGGGCGTGCAGGCGTGCGGGCGTCAGGTCGCGTGGCAGGATGGTCATCCCCGCGCGCATGGCCGCCAGCAGGCCCGCGACATCCCCCGCCGCCGGACGCCATGCGCATCCGTCCGGCACGGCGGGAATGGGGATGGCGTGTGGGTCGGTCATGTCATGCATCGTCATATCCCGCGCAGGTCCGGTATGGCGTCCCATGCCGCCAGCCGCGTGTCGCGTGCGTGCGCGGGGCCGTCGCCGGTGCGCTGGCGCAGGGACGCGATCACCCATGCCACCGGGTCCGCCGGGCGCAGCACACAGGCGTCATGCAGCACCCCGCCGAGCGTCGCGGCATCGTCACCGGCCATCTTCATCCATTGCCCCACCAGCGCCCGTGCCTGTCGCGGGCCGCGTCCCGTCAGGTCCCCCGCCTGCGCCACCATCGCCGCCATGTCCCGGGTTCGCGTTGCATCGGGGGGCATCATGTCAGCCGTCGCCGCGCCGGGGACCGGCGGACGCGCCGCGTACGGCGCGGCGGGGGGCTCACTCTTACTCTCACTCTCGCTGTTCCTGTCCACGCCGGATGAAACGCGTTTCGCGGGTGTGGGGTCGGGGTGGGTATCGGGCGGGTCAGACCGTGTCCCCCGCCACCGGCGCAGGCGTTCGGCATCATCATTGCGACGCCGTTGCGCCCGGACCCGGCCCACATGGGCGCGTGTGGCCTCGCGCGCCAGTAACGGATGGTACAGGCGTCCGTCGGAACAGGCGACAAACCCGTCAAGCGCCCGTGCGCGCACCCGCCGCCATGCCCGCACATCGCGCCCGAAATCAGCCAGCGTCGCCAGTGCGCGATCCTCCATCGGCAGGCTGCCTGCGGGCACCTGATTCCATGCCGACCACCACAGGCGCAGCGCGGCGCGGAATTCCGCATCGGTGCATTGGGTATATAACGGCCCGCAAAACAGCCGATGCCCGAACAGGGGCATGAACTCATACCCGCGCAGGTCACAATCCGGCGGTGATAACGGGGCCGGGGCAGTCATGTCGGGGGGGCCGTTCATCCGAACATCGTCCGGCAGGTGGGGCACAGCCGCAGGAAACGCCCATCCGCAATAAACGCCGCGTCACAGTTCAGGCAGGCGCGTCGTACTTCGTCCCCGCGCAAGGCCATATGCGTCGCCGCCTGATGCAGCCGCAGGTGCCGCAGGCGGGTTTCCATCGTCTTGACATTCAGGTTCAGCCGACGCGCCGTTTCCCGATTGCTCAGCCCGCTGTCCCGCAGGTGCGCGACCTGTGGGTCCAGCCGGGACCAGTCAATGCGCGGTGGCCGCGTGCGGTGCGATATGCCCGGGCGCAAGGGCGCGCGCCGGGTGTGGGGGGCCGGAACAGGGTCCGGCTGTGTGTGCATTTTTTTCATACAAAATGGTGTGCGACAAAGACGCACAAAATGCAAGCGAAAATTTTGCACATCGCCAGAAGGCCGGATGCGCGCCCCAAACGCCCTTGCACCCTGCCCTGAAAAAGGACGAAACCCTTTGATTACCACGATTGAACGGGTCCGGCGCACGCGGGGAGGGGGCGTGTGTGACGGTATGGGGAGGAGTTTGGCCTTGTGCATTTGTATATAAAAAATGCACATTATGCCCCTGTAACAGGATGTCAGGGACGATACGCATGCATGGTGGGGGAGAGATGGACACTATATGTGCGGACCATCCGCGCTGGGCGGTGCGGTATGTGGCGCAGTTGCGGGCACGGCTGTTGCGCCTGTCACAGATCCGGTCCGAACTGTCGGCCACCCGGTTTGAGGGGGCGTATGATGGGGCCGACCTTCTGGGGTATCTGGATGATGAATGTGACACCGTGCGCACGGCGTTGGCGCGGGTGGATCAGGAGGTGGAGGCATGGGCCAGCGACATGGGCGAAAGCCGCGCCGCCGATGCCGCCGATGCCGCACGCGACCTGCAGGGGGACGGGGGCGCATGACCCCCTGTCGCCCCCCATGATTCAGGGGGCGCACACGTGTTATCCACAGGATTGTGCGTAAATCCTTCCCCAGAATCTGTGGATAAGGCGCATTTATGCCGCCTTACTCTGGCATGCGGCGTGACGCGGGATGAGTGTCAGGATGTGTTTGAAAACAAATCATTGATAAAAAAGAAAAGTTTCTGGGTGCCGCCTTTTTTCAAAAAGGCGGTGTCTTCTGAAGCTTTTTAGAAAAAGCTTCACCAAAAATCTTTATAATTTCAGTATGTTATTAAGGCTGACGTTTCAAACAGTCTTTTAGGAAAAACTTCACAAAAACCGTTATGATTTCAGGATATTATTAAGCCTGATGTTTCAGGCAGCTATCCCAGGCAGCTATCCCAGATAGCTATCCCATACAGGGGGGGGGCACCATCATCCGTGACAGGACCGTCCCGCATGTCAACAATGGCAGTGCCCATGCGATGGGGGACGGCGTCCCATCCCCCATCGGCGCCCATATCCCACCCCCGCACCAGTTGCAGCAATCAGCGGCGGGCGGGCTGTGTCCTGTGTGGCAATGCATCACGCAAGGTCGCGGCGGCGCGGTCCATCATGCGGGTGAACAGCCGTGGCGTATCCAGCCCCTGCGCTAGCATCAGCGCGCCATGGATGGCGGCGATGGTGTCTTCGGCAAGGTAGGTCGCCTGTCCCCCCGTCACCCCCGCACGACGCAGCATGTTGCGCAGCGCGATGACCCAGCGGCGGAAGAACACGTCGATGCGCCGCGCAAACAGCGCGCGCGTCGCGGCTTCCTGCGTAAAGGCGGCGAACAGGCTGCCGCGCCGTCCTTCCTGATACCATTGTGTGATGGCGGCGAACATGCGCGCGATCGCGTCATCGGGGGCGGCGGCGTCCAGAATGTCGAACACATTGGTGGCGAACCATGCCTCCACCTGCGCCAGGACCTGTTCGGCCATGTCATGCTTACCGCCGGGGAAGAAGTGGTACAGACTCCCCTTCCCCTTGCCGGTGGCCTGCGTGATCTGCGACAGCGACGTGCCGGCATATCCGTGTGTGCGAAACAGTTCCCCAATCCGGGCAACGGTTTCGTCATGGTCGGTAAGGGGGGTGTTCATGGGCGTCCTTGTCCGTCTCGGCGTCTGTGTCGCGCGGGCATATTACAATAAGTACGCCCCCAACGGAACAGACCCCCACCGCGTTGCACATGTGCGCCGCGCGCGAAGGGCCGTCGCGGCAGGTGTGCTTTGTGGGGCGCAGGTGCGCGGAATATTGGACCGGACCGATTATTTTGGTTGCCGAACCAAAATATAACCCATTAGCTTTCTTTCACGGCAAAAGGGTTATGCTTTGGTGTCAACGGATGTTGTGATAACGTGAAGATTATAAAATGTGATGAAGGTACGCATTTGAAACTTTGCTGTTCTACATAAGCTTCGACACCTGTGATGTAACGGATGTTCATATTACGAAAATCTGTATATCTGCCATGAAGGTTATGTGTAAAATATAAGTGCGTTTGCGAAATCTGGGTGAAAATCTAAAGCAATTACCTGATTTCAGCTATGCGTTAACTATTATTTATCCATATAAATGCAATCCATTTTCAGGCATGTGAGGGAGATATGCTGGTCATGAAGCATCATCATTTCCATATTTGTGGCGGCCAGATATGGACCCCTTTGTTCCGGGGCAAGGAAAAGCGGATCGTGCTGGAATGTTCCACGGGCCGGGTGGGGTTCGTGACCGACATGCAGTTGCCAGACGATGGTATCGTTTATGAAACCATAACGGATTTTCAGAAATGGATCGCGATGCATGCGGCGGCCGCGATTCAGTGGGACTGAGGGATGGGGGCTGACGTATGCGTGATGGCGGTCGGCGCCATGGACGCTTTTTTTTCTTGAGGGATGTCAGGTTCCGCGACATATTGCGATTACTCGGCAAGGGGTGCGCCCCGGGCCGTGGGATGGACCTGATACATTTCGCCCCGATGCCGGGCCGCCCCGATCCATGATGTGATCGGCGCGGCTTTTTTTGTGCCCGGTCCATCCTTTTTGCAGTGCAGCATAAAGGAAAGACGCCGATGTCCGGGCACAGCGACGGCGCATCCCCGCAGCACGCGCTTGAAACAATGTTGCGCACCCATCGTGATGTCGTGGTTGCGGCGTTGCTTGACCTTGCCTGCCATGCCGCCAGCGAGGCGACGCGCCTTGCCGCGTTAAAGGAAATACTTGATCGCGGATGGGGCAAGGCCACGGCCGGGACCGGCGATGCGTCCCCCGTGCCCGGTGCGCCTGTATCCGGTGCGCCCACATTGCTGATTGCGCCTGCGCTGTTATCGCCTGAAACCGGTGCGATGGTGCGGGCATGACGGTGGTGCGCATTGAAATCCCGCCCGCCTGTGCGGATATCATGCGTCCGGCGCGGTACAAAATCCTGTATGGCGGCCGTGGCAGCGGCAAAAGCTGGACCGTCGCGCGGGTGATCGTGGCGATGGCCGCCGCCCGCCCGTTGCGGATATTATGCTGTCGGGAATATCACAGCTCGATGGCCGATTCGGTGCGGCGGCTGCTGTCGGATCAGGTTGCGGCGCTGGGGCTGGGGCCATGGTTTCGGATTCGTGAAAACCTGCTGACCACGGCATGCGGTTCGGAAATCCTGTTTCGGGGTCTGGGCCGTAATGTCGAGGCGATCAAGTCAACTGAAAAAGTCGATATCTGCTGGGTGGAGGAAGCGCAGAGCCTGAGCCGCGCCAGTCTGGACATCCTTTTGCCGACGATCCGCGCGCCGGGGTCGGAAATCTGGTTCACCTATAACCCGGAGCGCGAGGACGCGCCGATGCACCAGATGATGCGTGCCCTGCGTGATGATCCCGACGCCATTGTGCGTCATGTGGGCTGGCGTGACAATCCGTGGTTTCCGCCCGAACTGGACGCGGAACGCCGCCGCATGCTGCGTCATGACCCCGACAGTTATGACCATGTGTGGGAGGGCGAATGCCGCACCCGCAGTGACGCCGTGGTTTTTGGCGGGCATGTGGAGGTGGCGGAGTTCACGACCCCGCCCGACGCGCGGCTGTATTTTGGCGTGGACTGGGGCTTTGCGCGGGATCCGACGGTGATGGTGCGGTGCTTTATCGCCGATGACATCGTGCATGTCGATCACGAGGTCTTTGCAACGGGGGTGGAAATGGACGATCTGGCCGCCCTGTTCGATCATGTGCCAGGGGCGCGCGAATGGCCCGTGCGCGCCGATGCCTCCCGGCCGGAAACAATCAGCTACCTTGCCACGCGCTTTGGTTTTCGCATGACGGCGGCGGCGAAATGGCCCGGATCGGTGCAGGACGGGATCGCCCGCCTGCGCGCGTTCCGCTGTATCCGCGTGCATCCGCGTTGCGAAAACATTGCGCGTGAATTGCGGCTGTATTCATGGCGCGTGGACCGCCTGACGGGTGACGTGCTGCCGGTGCTGGCCGATGGGTGGGACCACGGGATCGACGCGCTGCGCTATGCGCTGGATGGGGTGATCCGTAACCGCCGCCGCATGCCTGCCTTTACGCCTGCTGCGATCCGCAGGATCTGACCGCTGTTGCTCAGGGGGTGTGGCTCAGGGGGCGTTGCTCAGGGGCGTTGCCCCCGAACCCCCACCAAAGGGCATTGCCCTTTGGAAACCGTGACTTTGATCGGGTCCGGGTGGGGTGTGTTTTTTGCCGGGTTTTGGTGGTGGTCGGTGGGTGGGGGTGTTGCCTAGGGGTGTTGCTCAGGGGCGTTGCCCCCGAACCCCCACCAAAGGGCATTGCCCTTTGGAAACCATGACTTTGATCGGGTCCGGGTGGGGTGTGTTTTTTGCCGGGTTTTGGTGGTGGCTGGTGGGTGGGGTGTTGCCTAGGGGTGTTGCTCAGGGGTGTTGCCCCCGCCCCCCCACCAAAGGGCATTGCCCTTTGGAAACCATGACTTTGATCGGGTCTGGTGGGGGGTGGGTATTTCCCTTTTGGAAACCGTGACTTTAACAAAACAGCGTGCAGGCCATGGGCGGTGTCCGGCTGTTGCATGCGTTCAGGAAACAGCATCATGAAACACTGGTTCCACCGCGCGCCCACGCCCCCGCGCGTGCGGCGTGAACCGCGCGTTGTGCCGCGTCCCGACGCCATGCCGCGCTTTGGCCGTATGGCGTCCGCCCTGCCATCGGGTGCGCGCGATGGCCTGCGTCCCTATGTCCCGCCGCCGGGGGTGCGCGGGGCGGGGGCGCTGGCGATGGACCGGGCGCTGTCGGGGGTGCATGACTGGGCCGGTATGGGGTTGGGGGACGGTGATGGCGCGTTTGGCGATGCGTTGGGCTTTGTCGGTTATCCCCTGCTGGCGCAGATGATGCAGCGCGCGGAGTTCCGCAAGCCTGTTGAGGTCATCGCGCGCGAAGCCACGCGCGAATGGGTGCGCATCACCACGCCCGAAACCGATACGCCCGACGATGCGCTTGTGGCGCGCATGGCGCAATTACGGGCCGAGATGCGACGCCTGCGCGTGCGCGAGGTGCTGCGCCGGCAGGTGATCCATGCGCTGGGCTTTGGTCTGGGGCATGTGTGGCCGGACATGGGACAGGCGTTAAGCAGCGCGGGACAGGGCACGCCGCTGGTGATCGGGCCGAATGGCATCGCCCGTGGCGCGATCAGGCGTTTTTTGAATGTGGAGCCGTTATGGACCACCCCCGACAGCTATAACGCCGACATGCCGCTGCGCCCCGATTACTTTTGCCCGCGCGCATGGTGGGTGCAGGGGACGCTGGTGGATGCCAGCCGCCTGTTTTCGATGGTGCCGTTCGAGGTATCGGATATTTTCAAGCCCGCCTTCAATTTCGGCGGCCCCAGCCTGACGCAGATGTTGCGCACCTATGTCCATAACTTCCTGCGCACGCGCCAGTCCGTGTCCGATCTGGTCAGCAATTTTGCGACCAAGGTGCTGAAAACCGACATGGCCGGTGCGATGGGCGATGGCGACGGGACCGGCCCCGCGCAGGTCGATACCGACAGCCTGACGGGCCGGGTGGAGGCGATGAATGCGTATCAGTCGAACCACGGCACTTTTGTCATCGACCGCACGCACGAGGATTTCGACATCGTCGCCACCCCGCTGTCGGGACTGAGCGAGCTTCAGGCCCAGTCACAGGAATTCATGGCCTCGATCCCCGGTATCCCGCTGGTCAAGCTGTTCGGTATCCAGCCTGCCGGGCTGAATGCCTCCTCTGATGGGGAAATCCGTGTCTTTTACGACGAAATCACGGCATTTCAGGAGGCACATGTGGCCCCGGTGCTCGACCGGATGTTTCGCATGGTGCAACTGCACCTGTGGGGGGAGGTCGATCCGCGGCTGGATTTTGCATTCGTGCCGTTATGGCAGATGGACGATGCGCAACGCGCGGACATTGACCATGCCCGCGCACGTATCGACGCCCTGCGCGCGGCGGCGGGCGTCGCCCCGACGAAAGGACATTCATGACCGATATGCTGGCCCATGACCGGATCGGTTCGGTCCGTGTAACGGACGAGGACGGGCGGTTATATGTCGCGCGGACCCATATTTCAAAGGCAGGCGTCAACACCTATCGGGGGTCGGAAATCCCCGGTCATGTGGCGCTGGGCCTGCGGGCGGATGGCCTGTACCGACTTTTACGCGCGCCCGATGAACTGGCGCGCGCGGCCCCGACCTTTAACGCCATCCCTGTCCTGGCCGATCATGCGCATGTGTCGGCGGACAACCCGCGCCGCGATATCACCGTGGGCGCGACCGGCACCGACTGCGCCTTTGCTGACCCGTATCTGGACAATGCGCTGGCGATCTGGGACGCCGATGCGATCGCCATGGTGCGCGATGGCGGGCGGCGTGAACTGTCGTGCGCCTATCGCTATGACGCGGACATGACGCCGGGGCGCTGGCGGGGGCAGCCCTATGACGGGGTGATGCGCAATATTCGCGGCAACCATGTCGCCCTTGTCCCCGCCGGGCGGGCGGGGCCGGACGTGCTGGTGGCCGATTCCGCACTACAGGAGAACATGATGGCACCCTTACCCGAACCCGATGCGACCTTTACGTTGCAGGTCATCGGCCACGCCCTGCGCACCGGCGCGCTGACGCCCGACACCGCGCCCGATGCGCTGTCGGCGGCCCTGCTGGCGGCGCGTGCGGCGGTGGGCCGTCCCCCTGCCACCGTATCAGGCGCCACGTCAGGCGCCACGTCAGGCGCCACGTCAGGCGCCACGTCAGGCGCCGCACCAGAAACAGCACCAGAAACAGTGTCCGCAACACCGTCCGGCATCGTGCCCGCCACCGCACCCGAAATGGCGTCAGACGCCGCCGTGCGTGACGCCGTGGCCCGCGCGCTGGCGGGGGAACGCAGCCGCCTTGGCGCGATCGACGACGCACGCCGCGCCGTCCGCCCGCTGGTGGGCGAGGTGATTGGCATGGACAGCGCGGACGCCATCTACCGCTATGCGCTGACGCAGGCGGGACATGACGTGGCGGCCCTGCACCCGTCGGCCCTGCGCCCGATGGTTGATATGGTGATCGGTACACGACAGGCCGCCCCCGGTGCCGCGCTGGCCACTGACGCCGCGCCGGATTTCAACGCCCGCTTTGGCGTGACCCGTGCGCCGCGCGTGCTGTAGGCGGCATCCGGGCGCTTTACCCTGATCTGTTGAAAATACCGGTGTCCAAAGGGGGATGCCCCCTGCTGGGGGGCAGGGGCAACGCAAAAGCATGGCAGGATGTGGAATGCCTTGGGTCTATCGTCAATCTACCGGACAATTGAAATATAACGGTGTTCTCGTGACGAAGGGATATTCCGGTATTGATGCAGGAAAGAACAATCCTGCAATGGAGGGCGTTCGTCATGTCGGACCAACGCCAGCAGGTGATTATTCGATTGGTGCGCCGTTTTTTCATTCGCATTCCGGTGCATATACAATGCGCCTGACGCCGATAAATGGGAATATCGCTTCGGGGCGTACTGGTATCATGATGCATGGTGACAGCAAGGCACATCCGGGTCGTGCTTTGAATGGTTGTATGATTGTTTCATATTCTGCACGTCAGAAGGTATGGATGAGTAACGACCATATTATCAAGGTAACAGAATGAATGTCCGTATTCCCTGTCTGATATCGTTCCTGATGGTGGCGAGTATATCCGGCGTCATGGCGGCACCTGCAAAGGCGCCGGACTGTGCCGACTGGCCGGGCAGTATCGCGTATGGAACCCTGAAAAATGCCGGGATGATTGACCCGGATCAGATGGATTTCACGGCCACGAAGGCCACGCGCCTTGCGGCAGAGCCCAGAGGGCACGGCCTGTATCGCGAGGTTTATCATATTACCTTTCGCGAGAAGACCGGCAAAACATTCGATGTCATTACCACCAGCGATGCGTCGAATGAGGAATGTTCCATGTCGGGTGTGGATGTCTTCATTGTTACGGCGCATCCCAGTCCGGGGTTGTAATTTCGGGGTTATGAAAGACTGTTTGAAAACAAGTCATTGATAAAAACAAGAAAAGTTTTTGGGTGCTGCCTTTTGATCGAAAAAGGCAGCGTCTTTCGAAGGTTTCTGGAAAAATATTCACCAAAAACCTTTATCATTTCAGTATGTTATAGCGCCTGACGTTTCAAACAGTCTCTGGGTCCGGGGGTGTGATCCGGTATCCGTTTTTTCTGGGTGCATGAGGCGCGTCGGCACGTGGAGCCCCCCGGTTCTGGCTCTGGCTCTGGCAGCGGGTACGCGCCCTGCACCCTGATCTGTTGAAAATACCGGTTTCCAAAGGGCGATGCCTTTTGGTGGGGGTTCGGGGGCGACGCCCCTGATGGCCTGTGCCCCCGCATGCGGTTTTACTTAAAAAACATGGAGGCTGTGCATGCCTTTTCCCAATACGGTCAATTATAACTGGCCCGTATCCTTTGCGGGTGCGTGGGCGTCGGAAAACCCGCGCCGGTCGGTGCTGGCGTGGGCCAATGGCCTGCGGGCGGGTGCGGGCGGCGTTGCTGTCGCGGCGTTTGCGTGGGTGCAGGCGGACGGGGCATCGGTGCTGAACAGCCCGCCGTCCGGTGCGACGGCCACCACCACCGCCACGGCCACCGCCAGCGTGTCCGCCGGGGCCGTGTCCGCCCTTGCGGTCACATCGGGCGGGGCGGGATACAGTTCTGTCCCGACCGTTACACTGTCGGGTGGCGGCGGCAGCGGGGCGGTGGCTGTGGCCACGATCAGCAACGGCGTGGTGACGGGCATTACCGTCACGTCCGGGGGCACGGGCTATACCACCGCGCCGACGGTCACGATTGCATCCCCCGTGGCGACGCCCGCCGCACCGGACGGGTTTGTCGTGCGTGAACAGCAGGGGCTGATGACGCAGTACCTGCAGGAAGCGACGATGACCATCCCGCAGGGTTTCATGGTCACGCTGGCGGACGGGGGCGATGTGTTCTGCGCCTGCGCCGATGACGCCGCGCGGGGGGATGTGGTCTGCGCCTCCATCACGGACGGCAGCGTGAGCGCCATCGCACCGGGGGCGGACGTGCCCGACGGCTATGTCGCGACCGGCTGGCGTGTTGCCCTGCCTGCCACAACCGGCGGCCTGATCGCCATTACGAAAGCTGCTTCCTGATGAACGCATCCCTGTTTCGCAACGACGCGCCGGTGCTGGCGCGGCAATATGGCATCCATCTGGAGGGCGTGCGGGACTATTTCCCCGCAGGTGGCCTCGCCATGGATGCCGATGGCGCGGTGACGGCGGCCAATTCCGGCATTCCGGCCATTTTCACCACCTATACCGATCCGGTGGTGATCCGCGCGCTGGTCGCGCCCACCCGCGCGGCGCAGATCTATGGCGAGGTGCGCAAGGGCGACTGGGTCACGGATACGGCGATGTTCCCTGTGGTCGAACTGTCGGGACGCACCGCCGCCTATGGCGATTACAGCGCCGATGGGGAGGTGGACGCCAACGCCAACTGGATCAGCCGCCAGTCCTTTCATTACCAGACCTGGACCCGCTGGGGCGAACGCGAGGTCGCGCGCATGGGGGCCGCGCGCATCGACCTGGTGAACCAGCGCAACCTGGCCTCGATCTCGGTGCTGGGCAAGCAGCAGAACCTGACCTACCTGTTCGGGGTGGCGGGGCTGGAATGTTACGGTGCGCTTAATGACCCGCAGCTTCCCGCCGCGATCCAGCCGCTGCCGAAGGTCACGGGCAATGGCACGGCCACGGGGGCGGCCGACTGGCTGGCGATGTCCGATCCGTTGCAGTGTTTTGACGATGTGCTGCGCCTGTATGCGCAGTTGGTCACGCAGATGGGCGGCAACCTGACGCTGGAGACGCCGATGACATTGGTACTGCCGACCGAGCGTCAGCAGTGTCTGCTTTATGCCAACCAGTATAACGTAAAGCTGCGTGAACTGTTGGCCGAAAGCCTGCCGAACCTGCGTATCGAGACCCTGCCCGAGGCCGGGACCGCGCTGGGTGGTGGCATGGTGGCGTCCACGATGATGCAGCTTTTTGTCAATGAGGTCGAAGGACAGGCCAGCGTGTCCACCGGCTTTACGGAAAAGATGCGCGCGCATGCGGTGGAACGTCACTCCACCTCCATACGGCAGAAAAAATCGCAGGGCACGTGGGGAACGTTGTGGTTCTATCCGCAGGCCTGCGCCACCATGACGGGGATCTGATGGATATGGCGACATCGAACAGCATGGTTACGGTCCTGTGCCGCATGCCCTCGGGGCTGGTGCTGGACCTGTATGATGATGCGCTGCTGGCGGCGCGGGCGGGCGATGCCCGGCGGGGGCAGGGCGCAATGGCGCCGCCGGTGCCGCGTGCGTCCGTCCGCCTGGCCGGTGCGCGACGCGACCCGCGTTATCACCCGCGTGATAACCGCCTGCTGGGCATGGCGGGCCGGACGGAGGTGCCTGCCGATTTCTGGAGCGCATGGTGCGCGCAGAACCCGGATTTTGCGCCCCTGCGCCACGGCCTGATCGCGGCGGAGCGCACGGCGGATCGCGCGACATCGTGGCTGCGTGAACATGGGGGCACCCGCACGGGTCTGGAACCGCTGGACCCCGATGCGTTGCCGGTTGTGGGTGTCACCCGTCGCGACGCGGCATGACCGCCGACGTGGCGTTCGATTATGCGGCATGGGCGCAACGTTTCGTGGTGCTGGCGGCGCAGGTGAATGCGTCACAGGCCGCCGCATATTTTGCGGAGGCCACGGTGATCCTGTCCCCGCGTGCCCGCACCGCGCAGGACGCGGCGCGACGGGGGGTGTTGCTGAACCTGCTTGTGGCGCATATCGCGCAACTGGATCAGCAGGTGATGCAGGGCAATGGCCTTGTCGGGCGCATCAGCGACGCCACACAGGGCAGTATTACTGTCCGCGCCCAGATGGAGGGGCAGGCCCCTTCTGCCGCATGGTTCAACCAGACCCCTTATGGCGCGCAGTTCTGGGCCATGTCGCGTCGCATGCGCCTGGCACGGTATGTGCCGGGACGACCGCAGCCGGCATGTGTGTGGCCCTGAATGCCCCGCCCCACCCTGAATCGTTAAAATTCATGGTTTCCAAAGGGCAATGCCCTTTGGTGGGGTTCAGGGGCAACGCCCCTGATGCAATCAGCAGGTTACCCCTCAGGTCACAGCCCGCCCCCGACCGGGAGCGCCCCCCTGCACCACGATCTGTTACCCAGTCATGGTTTCCAAAGGGCAATGCCCTTTGGTGGGGTTCAGGGGCAACGCCCCTGACGCAATCAGCAGGTTACCCCTCAGGTCACAGCCCGCCCCCGACCGGGAACGCCCCCCCCCCGCACCACGATCTGTTACCCAGTCATGGTTTCCAAAGGGCAATGCCCTTTGGTGGGGGTTCGGGGGCAACGCCCCTGATGCCGTCGGCCTTCCCGATCAGGACCGCGCCTCCTGCATCTCTAAAAATCATGATTTCCAAAGGATATTTACCTTGCTGGATGAAGGACGGCCGACATGAACCTTTTCGGTGCGGCGGTTGCTGTGGTGGGGGCTGTGGGGCCGGGGTCTGCGGCCACGCTGAAGCTGTCCACCGGCAGTGTGGGCAATGCCGATTTTACGCGCACGCCGCAATATCGTGTGGTTGCGGCGACGGTGTGGGTGCAGGCGCTGTCGTCGGACGAACTGGCGCATGTGGGGGATTTAAGCCAGCAGGGCGCGTTAAGGGTCGTGTATGTCGCGGGCGATGTGGGCGGCATGGACCGTGCGGCGGGCACGGGCGGGGACATTGTGAATTTTGATGGCGCGGACTGGCTGGTGGTGCGCCAGATGGAGCAATGGGGGACAGCATGGTCGAAGCTGATGGTGCGCAGGCAGCCGCAGGTGACGTGACCGAGGGCACGGTGCTGACGGCGTTGGGGCAATGGCTGTGTGCGACCATTCCCCTTCCGGCGGATGCGGTGATGGTGGGGCAGGTCAACCGTGTGGCCCCGCCCTGTGGCGCGTTCGCCATCATGACGGTGGCGGGACGCGGGCGGATCGCCACCAACCGCACGACCTATGGCGCGGGATGCCGCATCGTGTGGATGCAGCAGCAGGTCGATGTGCGTGTGGACCTGCATGGCGCGGGTGCGGGCGATGGGGCGGGGCGCATCGCGCTGCTGTTTCGTGACCCGGCCTGCGCCGCGTTCCTGGCGGGATATGGCGCGATCGCGCCGCTTTACGCCGCCCCGCCCCGGCAGCGCGATTTCGTGTCCGACGCCGCGCAGTACGAGGATGTGTGGCAGGTCACAGTGTCATTGCAGGTCAATTCCACCGCGACCTTTGCACAGGATTTCGCAAACGCACTCAATGTCGGGATTTTCGAGACCGACGCAACCTTTCCACCGGAGTAAGATATGGCCGGCATTCCTGTTTCTTCCATCGTCCGGGTTACACCCGGCGTCCTTGCGGCGGGGGGCGGTGTCGCGTTCCTCAATGCGCTGGTGCTGTCGCGCAATGCGGGGCTGCCTGCATCGGGGGTCAGCGTGTTCACCTCCGCCGCCGATGTCGCGGCGACATGCGGGGAAAACAGCGTCGAATACGACATGGCGCAGGTCTATTTCACGGGGTACACCAATGCGGTGCAGACGCCCTCGACCCTGCTGATGGCCGCATGTCCCACCTTTGCCGATGGCGCGCAAGGCCCCGTGACCGCCACGGCCACCGCCACGCTGTCGGCGGGGGCGGTACAGGCAATCGCGGTGGGTAATGGCGGCAGTGGATATACCACCGCGCCCAGTGTCACAGTGTCGGGCGGCGGCGGCAGCGGGGCCACGGCCACCGCGACGGTCGCGGGCGGCGTGGTCGTCGCCATTACGGTGGGCGCAGGCGGCAGCGGATACAGCTCTGTCCCGACCGTTACACTGTCCGCACCGGCAGGAAGCACATCGGGTGCGACATCAGGCACCACGCCGGGGGCCGTGATGGATGCGCTGGTGGCGGTCAATACCGGCTGGACCGGCTTTACCACCGCGTTCGAACCGTCATTGGCCGATAAACAGGCATTCGCACAATGGACGGCCGCACAGGGGGCGCGTTTTTGGTACGTGCCGTGGGATACCGATCCGCAGGCGGTGGTATCAGGCACGACGGTGGCGTTCGGCGCGTGGGTCGCGGCCCAGGATGTGGCGGGCGTCACCCCGATCTATGCCGATCCGATGGTCGCCGCCCTTGCGCTGGGATGGATGGCGTCGCAGGATTTTTCCACGACATCAGGGCGCACGACGCTGAAATTCCGGCAAAACGGCCTGATTACCCCCACCGTCCAGACCGCAGCCATGGCCAGTACGCTTGCGGCCAATGGCTACAGCTATTACGGCGGGTATGCCGGGTCGGGCACGGATTTCGAATTCCTGTCCGATGGCGCGGTGTCCGGGCCGTTCGCATGGGCCGACAGCTATATCGGGCAGGTATGGCTGAACGGATCGTTCCAGCGCGCCTTGCTTGGCCTGCTGCTCAATACCGGGCAGATCCCGTATAATGCGGATGGGGACGTGCTGATCGCCGCCAGCGTGCAGGACACGATCAACCAGGCGCTGGCGTTCGGGCTGATCCGTGCGGGCGTCACGCTGACGGCGGCACAGCAGCAGCAGGTCAACAACGCGGCCGCGCGCACCATTTCCGACACGCTGGCGACGCGGGGGTGGTATTTCCTGCCCGGTGCGTCCACCGCCGCCGCCACCGTGCGCGCGGCCCGTGCCTCCCCCCCATGTCAGTTCTGGTACACCGATGGCGGATCGGTCCAGTCCATCAGCCTGTCTTCGCTGGAGGTGCAGTAATCCATGAGCGACTATAACATTTCCGACGCCAACTCGGTCTTTACCATCACCGTCAGCAGCCTGTTCAACGCGCCGGTCACGCTGTCGAATTACAGCGCCGACCGCGCGTTCGAGGCGGACCAGCGCGAACTGGCGGAAACGCAGATGTCGGTTGATGGCTATCTGTCCGCAGGGTGGGTGCCACAGCCGGTGCATCAGTCCGTCTCCCTTGCCGCAAGTTCCGACAGTTGCCTTGTGTTCGAATCCATCGTCACGGCGCAGGATGTGGCGCGCACGATCTATCGCATCGGGGGCGAGATCCAGCTTCCGTCGGTGGGGCGGCGTTATACGCTGTTGCGTGGCGTGCTGCGTGCGGCAAGTGCCCTGCCCAATGCGGGGCGGGTGCTTGATGCGCGGCGGTTCGACATCCTGTGGGAGCGGGTTTTGCCCGCAGCCCTGTAATGGCGTTGAAATCCATCGAATATAGCGTGACGGAAGAGGGCGAGGACCTGGGCAAGGTTTTCGTCATCACCCGCATGAGTGCGTTTGATGCCGACCGCTGGGGCCGTCATGTGCTGCATGCAGCGATTGCCGGTGGTTATCGCGCGGTGGCGGATGACGCGGCAGAGGGGATGGGCGGCATTGCAGAGGCCGGCATGCGCATTTTTGGCATGATGGCGCCCGATGCGGCGGATGCCCTGCTGGATCGCCTGATGCAGTGCGTGCGCATCATCCGCGATCCCGCCCATCCCACCCCACAGCCGGTGATCCCCGCCGACATACAGGAAATCGCGACGGTGGGCCTGTTGCAGATGGAGGCGATGAAGCTGCACACGGATTTTTTTTCGGGCGCAAGCGTGTTCATCTTCCTCCCCGTCGCCCAGCTTCTGCTGGCGGTGGGCGAAGACGCGCGGAATGCGCCAACGTCGCGCGCGCCATCGCCTGCGTGATCGCATCCCGCCTGGCAAGCCTGCATGAACTGCAGGACGTCTATGACACCGAAGACCTGTATGACCTGCTGGAAATCGCGGCGGTAAGCAACCATAACAGCATCGTGGATCTGTGAAATGGCACCTGTCACCAATTCCTCCGCCAACGGCGTGTCGCGCGCCATGGAACAGGTGCGCCAGCTTGCACAGGCAGGGCGCGGGGCCGCCCGCAGGGTGGCGGCGCGGCGCCGGGCGGCGATGGCGGCATTTCACATGGCGCGGCCCTCCCTGCTTGCCATGCGCGCCGTCGCCCGCCGCGCGGGGGCGCGGACCCCGTTGCATCCGCACGCCATGCTTCCCCCTGTTATGGGGGAAGGGGCCGCCGTCGATGGGCGGGCCGGTGCCGCCGCGCCTCCATCGGCCATGCGTGGGGATCATATGCGCGGGGATGTCATGGGGGACGTGACGGGGAATGTGACGGGGGGCGTGACAGGACGCATGACAGGACGCACCGTCAGGGATGATGCCACCGGGTCTGTCACTGGATCTGTCACTGGGCCTGTCATTGGGCCGGGCACAGGACATGTCGTTGCGCCTGTCGCTGTGCCTGTGACAGGGGAGGCGAATTCGTCCCCCGTCCCGACCTCTACCCTGACCCCGGCGCAGCGTCAGGCCATCGCAGGTCGGGCGGGTGTCGTTGTGCGTGCGCCACCATATCCGCCCCCCATGCCGGTGCAGGGGCAGCAGGGGCAAGCGGATGGGAACGCCGGGGGCCTTGCGCCACAGGATGCAACCGTCCCCGTCACGGCAGCGGAAACCATCGCCGCGGATGCCGCCCGGCCTGTCGTCGCCGCGAAAAACCCGCCCCCGTCGGACCGGAAACTGTCTGGTGAGGCGGTCAGGTTACGCAAAGTGCAGACGGCCCGAATGCCGGCGGGAATGGGTTATTCCCGTTTGGCTGCGATGGGGGTGGCTGCAATGGGTGTGACTGCGATGGGGGTGGCTGCGAATATTGGGCAGGAAAGCGGATCTGGTGCATGGCATCGCGGCGATGCGGGTGATGTCTTGGGCGCGGGGCAATGGCATGCACCACGCGCACAGGACATCATGCAGGCATTTGGCATTGATGTGCATGGTGCGAAATTCGCCGATCAGGTAAAGGCCTATGCCCAGAAGATGCCGTCTGGTCTTGATCTCTATTCCCGAAAGGTAGGACGGGCGCTGATGTCAGGTTTCCATCCCCCCCGTCAGGCCACCGCACCCATACGCAGGTTTGATGAACGCCCCGTCAGTCGTGACGGCACTGAAGACCGCAAACGTGGGGCCTGGGCGGATATCATCACGCGGCAGATGGAAATGGCGAATATAGCGCCCGGCGCGACGGGCGGCCATAAAACAGAAGTGCATATCGGTGATATTGTCGTGCATGCCAATACCCATGACGGGAACAGGATTGCAACACAGATACAGCACCAGTTGCGCCAGTCGCTTCCGGCGCTGGCGAATACCGGCCAACGATGACGTCATGCCCGCATAAGGGACTGTTTGAAAAGTAAATATCAATAACATCATGAAATAATAAAGGTTTTTTGGAAAATATTTTTCCAGAAAGCTGTGCACACCAGCGCGGTTAACGCCGATGCGGTGCGGGAATGCCCGCCTATCATGCAGGAGATGCCCATGACCATGATTCCCGTCACCATGCCCACGACATGGAATCTGCCGTCGATGCAGGGGGTGCCGCGCGTTCTGGGGAATGTTGCGGATGATGTGCGGGCCATGGGTTCGGTCACGCTGGGCACCATGCTTGATGATTACCAGATCAGCAGCGCCGCCAGCCTGTGGGGGATATTCGACGCCACGGGGGCGCAGGTCCTGACGGCGGCGCATGTGCGCGCGGTGGAATTCGAAAGCGCGCACGCCATTTCCGACGCCCCGCAGGAAGACGGGGCTTTTGTTTCCTATAACAAGGTTGCCACCCCCCGTCGCTTTTTGCTTGAAATGCTGTGTGATGGGTCGCAGACAGGCAGCGGCGGCCTCGACAGCCTTGTTTCGCAATATTCCCCCATTGCCGCGTGGGGCAATATGACGGGTGGCGGGGCACGGATGGTGCGTGCGTCATTTCTGGCGACGCTTGCGGCGATGGAGGACGACACCGCGACCTATGCCGTGCATACGCCGGAATATTCGTTGGCGTCGGTCAATGTGGTCGGCCATCGTTACCGTCGTGAAACGCGCGGCGGGATCACGTTGCTGGTGGTGCAGGTCATGGTGGTGGAGGTGCGCTGTACCGCGACGCAATCCTATGCCACCACCGCGACGGCGGCAGGGCAGGTGATGCGGTCCGGCGGCACGGTGCAGGCCACCGATGCCACCACGGCGCAGCTTGCCAGCCTGGCGGATGTGATCTGATAAGGGGTCTGGTCGGTCTCTTTCCAAAAAGCCTTTATATAGGGCGCATTTCTGAAAAATCCCGCGTCAGGTGATCTCTGCGCGTTATTTGAAACGCCCGACCCGACAGGATCGCGACAGCCATAAGAGAGTGTTTGAGAAGGCAAGTCCGACAAAATCATGAAATCATAAAAGTTTTTGGTGAAGCTTTTTCCAAAAAGCTTCGAAAGACGCCGCATTTTTCGATCAAAAGTCAGCCCCCAGAAACTTTTCTTTTTATCAGTGGCCTGTTTCCAAACAGTCCCCAAGACAGTTTTGTGCAAAAGCCTCTGTCTGGAAATATCTGTTCGCGCATTCCCCATTCCCAAAAAACCCTTTTGAAAAGGCGTCATAAATGGCGACCCCACAGGTCATTCCCCTGTCCGCCATCGCGGCGCAGTCGGTCAATGTCGTCGTGTCCCAACAGGTGATGCGCCTTGACATCCGGCAGCGCGCCACCGGGCTGTTCATCGATATTTCGTGTCGCGATATGCCGGTGTTGTGCGGTGTCATGTGCCGCGACCGGACATGGATCGTGCGCGATGGTTATTTCGGGCTGCCGGGCGATTTCGCGTTCCTTGACCTCGAAGGAACCTCCGACCCGTCCTGTGACGGGTTGGGGGGGCGGTATGTGCTGACCTACAGGGAGGGGCAGAATGTCGCCTGATCCTGTCGCACCCTTCACGCAAAAGGCGCTGGAGGTCAGCTTTGGCGTGGCGTCGGGCGGGTTCGGCGCAGGGGGGACGGATACCGTCACGCTGTCGGGGCTGCGGTGCCATGCGCAGGTGACGAATGCCGGCCTGCCGGGTGGCAGCACCCTGTCCCTGCGGGTGGGGGGGATGGCCCTGTCGATGATGAACCGCCTGTCGGTGCTGTCGGCCATGCCGGCCGCCGATGCACCGCAACAGCAGATGCAGGCATGCGGCAACACCGTCACCCTGCGCGCCACCCATGATGGCGGCATGGTCACGGTGTTCCGTGGCGTGGTGGTGGGGGCATTCATTGATTTCACCACCGCGCCGGACGTGGCGTTCATCGTCACCGCCAGTTCCCTTGCCGGGTTGCAGGTGCAGCCCCTGCCGCCGGGGGGGTATTGCGGGGCGGTGTCGGTGGAAACGGTGCTGTCGGACATTGCCGCGCAATGCGGGCTTGGCCTTGTGACGCATGGGCTGGGGGGTGTCATGATCCATGATTATTACGGCTGGGGCTGCGCGCGTGACCGGATCGAACGCATCCGCCATGCGGCGGGCATCGTCATCACGATCGAGGATAATACCCTTACGGCATGGGGGCGTGACCTTGCGGGCGATGACACGGCCACGCCCCCGGTCATCAGCGCCGCGACCGGGATGCTTGGCTATCCCGCCTATAACCAGGATGGCGTGTCGTTTCGCACGCTGTTCCGCCCGGACATCACCTATCTTTCGCCGGTGCGGATACAGGCCACCCCGGCGGTGCAGGGTGATGTGCCCATGGCGTCGGACGGTGTCTGGGCGCCGTACCTGATTACGCACCAGTTGGAAAGCGAGGTGCCCGACGGCGCATGGTTCACCCATGTCGCGGCCACGCGCACGGGCAACCCGGCCATGGGGGGATGATGTGATGGCGATACAGAACACGACCTATCCCGGGTTCCAGACGCGTCAGGACGGGGGATCTGACTTTGGCTCGGTCGAGGCGGTGGGCCGTCGCCTGCTGGCGATGATGGGGGCGGACACGCCGGTGCGTGTCGTCGCGGTCAATGGCGTGGGGCTGAACCCCGTGGGCTTTGTCGATGTGCAGCCGCTGGTCCATATGCAGGATGCGTTGGGGCGGTCCATGGCGCACGGCGTCATCCACAACGTGCCGTATGTCCGCATGCAGGGCGGGAAAAGCGCGGTCATCTGTGACCCCTGTGTGGGGGATCTGGGCGCGGTCATCATCTGCGGGCGCGACATCAGCGCCGCCAAGGCCAGCCGCGCGCCCGCCGCACCGGGCAGTTTCCGCATCCATGACATGGCCGATGCAATCTATGTCGCGCCCATCCTCAATGCCACGCCAGAGGAATATATCTGGCTGACGGGAAATGGGGTGAGGGTGAAAACGGCCGGCACGTTCACGGTGGACGCCGCCGGCATGCAGATCAACTGCCCGGTTTCCACGACCGGCGACATCACGGCCGGTGGCACCATCACCGGCCGGACGGATGTGGTCGCGGGCACGGTTTCGGGCCGGTCGCATACCCATCCGGTCACGGGTGCGCCCGGCACGACGGGTGCGCCCACATAACGCACAGGGCCATATATGACCTCACTTCTTCTGGATCGCACGACGTGGGACCTGTGTGTCACGGCGTCGCGCGACATTGCCGTGGCGTCCGCGCCGTACTGCGTGGTGCAGGACGTGGCGACCGCCGTGCGGACCTTTGCCGGGGAATGCTGGTACGACACGTCAAAGGGGATTGCGTATTTCCGCCTTGTCCTTGGCGTGGGGCAGTCGCCCGCCGCCTTTCGCACGCAGGTGGAGGCCACGGCCCGCGCGGTATCGGGCGTGTCCGATGCGCGATGTGTCCTGACGGCCATCGGTGCGGACCGCGTGCTGTCGGGCTCCATCCTTGTCACCCTAACCACCGGAGGGACCACAAGTGTCAGTTTCTAGCACCACATCCGTTCCTGCCGCCTCTCTTGGTGCGACGGGGTTTGTCGCACCCGCCGAAAGTGATGTCCTGACCGGGGTGATGGCGGATCTCGGCGCGGCCTTTGGCGGCAGCCTCAATCCCGACCTGTCCACCCCGCAGGGACAGTTGGCCAGCAGCCTGACCGCCATCATCGGCGATTGCAACGATGCGTTCGTGGCCCTGGCGAACGGGGTGGACCCGGCCTTTGCATCGGGGCGGATGCAGGATGCAATTGCGCGCATTTACTTCATCGCGCGCAATCCCGCCACGGCCACGGTGGTATCGTGCATGTGCGTGGGGGCGATGGGAACGGTCATACCCTCTGGCACGCTGGTGCAGGACGGGGCCGGATATCATTACGCCGCGACCTCTGCGGGGGTGATCCCGGCCACTGGCACGCTGGCGATGGAATTCGCCTGCACCACCACGGGGCCGGTTTCATGCCCGGCGGGGGCGATTTCGCTGTACCAGTCGGTGGCGGGCCTGACGTCGGTCACGAACATGGTGGCCGGTGTCACCGGCGCGGAACAGGAAAGCCGCACCGCGTTCGAGGCCCGGCGCGCCGCCACCGTGGCGGGGAATTCCATCGGGTCCAACGCCGCCATCCTTGGCGGGCTGTTGTCGGTGCCGGGCGTGACGGATGCGTATGTGACGGACAATCCCACATCCGCCGCCATCACCACCGGCGGGGTGACGATTGCCGCGCACAGTGTCTATGCCTGCGTGGTGGGTGGCGACAGCGCGGCCATCGCGCTGGCGATCATGCAGAAAAAGCCGCCGGGCTGTGGCTATACCGGCACCACCATGGTGACGGTTGCGGACCCGAATGCGGCCTATACCACCGCGCCGTCCTATGGCGTGTCGTTCGATTACGCGACGCCGACACCGGTTTTCGTCGCCGTGTCGATGGGCAACGCGTCCTGCGTGCCATCCGACGCCCTGACGCAGGTGCAGGCGGCGGTGGCGGCGGCGTTTGACGGCACGGATGGCGGGACGCGGGCGCGCATTGCTTCACGCCTGTATGCCAGCCGGTTTTATGCCGGGATCGCGGGGTTGGGCGCATGGGCGCAGATTGTGGAAATCACGATCGGCACCACCGCCATGCCCACGGGGTTTACGGTGCAGATGGACATCAACCAGGCCCCCACGCTCGACCCCGACGACATCACGCTGGCGCTGGTGTGACATGGAGAATGTGCAACAGACGATCATCAGCCAGTATGCCAGCAGCCCCACCATCTGCACCCTGATCGACGCATGGAACCAGTGCATTGACCCCGGCGCGAACATCGACGGTTTTTATAACCTGGTCTGGAACGTGGAAACGGCGCGTGGCTATGGCCTGGATGTATGGGGGCGCATTGTTGGCATCAGCCGTGTCCTGACGATAACCGAAGACCTGTTCTGGGGATTTGGCGAGGCGGGCAATACCTCTGCCGCGCCCTTTGGGCAGGG
This sequence comes from Novacetimonas sp. GS1, assembly GCF_036686925.1. Classification (NCBI taxonomy): domain Bacteria; kingdom Pseudomonadati; phylum Pseudomonadota; class Alphaproteobacteria; order Acetobacterales; family Acetobacteraceae; genus Novacetimonas; species Novacetimonas sp. GS1. The sequence continues at coordinate 850,310 of NZ_VSZP01000001.1, forward strand.
GCCATTTTATAACGGCACGGTTTCCACCGCGAATTACAGCCTTGGCGACGATGCGTTGCGCATCCTGATCTATGCCAAGGCGATGGCGAACATCACCAACGGGTCGGTCATCGGGCTGAATGCGATTCTGATGACGTTGTTTGCCGGGCGGGGCAATGCGTGGGTTGCCGATAATGGCGACATGACCATGACCTACAGTTTCGATTTTCAGTTGACCCCGGTGGAGATTTCCATTGTCGAGGCTTCGGGCGTGCTGCCCCGTCCTGCCGGTGTTGCTGTTGCCTACCGTATGGAGGTTTCGTGAAACAGAGTTCCTTTCCCGCGAAATTCGCGCTTCCCTTTGCAGGCAGTGCCGGGGCCAGCTATATCCGCACGATCCCGCAGGCTTCACAGGTGGGGGTGACGGCGGGGGCGGCGTCGTTGACGGATGGGTTCCCGCCGGTGACATTCGACCCGGTTTCCGCCGGTGGCACCCCGCCATCGGGGGCGGACATGAATGGCATCCTGAACTGGATCACATCCGTGCTGCGGGTGTATCAGGCGGGATATTTCGGGTCATGGGATGGGGATTTCGCAACCGCGATCGGTGGATACCCGCTGAACGCCATCGTGTCGGGGGCGGTTGCGGGGGCGTATTACATCTCCACCGTTGATGACAACATGACCACGCCTGGCGCATCGGGGGCATCGTGGCAATCGCTGTTCACGGGGCTTGCGCCTTCATCCGCACTGGCGTTGGAAACCACACGGGCGGAGGCGGCGGAGGCCGTGCTGTCAACGGATGTGTCCCTTGCGTCCTCGTCGCTTTATCCGGTCAGTGCCTCGACCACCGTTGTGGTGCCATCTGGCGTGACACGGGTTTACCTGCGGGGGATTGGTGCGGGTGCGGGCGCAACGGGATGTTCGGCCACCACCACGTCACAGACATTTTCCGGCGCAGGCGGCGGCAGTGGCGGCATCATGGAGGGGATTTATACCGTAACCCCCGGCGATCACCTTGTTTTCACGATCGGTTCTGGTGGTGCGGGCAATGCCAGTTCGGGGAATGGATATCGCGGCGGGCAGACGTCGTGCGTGAATGGCGCAGGCCAGACGCTGCAATGGCTGCCCAGCGGATTTGCGGGGCAGGTGGCGTCCGTCACCAATACTGCGGGCGGTGGTGGCGCACCTGCCGGGACGTCGGACATGTCCGGGACGTTTCGCAATGATTGCGGGAATTGCGGACTGGACGGGCAATCGGGGGCGCTGCAACTTTCCGGTTCCGGGGGTGTCGGGCCGGGGGGCGTGGGCGGCGCACGGTCGGGGGATCTGGGCGGTGTGTCCGGTGCGGCCCCCGGTGCAGGTGGCGGGGGTGCGTATGACTCTGGCTTCACCGGGAATTCGTATGCGGGTGGTAACGGTGCGTCAGGCAAATTTTATTACAAATGGCTGCCGTAACGGCATGTCAGGGCACGGACCTGTCCCGGCAGGGGCGTGGGGCGGGGCGTCGGCCATTCCACCGCGCGCGATCCACATAATGCAGCCGGGTGATGTGCGGATGCACAGGATTGGCGGCGGCGATGGGGGCCGGGGATCGGGGATCGCCTGCAAAATCGAGCCCAGAGACTGTTTGAAAAGTCAGGCGCGATAACACCCTGAAATTATAAAGGTTTTTGGTGAAGCTTTTTCCAAAAAGCTTCAGAAGACGCCGCCTTTTTCGATCAAAAGGCAGCACCCAGAGACTTTTCCTGTTTTCAAACACTCTCTCAACAGCACCGGCGCATTTCCATGGCCGTGATGGGGAACATTCATGACAACCGCAACAGTGCAGACCTATGCCGTTTACCTGACGGCCGCGACCAGCGCGCATCCGGGTGGATACGTGGTCGATAACGTCGAATGGGACGGTGCCTCCGCATGGACGCCCCCAGCCGGGACCACCGCCATTGCTGACCCTGATCGCAAATACCCGATCGGCAGCACCTATGGCGCCCCCGCAGCCGCCACGACAGCAACAACGACAGCAGCCACGACCACGCCCACGACGACAACGCACACGACAGCCACCGCGACCACGGCGGCAAGCACGACCGCGGCGACATCCACCACGACCTGACGGCGCACTGCATGGATCATGCCCTGTCATATGCGCCTGCCATACGCACCTGCCATCACCGTCCCTCGGGGCGGTTTTTTATTGCCCGGAGAATGAATGAACGACGACATGACACGGACCATCCCCATGGCGCCGGGTGGTGCGGCGGGTGGTGCGCCCGTCCGTTGCGCCACGGTGGAGGATCTGGCGCGCGTGCGCGAACGCCTTGCCCGGGTGGAGGGCGGGCATGACAACCTGCGCGAAGGGTTGCGCAATGTTTCGGCGCAGGTGTCCGACCTGCGGCGTGACCTGACGCGGGCGATGACGGAAACGGCGGAACAGACCCGGCGCGAAATCACCGAACGCGTGGACACGATCACCGACACGGCCACCGCGCGTGATACGGAAATATCGGGCCGTCTGGCGCGGATCGAGGGTGGGCTTAAACTGACCTCATGGGTGACGATGACGTTCATCGTGCTGGCGACCGGCCTGCTTGGCTGGGGACAGGTCGGTGATGCCGCATGGTCGTTCTGCCGCCATGCGTTTGGATACGGGCCATGACCGGCCTGTGTATCGCGCAGTTCCGGCATGAAATCGTCGCCCCCGCCCTGGCGCATATCGGGCTGGGCGGGGATGCGGCGGTCAGCCTGCTGACCGGGACGGCGCTGGCGGAAAGCGGCCTGACCTATGTGGCGCAGGTCGTATCAGGGGGCACCGGCCCCGCGCGTGGCCTGTGGCAGATGGAACCCTTCACCCATGACGATATCTGGGCCACGTTCCTGTCGGATGCGCGCATGGCCTCCCTGCGCGGGGCGGTGCTGGACCTTGCCTCCCAATGGCCCGCGCGGGTGTCCCAGCTTCCGGGCAACCTGCCCTATGCCTGCGCCATGGCGCGGCTGAAATATTACCGCGCGCCGGGGCCGCTGCCTGCGGCCGATGATGCGGCGGCGCAGTGCCGGTACTGGAAATCCAATTACAACACGGCGCTGGGCGCGGGGGCGGCGGATGGGCCGCATATCGCCCTGTTCCAGCGCGCGATCGAGGCGTGAACATGGACCCTTCGACGATATTGTCCGAACTCCTGCCCTTCATCCCCGCATCCTATGTCGGCGCGGTGGTGGACTGGGTGTCGTTTGTCATCGCCGCATCCGCGCTGGCCATGCGCTACTGGCGGCCCCCTGCGGCGGGGTCACGCGCGGCGGTCGTCTGGATGGTGGTGTCCGCCATGGCGCAGGCGCGCGGGTGGAACGCATCGGCGTATCAGCCCGACCGCAAGGCCGTGATGGTGCCAAAGGATACGTCGCGCGCCGCCGCCGCCGCGACGCTGGGCCTGCATCCGGCCGATACGCGCCCGAATGCGCCGCGCACCAGCAGGCCGCCGGCCTGATGTGTGAAGTGTGACGTTGGTCCTTCGCAATGGTGGTCGATCCCGGCCAACGCCACGCCCCGTCTATACCGCCAGAACATTAACGATCCGTCGCCGCATCGCAGGCGACATATTGATGGAGGCACGGATATGCCCAACCGACCCAACCTGCGTCCTGTTATCCTTGTGCTGGCCTGTGGCCTTGCCGCCTGCGCCAGCAGCCCGCAGGGCAAGCTGCGGCAGTCGGTCTATGACATCGACAGCGCCTATCACGTCATTGCCGCCCCCATGCCCGACGTGATGGCGGGCAAGCTGCCGGGTGTCACGTTGACGGCCGCCGAAAAGACGCTGGTGAAATCCGCCAGTCAGGGCGTGTTTGACGAGATCGCATCCCTTGAAACCTCGATCGCGGGGGGAAGTTCGATCACCGCCACCGCCGTTTCCGCGCTGGAGGCGGATTTTGCGTCATTCGAAACCTGCTGGACCGGCATCAAGGCCGGGCAGCAGCCCCCGGCCTGCGTCGACAGCGGCAGCAAAACCACGGCTACCACCACCAACACAGCGGGGAACTGACACATCATGGACGTAACGGAAATCGGCGCGATCGCCAGCGCGGCCAGCGCAGTGCTGGCCCTGATTGAAAAATATGGCCCCGAAGCATGGGCCACCATCAAGGAAGCGGTGGAAACCACCAAAAGCACCACCGGCCCCACCCTGGCGGAGATCGAGGCGATCTATGCCAGATGCAAGGCCGATAACGCCGCCATTCAGGCATCGTGAGCCTTTTTGTCGCGGGCCTGCTGGTCGGGTTCGCAGGCGGCCTCATCTCGGCAGGTGCCGGGGTGGGGCTGTTCCTGTGGCGTCAGCAAAGGCGCGCACTGGCGGTGCGCATGGCGCTGGGAAGCCCGGATCGCTGATCCGCTGTGGCTGTGCCAGAAATAGCAGGTCCACACTCAATGCTGCTGCCTGTCTGCTGAAATCCATAAAGCAGATAGGTAGTTATGGGGGGAGAAGATGTGGCTAACAAAGCGGACACAGTATTGAAAGATAGCTTTCAGTTGTCGGTTGCAGCGTCTTGATGGTGAAGCACATTACTCGTGGTTGGATATTTTCATTAAGACGAGACCACAAACAATGAAGATGGCAGCTAAAGCTCGGGTCAGCGTGAACGCTTCCCCCAGGATAACTATCCCAACCAGGAATGCCCCAACCGCGCCTATTCCTGTCCAGACAGTGTAAGCCGTTCCCAACGGCAGTGACTTCATAGCCAGAGACAGAAGGCCAAAGCTAATGAGCATCCCGACAAGCGTAATCATGGAAGGCCAGAATTTCGAAAATCCTTCTGACTGCTTCATAGCAGAAGCCCAGATTGCCTCGAAGATACCCGCAACGATAAGAGCAATCCAGTGCACTGAAATATTCCTGTATTTTCAGAAATTTTAGAGACCCTGTCGCAGCAGAAGAATTGCAAGGAAAAGCATCATACACCCGATAACAAGATCCATAATCTTCCAGGATTTTGGCGTGGCAAACAGCGGTTGCAAAAAGCGTGCGCCATAGCCTAACGCTCCAAACCACAGAAAACTGGTAGATGCCGCCCCGGCTGCAAAAAATGGTCTAAGAGGGAGTGGCTGCGCTGTCGAAGCCGTACCCATCAAGAGAACCGTATCGAGATAGACATGCGGATTGAGCCAGGTGAACGCGGCGACTGAAGCCAAGGCTTTTGGTAAAGAGACAGAAGCGCCCTTGGCGACTGTCATGCTCTCTGTTCGCATAGCTTGTCGTAGCGTTCTCACACCGTACCAAAACAGAAATCCAGCACCAGCGAGCGTAAATCCTTTGGCGACTTGTGGGAGCGCCCCCAACAAAGCCCCCATTCCGCCCACCCCCGCGATAATCAGGACAGCGTCAGAGAAGCCGCAGAAAAGGACAACAGGACCGACATGTTCGTTCTTCAGGCCCTGTCGAAGAACGAACAGATTTTGAGCGCCGATCGCGACAATCAGCGAGGCAGAAAGCGCAAACCCGGAAAGAAAGCTGATCATGAAAGGCATCATTCAGCCTTCCTACGCAATGCAGTCAATGAAGGAAAACTTGTTTTTCTTATCCTGATGAAGCAATCCTTTATTGATGTTGGATTATAATGCTCTTGCGGCGGTCAGCGCTGTCATCCGGGAAGGCTCCTTTGATGGCGCGGCCAGGAAATTGAACATCACGGCTTCTGCAGTCTCTCAACGCGTCAGAGGGTATGAAGACAGGCTGGGCGCCTTGCTGATTATCCGTGGACAGCCATGCAGACCAACGGATTTAGGGCAGGCCCTGGTGACACATCTGGACAAAGTTCATCTGCTTGAGGCAGAGATTCCTCATCTTTCCCATACGTCAGGGCTCTTGTCCTCTCCTGATGTTACTCTCAGAATTGCCGTAAACGCTGATAGTCTCGCAACGTGGTTTCCAGCAGCTGTTTCATGTTTTGCTACAGAAGCAGGAGTTTGTCTCGACCTTCTCGTCGAGGACGAGACCTGTACAGCCGAGCGTCTTCGATCAGGCGAGGTTATAGCGGCAATCACATCCCAGACAGACCCGGTCCCCGGATGCAGCTCCATTCACTTAGGGGCGATGCCGTATGTTGCTTGTGCCTCTCCGGATTTTATAGCGAAATACTTCAGCGCTGGAGCGACGGCGATCGAGTTTAAGAGCGCACCTTGCATATGCTTCGACCGAAACGATGGCCTGGAGGCCCGGTGGTTGCGTACTCTGCACAATACAGATTTACCGCAGCGGGTACATTATATTCCCTCTACGCACGGCTTCCTTGATTTTACACTCAACAATATTGGATGGGGGTTACAGCCGCTCAGCCTCGTGGACAGATATCTGTCTCAAGGCAGTCTGATCGAAATCGTTCCCGGCCATCGCCTTGCTATCGATCTTTACTGGGTCATACCTAGAGTGAAGAGTAAGTTATTGAACGACCTTACCCTTCACTTAAAAAATGAATGTGTTCGACATTCTTGTTTAGTCTAGAACACTAAACGCTGTCTGCATTCACCGTAGCCAGATCATGGTACAGGCGTTCCGATCCGGCCCGGGAGATGGCCTTTGATACGACTCCATTGCAGGAAAGGGGCAGGCCGTGACGTTATCAGACGCCGACCATGACGTCGGATGCCTTGATGATGGCGGTCGCGGCTTCACCGACCTTCAGGTTCAGGTCCGCCACTGCTTCGTTGGTGATGGAGGCCGTCAGGATCGTGCCGCCGATGTCGATGCTGACATGCGATGTGGTCGCGCCCTTGGTGATCTGGGTGATGGTCCCGGCGATCTGGTTACGTGCGCTGATTTTCATGTGTGAATGCTCCGCTGATGATGTCCGGCCCCTGTTGTATCCACGAATGGTGACATGTGGCAAACCGGCGTGGCATCGCATTCCTGATGCATGTCATGCGGCATAAGGCACCGCCTGAAAACACCCCATTGATAAGGGGATGTTTGAACAGTCAGCACAGGGAATGCCCCGAAATCATAAGGCAGGTTCTGGCGAAGGAGTGTTCCAGACAGCCTCGACAGAACGCCGCCCTGTTAAGAGACTGTTTGAAAAGTAAGGCTCGATAACACCCTAGAAATTATAAAGGTTTTTGGTGAAGCTTTTTCCAAAAAGCTTCGAAAGACGCCGCCTTTTTGAAAAAAGGCAGCACCCAAAAACTTTTCTTGTTTTTTTATTAAGTAATTGTTTTCAAATAATCTCTTATGAAAATATAGTTTTATGTTTTTCATGATTGACGCAATGTTGTTGCGTAAAAAATCCCCGATCCGACAGCCTGCCTGTGCGACATGGGCATGGCGGATATTGCCCGGTGCCGCCTGTTTGCAAAAGGGCGCCACCGGGCAATGTGGGGCATGGCCCTTTACGCCGGGCCTGCGGCAATGGCCTGACGGACACGCGCGGGGCTGGCATGGGGGCGGCCGATGCGCGTGATGTCGAATGGCGTGGTCTGGTAAATGCGGTTGATCCAGTTCCCCGCCAGCAGATGCGCATGGCTGCGCCAGCGGTTGATCGGCGCGCGGGTGGGGTCATCTTCGGGGAAGTAATCGTAGGGCACGCCGACATCCATCCCGGCCGCGATATCGCGGAAATATTCATCGGCGAGCGAGGTGGAGTCATATTCCAGATGGTTGAACATGTGCAGCGAATGGTGCGACGGGTCATCAAGCAGGCACAGCCCCGTCTGCGCGCTTTCGGCCAGTACGGCCATGCCGCTGTGGGCGGGGATGTCGGCGCGCCGCACCTCTGTCCAGCGCGAAACCGGGACGCAGACATCATCGGAAAACCCGACCAGATACGGCGATGCAGGCACCAGCACGCGATGGCCGTACACCCCGAACGCCTTTTGCGGCAGGCAGTGTTTGGGCATGCCGTGGAAATGATGCACCGCCGCCTGCGCCGCCCAGCAGATATTGAGACATCGATGCACGTTCGTCTGTGTCCAGTCGAAGACCCGGCGCAGTTCGTCCCAGTATGTGACATCGGAAAATGACAGCCGCTCCACCGGGGCGCCGGTGATGATGAACCCGTCGAAACGTTCGGTGCGCACATCTTCCCACGCGCGATAGAACGACGTCATGTGATCGGCAGAGGTATGGCGTGGGATATGGCCGCCAATCCGCACCAGCGTCAGTTCGACCTGCAACGGCGTTGCGCCAATCAGGCGGGCGATCTGCGTTTCGGTGCAGATCTTGTTGGGCATGAGGTTCAGAAGACCGATCCGCAGCGGGCGCACATCCTGACGGATGGCGTCGGCCTCGCCCATGACCATGACGCCTTCACCCTCCAGCGTGGTGCGGGCGGGCAGGTCGTCGGGAATCTTGATTGGCATTTTACGTCCGTTCTCCAACTTCTTGGTTGGGACAGACGCATGTGGCTTGATCCGTTTGGTTGCCGGGTCCGGCCACATCCTTCCTTGCGGAAGCGCCACCTTGCCCGGAATGGCAGGTTGGCGTTGGGCGTCGCCCCAACTCCTGATGCTGCGATCCTTCTATGCCTGGTCGTGTGGTATTTCAAGCCCGAAAAGCATTCTCCCCACCCTGTGAAGCCGTGACCTGCGGGCGCGCAGGACCCCGGCGGCGGTTGTGTTGGGGAACAACGTGCTGATAAACAAGGTGAAAGCCACCCTCTGCCACCGTGTTTTCAAAAAATCCGCTCCCCCGCCCCGCCCCTTGGGCACGCAGGCCGGGCAGGGCCGGGCAGGGCAGGGCAGGGTAGGGGGCCGTGCAGTCAGTCGTCGGTCTGCACGCGTTCGCGCACGACGCGCCGTGCGGCATGTTCCGCACCCAGCCGGTCGCCACGCCCGAACAGCTTCTGTCGCAATGTGCCGGGAGGGTACGCCGTCCTGTAACGCCCGCGCCGTTGCAGTTCGGGGATGACCAGATCCACGATGTCCTCGAACGTTTCCGGTGCGACGGCATAGGCAAGGTTGAAGCCGTCAATGCCGGTCTGCGCCACCCATGCCTCCATCTGGTCCGCGATTTCGGCGGGGCTGCCCACGATGGTCGGCCCCATTCCGCCGATCGCCGCATGCCGCGCCAGTTCCCCCACCGTCCATACCCGTTCGGGGTCCATGACCGTCAGGCTGTCGATGGCGGAATGGATCGCATCATTGCGGACATGGCGCACGGGCGCATCGAGCGCATATTGCGAAAAATCCACCCCCGTCCATCCCGACAGCAGCGCAAGCGCGCCTTCGGTGCTGATATAGCGCTGGTATTCATTGTATTTGAACACCGCCTCTTCATGCGTGGGCGCGGTAATGACCGTCAGCAGCGCAAAGACCAGCGGTTCCCCCGGTGCCCGCCCGGCGCGCCGGGCGCGTTCGCGGATGCCCGTTGTGGTCTGGCGCACCACCTCGCGCGATGGCCCGGCGATGAAGACGCATTCCGCATGTGTCGCCGCGAATTCCTGCCCCCGTGGCGACGCCCCCGCCTGAAACAGGACCGGCGTGCGCTGTGGCGAGGGTTCGCACAGGTGGATCGCATCGACGCTGAGGTATTTTCCCTCATGCCGGATGCGATGTACCTTGGACGGATCGGTAAAGACACCACTGGCGCGGTCACGCAGCACCGCTCCGTCCTCCCAGCTTCCTTCCCACAGGCCATAGACCGCCTGCATGTATTCATCCGCGATGTCATATCGCGTATCGTGCCCGTGCTGTCGTGCCTGTCCCGTGCCGCGCGCCGCGCTGTTGAGGTATCCGGTGACGATGTTCCACCCCACCCGCCCGTCCGTCAGGTGATCCAGCGTGGACATCCGCCGTGCGAAGGGGAAGGGATGTTCATAGGACAGCGTGCATGTCACGCCAAAGCCAAGGTTGCGCGTCACCGCCGCCATGGCGGGCACCAGCATTGCCGGGTCATTCACCGGCACCTGCGATGCATTGCGCAACGCCGCGTCGGGCGATGCGCCATACACGTCATAAACACCCAGCACATCAGCCAGAAACAGCGTATCGAACAGCCCGCGTTCAAGCAGCCGCGCAAGCTCGATCCAGTAGGACAGGGTGTTGTACTGTGCGGAACGGTCGCGTGGATGCCGCCACAGGCCGCTGGCCTGATGGGAGACACAGTTCATGTCGAACGCGTTAAGGCGTATTTCCTTCATGTCAGGCCCCCTGTGGCCAAGGATTGGGTCATAAGAGTTTCCGCAATGCCGTGTTCCTTGAAAAACACGTCATATTCATATGTTTTTCCAAAAACCATCGTTCAGGCGCCGGCCACCCGGCGCCTGATCCGTCAGTCAAAGCCCATCGACACACCGGCAAACACGCCAAACCCGTCACCGGGCTGCATGACCGAAAGCTGCTTGCCCGCGGACTGGTATCCCGGCACGACAATGGCGGCATAATGCTTGTTCGCAAGGTTGTTGAAGCTGAGGAAGACTTCGCGATGCTTGCGCGGCCAGGCATAGCCGATATTGGCGTTATAGATGTGATAGGACGGTGCGAAATACGTCATGTCATATGACGCCCCGACCTTTGACGAGACCTGCGCATTAAACCCGGCGTAAAACCCGTTATGCATGTCAAGGTGGATTTCCCCCTGATAGAAATGTTCGGGAATGCCTGGCAGGCGGTTATGCCCGAACACCGCATCATGGCGATAACGGAAATCCTGATAGGTATAGGCCTGACGCAGCGACAGCGTATTGCCCGACCATTTCAGCAACTCCGTCTCCAGCGAGAATTCGACCCCCTGATGCGTGGTGGGCGAGGCATTGCCGTAAATCGACGTGCCCGCCGCCTCCGACTGTGGGGTCATCACCGTCAGCAGTTCGTTGCGCACGGCGGAATGGTAGTACGACAGGCTCCATTTATTATGGAAATAATGGCCCGTCGTTCCGATTTCGAACGTGGTCGCGGTCTGGTTGCGCAACCGGCCCGATGTCGAATTTTCCCCCGCATAATTCTGCAACGGATATGCGGCGGCATTGTAATATGCCCCGGCATAGTTGTAGTTCCAGTCGTTGGGCGGCTGGATGCTGCGGCTGACGTTTCCGTAAATCTCTATGTTATGATAGGGGATATAGCGAAATCCCCCGCGCGGGATGAAATTGACCGACGACGTGCCAAGGTGCGACCGGTTGGGATAGGTCACGTCAGATTCCCGCCCGATGAACGCCAGCGCGCCCGCCGCCGTCAGCCACAGGTTATGCGCAACCTCGGTATTATTGCGCAGGTGGAAATAATTTTCCGTCCCCCCATATTTGACATGGCGCAGCGTCTCGCCCAGGGGCTGGCCCGCAAACAGCCCGGCATTCGCCCCGCTATTGACGCGGATATGGTTGGTCTGCCACGCGTCAAGGTCGCTGTAGGTCAGGATGCCGAACTGCGTATCGCTCTTGTGGCCCGACAGTACGTCATGGCGGTCGTAATTCAGCACGCCCGCCACGGTCTTGTATCCCCATACCTGCGATGTGGCGTTGTTTTCAATGTCGATCGGCGCATCTTGGTAATTGAAGCCAAGTTCGATTTTCGACGCATCGTCAATGCGGATGGTGGTCATGTCGCCGTAATACTTGGTCCCCGGCTGGATGCGGTGCGCCCCCCATGAATAATAGGGCGACTGGCTCTGCTTCGGGTCGGACAGGATCTGGTCGCGCGTCAGATAGCCGGGATAGCCATTGACCGTCTGGCGATACCGGAAAAATGCCCGTGTGGACACGCGATCATTGAAACGATAACCAAAGTTGGCGTTGATGCCGAAACTCGTCGCCTTGGTGTTTTCCTGATACCCCCCGCGATAGGAATTGGTCACGCTGACAAAATAATCGAACTTGCCGATGACCGCGCCCGAACTGACCTGTTCCTTGACATAGCCAAAGCTTCCGGCCTCCACACGGGCCTGGTATTTCTGTGCGTCGTATCCGGTCTGTGTGACGTAATTGATCGCCCCACCCAGTTGCAGACCACCATAATCGAACGCATTGGCCCCACGCAGCACCTCGGTATAGCGCAGGCCCAGCGGTTCAAACAGTTCATAGGGCGTGCCGGCGGGCGTGGTGACGGGCAGGCCGTCGAACATCATCAGCATGCCCGAACGGAAATAGTTGGTGCCCGTGGCGATGCCCGACCCACGGATCGACAGGCGCAGCCCGTCCCCCCCCGCCAGAGGATTGCGCAAACACGCCGGGCTGGAACGACAGGGCGTCGGCGCTGGTGAAATTGCGGCCCTTGAGCGTCTTTTGCGCGTCGATCACGCTGGTTGCGCCGGGGATGGAGGCCAGACGTGCTTCGGCGCGGGTGGCGGGGGTCTGGCGCTGGCGGGAGACGGAGATGACCTCCGGGCGCGATGGCGGTGTGGCGGTGGGTGTGGCGGCGCGCACCGCGGCCGGTGACAGCCCCCGTGACGTGCCCCGTGCCGTATCGGGGGCTGTCGTCGCGTGGGGCGTGCGCGCGGCATGCACCGTCGCATGCCTGGCCTGCGTTTCGCCGCCCGGCGCGGCAAGCGCATGGGGAAGGAAGATGGTGGAACTGAAAAGATACGAACCGAAAACCAATGTCCGGTGCGTCGGACGTCGTGGGGGCGCGTCAGGTGGGGAAGTCACGAAGGGACGTGGCATAGGAGGGGGTTCCATGGAACATGTCTGTCGCAGCGGGGAAGGTCGGGAGGGGATCGGGCATCAGCATCGACACGATCCGTGCGGGGTGCGAGGTGCGGGGATGGGGGACATCATCGGGTGCCGTCTCCGTCGGGGTGTGGGGTCATTGCGCTGCGGTGCGGCCATATGCGCGGTTGAACCACAGCAGCGGCGCGGGCTGTGCCGCGGCCGACAGCGCGATGTCGATCACATGGGCGAACACCACCGTATGTGTGCCGACATCGCGGATGTCGCTGATGCGGCAGTCAAGGTTCGCCAGCGCCCCGTCCAGCAGCGGCGCGCCACTGCGTCCACGCCGCCATGTGGCCCCGGCGAAACGTTCGGCCATCGTGTGCGCACGGCTGGCGAAGCGGTCCGACAGGCCCGCCTGCCCCGCATGCAGCACGTTGATCGCCAGAACACCGTGGCGCATGATGTGCGCGTGCGCGCTTGCGGTGCGGTTGATGCACACAAGCACGGTCGCCGGCGTGTCGGACACGCTGCACACCGCCGATGCGGTAAAGCCATGTGCGCCGCCATCGCCATCGGTGGTCACGATGCTGATGGCACTTGCCAGCGCGGCCATGCCGTCGCGGAAGGTCGCGGCGGAAACCACGGGGGCGGGACGGGTTTCAAGCAGTACGGTCATGGTCTCGTCCTCGGATCATGTTGAAGGGGAAATGCGGCCGCCCGGAACACGGCCGCCCGGAACACGGTCGCACGGCCATGGCGGGTGTGGCCCCCGGTCAGGCGCGGCTTTCGGCGGACAGGGCGGGCATATGCACCGTGGCGGCGGCGGGGGCTGCGCGCAGGGCGGGGTCCATGTCGGGGTCGTATCCGAACACGTCCCACCGTGATGCCAGCGTCATCACCAGCCCCCCCGACGGCGCGGCCAGCACCAGCCAGAACAGCGCAGTGCCCAGATGCGTGCCCAGCCATGGCAGGAATGTCAGCGCAAGGGTGGAACCCACCCCCGACACCAGTCGCGCCAGCCCGATGCCCATCCCGCGCAGTTCGGTGGGATAGCTGAGGGTGGGATAGGCCATAAGCTGGCATCCGGGACCAAATCCCTGTGCGAAGATGAAGGCGGCGAACCCCGCGACGACGATGGCGGAGCCGATGCTGTCATGTGGCGTCCCCACCAGCGCCAGCGCGCCGACGCCGGCCATCTGTAAGGCATATCCCCACATCAGCGGCAGGCGCGACCGCACCGAACGCGTCAGCCGCACCCCCAGCAGCCCGCCGGGAAACGCCACCAGCAGGTTGAGCACAACGGAAATGACCAGCACCTGCACCGCGCTGGCATGCAGCATCGCGCCCAGCAGGCCGGGCATGCCAAAGATGATGGCGCAGTATGAAAACGAACTGATGAGCGTCATTCCCGCAATCAGCAGCCCGCGCCGCAGCAGTGGCGCGCGCAGCAGGCGGCGCGGGTCGGGCGCGGGGACGGGCGGCGGCGTGGGCCGGGGGCGTACGATCGGGTCCACCCCGTGGGAACGGCGGATGATGTCGGCCGCACGCACCAGATCGCCGCGCCGGGCGATCCAGACGGGGGATTCACTCATATACCGCCCGCGCACCATGATGATTATCAGCGCGGGCACCGCCCCGAACGCCAGTGACGCCCGCCACAGCCATTGTGAATGCCCCGCCGGCAGCACCTGCGCCAGCGCCAGGACGATGACAAGGCACAGCGACGATGCCGCATACCATGTCGGGCACCACGCGGCGGCCCGCGCGGCCTTGCTGCCGCGCCCGTCAAGGCGGGAGAATTCCGACAGGAACGCCATGGCCACCGGCAGGTCCATGCCCACCCCGAACCCCATGGCAAAGCGCGCGGCGATCAGCACGCCCGCCGTCGGCGCGAACCCCGCGACCAGTGCGGCGATGACAAAGCACACCATGTCCGCCATGAACACCGCGTACCGCCCGATCCGGTCCGTCAGCCACCCGCCCGCGATGCTGCCGACGATGGTGCCCGCATTCAGCGCGGCGGCAACCAGCCCGGTCTGGAACGCGGACAGGTGGAAATGCGCCTGCACGTCATTGATGCCCCATGACAGCGTCGTCAGGTCATAGGCGTCAAGGAACACGCCACCCAGCGCAAGGGCGACGACAATGCGCGCATGCCCCCCCGCGCGCGGGCCTGCATTGATGATGGCCGAAATGTCATCGGCGTCGCGCACGACGGGGCGGCCATGTTCCATCACGGGGCCGGGTGGGGATGCGGGCCGGGGGGTGGCGTTCATGATGTCACCTGTTCATGCTGGGGGATGTCCGGGCGGGCGATGTCCCCATGCGAAATGTCCTCATGCAAACCGTCCCGGTGCGCAGGTTTCCGGTGCGCAGCTTCCAGATGCTCAGCTTCCGGATGCGCAGGTTCCGGGGACGCGGGCTCCGGCTCCGGCTGCGGCGTGCGCGCGGGCGCACTGGCATGGTCTGTATCGGCACGGTCGGTATCGGCACGGTCTGTATTGGCGCGGTCGGTAATGGTGTGGTCGGCGCTGTGACGGTCGCTACCGTGGCGCGCGGCGCTGTCGCGGTGCGCGCCCTGCGCCACCAGCGCGCGCAGGACGGTGGCCAGACGCGCCACCTGACGCGAAACCTCCGGCAGTCCCATCAGCTCGCCAAAGCGCCCGCGTGCCAGCGGCCCCGCAACAAACAGCGTCGCCTCGGGGTGGGTGCCCACACAGGCCCGGCCCAGCGCATCGACATGCAGGCCCAGCCCCGTCGGGTCCATTTCCACCATCCCGCGCGCCGCCAGCCCGGCAAGGAAGGGCTGTGCCGCGATGATGTCGCCATGGGCGGGGCCGGTGGTGGTGATGATCGCATCGAACGCCGCCTCACGCGCATGGCCGTTGCCATGGCGCAGGGTGACGCGAAAGGTCTCGTCCTCCACCCGCGCATGTGTCAGGCGCGCGGCCATGAAGGTCAGCAGGCCCGCACGTTCGCGCCCGCGCACGATATCTTCCGTCGGGGGGGCAAGGCGGAAACGGTGCGTGTCCCAGAACGGGCGCAGGTGCCGGATCAGGCGCCGGCGTTCAGGCAGCGGCAGCGCGGCCCAGATGTCGGGGGCCTGTTCACGCAGGCGGTCAACCACCGCCTGCCATGGCTGTGGCGCATTGTCGCGCAGGGTGGCGCGCACCCGGCGCAGCACGTCGCGCGCGGTGCGTGCGGGCGGGGTGGTAAAGGCGCCGAATGCATCGACCTCCCGCGTGGCATGGCTGCGTGAACGTTGCCCCCGGCGCGAGATCGCGACAACAGGCCCCCGGTGTCCGCGCGCCTCCAGCGTGGCGATGGCGTCGGCCATGCTTAACCCCGTCCCCACAACCAGTACCCGGTCCGTGGGCGCGATGTCATCCAGCGCGCCCGCGTTCCATGGATTGGCCACCAGCACGGGATGCGCCCCCGGCCGCAGCGACAGCGCACGCAGCGGCCCCGGCGGGCGTGGCGGCGGATGGCTGGTGGCGATGACGACAATGTCCGCCACCATCTCGGCCCCATCGCTGGTGGTGATGACCCACCGGTTATCATCACGCCTGTATGCCGCAACCACGCTGGCGCGGTGGTGTGTCACCTTCCCCGATGCCAGCAGGGGGGCGATGCGCGCGGCGACATAACGGCCAAAGACCGCACGCGCGGGAAAGCATGTGCCATCAGGGCGGCAGGCCGCATCGTCGCCCGCCACCGCGTCGGTGCGCACGATCCAGTCCATGAAATCCCCCGGATTGTCGGTATCCAGGCTCATGCGCGTGGCGGTGACGTTGATGCGGTGATGCGGGTCCGCCGTGCCATAGGCCACGCCCGCGCCAAGGGTGGGGCGGGGTTCGAATACGGTGACGCGCCGCGCGGGTGGCCCACCGGCATCGGCGCCATCACCCTCCCCCTCCCTGCGCGTCAGGTGCCATGCCAGCGCCGCGCCGGAAAAGCCCCCGCCGATGATGGCGATATGGGGGACGGGCAACGTGTCGGGCACTGTATCTGACAGTGTATCAGCCAAGGTCGTGGCCATGACGCGCATTCCCGCCTTCAGGCCGCGTGGGGCGGGCGGTGGTCGCCTGCGATGGTTTCGCCAAATGGCCCCATGTTGTTGGGCGTTGCGCCCGCGCGCACCGGATGCGCCGTCGGCAGCAGCGGCAGCACACGTTCACCGAACTGATAGGCTTCCTCCACATGCGGATAGCCGGAGAAGATGAACGTATCGATGCCAAGGCGGCGGTATTCGTCGATGCGTTCGGCCACCGTCGCCGCATCCCCCACCAGCGCCGTGCCCGCGCCGCCACGCACCAGCCCCACGCCCGCCCACAGGTTGGGGCTGATTTCCAGCCTGTCACGCTGCCCGCCATGCAGCGCGCTCATGCGTGACTGTCCCACGGAATCCATCCGTGCGAACACCGACTGCGCCTTGGCGATGGTTGCATCGTCAAGATAGCTGATGAGGCGGTTCGCCTCGGCCCAGGCTTCGGCCGTGGTTTCGCGCACGATGACATGCAGGCGGATGCCAAACGACACCTCCCGCCCGCGTGCGCGCGCCAGGGCGCGGATATGGCTGATCTTTTCGGCCACCTGCGCGGGGGGTTCGCCCCAGGTCAGGTATTTGTCCACCGATTTCGCCGCCACGTGGGACGCCGCCTCCGACGATCCGCCGAAATAGATCGGCGGCCCGTCCTTTTGCAATGTGGGAAACAGCAGGTGGCCGTCACGTACGGTGATGTGCTTGCCCTCGTACGTGACATGTTCCCCACGCAGCAGCGCGCGATAGATGTCGAGGAATTCGTCCGTGATTTCGTACCGCGTGGCATGGTCGGCAAACAGCCCGTCGCCCGCATTTTCCGCCGGGTCGCCCCCGGTGACGATATTGATCAGCAGCCGCCCCTGTGAAAACCGGTCCAGCGTCGCGGTCATGCGCGCGGCCAGCGTGGGCGACAGCAGCCCGGGACGCAGCGCAATCAGAAAGCGCAGCCGCCGCGTCAGTGGCGCCAGCGCGGAGGCGACGACCCAGCTATCCTCGCAACTGCGCCCGGTGGGGATCAGCACCCCGTAATATCCAAGCGTGTCCGCCGCCTGCGCCACCTGTTGCAGATAGGGCAGGTCCACCGGGCGCCCGCCCTTTTGCGTGCCGAGATAGCGGCTGTCGCCATGGGTGGGCAGGAACCACAGGGCGTTGATCTTTTCTGGAACGGAATAGGTGTCTGACATGGTCATGATGCCTTCGACAGGGGGGAGGGGGCGGGTTCGTCGGGGAACAGCGGCGCGGCCGGGGCATGCAGCGCCGCCGGGTCGCGGTATCGCGCGGCAAAGTGACGCTCCGGCAGGCGGGCCTGCCCCGGGCGTTCAAACAGGCGTTCGCGCAGGCTTTCCCCCGGCGTATAGGCCGTGCGGTAACGCCCGCGGCGTTGCAGTTCGGGGATGATGAGGTCGATGAAGTCGCGCGCCGTATCAAAGGAATGGTACTGGCGCAGGTTGATGCCATCGACACCGTCGATATCAAGCCATCCCTCGATCTGTGTGGCGACGGTTGTGGGGCTGCCAACGGCGAAGAAGCGGCCTTCGTCAAAGGTCGCGATCTGGCGCAGGGCGCTGCCGATGGTCTGGTCGGGGCGGAAACGACGGTTCATGTTGCCAAAGGTCACGCCCTCGCGCCGCAGGACGTCGCCAATGCGTTCGTTCGGGTCGTAACGGCGCAGGTCAATTTCCGCCTGTGCATGCACCAGCGCGCCTTCGGTGCTGTAATATTGCTGGTATTTCTCAAGCTTTTTGCGTGCCAGCGCATCAGTCGTGTCGGTCACGATGCCCGCCATGACGATGAAACGGATGTCATCGCCATGACGCCCATGGGCACGGGCGCGTTCGCGGGTGCGCGCGATATTGGCGCGCACGTCCGCCGTGGTCTGCCCGCCGATGAACACGACTTCTGCATGGCGGGCGGCGAATTCCAGCCCGGCGGGCGACCCGGTGGCCTGAAACACGACCGGCGTGCGCTGCCGTCCCGGCTGTACCAGATGTGGCCCCGCCACGCGGAAATGCGTGCCCGTATGGTTGATGCGCCGCACGGCGTCGGGGTTGGTATAGATACCGGCCGCCGCGTCATTGCGCACCGCCGCATCATCCCAGCTCCCCTCCCACAGCTTGTACAGCACATCCATGTATTCATCCGCGATGGCATAGCGGCGGTCGTGGGGGATTTCGTCGTCAAGGCCGAAATTCTGCGCCGCCGAACGCAGGTATGACGTCACCACGTTCCACCCCACACGCCCGCCCGTCAGCAGGTCCAGCGTCGCCATGCGCCGGGCAAAGGCGAAGGGCGGTTCATAGGTGGTCGAAAATGTGACGCCAAAGCCGACATGCCGCGTCACCGCCGCCATGGCGGGAACCAGCATCAGCGGGTCCAGATTGGGGATCTGCACCCCTTCGCGCAGGGCGGGGGCGTCGCCTGCGCCAAAACGGTCATAGGTGCCGATCACGTCGGCCAGGAATACCGCGTCGAACAGCCCCTCTTCCGACAGTTTCGCAACCTCCAGCCAGTACGCCATTTCCCCCATGCGGTGGCGGTTATTGCCGGGCATGCGCCACATGCCGTGGACGATATGGCTGACGCACGCCATTTCGAACAGGTTGACATGCAGTTGTTTCGGGCGTGCGCTCATGCCGCATGTTCCTTGCGCGGGGGTGTCCCAACCTGCGTCCCAACCTGCGTCCCGGCCTGTACCTCTGGCTGTGCGTCCGCCCCCGTCGCGGCCTGCGTGGCGCGGGCCTGCCATTGCGCACCAAATTGTGTACCGTTCAGTATGTGATCGCCCAGTTCACGCTGCCGCTGGATCAGCGGGTTGTGCGACGCCAGCGTGCGTGCATTGCGCCAGTGGCGGTCAAGGCGTCGCGCCTCGCTCGTGGCGGAGGCGCCGCCGACCTCGAACAGGGTGGTCGCCGCCGACAGCACCTGTTCGGCCACCACCTGCTGCGCCTGATAGGCATGGGTCAGCGCGCGTTGCAGTTCCGGGCCGTCATCCGCGCCCGCGACCCATTGCGGATATGCCGCCGCCAGTGACGCCACCACCCGTTCCACCAGCGCATCGGCAGAGAAGGAAAGCGCCGACAGACGCCCCACCACCGCCTGCACCAGCGGGTCATGGCGTTGCGCCACCTGTCCGGGCACACCGAACGTGCGGGTGCGTGGCCGCACGAACGCCACCGCGTCACGCACGATGGCGCGCCCGATCCCCGCCAGCGTGGCGAGGTGGAAAAGCTGGTAATAGGTCGTGAAATACGCCTCGGTCGGGAATTGCGACAGCGGCGTGCGCGACAGGATGTTTTCATCGGGCACCACCACGGCGTCAAAGCGCGTTGTGCCGCTGCCGGTCAGGCGTTGTCCAAACCCGTCCCAGTCGTCAATGCGCTCCACCCCCGGCGCGGTGGTCGGCACGGCAAGTGTAATGCGATGCGGCCCATCCGCCGCGACCGCGACGATCCATGATGCATACAGCGTCCCGGTGGAGTAGTATTTTACCCCATCCAGCCGCCATAGCGTAGTGTCCGCCGTCCCCCCCCTCACGCCGCAGCGTGGTGCGCACGCCCGTGCTGTCGCCCAGTTCGGCCATCGCCGCGCCGAACACCGCGCCATGTCCCGCAAGGTCCAGCCAGCGCGCGGCCTGTGGCGTGTCGCCTTCGCGCAGGCGGGCTTCGACGAAGGCGAAATGCGCGCGAAAGATCTGCGGCAGGTTTGAATCCGCCTCCGCCAGTTCGGATAACAGCGCGAAGGTTTCCGTCAGGCTTGCGCCAAGGCCACCATGGCGCACCGGCACCCGCAGCCCCGCGAACCCCGCATCCACCAGCCACTGTACCGCATCGCGCGCCAGCGTGCGGCTGTGTTCGCGTTCCACCGCGCCCTGGGCAATGCGTGCAAACACCGCCCGCAGCCGCGCGATGGCGTCGTGCCGGGGGGTGGGGAGATCATGTGAAGGATGTGCCGGACCTGTCATGGCGACCTCTGGGAAAGTGATGCAGGAATTAACGATTCCATGTGCGCATTGTTACATTAACAACAGTATCAACAGTACAATGCGAGTCAATAAAATATTTGACGGATATTTTTTGTATTTTCAGGAGTCGCAGAGGATAATGGCGGAAAATTGCCGCATATCCCTGCGTGAAAAAGGGCGCGCAGGGGGCATTCAGGGCAGGAGGGTATTGGTTGTATGTAATTGATATATAATAGGTATAATAAGAAACCGGGCCGGATTCCCGGGTCCGGTTAAATTAACGATATTAAATAGTTTATTATCCGCTGCATGGCCGCCCCGCCCCCTCTTGCAATCCGTGGGCAGGTCGCGTCATGTCGGGAAAGGCAGCCCGGTGCGGTGGCCATGGCAGAGTGGAGAAAGCCTTGATGAATGCGCACGCCCCCCGATATCGCACACTCGACATGCCCGGCATTCTGGCGCTGTTGTCCGGCCTGCCTGACATTGCCGCCCGCCTTGGCGGGGATGGCGCGCAATGGACGATATGCGAGGTCAGTGACGGCAACCTCAATAACGTGTTCGTGGTCGATGGCCCGCATGGCGGCGTGTGCGTCAAGCAGTCACTGCCCTATGTCCGTGTGGACCCGTCATGGAAAATGCCTCTGGACCGCACGTTTTTCGAGGCGTCGTACCTGCGGGACATCCATCCCCTTGTGCCCGGCCTGACAACGCGGTGCCTGCATTTCGACCCCGACCTGTTCGTGCTGGTGGTCGAAAGCCTGTCGGGACATACGGTGTATCGCACCGCCCTGATGGCGGGGGCGCAATGGCCGCGTGTGGTGCCCGACATCGCCACCTTTGTCGCGCGCGCCACATTCGGCACGTCGGTCCTGTGCGCACCGTTTGAACATGTGTTCGAACGTCAGGCGGTCTATGCCCGCAACACCACCTTGCGGCGTATTACGCTCGACCTTGTGCTGGATGATCCGTACCACGACCATCCGCGCAACCATTGGGATGACCGGCGGCTGGATGACGTGGTGGGGCGTATCCGCGCCTCATGCACGGTGCGGCGTGTGGTGGACGGGCTGCGCCTGCGTTTCCTGACCTGCCCGCAGGCATTGCTGCATGGGGACCTGCATACAGGCTCCATCATGGCCACGGCCACCGATACGCGCGTAATTGACGGGGAATTCGCCATTTACGGGCCGATCGGGTTCGATTGCGGGATGTTCGTGGGCAATCTGGTGCTGCGTCGCTTTGCCGATCCGTCACCCGATGCGGGGCGGGCGTGTGTGCATGACATCCACCGGTTCTGGAACGGGTTCGTGGCCGAATTCACGCGCCAATGGGCAACGGCGCATCCCACGCCGTCCGACCCGTCCGGGCCGTGCGCATTTTTCCTGCCTGATGCGGAGGATGCATCATCGCGTGGCGAACGGACGCCGGGGCCGTCACAGGACCCGTTACAGGATCTGCCGCCGGGCCGCGCGGCGTTCCTGCGTGCGGTGTTTGAGGACATGGTGGGATATGCCGCCACGGAAATCATCCGTCGCATCATCGGTTATGCCCATACCGCGGATTTCGACGTGATCCCCACGCATGATGCCCGCACCGTCCGCAGGCGCGCGGCGTTGGTGTTCGCATATGGCCTGCTGCGCCACCATGGGACGCATGACGGGGTGAATGCGGCCTTTGGCGCGTTGGTGGGACAAGGGGAAGTGGAATGAAAATTTCGCTGGGGAAGGCTGGGGTTTGTCTTTGGTGCTGTTCGGAAATTCCGGCCCGCACCTTGCGGTGACACTAAAGGTTTTTGGAAAATATGTTTTCAAAAAACCTTTGTAATATATAACATTTTTACAGGATATATGTCATCCGGGGACTTCCTTGCACCTTGTTTCAGGACTGTCTGAAAAGGTAAGTCCGATAGGATCGTAAAATCATAAAAGTTTTTGGTGAAGCTTTTTTCAAAAAGCTTCGAAAGACGTTGCCTTTTCGATCGAAAGGTACCACCAAAAATCTTTTTCCATTGTTTCTCAACGGCTTGTTTTCAAACAGTCATCTAAGAAAAGTTTTTTGGTGCCGACTTTTTCCAAAAATGCGGTTTATTTCAAATCTTTTTGGAAAAAGCTTTACCAAAAACTTTTATAATTTCAGGGGGATTGGTACAGACGTTTCAGGCAGCCTCTTTGGCGCATGCTGCACCCAGACCTTTCTCCGCTGCGAGACAAAGGCAATGTGCCCGCATGGGGGGACTGTGGCGTGCTGATGTGGGACAGGGACCGCCTTTATGCGCAAAAGGCGGTTGTCCTGGGGCGTGTTGTCAGATGGAAAAGGTCGCCGGCTGTGCCGGTGGGCGTTCTGGCCGGGGCAGGCCGTGGTTTTCGGCCTGTCGTACCAGTTCGTCAAGCGTGACCTTGCGATATTCGCGTTCCAGCATTCCTTCCATCTGGTTCAGGAAGGGACGGATGACGGTATTGAACAGCGGGCCATTACGCCGTTCCATCCGGTCATGACGCGCCATGATGGCCTGGTGGATGTCCGACAGCAGGATTTCACGCGCCGGATGGCCCAGCCGGTATCCGCCATGCGGCCCCCGCACCCCCGACAGCAGGCCAGAGCGCGACAGCACCTGCAAAAGCGGTTCGATCCCGCGTCGCGCCATGCCTGATCGTTGCGCGATTTCCGTGGCGCTGACGGTGTTGCCGTGCATGCCGTGGAACGCAATGTCCAGCATGATGAAGATTGCCGTAACCGTGCGGTCGCGGAGGCCCTGCATATCGTATGTCCCGTGGTTATGCCCGCGTCACGACCGGCCGGACCGCCGGGGCGCCGGGCCTGCGCCCGCATGTCCGGCCGTGCGTCGTGCCGTCATGGCGCGGTGTGCGTGGGGGGAAGGGTTTCGATGAATTCCGCCAGCCAGCGCAGGCCCTGTGCCCATGCGCCCACGGCGGATGAATTGCCAAGGTGCCCCTGCGCCCCCGCCGACAGCAGGCGTGCGCCCCATCCGGTGGCGAAGGCCCGTGCGCGGGCGGGGGACAGCCATTCATCATTGCCACTGGCGATAAGGCGTGTGGCAAAGGGCAGCGGCGTGGGCGCAGGGGGCGCGAAATCACGCACCAGCCCCGGCACCTGCCGCGCGCGCGGGCCATGCAGGTCCGCCGGGGCGACAAGGAATGCCCCCGCCACGGGGATGCGCGTCTGCTGTGCGCCCCAGCGCGCGACCAGCACGGCCCCAAGGCTGTGGGCGGCAAAGATCACCGGCCGGTGGCACTGCACAAGCGTCCGTTCCAGACCCCGTGCCCATGCGTCATAGGTGGGGTGGTCCCAGTCCGCCTGCCGGACGCGGTGTGACGGCAGCAGCGATTGCCAGCGCGATTGCCAGTGCAGAGGCCCCGAATCATGCAGTCCCGGCACGATCACAAGGTCATAGGGAACAAGCAGGTCACGCACCCGCCGCGCCAGTGCTGCGGTGTCTTCGGGTGCGGGGGGCAGGCCATGCGCCATCGGTATGGGCAGGGGGGAATGCGCGGTGCCGGGCCGCGATGCTGGATCGGGGGTCATCGTGTTGCCTCGCCTTTCGCCTATGCCGCGGCCATGTGGGGACGGGGGGATGCATGCCCCGGCCGAAACAGGTCGAGCATCCGCACCACATCGCCAAAATCCCGGTTGCCACCAGGGGGATGGGACAGCGTGGTCCGTATCGTCCCGTCTGGCGCGATCAGGAAAACGACATGTTCTTCCACCGGTGCGGTGGGCAGGTCATCGAACTCTGCCCCGCAATACAGGCCCCATATGGCGGCAACATCGCCCGCATCGCACACCGTCGCCCATGTGGACGGTACTCCCGGCGTAATGGGATGCACGCCATCATGGCCGGTTGTGGGCGACAGGGCCAGAACCTTTACCGAACGGTCCAGTTCCGGGATGCTGCTGGGGCGGAAATCCTGCGGGTGCGTCACCAGAACAGCCCATGCCCCGTCGCGCCAGCCATGGAAACAGATACGGCCCAATGTGGTCCGGGCCGTGAAATCGGGTGCCCTGTGTCCTGAAAATAACGCCATCGGCTTATTCCCTCCCGGCAGGACTGCCTGCCTCGGGATGGATAAAAACACATGGGTTATAGGGAGTCAACTAAACCACAACAGAAATTGTCTTTTTGCATGTGGAAACAACATAAAAAGACGTGATTTTTGTCCGTATATTATACGAAATAAAATAGTGCTTTTTGCATGCGGCCTTGGGCGCAGCCTGAAAACAGACCGTCATAAGGAATGAGAGGGGGCGGGAGTGTGAACAACCCGTTGATAAGACGTGATAAAAATTATCGGATGATGCCGTGTTCTGAAAATGCGATGTTTTTCAAGGCTTTTTGCACAAGGCGTCCGCAAAACATTCATGATGTCAGGCGGCTGCTGGATCTGGTTCTGCAAACAATTCCGGGAAATTTCCGGGCCGTCTTTTGTCGAAGGCAACGGCGTTGTCCGGGGTTTTTCAAAGTGGCCGGCAGAGGACATGCAGGGGGCATGCAGGGGAAGCAGGCAGGGCCTTCATGCAGGGGCTGGCATTCTGGACATTCTCGTTGCGGGGAGGGCAGGCAGCCGTGATCCGGGTCCGATCACATGGCGCGGGACATGCGCCCGGCACGGTCGCGGCGGCAGGGCCGGGCGCCTGCCGCCGGTCAGGGCACCTGGCCCCGCTGCCTTGACCCAAGGGGGCAGAGGATTACCTGAGCGCGGCGCAGGCCACGCGATCGCCCGCGCCGCCGATGGGCTGGCTGCGATAATCATCGGGGTTGGCATGGATGACGAGGGAAGACCCATCCGTGTCGAGCAGGCCGGGGCGCCCATCCGTGCCATTAAGCGTGACCAGCGTGGAATAGAGTTCCACGGTTGCGTTGCCGTCCGGCCCGACAAAGATGTTCGGCAGGTCGCCCGCATCATTGGCATTGGCGTTCAGCAGGCCATGCACCACCGGGGTCGTGGCATGGACATGTGCGCCCGCGCTGGTGAATTTCGGGGCGCTGCAATTACCTTTTTCATGGAAATGTATGCCGTGCCAGCCAGGGATCAGCCCCTGTGCCGTGATGCGCACAAGGACACCATGGGGGGCGGCGGTGACATGCACATTACCATGTGCCGTGCCGTCCGTGCCCAGCAGGCTGCCTGATGCCGTATCGGCGGCCAGTGCGCGAGTGCACAGGGTCGGGGTGGTGAACGCGGCAATGCCACAGGCAAGCAGGGCAAGCTGTCGAAGGCGTGGGAACATGGGATTTCCTTTATATCTCGCGGGTGTCACGGTGGGGCGTGGCCGGGATGTCGTGGCGGAACATGACAGGGCACGGCAGGGCATAACCATGAAACAGGGCATAACATAGCAGACCCTGTCCTGTCCGCCGTGTCCTGCCTGTCCCGTCCGTCATGTCCCGCCCCCTCCTGCACGGTTCCCCGCACGGCCCCGGCCATACAAACGGCACGGTGGCCGTGGCGTTGCATCCCCCTACTGTCGCGCCGCACGGATGTGGGGGAAAGCCAATCCTTCGTGACTGTGCCCCTTATTATGCCGTCCCTGATGATGGTCCCGACTGTGCCCGTGCGCGACGGTGGGGGAATAATGAAAAACGGCACCGCCCGTCGCGCGGGCGATGCCGTCATATGTAATCACGTGCCATCAGGCGCGTCAGGACGGGCCGCGGTGCCGGCAGCCTTTATGCCGGCGCCTTTACACCCGTCCCGGCCTCTGTCGTGTCGATGTCCCTGGTGCCAAAGGTCAGGTGGAGCAGGCGGCGATCCGCCTCATTAAGGGGATACAGATGCGGCTGCGCCTGGATCATCCACCGGATCGAGGTGTTGAGCACATGGCCCAGCCCCCACGGGCTTGCGGCGTTCACCTGTGTCTCCAGCGAGGAGAACAGGTCAGAGCGCGTGATGTCATTGGGCGAACGTATCAGGGCAATGATGACGGCAATCAGCATGCAGCTGACGACCGCGTGGGCCACACCGGTCGGGGTCCGCGCGCTATAGAGCAGGTAGAACGTGCTTTTATACAGATGCACCAGCGCGCCAAGCACGGAAAAGACGAGGGCAAGGGCCGGGGCAATGACCGCCTCCATCGCCTCGCGCCCGATCTGCGCGTGTTCCTGTCCATCGACAAAAGTGTCGGCAGGGAAATCAAGTTCCGAAATCCGTCGTTCCACCTCACGCGTGACCATCGGGGTGCGGACTTCGGATGCGAACTGTTCTGCGGTCATGTTGGCCGAAATGGGGATGTCATCGGGAACATGCAGCGCCTGGCGCATCATCGCGACACAGGGGGGCAGGTTGGCAAATGCCGCGAAACCCAGCCCCGGCGGGATGAATTCCCGTTCGCCCGTAACATCGCGGCCCAGGGCATTCATATATGCCATCCGTGCAGCAGATGACCGCCCGTTGCGAAGGTAGGTGGTCGCAAGGTCTTCATACCGGTTGAACCTTGCACGGATCTGTATTGCGGGGCCGGCGAACTGTTCGTTAAAGACGTGGCCGTCCGTGCCCCCCGTGTCATGACGCACGGTTTTGGCCATCGCCTCCTTGACCGCGGCTTCGGCCTGCTGCTTTGCGCCCTCGCTGACCGACAGGCCCATCAGGGGCAGGATCGACAGGAATGCCTTGCCCGCCGGGGACTGGCGCGTTTCGGCGTCAAGCCTGATCTTTTGCGGGTCCATTTCATTATGGACGATGTCGCGCTTGATATATTGCAAGAACATCGCGTCACGGCGCTGCTCGCCCGTGGAATGGGCCACGATCCGGTTCAGCAGCGCCTTTTCCCCGTAATAGGCCGCAGGCATCAGGATGATCGTGCTGAGGAACAGCGCGCGGATCACATTGGGCCGTGCCTGGTATGTCGCATTCGCCCGGCGCAGGATCATGCCCCAGAACGCAAGTGTCAGCGCAAGGCTGGAAATGAGCCGCCCATAGAACTCGATCGCGTCCACATCGCGCCGTGTCGCGAAACTGCCGGTAATATCGAGCAGGCGCGCGTTGAAGGCCAGTTCAAACACCAGGTAAAGTGCTGTCAGCACCAGCATGAGGGGCGCATAGGCACGTTTTTCGCGTGTT
This sequence comes from Novacetimonas sp. GS1, assembly GCF_036686925.1. NCBI lineage: Bacteria > Pseudomonadati > Pseudomonadota > Alphaproteobacteria > Acetobacterales > Acetobacteraceae > Novacetimonas > Novacetimonas sp. GS1. The sequence continues at coordinate 877,935 of NZ_VSZP01000001.1, forward strand.
TCCCTGTACCGTTCGAAATCGAGAAGCTTCACTGTGTCAGATCCAGTTTGACCGGCTGTGACGTATCGGTTTCATCGGCGTGCGGGATGCTCAGGGGTATCTTTTCCATATGCGCGACGGGTGCGCTGTGGTGATGGACCACGCGGTGTGGGCGGGCCGGGGCGGCGGGGGCCTGCGCCACCTGTGATGCCTGTTGCGCCTGTGCCGCCGCTGCCGCCGCCTGTGCATATGCCGTCGGGTCATCCAGCCATTTCTGGCTTAATGGTGATAACGGGTCGGACGGGTTTTCCACGACCGAATGATCCAGCCGCGTGACAGGGACATAATGCGCCGCCGCGATGGCGGCACTGCTGGCGCTGGTGTCGGGCGCAAGGCCCGGCTGCCGGAATTCCCTGATCCTGCGGTGCTGGTATACATAAATCGTGTCGGACGGGGGCGTCGTGGGGGGAAAGCTGATGCTGTCCGCATCGCGCGCGGTGACGGTATGGTCCACGCATGGCGCGGCAAGCCTGTCGGTCTGCAGGTGGTGCCCATCCCACAGCGAGACGACCTCATAACTCCTGTCGCATCCCTCATGGCGCCCGCGCAGGACGGCAACGGTTTCGTCGCGCAGTTCAAAGACCTGGATGATATGCGGATCACGCATCTTCAGTGCCGAGGACACGTTTTTATCCATTACTGTGATGTAACCATTTCCCCGGGCATCCACCTGCAACCCGATCGTGTGGGCCTGATAGGAAAATGTCTCACGCGTGTCGCGCCCCTCCTGGGCATGGGCCATCGGTGATGTCAAAACCGCGCATGTCGTGGCAAGCAGCATTCCCCAGGCATGGCGCATGCGCGTGCGTCGCTCCTGCCCATGGGCGAAAGACCCGGCGGTCCGTGGTAAAGTAATGGGAATGGCACGAAGGGTCATATTTATGCTTTTGCCTGTAATTATGACGGAATTGTTGCAGCATGCACGGGCGGGTATCGCCGTTTTGTGGCAAATGATGTGAACCGCCACACGTACCCGGCCTATTTATTCCAAATATCGTATCGACGCGTAACTTGCCAGCCTGCTATAACCTTCTGGTCAAAAAAAGTGTACGGGGCGTATATGGCGGTCGATATTTCACAGCAGGACGCACAGGCAGGCAGTGACGAAGTCCCGCTGGTAATAAAGATGACGCGTGCGCGCTCCGCCGCGCGGCTGAAGGTCGATGACCCCACCGATATGCAGGCCTATCGTCTGGCGCGCGGGATGGCCTGCGCCGCCGCCGTAAAGGCCGGCGCCCCCGAAGGGTATGTCGCGCTGGCCGATTGGTACGCACTGGGCGGTGACAGTGCCGCGCCCGATGACGCCGTGCTGGCGCAGGGGTACGAACTGGCGCGGAAATTCTATGCCGAAGCCGTGGCCGATGGCGATACGCAGGGGACGTCGCTGTTTGGCATGGCGCGCCTGTGGGGGCCGGTACGGGTGGATGGTGCGCTCGCCAATTATTTCGATGTCGTGCATGTGGGCGCGGACGGGGAAGAGGACCTGTCGGGCCTTGCCGGCGCCATCATGGCCAACGCCCCCACGGCCGAAGGTGTGGCATGGATGACCCGCGCGGCGGCGGGCGCGACCCCCGGTGCCGCCGCATGGCTGGCGGACCTTGCGGGATATCGTGGCCTTGTGCCGCCGGGCATGGATGCGCGCGCATCGGCAATGTTGCCCGACCTGCCCGACCTGCCTGAACTGGATACGTGGTTGCAGCGCGCGATTGCCGGGGCGGAGGTCGCGGCCATGGGTGCGGGCGCGCGCCGTGTTCTGGTGGACCCGCTGGCGACTGAGGCCCGGCGAGGGGAGGCGCGCGCACTGCTTGGCAGGGCGGCGGACGGGGGGGATGTGCTGTCCATGCTGCTGGTGGCGGACGGCCTGCTGCGGGCCGCGCGCGCGGGTGGTGCGGGCGGTGGTGATCCGGCGCGCGCGGTGGCCCTGCTGGAACATGTGGTCGCGATGCAGGGGGCGACGCCGCTGAATCACGAATGGGCGGCCACGCGCCTGATGGAATGCTGCCGTGACGGGGTGGGCGTCCCCGCCGATGCGGCGCGCGCGATGCACTGGCGACGCGAGGCCGCGCGCCTTGGCGGTGTCGGGGCCATGGCGGCGCTGGGCGCGACCTGCATGGACGATAACGGGCCGATCCCGCGCGACGAGGCGCTGGAATGGCTGCATCGGGCGGCCGATGCCGGCGATGCCGACAGCATGGCGCGGCTTGGCCTGTGTCAGGTCGTGGGCCTGACGGGCGATGCGCGGCAGGGGGAGGCCCTGTTGCAGCAGGCGGCAGGGGCGGGATCGGTCCTGGCGATGGTGATGCTGGGGGATCTTTACGCGACGAAGGACGTGGCCTCTGGCGCGGTGCGTGGCGAAAGCCCGCTTGCGGTGGATATGGGGCAGGCGGACCATTATTACGCCATGGCGGCCGACAGGGGGGATGTCGGCGCGATGGTGCGCCATGCCCGTTGCCTGCGTGACGGCACGGGCGTTGCGCGCGACCCCGCCGCCGCGCTGGGGTGGTACAGGGCGGCAGCGGCACAGGGCGATATCGAGGCGATGTTGGGCGCGGGGCAGCTTTGCTGCGATCCGGCGGCGGGGGTTACGGACCCGGCGGAAGGGGTCAGGCTGCTTCAGCACGTCGCATGGGGGACCGATGCCCATGCCCGCGTCGCGGCGCATGCGCTGATTGCCCTTCATGCCCACGACGCCAATCCCGCCGAACGCCACCGGTGGGAGGATCAGGCGATCGCGCTGGGTGATCTTCAGGTCGCGCTTGATGCGGCAAGGCGGATATTCGACGACCCGGCGGCCGATGCCACGATGCGCGCGCGTGGGGTGGACCTGCTGGATCGTGTCACGGCGGACGGCAGTGGCGCGACCCCCGCGCAGCAGGGGGAGGCATTCAACCTGCAGGTGGCCTATTGCGCGCAGGGCCACGGGGCCGATCCCGCGCGTGAGGCGGCAAGCCGCCTGCGTGCGGCGGAACTGGGCAATGCCGACGCCATGGCATGGATGGGCGAGGCATATTTCATCCGCGACCGTGGCGTTGTACCGGACGAGGCGCTGGAGTGGCTGCGCAGGTCCGCCGCCGCGAAAAACCCGATCAGCATGGCCAACCTCGGTTTTTGCGAAATCATCGGCATGGCGGGACAGGTATCGCGCGACATCCGTGGCGGGCTGATGCTGCTGGATGAGGCGGCGAAGCTTGATTCCGGGTATGCCAAGCGGCTGGTGGGCGACCTGCACGCCACAAAGAACGTCGCCATCGGGGCCGTGCGCGGCACCAGCCAGCTTGCGGTGGACCTTGATCTTGCCGCCGCCGCCTATGCCACGGCCGCCGCACGGGGGGACGTGGTCGCGATGGTGCGCCATGCCGACTGCCTGCGTGCGGGCACGGGGTGTGAAGCAGACATGGCCGCCGCCCTGCAATGGTATCAGAAGGCGGCCGATGCAGGCGATGTCGAGGGGATGCTCGGCGCGGGGCGGATCTGCTGTGACCCGGCATCGGGGGTGGCGGACCGTGACCGGGGCATTGCGCTGTTCACGCAGGCCGCGCGTGGGGGGGGACGCCAATGCGCTGGCCGCCACGCACGAACTGATCGGCCTGCATTACAATGACACCGACCCGTCCGCATTGCACCAGTGGGAGGACCGGGCCGTCACGCTGGGCGATATGCGCGTCGCCCTTGATGCGGCCCGGCGGATCCTCCATGCGGATGGGGGTGTGGAGGCCACGGCGGCCGAACGCGCGGTGATGCTGCTGCGCAAGGTCACGGCGCAGGACAGCGGGGCCGACGCCGCGCAGCGTGGCGAGGCGTCCGACCTTCTGGCGGATTGCCTTGTCGATGGGACCGGCATCGCCGCCGATGCCGCCGCCGCCCTGTCATGTCGTCGCGTGGCGGCGGAGCTGGGCAATGACGACGCCATGGAATGGCTGGCCAATGACTATTTCTTCCGTGACATGGGGGTTGCGCCGGACGAGGCGCTGGAGTGGCTGCGCAGGTCCGCTGCCGCGAAAAACCCGCGCAGCATGGCCGGCCTTGGCTTCTGCCTTGTCATCGGCGTGGGCGGGGCGGTGGCCGCCGATGTCCCGGCCGGGCAGGCCCTGCTGCGCGAGGCGATCAACCTCCAGTGCGGGGAGGCGGCATGGATGCTGGCCGACCTGTATGCGCACAGGGATGTCCGGGTTGAAACCATTTCCGGGACCAGCCCGCTTGCGGTGAATATGGAGCAGGCGGCGCCGCTTTATTCCAAGGCCGCCGGGCTGGGCGAGGTCATCGGCATGGCGCGCTATGCCGATTGCCTGAGCCGGGGGGAGGGCGTTGCGCAGAACACGGCCGATGCCCTGTTGTGGTACCAAAAGGCGGCGGAGGCGGGCTATGTTCCCGGCATGCTGGGGGTTGCGCGTCTGTGCGGGGATCAGGCCACGGCCCTGACATGGTATGAAAGGGCGAGTGACGACGGCAACCTGTGGGCCATGCTGGGCGCGGGGCAGATTTATTGCGACCCGGCCTCCGTCAGGCCGGACCGTGACAGGGGGATTGCCCTGCTGGCGCAGGTGGCGCGGGGCAATGGCGCGGTTGCGCTGTCTGCGGCGCGCGCCCTTATCAAGGCCCATCCCTTCGATAAAGCCCCCGCCGAACGGCACCGGTGGGAAGACAGGGCCGTCGCGCTGGGGGACATGCAGGTTGCCCTGGGTGTGGCAAAGCGGATCATCAACGGGCCATTCCCCTCTGCCGCCGGTGGCGCGCGTGCGGCCAGCCTGCTGGGGCAGATTACGCGCACGCAGGCGCAGGGCGTGTCCGATGCCAGCCGGGCAGAGGCATTCGACCTGCTGGCGGATTGTGCGGACCGCGGGATCGGTATCGCCGCAGACCCCGGCATGGTTGTGGAATATCGTCGCAAGGCGGCGGAACTGGGGAATGATTACGCCCTGTGGTGGATGGGCAACTGCTATTTGAATCCAGCCCGGGGCGTGGCCGCGGATGAGGCGCTGGACTGGCTGACGAAGGCCAGCACGGCAAAGAAGACAAGCTCCATGGCCGAGCTGGGCTGGTGTTATATGGTCGGCCCGCGCAAGGATCTGAAGGCCGACCCCAGAACGGGCGAACGCCTCCTGCGGGAGGCGGTCAAGCTTGGGTCCAGCTATGCCATGCGGATACTGGGCGACCTTTATGCGTACAGGGAAAATTCCCTGGGGGAGCTGACGGGCACCAGCCCGTTGGCCGTTGACCCTGGCGCTGCGGCTGAATTCTACCTGATGGGCGCGCAGAAGGGCGATCAATGGTCGATGGTGCGCTATGCCCGCGCGGCCGAAGGCGGCATGGGCATTGAAAAAGACCTTGGGCTGGCCCTGCACTGGCATGAAAAGGCGGCGCAGGCAGGGGTCGTATCGTCCATGATGGATGCCGCCCGCCTGAGTGGGGACGAAACCGCCGCGTTGAAATGGTATGGCATGGCCGGTCGTGTGGGCAATGTCACGGGCATGATGGAAGCCGCGCGGCTGAGCACTGACGCGGCGAATGCCCTGTACTGGCATGAAAAGGCAGCCACATATGGCAATGTGGAGGCCATGGTGCGCGCGGGGCAGGCATATGCCGCCCTGTGGACGGCACAGCCCGACGATGGGGGGGCGAACCGGGATGGGGTGAACCGGCAGAAAGCGCTGACATGGCTGGCCAGGGGCGCGCAGGGCGCGGACGGGTATGCGCCCGTCGCGGTGCGGGCGCTTGTGGCGCTGCATCGCCATGACGCCGATCCGGCCGCGCTGGAACGGTGGAAGGCACGGGCGCTGGAACTGGGGGATATGGATGTCGCCTATGAAACGGCGACGGACATCCTGCATGCTGCCACCCCTGACGCCACGGCGGCCGCGCATGCGGTCGAACTGTTGCACAGGGTAACGGCACAGGACAGCGGCGTCCCCCATGAGACGCGCGGGGCGGCCGCCCTTCTTCTGGCGCAATGTTATGCGCACGGCACCGGCTGTGCGGCCGATGGGGAACAGGCGCGCACATATTACCAGATGGCGGCGCAACATGGATCGACCACAGCCATCCGGTGGATGGCACAGGACACCACCTGCCACAGCTTTGACGGGATTGCGCCTGTGCGGGGGCTGGACAGGCAGGGGCTGTACTGGATGGAACAGGCCGCCGCCACTGACGATCCCGACATGATGTGCAGGCTTGGCTTTTGTTACGTCATCGGCGTGGATTCCGTCGTAAAGGCCGATGTAAAAGCCGGGCTGCGCCTGCTGGAGGCCGCACTTGACCTTGGCCACGATCAGGCAGGCCGCATTCTGGGGGATCTGTACGGCACGGAAGATAACCGCATGGGCCGCGTGGCGGGACGCAGCGTGCTGGCGGTGGATATGGCGCAGGCGGCCCATTATTACCAGATCGGCGCGCAGATGGGCGATGGCGTGGCGATGCTGCGCTATGCCGACTGCCTGCGCGATGGGAATGGGGTCACGCGTGATGTCCATGCCGCGCTGGCGCTGTATCTGAACCTGGCCGGACGGGGCGAGGTGGCGGGCATGCTGCGCGCGGGGCAGCTTTATGCGACGGATGACACGGTTGCGAACCGTGAGCGTGCCATCACATCGTTCGGCAATGCCGTAAAGGCCAATAACAGCACGCTTGCGATGTGTCGCCTGGGGGAGATTTATGCGGCGGCGCAGGACTGGCCCCATGCCTTGCAATGGCTGGAGAAATCCGCGGCCGGGGGCTTTGCCGAGGCGATTGTGCATCTGGCGGGGATTTCACTGCGTACCGACGTGCCCGGCGCGCCCGACCGGGCCAAGGCGATAGAGCGGCTGAAGCTTGCGGTCCGCGATGGTTTCGTGCCGGCGAAACGGATGCTGGGATGCCAGTTGATTATTGGGGCGAATATCGCCAGGGACCTTGATGCCGGGGTGCGGCTGCTGGGCGATCCGGGCGTCGCCGATGGTGATGTGGACGCCTGCTACTGGCTGGGCAGGGCCGAATATGACCGCAAGAATCTGTCGGAGGCCGCCAGATGGTACATCAGGGCCATGGAACTGGGCAGTTATTCGGCGCGCGGGTCGCTGCTTTTGGTCCGGCTGGCGGAACCGGGCCTTGTCCCGGCGTCACGGTGCCTCGCCTTCCTTGGCACGCCGGAAAATATCAACATATTGGTGCGCTTTGGCGGTTTAACGACGCCGCTGCGGGCCATCGGTGATTTTTACAAGCAGTTGGCGGAGGAGAAATACACGGCAGGCCCGTCTGATATCGCCGCAATGCAGGGCGATTTCGTGCGTGCGTCGGAGTTCTATGCCCTTGCGGACAAGGCGGGCGAAGACCCCTCCCTCTATCTCCGGGCATATGTCGCCCTTGGCGCCGGTTCGTCGCAGGGCGGTGTCCTGCGGCAGGGCGCGATACAGCAATATGAGAAAATCGCCGCGGATGGCGATGTCGCGGCGATGAAGGTCCTGTCATGCCTGCATTCGGCGCATCCCCAGAATCCCTGCGCCGACCCCGACAGGATGTTCCTGTGGACGAAGCGCGCCGCGGACAAGGGCGATGCGTGGGCGATGCTGCGGCTGGCCTATTGCCATTGCCTTGGGATTGGTGTTTCGCAGAATTACAAGACAGCCCTGAAGATTTTCGAATATCTTGCAAAAGAGAAGGTCGGCTGGGGACTGTTTGGGGAGGGGATGTATTACCTGTACCAGGACAGTTCCCTTTTCTTCAATAATTACGACGGTGGCATCAGGCTGCTGCATGACGCCCACGCACTGGTACCCTCCGGCGGGGCGGCGCAGCTTGTTGCGTATAACTGCGAAATGATGGCGACGTCGCTGGAGAACGCCCGCAAATCAAAGTCGGAACGCCGGTTTGTTGCGCCGCTGGCCGGTGTGGAAAGCCAGATCGACATCCCCAATCCCGAATATTGCGTCCCGCGGATATTCGCCCTCCTTGGCATGCATGTGAATGCCCTGACGCTTGTGGACATCCTGCCATGCAGCAGGGAATGGATGGCGACGCGGATGGGACAGGATGTGCAGACCTGCTTTAACGGTGTCGTCCTGCCCTCGACCAAGATCCTCAAGGCCATGTCCTGATGAATGACAGCACGATGCGCGGGCGCGCGCTCTTTTCCGGCAGCAAGGGAACAGCCGTATGAAGTCACTTGACGATCTTCTGAACCTCGTTCCCAGCCCGTCTGCGCCCCCGGCCGTTGCGCCCGACACCGACGTGGTGGCGCGCGTGGCGTCCGCCCCGTCCGACCGGCCCGCGCATGCCCTGCTCAAGGATATCGCCATAGAGGGGGCCGAAGCGCTGGAACACGCATGGCGTGCGGAATATGACCGGCTGCTGGTGGCGGGCGGGGGGGGCTGAAGACGCGCCTTCGATCGCTCTGTGCGAACATATCGTCGGTGTGGCGGGCGCCACCGTGCGCGAGGCGATGTTCACACCCGACAATTTCCACCTGACCGCATCATTCATCGCCGATGACTGCGCGGGGCTTCGGGCCGAATGGGCGCCGCAATGGCTGCGCTGGTGCCCCGGCGATGACGCGATGGGCCTGACGCGCGGTGGCGAAGACGGTTTCCTGCTGCGTTGGGGAAAGGGGCGTGGGCCTTCTGGCCCGATCCGTTACCTGCCGCTGATCGCGGGGCATAAATCATGGCTGGTCCTGTCGGATGACGCGACGAAGGATGCGGCCCATGAACTGGTCCGCACGCTGGTGCTGCGCCTTGCATGCATGATGTCAAAGGACGTGCGTTTCAGCCTGATCGCCCCGGTCAGTGGTGCGCAGGCCTTCCCCCGGCAGGAACTTCTGCCGTCGCGGCGTTTCATCAGGGCCGAGGACCTGTCCGAGATCCTGGAGGGGATCAAGGGCGACATCACCACCACGACGCAGAAGATGATGGGGGGCGCGGGTTTCCATCAGCGCAGTCGCGAGGAGCAGAAGCTTGCGGGCGGGTATGAGGTCGTGTGTGCGCTGGATATGGGAAGTTCGCGCACGACGGCGTACAATAATGCGAATATCGTGAACATGCTGGCGGATATCGCGCGTCAGGGGCCGGCGGTGGGGCGGTACCTGCTGGCGCATGTCGATGTCAGCGCGGATGAAAAACATGCCGGCATCCGGGGGAATGACCCCAACCGCCTGCCGCTGGGCCTCGATCGTCTCCGCGATTGCGTCCATATCATCGACCTGCGCACCCTTGCCCGCGACGGGGTCGAGGCGGACCGCCTGCCGCCGCCGCCCCTGCATGTGCGCATCTTGCAATCGCTGGGCCGTGCCGCGGCGGACGGCGCGTTCAACGTCATCCCGCGCGGCGCGTGGTGGACACACCGGGCCGCGCATTTCGTGCAGACCCCCCTGTCGGACAGGGAAGACGGTCCCACCGTCCTGTTCGGGGAGGAACCCGACGGGCAGCGACGCACGGTGACGGCGGGCGTGCTGGCGGGACAGACCGGCAGTGGCAAGTCGTTTACGCTGTCGGCGCTGATCCTCGGCCTTGCGATGCGCTACCCGCCGGAGGAGTTGCAGTTCTATCTTGTGGACCTCAAGGGCGGGACGGAGTTCAACATCTATCGTCAGGTGCCGCATGTGCGCATCATCGCCACGGACGAGGCATTGCCTTATGTCAGCGCGATGCTGCGGACCCTTGAGGAGGAGATGGACCGCCGCAATACCCGCCTGTTCAACGATTGCAATGACGGGCATGGGCAGTTCAAGGACATCACCGCCTATCACAAGGGGGGGCAGCCGCGTGGTCCGGCGCCGCGCATCTTGCTGGTGGTTGATGAATACCAGAAGCTGTTCGAGGATACCGAGCAGGCGGGCCAGGCCATGGCCGTGTTCAAGAACCTGGCCAGCCGGGGCCGTTCGGCGGGGATACATATGCTGCTGGCATCGCAGAGCATGCGGCCATCGGGCATGATGCAGGCCAAGGACCTGTTCAACAACATCGCGCTGCGCATGGCGATGAAGCTGCCGGATGCGACGATTGACGCGATGGAGGAATTCAGCCGCGAGGGCAGGCGCCTGCTGCGCAGTGACGTCACGCAACCGGGCCAGATTCTGGTCAACAGCCACAGCGGCGCAACGGGAAGCGAGTATCAGACCGGGTATGTCGCCGTCCTTGACGGGCGTTCCGCGGCAGAACGTGAAGGACGCGATACGTCGAAGGACGACGTGAACGTGCGTCTGGCCCCCGTGTTTGCGAAATTCGCCGCGCTGGCGGCCACGCGCACCGACGCGCAGAAGGCCCACTGGCCCCGGCTGGAGATCATCGACGGGAAGGCGCAGCCGACATTGTCCAGCAGCTTCCTGCTGTGCCGCATGCGTGAAACCGGCGTGCCGCTCGATGCGGCGGCCCTTGTGGCGCTGGCGGCGGAAACGGCGGACAGGGGCGGGCTTGCGCCGAACGTCCTTGATGCGCAGATCAGGCCCGTGCCGCTGCTGCTGGGACGTGACACCAGCCTGTATGGGCAGGCCTGCGTCGTGCTGCGGCGCGCGGACCGGCAGAACATGATGGCGGTGGTCAAGGACAACCGCGTGCAATGCAAGATGCTGGCGGGGGTCATCCTCTCGCTTGCCACGCTGTCGCGTGACGTGGTGGGGTCGGTGCGTATCCTCAATACGGCGCTGTATGCGGATAATTTTGCCAAGGTGATCGCCGACGCCCTTGCGCTGGCGGGACATGCGCAGATGCCCGACCACTGGCGCATGTCGGACAATCCCGACGATGCGGACGCCTTTGTGCCGCCATCATCGCCCGAAGGCGGCACCGACGTGCTGATCCTGATTGGCCCCGACCGGGCCGTGGACCTGCGGCTTCCCGCCGCGGCCGGCGCCTTTCCCGCGCGCCAGCCCGACAGTGCCTTGCAAAAGCGGCTGAAGGAAGGGCCGGAGAAAGGGCAGCATACGATCATGCTGTTCGATACGATCACAGAGGCGGAAAAGGTGATCCCCCGGCCCATGATCGAAAAGGGGATGGAATGGGTCGTGTATGATGTCATGACCAATGACCTCAAGAAGGCGCTGAACCTTACGACCCTTCTGAAGCGCACGGACATGAAGACGCAGGAAAACCTGACGACGGTATATGTCATGGGACCGGCACAGGCGACGACGCGCGTTACGCTTTTCGGGGAATGAGCGATGGCGCGCCGCGCGGCCGATGGCCGGTGCCGCCCGTCATGACAGCACAAGGAGGTACTGTCCAAGGGGGACACCGGGCGAGCGGCACCGGGTAACGCTAACATCGGGCAAGGGTAATACCGGGCAAGGGCGGCATACAGGCGACATATGGGGGGTGCGCGTGATATGGCGGGCATGGTGCGCCACCTTCAGCGCGCGTTGTGCCGGGAATGCCTTATGGGGGGGCTGCGTCAGCGGGTTTGCGTCCGCTGTTGCCTCCGGTGTTGTGTCCGGGTTTGGGCCTGCACCGGTGCCCTTGGCGGGATTTTTCCGGGGGGCAGGGCTGGATTTTAGGGATAGATTTTGCGGAAGGATGAATGATGGCCTCTCTGGACGAGACCTATGAACAGATGACCAGTTTCAACAGGGCGCTGGAAGGATTCAGCGACGTGCTGGCCGCATCGTTGGTTGACCTGACAAGCTTCCATAACGAGGCGATGGCCGCGTGGGATGTGGACCAGAGTTCGCAGCGCTACAATGCCTCGTGGGAGGAGCTGAGCGAGGCGCTGCGGCTGTGGAGCGAGCAGGATGCCCCGGTCTATCGCGAATTCATTGCCGACAAGCTGATGATCTTGCAGGAATATATGGAGGCCGGGCGATGAGCGACCTGACAACCCGCATCACCGCGCTGGAAGCCTATGATCAGGCGATCCAGCGCAACCGGGAGGGGATTAACAAGTCCTTCGGGTATCTGGAGCAGAGCTGGGGCATGTTTGCCGCGGTTTATTCCGGGCAGGCGGCGGAACAGTTCAGCGCCATGTTCGAAGCCAGCGTCATGAAGATGCGCGAATGTAACGAGGCGATGGCCGCCATCCAGAAGGAGTTGCAGGAACGTATCGTATTGCTGCGCAATCTTGATGCGGCGCATGGCGGGCTCTGATCCTGTGGCATGGACATGATTGAACCCGGACGGCTCATTGCGCTGCTGGAGGACGTGAAATACCGTCATTATGATTCCAGACAGGCGCTGCTTGAGGTGATGGAGACCCTCGGCACCGTGCAGCACCTGCTGGAGGACGGGGTGTCGGAGGCCATGCGGCGCGTGTCCGACGCAACGGCGGACCTGCATGATGCGCGACAGCGCGTGCGGCGGTGGAATGACGACCTTGATGCCGTCCATGCGGCGGCGCAGTCGGCCTGTGATGATGCCGATGCACAGGACATGCGTGCGCGCAACGTACGCGGCCGGGCCGACACGATGCTACAGCACTGGCGGTTGCAGTTGAGCAACGCCGTGGCCGCCCGTATCACAGCGCAAACAGCACTCACCGCCGCGCAGGGGCGCAAGCTGCAGGCGGATACCGCACTGGGGGAGGCGCATTCGCGTCTGGACAATGCCTATGCCGCGCTGAGTGCCTGTGAAAGCGATATCCGTTATGACCTCGAAGGTCGTGTGATCTATCCGAATTGTTCAGGATATTCCAGCAATGTCTATGCCGCGCAGAGCAACCTGAAATATGCCCAGTCAGAGGCGAACAATGCCGCATGGGCGCTTAACACCGCGAATCAGGAACTGAATCGGGCGCAGGGGCACGAACAGACCTGCACCAGTCGCCACATGCAGGCGGAGCATGCGTTGGTGGTGGCGCAGTCCGCCTGTGCCTCCGCAGGGCGGGCCGTGGCCGCCGCCAGGGTGGCCCTGTCATGCGCAGACGACGTCTATCCCCTGGTGCATGAAATGGAGCGCCTGCTGGTGGTCACGCGGGAGCATGTCAATCTCTGTACCAGCCAGGCCAGTATCGCGCGCAGCCGTGTCGATGAGGGCATGCAGCAGTTCCATACCACCCATACGGATGCCACCACGAACGGGCAGGATGCGGCGCGCATGGATGACCGCCTGCTTGAAAAAGCCGAACTGATGCAGAAATTCGATAACCGCACCCTGTAAGGCCAAGGAGACCCGACGATGTTCAGCATCCAGCGCAACGACGTGACGGCGCCCGAAAGCCTTGAATTCCTGCATATGCGTGCGAACGAGGTGCGCGACAGGCTGGAGGAACTGCGCGATATGCTGCTTGCATGGCGCGAGACGGTCGAAGGGCTGGATGCGGCATGGCGTGACGCGGCGGGGCGTTCGGTCATGGAACGTGATGTCATGCCCGTCACGGATATGCGTGAGAAGATCAGGGCGGACATGACGGACATTACCACGGTGAATGACGCGGCGGGCACAGCCCTGATGGAGACATGGGCCGAATATTGCCGTGCCGGGCGCACGATCAGGACAATAGATCAGACTGGCGACAGGCTGTTGGACCGCCTGCCGTCCGTGCGTCATGAAATCTCCACGGTGCAGGCGCATCTTCGTGACAGCATGACGCAGACGTTTCAGGCCGAAACGCAGATCCCCTCCTATACCTGACCCCCGGTGCCTGACCTCCGGGGCGGCGGACTCCCCCTTTCCGTGCCGGGAGCCGCAGCGGGACGCGGCGCGCGCAACCGGTGGCATTCTCCTGCGGATGCCGGTTTGCAAACAGCATTGCAGGCTGCGGCCTTTTCAAAAGGGGCGGCCCCCGAAAACCGTGATGATTTCCCCGCCGGGGCGGACAGGCCGTGCGTACCCGGCGCGACGGGGCGCGACGCGACGGAGCGGGGCAATCATATGCCCCATACTCCATGCCCCTGTGCCGCATGTCCTGTGTCTCGGCCGCCTGTGAGAGAGTGTTTGAAAATAAGTCATTGATAAAAAGAAAAGTTTTTGGGTGCTGCCGTTTTTCAAAAAGGCGGCGTCTTCTGAAGCTTTTTGGAAAAAGCTTCACCAAAAACCTTTATAATTTCAGGGTGTTATCGATCCTGACTTTTCAAACAGTCTCTGAGCATTGCGGACAGATGTTCGGTCATGTGGGGCCGCCGGATGCGTGCGGATCACAATGCGTGCGGACCAGCTCAACGGGCCTTTTTTCCTGCCCGGAACAGGCCGGCTTCGTGGGCGGTGCGGTATCGGTCCATTCCTAGGAAAAAAAACACGCTTTTCGGAGGCATCTTTGTTTCGCGAAGGCAGCATTTCCGTGCAGGTGTGTTAGGGAATAATTCATAATAAAATATTATGATTTCAGTAGGTTAATCTAAAAAACCTGTTCAGGGGACACCCCGGCATGCGGTAATGATCCATATCTGGCGCTTCCACCCCTGACCCAGCGAAGGCGGCGGCCTGTTCCACGCCCCCTGATTTTCGCACGCCAACACCATGTCCGGGAGACAACCCGGATATGTTTGGCGCAGGCCCATGCCATGCAGCCCGGCATCATATTCACGCAACGGGTGGGCCTGATTTATAAAAATATCGTTTTATATCATATGGTTATGTTGTGAAAAACGGGGCATGGGGCGATTTCTGGATGCAGCCCGCACCGGGGGAGATGTCAATAAAAAGTTAATATTTAAGGGGATTATATTAACTTTTTATTTGGATACCCCATGAAAATCTCGGACTTTTAATTAGGAATTAATTCATATTCATCCGGGATGAATTTAATACCATCGTCAGTACTTGACCAAAGGAACTGTTTCGTTTCTTCTGTAACGAAAAGAAACGGCATGTGCGCCGTGGACGCGGAGATGCGTATGCCTATCCTGCTGGAACACCGTCGTGTGTTTGAGGGCCATCATCATGACACCAGCCATGCAGGCGGCATCGCGGCCACCCTTCCGCACGACGCGCCGGGGGGCGTGGCGGACAAAAGCGCCGACACCGCGACGCCAGCTTCGGCCACATCCCCATCCACACATGACCGGTCGCGTGCGGAACAGGCGAATGCGGCGCGGGTGAACGGGGAACGCGAAACCGGTAATCAGGCGAATGCGGCACTGGCAAATGCGCCATCGGTCCTGTTTGTCGATTCACGGGTCGATAACTGGCGGGAACTGACATCCGGCCTGTCGGCAAATGTCCATGTCGTCGTCATCCGGCCCGGTGACAACGCATTCGCCACCGTTTCCTCCGCCGTGGCGAACCGCAGCGGGCTGGCCTCCATCCAGTTCCTGTCTTACGGCACCGACGGGTCGGCCGAACTTGGCGCCACCATGTTCAATGCGGCGTCGGTCATGGATCAGGCGTCCGCCGTTGCGGCGTGGGGGACGCATCTTGGCACCGGGGGGCAGATCCTGTTCTGGGGCTGTGATGTGGGGGCGGGGCAGGATGGCCGGATGCTGGTGGAGGATCTGCATCGCCTGACGGGTGCCAATGTCGCGGCCTCCGCCAATGCCACGGGTGACGCGGCCGAGGGGGGCGACTGGACACTGGAAACACGTAGCGGTGATTTCACGGTGCGTGACCTGTTCACGCGCGCCACGCGTGCGGCCTATGACGGCGTGCTGGATGTGCCTGATCCGGCCGTCACGATTTCGGGTGACGCCACGGCCCTTCTGGGCAATAGCTTTACCCAGACCCTCTCATTTTCCAACAGGGCCGGATCGGCGGCAGGGTACGGCCCGTATGTGGAAATGTTCGTCCCACATACCCAGAACAGCAGCGCAACCGTCCAGAGCATGACCTATCTTGGTCAGGCGCTGGCGACGAAAACCGTCACGCTGTCCACCACGGTCGCGGGGCATGTCGGCACGCTTGGCGCGCTGGACCCGTTCGCGGTGGACAAGACGGGGCATCCCGTCTTCGTGGTGGCGCCCGCGGGGTACCAGGCGGGTGACGAACTCGTCGCTGCGCGCCTGCCTTTCGCCAGCTATGCGCCTGGTACGCCGGCGGCCAGTATCGTGGTGACGCTGACGGCGGATACCTCCTCGACGCCCGGGGCGACGCTGGATATCGATGCCATCGGTGGTTTCATGTATGGCGCCGATGCGCAGAACAATCCCGCGACCGACCCGTCCATCCGGGGCACCGGCGTCGCCTCCGCCAGTGATCCGGCCGATGGCCTTGCGACCAGTACGGTCAACCTGAACCTTCTGAATATCCAGACCCAGGCCCTGACGACAAAGGATGGTGAACTGGCGGCCGGGCCATCGCATGTCGGCATATACGAGGTGCAGATCACGCCGGCCGCGGCGACAACGGGCGACCCGATCAGGAATGTGGACCTGACTGTCGCCCTGCCGGCGGACGTGCAGTATACGGGCGGCACCATTAACGTCACCGGTTCCGACGGGAAGGTGACGGCAGTGCCCGCGACAACCAATCCCGGCGGGACCGTGACCCTCCATTTCGCATCGCTCAGCGCCGCTGATGGCATGACGAAAGTGGACATCCCGTTCTATGTCCCGGAAACGGATGCCAGCGGCAGGCAGATCGTCAATGAAACGACGGGGGCGTCGGCGAACATCGTCGGGCCGACAGTGACCTATAACAGCGCGGTGAACTGGACCGCGCCGTCCGGTACGGTGGTAACGGTCGATGGGTCGGACCCGAATGCCCCAACCTCCGCCGCCTTCATCGCGCGCGCCGTGGCGGTGCAGATAACATCGGCCACGGATAACAATGCCGCCGTGGCCGCGGGCAGCAACCTGACCTATAACATGGCGGTTCAGGTCAGCAATTATAACGCCACCAGCAACCTGACCCTGACCTCCAGGATTGATGACGAACAAAGCGTCAATCCGGCGATCGCACCGGTCTTTACATGGACCGATGTGTCGGGCCAGCACTCAATTTCGCTGGGCCTGCCGGACAATCCGGTTTCCGCGACACAGAATGGTCAGGTCGTCTCGACCTCCGGTTCCAACAGCTACTGGAACTATACGCGCAATGCCGATGGCAGCACGAGCCTGGCCTTCAACATCTCCCAGGCCCTTCTGGCCAATGGATATAGCGGCGAATTGCCCCCCGGCGTTTCAGGGAACCTGAGCTATGGCACAACGGTACTGAGCGGCCATACCAATGCGCCCATCAATCAGGCATCCGGCAAGCCTGCGATGATCGAGGAGGGCGACACGCTGTCGGGTACGGCGGGACTGAGCGGTACGCTGCTGGACAAGGACGGTGCGCAGCAGGGCACAACCCCGGTGAGCGAGATGGAAAGCGGCAGCACAACCCTGAGCGTTGCGAAGGGGAGCGTGACGCTGAAAATCGTTGCGATCAATGGCAAGGCGGTTCCCGATGGCACGACGCCACAGGTGCAGCCCGGCGACGCCGTGACGTACGAGGCCGATTACCAGACCATAACGGGGAATTACACGGCACTGAACCTGTCTTCTTACCTGCCGTCGCCGGTGTTCAACGTGGTGGACCCCAATTCGGATGGCGGTACGACGGGGTATACAGACGCAACCGACAGCAGCACCTATCCATCATCAGGCGGCTACAGGCTGGTGAACGCACCTTCGGGTGTCGTCATTTCGAAAATGACGACAGATGCAACGAACAACGCCCTTTCCTTTGACCTGTCGGGGTATCAGTCGGCAACGGCGACGACCACCCCGGAAAAGCTTGGCGTGCAGTTTACGCTGACGGCCACACAGCAGCCGTTCGCCAATGACCTCGTGCTCAACGCGCTGGAGCAGGGGACGATGACGACCAGCACGGACAGCATGAGCCAGACCTATGCCCCGGCCCGGCTGACGGTGCAAAATCCCGACCTGACCACCACCACGGGCATTGCGTCGGTGGCAACGGCGTCGGGGGCCGAGGATGGCGGCGTGACCTATACCAACCAGATCAGTGGCGACGTGACGGCGCGCCCGTCGGAATTCGCGACTGCAGGATCGTCGTCCGTATTCAACACAGGCGCCACGCCAGAGGGGATCGCCCCCGCAACCAACGAGGACGCCCGCAACCTTGTCGGAAGCGAGACCGTGCGCGTGGCCCAGACCGTGCAGAACAACGGCAGCGGGGCCGCGTATGACGTGACGGTTTCGGGCGCCCTGCCCACGGGTGTCGAAACGTCACAGATCACGAATTTCCAGATCGTGCGCGAGGACGGGACCGTCCTTGTGACGGCGGATGCCAGCGGAAACCTGCTTGGTGCGGTCACATCCGCTGGCAAGCAGGCCACGATAGCGGATTATTTTTCCGATAACGGCGTGCAGGTGGAGGCCCCCGGCGGCAGCGGCAATGCCGTCCTTATGGCCAATGGTTCCCCTGCCGATGCCCTTGTGGTGGTTTATGATGTCGCCACCCCGCCGAATGTGGGGCTGGGGCAGGATTACGTCTTTACGGGTACGATCGTGAATTATGCCGCCGTGACGGGGGGTGTGAAGGCGGGCAATGGTTTTGTCAGCAACGGTGTGCCGACGTCGATTTCCGGCGCGGTCATGACCGATACGGCAACGGTTAGTTCCAAAGACCCCACGATCAGCATGCAGGTCGGGACGTCCAACATGGCGGCCGATGACCATCTGGCGGATGCCTCCAACGCATCGGCCTATGCCGTGGGCGAGACGCGGCCCTTTAGCGTGACCGTATCCGTGCCGCCGGGCCAGTTGAGCAATGGCACGGGCGACGTGCAGGTAAAGGTCGCGATCCCGTCGCACGAAGAGGTCGATCTTTCGTCCGTGACGGTGACGTTGGGGAACGGGCTTACGGCCACGCTGCCCCCGTCGGCCGTCTCGCTCGATGCGTCGGGCAACCTTGTGGTCGATCTTGGGCCATCAGTGCTGGCATCGGGCAGCGGTGATGACGATGTGACGATCAATTTCAATGCGTCCTTCCCCCTGTCACATAATCTGGACGGGAAAACCGGAACGCAGGAAAACACCTCCGCGTCGCTGATCTATTCAGGGGCCCCGGTGCAATCGAACACGATTACGATGCAGGAGGTGGACCCCGACGTCGTCACGACCCTGACGCCGGATAATGGCAGCCACCTGCAAAGCGGCGAGATCGTGACCTATACCTATACCGCGACGAACCGGTCGGGGGCGGTTGCGGCGGATTTCCAGGATACGCTGACAATTCCCGACGGTTATGTGCTGGTGCCCGGTTCGCTGGTCAATGACGGGTCCATGACCGTTGCCGCGTCATCGGACGGGACCACCATCCATATCGGCGGCAATGATTAGGCGCTGACCGGGACCGGCAGTACGGGGGCGACGGAAAGTTTCACGTTCCAGGTCAAGGTCGCCGACAACCTCGCATCCGGCACGCGCCTGACGATTGCTTCGCAGAAGCTGGCGTCTGGCACGACCACCGCATCGCACGTTCCTGCCTCCCTTGGGACTGTTGGCGGGTATGAAAGCATCCCCTACAGCACGTCCACGACGGGCAAGTGGTTTGCGACCTCGGTTTCCGCCACGGCCACCATTGACAGTTTCAGCGATGCCCATCTGGAAATCGTGGGCGAGGCGGCGGGGGTGAATTCCGGCACGGTCATCCCGGACCCGACCTATAGCCATACCGAACCGACCTCGGCCAATGTCGTGCCCGGCGATGTGGTGCGCCTGCAGGGTTCGGCGCATATTCCCGAAGGTCGCAACACCGATACGACCGTGACCATCACCGTGCCATCCGGCCTGACGATCCCGGCGGCTTCTGCGAACCTGACGATTGCCCTGATTTCGCCAGGGGGGGATACGACGTCCGACATCGTGGACCCGGATGGCAATATACCCGGCCTGCAGGTCACTTCCACCACCGCAACCGATGTCACCCTGATCCGGCCGACCTATACGCTGCCTGCTGGTGACTGGTCGATTACGACACATGACGATGGCACCTCGTCGCTTGTCATCAAGCTGGGCACGTTGGTCAATAATGACCAGTTGTCCGGCGCGCATGCGGTTGCGCTGGTGTTCAACGCGGTGGTGGACAATTCGATCGCCAACATCGACGCATCCAGCCTGCATGTCGGCATGCAGGTGACGGCCAACGGCAGCGCCACGCCGATCACCACCAATACCGCGCACCTGACGGTTGTGACGCCTGCGCTGGGCCTGACGCAGGCCGAGGGACCGGCGCAGACCGCGCAGGACCTTGCGCTGGGTATCGTGCAGATGCAGGCGACGTTGAAAAATACCGGCGACGCCACGGCCTATAACGCGCAGATCACCGGGCTGATCGGTCCCAACGAAACCTATATCCCGGGAAGCGAGCGGTACACCATCACCAACGCGGATGGCACCACCAGCACGGGTACGCTGACGGTGGGGACGGACCCGTCCGATGGCCATCCGGTTTTCTCGCTGCCATCGCTTGCGGCGGGACAGACGCTGACACTCCTCTATCAGGCCCGGATCACCGATATTGCGCAGCCGGTGGCCGAACATACCGCCGTGGCCACGGCCCAGGACATGGACCCCGCGATAACTGAATACCAGGGCACGGCAATCGGGGCGGTCGGGTCCGCCGAAGGCCCGCGCGACGGGACGTTATCGTCGCCGCAGAACAATATCCGCGCCGCATCCTCATCGGGGATTGGGGTGGTGACGGGGCAGGTTTACGAGGTGATCGGCCGTCCCGATACGTGGGGTACGTTCGATCCGAATCTGGATACGCCACTGGGTGGCGTGCCGCTGAGCAGTGTGGATGCCACGGGGCAGAAGTTCGTCTATACGACGGATGCCAGTGGCAATTACATTGCAACGCCCCTGTTTGACGGCACGACGACCCTGACCCTTCCCGATGCCGGAAGCGGGAACCCCGTGACCGTGCCCGCCAACGCGACGCAGGTGGCAGGACTGGCGATACAGTCCGATGGGCACTGGATGCTTGTCGAAACCCCGGATGGCAGGTTGGTGACGGGCCAGAACGTGGTTTATGAACTGCCTGATACCGCGCCGGTCATTTCGGGCTTTTCACGCGGGACCGTTACGGTCGCGGGGGGCAGCACGAACCTCATTTCGAACGGTGCGGGGGTCAACGATGCCGAAATCGCCCGGCTGGTTGCGGCCTATCCTTCGGAATATGGGTATAACGGCGCGGTCCTGAGCGTTTCGCGTGTCAGTGCGGCGGGTGTTGCGACCCCCGATGCGAATGACGTGTTCGGCGGCCAGTCCGGTCTGTCCTTTGGCGCCAGTGGCGCGGTAATGCTGAATGGCACCCAGGTCGGTACTTATACGCAGGGTGGCGGGACGCTGAAGATCACCTTTGGTGTGAATGCAGCAGAGGTCCAGCAGGCGACGGTGCAGTCGGTCCTTAATGACATCACATGGACGAACACGGCGGAAGCCAACCAGTTCCAGTTCCCCATCGCCATCGGTGTCACGCTGAGTGACGGCAATACCGACAATTCGCAGGGCACCGGCGGCGTTATGACCAGCGCCGTGGCGATTACCACCTTCCATACCAGTGCGTCGGGACAGACGGACGTGACCTTTGTGGAACCGAACGACGCGACGCCCACGCCCACGCCCCTTTTCACCGCCGCGACAGCGCCCGGCGTGGTCGCGCCTGCCGCCACGGCGGTTTTCACGCTGGGCAATGCCCAGACGGGGGACGCGCTGGTGTTTTCGGGGGCGGGTGATGTGGGCGACATCGTTGCGACGGTGGGGGCGGACGGGTCGCTGCATCTGGCATCGGCATCAAATGGCGCCACCACGGCGCAGTGGAACCGGGCGCTGGCCGATGTCGGGTTCGTCAATATGTCCGACACGCCCGATACGGCCGTGTCGCGCACAGTCGCACTCAGCGTGACCGACGCCGCCACAGGCGATATCACAACCGCGAACGCTGTCGCGACGGTCAATGTGATCGCCGCCAATGATTCCCCCGTGCTTGGCCCCGTGGCCGATGACGTGGTCCCGGCGCGTGAGGACGCAACATCGCCCCCGTCCGCCACGGCGGGTGTCGCCGTTTCCTCGCTGGTGACATCCGTGATCGACCCGGACGCCAATGGCGTGCATGACGGGGCGGTGGGCGTGGCGATGGGCATTGCCGTTGTCGGGGCCGATACGTCCAAGGGAAACTGGTATTATTCAACGGACGCGGGCAGGACATGGACCCTGTTCGCCTCTGCTTCCACGGCGGCCATTTCGTCGGGTAACGCCCTGTTCCTGGCTGGTGGCCCGGATACCCGCATCGCCTTCGTCCCGACCACGACAGATTACAACGGCACGATCGGTGATGCGTTGCAGTTCAAGGCATGGGATGGGTTCGACCCGCATGCCAATGGTTCAACCGGTGCATTGCCTGCAACACTTGGCGCGGCGGCGGCCCTCAATTCCCCGGGCACGTCCTATTCCGCGCAGACGGATACACTGATCGTCAATGTCGCGGCGGTGAATGATGCGCCGGTTGCAACCGGGAATGTGACGCTGCCCCCCATGGCGGAGGATACGACGAACCCGCCGGACGCATCGGTATCATCGCTGTTTACGCATGTGTTCAATGATTCGCGCGATCAGCAGGTATCGGCCTCCAACCCGGACGGGTCGTCGGCAAATGACCTTGCGGGCATTGCCATTGTCGGAAATACGGTGCCCGCCGCCGATGGCGTGTGGCGGTATTCGACCGATGGCGGCGCGACATGGACGGCGGTTGCAACGAACGTGTCGGATACGAACGCGACCGTACTGTCGCCATCGGCGCTCCTCTCGTTCCTGCCCGCGCCGAACTGGAACGGCACGCCGCCCGCACTGACATCGCGCCTGATCGACAGCAGCAATGGCCCCGTGGCGGATGCAACAGGGGTGGATGTATCGGTCAATGGCGGGACTACGGCGATTTCGGCCAATTTTTCGGCGCTTTCGACAGTGGTGACGCCGGTGAATGACGCGCCGCTTGCCACCGGGAATGTGACGCTGCCCCCCGTGCCGGAGGATACGGCCAACCCGTCCGGGGCCTCTGTGGCGTCGCTGTTCACCCCGGTTTTCAATGACCAGACGGATGCGGTGCCGGGCGGGTCATCGGCAAATGACCTTGCGGGCATTGCCATTGTCGGAAATACGGTGCCTGCCACCGATGGCGTGTGGCGGTATTCGACCGATGGTGGCGCGACATGGACGGCGGTTGCAACGAACGTGTCGGATACGAACGCGACCGTGCTGCCATCGTCGGCCCTCATCTCGTTCCTGCCTGCGCCGAACTGGAACGGCACGCCGCCCGCACTGACGACACGCCTGATTGACAGCAGCAGCGGCCCCGTGGCGGATGCAACAGGGGTGGATGTATCGGCCAATGGCGGGATTACGGCGATTTCGGCCGGGACGTCGATGCTTTCGACGGCGGTGACGCCGGTGAATGACGCCCCGGTCACGACAGGGCGCACGCCGCCTGCGATGACGGTGGCGGAGGATACGACGACACCACCGGGCATATCGGTGTCCACCCTTTTCGGGCCGAGCTTCAATGACCAGACGGATGCGGTGCCGGGTGGGTCGTCGGCAAATGATCTGGCGGGGGTGGTCATTACGAAAAATGATACGCCCGCATCGGACGGGACATGGATCGTGGTCCATGCGGATGGGTCACGCACCCCGGTGGGGGCCGTGTCGGAAAAGAATGGCCTTGTGGTTTCGGCCTCGGACCGGCTGACCTTCGTGCCTGCGCCGAACTGGAACGGTACGCCCGACCCGCTGACGGTTCACCTGATCGACAGCAGCAGCGGTGCCGTGACAACCGGCACGCATATTGATGCGACGAAAAATGGGGGGACGACGGCCATATCCATTGGCACGGTCGATCTTCCCGCCATTGTGCAGCCGGTGAATGATGCGCCGCTTGCCACCGGGAATGTGACGCTGCCCCCCGTGCCGGAGGATACGGCCAACCCGTCCGGGGCCTCTGTGGCGTCGCTGTTCACCCCGGTTTTCAATGACCAGACGGATGCGGTGCCGGGCGGGTCGTCGGAAAATGACCTTGCGGGCATTGCCATTGTCGGAAATACGGTGCCCGCCACCGATGGCGTGTGGCGGTATTCGACCGATGGTGGTGCGACATGGACGGCGGTTGCAACCAATGTGTCGGATACGAACGCAATCGTGCTGCCATCGTCGGCGCTCCTGTCGTTCCTGCCTGCGCCGAACTGGAACGGCACGCCGCCCGCACTGACGACACGCCTGATCGACAGCAGCAGCGGCCCCGTGACGGCGGGAACGGGGGAGGATGTATCGGCCAATGGCGGGATCACGGCCATTTCGGCCGGGACGTCGATGCTTTCGACGGTGGTGACGCCGGTGAATGACGCCCCGGTTGCCACGGGGAATGCGACGCTGCCCCCCGTGTCGGCGGATACGACCAACCCGCCCGGGGCCTCTGTGGCGTCGCTGTTCACCCCGGTTTTCAATGACCAGACGGATGCGGTGCCGGGCGGGTCGTCGGCAAATGACCTTGCGGGGATTGCCATTGTCGGAAATACGGTGCCCGCGACCGAAGGTGTGTGGCGGTATTCGACCGATGGTGGCGGGACATGGACGGCGGTTGCAACCAATGTGTCGGACAGGACTGCAATCATCCTGCCGTCGTCGGCCCTCCTGTCGTTCCTGCCTGCGCCGAACTGGAACGGCACGCCGCCCGCACTGATGGCGCGCCTGATTGACAGCAGCAGCGGCCCCGTGGCGACGGGGACGGGGGTGGATGTGTCGGCCAATGGCGGGATCACGGCCATTTCGGCCAACCTGTCCGCGCTTTCGACGGTGGTGACGATGCGTGCGCGCAATCCCGTCCTGTCGGATGACACGCAACGCAACGGTTTTTCCGAAGAAGCACTGACCGGCAAGGCCACATGGGACCTGTTCGATCGCTATGGCCGCGATAACGTCCATCGTTTGGGAACGCCCATGGACGCAGGATGGGTCGCAGGGTTCGTGTCGCGCAGCTTTGTCCAGGCGGGAAGCCATTTTTCCATCCCGGTGGTGGACGGCGATGTCCTGGGGGCCTCGCCCCATCCTGATGAGAACTGGACGATGGATGTCCGTATGCAGGACGGCGCGCCATTGCCGGCGTGGCTGATTTTTGACCCTGTGACCCGGCGTTTCGAGGGCGATCCCCCCGAAGGGGAATCCTGCGATCTGGTCCTGCATGTCGAACTTGCGGACGGGTACGGCCATCGTGGTTTTGTCGAGATGTTCGTGCATGTCCAGGGCGAGATGGACGGGCTGATGTCGCGGCTTCTGGATGATCGCGCCATGTCCGCGCCGTCGCGCGCGCAGGCCCCGCGGCAGCGTTCGACCCTGCATGACCGGCTGCGTGCCCATCATCAGGCGGCGCGCCATGGCCATGGGCGGCACCTTCTGCGTGGTGGGGGGGCCAGATAACCCGCCGCGCAGGCCGTATGTTTCATTTCCGCAATAATGTCATTTCCATAAAAAGCCCGGCGCAGGCGTCACATCCCGTCCTTCCTGCCTTTGTCGAAGATGTGCGCCCCACCTGTCGCGCCGCCAACCCCGTGAATAGCGAAAGTTCCCTGCCGTCATGACGTTTTGCCATTCTTTGCGTCGGCCACTGGCCCGAACCGTCGGGTTTGCCTCCATCCTTTGCATGACCGCCTGTTCGGTCAAGCCCCAGCCCATGACCCTGGCGGAGAACGTGTTGCGCGCGCAGGAAGACCGCGCCACCATCGACAAACATTATGTGCCGCTGACGGGTGGGCTGAGCATTTCTGGCGCGATCGCGCGTGCCCTGCGTTATAATTACGATATCGAGGTTTCAAAGCTGGAGGTCACGCAGCAGGAAAAGAACCTTGACCTGACCCTGATGACGATGTTGCCGAACATGTCGGCAGATGCAGGATATTCGCATCGTGGCAACAATAATTCGGCCGAGAGCATCTCCCAGCTGACGGGTGAGCATTACCTTGATTATTCCTATTCCGAAATGCCGACCCACGGGACGGGCGATGCCCAGTTTTCGTGGGATCTGATGGATGCGGGCATCAGCTATTTCATGGCCCGGCAGGAAGCCTATCGCGCCCTGATTGCGGTCGAGCGCCGGCGCAAGGCGATCAATAACCTTGTACGCAACACGTCTGATGTGTACTGGCGCGCCGCGACGGCACAGGAACTGTTGCCAAAGATCGACCCGATGATCAACGAGACGGAGGCGATGCTTCGGGCATCACGCACGTCGGAGGGCGAGCATCTTCAGAATCCTGTGGTCTTGCTGGATTATCAGGCGAACCTGATGCGTACGGCGCGTGAACTGCATCGTCTGCGCAACGACCTGCAATCCGCACAGATCGAGCTGCGTTCGCTCATCAATGTCGCGCAAAATACGCCGCTGAACCTGACCACCCCGGTCGAGACATCGCTGGCAGGTGGGGACATGGACGTGCGCAAGCTGGAGGATATCGGCCTTGTCATGCGTCCCGAACTGCGCATGGAGGCATATCAGCAAAAAATCGACAAGCAGGATGTCTATAAGGAAATCATCCGCGTGCTGCCGGGGATCGGTGGCATTGGCAATCTGAATTTCGATTCCAATTCATTGCTGTATCACAATTACTGGGGGCAGATCGGGGTCCATGCGACCTATAACCTGATGAATCTGGTCCGTGCCCCGGCCGAGTTCTCCAAGGCGCACGGGGCGATCGCGGTGTCACAGCTTCGCCGCCTTGCCCTTTCGGTTTCGACGCTGGCTGAAATCCACCTGAGCGATCAGCAATATATCAACGCACTGGACATGCTGCGCACCGCACGTGATGCGGATGAGGTCGGCCGGCAGATGGAAACGGTGGCGGACCGGGTCGAACGCGCGGGCGCGGAATCACGATCCGACCGCGTGCGCCATCGCCTGTCCGGGGTGCTGGCGGAGGTCGATTGCGCGCGGGCATATGCACTGGCGCATTCATCGCTGGCCAACCTGTATGAATCCGTCGGCATCGACATTGTCCCGGCTAACGCGACGACAGAGGATCTGGCGACGCTTAACAAACAGGTCGATGCCTCGATCAAGGACTGGCTGGCCGGTCGCCTGCCTGAACTGCCGCCGCCTGCCAACCCCGCCCAGATCCCATCCGACCCGCTGCATTTTGGCATGGGGACACGCCCGACAACGATGGAAACCGCCAGAAAGGATGGATTCATAAATTGATCAAAACAGCAATGTCGCTGGGGGTTGCAGGAATGCTGGCCTTCGTCGTTCCCGCCATGGCGGTGGATGCGCCAGCCCCCCAAAATCCGCAGGCGCAGGAACCCCCGAATCAGGGGGTGCAGTTCCAGGCCGTCGCAACCCAGCAGGCGCTTCTTGCCGCGCCGATGGCCGGGATCGTGGATGATCTGCCCCTGCGCGATGGGCAATCCTTTCATAAGGATGACCTGCTGGCGTCATTCGATTGCGGCGTCCAGCGGGCGACGCTCGACCATGCGGTGGCAGAACAGCAGAAGCATGCGGGGCTGGTCACGATCCAGAACCGCTTGCGGCAGTTGAAAAGTTATTCAGAGGCGGACATGCGCACCGCGCAGGCCGAATTGCAGGCGGCCAATGCGGACCGGCGCCTTGCGCAGGCCAATGTCGCGCATTGTACCGTACAGGCCCCGTTTGACGGCGTGGTGTCGGGTGTCAGCGCCCATGCCCATCAGTTCCTTCAGCTTGGTGCGCCCCTCCTTTCCAGCGTCAATCCCGGATCGGTCGAACTGGACATGGTCGCGCCTGAGGCGCTGTTGCCCAAAATCCAGCCGGGGGCCGAATTCTCTGTCATGCTTGCCGGGCATACGCAAAAGGTCCGCGCCAGGGTCATCCGCCTCAGCCCGGTCATTGATCCGGTCAGCCGGACGGTGCGGGTCTATGCCGTGCCGGAAGAAGACGCGGCCGCCTTCCTGCCGGGCATGACGGGGGAGGTGGTCTTCCCGTGAATATGTCTCCCCCCCCTGAGGGGGGCTTTGCGGGGGGGGCGTCGGGCGACAGGCTGGTGGTCGAACGCCTTGCGCGGATGGTCAGCCTGATGGACCGCCTTGCATCCCTGCCGCGTAACGAGGCCGGGTTCGAGGCGGTGCAGGGTGCGCGTGACCTGTTTCGCTGTACGCTGTCCTTTCTTTATCTGGAGGACCCGCCCCGGATCGAATGTGTTTCCGGCGCGGGCCTGCCGGATGCCGACGCCCCCTTGAGCGTATGGATGCGCAAGCTGGTGCGCACGGTGGAACCGCACGAGGAGGCACAGGCATTCGACCGGGCCGACCTGCCCCCGCCGGTGCAGGATTCATGGCCGGCCTCGTGGCCTGATTATGGGCTTTGCGCGCCGTTGCGCATGCCGGGCGGGCGTGTGGGCACATGGGTCGTGATGGGGGAAACCCCATGGAGCCGCGCCGACGCCACCGCATTGGGGTCGATGGCGCATGTTCTGGCGCGCGTGCTCATCACACCCGATACGCCGCGCCCGTCGGTGTGGCGGCGGCTTGATCGCTGGAAATGGTGGGCTGTTGTGGCCTGTGCGCTCTTTTTGCTGCTGCCGGTCCGAAGTTTCGTGGTTGCCCCGGCCGAAGTCGTGCCCGTGGTGCCCATGCCCGTGCGTGCGCCTATTGCTGGCACGGTCGCGAACATGGCGGTCGCGCCCAACATGGCGGTTCATGCGGGCGACGTGGTGACACGGTTTGACCGGGCGGTCCTGCAAAGCGAGCGCGATGCCGCGTCCCATGAACTGGAGGTGGCCCGCACACGCTATAGCGAGGCGCTTCAGGGGGGGATGGACGATGCCAAGGTGCGATCGGAAATCGGCCCGCTACAGGCAAGGGTGGGCGAGCAGGAAGCCGAATTGCGGCGCAGGCAATGGATGCTGGACCATGCCGATGTCCGCTCGCCGGGCGACGGGGTGGTGATTTATGACGATCCGGCGGACTGGATGGGGCGTCCCGTGGAAAAGGGCGAAAAGCTGGCGCTGCTGGCCCAGCCGGAATCGACGCGCATCGCAATCCATGTCCCGGCCGCGGAAATGATCGCGCTGGCGGATGACGCGCCGGTACAGTTTTTTGATGACCTGCGCCCGGACCGCCCGCATCGTGGCCATCTGGTCTTTCGTGGCTATTTCCCGGAAACCTCGGCGCAGGGGGTCGCGTCCGTCCTGCTGCGCGCGGACCTTGATGGTGCGGCGATCCGGCTGGGCACCAAGGGGGAGGCACGGATACTGGGTGGGCGACGGCCACTGGTCCTGTGGCTGTTGCATCGCCCGATCTTCTGGCTGCGCCCGTGGCTGGGGCTGTAGGGAATGACGGACTGGCCACCACTGCGTGATGACCTTGACCTTGTGCGCGGCCCCATGCTGGACGGGTTGCCGACATGGACCCTGCATGATCCGGTCTCCAACCGGTTTTTTCGACTGAGCTGGAAGGAAACGGAAATTCTGGTTCACTGGTCGCTGGGCGATGCGCAGGCGATCGCACACAGCGTATCGGCCGTCATGGGCCGGGTGTGCGCGCCGGGTGAAGTCATGGCCGTGGCGGAATTCTGCCACAGGATGCATCTGGTGGATGCTGTTTCGCCCGCCACCCTGGCGCATGAACGCGCCGCGCAACGGCAGGGAATATGGCAGTGGCTGTTGCATCATTACCTGTTCCTGCGCATTCCGCTGGTCCGTCCCAATGCCCTGCTTTCGGCCATGTTGCCTTGGTGTGGCTGGATGTTTTCGCGCTGGTTCTGGGGCGGGGTCGGTGTGCTGTCGCTGCTTGGGTTCTGGGGGATTGCCCTGCGATGGGAGGAGTATCGCGCGGGACTGCATGGATTGCTGTCGATGCGCGGGCTGGTTTCGGTTGCACTGGCCCTTGGTGCGGCCAAGCTGGTGCATGAGTTCGGGCATGGCATCACGGCCCGGCGCATGGGATGTGACGTGCCCGCGATGGGGGTCGCATTCCTGGTGTTGATGCCGGTTTTCTGGACCGATACCACCGATGCATGGTGGTTGCAGGATGCGCGCGGGCGGGTGGCGATTGATGCGGCGGGGATGCTGTCGGAACTGGTTCTGGCGGCGGTTGCCTCCGTACTGTGGGCGGTCCTGCCTGATGGCGGCGCGCGGCAGGCGGCACTTGTGCTCAGCGGGTCGGTCTGGATCAGCGCCGTGCTGTTGAATCTGTCGCCGCTGATGCGATTTGATGGGTATTACATCGCATCCGACCTGCTGGGTGTGCCCAATCTGCAATCACGGGGCTATGCTCTGGGACGTTGGCAGTTGCGGACATGGCTGTTCGGACATCAGGCGCCCCCGCCCGAACATATGCGCAGGGGCCGGGCCATCGGGGTGCTGTGTTACGCCTTTGCCTCGATGGTCTATCGCTTCTTCCTGTTTCTGGGCATCGCGGTTCTGGTTTATCGTGAGGTGTTCAAGGCGTTGGGCATCGTCCTGTTCGGGATCGAAATCTGGTTTTTTCTGGTCGGGCCGATCCTGCGTGAAATCCGGCAGTGGGGCAGGCTGATGCAGGCGGCATCAAGGTGGCGGCGGGGCGTCGTGCTCGGGGTCATGGTGGTGGGGGTTTTGGTGGCGGTCGTGCCATGGAACCGCACGGTGCGGGTGGACGGTCTGTGGCGCCCGGCAATGCAGGCGCGGCTTAGGACCGCCGAAGCGGGCGCGCTGGTCTGGCTGCTGGCGCCGGGGACAGAGGTGACGCGCGGGCAGGTGGTGGCGCATCTGGTGTCCGAGGACCTGCAGGCCGGTCGCGATGTGGCCCAGGCCCGGCTTCAGACCAGTCTGGCCGAGTTGCGGCGCGCGGGATTCGCGGGCGAGTCCGGCGACCGCGCCATGCTTTCGACAATGGCCGACACGCAGGAGGAGGTTTCGCGGGGACGCCACGACGTGGCCGCAGCCGAAGGGCGCATCGACGCACTGGATATCCGCGCGCCATTCGATGGGGTCGTGGTCGATGTTGACCCGCAGGCGTATCAGGGCGAAGTCTTTCCAAAGCACACGCCGTTGTTCAGCCTTCTTTCACAGGGGCCGGGCGTTGTTGTCGGCTATGTTGGGGAAACCGATATCCGTGGGATTCACGCGGGGACAAAGGGGCGTTTCTGGTCGAAAACGGGTGGTCCGCCCCTTTGCCTGACGGTGGAGCGTGTGTCGGATGCGAATGCGGAGGCCATCGAGGAACTGGAACTGGCGCAGCCATCGGGCGGCCATGTGGCCGTGCATCGTGACCGGCATGACACCTGGCAGGCCGATCTTCCGCTTTATCGTGTTGTGGCCCGCGTGGACGCGCCTGCACCTGCGCCTGCGGCACGGATATTCGGCCTTATGGTGCTGGATGCCCCCTCAAGCAGCTTTGCCCTTCAGGTCTATCGCCGGGCCGCGTCGCTGCTGGTCCGTGAAAGCGGGTTTTAAGGGCAGGGTGTTTGAAAAGTCAGGATCAATAACATCCTGAAATCATAAAAGTTTTTGGTGAAGCTTTTTTCAAAAAGCTTCAGAAGACGCTGTCTTTTTGAAAAACGGCAGCACCCAAAAACTTTTCTTATTTTTTCCCAATGGTTTGTTTTCAAACGATTTCTAAAGAATGGGGAAAGTTTCAGGCGTTGCCCTGTCCCTTGAACAAGCACGGCCTTTGCAAAAAATCCCCAAAAACTTTCATTTCATCGCCGGAATCAGAAGTTGACGCGGACATTCCCGGTCACACCCTGATAGCTGTTGGCAGTGCTGAACATACCGCCATAGGACAGGCCGACCGTAACGCCGGGCGCTGCCTGCATCGCCAGGCCCGCGCGCACGACCACGGAATCCGCCGCCAGCGGCACGCCCCAAACGGCAAAGCCGGTATCGTCGCCATTCCCGGTGGACAGGTCGAGCTTCTGCTTGGGCGTTCTCATGCCCGAGGTGCGACGCCAGCCCAGCGTGCCCTGCGCGCGCACCGCCATGCGTCCGATACGGAAATCCGTAAAGCTGTGGAAACCCACGGTCGTGAACACGCCATCGGTATTGCCCGCATGGCCCGTCAGCGCGGCCTCGCCCCCGCTTTCACGAAAGCCCGAGGTGCGCAGATTGACATAGGCCGCGTTGGCGAATGGTGAAATCACCACTGGCCCCGCATTCAGCCGGTAGCTGAGTTCCCCGAACCCCTGTTCCCCGTTGGCGTCGTAACGGCCGCGCGGGCTGGCGGAAAATCCGGGCGCCATGACGGACCGGCGGGTGGAGATGTCATGATAGGTATAGGTCGCGCCGAGTTTCAGCCCCAGACGCCCCCACTGCCTGCCGCCATATACCCCGGCATAGACATCACTGCTGGAGCCGGAGGACATGCGTTCGCTGACGTCGAAGTTGGAACGGCTGAACCCCGCCATCGCCCCGATGCGCCAGTGTTCGCCCACGCGCGTATCCGCCCCGAACAGGAAACCGCCAATGGATTGCCCCATCCGCGCGGCGTTGCCGTTGCCGTCATAATGGCCCCACCCGCCAAAGGCCCCGCCCCAGAAGGACAGGCGCCGTGGATCGGGGATGCAGTCCCCCGCCGCGCGGTTTCTGGTCTGCTGGCTGATGCGGCGCGGGGCGTTCGGCCCGATGGAACAGAACGCATCGTTAAGGCGGTCGAACGCGGCGTCCCGGCTGAAGCGGCTGTCATCAAGCATCGCCGCCTTGATCGAGGCATGGATTTCGCCCGAACTCTGGTTCAGGGCTTCGCGCACGCCGGTTGCCGTCGCTTCGGACCCGATCGCGGTCGCCAGCGTGGTGGTGCCTGCCTGCGCGGGGACGATGCTGTCCACTGCCTTGGCCACGCCACGTTCGTTGGTGGTCTGTGCCATGTCGCTTGTCGTGGCGTTCTGCACCACGACAAGCTGGACAGTGTTGGCGTTGTCGATTTCCTCCAGGCCATACAGGGCGGTCAGGTCAAATTCGCCCTGGTGCTGGAACAGGGTGCCGCCTGTCGAACTGCCGCTGACGCCGCCACCCGCGCTCAGCACGGTATAGACCGAACCCGGCGTATAGGACCCTGCCACCGTCTTGATCACATCGAGCGTCGCGCCCGATGCGATGGTCGCGGCCCCCGTCACGGCGATCTGGTCCGAACTGTCGGTGCCGGGCGTGACATGGGTGATGTAGGTGGAGCCGCTTTCCTGGTTGTAATTGCCGTTCACGTTCAGCGTGGCCGTGGCGGATGTCGTGCTGGTGGGGGACACCGTGCCCCCCGACCGGATGTCCGCCCCGCCGATCGTGCCGTTACCATTCAGGGTCGCGCCGGCATCGACCGTCACCATGGAATTCGCCAGTGTCGTGCCCGTGGCCGTCAGGGCGCCGCCCTGCACATCGGTTGCGCCGTCAAAGGCCGTGCCATCCCCCGACACCACCAGGGTGCTGTCATCATCCGCCTTGGTCAGTGTGCCGTCGCCGGACAGGGTATTGGTGAACGTGCCGCCATTGGTCAGGGTCAGGTCGCCACCCGAT
Source organism: Novacetimonas sp. GS1 (assembly GCF_036686925.1). Taxonomy (NCBI): domain Bacteria; kingdom Pseudomonadati; phylum Pseudomonadota; class Alphaproteobacteria; order Acetobacterales; family Acetobacteraceae; genus Novacetimonas; species Novacetimonas sp. GS1. The sequence continues at coordinate 911,247 of NZ_VSZP01000001.1, forward strand.
GCGATGGCGACATCCCCTGTGCCAAAGCTGTTGGTATTGCCCTGTAACGTCCCTGCGGAAATGGTTGTCCCACCGGTATAGGTATTGGTTCCGGTCAGGATGGTGGTGCCGGTGCCGATCTGGCTGAGCGTCCCAATGCCTGATACATTGCCGCCAAGGGTGGTTGTGTCGGCGCGGTCAAAGGCGAGCGTCCCCGCATCGGCAACGTCACCGGTGATGGAGCCGGTGGTGCCGCCATCGCCGATCTGCAATGTCCCTGCGGAAATATTCGTGCCACCTGTATAGGTATTGGTTCCGGTCAGGACCGTGGTGCCCGTGCCAATCTGGCTAAGCGCGCCGGTGCCGGAAACCGCACCGCCAAAAGTGGACACATCGGAACGGTCGAAGGCGAGCGTTCCCGCATCGGCAACATCGCTGGTAATGGAGCCGGTGGTGCCGCCATCGCCGACCTGCAACGTCCCTGCGGAAATATTCGTCCCACCGGTATAGGTATTGGTTCCGGTCAGGATTGTGGTTCCGGTTCCGATCTGGCTAAGCGCGCCCGTGCCGGAAACCGTGCCGCCGAAAGTCGACACATCGGAACGGTCAAAGGCGAGCGTTCCCGCATCGGCAACGTCACCGGTGATGGAGCCGGTGGTGCCACCATCGCCGACCTGCAATGTTCCGGCGGTAATATTCGTCCCACCGGTATAGGTGTTGGTTCCGGTCAGGACAGTCGTGCCCGTTCCGATCTGGCTGAGCGCCCCAGTGCCGGAGACGACACCGCCAAAGGTGGACACATCGGAACGGTCAAAGGCGAGTGTTCCCGCATCCGCAACGTCACCGGTGATGGAGCCGGTGGTGCCACCATCGCCGACCTGCAATGTTCCGGCGGTAATATTCGTCCCACCGGTATAGGTGTTGGTTCCGGTCAGGACAGTCGTGCCCGTTCCGATCTGGTTGAGCGCCCCAGTGCCGGAGACGGCACCGCCGAAGGTGGAAACATCCGAACGGTCGAAGGCGAGCGTTCCGGCATCCGCAACATCGCCGGTAATGGAGCCGGTGGTGCCCCCATCGCCGACCTGCAACGTCCCTGCGGTAATATTCGTGCCGCCGGTATAGGTGCTGGCCCCGGTCAGGACCGTGGTTCCGGTCCCGATCTGGTTGAGTGCGCCCGTGCCGGAGACCGCACCGTCAAAGGTGGAGACATCGGAACGGTTAAAGGCAAGTGTCCCCGCATCCGCAACATCGCCGGTAATGGACCCCGTGGTGCCCCCATCGCCGATCTGCAACGTCCCTGCGGAAATATTCGTGCCACCGGTATAGGTGCTGGCCCCGGTCAGGATTGTGGTTCCGGTTCCGATCTGGTTGAGCGCGCCGGTGCCGGAGACGACACCGCCAAAGGTGGACACATCGGAACGATCGAAGGCGAGCGTTCCCGCATCGGCAACATCGCTGGTAATGGAGCCGGTGGTGCCACCATCGCCGACCTGCAACGTTCCTGCGGAAATATTTGTCCCACCTGTATAGGTGCTGGCCCCGGTCAGGATTGTGGTTCCGGTTCCGATCTGGTTGAGCGCGCCGGTGCCGGAGACGACACCGCCAAAGGTGGACACATCGGAACGGTCAAAGGCGAGCGTTCCCGCATCCGCAACGTCACCGGTGATGGACCCCGTGGTGCCCCCATCGCCGACCTGCAGCGTTCCTGCGGTAATATTCGTGCCACCTGTATAGGTGCTGGCCCCGGTCAGGATTGTGGTTCCGGTTCCGATCTGGTTGAGCGCGCCGGTGCCGGAGACGACACCGCCAAAGGTGGACACATCCGAACGATCGAAGGCGAGCGTTCCCGCATCGGCAACGTCACCGGTAATGGAGCCGGTGGTGCCACCATCGCCGATCTGCAATGTCCCTGCGGAAATATTCGTCCCACCGGTATAGGTATTGGTTCCGGTCAGGATTGTGGTTCCGGTTCCGATCTGGCTAAGCGCGCCGGTGCCGGAAACCGCACCGCCAAAAGTGGACACATCCGAACGGTCGAAGGCGAGCGTCCCCGCATCCGCGACATTGCCGGTGATGGATCCCGTGGTGGTGCCATCGCCGATCTGCAACGTTCCGGCCGAAATGGTCGTCCCACCGGTATAGGTGCTGGTTCCGGTCAGGATGGTGGTGCCGGTGCCGATCTGGCTAAGCGCGCCTGTACCGTTGATGTCGCCCAGGAATGTGTTCGTATCGGACCGGTCGAACGCCAGTAATCCGTTATCGACGGTAATGCCGCTGATCCAGCCATTCGTGCCGCCCGTGCCAAGTTGCAGCGTGCCGCCATTGATCGCGACCTGTGCCTGCGTCACGGATGTGTCACCCGCCAGGATCAGCGTGCCGTCATTGACATTGACCGCCAGGTTGGGGCTGAGGTCGGTTAACGGCGCGGTGGCCGAACCCACGGTCCACGTCCCGCCCTGATCCTTGTCCAGTTCGCCAAAGCCACTGACGGTGCCCGACAGCGTATCCGCACCCGTGGCGCCCGTCAGGACAAGCGTCGCCTTTGAACCGCCGCCATCAACATTGCCGTTGACCACCGATCCGTCATCCATGGTCACGACATTGGCTAGATCACCCAGCGTGATGTTGCCGTTGATCGTGGCGCCGCTTTCGTTGGTGAAATGCACGACGCTGGCGTCACTGTTGCCGATGACGCTGCCTGTACCGTCCGGCCCGGCGGTGATCGTGCCATAATTGTCGATGGTGTTGACGTTGTTGGTGCCGACCACCGCGTCGGAACCCTGCAGCCAGATGTCGGCGGCGTTGTTCTTGGTGTCGATCGTGCCGTAATTGGTGATCGTGTTGTCATACCCGGTCGGGTTGATGGCTTCGGAATTGGTCGACCCCGTGGCCTCGACAATGACGGAACCGCCCTTGTTGATCGTCAGGTTCGTGGAACTGCCGAATTCGATGGCGTTGCCGCCAATGCCGTCCGGCCCCTGATTGAGGCCGCCGCTGTCAACCGTGCCGTTGATCGTGATGGTATTGGGGGTGGTCGTCGTGCCGGATGCAAGGCTGATGACCGTGCGGTCATTGCTGACGACGGTGTCGGTGGCGCCCGTCGCGGCCGAACCGATCGTCACGGAATTATACGATGGCGTGCTGTTGCCTTTACCGATCAGGGCGGTGCCGGACGTGGTGGCGGTCGTCGTGTCACCCACTTTACCGCTACAGGTCATGCTTGAAACCGTGGTCGTGCCCACGGTCGTCGTGGTCGGCACGCATTGCGCAAAGCCCCGGGCCGGAACAACGAAAATCAGGCAGCTTGCCGACAGAAGCGAAACCTTGAGACACGCATGATATGTGCCCCACCGGGAATGGAATGCCTGTTTTGTAAGGAAATTAACGGTGCCTGATCGTAACATTTGGCCCTCGGCATGTAATGCGCGGAAAAATGTTGCTTTGAAAACATTTATATATCGGGAATATAATTTCCACGTAGGAGGGTTTTATTTCGAAGTAAAGGAATTTTTCAAATTGAAAAGAATTTTTTCAAATAGATGCGGTGGTGTATCGCAATAAAATTCGGGGTCAAAAAACAATTACAAGATTTATTTCCTATGTGGAGGTGGATATCTCATGAAAAAACCAAGAGAACCTGTGGTCTGGACCCGCGTGGGGAGTCCAGTTTCGGTGTCTGGAAGTGATGGATTTGTTTCCTACTTGTAATTCAGGAATTTCTTCGTGATGGCAGGTGACGACAAAATATCTGTCCGGCATGCGCGAAGGGAGCCGGTGCGGGGCATGTGCTGTCGCCCCCATTCGCGACTCCTTCGGTCGTTTTCAGGAAAGATCGGATGGTGGGTACATCACGCTTATGCCTTCATGGCATCGGGAAAGGGCGAATGCCGGGATTTCCATGCGGGAATCTGAATAACGATACCGCGTCGTTTATTTGCGGGGGGGGTGGTATAGTCCGAGCAAACACTGCGGCCGGGCGTCATTTCACTCTTCCTGAGAGACTGTTTGAAAACAACCCGTTGATAAAAATAGGAAAAGTTTTTGGGCAACGCCTTTCGAAGAGTTTTCAAAAAGCTTTGGGAATGGCGACAGTTTTAAAAAACCATCCGGTCCATTGACGAATTCAGGTTATTGCCGGGCCTTGCTTCTCAAGTAATGTCTTAGCAGGCTGTTTGAAAAGTCAGGATTAATAACGTAATGAAATCATAAAGGTTTTTGGTGAAGCTTTTTCCCAAAAAGCTTCAGAAGACGCTGCCTTTTTGAAAAACGGCAGCACCCAAAAACTTTGTCTTATTTTCTCAACAGGTTGCTTTCAGATCATCCCTTATCAGGGGGAAGGGGACCGGCCCGCGATCTGGTGCTGGTGGCATGGGATGGGTCGATGCCCGGTCATGGTGCCTGTTTTTGTGATGGGGGGAGGGGGCCATAAACGACGAAAGCCGCCTTGCGGCGGCTTTCTCGTGTCCGATTGTTTCCTGTAAGGAAACTGGAGCGGGCGATGGGATTCGAACCCACGACCCCAACCTTGGCAAGGTTGTGCTCTACCCCTGAGCTACGCCCGCGCTCCGTGTCGGTGAAGCGGTGTTTACGCAATAAGCATCTGTGGCGCAAGGGGGAAAATGCAGGGTGGGATGTTTTTTTTGATCTGCCCGGTCTGAGGTTGCGCGACGCCGTGGGAATGACAATCTATCGTTATGAAACGCAGGCCACCGGCCCCGACAGGGGATGCGGTGGCGAAGACACAAAGCCAAGGCAGGATCAAGTTTCCATGGACTATATCATCGGTCAGTCCCCGTCCCCCAACACGCGTCCCGGCGCCCCCGCCGCCACGCCGGGTGCGGCGCCGTCCGCCGGGGCGGCCGTGATTTCGGATGGTGACCAGAACACCTTCATGCGTGACGTGGTCGATGCCAGCCGCACGGTCCCGGTGCTGGTCGATTTCTGGGCCGCGTGGTGCGGGCCGTGCAAACAGCTGACGCCCGTGATCGAAAAGGTGGTGACATCGGCCGGTGGCCGCGTGCGCCTGGTCAAGATTGATGTGGACGCCAATCAGGCGCTGGCGCAGCAGTTGGGCAAAATCGGCCTGCCGTTGCAGTCGATCCCGCTGGTCGCGGCGTTCTGGCAGGGGCAGATCCTTGACCTGTTTCAGGGCGCACAGCCCGAAAGCGAGGTCCGGCGCTTTGTCGAAGGTGTGCTCAAGGCGGCGGGGGGGGGCTTGCCTGCGGCCGACCTGATCGCCCTGGCGCGCAAGGAACTGGACGAAGGGCGGGCGGAGGCCGCGGCCGGCGCCTATTCGCAGGTGCTGGAGATCGAACCCGAAAATCCCGCCGCGTGGGGCGGGCTGGTGCGCGCCCTGATCGTCATGGGGGACGAGGAAGGGGCGGCCGACGCCCTGCGTGACGTGCCCGCGGCCATTGCGGAACATGCGGAGATCAAGGGCGCGCGCGCGGCCCTCGACCTCAAGCGTGAAGGCCGCAAGGCAGCGGAGGAGGCGGAAAGCCTGCGCGCGCGCCTTGTTGCCAACCCCAAAGATTACGAGGCCCGGTTCGCGCTTTCGACCGCGCTGAACGCGGCGGGAAAGAAGGCCGAGGCCGCCGACGAACTGCTGACGATCATGAAGGAAGATCGCGCATGGAAGGATGACGGTGCGCGCCTGCAGCTTATCCGCCTGTTCGAGGCATGGGGCCATGACGATCCCGCGACGGTGGCGGCGCGTCGGCGCATGTCCTCGCTGCTGTTTTCATGACGCCACGCCATGACCGGGTCGGCCATGTGGTCGAACATGACGACATCCCGCGCCGCATCCCGCTGATACAGGACATGACGCTGGCGGATTTTCCGGCGGAAATCGGCCTGTTCCCGTTGAATGAGGCCATGTTGCTGCCGCATGGGAAGCTGCCGCTCAACGTGTTCGAACCGCGTTATGTCGCATTGGTGGAAGATGCGATGCGTGAAGGCCGGATGATCGGCATGATCCAGACGCGCGACTGGCCCGGCATGGGCATGGCGGAACCTATGACGCCCGGTGACGGGGTGTTCGCCGATGGTGACGGCAACGGTGATGGCGGTGGGGCCGGTGGGGCTGGCGGCCTGCCGGGGGGCGCGGATGAAACCCCGCCCCTGTATTCGGTGGGGTGCATCGGGCGCATTACATCCATGACCGAACGCGCGGATGGCACATATGGCATCACGCTGACGGGACTGGCGCGGTTTCGCCTGCTGCGCGAGGCCGGGATGCGCCGGGGATACCGTGTCGCGCGCATCGACGTGTCAGGCTTTGCCGCCGATGTGACCGACCCGGACGAGGACGTCGCCTATGACCGGGAGCGCCTTTTGGAGTCGCTGCGCCGGTTCTGCACGCAGCAGGGGCTGAGCACGCAGTGGGATGCATTGTATGAAATGGACGACGTGACCCTGCTGGTGATGCTGCCGATGATCTGTCCGTTCGCGACGGCGGAAAAACAGGCATTGCTGGAATCCGCGACGCTGGCGGAACGCGCCAATACGTTGCGCACGCTGCTGGACATGGCTGGACATGAGCCGGACGAGGGTGCATCCCCGTCCTGATCCAACATGATTTATGCAGGAGGCCGCCCCGCAATGACCGAAAAGCCTACTTTCCCACCGCTCGATCCCCGTCTTCTGTCGGTGCTGGTGTGCCCTGTGACCAAGGGGCCGCTGGTCTATGACCGCGAGGCCGGCGAACTTATCAGCAAGGGCGCGGGCCTTGCCTTCCCGATTCGTGATGGCATCCCCATCATGCTCCCTGACGAGGCGCGTCGCCTGGCGGACTGATCTGTGGGCTGGCCTTTCGCCATGTGACGCCCTTGGCGCACGGACCAGCCACGGGCGCGGCCCTGACCCAACGTGGCCCTGACCCGACGGGGAGTGCGATCCCTGCCCCCTTAACCCTGTTTATGCCGCAACGGTCTGCAAAAGCCGGATAGCGCCGGTGAAAGTGCGGGGGCCATGCCCCCTGGCGGCATATGCCTGCGCCGTAGAGACTGTTTGAAACGTCAGGCGATATAACATACTGAAATTATAAAAGTTTTTGGTGAAGCTTTTTCCAAAAAGCTTCGAAAGACGCTGCCTTTCTCGATCAAAAGGCAGCACCCAAAACTTTTCTTGTTTTTTATCAATGAGTTGTTTTCAGACAGTCTCTTGGATGTCGGCCGCGACGTCCACCCCGTCGATCAGGCGGACTGAATCCAGCCACGCCGCCGCCAGCAGGCGTGCGGGGGTAGTGGGTGTCTGCGTCATTGGCGCAAGGTCGCGCGCATCGCGCAGTTCGAGGTAGTCGACGGACGCGAACCCCGCTGAAAGCAGCGCGGCATGCGCCTGTCGCAGGGCATCGGCCACATCATGCCCGGCCGCGATCCGTTCGGCGCAGTGTGCCAGAACCTGCGGCAGGGCGCGGGCGCGGGTGCGGGCATCGGGGGACAGGCGGCGGTTGCGCGATGACATGGCCAGGCCGTCTTCCTCGCGCCGGGTGGGGCAGGTGACGATTTCCACCGGCAGGTTCAGGTCCGTCACCATGCGGCGTACCACATGCACCTGCTGGAAATCCTTTTCACCAAAGAACGCACGGTCCGCCAGCGCCTGCATCAGCAGCTTGCACACCACGGTGGCCACCCCGTCGAAATGGCCGGGGCGCGCGCCACCGCACAGCCCTTCGGACACGCCACGCACGGAAATGGTGGTGGCAAAGCCGGGGGGATACATCTGCGCGGCGTCCGGCGCATACAGCACGTCCACCCCCGCCGTGCGCAGCAGTGCGGCGTCGGCCTCCACCGTGCGGGGATAGGCGGCAAGGTCGGACGCATCGTCGAACTGCGTCGGGTTGACGAAAATACTGACCACCACACGGTCGCATGCCGCGCGCGCGGCCCGCACCAGCGACAGGTGCCCGTCATGCAGCGCACCCATCGTTGGCACCATGCCAACGCGCAATCCATCGCGTTTCCATTGCATGACGCGCGTGCGCAGGTCGTGGACGGTGTGGGCGATGGTCATGTGCGCGGTGGTCGTCATGGGGCCGTGTGTCCTGTTACGGGGGTGGGCGACGGGTGGGCGCGCCGGTGGCGTCGCCCATGTGGATCGGTTACGTGTGGATCGGTTATCCGTGCAGCGCGCGCAATATGCAAACGCCACCTGCATGATGGGTCGTGACCGATGGTTCGCTTTTCTGTTATGTTGCCGCCGTGTCCAGCAGGAGGCTTACTTGACCCGCATCGTCCATATCCTTGGCCTGTTCGCCTTCGTGCTTGCGCTTGCCGCATGTGCCTCCACCACGCCGGGAAAGGTGGATAATCGCGCCGACTGGCAACGCTGGGGCTATGCCGAGGGGCTGAAGAAAGTCGCCTCCTACTGATCCTGCGCGCCATGGCGGCCCGTCCGGTGGCAGAGTCGCCATAGCCCGCCCCGCGTTTTCCCATTGCGTGCATGGCCCGTTCCGTGCGCGCCCCTTTGTGTTCTGGAGCCACCGGCGCGCAGCCGGTGAATGGTGCATGACCCTTTCTTCTTCCGATCCTGCCTGGTTCCCGCTGGCGGTGCGCCTTGATGACGTGCCCGTCCTGGTCGTGGGCGGGGGCGAGGTGGCCGTGAACAAGGTGCGCCTGCTGCTGGCGCACCGGGCGCGCATTTCGGTCATCGCGACCCGTCTGGTGGCGGACATGCGCCGGTGGGTGGAAGATGGGGTGTTGACCCATATCGCGCAGGATGCGTCCGATGCGGCCGTGCGCGCGGCCATTCCCGGTTGCCGCCTGGTCTATGTCGCGACCGATGACCGCGCGCTGAATCGCCGGATCGCGGCGATTGCGCATGACCTCAACGTGCTGGCCTGTGCCGTGGATGACCCGCAGCCCTCCTCCTTCATCACACCGGCGCAGGTTCATCGCGGCGTGGTGCGTATCGCCATTTCCACAGGTGGCGCGGCCCCGGTCCTGGCGCGGCGGTTGCGTGAACAGGTGGAGGCGACGATTCCCGACGGTACCGGTGCCTTGGCCGGTTTCATGCAGGCCGAGCGTGAACGTGTCGGCGCGGCCTGTCCCGACATCGTGCGCCGCCGCCGCGTCTGGGAGGCATTTCTGGACGGGCAGGGCGCATCCGCCGCCCGTGCGGGGGATATGGCGCGCGCGCGCGATGTGCTGGACGCGCTGTTGTCGGGGGACGGGCCGGGGGGGGAGGTCTGGCTGGTTGGTGCGGGGCCGGGGGACCCTGACCTGCTGACGCTGCGTGCGCTGCATATGATGCAGAATGCGGATTGCGTGCTGTATGACCAACTGCTTTCCCCCGACCTGCTGGATCGTGTGCGCCGTGATGCGGAACTGGTGTTCGTGGGCAAGCGGCGCAATCGTCATACCATGCCGCAGGAGGAGATTAACGCCGAACTGGTCCGTCGCGCCCGTGCGGGGCAGCGTGTGCTGCGCCTGAAGGGCGGGGACCCGTTCGTGTTCGGCCGCGGGGGGGAGGAGATCGAGGCGCTGTTGCACTCACGCATTCCGTTCCAGGTGGTGCCCGGCATTACGGCGGCCAACGGGTGTGCGGCCTATGCCGGGATTCCGCTGACGCATCGCGACTGTGCGCAGGCCTGCATGTTCGTGACCGGCCATGCCCGCGCCGATGGGGTGCTGGACCTGCCATGGGCCAATATGGCGCGACCGGGACAGACGATCGTGATTTACATGGGGGTTGCGGCCCTGCCGGTGCTGTGTGCCGAACTGGCGCGCCATGGCCTGCCCGATGACTGGCCCGCGGCCATCGTCGAACGCGGCACCCGCCCGGACCAGCGCGTCTTTACCGGCACGTTGGCCGACCTGCCGGGGCTGGCGCGTGAAAATGGGGTCGGCAGCCCGGCGCTGATTATCGTGGGACAGGTGGTACGGCACCGCGTGGTATCGCCGTCCATCGCAGCGCCGTCTATTGCATCGTCATCCATCGCGTCACCACATGACGCATCGCGAACCGACCCGTAAATTTCCGACCGGCGCGCAACAGGGGCCTGCACGCGATGCCTGTAAAGGGCGTGTGCAAACGGCCCGTTGATAAGACAGCATATATCACTGCGGATGTTTCCCGTTGGGCTGTGGCCTTCCCCTGTTTCGGGGGAGTGTTCCCTTGCGGCATGAGAACCTGCGCGCGGTCCTGTCGTTTGTCCTGGCAAGGGGAAATCCGCGCATGGTCACGCCGAAGTGAGGGTATGTGTGATTTTTATATTGAAAATGATAATCATTATCATCTAAGGTCGGCGACATGATAAACCTCTAGGGAGCCGGACTTCGCGTGTCCGGGAATGCCATGTCCAGTTATGCGACCGTTCTGTCCGATCTTCCCTGTGGCGAACGACTGGCGGTATGGACCGTCCGCCGTCTTGTCGGGCCTGTGCATCCGATGCCTTCATGTTCCGGTGCGGCGGGCCTGTCGGTCAATGCGCGTTCGGCGCTTGGGCTGTTCTTGCCATGCAATCGCCGGGAATTCGCCGATGTGGCACAGGCTTTTCACAACGCACTGGCATGGATGGCGCGCCAGCGGCTGCCGCTGCTGGATATCGCGATGGCCGGGGTGATGCATGTAACCGATGTGGAACGCCGCCTGCTGGCGGCCACGGCGGCGGCACAGGCCGGTCATGATGACGAAGCACGCATCGCCCTGCGTGATGTATCCGACCATGACGGGGTGGTGACGCGCCTGATGCCGGCCATCACGCTGCTTGGCGCATGTCTGGCGGGGGCGGGATACTGGCTGGGGGTGCGGGTGGCGCGGCCGATGCTGCATTGCGCGCCGCATTACACATCCGTGGCGGCTGCCCCCGCCATTGGCCATGCCTGAAGGGGACGGAACCTGCGGGTCGTGCCGCACGGATGTGGTGTTACAGGACGCCACATCCGGGATTCAGGTATTGGAAAAATGAATACCATGAAATATGTGGTAAAATGTTCCGTTACCAGATGATGTTTCATTAAACGTTCATAAACGCAGCGACTGAAAAAAACTATCGTCCCGCGCAGCAAGGAAATTGCGCGAGGTGATGTTGATGTTCGCGAATACAGGGGCCGCGTTTTTACGATATATTCCCCATCGTGCCGGATGTGCGCATATTGTTTTTGTGCTGGCTGTCGCTGTGGCCTCCACCGCGCAGGCCGCGGATGCCGGCAGCACGGGGAAGAAGAAAACCGCGGCGGCTGTTCATGGGACGAAGCCGGCGCCCACCGCGAAAAATGAATATATCCACGTCAATGCCAGCCGTTCGATGCCCGATGGCGTGACGCTGAATGCGCCGGGCGGCGGCCGCATGTCGGTGGAGACGGAGGCCCGTTCGCAGACGACGCTGACACGCGATTACATCGCCAAGCAGTCGCCCACCGCCAATATCAATACGCTGATTGCCATGGTGCCTGGCGTGGTCCTTGGGGCGAAGGACCCGATGGGGATCGAAAGCGACCATATGAACATGCGCGGCCTTGACGGGTCCGAAGTCGGATATGTGTTCGAGGGGATACCATCGTCCAATCCCACAACCTATGTCGCGCATACCCAGATGTTGGTGGATGCGGAAAATATCGGTTCCATCAAGGTTATTCAGGGATCTTCGAGTATTGATTCCCCCGTGTACTGGGCGGCTGGCGGCGAAATCAACACCAGGATGATGGACCCGTCGCACCAGATGCACGGATATGTTTCCGCATCGGGTGGGTCATACGGGTCGAACAAGGAATTTGCCCGGTTCGAAACCGGTGATATCGGCAATACCGGCCTGCGCGGGATGGCGTCGTTTTCCTATACCCGCAGCAATAACTGGTTCGGCGGGGGTGGTGTCTATCGCTACCATGTGGACTCCAAGCTGACCAAGGACTGGTCGATTGGCAATACATCGCTGATTTTCGGCTATACCCGCGAAAATCAGGCCAGTTACCCCACGGTGACGATGGCGAAATGGGATGCATGGCAGAAAACCGGGAAAAGCCCCGGATATAACAAGGATTATTATTTCGGGAATACGAACTGGTATAAACTGCACATGGAGGACGAGAACGAAATCCATGTCATGCTGCCATCCGACCTGCGGCTGAATGACAGCCTGCGCCTGCAGGTCCGTCCCTATTACATCCATCGTACCGGCCCCACGCTCGGCAGTGCCATGGTGCCCGGCAGCGGCGGATATATGGGCAGCGAACAGTATGGCAACCTGAACCTGCCCTATGCGCAAAAGGGCAAGGCAACCGCTGTGGCCTATAACAACTGGCAGGAAGACAGTGGCGGGCTGAGTTCGGAAATCTCTTGGGTGACAAGGCATAATACGCTGTCATTCGGGGACTGGTACCAATATACGGATTACAGTGTCCTGAACGATTATGGTGTGGTCAATGACGCGGGCGATACGGTCGGGGGATACAACCCGATCCGCCTGCCGTCGGGGCGCGTGCTGGCGACAGAGGACATGAGCTATATACAGCAGGTCAATACGCTGTATATCGCCGATACGTTCAGGGCATTTAACGACCGTCTGGTCATCAATGCGGCGTTCAAGGCCTCAATGGTCGGGCGTTCCGTCACCAACGACATTCCCGGCACGCAATACAGCAACAACAGGAATTATTTCGAGCCCCTGCCACAGGTTTCCCTGACCTATTTCATCACCCGCCATGACCAGGTCTATGTCAATGGCACCACGTCATATCGCATGCCCGCGTCGGCCAATGCGTATATCGACAGCTACAGCCTGACATCGCCCAAGCCCACGACGACGATTGGCAACCTGAAGCCCGAATATGACATCAGCGAGGAAGTCGGCTATCGGCACACGGGACTTTTCAATGTCTCGCTTGCGCTGTTCAACATGAACCTGACGAACCATCAGGTCAGCTCGTCCGAATACCTGCCCGGTGACAATTACCTGACCAGCGTCCCGCTGAATGTCGGGGGGGAGACGATCCGGGGCGTACAGGTCGAATTCGGCATGAAGCCATGGCATCATTTCAGCCCCTATCTGTCGGGGCAGTTCCTGCATGCCACCACGGACAATAATTTCAACGCCGGCACAGATTACCTGCCCACGGCAGGGAAAACCGCGATTGCCGCGCCGAAATTCTCAGGCTCCATCGGGTTGCAGTATGATGATGGGCATTATTTCGGGAATGCCAACATCCTTTATGTGGACAAGCAATATTCGGCGTTGATGGATAATGCCGCGATGCCGTCCTACATCACCGCCAACCTGACGCTGGGTTATCGTTTCCACAGCTTCTCGCGCTTTCGTTCGCCACAGATCCAGGTCAACATCATGAATGTGGGCGACAATCATTACCTGTCGGCGGTGTCGGGATATGGCGGCACGGCAAAGGCGATGAAGGGCATGAACGGAACCGCCGTCAGCGCATCGACACCAAGCTATTTCGCCGGGGCGCCATTCGCGGTCGTGGCCAGTGTTTCAACAGGGTTTTAAGACGATGTTTGCATTCATCCTGCGCCTGTCAGCAATTTTCATCGCCCTTCTGGTCATGGCAGAGGTGGCATGGGCCGGTGATGCCGCCCAGACTGGTGCCCCGGTTGCCGCCCCGGTTGCCGCTGCGGTGGGCGCTCCGGTGGGCACCGCGATTGGCGCCCCGGCCGACGCCCTGGCAGACGCCCCGGCAGATGCCCCGGCGGAGGCCGCGCCCGCCGCCATGGTCCTGACCCGCATGGAGGCGCAGGAGGCGCATCAGGGCGTCACCAATGACGCAAAATATGTCTATGCCATTTCCAACAGCACCATTGGCAAATATGACCGCGCCAGTGGCCAGCATGTTGCATCATGGTCGGGCGACCCGCAGGTGTTCATCCATATCAACAGTTGTGAAATAGTGGCAGGGCAGATGGTCTGCGCCATGTCGAACTTTCCCAACGTCCCGATGACCAGTTCGGTTGAATGGTTCAATCCCGTGACGATGCGCCATGTCCGCAGCCACAGCTTTGGCCCCGGCCATGGGTCGCTGACATGGATCGACTGGCATGACGGGTTCTGGTGGGCGTGCTTTGCCAATTACACCGCCAGCGGGGGAGAGGTCGGTCGGGGCACGGAATCGACACGCCTTGTGAAATATTCGCCGGATTTCGTGGAACGCGAATCATGGCTGTTCCCGCTGGATGTCCTGAAACGTTTTGGGGATTTCAGCGCATCGGGTGGCCGGTGGGGCCGTGACGGGATGCTGTATGTGACGGGGCATACGCGCCCTGAAATGTATGTGCTGCGCCTGCCCGATGCGGGGGGGCGGCTGGTGCATGTCCGCACGATCACCCTGCCCACGGGCGGGCAGGCCTTTGACTGGGACGCCACGCGCCCCGGCACCATCTGGACCATCAGCCGCGATAAGGCGGAACTGGTGCAAAGCCGCCTGCCCTGATGATATGGGGCCATGGCCGCCCATCCCTGGGGGATGACGCCATGGTTCCCAAAGAGCCATGACCTGTGGCCGGGGGGAGGGTATGCATCCCCCCGGATGTTATTTACTGTTCGGTACAGGTGGCCGGGTCGGGGCCGGTGCGGTGATTGCCGTCGAGTGTGGCGAGGTCGCGCATGTCCGCATCCGACAGTTCGAAATCGAAAACCTCGATATTGGCTTTCATGCGGGCGGGATGCGCGCTTTTGGGCAGGGGAACCGCGCCCATCTGCACCACCCATCGCAACAGGACCTGTGCCGGGCTGCGGTTGTGGCGTTGCGCCACGCGTCCGACGACGGGGTTTTCCAATATGGCGCCACGGCCAAGCGGGCTCCATGCCGCGGTCAGGATGCCCAGCTTTTTGTGCAGGGCCACGGATTCGGCCTGTGCAAAATCGACATGCATTTCGATCTGGTTGACCGCCGGGGTCACGCCGGTGGCGTCGATGATGCGTGTCAGGTGTTCGGGCAGGAAGTTCGACACCCCGATGGAGCGTACGCGCCCGTCCTTTTGCAACTGTATCAGGGCCTTCCAGCTTTCGACATACTGGTCCTTCATCGGCAGGGGCCAGTGGATCAGGTAAAGGTCGATATAGTCCATCTTCAGCCGTTGCAGGCTGGTGTCGAACGCGCGCAGGGTGCTGTCGTACCCCTGGTCGCGGCCCCGCAGCTTGGTTGTGACGAAGATGTCGGGGCGACCCACGTCAAAGCTGAGCAGGCCGGTGCCGACGCCGGATTCGTTGCCATAATTGGCGGCGGTGTCAAACAGGCGGTATCCGCATGACAAGGCCTCACGCACCGCCGTTTCGGCCTGCGGGTTGTCCAGCGGGTATGTGCCGTATCCGATCGCGGGGATCTTATGCCCGTCATTAAGGGGCAGCAGGGGGATGTTGTGCATGCTCGGTTCCTTCGCCTCGCTAAGTGTCCGGCCTGCGGGGGCGACATGCTGCGCCCCGACGCGTGGAGCGACCGGAGGGATGGAGTAGCCTGTCCCCAACGTAACGCCTTGAGGGTGGATCGGTTTAATGCCCGGTTTTCAGGACAGCCCTGCGTATGCTTCATTGTGGCAAAAGGATGACTGCCATGAATGAACAGACGAACACCCCGACTCCCGATGCGGTGCAGGCGATGCACCGTTCGGTCCTGACACTCGATACCCATGTGGACATCCCATGGCCTGATCGTGGTGATTTCGCCACGGGCGCGGACTCGCGCTGTGTGGACCTGCCGAAATTGCGCGAAGGCGGCATGGGGGCCGCCTGCCTTGTCGCCTATGTGGGGCAGGGCGCGGTTGGGGATGCGGGCCATGCCGCCGCCTCGGCCAAGGCGCTGGCGATGCTCGACGTCATCGCGGGCACGGACGACGTGCCCGGCGTACGGGTGTGCGACAGCGCCGACGCCCTGATGGCGGCGCACCGCGCGGGGGACATCGCGATCATCCCCGCGGTCGAAAATGGCTATACCATCGGGCAGGATATCGGCCTGCTGGCGCGGTTTCGCGAACGTGGCGTGCGTTACATGACGCTGACGCATAATGGGCACAACGCGCTTGCCGATTCCGCGCGGCCGATGACGCACCTTGGCGATGCGGCGGAACCTCATGGCGGCCTGTCGGCGCTGGGGCGCGCGGCGGTGGCGGAAATGAACCGCCTGGGCATGCTGGTGGACGTGTCGCACACGTCGCGCAAGACGATGATGCAGGCCGTGGAACTGTCACGCGCACCGGTTTTCGCCAGCCATTCGTGCGTGCGCGCCCTGTGCGATCACCCGCGCAACCTTGACGATGGGCAGCTTGACGCCCTGCGTGCGTGCGACGGGGTGATCCATATCACCGCCATGGACGCCTTCCTGTGTCCGCGCGATGTGCGCCAGACCCATCGTGTGGGGGTTGCGGATTTTGTGGACCATATTGATTACGCCGTCAGGCGCATCGGTATCGCGCATGTCGGCATTTCGTCCGATTTTGACGGCGGCGGCGGGATCGACGGATGGGCCAGCGCGGCGCAGGCCCCCAATGTGACGGCGGAACTGATGCGCCGTGGTTATGACGCAACGCAGATCGCCGCGCTGTGGGGCGGTAATTTCGTGCGCATCCTGCGCCGTGCGGAGGAGGTGGCCGCATAACGGCCTCCCGTAACCGATCCAGTAACGTACCCCGCAACCGTACCCTGCAAACGTCCATGCCGCCCGCGCGTTGATGCGCATCGGCCGCGCGCGCACCGGCTATCGCACTCTGGATTTGCAGAGGGCAAGGGGCTATACCCGCAACCGTCAAACAGGAAATCAGGACAGGTCATGACAACAGATTACAAGGTCAAGGACATCTCCCTCGCGGGGTGGGGACGCAAGGAAATCGCCATCGCGGAAGGGGAAATGCCCGGCCTGATGGCCCTGCGCGATGAATATGGCAAGTCGCAGCCGCTCAAGGGCGCGCGCATCGCGGGCTGCCTGCACATGACCATCCAGACCGCTGTCTTGATCGAGACACTGACGGCGCTGGGTGCGACGGTGCGCTGGTCTTCGTGCAACATCTTCTCCACGCAGGACCAGGCCGCGGCGGCGATCGCGGCGACCGGCGTGCCCGTGTTCGCATGGAAGGGCCTGAGCGAGGACGAATTCTGGTGGTGCATCGAACAGACCATCAAGGGGCCGGACGGCTGGACGCCGAACATGATCCTCGATGATGGCGGGGACCTGACGACCCTGATGCACGAGAAGTATCCCGAGATGCTCAATGACGTGCGTGGCATCTCCGAAGAGACCACGACCGGTGTGCATCGCCTGTGGGACATGGCCAAGAAGGGCCTGCTGAAGGTGCCGGCCATCAATGTCAATGACAGCGTGACGAAGTCGAAGTTCGACAACCTGTATGGGTGCCGTGAAAGCCTGGTGGACGCAATCCGCCGTGGTACCGACGTCATGATGGCGGGCAAGGTCGCGGTCGTCGCGGGTTACGGCGACGTGGGCAAGGGGTCGGCCGCGTCCCTGCGCAATGCGGGCTGCCGCGTGCTGGTGACGGAAATCGACCCCATCTGCGCGCTGCAGGCCGCGATGGAAGGTTATGAGGTCGTGACGATGGAAGAAGGTGCGCCGCGCGGCGATATCTTCGTCACCGCCACCGGCAACGAGGACGTCATTACCATCGACCATATGCGGGCGATGAAGAACCGCGCCATCGTGTGCAACATCGGGCATTTCGATTCCGAAATCCAGATCAACGCGCTGCGCAACTTCACGTGGGAAAACATCAAGCCGCAGGTGGACGAGGTCGTCTTCCCCGATGGCAAGCGCCTGATCGTCCTGTCCGAAGGCCGCCTTGTGAACCTGGGCAACGCCACGGGCCACCCGTCCTTTGTCATGTCCGCGTCGTTCACCAACCAGACGCTGGCGCAGATCGACCTGTGGACCGCACCTGCGGGCAAGTATGAAAACAAGGTCTATACCCTGCCCAAGCATCTCGATGAGAAGGTGGCGTTCCTTCACCTTGCCAAGGTGGGTGCCCACCTGTCGAAGCTGACGCCCAAGCAGGCCGAATATATCGACGTGCCCGTCGCCGGGCCGTTCAAGAATGATCTGTATCGTTACTGAGGCCGGTTTCCCTGCTATAACAAACCCGAGAGCCCCGGCAGCCCTGCCGGGGTTCATCAGGAAACAAGGAACGATTGCATGAGTATTTTTGGCACCATCCTGTCCAAGATCTTTGGCTCGTCCGAAGCAAAGGCGGCAACGCCCGCCGCTGCCGCCCCCGCCGCGGCCCCTGCTGCCGCGACCCCGGCCGCCCCGGCTGCTGCCCCCGCCGCCCCGGTTGATGTCAACGCGGTGCTGAGTGCGATGGCCGCGAAGAACCCGGAAAAGCTGAACTGGCAGACCTCCATCGTCGATCTGCTCAAGCTGCTGGGCCTCGACAGCTCCTTTGCCGCGCGCAAGGAACTGGCGGCGGAACTGCATTATACCGGTGACACGAACGACTCGGCCGCGATGAACATCTGGCTGCAGGCGCAGGTGCTGCGCAAGCTGGCGGAAAATGGCGGCAAGGTCTCTCCTGACCTGATGAAGTAATCTTCACGCCCGGCTTTGGGGCGGAACCGGGCGACCCGCGCTGGCCACCCCGGTTCCGCCTTTTTTACGTACCCCGCCTTATGCCGCGTGCCCTGTCCCGTATGTCCGGTCGGGCCCCCGTCGCGTGCTGTTGCGCCGTTGGGGCCATCGTGCAAGATGGGGACGCCTGCCTGCGGCCTTCCGGATACAGCGCCCATGTCCGACATGTTTTCCCCTGTCCCGAATGCCCCCCTGCACGAGGCCGCCGCCCCGTTCCCCGAGGCGGACGGCCTGGTATGGGCCATTGCGTGCCGTCCCGGTTACAAGCCGGAGAAGCTGGATGCAGGACAGGTCGCGCATGCGCTGGCCGGGGGTGCGCCCCCGCTGCCTGATGCGTGGGTATGGCTGCATTACGATATCGTCCACAGCGCCACGCGCGCCCGCGTGCAGGAGATCCCCTGCCTGCCGGAAGAGGCGCGCGAGGCGTTGGGCAATATCGACCGTGGCACCCGGCTGGAGGTGGAAGGCGACATCGTGTACGGCGCGCTGCCCGGTTTTGACGACAGCATGTCTGAAGATGACAAAAACCTGTCGGCATGGCGGTTTGCGGTGCTGCCGGGGCTGCTGA
This sequence comes from Novacetimonas sp. GS1, assembly GCF_036686925.1. Taxonomy (NCBI): domain Bacteria; kingdom Pseudomonadati; phylum Pseudomonadota; class Alphaproteobacteria; order Acetobacterales; family Acetobacteraceae; genus Novacetimonas; species Novacetimonas sp. GS1. Next base: position 930,306 of record NZ_VSZP01000001.1, read on the forward strand.
TCACCACCCGCCGCCAGCCGGTGCCGGCGCTGGGGCTGGTGTACCGTTATATGCAGCGGGGCGAGCCGTTTGCCTCCCCTGCGGAGGTGGTGGACCGCACGCTGCTGGAATTCGCGGATACGGTGCGGCGTAACATCGCGCTGCTTGACGATCACCTTGACCGGGCGGAAGACCTGCTGCTGACGCTGGACCAGCATACGGATTTCGGGCGCATCAGCGGCCTGATCGGGCGGGTGCGGCGACGTTCGACCGAACTGCGTCGTGTCATGTCCCCCGTCGACCGCATGTTCCGTAGCGAGGACCTCGAACTGCCCGAATGGGCGGAAGACGACCTGCGTGACCGTTCGCAGCGCCAGATTCACGCGGCCCTTGATGACCTGCTCGCCCTTCAGGACCGTGCGCGCTCGTTGCAGGATGAACTGGCGTCGGGGCAGGCGGAAGAGACGAACCGGCGGCTGTATACCGTGTCCATCGTGACGACGCTGATGCTGCCCGCGACGTTCGTGACCGGTTTCTTTGGCATGAATACCGGTGGCATGTTCCTGGCCGAAGGGCGCGCCGGCACGGTGGAGGCAGGGTGCATCTGCTTTCTGTTCATGGTCATTACGTGGCTGCTGCTCAAATTGATGAAGCTGCTATAGGGCGCGTACCGGGCGGCCCATCCGGGTCCCGCTTGCACAGGGCGGTTTGCACAGGGCGGGCTTGCACCGCCCCCCCCCCGGTCATGGGGCACGCAGGGCAGGGCTGACGGCGTTGCATCGGTCCTGTGGGGTGGTGTACAAGGGGGCGCCGCCATTTCATCGCGATGGTGGACCCTTTCCGGCGTGCCGGACCATCGCAACAGGATAACAGCGGCCCATGTCATCTTCGCTTCTGGCGGAAATTCCTGCCTGGCCCCTTTCGCGGTCATGTTCGCGGGCGGGGCGGTGGCTTTCGCTGGCGCTGCTGGTGGCGCTGGCGGCCTGCGCGGGTAAACCGCACGAGGCCGCGATGTCGGATGCGCAGATGATGCAGGAAGCCGACGCCTATCGCGCCCGCGCGCGCCAGAACTATACCCCGCCCGGTCCGCCAGAAGATCCGTGGGGGCCGTATATTACCGAGGCGGCGCAGCGTTTCGATGTGCCCGAACTGTGGATACGTGCGGTGATGCAGCGTGAATCCGGCGGGCAGCTTTTCCATAATGGGCAGTTCGTGACGTCGCAGCCCGGTGCAATGGGGCTGATGCAGCTCATGCCCCCCACCTATGACGAGATGCGCCGGCGTTACAACCTTGGGCCGGATGCCTATGAACCGCATGACAACATCATCGCCGGCACTTCGTACCTGCGCCAGATGTATGACATCTATGGCTCGCCGGGGTTCCTTGCGGCCTATAACAGCGGGCCGGGGCGTCTGGATGATTTCCTTGACCGCAGCCATACGCTGCCGCGTGAAACACGCGAATATGTGGCCTTTATCGGCCCGCGCATCGCCGGTGTGTCGCCGGTCAACCGTTCACAGGCCGACCTGATGATCGAGGCCAGGGCACAGGCCCGCGCGCAGGCCCGCGCGCAGGGTAGCACCCGGCATGGGCGTGGCGGGCGGCAGGTGATCGGCGCGGACCAGCCATTGCAGGTGGCCGAGGCCCCGTCGGCTGAAAGTGCGGCCGTCCGTGCGGCATGGAGCGCGCGCGCCAGAGCAGGGCAGTTGCCGATGTCGGCGGTGGGCGCGCATCCCACCATCGTCATGGATGCCGCCAACTGGGCGGTGCAGGTCGGGGCCTATGGATCGCGCGGACAGGCGTTGCAGGCATTGCAGCATGCCCGCGCCAACGCCGCGCTGCATGGCGCGCGTGAACAGGTTGATTCGGTCACGGCGGGGCGGGGACGTGTCTATCGCGCCCGCCTGCTGGGCCTGTCGCATGCCAGCGCGTTGCAGGCGTGCCAGAAACTGGGCAGTCATGCCTGTCAGGTCATGGGACCGATTTCCGGGTCATGAGGGCACGACGCATGACGCACGATGCATGACGGGATGAAGTGAATGAAATATTTCTACAGGCGTCCGCGATGGTCGTGGACGGGTATTATCGTGCCACTGGTGGGGGTTTTGTCCTTTGCCGGGATTGTCGCATGGTCCACCGCGCGCGCCGCCCTGCCCGCGGGCAGCAATGCGCCGATGTTCGTCGCCCCCGCCGCGCAGGCAGGCAAGGAGTTCAGCTTTCATCTGGCCGATGCGCTGCGTAACGGGCCGGTGGTGGTATATTTCTACCCCGCCGCCTTTACGCGTGGCTGCACCATAGAGGCACATGAATTCGCGGATGCGATGGACAGTTACCACGCACTTGGCGCCAGCGTGATCGGCGTGTCGATGGATGATCTCAAGACGCTGGACCGTTTTTCCGTCAGCGAATGCCATGGCCGTTTCCCCGTCGCATCCGACCCGTCGGGGTCGATTGCGCGGCTGTATGATTCACGCATGCCGGTGGTCCATTACGCCAGCCGCACGTCCTATGTCATCGCCCCCGATGGCAAGATCATCTTTACCTACAGCGCGCTTTCGCCTGACGAACATGTCCGTCGCACACTCGAGGCGATCAGGGCATGGCGCGCGGGACATGCCCCGGCCCCCTGAATACAGGAGATCGTTTGAAACGTCAGGACCAGCAACCGATTGAAACGGCAATGGTTTTTTTGAAGTTTTTTACGGCCCCGTGTAAAGGCGCTGCCTTTTTACAAACAGGCAGCGCCCGGACATTTCGATCATTCCCGAGCAGGCTGTTTGTAAAATCTGTCCCCATATACCACTGGGATCCTGAAAGTTCTTGGTAAAGATTTTCCGAGATGTCCTGAAAATCGTCGTATTTTCAAAATGTTAAAGTAACGTCTGGAATTTCCCCTTCCATTATCAAGGGGATGTTTTCAAACAGTTCCAGTAGATTCATGAATAGAAGAGTGTTTGAAAACAAAGCATTGATGAAAAAGAAAAGTTTTTGGGTGCCGCCTTTTGATCGAAATAAGGCGGCGTCTTCTGAAGCTTTTTGGAAAAAGCTTCACAAAAAACTTTTATAATTTCAGTATGTTATCAAGAATGACTTTTCAAACAGCTTCTAAGAATCCTGCGGCGTTTTTTCCGTAAACGCGGCATGGCGTGATGTGCGGGCGCGGAGGGTGCGCCTGTTCACGCGCCTGCCTGTCACCTGATCGGCGGGTCATCCCGGATGGCTGTTCGGGATGTGTTGCCCAGAATGCGTTGCCCAAGATGCATTGTTCCGAATGCGCTGTCCTGAATGCAGGCTTTGGGATGCCCTGTTGGGGATGTTCCGTTGGGGATGCGCTGTGCAGGGCGCGACGGGGCGGCTTTGCCCCGCATTGACTTGTGCGGTGCGCCCTGCGATGAAAACGGGCCTTTCATGCAAAGGAAGCCGGTGAAAATCCGGTGCGGTCGCGCCACTGTAATGCGGGCATGCATGGCATCATGTCGATGCGCGCACCCTGCCAAGCCAGATACTTTGCATGATATCCTTTCTTCCATCCATCGGGGACGCGATTTCCCCGCAGGAGTCATGAATATGCATATTCCCTTCCTTTTCCCTTTGCCGGTGCGGGCCTGATGGCCGGGCGTGTCCTGCTGCGCGGTATGCTTGCGGGGATTCTCGCGGCGTTCCTCGCCTTTGGCTTCGCGCGGATTGTCGGCGAACCCCAGGTCGATCGCGCCATCGCGTTCGAGGCCGCGCATGATGCGGCCGAAGGTGAACCGCCAGAAGAAGAACTGGTCAGCCGCAAGGTGCAGTCCTCCATCGGGTTGCTGACGGCGTCCGTCATGTATGGCGCGGCGTATGGGGGGGTATTCGCGCTGGCGTTTGCGGTGGCGTTTGGCCGTGTGGGACAGGTATCGCCACGGATGCTGGCGCTGTTGCTGGCGGTGGCGGGGTTCGTGGCGGTCGTGCTGGTGCCCGACCTGAAATATCCCGCCAACCCGCCCGCCGTGGGGAACCCCGAAACAATCGGGCAACGCACCGCGACCTATTTTGAAATGGTCGTCTTCTCGCTCTGTGCGATGATCCTGTCGGTGCTGGCGGGACGGGCGCTGCTGGCGCGTCTGGGGGCATGGTCCGCATGGCTGTGTGGCTGTGCGCTGTTTGTCGTGCTGGTGACGGTGCTGCAACTGGCGCTGCCCACGATCAACGAGGTCCCGGCAGATTTCCCCGCCGCCCTGCTGTGGCATTTCCGCGAGGCCGCCCTTGGCATGCAGGTCGTGTTGTGGGGGGCGCTGGGCCTTGTGTTCGGCCTGCTGGTGGACCGTATGCCCGAACTGCACGGCCACCATGGGGTCGTGCGCGGCTGAGGCGACCGGACAGGTTGCCGGGGATGTTGCTGGCGTCGCATTTTTGGAAAATGCGACGCCTTTTTTACGAGAGCGTTTGAAAACAACTCATTGATGAAAAAGAAAAGTTTTTGGGTGCCGCCTTTCGATCGAAGTAAGGCGGCGTCTTCTGAAGCTTTTTGGAAAAAGCTTCACCAAAAACTTTTATAATTTCAGTATGTTATCAAGACTGACTTTTTGAACAGCCTCTATATAGGGTATCAGGGCCATCCTGCCTGAGGGCTGCGGACGATCATCGTGGGGGAGGGGATCTGCCGCCCGTCATGATCTGTCCGTCATGATCTGTCCACCATGATCCACCTGCCATGATCCGTGCGTCTGGTCTTACGGGGCCTGCATCACGCTGGTCCACAGGGCCTGCAACCTGTGGCGCATGTCGGGTGACAGCTGCGGCAGCATGCGTGTCGCCGCGATCTGTGCCGGCTGGTCTTCCCAATGCAGGGCATTTTTGATCGCGGGGTCGAGCGGCGTGCGCATGTCCGCCGGCATCCCCCAGTAACATGAGGAGGTGGCAAGGTGCGCCTGTGCCTGCGGCGTGCGCAGGTATTTTGCAAACCGCAGCGCCATGTCCTTGCGTTGGGAGGATGAAAGCACCGCCACCGCCTGCTGCCATCGCAACGCGCCCTGCCGGGGAATGAGATAGGTCAGGGTCGGGTGCGCCGACAGCACCGGCGTCGCCGCCTGCTGCGCAGGGATAGAAGCCGCGGCCGCGGCAGGAACAGGCGCGGCGTCTGCCTGCGCGGGGGGATGCGCGCCGGGCGGCAGGGGCGGGGCATCGGCATCATCGCCATCGCTGTTGGCGCCCTGTACGGCAGCGGCGGCGGGCTGTCCCTTCTGCACCGCGCCGTCATGGCCGATGCCTGCCGTGGTCCATGCGCCGCCCCCCACGACGATATCCACCTGCCCATCGGCCAGCGCCTGCTGTGTCGTGGCCATGTCGCCCACGATGGCGGCATTCGCCCTGAGGGCGACAAGCTTTGCCTGCAATGCGGGGATGTCTTCCGCGCCAAGCTGCGCGGGGTCCTTCCCCAGCGCCAGCGCGACGTAGGAGATCACAGGCAGGTAGGAATCATAGATCGCGATGCGGCCCTGATACTCTGGCTTCCAGATTTCGTTGATATCGGACAATGCCTGTGCCGATACCTTCGCCTGATCGAAGGCAAGGGCGAAATACCCGAATTTTTCCGGCACGGCATACAGGTGCCCGTCGAACGATCCCGCCTGTGGGTCGGCCACGGCGGCGGGAATGCCGGTGGTGGGGAAATCCGCCGCATCCAGTGGCATCAGCATGCCGTTGCGCGCCATGGGCATTAACTCTGCCTCGTCCGTGGCGACAAGGTCCCAGTCACCGGGCTGCGCCTGCTGGATGACCGACATTACGGATTCGACCGCGACGGTGTCGATGTCGCGGAAATGTACCTGCACGGCGTTTGCCTGTTCAAACGGGCGCAGCAGTTCCGGGTCCTCGTGGTCGCAGCTTGTCAGGATGTTAAGCACATCATCGCGCGCCCGGGCCGTATGGCAGGCAAGGGGCGTGGTGGCAAGCAGAACAGCCGTGGCGGCGGATAACAGGCCGTAACCGGACCATCCGGACATCAGGGGCACTCCTTGGGCTGGTTGGGGGCGCAGGGCACGCAGGGTAAAGGGCACGCAGGGCAAAGGGCATACAGGGCAAGAGGGGAGTACGAGAGGCCCCGCGGCATGGCAGGGCGTGCCAAAGAGGGTGTGGGGCCGCGATGCGTGATCGCGTAACCGTGTCATTCATACCTGATAATGCCAGCCTGATAATGCGGGATATGGAGGATGTGACAAAAAAATATTTTACGGAACCATCGCCGCCTGCCCTTCTCGTTGCGCCCTGCTCTTATCGTTACGCAAAGTATCATCCCCGTCCCATGGCCCCCGGTCGGGGGTGGGTGTACTTGACGCGCCGGGAGGTGGGGGCTACGTCCGACGAAGGGCCGGACGATACAAGGCCGGCGCGCACCCGCACTGCGGTGCAGGCCGCGCGGGTCGGTCCTGCCACAGTGATCGCGACGCCAGTCGGCGCGGTCTGTCCCACCGATCTATGGATAGGGCATGATTGCCGATTTCATTAAGCGCCGCATCCTGCGACGTCGCGATACCTCCACCACACCCACGCCCCAGCCGCACCCCACGCGGGAGCGTCGTGCCCTTGCGCCCGTGACGTCGCGCGATGTCGCGGATATCGCGGCGCTGCGCATCCATCCGCAGGGGCCATGGCGTGAACGCGCACGCACCGCGCGCGGGATCGGTCGCCTTGCCGCCATTACGGTGTGGGTGCCGCTGTCGGTCGGGTTCGAGGCGGTGTTGCTGCTGGTGCCCGGCACGGCGAAAATCCGCTGGACGCGCTTTGTCTGGGGGGGGCTGTGCTTCCTGCTGTCCATGAATATCCGCGTCATCGGGCGCAGGGCCGGGTCCGTGGGCGGCGCGCGTGCCCGTGCGCGCGGCGAACGGCCTGTGATCTATGTCTCCAACCATTCATCGTGGCTTGACGTGCCGGTGCTTGGCACCGTGCTGCCCTCGAACTTCGTGGCCAAGGGCGATATCGAGAAATGGCCCATTATGGGCCTCGTCTCGCGCATTGGACGGACCATCTTCGTCAGTCGCCAGCGCAGCACGACCGGCCGCGAACGCGATGAAATGATGGATCGCCTGATTGGTGGCGACAACCTTGTACTGTTCCCCGAGGGAACGTCGTCGGACGGGTCGCGCGTGCTGCCGTTCATGTCGGCCTTCTTTGCGATTGCAAAGCTGCCCCGCATTCCGCGCGGGCGTGAAAACACGCCGGAGGCCGAGGCCATGCGCCAGCATCCGCCGGGGATGACGCCACTGATCCAGCCGGTTTCCGTGGTGTATGACCGGCTGGAGGGGGTGCCCGTCAACCGTGCCCGTCGCCCGGTCTTTGCATGGTATGGGGATATGGAACTTGGCCCCCATGTGTGGCAGCTGGTGAAATGGCGGTCCATGCGGGCGACTGTCATGCTGCACCCGGCGCTCGACCCCGATGATTTCCCCAGCCGCAAGGCCCTGGCGCAGGCGGCCTGGCGCGCCGTATCACAGGGTGCGGCCGAATTGCGGCAGAACGCGGAACAGGACCCCGCGGCGTGCGAATATGCCTGCCGCCCGCTTGGCGGCCTGCTGCCACAGGATCTTCATACCCCCTGAATGTGCGGCATGCATGCCGCGCAGTGTAAAATAATACCGCGTAAATATTGTAAACATCGTAAACATTGAGGCATATCATGTGTCGTCATCCGCGCAGCGGATATCGTGGGGCATGATGTGGGTCCGTTCATGCATGGCGCATGGCGGGAAATATCGGTCTGAAAACGCAGCCGTCTGGCTGTGCGGGCATGGGGCCATCCCTTCGGGCCGTGCGAGATGATGTGAAACCTGAAACGTGTGGGGCCGCCCGCACGGGCGAGCTGGAGAGCGTGGTGAGTCAGCCCAAGATTAACGCCGAGATTCTGTTGCCTGCCATGGAACAGGCGATTGACCCCATCGTCATCATTGATGAGCACAATAGCGTCATTTTCTTCAACCCTGCGGCGGAACGTATGTGGGGTCTGGCGCGCGCCGACGTGATTGGCCGTAATGTAAGCTGCCTTGTCCCGCTCGATTATCGCAAGGACCATGACAGCTTCATCACCCATAACCGCAAGACCGGGCTGAACAAGATCGTCGGCACCTCGCGCGAGGTGGAGTTCACGCGCGCCGATGGTGAATATGTGTGCGGCGAGCTTTCGATCTCCAAGGTGCAGCTTCCCGGTACAGACAAGACCTATTACATCGCGGTGATGAAGGACGCGACGGAGGAAAGCCAGCGGCGCAAGATCCTCATCCTCCAGAATGACGTGCTTCAGGCGCTTGCCGCGGACCTTCTGATCCAGGACGTGGCGGACCTGCTGTGCCGCCGGGTGGACAGTTTCGTCCCCAATTCGGTCGCGTGCCTGATTCTTGTTGATTCCGACAACCGCCTGCAGATCCTTTCGGCCCCCGGCCTGCCCAAGCGCTATTTCAACGCGCTGGAGGGGCTGAAGCTCGAACCCGCCGACCTTGCCCGCCTCCAGCGCGAACCGTCCTACAGCAATCATATCCTGTGGCATAATTACCAGTCGATCGCGATGTCGCTGGGGCTGGAACATTGCCGTTCCGCGCCGATCCGCACGCATAACAACCAGGTGTCGGGCCTGTTTGCGCTGTATTCGCGCGACCCCAACGCCCCGCAGAGCTGGCCCGAACGGATCGTTGACGCCTGCATCCCGTTCTGTGCCCTTGCGGTGGAACAGAACGCGACGCGCCAGCATATCTCCCAACTGTCGAACTTTGATTCCCTGACCGGCCTGCTCAACCGTTCGTCGCTGCACAAGATCATCGACGCGCTGATCATGCGCGAAGGCGACAGCCGGTTCTATCTGTTCATGGTGGATATCGACCGTTTCCGCGACATCAACGATGCGCTGGGCCATGTCTATGCGGACCAGTTCCTTGTCGAAATCGGACAGCGCATCCGCGATCTGGTGCAAGATGATTATATCATCAGCCGTTCGGGCGGGGACGAATATATCGTCATCGTGCCCGACTGCACGCAGGCCAAGGCCGTCAAGTTTGCCGAACTGCTGATTTCCACCATCGCCAAGCCGATGCAGGTGGGTGAAAACACACTCAGCATTTCGTGCAGTGTCGGTATCAGCAGCTTCCCCGACAATGGCCCCGACAGCGAATCCCTGCTCAGCAACGCGGATTCCGCCATGCGCCAGGCCAAGGCGGACGGGCGTGGCGTCTACCGCTTTGCCGGACAGGAAAAGAACCAGGTGGCGCAGGACCGGCTGGTCCTTGGCTCCGCGCTGCGGGACTCGCTGGCCAAGGGGATGCTCAACCTGCATTACCAGCCACAGGTCGAAGCCGCGAGCGGCGGCCTGTATGGGGTGGAGGCCCTGTCGCGGTGGCATCATCCCCACCTTGGCAATATCTTCCCCTCGCGCTTTATCGCGGTGGCGGAGGAAACGGGACAGATCGAGGCCATTGGCCGGTGGTCCCTGCATGAAGCCTGCCGGCAGATGCGCCATTGGGACGATGCGGATGTGCATGTCCCCACCGTTGCGGTGAACCTGTCGGCGGTGCATTTCCGCAACCGCGCTTTGCCGGAATATATCTCCAACCTGTTGCGGCAGTTCAACCTGAAGCCTGATCGCCTGACGGTGGAAATCACCGAAAGCGTGATGATGGACAGCAGCAGCGACACGATCGACGTGCTGCACGCCATCCGCGACATGGGCTGTGGCCTGTCGATGGATGATTTCGGCACGGGCTATTCCTCGCTGTCGCGCCTGACGCGCCTGCCGCTGAGCGAGATCAAGATCGACCGCAGCTTCATCAATGATTTCGAGCATGATACCAACGCACAGGCCGTGACCATGGCGGTGATCGGCATCGGGTCGCGCCTTGGCATGACCGTCGTGACCGAAGGGGTGGAGACCGAGCAGCAGCGCCTTTTGCTTGAGGAGCTGAAGTGCGACGTGATGCAGGGCTACCTGTTCGCCAAGCCGCTTCCCGCCCATGAGCTGGAGAAATGGTATCGCGCAGGCAAGGCGCGGGGCACCTTTGTCCCGCCGATCGCCGACCGTCCCGGCGCGCTGGAAATGCAGAAGGCGGCAAAGGAAGCCGCCGCAATCAAGGGCAAGGCCGCCCCCACCGTGGCGTCCGCCACCGCCGGGGACAAGGCCGCGAAATGATGATACCGGTCGTCGTACTGTCGTGGCAGGCGGCGATCGTGCATTTTTTGAATGAAGATTGTTGTTTGAATTTTTTGATCCCCCGTTTTCAGGTCTGAGGGAAACATGTCATTGCAACACGATGATCGGCTGCGCGCCCTTACTCACCAGGATGCGGATTTCTGGGCCGATCTGGTTGATGATGTCCTGATTGTCGCCATTACAGATCGTGATGGCGTGATTACCTATGTCAACGACAAGTTCTGCAAGGTCAGCAAATATTCTGCGAAGGAATTGCTGGGATCAACCCATCGCCTGCTGAATTCAGGGTATCATGACGCGGCGTTTTTCCAGGAGATGTACCGCACCATCCAGGCGGGGCAGCCGTGGCGGGGCAATATCTGCAACCGTGCGAAGGACGGCACGATCTATTGGGTTGCGACCACCATCATCCCCAAATGCAGCCCCACGGGCGAGGTGGAGGGCTATGTCGCCAGCCGCTTTGAGATCACCGAACTGATGAAGACGAAAGAGCGGCTGTCCGAACTGGCGGAGACCGATACGCTGACGGCGCTGCTTAATCGTGGGGGGTTCAACACCGCGCTGTCCGCGGCCCTGGGCCTGTCAAGCAAGGAGCCGCCGCAATCGCGCGCGCTGGTGATGTTCGACCTTGACGGGTTCAAGTAGATCAATGACATCCATGGCCACCATGCGGGGGATATCGTCCTGCGTGTCGTGGCCTCGCGCCTGGTGGAACTGACGGACCCCGATGACCCGATCAGCCGCCTGGGCGGGGATGAATTCGCCATCGTGCTGAACAAGACGCTGCGCAGTGTTCCGCTGGAAAAATACATGGACCGCCTGCAGGCGGCGCTGGAACGGCCGATCGACATCGAAACCGTCACCGTCAGCATTTCCGGCAGTATTGGCGCCGTCTTCCTCGATGCGCGCGAAAGCGTGGAGGACATGCAGAAAAATGCCGACATGGCGCTGTATGCGGCCAAGCGGGCGGGGGGCAAGCAGGCGCAGATGTTCACATCCGCCCTGCGTCACCGCGCGCAGGTGCGCACCCAGATCCTGATCGAGGCGCGCAGCGGTGTGAAGAACGGGCAGTTCGAGGTTTATTACCAGCCGATCCTGAACTGCCACACCTGCCAGTTGGACCAGATCGAGGCGCTGTTGCGCTGGCACCATCCCGAACGCGGCCTGCTGGCGGCGGAGGATTTTGCCGATGTTTTCACCGACTCCACCCTGACGCAGGCGATGGGGCCGTCGATGATCGCCTCCTTCCAGCGCGATGTGGAGATGTGGAACCGCACGGGCCAGCCCCCGCGCCAGCTTGCGATCAACATGTCGCGCATGGACCTGGGGCGTGCGGAATATCGCGTGGAACTGGAACAGTCGCTGCGTGATTTTGGCCTCTCGCCCGCCAATTTCGTGCTGGAGGTGACGGAGCCGATGTTGCAGGGCCGCCGGGCGGAGCAGAGCATGCACAATATCCGCGAACTCGGGGCCGCGGGCTTTCAGATCGCGATGGATAATTTCGGCAAGGGCGAGACGATGTTGCGCCACCTGCGCGACCTGCCGTTCAACCAGCTCAAGATCGATCAGTCGCTTGTCACGGGCATCGTGGACAATGCCGGCGATCGCGAGGTCCTCGCCAGCCTGATCGGGCTGGGGCAGGTCTATGGGCTGGAAGTGACGGTCGAGGGTGTGGAGACGCGCGCCCAGTTCGAGATCGTGCATATGATGAAGCCCGACCGGGTACAGGGGTTCTTCATTTCCCCCGCCCTGTCGTCGCAGGCGCTGCTGAAGCTGCCGTCGCGTTTTGAAATCGCGGCCTAGGCACCATGACGCAGGGTGATGTTCCCGTGGGGGCGATGCGGTTGACCGATGCCGTCGTGCGCGTGGATGTGGCGGGATGGGCCAATACGCGACGCATCATGCATGTTCGCCATGACGGGGATGATGCGGTGCTGCCTGCCTTTGTCCCCACGGCAGGATGGGTGCGCCTGCTGGAACGGTATTGCACCGGTGCGGGGCCGGTGGATGGGCCGGATGGCCGCCTGTCGCCCACACGGGTGATGTTGGGTCTGGACCGTGCGATCGCGCGCCTGATGGAAGCAGCGGCAGGCGATGACGTACGTGCGGGCCGTGCGCTGGGGGCGGGGTATATCGTGCATTCCGACCTGTTCGACCCGGCGGGCGGGGCGGTGCATCTGCGGCTGGTTGTTGACCGTGATACCGCAGTGGCCTGCGTGATCGTGGGCCTGCCGGATGATCTGGCGCCGCTGGACCTGCCGCCGCTGGTGGAGTGAAGGGTACAGGCCGGGCACCTTGGTCAGGAAGGTTTCTGGTGTTGCGAGTATCTGAATGGTGACGTTTTACGAAGCGTTTGGGAAAAACCGTTGCCAGAAACTTTTCGGGACGGTTTGAAACCAAACCATTGATAGAAAATAAGAAAAGTTTTTGGGGGCGCCTTGTTTCAAACAAGGCTGCGTCTTCTGAGGGACTGTTTGAAAAGTCAGACTCGATAACATCCTGAAATTATAAAGGTTTTTGGTGAAGCTTTTTCCAAAAAGCTTCAGAAGACGCCGCCTTTTTCGATCGAAAAAGGCACCCAAAAACTTTTCTTGTTTTCAAACCGCCTCCTGAAAACCCTCCCCTTCACGACCGCGCGGATACGCTTCCCGGTGCGGTGGGTCGCACCAATGGCCCCGGCAGGTGTGTCAGGTGCGCGCAGGCATGTGCGACAGCCACGCACAACGTCATGGCCAGAGCCATGGGAAACCACATGTCATGGCCGACGCGGGTGAATTCGATCCCCAGGGCCAGTGCCGTCATGGGCATGGCCATGAATGTGCCAAGGAAGGCCATCCCGCCGATCAGGGCGGCAGCGTCCACCGGCACGGCGGGGGCGGCAAGGTTCCATCCCGCGACCAGCACGGTGGACAGCAATGCGCCCATGGTCAGGCTTGGCGTCAGCAGGCCGCCCGCCGCGCCCGCGCGCAACGCCCCCATGACGACAAGGATTTTCAGCCCGAGTAGTTCGAGCCCCAGCATCATGCCCACATGTCCCGCCAGGGCAAGTTGCGTCGGCCCGCGCCCGTTGCCCGGCAGTTGTGGAAACAGGCAGGACAGCAGGCCGATGCCCGTAAAGACCGCAACGCACCAGGCAATGCGCGCCGCCCCGGATGCCGCCCGGTTCTGCACCAGTGTGCAAAGGCTCTTGATCGCATGGGCGCATATGCCGATGACCGGTGCCGCACAGATGGCCCATAGCAGGATGGCGGGCGTCAGGGGCATGGGGCCGATATCATATTGCTGCACATCGCCCAGTACGGTCCATGGCATCATGGCGGCAATGCCGCACGCACCCAGTGCGGCCATCGCCGCGCGGGTGGAAAATGCCTTGAGCAATACTTCGAGGATGAAAAGCGTCCCCGCCAGCGGCACGTTATAGACCGCCGCAAGCCCCGCGCCCGCGCCACAGGCGATGATGATGCGTGCATCCTCCGGCGTCAGGCCAAGTATCCGCCCCCCGCGTGCCGCCAGCAGCGCGCCGAGTTCACGTGGCGCCACCTCCCGCCCCAGGGGGGAGCCAAGGGCGACGGTCACGATCTGTAGTACAACATGGATAAGGGTGGACAATGCGGGCATGGCCCTGCCTGGGGCATCGCCCCGCCCCACGGCGGCCGTTACGCTGACCAATGGCCGTCCGCCGCGTTGCAGCCCCCACCAGCCAAGGCCCGCGACCATCCCGCATGCAAACAGTGCCGCAACCCGTCGCCAGTGTGGCGCGGCGCTGATGCCCTGCAGGAAATTCTGTGGCCCCCCTGCCTGCCCATAGCCATAGGCCAGATGCTGGATCGTGTGCAGCACCAGCGCCAGCGCCGTCCCGCCCAGCCCCGACATGATGCCGGTTGCGATGACCGCAAGGACCATGCGCGCGCCGGGCGTGGGCGTGGGCGTGGGCGTGGGTATGGGCGGGGCGGCAGGTGTGGCGGGGTGGGACGCGGCGGATGCGCCGGACGGGGAAGGGGGCAGGGTCATGGCGGCCCAATTCTATGCAGGATGTCCGCGCGGGATGCAAAAGACGATATGAAAAAACCCTGTCCCGCAGGGGCCGGGTGGCATGTTCCCACTATGGCCGTCCACAGTGGCCGTCCACAGTGGCCGTCCTCTGTGGCCGTCCTTTGTGGCAATCATGTTCCGGGGCGTGATTGAAAAGACACGTGTGGTCTTGCAGAATCGCAATGATTACTTGCATGGATCGGCCTTGTCAGGAATATGGCAGTACAGGGCGTTCGTGCTGGTCCGTGGGCGGGATGCGGGCTGTCGCAGTGACCGATTATTTCGTTCAGGGAATGTGATTGGGGCGTTGCGACGTGCCGCCGTACAGGCCCGGCCGTGCCACGGGCGTTGTCGCGTACGCAGGTTGGGGAAGGAAATAGACATGAAATTCGTCATTGCGGTCATCAAGCCGTTCAAGCTTGATGAGGTCAGGGAGGCGCTTTCCTCGATCGGCGTTGATGCCCTGACCGCGACCGAGGTCAAGGGATATGGCCGCCAGAAGGGCCAGACCGAGATCTATCGCGGGGCGGAATACAACATCCAGTTCCTGCCCAAGATCAAGCTGGAGATCGCCGTACCCGATGACATGGCCGACCGCGTGATGGAGGTGATCCAAGCGGCCGCCAATACCGGCAAGATTGGCGATGGGAAGATTTTTGTCCTCGATCTGGAAAATGCCATGCGGATCAGGACCCAGGAAACGGGAGAAAACGCGCTGTGAACAAGATGAACGCCTGGCTGCGCGGGTGTGCCCCGGTTGCGGCCTTTGCCGTGGCGATGGGCGGTGCCTCCGCTCTGGCCGCCGATGCAGCGCCCCCCCCACCCCCCGCCATCGATACCGGTGATACGGCATGGATGCTGATCAGCACGGCGCTGGTACTGATGATGACCATTCCGGGCCTTGGCCTGTTTTATGCCGGCATGGTGCGCAAGAAGAACGTGCTGGCCACGTTGATGCAGTCATTCGCCATCTGCTGCATCATGACGGTGGTATGGATGGTCGTGGGGTACAGCCTGACCTTTACGTCGGGTAATGCGTTCATCGGTGGCCTGTCGCGCGTGATGCTGAATGGCATGGGGGCCGGGATTTCCAAGGGGTCCGACGTGGCGTTTACCATGGCGGCGGGCACGTCCGCCGCCACGACCATGACCATCCCCGAAAGCGTGTGGATGACGTTCCAGATGACGTTCGCCATCATCACGCCCGCCCTGATCGCGGGGGCCTTCGCCGAACGCATGAAGTTCAGTGCGCTGTGTGTCTTTACCATCGTGTGGTCACTGCTGGTCTATGTGCCGGTCGCGCACTGGGTCTGGGGGCCGGATGGCTGGGTCGCGGCGAAAATCGGGGCCATCGACTTTGCCGGTGGTACGGTCGTGCATATCAATGCCGGTATCGCGGGTCTGGTCGCGGCCCTGGTGATCGGGCGGCGCAAGGGGTACGGCCATGATGACATGTCACCGTACAACCTGACCTATGCCATCATCGGCGCGTCCCTGCTGTGGGTGGGCTGGTTCGGGTTCAATGCCGGGTCCGCCGGTGGGGCGAACGGGCGTGCGGGCATGGCAATGGCCACGACCCAGATCGCCGCCGCCGCCGCGGGGGTGGCGTGGATGTGCGCCGAATGGATCAAGACCGGCAAGCCGACGGTGCTGGGCATCATTTCCGGTGCGGTGGGTGGCCTGGTGGCGATTACCCCTGCCGCGGGCTTTGTCCTGCCGGGCGGTGCGCTGGCCATCGGGCTGATCGCCGGTGTCGTGTGCTTCTGGGGGGCAACCGGCCTGAAGCACATGATGGGATATGACGACAGCCTTGATGCGTTTGGCGTGCATGGCATCGGCGGTATCGTCGGCGCGTTGCTGACGGGTGTGTTCGCCTATGGCCCGCTGTCGGCCACGGATGCCAGCCCCGACGGCGTCAGCGGTTCGTTTGCACAGTTCCTGGCACAGGCGGAATCCGTGGGTGTCACCATCGTATGGTGTGCGGTCGTGACGTTCGTGATCCTCAAGCTGGTGGACCTGACGATCGGCCTGCGTGTCAGCCCGGATGAGGAAATGGAAGGGCTGGATATGGCGCTGCATGGGGAGCGCATCAATTCCTGACCCGGTGCATGTCGTGTGACATGGGAGTACGGAAGGCGGGGCATGTCCCCGCCTTTTTTGTGTCTTTGCCCCTGTTCTGATTCCGGTTCCGGAATGTTGCACATTCGCAATATGGTATGTGATTATTTTGACACATACCTTGCCGAATGTTACGGATGTCGGAGTGTTACGGTGTGTGGATAAAACCGAAACTGCTAATCAGGATCTATAACTAAGAAAGCGGCGGGGGCAGCTTATGCAAAAGGCGGGGATGGGCGCGCGGGCGTTGCGCACGGGCATCGGATGTATCGTGGCGCTGGGCATGGGGCTGTTGCTTGATGCGCATCATGCCCATGCGCAGGTGTCCGTGTTCAAGAGCATGGAAAAAAGCGATTCCCCGTTCGCGCGCTGGCTGTCGGGCGTGACCCTGACGGGGCAGGTCGAAGGCGGCATCATGGCCAATCCCGCCCGTCCGCAGCCCGGCTACAACTTTGGCGACTTTTTTGCCGACCATGCCAATCAGGTGCAGCTTAATCAGGCGGAGTTCACCTTGCAAAAAGCCATCGACCCGTCGCGTGGTGGTTATCAGGTCGGATTCACGCTGGAGGGGATGTATGGTTCGGATGCGCGTTATTACCAGCTCCTTGGCGTCAGCGCGCATGAATGGAACGCGCGGTACCAGTTGATCCCGGCCCAGGCCCATGCCGATGTTCACCTGCCATGGGCGACGAAGGGCGGATTGGACATGCATGCCGGCATCCTGCAGGCCCCGATGGGGGTGGAGACGCTGGACCCCACGACGCGGCCCTTTTACACGATTGCCTATACGTCTGAATATTCCGTTCCCTTTCAGCATATCGGCGCGATGTTCAACTGGCATGTCACTGACATGCTGGATGTGACGTTCGGGATCGATACCGGCAACCAGACATCGTTTGGCCGATCCGACAACAATAACGCCCCCGCAGGGTATTTCGGGTTCAACCTGAACAACCTTGCGCATGGGAAGCTCAATATTATTGAACTCAGCCGTGTGGGGCCGGAGAACTCGCGCTATTCTTCTGCCGGCGGGGCGTATGAGGCCAATCATGCCGAACGTTTCTGGAACGACATAAATGCCGTCTATGCCGTGAATGACCGCCTGACCCTGACGGCGGAGTTCAATTATATCCATGACCAGGGGCTGAATGGCATCCGTGCGAATGGCAATTTCAAGGCCGCCGATGCCGAAAGCTTCGTCAGCTTCCTCAGCTACAGGATCAACAAGGTCCTGACCTTCAACTATCGCGGTGAAATCTATCGCGACAATAACAACCTTATGGTTTCGACCTTCATTGGCAACAATGCCTATATGGATGGCATTTCCGGCCGCACGACGCCTGCCGATGCGCTGATGCCCGGCCCGACGGGACATGGCACGACCTATGGTGAAATGACGCTGGGTGTGACGTACAAACCCGATCTTGGCCACCATGTGCGGGTGTTCATGCTGCGCCCCGAAATCCGTTTCGACCGCTCGCTCAATGGCACGACACCGTTTAATGGCGGGCGCAACAACGGCATGTTCACCTTTGGTGGTGACGCGGTGATCGGGTTCTGAAGCCCGGCGGCCCGTTCAGGGCGCATATGCGCATGATATGCGTATCGCCTGTCACCAGGGCGTCAGGCCCAGCAGTTTTTCACCCAGCGGCGTCAGGCGGGCGGTCGTGGCATTATGCCGTTCCCATTCACGCGGGTCGCCGGGGAAGGCGTCGCGCCGGGGATGGTCGCGTTCGCGCCACAGCCGGATACGTTCGCGCCGTTCGGCTTCGTTATCCCATTGTGCCGGATGCATGGAGATATATTGCGCCATGCGCACGCGGCGTTCCGAATGGTTGGGCCGCACGCCATGGGCCAGCAGGGAGTTGAAGACCAGCAGGTCGCCCGCGTCCATGTCGATATTGACCACATTGAGTCCCGTCATGTCCGGGTGCATCGGGTCGCGGTCCGCGGGTTGTGTCCTGACCCAGTCCGCGAAATGTTCGAACAGGGAGGGCACGCACTGGAACCCGCCGGTGTCGCCGCCCTGTGTCCCAAGGCTCAGCACTCCCTGTACGCCAATGGGCAACGGACGCAGCGACGTATCGACGTCCCAGTGGATGAACCCGTCACGATTGCCATTGCCCGGGTCGCGCACGGGTGGGTTGAGGTTGGCGCGGTCGATTGTCACCCACAAATCCTCGCGGTCCCAGATATCCACGAACGTGTCATGGATGCGGCGTTCCATCCGGTTGTCCCACAGGAACTGATGGTTATAGAGTTCAAGCATCCCGGTATTGTCGAGTTCGCGCATTTTATGCGCACGCCGTTGTGGCGCGTACCATGTTGACGGGTCATCAGGATCCTTGTCATCAAACCGCCACAGCAGATCGACCAGCCGTTCCACATTGGCGGCAGGCACGGCCTGTCGGACGATGACATATCCCCGGCATGTCCAGTGTTCCCAATCGGCCTGTGACAGGACACGTAACGGCAGGGTCTTGCGAATATCCCGCAACTGCGTCGTCGCGGTGGCCGTGGGATGGCTGTGGCGTCTGTCTGGCGGTCTCTGCGGCATCCATTGTCCCCATCTGCGTGCCCCCATATGACCCAATGTTACCGGGGGAGAAGCGGTAGGTTATCCCGCCGTGCCGGTTCGTGTTGTGCCGCATGGGCGTATTTTGATACTATTATGGCGTCTGTTGCCTGAAGGGGGCTGGATGCGCGCCTATCTGGAACATCTGCCGGTATCGGATACCGCGTCATGGAGCCTGCGTGACCGGCGGCTGGATGATGTCATTCCCTTTCAGTGGCACCATCACCCGGAATATGAACTGACCCTGACGCTGAATTCACGCGGGCAGCGTTTCGTGGGCGACCATGTTGGCACGTACGGGCATGCGGACCTTGTCCTGATTGGGCCGAACCTGCCCCATACATGGGTATCACGCGCGAAACTGCTGGCCGATGCGCCGCATGTCGCCCTTGTCTTCTGGTTCCGTGGGGCGTGGATCGCGGGCATGACCGATGGGACGGTCGAACTGCGCCCGGTGCGTGACCTGCTGGAACGTGCGCAGGCGGGGCTTGCCTTCGCGCCGGAAACGGGACTGGCCCTTATGGCGGATTTTCAGGACATGTTCGACCTGCCGCCACTGCAACGGCTGCATGGGCTGCTTTCCATCCTGATGCGGCTGGCGGGGGATGCAACCGCCCGCCCCCTGTCGCGCGCCGTGCCGCAGGTGGTGCAAGGAGGGCGTTCGCGGCTGGACCGGGTGCTGGCCCACCTGCACCGGCATTATGCCGAACCGCTCCGTATGGCCGAACTTGCCGGGATTGCGGCGCTCAGCGTCTCTGGCCTGCACCGCATGTTTGCACGCCACACACAGACCAGCATCACCCGTTATGTCGCGGGATTGCGGATCGGGGAGGCCTGTTCGCGCCTGTCCACCACAATGCAGCCCATCGGCCTGATCGCAGAGGCTGTGGGCTATCCTTCGCTTGCCAATTTCAACCGGCAGTTCAGGGCTCTGCGGGGCATGACGCCGCGTGCCTATCGCCGCATGTTTGCCCCGCGCGATGTAGTGGGGGACGGTCTGAAAACACCCTGATTGACCGGCATAGGCCGGATGGCGCGCGAAAGGGGCAGGACGCTTTTTGAAAAAAGCATCCCCACAGGGGTTTCGTGTGCCACCCGGTTGCAGGCCCTGCCGGTTACACCGTCCCCGGCGGGGTGTTGCGTAGCAGGGTGTTTGAAAACACATCAGTGATAAAAAAGAAAAGTTTTTGGGTGCTGCCTTTTTTTAAAAGGCAGCGTCTTTCGAAGCTTTTTGGAAAAAGCTTCACCAAAAACCTTTATCGTTTCAGGATGTTATTGATCCTGATGTTTCAGGCAGCCTCTTATGCTGGGTGCGGGTTTAGCGTTTCATCGCCTTGAAGCGGCGTGTCTGTTCGGTCAATGCGACCTCCACCGGCAGGCGCTCCATGCTCGATGCGCCATAAAAACCGTGGCAGTCGGGGCAGTTGTCCAGCACCTTTTGCGCATCGTCGGGCATTGCGATCGGGCCGCCATGACACAGCAGCATGACGTCGGGGCGGATGGAACGCGCGGCCTCTGAAATCTCGTTAATCAGGGTGATCGACTGTTCCAGCGTCATGGTCGTGCCCGCCCCGATGGCCCCGCCAGAAGTCAGGCCCATATGGGCAACCAGAACGTCGGCCCCGGCCTTTGTCATGTCGCGCGCCTGTTCGGCGTCAAAGACATAGGGGGTCGTCAGCAGGTCCTTTTTGTGCGCGCGGGCGACGACATCGACCTCCAGCGCATAGCTCATGCCGGTTTCTTCGAGGTTGCGGCGGAAATTCCCATCAATCAGCCCCACGGTGGGAAAGTTCTGGATGCCGGAAAATCCAACCCGTTTTACATCATCAAGGAACACGTCGAAATCGACAAACGGGTCGGTGCCGCACACACCCGCCAGCACCGGGGTGTGCGGCACCACCGGCAGGACCTCGCGCGCCATGTCCATGACGATCTGGTTCGCATTGCCATAGGCCAGCACCCCCGCCAGCGACCCGCGACCCGCCATGCGGTAACGGCCGGAATTATAGATCACGATCAGGTCGATCCCGCCCGCCGCCTCGCACTTGGCGGACAGGCCGGTGCCGGCGCCACCACCGATGATAGGATGTTTGTCGGCGATCATCTTGCGGAATTTCGCCAGTATTTCTGCGCGTGGAATCGAAGGCATCAGGTGTTTTCTCCGTTAAAGAGGCTGCGGAACGTAACCGCGAGTGTATCGGCAAACGCCGCGTCATTCACCCCATAAGGCAGCGGGATCAACCGGCGGCGGGGCGTCTGTTCCACCGTGCGTTCCAGGGCCTCGAACAGGGCCTGGTCTGCCTGTGGGTCGTAAAATGGTTCCCCCATGCGGTCCAGCATGGAAAAACCACCTTCGGGCAGGAAAAACCGCACCTCCCCCCGGCATTGGTTCAGCCGGTCGCCAATCCATTCCCCAATGGCCTGGCATTCGTCGACGGACGTACGCATCAACGTGATCTGCGGATTATGTTCAAGCAGGCGGCGGTTGCGGTAATGCGCAGGCACGGTGTCAGGCGCGCCGAAATTGACCATGTCCAGCGCACCGCAACTGCCGACATAGGGGACGCCGGTGCGGATTGCGGCACCCAGCCGGTCCCCATCGCACGGGAATATCCCGCCAGACAGATAATCGCAGATTTCCGTGGTCGTGACGTCGATGATGCCCGCGAGCTGCCCGGAATCGGCCATGCGTTCCATGGCCCGCCCCCCGGTGCCGGTGGCGTGGAACACCATGCAGTCGAAGGTGTCGTCAAGGTTGCTGACGATACGTTCCACACATGGCGTGGTGACGCCGAACATCGTCAGGCCGACCGCCGGGCGGGGGTCGTGCTGTGCCGGGGGCAGATGGCTGGCCATGCCCGCCATTGCGTTGGCGGCGTTGGCCAGGATGCGGCGCGACAGGCGGTTCAGCCCCTCCATATCCGTCACGGAATAGACCATGGCGATGTCCGAGCCACCGACATACGCGGCGACATTGCCGGATGCGACGGTGGACACCATCATTTTCGGCAGGCCAAGCGGCAGGGCCTGCAGGGCGGGGGCGATCAGTGCAGTCCCCCCCGACCCGCCGATTCCCAGCACGCCGGAGATATCGTTGCGCGCACACAGGAAATGGCGCAGCGCGGTCGCCATCGCGGCGATGGAGGACCCGCGCCGGCGGGTAAAGACGGCCTCTGTCCCATCAGGGTGCGCGGCGGCGATGGCGGTGGGGGGGATCGTATCGGCGCTGTCGGGACCAGGGGCGCGCAGGGCTGTGCTGACATCCACGATCACGGCGGGCACGCCCTGCCCGGTGATGAGGTCGTGTACATAACGCAGTTCCACGGCCTTGGTGTCGCATGTGCCGATTATGTATATGCGTCCCACGATACTGTCCCCTTCCTGCACCGGGGGGCAGAGTCTGCGTCCGGGGCCTGTGGGTGCAAGCCCCGTGGGCGTCGCATCGGAACACGCTTGCGTGAATGGGCGGGTGGGCAATGGTTTGTCATCAAAAGCTACCATGACGTGTATTTTCTGGCGGTTCCGCGGCCACTGTCTCATGGGGCCGTTGCGTGACGGTGACCCCATGATGCCGGGCGCGTGACGGCGCGCGCGTGATGGTGGCTTTGTGCGTGTGCCCTTGCCCTTGTGGCTGTTGGCCCGGTCAGGGGCGGGTGGCGGTTCCGGTCGTGGTTTCAGTGGAGGTGCCTGTGGAGGTGTCAGTGGAAATGCCAGTGGCAGTGTCCGTGGCGGGTTCGGCGGCGGCCTTGCCGGTATAGGCCTGCGGCGGCTGGCGCGCGCCGGTGCGCTGATAGGTGTTGAGGAAGACGCGCACGGCCGAATGTGCGATGAAGTCGATATGTTCAGGGCTGGTATCAACCGGAAGCTGCATGCGCGCGCGCCCCGCGATATGCGTCTGGCACAGGGCATAGAATTGTTCCGCCGCGAAGGTCGGGTCGGGCACGTCCAGCAGGCTGCTTTGCGGTGCGCGCGCCAGCCATGCGGCCAGGATGCTGGTGGCTTTTTGCGGGCCGTTCGTCCAGAAGGTCTTGGCCAGTTCGGGGAAATTCCCCGCCTCTGATATGATGATGCGGTTGAGCATCAGCGACAGTGGCGACGTAATCAACTGGATCAGCGCGCGGGCCACATGTTCCAGCGATTCCGCCATGTTCGCGCCTTCGTCGATGCGGCGGAACATCAGCGGCAGCTTTTCACGGGTGCATTGTTCGATAAAGGCGCAGAACAGGACGGCCTTGCTGTCGAAATAGTTATAGAGTGTCCCCTTCGACACGCCCGCGTTGCGCGCGATGCACGACATGCTGGCACCTTCATACCCATGTTCGGCAAAGATGCGCGCCGCCCCTTCAAGGATCTGCGCACGCTTGGCCGGGGAGGTGCCGGTCGCGGTGGGGGGAACCTGCGCCGTGTCCTTGCCGGGGAAGGGGGGCGTTGCAGCCATCAGACGTGTCCTGACCTTTTTGTCCGTTAGTTTCGATTGACCCGATGCATAAAGCGGATAGGTTATGGACCTGACCGAACTGATCGGTCAATCGAAGATGATATCGCGCAACCGTTGCGTACGAACAGGTTTATCGTATTGGCGACATGTAAAACAGGGGGCCGCGTTGGTGGTTAGGGGATTTTCATGGCGCACCGCCGTGGTCGGGTTGTCGGTGGTGACGGCAGGCTGTGCCGTTGGCCCCAATTTCCATAAACCAACCCCGTGGACGCCAAAAAAATATGGCGGCCCGACCAACATGCACACGGAAACAAAGGCCGGGGAAAAACCCGTCGCCAGCCAGGTGACGTCCGACATGCCCGATCCGGCATGGTGGGACTGTTTTCACGACCCTATCCTGTCGGATCTGGAACGCCGGGTCGCGACGGACAACCTTGATGTCCGCCGCTTTGCCTATCGCATGGCTGAAAGCCGCGCGGAACTGCGGATTGCGGGTGCCGAACGCTTTCCCGCCATGTCGGCTTCGGGGTCATATGCCCGCCAGCAGTACAGCACCAAGATGCTGCAGCGGATCGTGACCGACATCGAACAGGAACATCCCGAACTGCAGGGGCTTGCGCCGTCGCCCGGGCAGGCGAAAATCCCGCTGTTCAACCAGTGGCGCGACAGTATCGACGCCACGTGGGAAGTGGACCTGTGGGGGCGTGTGCGTCGCCAGTACGAGGCCGCGGCCGCATCGGCGCAGGTAACGCAAGAAGCACGGCGCGGCATGCTGATTTCGCGTCAGGCGGAGGTTGCACGCGATTACATGGACCTGCGCGCGACGCAGGAACAGTTGCGCATCGTGATGGAAAACCGCGATGTGGCGCAACGTATGCTGGACCTGAACCAGCAGCGTTATGCCCACGGGATGAGCAGCGACCTGAATGTCGAACGTGCCCGCGCCCAGCTTGAGGCGACGGTGGCGCGCATGCCCCAGCTTGAGCAGCAGCTTGCCTCCCAGGTCAATGCGCTGAGCATGCTGATGGGGGAACCGCCGCGCGCGCTGTCCGACAGGTTGCTGGTGGCGTCGGCCATCCCGCCCGTCCCGCCTGCCGTGCCGATTGGCGTGCCGTCCGAACTGGCCCGCCGCAGGCCCGACATCCGTCGCGCCGAAGCCAACCTGCACGCCGCCACCGCACAGGTGGGCGAGGCCGTGGCCGAGTTTTATCCCCGTGTGACGATCAATGCCGGGTTCGGTTTCGAATCGCTGTCATTCCGCGATATGGGGTTCTGGAATGCAAAGGCATGGAATGTCGGCCCGTCGATCACGCTGCCGCTGTTCCAGGGCGGACGCCTGCGCGGGCAGCTTGAATTGCGCAAGTCCGAACAGAAAGAGGCAGCACTTGCCTATCAGCAGACGGTGCTACAGGCCTGGCATGACGTGGACAACGCGCTGACCGCCTATACGGATGAGCAGCGCCATCATGACTTCCTCGCGGCACAGGTGGAGGCGACCCGGGCTTCCCTGCGGCTGGCGCAGGACCAGTATGCGCAGGGGCTTGTGACCTATCTTTCGGTGCTTGACGCGCAACGTCAGCTCCTGTCGTCACAATCCGAACTGACGACCAGCACGGCGGCGATTTCTGCCAACCTCGTGCGGTTGTACAACGCCCTTGGCGGCGGGTGGGAGACGACATATCCCCTGCCCACGCCAAAGCACGGCGCGACGACGAAAACCCCTGTGACTAACCCTGCGACCACTCCTGCGACAACGCCCGTCGCCGCCTCCTCCACACCCGGCGGTGCCCCGACATCCACCCCCCCAATACCGGGTGCGCCGACGTCGGGCCGCACACCGGCATAGCGGCAAAAAGACCATGATCGTGCGGAAATGCTTGGCGTGGTCTGACCGTGCCTGATATAAGCCGCGCGGTTCCGCCCTGCCGGTCCCGACGCGGGGGCCGCATGCCGGAACCGAGGTGCAGGGACCAGTTGATATGCTTACATTGCCACCCGACTATCATCCCTCGGAATCCGAGGAATTCATGAATCCCCTCCAGGTGGAATATTTTCGCCACAAGCTGTTGCGGTGGCGCGGGGAACTCCTGAAGGAAGCGGACGAGACATTGGCCAGCCTGTCTGAAGGCGGCATTCACGAAGCCGACATCACCGACCGCGCCAGCGTGGAAACCGACCGTGCGCTGGAGCTGCGCACCCGTGACCGCGCGCGCAAGCTGATTACCAAGATCAATCAGGCGTTGCAGCGGATCGAGGCGGGGACCTATGGCTATTGCGAGGAAACAGGCGAGCCGATTGGCCTGAAGCGGTTGGAAGCGCGCCCCATCGCCACCCTGTCGATCGAGGCGCAGGAGCGTCACGAACGTATGGAAAAGATCCATCGCGACGATTGACGATACCTTTTCCCACCCTGCGTTGGCACAAGATGCACAAAATCCCATGAAAGGGGTTGCAACGTAGGGCGGGAAAAGCTACCAACCGCCCACGGCGTTGCTGCTGTAGCTCAGTGGTAGAGCACTCCCTTGGTAAGGGAGAGGTCGACAGTTCAATCCTGTCCAGCAGCACCATGAATTTCCTAGTTTTTTTCTGTTTCGCATTTCTGGTTGTCTGGTCCACGTGGACCAGAGAATACCGAGAGAGCGTCTGTGGCTTTTTTCAGCCAGTCCGGGCTGTGGTGTCCATAAACGCGCTCGATCATCTCCACGCTGTTCCCTAAGAACTTCGCGACCATTTCAAACGGCACGCCTGCCATTACCATCCATGTGGCGCATGTATGTCGCAACGTGTGAGGCGTTACGTCTTCCAGACCCGCCTTCGCAACCCTCTTATTGAACGCGGTCTTGATCTTGTAGATCCGCTCTCCTCGATACTCGATTACCCAGTCGGTGGTACGCCCCTCAGCCGCCTGCGCCAGGGCCTCATGCAACTGGGGAACCATGGGAACAATCGAACGGCCTTTATTACCAGTGCCTCGGCCAAAACTGATGATGCGCTGGTCCAGATTGACCTGGTCCCACCGCAGGTCAAGAATTGCGCCGGATCTGGCACCGGTAAACAGCGCCATCAGAATGAACAACTGGACGTGCGGAGTATCTGTGACGCCTATCAGGCGGTTTGCCTCCTGATGCGTGAGCCACCGTTCACGCGGCGGCGGCGCACGCGGGACCTCAATCGTTGGTGCGCTATCGATCCATTTCTCTCTGACGGCCCAGCGCATGGCTGCTCGTAGCGTTACCAGCTCCCGAATGATGGTCCCGTCGCTTAACGGGCGCCACTGTCCTTGTGGTAACCCCCGCTTTCCCTGTTCGCGCCGTTTGTCAGCGTACGCACGACAGACCTGAGTGGTCAGGTTATCAGGCTGCAGATAACCCAGATGCTCACAAAGCGCAGACGACGCGTGTTCAAGAGTTGCGATACTTGCAACCCTTGAACGGCGATCGTGAAGATATTCCCCCATAATCTTCTCGATTGATGGACGGTCTGGCGGCTCAGGAGATGTCAGACCCGCCATCAACTGGCCTAACGCGCGCTGTGCTGCTGCCCGATCTTTTGTCCCAAGCGAAATACGTCTCTTGCCCTTCTGGGGATCCCACCACTGTGCGTAGAAATAACCGCTTCGGACTGCGAGGCTGTAAGTAGGGACGTGGTTTTCTGACATTTCTCTCGGTTTTCGTAGGCAACAACATCATCGGGGCGAATTCGGAACAGCGACCCTATACGGATCGCCGGCAGTTCGCCGCGCTTGATCAAATTACGCACATGCTGATGGGAGCAGCCCCACGTAGATGCCACGTCGGCAATCCGTAGGCGCTTCGACGGCAGTTCAGCCATGGTCTGCGTCTCCTTCTTTTTTCTCTTCCAGCCACGCCTGCACACCACGCGCGCGGATCAGCTTCACATTCCCTTCCCGGACCAAAAGTCCCCGGAACACGATCCTGCAGGGGCTGCCGCTTTCGATCACCTGGCCTAGATATTCTCCCGTTCCATTGCCGTAGATCTCGACGTCATAGATCTCCTGGCCAAACTGGAGGCCCCGCAGGCAGGGATGGTTCTGGTCGCTCAGATCATGGGGTTTCAGCCCCTTGGACGCATAGGCGGCCGCGATCAGGACGTTGGCGGCAGCACGGCGGTATTTCTGCCAGTTGGGCACCATATCGCCGCCCTTGAGAGGCACGACCATCGCGTCCGGACCGAGCGGGTCACTGTATGATTCGCACAGCGCACGCGCTCCGGCCTCTACAACTTCGCTGGGAATGGTGCTCACGCCCTCTCTCCTGCGATAGCCAGCCGCTGTTCACCGGTCATGGGGGCGTGCAGCTGTGCCTTGCGGCCTTCCCTGTGGCCATCACAGAACGCCTGATCAGACCGGCGGGAGGGTGGTGCGGCACGCCCGGTCATTTCCTCCATCTTGCCCAATGCCGTGTCCTCGTAGCGGAGCAGCAGCTGCTCTTCCTCGGGCGAGATGACAAGGCGCTGCGCCTTGCTGCGCACGGCAAGGATCCAGCCTTCGGCAAAATTGTCGGCCCGGCTGATCTTGGTGGTGCGTTTGATGCGTTTGTTCTGCGCCGCCAAGAAGTCAGCACGCGCCTGGCGCAACTGGCGGCTGAGCACATCGCACGTATAGGCTGCGATTTCGGCACGGTCTGACAGGCCGTAGAACCTGATCCGGCCAGAGCCCTCCATAAAGACCGACCTTACTCCGAAGACGGCATTGATCATTGACCAGAGACGGGTCTGGTATCTGGTCGGTCGGGTCTTCGCGCCCCATGTGAAGCGGCACGCAAAATCCCCTACATTCGACAGGACCAGATCATCCTCGGTGATCTGGTGTTCGTGCATGAGCTGCTGCGCGCGCGCCAGTGCGGCGGCGGCTTCGTGCGCGTTGCTGGACCTGGACAGCGCCAGCAGCTTCTTGAGGCGCTCCATAGCTGCTTTCTGGCTCATGGGACCTCCACCGTCATATCGACCAGGCCAGCCTCGACAATCTTGCGGCAGGCGAACTGGACGGCCTCGAACTGGTATTTCTGTGCGTGGGTCCAGTTGTAGACGTGCTCTACACTGCCGTTGAAAAGGCAGTCGAGGCCCCTGATACTGGTTTCATCCAAGCGACGTTCCAGTTCATCCTTGATCCGCCAGCGGCCATCATGCGTGGCGACCATCGCGGGCAGGTAGGCCGAAATACGGGGATCCCAGTCAGATCCAAGGGTATCCCGCCAGAGACTCAGCCAGTTCTCCCAGCACGGGTCAAAATCATAGAAGTCGGTGAATACGGGACAGGCCATATCCAGATATTCGGTGCCAGTCTCACGGCGCGTGATATGACGCGGATCCGTCGCTTCCAGATCCTCATAGAAATCGTCCTGCGTGCCTGCGGCGACAGCGCGGCGGTATTCCTGGCACAGGTGACGATAACCATCCCGGCGGGGCGTGCGGATAGTGCGGTATTTCGTGCGGCCGTCCTCGACATACTGGACGTATTTCTCTTCGACCCCGCCATTCAGAGCCTCGATCACCGGGACGTTTGCCCACTGGATGATGGTCTGCAGGGTGGCGGCCGCGTCATATTCTTCCCGCTGATCCGCCTTGCGCAGAAGGTAATCCATCTCCGATTCCGACGCCCACTTGATGGCCGCATCAAACGATGAACACGCCTGGTAGTGGGTGAACGTCATGTCGCAGCCGTCACCGGTCAGGATCAGCTTGCCCGGTATCCACATCAGATTGAACCAATAGGCCGAGCGGTTGGGGCGGCTGAAATGGAAGGACCGGCACGGCGCTTCGCTCATGACATGATCTGTCAGGCGGGATGCATGGTCGTAGCTCATGCCTGTCCTCCCGTATTCTGCGCAGCCTGTTCCCGCGCCATGAACCGGGCGCGTGCGCTGCGGGCTTTCATCCCTACATCGGTGGGGATCATCCCATATGGCTCGGCATTGCCATCGGACTTGATGAACCGGTCTTCGTCATTGGCGTAAAATGCACAGACCTCCTCCAGAAGGTGCATTTCAGCCTCGACCACGCGCAGCCGTGTAATCTCTGCATCCCGCGCGGCAATCTGCACATCCATGTCAGTGCGTCGGACAAGTTCTGCGCCCTGCCTAAACACCAGAGAGGACACTCCGGGCCTAATTTCGTCAGCTTCGAGGACCGGCAGCCTATAGACAGTTTCCACATCCGCGCACGGCTGGATAGGGATGCCGATGGCGTCAATTACAGCTTCCATAGGGGCAAGTGTGCCTGGGTTGTATAATGAGCTATTAGCTATTGAAATTTGCGCCTTTGTCAGCCGCCCCGGCACAAGATACATCGGTGTTTCGGTATTCTTCCCGGTCATGACTGACCCTTCTTAAGCATAGCCATATTGTTATTTGGCTTCATTGTCTGGATACGGTGCATGCATGTCAGGCAGGCTATAGGTCATGACGAACTGCCCTTGATCCTGATGCCCGGAACTGGACAGCAGGCCGCCGCGCACCAGGTCATTGAGAATCCGCGTGACATGACTCTGCCGTTTCAGGCCGGGCATGAAGCGGCGTACTATGGTGGCCGGAACAGCGGGCGCGTGGGTGTAGCGGATGGCGTCGCGGTGGGCGTCCAGCACCTTCTGGCGCATGTCGATGTGGACTGTCTTCATGGCAGGCACTCCAGAACGATCAGTTCCAGGCATCCCCACACCACGCAACAAAACAGCACATGCGCCGCGACCTCTTCGGCAGTCGGCAGGCAGTCACGCAGGCGTTCAACCTGCTGGTCGGATAGCGGGGTCATGGCGTGGCCTCCAGCTTTTCATAATGAAAGGGCCTGCGCACGCCCGCGCTGAACCGCTCAGCGCGTAACAGGGCAAAGCTCAACGCCTGTTCCGGCGTCCTGCTCTCGTCATCAATGAGGACAGAAAGCGCGCCGAGTGCATAGGGTGCGCCACATCCGACAGCATCAAACGGGTAATGGCTTTCACCCACCTGAAAGTCGGATTCAATCCGGAACAGGCGCCCCTTGATGCCAACAAGGAAGGAGCCACCGTGCTCCTCATTATTATCTATGCGGGCATAACCACCGCTTTTCAGGCAATCCCGAACCGCCGGGATGAAGGCTGTGACCATATAGGCGAAGAGGCCCACATCAGGATGATGCTTCGGTACGGACAGATTGTATTGCAGAAGCTGCCCCATGCGGAACGAACTGGTGAAACCCATCACGACGTCACCGAGGCGAAACACCTTGCTGTCCTTGCGCAAGGAAAGGTCCAACCCTGCCACGCCAGCGCTGTCACCCATCATGTGCACCGCGCCGTCCATGACAATCGCTGCAATGCACGTCATGTCCGGACCTTTCCCTCGTTGCGGCGTGCCCAGTTCTGGGCCTCGATCTCCGGGCCTTCGGCGCGGAACGCGCCGATGATCAGGTCTTCCAGATCCCGCATGCGGGCGTCGGCCTGCCGGGCGTGGGATCGCGCGGTGCTGTGCTGCCCTGCCGCGCGGTAGTCCTTGACCGTCAGGAAATACATACGGAACTGGGAATGCAGGTTGATCGCGGCTGCCTGACCTGCCTGCGACAGGCGTTCCACCAGATCGCCGGGAGAAACGGGTGTGAAATCGTGGGTCATGCCGCACCTTCCATACGCATGGCAGGAGCAGCAGGCATATGGGGAAGGCTGTTGTCAGCCTTCCCCGCCTTTTCCATCCTTGAGGTGTCAACAGACTCGCGGAAGGAAAACTCATGACGACCGGAAGACCGTTTCCACAGGTTCCAACCTATTACCTTGAAGCGGCCATGACTCTTCTTCAGGAAAAGATTCGCTGTGACAGCGCGCTTATCCTTGATGATTTGTCGATTTCCACCGAGAAAAAAAGAGAAAAAATCTCCAAAATACTTGAATGGCATAATATTTCCGCAGATCTTTCTCATTTTTTGCATGCCGTCGAGCGGGGCGCGGAAATATTTATCAACGATAGAACTATTGAGCCTGACTTCCAGGACTAAAATTTGCTCCTCGTCTTGCACATGTACCTGCTCACGTTCATGAGCAAGACGCTCGGCTTCACGGCGAGCCCTGTGCTGCTCACAGGTCTCCCCCTTTCTGGGACGACCGCCACGATATTGGGGGATCATGCTACACCCCGCCCGGTCAGAAGAAGACGGCTGGCGGCGTGGCGCCGGGCGAAGCGGGCGAGCTGCGCCTCCTCCTCGACCATCATGCTTTCAAGGTGGGCCATGGCCACGCGGATGGCGCGGCGTTCGGACATGAGCAGGACAATGCCGTCGCATGCCTGTTGCGGCAGGATGCTGCGCAATGCGTGGGCGGCGGCCTGTCGGCGGCTGACGGTGGCCTGCAGGGCGTCGGGACGCACTGGCGGCGCGCCGGAGCCTCTGGAGTTGAGAATAGCGATTGACACGAAAAAACCTCCATCGCGGGTGGCGATGAAGGAACATTAGCGTTGCTAAGAAAACCAAGGCAAGAAAAAAGTTAGCAACACTAACCTGCCTCCTATTTTTTCTGTAACGACGTAGCTATCCCCTTCAGGGCGGCGAGGACCATAGAATGCTGGTCTATAGGAACTTCACGTAGCAAGGTGAGGGCTTCGAGTTCGTTTTTAGTCTGTGCGCGGGCAAGTTCATCGGGCTCATTTCCTGTCAGTAACCACGTCGTGGTCGTACCTAAAGCCATTGCAAGAGCCTCGAATCTCTTGGGTTTTGCTGTTGCCCGCCCAGTCTCATATTGGGTTACGGCATTGCCTGTTACACCAATCATGCCCCCAAGTTCGTCTGTCGTGAACCCCAAAAGTTCCCTTTTCGTTCGTATGCGTGTCCCAATGGCCAGGGCGCGAGGGTCTGGCCGCCTAGGTTTGGATTTGGGTTTTTCGTTCATACTCAACGCTTAACCAGCCCTCTTAACGCTGCATCCTTAATTTGCTTGCATCCAATCATTAGCATTGCTAACCATTCAGGCATGCGAGATCGTATCCTCGAAGAAATTTTCCAGCGTAGAGGCGCTGTCACCAGAGTTGCTGCTGCGTGCGGCATTAGTACTGCTGCTGTCTCAAAATGGCGGCGAGTGCCCAAACGCCGCGTGGAAATTGTTTCGATTGTGGTCGGCAGGCCTCCTGCTGATCTGCGTCCGGATATGTTCGGACCGACGCCACAACCTGAGCAGCGGGGGGCAGCATGAGCAAATTATCCGCATCGCCCGAAGTGCTTCTTACTGACACATTGGTCAAAAAGCGCTTGGAGCATGCCCAAGCGCTGCGAAAAGAAGTGGCTTCGCTTCGGCAAGCAGATCAATTGCGCGCCACTGCGTGGCTTTTAGCAGTAGCGCATGCATCGAAAGAAACATCTCGTAATACTGTGTGGACACGGCGTTCTGCCGTGTGGGCGCAAGCTCTTTTGTTGGGAATTTCTTTAGCTGCGCTCGGATTTTACGCTTCTTCCAGATGTTCTGGGTCGAAATGACCTGTGCTGCGGAAATGACAGAGAGCAAAGTCGTGAACGTAAGCTGCTGGACGCGGTCGCCCTGTTCCATGTGGGCTTGCACCAAGTCTTTGTGCATGTCGTCGATCACCGCAGTCCATTTGACGAGGGTCTCCAGCGTCGACCCACGTATGCCTACATCGATCTCCAGTTGGGCAACGCGCTCTTTCAGTTCCGCTATTTCGGGGTCCATTCAAATTTTCCTCTCAAAAAGGGCGGGGGCAGCATGACTGAATTGTCTGGTCCGTATAATTTCTGCCTTGGGCTTGGTTTTCCTATGCCGGGCGCATTGGGTGACGGAAGTATCATCAATGATGATGCCCCCCTTACCCACGCCGTGAGCGAGCGCCAGTTTCGGGCTCTTACGCACTACGTTCGAACATTGCTGGAACTTCGGCAAGGAGCCACCGCAACCACTCCTTCTCTGTCGTGGCTGGAAGGGTTTGAAAACGGAACTGAAACTCCATTCGTGCTTCCGAAGGGTGCATCAGAAACCTGTGATCCTGCAGCTTCCAGTAAAAGACTGAACAGTTCACCTGAAAATGGGGCCGGACGGGCGGGTTCTTATCGGGATCGGAAAGCCATTCGATCTGCAGTTTTTCCAGCGTTATTGCGTGGGTCCGAGAAGGCGAGACGGCGGGCACAGGGGTATTCTCGCTCCCTGATCCAACTTCATTGGGCATTCCTGTTCTCCATGGTGGTTGTGATTGTCGTCATGGTGATCAACGCGGGTCGGCCGCGGACACGACTGACCCGCAACCGGATTATGGCAGCATCAGTCCCCCAGCGCGAACACCGGGGGGCAGCATGATTCATGCACAAAGGCAATTCGTACCATGTCTGATTATTCCACTACTCAAGTTCAAAATGAGATGGCGATTGCTGAACGCAGCATCCGCCGCGACATGTCCGCGAATTCTCCAGCGGAACGGACCGAACGGTTGACCCGCTCGTATTTCGATACGCGGCCCGAGGGCCGCGATGCGTTCGCGATGGTGCTGATTGCCCGCGTGGCCATGACTGGTCGGGGGGCAGCATGATTCAGCACGATCGCACCATCATCGGCATCGAATTTGGTCAACAAGACACCATCAACCACGATACTGACCGGACATTCCTGATCAGCACGCGGCAGATGGTTGCGCTGGTCAAGATGCTGGAAACAACGATCGAAGGTAGGAAGTCGCCCAATCATTCCATTCATCTTCCGTCGTGGCTGGAAGGGCTGGAAGCTGGCAATCGAATTTTAGTTCCGCGACAGGATCTGGCGTTTGGGACGACACAAGCGACAACATTCCAGTGCTGTGTTGATCTGAAAAAGAATGATCCCGATCTGCCAGAACCTGCACCGCGCCCGAAATGCGGTAGCCCTGCTGACCTGTCCAATGGCCCCGCAGTTCCGTCAGGCGATACTGGTTCACGTGATTCCTCTCCTGTCTCTGGTGTGGAAGCCGACAGGATAGAGGATACGGGGGATGGCGTCATGTCATCCCCCGGCGTTACAGGCATGGCCGCCGGCCTGATTTCTCCGGGTGAATGGCATGGTAGCAAAGCCGGTGCTGCCACCCATGAGACCGTTACTGGTCAGGTCTCCCCAACGTTGGTTGCGCCGGACTGGCTGGAGCGTGGGCTGGGGCAGCAAGGAGCACATCGCGAGACTGTATCCGGTCTGGGCGGCCCAACCGGCTTTAGCGACACAGCTGCTGCACCCGACCAACTGGTTGACGATTTGCTGGCTATCGTCACGGTACTGCAGCGCAAACGGCGCGATTGCGCTGATGTCGTGGACTATGGGCCTGCTGTCATTGCCGAGCGCGCGGCTGAGGGCGCTGAACTTGATCTGGAGATCAAGAGGGTGATGGCGACAATCCATCAGATTGCTCCCGACACCCCTGAACCTGCTGCTTATGAAGGCGACCGCTCGGTCTTTCAGGAGTTGAAAGCAAATTTCATCGCTAATGCGCTCTTCAAAGGCTTCAGGGCCAGAAGACGCCCAATCGATAAATCGTGCGGCTAGGAACGGGTAGGAAAATGATGCCCGAACGATCCTGCGATGTGTTTCATCAGGTCGGTGCCTTTGGTGCGTGTGCTCAGGTTGAGCAGCATGTCGCCAATATCGAGTTGCGCCTCCTTGGAAAGGTGCGGCATCGCGGCTTCGATCATGCCGTTCAGGACAAAGATCAGATCGGCGACTTCCGTGCTCATTTTGACGTCGTCGGACAAAGCGAATCCTCCATGGGCTGTGTGAGAGCAACCATGGTGGGCCAAGCGGGCCGGTCGGGCAATCGATCGGCCCGCGAGGGTGCCTGCGCGCCCATGGGCCAGACATATGCACCGCGTGCTCCCGCCTGTGCGGTCGAGCCGGTGCGCTTCCCAGTTTCCCCACTGCTACAGGAACAGAAACATCATGAACTATGATTTCATGGATGCCGGACAGAAGACCAGGCTGTGGTGCCTGCAGGCGGCAATCGAGGGGCCTTATGGAAAAATCAACAGCTATCGCGATCTGACCGGCTCGATCATCAGCCGTGCGGACAGGTTTCATGAATACGTCCTGCACGGCAAGCCGCCAGTAACAGAGGCGACCCCTGCACATATCCATGATGGCGATGACAAACAGGTCGATGCGGCTTCGGCCCCCGCTACGCCAGTCGGCGATGAGCAGGCGGAAAGTGACCTCCCTGCGATGTCCGAAAGTGACCGGGCGCTGATTACAAGATCGGTAGAGACCATCAATCCCCTGCTTACTGTGCTGTACACCGCAGGCGGCCATGTAGAGCTGACTGCTATCGATGGCGGCAGGACGAAAGTCATCGTCGTTCCGCCGCCGGTCGGAATGCGGCACATTGATAGCGCTGAGAAAGATACCATCTGGTTGATGCGGTTCATGATCATTTCCCTGCACGCGATGGGCTGCCGTCTACATATCGATCCTCCTTTGCATGGTGTTGGTCCAGCCTTCCACTGGACGATGCCTGCGAATTTCTGATGTCCATTCCTTCACCCACCGCCATGACTGCGGGTGCAACCTGCCAGTGGATCGACGGGGACGTGCGGCATGACGCGCGCCCTGCGTTCTGCGGCAGGCCCGCGTGCGTGCGTCGTGTGTGGTGTGGTGAGCATGCGGTGCGTGTTTTCCGTCAGCCGCGTGCGGATGAGCGTAACGAAACCGAGAAAGATGGAGTTGCATCATGATGATGTTCCCATCTGTTGGTTTGCGGCGCATGCCCCGTCTGTCACCCACGATGGATAGAACATGCGCCGCTTCATTGTGCCGTCTCCTTTCCAGAAAATTCCTCATCTCGACTCCGAATAATCGAGATCATGGAGGATTTTCGTGGAAAAGGCTCGTGCGCAAAGTACCCAAAAGAGTCGTTTTTTGATCGCCGCAGCCTATCGCGACACCCTCTGCGCTGTCCTGCAGCGCAAATATGGGCGCGTCAGGAACGGCGCAAAAACCCTCGCGCGCAGTATCGAGGCCAGCCCGCGCACCGTCCAGAAATGGATTGCCGGGACCGCTGCACCGCGCGGGGAGGAGCTGCTGAAACTGATGTCTGAATGTGACGAACTGCGGGACGAGATTTTCCGCCTGGTAGAGGAAGGCAAGCGATGCCCGGACGAATAATCCCGCGCGGTATTGCCATTGAGTACGGTCGCAATTTCGGCCTGCGCTATGACCGGGGCGACCTGCCATCGATCAGCCTGTTTGTCGTGCGCATCTATGCGCTGCGTGACGGGATGGCGGGCATTGTGCTGCGTTTCGTCGGCGACCGCCAGCAGCTGCGTGAGGCCCGCGACGAAATCACGCGCCTGAGACACAAATGCGTGGACCAGTGCCGGGACTGCCCACTGCTACCGGGGAGGCAGGATCCGTCATGACGTTGCTGCCGACGATTGCCGAGTTTGACCTGGCGGGTGTGCCTGCGTGGAACCTGATCCGGTCGCTGCCTGCCGAGGCGCGCGGCGTGGCGCATTCCTTGGTCGATACGCTTCGGTCCCACCGCATGATCGTGCTGCGCAGCGGCGGCCATCTGCTGTCGGATCAGGAGGTGGCCGCGTTCATCTGTGAGCAGCCCGACGTGCTGGCACGCACCCTGCCGGTGATTGAACAATGGGGGTTCGCCGCCCGTGACGATGACGGGGCGCTGTACAGCCCCCACCTGCTGGCGCGTGAACTGCGGCGGCTGGACCGTGCGCGGCGGCGGGCGGAACGGGACGAGGCGCTGCGCCGGCTCGAGGCTGCCCAGGCGGCGGGGGAAATTGCG
Source organism: Novacetimonas sp. GS1 (assembly GCF_036686925.1). Taxonomy (NCBI): domain Bacteria; kingdom Pseudomonadati; phylum Pseudomonadota; class Alphaproteobacteria; order Acetobacterales; family Acetobacteraceae; genus Novacetimonas; species Novacetimonas sp. GS1. The sequence continues at coordinate 967,341 of NZ_VSZP01000001.1, forward strand.
CCAGACGCGACGCTGCGGGGCGTGGCGGCCAAGATCAATGGCAGTTCAGGCGGCCGGCCGCGCAAGGGTGAGACGGCTGAACAGGCCCGGATCCGGCGTGCGCAGGAGGCCGAAGCCGCCCAGCATCAGCGGCACATGCCCCTGATGCGGTTGCTGCCGGGTGCGGAAACCGTCGAAACCCAAAACCCAAACCAAAAACCGAAAACGGTTTCGGTTTCCGGGGTTTCGGTTTCTGGATCGGGTTTTTCGGTTCCGTTAGATATAGGTATAGATTCAGATATTAATCTAAAAACTACATCTACACCTGACGAACCGGAAAACCCGACGGCCCAAACCGAACAGCCAGTGCAGGTCGTAACGGTTTCGCCCGAGCTCCTCGCCACCACGGCCGAACGTGTAATCGAGGCCGCGGGCTTCACACTCGGGAAACGCCGCCAGTATGCGGCAATCCGCAAGTGGCTGTCGCAAGGGTGCCCGCCTGACCTGCTGATTGAGGCGGTCAAGACGCACCGGGCCACGATGGACAGCGCACCGGAGCATATGGGCGCGTTCCAGGCGGCGATCCGCGCAGCATGGGAACAATCCCTCATCAACGCACCGGAGCCTGCGCCCCAGCGGGAAATCCCGGCATGGGAGGCGCAGGCCCGCGCCGATCTGGCGGCAGACCAGAGGGCGTTTGCCGTGATGTTCGAGGAAAACCGCGATTACGGGCAGGCGCGTCGGCGCTGGGCCGAGGAAGCGGCGCGGCTGGGACGTCCAACAGCGGATCTGAAACTGGACGCGTATCTGGCGGCCTATCGCCCGGTGGAGCAGGCGGCATGAAACAGCGGTTTCGCAAAGGGGCGCGGGAAATCATCCTGTATGCCGAGGCGCTGGGCTACACCTACATGATCACCGGACACAACACCCTGCGGTTCTGTCATCCATCGGCGCGACAGCCGGTTTTCGGATCTGCCCAGACTGGCGATCCACGCGGCCTGAAAAACCTGCGCGCGGAACTGCGCCGGGCGCTGGCGTCGTGAACGCGCATTCCGGCTACGACAGAGTGGCCGATGACTGGTACGTTGAGCCGCCCTGGGCCGTGGATGCCCTGATCGCGGCTGAGGCAACGGTGCGCCCCCTGCGCGGCCGGGTGCTGGATCCGTGCTGTGGCGCGGGGAACGTGCCGACGCAACTGGCGGGCGTTGAGGACGTCATCCCCATCGGGACCGACCTGCGACCGCGCAGGCCGGACATCGCGACGATGGATTTCCGCGACAGCCTGCGCCAGCTCCGCCCCGACAGCGTCGTGTCCAATCCCCCCTACAACCAGGCGCAGGAGTTTATCGAGGACGCGCTGCTGCACACATGGGATCGTGTGTGCGTCCTGCTGCGGCTGGGGTTTCTGGCGGGACAGAAGCGCCGCGTGTGGTGGCCCCAGACCTGTTTCGCGCGGCTGTGGGTGTCGAGCGTACGCATGAACATGCCGCCCGGAGACCGCGTCGTGCCGGGAAAAAGTGGCGCGGTTGATTACGCCTGGTTCGTGTTTGAGCATGGATATCGCGGCCCCCCGATTGTCGGCTGGCTGCCGGACATTGGCCGACCGCCTCGACAGCGGCGCAGGCGTGGTCCCGATTGTGAGATGATTTCCGTTCCCGGCGCAGAGGAGGTGCAGTGATGTTCGATTGGTTGTTCGGGCTGTTTCGACCGGATCACGAGGAGGTTGCGAAGCTGCGGCGGGAAAACCGGGATCTGGGGCGCGAACTGGCGGCCATGCAGTTGGCGCTTGCCATGATGCGAGTGCAGCGCGACGACGCGTTGAAAATGTCGGAACGTCGGGATCGGCGCGGCAGGTTTGCTGCGCAGGGTGCACGCCTGACCGAGCATAAAATCCCGCTGTGATTTCCGGTTTTTTTATCGAAAACCCGCGATTTTCAGCGCGTTGTAGGCTGTTTTGACTGAAAAACGGGTCTATACTGTTTCCCAATTCCCGGCCGCTGTTCTCCCGCCTTCCACCGACTGGGTGGCATTGCAAAGGCACGGACATGTTGGGATATACCAAACTGAAAGGCCACGCGTGTCAGTCGCAGCGCTTTCCGGCCGTCGGACCCGTCAGTCCGCACATTCTCGTCCAGCGCCGCGCGATCGCGGTGCCGTCACCTCGCCCGAACGCCTGGCCCATGGCGATCTGGTGGATGTGTCTGTCAAACTCAAACCGAACGGTCCATCGACCGAGGTGCTGCGCACGTGCGCGGGCCTGTATGGCCTGCGCCGTTCCGGGAAAATCACCGACGGTCAGGTCAGCTATGCCCAGATGTGGGCAGTCGATTACGAGATCGGCGTCTTGGGCGGCAGCGACCCGGAAATGGAGCGCGGTGCAAAACGGGGCGATATTCATGACGCCATGATCGGGCGCATGGGGTCTGCCGCGCGCCGCGACTATATCCGCCAGCGCATTGGGGCGCGCGGTGAGCAGCTTCTGGTACTGCTGATGATCGATGGGCTGTCGTTGATGGATATGGTGGCCAGACTGAAACAGGACCGGCGCAGCACCTCTGGCGTGCTGTGTTTCCTGCTGGAGCAACTGGAGGAACATTACGACGAGATGCCGGGGCCATTATGGAAGGGTTGACGTGCCCACCAATTTAAGACAAATATGGCAAACTATCGTTATGCGTGGGTCCAGAGAATGGACGCCACGCTTTTTTTATGCCCGGACGGGCATTCCCACAATCGAGTCATCTGATGAAACCATCGCCGATGCTGACGCGCGGCGACGTTGTCGCGCGTGGAAATGCGCGTGGCATCGTCGTGACCGTGACGGAAACGCGCGTCCTGATCGTGCCCGTAGTCTGGGGGGCAGCGTGTCTTCACAGGGCAGATGTCATGCCGATCGCGTGGGAGGCTATGATCTCCCTGCGCGGTGCGATCATTCATTGTGGTCAGTGGGCGTGGGCTGACGCCAATCAGCAGAAACGTGTTGGGCAGGTGTGCATGCAGACGATGCGCGCGGTCATGGCTGCAATGCGGCGCGAGGCCGAGGCACGCCAGACCGAACGCCTGCCCGCCGGACTCGTCCGTTCGACGCTGGCGTTCGGCCCGATGATGGGCAGTCGCGGACGTCGTGTTGGTGCGCCTTCGCTGGGGTGACGGCAGCGGTGAAAGCCGGGGCCATAACCCGGTCTTATGTGACGGCCTTGCAGCAGTAGGGCAGGACATAACTCCTACAGGCCCCGGAAATCCGTCTCATAACTGTAGTTATGCCCCGTTTTTCGACGGTCGTTTTTGGGTCAATAATCTAGGCGTTTCAAATGGTTAGTGGAGATCGTGCCCGATCGCCCGCCACGATGCCCCCATCTGCCCGCAATATCTCGGCGGATGAAATGCTCATCCGGTCATGGCTCCACAATCGGAGTGACAACACCCGCGATGCCTATGGGCGGGATGCCCGCGCCTTCCTCGCCTTCACCGGCAAGATGCTGGATGGGGTCGTGCTGGCGGACCTGCAACTGTGGTTCGACAGCCTGGAATGCGCGGACGCCACGCGTCGGCGGAAGTTGGCTGCAGTCAAATCGCTGCTGTCGTTTGGCGCACGGCTGGGGATGCTGCCCTCTGACGTGGGCGCGGCTTTCCGCATGGAGCGTGGGCGCGACACGCTGCATGAGCGCATCCTGACGCAGGAGGACGTCGCCCGCATGATCGACGGGGAAGATGATCCCCGCAAGCGGGCGTTCCTGCGTGTCCTGTATGTCATGGGGCTCCGTCTTCGTGAGGCGTGTGGCCTCACGTGGCGGAGCATGACCCGTCGCCAGCAGGGCGGCATTGCCACTGTCCACGGCAAGGGGGGCAAGACCCGTTCGGTCCTGGTGCCTGCCAAGCTGTGGAAAGAGCTCGTGGCGCTGCGTGTTGATAACCGGCCTGATGGGCCGGTGGTCCCCGGCCACGATGGCGGCCCTCTTCATGCCAAAGCGGGTGACCGCATCGTGAAGAGGGCCGCGAAGCGAGCGGGGCTGTCCCCTTCCGTATCGGCACACTGGCTGCGACATGCCTGCGCATCTCACGCGCAGGACCGGGGCGCACCGCCCCATGTTGTCCAGGCCACGCTGGGACATGCCTCGCTCGCCACCACGACACGATACAGCCACGTCCGCGAGGGTGACGGCGCTGGCAAATATCTGGACCCGTAGCGCACGGCGCGCAGGTCCCCTCACCCGTGAAACAAGGAAGTCCCATGAAGCCGAGCCACAGGCCCCGGAAACCCGCCACGGACGTCACCGTGTGGGAACGCGCTGCCGCGCATTATCGTCGCATTACCCAGCGCGACCGCCGCCCTGGCGTGAAGATCTGGGCGGCGGGTCGCGCGCAGGAATGCGCGGCGAACATGCGCGCGGCACAGCGGGAGGCTGCATGATGGTGCCCGAAGGCTACATGCAGGATTCCGCCGGCCGTCTGGTGCCGCGTGACAAGGTCAAGCCACAGGAGTTGATGGTAAATGACCTGGTGGAGGAGCGGTTTGATAAAGCCCGCACCATGCGCGTGGGCCTGAAGGGATTTCGTGATGAGACCTTCGAACTGATCCATACCGCACTGGCACTCATCACCGAACAGTACGGAACCACGTATGGCGGGCAGAAGGGCAACATCACCCTCACCAGCTTCGATGGTCGAAAGCGGATCACCATCGCAATGGGTGATTCCATTTCGTTTGGCCCGGAACTGCAGGCCGCCAAGTCGCTGATCGATAGCTGCTTGGAGCGCTGGTCCGAGGGCGCTGATGCGAACCTCAAGGTCATTGTCACGGATGCGTTCGAGGTCGGCAAGGAAGGTAAGATCCGCACCGACAAGATTTTGGGGCTGCGTCGCCTCAATATCGAGGATGAGGAATGGCAGCGGGCGATGCAGGCCATCTCCGACAGCATCCGCATTGATGCGACCAAGGCATACATCCGCTTCCATGAGCGGAACCTGCCGGAAAATGATTTCCGGCAGGTTCCGCTGGATATCGCGAGGGCCTGACCAAGCGTTACTATAGAGTGGTTATACCTTCTATTAGTGCAAACCTGAACTCACATCATCATATTGATTCTCTAACGTTTTATACCACTCTTCCTGAGCAGGTGATAAAGGTCCTTTATTTATAACCGTGTCCATTAATTTAAAATTATTCAATAATTTCTTATTTTTAAATTCAGATTTTGCTTCTTCTGACAAATAAATAGAAATATATGTCATATATTTTTCCGAACTAATTTCATTTTCAAATATTTTATTCATTAGTTCTCGACCTTTTATCAGAGTTGTTACTGCAGAAGACAAAAGCCACTTTGCTCTCTCACCGGGAATTGATGACGCTCCCGTTGAGATTAATGGAGAAATGGAAAATATAATATCATTAGCATTCTTGGCTATACTTGTAACAATTCCTAAAAAATGACCATCTTGTGCTATCTGATTATTCTTTACAGAGGCCTTCCACGCAAAAAATATTGAAGCGGCCGCGAGTATAACAGTTGCCCAAGTCCCAGATGATCCATAAATCCAAAGCCTGTTATTAAAATCTATTGATCTTGGATATACAAATGTAACAACACAAAGTGGCACAACAAAAACAAATATAAATAATAATATAGTCAACAAAATAAATATAGTAATATTATTTTCATAACGTTTCATTTTATATCACCCTTCTAATTATTTCTATACAATAAAGTATATCGTTAATGCACCCTACGCACCATATACATATCAGCATGAGCTTTATGTTCGTGTGCCTGCTGTTCATCACCATCATCATTGCCCCATTCATCTGGCTGTCCTGGTCGAAGCGGCAGGCCCTTCTCTGTAACCTGCAGATCCAGCAGGAACACGAGGAACGGATGGAGCGGATCCGGCGCCTGCAAGATGAGCAGGTCGCACGCCGGGTCACCGCGAACGTAGCGTCGCGTCCGTCGGTGCCGGTTTCTGGCACGGGCGGTGCCGTTTCCCCGCGTCCGACCATGTCTCCGCGTCCGGCGTCGGATGCGTATGACAGCGCAGCGGTCCCGGCACTTGCCCCTGCGCCGGTCATCGTCAATGCCGGAGCATCGCGCGGCAGCGACAATGGCTTTCTGGAAGGTGCGCTGCTGGGCGGCATCGCCGGATCGGTGATGGGTTCCGACCGCGGACATGACACGGTGATCGAGCGCACGGTCAGCGAGCCTGCACCCGCCCCCGCACCGGATCCGTTCGCCGGAAGCGGAAACGATGCGGGTTCCGGCGGGTTCAGTTACAGCGGCGGCGGCGATACCGGCGGTGGCTTTGACTGCGGTGGCGGTGGGTTCGATAGCGGTGGCTGCGATTTCTGATGCCGTCAGCGCCACCACGTCACAGAATTGCCGGGGCGTCGATCCAGCCCCGGCAGCAGTACGACCAGTGGCGTGGGTCGGCAGCGTCCAGGGGCTATGATCGCCGGTGGCAGAAATGCCGCCGGTCCTTCCTCGCCGCGCATCCGCTGTGCCTGTTCTGCTATGAGCAGGGACGGCTGACACCGGCGAACGAGGTCGACCATATCCTCACCATCAAGGAACGTCCCGACCTGCGTCTCGACTGGTCGAACCTGCGCCCGCTGTGCAAACCCTGCCACAGCGCACGCACGGCGCGCGACCAGCGGGGATCTCCCGCCGGATGACGGCGGAAATCGGCGCATGCACGACGATCCCCCCATAGGGGGGTCTAAAACGACCCTCCTTTTGATGTGGACCGCTACCTAACCTTTTTTACGCATTGCCAAAATGAAAGAGAAAAGTCTGCAGGCTATCCAGGGTTGAAAAAATCCCGATAGAGAGCGATGGCTGCCCCACAATATGCGGCATGTGCTTCCTCTTGAGTTGAGTAAACCCCCAGATGAAGCACGGATCCCCGGTCGAAAATCTGGGCACGGAATTTCCCACTGGCAGTTTGCACGACACCCTTCGCTCCAAGAGCATTGGCCAGCGATATTGTGTTTCTGGCATTCTCGCTGATGCTGGCGAGACGTAAGTTCGCATACCGATCATTCGCTCGGTCGCAATCAATATGATCCACCACGCATGGCGGCCATTCCCCGTTTATGTAAAGCCACGCCAGTCGGCCGCCTCGATAGGTAATTCCGTCAATGCCTATGATCCGATAGCCAGACGCCTGACATATGTTGCCTGCGACCTTGCCCGACCATCCTAATTTTCTGCCGTCCTTTCCAAAGCGGAGACGCCACGTAAAGATTCCCGTTTCTGGGTCATAGTCGAGAACCTCACGTAGGCGTTCCCATGTCAGCGGACTCTTGGCACGAGGCTTGCTCATAGTCAGATAGCCGCCATGTCACGGACTAAGCTGCCGACCATACGCTCGTCCCAACAATTACCGGGGCCAATCTTCAACAGCGCATGCGGCCACCATTTTACAAATGTCCGCGCTCGGGCAACGTGCCCTTCGGGCGTCATGGCGCGCAGCACGCACATGGCTTCCAACAACTCAGCTTGCTGGTCTTCGAAAGGCTCGATTAATCGGTCTCGCTCAGCTTCGTCCTCGACATATCGTAAACCGCCTTCATAGAAGGACAATATCTCATCTTGAACCGCATCGAAGCGATGGCACAGCGCGATAAGTTTCGCATCCGTATTAGCGTGATGGGCATCGGCGCAGGCAATCTGAGTCGATGCGATCGATGCTGTCGCAAGTTGCTCGAGGAAGCGGCGCCGTCCTGTGGTATGAGTGGCATTAGCCTTGGGCATGGGAGTCTCCTTGCCTTGGGTTAGGATCGGGACGAGGTGGCCGCCTTGTCCCGATCTGCATTTTTGGTTAAACCAAAAGGCATGACATCGTCAATAAAGGTTAAACCAAAAAAACGTGGAAGACCTGCAACCGGTCGCCATCCACTCGTGGGCGTCCGGTTCTCCCCCGAGTTAACTGCGACGCTCGATGAATGGGCATTGACCCATGGAATGAATCGATCAGAGGCCGTCCGCCACCTTGTCGCGCACGGCCTTGAAGCGTGGAGAGAGGCGCTGAATGGCGCGTCCAAGGAAACCAACCCACCTAAAGATGGTGATGGGGACAACTCGGTCTGACCGGGTCAACCCCAAAGAGCCGAAGCCCAAGCGGGCACGTCCAACTGCGCCAGCGGGCCTGTCAAAGCGGGCGAAGACGGTGTGGACGAAAGCCGCGCGCCTGCTCGATGGAATGGGTGTCCTGACCACGGCGGACGGCCTCGCGCTCGAGGGGTTGTGCGAGGCGGTCGCGGATGAACTGGAGGCGCGGGCATCCCTCGCACGTCCCATCGTCACGCAGGTGCCCGATGGGATGTGCGACGACGATACGCCAATCATGCGTGAAATCGAGGTCGCTGCGGCCGGTGCGCAAACATACGTGACAATAGGCAAGAGCGGTCCAATGGTGCGTATGCGCCCCGAGGTTGCCGCCATCGCTGATGCAAACCGCAGGGTGGCAATGTGGCTGGCGAAATTCGGCCTGACACCGGCCGACCGGTCGAAAGTCGGAGCGGAAGGGCAGCAAAAAGAAAATGCCTTCCAGAAAATCGGGTAAAAAAACCACGCAAACCGCCGCCGCAGCCTCACGTTGATGCGGCCATCCGGTATGCGGACGAGGTCGTGTCGGGGGCAATCCCTGCGTGCCAGTGGGTGCGTTTGGCGTGCGCCCGATTTCTCTCCGACCTGGCGCGTGACGCGGACTGGCCATACGAACTGGACGCGGCCGAGGCGGAGCGCGTCTGCGAGTTCACCGAACTCATGCCCCACACCAAGGGCAAATGGGCGCAGAAAAAAGAGCTGATCCGGCTCGAGCCCTGGCAGTCGTTCATCCTGGTGAACGTGTTTGGCTGGCGCCACCGGACAACACGGCTGCGCCGGTTCAGGACAATCCTGATCGTGGTCCCGCGCAAAAACGGGAAATCGGCTCTCTCTGCCCCTGTCGGCCTGTACATGCTGGCAGCGGACCACGAGGCCGGTGCCGAGGTCTATTGCGGCGCCACGTCAAAAAAACAGGCGTGGGAGGTATTTCGCCCCGCCCGTGAAATGGCGCTCAAGACACCGGATTTCCGGTCGTTCTACGGCGTGGGCGTCAATGCCTCGAACCTGCACGTCGTCAGCACAGGCAGCCGGTTCGAACCCGTGATCGGCAAGCCCGGCGACGGCGCTTCCCCCTCATGCGCCATCGTGGACGAATACCACGAGCATGACACGTCGGACCTGTGGGACACGATGTTGACTGGCATGGGGGCGCGTGACCAGCCCATCCTGTGGGGGATCACCACGGCAGGCTCGAACATTGCCTGCCCCTGCTACGACGAGATCCAGACCGGCCGGAAGATGCTGCAGGGCATTTTCGTGGACGACGAGCGGTTTTTCGTCGAATGGACGATCGACCCGGAAGACGACTGGACCACGATCGAGGCCCTGCGCAAGGCGAACCCCAATATCGGGGTGTCCGTGCAGGAGGAGTTCCTGATCGCGCGACAGACTGCGGCAATCCGAAATCCGCGCCTGCAGTCGACGTTCAAGACCAAACACCTCAACCTCTGGGTGAACGCCCGGAACGCATTTTTCAACATGCAGTCGTGGGCGTCCTGTTACGACCCGGCGTTCAGCGAGGATGCCCTGCATGGCCGTCGCGCCGTCCTGGCGATGGATCTGGCGTCCAAGAAAGACATCGCTGCCCTGCAGATGCTGGTGCCTCTCCCTGACGGTCGCATCGCGACGTTCGGGCGCTATTACCTGCCAGAGGCAGCGGTCGAGAACGCGGACGGTGCCGATCACTATCGTGGGTGGGCCTACGGCACCGACGGCAGCCTCCCATCCCTGATCGTAACCGACGGGGAGATCATCGACTACGAACGCATCGAGGCGGATATCGACCTGCTGCGCACGCAGTTTGTCGTCGACGAGATCGTGTTCGACCCGGCACAGGCAACCTATCTGGTCACGCGCCTGATGTCCAAGGGCGCGAACGTCGTCCAGTTCGACCAGAACGCCCGGAATTATTCGGAGCCGATGAAACAGGTGGACGCTGAAATCGACGCGGTGCGGATTGTCCATGGGTGCGGCCCCACCCATCCCATGACGTGGATGATGTCAAACGTGGAGGCCCGCGTGGACGCCAAGGAGCAGGTCTATCCACGAAAGGCCGAAGGCAAAAACAAAATCGACGGCCCCGTCGCCCTGATCATGGGCAGGTCCCGCCTGCTGGTGGATGACGGCGCGTCAGTTTACGAGGAACGGGGGATCATGGTTCTGTAATGGCCCTACTGCCATCATTGTTTTCCCCGCGCCGGGCGGTCGAACGCAGGGAGCCACGTCTCAGTCTGCCCGCAACCCGTACCAAGGCGGACGGCTTTGCATCGGGCTCCTACCCATCATGGCTGTCCGCAGGCCTCGGGGCGCTGCCATCAGCCACCGGCCTGCCGGTCACGCCGTTCACGGCGATGCAGGCCGCAGCCGTGTTTTCGTGCGTGAACCGCATATCCGAGGACCTGGCGAAAATACCGCTGCAGGTGCAGGAAATCCTGCCCAACGGACGCGGTGCCCTGGTCACGACCACACATCCGCTGGCGCAACTGCTGGCGTCACCCAATCGCTGGATGACCGCCTATCAGTTCTGGTTCTACGTCACGGTCTGCCTATGCATGCGGGGTAATTCCTACGTGGCCATCGTGCGCGGCCAGAATGGGCAGCCCCGATCGCTCATCCCGATCATGCCCGACCGCGTGTCGGTGCTGATGTCACCACGCGGCTGGATATTCTACCACATCAGCCATCCGCTGGTGGGGGAAGGCATCCGCCTGCATCAGGATGACATGATCCACTTGCGCGGGTTTACGCTGGACGGATACATGGGCATCTCGCCCATCATGGCCTGCCCCGAGGCAATCGGGCTTGCCATCGCCGCCCAGCGGCATGGCGCCACGCTGTTTCGCAATGGTACGCAGATTCAGGGCGTCCTGAAAACGGCCAAGTCGCTGTCGAAAGAGACGGCCGCCCGTATCGCGAGCAGCTGGCGCAATGCCTACGGCGGCGTCGATAACACCGGCAAAACCGCCGTGCTCGAGGAAGGAATGGAATATGAGCGCATCGGCATGACCGCCGATGAAGCGCAGTTCCTGGAGGTGCGGGAAAAAGAGGACATCGACATCTGCGGCATGTTCGGTGTCCCGCCCCACAAGATCGGTCGTGGCGACAAGGTCACGATCAGCAATTTCGAGAACGCCAGTCAGGAATACATTGACAACGCCCTGATCCCGAAGGCCCGCCAGGCCGAGGAACAGATCCACAGTCGACTGGTGTTTTCGGAAGAAAAGGCGCGGCTGCGGGTGCGCTTTAATTTTGACGAACTACTGCGTGGCGACATGCAGTCGCGTGTCACGGCCGGGGTAGCCGCCGTCAATTCCGGGCTGATCAGCGCGAATGAATGGCGCGCCCGGGAGGGCATGAACCCCTATCCCCGCGGGGACGAGTATCGCGTGCCCCTCAATACCGGCGCGGCATCGACCGCGCCCGCAGTCGATGACCCGGCCCGCATCACCGCGCCGGACCCTGCCGCCCAGACCTGATGGGATATGCGCCGCATGGCGAAACTCATGACCACCAAGCGATTCAAGTCGCTGGCCTGCAAGGGCCGACACCCCGAAAACGTCCAGATCCGCAAGGACGTCATCAGCGAGGTGCAGCCGGGACCGTCCGAGCGCACCCTTCGCTACGTCATTAGCACGCCGGATCCCGACCGCGAGGGCGACGTCATTTCCATCGATGGGTGGGACCTGACGAACTACCGCAAAAACCCGGTTGTCCTGTGGGCGCACGACCAGGACAAATTCCCGATCGGGCGCTGCGTGGATATCGGCGTCGAAGATGGTATGCTGAAAGCCACCGTCGAGTTCGCACCGGCGGATATCCCGCATGCAGGTGATCGCGCCGAAGCGGCGTTCCGTCTGAGCCGCGACGGCTTCCTGCCCGCCACGAGTGTCGGTTTCCGTCCGCTGGAATACGACATCTCCCGTGAGCGGGAGGACGATGACACGTTTTTCCTGCCGATGGATTTCAAACGGCAGGAACTGCTGGAGTTCAGCCTGGTCAGCGTGCCGTGCAATCCCGACGCACTGCGCGACGATGACCCTGAAAATGACGGGACGGGCACCGACCCGACCCCTTCTCCAACTTTGCCGGAAGCCCCCGATGCGCAGACGCGCGCGGCAGATCCCGACATCGAAAAGGCAGAGCGCGAAGCGGCGGCCAGCCGCAATCGCATCGCCCGTCAGAAGCGTGCGCGTCAGGCACTGGCGTCCACCCTCTGACCACCGAGTGACGGCCCGGACGGGCCTCCTCCCCGCTTGATCATGCAAGGCGCCTTCGGGCGCCTTTTTTATTGACCGGAGCGATCATTGGTCAAACTCCATGAACTGAAGAACAAGCGCGCCCAGAAGGTCGCCGCCATCAAGGCCCTGGTCAACAAGGAGGCCGGCCTCCCCGACGACGAGAGCCTGCCGCAGGAAGACCTCGACGCCATCTCCCAGTTGCAGGCCGAAATCGCCGCACTGGACGACCGCATCGGTCGCGCGGAAGCGGTCCTGAACCTTGAGGGCGAGAACGCCGATCCGCTGGATCCGGAAAATGAACCGCAGACCATGGGCGACCCCGATACACCGCTGGACAACGAGGAACGTGGTTTCGGCCCCCGTGTCACGCGCAGCGCCTATCGCGTCGAGCCCGCGCTGCGCCAGCAGGAGCCCAAGGGGTTCAAGGCGGCACGTTTCATTCTGGGCCAGTTGAAGGCCAAGACGTGCGGCATGCGTGAAGCCTCGGCATGGGTGGAAAAGCGTTTCCGCGACAAGGAAGTCGCCAAGGCGCTGAACACCACCGGCACGGCCGCCGGTGGTGCCCTTATCCCGCAGGCCTTCGCCACCGAGATCATTGAACTGCTGCGCGCCCGCACCGTGGTCCGTGATTCCGATCCCACCACGATCCCCATGCCGGGCGGCAACCTGACCATTCCGCGTCTCGCGGCGGGTGCCAGCGCGGGATACACCGGGGAACTGGATGACATCAGCGTTTCGCAGGAAACGTTCGATGACTTGCAGCTCAACGCCAAAAAGCTGACCGCGCTGGTTCCGGTCAGCAATGACCTGATCCGCCGCAGCCCCATCGGCGTGGAGGCCCTAGTCCGCGACGACCTGCTGCAGACCATGGCGCGCCGTGAGGATCTGGCGTTCCTGACGGGTGACGGCTCTGGCAACAGCCCGATCGGGATGCTCAACCAAGCGGCGGCGGCCAACAAAATCATCGCGACCGCGCTGCCCGTTGCGACCGGCGATGCCGCCACGGATAACGCGGCGATCCTTACGGCAGTCGTTTCGGTGCTGCAGGGCATGCTCCTGCTGCTTGAAAACGGCATGAGCATGATGATCCGCCCGACGTGGATCACCACACCGTCGGTCAAGATGTATCTGATGACGCTGCGCGACGGCGTGGGCAACTTCGTGTTCCGCGACGAACTGTCCGGTGACGATCCGCGCCTGATGGGACATCCGCTCAAGATCAGCCAGCAGCTGCCGTCGAACATCAACACCGGCACCACGGCCGCACCCGTGAACAACGGGGCCTACATCTTCATGGCCGACATGAAGGACGTGGTGATCGCGGACACATACGAGATCTATATCGATGCGTCCGACGTGGCTGTCTACCAGGACACGAGCGGTGCGCAGGTCAGTGCGTTCCGTCGTGACCAGACGGTGTTCCGCGTGATCAGCGAACACGATTTCGGCCTGCGCCATCAGGCCTCGCTGGCCGTCGCCACCGTTCCGGGCTGGGCACCGACCGGTTACACGCCCAATGGCGGCGCCGCCTACTACGTGCAGGCGCCCAGCGGCACAGGCTCGGCTGCGGCCAGCACGTGGGGCACGCCGCCCACGGGCTCCAACAACCCCGGCAACGGCGCGACGGTTGCACCGGGCGGCACCGAAGCGGGCATCGCGTAAGGAGAATTGGACATGCAGTTATCAGGCGAACAGACGGTGCGCTTTACCCGCTCGTGGCAGTGTTACAATCGCGGGGTGGAGGCCGGGTTTTCCCCGGCCCGTGCCGCCATGCTGGTCAGGCTCGGCGTGGGGATCATCGTCAATGATGGCCGCACGCCACAGGGCGATTCCTCCCAGAAGGCGCCCGTTCGCGGGACGATGAGGAAGGGCTGACATGGACACGCCATACCGCACCGTCGAACAGATTTCCGGCGTGAAGCCCCTGACGGTCGATCCGACCGCCAGAAACGCGCAGAGCCTCTCGCCAGGTCTGGAAAATATCGAGGGCAGCACGGTGCCGGGTACGTCCCGGTGCCATGTCCGTGGCCCGCAGCAGTCGCCCGTCGATCCTGCGGCGGCGGGACTGGACACGACCCGCGTCGTGCAGAGCGCAAGCGAACGCGCCAGGGCGACGGAGACGACACCGCAGGACGTGCCGGTCTCCCCCGCGCCTGTCGCTACGGCACCAGCAGCGACCAAGGTCGCTCCTGCGACCACCGCATCCACGCCGTCCACCGCGTAACGGAACTGCCTGAATGTACTCTTCCGTCTCGGTCGTGACGCCCCCGGCCACGGAACCTGTCACGGTACAGGTCCTGCAGCAGCATGCCCGTATCGATTACGATTACGACAATACCCTGCTGGCCATGTATTTGACGGGCGCGCGCCAGGCGGTGGAGCAGTTCCTCGGGCGCGCCCTGATCACGCAGACCCTGCGTTGGGTCATGGCGCATCAGGCCCCCATCAACCAGTTCCCGCTCGTCCCGTTCACGGCCTATATTTTCCCGCTGTGGATGCCCTATTCCATGCTGTTCCAGCGGCCGATCGAACTTCCGCGCGCGCCGGTGCAGGCCGTCAGTTCGATCTCCGTCGGGGAATGGGGGCAGTCAGACACCGTCCTGTCGACGGACCAGTACTCGCTGGACCTGATGACGGACCCGGCGCGTGTGCGCCTGCATGCGGGCGTTGCAACATTGCCGTCCGATCATATCGTGATCGACTTCGTAGCCGGGTATGGTGCGGACGGAACATCCGTCCCTCTGCCGATCCAGTTGGCCATCCTGATGATGGCGACGTTCCTGTATGAACATCGCGGCGACGACGGGGGCGAAATGCCCGAGGCCGTGAAAAACCTGCTGTGGCCGTACCGCCTGTACAGCTTCGGGGATGCCGATGCCTGAACCCCAATCGTTCCCGCTGGGCCGCCTGCGCTGGCCCGTGCAGATCGTGCAGCGTGTGCAGGTGCCTGATCCCAATAGCACGAGCGTCGTGGAAACCCCTATGCCGGTGGCCACCGTGCGCGCTGACGTGCAGCCGGTCGGCGCCCTGACGTTCTGGGGGGCTGCTGGTGGAAACGAGCAGGTCGACAGCCCCATAACGCACCGCATTTTCATGCGCTGGCAGAACTCTCTGCCGAACGCCTACGCTATCACCCGTTCGACCCTGCTGCCGGACGGCACGACCCGGACCGAGACATTCCGCGTGCGTCGAATCCGCGAGATCGACGGCCGTAAGCGGTTCGTAATCGTGGAGTGCGAGGAGGAAAAGAACGTCTGATGGCAACACCGGCAATCCGGATGAATGTCACCCTGTCGGCGGACAATCTCGTATTTGACAAAAAATCCCTCGCCCGTGTGTTCCGGCAGGCTGGAAGCGAGGTCGCAGCCACGGCCCGCACCCTACTGCGGCAGAGTTCTGGTGGCGGCAGGTTGTATTACGGCCCCGGCGGCTCAGCAGGGCCATATCGCGGGGGATACAAGGCGGGGAAATACCGGGCATCCGCGCCCGGACAGATCCCGGCCAAGATCACTGGCACGTTGGCCCGCTCGATCAAGGTGCGGCCGTTCCGCTCCGGCGAAGGCGTCGCGATCCGTGACACGGCATTTTATGCCCTGTTTCTCGAGGCCGGTGCCCACGGCGGCGGACGGAGCAGCTCCGGTGGCGCGGGTGGTCGCGCGACCAAAGGAACGCAGATCAGCGGACGCACCTACCGCCGGGGCAACAAGGCGGTCGGGAAATCCCGTGTCCTGACGGCACGCCCATTTCTCGAAATAGCCCTGGCGCAACGGGAAACCTCGCTCGGCCCACGCATCCGCCGCGCGGTCCAGCAGGGCATCAAACTGGAAAAACCATCCGCGTGATGTCAGCCTGCGATCAGTCTTCGTTTGGCTGTATCAAATTCCTCCTGGGACAGGACGCCGACCTCTTTAAGTTTTGCCAACTGTGAGAGTTGGGAGACCAGGTCGGGCGCAGTGTTCACAGTCTCCAGGCGCGCAGCGTTGTCGCCGCGCATGGCGATTACTACGTCGAGCAATATAATTCATGAATATCGATACGATCATCAGCCAGATGCGGACCTATGCTCCGGTCTTTGGCGGTCGGGTGGCGGGGGCTGCTGAATATGCCCTTGCCCAGGATCAGGCATGGATGGCGTGCCCCTGCGGGTACGTCGTGCCATTGGATGACGAGCCCGGCCCCAATCTCAAGCTGACCGGACTGCAACAGGTGGTGACCGAGACGTTCATGGTCATGTGCCTGCTGGATAACAGCACCGATCGCAGGGGGCAGGCCGCCGCGACAACCGCAGTCAGCGATTTGAAAACCAGTCTATTTTCAGCGCTCCTCAACTGGCGTCCTCCCGATATCAACGCCGCGCAGGGGTTCCGCTATGCGCGCGGCGGCCTGGTCGGTGACCCGAACCGGGCGCGGCTGTGGTGGCAGTTCGATTTCTCGATCGACGTGACCATCACCGACGTCGAGGGGTTCCAGATCCCGATCACCCCGCTGGACGAGATCAAGGCCAGCATCACCGACCAGACGAGCGGCGACCCGTTCGCCACGTTCGTCGCGGACAATCTCCAGAAATAATCCAGGAAAATATGCGCCTTTATCCTGCTGCGGGTCTCCAGATCCGCGACCCGATCACGCACGCCGTGATCCCGGCCAGTGGCGTCGAGGTCCCCGACCGCAACGGCATCCCCGCCTCGTTCTACTGGCAGCGCCGTCTGCGCGTCGGTGACGTGACCAGAACGTCCCCCGCCACAACGCCTGTTGCCCCCGCCAAGGCATCCAGCGCCTCCCCGGCCGCATCCGCCGGGACCGCTGCTGCAACGCCATCCCCCATTCCTGCAACACCGGCTGCGGCCACAACCGCTGAACAGGCCCACGCATGAGCGGCTTGATCACGTTCAACAGCTACCCGACCAGCCAGCGCACGCATGGCGTATTTGCCGAGATTGATCCCCAGAATCAGGGTGGCAGCCAGAACCTGCGCACCCTGATCCTCGGCCAGAAGCTGTCCAGCGGGAACGCGGTCGCAAACACCCCATTCCTCGCGACCGGCATTTCCGACGCTCGTGTCAGCCTGGGGGCCGGGTCCATCGCGGAACTGATTTATACACGATATCTGGACGCAGATTCATTTGGCGAGGTCTGGATTGCACCACAGGACGATGATCCTGCGGCGGTCGTGGCAACGGGCTCACTGACCGTTTCCGGCACCCTGACGGCCAGCGGCACAATCCCGCTATATATCGGGGGTACCTATGTCGCGGTCGGCGTGACGCTGGGCATGGCGTTGACGGACATTGCCGCCGCGATCGTGGCCGCCGTCAACGCCACCCAGGACATCATGGTCACCGCTGCGCCGGGCGCGGCCAATACCGACGGCAGCGTGCCCGTGACGTTCACGGCCCTGAACAAGGGGCCGTGCGGGAACGAGATCGACCTGCGCGCCGCCTATCTCGGCAGTGCAGGCGGCGAAAACATCCCCGCAGGCCTGACGCTGACGTTCACCGCCATGTCCGGCGGGACGCAGAACCCGGACACCGGCCTGTCCGCCACGCTCCTGAATCTGGGCGAGCAGACGTTCGATTTCATCATCATGCCCTATACCGACACGGCATCGCTGGACCTGCTGGATCAGTTCCTCGACGATACCACGGGACGCTGGGCGTGGAGCCAGATGCTGTATGGCGGGTATTTCTGCGCCCTGCGCGGCACGGTCGGTGCCCTGGGCACGGCTGGCGCAGCCCGCAATGCGTATCAGGGCACGCCGATGGGGTTCGATGACTCTCCGGATCCCGCGTGGCTCTGGGCGGCGGGATATGCCGGGGCATGTGCCGTCAGCCTGCGCGCGGATCCGGGCCTGCCGCTGCAGGATCTGGTCATCCCGGTAAAAGCACCGCCGCTTGCCAGCCGGTTCGACATTTCGGAACGCAACACGCTGCTGTATGACGGGATCAGTACGTTCACCGTCAATGCAACCGGGCAGGTCGTGATTGATCGGGCGATTACCTTCTACCAGAAGGACGCCGCCGGTGGCGCCGACACGACCTGGCTGAACGTCGAAACGCCGTACAGTCTGGTGGCCCTGATCCGCGACATGCAGGCGTGGCTGCAGGCCATCTACGCCCGCAAGAAACTGGTCGCCGACGGGACCAATATCCCCGGCGGATCCAATCTGGTCACCAGCCAGACCGTCCTGGCATCTGCCATCGCGCGCTACAAACAGTATTGCGACGACGGGAATGCCCAGAACTACGCCGCGTTCAAAGCGGCCGCCAGCGCCCAGAACCTGGGCAATGGCACCGTCGCGCTGCTGTTGCCCTTCAACCTGGTCGGGCAGTTGCGGGTAATCGCGATGAAAGTCAATTTCATTCCTGGATAACTGATGGTCGATATCTATAGCGGAACGCCCTCGCCGCAGAACGCGCGCGCGGGCGTTGCCAGTCTTGAAATCAACGGCGTCGCCGTCGATGTCGCAAGTGAGCTGACCTACGACGCCACCACCGTGAAACGGGAATACCTCGTCGGGCAGAGTGGCCTGCAGGGATGGACGGAAAACATCAAGGCCGGGTTCATCTCGGCCACCCTGCGCGATTCCGCGACCATGTCGCAAGCCAACATCGTCAATATCGGCCCCGTCTCCGTCGTCGCGATCCTCGCCAGCGGCAAAATTGTCGCGGGTTCCTACCTGATCGCCACCGACGTCGGTGGCGTGAACACGGCCGAAGGCACATTCGAGGTCAAATTCGAAGGCCCGGTCATGGAAAGCAGTAGCTGATGCAACCCATTGCCATTCCCCTTGATCCGCCACTGCGCCATGCCGGGGGCGAGATCCCCGAACTTGTCCTGACCGAGCCCGAGGCGCAGAAAATGTTTCTCGCCTGGCGCGCGATCGAGACGGGCGCAAACCCGGAAGCGTCCGTGATTTTCGCCCGCGATCTCGTCGCCAAGGCCAGCGGGCTTCCCGAATCCGCAGTCAACGATCTGCCCATTTCGATCATGGTAACCGGTGCAGAACGGCTGTCGGATGCAATCGCATCTGAGGTCGAAAGTTTCGAGCTGGACGAATCAGAAACAGAGTTCGTGTTTCCCGCGCCGGTTACGGTGGGGAATATCGAATATACCTCGCTGTCCCTGCGCGAACCCACGTCGGGGGAGGCCATCAAGGCAAACAGTCACCTGCGCAATTCGCAGGGGCCTGCATCGCAGTTACGATACCAGATGGCCTTGGTAAGTCTTGTGACCGGTGTGCCGTCCGCGAACGTGCATCGTTTCCCCGTCACGATCGTGATGAAGGCTGCGCGCGCGATCGAGGTTTTTTCCATGGCTGGCCGTCAAACTGGCGCCAGCTGACCTGGGATCTCGCAAAACACTACGGGTGCGACCCGGCGGCGTTCTGGGGCATGACCGGGTCGCAGTTGATTGAGGCCTGCCGCGAAGCAAACCGGCAGGCAAAAGAAGCTGCGCGCGCGCAGCAATAATTTCCCCAGTTTCTCGGGTTGAGGTGTCATGGCCGGTTACGCCGTTACGATTTCAGCGGTCGACAACCTGTCGAAAACGCTGAACCGCATCAACCAGAATGCGAACCGTGCCCTGGCCCCGTTCCGGAAACTGGGGGGAGCGGTCACACGATTGATGCACACGACCGGCGTTTCCGGGATTGCGCGCGCGCTGGGCAATATCGGCCGCAGTGCGCGGGATGCATTCCAGCGCCTGTCATCCATCATTGCCCCGCTCGGTGCCATTTCTGGCGCGGCCACGCTGGGCGGCATGTACCGCATGGTTGCTGCATGGTCCAACTGGGGCACCGAACTGGGGAATGTCTCACGCAATATGGGCATTACCGCCCAGACGCTGGGCACCCTGCAGGGTGCTGCCCAGATGGCAGGCTCCTCGGGCGAGGCATTGACCAACGGCCTGGGGGCGCTGGGACAAAACCTCTACGACGCGGTCGGCGGCAGGAATGCCAGCGCCGTGGTCATGATGAACACGCTGGGCGTGGCGTTCCGTAAAAATGCCACGCAGGCCCGCAGCGTGACAGACGTGTTGCCAGAACTGGCGGACAAGATCGCGTCGCTCAAGGATCCGTATGCGCAGGCGCAGGCCGCATCGGCCCTGTTCGGCGGATCCGCCGCCGCCATGCTACCATTCCTGCGCCGTGGGTCCGCTGGAATCCGTGAATACCAGCAGGCCGCCGAACGCTATCTGCACATCACGCCCCAGACGGCGCAGGCCGCCGATACGTTTCGTGAAGCGCAGACGCGTCTTACGCTTGCCGTGGAGGGTCTGGGAAATCGCATTTCCGAACGTCTGGCCCCGATATTGGGGCCGCTGCTGACGCAGTTTGCGGACTGGATTGCGACAAACCCGAAAGTCACCGCAGGCATAAATGCGCTCGGTGACGGGGTGCAGCGTTTTGCCGACTGGCTCAAGGCCATCGACTGGAATGCTGTGGGACAGAGATTCCAACGATGGGGAAATCGTATCCTGTGGGTGACAAACCTGCTGGGAGGTCCAGGAAAAGCAATCCGTGACCTATTGGTCCTGATGGCGGGTGGCTTTGCCATGCGTCTGGCTGCCCCGTGGTTTGGGCTTGGCTTCGCCATAGGGAAATCCATACTCAAGCTGGCCTTGTGGATCAGGGAGATGCGAGTGGGGACAGCGGCAGCCAAGGAGGCGGCTACGGCACAGGAAGCTCTCGCTGCCACGTCAGCCGCAGGGAGGGGCGGCATTGGATCGATGGCGACGCGCGCCGGAGCCGCTGTACGTTCTCTAGGGCGTGTGATTGTGTCAGTGGGGGCAGGTATCATCCCGGCCCTGGTCTCTCCTGCAGGACTGGCCGTTGCTGCCGTCGCAGGAATAGGTCTGGCCGCCTATGAGATATGGAAGCACTGGAGCGGCCTCAAAAATCTGTTTTCCGGCCTATGGGACGGCATCATCAGTGTTTTTCAGGGGGCCTGGAGTAACATCTCCCCGGTCCTCGACCGCATGGAAAATGCGCTTGACCGTGCGGGGGGCACCAGCGGAATGCGGGCATCCGGGCCTGCTTCAGGCAGCAGTCTGTCCAGTGCCCAGACCAGCCAGCGCACGACCGAAGCCATGCGCTATTTTGTCAGTCAGGGCTGGACGCCCGGTCAGGCCGCCGGGATCGTAGCCAACCTGCGCCGGGAAAGCGGGCTGAACGAACGCGCCGTCGGGGACGGTGGGCGCGCTGCTGGGGTTGCCCAGTGGCATCCAGATCGACTGGCGGATATCGAACGACATTTCGGCATGTCTATCTGGCGCATGAACTATGCGCAGCAGTTGCAGGCCGTCAATTACGAACTGCGTCAGGGCGCCGAACGTGCGGCCGGACGGCACATCGCAATGCAGGATACCGGCCGCGAAGCAGGGGCTGCGACCTCCCTGTATTATGAACGTCCTGGTGACCGCGCGGGAGAGGCTTACCGCAGGGGCGCGCTGGCTCAGTCCATACAGGCGGATTTCATGCGTTCGCAGGGTGCTGCGGGCGCGCCGATGCAGGTCGCGTCAATCTCGACAGGACCGGCTGGCGGAGCCTCGTCGGGGTCAACAACGATGGCAGGCAGCCGGGCGCAGGACACTGTACATCGTGTCGAGGTCTCCGCCGCGCCAGGAACACGCGCCAAGGTGACGGACCCGTCTGGCGCCACCCGTGTCGTGCGTAGCAACGTGACCAGGACAGTGCCGTGATTGTTGAAGAACTGTTGTTGTCGTGGTTGGAGCAGCTCCAGCCGGCCTCGTGGCGTGGCGTCCCGTTTGCGGTAGAGCGTTCCGAAACCCGAATGGGTCGTCGCACAACCGTCCACGAATATCCCTACCGGAACGAGGTCTGGGTCGAAGATCTCGGCCGGGGTGTCCGGGGATATTCGTTCTACGGGTTCGTGGTGGGCGATGACTGCTACCAGCAGGAACAGGCATTGCTGGCAGCGGCCGAACAGCCGGGACCGGGCATCCTGTACCATCCGACCCTCGGTTCTCGAACCGTATGTCTGGTCGGCCCCATCACCACGGAACAGCGCGTGGACCGGGGGCGGGCCGTCGGGGTGCGCATGGAATTCATCGAGAGTTCCGACCCCATCTATCCGTCCGGCTCCACGAATACGCAGGCGGCTGTCGGCACCGCAGCACTGAGCACAACGTCGGCGATAACGTCCGATTTTCTGTCTGGCGTCGGCTCGGCCCTGACCGAGGGTGTGGACGTCGTGACTGCTGGTGTCGCTGCCTCCCGATCCATGGGCGGTGAGGTCGCGGCCCTCGGTTCCGATCCGGGACTTGTCCTGTCTGCAGTAACAGGCCTGTCCGGCAATTACGGACGGTACGCCAACGGCAGCCGCACGACGCTCCTGTCCGGCGTAACTACACCGGAGCAGGCCATCGGCCGCGTCATTACGGCCCGCACCGGCATCACTAATGCAGGTGTCCTCACCACTCAATTGGCTGGAAATCTGTGACTGCGGCAACAGACAAC
The DNA here is from genome assembly GCF_036686925.1 of Novacetimonas sp. GS1. Classification (NCBI taxonomy): domain Bacteria; kingdom Pseudomonadati; phylum Pseudomonadota; class Alphaproteobacteria; order Acetobacterales; family Acetobacteraceae; genus Novacetimonas; species Novacetimonas sp. GS1. The sequence goes on from NZ_VSZP01000001.1 coordinate 990,137, forward strand.
GGATATTGCGCATCGGTGCAGGCATTGACCGAATCCCTGCGCACCGCGTGCGCGGATCCGGCTGACGCCATCCGCCTGCTCCTGTCACTGGCGACGTGGACGCCGACGACACTGCCGTCCACGGCGCCGGTTGGTGCCGCGATCGCGACATTGGTCGGCGCCATGGGGCAGACGCTCCGGCGATGCGCGCTGGTGTCACTGGCCAACGCCTGCGCCGAATACGAGCCGTCGTCGTATAACGATGCTCTGTCGATTCGAGCACAGGTGGTGCAGGCGTTTGACGTCGAAATCCTTGCCGCTGCTGACGCATACCAGGATGCGACCTATCAGGCGCTCCGATCCCTGCGCACCGCTGTCGTTATCGACATCACGACACGCGGTGCGCAACTGGCGGCACTGATCACTGTTACTACGCCTGCTCCCGACAGCGCGCTGTCCCTTGCCTATCGCCTGTATGGCGATGCCACGCGGGCGGACGACCTGATCAGTAGGGCGGATCCCGTCCATCCCGCGTTCATGCCCACCAGTTTCGAGGCGCTGCAATCATGACAACAACGGTTATGCACGTGACCGCGCACCGGCGGCATCACGACCCGAATCAGTTGCGCCTGGTCATCGGCGGAAAATCATACGCAGGGTGGCAGGAGCAGCGGGTCAGTTGTGGCGTGGAACGCATACCCCGTGATTTCGAGATCATGGCCACCGACAAATCCCCGTTTGGGCACAGTTGCTGTGTTACGAGGGCGCGGACGGCAATCTGGTGCTTTCCCGCGTTGGTCAGCAGTCCATGGCATCGGGCGTGCAGGAAGGGGTCAATCTGGAACAGGCCGACGCCACATTTTCTATGGACGGCCGGTTTTCGGATTATTTTGCGTTCGTCCAGTCAGTTGATCAGTTCTCGCAGATCGGTGGCCAGGGTGACGTCGGGCGTGTGAAAGATGCGACGGTGCCGCGTTACCGGCCGCGCGCGATCATTTCCGAACAGACCCAGAATGGGCAGCCGATCGCGATGCAGCGCCTGAACTGGGAAAAGGCTCGGCGCATCGGGCAATCGCAGTCAATCGAGGTCACGGTGGATAGCTGGCGCGACAGCGCCGGGAAACTGTGGACCCCGAACTATCTGGTGCCCGTCAACATCCCCTCCCTCAAGATCATCAGCCAGACACTGGTGATCGGTGAAGTCGAATTTTCAAGGGGCGAGGATGGGACGCACGCCCATATGATCCTGATGCCGCCGGCTGCCTACGAGCCCGAGCCCAACGTCCTGCAGGCCATCGACTGGCAGGTTGCGGCGTCCCTGCCGTCTGGTGGCGCGAGGAAACCGGCATGACAGTACACTCCTACGCTGACCGGATATTCAGGCGGTTGCAGGGCCTGTTCCAGATAGGACAGATTTCCACGCCGCCGGACGATACCGGCATCGTCCAGACCGGACAGGTCACAGTGAACGGCACGGCCGTGCGCGATAGCGTGCCCATTGTCCAGGACTACGGGTTTTCAGCGGTCCTGCCGGTGGGTACCAAAGTCGTTGTCCTCAACGTGTCCGGTGACGCCTCGAACGGGGTCGTCATCCGGTCGATCCATCAGCAATCCCGTCCGAAAGGGCTGAAAGGCGGACAGGTCTGCCTGTTTGATGCGGCGGGCGATCAGATCCTCCTGACCAACGGCAGCGGCATTACCGTCACGTCCCAATCCGGGCAGCCGATCACCCTGAACGGCAAAACGGTCATCAACGGCCCGCTGGAGGTATCGGACGACGCCACGATCGGCGGAATCAGTTTCATCAATCATCTGCATGGCGGCGTCCAGTCCGGTAGCAGCACGACACAGAAACCCCAATCCTAGAGGTCGTATGGTTTCGGTCACCCAGACCACCAACAGCGGCGGCGATATCGAGATCGTATGGGACACGCCCAACGGACGCGGTGACTGGGCCATGGAAAATGGCACCGTCGCACGGACCCCGTCCGGCATCGACATGCTCAAAAACATGGTCATGATCTGCCTGTTTACGGATCGTGTCGCCCCGCCTGACTATACCGGGACAGACCGGCGTGGCTGGTGGGCCGATACCTACCGCGCGCAGCCGATCGGATCCCTGCTGTGGACCCTCAACCGGTCCAAGATCGCCAACCGCGCACAGCTGCTGCAGCGCATCCGCTCCATTGCGACCGATGCGCTGCAACCGCTCCAGACAGCCGGTTACGTCAAATCCATTTCTGTTCGGGTCGGCATGGCGACCAATGATACCACCGCCATCGGGGTATCCCTGACCCGTCCGGACGGTTCGACCAGCCAGTATTCCTGGCTCTGGCAGGTGCCCTGATGCCCTATGCACGCCCAACACTGACGCAGTTGATCGACCGCGCCCAGCAGGACGTCCAGGACGGCGGCCTGCAAGGAGCAGATCCCCTGCTGGACCCGTCGGTCCTGCTGATCCTCAGCTACGCGATCGCAGCGATCTCGTATGAACATTACGGGTATCAGGACTATATCGCCCGTATGGCAACGCCTGCAGGTGCAACGGGCGAATATGCAACGTTGTGGGGCGCGCTGGTCAATGTTTTCCGTAAGGATGCCACAGCCGCAGTCATCGCCGTGGCATTTACAGGTGTCGCAGAAACCGTGCTGGAGGCAGGCACTGTCCTGACGACAGATGGCAACCTGTCGTTTGTCACAAATGCTGACGCCACCGTGGACGATGCAGGTACCCTGACGGTGCAGGCGACCTCGCAGGGTACGGGTGCTGCCTACAATCTGGCAGCCGGGTCGGCGATTGGAATATCCAGCCCCCTAAACAGCGTCAACGGTTCGGGCACCGTAACCTCAATCGTGACATCCGGTACCGACCAGGAGACCGAGGACACGTTCAAGTCACGGTATCTGGCCCGTTACGCCAGTACCGCGCAGGGCGGATCGGCAACGGATTACGAAAACTGGGCACTGGACGTTCCGGGCGTCACCCGCGCGTGGTGTGGGTCTCCGGGTTTATGTGGTGACGCCACAGTGCCGGTCTACGTGATGATGGACGACGCCAATTCTGCCAACGGCGGGTTTCCGCGCGGCAGCAACGGAACGTCGTCCACAGATAAACGGTACACTCCGGCAACACAGGACCTGCTGACGGTCGCCAATGTGCTGCAGTCAGAAAAACCGGTGACGGATATTGTCGTCGCCATGGCTCCACAGCCCTATCCGATAAATATTACGCTGACGGGGTTGGGCGGCATATCCACCGATATGAAGTCAGATATCGATGCGGCTCTGGCTGACCTATTCCTGCGTATTGGTACTCCACTGGGAATGACCGTGCAGGGATCCCAGATTGCAGGTGCGCTCAATGCGATCCCGGATATCCCGGCGTTCAGCGTGATTGCCCCTGTCGGCAGTGTTTCTGTTCCGGTCGGATCCCTGCCCATTGCTGCGGAGCCGACGTATCAATGAGCTATTCTGCCGCTGATTTCCTGGCGGCGTTCCAGCGCCACCTACCAACGGGACCGATCTGGCCGCGGGAGGCGGGATCTACCCAGGCGACTGCGTTGGGCTGCCTGATGCCGACGCTGGAACGCCTTGCCCAGCGTGACGAAAATCTGCTGGTCGATGCATTCCCGGCCACGACGGTAGAACTGCTGCCGGAATGGCAGGCGTCACTCGGCCTGCCGGATGCATGCGCAGGCACGAACCCTACGATCGAGCAGCAGCGTGCACAGGTCGTCGCGCGCCTGACCGATAGCGGCGGTGCATCGATCGACTATTTCGTCACGTTCGCTGCAAACCTTGGATACGACATCAGTATCACGGAATTCGCGCCTGCCCGCGCAGATTTCCTATGTGCTGACGAGCCCGTTTACGACCCGTTCTGGGCCTATATGTGGCGCGTCAATGCATCTGCCGTCACGGTCGAATATTTCTCGGCCGATATTTCGTTCGCTGACGAACCCCTCGCCGAATGGGGAAACGCGGTCCTGGAGTGTGAAATCCAGTCCCGCAAACCGGCACGGACAACCGTTTTCTTTTCCTACGGATAACTGCACTAATGGTATATCAGATCGACGATGCAACAGCCGTGGCGTCGCTGCCTGCGCTGCCGACGGATAATATTGGCCTGCCCGGATTTTTTACGGGCGGATCCACAAGTGGCGGGGCACCCACCAGAGTCCGTTACTGGTGGCTGAATATGATACAGGAGGAGTTGCGCAGCATTGTGCTTGCTGGGGGGCTCACACCCGACAAAACCAACAACGCACAGGTCCTGGCCGCATTGCGGGCGCTGTTTGCCCCGCTCTCCGCGCTGGCGTTGGCGTCCTCGCCGCTCTCTCTGGTCAGTGCCTCGACCACCGTTGTGGTGCCATCTGGTGTGACGCGGGTTTACCTGCGGGGGATTGGTTCGGGTGCGGGCGCAACGGGATGTTCGGCCACCACCACGTCGCAGACATTTTCCGGCGCAGGCGGCGGCAGTGGCGGCATCATGGAGGGGATTTATACCGTAACCCCCGGCGATCACCTCGTTTTCACGATCGGGTCGGGTGGTGCGGGCAATGCCAGTTCGGGGAATGGATATCGCGGCGGGCAGACATCGTGCGTGAATGGCGCAGGCCAGACGCTGCAATCGCTGCCCAGCGGATTTCCCGGTCAGGTGGCGTCCGTCACCAATACTGCGGGCGGTGGTGGCGCAACTGCCGGGTCGTCGGACGTGTCCGGGACGTTTCGCAATGATTGCGGGAATTGCGGACTGGACGGGCAATCGGGGGCGCTGCAACTCTCCGGTTCCGGGGGTGTCGGGCCGGGGGGCGTGGGCGGCGCACGGTCGGGGGATCTGGGCGGTGTATCCGGTTCCGCCCCCGGTGCGGGTGGCGGGGGCGCGTATGACTCCGGCTTCACCGGGAATTCGTATGCGGGCGGTAACGGTGCATCAGGCCAGTTTTATTACAAATGGCTGCCGTAACGGCATGTCATGGCGCGGACCTGTCCGGGCGCGGGTGTGGGGTGTCCCACCGCGCGCGATCCACATCATGCGGCCGGGTGATGTGCGGATGCACAGGATTGGCGGCGGCGATGGGGGTGATCCGGGATCGCCTGCAAAATCAAACTCAACAGCACCGGCGCATTTCCGCCGTGATGGGGAACATTCATGACAACCACAACAGTGCAGACTTATGCCGTTTACCTGACGGCCGCGACCAGCGCGCATCCGACCGGATACGTGGTCGATAACGTCGAATGGGACGGCGCATCCGCATGGACGCCCCCAACCGGGACCACCGCCATCGCTGACCCCGATCGCAAATACCCGATCGGCAGCACCTATGGCGCGTCCACAGCCACCACGACAGCGGCCACCACAACGCCCACGTCCACAACGACAACGACAACGGCCACGCCCACGACAACAACAACGGCCACGGACACAACGGCCACGACAGCCACCGCGACACAGGCGGCGACCACGGCTGCGGCGAGCACCCCCACGACCTGACGGCGCACTGCACGGATCATGTCCTGTCATATACGCCCGCCATATGCGCCTGCCATCACCGTCCCTTGGGGCGGTTTTTTATTGCCTGGAACAAAGATGACCGAAGATCCGGATGTGCAAGACATCCTTGATGACCATGGGGAACGTATTGGCTTCCTCGAACGCTGGCGCAACAGTGCCGACGGCAAGATTGACGACACCCGTCGGGAGGTCGGGGCCCTCCGGGCCGAAATGCAGGCCCAATATACGGCCATGTCATCGGCGCTGGATCGGCAGTCACGCGATATGCAGGGCCTGACCCACCAGCTTGCCGAACATACCGGCGCGCAGAAGGAGCGGAACCGGCTGGACCAGGACGCGCTGACAAAGGCGCGGATTGCCGAAAGCCGCTGGAAAAAGCGATCCGCCGTCCTGGGGATCATCTTCACGCTGCTGGCCATGGTCGGGGGCACCCTGCTGTCGAGCCAGACATGGGATGACTATTTCTTCGCCAATGTCCCGTTCCTGCATCGTCCCCATATCATCGGCGCCCCCCAATGACCGGCCTGTGTATCGCGCAGTTCAAGCGCCAAATCATCATGCCCGCCCTGGCGCATATCGGGCTGGGCGGGGATGCGGCAGTCAATCTGCTGACCGGTACGGCGCTGGCGGAAAGCGGCCTGACCTATGTGGTGCAGGTCGTATCAGGGGGCACCGGCCCCGCACGCGGCCTGTGGCAGATGGAACCTTTCACCCATGACGATATCTGGGCCACGTTCCTGTCGGATGCGCGCCTTGCCTCCCTGCGCGGGGCGGTGCTGGACCTTGCCTCCCAATGGCCCGCGCGGGTGTCCCAGCTTCCGGGCAACCTGCCCTATGCCTGCGCCATGGCGCGGCTGAAATATTACCGTGCGCCGGGGCCGCTGCCTGCGGCCGATGATGCGGCGGCGCAGTGCCGGTACTGGAAATCCAATTACAACACATCGCTGGGCGCGGGGGCGGCGGATGGGCCGCACATCGCCCTGTTCCAGCGCGCGATCGAGGCGTGACCATGGATCCACCCACACTTCTGCAAGACGTCCTGTCGATGCTCCCGACGCAATATGCCGGAGATGTCGCCGTGATCGTGTCGTTCCTGATCTCCACCTGCGCCCTGATCGCACGGTTCTGGCGCCCGCCGGATCCCGCATCCCGCTGGGTCGTGGTCTGGACAATCGTGACCGCCATCGCCCAGGCGCGCGGATGGAATCTGCCCGCCTACCAGCCAGGGAAAAAGGCCGCGATGGTCCCGACGACGGTGCCGCGCCAGACGGTCGAGCAACTGCTCGACGTCCCGCCGGGCTCGACCCGTCCGGGCAAGCCCCCGGCGCGGGCATCCCCGCCCGGCTGACTGGCCGGTCCCGGCTCAATCACCCATCCCCAACCGCCCGAGAGGCGGTTTTTTCATATGGAGACGCCAGACATGGCCGACACCGACACCACCATTCCCGCCCTTGAGCGCCTGATCGAAACCGCACTGGGCCAACGCGACACGACCACCACGCGGGCCGATATCGCCCTGGCGGGCAACCTGCTGCAGACGCTGATTCCGGTTGTTGTCGAAAAGGCGGCGCCGAATCTGGACCTGTCCGGCATCGATGCGGCCCTGACCAATATCCTGACCGGCATCACGGATCTGAAGGACGCGATCGCGACGAAGCCCGCCACGACGGCCGCCACGGTTGCGCCCGCCACGGTAGCGACCCCGCACCCGATCGTGCCCGGTCAGCCCGCACGCTGATCTGTCAACCTGATCCGGGCGATCTGTAAACCGGCCACCGGACGGCCTGTGCCCGAACACCTGAAAAATAGCCCACCCGTTTCCACGCAGAAATGGCCGTTTTTTGCGGTCTGTATGGATGGGTGGACTATTTTCGTTTCCAGACTGGAAAACTAGCCCATGACCAAATGTAAACCCCATGCCCGATATGCTGCCCTGGCCGCCCTTGCGAGCCTCGCCGCCTGTGCCAGTAGTGGACAGGGGAAGCTAAAGCAGTCGGTGTATGACATCGACAGCGCCTATCACGTTGTGGCTGAACCGATGCCCGACGTAATGGCAGGCAAGCTGCCCGGCGTCACCCTGACCAACGCGGAAAAGACGCTGGTGAAGTCCGCCAGTCAGACCGTGTTCAACGAAATCACGTCGCTTGAAACCTCGATCGAGGGCGGGAAGTCGATCACCGCCACCGCCGTTTCCGCGCTGGAGACCGACTTCGCTTCGTTCGAGACCTGCTGGACCGGCGTGAAGGCCGGGCAGCAGCCTTCGGCCTGCGCCGACATCGCCACCACGGCCACCACAACCAACGCCACGACGACGACCACCACCACCATTGCGGGGAACTGACACATCATGGACGTAACGGAAATCGGCGCGATCGCCAGCGCGGCCAGCGCAGTACTGGCCCTGATTGAAAAATACGGCCCCGAGGCATGGGCCACCATCAAGGAAGCGGTGGAAACCACCAAAAGCACCACCGGCCCCACCCTGGCGGAGATCGAGGCGATCTATGCCAGGTGCAAGGCCGACAACGCCGCGATTCAGGCATCGTGAGCCTTTTTGTCGCGGGCCTGCTGGTCGGGTTCGCCGGCGGCCTCATCTCGGCAGGTGCCGGGATGGGGCTGTTCCTGTGGCGTCAGCAAAGGCGCGCACTGGCGGTGCGCATGGCGTTGGGAAGCCCGGATCACTGACCCGCTGTGGCTGTGCCAAAAACAGCAGGGCCACACCCAATGCCGCTGCCTGTCTGCCGTAATCCATAAAGCAGATAGGCAGTTATGGGGGGGGGAAACAGACAGTCGGCTATCGGGATAGAGTTACCGAAAACAGCCTTTCGCAGTGTTCACATTCATGGCAGGGAGTAGAGTTATTCAGGTGATTTCGCCTACTTCACGACAAGTATCACGTCGGCGGCTAAATATTTTCTATAGTTCAAATGCAAGTTCCTTCCATTGGAAGGAACTTGCGGGAAAAATAGGGTATCAGCGAGCAAGCGGATAATCCGTATAGCCTTCTGCACCCTGCGAGTACCAGGTGCGGATATCGTCCTTGTTCTGGGGCAGATTGTCTTCCAGACGACGCACGAGGTCCGGATTGGCGAGGAAAGGCCGACCAAACGCAATGGCGTCCGCAACACCGGTAGCGACTGTCTCGATCGCTTCTTCCCGTGTGTAGTCCTGATTCAGAACCAGCGGCTTCCTGAAGACTTCGCGGATCGGACCATGCAGCTTGGGCTGGTCGGTCTTGCCGAACGTGCCGTTCGGTCCGGGCTCGCGCAGTTCAAGGAAAGCGATATCGAGGTCATTCAGCAGCTTTGCGGCCGGCACAAAAACCTGCCCTGGATGACTGTCGATGCAGCCCTGCGTATCGCCATTGGGGGACAGCCTTACTGACGTTTTGTGCGCGCCAATCGTTGCGATCACGCGTTCGGTGACTTCACGCAGGAAGCGGATGCGGTTTTCCGGCGAACCGCCATATTCGTCGGAACGATGATTGGTGCCGTCCCGCAGAAATTCGTCGATCAGATAACCGTTGGCGGCATGAATCTGCACACCGTCAAAGCCTGCCTGAAGGGCATTGCGAGCAGCATTTTCGTAGTCGTTCAGGATGCGGGCAATGTCCTCCTTGGTGAGAGGGCGGGCGACTTCGGGAGCCTGCTTGCCATCGTACGTATGGAGGGCTTCAGGCGCTTTTGTCGCCGAGCAGGACACAGGTTGCTGGCCCGTCACGCTGGAATGAACCATCCGACCCATATGCCAGAGCTGGGCCACAATCTTTCCGCCCTTGGCGTGAACTGCGGCGGTGATGGGCTTCCAGGCTTCCACCTGTTCCTGCGACCACAGGCCCGGCGCATACGGCCAGCCAAGACCTTCGCGGCTGATCCCGGTCGCTTCTGAGATAATCAGACCGGCTCCGGCCCGTTGCGCGTAATATTCGGCCATGATGGGGGTGGGCACATGATCACGGGTGCTCCGACCGCGTGTCAGCGGCGCCATGAGAATTCTGTTTTTGGCGTAAATGCTTCCCAGTTCAATCGGCTCAAACAGGCTGGTCATGACAGATCCTTCTTAAAAGACGCAGTTCCTATGAATTTGGGAAGCCTCACGAGGAATACAACAGAAGGCTTACCACCTCGTCTGACTTGAGGTGAGCACTGCCTGTCTGCTTAATTGGTGAAGCCGACAGGCAGATTTTTTTGGGGGGGGGGACGGAATGTCTGCTTTTAGGTTCGAAAAATAAAGAAGTAGACAGTCGTGTGATATATGGCTCGATATAAAACAATTGATCAAATTTTAATCACCTTGAGGTGTATTCATGAAAGTTCTTGCGCCGTGTTTTGAATGTACGTTTTCTCCTACCCCTCGCTTTGAATCCCAATTGGTCGATTATTTCGACGATGGGGTTGCATTCGTAACATGTTCTGTAGGGCACAAATTTGCTGTCATAGTGCAGGCTCAAAAATTTGAAATACTTTTAAATTCAGGAGGTGCGGCGCTCCTAGAAGGGTTCACGCTTGAGGCATGCGCCAGCTTTTCAGCGGCCCTCGAACGCTTCTATGAATTCTTTATCAGAAGTTCTGCAAGAAGCAGAGAAATTTCGACTGATCTATTCGATGAGATGTTCAAGACTATGGCGCAGCAACCAGAAAGACAGTTTGGAGCTTTTCTGATGCTATATCTCTTGGAGTTTAACGAGCCCTATAAAGAAAACCCAAAGATAAAAACATTTAGAAAAAAAATTATACACAAAGGAGAGATACCAAAAAATGATAAAGCTACTGAATTCTGCTCTTGGATATACGACGAGATAAATAAAGTTTACCAAAGAATGTTAGATAAAGGCGATAATTTTTGCCTACAAGAAGCCACTATGGAAATAATGGTTAGTCGTCGAAAAAATATACCAAACGGAATGCGTGTCGCAACGGTTGGCGAGGCAGGTGTTTTTCCTTTGTGTCATAAAGACCAAAAGGCCTCTTTTAGTGAAGCGTTAGAGGCTTTCCGGAAATTACGTGAAATGTTGCGGGGAACAGTTATTGACCCCTTTCCGATGGGCAGACATGGCAATTCAGAGTAAAATTAATATTATATTTGCATGTCGACCGCCTTCAGGTTCCAGGATGACGCTGGCAGGCTACGTCCGGTTTCGAGAATCCATTAGTCCCGGCTAACTGTCCGAAATGAAGGCGTCTGCCGCCTGTCCGCTTCATGTTCCTTGAGCGGACAGGCAGTTTAGGCGGGCTTCCTGCCGGTCAGCTCACGATCGGCGAATGGCAGGAAGCGGAATGTCGGCTATAGGGAAGCTATAGCCAGAACCGGCCCTTAGTCCGTTGGATGGTTGCCGGTAGGCTACGCGCCCTATTTCGCCATTAAACTGCAATTTTATCTCGCCTGAAAGCCGACACTCAAATTATGATTGAGTTTGGCTGCCCGGTGACAGTTCACTCCCGAAGATAACAATTTAAGCTGTGCCTACCCCATCTGTTTCAACTGTCGGCTTCCTCCATGAATGCTTTTTCCCTTTAACCTTTGGAGTTTGCTCGAGCTGACCGGCCTCCCGCAACTTGTAGAATACCTGCTTCATCGAATTCTCTGATTTAATACCGGTGAGATCGCGCGCTATCGCATTAGTGATTTCTTCTTCTTTTTTTAGATACTCCATCACTATTTGCGCTGGCGAATCGAGACTCTCGTGCTTAAGAATTACAACTACAGAACCCTCGCGTTCTTCAAGCAATGGCCGCTTAAGCCGTAGCTTTTCCATAGCTTCGAACGCTGTATTGATGCCTTCGCCTACGTCTTTGTTGGGCGGATTCTTAAACTTATTGATTAAACGAACAATTTTAGGGTTGCGAGCGAACTGCGTGTTTTGAATATTTTCTAAAGTCACGTGACCGGGAAGCCGTCCAGGACTTTCAATCTCAACCCGATTGTCGAAAATACGCACCTGAATATCCATAACGATGCTGTAATCACGGTGCAGAACAGCATTAGTAAGTATCTCGTGTAAAGCTTCTTGCGGATAGGCGATCCTCTCAAGACCTCCCGGCCCAGCTTTCTCTATTCCTTCAATGATCTCTTTGGTTCGATCAACTGCATCATATATAAGGGAGTAAACTGGCCCCTCTATAGTCTCAGGGTCACTCGCCAAAAAATCACGTTCTGCGTCTGATTTAGTTTGGTATCGCAATATCTTGATGGCAGAACGCTTAGGTATAATTGCCTGCGGTGTGTCCGAATAAAGCAAAACAGCCGCAACCGTGGGGCGGTCGCCTGCCATCACACGTTGCTTTTCTAGCCAAACCTTGGGTTCTCCGGCAGGTATCGCGCTTAGGAGAAATTCAATTATTGTCTCTGAGTTGGTAACAGCATCTTGTTCAACGTCCGCTATTTCATCCTCGAAGGATTTCACGCCTTTATCAAACCGAAGAGCTTCCAGCGACGCATCTGAGACTTTCAAACTTTGCGCACTACGACGTATATAGACACTTCCGTCTGAAGCGGCGATGATGCTCTGCGACTTAAAAACGGTCAGAACAAGAACTAGGCCGGGGTATCCGTCTGCGGAAATAAACTGACTCGAAACATTACCCCCAAGAGGATCCAATTCTTGGATTACCTGGAAAATCCCGTTAGCAGCCTCCTCGTCGGGAAAGCCGGACCACACGCGCTCTTTGCCATCCATAGTTGCTTGTTCATTGATGCCAACATAAATTTCGCCACCGCTTGTATTCGCGAAAGCGGAAATAGTTTTCGAGAGCTTGGCAGGCTTTATGTCAGCGCTCTTAAGATCGAGAAAATGAGTTTCTGAGATAGAAAGCAATTCCCCAACATTGTCCGCCGAAATCGCCTTCGTTAGAATTTTCATTTTTTGCCCCATGGTATATTCCGTTCGCTGGCGGCAATCTTATCGTGAACTGTAGAGCGCACAACGATCTAATCCAACCATTGCAGCTGTGAACGGAAATGGCTGCCAACTTAGGTCTTTCATTATAAAGCTGCTATTCCGCTTTTGGCCAGTGTCGCATGGAATCTGCCATTTGACTCTCGAGTCCTGAATGGCGGGGTTTGTCCCAACACGGCCTATTGACGTGAGTGAAGCAACGTCAGCTTTCGGGAAACTGCAAAAATCGTCAAGACGTCCGAGATAAGGCGACTGCTGCCTGTCTGCTCCTGCATCACTAAGCAGACAGGCAGATCGGGGGGGGGACAGCGGACTGTCAGCTTAAGTTTGAAAAGGCGAGCAACCAATCACGCTGTTGCAATTAGACATTACGTAAAAATTAGAATACTCTATCGTTGATATCAAATATAAAAAATGGTGTCTGCAATTGAAAACCATCTCTTCATGTATGACTTGCACGCAAGAAGCATTAAAAAGCGGAATGCCAGATTTTTCTTCAATAACTATGTCTCGGATACCGGACGATGGCGTAATTAAATTAACGTGTAATCGCGGACATAAAACGGCTATTATTATTCAGCAGGAAAAATTTGAAATTCTTTCTGCTATGGCAATCAAGGCCATCGTAGATGGTTATTATCGTGATGCAATAGCTTCGTTCGCCGGTTCTCTTGAACGACTGTACGAGTTTTTTGTTCGCGTCACATGCCGGAAAAACGGTATTAATACCTCGACGTTTGCTCCTGCTTGGAAGGAGATGTCCAATCAGTCGGAACGTCAATTGGGAGCTTTTATTGGAATTTATCTCGTAGAAACCGGTCAGTCACCGCAGCTACTTCATCGGGAGCAAATAAAATTTCGGAACGCCGTTATTCATAAAGGTAAATTTCCTGAAAGAGATGAGACCATTAAATTTGGACAGTCAGTTCTGGATTGCGCTGTGCCGATTTTGCAACGATTAAAATCTGAATCGTATTCATCTGCATTACAAGAAATCACCATGGAAAGTATTTTTAACCGTTCCAATGCAGAACGAAAAAAAGGTGTAAATATATCAACTATGGCGATGCCAACATTCTTATGTCTTTGCACGGCTGAGCAACCGAATTCTGTCGAAACTGCAGTTGCCAATTATATGGCACAGCCAGACTATGAAGAATTTGTAAAAAAAATGCAGGCATTCGGCGCAACCATACCTCCTGCATCTGCCAGACCGATTGGGCCTCTACCAGTATAAAAACTATAATGAGATGGGTTGAAGAGTTGCATGGAGATGCAAACGTCCGCTTTAATAATACTGAAAGAGGGCATAACGTCTGGAATGAGGCGGAAGCCGCCAGTCTGCTTCATATTCTTTGAGCGGACAGGCATTACTGAAGGGAAAGCGAAAGCTTTGTTTTGCTAAGTACCTGATCGGAAGCGGACCTCTCTGCTAATCTTGCCGTGCTTTGGTCCTCCCTGCCGGACGTGGAGCTGTCGCGGCAGGTCGGTTACGAGGCGGAGATGCTGGCACAGAACGATGATGCGCGGCATGCTGAGGCTGCCCGGTTGCTTGCCGACCGTGAGGCGCTGCGGGGGAGGGGGCACGTGCTGATTGGTACGTGGGTAGCCAGTGAGTGTGTTAGGCGCAGGCCTGACGTTCCGTTTGTGGACGGTCGAAGGTGACCTGCAGAACTGGCTATTCTCGTTGCAGCATTTTTTCCAGCCATTCTGCAACACACATGCCTCAACCCCACAAACGAATCGATAGCATCGCCTCTGGTCCACTGGACCAGACTCGCATATCCGAATCGTATGGTTTTTGAGATTATTGGCGGTTTATGTGACGGGGAACCGCTATTTTTGCCGGGGGCCTCTGTTTTGGTAAGGGAGAGGTCGACAGTTCAATCCTGTCCAGCAGCACCATTTTACCATTGTTTTCCAATGGGTTAGTGGTGAGCCTTTTTCGCAAACTCGTATGAACATACACTAGCACAGTCCCAGCACATAAAAGCTGGCCCTAGTGAAATCAACGAGTTAGCAGATGGAAAAGCACAGTCCCAAGCACAGCGACATAGCACTCCCACAAAAAGAGTGGGCAATTTTCCGACGCCCAGGCACCCAAAATTGGTCTGTGAGGTTTTCCTTGCCGGGACAGGGGCAGATTCGTGCCTCACTCAAAACCCGCGATGAAAGCGAAGCCAACAAACTCGCAGCCAAAACTTATTATGCGGCATTAACACGCGCGGAAGCGGGGCTTGATGCTCGTGCCAAGACTGTCGCACAGGTGGTTGAGGAATACGTGAAGGCCAAGCCGTTAAAGGAAACGCATAAAGCGTTCCTGCATCGTTACGTGGTGGATTTTTGTGGTCGTAAAGAAGCTTCGCACCTCACCACCAGAACATTGAGTGGGTTTGTGCCTTGGCGCAAAACGTATTGGATCACAGGCCCAGGCAAAGATATTTCCCTCATCACTTACACGAGGGCGGGAAAAACGATTTCCCGCGCACCCCAACGTATCCAGCCAAGCAACTCCACCCTAGCATGGGAAATGGGTATCCTGAGCAAGTTCGTCACTTACTGTAGGGATCATGGATATGTGGCAGTGCTGCCATCACTGGAAAGGGTGAGAGCGCAAGATAACGCACGCCCTTCCTTTTCGACTGACGAAATCCAACTGTTACAAAGCACAGCATTCCAGCGAATCATTGAGGCCCAACACCATCCACGAGTGATGTTCGATAGAACCATGCTCTGTGCTTACATTGGGATAATGGTTGGCACTGGCATGCGGCCCACAGAAGCGCAAAAGATGAAATGGGGCGATGTGCTGGGGTTTGATGTCACCAAAAAGCTTGATGGGCAAAATGTCACGCTCAGAGTTTACGGAAAAAACAGGTCTCGTGAGTTTATCCCGCAAGATACAGTTTTACCCAACCTCGACATGATATGGACTGTGCAAAAAACATCATGGAATAGGAAGCCGACGCCAGAGGATTTCATTTTTGCCGATGAAGTTGGAAACATGGTGAAATCGTATAATGCGGGCCTAAACGCGCTGCTTGAGGCTTGTAACCTCAAAAAGGATTTTCGCGGGGTGGTGCGCTCAAGTTATTCGTTTCGCCATTATTACATCACACATATGCTTAACCAAAAGGTAAACATATATGATGTGGCGCGGAACTGTGGCACATCCGTCGACATGATTGAGCGTTTTTATTCCCATGTCACACTTGAATCCATTCGTGATAGACTTCGCCCTAAAGTAACTTCGTTTTGAGGTATACAAAGCATATATCACCTAAACAACGTTGGAGGGGATCGTGGCTTTTATCTTCGTAGATAAAGAATTACTAGAGAAAGTACAGCCTATTTTGGCTGCAAAGGGGATGACGGTTCAAGAAGTGTGTAGGGATGCTTTGGAGTACATTCTAATAAACGGGAACCTTCCCGTTATTAAAGAGCCTTTGTCTGATGAAGATAAAGAGTTGTTGTCAGAAGCCTACAGGGTAATGGCAAACCCTGGTGAAATAACAAGGGTTTCAATGGATAAAATCCTTGATGTATAGGATGGGCATTTTAAAGCTCATACAATGCCATTAAAATTTTTGCGTGGTTGGGATTGCCCATATCTGCAAGTCTTCTGTGCGTGCATCCTAGAGGCTCTCATGGGCATATTATGCGGCACTTACGTAAAAAGTTATTTTGAGATACCCCGCAGGGAAAAATAAGGGTTCACGCGCTAGTGGGCATACACTTAACGTTTTTACCCCTGTAGGGGGTATGGAAGACAATTTCTTACCGAAACCCTGTATATTATAATAGGTTTCGGTAAACTTTTGTCCTCTCATGTAAGGATTTTTCTTTTATGACCGCTAAATAAAAACACATAAAAATGTTCACGAGCAGGCAAGCAAAAGAGTGAACGCTAAATAGCTATGAGACATATTCTCAGTAAAGATTATTTGGAAACCCCACGGACTTGCCTGCTCGTGGGGTTTTTTTGTATCAAAAATTATTTTTACTCAGAAAGATGTTTTCATATGCTCAATTATATAGATGGTCCTTGTGGATCAGGAAAAACATACGCGATTGCGAATTTCATCGCCCAAAACAAGCACAAGGCGAGATTCATTATTGCCCAGCCCAAAAATGCGAATCTCCTAGAAACAGAAAAGCTTTTAAAAAGTAATGGATTAAATCCATACGTAAAAGACATTGATCACTGTAATGAAGGTGAGGTAGTAAGAGACATTATCGCCTACATTAACAGCAACAATCATGAATTTGACGATGTCCTGTTAGTAACCCATACAGGAATATTAACGGCATACTCAAGAATATCCGAGGATCAGAAGAAAAAATACGTTCTGTTTTTTGATGAGGTTACGAATGTAACGGGCGAGTTGCCATTAAGGGTAACAGCGCAGCGTAAAATGCTTTCAGATAATATCTCTTTAAAAGACCCCACTCAGAAATTTACAGAGGTGGTAGCGAAAAATACCACAGCTTTAAACAACTACGCGAAAACAGCAGAAGGTAAAGATGCTGTTAATGACATATTTGGAAAAGTATCAGAAATGATACTCGATGAAGATACTGTTGTTGAAGTGGAATCGGAAGCTTATAAGAATACAAAAAGGGATGGATTTCATTTTTACTATCACATAAAGCCTGACAAGTTTACTTCATGGCGTGAAGTTTATTTCATGTCGGCATGCTTTTGTGAGTCGTTGATATACAAAATATGGTCAAAACATTATGGATTTTCTTTTGTAAAGAAAGATATAACTCTAAGATACAAAAGTCATACAAACGTCAGTAATACAAAAATCCACTTCTTCATGGACCGTGATTATTCAAAGAGGCTAGGTCATAGTGACGACTACGCCATTCATAACCAAATGGTGGATATTATCAACAAAGATATTTTAAAAGGTCAAAGTTCTTTAACGGTTTTAAACAACTCCATTAACACAGATGTTGATGGCGTCCCTGTTCGTGAAGTTGAAAGAAATATAAGGATTCCTGATAACACAACAGTTATATCGAGTTACGTTCACGGACTCAACCAGTACCAAAACTTGCATAATATTTCGTTCTTGGCATCGTTGAATATGCGCCCAACATACGAAAGTTATTTGCAGAATCGCTTTAATCTTAAACCCAAAGAGGTTGAAGAAGCCTTCCTTTTTGCCAGCACGTATCAAGCTGTTTGCCGCATCTCAATTAGAAATCCAGCGGATAACAGCGAAAGACATATATGTGTGCCCGATTCTCGCAGTGCCCTTTACCTCGAAAAGATGTTGCCTCACGTAACGTTGGAATCTCATGAAAACAAAATGCAGTTGCCCGAGGCAAAAGAGTCGGGGAGACCTGCATTAGGCGATAAAGCCATGACCCAAGCGGAACGTAATGAGCAAAAGAAAGAGCGTAAACGCATAATAAAAGAGTGTGAGGAGTGGGAAGATATCAAAAAATCGTATGCTGAAATTATCGACAAAAAGGAAACAACAAAAGTAGTTGCAAAACTAGACTTCGAAGACGCTGATGAGTTGATAAAATATTTTGAAAAAGAAAGTCAATTTACCTCAAATAACAAGCATACAGTTAATCGTCTATTGTGGCCTGCTGTAGTTGATACTGACCCTATGGGGGAAGGTGGCACTAGGTTCGGGAAAAACAATGTCATAGCAAGTTGCTTTTTGATGCTGGATAAAGATGAAGGTCATCCCCAGCATGATATGACGGCAGATGATTTCCGTAAGCTGTTCCCTGATACAAAGATGGCGATTTATCAAACATATAGCGGCGCGGGAAATTACCGCGTTGTGATTCCTTTGACACAGCCCATAACTGGCGAAGCTTTTGAAATCTTGACCCGTAGCATAGCCATGAAATGCTTTAATGCAGGGTATAGAGATAAAGCTAACAGCTTGCCTTTTGACCGTAGCAAATTCAACTGTGCCAGCAAATTTTACCTTCCCAACCATGCCCCAGGCACGGAGATGGATTTCAGGAAGTACGATGGCAAAATCTTTGATCCCATTAAGGCTTTAAACCAAGCATACGTGGACCCTGCCATAAAAGCGCAACCCATGACGCCGGAGCAAAGACGTGAAGCACAAAAAAAGCTGCAAGATACGCTGTCTGCTCATGGGCAAGGGCAACAGCAATTCATTCAAGAGAAGTTAGATGGTTTTGGTGCTTTAAGTGATGGCATGGGCAGACATGGCAAGTTTTTTGGGCTTGGTGTTACGTTGGCGAATCATGGCTTTGATGAAGCAGGCATACGAGGCGCTTTAGCGGCAGTCCCGTATCAAGGGCTTACGCAGAGGGACAAAGATAGGAAAATCAAAAGTATTATCAAATCCCTTAGGGGGAAGGGCTTAATTTAACTCGGAGGACAATTTCTTACCGAAACCTATTATAATATACAGGGTTTCGGTAAACTTTTGTCCTCTCATGCCTGCCCAAAGAAGGGTTATCCCTTCTTTTTACGAACTCTTTGTGCGCGCCTTTCGATGCCGTCACGTTTATCTTCTGGCAATGTATCATACAAATCGTCCACTTCCTGTGGACTTGTAATCAAGTCATGGACGATTTTGTTAAGCAATTTTAATGCGGCTAAGAAAGTAGCTTCATTATCGTCCTCGTACATTATCAATGTTTCACTGCTATTTTTAGCAATGTCAGGGTGAAGAACTTCGTTTCCTTTAATCCTTATAAAATCGCACGCCTTTTGTACTGTTGGAGAGACTTTATGTTCATCAACAAGTGTTTGAATTGCAGTATCAAGATGCTTTACTTCTGTAACGCTATAAATGAGCTTTTCCATACAAGCCCGTAAAAACGCCAAACCTGCTTTTGGCGATATAACGCCTAACTTACATGCCTCATGAAAATCTTCATGACATATTTCAGGTAAATCCTTTGGCATAGGCCAATTTAAATCTTTTGGATAAAGTAAGTGCCCTCTTAACCATATGCTACCTTCGTAACAATTATCACAAAATGAAAAAGAAATATTTGTAACTCGTGCTGCTTGTGTTCTATGAGATCGACTTATAAGAATTTCTTTCTGAAAGTCTGCCCACTCTTCTGAGTATTCCGTTATCGGAGTACTGGGATCAAAAACCGCACCATTATGCCATCTTTGGTAAGCTGTAACGCCGCAATAAGGGCAAGGAAACGATTGCTGTCCAAATCTCGGGTCCGTGTCCAACGCTTTACGCCTTCGCTAAAATAGAACGAGAAGCATATTTTACGTAAAGCATGGCCCATTGGAAATATGTCATTTCTTGGGCAGCAGGAATGCCAAGCTACAGACGCCCAACATAAGCAAGGGGGCGCCGATGTAGGCGCCAAACTCATCCTCTTGCCTCCGCATATGTAACTTTAAGGCAAGCCCTAATGTGACGGAAGCGATGTTACACCTTTTTGTCACTTTAGAGTTGTTTGTTAGTTTTTGTGACATTACATAGGGAAAGGTCTTAGAGGCTAAAGTTACACATTGAGGTTACAGCGCATGATCTTTGGATACGCACGCACCAGCACCACGGAGCAAGAAGCAGGGCTGCAAGCCCAATGCCGTGACCTGGAGGGGAATGGTTGCGCACGCATATATGCGGAACAAATCAGCGCTACGGCACACTCACGTCCAGAACTGTCTCGGGCACTGGATCATATGCGTGCAGGTGATACGCTCATGGTCACAAAGCCTGATCGCCTCGCGCGTTCCACCGCCGATTTGCTTACCCTAGTGGAAACCATAAAGGGCAAAGGCTGTGAATTGGTCATTTTGTCGATGGGTGGCCAACGCTTGGACACGAGCAACCCCACAAGCAAGCTAATGCTAACCATGCTTGCCGCTATAGCGGAGTTTGAGCGTGATCTCATGAAGGAAAGGCAAGCAGAGGGAATCGCAAAAGCCAAGGCAGATGGGCGCTATAAGGGACGCAAACCCTTGAACGAATCCACCCGTAAACAGGTTATAAAACTACATGCCGAGGGATTAGGGGTAACAGCGATAGCCAGTGAGTTGGCAATAAGCCGCATGACAGTTTACCGCGTCTTAAAAACGAAGATTAAGAATGTTTAATATTACAATATTGTAATCTAGCAACTACCTGTAGCTAGCACAGTTTAAGCACATCCAAATTTTTTATGCGTTATAACAGTATATTAAGTGTGTTTTGTCCATTTGGTAAGGGAGAGGTCGACAGTTCAATCCTGTCCAGCAGCACCACGATTTTCCAGTAAAAATAATAAAAAACAGCCATTTCTGGTGTGTTTCCGGCTTCTTGCATCTCAGGTGCCGGTCCGGGCGTTTGCGTGCGTGCCGCCTGATTCGATGCCAGTTCCCTGATTGCCATGGCAAAGTCGATAGAGCGGTTTCAGGCCATGCCGGGTAGGGTGGGACATATGTCCACCACCTATGATCTCATCCCTATAGGCGTCAGGCGTCAGTTTGGCATAGCCGGTGACCGGTCCTGATCTCGCTCCAGTCTCCGTCCAGTTGCAGTTTTAATAGATCCCTGTAAGCGCAGTAATGCCAGATCGCCCATGTGTGGCGAAGGCTGTGCGGCGTATGGTCAGGCACGAAAAAACGGCGTGCGGTTTTCTGCCCGCGCGGAACCTATTCCCGCACATGACCCGGTAGTCCAGCGCGATGACATGCGCCGGACCAGCCTGATTTTATCTGGCCGCCATACTGCCGTCCGGTATCGTGATATCGATCCCCCAAATGATGCGGGGGCAAGGCGGAAAACGGCGGTGAGCGCATTGGCACAGCCGCACCGTTCCCGGCGAAATGTCTGGGGAAAACATGGCTGTAGCAGCCTGATCGCCATCCCGACATATGGATCAGTCAGACAGGCGACCCCTTCGCGGGTCGCTGCGCCCGCCATTCGTGGCGCGCCAGCGATGGGGAGTGATCGCGATTTCTGCCCCCCACACATTGACCCGCACCGCCTCATCACACCGTCCCGCCGCTTGGTGCGTCAGCACGGCGGGTGACTTGTGTGGCATTGCGCTACACCATACACGCCCTGAAAGACGTCACATTTTGGGAACGGGATGCCGAACTGGCGATTTTTATCATTCCATATCAATGGATTGCGTCGAAAGAGGGGGGATAATCATGGGCGGTTCATGGCTATCCCCCTTGGCGGCCTTTGTTATTTCTTCTCATCTGTTGAGGCGGCAACCTGATTGGCATGGTGCGCCGCATAGGATGCCGTCCGTGACATTGCGCCAAATTGTGCCGTATGGACGGGCTGCGGCTCAATGCCCTGACGCGCAGTGACACTGTCCGGTGGTGTCTGATGCGGGTCGTGGGCGCACGCGCCAAGGGCAATGACGGTGGTGAGCAGGGCAAGCTTTTTCATTTTATGTCCTTGGTGATGGGTCATCGGGGAGGCTGCTTGCTGTCCCTTCCCGAGTCTGTTCCTGACAGCCGTTTCGAATCACAGTGCATTCCATAACAGGGCGTTCCATAATTGTGGACACATGGTTGTTCCTGGCCAATTTTTTCAGGGGCGCGTGCGTGCGGTCCGGGGCCTGTCGGAGTGCTGGTGGTCATCGGATGCTGCGTCCACTCCTCGAATTTAGCAAGACGTCCCACGATCCTGACCTGTGTGGATCGATTGCGGGTCAGGCATAGGAGCATGTGCATAAAAAGCTTCATGCAATCGTCACACCACCCCCATGGGGGGACTGCTATGGAACCGGTGCCCGCACTGTTGCAGGCCATAGTCAGAGGTGTCCGGATCATGAAAACGAAATCCGATTGCCCCCCGAAACCTGCCTGCGATCCCCATGAAGAATGGCGACTTGCCCTGATCCACGCATGGAAGAACAGGCGCGGCTACACCCGTCCGACCGATGCGGCATATCGTGTGTTTGATGAGGATTTCATCCTCGACGAATTCTGACCCGCGCGGGTTGGGGATGTCCGTGTCCTGACGGCAGGGATGTGATCCGCAGGGCGTGTCATGGGGGCGGGGGCGTTTTCCGCCACTCCGCCCGGTCATGCCCCTGTCATGCGCCCTGTCATGCGCCACTTGCTGGCGTTCGTGCTGCGTGGGGTCGTCCCCATCAGGTCGCAGCCGGATCGGCCTTGTGGTTATTGCTGCTGCGTCGTGCCGGGCGTCGCGGAATGGTATTTCTGGCGTGTATGGCCATGCCATGTCTGACCGTTATGGATCTTGCCCGATGATGGCGTGGCCCCTGTTTCCGCGTTGCCTGAATTGGGTGGTGGCTGTGTCCCGGGCTGTTCGGTCACGGTGCGTGGATTATTCCACAGCTTGTCCGATGGATTGACGCGGTTGCCACTGCTGTCCGTGGCGGAGGGCGGGTTCCGTCCGACTTCCGATGCCGCCGAATTCGCCGTGGGCGCGGGTGGGGTGGCGGGTTGCGCAAGGGCCAGTGCGGGAACACCAGCCAGGGTGGCCAGCACGCAGATGGAACGGAAGTGGATTTTCATGATGTTTCCTTTTTTGCGTAATGCCGATCGGTATCAATTCCAACAGGCCGCGTGCAAAAAGGTTGCGTGCCTGTCTGTCTGCGCCACACGATGTCACGTGTCATGGCGGGGCGGGAACAGGATGCGCCGGTTTGACCGTTCGGTACAAACCCCCACGGGCAGAACCACCGCATCCCATGGGGCATGGTGAACAGGGGGCAACCTGAACGCCCTGCCTGAATGTCACAGGCCCCGGCATGCAGGGGTCATGCCGGGGCAGGGATATGTTCATGTGGTTGCGTTCATGCGGTTGTATTCATTCGTCCGGTCCGGTTGTCTCCCCCTTGGAGGGTGGGTCGCTGGCGGGAAAGCTGTCTTCCAGCGCCTCGTCCCGGTCATGGTCTTTTTCGCTGTCCGGTTTGGGGACGGGTTTTTCGGAATCGTATTTCGTGTCCGGCATGGGGATGTTTCCTTTTCCTAATGCGGACTCCCTCAACAATGCGTCCGTGCCGGAGTTCCGGGCAGATGGCATCGTCCAACAGATTTGCAGCGGCAGCGGCGTGGGGTGCGGGTCATCTATTGGCGGCGGGTCTTCGTCCGGTCCCGGTGGGGATGTCGGGGGCATGGGGACGCCGGGCGGCATCGGTGGCACCGGCGCGGGGCATGGGGGCTGTTCAAGCCGTTTCAGGCGGTGTGGGGCACGGGCAGGGCACATGTCTGTTCTCCCTTGGGGGGACAAGGGTGGCAACGAAGCCCCCTGTGGCGGGTTCCCGATGGGCTGTGCGCCCAAAAAAAATCGCCGGGCCCATGGGAAATGGGAACCCGGCGATCTGGCATGGATGAAATCCATGTTCTGGAATATATGGTAAAAATTAAAGTAATTATTTAAAAAATTCGCAACATCACCGGACTGAAATAATAAAAGTTTTTGGGAAAGCTTTTTTCAAAAAGCTTTGAAAGACATCGCATTTCAAATGGAAAAACAATCAATCAATATTTCCCATTCCCTATCAGGGAGGGGTGTTCAGACAGCCTCTTGAATCACCCCATTTGCAGGGAATGGAAAAAATCTTCAGGTTTTTTAATGTGTTTTGAAAATCCGATGTATTTAGAAAATTACGGGAAACACATTCACCAAAAACCTTTCCTATGCCTCTGGGAGTCTGCCCCTGATTTTCCCGGCACTGTTCTGGAACATGCAAAATGCCGGGTAAGGATTTTTTCAGAGAGTGTTTGAAAATAACTTGTTGATAAAAAAACAAGGAAAGTTTTTGGGTGCTGCCTCTTGATCGAAAAAGGCGGCGTCTTTTGAAGCTTTTTGGAAAAAGGATTCACCAAAAACCTTTATAATTTCAGGATATTATTAAGACTGACTTTTCAAACAGTCTTTCAGAAACCCGCACAGGATGTTTCCTGAACGGCAGGGCAGGCACTCTGCGCATCTTGCGTGGCGCAGAGTGCCGCGGCATCTGCCCTTAATCCAGCCGGATCGAGGGTCGCACGAATACATCCAGCCAGTCTACAAGGCACGAAACGAGGCCCCGGAATGTGCCGTAAAGTTCGAACTGGTGCTGGCGATACAGCATCAGGTGAACCATGCGTGCGCTGATGCCCTTGAGCCATCCGCCACCGAACACCTTGCCACCGGGGAAGGTGCCCCAGCCATTGTAATCGCCCAGGGCGACGACCGCGCCCTTGTTATTGAAGGCAAAGGGCCGCAACTGCCCGCCATTGATCCAGCGCGGCATGTAGCGCGCAAGGTGGTGCGCCTGCTGGCGGGCGACCTGTGCGGTCGGGGCCACCGGCTTTTCCGCGATGAAGGCGCAGTCGCCCATGGCGAAGATGTTGTCATCTTCGAGAAGCTGCAACGTGGGCCGCACCTCCAACTGTCCAGAGCGCGACAGTTTCAGCCCGGCGAACCTGCGCGTCACGTCCGGTGCCTTCACACCTGCCGCCCATACACGCAGGGTGGCGGGAATGCGCGTGCCATCCTTGAGCAGGAAGCCCTTTTCATCCGCGCCGCTGACCATGGCAGAGGTCTGGACCGTCACACCGATCGCCTCAAGCTGCTTTTGCGCGGCGGCGGATACGGATTCAGGGAAAGCAGGCAGGATGCGTGGCCCCGCCTCCAGCAGCGTGATCTTCAGCGTGGGCGGCTTCTTGCCAAAGCTGTAGAGCGAGGCGAGGTCCAGCGCCTTGTGCAGTTCGGCCGCCAACTGCGTGCCGGTCGCCCCGCCGCCGACGATGGCGATGTCAAGTTCCTCGTTATTGCCAAACGCCTTGAGCAGTTCCATGCGGAAGCGTTCGTTAAAGCCGTTGGCCTCGACAAGGTTGTCGATGAACAGGCAGTGCTGCGCCACGCCGGGGGTGCCGAAATCATTGGCGCGGCTGCCGATCGACAGCACCAGCGCGTCGTATTCGAGCGTGCGTTCCTCCAGGATGACCTCGCCCGAGGGTTCGACCACGGGGGCAAGCGTGATGGATTTGGCCGCGCGGTCCAGGTCAGAAATCTCGCCCGGCCAGAAATCGAAATGATGGCGGCTGGCCTGCGACAGGAAACTGATGCGGTCATTTTCGTTGGCGGCCGTGCCTGCGGCAAAACAATGCAGCATCGGCTTCCACACATGGGCAAAGCTCTTGTCGACCAGCGTGATTTCCGCGCGCCCCGACCTGCCGATGGAATCGCCCAGACGCGTTGCCAGCGCCAGGCCCGCGATACCACCGCCGACAATCACCACCCGAAACTTTTGTGCCATCCTCTGCCTCTTTCACCCCTGCCGCACAGTGTCCCGGCCCCGTGGGAAAAACCCTGTCGCATTCCTGATATATCAAAACTGTTCATGTCATGCGCCCTCCATGCCGGTGCAGGGGGGCACAAGACGGCAACGGCCGACCCGGAAAAACAACCGGCCCGGCCGCACCGCCTGCGCATCATGCCGTGGCGGCCTTCACCGCCACGACCCGCGATCAGAAGAAGCCGAGCTTCTTTTCGCTGTAGCTGACCAGAAGGTTCTTGGTCTGCTGGTAATGTTCGAGCACCATCTTGTGGGTCTCGCGTCCGATGCCGGACTTCTTGTAACCGCCGAACGCCGCATGCGCGGGATAGACGTGATAGCAGTTGACCCACACGCGACCGGCCTCCAGCCCACGACCCACGCGATAGCAGGTGTTGGCGTCACGGCTCCATACGCCTGAACCCAGGCCGAACGGGGTGTCGTTGGCGATGGCCAGCGCTTCTTCTTCCGTCTTGAAGGTCGTCACGGCCAGAACCGGGCCAAAGATTTCCTCCTGGAAGATGCGCATCTTGTTGTTGCCCTTGAACACGGTCGGCTGCACATAGCACCCCTTGTTCAGGTCGCCGCCCAGGTCGGGACGCGCGCCACCGGTCAGCAGTTCTGCGCCCTCGTCCTTGCCGATGTCGATGTAGGACAGGATCTTTTCCTGGTGGCCGTGCGAATTCTGCGCGCCCATCATAGTGTTCGGATCAAGCGGGTTGCCCTGGCGGATCGCCTTGATGCGCGGCAGGGCGCGTTCGATGAACTTCTCATAGATCGATTCATGGACCAGCGCACGGCTGGGGCATGAACAGATCTGGCCCTGGTTCAGGGCGAACATCGTAAAGCCCTCGATCGCCTTGTCCAGGTAATCATCGTCATGGTCCATGACGTCGGCAAAGAAGATGTTCGGTGACTTGCCACCCAGTTCCAGCGTCGCGGGGATCAGGTGTTCGGCCGCCGCATGGGCGATCATCTTGCCCGTGGGGGTGGAACCGGTGAACGCGATCTTGGCGATGCGGTCGCTGTTGGACAGGGCGGCGCCCACGTCCTTGCCCAGGCCGTTGACGATGTTCAGCGTGCCGGGCGGGAACAGGTCCCCGATCAGTTCCATCAGCACGAGTATGCTGGCGGGGGTGCTTTCGGCGGGCTTCATCACGACGCAGTTGCCGGCCACCAGCGCGGGGGCGAGCTTCCACGACCCCATCAGCAGCGGGAAGTTCCACGGGATGATCTGCGCAACAACGCCCAGCGGTTCGTGGAAGTGGTAGGCAATGGTCGTTTCCGTGATCTCGCTCAGGGTGCCTTCCTGCGCGCGGATGCAGCCTGCGAAGTAACGGAAATGGTCGATCGCCAGCGGGATGTCGGCGGTCAGCGTTTCACGGATGGGCTTGCCATTGTCCCATGTCTCGGCCCGGGCGAGCAGGTCGAGGTTCTGCTCCATGCGATCAGCAGCCTTGAGCAGGATCAGCGCACGATCGGCGGGGGAGGTATGGGCCCACGCGGTCTTTGCCTTGTGCGCGGCATCAAGGGCGAGTTCCACGTCAGCGGCGGTGGAGGCGGGAACTTCGCAAAGCACGCGACCATCGACCGGCGAGGTGTTCGTCAGGTAATGGCCTTCGATCGGCGGCAGCCACTTGCCACCGATATAGTTTTCATAACGAGCCTTGAACGGCGGCTTCTCGGTCGTGTAATCGGAAGACATTTGTCATGTTCCCTTGTGGTTTTATTGTCGCCCGGCATGTATTCCATGGGAGTATGAAATACAGTTCCGTGGCGAACCAATCGTCCGGCGTTGCCGATCCCGGCGCAGGGGCACCTGATACCCGTATCCCGAACCCGTATCGCGACAAGGGAACGCGATGGGGGCATTCATGTGCGGAACCCTGTTTTATTTCTGTTATGGCATTGGTTGCTTGGACTTCTGTACCGGGATGAAATATTCGCGCATTTTCCACCCCGGTCTGCCGGTATCAGGGATCGGCGAGGAAAGAACAAAACCGCCGGATACAGCGGAATGTCTATATCCATCCGTATATAGATAAATTGTGATCCGCAAGCGCGACAAATATCACGTATTCGTGATCCAGACACCGAATGTCATAATGAAACCTGTAAAAATCTATATATAACAATATGTTATAAATTAATTGTTTTCCGTATTTTCAATAAATGAAACATGATGAAAGAGCAGTTGCATAAAAGAGCAGCCGTGACAGGGTGGGGGATCACGCGTCCTGGCGCCACAGGCCCGGGGTGGATGGTCTTTGCGTGGTTGACAGGGTGCCATCCCCGATAAAGGCGGCCTTCCCCCCGCCGGGCGCATGCAGGGCGTGTCAGAAAGGGGGAGGGAAAGCTTGGCCGGAATTGTGCAATATCCAGCCGGATTCTGGAACAGACGGGTTTCAGGGCGGCGTTTCGTGCAAAATCGGTGCAGGGGCGTGGCATGCATGGGACACGGGGCGCACGGGCATATGGATGGGGCTGACGCTGGCGGGGGCATGCGGTATCACGCGCAGGACCGACCAGATTACAAGGAAGCAGGCAATGACCCAGCAGATCCCGACCCCCGCCATCGCAGAAGACCCCACCGCACAGGGGAAGGCCGCCGCCGTGCGGGGGGAGCCGTTGATTGAAAATCCGTTCAAGGAAGACACCCCCGAATTCGCACAATGGTCGGCGGGATGGTGGAGCGTGCGCGAAAATGACGGTGATGAAGATCCGCTAGATCAGGCATGACGCGCGGTTCCCGGTTTTTTCGGGGTGGAAGACGACGGATGTATCGTGGGGTTGTTTCCAGAAAATGGATGATGATCCAAAGGGGTTTTGAAAAAAATACCCTTATGCCCGTCGTCATTGTGTCACGTGCATTGTGTCACGTGCGCGGATTACATTGATGTGACTTCATCACGTTGTTACCACATCCGTGTTGTATGGTTATTCAGATGTGTCATTAATAACGAACAGTAACCGCTGTTTTCCCAAACGGTTGTGACTGTTCTCAGGTTGGCGGCACTCCTTCGGGGGTGTCGCCTTCTGTGGTGCCGGGCGTGTCTTTACTGTTCCGGCGGCCTGATCTGCCTTGAAATAAAGACCTGTCCGTTGTGATTGTGGGCAGGGGAGCGCGCACAGAATATTCCCCCGGACAGATTCTTCTGGTCGCTTTTGCCATCAGGCGACCAGTGCGCCACTGGTTTGTCCGTCCTTTCCCAACATGACTACATAATATCGCCGCAGTGCCGCCCGGTATCCCGCTATCCCGGCATGTGCCCGCGCCAACGGCCGATCATGTGCCTGCCCTGTCGTGGACCATCATTCGCGATATCGAGGTCGAACGGAACCTGTAACCCGGCCGGTTCGACCTGTCGGGTTATGAAATGTGCAAGTTGCAGCAGGTGCTTAGAGACCGTTTGAAACGTCAGGCGCGATAACGTACTGAAATGATAAAGGTTTTTGGTGAAGCTTTTTCCAAAAAGCTTCAGAAGACGCCGCCTTTTTCGATCGAAAGGCGGCACCCAAAAATTTTTCCTGTTTTTTATCAATGAGGTGTTTTCAAACAGTCTCTTACCGGCGGCATGCGTATGTTGCGCCGGTGTGTGGAGGTGATTTTGCGCGAACCGGACAGTCACTGGGCCAGGGTGTGAAGGAAGGAAATCCGGCATGACAGGACCATCATGCCCCTGCGGGCCGAATTGTAATATGCATCCCCCCACCCCATATCCGCCACGTCATCAGAAGGCGTGTGGGAACGTTTTTCAGCAGGCGTCACAGGGGCGTTGTTGGTAAAAAATGCCCGCGTCAGAAAATCTTGTTATTTCTGTCAATCAGTTATTTAAAAAACAGGTGCGCATGGGGGGCGGGAATGTGATTGATCGTGATCTGCAGGTTGAAATGCTGATGTCCATGCAGGCGGCAGGCGGGACGGTTGCGGTACAGACCCCGCCGGGGGCGGATGAACAGAAATGCGCGCGCAACCTGCTCGACCTTGAATTGCAGGGATTCTGTACTGGTGGCGTGTCCGCAACGGCACAGGGATTTCGCATCATGGGCGAAAGCACCATCACCGATGCAGGACGCCAGTTTCTGGCCCGACCGGAAAATGTGCAGATTACGATGAAGGGGCCTGACATGGTTGCGGCCCTGCGGCAACGCATCCTGAATGATCCCGCTTTGTCGGAAGAAAAGCGGCGCGACCTGCATGCCGCACTGGATTCGATGCACCCGCTGACGCTGACGGCGCTTGGTCGTGACCTGCTGGGCGCCGCGATTGAGGACGGGCCGCATGCCATAGCACTCCTGCGCAGGCATTCGGGCATCTGACCTGCACATCCCGGACGGCCCACGGGGCATGGGGGCTGCGTGCGTCGGGGCTGCGTGCGTCATCCATATTGGCGGAGTCCCGGTGTGGACCCGCCTTCAAAATTGATGACATAAGATTGCGCTCGGCCCATTCTGGCGGTGCCGCCCCCGCACCCGTGTCATGGCTGCAATGTTTCAGCACAGGACGACATGCCAGCGGATGCGAAAGATGTCGCGTCATCGTGACCAGTACCCCGCCGGGGGGTGGGGGCAGTGGCGGCATGTCGCATATAATCTTGATTCCACGGGATAAATCCCGGTGGCGCATAGCCTGCGGCACAGGCACAGATACCGGGAAACAACAGTTCCACGATGCCGCCACAGCTATTGTGCAATTTAGGGCATAAACTCTAACTGCTTGAAATTATATGGGAAAATGGTGCCGACACTCGGAATTGAACCGAGGGCCTACTGATTACGAATCAGTTGCTCTACCCCTGAGCTATGTCGGCGAAAGTTGAGCGCTTGATATCCGACGTTTAACGCGGATGCAATATGCCAAATGCGCCATTCCTCAATTTAATTCGCGTTGTATGCTGTGTCCGGCATGAGAACATTCATCAAGACCCTTCCCGCCCGGCTGGGCTGTCATTCGTCCGGGACCGCCCATAATCCTGTGGTGCGGCACCTGCGTGTCATTGGCGGCCTGGCGGAATGCCCCGGTTGCGGACTGTACCAGCATGTGCCCGAATTACAGCCGGGGCAGCTTGCAACCTGCCCGCGCTGTGGGCAGCACCTGCAACGGCGCAGGCGCACCGCCCCCCTGGCGGCGCCGCTGGCGTTCTGCATCAGCTCGGCTGCGTTCTATCTTGCGGCGCTGGCGTCCTCGCTCATGACACTCAATGTCTATGGGCGCGAACGCACGGTGGACCTTCTGACAGGACCGATGGAGCTGATGCACGAAGGGTGGGGGGAGGCCGGGTTGCTGGTGGGGGCGGTGACGATCATGGCGCCCGCCGTGGCCATCGGCCTGATGTTCGCCATCCTGTATGCGGGCACACGCCCGACCCTGCCGAACTGGGCGCCGGGCATCCTGATCTGGTATGAAAAGCTGCGGCCATGGTCGATGGTGGAGGTTTATATCCTTGGCATCTTCGTCGCCTATACCAAGCTGACGGATATGGCGCATGTCGATGTCGGCCCGGCGGTGTACCTGATCGGTGGCCTGATGCTGACGATGGCGGTCAGCGATTCGACACTGGATACCGAACGGATCTGGAAACATCGCCCGGTGGATTCACTGACGCGCATGGATGACGGGGCGGTGGTGGAAATCGCGCATGTCCATGTGGATGATGTCGGCATGCCGCCTGTCGAACGCCTTGTCGCGTGCCCGTCATGCGGGCTGGTGGGGGAGATGGAACACCCCGTCAGCAACCTGCGCTGTGTCGGGGCGTGCCCGCGCTGTGGCCACAGTGTCTGGCGGCGCGCGCCGGAATCGCTGACGCGCACGACGGCCTATCTGATCGCGGCGGTCGTCTTTTACATCCCGGCCAACCTGTATCCGGTCATGACCTTCATGCGCATGGGCGGCGGGAGCGGGCATACCATCATCGAAGGGGCGCTCGAACTCTGGAGCGATGGAATGATCCCCCTGTCGCTGCTGGTCTTTTTCGCCAGCATCACGGTCCCGATGCTCAAGATCGCCAGTCTGGCCACCATGGTCATCATGACATGGCGCGGGTCACGGCGCGGGCTGGCGCAGCGTACGCGCCTGTTCCGCGTGGTTGATATGGTGGGGCGGTGGTCGATGATCGACGTTTTCATGATTTCCATCCTTGTGGCGGTGGTCCGTTTCAACGCGATGGCCACCGTGACCGCCAATGCCGGAATGGTCGCATTCGCCGCCGTCGTGGTGCTGACGCTGTTTGCGGCATGGAGCTTTGACCCCCGCATCATGTGGGACGCGGCCGGCATGAACGGCAGGCTGGTCGATGGCCTTCCCCGTGCCGTGCTGAAGATGCATGACACAGACACCGACACCGCGCAGGGGCCGTCGCGTCCCGCACAAACATCCGCGGCGGCCCCCCGCCCCGCTGCCAACATGGAGCCGAACCAGGCGTGAACGATACCCCGAACGATCCCCGCAACGGGCGCTCGCCCACCCCCATCGCGCAGTCCGATACGCGCACATACCGGTTTTCCGTCATATGGCTGGTGCCCCTCGTCGCCCTGCTGATTGCGGGCTATCTTGGCTGGCGGGGGCTGACGACGCGCGGCCCGGTGATCACCATCACCTTCGACACCGCCGATGGCCTGACCAGCGGCCAGACGGAGGTGAAGAGCAAGTCTGTCTCTCTCGGCACGGTCGAATCGATCCGGTTGAGTGATGACCTGCATCATGTGGAGGTGGGCGTGCGCATGACGTCCGCCGCATCGCGCATGATGACCAGTAACGCGCGGTTCTGGGTGGTGCGTCCCCGCATCAATGGCGCCAGCATCACCGGCCTGGAAACCGTCATGTCCGGGGCCTATATCGCCATGGACCCCGGTGAGCCGGGGGGACGCCACACCACGTTCTTCAAGGGGCTGGAATCCCCGCCCGGTGTGCGGTCGGACCAGCCGGGCCATACCTATACCCTGATGACGCCCACCCTTGGTTCCATCGGGCAGGGCGCACCGATTTTCTTTCGTGATGTCGTCGCGGGCGAGGTGCTGGGCTATACCCTGCCGCCGGGCGGGCGCGGGCCGATCAAGGTGCAGATTTTCGTGCATGCCCCCTATGACCAGTATCTGCGGACCGATACGCGTTTCTGGAACGTATCGGGCGTGCAGGTCGGATTGGGCGCTGGTGGCCTGAAGGTGAAGCTCCAGTCGCTTCAGGCGCTGCTGTCGGGTGGCATCGCGTTCGCGCCACCCGATGCGCGGGACGAACATCTGGTGCAGGCCAGTTCGGACAGCGTCTTTCGCCTGTATGACAGTCAGGAAGAGGCCGATGCCGCCGGTTATCGCGAACGCATCCCGCTTGTCACCTATCTTACCAGTCCTGTCGCGGGCCTGACGAAGGGCGGGCGGATGACCATGTTCGGCATTCAGGTCGGCATGATCGATGATGTGAAGCTGCTGGTTGACCCCCATACAGGACAGGCGCGCGTGCGCGTGGCGATGGAGCTGCAACCCGAACGCGTGCTGAACGATCAGGAGGTTCCCGCCGATGCCCTGCGCAGCCTGCTGCATATGCAGGTGGCCAACGGGCTGCGTGCCTCGGTACAGAGTGCGAGCTTCCTGACCGGCGAATCCGAAATCGCGCTGACCTTTGTCAAGAACGCGCGGGCCGCCACCATGACACAGGAAGGCGACGCGCTGGTCCTGCCGGGGCAGGCGGGCGGCATGGCGGGCATCATGGATTCGGTGTCCACCATCACGGATAAGGTCGCGGCGATGCCGTTGACGCAGGTGGGCGAAAACCTGAACAACCTGCTGGCCCACGCGGATGCGCGCATCAACAGCGCGGACATGCGGCAGGGGCTTTCGTCGTTGCGGGCGTCCATGGAAAACCTGCAGGTGATTTCCCACGATGCACGCGCACAGATGCCCCAGCTTCTGGCAGGGCTGGACA
This sequence comes from Novacetimonas sp. GS1, assembly GCF_036686925.1. Lineage (NCBI taxonomy): Bacteria > Pseudomonadati > Pseudomonadota > Alphaproteobacteria > Acetobacterales > Acetobacteraceae > Novacetimonas > Novacetimonas sp. GS1. The sequence goes on from NZ_VSZP01000001.1 coordinate 1,023,665, forward strand.
CCACGCTGAAGAACGCGAACTCGCTACTGTCGAGCTATGGTGGCGATACGGATTTCCACCGCAACCTGCAACAGATGGTCGTACAGCTTAACGAAGCGGCGCGTTCGCTGCGGTTCCTGTCCGATTTCCTTACCCGCCATCCCTCGGCGCTGATTACTGGACGATAATGCGATGACCCAGCCCTTGAGCATCCTGCCCTTTGCGCCTGCACTGCGCCGCGCGGCACTGGCGCTGGCGGCTGCGACCCCGCTGCTGGCGGGTTGCGGTTCGTCGGACCCGACGCTCTACAGCCTTGCCCCCACGCAGGGCAGCACCGTGGGACAGGCCCCGGCCGTGATCGAGGTTCGCACCCCCGGCGTGCCGCCCACGCTGGACCGCGATCATATCGTGGGCCAGCAGGCGAATTACAGCCTGACCACCCTGTCCGGTGCGGCGTGGAGCGAACCCCTGTCGCAGATGATTGGCGAAACCCTGACCGCCGACCTGCAACAGCGCCTGCCCGGCAGCAGCATTTTTGCGCAGAATAATGCGACAAGCATGCCGGCAAAGGCTTTTGTCGAACTTGACGTGACGCAGTTCGCCCGCGATGCGTCGGGGCAGGTGCGCCTGTCAGGCACCCTGTCTGTCCACCGCGCCGGCGATGCGCAAGGCGGCACCGCACAGGCCTTTACCCTGACGACACCATCGGGCGGCGGGGCGGTGGCCATGGTTGCGGGGCTAAGCCAGCTTCTGGGGCAGGTGGCCGACAGTGCGGCGCAGCGTCTTCAGACATTGCCCCCCGAAGAAGCACCGCATCACGCCAGGTGAAGGCATGTTATGCCATCCGCGCGCTGCCCGCCCCCGGCAGTGCGCATTCCTTCCCCCCCCTGACCTGTTTGATGAAGTCATGGTTTCCAAAGGGTAATACCCTTTGGTGGGGGTTCGGGGGCAACGCCCCCGCCTGCATTGCGGCAGCCTGTATGGGCGATGCGCGCGCAGCCCATCCCCCGGCAATCGCGTACTCCTTCCCCCCCCTGACCTGTTTGATGAAGTCGCGGTTTCCAAAGGGTAATACCCTTTGGTGGGGGTTCGGGGGCAACGCCCCCGCATACATTGCGGCAGCCTGCATTGGGCGATGCGCGTGCCGCCCGCCCCCCGGCAGCCGCGCATTCCTTACCCCCCCGGATCTGTCTGATGAAGCCACAATTTCCAAAGGGTCATGGGGGGCAACGCCGCTGAATTCAGTCAATCGTGTTGGCATAGTCCTTCAGATGACTGACGAATTTCAGACCCTTTGCGGCTTCGGGGTCTATGAAATGGACGTCATCGGGGGCGCGGCGTGGGGTATCGGCGGCGAAGAAGATGACAGGGGCCGTGCCGATCGGCCTGACGCCATGTACGACATTGCGCAGGAAGGATACCATCTGGCCCGCCTGTAACGTGCGGGGCGGTTCGTCCTCGATCAAAAACTCCAGCTTGCCGCGTAACAGCAGCAGGTGTTCGTCACACTGCGTATGATAATGGCGGGGCAGGGGGTGATAGATGCGGAACAGCCGCATGCTCGCTTCCACCGAATCGCTCAGATAGGCATCCACGATCAGCGTATCGGCCTGATCTGGGAACTGCTTCATGATCTCATCGAAATCCGCGAATCTGTATCGCTCGTTCATTGCGCGTCCTTCCATATGTCCGGGGAAGTCCAGATATATGGGGAAGTCTAGCGCGGGATGGCCTGTACGGCCCATGGCGCACCAACGAAAAAAGGCACCCGTCGGGGTGCCTTTGCCGTGATCCGCCAGAAATGCGCGATATCAGACTTTCTCGACCTGATTGTATTCGAGATCGACCGGTGTGGAGCGGCCAAAGATGGAGACGCTGACGGTCAGGCGACCCTTTTCCTCGTCCACTTCCTCGATCGTGCCGTTGAAGGACGTGAACGGACCATCGGCCACGCGGATCTGTTCCCCCACTTCGAACGTGACAGAGGGACGCACGCGCTCGACGCCTTCCTGCGCCTGCTTCATGATCCGCTCGGCCTCGGCCTTGGGAATGGGCGACGGCTTGGTCTTGCTTCCCAGGAACCCGGTCACTTTGGGGGTGTCCTTGACAAGGTGCCATGCCTCGTCCGTCAGTTCCATGTTGACCAGCACATAGCCGGGGAAGAACTTGCGTTCGGAATTGACCTTCTGTCCGCGACGCACCTCGGTCACTTCCTCGGACGGGACCAGGATTTCCCCGAAATGGTCGGCCAGTCCCTTCTGGGCGGCCTGTTCCGTGATGTGCTGGGCGATCTTCTTTTCAAAGCCCGAATAGACGTGGATGACATACCACCGCTTGGCCATGGCTGAACTCAGCCTCCCAGTCCAAATAATTTACGCACGCCAAGGCCGATCACCTCGTCGACGAGGAAGAAAAATACCGATGCCAGCCCGGCCATCGCCAGGACCGCGCCCGTCGTCATCAGTGTCGCGCGGCGTGTGGGCCATGTGACCTTTTTCGCCTCTGCGCGGACTTCTTCTACAAATTTCGCGGGACTGACCGACACGAAACATCCTTCCTGCAACACCCGACGCGCCTGACCGGGATGCCCGGCGGGCGCGGGGGCCTGAAATCCGGTCAGCACGGCGTCGCCCTGACCAAAATATGCCAAGCCGGAAGGGAGGAAATTATCCCGACCGGAGAATGGCAGGGGTGGAGGGTCTCGAACCCGCAACCTCCGGTTTTGGAGACCGGCGCTCTAGCCAATTGAGCTACACCCCTGCAAAGCCGCTATCGACCTGCCAGCGGGGATGCGACGATATGTCCCATCCTGTGGCATGCCCATGCGTACCCGGCACAGTGAGGCGGAAAAGAATACGTCTGGAGGTGAAAGTCAAGGGGGCGTGTGCGATTTCATGCACATGGGCACAAAAAACATGCCCGCCGGATGTAAAGTGGCAAAGGCATGGCCATGGGGGCTTGCAACGCCGCCCCGCCCCGCATTATACATGCGCCGAAATGGGCGGGCGTAGCATAGTGGTAATGCAGTAGCCTTCCAAGCTTCTGAGGAGGGTTCGATTCCCTTCGCCCGCTCCATTCCCCCCCATTTCATGATGATTGTGGCCCCGCTTCGCACGGGACTGGTTTTCGTGCCGGACATGTCCAGCGGGCCATCAGGGCGTCGCGGCTGCGGGTGCTTCCGACTGACGGGAACCAGAACGCCATGACCGCCCCAATCCGGCCATCCGGCCCCGACGTGGCCCCCGCCCGTTCGACCGCACGTCCGCCCGCCCCGGTCCATTCGACCATCGTGCTGGTCACATGCTGTCTCAGCCTGCTGCTGGTGATGATGGATGTTACCATCGTCAATGTGGCGCTGCCGTCCATCCGTACCGCATTGCATGGCAGTTTTTCCACCCTGCAATGGGTGGTGGACGGCTATACCCTGATGGTCGCCAGCCTGCTGGTCCTGATGGGCGCGATTGCGGACCGGCTGGGGCGGCGGCGGGTTTTTGTCGCCGGGATTTCGGTGTTCTGCCTCGGGTCGATGCTCTGTGCGCTGTCGGGATCGATCACGATGCTGGTGGGCGCGCGCATGTTGCAGGGAATCGGTGGCGCGATGCTCAATCCCGTGGCGCTGTCGATCATTGCCAATGTCTTTACCGAACCGCGCGCGCGGGCGCAGGCCATCGGGGTCTGGGGTGGTGCGTCGGGTGTGGCGTTGGCGCTGGGGCCTGTGGTGGGCGGCGTGCTGGTCCATTGGGTCAACTGGCAGGCCGTGTTCTGGGTGAACGTGCCGATCGGGGCTATGGCGATTTTCCTCAGCCTGCGTTTTATTCCCGAATCCCGCGCCCCGCATATCCGCCCGTTCGATGCGCCGGGGCAATTGCTGGTGATGGTGACGCTGGCGATGCTGACCGCGGCCCTGATTGAAGTGCGCGATTTCGGCTGGGGTGACTCGGTTATTTCCGGTTTCCTGTCGCTGGGTGTGCTGGCGATGGTCGGCTTTGTGATCGTGGAACAGCGCAGCACGGCCCCGTTGGTGGATCTGCGCTTTTTCCATGCCCTGCCGTTTTCGGGGGCGATCGTGACCGCCATCCTTGCCTTTGCGGTGTTCAGTGCGTTCCTGTTCCTCAATACCCTCTATCTTCAGGGCGCGCGCGCGATGTCGGCCCTGCATGCGGGGCTGTGTACCCTGCCCTTTGCCGTATGCAGCAGTATCTGCGCACCGCTGTCGGGGCGTCTGGTCGGGCGGATTGGCGCGCGGGTGCCGCTGCTGCTATCCGCGTTGGGATTTGCGGTCAGTGCGCTGCTGCTGACGCAATTGTCCGCCGCAACGCCACTTGGGGTGCTGCTTGCGGCCTATGGGCTGTGCGGGTGTGGGTTCGGGCTGTGCAATGCGCCCATCACCAACGCGGCCGTTGCAGGCATGCCCCGCAGCCAGGCCGGGGTCGCCGCGGCCCTGGCCTCCACCAGCCGCCAGATCGGGGTGCTGCTGGGCATTGCGCTGTGTGGCACGCTGACGGGGGGCGCTGCGGGGCAGGCGGGCAGGATCGACTGGGCGCTGTTCGCACAGGCGACGCATCGCATGTGGTGGGGGATGTTTGCGGCGGCGGTGCTGATCGCGATCATCGGGATCGTCGTGACCAGCGCCCGCGCCCGCGCCAGCACGCAGGCGGTGGCGGCGCTGATGGCCGGGGAGGAAGCCGCGCGCGCTTCGGGCGGTGGTGGGCGGCAGGCGTGACATGTCTGGTGATGCGGTTTTCGCATGATGGGCATGCGCAGTGCGCGCGCCCTGTCGGCCATATCATGACGAATCGTTCATGAACTCTATTCCCGAACGGGGGGCAGGTATGTATGCTACGCCCCGCTATGGGACGGTGGCCTGATCCGCCGGAACGACCATGCCACGGCACGCGGTGAAACAATCTGCGGCGGGGCAGGGCCGTGTCGGTTGCGTGGGTCGGTACAGCGTGCTAGAGCCGCGCCAGCAGAGCTTGGGGCCTGTCGTGTTCCGGGGCCTGCAGCTTGTTTGTGTGACCCACGATTCTGGATTGGAAAAGCGGACAGTGGATTCGACTGGAACGACCTCAATACCAATCGCCTCCATTGCCAATGGCCTTGCGGGCCGTTACGCGACGGCGCTCTATGACCTTGCCTCCGACAAGCAGAAGCTCGACCTTGTGCTGGACCAGGCGAAGGCCCTGTCCTCCATGCTGGAGCAGAGCGCGGACCTGTCCTCCGTGCTGGTCGATCGCACCCTTGATATCCGTCAGGCCACGCGTGCGCTGCTCGCCGTGCTGGACAAGGAAGGGTTCGACCCGCTGATCCGTGATTTCGTCGGCGTGGTGGCGACAAACCGCCGCCTGCCGCACCTTCGTGAAATTCTTGCCGCCCTGGCGGCAATTGCCGCTGCCCGCCGGGGCGAGGTGGTGGCGGACGTTGTCTCCGCCCACCCCCTCAACGATGTGCAGCGCGCACAGCTTCGCGGCCGCCTCGCCGAGGCCGGCTATTCCAAAGTCAATATCCAGGAGCGTGTTGACGCGGCGCTGCTGGGCGGTCTGGTCGTGCGCGTAGGCGCCCGCCTGTATGATACCAGCCTCAGATCCCGCCTTACCCGCCTGCATCATGCCATGAAGGGAGCCGCGTGATGGAAATCCGCCCCTCCGAGATTTCGGATATCCTCAAGCAGCAGATCGCCACGTTCGACCAGTCCGTCGATGTTGCCGAAACCGGCACCATCCTGTCGGTTGGTGACGGCATCGCCCGTGTTTACGGGCTGCAGAATGTGGAAGCCGGCGAAATGCTGGTCTTCCCCGCCACCGGCCAGCACGGCATGGCGCTGAACCTTGAAAACGACAATGTCGGCGTCGTCATCTTCGGTGATGATACGGCGATGCGTGAAGGCGACACCGTCGCGCGCACCGGCAAGGTGGTCGAGGTTCCGACCGGCAAGGCCCTGCTCGGCCGTGTGGTCGATGGCCTTGGCAACCCGATCGACGGCAAGGGGCCGCTGGTTGGTGATGTCATCAGCAAGCGCGCGGAAATCAAGGCCCCGGGCATCATGCCCCGCCAGTCCGTGAGCGAGCCGATGCAGACCGGCATCAAGGCGATCGACGCGCTTGTGCCCATCGGGCGTGGCCAGCGCGAACTGATCATCGGTGATCGCCAGACCGGCAAGACCGCAATCCTGATCGACACCATCGTCAACCAGAAGGGCGTCAATGCCCTGGGTGACGAGTCCAAGTCGCTCTATTGCATCTATGTCGCCATCGGGCAGAAGCGTTCCACCGTGGCGCAGCTGGTCCGCACGCTGGAGGAAACCGGCGCGATGGAATATTCCATCGTCGTGGCGGCCACCGCGTCCGACCCGGCCCCGATGCAGTATCTGGCGCCGTATGCCGCGTGCTCCATGGGGGAATATTTCCGCGATAACGGCATGCATGCCCTGATCGTGTATGATGACCTGTCGAAGCAGGCCGTCGCCTATCGCCAGATGTCGCTGCTGCTGCGTCGTCCGCCGGGACGCGAAGCCTATCCGGGTGACGTGTTCTATCTGCATTCGCGCCTGCTGGAACGCGCGGCGAAGATGTCCGACAAGTTCGGCGCCGGTTCGCTGACGGCCCTGCCGGTGATCGAGACGCAGGCAGGTGACGTGTCCGCCTATATCCCGACCAACGTGATTTCCATCACCGACGGTCAGGTGTTCCTTGAAACCGACCTGTTCTATCGCGGCATCCGCCCGGCGGTGAATGTTGGTGGTTCCGTGTCGCGCGTCGGGTCCGCCGCGCAGATCAAGGCGATGAAGCAGGTGGCCGGCAAGATCAAGCTGGAACTGGCGCAGTATCGCGAAATGGCTGCGTTCTCGCAGTTCGCGTCGGATCTTGATCCCGCGACGCAGAAGCAGCTTGCCCGTGGCGCACGCCTTGTCGAACTGCTCAAGCAGCCCGAAACCTCCCCGCTCTCGGTCGAGGAACAGGTGGTCGTGCTGTATGCAGGCACCCGTGGCTATATCGATGCCGTGCCGGTGAACCAGGTCACGACGTATGAAAAGCGTCTGCTTGAGGAAACGCGTTCGGCAGGCAAGGACATCCTTGAATCCATCCGTACCCAGCGTCAGCTGACCAAGGATATCGAAAGCCGACTGAACGATTTCCTGACGACGTTCGGCCGTCAGTTCGTCAACTGAGGAAGAACGCGCATCCATGGCTTCCCTGAAGGAACTGCGCGCACGGATCGGCAGCGTCAAATCGACGCGAAAGATCACCAGCGCGATGAAAATGGTCGCTGCGGCCAAGCTGCGTCGGGCGGAAACCCGCGCAGCGGCGGCGCGCCCCTATGCCGACGCGATGCGCCGCATGCTCGCCGAGGTTGCCCGCAGCATGGGCGGTGAGGGCGGACAGCCCAAGCTGCTCGTGGGGACGGGGGGCAGCGCCACCCACCTGCTGGTGCCGATGTCGAGTGACCGCGGTCTCGCGGGGGCCTTCAACTCCAACATCAACCGCAAGACGCGCGACATGATCCTGAAGCTTCAGGCGGAAGGCAAGACCGTGCGTCTGCTGCCGGTGGGGCGCAAGACGTTCGAATATCTGTCGCGCGACTTTTCGGACCTGATCGTCGGCCATATCCATATGGCGTCGGGCAAGGACGTGTCGTTCAAGGTCGCCGCCGACCTTGGCGAGAAGATTTCCGGCATGCTGGACCGCGACGAATTCGATGTCTGCACGCTGGTCTATAACCGCTTCCAGAATGTCATGTCGCAGGTCCCGACGGAAATGCAGCTGATTCCGCTGGCGCTTGCGGGTAACGACAACGAGGCAGCGGGCGAAACCGCGGCCTATGAGTTCGAGCCGGATGAAGGCGCGCTGCTGTCGCGCCTGCTGCCGCGCAACCTGCAGGTCCAGATCTATGCGACCATGCTTGAAACCGCCGCGGGTGAAAACGGTGCGCGGATGACGGCGATGGACAGTGCCACGCGTAACGCGGGCAAGGCCATTGACCGCCTGACGCTGACCTATAACCGCACCCGCCAGACCAATATCACCAATGAACTGATCGAGATCATTTCGGGCGCCCAGGCAGTCTGAAGATCGGTCTCCACGCTCCAGGAGCTGTCCCATGTCGGAAACCACAACTCACGAGGCTCCTGTCTCCACACAGGGGCAGTCGCAGAAAAGCAACGTCGTCGGCCGTGTGACGCAGATCCGCGGCGCCGTCGTCGATGTCCAGTTCGAAGGCACGCTGCCGCATATCCTCGATGCGCTGCATGTCTCTCTCAACGGCCAGACGCTGGTCCTCGAAGTCGCGCAGGAAATCGGCGAACACGAAGTCCGCTGCATCGCGATGGACACGACCGATGGCCTGAGCCGCGGCACCGAAGTCGTCGCCACCGGGTCGCAGATCACGGTGCCGGTCGGGCCGGGCACGCTTGGCCGTATCCTCAACGTCATCGGTGAACCGATTGATGATCGTGGCCCGGTTCTGGCAAAGGGTCGTTCGCCGATCCACCGTTCCGCCCCCGCATTCGACGAACAGGCGGCCGCGACCGAAATCCTGCCCACGGGCATCAAGGTCGTTGACCTGCTGTGCCCCTACCTGAAGGGGGGCAAGGTTGGCCTGTTCGGTGGTGCGGGCGTCGGCAAGACGGTTATCATCCAGGAACTGATCAACAACATCGCCAAGGCGCATGGCGGCGTGTCCGTGTTCGCGGGTGTGGGTGAACGTACCCGTGAAGGTAACGACCTGTATTACGAAATGCAGGACGCGGGCGTCATCAAGCTTGATGGCGACTCCACCGAAGGGTCAAAGGTCGCACTGGTCTATGGCCAGATGAACGAGCCGCCGGGCGCGCGTGCCCGTGTGGCCCTGTCGGGCGTCACGGTTGCGGAATATTTCCGCGATGTCGAAGGTCAGGACGTGCTGTTCTTTGTGGACAACATCTTCCGCTTCACGCAGGCCGGTGCCGAAGTGTCCGCGCTTCTGGGCCGTATCCCGTCCGCCGTGGGCTATCAGCCGACGCTGGCGACGGAAATGGGCGCCCTGCAGGAACGCATCACCTCCACCAAGAAGGGGTCGATCACCTCGGTGCAGGCTGTGTATGTTCCCGCCGATGACCTGACCGATCCGGCGCCTGCTGCAACCTTTGCCCATCTTGATGCGACGACGGTGCTGAACCGTTCCATCGCGGAAATGGGCATCTATCCTGCTGTTGACCCGCTGGATTCCACCTCCCGCTCGCTCGACCCCAAGATCGTGGGCGACGAACATTACCAGGTGGCGCGCGACGTGCAGCGTATCTTGCAGACCTACAAGTCGCTGCAGGACATCATTGCCATCCTTGGCATGGATGAACTGTCGGAAGACGACAAGCTGGTGGTGGCGCGTGCGCGTCGTATCCAGCGCTTCCTGTCGCAGCCGTTCCATGTGGCCGAAGTCTTTACCGGTGCGCCGGGCAAGCTGGTTTCGCTGGCTGATACGGTGCGTTCGTTCAAGGCGATTGTCGCGGGCGAATATGACCACCTGCCCGAAAGCGCGTTCTATATGGTTGGCGCGATCGAGGAAGCGGTGGCCAAGGCCGAGAAGATGAAGGAATCGGCCTGATTACTGGCCCCTGACGCAAGGAAGACAGACCATGCCGATTAAGGTCGAGATTGTCAGCCCGGAGAAGACCCTCTTCTCCCACACGGCTGACATGGTGGTCATGCCCGGTTCCGAGGGCGATATCGCCGCGATGCCGGAGCATGCGCCGCTGATGCTGATGCTGCGCGGTGGCGTTGTCGAGATTTACGAGGGCGACGCCATTGCCCATCGTTTCTTCGTGTCTGGTGGTTTTGCCGACATGACGCCGGACCACTGCACCATTCTGGCGGACCATGCGACGCCGGTTGCGGACCTTTCCGCAACCGATGCGCAGTCCCGCCTGACCGCACTGGAAAAATCCTATGACGAGGCGGACAAGATGAATGTCCCGGCTCTGGATATCCTGATGGACAAGATGCAGTCCGCCCGTGCGGAAATCGATGCAGCAAAAAGCGCCACGCCAGAGATGTCCATCTGACGACGCGGTTTTTGCACGACCCATCATGAAAAACGGCATCCCGCAGGGGGTGCCGTTTTTTTATGGCAGGAAGTCCCGGGGAGTATTCAGGACTATCCTTATGTTTCAGGGGTATTTGTAACGGATCGGGATTTTGGCGTGTGAGAGACTGTTTGAAAAGTCAGGCTTGATCACATACTGAAATCATAAAGGTTTTTTGGTGAAGCTTTTTCCAAAAAGCTTCAGAAGACGCCGCCTTTTTCGATCAAAAGGCGGCACCCAAAAACTTTCTTATTTTTATCAATGGTTTGTTTTTAAAATAATTTCTTATATCCCTTGAAGTTCTTGGTAAATTACAGAAAACTCGAAGAATATCGCTATTCTTTTGAAGAAATGGTGTCTGGGAGAGTGTTTGGAATTTAAAGTCAGCAACCGACTGAAACAATGCAGGTTCCTGTTGAATATTTTCCCCCAAAGCTTTGAAAGGCATTTCCTTTTTGGAAAAGGAAATGCCCGGATCATTTCATCCTTCCGGCATTGATGGGATATTTTCAAAAAGCCTTTATGACGTTTCTTTTTGTCGATATGTGCTTTCCGGGCGTTTTCATGGATGACCGGTATCAGCCGCGTCCACGATATCCGGGTACGTCCTGTGCCGGTATCCACGTGCCTTCGGGCGGGGCGCCGGTCTGCCAGAACACATCAATCGGCATGCCGCCGCGCGGATACCAGTATGCCCCGATCCGCAGCCATACGGGATCAAGCAGGTCCACCAGCGTGGTTGCGATCTGCATGGAGCATTTTTCGTGGAAAGAGCCATGGTTGCGAAAGCTGGTCAGGAACAGCTTGAGCGACTTGCTCTCCACGATCCATGCGCGCGGGATATAATCGATGACGATATGTGCGAAATCCGGTTGTCCTGTTACGGGACACAGGGAGGTGAATTCCGGTGCGGTGAAGCGCACGACATAGCGCCTGTCGGCATCGGGGGCGGGCACACGTTCCAATATGGCGTCTTCGGGGCTGGCGGGCTGGGTCGTGTTGCGGCCCAACTGTGTCAGTAACTGGCTGCCATCATCCGGCGTGCCGGCGGGAGGGGGGGAGGAGGTCATGGGCATTTTCTTTCCACGGTTTGCCTGATGGGCGGGTGATGCCGGACGGGATATGGCACCGTCAATGGATGGCCATGCGATTTTGCCTGCTGTTGCAACCTGTGCGCGTCATGATAACACAGCAGTCATGGCACCTGCATCCCGAACCGAATTCCCTGATCCGGTCCTTGTGACCACAACGGCAGAGCTGGGCGCGGTCAGCGCGCGGCTGCGTCGCGAACCCTTCATTACCATCGACACGGAATTCGTGCGCGAACGCACCTATTGGCCGGAATTGTGTCTGGTGCAGCTTGCCAGCGCGGACGAGGTCGTGGTGGTCGATGCACTGGCCCCCGGCATGGATCTCGCCCCGCTTGGTGAACTCCTTGCGGATGAAGGGGTTATCAAGGTGTTCCATGCGGCCCGTCAGGATCTGGAAATTTTCCTGCATCTGTTCGATCGCCTGCCACAGCCGCTGTTTGATACACAGGTTGCGGCGATGGTGGCCGGATATGGCGATCAGGTCGGGTATGACAGTCTGGTTGCGTCCGTTGTGGGGGCGCAGATTGACAAATCACACCGTTTTTCCGACTGGGCCGCGCGTCCTTTGTCGGCGGCGCAGATTGAGTATGCCGCCGCTGATGTCACCTACCTGCGCGAAGTTTATCAGCGGCTGGTGGCACAACTGGACAGGGAAGGGCGCAAGGACTGGATGACGGCGGAGATGGATGTCCTGAACTCCCCCGCGACCTTCCGGCCTGATCCGCAGACATTGTGGGAGCGTATGCGCCCGCGCACGAATAATCGCCGCATGTTGGGTATGCTGCGTGCGATCACGGCCTGGCGCGAGCACGAGGCGCAGCGCGTCAATGTCCCGCGCCAGCGCTTGATGAAGGATGAAAGCCTGATGGAAATCGCCGCCACCAGCCCCGGTGACGTCGATGCGCTGGCGCGTGTGCGCGGCATTTCACGCGGCTTTGCCGAGGGGCGCAGCGGGCAGGCCTTGCTGGAGGTCATCGCAAAGGCGCGGCACGAACCTGACGCTAGCCTGCCGCGCCCGCCAAAGGGACGTGGCAAGGATGCGGCACGTCCGTCGGCCGCCCTTGTGGCGATGCTCAAGGTATTGCTTGCGGCGTGCTGCGAACGCCATCGTGTCGCGCCAAAGCTTGTGGCCTCGGCAGAGGATATCGACCGCCTTGCGCTGGAGGACGCGCCCGAAATCCCGGCCCTGCAAGGCTGGCGGCGGGAGGTTTTTGGCGCGCAGGCAATGGCGCTGAAGGCGGGTGAACTGACGCTTGGGGTGGCCGATGGGGCGGTCCAACTGATCCGCGCCAAGGGGCAGGGCGCATAGTCCGCAGGTTTTACCATGGTTGCGAACAGGTTATCTCCACCCTTGTCCACAAGATTTTGTGGCATGCAGGTTGAGTCACCTACAATATAAGCCTATTTTGCCCCCAATTCCGCGTAATGGAGTGTGAGCGATGGCGATGGAATGGACCGAGGAGACGATCGCGCGTCTTCGCGACCTGTGGCAGCAGGGATTGTCAACGGCGGAAATTGGCCGCCAGTTGTCAGTGACCAAGAACGCGGTCGTTGGAAAGGCGCATCGGCTGGGCCTCAAGCCGCGCCCGTCACCCATCCGCAGGGGGACGAAGGCGGACAAGCCCGCGGATAAGGCGCCTGATGCCGCCGTGGCGACCGCCGTGCCCCCAACCCCGGCCCCAGCCCCTGCTGTGGCCGTACCTTCGGCAGACCCCGCCACCATCACGGCAAAGGCAGTTCCCGTCGCACCGCCTGCCCCTACGGTGAAGGTGGAGGAGGCCCCCGCCGTGGCGAGTGCCGTCATCCCCGCAGCCCCGGTCGCCCCCCCCCCAGCCGCAGTCGCCCCCCCCGGCGGCCAGTGTTGATGTTGCCGCGCCCAAACCCGTCGAACAGGCCCCCAAGCCTGCCCCTGCCCCTGCGCCTGCCGCAGCCCCGGCTGTCGCGGCAGAGGAACCCGTGACGCCTGCGGCCAAGGCCCCGCGCAAGGCCACACCCACGCGTGCCGAACGTGCCGCCGCCGCCCGCGCCGCCGTGGCCCCGCCGCGCCGCCGCAGCAGCCAGTCCTGCTGCTGGCCGCTGGGTGATCCGGGCACGCCGGGCTTCCATTTCTGTGGCGCGCCGCCGCTGCCGGGTAAGCCCTATTGCGCCGAACATGCGCAGCTTGCGTATGTGAAGCTGCGTGATCGTCGTGACAACGTGGCCTGATGTGACCCAGGCCCCTGTGGGGCACTGTTTGAAACGGCGGGCGCAGTAATCCACTGCAATTATAAATATTTTGGTGAAACGTCGTGCAAGAACGCTGTCTTTGAAAAAAGACAGCGCCCGAGCGTTTTCATCATTGATAAAAAACAGGAAAAGTTTTTGGGTGCCGCCTTTTGATCGAAAAAGGCGGTGTCTTCTGAAGCTTTTGGAAAAAGCTTCACCAAAAAACCTTTATAATTTCAGGATGTTATCAAGCCTGACTTTTCAAGCAGTCTCTTGGCGCATTAAAGCGTGCCGCCTGAAGCAACACATGTTTTTGGGAAGGCTTTTTTCAAAAGCTTTGCCCGGACATGCTGTTCACAAGAAGATTCTGGTCGCGGGCTTCACCATAAATCCTGCCATCCGATAGGATCGGGCCTGTCGTTCCAGACCGTTCCCATGTGGCCACATCCTGTGGAAGTGGGACACGGCATGAAAAAGCCGCCGGAACATCATGTTCCCGGCGGCTTTTTTCATGGGACATTTCTGTATCATGCCCCTGCATGGGGCATCGCCCCACCCGGCCATGACACCCGTGATGTGCGGCGCACGGGCCAGCGGGCATCATGGTCGGGGGAGCAGCCCTGTCTTGTCGATCAGGGGGTCGGCGGCTTTTCCACCGGGGCGGCGGGGGCCGGTGCGGGGGCGGCAGGGGCCGCGGGCGCGGTGATCATTTCCAACTGTCCCGAAACCTGGCCACCATCTTCGACCTTCAGGCGGCGGCATTTCGCCGTGCCCAGCAGGCGTCCGGTGGACCGGATCGTCAGCCCGCCACGTACCGTCAGCGTACCGTCGATGGTCCCTGCAAGTTCCGCGTCCTCGACCTCGACCTCGCCCTTGAACACGCCGCCGTCCGCGATCTGCAGTTCGGTGGCGTTGATCATGGAAGACTCGACCATGCCTTCCACGACCAGGCGTTCGGCGTCCTTGATGGTGCCCTGGACGCTGATGCCACGGCCAACGACCAGCGTGCGGCGGTCATTGTCCTTTTTCGCACCGGTCGCGGGCATGCCCGGACGTGTGGCGCTGGCGGGCGTGGCATTGGGGGTCTGGTTGAAGGGCGGACGGGCCATCGGCGCGTTTTCCTTGTTGGCTGGTGTGGAAGAAGGCGCTGGGCGCGCGGCTTGCGGAGTGGCTGCCTGAGGCTGCGCGGGCGGCTTGGCCTCTTCTGGCTTACGACGTCTGAACAATATTACCCCGCTTCATCTGGCTGTATCCGGTGCTGGGAATAGTCTGGATCACTCTTCGCTCGGGCAGGTTCCTGCTCTTGTTTTGGTTATACGCGTGCATGTCCCTGCGACAAGGGCATACGTCGCGCGGCAATGGTGAAAAGCATGCCGCCATTGCGGTTTTCCTGCCCCGGTGATAGCGAATGCGCAACTTAGTCATACGCAATATTGGTCATTTCATGGCGATGTGCGCACGATGACGCCATGCAATGCGCTAAAGAGGGGACGGACAGGTGGAAAAGAACACGGAAAATTCGGGGCAGGCCTCTGAATGCAGGTTTGACATCCTTGGGATCGGCAATGCGATTGTTGATATCCTCGCCCCCGTGGAACCTTCCTTCCTGGCCGCCAATGACATGACGCCCGGCGGCATGATGCTGGTTGATGCCGTGCGTGCGCAGGAACTTGGCCGCGCGATCCGCCGTGAAAAGGAAATGGGCGGCGGGTCGGCCGCCAATACCTGCGTCGTGGCGTCGAACATGGGCGCGCGCGTCGCCTATCTGGGCAAGGTCGCGGACGATGCGACGGGCCGGGCCTTTGCCGCCGACATGCAGGCGGCGGGCGTGTATTTCCCGTCTTCCCCGCTCAAGGGGCATGAGGCGGAGCAGCAGCCAACCGCAAGCTGCCTGATCCTTGTCACCCCTGACGGACAGCGCACGATGAACACCTATCTTGGCGCCTGCGTGTCGTTCGGCCCCGACGACGTGCTGCCCGATGTGGTGGCCTCCTCCAAGGTGACTTATATGGAAGGCTACCTGTTTGACCGGCCGGAGGCACAGGCCGCATTCCGCCGTGCGGCCGAAATCGCCCACGCGGCGGGCCGCCGGGTTGCGCTGTCGCTGTCGGATGCGTTCTGTGTGGACCGCCACCGCGACGCGTTCCTTGACCTCGTGCGTGGGCATGTCGATATCCTGTTCGCCAATGAGGTGGAGATCCTCTCGCTTTATCAGGTCACGGAATTCGACGATGCCCTGCGCCATGTCGCGGCTGATACGCATTTCGCCGTCCTGACCCGCAGCGAGAAAGGCAGCGTGATCGTGCAGGACAAGCAGCAGATCACCATCGACAGCGTGCGCACGCAGGTCGTGGATACCACCGGGGCGGGCGATGCCTATGCCGCGGGCTTCCTGGCGGGATGGACGTCGGGGCGGCAACTGTCCGAATGCGGTCGCCTTGGCAGTGTCGCGGCGTCCGAAGTGATCTCCCACTATGGCGCGCGTCCGCTGATCAATATGCGCCAGGATATGGGGTTCTGATCGCGCACAGGACAGAATTCATCACCGACATGCGCGGATGACGTGAAGTTTCACGTGCAATCCGCGCCAGTCCCCTCTATCTACGCCACAGCACCAAACAATGCCGCCATGTCGCTCGGGCCTGAACTGCCCGCACGGGCGGCGCGCCCTCTTTGGCGCCCCCGCAAGGAAAGTCAGGTTACAACCGTTATGGATATCCGTAATATCGCCATCATCGCGCACGTCGATCATGGCAAGACCACGCTGGTTGACCAGCTTCTGAAACAGTCCGGCTCGTTCCGTGACAACCAGCACGTCGCCGAACGCGCGATGGACAGCAATGACCTGGAGCGTGAGCGCGGCATCACCATCCTGGCGAAATGCACGTCCGTCGTGTGGAAGGACACACGCATCAACATCATCGACACCCCGGGCCATGCGGATTTCGGTGGTGAGGTGGAACGCATCCTGAGCATGGTGGACGGCGCGGTCGTGTTGGTCGATTCCGCCGAAGGCGCACTGCCGCAGACGAAGTTCGTCGTGGGCAAGGCGCTGGCCCGTGGCCTGCGTCCGATCGTGGTGGTCAACAAGATCGACCGCGGCGATGCCCGTCCCGACGAAGTGCATAACGAGATTTTCGACCTGTTCGCCGCCCTTGGCGCGAATGATGAGCAGCTTGATTTCCCGATGCTCTATGCCTCTGGCCGTCAGGGCTGGGCCGATCTGGAAATCGACGGCCCGCGCAAGGACCTTTCCCCGCTGTTCGACCTGATCCTGCGCCATGTCCCGGCGCCGAAGGTGAACAAGGACGCGCCGTTCGCGATGGTCGCCACCATCCTGGAAAACGACAACTTCCTTGGCCGCGTGCTGACAGGCCGGGTGGAGCAGGGCTCTGCAAAGATGAACATGCCGGTGCATGTCCTGCGCCCCGATGGTTCGGTCGTGGAAACCGGTCGCCTGACAAAGCTGCTGTCGTTCCGTGGGCTGGACCGCGTGCCGGTGGAGGAAGTCGAGGCTGGTGACATCGTGGCCGTGGCCGGCCTGTCGGAAGCGACGATTCCCGAAACCATCGCAGCCCTTGAGGTGAAGGAACCGCTGGCCTCCACCCCGGTTGACCCGCCGACGCTGTCGATGACCTTCCGCCTCAATGACGGCCCGCTTGGTGGTCGCGAAGGCAAGAAGGTCACATCACGCCAGATCCGTGACCGCCTGTTCAAGGAAACCGAAGGCAACATCGCCATCCGCGTATCCGAAAGCCCCGAGAGCGAGGCTTTCGAGGTTGCGGGCCGTGGCGAACTGCAGCTTGGCGTCCTGATCGAGCAGATGCGCCGCGAAGGCTTCGAGCTGACGATCGGCCGTCCCCGCGTGCTGTTCCGCACGAACGAGGAAACCGGCGAGCGTGAAGAGCCGTTCGAAGAAGTCCTGATCGACGTGGACGAGCCGTATTCCGGCGTCGTGGTCGAAAAGATGGCGCTGCGCAAGGGGCTGATGCAGGACATGCAGCCGTCGGGCGGCGGCAAGGTGCGCCTGACGTTCCAGATCCCGTCACGCGGGCTGATCGGCTATCACGGTGAATTCCTGACCGATACGCGTGGTTCGGGCATCATGAACCGCCTGTTCTCCGGCTATCAGCCCTATGTCGGGCCGATTGCGGGGCGGCGTAACGGTTCGCTGATCTCGTCCGAGGACGGGGCCACGACACAGTATTCGCTGTTCTCGCTCCAGGATCGCGGCACGCTGTTCGTTGACGCGGGTGAAAAGGTCTATGTCGGCATGATCATCGGGGAGCATTCGCGTGAGAATGACCTTGAGGTGAACCCGATCCGTGAAAAGAAGCTGACCAACATCCGTGCCGCAGGCAAGGACGAGGCCCTGCTGCTGATTCCGCCGCGCAAGATGAACCTGGAACAGGCCATCGCGTATATCGAGGATGACGAACTGGTGGAGGTTACGCCCTCGGCCGTGCGTATCCGCAAGCGTTACCTCGACCCGCATGAGCGCAAGAAGCGTGAGCGTTCAGGCACGGTGGACTGATACCATCCCCTGTCCGCCAGTCCCCCCGCAATCATTCGTAATGTTTTAACGGTTGTGATTGCGGTGGGAATGCGGCAGTTATGAGGCTTGGTCGGAAAATTTAATTTTTTTAATCCGAGACTTGAACTGCTGACGCGTGTTACACCGTTAGTGTGTCGAATCGGGCTGGTGTCGTTGCCGGTCCGGCGGAGGCATTGGGATTTTATCCCGAGTGTTGGAGATAAGAGTTCATGATCGTTTCGACCCGTCGTTTCCTGGCCGCCCTGTCCGCAGTTGCCGTGATGGGGGTTGCTTCCCCCCTGATGGCGCAGACCACGCCCGCCGAACCCACCGCCCCGGCCGTTTCCGCACCGGAACATGCGCCTGACGCCGCGGGTGACGCAGCCGCCACTGGCGAAAAGAAGGCCACGCATCATGGCCATCACCATGGTGGCAAGCATCACGGCAAGAAGAAGGCCGCCGAGGCCGAAGCTCCTGCCGCTGCGCAGTAATGTCGCGGGTGCGTCGGCCTGACGGTCGGCGCGCCATGCGTGCATGACGCACGAAAACGGGGTCCGGGTCATCCGGGCCCCGTTTTTTATTGCCCGCAACGCAATGCACGCGCCAATGGCGAATTAGTGGCGAATAGTGTGGCCTGCGTCCTTCATGGCCGTAACAGGTCGCGGTCATAAGGGCAGTTTGGAAAGGCAGAACCGCCAAACAGCCTGAGTAAGTGTTTGAAAACAACCCATTGATAAAAAAGAAAAGTTTTGGGGTGCTGCCTTGTTTCAAAAGGGCGGCGTCTTCTGAAGCTTTTTGGAAAAAACTTCACCAAAAACCTTTATGATTTCAGGAAGTTATCGGGCCTGACTTTTCAAGCAGCCTCTGAGACGATACAGGTTTTTGCAAAGCTGTTGTCAGGAAGCCTTGAAAGACATTGCCTTTTTGAAACAAGGCAATGCCGGGAAACGTCCATCATTTCCGATTAATAAGTGTGTTTTGACACGGCCTTTCAGCGTGCGTACCGATCAAGCGACAGGTCAAGGCTGGGAATATCGGTTGGCTTGTGGCTTATCATGTCGGCCACCAGTTTTCCTGACCCGCACGCCATCGTCCATCCCAACGTTCCGTGGCCGGTATTGAACCACAGGTTGCCAAACCGCTTTGATCCGCCAATGACGGGCGTGCCATCGGGCGTATTGGGGCGCAGGCCCGTCCAGTACACCGCCTGTGACAGATCGCCGCCGCCAAACAGTTCGGAAAAACATTCCTCCAGCCCCGCGCGGCGGTCCCGGCTCAACCGTGTATTATATCCCGTCAGTTCCGCCGTCCCGCCAATGCGGATGCGATCGCCAAGCCGCGTGATGGCAACCTTGTACCTGTCATCATTGACGGTGGAGGTCGGCGCGCGGGTTTCATCCGTTACCGGCAGCGTCAGGGAATATCCCTTAACCGGATAGATCGGCAGCCGCAGCCCCAGTGGGCGGACAAGGCGCGTCGCATAACTGCCGAGGGCGATGACATAGGCATCGCCCGTGATGCGCCCGGCAGATGTCCGCACGCCCAGGATTTCGTCGGCCGAGGCATCAAGCGCCCGCACCGTTGTTTCATATCGGAACGTCACGCCCAGCTCTGCCGCCTTTTGCGCCAGGCGCTGTGTGAACATGTGCGCATCGCCGGTTTCATCCCCCGGCAGGCGCAGCCCCGCGCGCAGCAGGTGGCGCGATCCCGACAGGCCGGGTTCGTATGCCGCGATCTGGTCCGGGTTGAGGAGTTCGTGTTCCACGCCATGCTGGCGCAGCACCTGCATGTCCTTGTGCGCTTTTGCAACATCGCGGTCAGTACGGAACAACTGGATCAGCCCGCGCTGTGCATCGTCATAGGTGATGCCGGTTTCCGCACGCAGCGCATCAAGGCAGTCGCGGCTGTAGGTTGCGATACGCAGCATGCGTGACTTGTTGATGTCATAGGCATGGGCGTTGCAGTTGCGCAGGACCTCCATCATCCAGCCGAACATTGCGAAATCAATGCGTGGGCGGACGATCATGGGGCTGGCGCTGCTGCACATCCATTTCAGGACCTGCAACGGCAGGCCCGGCCCGGCCCATGGTGCGGAATATCCGGGGGAAACCTGCCCCGCATTGGCGAATGACGTTTCCATCGCGGCGGCGGGCTGGCGGTCGATCACCTCGACCTCGTGCCCCTGTCGGGCCAGGTACCATGCCGTGGTCACGCCCACCACGCCCGCGCCCAGAATAATAACCTTCACCCGCTGCCCCTTCGTGTCACATCATGGAATCCGGGCGCGATGCTATCGCCCGACCCGATGGGGTCAAGCGTGGCGCGCCCGATCCGGCACATGGTGTCATAACATTATGTGTCGGAATATGTATCGCCTGATGCGGGCGGAATTCAGGCAGAGGGTACGCCCTTGCTGGTGGAATATTCGAAATGCAGCGCCGTGTCGGGATGGACGATGGGATGGATGGCGTGCGCGGCCATGGCGCATTCGCTGAATCCCTGCAGGATCAGCTTCAGCTTCCCCGGATAGGATGCGACATCCCCCACGGCAAAGATGCCGGGCATGCTGCTTTCGCAGGTGGAAGGCGTGACCGGGATGGTGCCGCGAATGGTATCAAGCCCCCATTGTGCGATGGGGCCAAGGTCTGTCGCCAGGCCAAAGAATGGCAGGAGCGTCTGGCACGGGACATGCAGCATCTCCCCATCAAGGGTGATGAGGTCAACCCCCTCAAGCACGCAGTCAGCGCCGCGCAGGCCGTGAAGCTGATAACCGACAAGTTTCTCGATCTCGCCGCGTTCCACGGCTTCGTCCAGCTGGCGCAGGCTTTCGGGGGCGGCGCGGAAGCGGTTGCGGCGATGGACGATGGAAACGCGCGCCGCCACGTCACGCAGCGACAGCGCCCAGTCCACGGCCGAATCCCCACCCCCGGCGATCAGGACATGCTGGCCCGCGAAATCGGCGCGGCGACGGACATAATACCGCACCGCGCCGCTTTTTTCGAACCCCTCCAGCCCGTCGAGAGGCGGGCGGTTGGGGCCGAACGCCCCGGCGCCGGCGGCGATGATGACGGCGTGGGCGCGAATCGTGTCACCCGTGCTGGTGCGCAGGGTGAACGCCCCGCGCGTGCCCGACAGTTCCTCCACCCGGCGGCCAAGCAGGCGCGGGATATCGAACGGCGCGATCTGCCGGTCGAGTGCGGCAATCAGGTCGCCCCCCGCGATGGCCGGATGGGCGGGAATGTCATAAATCGGCTTTTCGGGATACAGCGCCGTGCATTGGCCGCCGATTTCATCCAGCGCATCAATCATGACGCAGCCCAGCTTGAGCATCGCGCATTCGAACGCGGCGAACAGGCCGGCAGGCCCCGCGCCGATAATGGCGACATCGGTGGAAAGGCTGGCGGTGTCGGTCATTGCTGTATGTCCTGCAATCCGTGTCTGTTCGGGTTCGTGCTGCGTTGTGCGTTGCATGGCGCAACAGCGCAACCCACAAAATATGGCGCAAACCCTGCGTAAACACCCCATCGCGGGGATGTGTCGCGCGGGGATGGCCCCTGTATATGGCCCTCCTGTATGGCCATTCGCGGATGGTTCCCGTGGATGGGCTCTGTGAATGATCCCTGTGGATGGCCTTTGGGGAAGATCCCCGTGGATAAGCCTTGTGGATGGTACGTGTGCGGAACAAGCGCGCGGGCATGCGGCTCCGTCTTGTCTGCGCACGCGTCATGGGCGCACAATACCCTGATGACGCAGATGGACACGACCCCTTCGCGCGCGCCGGACGTGGTGCGCATATGCCTGCCCGATGACGCCGCAACCATGGCGTTGGGCCGGGCGCTGGCCCCTGTCGTGCGGGTGGGGGATGCGGTGCTGCTGCGCGGTGACCTCGGCGCGGGAAAGACGACGCTGGCGCGCGCGCTGTTGCGGGCAATGTGCGATGACCCGGCGATGGAGGTGCCAAGCCCGTCCTATACCCTTGTGCAGACCTATGACGTGCCGGGCAAGGATGTGCCGGGCGAAGGCGGGCAGGTGCAAGGCGGGCAGGTGGCAGGCGGGCAGGTGGAACGCGGCCAGGGGGTTGAGGTCTCGCATTTTGACCTGTGGCGGCTGGATGGTCCCGGCGCGCTGGTCGAACTTGGCTGGGATGATGCGTGCGAGGGGATCGTGCTGGTGGAATGGCCCGAACGTCTGGGCGCACTGACACCGCCGCACGCACGGCATATCGACCTGGTGGTGCGTGCCGATGGCGGGCGCGACGCCATCCTGCGCGGATGGGGTGCGGATGGCCGGGCGGTGGCGTGCGTGCTGGGTGATGACACGAAACAGGCAGGAGAGCACGCATGAGTGTGGACATGCCCGAAACGGCGATGATTTTTGCCGCCGGGATGGGGCGGCGGATGCGCCCGTTGAGCGAAACCACCCCCAAGCCCCTGCTGAAGGTGGGGGGGCAGGCGATCCTGTGCCATGCGCTTGACCGGCTGGACCGTGCCGGGGTGGCGCGTGTGGTGGTCAATGCCCACTGGCATGCCGACATGGTGGCCGCCGCGCTGGAGGCCCGGCGTGGCGCAGGCGACGGGCCGCGCACCGTGTTGCGGCGCGAGGACGCATTGCTGGAGACAGGCGGCAGCGCGGCAGCCGCCCTGCGCGCGGGACAGGTCGGGCCGGGTCCGTTCTTCCTGCTCAATGGCGATGCGATGTGGCTTAACGGCCCGCAGGCGGCCCTGCGGCGGCTGGCGGCGGCATTCGATCCGGCGACGATGGATGCGATGCTGCTGCTTGGCGCGATGACGCGTGCGGTGGGGGAGGTGGGGCGTGGCGATTTCGCGGTTGATGCCCATGGCAGGCCGCGCAGGCCAAAGGACGGGGAAGTGACGCCCTATGTCTATACCGGGGTGCAGATCGTCTCGCCCGCCCTGTTTGACGCGGCGCCGACGGGGGCGTTCAGCCTGAACCTGCTGTGGGACCGGGCGATGGCGCGCGGGCGGCTGGGGATGATCGTCCACGATTCGCTGTGGTTCCACCTGTCGCGCCCGCAGGACATCGCCGCGGCGGAAACGACGCTGCGCACCATGCTTGATCCCGATCATGACGATGGCGGGGTGCATGGCTGATGGCGTCCGTCCCGGCTTGTGAGCCCCGGCCCGGCATGTTTCCGGCCGGCGGTGCCCCGCCCGGCGCGCCCAATGCCCGGGTTGTCACGGTCGCCCATCATGTGCCCTTCCTCGATCAGCTTGCGGCGCGCTGGATGGCGGAGGTGGGGGACGATCCGCAGCGCACTGGCGCGGGCCTGATCCTGTTGCCCAGTCGCCGCGCCGCGCGTGCCCTGACGGAGGCGTTCTTGCGCCGGGCCGATGGCCGTGCGCTGCTGTTGCCACGGATCGCGCCCATTGCGGCGCTGGACGAGGCCGCGCTTGCCCTGTCGGGGGAGGCGGCGTTGGATCTGCCCCCCGCGGTTGAGCCGATGCGCCGCCTTGCGACGCTGACGCGGCTGGTGTTGCAGGCGGGCGAAGCATTTGGCGATGTGCGCACGGTCGATCAGGCATGGCCGCTGGCGCGCGCGCTTGCCGATCTGATGGATGAGGCGGAATGGGCGGAATGCGACCTGCGCGAACGCCTGCCGGATGCCGCCGATGGCGATTTTGCGCAGCACTGGCACCTGACGCTGAAATTCCTGTCGATCGTGACCGGCGTGTGGCCCGCTTGGCTGGAGGAGCAGGGCGTGATGAACCCCGTCGCCCGCCAGGTCGCGCTGTTGCATGCGCAGGCGGCGCATTGGCGCGAAAGTCCGCCGCCCGCCGGGCATCGGTTATGGGCGGCAGGGTTTTCGGATGCCGTGCCCTCCACCGTGGCGGTATTGCGCACGGTGCTGGACCTGCCGGGCGGGCGGCTGGTGCTGACACCGGTGGACATGGATATGGACGCGCGCACATGGTCTGACCTGCCGCCCGGTCATCCACAGGCGGGCACAGCACGCATGTTGGCCGACCTTGGGGTGGGGCGCGACGGGCTGGAGGTCTGGGACGACCTGCCCGCCGGGAGCAAGGCCGGGGACATGGCCGGCGGCATGGTCGGGGCGCCACCGGGGCGCGCGGCGCTGCTGTCGCATGCATTGCTGCCCGCATCGGCGCTGGGGCAATGGCTGGACCCCGCGCCCGCGCCGCAGCTTGACGGGCTGTCGGTGCTGCATACGGCGGACCAGCAGGAGGAAGCCGCCGCCATCGCCCTGATCCTGCGCCAGGCGATTGAACAGCCCGGACGGCCCGCCGCCCTGGTTACGCCGGACCGCGCGCTGGCGGGACGGGTTGCAACCGAACTGGCGCGCTGGGGCGTGGTGGCCGATGACAGCGCGGGCGAGGGGCTGGCAACCACGCCGCAGGCCACGTTCCTGCGCCTGATCGTGCAGGCCGTCGATGGCGGGCTGTCGCCGGTTGCGTTGTTGTCCCTGCTCAAGCATCCGCTGGCGGCGTGCGGGCTTTCGCCGGGGAACTGCCGCGCGTCGGCCCGGCTTCTGGAACGTGCGATCCTGCGCGGTCCTGCCCCGCCACCGGGTATTGCAGGCCTGCGCGCCGCCCTGTCGCGCGCGACGCAGGACGAACATGGCGCCCTGGCCGATGCGCCGGACGCGCCGCAGGAACTGTCCGCCTTCCTCGACCGGCTGGAACGTGCGCTTGATCCGCTGCTGTCGCGCGCGTCCGGCATGGCGGAGGTGGTGGACCTGCTATCCGCACTGGTGGAGGTGGCTCAGGCACTGGCCACGACCGATGCCCACGCTGATACCGAGGGCGGCGGTGATGGCGCGTCGCGCCTGTGGTCGGGGGAGGAAGGCAACGCGCTGGGCGCGCATCTGGCGGAACTGCTGACATGGTGCGATGTGCTGCCCGCGCAGCGGGTTGGCGCGCTGGACGGGCTTTTGGCGTCATCGCTGGCGGGGGTGACGGTGCATGGCCGCCGTGCGTTGCGCGGGCGCGAACAGGCGGCGGTGCATCCGCGTGTCTTTATCTGGGGCCTGCTGGAGGCACGGTTGCAGACGGCGGGAACCATCGTCCTGGGCGGGTTGGTCGAAACCGTCTGGCCCCCCGCGACCGATCCGGGACCGTGGATGAGCCGCCCTATGCGCACGCGCATCTGCCTGCCGTCGCCCGAATGCGCCATCGGGCAGGCGGCGCACGATTTCATCGCCTGCGCCTGCGCCGCGCCTGAGGTCGTGCTGTCGGTGCCGGGCCGCAGGCAGGGCGCGCCCGCCGTCGCCGCACGGTGGCTGGTGCGGCTTGACGCCTATCTTTCGGGGCGGGGGCAGGCACTTGCGACACATCCGGCGCTGTCATGGCTGGAACGTCTGGACCGTCCGTCCGGTGCGCCCGCCCCCGTGGCCCCCCCACGTCCATGCCCGCCTGTCGCCCTGCGTCCGCGCAGCCTGTCCGTGACGGAAATCGAGATATGGATGCGCGACCCGTATGCCATCTATGCACGGCGCATTCTTGGGCTGAAGCCCCTTGCGGGGCTGGAGGAAATGGCCGACGCCGCCGATTACGGCGAAATCGTGCATGAGGCGCTGGACCGGTGGTTCACGCGCTATCCCGACTATTGGCCCCGTGATGGGGAGGAGGAGATGGTGCGGGTGTTCGAACAGGTGTTGCATGATGCGCGCCTGCGCCCGGCGCTGGCGGCATGGTGGGCGCCACGCCTTGGCCGTATCGCGCGCTGGTGCGCCATGACGGAGGAAGCCCGTCGCGCCGGTGGTGCGTCATGTTCGGTCATGACCGAACTGTCGGGGAAGATGGAGCTGTCGGGCTTTTCCTTTGGCACGTTCGTGCTGCGTGGCCGTGCCGACCGGATCGACCGTGACGGCGAAGGGGGGCTGAGCCTGTTTGATTACAAGACCGGCACCCTGCCCACACGTGCAAGTGTGCTTGCAGGATGGCAGTCGCAGCTTGTGCTGGAGGCGGCGATGATCGAGGCGGGCGGCTTTGCCCCCACGGTGGCGGGACGTGTGACGGAACTGGTGTACTGGCGGCTGACGGGCGGGCATGTGCCGGCGCGGGTGCTCGATATCGCACGGGGGGAGGAACTGTCCGACCTGATCGCCAAATGCCGCGCCGGGCTGTATAAACGGGTGGCGGATTACGACAATCCGAACATGCCCTATCTGTCGCATCCCCATCCGGGGGAGGAGCCGCGCTTTGCCGATTACGCCCATCTTGCGCGTGTTGCGGAATGGAGTGCCGCGCGTGAGGAGGACATGGCATGACGACACCCCCATCCGCCACGCCGACGCCTGATGTCACAATGCCTGATGTTACGATGCCTGATGTCACGATGCCCGGGGCCACGATGCCCGACGCCACGATGCCCGACGCCATCGCGCTGGCGAATGAAAGTCAGGCGCAGGCATCCGACCCGCAGGCTTCGGTCTTTGTCTCCGCCTCCGCCGGGAGTGGCAAGACAAAGCTGCTGATCGACCGGCTGCTGCGCCTGATGCTGCCGCGCCCGACCCATGACGCGCACGGACAGGCCGTGCTGGTGCCGGGGTCTGACCCGTCGCGCATCCTGTGCCTGACCTTTACCAAGGCGGCCGCAGCGGAAATGGCCATCCGCCTGCAGAACCGGCTTGGCCGGTGGGTGACGCTGCCTGATGCGGCACTCGACACGGAACTGCGTGACCTGTTCGTCCCGCCAGAACCCCGGACCCGGCAGGTGGCGCGCGAACTGTTTGCCCGTGTGCTGGACCTGCCCGGCGGCATGCGTATCGGCACCATCCACGCCTTCTGTCAGTCGTTGCTGCGGCGTTTCCCGGTGGAGGCGGCGATCAGCCCGCATTTCACCCTGGTGGAGGAAACCGACGCGCGCCTTGCGCTGCGTGGTGCGGTGGAGGACGTGGTCGGACGCGGTGGTCCCGCCATCGCCGCCCTGGCGGGGCAGGTCGGGATCGGTGATTTCACCACGCTGGTCACGCGGTTGCAGGGACAGTTGCGTGCGTTCCGCGCCGTCGCCCAACGCTGGCGCACCGACCCGGCGGGGGTGGACGCGGCGTTGCGCCGGGTGCTGGGCGTGCAGGGGGATGATGCGGCCGCCATCATGCGTGACGCCTGCACCGACATTCCTGCCGAGGACGCCCTGCGCGATGGCCTGCGCAGGGTTGCACAGGATGGGTCGCCCAAGGTGCGCGTGACAGCCGCGGGCATGCTGGCGTGGCTGGGGCAGGATACGAACGGGCGCGTGGCGTGCTGGGACGACTGGCGCCAGGCGTTGGTGAAGCAGGACGGCGAACCGCGCAAGCGTGGCGGGGTCAACGCGACGCTGGATAAGAAATATCCCGAAATTGGCGATGCCCTGATGGCGGAGGCGCAGCGCGTCCTCGACGTGGAGGCGCAGTTGCGTGCGATCATGGTCCGTGACCTCAGCCGCGCGCTGCTGTCGGTCGCGGTTCCGGTGCTGGAGGGATATGCCACGCGCAAGACGGGGCAGGGCCTGGTCGATTATGATGACCTGATCGAGCGCACGCTCGAACTGCTGCGTGATCCGGGGGCGGCGTGGGTTCTGTACAAGCTCGATGGCGGGATCGACCATCTGCTGCTGGACGAGGTGCAGGACACCTCCCCCGAACAGTGGGCCATCGCCGGTGGACTGACGGCGGAGTTCTTTGCCGGGGAGGGCACGCGCGAACATGATGGCCTGCCGCGCACGGTCTTTGCCGTGGGGGATTACAAACAGTCGATCTATTCCTTTCAGGGCGCGGACCCGGAGGCCTTTCGCCGCTGGCGCGAACATTTCCGTCGCAAGGCGCGCAATGCACAGGCGCGTTGGCGTGAACCGGCGCTGACGGTGTCGTTTCGGTCCACCACGCCGGTGCTGGCGCTGGTGGACCGGGTGTTTTCCATTCCCGCCGCCGCGCGCGGCGTGGCCGAACCCGACAGCGGCATCCCCGCCCATGTCACCGCGCGTCCCGGTGGCGGGGGGCGTGTCGAATTGTGGCCCATTACGCCTGGGGGCGATGACGCGACGCAGGCCGACCCGTGGGATGCCCCCACCCGCAACGCGGGACAATCCACGGCGCAGCAGCAGCTTGCCGATACGCTTGCGGCCTGGATCGCAGGGGAACTGCGTCGTGCGCCCGCGCCGGGGCAGGCGCCGCTTGCGCCCGGTGACGTACTGATCCTCGTGCCGCGCCGGTCGGCCTTTGCCCGCGCGTTGATCCGCGCGTTGAAGACACAGGATGTGCCGGTGGCGACGCTGGTGCGCACGGTGCTGACGGACCAGCTTGCGGTGCGTGACCTCATGGCGCTGTGTGCCGCGCTGCTGTTGCCGCAGGATGACCTGACGCTGGCCTGTGTCCTGACATCGCCGTTGGGCGGGTTGGATGATGACAGCCTGATGCACCTGTCCACCGCGCGGCAGGGGCGGCCGTTATGGGCGGTGCTGCGCGCGCGGCATGGGGAACGTCCCGAATGGGCGGCGGCGTGGCGGATGCTCGATACCCTGTTTGGCAAGGTGGACTATGCCTCCCCCTATGCCCTGCTGTCGGAGGCGCTCGGCCCGCTGGGTGGTCGCGCGCGGCTGCTGGCGCGGCTGGGGCCGGAGGCGGTGGAACCGGTGGATGAACTGCTCTCTGCCGCCCTGCGTTTCGAAGAGGCGCATGCCGTTTCGTTGCAGGGGTTCCTGCACTGGCTTCACGCGTCGGAGGAGACGGTCAAACACGAGCCCGATGCCGCCGCCGACATGGTGCGCGTCATGACCGCGCATGGGGCCAAGGGGTTGCAGGCGCGTCTTGTCATCCTGCCCGACACGGTGGGCACGCCGCGTTTCGACAGCGGTCTTTTATGGGTGCATGACGCTCAAAGCGGCCTTGACCTGCCGCTGTGGGTGCCACGGCGCGAACTGGGCACCGGTGTGACGCAGGCGCTTCAGGACCGGCTGAAGCTTGCCGCGGCGGAGGAATATAACCGCCTGCTGTATGTCGCCCTGACCCGGGCGAGCGAGCGTCTGGTGGTCTGCGGGTGGGAGCCACGCCGTGGTGTGCCCGAAAATAGCTGGTACGATTTGTGCCGCCAGGCGTTCGTGGCCCAGGACGCCCGGGCGGAGCCGTTCGCGCTGGGCTGGCCCGGTGATGTGCTGGTGATCGAGGAGGCATATGCCCCGCGTTCCGCCGCACCGCCGTCACCGCCCGTGTCGCGTCCCGATGCCCCCCCGCCCCACTGGATGGGGACCGCCCCCGACTGGATTCCCGTCCCGCCTGTGGTGGAAGGACCGCTGGCGCGCCCGCTGGCACCAAGTCGCCCCGATGACGTGGCCCTTGGGCCGCAGCCCGCCGTGCGTTCCCCGTTGGAGATCGCGCGCGCTGGTATGGGGGGGCAGAGTGCGGGAACGCGCCGGATGAATGCATTGCGACGCGGGCAGATGGTGCATGCGCTGTTGCAGTACCTGCCCGACTGTGTGCCTGCCGAACGTGCGCAGGTGGCGCGGCGCTGGCTGTCACGCCGGGGCAGTGGCCTGTCCACGGCCGATTGCGCACGGATCGCCGATCAGGTGATGGCGGTGATGGAAACCCCCGCGATGGTGCCCCTGTTCGCATCCAACAGCCGTGCGGAGCAGCCATTGGCCGGTGTGGTGGGTGATACGGTGGTGGTGGGGCAGGTCGATCGCATGGCCGTGACCGATGATGAAGTGCTGCTGTGTGATTTCAAGACCAACCGCCAGCCCCCCGCCCGTGTTGAGGATACGCCGGTGCTGTATCTGCGGCAGATGGCGTCGTACCGTGCGTTGTTATGCATGTTGTATCCGGGGCGGCGCGTGACATGCATCCTTGTCTGGACCGAGGGTGTGCGTGTCAGTGTCCTGCCCGATGCGCTGGTTGCGGCCAATGCGCCAGCGCGGATTGCAGCGCAGTGATGTCTTGACCCCGCGCCCAAGGGTCGCCATGTCGGTGATACCGATCATGTCGTGGCCCATGCCGCGACGAAAAGGAGTGAGATAATGAGCGAGAACACCGTCGCCGTAAAAGACGCCGAATTCCAGAAACAGGTGCTGGAATCCAGCGAACCCGTGCTGGTTGATTTCTGGGCCGAATGGTGCGGACCGTGCAAGATGGTCGCACCGGCGCTGGAGGAAATCGGCGCGGAGTTCAAGGGGCAGCTCAAGGTGGTCAAGGTCAATATCGACGAAAACCCTGATACCCCCAACACCTATGGCGTGCGCGGGATTCCGACCATGCTGATCTTCAAGGATGGCAAGGTCGTCGCGGACAAGGTCGGTGCGGCCCCCAAGACGCAGCTTAAGGAATGGGTGAAGGCTAGCCTCGCCTGAAGGCCAGCGGCCTGACATGGGGAATGGGGCGGCGCCATCCCTGCGCGGCCCCGGAGATTACCTATCCCCGGCAGGGGGCCTGCTCCCTGCCCCTTGATCTGTGTTTGAAAACAAGCAGTTGATAAAAAAGAAAAGTTTTTGGGTGCTGCCTTTTTTCAAAAAGGCGGCGTCTTTCGAAGCTTTTTGAAAAAAGCTTCACCAAAAACCTTTATAATTTCAGTATGTTATCCAGACTGACTTTTTCAAACAGTCTCTTACTAAAATAATGGTTTCCAAAGGGCCGCGCCCTTTGGTGGGGCCGCTCTGAAGACCCTATCGCGCGCGTGCGATATCGGTCCATGTGGTCGGGGTTGCCCCCGCATGGCGCAGCCCCGCACGCAGGCCGGGACTGCATAGCGTTTCGAATTCCGCCATATGTTCATAGGTCGGCATCAGGCGTTCAAGCAGCCTGTTTTTTGCCGTGGCGGGATGGAAATAGATTTCCGACAGCCCGTCAGGCAGGTGCGCAGCCAGCGCGGAGACACGTTCGGTCGTCATGTGGCCGCTCCATGCCAGGCCAAAGCACCAGTCATTTGTCACCAGCCCCGCCTTGTGGGCCTGATGCCGCAACAGGCGCGTCCAGCGCCGCAACGCCGCATCGCCAAGTGTATCGGCATAGGTACCCGCCGCGAACAGCGGCTGTGGCGGCTCCAGCGGCACGCGCACCGCCCGCAGGCCATGGCGCAGGCCGCTTTCGATCAGGTAACGCCCGACCGTGGGATGCAGGTGCATGTGCTTGTGCGCGTTGGCATGGTCCAGCGCCAGCCCCGTAAGGGCAAAGGCGCGGAACTGGGCCTCGATCTCGGCGGCGAGTTCGCGGCGCACGGCGGGACGGAAAAAATATTCCACACCCAGCTTCAACTGATCGGACGGGAACTGACCATCCTGTGGCACCAGCAGCGGAATATCCGCAGGCGGCAGGGTGGCCGGTCCCTCGATCGCGACAAGGTGCAACCCCACGCGCAGGTCCGGCAGGCGTCTGGCGCGCCGGATCGCATCTTCTGCCGCGGGACCGGCGACCATCAGGCTTGCGGTGGATAGCAGGCCATCGCGATGCGCGATCTCGATGGCTTCATTCACCTCTTCCGACAGGCCGAAATCATCGGCGGATATGATGACGCGTTTCATGACAGCAGGGAACCGGATGTAACGATATCAGAAAAAACGCCGGAACCTGTGGGTTCCGGCGCATGGAATGGCCTGATGGCGATCAGGCCGCGCGACGTTCGCGCAGGAACTGGAAGAATTCGACGCCTTCGCGCAGGCGACGCTTCATCATCTGCGGGCTGCGGACCATCTCGTTCAGGATCGAGGCGATCTTGGGCGCGCGGAAATAGAACTTCCGGTAGAAATCCTCGACACTGTTGAAGATTTCGGTGTGCGACAGGTGCGGGTAATGCAGCGGTGCGATCTGCACGCCGTTTTCATCAATCAGTTCCGCGTTGCTTGCATCAAGCCAGCCATTCTCGGTCGCCTGCTTGTGCAGGAACGTGCCGGGATAGGGGGCCGCCAGCGAAACCTGCAATGTGTGCGGGTTGATCTCGGTCGCGAACTTGATGGTTTCCTGGATGGTTTCCTTCGTTTCGCCCGGCAGGCCGAGGATGAAGGTGCCATGGATCTTGATGCCAAGTTCGTGGCAGTTCTTGGTGAACTCACGCGCGACTTCGACCCGCATGCCCTTCTTGATGTTGTGAAGGATCTGCTGGTTGCCGCTCTCATACCCGACAAGCAGGAGGCGCAGGCCATTGGCCTTGAGCACTTCAAGCGTCTTGCGCGGGACGTTCGCCTTTGCATTGCACGACCACGTCACACCCAGCTTGCCAAGTTCCTTGGCAATCGCCTCTGCACGGGGCAGGTCGTCGGTGAAGGTGTCGTCGTCGAAGAAGAATTCCTTCACCTGCGGGAAATACTGCTTCGCCAGACGGATTTCAGCGGCCACATGTTCGGGGCTGCGGGTGCGGTAATGATGGCCGCCAACCGTCTGCGGCCACAGGCAGAACGTGCAGCGCGACTTGCACCCACGACCGGTATAGATCGAGATGTAGGGGTGCATCAGATAGCCGATGAAGTAATCTTCGATCTTCAGGTCGCGCTTGTACACTTCGGTCACGAACGGCAGGCTGTCCATGTCCTCGATCATCGCACGGTCGCGGTTGGAGATGATCTTGCCATCCGGGTCGCGCCAGGTGATGCCATCGACATCCTTCCAGTCGCGGCCTTCGGCGATTTCCTTGATGGTGTAGTCGAATTCGTTGCGTGCCACGAAATCGACCGGCGGCGCGTTCAGCAGGCTTTCTTCCGGCTGCACGGCAACCTTTGCGCCGACCATGCCGATCTTGACCGCCGGATTCGCGTCCTTGAGCATCTGCGCCACCCGCACGTCAGACGCGAAGGACGGGGTGGAGGTGTGCATGATGACAAGGTCGCGGTTACGCACATCCTCAAGGATCGGTTCCATGCCCATGCGGGCCGGGGGGGCGTCGATCAGGCGGCTGCCTTCGACCATGGCGGCAGGCTGCGCCAGCCATGTCGGATACCAGAACGACTTGATTTCCCGCTTTGCCTGATAACGGGAGCCGGCCCCGCCATCGAATCCGTCGAAGGAAGGCGGCTGGAGAAACAGGGTCTTCATCATGTTACGCGAATCCTCGGGTCTGAAAGGGGCTCACTCCCCCGCGCGACCGCAGTTGCCTTGACTGGTTTGGTTCGGCCTGCCCGGCCCCCGGCGTGGTCAGTCGCCGGGGGAAGCAGGTTGTGATCGGGGTGTCATAGCGGAATGTGGCGAAATATGCATAGTCTGTCCGCGCCATGCCACGCGCGTGCCTGTCACGCTGCCGACCATGATGCCAGCCGACAACCAGTCGCGCAGCGGCAGCAGGAACAGCGGAACAAGGCTGCGTTGTGCCAATGCGCGGTCCATGACAAACGCACAGACGGCGCGAACGCCCCATATGGACATAAAGAACATCCATGTCCA
Source organism: Novacetimonas sp. GS1 (assembly GCF_036686925.1). Classification (NCBI taxonomy): domain Bacteria; kingdom Pseudomonadati; phylum Pseudomonadota; class Alphaproteobacteria; order Acetobacterales; family Acetobacteraceae; genus Novacetimonas; species Novacetimonas sp. GS1. The sequence goes on from NZ_VSZP01000001.1 coordinate 1,056,847, forward strand.
TGTCGCATGCGGTGCCAGCACGACCGCCATCGTGGCCCAGAACAGCGGAAGCTGGATGGCCGACGCGGCATAACCCAGCGGTTCCAGCGTCTTGACCGTCCGACCCCAGCGAAGTTCATGGGCCAGTACTTCGCGCAGGGAACGTTCCCCCACGGTGGTCCATGTCATGCACGCGGCAATGGCGATGTCCTTGCCCTGTTCGCGCACATACCGGCCCAGCATCGCATCATCGGCGACATGCGGAACCAGCGCTTCCAGCCCGCCGATGGCCTGGAGCATCGACCGCCGCAGCGCCATCGTCGCGCCAAGGCAGTCCTGCCGCCCGAGATAGCGTGACAGCATGACGCCGGGCAGGAAATTATGGTTGATCTGCCCCGCCGCCAGCAACCGTGGCAGCGTGGGCGACGCCGGCAGCCCCGCGTAAAGCGTCGTCACCAGCCCGACATTGGCGGGAACCAGCGCGCCAACCACGTGGCGCAGGTAATCGGGCGCCACATGGATATCCGAATCGGAAATGACCAGCACGTCGTGACGCGCGCGCGCCATCATGTTGATCAGGTTCCCGATCTTGCGGTTGATGCCGTGAAAGGTCGGGTCGATGACCAGTTCGATATCCAGCGCGGGATGGCGTTCGCACAGGCGCCGCACGATGGGAATGGCGGCGTCATCTTCGGCCTGAACGCCAAAGATGATCTGCATTGCGGGATAATCCTGCGTGCAGAAGCTTTCCAGCGCTTCTTCAAGCAGGGGTTCATCGCCATGCAGGGGCTTGAGCACCGTCACCGGGGGCAAGGGTACGGCCTGGTCGGCGCGTTTTTCCTGCACGCGAAAGCGTGAGACCAGAAAAGTGCCTAGCGTCGCCTGTACGCACCCGGCCACCGCGACAGCCGCAGCCAGACCGGATGGTGAGACAAGGGCGTTAAGAACAGACATCATCTTTCCGGCTGGGTCGCGCGTGCATGATATAACATCGGTAATCCGGTCCGTAACCCGAAGGGCGGATCATCCTTCCGAAAAGACCTTGATCTTCTTCTGTAACAGATCGATCAGGTTTTGCACATTGCCGCCGGACAGGGCGGAACGGAAATCGGAATGCTGCATGCCGACCTGGCTGATATTGCCATTCAGCAGGACGTCAACCACCTGATATCCCTTGGCGCCATTCATGTGCATGACGTAATTGACGGCGGTGCCCGACGGGTCGTCCGATGACCCGATCTGGGTATCGACAATCTTGTTTCCGCCCACCGGCGCGTCACGTATCGCGGGATTGATGGTGAAACGGGCGTCAGTGCCGGGCTTGAAGCTGGAAAGGTTGCGGGCGATCGTGAACTGGCGGAACGTGGACAGCAGCACCTGCTTCTGGTCAGGCGACAGCGTGGCGTAGTGCGGACCGATGGAGGAAGACAGGATCGCCTCCAGGTCATAGACGCGGTCGATGACCGGGCCGAGTTCCTGCGCACGCTGGTCGAACGTGCCGCTGTTCTTGGCCTCGATGCGGGTCAGTTCGGCATAAAGCGCCTTGATGGGGGCCTGCGGGTCGGATGCGGCCGCGGCCGCATGCGCCGAAGGAATGAAGGAGGGCAGGGCCGGGAGCGCCGACGCTGCCACCAGCCCGGCGCACAGCGCCAGGGACGTTGTTTTCAGGACATGTTTCATAATGATCATGATTTCGGTCCGATTGCCGTCTTTAGCAAGGGCTGGGTCATGCTGATTCCGACACCCAGCGCTTCCAGCGCGGTATTGGTGATCGCCTGCGCATCGAGGCCGGCCTCGTGATATTGGGCGGTCTGGGTGTTATGGTCGATGAAGCGGTCAGGCAGGGCCATGGGCCGGAACCGGACACGGTCGAGCAGCCCGGTTCTGGCGAGGTGCATCATGACGAAGGCGCCAAAGCCCCCTGGTGCGCCTTCCTCGACGGTGATCAGCACGGCATGGTTGCGGGCAAGCTGCTCGATCAGGGCGGTGTCGAGCGGCTTGACGAAGCGCGCATCGGCCACCGTGGGGGCAAGCCCGTGGGCGGCCAGCATGTCGGCGGCCTTCAGCGCCTCGGCCAGGCGCGGGCCAAGCGACAGGATCGCGATCCCGCCACGTTCCGGCCCGGACTGGCGCGTCATCTCGCGCACGATGCGCCCGCGCCCGATTTCCATCACCTGTCCCACCGCCGGCAGGTCGAGGCCAAGCCCCCCGCCACGCGGGTAGCGGAGCGCGATCGGCCCTTCGTCGAACGCCGCCGATGTGGTGGTCATGTTGAGCAGTTCGAGCTCGTCGCTCGGCGCCATGATGGTGATGCCCGGCAGGCAGCCGAGATAGTTCAGGTCGAACGCGCCCGCATGCGTCGCGCCATCGGCGCCGACCAGACCCGCGCGGTCGATGGCGAAACGCACCGGCAGGTTCTGCAGCACCACGTCATGCATCACCTGGTCATAGGCGCGCTGCAGGAAGGTGGAATAGATCGCGCAGAACGGGCGCATCCCCTCGGTCGCAAGGCCGGCGGCAAAGGTCACGGCATGCTGTTCGGCGATGCCGACGTCAAAGAAACGCTCCGGGAAGGCTTTGGCGAACTTGTCCAGTCCCGTGCCCGAGGGCATCGCCGCCGTGATCGCCACGATCCGGTCGTCCGCTTCCGCAACCCGCAGCAGCTCGCGTGAGAAGACGGATGTATAGGACGGCGGCCCGGCGGGGCCTTTCTTCTGCTCGCCCGTGACGACATTGAACTTGGCGACGGCATGGTATTTGTCACCCGCCGATTCGGCCGGGGTATAGCCGCGACCCTTTTCGGTGATGACATGCAGCAGTACGGGGCCGAGGTCATCCGCGTCGCGCAGGTTGCGCAGGATCTGGACCAGCTGCGTCATGTCATGCCCATCGACCGGGCCGACATAGTAGAAGCCGAGTTCCTCGAACAGGGTGCCGCCGGTGATGATGCCGCGCGCATATTCGTCGGCCTTCTTCGCCGTGCGCTCCAGCCGGTCGGGCAGGCGCCTTGCCATCTTGGCGGCAAGGTCACGCAGGCTGAGGAACTTGCGCGAGGACATCAGTCGCGACAGGTAGCTCGACATCGCGCCGACGGGGGGGGGCGATCGACATTTCATTGTCGTTGAGGATGACGATCAGCCGTTCCGCGCCAGGCCCGCAGTGCGAGGCGTTGTTCATCGCCTCATACGCCATGCCTGCGGAGATGGAGCCATCGCCGATCACCGCGATGACGTTGCGTTCGCGATAGGACGGGTCGTGTTCGGCGCGCAGGTGGTGCGCCACCGCCATGCCCAGCCCGGCGGAAATGGAGGTGGAGGAATGCGCCGCGCCGAACGGGTCATATTCGCTTTCGCTGCGGCGGGTGAAGCCCGACAGGCCGCCCGGCTGGCGCAGGGTGCGGATGCGGTCGCGCCGCCCGGTCAGGATCTTGTGCGGATAGGTCTGGTGGCCGACATCCCAGATCACGCGGTCATCGGGCGTGTCGAACACGGCATGCAGCGCAACCGTCAGTTCCACAACCCCAAGCGACGCGCCAAGGTGCCCGCTGGTGGTTGACACCGTGTCGATCGTCTCCGCCCGCAGTTCGTCCGCAAGCGCCCTGAGCTGCTCCACCGAAAGGTTGCGCATGTCATGCGGGTAACGCACACGGTCAAGCTGCGCAAAACGGCCCAGCGTCGGGATCGATCCCCACGCGTCAGACCGGGTGTCCGCCTGGGTGCCCGACCGGGTGTCCGACTGGGGGGGAACCTGTGGGGTGGTGTCGGGGGACGTTGGTGCGGCACCCACGGACGCCGTAGGGGAGGCCGCAGGGGAGACCGCAGACGGGGGGGCGTCGTGCTGGGGGGCTGCCTTCGGCTGGTCCATGATGGTCGCGTCCATTTATGTTTTGTCGGGGTCTGTCCGGGGAAACGGGTCAGACCCTGAACCGGTTTCTTGGTCGGCCGCCTTATGCCCGGCACCATGCGCCGCCCGGATCTGGGGGCGGTGGTGGCGATCGGGTATCTTGCGGCATGGTCATGGTCATTCATGACGACCGCAAGGTGTTCGCGCCTTGCGCACGTTATGGCAAGAGTGGATAAATACTAAATCGGCATGTGTGGTGAATTCGCCACACCGTACATGATTGCAATTGAATACAGGATGTTTTTCGTCCTATACAGTCGCCAAAGTGTTCATGTGTCGTAACAACTCCGCAACCTCGCCATGTTCTTGATGCACGGCTGACAGTTATCGGGGTTGTTTTCTTGCGATCGGACGTGTCCATAGTCCGGACTACATGATTTGGAATCAAGACCGGCGTCACGCCGCCGGTGCAGGAGCAGAGGTTTCATGGCCGTTCCTATTATGCAGGCCGTCCGGGTGGGCGCCTACGTCGTCAAACAGCATCTGACGCGCCGCCAGCGCTATCCGCTTGTGCTGATGCTCGAACCGTTGTTCCGGTGCAACCTTGCATGCGCGGGCTGCGGCAAGATTGACTACCCCGCGCAGATCCTGAACCAGCGCATGACCGTGCAGGAATGCCTTGATGCGGATACGGAGGCGGGCGCCCCCGTCATCGCCGTCGCCGGTGGCGAACCGCTGTTGCACAAGGAAATGCCGGAAATCATCCGGCAACTGATCGCGCGCAAGAAATACGTCTATCTCTGCACCAATGCGCTGCTGCTGGAAAAGAAGCTCGACGATTACGAGCCCAGCCCCTTCTTCTCATGGGACGTGCATCTTGATGGCGACCCGGCGATGCATGATGCCTCCGTCTGTCAGGAAGGCGTGTACGAACGTGCCGTCGCGGCGATCAAGAAGGCGAAGGCACGCGGTTTCCGGGTGTCCATCAACTGCACCCTGTTCGATGGCGCCGATCCCAAGCGCGTCGCCACCTTCTTTGATGAAGTGATGGCGATGGGCGTGGACGGCATCATGACCGCGCCGGGTTATGCGTATGAGCGTGCGCCGGATCAGGAACACTTCCTGAACCGTCAGAAGACGAAGCAGCTTTTCCGCGACATCTTCCGCCTGGGCAAGGGCAAGAAGTGGCGCTTTACGCAGTCGCCTCTGTTCCTGAACTTCCTTGCCGGGAACGAGCAGTATCACTGCACCCCGTGGGGCAAGCCGCTGCGCAACGTCTTTGGCTGGCAGCGCCCGTGCTACCTGCTGGGTGAAGGTTACGCCAAGAGCTTTGAAGAGCTGATGGCCGACACCAACTGGGATTCGTACGGCACCGGCAACTATGAAAAGTGCGCCGACTGCATGGTCCATTCGGGCTACGAATCGACGGCGGTGATGGATGCGGTGCGCCGTCCGTGGCACATCGCCAAGGTCGCGCTGTTCGGGCCGGAAACCGAAAAGCCGATGGTGCCGGAAATCTCGCTGGCGAACCAGCGTCCGGCGGAATACGTCTTTACGCAGCATGTCGATGCAAAGATGGAAGAGCTGGCGGCCCGTAAGAAGCCTGCCGCCCCGCCGCGCGTGAACAAGGTGTCCGCGCAGCCGGAAACGGCCGCCGCCGCAGACTGATCCCACGCCCCATGCGGGCATGGACAGGATATAAGGTACCGGAAATGGCGGGGCATGTCCCCGCCATTTCTGTATCCACCTCCTGATGGCATGCCCTGCGAATCGGGACTGTTGCGGTCCGGGTTGGGCATATGCGTAATTTCGGGTGTCATCGTCGCGCGCGATATGCTCTAGGATCGCGGCATCATGCTTGTCTCCCTGATTATCATATTCTGCCTTGTCCTCCTCAACGGTGTCTTTGCGATGGGGGAACTGGCGCTGATTTCCGCACGGCGCGCACGCCTTGCGGTCATGTCAAAGGCCGGGGTCAAGGGGGCCGACCGTGCCCTGAAGCTGGCGAATGACCCGCAGGGGTTCCTGCCGACGGTGCAGGTCGGGATGACCCTTGTCTCGATTCTGGAGGGCACGTTCGGCGGCACCAGTATCGAGGCACGGATGACGCACTGGCTGCTGCATTTCCCGCGGCTTGCCCCATTCGCCAGCGAAATTTCAATGACCGTGGTCGTCAGCAGCATCACCGCCATCATGTTGGTGGGCGGGGAACTGGTGCCAAAGCAGATCGCCCTGCGCCAGCCGGAACAGATCGCCACCCGCCTTGCGCTGCCGCTGGAAGGGCTGGCATGGATATCGCGGCCGGTGGTCTGGCTGCTGGGGCGGGCATCGGGGCTGGTGCTGCGTCTGATGCGTGTCAGTGCGAACGCTGGCACGGCCCTGACGGAAGAGGAACTGCGCGCCTATATCGCCGAAGGTGCGCAGGCCGGTGTGCTGGAGCAGGAGGAGCGCGACATGATCGAGCGCCTGTTGCGCATGGCGGACCGGCCGGTCCGTGCGATCATGACGCCACGCACGGAACTGTGCTGGATCGAACGGCATGTCCCACGTGCAGAGCTGCTGCGTATCCTGCGCTCCACCACCTATTCGCGCATTGTTGTCTGTGATGGTGGTGTGGACAACCCGGTGGGTGTCATCCTTGCCAAGGACATGCTGGACCGCTTCCTTGATGGTAAAAGCCCGTCGGTCGAGGCTGGCTTGCGACGTCCCATTTCCGTGCCGGATACGCTGTCGGCATTCGACATGCTGGACCGGATGCGGTCATCGCCGCTTGGGCTGGCGCTGGTGCTGGATGAATATGGTTCGTTCGAGGGGATCGTGACATCCTCTGACCTGTTTGGCGCCATCGTGGGGGAGCAGCACGAACCCGGCAGTACCCCGCCACAGCGGATTGCCCATGACAATGTGCTGGTGCTTGATGGGTCGATGCCCGCCGATGAGGTCAAGCACAGGCTGGACCTGTCCGACCTTCCGGCAGAGGGCAGCTACCATACACTTGGCGGCCTGATCCTTGCCCTGTTGCGGCGTGTGCCCGCCGGGGGGGACAAGGTCGTGTTTTCAGGCTGGCTGTTCGAGGTGCTGGAGATGGAGGGGCGGCGCGTGGTGCGTGTCCGCGCCAGCCGTCAGGTGCTGGCGGAAAATTAAGGCAGGCCCGGCACCCCAATCCCGCAACGTCGCGACAGCAACGCAAAATCCGGATGATGCTTTTCCTGCACCACATCCACTCAATGCGCCATCCTTTGGAAAAGAAGGCGACGCATCGGGAATGCCATTATTCGATGGCCCCGTTCAGAGAGTGTTTGAAAAGTCAGGCGCGATAGCACCCTGAAATCATAAAGGTTTTTGGTGAAGCTTTTCCCAAAAAGCTTCAGAAGACGCCGCCTTTTTCGATCGAAAGGCGGCCCCCAGAAACTTTTCGTGTTTTTTATCAATGGGTTGTCTTCAAGAACGCTCCTGCAAAGAGTATCCCGCCACCCTGATCGGGGGCAGGACACTCTGGATAGGCTGGTATGGCGCGGAATAATAAAAGCTTTTGGTGCAGCTTTTTCAAAGGGCTTTGCAAAGAGATGGCGCCGACCCGAAAGCAGGCGCCATCCAGAAGCTTTTATCATTCCCCATCAGCGGGGTGTTCCAGGCAGCGTTAGTGGATCGTATGCGATCCCCGGCCGGTAAGGCCCTGTTCGGCGCTGAAGGCGGGCCATTCATTGCGGGCCAGCGTTTCAAGGGAGGGAGAAGGCAGGCCGAGCCGGTCGGCATAGATCCACAGATAGGTAAAGGCGCGACGTACATAGTCGCGGGTTTCGTTATTGGGAAGCTGCTCGATATACAGCAGCGGATCATCGGCTTCGTCCGTGCCATTGGCGGCGCGGCGGGCGATGGCGGATGGTCCTGCATTGTAACTGGCAAGCATGCGGATCAGGTCCCCCCCCCGGCGGGGCATGTGGTCCCGGATGCTGGGTCGAAAGCTGCGCCAGGTACAGGACGTAAAGCTGCCCGATCTCCAGGTTATGCCCCGGATCATGTAGTCCGGCCGCCCGTGTGGCGTTATCCGTGCCCGTGCTGTGGGTGACAAAGCCCGCCGTCACCGGCATTACCTGCATCAGCCCATGCGCCCCGGAGCCGGAAACCGCGTTGGCGTCAAAATTCGATTCCAGCCGCGTCAGCGCATAAACCAGCGCCGGGTCCATGCGGAACCCGTGGTCTGGATGCAGCGGCGGCAGGGGAAAGCGTGTCTGGTGGGCCGACTGGTCCCCATCCTGCGACTGGATCAGCAGCGCCATCTGCGAGGCCAGTTCCTTCATGCCCATGGCGTCCGCCACAAGCTGGAGCGAGCGGCACAGGGCGGCGTCGTTCTGTACATCGGGCCACAGGCGGCGCAGGGTGGCTTCGGCGCGTGCGTTCTCGCCCACCTGTGCAAGGGCGAAGGCCCTGCGTCCGGCGGGGGTCGCGGCGACGGCTTCCACGTCGATTTCACCCAGAACCGGTGTGCCTGCATGCAGGGCCTGCCGGTCATCGGCCAGTGTCATGGACGCCGCATCGCCGATCGGGCCGCCATGGCGGGTGGGGGGGGCATGGTGCAGGCCCAGCGCCTGACTGGCGAGCAGGCCATAGAATGTGTGTGGGGCGGCGGCGGCGCGGTGCAGCCACGGTTCATATGCCGCGACATCGCCCACCGCCCGGTGCGACCGCGCGGCCCAGAAGGCTGCGCCTGCACGGATGCTGCCCGGTGTCAGGGGCGCGCGTGACGCCGCCTCGAACAGGGGTTCCGCCTCGTCAGGGCGTCCCTGCCGCCATGCGGCAAGCCCCGCGACATATCCGGCCAGCCCGAGCCGCCCCGAAGAGGTTTCGAACGCTTCGCGCGCGATGCTCAGCGCCAGGCGGTTTTCACCCGCGCTGAACAGGGTCATCGCGACCTCGGTCCGCAGATGGGCCGCATACAGGTCGTTCAGGCCGGGCGTGATCTGGATCAGGTGCAGGGCGCTGCGCGCACCCTTGACGCCCTGTGACGCACGTTCGCGCACCGTATGGTCCAGCAGGCTGTTGCGCGTGAATACCCGCAAGGAGGGGTCGTCCTCCTCTGGCAGGTGGACATGCGCGGGTGTGTGCATGCTGCCCAGTGCGATGTTGGGCGGTGCGGGGGGCAGTGTTGCCCCGCGCGGCGTCTGTGCCGCCAGCAGGCCATAGATGGCCGGGGAATCCGACAGGGAGGAAAACGTCCGCAGCCACATGCGCAACTGCCCCGTGGTGGGGTGATAGGCAGGGTTCAGATAACGCGCGGCCAGCAGGTCGCCAAGCAGCAGGTCGTCATGGATACCGGCGGTCTGGCTGATGGCGGCGTCGAAGCGGCCTTCGCGCTGCAGGGCGAAAACCTTGCGGATACGCGCCGCATCATCAGGCGCAAGCAGGCGTGGCAGGCTGACACTGCCCCCGCCCCTGGTTGGGAAGCGTGGGAGCGCAAGCGCTGTTTCCTCGTTGTGGCCGCTATGGGCTGATCCATCCGGATCCAGCGCCCTGGGGTCCACCGATTGGGCACGAAGCGGCGCGAAGGCTGCTCCTGCCAGGAATGCGGCACCCGCCAGAAAAGCGGTTACCGCGGTGGGGGGGGTATGATTTATCCCTCGCATGGCCCGCGGGGTTTAGGGCCTTGCGCCCAAGAAAGCAACCCAATTACGTCGGGTGCTTATCAATAAGATTTCACAACAGTTATGGAACCCGAAATATATCCTTGAAAACATGCGATGAAATGCAGGTTGATATACCTGCTGTTAATGGATTGCGTTCTGTTAATATATCATGATTACGCGTCATGATTGTAACCGTCCTCCTGTAACGTTTTGCGTAACTCCAGCATGTCTTTCCATGCGTCGCGACGTGCTGTCGGACTGGCGCGCAACTGCTGTGCATGGCGCATCGGAAGCGCGGGGATAACGTGGGGAACCGCCGAATTGTTGCCTGTGGCGGACAGGTTTTCAGGCACGGTGATATCGCGCCATCGACCGCGTGCCCGCGCCGCCGTTATGCGCTCCCCCGTCAGCAGCGCGACGGGGATGTTGCCCATCAGGATCAGACGACGTGGCCGCGCCAGCACAATCAGGCGTTGCAGGAATGGCAGGCATGACTTCAGCTCCATGGCCGAGGGGGGACGCCCCCCCCGGTGGCCGCCATGCGATGACCGGGGCCAGGAACAGGTCATCGCGCGACAACCCGATGGAGCCGAACATCCGGTCTGTCAGCTTTCCCGTTTCCCCACAGAACGCCATGCCGCCGCGGTCCTCGTCCGCGTCGGGGGCCTCGCCCACCACCATGACATGCGCGCCGGGCCTGCCCTGTGGGGTGACGGTATGGGTTGCGGTATCACGCAGGGCGCATTGCCCGAACGTCGCCATGGCGATGTGCAGTTCCTCCACCGTGGTGGCGCGCGCGGCGCGATCGCGCGCGTCGGCTGCGGCCAGTTCGGCGGTGGTCGCCGCCGATGGCGGCGGGGCAGGGCGTGATGGCCGGACAGCGGGGGCGGAGGGGGGGGAGCGTGAAAAGTGATGTTCCTCATCCCGCGCACGCTGTATGGGGGGGGGTGGCTTGGCCTGGGGCTGGGCCAGCCGGTCCACGGGAACAGGGGACAGCGCTTCGTCCGCGCCCCATTCCACATAGAGTTGCAACAGGGACAGGGAATCGGTCATCGGATGGATACATCCCGGACAGGCAGGGCATTCGCGGCGACAGGCACGGCAACGGGCATCGCGGCAGACATCGCGACAGAAGTGGCGGCAGGAGTGGTGACAGGCACGGTGCGGCCGCGCGGGATTTGGCATCGCGCCGCACACACGCTAGATTCTGGTTTCATGCTGTCCTCCCGTTTCTGGCGTCTCGCACTGCTTGGCGCTGTTGTACCGCTGCTTGGCATTATTCCCAACCGGGAAACGCGTGCCGCCGCCCCCGTGAGCATACCCCACGGCCCGGCAGGCACCCCCACCGTGACGCAGAGCCTTGCGACAAATGTACTGGTCGCCACCGTCGCGGCCAGCGAAGGTGACAATGCAGAGGCCGCGCGCACCTTTACCCGCGCGGCGCAGCTTGCCCCATCTTATCGCCCCTTTGTCGAACGTGCGTTCCTGTATTCCATCCTGGCCGGCAGCCCGGACGCCGCCCGCCTGGCACGCCAGCAGCCGTCCGGCGTGGTGCCCGAACTGGTGATGGGCAACGCGGCGGCGGTCGCGTCGGACTGGGCCGGGGCGCTGTCGCATTATGAAAAGGCCCCCGACGACCCCATCATGCGCATCGTCCGTCCCCTGTTGCGGGCATGGGCGTTGCAGGGGATGGGCCGCACGGACGATGCGCTTGTGGCGTTGGCGGCTGCGCAGGCGGATCATCTGCTGGGGGGGTATTACACGCTGCATGCCGCCCTGATTGCGGAAATGGGCGGTCAGGTCATGCGTGCCGATACGCTGTATCGCCGCGCGCTGGACATGTCGGGTGGGGATCTGTTCACCACGCGGGTACTGACCCACTGGCTTTACCGGCAGGGGAAGGCAGCGCAGGCGCGTGACATGATCGCGGCGAAGATCGCGGCCATGGCGGCGCTGGAACCCGCGCGGCCCGCGCTGGTTGCCGCACTGGGCCGGCCGGTCGTTACCAGCCCGCAGCAGGGGATGGCGCAGGCGTATGGCCTCCTCGCGTTGCTGATGGACCAGCAGAACAATGCGGAGACCCCGCCGCCCAAACCGGGCGAGGACCATCCCGCCCATGACCATGACATCACCACCCTGCGCAGTACGGAGCAGATGATGCTGCGCCTGTCGCTGATGCTGGACCCCGCGAATACGGAGGCGCGGATACTCCTGTCCGCCCTGTTCCATGCGGAGGACGAGAACCAGCAGGCGATCGACGTCCTGGCGGAGGTTTCGCCCAATGACCCGATGGCCGTTGTCATCCGTGCGGAGGAAGGCGAACTCGACATGGCGCTTGGCCACCGGGCGGAGGCGGAACGGATCATTCGCGGCCTGCTGCGTGATGCGCCTGCTGACCGGACCCTGTGGTGCGACATGGGGGATATCCTGCTGGGGCAGGGTAAATGGCGCGAGGCCCTGTCGGCCTATACCCGTGCGCTGGCGCTGTCCGGCACGCTGGAGGGGGATGACTGGCGTGTCCTGTTCGGACAGTCGATTGCCTATGACCGCGTTGGGGACTGGAAACATGCAAAGGCCGGGCTGATGCAGGCGCTGCGCATGGCCCCGAATGAGGCGGAACTCCTTAACGACCTTGGCTATTCCATGGTGGAACATGGCGACGACCCGGCGACGGCGCAAGATTACCTGCGCCGCGCACTTGCCCTGTCGCCCGATGACGGGCAGATCCGCGACAGCGTGGGCTGGGTCGAACTGCGCCTTGGCCATGTGGGCGAGGGGCTGGTGTTGCTGGAGCGCGCGGCGGAGCAGTTACCCCAGGACCCGGCGATCAATTACCATCTTGGCGTGGCCTACTGGGTGTCGGGCCGCAGGCTGGAGGCGGTGAATGCGTGGCAGGACGCGGCGCAGTTCCATCCTGACCCGCCAGACCAGCGCAAGATTGCGGCCGCCCTTGCCTATGCCACGTCACAGGCGGCGGCGCACCCGCCTGCCCATGCGGTGGCGCCAGCGGACCTGCGCATCACGCCATCGCCATCGCCCGCCGCCAGTGCCGGTGTCAGTGCCACGACATCGCGCGTGGCGTCCCCTCCGGCTTCCGGGTCTGTTCCGGCGGTGGGAGAGGCGGCATCCCCCAATCCCAGACCAAATCCAGATACCAAGGCCACGGCCCCTGATGGCAGCGGGCCAGCAGGTGACAAGAAGGACGGAGCACACAAGTGACGGCAACCCAGAGCGAATCGGCGCATGCGAAAATCAATCTCTACCTGCATGTGACCGGACGCCGCGCGGACGGATATCACCTGCTTGACAGTGTGGCGGTCTTTGCCGGGGCGGCGGATGTGCTGGATGTGGAGGTCGCGCAGGCACGTGGCGGTGCGCTCGGGCTGCGGATCGACGGGATGTTCGGTGCGGGATTGTGCGGCGATGACGCCACCAACCTTGTCATCCGCGCCGCCGACGCGCTGCGCACGCGCGCAGGGGCTGCGGCGGATGGCCTGCCATCGCTTGACGCCGTGCTGCACAAGGATCTGCCGGTGGCGTCGGGAATCGGTGGTGGGTCGGCTGATGCCGCAGCCGCGCTGCGCACTGTGATGCGGGCATGGGGGATGACGGTGCCGCGCGATGAACTGGTGCGGATTGCAACCGCCCTGGGCGCGGATGTTCCGGTCTGCCTTGACCAGGTGCCCACGCGTATGAGTGGGATTGGTGAAATCCTGCGTCCCGCGCCTGCATTGCCGCAATGCGGGATGATGCTGGTCAATTGCGGGATGAGCGTTTCCACCCCGGCCGTGTTCCGTGCGCGGCAGGGGGGATTCCGTCCCGCCCCGGACCTGCCCGCACGGTGGGAGACATTGTCGCAGATGGTGGGGACATTGTCGGAACTGAGCAATGATCTGGAGGATGCGGCGTGTGCGGTCTGTCCCACGATTCGCGAGGTCCTGTCGGCCATGCGCGCCGCCCCCGGTTGCCGCTTTGCCCGGATGAGCGGATCTGGCGCCACCTGCTTTGCCCTGTTCGATACGCCACAGGCCGCCGAACATGCGCGCGATGTGGTGGAACGCCCGGGATGGTGGGTCTGGGCGGGGGATCTGTATCGTGGCGGGCGCGCCGCCTGAAAATCAGGCCGATCCAATAGGAGTATTTAAAAGACTGTTTGAAAAGCCAGGTCCGATAAAAGCGTGAAATAATAAAAGTTTTTGGTGAAGCTTTTTTCCAAAAAGCTTCGAAAGATGTCGCCTTTTTTAATCGAAAGGCAACACCGAAAATATTTTTCTATTATTCATCAACGGTTTGTTTTCAAGAAGTCCCTAAAAGAGTATTTGGAAATAACTCATTGATAAAAATAAAAGTTTTTGGATGCCGCCTTTTGATCGAAAAAGGCGGCGTCTTGTGAAGCTTTTTGGAAAAAGCTTCACCAAAAAACCTTTATAATTTCATGATGTTATCGATCCTGACTTTTCAAACAGGCTCTGAAAAGAACAGGGGAAATGGCCCAACCCAAATAACAAACGTGTTTGGGTGAGGCTTTTTTCAACAATCTTCATGGCAGGGCTGCCTTTTTGAAAAAGGGTAGCACCCGGAATCGTGTCATGTTTACCAAGGGGAGTGTTGCCCAACACTCCCTTGCGCCATCGCCGTGTTCCCCAAAACCGCTTCACCAGACCTTCTTGATGAGTGCATGAGGGCGCGTGGCCGGATGTAATCAGGCAATGACTGAAGGTCACGGTCCCCACCACAGGGGACACGCGCGATGGGGCCTGTAGGTGCCAGCATGCACGCGGCTGCGGCCCTTGGTACTGCTCGGGGCGGCTGCCCGGATCTGGTTGGGGGGTATCCCAGCCCCAGATCCGGTTTATCAGGGGGCCATTTTATGGGCTATATTATCAGAGGCTTATGGCGTTGTTACGGGTTTATCCCCGGCGACGGCAGCGCACCGCCAGCATCAGCGCGAAGCCTGCGGCGGCAATGGCCGTGCCCACCTGTGCATGGCGTGATGTCAGCAGTGGCGGCACGCCCTTGCGCGTTATCATGTCGAACCGGCCATGCGCGGCATAGGCCCCGGCGACGGTGCCAAACAGGTCATCGGGTTCGTTGCCTTCCACCGCGACCTTTTCCATCTGTTTCGCATATCCGCCCTTGGACAGCCACCGGTCCGACAGGCCGGGCAGGAAGGTGGAAATCACCCACGATTTGACGCCTGATGTACCAACCCAGATATCGCGATATTTTCCGAACGCGGCGCGGCAGATCGCCTCTGCCGCGATTTCGGGTTCATATACCGGGCCCATCGGTTTCAGCCGTTTGCCGGTATGGTTGCGCGTCCATGAAAAATGCGGCGTGTTGATCGACGGCAGATGCACCAGCGCGATGTGGATGCGGTCCCCATCATGCAGAAGTTCGGGGCGCAGGCTTTCGGAAAATGTGCGGATCGCGGCGCGCGCGCCATTTTCGATAGATTGCAGCGGCGGCGGCCGCAGGCCCGCCAGCGCCACAAGGTTGACGATCGTGCCATAAGAACGCCTGCGCATCCGCAGCAGGGCCGAACGTGTGCCATTGACGGTGCCAAGATATGTCACCTCGGTCGCGCGGCGGATTTCATCGGGTGTGATCTCGGCAAGTTGCCCGCGCACACCCGCCCCGGCGCAGTTGACCCATATGGTGATGGGGCCAAGGGCGTTTTCGATCTCCTCCGCTGCGGTGTCGAGTGCGGCTGCGTCCGATACGTCGGCACAGGCGATGTGGGTACGCACGTTCAGTGCCTGCAATTCCGCCGCCGCATCACTCAGCCGGTCCCGGTTGCGCCCGATCAGGGCGATATCGCATCCGGCGCGTGCAAGGGTGCGTGCGGTGGCGCGACCGATGCCGGCCCCGGCTCCGGTAATGACAGCAACCTGTTGCGGCATGAAAAATGGCTCCGTAATGGTAATGATGGTGGATGGCCCCCGGTGGCCGGACCCGTATCAGGCGGGGCGGCGGCGCGGGATGGTCCGGTTGATGGTATCCGTTGCGGGCATGGTATCATGCGTGCGCGCCCAAAGCATATCCGGCGGATGGCATGGCGGCTGCGATATCGTGACGGTGGGGGGCATCATACATATTTCAACGCAATGAATCCCCCCACGACCAGCACCGCGAACGCACCGGCCACCAGCGGCAGGCGGTGTTCGATAAAGGCCTGCACCGGTGCGCCGAACCGCCGCAGCAGGGCGGCAACCGCGAAAAACCGCACCCCGCGCGTGATCGCACACGCCACAAGGAACGGCCCAAGTGCCAGGTGGGAGGCGCCGCTGGCGATGGTCACGAATTTAAAGGGAATCGGGGTCAGGCCCTTGATGAGGATGATCCATACCCCCCATTCGCGAAACCGCGCCTGCAACCCCGCAAGTGTCGCCTGCGCGTGATAGAAGCGCACGACCGGCATTGCGATATAATCCAGCAGGAAGGCCCCGATATACCATCCCGCCACCGCGCCACAGATGCTGGCGGCGGTACACAACGCCGCCAGCCGCCATGCCTGATCGCGTCGTGCCAGAACCATGGGGATCAGCAGCAGGTCCGGCGGCAGGGGAAAGACGCTGGCCTCGGCAAAGGCGACAAGCGCCAGCCACAGCGGCGCATGCCGGCTGGCGGACAGGTGGAGCGTGCGTGCGTAAAGCCGGTCAAGCATGGATCAGGTGCCCGCAACTTATGGCCGCCGGGACGGGAGTGGGGATGGCGCGCCGTGGCCGACCACCCTAGCAGACAAGTGTGACGGTCACACGCAATCCATGCGGGATGCAGTTGCCAAGGCGTATGTCACCGCCCAGCCCCCAGATGATGTTGCGTGAAATCGACAGGCCCAGTCCGGTCCCGCCGGTTTCGCGGTTACGGCTGTCTTCCGCGCGGACAAAGGGGTCGAACATGCGCTCAAGATCCTCTGGCGGCAGGCCGGGCCCATCATCTTCGATCCACAGGCGCGTCACCATTTCGTCCGGGTCATGGCGGTCGCCGGGTTCGGGCGGGAACAGGGTCACGCGCACGTTGCCGCCATATTTGATGGCATTTATCACAAGGTTGTTGAGCGCACGTTTCAGTGCAACGGGGCGGGCATGGATCGTCACGTCGGGCGGGTCGGCGCTGAAACCGATCCCGTCGGCCAGGTCGGGATGGGTTTCCGCCGCTTCGTCAAGGATGGTCTGCAACAGGATCGTCAGGTTCAGCGCATGCATCGGTTCGCGCTGTTCCGCATCACGGCCAAAGGACAGGGTGGCCGACACCATGGCTTCCAGCTCGTCAAGGTCGGCCAGGAATCGGTGCTGCATGTCCTCGTCCTCGATGAACTCCGCACGCAGTTTCAGGCGCGTGATCGGGGTGCGCAGGTCATGGCCGATGGCCGTCAGCATCAGCGTGCGATCCGACAGGAACCGGCGGATGCGCCGGGCCATGGTGTTGAACGCCATCGCCGCGCGCGCGACCTCCTGCGGGCCGTCTTCTGCCATGGGGGGGGCATTGACGTCACGGCCCAGCGCCTCTGCCGCCGCCGCCAGCGTGCCGACCGGTGCGATCAGGCGGCGCACCCCCCACAGGATCAGGATGTCACCCGTCACCGTCATCAGGATGAAGGCGATCGGAAATGTGGGGGAGCGGAATATGCTGGGCCGGCGCAGGGTGTAATGGATCGTCAGCCAGCGATGTTCATCCGGCAGCAGAAAGGCGATCGCGCGTTGCCGTCCCTCCCGGTTGGAGGGGGAGACCATGACCTGTTGCGGGCGCAGGTTCGGTGGCAGCGGTGGTCCCCCGCCCCATTGCGGCCCCATCCCCCATGGCGGTCCACCCCATGGGCTGCGGCCGCCACCAAAGGCCTGTGGGCCACCGCCCCCCCCTTCGCCACCGTGTCCGCGCCATCGCGATGCGGGTGCGCCCCCATGGCGGTCGTCCCCTTCCTCCATCGCGCCGCCCGGCGGCGGTGCCGGACCGCCGCCGGGGGCCTGTTCAGGGGGGGCGCCACCCCATGGGCTGTCCATCCGGGCCATGCGGCGTTCGCCATGTTGTGACAGCATCAGGCCGTCAATCATGTCCGATTCCGGCCCCGGTGTCAGTTCGGCATGGAAACTGGGCGGCATGTGCAGCGACGCCAGTTCCGCATCACGATGGTCCATCGCGGTTTCCACAATCCCGCGATACAGGGTGATTACTTCGGTATGGTATTGCTCCTCCAGCATGCGGCGGTCGAAATCCAGCCGGTCCAGCGCATGGATCGCAAGGCCACCCGCCTGGATCACGCCCAGCCCGCAGATCAGCAGCAGGCTGGTCCGTGCGGCGAGGGAGGGAGGGCGCAGCCGGCCCAGCAGCGCGCGCAGACGCCCCATGCGCCCCGGTGGTGTTTCGGGCACGGGCACGATGTCATCAGGATGGATCAGGGGCGGTGGGGCAGCGCCATGCAACAGGTCAGGTCCGTTCGATTTCCGCCGCCAGGACATAGCCGCCGCCCCGTACCGTCTTGATCAGTTGCGCATTACGGCCGTTATCCTCCAGCTTGCGCCGCAGGCGACTGATGGCCACGTCGATGGCGCGGTCGAACGGCCCCGCCTGCCGTCCACGCAACATGTCGAACAGCATGTCGCGCGTCAGCACCCGGTTGGCGCGTTCAAGCAGGGCCAGCAGCAGGTCATATTCCCCGCCCGTCAACGGCACCTCCGTCCCGGTCGGGTTCAGCAGGCGGCGGCGCACGGTGTCAAGTTCCCATCCCGCAAAGCGCATGAGCCTGCGTGCGGGCACGCTGCGTGGGTCTGGGTTGTCGTTCACCCGGCGCAACACCGCGCGGACGCGCGCCAGCAGTTCACGCGGGTTGAAGGGTTTGGGCACGTAATCATCCGCGCCCAGTTCCAGCCCGATGATCCGGTCGGTATCATCACTCATCGCGGTCAGCATGATGATCGGCACATCTGCCTGCGTACGCAGCCAGCGTGCGACGTCCAGCCCGCTTTCCCCCGGCAGCATAAGATCAAGGATCACGAGCTGGTAATGCCCGCCGGTCCATTTGCGGCGCGTTTCCTGCCCGTCGCGCGCAGTGGTGACGCGCAGTTCATTGCGTTCGAGGAAACGGGCGAGCAGTTCCCTTATCTCGCGATCATCATCGACAATCAGGATATGCGGCAATAGGTCCATGGGACCGTATCCTAGACGAAACCGACCCGTTTCACACCTGCTGTTTCACTCCGTTGCAATAAAGAAAGGCAGCCCCGGCGGGGGCTGCCTGAAACCATGGAAATGTCTGCCAATGTTTTTTCAGACAAGCCCGAAAATGCGGCGGAATGGTATTTTTATTGTTATATATCAGTATGTTATTTTCGTCCTGCCTTTTATTTGTCAAGCCATGACGGCACCGGCAATTGCTTGGTGCGCAGGAATTCCGGGTTGAACAGCTTGGACTGATATCGCGCGCCCCCATCGCACAGGATGGTGGCGATGCGATGGCCCGGCCCCATGGCGCGCGCGACGCGGATGGCGGCGGCGACATTGATGCCCGCGGACCCGCCAACCGACAGCCCCTCATGGATCAGCAGTTCATAGATCTGCGCCAGGGCTTCGGCATCGGGAATGCGTTCGGCGTCGTCGAAATGCAGCCCCTCCAGATTGCCCGTCACGCGTGACTGCCCGATCCCTTCGGTGATGGACGAGCCGGAGATCGAAAGGTCCCCCGATTTGACCCACCCATACAGGCCGGAACCTTCGGGATCAGCCAGCACGATGCGCGGGCGCGCGACACCTGCCGCACGGGCCCGGTCCTCCAGCCCCAGCGTGACGCCCGCCAGCGTGCCGCCCGTCCCGCATGAACAGGTGAAGGCGTCAATATGCCCGCCCATCTGGTCCCAGATTTCGGGGCCGGTGGTGTGGCGGTGGCCGTCGCGGTTGGCAAGGTTGTCGAACTGGTTGGCCCAGACCGCGCCCGTTTCTTCCGCCAGACGACGCGAGACATGGACATAGTTGCCGGGATCACGAAACGGCTTGGCCGGGACAAGGCGCAGGTCCGCGCCGATCATGCGCAGGAAGTCGATTTTCTCCTGGCTCTGCGTCTCTGGCATGACGATGATGGAGCGGTAGCCGCGCGCATTCGCCACCAGCGTCAGGCCGATGCCGGTATTGCCCGCCGTGCCTTCGACCACCGTGCCGCCAGGTTTCAGGACACCGCGCCGTTCCGCGTCGTTGATGATGGCAAGGGCCGCGCGGTCCTTGACCGATCCGCCGGGATTCATGAACTCCGCCTTGCCAAAGATTTCGCATCCTGTGGCCTCGGACGCGCGATGCAGGCGGATCAGCGGCGTGTGACCGATCGCGTCGGTCATGCCCGCGCTGGTGGTGGGGTGGATGGGGGCGGGACTTTCGGTCATCGGGACTGAACCTTCGGATCTGTTGGGTGCGACAGGGTGCGCGCCCCGCCATCTCCATCTGTCATGGGATGGGGCGCGCGTGCAGTGCCCCAATGTGCCCCAATGCACGCCTGAAACCAAGATGCCCGGTTTTTTCCGGCCTCCTCCGCCTGACGCTGTGTGCCGCCATGGGCGTCAGGCGCGCGCGGCATGCCGGGGTAGGGTATTTATCGTGGATATTACTGTGTGGGATTACTGTGTGGGCAGGTCGCGCACAAAAGCCGCGAGCTTGCCCTGACTGTTCACCTCCAGCTTTTCATAGACATGGCGCAGCATGGACCGGGCATAATGGTCTGAAATGCCCAGTGCGCGTGCCGCTTCCTTGATCGAAAGGCCGTTGGACATCTGCTGCACCAGTCGTGCCTCGCTGCTGTTGAGGCCCAGCAGCCGCAGGGCCTGCGTCATGTCGGCGATGTCAGCGCCCGGCATGTGGAACGCCAGCAGGGCCATCGGGTATGCAGGCTGGCCCGTATGTTCCGGCATGAGCGGGATTGCTCGTGCAAGGAGTGGCCGGCCGGAGGGGCAGTGTACGGACACGAAATATTCAGATGCATGCCCGGCAGTATGTCCGGTGATGTGTCCGGTGATATGTTCGGGGCCGGTGGCGGCATGCAGCGTGTCATGCAGCAACCTGTCAAGCTGGCGCTGGCTTGCGCGATGCGAACAGATGATGTGCCCGTCGATATATGACACCCCGTCGCCCAGCACGCGTTCCATGGCGTCGTTCATGAATAGGACGCGCCCGTCATGGTCGAGTACGGCGGCGGCCGTTGGCATGCGATGACAGATTTCGCGAAAGCCGTGGGCGAAGGCACGGGTGCGGCCCTGTGCCACGGACATCGCAAGGGCACGGCAGACATGTTGCCCCAGCATCAGGCGCAGCCTGCGTTCGTCGGGCGTTTCATGCGGATGGCCAAGGGGGCGTTGAATCGACAGGGCGAACCGTGGAAGGCCGGGCGTGTCGAAATAGAACCGGTTGGTCCGGCTGGCGTCGAATTTTCTCAGGAAGTCCTGATAATACGGGCTGTGGGCCATGTCCGCGTCACTGACGAAGGACGTGTCCGAAAGCTCCCCCTGTGGTGAGGGTTGTCGTGACAGGTGGATGCGATAGGGATCATGCTGCCACATATGGCTGTAATATATGTGATCCGCCTCGGGAATGCGCGAGGAACCGAACCGCAGGGGGGATTGGATTTCCTGCGGCATGATTGCCGCCCCCACGCCCCCCGTTACGCGTGACAGGGCAAGCAGGGTGGGCTGCCACAGGCTGTCATCCAGTGCGCAGCGGTAGATGTCTCCTATGACCGTGTTGACGGCATCGGACAGCATTGGCGAAACCTTCGCAGGGTGATCTTATACGAAAAAGATAAACATATATGTAATACAGCTTTTGATTTTCATGTCCAGCCACATCCATGGACTATTCTGTGCGGCGGGCGGCCTGCATCCTGCGCGCCGATCCGGGCGGTGTCACATTGCGGTACGGGGCGTCATGGCCATGTTACGGTCGGGGCGCCATGCCTGCCGCCATTTCCGCCACCGTGATGGCATGCAGGCATGTGGGGAATTCATGACGCTTTTCGTTCCGGCAATGGGCCAGTCCGTGCAGATGGCCACCGGCGGCATGCCATGTCGGGACCGCGACCGGCCCGAGGGTGGGCCTGATGACGTGTCCAGAGGTATCCCCGGCGGCATTCCCGGCGGCATGGACGTACCCTCCCCATCCCCCGCCACGTGGCCACGCGGCGCGGCGCGCATGGCGTCGCGGGCCTGCGGGTTCATTCCCGGCACGCTGCTGCGCACGCCATCGGGCGATGTGCCGGTGGAAAGCCTTGGTCCGGGGGATTGCGTCCTGGCGGTGTCAGGGCAGGTGCGACGCATCTGCTGGATCGGCCTGATCGCGGCGCATCGTCCCCCTGCCGGGCGGGAGGGGGCGTACCTTGTCCATATCGCCGCCCATGCCTGCGCGCGCGGACGGCCCGCACGCGACCTGATCGTGCTGCCGGATATGGCAGTGGGATACTGCATGCATGACGAGGTACTGGTCCCCGCACGCGAACTGACCAATGGTGCGACCATCGCCACCGTTCCCGGTGGTGTGATGGAATGTTGGGGGATCGTGCTGGATCATGCTGACGTGGTGCTTGCCAACGGGTTACCGGTGGGTGTGGGCATGACGCAGACTCCCACGGAGGGGCTGCCGCCGGTCCTGACGACGCGCGGCCCGCTTGTCGCGGCGCGGCGCGCGGGGCTGGTGGGGCGGGCGCAGGACATGGGGTGGCGTGTCACCACCTGCATGGACGTGCATGCGATGATTGACGGCCGCCGCCACAGGGTGGCGGTCAGGGATGGTGTGGCGCGTTTCACTTTTGCGCCCACCGCGCGGCATGTGCGCATGGTGTCGCGCACTTTCGTCCCGGCGGATTGGGCCACCTGCGATGACCGGCGTGCGCTGGGCCTTGCGGTGCAGCGCATCACGCTTGGCGATGGTGTGCGTATGACGGCGGTGGACCTTTCGGACCCGCGTATCGCCGCAGGCTTTCACATCCCGCCCCTGCCTGATGTGCATGGCGAAGGTGCCGGGGGGGAGGGCGTCTCATGGCGATGGACAAAGGGCGTGCTGTCCCTGCCATGCGACCTGTGGCGCGACATCCTCATGCAGGATACCGCCACCACGGCAGGGGAAAAGCGGCGGGCTACGCGCGGGCACGATATCGTGGTGTGCGTTGAATATGATCCCGCCGTCAGCCAGTGCTGGGTCCTGCCCGCGCCGCCTCTGCGTATCTTCCGGCCTGAAACCGCCGCCGCCCGCCATGTGCGCGGGGGTGGCGGCGTGCGTCACTGCGTATCGGGTGCGGCTGCGTCCGCGTCATAAAGGACCTGTAGCACGACGCACCATGGATAACGCGGGTCAACACTGCCGCCGCGATGGCTGGACAGTCGCCCGTGCCGGTCCACTGGCACATGGGTCATGGAGACCGCGTCATCCACATTGCCGCCGATGATGCTGATCTGATGGCCAAAGGGCGGGGCATTGTCGTCCATCGCCACCACAAGCCCGCAATGCGCGGGAAAGGGCTGGGCCGTGGGCAGGTTGGCAAAGCGCACGGCCCGGCTGGCCCCGCGCCCGACACAGATCAGGTCGCCCAGGCGCGGGGCATAGGTATCGGGGTTGCGGGCCCGTACGCCTTTTTCCGTATGTGCGGCGGCGGCATTGATATAGGTGGCGTGGTTGGGGGAGTAGGCAAAGCGGTCATTCGCCCCCGCAACCCGCATCACATAGGAAATGAACGCCGCCGACCACGCATATGTCCCGTCATGGACAAAGTCCGTGACCCGCCCGTTTTCATCATGCTTGCCGGTCCATGCGCTTTCCTTCTCCCCCGGGTCCTGGCCGATCCACCAATATTCCCCCACGCGTTGCCACATCCCGGCGGTGCGTTCGGGCTTGACGGCGGCGATGGTGGGTTCGGGACGCTGTTCCGGGTCGTCATCGCTGACGGGCTGTCCGAACATGCGCCATTCGCGCAGGGCAATGGCGATCGTGTTCTGCCGTGTGAAGGGTTCAAAATTCCGTGTGGCGAAATCGGGGACATGCGTATCCACCGCCAGCGGTCCCGCCCCGGCCGGATATTGCGCCACCGGCGTGCGCGCGGGATGGTGCAGCGTGCCGTGGGCACACGCCCCAAGGGTCGCGAGGGGCAGCAGAAAGGCAATCTTGCGCAGCACGCGGGGGGTCTCCTCCATCAGGTTACGGCGCGATGGCGTCGTCAGTCCCATTCCATCCATACGGTGCGGCGCCCGATGCGAAAAGGGGAAAGCGCCCCGGCCGGTGGCATTCCCCCTGCCTTGCGATCATGCCCAAAAGGCCCAATCCTGTATCAGGGGGTGTTGGTGTGATCCGTCCATTGTTATCTTTATCAATGGGTTATTTTGGAACATTCAGCCCATTCCATTCACATGGCAAAGGAAAACCGCATGACAGGCGCAACAGCAGGGGCATCGACAACGGCGGATACCCTTATCGTTCCCGGCCTGAAACGGCCCGTGGCGCGCATCGCGCTGGGCACATGGGCGATTGGCGGATGGATGTGGGGTGGCCCTGATGACCGTCAGGCCATCGCCACAATCCACGAAGCACTCGACGTGGGGATCGACCTGATCGACACCGCCCCCGTCTATGGCTTTGGTCATTCGGAGGAAGTGGTGGGCGAGGCCCTGTCGGGCGGTCGGCGTGACAAGGTTGCGATCGCGACCAAGGTTGGCCTTGACTGGCATGACGATCACAAACCGTTCCGCAATACGTCGGCCACCCGCATCAACAAGGAAATAGAAGAGTCCCTGCGTCGGCTGCGCACGGACCATATCGACCTGTATCAGGTCCACTGGCCCGATACCGCCGTACCGATGGAGGAGACGGCACGCGCGCTGGAAAAACTGGTGACGCAGGGCAAGGTGCTGGCGTTGGGTGTCAGCAATTTCTCCATCCCGCAGATCGAGGAATTCCGCAAATTCGCCCCCCTGTCGGCCATTCAGCCGCCCTATAACCTGTTCGAACGTGAAATCGAACGCGACATCCTGCCCTATGCCATCGAAAACCGCCTTGCGGTGCTGGCCTATGGCCCGCTGTGCCGGGGATTGCTGTCGGGGCGCATGACGCCAGAGACAAAGTTCGGCAGTGATGACCTGCGTGGCAGCGATCCCAAATTCCAGCCCCCGCGTTTTGCGCAATATCTGGCGGCGGTGGCGGCGTTGCGTGATTTCGCGCGCGAACGCCATGGCAAATCGCTGCTGGCGCTGGCGATCCGCTGGGTGCTGGACCAGGGACCGACCATCGCCCTGTGGGGCGCGCGCAAGCCGGAACAGATCGCAGGTGTCCGCGATGCGCTGGGCTGGAGCCTGTCGGAACAGGACCGCAAGGATATCGACGCGATCCTGGTGCGCACGGTGCGCGATCCGGTGGGACCGGAATTCATGGCCCCGCCGGGGCGGTGAGCCGGGAGCAAAGGCCGAGCCCAACCCACTGATAAAAAGTAAAAGTGTCACGGGGGGCGTCCTGTTTCCAGAATGCGCCCCCTTTCAGGGTCGTGAAGGGTTTCCGGGTGCCGCCTTTTTTCAAAAAAGGCGGCGTCTTCTGAAGCTTTTTAGAAAAATCTTCACCAAAAACCTTCATGCGTTATCGGCTGGGATTGTTATTGCTGGGGTGGGGGCTTGGGGTGTTCCCCACCTGATGGGCGCGGCCCTACCGGATGCTGTCATCCCCGCCCATGTCGCCCCCGGCCGATTGCGCAAGTGAATGCCACGCCCCGTGCGATACCATGCACTGTGCATAAAAACGCCGGTGATCGGTGCGGTTCATGGACATCTGCTTGGCCGTGGTGGTGGCATACATCCCCATGGCGGACGTGGTTTCGCACACCTGCGCGGTCTTGATATATTCGGGGCTTTTCTTGTCCAGCGCGGGTTCATACCCCGTCACGTTGCCATAGGGGGAGGGCGCGTGCGAACGGTGGGGGATATGGAAACTGTGGTCGCGCGCATCCGCCGCACCGGCAAGCAGGGGGAACATCACCAGCACCGCCATGGCGGCGGCCAGCGCACGCGCGCGGTGGCGGAAGGGCAGGCACAGGGCGGTCGTCATCCACGGGTCTCCTTGGTATCGGGGCGCGTCAGTGCGCGGCGGTATCCGCATGATCCCCGGCGGCCTGCCGGGGAAGGGAGTGTGCCTCGATCTGGAGTTCCTGTTCGATAAAATCAAGTTCCTGGTTGATGGTCGCCTCCGTTTCGTCATTGATGCGACGTTGCATCACACGCAGGTGCAGGCGCTCACGCATGTGACGGATGACATGGAAGCGCAGGGCAAGTTCTGCGCGCTTTTCACGGATGGCCGTCGCGCGGATGCCGCTTTGCGCGGCGGCGGTATTGTCCAGCCGTTTCAGGCTGTCCTGATATTCATGCAGCAGGCGTGAAATCGCCTCCTGCTTCAGGTCCACCGTTTCCTCGTCCGCGTCATGGTCGATTTCATGATGCGCCAGCGCCGCCTGTTCGGCATGCAGCGTCTGCACCGCCGTCTGCGCCAGTTCGATGCGCATGGCGTCCAGTTCACGCAGGGCGGGGTCGTCCTCGTCCGTCTGCATTCCCGCCATCAGCGGTGGCATCGTCACACTTGCCAGCACAAGCGAGCAGATGATGACCCCCGCCGCCAGTGTCACAAGCAGGTCGCGCCCCGGAAAGCCCGCGGACGTCGCGGTCGCGATCGGCAGCGACAGGATCGCCGCCAGCGTGATCGCCCCGCGCGTGCCCGCCACCGTCATGATCAACACCGTGCGGGCAGAGGGAATGACCGTCTGGCGGTGGCGCACATGCGCGAACAGGCGGCGCGCGGTGATGGAAACCCAGATCCATACAAAGCGCATCATGCTCATCGAAAGCTGGATCGCAATGATGGCAAGGATCAGGAACCATGGCGACACCCCGCCCTGGCGTGCGATGCGCGCGCCCTCGGTCACAAGGTCGGGAAGCTGTAGCCCCAGCAGCAGGAAAATCACCGCGTTGAAGGTGAAGTTGACCATGTCCCACACGGTCGTGGCCTTCAGGCGGGTTTCGGTCCGTGCCTCGTTCATCACGCCGGTGAACTTGACCGTCATGCCCCCCGCCACGGCGGCGAGGATGCCTGAACAGTCCATCGCGTCCGCCATCAGATAGATCGCAAACGGCAGCATCATCGCCAGCGTGATGTGCGTCGGCGGGTCGTCATATCCGCGCACCAGCAGCACATGTTCCGCCCGGCATGCCGCCCATGCGATCAGCACCCCCATGATGATGCCCCCCGCCGACATGAACATGAAACTGCCCAGTGCCTGCTGGAACGAGAAGATGCCCGTCATCGCCGCCGCCACCGCGAATTTGAAGCATACAAGCCCCGAGGCATCGTTAAGCAGCGCCTCACCATGCAGGATATGGACCACGCGCGCCGGGGCGCGCCCGCCCTCGATCATGCTGCCGACCGACACCGCGTCGGTGGGTGACATCACCGCCGCCAGCGCAAAGGCGGCAGGCAGGGCGATGGGGGGGATCATCCAGTGGATGAAATACCCGCATCCCAGCGTCGTGAACACCACCAGCCCGAGTGCAAGCATGATGATGACATTCCGCAGCTCCCCGAATTCACGCATTGGCATGCGATAGGCATCGGCATAGAGCAGCGGCGGGATGAACAGCAGCAGGAACATGTCGGGATCGAACCCGATCTTCAGTCCCGCAAGGGCCGCAACCGCCCCGATCGCGATCTGGATCAGTGGAAGCGGGACAGGAATGCGCCCGATGCGTGAAATCAGGCTGCTGATGCCACTGACCGTCAGTAATGCCAGCGTGAGGAAGACAACATGCATATTGGGGGGATATCTTCTGTATTGATATTTTTATTGATACAATAAAATAATACCTGTGTGGAGTAAAACAACAAAAGATTTATTTTCCACCCGACCTGAGGTGTTATTTTGATCTACCTGATATGCAGCCCGCAATATTCTGCACCATCGACATGCGCTTTTGCCTGTGCCCTTCATTGACCATGGCGCGCGGGCTTCCCATTATCATGATACAAGCGGTCATCAGGCAGGCAGCGCGGGTCGGCCTGCCATGTGGCCCGCAATGGACATGTTCGGCCCGACCCGGAGGAATGACACCCAACCGTGAGTAAAGATCCATACGAGGTACTTGGCGTGGCGCGTACCGCCAGCCAGGACGAAATCCGCAAGGCCTATCGCAAGCTGGCCAGAAAGCACCACCCTGACCTCAACCCCGGCGACAAGGCCGCGGAAGAGCAGTTCAAGGCGGTGGGGGCGGCCAATGACCTGCTGTCTGACGAGGAAAAGCGTGCGCGCTTTGACCGTGGTGAAATCGACGCGGAAGGGCAGGAACGCGGTTTCGGCGGCGGTGGATACCGCAACCATGCCGAAGGCGGGCAGGGCCATTTCTATGGCGGCGGACAGTTTTCCGAAGACGACCTTGGCGACATATTCGGCGGCATGTTCGGTCAGCGCGGTGGCTTCCGCCGTCGCCCGCAAGGCCCGATGAAGGGCGAGGACCGGCAATATGCCCTGACCGTCAGTTTTATTGATTCCGTCAATGGCGGTACATCGCGCGTGACGTTGCCTGGTGGGGCGACGCTGGATGTAAAGATCCCGCCGGGTATCAATGACGGGCAGGTTCTGCGCCTGCGTGGCAAGGGCGACGAAGGGTTCCAGGGCGGTCCCGCGGGCGATGCGCTGATCACCATTTCGGTGATGCCCGATGCCGTATATACCCGCGATGGCAACGATGTCCGTTCCACCTTGCCGATCGACGTGAAAACCGCCGTCCTTGGCGGCAGCATCACGGTGCCCACCCCCGCAGGCCCGGTCAAGATGAACGT
This sequence comes from Novacetimonas sp. GS1, assembly GCF_036686925.1. NCBI lineage: Bacteria > Pseudomonadati > Pseudomonadota > Alphaproteobacteria > Acetobacterales > Acetobacteraceae > Novacetimonas > Novacetimonas sp. GS1. Next base: position 1,085,118 of record NZ_VSZP01000001.1, read on the forward strand.
CCCCCCCCATTCCGATACCGGCAGCGTGCTGCGCCTGCGTGGGCGTGGGGTAAAGGCGCATGGCGGGCAGGAAGCGGGAAACCTGTATGTCAAATTGCAGGTCATGATCGGCAAGGTCGATACGGCGTTCGAGACCTTCTTGAAATCATGGAACCCCGAAGGGGGGCAGGATGACAGGAAGGGGGATGGTGCGTCATGATCAATTTTGAAACCCTGTGCATCAGGGTGGGTGGCGTTCCCGCGGACGAGATCCAGCACTGGATCGACAGTGAATGGCTGCGTCCCGAAGGTGCGCCCGGCCATTACCTGTTCCGTGAGATTGACGAGGCCCGGGCCATCCTGATCCGCGAACTGCGCCATGACCTTGGCGTGAACGAGGAAGGGGTGCCCATCGTGCTGTCGCTGCTCGATCAGCTTTATGCTTCACGCCGCCAGATGCTGCGCCTGCGTGAGGCATTGAGCATCCCGCGTGAAAATGAGCTGCGCAGCAAGTTGCGTGGCCTTATGGGCATGATGCCAGACTGAAGATGCCAGACTGAAGGCGAAAGCCCGGTCGCGTGGATATATTGCCGCGCGGATATATGAAAAAACCCCGGCCGTGCGATGCATGGCCGGGGTTTTTTCATGGTGGGGCCGGGCTGTGTGGCATGGGGCATTCCCATATGCCGTCCCCACCCGGTTGCGGAAATGTCCGCGATGTTCAGTCCGCGCGGCTGAGTGGCAGGTTCATGACCTGTCCAGCTTTCTTGCCCTTCATCTTGAGGAGCGCGCTGTTCTGGGAGGTCAGGGTGAAGCTGACTTCCGGGTCGTCATTGACGGAATGCAGTGTCGTGCCATCAACCTGGCGCAGGATGAATGTGCGCCCGACAAGGCCTGTCAGTTTCTCCAGCGGTGCGGGCAGTTTCAGTTCCAGCGGCGTGACGCCCCCGGATGCCTTGCCCGCCGTGATCGTCAGCGGCGCAAGCCCCAGGGATGACCATGGCCCAAGAAAGTCGGCCACGGGATGGGCCGCCTGCGTGGCCTCCGGCGCGGGGGCAGTGGCGGCGGCGGGGGCAGCGAGGGCCTGCGTCCCGGTCGCCAGCAGGCCCGAAAGTACGAGGGCGGAGGCGGCAATGCGAAGTGGCTTTGTCATCAGGTATCCAGTTTCCAATAACGTTATGCCCCAACAATGGCGGGCGCGCGGCCATCGGGCAAGGCGGGATGTCCGCCCCGGCGGGAATGGCCGCACGGCCCATGGCGTGAATATTTCGCATGCCGTCATTCATGATAGGAAAAATATCGCGAATATTTTGTTTTTACATGGGTTATGCCTGCGCGTCGTGCATATCCCGATGCCGGGACGGCAAAGATAGGGGGCGATGTGCCATATGTTTCATATATGGAAAATGGCATAAATATATATTGGACGATTGGGTCGGGCTGCCTCACCATCTGCGCACATAAGGAATTATCCGGTGTCCGGCCCGCAGGCGGCCGCCGTGATCTGATGCGGGAGACATGGTTTGAAATTCAGATGCCAATCGGTCGGCGAGATCGAGTCCCGGTCCGGCGCGCTGGGTGGTGGCGCCGGTCTCGGCCCCCGTCGCAACAGGCTGTACCAGACGTCCACCATGGCGGCGCTGCTTGATGCGGTCTATGACGGTGAAACCACGCTTGATGAACTTCTGGTGCATGGCAATTTCGGCCTTGGCACCTTCAACGCCCTTGATGGCGAGATGATCGTCAATGACAGCGTCGTCCACCAGTTCCGTGCCGACGGGCAGGCCGGGCGCGTGCCGGGTTCGCTCAAGACACCGTTCGCCTGCGTCACCTTTTTCCAACCGGAAAAGGAATATGTGATCGACACGCCGTGCGACAAGGACGCGTTCGAGGAGATCGTCAACCGCCTGGTGGACAATCCCAACCTGTTCGCCGCCGTGCGCTTTACCGGCCTGTTTGAAAAGGTGGAGACACGCACCGTCTTCTGCCAGTGCCATCCCTATCCCCCGATGCTGGATGTGGTCAGCCGCCAGCCCACGATGCAGCTTGGCTCATCATCCGGCACGATGCTCGGCTTTCGCACGCCGCCCTATATGCAGGGGGTCAATGTCGCGGGTTATCACCTGCATTTCCTGACCGAGGACGGAAAGCGTGGTGGCCATGTGACCGATTACCGTGTCCGTCAGGGGCGGCTGGAGGTCGGGATCATTTCCGACGTTGAAATCCAGCTTCCGCGTACCGAACAGTTCGCAAAGGCGAACCTGACGCCTGAAAATATCCATGAGGCCATTCGCGTGGCAGAAGGCGGTTAAGGCAGGGTTTTACCCCACCTTTTACTGTATTACCCGTAAATTGCGCCCCACCATGCTTGGGCCGGGCGCACCCGTTACAGGAATAACGGTCATATGACAGACAAGGCAGGATCGGCCACCACGCAGTGTGGGGCCGACATGATTGTGCGCAACCTGGTTGAACATGGCGTGACCCATGTATTCGGCATCCCCGGGGCAAAGGTTGACCGCCTGTTTGATGCGCTGGTGGATTCCCCGATCGAGACGGTTGTAACCCGCCATGAACAGAACGCGGCCTTCATCGCGGGGGGCATCGGGCGCATTACGGGCCGTGCGGGTATCGCCATCGCGACATCGGGGCCGGGGGCGTCGAATTTCGTGACCGGCCTTGCCACCGCCAATTCGGAAGGCGACCCGGTGCTGGCGATCGGTGGCGCGGTAAAGCTGGCGGATCGGCTGAAGCTGACGCACCAGAGCATGGACACCGTCGCCCTGTTCCAGCCGATCACGAAATACAGCGCGGAAATCACATCGCCCAACGCGGTGTCCGAAGTGGTGGCCAACGCCCTGCGCTTTGCAGAGCAGGGGCGCCCCGGGGCCTCGTTCGTCAGCACGCCCATGGACATCCTGTCGATGCCGGCTTCCGGCCCGGTGCTGGCGGGGCGTCCACTGCCCGATGCGGGGGCCGCCGCCGACGATGCCGTGACAGAGGCCGCCGCCCTGATTGAAAAGGCCCAGCGCCCGGTCATCCTGCTTGGCCTGCTTGCCAGCCGTCCCGATGTGGCGCAGGCCGTGCGGGGCCTGATCGCACGGGCGGGTGTGCCGGTCATCGGCACCTATCAGGCGGCGGGCGCGGTCTCGCACGATCTTGCCGACCGTTTCGGCGGTCGTGTCGGCCTGTTTCGCAACCAGCCGGGCGATCGGTTGCTGCATGAGGCCGATGTCGTCATCTCCATCGGTTACAACCCGATCGAATATGACCCGTGGTTGTGGAATGTCGATGACGCGCGCCGTATCGTCCATGTTGATGTGGTGGCGGCCGAACTCGACACCCATTACGTGCCTGCGGTTGAACTGATCGGTAATGTCGCAGCCAGTGTGGCGGCGCTGACGGCAAAGGTGGGCAGGCTGGCGCGCGCGACCACGCTTGAGGAAATCCTCGGCGATTACCATGCCAAGCGTCGTGGCGACCTGCTGGAAGCCCGCAGCACCAGCAACACGGCGGTCCATCCGTTGCAGATCGTGCGTGAACTTGAAAAAGTCGTGACGCCGGACGTGACGATGTGCCTTGACATGGGGACGTTCCACATCTGGCTGGCGCGTTACCTGCTGTCGTTCCGTGCGCGTCAGATGCTGATCAGCAATGGGCAGCAGACGATGGGCGTCGGCCTGCCATGGGCGATCGCAGCAAGCCTGCTTAACCCGGCGCAGAAGGTCATTTCCGTATCCGGTGATGGCGGGTTCATGATGTCGTGCATGGAACTGGAAACGGCGGTGCGGCTGAAATGCAACCTTGTCCATCTGGTCTGGGTTGATCAGCAGTACAATATGGTCGAAATGCAGGAACGCAAGAAATATGGCCGTGGGTCGGGCGTGGATTTCGGGCCGGTCGATTTTGCGATGTTCGCGCGTTCATGCGGCGCGCGGGGCATTACGATCCGCAGTGCCGATGAAATCGCAGGTGCGCTGCGCACGGCGATGGAGGCGGAAGGGCCGGTCGTCATTTCCATTCCGGTTGATTATTCGCACAACCACCTGCTGATGCAGCCATTGGCGCGCCTGGGCGAAACATCGGCCGCCGCCTGATGCCGGTTTCCATGGACATGGAAAACCGGTGTTTTATACCTGTCCGCGCATGTGTCGGACGTGGCACACTGCATGATGTGCCTGCGCTCGCGCACCGGCCTTTCGATATCGGGGGGGCGTGTGCGTGGCGCATGTACAGGATGGGAGATTTCAAGAAGAATGCTGACAATGGCGCATGATACATCCGCACCCACAGGGCAGTTGATCGACACGTTCCGCACGATTGTGGGCGACGCGCATGTCCTGACCGATCCCGGCGCCACGCTGGCCTTTCGCCGGGGGTTCCGCTTTGGGCAGGGGCGCGCCCTTGCCGTGGTGCGTCCCGGCACGCTGGTGGAACAATGGCGCGTGTTGCAGGCCTGTGTAAAGGCGGGCGTGATCGTCATCATGCAGGCCGCCAATACCGGCCTGACGGGGGGATCGACCCCGGATGGCGACAAATATGACCGTGACGTCGTCATCGTCAACAGCATGCGCATGCGCACCATCCACCTGATTGGTGGGGGAAAGCAGGTCGTCTGCCTGCCGGGTGCGACCCTCGATCAACTCGAAGGCATGCTCCAGCCATTGGGGCGGGAGCCGCATTCGGTGATCGGTTCGTCATGCATCGGCGCCTCCGTCTTTGGCGGGGTCAGCAACAATTCCGGTGGCGCGCTGGTGCGCCGTGGCCCCGCCTATACCGACATGGCGCTGTATGCGCAGGTCGATGCGGCTGGGGACCTGCACCTGGTCAACCATCTTGGCATCGACCTTGGCACCGATGCGGAAGACATCCTGGCCCGCGCCGAACAGGGCGCATTCCCCGACGCCAGCATCAACTGGAACGCCGGGCGTGGGCATGACGATGATTATGCGCGTCATGTGCGCGATATCGATGCCGATACCCCCGCGCGTTATAATGCCGATCTGCGTCGCCTGCACGAAGGGTCGGGCTGTGCCGGGCATCTGGGCCTGTTCGCCGTGCGCCTTGATACGTTCGAGGCGGAAAAGAATCCCGTCGTCTTCTATATCGGCACGAACCAGACCGACGTGCTTGAGGATGTGCGCCGCCATGTGCTGGGTGCGTTTTCCGAACTGCCGATCGCGGGGGAATACCTGCATCGTGATGCGTTCAACATCGCGGAAAAATACGGCAAGGACACGTTCCTTGTCATTCGCATGCTGGGCACGCGGCGGCTGCCCGCGCTGTTTGCGATGAAGGCCAGGTTCGATCGCCTGTTTGACCGCATGGGGTTCATGCCGTCGCACTTTACCGACCGGTTCATGCAGTTCATGAGCCATTTTTTCCCCAACCATCTGCCCCGTCGGATGCGTGATTACCGCGACCGCTTTGCCCATCACCTGATGCTCAAGGTCAGTGCATCCGGCGCGCAGGAGGCCCGTGACTTCCTGAACAGTCATTTCGCGCAGCATGAGGGCGAATTTTTCGAATGCACCCCTGACGAAGGGGCAAAGGCGTTCCTGCACCGCTTTGCCGCGGCAGGTGCGGCCGTGCGGTATCGTGCGGTCCATCCCCGCACGACAGAGGATATCGTCGCCCTTGACGTCGCATTGCGCCGTAACGACCGCGAATGGTTCGAGGTCCTGCCTGAGGAGATCGACCGCGAAATCATCGTAAAGCTGTATTACGGGCATTTCCTGTGCCACGTGATGCATCAGGATTACGTGGTGCGCAAAGGCAATGACTGCATGGACCTTGAACACCGCATGCTGCCGTTGCTGGACCGTCGTGGGGCGCGTTACCCGGCGGAACATAATTTCGGTCATCTGTATGCCGCACCCGACGACGTGCGCGCCCATTACCAGCAGCTTGACCCGTGCAACTGTTTCAACCCCGGCATCGGACAGGCGACCAAGCGCAGGAACTGGGTCGCCGAAAGCGTCTAGAGCATTTCCCCCGAAAACCGGTTCGGTGAAAATGCTCCGGTTTACTGTTTTTACGGGCATTTTTACCTGTTTGAAGGCGCGCATTCAAACAGGATCCGCCCTAGCGCCCCGCCGGGCCAGAGGTTCGTTCACAGCGGTATGTCGGGGGGGTGTTTCCGGGCATTGCATTTTTAAAAAAATGATGTCCTTTGTGGATTTTTAAAAAGCATTCACCAGAAAATCCTATGGTTTTCTGGTGAATGTTTGTCCTGGAACATTCTTCCTCATGGCCGCATGACCTATCATGGGGCCATCCGCAATAAAAATACGGAGGGATACGAACATGGCCTATACTGTCGGACATTACCTTGGCGAGCGCCTTGCCCAGATCGGGTTGAAGGATCATTTCGCGGTCGCGGGGGATTACAACCTTGTCCTGCTTGACCAGCTTTTGGAAATTGACGGGCTGCGGCAGGTTTATTGCTGCAACGAACTCAATTGCGGGTTCAGCGCCGAAGGCTATGCCCGTGCAAATGGCGCGGGTGCCGCCGTCGTGACCTTCAGCGTCGGTGCATTGTCGGCGCTGAATGCGATTGGCGGGGCATATGCCGAAAACCTGCCGGTCATCCTGATTTCGGGGGCACCCAATTCGAACGATCATGGCAGCGGGCATATCCTGCACCATACGATCGGCACGCCGGATTATTCCTATCAGATCGAAATTGCAAAACGCCTGACCTGTGCTGCGGTGTCCATCACCTCCGCGACGGAGGCGCCGGCCCTGATCGACCATGCGATCCGCACGGCCCTGCGGGAGAAGAAGCCCGCCTATATCGAAATCGCATGCAATGTCGCCGCCCAGCCCTGCGCCCGGCCAGGTCCGGCGAGTGCGGTACTGGCCGAGGTACCGTCCGACGCCACCAGTGTGGCGCAGGCGGTGGACGCACTGACCCGCTTCATCGACAGCCGCAAGAAGCCCGTGCTGCTGATCGGCAGTCGCGTGCGTGCCGCTGGCGCAGAGGCCGCGGCCATCCGCCTTGCCGATGCGCTGGGCTGTGCCGTGGCGACGATGGCTGCGGCCAAGAGCTTCTTCCCCGAAGATCATCCCGGCTATGTCGGCACGTTCTGGGGCGATGTCAGCAGCCCCGGCGTGCGGCAGATCTTTGACTGGTCGGATGGTATCATCGCGCTGGCCCCGGTCTTTAATGATTATTCCACCGTGGGCTGGACCGCATGGCCGCGTGGCGAAAATGTCGTGGTGGCGGATGGGCGGCATGTAAGTGTCGAAGGCGTGGCCTATGACGACATCCACCTGCGCGATGTGCTGGATGGTGTGACGAAAGCGTGGGGAACGCGCCCGAAAAAGGATGCGACGATCACGGAATTCCGCCGCATCCACAGGCCCGCAGCCCCGGTTGTGGCGGCCGATCCTGCCGCCCCGCTGGTGCGCGCGGAAATGGCGCGCCAGATCAGCGGCGTCCTGACACCGCAAACCAGCCTGATCGCGGAGACGGGGGATTCCTGGTTCAACGCCATTCAGATGAAGCTGCCGCATGGTGCGCGCGTGGAACTGGAGATGCAGTGGGGCCATATCGGCTGGTCTGTGCCCGCCACGTTCGGCTATGCCGTGGCGGAGCCCGAACGTCGCATCGTGCTGATGGTTGGTGACGGGTCGTTCCAGCTAACGGCGCAGGAAGTGGCGCAGATGGTGCGCCTGAAGCTGCCGGTTCTGATTTTCTTGGTCAATAATCGTGGCTATACCATCGAGGTGCAGATCCATGATGGTCCGTATAACAACGTCAAGAACTGGGATTATGCGGGCCTGATGAAGGTCTTTAACGCCGAGGACGGCAAGGGCCTTGGCCTGAAGGCGACGACAGGCGCCGAACTTGCGCAGGCGATCGAAAAGGGGCTGGCCAATCGTGAAGGTCCGACCCTGATTGAATGCACCATTGATCGTGATGACTGCACCAGCGACCTGATTTCATGGGGACGCCGCGTCGCAAACGCGAATGCCCGCCCACCCGAAGATCGGTAGTTCAGGGTAGTTTTTGTTAAGAGAGTGTTTGAAAACAAATTATTGATAAAAAAGAAAAGTTTTTGGGTGCTGCCTTTTTTTAAAAAGGCGGCGTCTTCTGAAGATTTTTGGAAAAATCTTCACCCAAAAGCCTTTATAATTTCAGGATGTTATTGATCCTGACTGTTCAGGCGGCCTCTAAATAGTGTCACCCCATTTAACAGGGGCCGTCGTTTTGGAAACGTCACTGTCCATGGACAGTAGTGTTCATCAAGGCTGAAAAAACCGGGGGAGGGGGCATGTGCCCCCTCTTCTTTTAGCAGACTGTTTGAAAACAAGCCGTTGATAAAAGAGAAAAGTTTTTGGGTGTCGCCTTTTTTTAAAAAAGCGGTGTCTTTTGAAGCTTTTTGGAAAAAGCTTCACCAAAAAACCTTTATAATTTTAGGATGTTATTGATCCTGACTGTTCAAACAGTCTCTTATTTATATACAAGGTTACAAGGTCCCGTTTGATCTGTCAGGCTGACTTGCATCAAGAAGTTAGGAGCAGGAACCTGCTGGCATGATGAAGATTTTTGAAAAAAACTTTATACAGAAATAAAATTTCAAAAATAAGTTTATACGCTGAAAGCGTTCCCCATTTCCTGTCGATAGAACCTGTGGGATATTTTCAACAGGTTCCAAGGGACTGTTTGAAAAGTCAGAATCAACAACATCCTGAAATTATAAAAGTTTTTGGTGAAGCTTTTTTCAAAAAGCTTCAGAAGACGCTGCCTTTTTGCAAAAAGGCAGCACCCAAAACTTTTATTTTTTATCAATGGGTTGTTTTCAAACAATCTCTAAGGTGGCGTTTCATGGACCTTCGCAATGCAAAAACGCCTGCATGGTCCTGTATGGTTACAGCGGCAAGGCCTGCTCTACGGCTTCCACGCTCAGTCGTCGTGCGCCCAGCCCTGCGAACTGTTCGGACCGGCATGTCAGGATGATGATCTGCACACGGCGCGATATTTCGGTCAGGATATCGAACATCTGTTCCATGCGTCCGCTGTCGGAAAATGTCAGCGCATCATCCAGGACCACCATCGCCTGCTGCCCGCGTGTATGCAGCAGGTCCGCCATGCCCAGACGTGCCAGCACCGCGATCTGTTCACGGGTGCCATCGGACAGGTCGGCAAATTCCTCTGTCATGGTACGCGTGATCCCGGTGATCGAGAAATCGGCCCCCAATGTTACCTGCGCCCGGGGGAACAGCCCGCGCAGGGCTGGTTCCATCGCGCGCGTCAGGGGGGCGAGGTACTGTTCCGTCGCAGTGCGCGCCGTCGTTGCCAGCGTATCGGCCAGCAGGGTCAGGATCTCCACCTGCCGCGCACATTCGGCGCGTTCACGCGCATGCCCGTCGCGCAGGCGTTCATGTCCCGCGATCCGTTCGTCCAGCCCGTCGCCCTCTGCGCTTTCGATACGGCTTGACAGGGCGGCGATCGCCTGGCGCAGTTCCCCCACACGTGTGCGCCGCTCCTCCAGCGTGCGTTCAAGGCGGCTGATGCGGGCATCCACCATGGCTTCGTCCTCTTCGGGGCGATCGGCCTCGCATGCGCGCAGGGCGCTTTCGGCGGTATCACGGGTGGCCTGTGCCTGCTGATGCTGGGTGGCGAGGGCGGCATCAGGGCGTGCCACGCGGTCGCGTGTCAGTTCCAGCGTCAGGCGTTCAAGCTGCTGGTGCGCCTGTTCCAGTTCCGTGCGATGGCGCGTCAGCAGGTCGCGCGCCTGCCGGGCTTCGCCATCGGGGGCCAGCAGGGCGGCGCGCGCACGTTCCACCCGTGTTTCGGCGGCGCTGACGGCCTCCTGCACCTCTGCCATGGGGGGGAGTGTGGCGGCATCGGGATCCTGCGCGATACTGGCGAGCAGCCGGTCGCGTTCCATGACCCGCGCCTTTGCCGCCGCCAGCGCCGCCGCCGGGTCCGGCATATCGGTTGGCAGCAGGTGGGCCTGCATCGTGCGGGCTTCGCTGACAGCACGTCCGGCCTGCCGCCAGGCCGCATGGATGTCCATCGCCCCGGCCATGTCCACGCATCCTGCCTGCGTCAGCAGGGCGGTCAGCGCCTCGCGCGTTTGTGTACGGGCATGCAGGGCCTGTGCATGGTCGCCATCGCCCGGTGGTGTGATGCGGATATCGCCAATTCCCGCGATTCGTAAGGTGGTGGCCGACGTGATTTCCAGGTGCGTGCCCGATAATGCGACGCCGTCGATGCTGATCTGGCGTGCGGTATCGGGGGGCAGGTGGAATTCGATGCGGGTCGCCTGTTCGCTGTAACGCGCGCAGGCGTGGTCGGCTGCCCGCTCCGCCTGGCGCAGGCGGTCCATCATGGCGTCATCGACATGCAAGGTCGCAAGGTGAAGTTCGGCCTGCGCCACCTGCTGCGCCGCATGTTCCAGCCGTGTGACAAGGGTGGTGGCGTCGGTATGTTCGCGTCGCCATATGCTGGCCTGTTCGCGCCTGCTGACACGGCGGTGCATATCCTGTGCCGCGCGTTGGGCCGCCATGGCGTGTTCAAGGTCGTGCTGACGTGCCGTGGTGGCCTGTTCGGCGCGTTCGTGGCGTTGCTGCGCGGTGTCCATCGCCGTGCGCAGGTCGTCCACGACCGTGCACAGGTGCTGGCGTTCGGCCTCCATCTTCGCGCGGCTGGCGATATTTTCTTGCGCAAGGGTCACGCCCCCCTGCGCAAGCCGTACTTCTGCCTGTGCGGCCTTCAGGCGCGCGGCGTGCTGGTGCAGGCGGTCGCGTTCGCGCCGGGCCTGTGCCAGGTCGGTGGTTTCCTGTTCATGCCGGGTGGCGTCATCGGCATGGTGCAGCAGCCGACGCTGTTCCGCCAGACTTTCTATATCGTCTTCGAGCATGCGGCGACGTTCGCGCAGGCGCGTGATCTCCGCGCAGGCGGCGTCTTCTTCCGTGATGGCGGTTTTATACCGCCCTTTTGGATGGCCGCGCCCATCAAGCAGGAGGGCGCGTTCATCACGCACCATCGCCAGAAACCGCGTCGCCTCCGCCCCGCCGGTGATGTTGCCAAGCTCCCCCTCAAGGCAGGCGGTCAGGGATGTGCCGGCCCGGCCCGTCAGTTCGGGCTGTTTCAGGCTGTCGCCCTGTGCAACCCACAGCGCATTCCAGATGCCGCAGGCCTCGCCCCGCCCCTGTGATTCCAGCCCCATGATTTCATGCAGCTTTTCTTCTGCATCTGCATTTGCGAACGTCGCTTCCCCGACCCGCAGGCTCATGGCTGCGCGCGACAGGAAGCGTTTTTCAAGGTGGCACTGGATGTCGTTGATACTGAAATCCACATGCACGCTGGGCCCCGCGCCCTGATCGGCCAAGGGGCGCAGTTCCTTGATGAGCCTGTTCGTGCTGTTATAACGCCACATGAACGCCGCACGCAGCGCCGCCAGCAGCGTGGATTTGCCGAATTCATTGCGCGCGGCCAGCACGTTCAGCCCCGGCCCCAGACCGCACAGGCGCGTCGGCGTGACGAATTTGCGCAGGTGCGCGACCTCCATCCCATGCAGGATCATGGCGTGTTCCCCTTCTGCCCATGCACCATCAGCGCAAGGCGGCGCAGGGCGGCAGTGGCGATGTCACGTTGCGCCGGGTCGCCCTGGCCCGCGCGTTCCGACAGGATGGTGGCGGCAGTGCGTACCGCCCCGGTGCCGAACAGGTCCAGGTCATCCGCATCCGCCAGCAGGGTCGGTTCCCCATCGACACGCAGCAGCCGCAGGGCCGACCCCAGCGCGTCGAGCATATCCTGATAGGTCTGCAACCCCTCCAGCGGGAGCGCACCGCGCACCGACAGCCATACAAGTACGCGACCTGCCTCCTGCGGGTCGATATTGCGCAGGCGATGTTCCAGTGCGGTGATGTCCTGCGCCCCCGTCAGGGTGGCCGTATCGCGATGCCAGACAAAGCGGCCCACGCGATGGGACGTAACCTCCGGCCGGGCGTTGGGACCGGCAAGGTCCACCACAAGGGCATGCCCCCCGCCATCGCCCCCCCGGTCGAAACCGTCGATTTCCGGGGTGCCGCTATACCATGTGCGGTCGTCGATGCATTGCGTCCCGTGCCAGTCCCCAAGGGCGAGGTAGGACAGCCCCGCGCGACGGGCACGGTCGATGGCGATACGGTTCTGTGCCTCGTCACCGCCGAAATCGCGCACCGATCCATGCGCCAGACCGACGCGGATGACCCCGGGCGGCGTTTCGGCCGAATCCATTTCCGCCGTCGGGTCTGTTGCGACATGGCGGCGTTTGAGGCCACCAGGAATGACCCAGGCCGTGCCGTGCGGGTCCATGGCGGCGGGCCTGCCGTCAAGGTGGGCGCGCACATTGTCCGGCAGGCCGATGGCATGCAGCCGGTCCCAGATGCCGCCGGGCACGTTGGGGTCATGATTGCCCGCGATCAGATGCCAGCACAGGTCGGGGAACTGTCGCATCCGTTCGATGGGCTGGCGCAGGGTGCGGTCCACCGGGATTTCATGGTCGTAGATGTCGCCTGCCACGACAATCGCGCTGGCGCCCTGGTCGCGGGCAAGGCGGCCGATCCTGCCGATGACCTCCAGCCGCTGGTCCTGCAGGACGGATTGCGTGTCGTCATCGGCAAAGCGAAAGACCTTGCCAACCTGCCAGTCGGATGTGTGAACAAAGCGCATGGCCGCGATTATCACCCACCTTCGTCATGTCACAAGGTAGCGGGAAGGGTGGGGGAGGGAGTAAACGAAAAAGTGATCAGAAAGCTGTATATAAATTCAAACTATGGCCTTGCTGCCTCAATCTGGTCATATATGACGATTAGGTAATAATTCATTGATTGCGACGACTCACTGTCGCGATGCCCCTGCTTCGGCACAGTTTACGGAATACGAAACGATGCCTTCAGTGACTGATACGCTTATAAAGGGTGCGTCCCATTCCGCAGCGCCCGTCCTGTCGTCCGATGACACGACGGCCCGTTCGCAGAATGTACGCTCCATCCACCTCAGCCACCGCCGCGCGCTGCTTGATTATGCCCGCACGCTGGATTGTGTTGCCGAACAGGCCTGATCCCGCCCAGCCATATATCCTGTGGCATGTGGATATCATCCATGGTGGCACGGGGGAATGACATGGATCATGGTTGCGCGTGATGACTGCCGGCGAAGCGTTCCTGACGATACGATCGGGTGATATGCCCGCATGATATGACCGGGTCAGCCATTCTCCGATACGGCATAGCGCCATTTCCCCCATAGGGGGCAGGGCAGGGGGCGTTTCCCTGCCGGTTTTTACACCCCGATGCGGCGTGCAAGGCACCCGTCGAGGTAATCGCGGCATAATGTGACGCACCGTGCGTTCCATTGCGGGCCAAGGCCTTGCACCTGTGCCGTCTGGGCGTGTGACGCCCCCCATGCCAGAAGCTGAATCCGGCGTTGCGCGATCAATGCGGGCAGGATCGACAGGTCGGCCGGCGTCACGCTGGCGATGGTATTATATCCCCGCAACCAGTGCGCGACCCAATGGGGCATGCGGGGATGGTCCTCGAAAAAACTGAGGGCCGCGGCAAGGTCCTGCATGAACCAGCTGAAGCCGCAATCATCGAAATCAATGATGTGTGTCTTCCCCCCCCGCGATCAGCAGGTTGGCCAGCCGCAGGTCCGCATGGATCAGGCCAAACCGTGCCGCACCATGGCCATAGGCCGCAAGTTCAGCACCAACCCGTCCCATCGCATGGGTAATCATGTCGCACGCTGCATCATCCAGCCCGTGCGCGGCCTGCCATTGTCCCCATGGGGCCTGTGGCCCGACCATGGTGGCATGCGTCCATGATTTACGCCGGAAACCTGCGGGTCGTTGCCATGCGCGACTGTGGCGGTGCAGGTGCGCGGTCATGCGGCCAAGGCGTGCGAAGCTGTCGGGTGCGATATCTGGCGTGGGTTCCGTACCGTCGATCCAGTTGAACATGACCACGTGCCGTCCCGTCATGCCGGGCAGGGTCATATGATGCAGCCGTTCCCCATCCATCGCCTGCACGACACGCGGCACCGGCAGCCCGGTGGCATGCAGACTGTCGAGCCATGCCAGTTCGCTGCGGATTTCTGTCGCATCGTGGTAGCCGGGGCGGTGGATACGCAGGACACGTCGTCCCCCGTCCGGCAGGTCAATGCGGTAGGTGGCATTTTCCGACAGGCACAACAGCCGTGGCACCCCGCGTTCAGTCGGGGGATACAGGGCCATGGCGGCATGGGCGAGCATGTCGTGATCGCCCGCGTCGGATATGGGAAAGGCGGCATCGGTCATGATGCCGCCTTTCCTACAGCTTTGTGCGCATAACCGCGATGGGGGACGTTTACAGGATGCAGTTGAACTGCAACGCCATCACGGCGGCATCGTGATATGTCGTGGTGCCGCCCGGACGGTTGATATACTGGAAATCGGGCTGGAAGCTCATGCCGCGCGCCGCATGGATGTTGTAAAACAGTTCGTACACATCCTCATGCGTCTGGATGCCCCAGGCCTGTCCCCACTGGTTCGACAGCAGCGGCCGTCCCGTCAGCATGGAGGCTTCCTGCTGCAATACCGAAGATCGGCTCATTTCGAAATAATGGAACATCGCGCCCACGGTATCGAGCGGACGGCCCCATTTCGCGCCGGTTTCGATCATGCCCGCCCACACATGCTGCTTCATGGCCGAAACCTTGCCGGAGGTATACATATACCCCGCCATGCCGATCAGGCCATTCGTCGGGCCCTTGCCATTGCGCACGAACATCTGGTCCGCCTGGAACCATGCGGTGCTTACCCCTGATTGCTTGCGGAAGGGGCGACCCGTGATGACCGCCGAATTGCCGTCGATGTCCTCGAACAGGTCATTATACTGCGAATTGTCATAGCCATATCCCGCCTTGTAATGACCGGCGAGGTGATGGCGGCCGAATTCCGGCAGCCAGCCGATTTCCACCGGGGTGGAGAAGTGGCCAAGCCCGCTTTGCGCCCAGGCCCAGCCCGAGATGCCGCCATTGAACGAATGTGGCGAGACGGCGAACATCGACGCCATGATATAGGTATCGACCGTCGGCATGACACGCATCACCACGCCAAGGTTGCCCGAAGGCCAGTCGCGGCCACCCGGAACATACTTGCCCGGCGCGGGATTGCCGCAGATCGACACGTTCATGAAGTTACAGAACAGCGGTGACGCAGCAAAGAAGCTGCCGACCGGAATCCACCCCGCACTGATGTCGAGGCGGTTATGAAACAATGACTGTTCCGCATACATATAGACAAGATGCGCCACGACATTACCACGTGCGCCATAGATCTGCTGCACGCCACCAAGGGAATCGTGGATATATTGTGTACTGAGGTTCTGCCCATGGCCGTTGACGATCATGGTATGGGTCCAGAAATTCTTTGCCCCCGCCAACCGGTTCCAGTCGATGTCGATTTCCACGCCCGTCTGCCCGGCGTCGGTCACGCCCTGCTTTGCCCCCCCGCGAAAGTTCCCGGCCAGTTCTTCATGCTCGTCCGCGGCGATATGGATGCCATGACGCACCAGCCATGGCTGCAGGCCCAGCCAGCTTCCGAAGAAGTGCTGGTCGCCATATGGGGCGCTGAAGAACTGGCCCGGGTCCTGCGCCCAGGCGGAGTCCGTGCGGCGTGCGTTGGCGGCCATCATCGGCTGGGTGCCAATCCCACCCATGGCGTCACCGGGTATGGCCTGTGCAAAGGCTGGGTCCCGGACGGCGATAAGCGCAAGAAAAGACAGCACGATAGGGGCAAGAAAGGGTGGAATTATCCTGATCATCCGCGCATTCGTAGCATATTTCATATTGAAGATGAACCTTGGACAATAGATTTTATGAACATTTATTTAGTATGCAATAATATGACGCATATTTCTCCGCAACTCCTGAAATTTAAAAATATTGCGCTGTTACAAAGGCGGTAATTTTTTTGTGCGATGCACAAATATTGAATAAAGTTATTTTAGACTTCCACTTTAACCCTTTCTATAGGGTGGCCTTCACGTTCATGTTTTCGCGATGTTATGACGCAGGCCTCCTGATGGTCGTTCCCTGAAAGACGTTCCCTGCAGGTCGTTCCTGTGGTCATTCCTTCGTGTCCGCCCCGTCAGGGTGGCAGGTCAACGTTGACGAATGGTATGCGCAGGGGCGAAGATCGCGTCATGTCTCGATTGGATATGAACAAGCCCTTCCTGCCGGTCCGCATTGCGGTGCTGACCGTGTCTGACACCCGTACGCTGGCGGATGACCGTTCCGGCGGGATCCTGGCCGACCGGATCACTGCTGCCGGCCATCACGTGGCCGACCGTGCGATCGAACGTGATGACGCCGATGCGATCGCGGCGCGCCTGTCGCAATGGATTGCCGATCCGCAGGTCGATGCCGTGATTTCCACCGGCGGCACCGGTGTCACGGGTCGTGACGTAACGCCAGAGGCGTTCGAACGTGTCATCGACAAGCGGATCGAGGGGTTTGGCGAACTGTTCCGCATGCTGTCCTATCAAAAGATCGGAACCTCCACCATCCAGTCGCGGGCCCTGGCGGGGGTGGCGGGCGGGACGTACCTGTTCGCGCTGCCCGGTTCCACGGGGGCGGTGCGTGACGGGTGGGACGATATCCTTGTCTGGCAGCTCGACAGTCGCCATGTGCCCTGCAATTTTGTTGAACTGATGCCGCGCCTGCGTGAACATCTGCCCCCTGCGCACGATTGATGGCGCACGGCTGATGGTGTGCGTGGGCGCAGGCAGGACCATGAAGCCCATGATGCCCATGGCATGGCTGCGAACCCGCAAACGTCCTTGGTGACGCTTTTTTCAAAACGCAGCACATAACGTGTCGCCTTTTGGGAAAAATCAGCGCCCGGACAGTTGTGTTCTTTGCCACCAATAGATTGTTTTGAAACGGTTTCTTAAGGAAAGACGCTTCTGAAATGGCGAAAAAACTCCTTCTTCTGGCTGGTGATTATGTAGAGGACTATGAGGTCATGGTCCCCTATCAGGCGCTTGGCATGCTTGGTTATCAGGTCGATGCCGTCTGCCCGGACAAGGAAAAGGGTGACCATGTCCTGACCGCCATTCATGATTTTGAGGGTGCGCAGACCTACAGCGAAAAGCCCGGCCATCGTTTCGCCCTGACCGCCACGTTCAGCGAGGTGCGGCATGCCGATTATGCCGGGTTGATTATTCCCGGTGGTCGTGCGCCGGAATATTTGCGTCTGGATGCGCGGGTGATTGACCTGGTGCGTGCATTCGCGGATCGCCCGATTGCCGCGATCTGCCATGCGGCGCAGTTGCTGGCGGCGGCACGGATCATTTCGGGCCGGAAGGTTTCGGCCTATCCCGCCTGTCGTCCCGATGTCGAACTGGCGGATGCGATATTTGCCGATATTGCGATTGACGCGGCCATTACCGATGGACTGCTGGTGACGGCCCCCGCATGGCCCGCACATCCGGCATGGCTGGCGCAGTTCATCGCCGTGCTGGGCGCCCGGGTCGAGGTCTGAACCGGCACCGGCACCGGCACAGGGGCAGGCAAGGGCGGTGCCCATGTCGCCTGTCGACAGCCAACATCAACAAGGATGGACACCGCATTTTCCCGCGAAAGGCGGTGTCGTCTTAGAGGCTGTTTGAAAAGTCAGGCTCAATAACATCCTGAAATTATAAAGTTTTTTTGGTGAAGCTTTTTCCAAAAAGCTTCAGAAGACGTCGCCTTTTTGAAAAAAGGCGACACCCAAAAACTTTTCCTGTTTTTTATCAATGGTTTGTTTTCAAACGATCTCTTTTACCTCCCCTTGACCGGGGGCGGGTTATACCCCGCCCGTGACGCCGGGACGGTTCAGGATTGACAGGAATTCCCGCCGTGTATCGGAATTGCTGCGGAATGTGCCCAGCATCCGGCTGGTGACCATCGAAACACCGGGACGATGCACACCACGTGTGGTCATGCACTGGTGCGAGGCCTCGATCACCACGCCCACGCCGCGGGGTTGCAGGACATCGTTGATGGTATTGGCGATCTGTGCGGTCAGGCGTTCCTGGATCTGGAACCGCTTGGCATAGGCATCGACCACGCGCGCCAGCTTTGAAATGCCGACCACACGCTTGCGTGGCAGGTAGGCGACATGCGCCACCCCGATAATCGGCACCATATGGTGTTCACAATGGCTTTCGAACCGGATGTCGCGCAGCAACACCATCTCGTCATAATCCTCGACCTCGGAAAAAGTACGGGTCAGGAGGTCGACCGGGTCTTCGGCATAACCGCAGAAGAATTCCTCATACGAACGCACCACGCGTGAGGGCGTGTCATGCAGCCCTTCGCGCCGGGGATCTTCACCCGCCCAGCGCAGGAGCGTGCGCACGGCGTCTTCGGCCTCTTCTCGCGTGGGGGGGGGCAATGGGGCGGAATCGGTGGGGGTCATTGCTGTTCTGTCTTGTTTCTGCAGGCCACGCCCGTCCGCGCACGGGCGACGGAAGGCGCGGGATTAATGGAAGATGGCGGGGTGGTGCGGGCTGTCGAGGCTGAAGGAAGGGATACTGACGTCGAAATGTTCCCGCGTTCCGGGCTGAACCATGTGATAGGTTCCCCCCATGAACCCCGTCGGCGTTTCCAGCGCGGCGCCGGACATGTACTCAAAACAGCCATCCGCGTCGATCACGGGCTGTTCCCCCACGACCCCGTCGCCCTGCACATGCTCCACCCGGCCCTGCCCGTCGGTAATATGCCAGCTGCGCCGCAAAAGCTGGATCGCACTGTCGCCATGGTTTTCCACCCGGATGCGATAGGCCCAGACAAACCGTCGCTCCTCCGGTTCCGACTGGTCATCCAGCCAGAATGTCTGCACCAGCACCCGCACGTCACCGGTGCGTGCCTCGTAACACGGGGTGTTCTCGATGGCGCTTGCAAGGGCGGATTCGGGGTCATGTCCAGGGGGCGGGGGGTACGGCTTGTTCTTATTGGCCATAAGGTGCTCCGGGCTGTGGATCAGCGCGCGGCGACGGCGCTCAGGCCGCGACGCAGGTCGTCAATCAGGTCCTCCGCATCTTCCAGTCCGACGGAAAAGCGGATCACGCCATCGGTAATGCCCAGACGCGCGCGTTCCTCTGGCCCGATTTTCATGTGCGTGGTGGTGGCGGGATGTGTCACCAGTGAACGGGCATCGCCAAGGTTGTTGGAAATGCTGATCAGGCGCAGCGCGTTCATGAAGGCAAAGGCGCCTTCCTTGCCGCCCGCGACTTCGAACGCGACCAGGGTGGAACCCGCGCTCATCTGCTGCATGGCGAGTGCGTGTTGCGGGTGATCGGTGCGACC
Source organism: Novacetimonas sp. GS1 (assembly GCF_036686925.1). Lineage (NCBI taxonomy): Bacteria > Pseudomonadati > Pseudomonadota > Alphaproteobacteria > Acetobacterales > Acetobacteraceae > Novacetimonas > Novacetimonas sp. GS1. The sequence continues at coordinate 1,104,427 of NZ_VSZP01000001.1, forward strand.
GGGATAGAACACCCGCAGGATCTGCGGGGCAGAGGCGAGGAAGTCTGCGACCTTGCCCGCATTTGCCGTCATGGCGTCAACGCGCAGCGACAATGTCTCCATGCTCTTGAGCATGACCCACGCATTGAACGGCGACAGCGTGTTGCCGGTATTGCGCACGAACGGGCGCAGCACGTCATCAAGCCATTCCTTGCGCCCCAGCACCGCGCCACCCAGGGTGCGGCCCTGCCCGTCGATATGTTTGGTGCATGAATAGACAACGATATCCGCACCCAGTTCCAGCGGCTTTTGATAGAGCGGGGTGGCAAAGACGTTATCGACCACCACCAGCGCCCCGGCCTTGTGCGCAAGGTCACAGATGGCGCGGATATCCACGATGTCGAGCATCGGATTCGACGGGCTTTCGAGCAGTACGGCACTTGTCGGCTTTGACAGGGCTTCGGCCCAGGCGGCGTGGTCCGCGCCATCGACAAATACCGTTTCCACCCCGTAACGCGGCAGCAGTTCGGCAACGATCCAGTGGCATGACCCAAACAGCGCGCGTGAGGCGACAACCCGTTCACCCGCCCGTACCTGTGCCAGCAGCGCGGAGGAGACCGCCCCCATCCCGGTGGAGGTGGTGACGCAGTCTTCTGCGCCTTCCAGCACTGCAAGGCGGCGTTCCAGCGCGGTTACGGTGGGGTTGGTGATGCGGCTGTACTGGTAATGCGCCACATCCCCAAGAAAGGTTGCCTCTGCCTGTTCGGCGTTGTCATAGACAAAGCCCGACGTCAGGAACAGCGCCTCGCTCGTTTCACCATAGGGGGTGCGTTCCTCGCCCGCGTGAAGCAGGCGGGTGGCTGCGCGCCATTCTGAAGGGGTGGAGTTCTCAGTCATGATCGTCAGGATTCCCAAACCAGAAAATCGTCAGAAACACCGAAAGGCAAAGGCCCGGACCGGAAGAAAAGGGCAGGAATATCCGGGACAGAGCTTCCTTCGGCAATGAATCGTCCGACCGTGGAAACCATGACACCAGCGCCTTGTGGCGGCATCAGGCCTCTTTAGCGCGTCTGTTTAACCTCGCCGCAAGCCGGCCGAATCAAATCACGAGGGCCCCGCCCCGTGGCCGGGTGCGGAAACAGGCATGGTTATTGCGGATTGTACCCACGCTCGTCAACTGTCGGGGGTGGGCAGCGGCCCTGTCGCACGCGGGTCCGTGGGAACGATTGCATTGGGCCTTCCCCTCCGCTATAGGAGGGGCAGCAAGCGGGTGTAGTTCAATGGTAGAACGGCAGCTTCCCAAGCTGCATACGAGGGTTCGATTCCCTTCACCCGCTCCATGATATCTTCCGATAAAATCTGTTTATGCGTTATTGCGCCGTTGCGGACGGGGCCGATGCCGCCTGCGTGTCGGCATAGGTTGTCCCGTTCCAGATCCAGCGATCGCCGTCATCGACCACCAGATCATGCATGCCGCCATGTGCCTGTGGCATGATCCTTACCGGACCGCTGAGCGAATCGAGAACCTGCGTCCAGCGCGTGCCCCGGCGCAGGAAAACGGACGTGGAACAGCCGGCGGACCCGCACAGGCTGGGTGATTGTAACTGTACGAACAGGGCCATGTCCCCCGGATGGTCCGACAGGGGGCCCGATGCCGTCAGGACGACGGGATGTTCGCCACGGGCATGTGCATCCCCGAGATCCTGTGCCTGCAGCAGATGGGCCTGCCGGTCGAGTTCCGTTCCCGGATGCTGTGCCAGTATGACCGTCGCCCCGCGATCCGGCCCGGCATGCGCGCCCATGATGGGCCATGGGCACACGGCCATCGCCACCATTACGGCCCGCAGGCCCCGCAATGCGCAACGCCACTGGCCGGTGCGTGGGGCGGAAGGGGGCAGGCAGGGGCTGGACGGGCGGAACATGCGGCGGATATCTCCGTGTTCAGGTCATGAAGGGGCAGCCCGGCCAAGGGCATGGACCGCCCGTTTCATGATGCAATGAAGGAGACAGGATGAAAATGGTTGCACCCTCCCATCCCCGGCCGGGGCCTTACCGGCATTATAAGGGCGGGCTTTATACCGTCATCTGTGTCGGTCGCCACAGCGAGACGGAAGAATGGCTCGTCACCTATCGCAGCGAGGCGCGGGGCGATTACTGGGTCCGTCCGCTGGATATGTGGATGGAACAGGTCGATGGCGCGCCGCGCTTTTCCCCTCTGGGGGAAGCTGATCTTCACCAGAATATTGAGAAATAGATATTTCTCAGGAAATCCTGTCCTGCAGAACGTCAAAAGGCGCTGCTTCGAAACGCCTGCGATGATGGCCGCCAGGCCATGGTGGGGAAGGCGCATCCCCCTGAGGCGCGGTTTGCAACGCAGGGTTAAGAGAGCGTTTGAAAACAACTCACTGATAAAAAACACGAAAAGTTTTTGGGTGCCGCCTTTTTAAAAAGGCGGCGTCTTTCGAAGCTTTTTGGAAAAAGCTTCACAAAAAACCTTTATGATTTCAGGATGTTATTGAGACTTACTTTTCAAACAGTCTCTAACAACCCACGGGATTATAGTGTTCCAGGCAAAGATTTTTTGGAAACGTCATACGGGCAGTGCTGAGTGGGAAAAGCATCGCCCGGGACTTTTACCTTTTCCAGAAGGCGATTTGAAAGCAACCCATTGGGAAGAAATGGCACATGTTTCGGGACGTTGTCTTTATCTGGGATAATTTCGCCCAAAACCATTATTATTCCAATGGGTTGCCGGGTCTTTCCTTTGAAACAGTCCCCATCAATGATGGGTATGGGGCGCATGGGACACCGGCGTCGTGACCTGCGGCCAGCTTGCCGCGATCCTGTCACTGAGCTGGTTCAGCAGTGATTCCGTAATTTCGGCCACGTGGTTATTGGTGGTGGTGCCGCCTGCGACCTCGATATGCGTGCGGTTGCGCGTGATGGGCTGGTGCAGGTCCTGCGGGATGATGGCCCAGTCCGCATTCAGCGCGGCGGCCCCGTTACGGCTGACATCAAGGCGGCTGATATTGATCGCCAGACGCCATGATGCGGGCGTCGGCTGTGGCTGGTCGGTTACGAAACGTTCGGGCCATTTCTGCGCCAGCCGCGCTGTGACCAGGTCCGTCACCCCCACCGACAGGCGGCTTGCCCAACGGCCAAGCGGGCTGCGTTCGATTTCATGGCCGTCACGCACCAGAATGTCCTGCCCGTCAAGATAGTCGGGGATACGTGCCTGTTGCACCTGAATGACAGGGGTGGTGTCGGTCACGGCAGAGACGCTGCCGCTTGGCGAGGTTGCGCCGGTCGCGATGGCGGATGCGCCCAGCGTATAGAACTTCACCGGGGCGGAGGAGCACGCCGCAAGCAGCGAGGCCGAAATGACCAGCCCGCCCATGGCGCGGCATGTGGCCATATGGCGGGAAAGGAAAACAGGCAGGCACGAGATCATTGGCTGCGTCCCATCAGCAGGAGTTGCGGGTTACTTTCAACTTCGTTGGCGAACCCGCGCAACCCATAGGCGGCGGCGGTCACGTCACGTGTCATATCGGCAAGATGGACCTGATCGGGGGATTGGGGCGATGTCAACTGCTGCACCCCCACCATGGTCTCGTGCGCCTGCGTCAGCGTCAGTCGCGCCTGTGCGATCAACTGGCGCAGTTCCTCGCGCCGGGCGTCCATCTCGCGGCCACCGGTGGCCATCATCCGGTCCATGTCCGTCAGGGTGACGGCCGCGCGCGCCTGGGCATCGGCAAGGGCCGTGCGGATGCTGACCACCGCGACATGGCTGTGTGCCGATGTCTGACGGATGCTGTCGATCATTGGCGGCACGTCGCGGTGCAGGTCGGTGGCAAGCTGCCGGATGCTTGCCACCGTCGTACGGATGTCATGCTGGAGCTTTTCCATCGTCGGCGCGCCCAGCTCCCCCTTGAGCTGTTGCAAGGTGGTCTGGCCCACCGGGATTTCAGGCAGGGAGGCGGGAATGTCCTGATGCAGCCGCGCGGGCGTGTTGGGGGAGAAGTCGAGGTCGATTTCCGACTGTCCCGTCACGAAACTGTGCAGCACCATATCCGCGCGCATGCCATCGGCCACCAGCGTGGGAATGTCGGGCAGGTCCGCGCCACCGGGCACCTGCCGGGGGGAAAATCCGATCTTTACGAAGGTATAGGTACGTTTGATCTGCGGTTTGACGGTGATTTCGATATTTTGCACCGCCCCGACGGGGATGCCACGGAAATTGACCGGGGAGCCGACATCAAGTCCCGCCGTCGAATCCTCGAACACCACCACAGCTTCACGCATGGGATGAAGAAACGGGATATCCCCGCGCGCCAGCAGGCTTATCCCCCCGACAAAGGCCGCGCCAAGCACCAGTGCGCCAATGACTGTCTGTCTGGCGGGCATGGCCCCTATTTGTCCCCGTGGCTGGAGGAATCGGTACGTTCACGGTGCATGAAGGCATGGACCATCGGATTGTCGCAATGATCGCGCATCCATGTGGGCGAACCGTGGGCGATGGCCGTCTTTGATTCGGGGTCGAGGAAGATGCCGTCATCCGCGATCGCAAACAGGCTGGACAGTTCATGGCTGACCAGCACGATCGTGGCCCCCAGCCCGTCACGCAGGTTGAGGATCAGTTCATCCAGCCGGGCGGAGGTGATCGGGTCCAGCCCGGCAGAGGGTTCATCAAAGAACAGGATATCAGGATCAAGCGACATGGCGCGCGCCAGGCCCGCGCGCTTTTTCATCCCGCCACTGAGTTCGGAGGGGAACTGGTCAATGGCATGCAGCATCCCCACCAGCCCGAGCTTGAGCTCGACAAGCTGTCGGATCACATGGGGTCTGAGCGAGGTGAACATCTGCATCGGCAGCGCCACATTCTGCCCCACCGTCATCGAACTCCACAACGCGCCGCTTTGGAACAGGACGCCAAAGCGGCGGCCGATGCGCACCCTGTCCTCATCCGTGCCGGCCCAGTAATTGTCCGTGCCGACCAGATATTCCCCCTGCGTGGGACGCAGCAGGCCGATCATGCTCTTGAGCAGCGTGCTCTTGCCACAGCCAGAGCCGCCCATGACGGCGAAAATGCTGCCGCGCTTCACGTCAAAGGAAATGTCGTGCTGGATCACCTTTGGCCCGAACGCCAGAGTGACGCCACGCACCGACATCATCGCCTGCGCGCTGTCGGCGTCGTGGGCTGCGGCAGGGTGGGGTGTACCGGGGTGGGATGTACCGGGGTGGGATGTGTCTGCATTCATCGGGTCAGATATCCAGCACGTTGGCGATGACGGCGAATATGGCGTCGATGGCGATCACGCCCACGATGCCCACGACCACCGCGCGCGTCGCGGCGATGCCCACGTCGGCGGCGCTGCGTCCGGCCTTCAGGCCGATACGGCAGCTTGTCAGGCCGATGAACCCGCCGAATACGATACTTTTGATAAAACCGAACACGAACTGCGACAGGGCGACGGCATAAAGCGTCTCGTGAAAATAGCCCAACGGCGTGACGTTCAGCATGATGTACGACACGAAAAATCCGCCGAACATGCCGATCAGGCAGCCATACAGGTAAAGCAGCGGCATCGTCAGTATGAGCGCAAGCACGGATGGCAGGATAAGGTAGCTTGCGACCGGGATGCCGAACACCGTCAGGGCGTCGATTTCCTCGTTCCCCTGCATGGTTGAAATCCGCGCGGCATAGGCACCGCCGGTGCGCCCGGCCATGATGATCGCAGTCATGACGGCGGACATTTCGCGCACCATCGCGATTCCAACCAGACTTGCGACATAGATGTCGGCCGCGAATTTATGCAACTGCACTGCGCCGACAAAGGCAAGGATCGCGCCGACAAGGAAATTGACCACGCCCACGATCACCAGCGCCGTCGGTCCCGCCGCGCGCACGTCCGACATCAGGTCGATCGTGCGCATCATGCCCTTGCCCAGCAGCGCGGCAAGCCCACCTTTCGCCGTGGCGACGCCCATTTCACTGACGCAGCCGATTTCATTGAGGGTATCGAGCGTGAATTGCCCCACCGCCGTGACGGGCGCGAAATGGTGGGGCGGCGGCGCATGCGCGTCGGGCGGGATTTCCGGCAGGAGATCGAGCAGTTTGCGTGCGGAATCCGGCAGGGTCTCGGCGCTGACGCTCAGATCGGCCTGCCGCGCATCACGCTTGAGTTCCCACAGGAAGCTGATGAGCGATGTGTCCCACCGCCCCAGCCCGTCGGTGGAAAATTCCAGCGGCTTGCCCTTTGTCGCGGGGGCAAGGCCATTATTGGGAAAGTCGGGTGTGGTGCCGGTCTGCGCGATCCATTCGCCGGACAATGTGATCAGGGTCCGGTTCGCCTCGGCCTGCAGATGCCATTGCGGCGCACCATTGACGGACGTGTTCACCAGCCTCTCCAACCTCAGGGCCGTGCCTGCCACGGCAATGGGCAGGACACGCAGGGAACGCCGCGCGTACAACGGACCGGCGCTGTCATGCGCCGGGTGCCGCGTCCCATGGCGGGGGCGGCACGGCGCACCGGGCGCATGTTCGCGGGGGCGTTCCTTTCCCATACCAGATGACCGGCCATGCACAAGGCCTGCTGCCGCGACGGAATGGTGAGCACAGCGCATGGCTTGTGCATTTCAGGCGGGAGCATATTGGGCAATGCCCGTATTCAGGGCACGGACCATCCGTTGCGCAAAAGGACATGCGCGTCTGTTCCCCCATCTCCTCCCCCCGCGATATGCCCAAGGTCGCCCATTATCCGCTGCGCCACCGACAGCCGGTAATGCAGGGGGTCCCAGAAACTGTCACGATCATCGACGATCGGGCCGGGGATATCGAAATCCACCACCAGCGTGTCGGCCATGTCCGCCGCCATGGCGGTGACGGCCCGGCGGCAGGCCAGCGCACGCATCCTGCTGCGGCTGCCTGGCGGGCCATGCAGGAAGGCGGAGGCAGGGGGAAACCACAAAAGCCGGCGTGTCCCCATCGGCAGGCCCGACAGCATGGTGCGCAACAGCGGCAGGCTGTCGGGTGCGACATGCTCCGCACCGGCGGGTGCGGGCGTGGGGTCGGGCGGTGTCCATGCGGCGAATGCACGATCCACGCGGGCGCGGTCATATCGTGCATCGGGCGGGACGAAGCTGGTATAGCCGTCAGAGCCAAAACGCTGCGCCTTGACCCCCACCAGCCACAGGAACTGGTTCGCCGCTTCCTGCAGGGCATACAGGTTGGCCATGTGCAGGTATCCTGCCCATGGCGACCCGCCATACATCCATTCCGGCCATGGGCGGTTGGGGCCGGTCAGGTTGCCTGGCCGGTTGCGGCACCATGCGGCGTCGATGTCGATCATGACCACGCGCGGGGCAGGGTGGTGGCGCATGAATAATGACAGCAGCCGCGCCTGTTCCCATGCGCTCGCGCTGTTCATGCCAAGTTGCAGGAAATGCGCACCCAACGCATGGTCCAGCACGGCTGGCTGCATCAGGCGGCTGGTGGAGGTGCCGAGCATGACGGAATCGAAACCCGTCCCACGGGCCAGTGCGGGCAGGCTGAAGCGGGTATTGGTGCTGATGGGGATGCGCGGCAGGCGCGGTGACAGCGGCAGCATGTCCCACGGGTCCACCGTGACGATGAAACCATAAAGCAGCCCACCCGCCACCAGCACCGTGACCAGCAATAAGCGGGCGAAGCGGCGCCATGTCCCGGCGCCGCCGCCCGTCATCGCCCCGCCCGTCATCGCCCCGCCCGTCATCGCCCCGTCCGTCATCACCCCGCCGGTTCTTGCCGCTGTCGCGTCCCTTTGCGGCGTTCTGGCGTCCGTTGTGCTTGCCAACCCGGTCGCCGCATCGTCTGGGCGGCGGGGTGGGGGGATCATTGGTGGCGGAAGGTGACGACCAGTACGTCGCGATAGGCCGGGCGGGACGGGTCGATCGGGCGGACCGCCGTTACCCCGTGATAGACACGGTTGTCATCGACAATCGCGGCGTCAAGCGGCTGGTCCAGCATGAATGTGCCGACCTGGCGGCGTTGCAGGTCATGGATGGTGGTTTCCCCCGACATGACATTTTCACGCCGCACCATCAGTACCAGCACCCAGTCCACGCCGTCGCGGTGCAGGCCCTCGGGCGTGGGGTGGCCGGGTTGTTCGGGCAGGGCCTCGATGCGGAACTGGTGGATTTCCGCGTGCCAGCCCTCCGGCCTGCGTTCGGTCGGTGTCAGGTCGGTCATGATGCGGTACATCAGGCGCAGGATCGCCTGCATCGCCGGATGGTCGCCGATATCAGGCTCCACCGCGCGGAACCAGCGTTCGATCCCGCCATTGAGTTCGTTGTAATCGCGGCTCTGGTAATGGGGCTGGTGTTTCTTGCGTCGCATGCCGTCCGCCCCCACCGCGAACGTGGCATGGCGGCGGCGGCGGTAACGCCCGCCATCGGCCATGTAACGGTCCAGCCCCAGCCGGTTCCAGCTTGCGGCAAAATCCTCCCATTCCCGCAGGCCATACTGCACAAGTTCCGCATGCATCCGTTCCGCCCCGACAAAGGCGAACCCCTGCGTGCGCAGGGGGGCCTCCATGGCGGCCAGTGTCGGGTCCGGATCGGGGGGGATGGTCATTCGTGCGCCTTTGGACTCTGGCCCGCCGCAGGGGCGTCGCCGTTGGGGGATGGGGGGGCATCATGCGCCACATCCGCCGCCGGTGTCACCTGCGCGACATTGGGGGGAAACACCATGTGCATGCTGCCGCTGCCATTGATGTCCAGCCCATCTGTCCCCGGCACGTTACGCAGCATGCTGACGCTGGTGGGGATCGGGAACTTCACCGCTTCCTTGACCATACGCGTGGTCAGGCGGCGATAATATTCACGATACACCTTCCACTTCGATCCCGGCGTCGTGCGGACCGAACCCAGGAATTTCGCCCCGTTGCCATCCGCCTGCTCCACACCAAGGAAGGAGAAGTCGGACTTGATCAGTGGCGCGAACTTCGGGTCCTTGCGCATCAGCGCCAGTTCGTCATGCAGGATTGCGGCGACACGGGTGGGGTCCTCGCTCAGGTCCAGCATGAAGTCCACCACGACAAGGTTATAATCGCGCGAGGTGTTCGCGATCGACGTGACCGAGGAGAACGGGATGATATGCAGGTCGCCATTGACCGAACGCAGCCGCAGCGTGCGGATCGACAGATGTTCGACCGTGCCCGACACAGACCCCGCCGTGACCCAGTCGCCCACCTGCATCGCATTTTCCACCAGCATGAAGAAGCCGGTGATGAAGTCCTTGACCAGGCTCTGCGCGCCAAAGGCCACGGCGGCACCCATGATCCCCGCACCCGTCAGCAGGGGGGCGACGTTGATGCCAATCTGCGACAGGGTGGTGACGGTGACGATGACGATGATGAATGTCAGCAGCACCGTGCGAATGATCGGCAGGACCGTGCGCAGGCGGCTGGCGCGTGAGGCCTGTTCAGATGTTTCAAAGCGGTTGATCTGGTTCTGCAGCGCCGCGTTCGCGGCCTCCCACACCACGATGGCCACGGTATAGGCCACCATCACCGTCAGGATCGCGCCGATGATCTTCGTTCCCAGCGTACCATGCAGGAAGAAGGCGAAGGCCGGCAGCCCCCACGATTGCAGCAGGCAGATGATGGTCAGGAAGCTGAGCAGGAACAAAAGGGCCCGCCGTGCATAGGGATAGTAATAATCCATGCGCGCCTGAAGGCCGGGATAGCGCTCTTCCGTCAGGGGCGAGATCTGGAACAGCTTGTTCTGCAGGCCGAAGGCAAGGATCGCGAACAGGCGCGCAAGCAGGATGACCACGATCGTCAGCGACAGCGTGCGCAGGATCCAGGTATAGCCGCCACGCACCTGCGTCGCCCAGACCAGCCACAGCGCGAAGTCAAAGAACATCGCCAGGATCCACCAGAAATGGACCATCCGGCCGACAAAGACCCAGAATGGTTTGTCCTGGAAACGCGCGGGCGGCTGCAGGGCCTCGGCCACATGTCTGCGGATGCGCCAGATGAAGACCGCAACAAGGATATGTTCAATCAGGACGACGGCGCGGATGATTGCCTCTGTCCCGCGTGCCGGCATGTCGAACACCCCGCCCAGCGTGGACAGGCAGATCACCAGAGATGGCGCGGCGACAAGGAAGTTCCACCACCGCGTGACCATGCGCGCGGTGCCATCGCTTGCGGTACACAGGCGGATGGTGGGCGAACGTGGCACGAACACCATTTCCAGCAGCAGGTACAGCGCGCGCGCGATGACATAGGCATTCGTCAGCGTCAGCGTCACCATCTCCGCCTGGTGGGTGGAGGTCAGCAGCGCCGACCCGCCATAGGCCAGCCCAAGGAACAGCGCCACCGGCAGCAGCTTGATCAGCAGGTGCAGGATGGAAAACGGGATGCGCGCGATGATGCGCAGCGTCTCGTGCTGTTGTTTGTCATCCTGTTGCCGGGCCTGTTCGGTCGCGCGTTCGTCCGCGGTTTCCTTGGTCCCGTCGGCCGACAGGGTGGCGGTGGCCTGCACGTCCTGCTGTTCATCCGCCGCGCGGACACGCTGGTTCAGGCGTGTTTCCATCGCCACGGCGCGCGCCGTCACCGCCGCCAGTGGCTTACGCAGCAACAGGGAGAACCCATGTTCCGCCAGCATGGCGAACAGGACGATCAGCGTCGCGCGGCCGGTCGAATCAATCAGGATCTGGCGCGATTCCGCATTGCTCAGCGTCGAATGCACCCAGTGCCCGACAAAGGCGAGATCCTTGAACAATGCCATGAAGTTCTGTGTCTGGCGCAGGGCCACATCACGCGCATGCGACAGTTCATCAAGGAATTCGCTGCTGATGCTGTCAGGTTCAAGCGACACGTCCGAAGACGTGGCCTTGGCCGGGGCGGCTGCCTTGGCCGGGGTTGCCGGGGCGGGTAATCCCTTGGAGATCGCTTCCAGCGTCTTGGTGAATTCGGCGCGCTTTTGCGGGTCATTCATGACCGACAGCACCTGCTGCGCCTGTTGTGACGTCATCTGCCCCTGTGGGGCGGTATCGGCGCGGGCACCGTGCAGGGATGCAAACAGTGCCAGAAAGGAAAAGAACAGCGCAAGGCATGCCCCTGCCCTGAAACGGTGCGGGGATCGGGAAACGGTCATGGAAACGGCGGGCATGCCTCTGGTCACCTCCTGTATCGCGCCGTCCACGTGTGCATCACGGGGGGCGGGGACGGTCTCAAGGATTACGGCCCGTAGGAGTCGGGCCGAAAAATCGCGGGATTTCAAAGTATAAAGGACTATAACGAAAACAGGGTAGAACAGTTGCCGTCCGCGACGCTGTTTTCATGATTTGTCACTGTCATGCGCCCAAAATCCACGGACCTTGTGGCGGAAGGGCAATGCCGGTGCGGGGCTGCTGGCCCCCCCCGTCCGGAAGCCTTGAGAGACTGTTTGAAAAGTCAGGATCAATAACATCCTGAAATCATAAATGTTTTTGGTGAAGCTTTTTCTAAAAAGCTTCAGAAGACGCCGCCTGTTTCGATCGAAAGGCGGCACCCCAAAACTTTTCCTTTTTTATCAAGGAGTTGTTTTCAAACACTCTCTAACAGGCCGACAGTTTTCCTTATCCCCCATCCTGTTGCGGGGGGGGGCTGGTTACGCCGGCGGAAAGGGCGGGGCCTCGGCCTCCAGCTCGCGGCGGATGACGAAGGTGCCGGCCAGGATATCATGCAGCCCCTGCTTGCGCCGGGTCCATGCCACCATCAGGAAGCCAATCCCGAATATCAGGAACGACAGGTATTTCCCCAGGTACCGCCCGGTCGCGCGCAGGGCGTCGATCCGGTTCCCGTGCAGGTCCGTCACCCGCATGCGGCACAGCAGCTTGCCCGGCGTCGCCTGCAGGCGGGAACTTTCGAACAGGATGTAATACAGCGCGGGCAGCACCAGCCACGCCATCTCCAGCACGCCATGGCCATGCCAGTGGATGTGCGGCGTGTTCGACATGATCATGTAATCGGCGGGCTGGATGTACGATACGCTGTAATCGCCGCCACCGCCGCCTGGCTGCTTGTCAAAAATGGTGATCGAGACACTGGGCGAAATGATGGCGCCCAGCAGCATCAGCCCGACCCACACAAGGATCGAATCCACCAGATGCGCCACGACCCGCATCCAGAACCCGGCATAGGTCCAGACCTCCTGAAAGGGGCGTGAGGGGACGGGCTGAAAAAACTGATCGGACATCGGCTGCGCGTTCCTGCTGAATTGGACCGGTGTGTGCCCGCGAAAGGGGATGTAACAGCAATGCCACCGGATGGGGCGGAACGGAAACGGAAAAAAGCGTCCGGCGGCATACGGGCGGGCACTCCCTGCCGCCCGTCCGCACGTGGTTCCGGCCCGATGCCGGGGCGTGGCGAATGTGCCGCTGAAGCATTTCCCCCGAAAACCGGTTCGGTGAAAATGCTCCGGTTTATGGTTTTTACGAGCATCTTCACCTGTTTGAATGCACGCATTCAAACAGGATCTGCCTCTAGCTGCGGTAGGAGCCGTTGATGTCGATGTAGCCATGCGTCAGGTCGCATGTCCATGCCTGCCCGATGCCGTTGGCCAGGCCGAGGTCCACGTCGATTTCGATCTCCTGCCCCTTCATGTGGGCGACGACCGGCGTTTCATCATATCCCGCGACCACGGTGCCGTTGCGCGCGATCCATGTGCCGCCGATCCCAACCGACAGCGTGTCGCGATTGGCGGGTTCCCCACTTTTGCCCACAGCCATGACGACACGGCCCCAGTTCGCGTCCTCCCCCGCGATCGCGGTTTTCACCAGCGGGGAATTGGCGATGGCCATTGCCACGCGCTTGGCCGATTCGTCGGATGTCGCGCCGGTGACGCGGATATGCATCATCTTCGTCGCGCCTTCGCCATCACGTACCACCAGCAGCGCGAGTTCCAGCAACAGGGAGTCGAGTGCCTGTGTGAAGTCCGCAAGGGCGGGGTCATGGGCATCCGTGATGGCGGGATTGCCCGCCCGGCCCGTCGCGAACAAAAGCACCATGTCCGAGGTCGATGTATCGGAATCAACCGTGGTGCAATTAAAGCTCTTTTCCGTCCCGCGCGACAGCAACGCCTGAAGCACCGGCGCCGGAAGGGCGGCATCAGTCGCGATGAACGCCAGCATCGTCGCCATGTCCGGGGCGATCATGCCGCTGCCCTTGGCGATGCCCTGGATGCGCACGGTGGTGCCCGCGATCGTGGTTTCACGCACCGCGCCCTTGGGGAAGGTATCGGTGGTCATGATCCCACGCGCGGCGCCTTCCCACCCGTCATCCGACAGTGTCGCATATAGGCCCGGCAGCGCGTCGCTGATCTTGCGATAGGGCAGGACCTCGCCAATGACACCGGTGGAGGCAAGGAAGACCTCACTTGCCGCGCATTGCGTCAGGCGCGCGGCGTCGGCGGCGTTGGCCTGTGTCGCCTCGTACCCCGCGCGACCGGTAAAGACATTCGCGTTGCCCGCATTCACCACCAGCGCGCGCGCCACCCCACCGGCCAGTGCGGCGCGGCACCAGTCCACCGGCGCACCGGGGCACTTGCTGCGTGTAAAGACACCCGCGACCGTCGTGCCGGGCGTGAATTCGGCCATGACAAGGTCCGTACGCCCCGCATAGCGGATGCCCGCCGCCGTGGCGCCAAAGCGGACGCCGGCCATGGGCTTCAGTTCGGGGAATGGCCGTGCAAGCGGGGAGGTGGGAAGAGCGTCAGCCATGACACATCTGGTCCTTGGTGTGGGGTGGGTTTGATCCCACGCGAAACGGGAACATGTTACACGATGCGGCACGAAATGACGCGGCAGGCCACGACAGGGCAGGTCATGGTGTTACGCATCCGCCGTGCCGGGGCGGCCGGGGCAACACGGGTCATCCCCGGCCCGGCCTGCGCGGCCCATGCGGGCCGGTCTGGCGCGGCATGGCGCGTGGGGATGCCCCGTTGCGCCATGCCGCACCGTCGCGCGATCAGTGCGCGGCGGCGGGCGGCGGGGTCGGCGCGTTGTCGGGCAACGCCTTGCCATCAGGACCGTAACGCACGATCTTGACCTGTCCCACGGCGGAACTGACGGCCTTCTGCACGCCTTCCTGAATCAGCTTCTGGCGGATCTGGTCGCGCATGGAATCCAGTGTCGGGGTCGCGGCCGTGCGCTTGCCAAGAACCTGGATCACGTGCCAGCCATACTGGGTATGCACCGGGGTCTGGCTGAAGCTGTTGGGCTGCAGGGTTGATGCCGCATCCCAGAACGCCGGCAGCATGTCGCCCTTCTTGAACCAGCCAAGGTCGCCACCGTTCTGCTTGGCCGAACCGGGGTCCTTCGACAGCTTGGTCGCCAGGTCGGCGAAATTCGCACCACCCTTGAGCTGCTTGATGATGTCGTTGGCCTGCTCCTCGGTCGGGACGAGGATGTGGCGGGCGTGGATTTCCTCCGCCCCCGGCTTGTTGGCGTAATTCTTGTCGTAATACGCCTTGACCGCGTCATCGGTCAGGCCGGGCGTGACCTGTGATGACAGATAGGCGTTCTGCAACGCGTTCTGCGCCGCGACTTCCATCTGGTGCTGCACGTCGGGCTGCTTGGCAAGGCCACTCTTCTCCGCGACGATCTGGATCGCCTTCTGGTCAACCAGCTGGTTCAGCAGAATCGGGATGATGACATTTTCCGGCAGCTTGCGTAGCTGGTCGGGCATGGTCGCTATGGCCTGGCGGATATCGTTAAGGCGGATATCCTGGCCGTTGACCGACGCCAGGCGCGGGTTTGTGTCGGCCGGTGCAGTGGCCGCGGCGGGCTTGCTGGCTGCGGGGGCAGTGCCTGCGGCCAGGGCTGGAGGGACGATGATGGTGGAGGCAAGCAGGGCCATCGTGGCGATGGCCTTTGCCGGACCGAAAGTCCGCATGTGCGAAAAACCCTAATTATGGACGCGTTGGCCGGCATCATGGCGAAGGCCGCCCTGTCCCGCAAGGGGGCGGGCAGGGGAATGCCTGGATGGCGATTGGAACGGTCGCAGGGAACGGCCACAGGAACCCCACAGGGTGCGCCACAGGGCGCAGCACAGGGGCTGTCATTGGGGACGTCATAAGTGGAGCATCACTGAGGCCCGTCACTGCGGCCCGTCATTTGGGTCCGTCATGGGGTTTCGTCATGGGGCCCATTCACTGGGGCCATCATGATGGCCATCACAGGGCGGGGCAGGGCAGCGGTCAGGGTGGCGGTTGCAAGGGCAGGGATTCAGGGCAGGGATCAGGGCGGGCGCCATGGCAGGCATCCGGGCGGCCATCGGGACGATCATTTCGCCATGTGGTTGGGCGGCATCTGTTGACCCATGGCGACGTGGGTCCTATCTGATGGTTCCGCGCAAGAATGTTATCCGCATGCATGCCCCCCTGTGTCCATCGCCCCAAGGACGCAGGAATCGCCATCTCGGGAAGGTCCATATGTTCGCCAGTATTGCCCGTGCCCTGTTCGGAACCGCCAATGACCGGGCGTTGAAAGCGTATCAGCGGCGCATCCCCGCCATTAATGCGCTTGAACCCCAGATGCAGGCGCTTGACGATCAGGCACTCGCGGCCAAGACGGTTGAGTTCCGTGAACGCATCGCAAAGGGCGAAACCCTTGATGCGCTGCTGCCCGAAGCATTTGCCGTCTGCCGCGAGGCATCGCGCCGCGTGCTGGGGATGCGCCATTTCGATGTGCAGCTGATCGGCGGCATGGTGCTGCAGGATGGCAAGATCGCGGAAATGCGCACCGGCGAGGGCAAGACCCTGGTCGCGACGCTTGCTGTCTATCTCAGCGCGCTGTCGGGCAAGGGCGTGCATGTCGTCACCGTCAATGACTACCTCGCCAGTCGCGACGCGCAGGAAATGGGCCAGCTTTACTCTTTCCTCGGGCTTACGACGGGCGTGGTCGTGCCCAATATCCCCGAACATGAACGCCGCGCCGCCTATGCCGCGGATATCACGTACGGGACGAATAACGAATTCGGCTTCGACTACCTGCGCGACAACATGAAATACCGCGCCGAGGACATGGTCCAGCGCCCCTTCCACCATGCCATCGTCGATGAAGTCGATTCGATCCTGATTGACGAGGCGCGCACCCCGCTCATTATTTCCGGTCCGGCGGATGACAGCTCCGACCTCTACCGTTCCGTTGACGAGGTGATGGCGGTTCTGGTGAGGGACCCGGAAGCCTTTGAAAAAGATGAAAAATACCGCTCCGTCATCCTGACCGACCGTGGGGCGGAGGAAGTCGAGCAGATGTTGCGTGACGCGCAGGTGCTGCGTGAGGGCGGCCTTTACGACATCCAGAACGTCGCCGTCATCCACCATGTGCAGCAGTCGCTGCGCGCGCATACGCTGTTTACCCGCGATGTCGATTATATCGTCCGGGGTGGCAAGGTCATCATCATCGACGAATTCACCGGGCGCATGATGGATGGGCGGCGGTATTCGGACGGCCTGCACCAGGCGCTGGAGGCGAAGGAGCATGTGGAGATCCAGCAGGAAAACCAGACGCTGGCCTCCATCACGTTCCAGAACTATTTCCGCCTTTATCCCCGCCTGTCGGGCATGACCGGCACGGCGATGACCGAGGCCGATGAATTCGCGGATATTTACAAGCTCGAGGTCATTGAGATCCCGACCAACCGTCCCGTCTCGCGCAAGGATGACGATGACGAGGTTTACCTGACAGCGCGTGAGAAATACGAAGCCGTCAGTGCCCTGGTCGAAGATGTGTCGAAAAGCGGGCAGCCCGTCCTTGTCGGCACCACCTCCATTGAAAAGAGCGAGCTTCTGTCCGCCCTGCTGCACAAGCGCGGGGTCCGGCACAATGTCCTCAACGCCCGCTTTCACGAGATGGAGGCGACGATCGTGGCGCAGGCCGGCGCGCCGGGCGCCATCACCATTGCCACGAACATGGCCGGGCGTGGCACGGACATCAAGCTTGGCGGCAATGTGGAGATGCGCATCGCCCAGGAGCTTGGCGGGATCGAGGACCAGGAGGAACGCGCCCGCAAGGAAGCCGAACTGCGCAGGCAGGTGAGCGACTACCATGACACCGTGCAGAAGGCGGGCGGCCTGTATGTGATCGGCACCGAACGCCATGAAAGCCGCCGCATCGACAATCAGCTTCGTGGGCGTGCGGGGCGTCAGGGTGATCCGGGCAACTCGCGCTTCTTCATCTCGCTCGAAGATGACCTGATGCGGATCTTTGGCACCGACCGTATGGGCGGGATGTTGCAGAAAATGGGCCTGAAGGAGGGCGAGGCCATCGTCCATCCGTGGATCAACAAGGCGCTGGAGCGTGCGCAGAAAAAGGTCGAGGCCCGCAACTTCGACATGCGCAAGAATACGCTTAAATATGACGACGTCATGAATGACCAGCGCAAGGAGGTCTATGCCCAGCGCCGCGAATATATGTCGATGGAGGATGTGTCCCCCATCATCGCGGACATGCGCGCCGACGTCATCCACGACATGGTCGAACGTTATATTCCCGAACGTTCCTTTGCGGAGCAGTGGGACAAGGACGGCCTGTCCGCCGCCATCATGACGGAACTGTGCCTGACGTTGCCGATCGACGAATGGGCGGCGGAGGACGGGATGGACGCCACGTCCGTGGCGGAGCGGATCGAACAGGCCGCCAGCCAGGCGCAGGCCTCCAAGGCCGCGAATTTCGGCCCTTCCATCATGCGCTATGTTGAAAAGCAGGTGTTACTGACCACGTTCGATGCGGTGTGGAAGGAGCATCTGCTTGCCCTTGACCAGTTGCGCCAGGGCATTGGCCTGCGTGCCTATGGCCAGAAAGACCCGCTCAACGAGTTCAAGCATGAGGCGTTCGAGCTGTTCAATGCGATGCTCGATCATCTGCGCCTGCGTGTGACATCGACCATGGCACGGGTCGAGGTCGCGCCCCCGGCGATCGACAATCCCTTTGCCGGTGTCGCTGCGGAGGTCCATTCCGACCCGCGTGTGCCGGGGCTGGAAAATGAGCCGGGGCCGGGCCTGCTGGCGGATGCGAATGGAAAGGTCCCCGACCTTGCGATGGCGGAGCCGATCGGGGCCGCGGCGATCATGCCCGATGATCCGTCAAGCTGGGGCGAGGTGCCGCGTAACGCAATGTGCCCTTGCGGGTCGGGCCGGAAATACAAGCACTGCCACGGGCGGCTGGCCTGAGGGGCGGCCGGTCAGGGTGCGGGTGCTGTGACCAATTGATAATAAACAAGATTTACAGGATCAGGGACGAACGATGGCGGGTCATTCCCAATTCAAGAACATCATGCACCGCAAGGGCGCGCAGGATGCCAGGCGGGCGAAGCAGTTTGCCAAGGTCATCCGTGAAATCACCGTCGCCGCGCGTGAAGGCATGCCCGACCCGGCCATGAATCCGCGCCTGCGTGCCGCCATGTCCGCCGCGCGTGAGGTGAACATGCCCAAGGACACCGTCGAACGCGCGATCAAGAAAGCGTCGGGCGCAGGTGGTGGCGATGATTATGTGGAGGTCCGTTACGAGGGGTATGGCCCCGCCGGTGTCGCGGTGATTGTGGAGGGCCTGACCGATAACCGTAACCGTACGGCGTCGGATGTACGCGCGGCATTTTCCAAGCATGGCGGATCGCTTGGCGAGACGAACTCCGTCTCCTTCATGTTCCAGCGCCTTGGTGTCGTGACCTATCCGCTTGATGTCGCGACCGAGGACGGGATGCTCGAAGCCGGGATCGAGGCCGGGGCCGATAACGTGGAAACCACCGCGGAAGGGCATGAAGTGACCTGCCCCGTGGAGTCATTTTTCGCGGTGCGTGATGCGCTGGAAACCCGATTTGGCGAACCTGCGTCGGCCAAGCTCGACTGGCGTCCCGAAACGGTCGTCACCCTGGACGAGGACAAGGCCCGCAGCGTGCTCAAGCTGATTGACGTGCTGGAAGAAAATGATGACGTCCAGTCGGTCTATGCCAATTTCGACCTGCCTGATGACGTCGCCGAAGCATTGTCGGCCTGATCGCGCACGGCGATGGTGCGGATACTGGGGATTGATCCCGGCCTGCGCTTTACCGGCTGGGGTGTGATCGAGGCACGGGACAACCGGCTGTCGCACGTGGCGGATGGCGTCATCGCAACCGACGCCGCGATGTCGGTCCCGTTACGCCTGCGCCACCTGCATGACGCGCTTTTGGAACTTGGTCGCGGTTTCGCCCCTGACGAGGCCGCGATCGAGGAAACCTATGTCAACCGTAACGGGGCCGCCACGCTGAAGCTGGGCTATGCCCGTGGTGTCGGGCTTCTGGTGCCGGTGCTTCTGGATATACCGGTGTCCGAATATGGTGCGAAATCGGTCAAGCGTTCGGTTGTTGGCACCGGGGCGGCGACCAAGGAACAGGTGGAAATGATGGTGCGACGCCTGCTGCCGACCGCGATCGCGAAACGTTCTGATGCGGCGGACGCGCTGGCGGTGGCGATCTGCCATGCCCACCATCGTGCCAGTGCCGCGCATATCGCACGCGCCACGAGGATGGCATGATCGCGCAACTGACCGGCCTTGTGGGGCAGGTGGAGGCGGATCGCTGCGTCATTGATGTCGGTGGGGTGGGCTATCTTGTCCTGGCCTCGACCCGCACCCTGTCCGCCCTGCCGCAGGGGCCAGAGGTCGCGCGCGTGCTGATTGAAACCGTGGTGCGCGAAGATGCGATCCTCCTGTATGGCTTCATCGACGCGGCGGAACGTTCATGGTTCCGTCTTTTGACCACGGTGCAGGGGGTGGGCGCGAAGGTGGCGCTGGCGATCCTGTCCACGCTTCCGGCATCCGAACTGATTGCGGCCATCGCCTCGGGTGATAAATCGGGGCTGACACGGGCGGCGGGGGTTGGCGCGCGGCTTGCGCAGCGGATCGTCACCGAACTGCGTGACAAATGCGACGGCATGCCCGGTGGCGGCGCGCCCGGCGTGGTCATGGCGGGGGTCAAGGTTACGGGCAATGGCGGCGTGATGTCTGATGCGCTGCTGGCGCTGTCGGGCCTTGGGTTCCGGCGGGCAGAGGCGCAGCCGGTCGTCGCCCGGGTCATGGACCGTCTTGACGGTGGGGGGGACCTTGACGTCATCATCCGCGAAAGCCTGAAGGAACTGGCCCGATGAGCGGACATCCCGAACGCGAGGTCGATGCCGCCCGGGGCGAGGATGACATCGCCGAAGCAAGCCTGCGCCCCCAGACGCTTGACGATTTCACCGGCCAGAAGGCCAGCCGCGAGAACCTTGCCATCTTCATCGCGGCCGCGCGGCAGCGGGGGGAGGCGATGGACCATGTGCTGCTGCATGGTCCGCCGGGGCTGGGTAAGACGACACTGGCGCAGATTGTTGCGCGTGAACTCGGGGTGGGGTTCCGTGCGACGTCCGGTCCCGTCATCCAGCGCGCGGGCGATCTTGCGGCGATTTTGACCAATTTGCAGCCGCGCGACGTATTGTTCATTGACGAGATCCACCGCCTCCAGCCCTCCATCGAGGAGGTGCTGTATCCGGCGATGGAGGATTTTCAGCTTGACCTGATCATCGGCGAAGGCCCCGCCGCGCGGTCGGTGCGCATCGACCTTGCGCCCTTTACGCTGGTTGCGGCAACGACGCGTGCGGGGCTGCTGGCGACCCCGTTGCGCGACCGGTTTGGCATTCCGCTGCGTCTGGTGTTCTACACGCCCGAGGAATTGCGCCAGATCGTCTCACGCGGGGCGCAGAAGCTGAATTTCGAACTGACCCATGACGGGGCGGAAGAGATCGCGCGCCGTTCGCGCGGGACACCGCGAATCGCGGGGCGGCTGTTGCGCCGGGTGCGTGATTTCGCCGCCGTGGCGCGATCGGGCCATGGTCCGGTGGACCGGGCGCTGGCCGATGCGGCCCTGGCGCGGCTTGAGGTGGATTCGATGGGGCTGGATGGCATGGACCGCCGTTACCTGCGCCGCATCGCGCAATACCATCATGGTGGTCCCGTGGGGGTGGAAACCCTGGCCGCCGCCCTTGCAGAGGCGCGCGACACGATCGAGGATGTGATCGAACCCTATCTGATCCAGGAGGGGCTGGTCCTGCGCACCAGTCGTGGCCGCATGCTGGGTGAACGCGGATGGCGTCATCTGGGGCTGGTGCCCCCCGCGCGCACGGCGGGGCAGGGCGACCTGCTGGGGGAGATCGGGGACGGGGCATAGGTAATCGGCATGGCGCAGCACGAGATCGATTTTCGCATCTATTACGAGGATACGGACGCCGGGGGCGTGGTCTATCACGCGCGCTATCTCGCCTTTGCGGAGCGCGCACGCACGGAGGCGATCCGTGCGCAGGGCTGTGCGGTGTCGGGGCTGCTGTCCGATTACGGGCTGGTGTTTGTCGTGCGTAACGCCGCGCTGGATTACCGTCGCCCGTTCCGTCTGGATGACATCATGCGCATCACGACTCGGCTGACGGAACTCGGCCCGGCAAGCTGTCGCCTGTTCCAGTCGTTCGCACGCGTTGACGAAGGTCACAATACCGCGCCGCAGGAGGTATGCGCCACGTTGGATGTGCGCCTTGCATGCATTCGCGCAGACGACGGGCGACCTGCCCGATTTCCGCCGCGATGGCGTGATCTATTGAATACATTGCTGGCCTGAGCAGGCTTCGCCGCGCATATTTTTCCGGTCGGAACGCATGCCGGTGACGCTCTTTTGGCGTCGGGGGTTGCAGGTAGTGCATTGCTGCGCGGAAAGCGGCTTGGCGCTGACTTGCCAAACAGGCAATGTTCGTGTTTGAGCGGACGATTGAAGGTGTGCAGGAGGCGTTTTTGGACCAAGCGGTTAACGCGGCGAATCTGGGCGCGGCTGCGGCTGGCGGATTGTCGTTATGGAGTCTGTTTCTTCAGGCGGCGATTGTCGTCAAGCTGGTGATGATGGGGCTGGTTGTCAGCAGCGTCATCGTATGGGCGATCATTTTCGACAAGATCGTGACCATCCGCCGGGTCAACCGGCAGGCCTCCGATTTCGAGGAGAGGTTCTGGGCGGGCGGCAGCCTGGAGGATCTGTATGAATCCGACGGCGCAAAGCCGATTCACCCGATGGCCGCCGTATTTGGCGCGGCAATGGGCGAATGGCGTCGGTCGTCGCGTATCACGGGCATCGACCTGGTGCATGGCGGGGTGCAGGATCGCGTCAATCGCGCCATGTCCATCACCATCACGCGCGAAATGGACCGGCTGAACCGGTGGCTGATCTTTGTCGCGACCATCGGGCCGGTGGCGCCGTTCATCGGCCTGTTCGGCACGGTGTGGGGCATCATGCATGCGTTCGGGTCGATCGCTGCCATGCATAACACCAACCTCAGCGTCGTGGCGCCGGGTATTTCCGAAGCCCTGTTTGCCACGGCCATCGGCCTTGTCACCGCCATCCCTGCCGTGATCGCCTATAACGTCATCGGCAACAGCCTTGGTGTGTTCGAGGACAGGCTGGATGCGTTCGGGACCGAGTTCGCGGCCATCCTGTCGCGCCAGTCCGAAGAAAGGGGCTGATCATGGCCGGTGGCCTGCGTGACCTGCGCCGGCGTCGTCGCCGGCGCCCCATGTCGGATATCAACGTCACGCCGCTTGTGGACGTCATGCTGGTGCTGCTGATCATTTTCATGGTCACGGCGCCGATGATGACAAGTGGTGTCAATGTGGACCTGCCGAAAACCGACGCGGCCCCCGTCAATACGGACACGAAACCCATTACGGTTTCCATCCGTTCCGATGGTTCCCTTTATCTTGGGGATAATGCCGTGTCGCCGGATGCGCTGGTGGATCAGTTGCGTGCCGCGGCGCAGAATGACCGTGAACACCGCATTTTCGTGCGCGGGGATTCACATATTGATTATGGCCGCGTCATGCAGGTGATGGGGCAGATCACGGCAGGCGGGTTCACGCACGTCGCCCTGCTGGCACAGCAGCCGCCCGGTGGCGGGCACTGATACGGGCTTGGCCAACATACTGGACAATTTCGGGAGTCCCCTGATCGTGCCGCCTCCGCGTCGTTCCGAACGTGTCCTGCTGCGCCGTTCGATCCTTGTATCGGGCGGCCTGCACGTGGCGTTGCTGCTGGCGGTGATATTGCGCCTGCCGGTGCCAACGCCGCCTGAACCACCCCCACCGCCCACGGTGGAGATGGAATTTACATCCGATTCCGGCGATGCCCCCCCGCACAAGGGGGAAAAGCCCGCGCCCAAACCTGCGCCCGCCCCGGCCCCGGTGCCCAATCCGGCCCCGCCCGCGCCGACACCGCCGGAAAAGGAACCCAACGAGGAGGCAGCCCCACCCCCGCCGCCGCCTCCTCCTATGCCGCCGCCGCAGGAGGCACCGGCCCCCACGCCGGATACCCCCACGCCCCCCAAGGCGGAGGAACCGTCGCCTGATGCGCTGAAGCTGCCGCCGCAGCCACAGTCGGTGCCCGCGCCCGCAAGTGCGCCGGTGCCGCCTTCGCCGCAGCCGGAGGATAATGCGCCGCCAAAGGTGCAGGAATTCTCCCACATCACGCAGCCGAACGAGACGAAGAAGGCTGTGCCGGACACGCATTCGCTGTTGGCGACGCTGGATTCCTTCCGTGCGGACCAGAAGCAGACCCATCCGCCCAAGGCCCGCGCCAACCCGGCACAGGGGGGCGCGCCCGATGGTGGCGGTGCCCCTGACGGAGATATTACCCAGTCCATGAGTGCGGCCGACCAGAAGGGCATCGGCAATGCCGTGCGACGCTGTTATTCCGAAGATACGGCCGCGCGTAATTATGCGCAGTTCGTGGCGCATCTTGTGGTGACGGTGGATGCCACGGGCACGGCACGCATCGTGGAATTCGCACCGCAGACACAGGCGCGCATGGACAGCGACCCGTCCTATCGCGCGCTGGCGGAACGCGCGCGTGATGCGGTGCTGAGCCCCACCTGCGCCAAGCTGCCAATTCCCAAGAACCTGCTGGGCCAGACCCGACAGTTGAAATTCGTATTTCGTCCATAAAAGCAGGACGAGACCGAGGAGACGATTGAGATGAGTCCAAGTGTAAAGCCTGTTATCCCCGATGCGGATGCCGATCGCCTGGCCGCTGCGTTTGGTCGCCGTGGCGTCATGGGGGCGGGGATCGCGGGGGGGCTGCTTGCGACGCCGCTGTTCGCGCCCGTGGGCGTGGCGCATGCCCAGTCGGCGGCCCCGGATGCGGAAATTACCGTGGATCAGGCCCGTACTGCGCCGATTCCCATTGTCATCCCGTCATTGGGGAACGGGATCGGACAGCAGATCACCGATGTCATTTCCG
This sequence comes from Novacetimonas sp. GS1, assembly GCF_036686925.1. Classification (NCBI taxonomy): domain Bacteria; kingdom Pseudomonadati; phylum Pseudomonadota; class Alphaproteobacteria; order Acetobacterales; family Acetobacteraceae; genus Novacetimonas; species Novacetimonas sp. GS1. The sequence goes on from NZ_VSZP01000001.1 coordinate 1,128,714, forward strand.
CCGATCTGGGGAATTGCGGCCTGTTCCGTCCCATTTCGGCCTCCATGCCGACGGGGCGTCCCGATTTCGCGACGTACAAGACCATGGGTGCGCGTGCGATGGTGTCCGGGCGTGCGGAAAATACCGGGTCGTCCATCCGGGTGGAATTCCGCCTGTGGGATGTGACCACCGGCAGCCAGATTCAGGGGACAGCCTATACCGCGTCAAGCCAGGATTGGCGGCGGATCGCGCATGTGATTTCCGACGTGATCTATACGCGCCTGCTGGGGGAGAAAGGGTATTTCAATTCCCGCATTGCTTATGTCGCGATGTCGGGGCCGCGTTCGCACCAGACGCGCCGCCTTGCGATCATGGACCAGGACGGTGCCGACAGCCGGTATCTGACCAGCGGGCAGTGGGATACGATCACCCCGCGCTTCAACCCGGCGAATAGCGAACTCGCCTTCATGTCATATATCAACAACCGTCCGCGCGTTTACCTGTTCAACCTCAATACGGGGCAGCAGCGTATGCTTGGCGAGTTTTCGGGCATGTCATTCGCGCCGCGTTTCAGCCCGCGCGGCGATGCGGTGGTCCTGTCGGTGACGCGCGGCAGCGGGTCCGACCTGTATTCGGTGGATTTGTCGAGCATGTCGCGCCACCAGATCACGGCATCGGGCGCGATTGACACCAGCCCGTGCTACAGCCCCGATGGGTCACAGATTGTCTTTAACTCCGATCGTGGCGGCTCCCCGCAGCTTTATGTAATGCCGGCCACCGGGGGCGATGCAAAGCGCATTTCCTATGGCCATGGGCATTACGGGTCGCCCGTATGGTCACCGCGTGGCGACCTGATCGCATTTTCGCGTATCGCCAACGGTTCCTTCTCTCTTGGTGTCATGGCGCCTGACGGGACGGGGGAACGTATCCTGACGCAGGGCTTTACAGTGGAAAGCCCGACTTTCTGCCCAAATGGCCGGGTTCTTGCTTTCTGTCGCCAGACCGCCGCCCATGCGGGCGGCGCGGGGTTCAGCTCCGGCATCAGCAGCATTGACATTACCGGCTTCCACGAGCGTCCCCTGCCGGTCGGCAGTTCGTCCGATCCGACATGGTCGCCCCTGAACCAGTAAAAGGAGACATTTTTACAACAGTCGATGGGTACAATATCATGCAGCATTTCGTCGCGTGATGGTCCGGTATGTGTCCACTTCAACTTGACGATCATGGTGCCGATGAAGTATTCATGCCGCAGGTCTCCAGCGTTCGCGGGTCTCTGTTTACGTTTGTTGGCAGGGCAAAACGAGACTCGGGACCAGCAGAATTTGTACCCGGAAATTTAACAAGTGGTTTCAATATAAAAGAAACCAATCCAGGATCAAAAGTAATGAGACTGAAGCTTCTTGGCGCCGCTGGCATGGCTCTCTTCCTTGCCGCCTGCTCCGATCACACGAACAAGGCCGTCAACACCGGCGCCGCCACCCAGCAGCAGACCGGCCCCGTGCCCGGCAGCGAAGCCGACCTGGTGGCGAACGCGGGTGATCGCGTGTTCTTCGAACTGAACCAGAACTCCCTGTCCGCCGACGCAAAGGCAACGCTGGACCGTCAGGCTGCCTGGCTTGCAAAGTATCCGCAGGTCAACATCCAGATCGCCGGCAACTGCGACGATCGTGGGACCGAGGAATACAACCTTGCCCTGGGGCAGCGTCGTGCGAACGCAGCCCATGACTATCTGGTGGCCAAGGGTGTCGCGGCTTCGCGCATCACGACCATCTCCTACGGCAAGGACCGTCCGACCGCCCCTGGCGATGACGAAGCTTCCTGGTCGCAGAACCGCAACGCGATTTCCGCGGTGCAGTAAGGTTTCCTTTCCCGTCATGGGAAATGGAGGTTTTAACGGAGCCGGTCGGGTGCTTATCACCCGGCCGGTTTTGTTTTAGGTATATGCCTGTTCCATCCGGTCCCGTACATACCGGCAAGATATAAATGCTCAAGAAGAGGATTCCATCCATGCGGTCTGTTGTGTCCAGCTTTGTTCACGCGGGGCGGCGGTCGCTGCGAACTGCTCTTTTGGGGATGGTGATGGGGGGGGCGGTCGTGCATGTTGGTGCGGCGCGGGCCGATGATAACGGCAATCTTGTGCTGCAACTGCTGGAGCGTGTGAATACGCTGGAGGAGCAGACCCGCGACATGCGCGGACAGATTGATCAGTTAAACAATCAGGTGCAGCAGCAGAATGCGACACTGAGCAAGCAGATCGCTGATATGAATTTCGCGATGCAGAACGGGCACGGTGGCGCATCGGGTGGTGCCGCCAGCGCGGCTTCGACCGCGGCAGCGGGGGCAGCGCCGCTGGCGTCGGCGGATGGCGCAGCACCAGCGAAACGTACGGCGGCTGATATCCTGAAGGACGGGAATGCGGCCTTGCTGCGGCAGGATTACACCGCCGCGCAGGCGGATGCGCAGCAGGTGCTGTCCGGTCCCAAAAGTGTGCGTCAGATTGATGCGCAGTATCTGCTGGCGCAATCGCTGGCGGGACAGAAGCAGTATCGCCAGTCGGCGCTGGCTTATTATGACACCTATAACCGTTCCCCCCATGGGGCCCGCGCGCCAAGTGCGTTGCTGGGGGTTGCCGCGACATTGGTGGCGTTGGGGGACAAGGCATCCGCCTGTCAGGCACTGGACAAGTTGTCGAGTGAATTTCCAGAACCTGAGCCCCGCATCCGCAGTGCGGAAGGCATCTATCGCAAAAAGGCGAAGTGCGGCGGTTGATGGTTCCTGTCAGTAGAGGGTGACAGACTGTTTGCAAGGTGAAATCAGGCAACCAGTTGGAATGATAAAATTTTTGACCACTTTTCCCAAAGCTTTGAAAAATATTGTTTTTTCAAACGGTTGAAGTAACGCCTGATTTTCTCATTTCATTGTCAAAAGCCTGTTTCCAAACAGTTTTCTGGAGATTGTTTAAAAACAGACCCTTGATAGGAAATAAGAAAAGTTTTTGGGGGCCGCCTTTCGATCGAAAAAGGCGGCGTCTTCTGAAGCTTTTTAGAAAAAGTTTCACCAAAAAACTTTATGATTTCAGGATGTTGTTGATCCTGATTTTTCAAACAGTCTCTTGGACGAAGATGTTTCCTGTGAAGCTTTTTTTGGGAATGCTTCACAAGCTGTCGCCCTGTCTGAAACAGCGATGTCCGGGAATTTATATTGGTTTCGGTATGTTGGTGGGGCTGCATTTTCAGACAATCTCTCAGGCATTACGGGGCGGCGGGGCAGGATGGATGACACCACGCGCATGATGCGTGCGCAGGGCGGCCGGGTGATTGGCGATGCCGGATTCGCGCGATGCATGCAGGCGTTGGGACCATGGTTGCCCGATGGGCCTGATGCGGTGCCGGTTGCAATCGCGGTATCCGGGGGAGCGGACAGTCTGGCGCTTGCGCTGTTGACGCGGCGGTGGCGGCACGCGGTTGTCGGGCTGGTGGTGGATCACGGGTTGCGTGCGGAATCGGCGGATGAGGCCGCACGGACGGTGCGTTGCCTTGCAGAGATGGATATTCCTGCACGGTTGTTGCGTCTGCGGGGGTTGCTGCGTGGTCCACGCATGGCCGAACGTGCGCGACGCCTGCGTTATCAGGCGTTGTGTCACGCCTGCCGCGAACTGGGCTGTCTTGACCTCCTGCTTGGCCATCATGGTGATGACCAGGCTGAAACCGTCATGATGCGCCAGCGTGCGTCCAGTGGCCCCGACGGGCTGGCGGCGATGGCGCAGGCGGTCGCGGGGACTGACGTGCGGTTTGTGCGGCCGTTGCTGGGCGTGTGCAAGGCTGATCTTTACGCCACCTTGCGTCATGCGGGCATCGACTGGGTGGAGGACCCGTCCAACACCGATCTGCGCACCGAACGCGCCCGGGCGCGACATGCACTGTCAACGGATGCGCAGTTGCGGCGGGTATGCCTGCAAACGGCCCAGCAGGCGGGGGGGCGGCGTATGGCGCGTGATGCGCAGGATGCGCAATGGCTGGCGGCTCATGCCCGCTTTGATGCGGGGGGATGGGTCGGCCTGCCCCGTATGTTGCCGCCCGAACGGGTACTGTCCGCGCTGGTACGCACCGTATCCGGCCATGAATATCCCCCTTCGCCCGGTGGCGTTGCCGCCCTGTGTGCGGTTCCGCGTGCTGCGACCCTGGGCGGGGCGTGCCTGCTGGCGCATGGTGGGGAATGGTTGCTGGCGCGGGAGGAAGCGGCGATGCAGGGGCATGTCCGCGCCCGTGCGGGCATATGCTGGGACGGGCGTTTCGTCTTGCATGTGGATGGGGTGGCGGATGGGGCGGTCCCTGCGCTGTCGGACCTGTATGTCGGTGCGGCCGGGGCGGTTGCCACATGGTGGCCGCGCGAACGGGGGCGGCCCCCCTTTCCTGCGCGCGTGTTGCGCACGCTGCCCGCGCTGCATCGGGGCGGACGGGTGGTGGCGGTGCCGCATATGGGGGTATTCGCCCCCGGCATGGAACAGGGGTGGCGTTTTGCCTTTGCCCCGCCCTGTCCGGCGACAATGCTTGCCAGATTTACCCCATCAGGGCAGATTCATCACCCCGTTTGACAGAAAGGTCTGTCATGGGGGGTGTGAATATGCCTTGATCGTCCTATGTAAGAAAGACGTAACAGGAACTTGGTGTCTGTCAGTTGGCCTGCCCCGGTGGGTCCACGAGGGCGTCAGCACATGGAACAGTGGGCAAGATGAATAATTTCGGCCGGAACCTGGCCCTGTGGGTAATCATCATTGTGCTGCTTCTGCTGCTGTTCAACGTTTTCCAGCCGGGAAGCGCACAGCACGCATCGCAGCAGTTGGCGTATTCGGATTTCATCGGTGACGTAAACACCGGGCATGTGCGCTCTGTCGTGGTGCAGGATCATACGATTACCGGCACTCTGACCGATGGGACATCGTTCGATACCTATGCGCCGCAGGACCCGACATTGATCTCGCGCCTGACGGACAAGGGCGTCGAAGTCGTGGCAAAGCCGATCGACAGCGACACCAATCCGTTCCTGCGCTATCTGATCAATTACGCACCGCTGCTGCTGATGGTGGGGGCATGGATCTTCATCATGCGCCAGATGCAGTCCGGCAGCGGGCGCGCGATGGGCTTTGGCAAGTCGCGGGCGCGGATGCTGACGGAAAAACAGGGACGCGTCACATTTGACGATGTCGCCGGCATTGATGAGGCCAAGGGCGAATTGCAAGAGATCGTGGACTTCCTGCGCGATCCGCAGAAGTTCACACGTCTGGGTGGCAAGATCCCCAAGGGCGTGCTGCTTGTCGGCCCGCCCGGCACGGGTAAGACGCTGCTTGCCCGCGCCATCGCGGGGGAGGCGAACGTTCCGTTCTTCACCATCTCCGGCTCGGACTTTGTTGAAATGTTTGTCGGTGTTGGCGCCTCACGTGTGCGCGACATGTTCGAACAGGGCAAGAAGGCCGCGCCATGCATCATCTTCATCGACGAAATTGACGCCGTGGGCCGCCATCGTGGCGCGGGCCTTGGCGGTGGCAATGATGAACGCGAGCAGACGCTTAACCAGATGCTGGTGGAGATGGACGGTTTTGACAGCAATGAGGGCGTGATCCTGATTGCCGCGACCAACCGGCCCGATGTCCTTGACCCCGCGCTGCTGCGTCCAGGTCGTTTTGACCGGCAGGTCGTGGTGCCGAACCCCGATGTTGCAGGGCGTGAGAAGATCCTGCGCGTGCATATGCGCAAGGTGCCGCTGGCGTCCGATGTCGATCCCAAGGTGATTGCGCGCGGCACGCCCGGCTTTTCTGGCGCGGACCTTGCCAACCTTGTGAACGAGGCGGCGTTGATGGCGGCGCGCATGGGCAAGCGCACGGTCGCGATGCTGGAGTTCGAGAACGCCAAGGACAAGGTCATGATGGGCGCGGAACGCCGTTCGCTGGTCATGACCGATGACGAGAAGAAAATGACCGCCTATCACGAGGGCGGGCATGCGCTGGTGGGTATCCTGACGCCGGGGTCCGACCCGGTGCACAAGGCGACGATCATTCCGCGTGGCCGTGCGCTGGGCATGGTCATGAGCCTGCCGGAAAAGGATCGTTATTCCGAAAGCCGTTCGTGGTGCATTGGCAAGCTGACGCTGGCGATGGGTGGTCGCGCGGCAGAGGAAATCATCTTTGGCCCCGACAATGTCTCGACCGGGGCATCGGGCGACATCAAGATGGCAACCGATGTTGCGCGCCGCATGGTCACTGAATGGGGCATGAGCGAGAAGCTCGGCATGGTGGCCTATGGTGGCAACGGACAGGAGGTCTTCCTTGGTCACAGCGTGACCCAGAACAAGAACGTGTCCGAGGAAACCGCGCGTGAGATTGATAACGAGGTCCGTAGCCTGATTGATGCGGCCTATCTCAAGGCGCGGACATTGTTGCTGGATCACATTGATCAGTTGCATCGCCTGGGTGAGGCGCTGTTGGAATATGAAACCCTGACGGGCGAGGAAACCGGGACTTTGTTTAAGCACCCTTATTTTTTTATATCTTTCCATTGCTATTAATAATTACTTTATATATCTTTGTTCTTATTTCTTAATTATTCTTTTATCTTTTTCTAAATTTTTAAAAATTTTATTTCATTCTTCCTTTCTTAATTTAAAACTCAAAAAAAATTTTAATCCCATTTTAAACAATCCTTTTTCCACCCTAAATTATACCACCATTTTTTTTTTTTTTAAATCCCCCCTTTTTTTTTTTTTTTTTTTTTTTTTTAAATTAATTTTTTTTTTTTTAAAAATTTTTTTTAAAAAATTTTGGGGATTTTTTTTTTTTTTGGGGGGGGGGGGGGTTGGGGGGGGGGTGGGGGGGGGGGGGGGGGGGGGGGGGTGGGGGGGGGGGGGGTATTGTTGTCACAGGCGCCGAAAGGCATCTTTTTTATCAAACGGTTGGTTCTGCATGTTTTCTTGGGGACTGTTGGAAAACACATCATTGATAAAAAAGAAAAGTTTCTGGGTGTCGCCTTTCGATCGAAAAAGGCGGCGTCTTCTGAAGCTTTTTAGAAAAAGATTCACCAAAAATCTTTATGATTTCAGTGTGTTATTGAGGCCGACTTTCAAACATCCTTATTGCGGCATACGAGACGGTAACGAATGGACATGACGGACGACAGGCTTCTTGAACCGCTGGGGCTGCTGTCGGGGCCGGCGGCGGCTGATGCGGTGCGCCTTGGCGTGGCGCGATGGCTGTGTGGCGGGCCGGCGGCCTTTACGCTTGCGCGGTTATGGCGCGGATATCGGGACATGGGGCTGGTGCGTGTGGATGCACTCCCGCCGGGATGGGATGATGTCCTGGCACGGGTCTGTGCCCCCCTGGGGGCGGCGGGCTTGCCTGATGGGGCGCGGGTGATGGGGATCGTCAATGTCACCCCTGACAGCTTCAGCGATGGCGGGCGGCATCTGGTGGTGGATCATGCGGTTGCCGCGGCGGTGGATATGCTGGCGCAGGGGGCGGTATTCCTTGATATCGGGGGGGAAAGCACACGCCCCGGTGCCGCGCGTGTTACCCCGGCGCAGGAATGGGACCGGATCGCCCCGGTCATTACCGCGTTGCGCAATGACGCGCGGACATGCAGCGCCGTGATTTCGGTCGATACACGCCATGCACTGGTCATGGGTCATGCGCTGGCGGCGGGGGTGGACGCGATCAATGACGTATCTGCCCTGATGCACGACCCGGCGGCGGCGGCCGTGGTGGCGCATGCGGGCTGCCCGGTCATGCTGATGCATATGCGTGGCACGCCGGAGACGATGAACGATCATGCGACCTATACCGATGTCGCGGTGGATGTCGTGCGCGAACTGCGTGAACGTATTGACCATGCCGTGGAGGTGGGGGTGGCGCGTGGGCGTATCATGGTCGATCCGGGGATCGGCTTTGCCAAGACCGCGGCGCAGAACATGGAACTGCTGGCCCGGCTGCCATTGCTGGCCAATCTGGGGTGCCGTGTGGTGCTGGGTGTGTCGCGCAAGCGTTTCGTGGGGCAGGTGACGGGCGTGGCGGACGCTGCGTCGCGCGATCCGGGCAGCATGGCCGCCAGCCTGCCCGGGCTGGTATTCGCGAACACGATCCTGCGCGTTCATGACACAGGCACCATGATGCAGGGCCTGAAGATATGGCAGGGACTGGATTGCACGCAGCAGGTAAGGTAGGTCCATGCACACCAGTTCAAGCAGCCCGGGGATGGCGCAGGCATGACGAAGACAAGAAGACTGTTCGGGACCGATGGGATTCGGGGTACCGCCAACCAGGACCCGATGACGGTTGAAATCGCGCAGAAACTGGGTCAGGCCGCCGGTCTGCGTTTCATTCAGGGAACGCATCGTCACAGCGTGCTGCTGGGCAAGGATACGCGGCTGTCGGGTTATATGATCGAATGCGCACTGGTTTCCGGCTTTTTGTCGGCGGGGATGGATGTCACGCTGGTCGGTCCCATGCCCACGCCCGCGATTGCCATGCTGACGCGTTCGTTGCGCGCCGATCTTGGGGTCATGATTTCCGCCTCGCATAATCCTTATGGCGATAATGGCATCAAGCTGTTTGGCCCGGACGGGTTCAAGCTGTCTGATGAGGTCGAGGCAGAGATCGAGGAAACCATGCGTTCCGACCTCAGCGGACGTCTGGCCGCCCCCGATCAGATCGGGCGGGCCTCACGCCTTAATGACGCTGCTGGGCGGTATATCGAAAGTGCGAAATCCTCCTTCCCGCGTGGCCTGCGGCTTGATGGGTTGCGGATCGTCATTGATTGCGCCAATGGCGCGGCCTATCGCGTTGCACCCACGGCGTTGTGGGAACTGGGGGCAGAGGTCATCCGCATTGGTTGTGACCCTGACGGGATCAACATCAACGAGGGCTGTGGCTCCACCCGGCCGGAGGCGTTGTGCGCTGCGGTCACGCGCCATCGCGCCGATATCGGCATTGCGCTGGACGGGGATGCGGACCGGGTGCTGATCGCGGATGAGAAGGGACGCCTGATCGACGGGGATCAGATCCTTGCCCTGATCGCTCGGTCATGGCTGAAGCAGGGGCGGCTTGCGGGGCGGCAGATCGTTGCGACCGTGATGTCGAATATGGGGCTGGAACGGTTCCTGTCCGAACAGGGGCTGGAACTGATCCGCACCGCCGTGGGCGATCGTTACGTCGTGGAGAAGATGCGCGAGCTTGGTGCGAACCTTGGCGGGGAGCAGTCGGGGCATATGCTGCTGTCGGATTTCGCCACCACGGGCGACGGCCTTGTCGCGGCGTTGCAGGTGCTGGCGGTGCTGGTGGAGGATGGACGTCCGGCAAGCGAGGTCTGCCGGATGTTCACGCCCTATCCGCAACTGCTGCGCAATGTGCGTTTTGCCGGGCGCAGCCCGTTGCAGGACCCCGCCATTGCCGAAGCCCGCCGCGCGGCAGAGGCGCTGCTGGGTGCGCGCGGGCGTCTTGTGCTGCGTGAAAGTGGGACCGAACCCCTGATCCGTGTGATGGTGGAAGCGCAGGATGAACCGTTGGTCCGCCAGGTAGTGGACGATATGTGTGCCGCCATCGCCGCTGTGCAGATGATGGCCTGACCATGCGGGGGCGCATCCTTGCCATCGCAGGCAGCGACAGCGGCGGCGGTGCGGGCATACAGGCGGACATCAAGGCGATCACCGCGCTGGATGGTTTCGCGATGACCGCCATTACCGCCCTGACCGCGCAGGACACGTGCGGCGTGCATGGTGTGTTGCCTGTCCCGCCGGATTTCGTCACCGCGCAGATGCGCTGCGTAATGGATGATATCGGTGTGGATGCGTTCAAGAGCGGGATGCTGGGCCATGACGGGGTCATAAACGCCGTGGCCGACATGATCGCAACCCGTCCGGATGTGCCCTATGTGCTGGACCCTGTGATGGTGGCAAAGGGCGGGGCCTCGCTGCTGCATGCTGCGGCGGTGTCCGCGCTGACGACCCGCCTGCTTCCGCTTGCGACCCTGTTGACCCCCAACCTGCCCGAAGCTGAGGTGCTGTTGGGCCGACCGGTGCGTGCGCATGGTGACATGCGGCGCGCGGCGTTGGACCTGCGTGACATGGGGGCGTGTGCGGTGCTGCTGAAGGGGGGGCATCTGCCGGGGGATGAACTGGTGGATGTGTTCGTGGATTCGGACGGAACGGTGGAAAGTTTTACCTCCACACGCGTACGGACCGCACATACCCACGGCACCGGATGCACGCTTGCCAGTGCCATCGCGGCGGGACTGGGGCAGGGAATGGCGTTACCTGCGGCCATTTCCCGTGCGCGCGCCTATCTTTATCGCGCCATCATGGCCGCGCCTGGCTATGGCCATGGGGCAGGTCCGGTCAACCACGCAGTCGATATCACGACATAGTGATGCAGGGGGCATGTGCCCCCTGTCATGACCTGTGATGTGACGGGACCATTCCCCTGTTCGGCGGCACCGTCATGACCATTGCAATACATGAAAAAGCAGGGGCGATAACCTGCGCGTGTATGCCTACAACCCGCGGTTACATGCCGTTTTCTTTACATTTATGCGCTAAGGAACCGGCTGGTCCGGGGTGGCAATGGCATGGATAATTCCCTGCCATCATGACCAACATTACACGCGAAACGTGTCATTTCTGGGGCGTGGCATCTGTCCGGTTGATGCACGATAAATAAATAAATTCCTGCTTTGATGACAAATTATCGACATTAAATAATATATTTCAGCCATACATAGGAACATATTCTCTTGATGAATGAGTGTGTGGTGGCTTATTCACAACCATGAGATTGTTTCATAAAAAAAATACACTTATAGGTAGTAACACATATTAACAAAAATATTGGTGGTCGATATGCGTGTTTTACTCGTTGAACCGGATAAGGCCATGATGGACAAGGAAGCCAGCCAGTTGCAGGCGGTTGGCTTCATGGTCGATCATGCGACCTCCGGGCATGATGCGATTGCGATGCTGAAACTGTATGACTACGACATTGCCGTCCTTGAACTCGGCCTGCCGGACATGGAAGGCCACGATGTCGTCCGGCGCTGCCGCGCGGCGCGGATCGCCACGCCGATCCTGATCCTGTCCGCGCAGGACAGCGCACAGGCCAAGGTGAAGGCGTTTTCAACCGGGGCGGATGATTATGTGACCCGCCCATATGATCCGATGGAACTGACGGCGCGCATGCAGGCGGTCATCCGCCGGTCCAAGGGATATAGCGAGCCGACATTGCAGGCCGGGGCGCTGCGTCTTTCCCTCGACAGTCGTGACGTTTCGGTCAACGGGCGGTCCGTTCACCTGACGGGCAAGGAATACATGATCCTTGAGCTGTTGCTGCTGCGCAAGGGCATGGTCCTGACGAAGGATGCGTTCCTCAATCACCTGTATGGCGGCATGGATGAGCCGGAGATGAAGATCATCGATGTCTTTATCTGCAAGCTGCGCAAGAAGCTGCAAAAGGCGGGCGGTGAAAACCTGATCACCACGGTCTGGGGGCAGGGTTACATGCTCAAGGACGATGCTGTCACCACGCTTCCCATGCCAGGCGCGGGCAAAGGGGAAATCGCGCCCCATGTCGCGGCGCAGGCCACTGCACACAGCGTAGGCGGTTCCGTGGTCTGATCCTGACCTGATGATGGTCATGCGACGCACGTAACAGCATCGCCCCAATGCTGTTGACCAGATGTCTGAACAACCCGTCATGAATTCCTTCATGGCGGGTTTTTCGTGCCTGTTGCCATCGCGCCTGTTGCGGGCATGATGACGGTGACGTCTGGAATGATCCGGTGATAAAGCACCTGAAATCACGTGCACGCGTTTCCAGAACGTTGTGAACTTTGGACAATGCCTGCGTAATACGACATGTGCCGGTCGGCTTTTGGAAAAAATATGCGGGGCCATATGCTGGCCCCGCAAAGTTTAAAAGTGATAATTCGATATGCGATGCCCCCATCGCCCCTTAGATATCGCACGGGTTTTTTCGACCGGACATGAGATAGATCAAAGTCGATGAAAAATAATGTATCGACGTGCCGGGATCTGTCATCGCGCGGCAGGAACGTGATATTTTCCCCTGATGAACCATGCGTCATGTCCTGCATGGCATCCTGTTCGGCTTTGCCAGCGTTTCGGATCGGGAATATGAACGGGGTGGAACAAGGGGTATCTGGATGAAAACCAAGATCAGGACGAATCGGAATCTGTTGGCGGTCCCGGCATTCATGACCGTGGCGTGCCTGTCGCTTGCGGGATGTGAAAGCGTGCGTGACCAGATTGCCGATCGCGAAAACAGCCTCGCCGCCGCAGGGTTTGTCGCGCGCCCGGCGAATACGCCGCAACGTCAGGAAATGCTGCAGAAGCTGCCACCGAACCGTTTCTTGCAAAAACCGTTCGGGGACCATGTCCTTTACATCTATTCCGATCCCAAGGTCTGCAACTGCCTGTATGTTGGCAACCAGGCCGCCTATGGCCGGTACCAGTCCTATGTTCAGGCGCAGAATCTGGCGGATCAGCAGCAGATGACCGCGGATATGTATGAAGATGCCTCCTGGAACTGGGGCATGTGGGGCTGGGGCGGTGGTGGCTGGGGCGGTGGCTGGGGTGGACCTGGCATGGGCATGTGGTGATGCCCGGTCCCGGCGTGCCCCGGTTAACGGGGCACCGGGGCAACCCCGCCATGCGCCCGGCGGGTTATTTCAGGCGATGGTCGGCATAGACGATCATCTGCCAGGCCTCCTGCGTGCCCAGCCGGTGGGGATGGGCATGGATGGGGGGCAGGAGCTGTCCCTCTGGTGTGGCGATTTCAAAACCGCATCCCACACACCGATAGATGCCCGAATGTGGTGCAGGCGTACGCGGATGATGCAATCGGTCGAATTCGGCGTCGGTCCACACCGTTAGGAATTGTGAAGACTGGTACAGCGCCATTCAGGTCTCCCTACGTTACGTCCTGGCGGATACGGCAGCACCCTGCCTGCGGGGGCATGGCGGTTCATTGAAACCGAATGTGCCACAGGTATAAATGTGCCAGAAGAATAACGATTTGTCGCCATCGCTATGACCGGTCCTGCTATGGCCACCGATACGGGCGGGCATATCAGGGTATTTGAGTGGGAAAACCTGATACGAAATTGTAATTATAAAGTTTTTTTCGGGCTTGCCTTCATGCGTATCGAAGCGCACCTCCACAGGATTTCGATGTATCACTGGCGCACTGGTCTTGCAGGCCGTCGTCTAGGGCATTTCCACCGAAAACCGGTTCGGTGAAAATGCTCCGGTTTATTGTTTTTACAAGCATCTTCACCTGTTTGAAGGTACGCATTCAAACAGGATCTGCTCTAGTCATCCGAATGCAGGGTTGTGAACTGTTCGATATCGGAAATGACGATACCGTTCAGTCCCCCATGCGCCGCCACCCATTGGAATGCGTCGGGGTCGGTATCGAATGTCGGGTCGAAGTGGTCGCCATGCACCACGCCATAGGCCTGATAATACACATGGGGGGTGGCGGGGATATGATCCGCCGTCCATGTCCAGTCTTCCGACAGGACGGCCCGTGCCGTGACGCTGGCGCAGGGATGGGCGCGTGTCAGGGTGGCGGCAGTATCGATCATGATGGCGGCCTGTGGGCGGTGATAGCCGTTGTCGCCGCCAATATCTTCCATCTGCAACGCGCGCCTGCGCTGTTCCTCCGCCCGGGGCAGGCCCCGCCATCCATCGCCAAACGGGGCGGCATGGGCGCGGTCCAACGGGTCGTCCGCCGGGCCAAAGGCATGTCCGGCGTAATTGAAGACAGTGCCCGGCGGCACCGTGATCGAATCGAAATGTGGGGTATTGGGCGCGGGGTCCGATTCCGCAACGCGGCGATCAAAGCAGATGCGGATTTCGCCGCCCCATGCCGTATGCGGGTGCAGGGGCATCAGGCCGGTCATGATTCCAGCCATTCCTGCCATCAGGGCGAATCGTCTCATTGGCCTGTCCTGCGCAGGGCTGCGGCCCGGATCGTCTGCGCGGTAGGGCCGCATGGCATATCCGACCAATGGCGTCATGCCCGTGTCCGCCCTGTGCGGTCCATCCTGCGGCCCATCCTGTACGGCCTGACCCGGCGACACCATGTTTGCGGTGCGCCGGGCTGGCTGTCATGGGGTATTACTTGCTTTTTTTGGCCTTACCACCTGCCGGTGCATCAGGTGTTTCGACCATGTCCTCGGTCACGAAACGGATCGAGTTCTGGGCATCGGCCAGGGCTGCGTCCGCGCCCTTTGTGTCCTTGCCCGCCAGCAGGTTGGTGGCGCGGTACACGTCATCGGCGCTGGCCTGCAGCGGCGCGATGGCAAGCACAAAGTCCACGTCAACAGCCGCAACCTGAAGGTTCTGGCTGGCCTGCGCGATCTTGCCCTTGTTCAGGCTGGCATTGGCGGCGGTGATGGCCGTGCCCTTGGCCGAGGTCGGTTCAAGGTCTTCCGTCACGATATATTCGCCATCAACCGGCAGCCATGCGACGGGCTGCGTGTTCGGTGCGGTGGTCGGGACGGGCGCGCCAGCCGGAACCTTCTTGGGCTTGGACAGCTGGGATTCCGCCTTCATGAAGACGCGATTGTCGGTCTTGGCGCGGGTAAAGGCATTGTTGGCATCGGTCAGCAGCTTCGTCGCGCCTGCGGTATCGCCATTGGCCAGTGCGGTGCGGGCCATCGTGATATCGTCGAATGCACGGCTGCCGTCGATCGACAGCTTGGTAAAGTCGCGATTGACGGCGCGCGTGTTCGACGGCGTGGCGGAAGCAACGCCCGTAGCCGCACCCAGCATCAGCAGCGAGGCAGACAGAAGTCCGATTTTCTTCATTTCCATGACCCTCTGAAAATATTTGGCTGATATGATTACCCGCAAACCTTCGCAACAATAAGGGGCACATGTGCATCCCGGCTCCTCTTTCCTCGCATGTCATGCACGCGGCATCCCGCCATGGGATGGGAATGGGGGGCTGCATCGTCAAATCCGGTATGTCTTATGGTGCGGTGTGCGCTAGGATGGGGTGTTTCGTTCCGTATGGGAACGAAGACGACAGAACTTAAGGAAATCGACCCATGTCCGAATGTACGACAAAGTGCCCGTCCAAGTCCCCTTGCCTTAAGGGTATTCTGGCGCTTGGGGCCATTGCTGGCCTGGTCTTCTTCTTCGTCAAGAAAAAGAAGTGCAACGGCTGATTGTCAGTCATGTGGCGCGGCCGTGGCCCCTTTGGGCCGCGGTGCGCCACACCGGCGGGCATGACCCCCGGATATGCCCATGACGGAGACGCCCATAACGGATGGCGCCACGCCGTGGGCAATACAGGCGCCGGACGTGCGGCGGATCATCCATGTGGATATGGATGCATTTTATGCCTCGGTGGAGCAGCGCGACAATCCTGCCCTGCGGGGCCGCCCGGTTGCCGTTGGTGGCGACAGGCTGCGTGGGGTCGTCGCCGCCGCAAGTTACGAGGCCAGGCGTTTTGGTGTGCGTTCGGCCATGCCGTCGGTCATTGCGCGTCGCAAATGTCCCGAACTGGTGTTCGTGCCGCCACGCTTTGACGTCTATCGGGCGGTTTCGGCCCGGATACATCAGATTTTTGCCCGTTATACCCCCCTGATACAGCCGCTTTCCCTGGATGAGGCATATCTGGATGTGACGCATCCGTTGCTGCCGCGTGGGTCGGCCACGGAAATTGCGCGTGAAATCCGTGCCACCATCCGTGCCGAAACCGGCCTGTGTGCCTCCGCCGGGGTGTCGTACAACAAATTCCTTGCCAAGCTGGCGTCCGACCATCGCAAGCCCGATGGCCTGTATGTCATTACCCCGCGCCATGGGGCGGAGTTCGTGGCGGATCTGCCGGTGGAACGGTTCCATGGCATTGGCCCGGCCACGGCGGCGCGGATGCATGCGTTGGGCATCCATACCGGGCGTGACCTGCGCGCCCGCACGCTGGAGGATCTGGCGCGACATTTTGGCAAGGTTGCCGCGTTTTACCATGGCGTGGCGCGGGGCGTGGATCATCGTCCCGTCGAATCCGATCGTCCGCGCAAGTCACTGGGGACGGAACGGACGTTTGAGCGCGACCTGTACGAATGGTCCGACATGGCCGCGCCGATGACCGATATGTGCCAGCGCGTCTGGCACGGCTGCGAACGGCGTGACCTGACCGGGCGCACCGTGACGATCAAGATCAAATACAACGATTTCCGCCAGATCGTGCGTGCCAGTACCCTGATGCAGCCCGTGGCAACGGCACAGGAACTGTCGGCCCATGCGTTGGGGCTGCTGCGCGGGTGTTTCCCGCCCGAACGTGGCGTGCGGTTGCTGGGTGTGGTGGTGTCCACGCTGCTGCCGCGCGCGCAGGTGAAGGTGCAACAGCTTGCCCTTGCGCTGGGGCCTCAGTCGCCTGACAGCGTATCAATCGCGGGCAGTGGTGTCGGGCGCAGGTCCGCCGGCAGGTAAAGCGGGTGTTCGGGACGCCGGGCGCGGCTGCTCAGGCGCAGGGCATTCACCACGATTCCCGCATTTTGCAACATGCGCACCACATCGGTGCCGCGTGCGCGCAACGCCTGATGACGTGGGCATCCATATGCCGCAACCACCAGATCCGCCCTGTGGGCCATGTCACGCAGGTAATGATCGTTTTCCGGCCCCACCGGGTCCGCCACCTCCATCAGTCGCGTCTGGTCCGTGCAGCGATAGGCAAAGGTATTGCCCACGAAAATCGTCCCGTATCCCCATGCCCGTGCGTAACGCTGGCATTTGGCAACTGTTCGGTCGTCACCATCTTCCGTTGCGACGGAGGGATTCATCATCAGCCACATTACCGCCGGCAGCGCAGGGGCCCATGTGCGCGTCAGGGCATAGCGGTAGCATTTGCCCGGACCGCCATAGATGGCATGGCTGATGACGTCATCGGACAGGCGCAGCGGGCGCGAACTGCCGACATGGTGGGAGGGGGAGGGGAGCGTTTTTTTCATCACCGCCGTTTCATACGCCGCTTTTGTTCGTGGTGCATCCTTAACGGGCAGGTCTGAAGGCCTTCGTGAAATAATGCCTCCCTGACATCAAGGAGGCAGCACGCAGAGCGTGCAGGAAATGTGCGAATTTGCAGGAGTTTTCGGGGACAGTTTTTTTTGAGAAGCTGTTTGAAAAGTCAGACGCGATAACATACTGAAATCATAAAGGTTTTTGGTGAAGCTTTTTCTAAAAAGCTTCAGAAGACGCCGCCTTTTTCGATCAAAAGGCGGCACCCAAAAACTTTTCCTGTTTTTTATCAATGATTTGTTTTCAAACAATCTCTGAAAGCAGCCCATGGATATGGGAATGGGCACTTTCAGAGGTTGCTTCAACATTCTGAAAAAGCGATGATTTCACAAAGGTTTTTTTGGGAATTTTTGCAAAAACCTTTGTGGTTTCGGCGGGGTGACGGATCCGACGTGTTCAGTGCGCCGCGTGGGAACAGCTTTTTCCGCAAAAACGTCTGTCATTCGGATCATCGGTTTTTGCGTCCTGCCCGGATGGACAGGTTAAATAATCCATTGGAATGAAAATTTTAAAGCTGTGACGGGTGTTGCTTCTTTATAGGAAGGCAACATCCCGACACTTCTATTCTTTCTGATTAATGGGCTGTTTTGAAATGGTCTCTCTCAGCTCTTGCCACATAGCGGGCGGGGTTCGACCATCAGTTCACGCCCCTTGAGCATTCCATCCCAGTACAGCAGCGGCATGACATATTCCTTCAGCAGCCAGGCCAGATGGGTCGGCCGACGGCCATCAAGCACCCATTTCGGCAGGCTTGGCGCCAGCTTGCCGCCATATGCGAACTCCGCCAGTACGATCTTCCCGCGCTCCACCGTCAGCGGGCATGCGCCATAGCCGTCATAATCCGCGACCATGGGCCGTCCCTCCAGCGCGGCGAGCGCGTTGACCGCGACGATGGGGGCCTGCTTGCGCACGGCGGCGGCTGTCTTGGCGTTGGAGGTCCCGGCCACATCGCCAAGTGCGAATATGTCATCATACTTGACGTGGCGCAGGGTGGCGGGGTCCACCGCAACAAAACCGTCCGCCCCGGCAAGCGGGCTGTTGCGGATCACGTCTGGTGCGCGCTGCGGCGGGACAGCGTGCAGCATCGCGAATTCGACTTCGCTCTTTGTCGTGACGCCATCCGCGCCGACGTTGGAGAAGGTGGCAACCTGCCGTGGCCCATCAACGGCGACAAGGTTGGATTTCAGTTGGAGGTCAATGCGATACCGCTCGATATATTCCATCAGCGCGGGGACATAATCCTTCACCCCGAACAGGCCGGGTGTCGCGGTATGGAAAGAGACGTTGATATTGTCCGCAATCCCGCGTTTGCGCCATGCATCGCATGCCAGATACATCGCCTTTTGCGGGGCGCCCGCGCATTTGATGGGCATTGGTGGCTGCGTGAACACCGCATTGCCACGTCCCAGCGTCTGGACCATCTGCCACGTATAGGGGGCAAGGTCATAGCGGTAGTTGGAGGTCACGCCATTGCGGCCGAGTGCTTCGGGCAGGCCCTCGATCGCATCCCAGTCCAGCATGATGCCGGTGGCGACGATCAGGATGCTGTAGCGCAGCGATGACCCGTTCGACAGGTGGACGATACGTCCATCAGGGTCGAAACCGCTGGCGGCGGCCTGGACCCAGTCCGCGCCCGCCGGGATCAGCTTCTTTTCCGACCGGCGTGTCTGGGACTGTTTGAACACGCCACCGCCCACCAGCGTCCAGCCCGGTTGGTAGAAATGCGAACCCGACGGTTCCACGATGGCGACGGTGATGCCCGGCTTGCGCTTGAGGATGCTGGCGGCGGTGGAAAGACCCGCGGCCCCGCCGCCGATGATGGCGATGTCATAGGTCAGCCCGCGCGCGCTGCTGACCAGGGCGGGGGCCGTGGGGGCTGGGGTGTCGTTCATTATGGCTAACTCCTCGAAAACAATCAGGTTTGATCGTGCCGTGGTCTTGTTATGTGGGTCTTGTGATGCCGCAGCAATGGGTGGGTGGTCACACGCGGTCAATCGGGATCTTGATATAACGCGTGCCGTTTTCCTCTGCCTCCGGCAGGTGGCCGCCGCGCATGTTCACCTGGACCGAGGGCATCAGTAGGTTGGGCATCGACAACGTCGCGTCACGCCCGGTGCGCATGCTGACGAACGCCTCCTCGCTCACGCCTTCGTGAACGTGGACATTGTGGGCGCGTTCCGCCCCCACCGTCGTTTCCCATGCGAACGTGTCGCGCCCCGGTGCCTTGTAATCATGGCACAGGAACAGCCGCGTCCGTTCCGGCAGGCGCAGCAGGCGACGGATGGAACGATACAGCATCCGCGCATCCCCGCCGGGGAAATCCGCGCGCGCGGTGCCATAATCGGGCATGAACAGCGTATCGCCGATAAAGGCGGCATCCCCGATCACATACGCCATGTCCGCCGGCGTATGGCCCGGCACATGCAGTGCAATGGCGGGGATGGAGCCAAGCATGAACGTCTGCCCATCATGGAACAGGCGGTCGAACTGTGACCCATCGCGCGCGAAACGTGTTCCGGCGTTGAACAGTTTGCCGAATATGTCCTGTACCCGGATGATATCCGCCCCGATCGCAAGCTGCCCGCCAAGCTGTTCTTGTATCCATGGCGCGGCCGACAGGTGGTCTGCATGGACATGTGTTTCCAGCAGCCATTGCAGGTCCAGATCGTTTGCACGGATGTAATCCACCACGTCCTGCGCATGGTGATGGGCGGTGCGTCCGGCGGCGGGGTCATATTCCATCACACTGTCGATCACCGCGGCCTCACGGGTGGCGGGATCATGGACGACATGTGTGGCAGTAAAGGTCGTATTATCAAAAAAAGTCTTTATAAACGGTACCTTATCAGATCTCAGGGCTGTAACGACCTGACGGTCCGCAGCGGCGAGGGCTAAATCTGACATGGCGTTGTCTTCACAATAGTTTATAAATTACATAATAAATGTATGTTGTCGGGCATCTTGCGTCAAGATGCGACAGGTGCAAAAGGGGCAGACAATGAATGACGGCAAGACCTCTCCCATTTCCAACGCCACGGCACAGCATCCGTTGCGTATCGGCGACCCGGCCCCGGATTTTCAGGCCCGTACCTCCCAAGGAGAGGTGCGGCTGAGTGATTTCCGCGGGAAATGGCTGCTTTTCTTCTCCCACCCGGCGGATTTCACCCCGGTCTGCACCAGTGAATTCCTGGCGTTGACGCGTGAATATGCCCGCTTCGAGGCGATGGAGTGCGCGTTGCTCGGCCTTTCGGTGGACAGCCTGTATTCCCACCTTGCATGGCTGGAGGCGATTCGTACCCGTTTCGGGGTGGAGATTCCCTTCCCCGTGGTGGAGGACCCGTCGATGGCGGTCGGGCAGGCCTATGGCATGCTGGCGGCTGACGCGCATGACAGTGCGACAGTGCGCGCGACCTATTTCATCGACCCCACGGGCATTGTGCGTGCGATCATATGGTATCCGATGTCGGTGGGGCGTTCGGTGGACGAATTGCTGCGTCTGCTGGCCGCGTTGCAGCGTTCGGCCGATGGCGATGTCATGACGCCAGAGGGATGGCGCCCCGGAGATGATGTCCTGGCCCCCGTGCCCCTGACGCAGGATGATGTGCGTGATGCGACGGGATGCTGGTTTTATCCCGCAACCCCCGACCACCTTTCCACCGGCAAGTAGAGGCGCGCATGCCCGATATGTCCGTCTATATCCTTACCCTGCGGTGCGTGAACCGGCCCGGGATCGTCGCGGCCATCAGTTCGACGCTGTTTGGCGCGGGATGCGACATTACCGAGGCGCAGCAGTTCGATGCGTGGGAAAGCCGTTCCTTCTTCATGCGCGTGGTATTCCGCATGCCCGTGCATGCCGCGGCGGAGACGACATTGCGCGATGCCGTGGCGACCATGGCGCGGGAGTTCGAGATGCACTGGACCCTGCGCGCACGTGCGCAGCCCACGCGCACGGTGCTGATGGTTTCGCGCTTTGACCACTGTCTGGTGGATCTGCTGTATCGCTGGCGTATCGGTGAACTGTCGATCGACCCGGTTGCGATCATTGCCAACCACCCGCGCGAAACCTATGCGGGCATTGATTTCGGTGACATCGCCTTTCACTACCTTCCCGTCACGGCGGCCACACGCCCGGTGCAGGAGGCGCGGATTTGGGATATCGTGTCCGGTACGGGCGCGGAACTGGTGGTGCTGGCGCGTTACATGCAGGTCCTGTCGGATTCGCTGGTGTCGCGACTGGCGGGGCGGTGCATCAATATCCACCATTCCTTCCTGCCCGGCTTCAAGGGCGCGCGCCCCTATCACCAGGCCTTTGCCCGTGGGGTCAAGCTGATCGGGGCGACGGCTCATTTCGTGACCGGTGACCTTGATGAAGGGCCGATCATCGAACAGGATGTGGAACGTATTTCCCATGCCGACAGCCCTGACGACCTTGTGCGCAAGGGGCGCGATATCGAACGCCGCGTCCTGGCGCGTGCGGTGCGGTATTTCACGGAATGCCGTATCATTCCCGATGGGCGCAAGACGATCGTCTTCAGCGCGTGAACGCAGCCATGGCATCGGATGGGACACCAAGGGGGGAAATGCTTCTGCATACGCCACGGCCATCGGGCCATATCCATCGGTCGTGCGCCGGTCCCGATTTTCAGGAGACAGCATGACGCGCAGGAAACCGGGCCCCATGCCCGACCCCCGCACGCAGTCTGCCGGGTTCGAGCAGGCGCGTCAGTCCCGCAAGACCGCGCTGGTGGAAGATTATGTCGAACTGATCGCCGACCTTTTGCATGATGGTCAGGAAGCGCGGCAGGTAGACATCGCACAGCGTCTGGGTGTGTCGCAGCCAACGGTGGCCAAGATGCTGTGCCGGCTGGAGGCGGACGGCCTTGTCACGCGTCGCCCCTATCGCGGCATTTTCCTGACGGAGGCGGGGGAGAAGATGGCCGCTGACAGTCAGGCCCGCCACCATATTGTGGAGACGTTCCTGCGCGCGCTGGGCATCAGCGAGAAGAATGCGGGCATTGATGCCGAAGGCATGGAGCATTATGTGGGCGAAGAGACGCTCGCCGCCTTCGAACGTGCAATCCGTGCGGGCATTGCGGAGTTCATGGACACCCGCGCCGCCCCTGAAACGCGCAAATGATTCTGCCCTCCGTCGGTTAGGGCAGTGGCATATATTCATCGGCAAGGTAGTTCGGCGGCCCACCATCCAGCCCCTCGGGCGCAAATCCATCATTATAGGGGCCGTAATATCCCCCCATGCCCGTCTGTGTCTGGTTCCAGTCATTGTCGGCGATGGGGGGACCGTCAGGCCCGCTAAGTCCCATGTTATAAGGACCCGCTCCCCCGCCACAGGCCGACAGCAGCCCCGTCGCGGCAAGCAGCACCGTCAGCCGGATCGGAAATGTCATTTCGTATTCCTCCCTCGTCATCATGTCATAATGGTTTGGCGTGATTCGTGACAGGGGGGCGCGCACAGGGCTTACCCGCGTGGCGCATCTGTCGGGTGGCTGGGGGCATGCATGTAAGGCGGGGGCGTGTTTGCGGAGGAAAAGTCCTCAGCAGCCGCTGAAGTTTTTGAATGTTATTTTGGAGTAAGGATTAAAAGGACTGTTTGAACAGTCGCTTCGGGAAGCGCCTTGAAATCATCAGGAAGTTTTTGGTAAGAATTTTCAAAAATCTTAAATATTGTTTGAAAACAGATCATTGATAAAAATAAGAAAAGTTTTTGGGTGCCGCCTTTTTTCAAAAAGGCGGCGTCTTCTGAAGCTTTTTGGAAAAAGCTTCACCAAAAACCTTTATAATTTTATTATGTTATTTAGGTTGACTTCTCAAATAATCTCTTCGACAGAATGTCATCCTTTTAAAAGGAAGCGGCCCCTGAAAACTTTTCTTATTTTTTATAAATGGTTTTTAAGGAGTTGGATATTTCAGTCGTTACTTTAACATTCTTGAAATACGATGCTTTTCACTGGTTTCTTGGGAAAATTTTCCGGAAACTTTCATTGTTTCAGTGAGGTGTGAATGCAGAACGTTTCAAACATCATATAAAGTAGTGATGGAAATATTTAGGAGTGTTTTTTAAATAAATCATCTCCATCAGAATTTTTAGTATCCCAAATGATTGCTGATGCTGCCTTTTTTGAACTGCCGTTGATGGCTTTTCGTATCGGTTGCAGGGGGCATCGAAAATAATCCTGACATCATCATCAATTTACAAAATATCGATGCTGATTTTTCCAAAAGATTTGTAAAGACCTTTCATGCCCGAATCAGGGGCAACCCCTGAAAATGTTGGGTATCCCCGGATTGCCGTTAACAGGCCTGCGTGTCCGTGGGGGCCAGCATCCGCATCTTGCGGTGCAGTGTGGATCGGCTGATGCCCAGCATCCGCGCCGCCACCGCCACTTTGCCACGCGCACTTGCCAGGGCGGAGCGGATTGCCATTTTCTGTGCATGACGCAGCTCGCCACCTTCGGCCATGGTGTCCTGCGTGTCGGCAAGAAGGCAGAAATTAAGGTCCTGCGCCGGGGCTATTCCCATATGCGCCCGCGCGGCATGGGTTGCGCCGACCACCACCCGGTTCGAATCCAGTGCAATCATGGGCACCGATCCGTCATGCCCTTCGCCCAGCAGCATGATCGCATGGCCGTGATATCGGTCCATGAAGGCAGTGTGTTCAACCTGCCGCGCCGCCTGCGTCACGATCGCACTGATCAGCGCGGTTTCACGGCCATCCTGTGCCGGATGGAACGAACTGGCATTGATTACGCCCGCCACGCGGCCCAGCGCATCGTGGATGGGCGTCGCGATACAGGCCAGCCCACGCAGGGTGGTGCGCCAGTGCTGTGTGCCATGGACGGCCACCGGCCGCCCTTCGGCCAGGCAGGTGCCGACACCGTTTGTGCCCCCGTGCGTTTCATCCCATACCGCGCCGGGCCACAGGCACCATCGCCGCGACCCCCGCCGGATGGCAGGATCGACCCGGTGCGCCAGCACAACCCCATCCGCATCCGCCAGCAGCGTCGCATATCCCAGCGGTGACAGCATGGTGTGCAGTTGCGCCATCGCCGCCTCCGCATGCCGCAACAGCGCCCCTGACCGCTGGCAGCATTGCCGCAGTTCTGCATCGCATAGCACCTGCGGCATCCACGGTGCGACGGGGTCAAGTGCGTAGTCATGGCCACACCGGCGCCATGAGGCCTCCAGCTCGCCCTGTGTGGGCAGCATGGGCGTTTCATTGGGAACGGGATGGGGAAATGGGGGCATGCGTCGCCTTGTCGTGTAACGGTTGGTATTGTGTAACGGTTGGTACGTGGGTGTCTGGTGCGGTTAATGTCGCCTTAACCCATGGCGAAGTGTCGCGTTTCGCGACACTTCGGACATGGGGCGTCACATGGGCGTGAAAGCGATGCGTCCATGCTTGTTTCAGGCGGCGTGGTGGCGCTGAGGTGCGGATGTGCCCGGTCGCGCCAGATTGCCGCGCATCGGGTGGAGAATGAACGCCATAGACGAACCCATGGCTGGAACAGGGAAGATATCCATGCAAATAGCGCGTGAAACGCTGCTGCGTTCCTATCGTGCGATGCGCACCATCCGCATGTTCGAGGAACGCCTGCATGTCGAGTTCGCAACGGGCGAGATCCCAGGTTTTGTTCACCTGTATTGCGGGGAAGAGGCCTCGGGCGTTGGCGTATGCGCCAACCTGACGGATAACGACACGATCGCCAGCACCCATCGTGGCCACGGCCATTGCATCGCCAAGGGCGTGGGGGTTGCGGGCATGATGGCCGAAATCTATGGCCGCAGCACCGGTGTGTGCCGGGGCAAGGGCGGGTCGATGCATATTGCCGACCTTGGCTGCGGGATGCTGGGCGCCAATGGCATTGTTGGTGGTGGGCCGCCGCTGATCTGTGGCGCGGCATTATCGCACAAGACGCTGCGCAATGGCGCTGTGGCGGTCGCATTCTATGGCGACGGGGCCTCGAACGAGGGATCGACGCTCGAAAGCCTCAATCTCGCATCGGTGTGGAACCTGCCTGCCGTTTTCGTGGTGGAGGATAATGGCTATGGCGAGGCTACGGCCGCGTCCTATGCCTGTGCCGGCACGCAAAAGGCGCGCGCGGCCGCGTTCGGCATGCCCTATTTCGAATGCGACGGATCTGATTTCTTTGCCGTACACCAGGCCTCGGCTGAGGTGATCGCACATGCGCGCGCGGGCAATGGGCCTGCGATGCTGCATGTCCACCTGCAACGCTGGTACGGCCATTTCGAAGGGGACGCGATGACCTATCGCGCCGCGGGCGAGGTGGCGGAGGCCAGGCGCGACCATGACTGTCTCAAGCTGTTCCGTGAACGCGTGACACAGGCCGCCCTGCTGGAGGAGACGGCGCTTGACGAGATCGACGCCGCCGTCGCGGACGAGATCGAAAGCGCGGTCATGCAGGCCAAGGCCGATCCCCTGCCGCAGGAACCGGACCTGCTGGCGGATGTGTATGTGCGGTACTGAACCGGTTGCGCATCGGTGCGGGCGGGCGGGAACGCTCCGCTTGTGACCGCGATATTCGCAACCATTGTCCGAAAGAATGAAGAATGAGCAAGAAAAGCTTTCGACAGGCCATTAACGAGGCGATCCGCCTGGAAATGCGCCGTGACCCGCGCGTCATCCTGATGGGCGAGGACGTGGCCGGTGGCCGTGGTGGCTCTGCCGGGATCAAGGATGCATGGGGCGGCGTGCTGGGCGTGACCAAGGGCCTTTTGGAGGAATTCGGGGAGGATCGCGTCCTCGACACCCCGATTACCGAGGCCTCTTATATTGGCGCGGCGGCAGGGGCGGCGGTGACGGGCCTGCGTCCGGTCGCGGAACTGATGTTCGTGGATTTCGTTGGCTGCTGCCTTGACCAGATCATGAACCAGGCGGCCAAGTTCCGTTACATGTTCGGTGGCAAGGCGCGCACGCCGCTGGTGATCCGCGCGATGTATGGCGCGGGGTTCAATGCCGCGGCACAGCACAGCCAGGCGCTGTATCCCCTGTTCACCCATATCCCCGGCCTGAAGGTGGTTGTCCCTTCTTCCCCCTATGAGGCGAAGGGCCTGCTGATTGAGGCGATCCGCGATGACGATCCTGTCATATTCCTTGAAAACAAGGTGATGTATGACGAAGAAGAAGACGTCCCGGACGAGGCCTATACCATTCCGTTCGGCGAAGCGAACCTGACGCGTGAAGGCAGCGATGTCACGATTGTGGCTTTCGGCCGTATGGTGGGCCTTGCCAATCAGGCGGCGGACCGGCTGGAACGCAAGGGGATCGGCTGTACGGTCATTGATCCGCGCACGACATCGCCGCTGGATCGCGACACGATCTTGGAATGCGTGGCTGATACCGGTCGCCTTGTGATCGTCGATGAATCAAGCCCAAGATGCAACATGGCCACCGACATCGCGGCCCTGGTGGCGGAAGAAGCGTTCGACGCCCTGCGCGCGCCCATCCGCCGTGTCGTGCCGCCCCATACCCCGGTGCCGTTCGCAACGGTGCTGGAAAACCTCTATCTTCCCAGTGTGGAGCGGATAGAAGCGGCCGTCACATCGGTCATGAACGTGCGCGTTACGGAGAAAGCCTGACATGGCAAGTGAGATCACACCCATCACCATGCCCAAATTCGGCCTTGCCATGACAGAGGGGAAGGTCGCGGGCTGGATGATCGCCCCGGGCAAGCCGGTGAAGGCGGGTGACGAACTGGTCGATATCGAGACCTCAAAGATCACCAATTCCTTCGAAAGCCCGGCATCAGGTATCCTGCGCCGTCAGGTTGCACCTAATGGGGAAACTTTGCCGGTCGGCGCGCTGATTGCGGTGGTGGCGGACGCGTCGGTGCCGGATACGGAAATCGACGCGTTCATTACCCGTTTCCAGTCGGAATTCGCTGCGAACAACACCTCGGACGAAGGTGCGGAAGCTGCGGTGGAACCAACCCTTGTAACGGTTGGTACGCATATATTGCGCGTGCATGACCTTGGCACGGGGGACGCGACGCCGCTGGTGTTGATCCATGGTTTCGGCGGGGATCTCAAGAACTGGATGCTGAACCATGCGGCGCTGGCGCACGGGCGGCGGGTCATCGCCTTTGACCTGCCGGGCCATGGTGGGTCGTCCAAGGATGTCGGGCCGGGAACGCTGGAATTCTTTGCCGATGTCACCGCGCAGATGCTGGATCATTTCAACCTGTCGCGGGTACATGTGATGGGGCATTCGCTGGGTGGCGGGATTGCGCTGACACTGGCGCGCACCGCGCCGGGGCGCGTGGCCTCGCTGTCCCTGATCGCGCCTGCCGGGCTGGGGGCGCAGGTCAACATGACCTTCATCAACGGCTTTATCGAGGCCGACCGCACACGCGCGTTGCAAGATGTGCTGAAGTTCCTCGTGCATGACAAATCGCTGATTGGTCGGCGCATGACTGATGATGTCCTGCGCTATAAACGCCTTGATGGGGCGCAGGCGGCGTTGCAGGCGGTGGCGGCGGCGTGTTTCCCCGGCGGGAAGCAGGGCGACGACCTGCGGCCCGTGCTGACGGGCGGACAGGTGCCGGCAACCCTTCTGTGGGGGGAAGAGGACGAGATCCTGCCCGTTACGGAGGCCGATGGCCTGCCAGAAGCCATTACGCGTCATGTCTTCAGCGGGATCGGGCACATGCCACAACTGGAATGCGCCTCCGATGTAAATGGCATCGTGGAGACGTTCCTTAAACAGCACGATCACTGATCCCGCGCGGGTGCGTGCATCCGTCGCCGGTTGCGGGGATGGGGGATACCCCATCCCCGTTTGTGCGTACCCGGCATATGGTGCGTGTAATATTTTAAAATAAACCATTGATGACAAAGCGATAAAACCTTTCGGGCATCGCATTTTCCTGAAAATCCCCACTCTGATGCCCCCTCCCGGTTATGTGTGCGATAACCCGAAGGTGTGTACCGGATGCTTGCCAAGCCGGACCCTGTGTGTTTTCAGTTGGGACAACGCAGAACGGCAAAGCAATACAGGCCGTGCGGGACGGCGCCACATGCGCCGTATCCGACGGTACGGGATAATAATAAATGTTTGTCGGAATTGATCTGGGCACATCGGCCATCAAGGCCGTACTGGTTGATGGCAGTCAGAGTGTGGTGGGTGCGTGTTCGCGTTCCCTGACCATCAGTTCGCCGCATGACGGATGGAACGAACAGGCCCCCGAGGACTGGTGGAATGCGACGCTTGCGGTGCTGGACGCGCTGGCGGCGGCACATCCGCATGAAATGGCGCAGGTGCGCGGCATCGGCCTGTCGGGGCAGCAGCATGGCGCGGTCCTGTTGGGCGATGGCGGGCAGGTGCTGCGTCCGTGCATCTTGTGGAATGACGTGCGCGCGACTGCCGAATGCGATGAATTCGAACGTCGTTTCCCCCAGAGCCGACAGGTGTGCGGCAATGTGGCCATGCCCGGCTTTACCGCGCCAAAGCTGTTATGGGTGGCGCGGCATGAACCCGAGATATTTGCCGCGACGCGTCATGTCCTGCTGCCGAAGGCATGGCTGCGTTATCGCCTGTGCGGGGAGATGATCGAGGATATGTCCGATGCGTCCGGCACGTTGTGGCTGGATGTGGGGCAGCGATGCTGGTCGGATGCGGCATTGGCCGCGACAGGCCTGACGCGCCATGCGATGCCCGCGCTGGTGGAAGGGAGCGCACCCGCCGGGCGGATGCATCCCGCCCTTGCGCGGCGATGGGGGATGAAGGATGCCCCCATCCTGGCCGGTGGGGCGGGTGACAATGCCGCCGGTGCCGTGGGGCTGGGCGCGGTGGTCGCAGGTTCGGCGTTTGTGTCGCTGGGGACGTCGGGGGTGTTGTGGGTGACGACGCAGCGTTTCCGCCCGCATCCGCAGGGGGGAATTCACGCATTCTGCCATGCGGTGCCCGGGATGTGGCACCAGATGGGGGTGACATTGTCGGCGGCGTCATCGCTGGCATGGTGGTCGCGCACGACCGGCATTGCTGAAGGCGACCTGCTTGCTGAACTTCCTGAACGGGTGGAACGCCCATCCCCGGTGATTTTCTTGCCGTATCTTTCGGGCGAGCGCACGCCGCATAATGACGGGGCCATCCGGGGGGTGTTCGCGGGCCTGTCGTCGGGCACGACGCGCGCGGACATGACGCAGGCGGTGCTTGAAGGGGTGGCATTTTCGTTTCGCGATGTCGTCGATGTGCTGGCGGATGCGCACTTCCCCCTGACGCAGGCCGATGTGATTGGCGGCGGGTCACGCAGCCGCCTGTGGATTTCGATTATCGCCACGGTCACTGGCGTGTCGCTGCATCGCCTGGCGCATGGGGAGCAGGGCGGTGCGTTCGGCGCGGCACGCCTTGCGCGCCTGGCGGTGACGGGGGAAAGCGTGCGCGATGTCTGCCTTGCGCCCCAACGGGTGGAAACGGTGCATCCCGATGCCGCGCTGTCGGGGGCCTATGACGTGTCGCTTGCACGGTACCGCGCGCTTTATGGTGGTGTGCGTGATGCCATGCGTTATGGGGCTGCGACATAAGCCGCGCCATCACGCCATGTCCTGTGTCGGTTGGCGGATTTCGCGGGCATGAACGGCAGGGTCCGGGCGGACTCCCCCAAGGGTTTTTAATATTTTCAGTATGTTGTCCTGGTCGCAATATGTCGGTGGCAGCTTGGTCCGAGTCAGAGAAAGAATGGAATGCCGGGTATGAACTCTCCGCAGTTTCCCTTACGCCCTTTCCGCCTGTTGCAGGTCATGGCCCTTGCGGGGGGGCTGTGCGTTCCGTTGCAGGCGCAGGCGGGTGACAGTGTGGACCGTGGGTCGATCCCATCGGGCAACATCACCGTCGCCGCGCGTTTTGCCGACATGCAGGCATCGGGCATTGCCGCCCTGCCTGATGGGCGCATCATTCTTAGCTTCCCGCGCAGTGCCGCCGATCATAAGGGGCCGCGCCTCGCGGTGCTCAGCAATGGCAAGCCGCAGCCCTTTCCCGATGCGGCGACACAGGCGCGCTTCATTTCGCCACTGGGCATGACGGTGGATGCGACGGGTCGCCTGTGGGTGGTGGACGAAGGGACGGTCGCAGGCGACACGACCCCGCCCCGGCCCGCGCTGCTGGGGATTGATGTGGCAAGCGGGCAGGTCGTTTCCACCATTGCGCTGGGTGCCGGGACGGGGGCCACGCGTGATGACAGCCATGTCAATGACGTGCGTGTGGACATGACGCATGGTGCAAAGGGCACGGCATATGTCAGCGATACCTCCATCGCGGACCATCCTGCGATCATCGTGGTGGATATCGCCACGGGCAAGGCGCGGCGCGTGCTGGAAAATGCGCCCTCCGTCCGGGCCGATCCGGGCTTTGCCATGGAACTTGACGGACAGATGTTGCAGTACAACCCGACCCATCCCGTCATGGGGCAGGGCGGGATTGACGGCCTGACGCTGAGTGCCGATTCCACGCGCCTGTACTGGCAACCCTTGTCAGGCCGCCGCCTGTACAGCGCGCCCACCGCGCTTGTGTCAGATCCGGCCACCACGCCAGCCCAGCTTGGGCAGGCCATTCGTGACGAGGGCGAGACCGCCGTGGTCGATGGCATGGCGACCGCGCCGGACAATGCGCTGTATCTGACCGATATCGAACATCATGCCGTCATCCGGCGCGCCCCGGATGGCCACCTGTCGATGGTTGCCCATGATCCGCGCCTGATTGCGCCCGACAGCATGGCGCTGGTGGGTAATACGTTATGGCTGACGGTGGGGCAGTGGGTGCGCCTGCCGGTTTTCCACGACGGGCATGATATGGAGCAGCGTCCGTGGCTGCTGGTCAAGATTTCCCTGCATTGAGGGCCATGGGCCACATGAACCGCCGGGTCAGGGGCAACACCCTGTCCCGGCCCTATGCCGTCAGGCACATGACGCACTGAAAGAAACAAGAATAATGGCGCAAGACACCAAGGCTGCCTCCACCCCCCCGATTGTTGGCCTGATCGCGGCCGTGGCGGCGACGGGGGGGCTTTTGTTCGGTTATGACACGGGCATCATTTCCGCCGCGCTGTTGCAGATTACCAGTGATTTCACGCTCGATACGCTGGGACAGCAGGTCGTGACGTCGGCCATCGTGGCTGGCGCGCTGGGTGGTTGCCTGGTCGCCGCCCCCCTGTCGGACCGGCTGGGGCGGCGTTACATGATCATGCTGGCCGCCCTTGTGTTCATATTCGGCACGCTGGTGGCGTCGTTTTCGCCCGGTGTGTCCCTGCTGGTGTTCGCGCGGTTCATCCTGGGGCTGGCGGTGGGCATGTGTTCGCAGATCGTGCCGGTCTATATCGCCGAAATCGCGCCGCGTGAAAAACGCGGGCAGATGGTGGTCCTGTTCCAGATGGCGGTGGTCGCGGGTATCCTTGCCTCTTTCATCGTGGGGTATCTGTTGCAGGACCGTTCTTGGCGGCTGATGTTCGGGTTGGGCGTCGTGCCAGCGGTGATCCTGTTTGTGGGGATGTCGCTGCTGCCGCGCAGCCCGCGTTGGCTGGCGATGAAAGGCAACCTTGAAGGCGCGTTTGAAGTGCTGCAACGCCTGCGCCATGACCCGGCGGTGGCGCGAAGCGAACTTGACTCCATCATCGCCATGCATGACGAGCAGGCGCCATGGTCCGCCCTGTTCCAGCCATGGGTGCGTCCCGCACTGGTGGCCTCGGTCGGGGTGGCCCTGTTCTGTCAGATCACGGGTGTGAATGCTGTGCTGTATTATGCGCCGACGATCTTTGCCGGTGTAGGATTTGGCAAGAGTTCGGCGCTGCTGACCTCCATCGCCATTGGGGTGGCGATGCTGGCCTCCACCACATTCGGCAGTTGGGCCGTCGATGCGTGGGGGCGGCGTACGCTGCTGTTGCGCCTGATCCCTGGGGCTGTGGTGTCGCTGCTGGTGCTGGGGGCGATGTTCGCCATCGGTGCGACACAGGGGATCAATACATGGATCACGGCGGCGGCCGTCGTATCCTATGCCATCTTTAACGTCGGAAGCCTGTCGGTCGCGGTCTGGCTGGTGGGGGCGGAGGTCTATCCCCTGTCATGCCGCAGCAAGGGAATGAGCCTTGTGGCCGCGACGCACTGGGTGGCGGACCTGGTGGTATCGCTGACGACGCTGTCGCTGGTGCAGGCATTGGGGGCGGCGGGCACGTTCTGGATGTTTGCCGTGCTGAACCTTGCGGCGTTCCTGTTCGTCCTGCGTTATGTGCCGGAAACGCGTGGACGCTCGCTGGAGGAAATCGAGGTCTCGCTCAAGAACGGTACGTTCAGCAAGATGAAATAATACGCACAGGCTTTGACGGGCGCCCTTTCCCAAGGCGGCGCCCGCATGCAGTTCAGGCTGGCAGCGCCTGTGCGCCGCCTTTGCACAGATCGTCGAACGCGTCGTCAAGCGAACCGTCGGAGACGAAGCAGACAAGTACGTCGTCGCTTTCCTCCGCCACGGCGCGTGCAGGGGTGATGACGCTGTCCCATTCATGACGCAGGGAGTGGACGCGCCCGATCCTGGGGCTGAGGAATTCCCATGACCCGCCTTTGGCGACAGATCCCATCACGGTGGTCAGCAGAAAGATCGCCGGTTGGTCAGGCAGGTCTTCGGGGGGGCGCTTGAACTGGTAAATCGTGCCGGATTTCCCGAATTCGGTGAACGAGTGCCATGGTTCCATTGCAGATATCTCCTCTTCATGTCCCGTCTGCCATATCCTTGGCCATTTTCTTTCAGACAAAAGTGCATGCAACCAATGCGTACGCCCTGATGTGGTTGCCTGTCCGCCTGCCTGCCTGTCCACCTGCTTGTCTGTCTCTGGCGTTCAGGCGGATGTTGTGGCCCGCCGGACATCACCGGGATGTTCATATGTGGGGAAATGTGCCCTATTCGCCATGGACCAGTGGCCCGTCGGTCCTGACCCCACGTTGCCAGACCTGTGCGATCTTGTTGATATCGCCGATATCGTGGTCAGGACGGCCATCCACCACCAGCAGATCAGCCCGCAGCCCCGGTGCGATCAGGCCCCGGTCAGACAGGTGCAGCAGGGCGGCGGCATTGCCTGTCGCAAGCGAGATCGCCTGTAACGGCGTCAGTCCCGCAGCGACCGACAGGTACAGTTCACGATGTTCGGCAAATCCGGGGATACGTGTGGGCATTGCCCCTGAATCCGTGCCGAAACCAACATGAATGCCCGCCCGGTACAGGGTCAGCAGGTTGCGCATGTTCATCGCCAGCGCCGTGTGCGATGCGGCGGTCAGGGGGGCGGCAAGCACCTGTGCCCGCCATCTGGGGTCTGCGAACTGCGCGCGCAGGGCAGGGTCGAGGCCCGCGGCAAGGAACGGGTCATCCAGCCATTCGCGATGTTCGGCAAAGACATAGTTGGCTTCGTCAAGGTCAAGGGTGGCGATATACCATGTGCCGCGTTGTTCCATGCTTTCGATCAGGCCCGTATCCACCGGCTGGTCGCGCACACCGTGGGCAAGGATGTCCACCCCGGCATCCACCAGCGCGCGTGCATCGGACAGGTCATGGATATGGGCCGCCACGCGCCTGTTGCGCAGGTGTGCCTGTGCGATGGCTGCGCGATAAATGTCGGGCGACATCTTTGGCAGGGGTTTTGCCCCCGGCACGCCATTGCGGAAATCATCCACCCACAGCTTGATCAGGTCAGTGCCTTCGTCGGCCATCTTGTTAACTGCGGCGCGGGCTTCGTCAGGGGTGGTGGGGCGAAAGACCTCGTCAGCGGCCAGGTTGAAACGTTTTTGTGGTGGCACGCCATCGGGTGCGCCAATGCCCTGATCCACACCAAACAGGTCCGCCCCCGGATTGCGGCCGGCATGCTGTTCACGGCGCAGTTCGTCAAACAGGGGCGAACGGTTCAGCCCCAGCGCCGTGACCGTCAGCACGCCATAACGTGCATATTGCCGCAGGGCCGTGAGGATATTGGCACGTGTATAATTCTGTGTGCCGTTGGTGGTGCCCGATACCTGTCCCACATGGCTGTGGTCCGAAATCAGTGCAGGCAGGACAGTGCGTCCCGTCATGTCGATGCGGCGTGCATGACGCGGCGCATTGATCTGTGGGCCGACGGATATGATGCGCCCGTCCTCGATCAGGATGGAGGTGTCGGGCCGCGCGGCAGCACCACTGCCGTCAATGACGCAGGCATGTTCCAGCAGGACGGGACGTGCCCGCGCCGCTGCGTCGTGACCGGGGATAAGGGTCATGGCGATGCTGGTGGTAAGGGCCGTGGCGAGGAGGAGGAATTTTCCGGCAGTCCGCATCATGTACGTCCTTCATGGCGGGAGGGTCGAATGTAATAGCAGGCCAACGCATACAGATGCTGTCATGCGGACGCCCGCCAAAATACATCTACTCACGCAATGCTGTACTGCCTGTCCCCATCATGGAAGGGGGGCATGGTAATGGAGTGTCCCGCCCACATCATGGCGGCACCGTGCCGTGCCGCCTCCATCCGTGTGCTGGTTGCTGATAGTGCTGGGTCTCAGTATTCAACCATGCGGAAAGCGATGATGTCGGCACCTGTCCTTTATTCCCCTGATGATGTTCGCAAACTGATGGCCGGTGGCGACGCCATCCTGATTGATGTGCGCGACGCAAAGGATTACGAGGCCGGGCATATTCCCGGCGCGGTCAACATGGCCGATATCTTTACCTATCTTGCCGAAACAACCGAAGGGGGCCTCAGGACGCTTCAGGATACGTTTGCCAACCTGTTTGCCGATTATGGCCTGGATGGGAAAAAGACCGCCATCATTTACGAAGATGCCCTGCATACGCGTTATGGCGCGTCATGTCGGGGATACTGGATACTGCGCTACCTTGGTTATCCCCATGTCGGCATCCTTGATGGCGGGCTGAGCGCGTGGCGCAGGGCAGGCGGTGCGTTCACGACCGAGGTTACGACCCCTGTGCAGACGCAGTTCCCGCTTTCGATCAATGCCGAGCTGATGGCCACATACGCGGATGTGCGCGCCGCCCTAGGCTCGGCGACGGTCAGGCTGTTGGACAATCGTGACCGGGTGGAATGGCTGGGCGAAAGCTCGTCGCCCTATGGTATTGATTTCGCGCCACGCAAAGGGCGGATACCCGGCGCGGTATGGATCGAATGGTATGAGTTCATGCATGTCACCGATAACCATGCCTCCTTTCGCCCTGCACAGGAAATCCGTGCATTGGCTGCATCGCGGGGCCTGTTTCCCGGTGATGACATCATCATCTACTGTTTCAAGGGCGCCCGCGCGGCCAATACCTATGTCGCGCTGGCCTTGGCCGGGTTCACGCGGCTGCGGATCTATATGGGGTCATGGAATGAATGGTCGCGTAATCCGGCACTGCCGATCGAAGACGGATTGCCCAGGGCCGCGGCGCCATATCGTGTGAAGCCAGATGGCGCAGGGGTGGAGTGACAGGGAGGCTTGAAAGAAGAGAGTGTTTGAAAACAACGCGTTGGCAAAAAGTTTTTGGGTGCCGCCTTTTTTTGAAAGGTGGCGTCTTCTGAAGCTTTTTGGAAAAAGCTTCACCAAAAACCTTTATAATTTCAGGATATTGTTAAGCCTGGCTTTTCAAACAGTCATCTAAGTGATGAGGCGGTAAAAGTTTTGGGTGTCGCCTTTTTTCGAAAAGGTGGCCTTTTTCGAAAATCTGTTGGTGTCAGGAAGGGAGGATATTTTCCATTACCCTTCCTTGTCTGCAACATGGTGCCGGGTCATTGCCCGGATTTTCTGTATTACCCTGCGGACCCTCTTACGGATGGGTCATTCATCCCGCCCAGCAGGGTGTGGTGTGCCTCTTCGACGGTGGAGGCGGCATTACGGATTTCCTGTGCCGCGTCCTGTATCAGGGGTGTGGTGGGAAAGGCTGCGATCTCCTGCGCCAGGGCTTCGAGTTCATGTTGCAATTGTGTCGCCCGCGCCCGCACGGCAATAAGACCAGGCGCATTGACCGCTGCGCGGCGTTCGACAGGTGTCATGTCATTGCGGAATTTGGTTACGGGGTCGCACTAATATCCAGTGCGCCATCCGGTTTCTCCTGTGAAATGGTCTTCTCGCCCATCGCCCGGAACAGGGTGTGAAAATAAAACACCTGATTATATCAAGAAGATATCAAGGCGGACAAGGCAGCATGAATGCCTGCGCCAGGCACAGTCATCCTGAAACCGCGTGCGTGTTTTCTGGCAAGGGGTTTTCAAAAACATCGATGTTTTCATCCGGGTGGGCATTTTATGGACATCATTGGGAAGGGCGCGTGTGCTTACATTTAACTATAAATAATAGTAATACATAATTTTATACAACATAGTTGTAAAATAAATGAATCCTGATATTTGTTCGTTAAAGGTGTGTTTTCCATAAATCCACTCGTTTAGAAAGTTATATAGAGATGCATTTTGTGCCCGGGTTCTCGTCATGAGCCGACCTTCTGAATGCAGCTGCCTTTCCCCAAAGGGTGGACGGATGGAACTGGCTTCGTTCATTCAACACGCGACCATCGCGCGCTCATGTCATGATCGTGCCCATGGCGCGTCGGGTATTGGCAATCCGGTGCTGAAACAATGGGGATCATCGCATTTTGCATCCGCCCTGGTGGCTGCGACGCTACTTTCGGGACCGATATCCGCATCTGCGCAGACGGTGGTTGCGTCGTCTGTACTGGCGAAAAAAACCAAAGACACGCACGCCTATGCGCAGGCGCGGCAGGGCAATGCAGGCGTGGCCACCCGTCCGGCCCCCCTTTCGGCGGCGCATTCTGCGGCTTCATCCGGGATCGCACTGCATGAGGGGAAGGCGCCATCAGGCATCGTGTCGGCGAAAGCCGAGGATATCAGTGTCAATTCACGCAGAATCCCGGGG
The DNA here is from genome assembly GCF_036686925.1 of Novacetimonas sp. GS1. NCBI lineage: Bacteria > Pseudomonadati > Pseudomonadota > Alphaproteobacteria > Acetobacterales > Acetobacteraceae > Novacetimonas > Novacetimonas sp. GS1. The sequence goes on from NZ_VSZP01000001.1 coordinate 1,165,680, forward strand.
AATTCCGTTCTTTCCCCCAGCACAAATCCCCACAGTACGACCCCGGTGATTATCATCAAGGCCGATGATCTGATGAAAACGGGCAAGACGGACCTGACGCAGGCGCTGACCCAGATGGTGTCTTCCGTCACCTCGCCCCCCCATAACGGAGAAGGGGGCGGGGCCTTCACGCAGACCATCGCCTTGCGGGGGCTTTCACCTGACGAGACACTTATTCTTGTGAATGGTCACAGGCGTCATATCGGTGCGAATTTCAACGTCAATCCAGGGCCTAATGTCGGAAGTGAACCGGCCGACCTGTCCCTGATCCCGATTGGCGCGGTGGATCATATCGAGGTCATTACCGAAGGTGCGACCGCCCTGTATGGCGCGGACGCCATTGCGGGCGCGATCAATATCGTCCTGAAGAGCGATGTGTCCGGCGGTACGATCAATTTTGAAAATAGTGGTTATTACCAGGGCGATGGGCAGGCCATTGACGGATATGGGGATTATGGCTGGAAAATCGGCCATCGGGGTGGATCTGCGCATCTTGCCTTTCAGGTCAAACACCAGTTGCCAACCAATAACAGCGGAAAATTACAGGGGAATGAATTTCCGCTCCTTGCCGATGGATCGCAGGACCCGCGTGAAGCCGGGTTCAACAAGGATGTGCAACGTGGCCTGGGCCTGCCCAAAAGCACATTGGAAAACCTGAGCGCAAATATAGAAATTCCGCTGACCGATGCGATACATTTCTATAGCACGGACACATTTTCCCATAGGCGTGTCAATGTGGCGGAGGCATATCGACCCGTCAGCCAGACATCCAATGTGATTGCATCCTATTACCCGACGGGAATGCAACCCTATCTCGATATGGATGAATATGACTTTGAAGTCGATAACGGCATCAAGGGAACATATAAAAAGTTCGCGTGGGACACCTATGTCAATTACGGGCGCGATTACCAGCAATATAATATGCAGCATACGGACAATCCGTCGCTGGGGCTGGCATCAAAGAGGAATTTTGACGACGGATCGAATATTTCCTCGCAGTTGACTGCGGGTCTTCGGGTGTCGCGCCCGATCAGGACAACGTTCCTTCCGCGTGATATCCGCGTGAATTTCGGTGCCGAATATCGTCATGACACCTTTCAGATGACAGCGGGGGAGTATCAGTCATGGGCCAATGGTGGAAACGGGCTGACGCCGGGGGCTGCCGATCATCCCGGCACGTCGCCACTTGCGGCGAACAATACTTCACGTGATACGTTCGATGGATATCTGAACCTCGATTTCTTTGTAACCTCCAAATGGGAATGGACGCTTGGCGGTCGCGCCACCAGTTACAGCAGCCTTGCGACAGTCGAAACCGGCTCCATCGGGACCCGCTATGGCTTTAACAAGCGTATCGCCCTGCGTGCCAACATCAATGCGGGATACCGGCCACCGACCCTGGGGCAGGAACATTATTACTTTATCGACCCATTCCCCACCTATCAGATCGACCAGCTTCCGGCCAATCATGCGATCGCCAATGCGCTGGGCGCAGGCAGGCTCAAAGGCGAATCCTCAAGAAGCTTTACGATCGGCGCGGAAGGGGAACTGATCCCCAACCTTCATTATTCGGGGAATCTGTACTATATCGCCATCAATAACCGACTGATGGATACGACGACCCTTTCGGGGTCGTATATATCATCACTGATGGGGATGTACGGGCTTGGCGATAGTGCTTCCAACAGCTTGCAGTTTTATACCAATGCCCTGAACACCAATACCTGGGGCGGTGATTTCACCGCAAGTTATGACCTGTTCACCCGGCATGTCGGTCATTTCAACTTTGGCATCGGTCTTAACTTTACGGATAACGAGGTCCGCAGCATCAACAAGACCCCGGCCGCTGCGGCCGCGCATGGCCTGTCCTTTGTCAACGGATATTCGACGGCGCTGCTGTTGCGGACTGCGCCGCGAAACCGTGAAAATGTCAATGTAACCTGGAATTATGGGAAATGGCGCGTCTTCCTTCAGGAGGAACGTTATGGCTCTACGCTGTTCCTTGGCAGTCCCGCCGCAGGTGTAAGCATCGCGCCGTTTGAACAACGCCCGGCCTTTCTGACCAATATGGAGGTCAGTTACCGTGTGATCCCCAAACTGATGCTGACGGTGGGTGCGTATAATCTGGGGAACAAATACCCGACGAGGATTCCCGGCTGGGCCGCCAAGGCGCAGTCCTATGTTACGAAATACTCCTATTACTCCCCATTCGGGTTCAGTGGCGGGATGTATTACGTGCGGGCTTCGTACACATTCTGACGAATTTATTTCCAAAGGACATTATCATGGCGGGGCCAGGGGCACGAATTTCTGTCGATATCGGCGGAACATTTACCGATATTGCAATAGAAAACGGAAATCATGTTTTCGCATCGAAGGTTCTGACGGATGTTGCACATCCGGAAAATGGGATGTTGCGGGGGATTGAAATCTCCCTTCGCAATGCTGGACTCTTGCCATCGGATGTCCGCTCCATCCTGCATGGTACGACATTGGCGACGAATGCCCTGATCGAACGCAAGGGCGCCAAAACCGCAATGATCACAACGCAGGGATTCCGCGACGTGATCGAAATTGCCTATGAACATCGCTATGCCCAGTATGACATCCACAGTGCGAAAGCCGCCCCCCTCATCCCCCGCCCCGCGCGTTTTACGATATGTGAACGCATCCACGCGGATGGCAGCGTCAGGTCCGAAGTCTCCGAAGAGGATGTACGTCGCCTGATCCCGGCGATCCGGGAGATGGGCGCGCAGAGCGTCGCAATCTGCCTGATGCACAGTCACATCAACGACACGCATGAACGCAAGGTCCGCGATATCCTGCATGCCAGCCTGCCGGATCTGTATATCTCGCTCTCTTCTGAGGTATGCCCCGAAATACGCGAATATGACCGCTTCATCACCACATGTGCGAATGCTTATGTCCAACCGCTCGTCAGCCGTTATCTGGAATTGCTTTACGAAGGGATCACACGCCGGGGGTTTGACTGTCCCCTGTTCCTTGTCAATTCGGGCGGGGGCCTGACCTCAGTTGACGTGGCGCGGCGTTTTCCCATCCGGCTGGTCGAAAGTGGCCCGGTGGGTGGGGCGATCCTTGCCGCCCATGTCGCGCGACGGCGTGGCGAGGCAGAGGCGCTGTCGTTCGATATGGGCGGCACCACGGCGAAGCTGGCGCTGATTGATGGGGGCGCGCCGAGTTATGGGCGCGTGTTCGAGGTGGATCGGCAATATCGTTTCATGAAGGGAAGTGGCTTTCCAGTTCGCATTCCCGTGGTTGAAATGGTCGAAATCGGCGCTGGCGGTGGGTCGGTGGTCTCCTCTGACCGGATCGGCCGGATTACGGTGGGGCCACAATCCGTGGGGTCCACGCCCGGTCCGGCCTGTTATGGCAAGGGCGGACGTCTTCCCACGGTTACAGATGCGAATGTGGTGCTGGGTCGTCTGAACCCACGTTATTTTGGCAATGACGGACTGTCCCTTGATGTGGAGGCCGCGCGGGAGGCGTTTGCACGGGCATTTTCATCCTCGCAGGCGCTTGCGCCAAAGGTTGCGGCCTCTGGCGCCGATGAAATCGTCAATGAAAATATGGCAAGTGCCGCACGCATCCATGCGCAGGAACAGGGCAGCCTCCTGCCGCAGCGCATCCTGATCGCCTTTGGTGGGTGCGCGCCGCTGCATGCGGCTTCTCTGGCGGACAAGCTGGGGATTGGGCGGGTCATCATCCCGCGTGGGGCGGGCATCGGTTCATGCATTGGTTTCCTGCGCATGCCTGCGGCCTATCAGGTGTCGCATGCCCGGATCATTGACCTGGACGCCGCCGATCCCACCGCAATTGCCGGCATACTTGCGCGCCTTGAGGCAGAGGGACGCCTTGTCATCAAGGAAGCGGTGGGCGATGGCGCGATGCGTGTGCAGCGCTTTGTGGACCTGCGTTATCTGGGGCAGGGGCATGAGATTACCATTGCGTTGCCCGAGGATGTGCCCACTGATGAACTCCATGCGTGTCTTGTTGATCTGTTTACACGAAAATATCAGCAGATTTACAATATCGCCTTCGCGCATCTGGCGATCCAGATCACCGGATTCAGCGTCCATGTCGAAGAGCGCGATGGTGGCCTGAGGGATCGGCATTTCCAGATCGAATTTGCAAAAGACATTCCCGTGGGGCCGCAACATCCGGTCGAGGTGACGCTTGAAACCGTTGATGGGCCGCAGCGCGGGCATGCGCTTGGCCGGCAGGCAATGGTGGAGGGGACGACCTATCCCGGGCCGCTTCTGATTATCGACCCGGATACGACAACCGTTGTGCCGTCTTCTTTCTCGGCGATCTGCGACATCTCTGGCGATATTGTTCTTACTCGAAATATTTGATGAAGGTAGCTGGCATGTCTCAAGATGCTTCCCGGCGCGGCCAGGATATCGTGCGTTACCAGATTATCTGGAACCGACTGATTTCCATTGCCGAGCAACAGGCCCATGCCCTGGTCCGGTGTGCCTTTGGCGCCCCCACGCGGGAGGCGGGGGATCTATCCGCCGGGATCTATGATGCACGGGGGAACATGTTGTCCCAGGCCGTCACCGGGACGCCGGGGCATGTGAACTCCATGGCCAAAAGCGTTATGCATGTCCTGGACGCTTTTTCCCCCGCACAGATCGAAGAGGGGGATGCCTTCATCTTTAATGATCCGTGGAAGGGAACGGGTCATCTGAATGACATTGTCCTTGTGACGCCGGTTTTTGCCGACAGTCAGCTTGTCGCGTTTTTCGCCTGCACCCTGCATGTCGTGGATATCGGGGGCTGCGGTGTCTTCGGGCGGGCCGCACAGGTATATGAGGAAGGCCTGTTCCTGCCCATCCTCAAGATCCGTCGCGCCGGGCGCCTCAATGACGATGTGATCGCCATCATCCGCCAGAACGTCAGGGAGTCCGGGCAGGTCCTGGGCGATATCTTTGCCGAAATATCCAGCAACGACCTGGGTGCGCGCCTTCTGGTTGAATTGATCGAAACGTTCGGGCACGAGACGTTTCACGCGGCCGGGCACTATATCCTCGAGACCTCACGCAATGCCAGCCTGGAGTTGATAAAGGCCCTGCCACATGGGGAATTCCTGAATTCCATGACCGTCGATGGGTTTGGCGCACCTTTTACACTCAGCGCGAAAGTGACCATCAGCGAACAGGGCATTGATGTCGCGTATGTGGATGTCCCGGATTGCGTGGGTATCGGGATCAATGTCCCGCTAAGCTATACCGAGGCCTATACCGCCTATGGCGTGAAGCTGCTTGTGAATCCTGATGTGCCGAACAATGCTGGCAGCCTTTCGGTCGTGACGGTTTCTGCCCCTGATGGCAGCCTTCTCAATGCCCGCCATCCTGCCCCGGTTGCGGGCCGTGGGGCCGTGGGGCAGTTGCTGCCTGATGTGGTCATGGGCTGCTTTTCTGCGATTGCGGGCATGGCCGTTCCCGCGGAAAGTTCATCCAGCCTGTGGAACATCGTGCTTTCCGGTGGGCCGGGCCTTGTCCCTGCTGTGCCAGGCGAAACCCATGCATTGGGCAGGACATTCAATCTCATCAGCCTTAATGCCGGTGGAATGGGCGCACAGGGCCATCAGGACGGGATGTCGGCCACGGCGTTTCCATCAGGCATCAGGAATGTGTCGGTGGAGATATTGGAGACCATGGCGCCGATTGTCGTGACCCGAAAGGATCTGGCGGTGAACAGTGGTGGGGCAGGGCGTTTTCGCGGTGGCCTGGGGCAGGTTGTGGAAATCGAAAGCAGGGAGAACGTCGCGTTTGCCACTTCCCCCAATTATGACCGCACGATCTATCCCGCGCGGGGGCGCGATGGTGGCCTGCCGGGGGGAAAGGGGCATGTGTCGCTGGCCTCTGGCGCGTCACTGCCGCCACGTGGCAGTGCGGTCGTACCCGCTGGGGATCGCCTTGTCATCCAGATGGCCGGAGGGGGCGGGTATGGTGCCCCTGCCGAACGTCCTGCCGAATACGTGAGGCGCGATATCCGGTATGGCTATATCACCGAAGCCTATGCCGATGCGCATTATCCGTCATGGCGTGAAGCATCACGAAGCGTTTGACCCTGTCAATTCGCATTTGGAAAAGACGTTTGAATTCAAGGTCTTTTTCATAAATTTATATCGTGAAATATCTATTTTCTTTTGTCCGGGGGAATGTTTTCAGGCATCCCCCAGACGGGTACGCGGGTAGATGAAGCAGAAAAGAAACTTTTTCCTATTCATGATCATGGTCATGTGTGCGCTGAATTACGCGGATCGTTCATCGCTTTCAGCCAGCATGCCGCTGATCTCGCAGGAGTTCCATCTTTCCCCATCCTCGGTCGGGTGGCTTCTGTCGGCTTCTTTGTGGATCTATATACTTCTGAATTTTCCCAGCGCGGTTCTTGCGGAAAAATACGGAAACCGCATCATGGGCAGCCTTTCCGTGGCCTTCTGGTCACTGGCGATGGTTGCGGGGGCGTTGGGCGGCAGTTATGGCAACCTGCTGGTTTCGCGGGTTCTGCTGGGTGTGGGGGAGGCCCCGACCTTTCCCATCGGGGCGTCGGTTATCAACCGCCTGTCGTCATCGGGGGAACGGCCGGTGCTGTTTACTGTCTTCATGGCAAGCATGCAGGTCGGGCTTGCCCTCGGCACGGCTGTAGCCGGTGCGCTGACCTATGTTTACGGTTGGCGGCTGGCGACGGTCATCCTGGCATTGCCGGGTTTTGTATGGGCATTGGTCTGGTGGGTCCGATACAGGGACCATCGTGTGGCTGTGCATGTGGGCACGGCGGATGAAGCCGCGCCGCCGCGTCCATCAGTCCTGCAATTGCTGGCGATCCTGCGCAAACGGTCTTTCGCAGGGATCGTGATTTCTGGTGCCTCGGGTAATTACATGAATTTCCTGATGGTAAGCTGGCTTCCCATTTATATGAACCATAAATTCGGGCTGAATATGGCGGTTGCCGGTTTCGATGCTTCGTTAACCTACCTTGCCGCCGCGGCAATTTCCGTCATCCTGAGCGTGGCGATCACCTATCTGTCGCGTGGTTATGGTTCGACCACGGCTTCAAACCGGGTCGTGACCTCGGTTCTTTTTGTGATTTCCGCATTCCTTGTGATGATCATACCGCAGGCCAATAGTGCAATGGCCGTGGTGGTTGGGGTTGGTCTGGCGCTGGGGTTTGTGCGTGCCGGGTCCGGGGCGAACCAGGCGTTACTGAACGATCTGCTGGTTCCGTCGCGGTATATCGGGTCCGCCTTTGGCCTCGCCCTGACCTTTACAAACTCTGTTGGGATGGTCGCGCCCATTGTCACGGGCTATATTGTGGAAAGAACCGGCACGTTTTATGCCGCCTTTTGTGTGGCAAGCGGCCTGTTACTTGTGGGGGCCGTCTCCTCGTTTTTTTATACGCGTACCCCGATTGAAATTCTGGAATCGGGGGGGACTACCTGACGGGGATGGTATTTCGGATATCATGATCTCATCAGGCTATCTCTGGATTTCTTCCCATAGCTTACCCCGTCTGACGCTGGCGGCAATGACCATGCGAAGCAGTGGGGCGTTGAGCATATATCCATTCGATGGGGGCATTCACCCCTTCTTCATGACGACGGGATGAATTGGCGCACTGGTCCCTGGGGTTGCCTTGTCCCTGTTCATCAGGTTCCCCTGAACAGACCATTGATGGCGTCGGCGTCGATCACATGCGAAAGCTGCGCCTTCACCTTGTCCGACGGCTGTCGCGAACCTGCCTTCTTTATAGGTGCCATAGCCCGTCTCCGCCCATCAGGCCCAGTCGGCATCCGAAGGGGCAGAGTATGCCTGATCGCCATTATGTAAAACAGGACGGATCAGCGTGATGCTATGCCCCTGCTTGTACAGAAGGCATCCTGTTTGCGGGTAGGGCCTGCGTGCCATCTGCGACATGCGAGGCGAATTGCGTTTCATGCGCCTGTGGCTTTGCAAAATGATGGTATTTCGGGGGGGCTGTCACTGTTATTTCCTTTCGGAATCGATCCAAAGATGGATTGAAAACTCCCCCTGACCCACGCACGCTGGTTTCCAGTCACAACCCAAATGGGAAACGATCATGGAAGCCATTCACCTTCCTCCTACGGCCACACCAGAAGAAGTGGTCGCAACGCTGCGTAAATATGGCTACGCGATTGTAGATGATCTTGCATCGCCACAATTGATGGACAGGGTCACTGCGGAAATGCAGCCTTATATTGACCATACCCTGTATGGGGCTGATAATTTTATTGGTAAACTTACAAAACGCACGGGCGCCCTGATCGCACGTTCACCCGCAGCGCGTGAACTTGTCATGCATACTACTGCTGTAAAAGTGGCGGAACAGTTTCTGCACAAGGCGACAACTGTACAATTGCATCTGACGCAGATCATCAGCGTCTTTCCGGGTTCCCCGGCTCAGGCCCTTCATCTTGATCAGATCGTATGGGATTTCTTTCCTTTTCCCGCTGATTACGATGTGCAGTGTAATATTCTGTGGGCCATGACTGATTATACAGAAGAAATGGGGGCAACCCGTGTGGTGCCGGGTAGTCATCTGGACGATCGTACCAAATATGATGACAGTGAAGCTATTCCTGCGGTTATGCGACGTGGTTCGGCCCTCTTTTATACAGGCAAGGTCTGGCATGGTGCCGGTGCCAATATATCGGACAAAATCCGCCAAGCCATTAACATTACCTATGCTGTCGGATGGGTCAGGCAAGAAGAAAACCAGTATCTTACAACACCGCTTGAAATTGCGAAAACCCTGCCTGATGACCTGCTGAAACTGATGGGCTACCAGACTGGCTGTTTCGCACTGGGTTATGTTGGTGATTTTGAAGATCCGATGACGATTGTGCGCGATAACATGCCGCATGAAGTCCACAGTACTTCGTCCATAGGGGAGAAAAGCCAGACGTCATCCCAGGCAGCCGATCTTGTGAAAAGTAGCAAATCATGAGCGTCTGCAATATCACCCGCACAACGCCCAATATTGGTTATCTTGATGCGGATGTCTTTGATGCGATGGGATTTTCCCAGTCGGTCAGGTTCGGTAATATGGTTCATTATGCCGGTGTTGCTCCACTCAAGGGCGGCTTGAAGAACCTGGAGGTCATCGGGGAAGATGATGCAGCAGGACAGATTGAATTCGTGCTGGCCACGCTGGATGCCTGTCTGAAGGCTGATGGATTGACGCGTGAGCATCTGCTAAGCTGGACTATCTATACCACCGATATTGCTGAATTTTCTGCCCATGCAGCATTGCTGTCCGAATGGGTGGGGCCGTATCGTCCTGCCAGTACAATCGTCGAAGTATCTGCACTTTTCCTCCCCAAACAAAAATTGGAAATAACAGTATTCGCGGCCGTTCCAGACGGTATTTCCTTTGTGAATGACGTGACTCCATGATCCTTTCTGTATTGATGCGCACTATATGGGGTGTTCGAATGCCCACTTCCATAAATGGATCAAGGGTGGATTTTAAAAATATATCTTGAAGCCGAGAATGTGCATGGCATGGAAAAAGGGGGCAGGTTTATGTATATACTTAAATACAGATATCATCTGACTTGTGCATTATCATGCGCATTTTCTCTTCCCGCCCTTGTTATCGGGTTGGGAGTAGAAAGCAGCCACGCGGCCCAGAGTACAGCAGAGACTACGACAGCGCCCAGACCGCGCCATATCAAGCTTTCGGGACATGCGGGGACGGGGACAGCCCAGTCCACGGCCCAATCCAAGACCCAGTCCACGGGTCACGTGGCCCTGCCATCGTCGGAACCTGAAGTGCTTAAGGTTTCCACGGCGCACAACGTATCGCGGGGTTCGCAGCAGGCCGTGTCTCGTAAGACGATGGACATTTATGTTCCGGGCACCAGCCCGCTTGCTGTACTGGCCAACACAACCCCGGGCGTAAGCTTTGCATCGGATGACCCGTTTGGCCTGGATACGGTCGCAAATACGCTTTATATCCGTGGCTTCAACCAGAGCCAGATCGGTGCCACGCTTGATGGCATTCCCATGGGGGATCAGGGATTCCAGCAATATAATGGCCTTGATATTAATGAGGCTGAGATTCAGGACAATATTGCCGGCATGCAACTGTCTCAAGGTGGGGGCGCGCTCAGCACGCCTTCTACAACGAACCTTGGTGGTGCACTGACCTATCGCACGAGCGATCCAGACGAGGTGGCTGGTGGGCGCGTATCGCAGACATTCGGCAGCAATCACACCTTCCGCACGTTTGCCAGGGTAGATAGTGGCAAGCTGAATGCTTCGGGAACCAGATTTTATGCGTCTTATGCCCGAACGGACAATAATTTATGGAAAGGCTATGGCGATCAGCTTGCCCAGCAGGTCAATTTCAAGCTTGTTCAGCCATTTCATGATGTCGGTAAGGTCACTGCCATTTTCGACTGGTCCGAACTCGACCAGTATAATTACATGGCAGAAAGCCTGAATATGCTGAAGACATTGGGTGGTAACCTGAATTACCTGTACCCGAACTATGCTGAAGCCTATGCCGCAGCACAGGGGATATATTCTTCCAATATTCAGAAATTGGGGAATGTGCAGGATGAATCCAGTGCAACCTATAATGATGCAGGGCAGAAACAGCGGAATTTCCTTTCTGCCCTTATTGCGGAATTTCACCTGACGCCACGTCTGACGGAAAAAACAATTCTGTACGCCCATGTTTCCAGCGGCAATTATGAAATGGAGGAAGCCATCCCTTCCCCCAATGGTTCCCCGATGAGCCAGTATGTAGGCCATATGGGCATGCGCCGGATCGGTGGCATACAGTCTTTTGAATATGATATTGCATCGAACCATATTCAGGCCGGGTTCTGGTATGAAAATAACTGGAACAGCTTTCCAGCCCGTCTGTATAGCGAACCCCTGTTAGGGCAGGGGCAGCCAATCAGTTCCATGGGACCATATGTCAATCCATACACAACAGAATTTGACGATGAATATAATACGAATACATTTCAGTTCTTCTTGCAAGATACATATCACATCCTGCATAACCTGACAGTCAGCGCGGGTTTCCGTTCCATGTTGCAGACCACGCATGGTGGCGCAAGTTATAATAATGCCGCCTATACTGGTGCCAGTGCCTTGCCTCGTGGGAACCTGACTGCGGCAGATGCATTCCTTCCACATTTTTCAATGAATTATAACTTTCTCAGGCACCATGAATTATATTTCGATATAGCAGAAAACATGCGTGCTTATACGTACTATCCATGGAATATGCCCAATGGTGGGGCATGGACGGATGCCAACCAGCAGGTTTTCAACGAGACCAAGAATTCACTACGGCCTGAACGTACATGGGATTATGTTGTCGGTTACAGGTATAATGCCAAGCACCTGTCTGCAACAGTCGATTTTTATCATGTGGATTATTATAACAGACTGGTCAGCACGGAAGCTGGCAATATTTTCCAGCCCTATAGTACGTTTACCAATGCAGGTAAGGAGACCATGAATGGGGCTGATGTCTCCGTGACATTTCGCCCGGTCAAGGGGTTGGAAATATTTAACAGCTTTAGCTATAATGATGCACAGTACGAAGGTGGCATTGAATATGAAGGGCAGTATGTTAGCTTGAAAGGTAAGCATCAGGTTGCTTATCCGAAGTTTATGTATAAAACAAACGTCACATATACTTATAAAAATGCCAGCGCTACGTTCAGCGCAACCTATACAGGGCGTCGGCCACTTTCATATGTGAACGATACTTATGTGCCAGCTTACTGGCTGGCTAATTGACGTGCCCCCCGAAAATGTAACCATTTTAAAGTAGAGTCCGATCGAGAAGGATACGGACGAATGAAACGCAGTCGTTTTACGGAAGAGCAGATCATAGGGGTGCTGAAGGAACAGGAGGCTGGGCTCAAGGTCTCTGATCTTTGCCGCAAACACGGGATCAGTGATGCGACGTTTTACAAATGGAAGACCCGCTATGGTGGCCTTGAGGTATCTGAGGCCAAACGACTGAAGGCCTTGGAAGATGAAAACGGTCGTCTGAAGCGTCTCCTGGCGGATGCGATGCTGGATAATGCGGCGTTGAAGGAAATTGTTGGAAAAAAGTGGTGACGCCTGTCGCAAAGCGGCAGGCGGTCCTACACCTTCAAAAGGCTCTGGAGGTGAGTGAGCGTCGCGCCTGTGCCCTTGTTGGTCTTGCCAGGCGTGTTGCGCGGTATGTTTCCACCCGGGCAGATGATGCCACCCTGCGCCAGCGCCTGCGGGATCTGGCGAGCCAGAGACGCCGCTTTGGCTATCGCCGCCTGGGTTATCTTCTGGCACGCGAAGGGTTCAGCCCCAATCACAAGAAGCTGTTCCGTCTTTACCAGGAGGAAGGGCTGAAAGTCCGCCATCGGGGCGGCCGCAAGAGGGCACTGGGGACGCGTTCTCCCATGACCATCCCTCAGGAACCCGGGCAGCGCTGGAGCCTGGATTTTGTCTCGGATGCCCTGATCTGTGGCCGCCGGTTCCGCATTCTGGCTGTTATCGACGATTTCAGTCGCAAGAACCTGGCATTGGTTGCCGACACGTCATTATCAGGTGGACGTGTGGCGCGGGAACTGACGGCCCTGGTGGAACGATATGGCAAACCCCTCATGATTGTCAGCGACAACGGTACGGAGTTCACATCCCATGCCATCCTGAAATGGGCGGATGAGATGAAGGTTGAATGGCACTATATCGCCCCCGGGAAACCGCAACAGAACGGCTTTGTCGAAAGTTTCAACGGCCGGTTGAGGGATGAATGCCTCAACGAGACGCTGTTCACGTCTCTCAGCCATGCCCGACAGGTTCTGGCTGACTGGCGGGAAGACTACAATACGGTGCGTCCCCATTCCCAGCTGGATGGCAGGACACCGGATCAGATCGCCAGACAAGGGTCTCGGGGGCATGCCCCCGAGACCCTTGTCATTCCATCAACCCCAAGCCATAAAAAACGGGAACTCTCCTTTTAAGTGGATACAAAAAAGGGGGCACGTCAATCATAGCGTTTCGCCCAGGAGAGAAGCTGCGCGCGCAATCTCTCGCTGATGGGGAGTTCGTCCGCACATGTCGCGCATCCGTCGCGATGCCAAACGCCTTCACAACCGTATTCGCCCATGATGCGGACCCATTTTTCGTCCATGAGTGACGGCTCATTAGCCATGCTTTTCTGATCTCCGTTGCTTGGCAAGGGACTTAATCTTGAACGAGATGTGTGCCCCCTCTTTTGGGCTTGGGAGTTCGGCCCGGATATTGTCCAGCAGGGCGGCGCTGGCAGGTTCATCGTTTGGGGTCTGGGACACCAATTTACCCCACAAGGCTTTGGCAGGAAGGGAAGGGGCAAGGCCTGTCGTCAAAAGTGGCATGCATGTTGGAAATCCGGTTGATGCGCTTTCAGAAGGCGCACAGCGCGTTCACGGAACTCTGGCAAATTAAGGCGATGTCTTCTTGTTTACCATAGGGCTCATTCTCCGGGAGTTTTACTCTCCGGTAGAGCCGGGGCCGTTCAAGCAGGTTGAATGGTTTGATCACAGTGGCGCCGCCATATTGCTCGGCCTGCCGGTCCCCAAAGCCTCCGGGTGGCCGTCATGGTCAGATCGACCAGCGTATGCCGTATGATCCCGTCATAAGAAGGGCGGGGATGTGAACTTTGCGATCATTGTCCCGCGTCTGCATTTCCCGCACGCACGGAGCATGCGGCCACCGTCATGGACGCTCTGGCGTTTCAGCGGATGCATGTCTTGAAACTGGGCAAGCTTCAGTTGGACAAATCTCGTGTCCAGTCAGTATCGGGCGAGGCTGGTCGCAGAGAAGGTCTGCTGGATTCTCTCTGCCGGTGATGCGCTTGCGCACCTGATATTGACCCTTGCCGCGATACCTGACTGCCGCCGGAAGCAGATGGCCTGTCACTAGGTCGATTTAGGTGAAAATGACTCGGCCTCTGATGATAAGCTTCGCCTAAGCCCAGTATGAGCTTTATAATGGCCTAACTGGTAATATACTGCTTATCGTCTTTATTTGCGATGAACCCGATAGAGGGCCAAAAGCAGTTAATTATTCCGTGAGCAAACTTCTAAGCCACTAGAATAATTGGCGTCCCGTACGGGATTCGAACCCGTGTTGCCGCCGTGAAAGGGCGGTGTCCTAGGCCTCTAGACGAACGGGACTAAAGGCGTGAGCGGGTAGATATCCTGACACGGGGGTGCGGTCAACCCCCTGGAATCAGAATATGAAAATTAATTCGCAAAAGCTGCGTCGCGGATGAAAAAACTGGCGGTTGTACGGCCGTTCCATGTCTGGGCCTGTAACCATCCAGCCAGATGTACGGGCGGCGCATTCCGATCCTCCAGCACGGGCGTCATGGGATTGTCACCCGCCCGGAACAGCAACGCCTTCAGACGGGGGCCACCGCCTTCCCCTTCGATCAGCAGTCGCAGCGTGTTGCCCTCCCGCCCGATGCGGTCGGCGCGCAGGATGCGCACCCGCGGCAGCGCCAGCAGCGGTTCGTCGTTACCCGCCCCGAATGGGGCCAGCCGCCCGATATCGGTTGCAAGCTCAACCGTTGCGGCGGCTACGCCCACGACGCCTTCGATACACAGGTCCACCGCATCCGGCAGTGCCGCGGCATGTGACAGGCGTTCATCAAGGAACGTATGCAGCGCGGGGATGTCCCCGGCATTCAGGCCAAAGCCTGCCGCCATCGCATGTCCTCCCCCCGATGTCAGGTGTCCTGCCTGTCGTGCCGCGATGATGGCTGTGCCAAGGTCGATCCCCGGCACGGATCGTGCCGACCCCTTGACCGTCCCATCCTCCAGCATCGCACCGACCAGGACGGGGCGGTTGAACTTTTCCTTGACCCGCCCCGCCACGATCCCGACCACGCCGGGGTGCCAGTCCCGACCGCATAGCAGCAGGACAGGGTGTCCTTCCTCGCGCTGGCGGGCGGCCATGTCCATGGCGATGTCGAGGATATCGCCCTCCACCGTCTGACGGCGGCGGTTGACGGCATCAAGGCGTTCCGCCAGGTGCCGCGCCTCAAGCGCGTCCTCGCACAGCAGCAGTTCCAGCCCCAGCCCGGATTCCGCGATCCGTCCCCCCGCATTGATGCGTGGGCCAAGGGCGAAGCCGCATGTGCTGGATGACAGCCGGTCATCCGTGACGCCGGATACGTCAAGCAGTGCGTTCAGGCCGGTCCGCTGCCGGCGTGCCATGATTTTCATGCCCTGCGTGACAAAGGCCCGGTTCAACCCCGTCAGCGGCATGACGTCACACACGCTGGCCAATGCCACCAGATCAAGGTAATCCATCAGCTGTGGCATGGGCCGCGTTTCAAACCAGCCCTCCCGCCGCAGCACGCCAGCAGTGGCCACCACCGCCATGAACGCCACGGCCGCCGCGCACGCCCCATGCAGGCGTGAAGGGCAGTCCAGCCGGTTCGGGTTGACGGTCGCGGTGATGCGCGGCAGGTCCCCCTGCACCTTGTGGTGGTCCAGCACGATGATATCCGCCCGTGCCGACAGGGGGGACAGGATATCCGACGCCGCCGTGCCGCAGTCCACGCACACGATCACGCCCGCGCCATCGTCGATCATCGCTTCGATCGCGGGGGTGTTGGGGCCGTATCCTTCGTTCATGCGGTCGGGGACGTGCGTGATGACACGGCAGCCCATCTGGCGCAGGAAATGCGTCAGCAGTGCCGCCGAACAGGCGCCGTCCACATCGTAATCACCAAAGACCCCGACGGTTTCCGATGCCGTGATGGCCTGCGCCAGACGTTGCGCGGCCTTGTCCATGTCGATCATGCCAGCGGGGTCAGGCATCAGCGCACGTAATGTAGGAGTCAGGAAATCCTGTACCACCTCAGGCGCGATGCCACGCATCGCCAGCATGCGCCCGACGATTTCGGGCACCCCGGCCTGTTGCATGATCGCCATGCCCATGCGCGCCGTCCGCCCCACGTCATGCGTGGCCGAGGGATCACGCCACAGCCACCGGCGTCCCGTCAGGCTGGAACTTACCCCCAGGACCAGGGCATCGTCCGTGCTGTCCGCCGCCGTCGCCAGCAGCCCGTCCGCCAGTCCCCCCATGTTCATGCCCGCATTCCCGTCATGGTGCGCCCCGGTGCGCTATCTCTTGCGGTGGGGCTGCGTGGGGCGGGGGCGTCGGTCATGGAACAATCCTTGGTGGCGGGACGGGCGGCGGTGCAAAAGGGGTCAGTCCCCCTCGATCCGGATCATGGCCGGTTCGTCAAGAACCGACTTGAGCTGCGCAATGTGCCGCAGCGCATGCAGCATCGCGGCCTCGCTGGTATGGTGGGTAATCAGCACCAGGGGCACGCTGTGGCTGTCATCGGGCAACGTTTCACGCGCATGGGCATGTTGCAGCATCGTGTGCAGCGACACGCCATCATCACGCAGGACAGCCGTGATGTCCGCCAGGACGCCCGGACGGTCCACAACATTGAGGCGCAGGTAATACCGGCCCGAAAACTGTGCGCGCGGCAGGGCGACAGCCTGCGTCAGGCCATCGGTGCTGCGTCCCCAGACAGGAATGGCGTTGCCACGGGCGATGTCGATCAGGTCGGCGGTGACGGCGGTGGCCGTCGGCCCTTCGCCCGCGCCACGTCCCTCCAGCATCAGGCGGCCGACAAATGCGCCTTCGGCCACCACGGCGTTGAACACGCCATCGACCTGCGCGATGGGGGTCGTGTTGGGCACAAGGCACGGATGGACCCGTGCCTCGATCCCGTTTTCATGCTGCCGCGCAATGCCCAGCAGCTTGATGCGATAACCCAGTTCGCGCGCGAAATGCAGGTCCAGCGCGCCAATGCGGCGGATACCCTCGATATAGACCGAGGCAAAGACAACCGGGCGGCCAAACGACAGCCCCGCAAGGATCGCAAGCTTGTGCGCCGCGTCCACCCCATCGACATCGGTGGAGGGATCTGCCTCGGCATAGCCGAGCTTCTGTGCATCGGCGAGGATGTCGGCAAAGTCGCGTCCCGTCTCGCGCATGGCGGTCAGGATATAGTTGCATGTGCCGTTAAGGATGCCCCCGACCTTGAGGATGCGATCCCCGGCCAGCGCCTCGCGCACGGTCTTGATGGCGGGGATGCCGCCTGCGACCGCCGCCTCGAACATCAGCGGCACGTCCGCCTTTTGCGCCAGTGTCGCAAGTTCGGCACCATGGATTGCCATCAGCGCCTTGTTCGCGGTGACGACCGGCCGACCATTTTCCAGCGCGCCAGTGACGATCTTGCGCGCGATACCCTCCGCGCCACCGACCAGTTCGACCACGACATCAACATCGGGATGGGCGGCAAGGTCGGCGGCGTTTTCGCACCATGCGACATCCGACAGGTCCACGCCGCGATCACGCGTGCGATCACGTGCGCTGACCGCCGTGACGATCAGGCGGCGCCCGGCACGCGCGGTAATCAGCGCGGCATTGTCACGCAGCATCTTGACGACACCGGCGCCAACCGTGCCCAGCCCCGCGATACCGATGCGCAGGGGAGTGGGCTCAACAGATGAAGAAACAGCAGTCATGTTTTTTCCGTAAGGGGGGTGAGGGCGTTCAGGAAACGGAATCCGTGACCGCAGGGTCACGCTGCGGTGTGGGGGCGGCGTTATGTTCTGTCATGAAATGGCGGATCGCACGTGTCGCCTGCCGCAGGCGCTGGGTATTTTCCACCAGGCCGATGCGCACAAAGCCCTCCCCATGTTCGCCAAAGCCAAGGCCGGGCGCGACCGCGACGCCCGCTTCGCCAAGCAGCAGCTTGGAAAAGCCGACACTGCCGAGTTCGCGGAATTTTTCAGGGATGGGCGCCCATGCGAACATTGACCCTTCGGGGGAGGGGACATCCCATCCCGCCGCATGCAGCCCACGGATCAGCACATCGCGGCGTTCGCGATAGATGTTGCGGATTTCCGCGACACAGTCCTGCGGTCCGCTGAGTGCGGCGACAGCGGCCACCTGGATCGGGGTGAACGCCCCGTAATCGAGGTACGACTTGATACGTGTCAGCGCGGAAATCAGCCGCGGGTTGCCCGCCGCAAAGCCCATGCGCCATCCCGCCATGGAATAGGTCTTGGACAGGGAGGTGAACTCCACCGCGATGTCCTTGGCCCCCGGTACCTCCAGGATGGAGGGGGGGACGCGATCCCCGAAATAGATTTCCGCATATGCAAGGTCGGACATGATCCAGATCTCGTGCTTGCGCGCAAAGGCGACGAGTTCACGATAGAAATCGAGGTCTGCGACATATGCGGTGGGATTTGACGGAAAATTGACGATCAGTGCGGTCGGTTTGGGCACCGAATGATGCACCGCGCGGTCAAGCGCGCGCAGCATCTCTTCGTCCGGGGTGGCGGGAATGGACCGGACGGAGGCACCCGCGATGATGAATCCGAACTGGTGGATCGGATAGGACGGGTTGGGCACCAGGATCGTATCGCCCGGGCTGGTGATGGCGGATGCGAGGTTCGCCAGCCCTTCCTTGGACCCCAGTGTTGCGATTACTTCGGTTTCGGGGTCAAGGCCGACATTGAAACGGCGTTCGTAATACCCCGCCAGCGCACGGCGCAGGCCGGGGATGCCACGGCTGACGGAATAGCGGTGCGCACGCGGGTCCGCCACGGTTTCCACCAGTTTTTGAACGATATGCGACGGTGTGGGGGTATCGGGATTGCCCATCCCCAGATCGATAATGTCTTCCCCGCGGGCTCGCGCGCTGGCCTTGGCCTTGTTCACTTCGGCGAAAACATAGGGAGGCAGGCGGCGGATGCGATGGAATTCTTCGGTCATGGGACTGCTCTGCACGCAGGCGGGATCAGGGATCGCGCCGGGTTGGGAATCTGAAGCCATGGCCGCCAGGATGGCGGACCAGCCAATACATTAGCGCACGATGCCAACTCTTGCACCAGTCCCGAAGGCACTGGCATGCAGGCGGATGGCCGATTCCGGCACGCCATGGGCCGCCAGCGCCCGCGCCAATGTGCGGCTGCGCAGGATCGCAAGCGACATGGCCTGCGCCTGTCCCTGCGCGCTGGCGGTGGTGGCGTCGCCATAGCCATTGATGACGATGGTCCCGTCACCGCGCGCCTTGGCAAGGTCCGACAGCGTGCGATCCTGCCCATGCTGCATCTGGTCTGACCCCGGGTCAAAACGCACGGGGCGTCCCAGATCGTCATCAAGCTGATAATCGGGCAGGCGGCGGCTGACGCCCTCGTTCGTGCCGATCGTCCCCATTCCGGCAATGGTTACGGGTTCGGGTGGGGCCTTCGCCAGGGCGGGCAGGGTGGTGGGCAGGATCTGCGCCTCCCCCGGCAGGGCGGTGCTGACCTCGGGCATTGCAATCGTGTCGTCGCCCCCGGCCTGATGCGCCGGGCGGGCCGTGGTGGGGGACGGGGCGGAAGACGCCGCGGCAAAGGAGGCCGACTGCGTTCCCGCCGCAGTGGTGGTGGGCGGTGGCGGCACATCCGCGACAGAGGGAATCGGCCCCATCGTCGCATCCTCGCGGTGGATCAGGGCGCGCTGTTCGCTCAGGTTCGTGGTGATGTCGTCACGCAGGTCCTGTGATGGCAGGACTGGGGCTTCACGCGGGCCGAGGCCGACATGCGGATAGGGATCATGCGCGCCGGGCGGGGGCGGGCGCTGCTGTCCGATAACGCCGCCCTGGTGGCTGTGGTACCAGTCCGTCAGCGTATCGACCGTATCGCGATGGCCCGTCGCGCATCCACCAAGCAGGGCCAGTGTCGCGATGGCGCATGCCAGGCGCGCACCCGTGCCGGGTTCACCGCGCCGGATGCCACGACGCACGAAAAAGACCGCATCGGAACTTGGCGCGGGCGCAGGATTGCCCATATCCACTCCGTCAAACAGATGTCACACGTGTTTCCTACTACCCTGTCCCGCCCGTCATAGCGAGGGGCGCTTCGCCTGATCGCGGGGCCAGATCGCAGGACAGGGCTTGGCACCACGGCCAAGGCAGCGCAGGATAGGGGGATGACTATGCCAGCCCCGGAAAAGAGGGAGAGCCCAATGAACGGCATGCAGCCGAAAGATCGCGTCCGCATGGATGACGAGGATCCGCGCGATCCCGATATCCCCGAACCCCAAGGCCCGGAGACCGAGGAACCCGATCGTAACCGCACGCTCTCCTCGCCCATCAGCGAACTTGAAAGCCGCCTGTTCGACCAGCGCAAGGTGCTGGTGTTCGGGCCGATCAATGACAAGATCGCACGCGATGTCACCGGTCGCCTTCTGGCGCTGGCGGGGGCGTCGGACAAGCCGATCGACGTGTATGTCAATTCGCCCGGTGGCCATGTCGAAAGTGGCGATACCATCCATGACATGATCCGCTTTGTCGATTCGGTGGCCCCGATCAACATGATCGGCACCGGATGGGTGGCATCGGCCGGTGCGCTGATTTACGCGGCGGGCAACAGGGAACGGCGTTACTGCCTGCCCAACACGCGTTTCCTGCTGCACCAGCCGATGGGCGGCGTGCGTGGCCCCGCCACGGACATCGACATCGAAGCGCGCGAGATCATCAAGATGCGCGAACGCCTTAACCGCCTGTTCGCACGCGAAACCGGGCAGTCGTACGAGAAGGTCTGCAAGGACACCGACCGTAATTACTGGATGTCCGCGCCAGAGGCGATCGAATATGGCCTCGTGACGCGCGTGATCGAGAAGATCTCCGACATTCATTGATCCATGACAAGGGCGGCGGTGGTGGCAGCCCTCATACTGCCGCCGCCCCCGCCTGTGGGGCGCATAACAGGGTCCGCCCGGAATTCAGCGTCCTTGCGCAACGAAAGACAGGTCCTTGCCCGGTCGCATGGCCGTGCGCCATATGCCGTGATGGCGGCGGGCTGTTGTTTCTGATGCCAGCCGATCGGTGAATTCCCGCGATACCGTTTCGAGCAGCGAGCCGACACATGAACGCACTTTCAGATATCTATACCAACCTGCCAGAGGCGCAGGACCCCGGCACGGCCACCCCTGATGCCGTGGCGAAGGCGGATTACACCGCCCGTCACTGGTCCAGCCCGGTTGCCGGACCGCTGAAACCCGGTTCGGCGGAACATAAGCGTGCCGTGGCGGAGATGTTCCGCGAGACCTTCAATCCCTACAAACCCTCTGTCATCGAATGGCCCAAGCTGGATGCGGAAACGTTGCGTCGCGTGACGTCGCTGCCGATCTGGGACATCGCGGTCCAGACCGAGGGCAAGGCCAGGCTGCGCATGGCCGCCTATGCGCGCCTGATTGATGATCCAGACATGAAGGATGCCCTGTCGCGCAATGCGTGGGAGGAAAACCGCCACAAGGAGGTCCTCTCCAAGATGGTGGAAGCCTATGGCATCCCCCTGGCGTCGGAGCCGACCTATCACGAACCGCGTGATGTGGAATGGGCCTACCTTGTCACCGGCTTTTCCGAATGTGTGGACAGTTTCTTTGCCTTTGGCCTGTTCGAGGTTGCAAAGCGCTCCGGCTTCTTCCCGCTGGAACTGATTGATACGTTCGAACCGGTGATGCAGGAGGAATGTCGCCATATCCTGCTGTTTGCCAACTGGCTGGCATGGCACCGCGCGACGATGCCGATGTGGAAGCGCCCGTGGTTCGAAGCCCGCGTCCTCGCGGTATGGGTGTTTCTGGTTTACGAACGTCTCGGCATGGCCAAGACGATGGATGCCGAGGGGAATGTCCATGAACAGGACAACAACTTCACCGTAAACGGCACCAAGGATGTGGCAAGCATCGACATGCCGCTGCGTGATTTTGTCGACCTGTGCCTTAATGAAAATGAACGCCGCTTTTCAGGTTATGACCCGCGCCTGCTGCGGCCGAAACTGGCACCGAACCTTGCACGTTTCCTGCGCTTCTTCCTGCCCCGCACCCCGGAATCGCGCAAGCTGGAGGGGAAGCAGGCCATCGCCTGATCTTTTTCGTTGAATATGGCTGATACGGCCCTGTTTCCGCCCCCGAATGGGTTGGGAACAGGGCCGTTTTCATAGGCGCATCAGTCGGGAGAGGTAAGGGGGGTGTTCAAACGGTCATTGCGGACATGGCGTCCGGGATTTTATGGTGTGACCGCCCCTTACACAGTGACCTTGGCAGGGGCCGCGGCGAAATCAAGCTGCCCAAGATAGGCAAGGCGTGTGGCGGGTACGATGTCGCCGATGCGGCCATCGGTAATCCGGGCATAACCGAACACCTTGCTTTCTTCCTCGTCCGACCCGATGGCGAGGCCCGCGAAATCCTGCCCTTTTTCATCACGCAGGTGCCATACGTCACCGCGCACCACCGCATCCAGCTTATAGCGGAAACCGGGCAGTATCTTTGTCAGGATGGCAGGCATCACCTCGGTTACGTCAAGCGCGCTGCGCACGAATTCGGTGCAGAATTCGTCCGGTGCGAAATATCCCTTCATTTCGGGTGTCATCAGGATCAGCCCCGGCTTTGTCCCCTCGGCGGAGACAAGGCGGCTGCGGATGACGATCTTGGGCTCGTCACGGGATATTTCAGAGGTGAGGAGGACCGTTCCCACCGGCGCGGCGAGCAGGTCGGATATGACCTTCATCTGTGTCAGGGGAAGGGTGGACAGGGTGGTCATTGGTTGTCTCCGCTTGCGTGCGATATCCTGCCATGAAGACGGCGGCGCGACTGTGCGCTTCCTGCCCCCGTGACGCAACCGGTCCCGGCGGCAGCCGTCCGGCCACGGTATGGCTCGGTCGCGTCTGATGCGGGGCGCAGGCAGATATGCATGGGCATATGGGGTGGCGTTGCGTGCCGGTGGGATCATGCAAATCGTGGGATTACAAGGGATGCTGTCCTTACCGCAGGGGACATGGGGTATCGGGCGGGCGCTCCTTTCGCCCCGCCTGGCGGCGACAGGACGCGCGTATGTGCCATTCCAGCATGGGGGGACTGTTGGATATTACCCCCTGACGGCGCTATCCTTCGGATCAGATGGATTGGTCCTGTTAGGTGTGGCGCGTGGTCAGGCACATATGCGTATCATGGGACGCATGGGCATGATGACAGGGATGGAGCGACGAGCGAGGATGAAGAAGATGGCCCGATATGGAAAGACCCCACACTGGCGATTGCTGGCGACGGGGCTGCTTGTGGCGGTGGCTATGACAGGTGCCGCAGATATGGCGCAGGCGCGTCCGGCCAGCGGGGGCGGCGCCACGACCTATGGCGGCAATCAGTATGGGGGCGGATATAATGGCGACAGCCGCCTGGATAATTATGGTCCCGGTGACACGACGTCACAATATAACGCGCCCGAGGCAGGTATGGGCATGGGGGATGGCATTTCCCCGGCGGACCGGTCCGGTGATGGCGGTGGCATCCAGTCGCAGAGCACCATCCCCGGTGGATCGAGCGAAGGTGTGCCTGGAATGGGATCGCCCGATGGCGGAACCTTCAGCAACATGAATGTCGGTGGCGTCGACAGCTCCGCCACGCCCGGCATGAACTGAGGTCCGCATGCCCGTATCCCATGTGCCATTGCCCGAAGGGCGGTTGCCCACCCGTTATAGTGTGGAGACACGCTGGCTCCACTGGCTGACGGCGTTGATGGTGCTGGTGCAGTTCGCATTGGGGGAGACGTGGGGCTTCCTGCCACGTGGCACCGTGGTGCGGGTGGGCATGATCATGACGCATACTTCGGTCGGGGTGCTTCTGGCCGCTACATTCCTGACCCGTATCGTCTGGGCCGTGACGGGGGGGCGGGCCATACGCTTTCCCGTCCGGAATTTATCCGATCAGGTTGTGCGTCTGGTGCACTGGTTGCTGTATGTCATGCTGGGGGCGGAAATCGCAGTGGGCTACATGCTGCGATGGTCGCGTGGGCGGCCCGTCATGGCGTTTGGCGTGCCGATCAATTCCCCCTTTGCCGATATGGGCGTGGGGGTGCAGCGCATTTTCGGGCAATGCCATTACTGGCTGGCCTGGGGCCTTATTATGGTTGCGGCATGCCATGCGATGGCCGCCCTGTATCATGCCATCATCTGCCGCGACGGGGTGTTGCAGCGCATGCTGCCTGCGCGCGGCTAAGTGGCCGGTTAGGTTACGGATTTGTAATAACTTGCCCGATTACGATAGGGCATCCTGTTCTGGGTAGTTTTGCATCCCTGCTATGCATAGGATTTTATTCCTATATCGCCTTCAAGTAAAGTGGAAATATTGAGTCATGTATAGGATATTATTCTTATATTTTTCATGGTGATTACAGGACGCAAAGCAGGAAATCCCATGTTGTGCAAAATATGTGCAAAACGCGGCATGGAAGTCGTAATTTAAACAAAAACTAAAATTATCTTTTTAGAAAGTGAACACAAGAACCAGTCAGTGATACTGGTTATCTGATATATTTTTATCTTATTGATATATAAGGGAAAATTTTAAAATCTGGAATATGGCGCCCTTGATTTGTGTATCAATGGTGACAATTTAATTGCATTGGATATGTATCTTTACCCTTGCAACACTCAGGCGGTTTCATTAATAAAACGTGAAACACGAAACAGGTATCCTATGCCCTTGTATTTACGTGTGTATTTCATGTACATAAATATATGAGAGCAGTATACAGAATAAATTAAGCTAACTTATTGGATATCGTCATCCCGACGCGGAGGGGGCGGTATTT
Source organism: Novacetimonas sp. GS1 (assembly GCF_036686925.1). Classification (NCBI taxonomy): domain Bacteria; kingdom Pseudomonadati; phylum Pseudomonadota; class Alphaproteobacteria; order Acetobacterales; family Acetobacteraceae; genus Novacetimonas; species Novacetimonas sp. GS1. The sequence goes on from NZ_VSZP01000001.1 coordinate 1,190,439, forward strand.
GCCGGATTGCCCTGAAATAACGTTTCGGTATCAAGCGAACCTGTTCCCATTGCATGGGCCACCCCGAGCGGGTGTGGTGGCGTCATGTCAGGCTTCGTTGTCCGTCATGCCGTTATTTCCTGATCTGTTGATGACTGTGGACCCATGACCCCATGAATGAGATCAATACAAAGACCGTGTCTTCCCTGCTGCCGATGGATTCCCATATTGGCCTCGACCTGCTGGAGCAGGCATCGGATGGTGTCGTTATCATCGACGACAGGAACATGGTTGTCTTTTTCAATACAGCGGCCGAGCATCTATGGGGGTATTCCAAGGAAGAGATCCTGGGCAAGAACGTAAGTTGCCTTGTCCCCAGTATCTATCGCCAGCAGCATGACAGCTATATTGACGCCAACCGCCGGACCGGCATCAACAAGATCGTTGGCACATCGCGTGAGGTCACGTTCGAAAGCAAGGCCGGGGATTACATCTCTGGCGAAATGTCGATTTCGACCGCGCTGATCGGCCCGGAAAAGAAGCGCTATTATATGGCCTTCATGAAGGGCGTGACGGAGGAGGGGCACCGCAAGCGGCTGCTTGACCTGCAAAACAGCGTTTTTCACGCCCTGTCTGGTGACACCATGATCCAGGACGTGGCGGACATGATCTGTCAGGAGGTCGAAGGTTTCGTCCCCAATACCGTCGCGGTCCTTATGCTTCTGGACGAGGATAACCATCTCCAGATCCTTTCGGGTCCGGGCCTGCCGCGCCGTTTCGCGCTGGCGCTGGAGCGGCTGACCCTGACGCAGGCCGACCTGCATGCGCTGGATTCCGACCCGGCGGAGGCCACGACCATCGTATGGGACAGCTATCTTGCACTGGGGGCGTCGCTGGGGCTGCATTCCTGCTGGGCGCTGGCGATCAAGAACCGCAAGGGGCGTACGCTTGGTATCTTTGCGCTGTATTCGCGCAACCAGCACAAGCTGAGCAACTGGCCGCAGAAAATCGTGGAAGGGTGCGTGCCCTTCTGCGGGCTGGTGATTGAACAGCATGAGGCCCGGCAGCATATCTCCCAACTGTCGAATTATGATCCGGTGACCGGTTTCCTGAACCGTTCGGTCGTCCACCGGATGCTCAAGACGATGATTACCCTGCCCAATGAGTCGCGCTTTGCGGTTTACATGATCGACATCGACCGTTTCCGCGACATCAATGACGCGTTGGGCCATGTCCATGGCGATGGGTTCCTCAAGGCCGTGGCGGAGCGTCTCAAACGCCTGTCACGCAGCAATTATATCCTCAGCCGTTCCGGGGCGAACGAATTCATCATCATCGTGCCTAACGTCACGGAAAGCACGGTTTCGGACTTTGCGCGCAAGATCATGGATTGCCTGCGTGAACCCATCGAAATCGCAGGCAACCAGATCGTTGGCACCGTGGGCATCGGCATCAGCCAGTATCCGCAGCATGGGCCGGATGGCGAATCCCTGCTGAGTTATGCCGAACAGGCGATGCGTAATGCGAAAAAGCAGGGGCCGGGTACGTTCCGTGTCGCCTCCAGCGAGGATAACAAGGCTGCGCAGGATCGCCTTGTGCTGGGGCTGGCATTGCGTGAATCTATTGCTGACGGCCTGCTGACGCTGCATTACCAGCCGCAGGTGGAATCCAGCACGGGCATGATTTACGGGGTCGAGGCCCTGTCGCGCTGGAACCATCCCACGCTGGGCAACATCTATCCCTCCCGCTTCATCGCGGTGGCGGAGGAAACGGGACAGATCGAGGCGATCGGCAAGTGGTCGCTGGAAAAGGCCGTGCGTCAGATGACGACGTGGGATCGCGCGGGCATCCATGTGCCCACCATGGCGGTTAACCTGTCTGCCGGGCATTTCCGTGATCGCCTGTTGCCGGAATACCTTGCCAACCTTCTGCGCGACCATGGCCTCCCGGCGGAGCGCCTGACGGTGGAGATCACCGAAAGCGTCATGATGGAAGAAAATGAAGAAACGATGAGTGTGCTTGCGGCGATCCGCAACCTTGGCATCGGTTTGTCGATGGATGATTTCGGCACGGGCTATTCATCGCTGTCACGCCTGACGCGCCTGCCGTTGAGCGAGATCAAGATCGACCGTAGTTTCATCATGAATCTTGATCATGATGCGAATGCACAGGCGGTGACGACAGCGGTGATCGGCATCGGTTCACGTCTGGGCATGACGGTCGTCACCGAGGGGGTGGAAACCACGCAGCAATGCACCATGCTCAAGAACCTGAATTGCGACGTGATGCAGGGTTATCTGTTCGCCCGTCCCATGCCCCCCGAGGGGGTGGAGGAATGGGTGCGCGCCCGCGCGAGCTGATTGTGCAGCAGCCCTTGCGCGTCGGGGGGAATATACTTCCGGATGCGAGGCTGCTTAAAAAGTGACGGCCAGTAACCTGCTGGTGTGAGACAAGTTCTTGGCAAGGCGTCTTTCAGAAAATGTTTGAAAGACATCGCCTGTTCAGGGAATAAGATAACGTCTGAAAATTTCCCATTTCTTATTAATGGGTTGTTTTCACGCAGTCTCTGATTGTTCCTTCACAAGGGGCGGGGTGTTGCCTTGTGAATTAAGAGACTGTTTGAAAACAAATCATTGATAAAAAAACAAGAAAAGTTTTTGGGTGCCGCCTTTTTTCAAAAAGGCGGCGTCTATCGAAGCCTTTTGGAAAAAGCTTCACCAAAAACCTTTATTATTTCAGTATGTTATCGCGCCTGACTATTTTAAATAGTCTCAAAGAGGCAATGCCTTGGCGATGTGGCTTGGAAACGCTTCGTCAGAAGTTTTCATGATCTCGAAATTTGTGTAAGGGCGCGTGGCGCACACACTATTATGTGCGCCGTGGCCTTTGTTGTTGTGGGATGTAGGGATGCCCCGCAATGATGGTTCCCCATATTCAGCAAGGGATGGATGGCCGAATGATGCAGTCATGCACGCGGGTCGTAAGGGGAATGGCGCTGGGCGGCACCATGATGTGCGCGGTGGCGCAGGCCGCTGCCGCGCAATCCCCTGATATGCATGTCCCCAATGGCCATGTGGGGGAACATATCGTCACCATGCAGAAGCTCGACTGGTTTCTGGCGGCGCAACTTGCGCTCGAAGCTGTACGGTCATGTGCGATGCAGGGATATTCCGTGACGGCCACCGTCGTCGATACGACCGGCCATCAGCAGGCCGTTATCAAGGGCGACAGCGTGCCGCTGCAATCCCTGTCGGTGTCTTATCGCAAGGCTTATACCGCCTATTCCTATGGGCTGGCGTTCAATATGAACACCACCAGCGAACTGATCGCGGCAAAGGTGACGGGACCGGCGAACGGGGCGCTTAATACCATTCCCGAAGTGCTGTTCGTGCCGGGGGGGGGTAACGCTGCGCCGGGTGTCGGACAATACCGTTCTGGGCGGGATCGGGGTATCTGGTGCGCCCGGTGGGGAAAAGGACGAAGCCTGCGCTCAGGCGGCAGTGCAGAAATATAGAGCCGATTTCCGTTAGGATGAAAATGACAAGGGAGACTGTCTGGACAGGTGAAACCAATTACATGTTGAAATTATAAGGTATTATTCAGGTATTTATAAAATCATTACATGAGATTCTGTCGTTTTCAGGCAGGGAATATCGTTCATAGCTTTACCAGATGCTTTGGGAATTGCAGGAGGTTGTTCCTCCTGCCTCTTGAGGCAACCATTCAGCCAATAAAGACATGATATGTCCTATGAACGCACGTCATTGCCAATGTGGCGGGGCGAAATATGGCGGCGGTCTGTATCAATGATATTGCCCCGGCCCTGTCGGGCCGTAAGGGACGGGATATGGCTATCAGTCCTCAGTTTAGCAGCCTGTCGGATTGGGAGCTAAAGTGGACGTTATTCATAACTTATGAAACGATATTTCTGTTTATGTGTCGAAAATTCTTTAATTGTCAGGATTTCAGCAATGTTGTTGCGTAAAAATCCCAATCCGACAGTCTGTTAGAGACTATTTTAAAATAACCCGTTGATACAGAATGGGAAAATTCTTAACGCATGACTTTCGTCATCGTGAAAATACGATGTTTTCCAACATTTTCTGGAACAGGCCTCACCAAAAAAATTGGGTGGCTGGCATAGGTACGTATTGTTTGCGACGATTCACGTGGGGTGCTGGCTCTAACTTCTCGAACAGTCCCCATTGGCAAAATTAAGTGCGGTCTTTGTCTGTGCCAGATCCGAAGATGAAAGTCGGAGGAATCGTTTTTTTCCATCCCGGCGATGCCCCATCCAGACGATGCCTTGTGAATGGGGTGTGAAAAGCTTCACAAAAATCCTCAATACCCTGCCAGTCATGGCGAGAGATGTGAACTCCCCCTGCTTTTGGCGAGGGAATGAAGGTTTCATATTTTGGGAAATGAAATGGTGCCCAAGGGCGGGATCGAACCACCGACACTGCGATTTTCAGTCGCATGCTCTACCAACTGAGCTACTTGGGCACCGGAGCCGTTGTCCGGCAGGCCGGGGCGGGGTGAACCGCCCTGACGATGTGCAGGCTTTACCCTACCTCTTCATCGGGATCAACCCGTCTTGTGTGATTTTCGTCCATATCGTTGAAATCATTGTCGGCGGGCACGCGATATTGCCCTGTGAACCAGCGCCCAAGGTCGATATCCGCGCAACGACGCGAACAGAACGGGCGATAGGCCTGAACCATCGGCTTGCCACAAACGGGGCAGGGCGGTGGCGTGGCGGGATCAGTCATTATCGTACCTCCATCCTGATGGCGGCAGGTCGGGCGCGATGGTAACGCGCAGGGGACATCCCGTCAGGCGTGTGAAATCCTCCACCCATGCCGGATAGGTCCGCATCATGCGCACGATATCACATCCGGCCTGTAATGTGACCGGCCGGGGCACCTGCATTCCCCTGTAATCCCGGACCTTCTGCCGCAGCGAACGCAATAGCCGTCCCGTTACACTGTCCAGAAGTTCATGCAGGGGGGGATGGATGCGCGGACGCACGATTTCCGCCAGCCCCAATGCACTGATCCCCAAAAAGCGCGGACGCAGTGGGTCCGCCGCCAGCGCCTGTTCGATCGGTTCGGCCAGCGCGCGGCGTTTGCGTACCGCAAGGCCGGCCGCATCCACGACGATGGCCCCCGACAGGTTGCGCAGCCGTAACTGGTGCAACAGTTCGGGCAAGGCCGCACGATTCGCAGCAAACTGCGCGGTCTGCTTTGGCCTGCGATCCATGCTGGTATGTCCGCCATCCATGTCGATGGCAACCAGCGCGGGCGTGGGCGTGATGGTGGCAGACATACCGCCAGGCAACGCGACGAACGGATCAGACAGGGATTCGGCCATCATTTCCGTCTCTGCGTCGAACGCCATCGGCTGGCGTTCAATCCGGGCATGCAGCGCCTGGGGCAGGCGCGCGCCCACGGCGGGATCGTCAATCACGACGATCGCGTCGGGCCAGCATGCGGCCATGCGTTCCACCGGCCCGGCCCCGCGTGATAGCAGGGCAGGTGGTCCTTCGGCACGGGTGTCGGGAATGCCACGCAGGCTCAGGCGCACGCCCTTGCCCCCCTGTGCGCTGCGGCTGACGCGCACCAGTATGGCGGTGCCCTGCGTCATGGGGCCGCTGCCTTCGGAATCAGGCAGGAAACCGGCTTGGCCATCTGTCAGGTCAACGAAGGTGCCACCAAGTGCCGGGACATGGGCGCTGACACGACCGCGATACAGATCGCCCACCCCGTCAGGCAGGTCAGGACGCCATAATGCATAATCCAGCAGCCGGTCGCCATCCGTCAGCGCAACCCGCAATTCCCCCGGGCCGCTTGCCACGCGAATCAGCATGTTCACGCAATCCAGTTCCCATCCTGCCCACGCAGCATTTGCGCGACCTCGAACAGGGGCAGGCCAACCACCCCTGAATAACTGCCGGACAGAAAGCGCACGAATGCCGCCGCATGCCCCTGCAGGGCATAACCCCCGGCCTTGTCGCGCCAGTCGCCCGCCGCGATCAGGGCATCGACCTGCGCAGGGATCAGGCGGGAAAACGCAACCGTGCTGCTGACAATACGGGTGCTGGTGCGGCCTTTCGCCCATGTGGCGCTTGGGCACAGTGTCACGGCAGTCAGCACCGTATGCCGCCGGCCCGACAGGAGGGACAGGCAGGCGCGTGCTGTCTGCTCATCCTCTGCCTTTGGCATGATGCGCCGACCGACGGCGACCACCGTATCGGCCCCGATCACCAGGGCGGGGAAATCAAGGGTGGCTGCGACGGCGCGGGCCTTTGTGTCGGCCATGCGCAGCGCATAGGCACGGGGAAGTTCCCCCGGCGCAGGACGTTCATCAATATCGGCGGCAATGACCTGATCAGGCTGTACGCCGACCTGTCGCAGAAGATCAAGACGCCGGGGGGAGGCAGAGGCAAGAACAAGCTGCGTGCCCGTTCCCGTGACGGAGGAACCGGGTGTCCGGGTCATGATCGGGCGATCCGTCTTATTTAAAGCGGAACGTGATGCGACCCTTGCTCAGGTCATAGGGGGTCATTTCCACATTCACCCGGTCACCGGCCAGCACGCGGATGCGATTTTTGCGCATCTTGCCGCTGGTGTGCGCCAGAATCATGTGTTCGTTATCCAGCTTGACGCGGAACATCGCATTGGGAAGCAGCTCGGTGACCGTGCCGCTGAATTCGATCATGTCTTCCTTGGACATCGTATCCTTCAATCGTATTGGTTTGGTGGGGTGAAAAAAGGCCAGACACGACGAGGAAATTATTTCCGCATCGTGCTGACAGGAATACAAGGGTGGATATGTGGGGATTGTTCCCCCATGGTCAAGCTTTACCCGACCCGCGCGTCAGATCCTCCAGCCGGATGGACACGCTCATGGCATGCGCATCCAGCCCTTCGGCCCGCGCCAGCGCCACGGCGGCCGGGCCGATCGTGCGCAGGGAGTCCGCATTTGCGTCAATGAACGTCGTGCGTTTGAGGAAGTCGAATACCGACAGTCCCGATGCAAAACGTGCGGTGGAACTTGTCGGCAGGACATGGTTCGGGCCACCGACATAATCACCGATCGCCTCGGGGCAGTAACGGCCAAGGAAGATCGCGCCCGCGTGCCGCACCTTGTCGAACACCGGCTGTGGGTTGTCCATCACCAGTTCAAGATGTTCGGGCGCGATGCGGTTGACGAGTTCCACTGCCTCATCAAGGGTCCGTACTGTGATGATGGCGCCATGCGCGTCCCAGCTTGCGCGGGCGATCTGCGCGCGGGGCAGGGTCTTCAGCTCCGCCTCCACCGCGTCCTGCACCGCCTGCGCCAGTGCCGCGTCGGGCGTGATCAAGACGGCCTGCGCCATGGGGTCATGTTCCGCCTGCGCCAGCAGGTCCAGCGCGAGGGCGCGCGGGTCATTGGCATCGGCCGCGACGATCACGATTTCGGACGGCCCCGCGATGCTGTCGATTCCCACGCGGCCGAACACCTGACGCTTGGCTTCGGCAACATAGGCATTGCCCGGCCCGACCACGCGATCGACCGGCGCGATGGTCTTGGTGCCATAGGCCATGGCCCCGACCGCCTGCGCGCCACCAACGCGATAGATCTCGCTCACGCCGGCACGGCGCGCGGCGGCCAGCACCAGCGGATTGAGCACGCCATCGGGCGTCGGCACGCACATCGCCAGCCTGCGCACCCCCGCGACACGCGCGGGCACGGCATTCATCAGGACGGAGGAGGGATAGGCCGCCGTTCCGCCCGGTACATACAGCCCCACAGCGTCCAGCGGCGTCCAGCGCATGCCAAGCGTCACACCCTGCGCATCGACATAGCGCAGGTCATCGGGGAGCTGCGCACGATGGAAGGATTCGATGCGTGTCGCCGCGACGTCGAGTGCCGCGTGCAAAGACAGCGAGACCTCGGCGCAGGCGGCGTCGATTTCCGTATCCGTGATCCGCAGGCGATCGGGTGTTATTGCCATCCGGTCGAACCGCCGGGTGAATTCACACAGCGCCGCATCCCCATCCCGGCGTATGGCGGCCAGGATTTCCGTCACGGGGGCATCGACCCGCGCCGTGTCGCTGTCCCGATCCGCCAGCAGCCGGGCAAAGGCAGCATCGAAATCAGGGCTGCTGGTATCAAGGCGGTTCATGGCCGAAATCATCCCTCGGTCTGTGTCGTGCCGGACGCAAGGGCCTGGCGGAAACGGTTGATGATGCCCCCGATACGTTCGGGCTGTGTCTTGAACGCCGTGCGGTTGACGATCAGGCGGCTGGTGATGTTGGCGATGGTGCGTACCTCCTCCAGCCCGTTGGCCTTCAGGGTGGAGCCGGTATCCACCAGATCCACGATCAGGTGCGACAGACCCAGCACAGGGGCAAGTTCCATTGCCCCATGCAGGTGTACGATATCCGCGTTGATCCCCTGCGCCGCGAAATGCCGCCGCGTGATGGAGGGGTATTTGGTTGCGACCCGCACCTGCGACCAGCGTGCGGGATCGTCCGACAGGTCACAGCCACGCGGCTGTGCAATGGAGATGCGGCATCCCCCGATACCAAGGTCAAGCGGCGCATAAATTTCGGGATAATCGAATTCCATCAGCACGTCGGCCCCGCACAGCCCCACCTGTGCGCCGCCAAAGGCCACGAACGTCGCCACATCGAACGAGCGCACGCGCACCACGTCAAGGTGCGGGTCATTGGTGGGAAAGCGCAGCAGGCGGCTGCGGTCATCGGTGAAATCGGGGCCGGGCACAATGCCCGCCGCCTTCAGCAGCGGCGTCGCGGCCTTCAGGATGCGGCCCTTGGGCAGGGCGATGATCATCGGGCTGTCCGTTTCCGGGACAAGGCTGGAGGCCGGTGTCAGGACGGTCACTGAATTCTCCGAACAAGAGGAAACGCGCCCGGACCGCAATCACAACAGGCGTGACAGGCGCAACATGTCGCCTGCGCGCATACCACATTGTGCCGCCCCGCAGAAAGGGCGCTTTTCACACGGCAGCCCTTTTGCGCGGCCCGTCCGGGCGGTTTCGCACCTGTTTTCAGCCCGCGACACGTTCGATCTGTGCCCCGCACTGCGCAAGCTTGCGTTCCACCGCTTCGTAACCACGGTCAAGGTGGTAGACACGGCTCAGGATCGTCTCCCCATGCGCGGCAAGCCCCGCGAGGATGAGCGAGAACGACGCCCGCAGGTCAGTCGCCATGACCGGCGCGCCCGACAGGGAATGCACGCCACGGATGATGGCGGATGACCCGTGTACGTTGATGCGCGCACCCATGCGGTTGAGTTCGGGGACATGCATGAAACGGTTTTCAAAGATCGTTTCCGTCACCATCGACGCGCCTTCTGCCACCGACAGCAGCGCCATGAACTGTGCCTGCATATCAGTGGGGAAACCCGGATAGGGTTCGGTCATGATGTCCACCCCACGCAGCGCGCCAGTGCGCCGCACCCGCAGGGCGCCGTCTTCTTGAAACACTTCCGCGCCCGCTTCCTCCAGCGCACGCACGACCGCGCCCAGATGTTCGGCCCGCCCGTCGATCAGGCGCAGGTCCCCGCCCGTGATCGCGGCGGCGCAGGCATAGGTGCCGCATTCGATGCGATCAGGCATCACGCGGTATTCCGCCCCGTGCAGGGCGTCCACACCGTCGATCACCAGCGTCCCGCTACCCGCGCCGGTAATGCGCGCGCCCATGGCGTTGAGGCAGGCGGCAAGATCCCCGATTTCGGGTTCGCGCGCGGCGTTGACGATTTCGGTGCGCCCCTTTGCCAGGCACGACGCCATCAGCAGGTTTTCCGTCACCCCCACCGATGCGAACGGCAGGATGATGCGCGCGCCGGTCAGCCCTTCGGGGGCGTGGGCGTTGATATAGCCATTTTCAAGCGTGATGCGCGCGCCAAGTGCTTCAAGCCCCTTGAGGTGCATGTCCACCGGCCGGGTTCCGATCGCACAACCGCCCGGCAGGGAGACCCGCGCCTCCCCGCAGCGCGCCAGCAGTGGCCCGAGCACGAGGATCGAGGCCCGCATCTTGGAAACAATGTTATAGGGGGCTTCGGTGTTGGTGATCTGCCCGCCGATCGACAGGACAGCCCCCGTGCCGTCCACGTCTTCCACCTTCACCCCGTGCTGGAGCAACAGCGTGCGCATGGTGCGGATGTCCGCGATGCGCGGGACGTTCGAAAGCACCAGTGTTTCGGACGTAAGAAGCCCCGCGACCAGAAGCTTGAGTGCCGAATTCTTGGCGCCCCCGATGACGATATCGCCATGCAGGCGATGCCCGCCGCGAATGATGAAACGGTCCATGGCCCTGCTCTCCTACATCCGTGGCGGGGCGACGCCGCGCTGTCCCATATATTTTCCCGCCCGGTCGGCATAGCTGACCTCGCACGGCGAAGCTCCCTGAAAAAACAGGAACTGGCAGATGCCTTCATTGGCATAGATGCGCGCGGGCAGGGGGGTCGTGTTGCTGATCTCGATCGTGACCTGCCCTTCCCATTCCGGTTCCAGCGGGGTCACGTTTACGATGATGCCGCACCGGGCATAGGTGGATTTGCCAAGGCACACGACAAGGGTGTCGCGCGGTATGCGGAAATATTCCACCGTATGCGCCAGGACGAAGCTGTGTGGCGGAATGGTGCACGACTCGCCATGACGGGTGACGAAGCTGTTTTCCGCGAAATTCTTGGGATCGACCACCGCGTTGTCCACGTCGGTGAAAATCTTGAATTCCGAGGCCACCCGCGCGTCATAGCCATAGGAGGACAGGCCGTAGGAAATCACGCCCTCGCGGTTCTGTTTTTCGACGAAAGGTTCGATCATGCCGGATTCGACGGCCATGCGGCGAATCCATGAATCAGGCATTATTGGCATGGGGTCCCTTTCTTCGTGCGTCATGGCGGGGTGTCCCGCCGCAGGCGAGCAGCGACCACTACCGAAGGCAGTCGAGTCGTGCAATCGTGTTATGCGTCGATGCAGCTGCTTTATGTGGACGGCGTATCGTCGCGCGGGGTGTGTGCGCTGTCCTGTGCGGCGGCGCCGTCCGGCAGGACAGCGGATGCGGCGATGGGCGTGGTGCGCGCACGGGTCTGCTGCTTGCGACGGCGCAGGTTGTCGCGCAGGGCCTGGGCCTCGCGCTGCTGGCGGGCGCGGCGTGCGGCCTCGGCGCGTGCGCTTTCGGCTCTGGCCCTTTCGGGCGGGGGGGGCGCGTCGGTCATGCTGGCATCACTCATGTCAGGCCCCACCGTGCGCCGGGCTGGTGCGCGGTGGGGCGGGAACGTGCGGCGTCGCCGGGATCAGGCCGCGCTGGTCGGGGCAGGATTCGTGGTGTCGGGCATTCCCTTGCCCGCGGGAACGCCGCTGCGTGCCAGCAGTTCACGCAGCGCCTTGACCACGGGGAAGATTTCCACGTTACGGTCGCCGCCCTGTTCGTTCCATGCCTGCTGCTCCATCTCCACGATGTCCTTGTCCTCAAGGAAGATGCGGTTGGTGAACCAGCCCAGCGCGGGCCAGATCAGGTCGATGAGCAGCGGCGTCTGGGGGCGCAGCACCGCCAGCAGCCCGAAACTCTGTGTAACGCGCTGGTCCTTGTCCACCGGGACATAGGCCGTCCACAGATCCATGATCAGGTCGCCGTCCTTATCGTGGATCTGCAATGTCTGGTACGGATATGTCGTGCGGATGGTCACGACCTCCTCAACCGGCTGTTCCGCGCCCTTGAGGTCCTTGTGCTTGCCAAAGATCAGCCGTTCGGCCAGTGGCTGCTGACCCGCGCTGCGCATGAAGCTGTAGCGTGCCTCGATAAAGTTTTCGCCTTTGTCCTGCCCCAGGAAACGCGCCTTGATCTGGCCCATCTGGCGGCGGTGCAGGAACTGGTGGTTCATGTCCATCAGGTTTTCATGCATGAACGTGTAATGGCAGTTCACGCGCGGGCTGAACCGCTTGGTCTTGAAGGCCGGATCGTCCACGCTGCCCAGCTTGGGAAAGGGGACGGTGTCTGCCTTGGCCGGGTCGCCGGGGAAGATGAACACAAGGCCACCCGCCTCCCGGCAGGGATAGGTGCGCACCCCGTTCGGCAGCTTGCCCTTGCCAAGATAAGGCACGTCGATGCACCGGCCAGAGCGCCCGAACGCCCATCCGTGATAGCAGCAGCGCACGGTCTGTCCGTTGACGGTGCCCTTGCTCAGGGGCACCTGCCGGTGGGGGCAGCGGTCATACAGGGCAAAGACGCTGCCTTCCTCGGGACGGACCAGCACGATGGGCACGCCCGCGTAACGCACGCCGAACGTCTTGCCCCGGCGCACCTGTGATGACCATGCGACGGGGTACCAGAAATCGGGGTCCGCATCGACGGTGCGCAGGTCTGGCTGTGGGGTGGCGGGGGGGACCGGTGCGGTTGTGGCCTGGTCCCGTGTCGGGGCCTCCGTCTGGACAGAAAGTGTATCGCTCATTTTGAGGCCCCGAAATTCCTGTTTGTCATGATGTGCGGATTTTATCCGATCCGCTTGCATGGTGTATCCATGAAGTTCTTGCACAAGAATTTCAATTGCCTTGCGCATTGGAAATCCCCCCAGCGCATACGCCATATGTCGTGTGGGGGAGGCTGCGTCATCTTCACCAACGACGATGCGACAGATCAATGCCGCATGGGGGCTGGCGTGTCAGGCTGTCGCGGCATCCTGTCATGCCCGTGGCGCGGGGAAGGTCAGGACGCCTGCTGTTCCATTTCATGATCGGGCGCCATGTGCCCGGTATTGTAAAGGAATGTCTCGGCCAGATGGGTATTCAGCAGTTCATCATAGACCCCGAGGGTCGCGTACTGCATGCCCTGGCTGGTGTAATGCGCCATGACATTCGCGCGGGCCTGTGTCGCCATCATGGCGTGCTGTTCCGGCGTCATGCACAATGCGGCGCGCACTGCCTCCGCCAGGGCGGCGGCGTCGCCGGGGGGGAAGGTGAAGCCCGTAACCCCGTCTTCCACCGTTTCCAGCGCGGCGCCATGGGCGGCCACAACAACCGGGCGGCCCATGGCCTGCGCCTCCACCACCACACGGCCGAAGGGTTCGGGCCGCAGCGACGGCACGACCACAAGGTCCGCCAGCATCATGACCGCCGGCATGTCCGCGCAGTGCCCGGTAAAGCGCACCCGTTCGCGCAACCCGGCCTCGCGCGTTTTTTCCACCAGGGCCTGCGTATGTTTGTCGCGTTCCTTTGCATCACCGACAAAGACACAGATCCATTCCCGTCCACATCCGCCCGCGCGTTCCATCCGCGCCAGCGCGTCCAGCAGCAGCATCTGCCCCTTCCACGCCGTGATCCGGCCCGGCAATACGATGATGGCGGCATGTTCAGGCAGGTCCCACTGATCCAGCAGGTTCTGCACCCGGTTGCCACGCACGCCATGCGGGTCGAATCGCGCAACATCCGCCCCGCGCGGGATCAGGCGCAGCCGGTCGTCACCCACCCGGTATTCCGTGCGCAGGCGCTGCGCGATGTAGTCGCTGACGGCGATGACCCGCCGTCCCGACGCCATGACCGCGTTATAGCGGCGTTTGCCGGGGATGGTGTTGCCATAGACGCCATGCCACGTCGTCACCAGCGGCACGCCGGTGCGACGGCATGCGGAGGCGGCGGCCCAGGCGGGCGCGCGTGAACGCGCATGCACGAGGTTGACGGAATATTCGCGTATGATCTGCGCAAGGCGTAGGGAGTTGCGCAGGATAGAAAGCGGGTTTTTCGGCCTCAGGTCCAGATGGACCGGGGTCGCCCCGACATAGCGCAGGCGGGGGATCAGGCGCCCGCCCGCGCTTGCCACCAGTGCGGTGCCGCCCGCCTGTGTGATGGCCTCGGCCATTTCGATGGTGCCCTGCTCTATGCCGCCTGATTCAAGCGCGGGCAGGACCTGGAGAATGACTGGGCGGGTGGTCACGAATTCCATTTCGGAATGTGTATCACGTAAGTGACAGTTCTGCACCGTCTGTTGCAACGTGGGGAGCTATCATGGCGTCAGGGTACTTGACCTTGGCGGGGCAGGGGGCGACGAAGGAACCATTATGATAGCTTTTGCATGCATGTTTCCGCACGCCGGCCCCCGGAGTTCCGCATTGCATCGGGCGCCGTGCGGTGCCGTTACGGGGCGGTGGATGGTGTTGTGCATGCGTGCCATGCAGGTGGGCATGGTTGCTGTGGCGCTGGAGTCGGCGGGGGGAAGCGCGCGCGCGACCGTCGTGGGGGCCGATGCGGCCGAAGCCTCTGCTCCCAATGCCCCGCGTCCGGGTCAGGTTTCCCTTCATACGGTTACCCCCGGCATGCCTGTCCGTACGACTGCCCGTACGACTGCCGGGATGGGGAACGGGGCGGCGCGGAATTTTTCCTTTGCCGCCTGCCAGGCGCAATTGGCCGATGACCCTGATGGCACCCGCGATTATGCCGACGACTGGCAGGACCATGGGGGCGGGGCGGAGGCTGAATATTGCGGGGCCTTGGCAGACATGGCGCTTGGTGACGTGGGGGATGCTGCGGCCACCCTGGATCGGCTGTCGCGTGTCGCCCATTGGCCACAGGGATGGGTGGCCCCATCCCGGCACCCGCCGTCGCCCCCCGTTCCGTCCCCATCCGTCCCGTCGCGCGCCGTTACCGCATTACGGGGCGACACCACGCCACAGCCCGCCGGGGTGGTGGGCGGGGCGCAACAGAACGGGACACAGGCCGGGATACAGGATGGAACACAGGCCGGGCCGCACGATACGCCCGAATCCCTGCGCCATCGCGCCCATGTGGCGGAAGAGGCCGCGCGGGCATGGCAGGCCAATGACAGCCCACGCCAGGCGCTTGACAGTGCGACATACGGGCTGTGGCTGGACCCGCATGACATGACGCTGCGGGTGATCCATGCCCGTCTTTGCGTGGATATGGGCATGGCGCAGCAGGCGGTTGCCGACCTGACACCTCTGCCGGGGGACACGGCCTTGCGGGTGGATGCGCTGGTGACGCGGGCCGCCGCCAATCGTGCGCTGGGTCATATCGACCTTGCCGTCACAGATATTGCCGCCGCCCTTCAACTGTCGCCGCATAATGTGGCCGCCGAACTGGAATGCGGCATTCTGCACGAACGTCAGGGCCGGATGGAGGACGCCCGCGCCGACTGGCAACAGGTGATCGCGCTTGCCCCCGATTCGCATGAAGCGGACCTTGCGCGGCAGGACCTTTCGTTGCTGGAGGCCGATCCCGCAGCTCCCTGAGGGGGCGGTAACCGCGCAGGAAGGCAAAAGGACGCTTTGCGAAAGGTGCTGGCCTGATAATCTGGGAGTATCCAATTTGGTATTGGTGTGAATTCTTATGTTGATCAGTGGGTATTTAAAATCTCTCCCCTGATCTGTCTGAAAGGTGCCGCACCCTGACCGCCTGCCATTTTTCACTATGTTATCAAGATCATGTTTGACACAGCCCCTGGAGGTCACATGCGGCGCATCCTTGTCATCCGGCTGGGTGCGCTGGGTGATTTTGCCCAGTCCTTTGCTCCTTTCGCCGCCATTCGCGACCATCATCGCCATGACAGCGTGACATTGCTGACGACCGCGCCCTTTGTTGAACTGGCGCGGGCGTCGCCATGGTTCGACGATGTCCGCGTCGATGCCCGCGCGCCGTGGCGCAACCTGCGGGCGGTCATGGCGATGCGTGCGCTGCTGCGGCAATATGATTTCATTTATGACCTGCAGACGTCAGGTCGTACCACGCGTTATTTCCACCTGTCGGGACATCGCGCATGGTCGGGCATCGCGCCCGGGGCACAGGCACCCCATGACAACCCGCAGCGCAAGGCCATGCACAACCGCGCCCGCCAGCGCGACCAGCTGCGCCGCGCGGGCATTGCGGAGGTGCCAGACGCCGATATTTCGTGGTTGTCGGGATACGGGCCACGCCTGCCGGGGCCATATGTGCTGCTGGTGCCGGGTACGTCGGCGGCGCATCCGGTCAAACGCTGGCCCGTGGAACGGTTCGCAGGGCTTGCCATACGGCTGTGGGCGGGGGGGGCTGCGCCCGGTTGTCATCGGTTCGCGCGCCGATGCGCCGCTTGCCGCCACCATTGTCGCCGCGTGCGATGCGACGGTGGACATGACGGGGCGGACGTCGCTGCTGGACCTTGGCGGGGTGGCGGCGCGCGCCGTGGCCGCGGTGGGGAACGATACCGGGCCGATGCACCTTGCCGCGGTGATGGGAACACCAAGTGTCGTGCTGTTTTCGCGCGCGGGTGATCCGGCACTCAGCGCGCCATTGGGGCGTACGCCGGGGCAGGTACGGGCACTGTGGGCGCAGGATTTGGCCACATTACACATTGACAGGGTTGCAGCCGCGCTCCGCTGACGCCATTACAGCGTGACACATTTTTATCGGAGCACCAGAACATGCCTGCCATCACCCTGCCTGACGGATCCGTACGCCGCTTTGACGGGGCGGTGACGGGCACTACGGTGGCGCAGTCCATTGGCGCGGGCCTTGCCCGTGCGGCGCTTGCCATGGAGGTGGACGGCCACCTGATGGATATCGGCCGCGAAATCGACCACGACGCCCATGTGCGTTTCGTCACCCGCAAGGACGCCGAGTCGCTGGAGATGATCCGCCATGATGCCGCCCATGTGCTGGCCGAGGCGGTGCAGTCGCTGTGGCCGGGAACGCAGGTGACGATCGGCCCGTCGATCGAAAATGGCTTCTATTACGATTTTTATCGTAACGAGCCCTTCACGCCCGAGGACTTCCCCCGCATCGAAGCCCGCATGCGCGAGATCATAGACGCCAATGCCCCCTTCACACGTGAAACCTGGCCGCGTGAAGAGGCGATCCGTTTCTTTGAGGAGCGGGGCGAGCGGTTCAAGGCCGAACTGATCCGTGATCTGCCCGAGGATGAGGAAATCTCCATCTACCGGCAGGGGGAATGGCTGGATCTGTGTCGTGGTCCGCATCTGCGCGGCACGGGCGACATCGGCAAGGCGTTCCGCCTGATGAAGGTGGCCGGGGCATACTGGCGGGGCGATCATCGCAATCCCATGCTGACGCGCATTTACGGGACCGCGTGGCGCGACCAGAAGGAACTTGACGCACATATCCACCAGCTTGAGGAAGCGGAACGGCGCGACCACCGCCGTATCGGGCGTGAAATGGGCCTGTTCCATATCCAGGAAGAAGCCGTGGGCCAGATCTTCTGGCATCCCAAGGGGTGGCGCCTGTATTCTGTCCTGCAGGATTACATGCGCCGCGCGCAGACCCGGAACGGGTATCAGGAGGTGCGCACCCCGCAACTGGTCGATCGTGGCCTGTGGGAAGCATCGGGTCACTGGGACAAATACCGCCAGCACATGTTCATCGCCACGGTGGAGGACGAGGACAAGACCCTCGCGCTCAAGCCGATGAACTGCCCATGTCATGTGCAGATTTTTCGCCACGGGCTGCGTTCCTATCGCGAACTGCCGCTGCGTATGGCGGAATTCGGCGCCTGCCATCGGTATGAGCCCTCCGGCGCGCTGCACGGTATCATGCGCGTGCGTGGCTTCACGCAGGATGATGCGCATATCTTCTGCACCGAAGAACAGATCGCGGATGAGACGGCGCGTTTCGTGCGTATGCTCTCGGCCGTGTACCAGGACCTTGGGTTCGAGCATTTCCGCGTGAAATTCGCCGACCGCCCGGAGCAGCGCGCAGGCAGCGACGATACATGGGACCGTTCGGAAAACGCGCTGAAAGAGGCGTGTCACATGGCGGGTGTCGAATACGAGCATAATCCCGGCGAGGGGGCATTTTATGGCCCGAAGCTGGAATTCGTGCTGCGTGACGCCATCGGCCGCGACTGGCAATGCGGCACGTTGCAGGTTGATTACGTGATGCCCGAACGCCTTGATGCCACCTATGTCGGGGAGGACAGCGCCCGCCATCGTCCCGTCATGTTGCATCGTGCGATCCTTGGGTCGTTCGAACGTTTCCTTGGCATCCTGATCGAGCAGCATGCGGGACGTTTTCCGATGTGGCTGGCACCGGTGCAGGTCGTCGTTGCATCCATCGTGACGGATGCCGAACCCTATGCCCGCGAAGTGGTGGAGAAGCTGCAGGCGGCGGGGGTCGTGGTGGAAGCCGACGTGCGTAATGAAAAGATCAACGCCAAGATTCGTGAACATAGTCTGGCGCGTGTGCCCGTCATCCTTGTGGTGGGACGCAAGGAGGCGGAGGAACGGACTGTCGCCCTGCGTCGCCTGGGGGGCAAGGCGCAGGAAATCGTGCCGTTGGACGAGGCGGTCACGGCCCTGGCGCATGAAGCAACCCCGCCGGACCTGCGGCGGTCCTGATTGAACAAGGTGCTGATAAAAAACAGATAAAAATTTCCGGCTGCTGCCTTTTTTTAAAAAAGGCAGCAGTATTTGAAGCTTTCCGGACAGGGCTTCATCCGAAATTTTTCATTCTGTTTCATGCGGCGATGACCTGAAATCGCCCATCGGTTGCGTCTGGCTGGGGGCTGCTTGCGGTGCATGCATGGCTGGCCCCGTCAGGGTTATTGCACACGGGACTTGATCTGGCCCTTGTGTTTGCGCCACATATTGCCACATCAGCAGCGTCCGCGTGATTTCGCGTCGTCATGTCGTCCGGGGTCGGGCGCGTTTCGGCGTGGGGCCGGTGGCCGCCGCGACGATATCTGAATGCACAGTCACAGGAGATGACCATAGCCAGACCCCCGATGCCCACTCCGCCGAACCGAGAGGGGCCCCGTGTCAATGAGGAGATACGCGTTCCGCAGGTCCGCCTGATCGATGCTGATGGCGAAATGCTGGGAATCATGCCGATGCGTGATGCCCTTGCGCGCGCCTATGCGTCTGGTCTCGACCTGCTGGAAATCAGCCCGAACGCCGAGCCGCCCGTCGCGAAAATTCTCGATTACGGGAAGTTCAAGTACGAGCAGCAGAAGAAGCGCAACGAAGCCCGCAAGAAGCAGAAAGTCATCGAAATCAAGGAAGTCAAGGTTCGTCCGAATATCGACGAAAATGACTACCAGGTGAAGATGCGGGCGATGAAATCCTTTATCGGCGAAGGCGACAAGGTCAAGGTCACGTTGCGTTTTCGTGGCCGCGAAATGGCGCATCAGGATCTGGGCATCAAGGTGCTGGAGCGCGTGCGCAGCGAAATGGATGAAATCGCGAAGGTCGAGCATATGCCCAAGCTCGAAAATCGCCAGATGATCATGGTGCTTGCCCCGCGTTGATACGCAGTGGCAACCGCCTGACCATATATCCGAAAGCCCGGGTCACATGATGTGGCCCGGGCTTTTTGATATGTGTGCCGCCCCGACGGGTTGGGAAACATAATGCACTGAAATCGTGAATGTTTCCTGGTCAGGGCTTTGGTTCAAAGGACTTCCGGGGGATGTCACCTTCTTGAACATAGGTGACATCCCCCATAGGTGACATCTCCGGGACAATTATTTCTATTGGCAGGGCCGTTTGGCGGATAACCGCATCATGGATGCAGGATAAAGGTCGCATCCGCCTGTGCGGTGACATCCTGATCTGCGACGGGGGCCTGTGGGGCGGACATGTCGGCACTGGCCGCGCGTGCGGCCATTACCATCATGGGCATCGGGTGGGGCATTTCCTGGTCATTCAGGTTGACCGACTCGATACGTGTGACCTTCAAGCCCAGCGCCGTCGCAGCCGCCTGCGCACGTTGTTGCAGTTCATGCAGCGCAAGCCCTTCCGCCTGTTGCAGCAGGGCAGTG
This sequence comes from Novacetimonas sp. GS1, assembly GCF_036686925.1. NCBI lineage: Bacteria > Pseudomonadati > Pseudomonadota > Alphaproteobacteria > Acetobacterales > Acetobacteraceae > Novacetimonas > Novacetimonas sp. GS1. Next base: position 1,210,184 of record NZ_VSZP01000001.1, read on the forward strand.
CGATGCGGACGGGACAGGGACCAATCCAGCCGTGACAGGGCCAGATTATCCGACTGGATACGTCCCAGCAGCGGCAGCAGGATCTTGCCATCGGCTGCGGTGATGCGGATGCTCTGCCGGGCAATCCACAATGCCGGGTGGTTGTTACGGGTATCGGCCTCCTGATGGCGCACGGTATAGGATTCCGCACTGACCGTCAGGCCCGTCACGCCATGCGCGCTGGCCATTGCCTTTTCCACCTGCGTGTTGACCTGTCCCTGTGCCGCGGCGGCTGTGGGGGCGGAGGCTTCGGCGAAAAAGACGGCGGTCAGTTCATCGGGCGGCGCATGGACGGTGCCTGTGGCCGACAGCATCAGCTTGGTCATGGTGGTGTCAGCCGCCGTGGCGTCCCCATCGGCGGCATGGGCGTATGTGATACCGGCCATTGTGGCAGTCCCGACAAGGAGGGAGAGAAGAATCGGCGCGCCGCGCAGCATATGGCGGGCCGGACGGGCGCGTGTGCGCATCGGGGCGGGGATCATGAATGCGTGGTCTCCTTCAGTTCCACCAGCGCGCGACGCAGCCGGATGATGCCGGAACGTACCCGGCCCTCCCGGCACAGGTCCGCACCCTGCGTGCGCAGGTCGTCGATGTCATGTGGCAGGCCGGGGCCATAGGCGTCGATGATGCCGATCAGGCGGTTGCAGAATGCAGGGGTGTCGCTGGTGATGATAACCGGCCGGTCCACGTTGCCATGGGGGGCGGTGGCCTCGGTGACGGTATCCGCTGCCGCGACGGGCCACGAATGGCCACACAGGCACAGGCTCATCACAAGGAAGGCAGGGACCGTGACCGGTTGCATGTTCATGATGCTATAATACGCTACTGTTGGTGTCGTGCTGATGGGAGAATTGTGAAGTTCGCGTCATGTCTGGCATGTCCTCATCGAACGGATCATATCCATATTCCGCCAGGGCGGAGGACGCCACCGGCAGGTGCAGACGTACCGACAGGCCGGGATTATGTGTCGCAAGGTGGATATCCCCGCCATGCAACTGTACGATGGCACGTACCATGGCGAGCCCGAGGCCCGACCCCGGCGTGTTGCGTGCCTTTTCCGCGCGAAAGAAACGTTCGGTTGCGCGCGCCATGTCTTCGTCTGTCATGCCGATGCCTTCGTCACGTATTTCCACCGTCAGCATCGCCCCCCCGGCGGGGGTGACGGTGCGTCGTGCGACAAGGGGGGAAAGCCGTGCGGCAAGGTGTACGGTCGAATGTTCGGGCGAAAACTTGATGGCGTTGTCCAGCAGGTTCGCCACAGCCTGCTGGATCAGGGAACGGTCGCCATAAAAGGGCAGCACGTCATCCATGTCGAGTGCGAGGCGGATTCCATGATCCTCCGCCACCGCTTCGTACAGCTCTGCGACATCGAACAGGACGGGGCGCAGGTCGAACGTGGCAAAGGCGGAGCGACGCGCGCCAGTTTCAATCTGTGCGATCCGCAACAGGGCTTCGAACACGGCGGTGATGTTGTCGAGGTTGCCGACCGCGCGTTCGATCGCAGCCCGCAGTTCGTCGGCATCCTGCGCATGCAGGGCCGCGTCCTCCAACTGTGTGCGGGCGCGGGTGATGGGGGTGCGCAGGTCATGGGCGATGGAGTTGGAGACTTCGCGCACGCCATCCATCAGGCGTACGATCCGGTCAAGCATCTCATTGATGGCCTCGGCCACCTGGTCCATCTCGTCCCCATTGCCCACCAGCGGCATGCGGCGGTTCAGGTCGCCATGGGCGATGGCCGATGTCGTGCGTGCCACGGTCTTGACCATGCGGCGGAAGATGCGATGCACCAGCATCGCGCCGCTGACGGCAAGCAGCGTGACCATGATCCACGCCCACAGCAGGGAATCGGTCAGCAACCGCCGCAGGATGGAGCGTGCGCGCATGTCGCGCCCCACCAGCAGGCGATAGCCGCTGTCCAGTTGGCCCGCCGTATGGGTGAGTTCCGTGCCCGGCAGGCGATAGGCATGGATTTCGGCCAATCCCCGCAGGCCCGCGCGCGTATCGGGCAGGGAATACCACCGATCGGTGTACTGCACCTTTGCCGGCCAGGTGGAGACGTTGCCCGCAAGGTAATTCCCCTCCGGGTCGATCACCATATACACCGCGTCATCGTCGAGGTTCTGTTCCAGCCGGTCCTCGATCGTCAGGGCAAGGGTTGGCACCCCGCCCAGGACCCAGCGATCGACAAGGGCGCGGGCATCGGCATTGATCGCCGTTTCGACCTGACGTTCAAGGAAGCCGATCGTCCCCCACCAGATGAACAGCATGAACAGGATGGACGACAGCGCAAACAGCACCCCGTACGCCAGTGAAAAGCGCAGGCTGGCGGAACGCAGCGCACGCAGCCGTGGCCTGCGCGGCGCGCCTTCATGCAGGGGCAGGTCCTTCACGCGTTGGGCCATTGCGCGTTGTGCTGCCGTGTATGGTGCCGTCCTCTGCCGGTGGGGACGTCATTCCGCACGCAGCATGTATCCCGCATTGCGGATGGTATGGATCAGCGGCATGCCAAATGGCTTGTCCACCTTCTGTCGCAGGCGCGAGACATGGACGTCGATCACGTTGGTCTGCGGGTCGAAATGGTAATCCCACACCCCTTCGAGCAGCATGGTGCGCGTCACCACCTGTCCCGCATGGCGGGTCAGGTATTCCAGCAGCCGGAATTCACGTGGTTGCAGGTCGATCTTCTGCCCCGCACGGCGAACGGTGCGTGACAGCAGGTCGATTTCCAGATCCGCCACCACCAGCTTGGTCTGTGGCGCCTGTTCGGTGCGTCCGCGCCGTCCCAGCGCCTCTACCCGCGCCAGGAGTTCGCTGAAGGCAAAGGGCTTGGTCACGTAATCGTCGCCCCCTGCCTTCAGCCCCTGCACGCGGTCATCCACATCCGCCAGCGCGGACAGCAGCAGCACGGGGGTCGCGTTGTTCTGCGCGCGGATCGTCTCCAGCAGGCGCAGGCCGTCAATCCCGCCCGGCAGCATACGGTCAAGGATGATAAGGTCGAATTTCTCGCTCACCGCAAGGAACAGGCCGTCCTTGCCGTTATCGGTCAGTTCGGTCAGGTGTCCTGCCTCGCGCAGGCCCTTGGCCACGAAATTGCGAACCGTCGGATCGTCTTCCACCACAAGAATATGCACATTACCTCACTGATCGGCAGTTCGAATGTCATTCTACGCCCGTCGCGCGACAAGGCCAGAGCCGATGCGACGCGCGGACATTACCGATGTTACATGTGCAGTGGTGGCCATGGCGTTAAGGGGCGCGCCTGCCCTTTATCTGTTGCTGTCCTGTTTCTGTTCGTTCGGGGCGTTGGTGCATGGACCGTGGACAGGGAGGACCAGCACGCGTGTTGCTGACGTCGTTGCCAGATCAGCGCGGCCCGCAGGCGCCATTTGCCCATGGGGACACGTGACATGCCTTCATGGCCGATATGTGCATAAAAGGGGGCACCATGGTTTGGGGGCGAAGCATGATCTGCCCCCCGGGCACATGGTGCGCGCAGCCAGTGTGCGCCGGCCTCACCCACCGCGTGCCCGATGCTTTCGTCCCCTTCCGCTGTTGCGGCCACGGAGGAGCGCCAGTCCCGGTTGCCGCCATGGCCGACCCTGACGCTTCCGAAGACCTGTCCTGTGGCATCCCCTGAAACCAGAACGCAAGACATGGCGCACTGGCAGTGCGAACCGGAAATCCATCCCTGGATCATTGGGCTGCGTCACGAGATTGCACGATCGCCACAGCGCGATGTCCTGCGATTCGTCATCCGGTCGTGCCACTTCGATGCGGGCCTGCATGAGGTGTCTGCCCCAGATGCCACGGCGCAGGCCCGCATTTTCCCCTCGGCTCACTCCGGCAGGCGTTTCCATTCCGAAATCGCAATGGTCCTGTCCCCTGTGGCCGATGCAGGCACCTGATAGCTCAGCAGGGTGCCGTTCAGGGTGTAATCGCGCAACTGCCGCTGTCCCTCCCAGTTCGGGAAGACCGAGCGTTCGACATCAAACACGATGTGATGGGACGCGGGATCAAGCGTGACGGTGCCGTAATGCACGCTGTTGCGCAGCATGGCATCGCGGAATTCGGCCGGTGTACCGGTTGCCTTGGTGCCAGATGCAAACGGTGTTGCTGCCGGATGATAAATCTCGATCATGTAATGTCCGCTGGCGTCCACCATCATCCGCCCCTGCGGGGGATCGCCAAAACCGTGGACACGATGCCCATCCGGGTAAAGCGTATCCGCTTTGGTCAGGGTCCATGTGCCCATAAGAGGCGAGGCGGCCAGAGCCGCGCTGCCGGAGAACATGACCAGTACCGCCGGGAGGAATACGGATTTTATCATGGTCTGGAATGCCTTCATAAATGATGTCGCATGATGGTCCCGGTTGTTCGCGCCTTGACCGTAATGATCCCTAGGGCCTAGCGATGGTTTTGAATAACGACTTGTTCTGAAGTTTCAGTTCAGGAAAACGAAAGTGTCCATGCCCACGCATTTTGACCTCGACTGCCTGCGCAGCTTTGTCGCGGCGCAGGAATATGGCGGTTTCAACCGTGCAGCCGAACTCCTGAACCGCTCGCAATCCGCCGTCAGCCAGCAACTGCGTAAGCTTGAATGCCAGGTCGGGCAGCCACTGGTGCGGCGTCATGGGCGTCGGCTTGTGCTGACACCGGCGGGGGAGACATTGTTTGCCTATGCCCGTCGCCTGCTGGCGTTGAATGACGAGGCCATGGCCGCATTGCGTGGGCACGCGCTGGCGGGGCAGGCGCGGCTGGGCGTGGTTGGGGATTTTGCCGAGACATGGCTTCCCGAAACTCTGGCGCTGTTCCGGCGCGCATATCCGCAGGTTCTGCTTGAGGCAAGCGTCGATCGGGCCAGCGCCCTGCTCGATGCGCTGGATCGTGGCGTGCTGGATCTTGTGCTGACCTTTGGGGGGGATGGCCGTGCGGATGCCCTACCCTGGCGCACGTTGCCACAGCGTTGGATCGGGGGGGACGGCCTGTGTTTCAAAAGGATGGAGATGGTTGACCTGGTGGTCCTGCCGGCCCCATGCCGTTTCCGGCAGGGGGCGATTGATCGGCTGGAGGCGGCTGGCATTCCCTGGCGGATCGTCTTTACCGGGCGCAGTGTCGCGGCCCTATGGGCGGCCGTGCGGGCCGGGCTGGGGGTAAGCTTTCGCATGGTGGGGGAATTGCCGCCGGGCATATCGGTCATGGATGATCCCCCCGGCGTGCCGCGCGCGCCAGATGTCAGGGTCAGCATTCATGACGGCGGCAGGCCGGCATCCGATCCGCTGGTGCAGCTCAAGCAGATGCTTGAAACCCCTCCCGCCCTCATTCCCGCGGTGGGATAGGCGGGGATAGCCCGAACCGTCCCGCGCATCAGTCATCCGTGTCGTCGGGGCGGAAACCGACATTGGCCGGGATGCTCAATGTTTCATGGCGGCGGCGGATATGCAGCATGACGGTAGAGGCCGGGCGCTTTGCCGCGACGGAACGGATCAGCATGCGTGAACTGTCGATGGGTTCATCATTTACGGCGGTGATGTAATCGCCGATATGAAGCCCCGCCTTCATCGCCGGGCCACCATGGTCGATGCCCACGATTTCCACCCCCGTCACATGGGTGTCGCCCCCATCGGTCAGTGTCACGCCAAGCCAGCCGCGATCAATATGCCCGTTGCGACGCAGTTCCTCGACGATCGGGGCGACGATTTCCGACGGGATGCCAAAACCAATCCCCACCGACCCGCCCGTGGGGGAGACGATGGCCGTATTCAGCGCGACCACCTGTCCGCTCAGGTTAAAGGACGGGCCGCCGGAATTGCCGGGATTGATCGGGGCGTCAAGCTGAAGGAAATCATCGAACGGACTGGTGCCGATATCGCGTCCCCGGGCGGAAACGATGCCCGCCGTCACCGACGAGCCCAGCCCGAACGGGTTGCCCGCCGCCATGATCCAGTCACCGATATTGACCAGCCTGCTATCGCCCCACCGGACGAAGGGCAGGGGATGTGGTGGCTGGACCTTGATGACGGCGATGTCCGTCAGGTCGTCACTGCCGATCAGGTGGGCGGGCAGTTCGGTCCCGTTGGCGAGTGAGACGGTAATATGGTCGGCATCGCCCACGACATGCGTGTTGGTGACAATGACCCCGTCCGGGTCGATCACGAATCCCGATCCCGCGCCCAGCATCTCCTCCCCGTGGGAGCGCATGCGTTCGCGGAATTTATGCTCGAACGGGGTGCCGCGCACACTTGGCAGTACGCGTTGCCCGTTGCGCTGGCCATGCACGTCCTGCGTCACGGCGATATTGACGACCGCCGGGCCCACCAGCCGCACCAGTGGCGCGAACGTCAGGGGACCGGACGAGACCACCGGGGGCATGGCCGGGGCGAATGGCGATGCGGTGGGTGATGCGCCAGACGATGTGGTGCCAGACGATGTGGTGCCAGGCGATGTGGCAGCAGGCGGCGTGGCCACGCCTGCCTGTGCCCACGCGCCACCAGGGCAGGGCGGCAGGGCATAGGCCAGCGTCAGCGGCATGATGGCATACAGGCGGGAAAGACGGCGGGCCATGTGCATCCGTAAGGGGTCGAAAAGAGCACAATTGCTCATGTCGCTGTGATGATAGGCGAAAAAAAAGGCAATGCCATGATGTGTGGCGACGCGGTGACAAATCATTGTCCACTGAGGCGTTCATGTCACGTTCCCTCCCCCTGTGGTGCTCCCCCTGTCACGTTCCCAGTATTACGTTCCCAGTGTCAGGCTCCCCATGTCCGGGCTTCCCGTATCGCCCTGTCCCTTTGTCCTGATGATGCGTTTCCTGCTTACGCGCCCTTCGTACGTATTTGTCGCGCATGTTTTTGCGGCATGTTCCTGACACACGCCCGCCTCATGCGCCGCGTCGCGCCGGGCGTTGCGATGGCTGTGCGTGTGCCGGGTCCTCAGGCCAGTCATGGCGGGGATAGCGCCCGCGCATGTCACGGCGCATGTCCGCCCATGATCCGGCCCAGAACCCGGCAAGGTCGGCGGTGATCGCCTGTGGCCGCCCGGCAGGGGACAGCAGCGCGATCCGCAGCCCGATACGACCATCCGCCAGCTTCGGCGTCTCGCACAGGCCATAGAAGGTCTGTGCCCGCGCGGAAGCGAGTGGTACGGGCTGGAGGTAATCAATCCCCACCCGTCCCCCGGGCAGGTCAAGCGCAGGCGGCAGCGTCCGGTCCAGCCAGCGCAGGGCGTCGTGCGCAATCATCGCGCGCAGCACCGCCATCAGGTCAAGGGCGCGGATTTCGCTCATCCGTGACATGCCGCCCACCCATGCGCCAAGCCACGCGCCTACGTCCGCCGCAAGGGCAGGGTCGGAAATGTCGGGCAGGTCGCTGCGCCCCAGTTCCCCGCGCGCCAGGGCGACACGCGCCTGTAACTGCCGGCATGCGTCGGTCCATTCAAACGCGGCGGCCAGGTTCTGTCCAACCTGACGCAGCAGCAGGTCTGCCACCTCCGCCGCGTCTGCCGTGACCGTTCGGTCGCGCAACACCAATGCCCCCAGCCGCAGCCTGCGTCGTGCCATGACACCGCCGGTGGCCGGGTCAATGGTGGTTTCCACCTGTTCATGCGCACGTGCAAGGACGCTGTCGGGCAGGTTATCGGGGTCGAGTGGCGCCGCAAGGCGGATTTCGCATGCGGTGCGCACATGCAGTCCCGCCACCGCCAGCAGGGGCAGGGTGGCAAGGGTGTCTGTCTTGCCCATACGCGCGCTGCCCCCGCCCGACAGGCGGAAGGAGCCGATATCCCCGCGTCGTTGGGCGATACGGTCGGGAAAGGCCGCCGCAAGCAGCGCCGCGCAGTCTCCCCGTGCTTCCACGTCGCGTCCGATTCCCATGCGGCGGCGATATTGTCGCGCGGCCTGGCGGATGCGTGACAGGGCGCCACGGTCGGCGGCGGGATGTTCGCCCCCGGCGATCAGGTCAAGGCGCAGGCGGATATCGGCGGGCGGGATGGTGGTACCGCCCGGCCCCCGGCCCGACGGGCGTGGGCGCAGCGGGTCGCGTTCCTCCAGCAGGGCCGCAAGGTCAGCAGCCAGTGCGGCTTCATCCGGTGTCCGCGCGGCCAGCATCATCGCAGCAAGGCGCGGATGCGCGCCCAGTTGCGCCATCTGCACACCCGCCTGCGTAATCTGCCCATCCGCCGACAGCGCGCCGAGCGCTTCAAGCAGGCCGCGCGCGGCCTCGAACGCGCCGTTGGGGGGCGTATCGGCAAAGGGCAGCGCAGCGGGCATGGTGCCCATCGCCGCCTGCCATGCCGCCGTATCCAGCCGCAGGCCCGTCAGTTCGGCCTCCATGATCTCGGGCCGGTCATGGGGGGGCATGGCGCGGGTGGTCGTCTCGCTCCACAGGCGGATCGCGATTCCGGGGGCTTCGCGTCCCGCGCGACCGGCGCGCTGTGTCGCAGCCGCGCGGGAGATGCGCGCCGTCTCCAGCTTCGTCAGGCCCGTGCCGACATCAAGGCGTGGCGTGCGGCGGAATCCACCATCAATGACGATGCGCACCCCCGGCACCGTCAGAGATGTTTCCGCGATGGAGGTGGACAGGATGACCCGGCGCGCCCGCCCGCCTTCGGCGGACAGGACGTAATCCTGCTCCGCAGGCGGCAGTTCGCCATATAACGGCAGGATTTCCACCCCCGCCTGCGCACCGGACGTGCTCAGGGCGGCCTGTGTGCGACGGATCTCGCCCACGCCGGGCAGGAAGGCGAGGATATTGCCTTCTTCCTCCGCCAGTGCGGCGCGGATGGCGCGCGCCATGGCATCGGGCAGGTCGCGTTGGTGGGGAATGTCGTGGCGGGCGTGGCGGATATCGACGGGAAACATCCGCCCCGCGCTGTCGATGACGGGTGCGTCCATCCGTTGTGACAGGGTTGCGGCGTCGGTCGTGGCCGACATCGCCACCAGCCGCAGGTCAGGCCGCAGTTCACGTTGCAGGTCAAGGCAGAAGGCAAGGGCCGCATCCGCATCGACGGAGCGTTCATGGATTTCATCAAAGATAACGCACGCCACCCCATCGAGCGTCGGGTCCGACAGCAGGCGGCGCACCAGCAATCCTTCTGTCACGACCTCGATTCGTGTGGCGGCGGAGGCGGCGCCATCCAGCCGCGTGCGATATCCGACCAGACCGCCGGGTTCCTCCCCCACCAGGGTGGCCATCCGCCGTGCGGCGGCGCGCGCGGCCAGGCGGCGGGGTTCAAGCATCACGATACGCCGATCCCCGCGCCATGGGGCCGCAAGCAGTGCCAGCGGCACCAGCGTCGTCTTGCCCGCGCCGGGCGGGGCCACCAGCACCGCGTTCGCCCCGTCATGCAACGCGGCACGCAGGCGGGGCAGCGCCTCCGCCACGGGCAGGCCCTCCGCGGCAGAAGGGCCGGACGCGAACAGGCCGGCAGGGAAAAGCGGGTGCTGGGGGGAGGGATCGGACGTCATGGCATGCTTTATGGCGCGCGTACGCCCTGTGCGGCAATGACCAGGCGTTATGGCAGGCGTTATGATGACCCGGTGCCGGGATGACAGGGTTTTCGGGCAGGTGGGTGGAGACAGGATTATCATCCTCATTATAATTCGCACGGTCTATGATGATCGCGCCTGTCCCGTGGTCCCCACGTGGCGCGCCCCCGATTTATGCTGACGGAGTATCCCTGCTTGGCAATCCTGCGCTTACCGTTCGTCTTGTTCCTGTCCGCCCTGTGCGTCATGACAGGTCTTGTTCCTGTCCTGCTTCCCGCCCTGTCGTGTCCCGCGCATGCGGCGCAAAGCACATCGGTATCTGGCCCGCATGGCACGGCGACGCTGTTGAGCGACAGCGACAGCTTCATGCCGGGACAGGACATGCATTTCGGCCTGCGCCTGCAACTCGCCCCCGGATGGCACACCTACTGGCTCAATCCCGGTGACGCGGGGGAGGCGGTGACGCTGGCGGTGCATGCCTCGGGCGGTGCGGTGGGAGAGGGGGGGCCAATTGAATGGCCCGTTCCGCAACGGCTGCGTGACGGGCCGCTGATGTCCTATGCCTATACCGGTGATGTCGTGCTGCCGGTGCGCCTGCAACCGCAGGAGGTGAAAGAGGGCACGGACATGGTGGTGGAGGCCACGGCCGACTGGCTGGTCTGCGCCACGGTGTGCGTGCCCGAACATGCGCAGTTTACAATGACCCTGCCACGTGCGCCGCTTTATCCCTCGCCCCAGGCGCCGCTATTTGCGCGTGCCGCGGCGCAGCGTCCCGTGGCGTCGCCCTTTGCTGCGGCGATCGCACCCGATGGCACGCTTTCGCTGTCGGGGGAGGGGCTGTCGCCTGCGATGGTGCGTGATGCGTGGTTTATGCCCGAACAGCCGGGGCAGATCGACCATGACGCACCGCAGGTACTGCATGTGCGTGATGGCCTGCTGCAACTGGGGCTGAAGGTGACGGACGGGTTCCATCGTGATGCGGCATTGCCGGGCATCGTGGTGATCCGCGACGTATCGGGACGGGAACAGGCATTGGCGGTTACGGCGCATCCGGGCGGTCCGTCCCTGATGGTGGGGACGGCGCATGGGGGACGTGTTGTCTGGCTGGCGCGCCTGCTGGCGCTGGCGTTTGCGGGGGGCATGATCCTGAATCTGATGCCTTGTGTCTTTCCGGTGCTGGCGATGAAGATCCTGTCGCTTGAACGCATGGCGCAGGGGGAACGGCGCGCGGCGCTGGTCGGGGCGGCGCTGTATGCGGCGGGGATTGTCGTGGCCTTTGTCGTGCTCGGTGCGCTGATCGTGGGGCTGCGCATGGCCGGGGATTCGGTGGGATGGGGTTTCCAGTTTCAGTCAGTCACGTTCGTCATGCTGATGTGCTGGCTGCTGTTCGCCATTTCGCTCAACCTGTTGGGGGTCTTTTCCTTTGGCACCGGGATTGCGGCCCTTGGTGGCGCGGGACGGCTGTCGGGACATATGGGCGATGTCCTGACCGGGGTATTGGCGGTTGTGGTGGCGACGCCATGCACGGCCCCATTCATGGGGGCGGCCATCGCGGGTGCGTTGTCGGCGTCGCCGGTAGCGGGGATTGCGATCTTTGTCGCCATGGGGCTGGGCCTTGCCGCACCGTACCTGCTGCTTGCGACGGTGCCGGGGTTGGTGCGGCGGCTGCCGCGACCGGGGGCATGGATGGAAATCGTGCGTCAGGCGCTGGCCTTTCCCATGCTGGCGACATGCGTCTGGCTGGCATGGGTTGCAACGTTGCAGGGCGGGCAGGTTGCGGTGCCTCTGCTGGCGGGGGGAATGGTACTTGTCGCATTCGCGGCCTGGCTTGTGCGGCAGGCACAGGACATGGTGATGGCCGGTCGGGGGGGGCGTGATGGTATGGTCCTGTTCTGCCGGGGGGGGGCGCTGCTTGCCGTGGCGCTTGCGGTTGGGGGCGTCACGATGGTGCCCCCCGCGCTTGCGCCGCAGGGCGGCGGGAGCGGCGCCGCACATCCCGCCGATGGGGTCGAAGCTTTTTCACAGGCGCGGCTGGATGCGTTGCGTGCGCAGGGACGTCCCGTCTTTATCGACATGACGGCGGCATGGTGCATTTCGTGCCTGGTGAATGAACGTGTTGCCCTGTCACCGCAGCGGGTGCGCGATGCCTTTGCCCGGCAGGGGGTGGTGTACATGAAGGGCGACTGGACCGGGCGTGATGCGGCAATCAGTGCGTTCCTGCACGATCATGGGCGTGATGGCGTGCCGCTATATGTCTATTATCCCGCGCATGGGGATGGTGTCGTCCTGCCGCAGGTCCTGACGCCGGGATTGGTGCTGCATACGATCGGCGCGCAATGAAAAACGGGCGGGAAGAAGACCTTCCCGCCCATCGTCGAGACGCCAGTGCCTGAAGACATCGCGGGCAATATCGCGCAGTCATCAGGACGTCGTGGCGAGGCATGTTTTGCAAAACGTCATGCGTATTGGGGAAAATCCGCATCTATCTTGAGAGATTGTTGGGAAGCAAATCATTGATAGAAAACAAGAAAAGTTTTTGGGTGCCGCCTTTTTTCAAAAAGGCGGCGTCTTCTGAAGCTTTTTGGAAAAAGCTTCACCAAAAACCTTTATGATTTCAGTATGTTATCAAGTCTGACGCAAAAAGCGGTTTGAGTAGTTTTGGCAGAAAATAAAGATTCGTTGGGATCAAATCTCATGAGGCTGGAGGCAAATATCCCCAACCTCATGACCATAAATTGCGAGTGAGAAACCAAAACAACCTATCCGGCCTTCACCGTGAATGGCGGTATATATTAATAATGTTGAGTAAATAAATTTATTTACAGCCACATCATAAGATTTTTTTTCAAAAATAACCCGTTTTCAAGAAATAAAAAACTTTCCGTCTGTTGTATTGTTATTTAAGTATACGGTGTATTTGCGAATAATTCACAGTTAAAATCGCCCATTGAGCCGGGTCTATCAATGCTTTTCTTATCAATGTCTGCTTTCAGGTCATCTGTGCAATGCACAGGAATTGGGGCGTCGCCTTTTTCATGTTGGTGACGCCCTTTGAAACATTGCTGGGGCCGTAGGTCAGCCCGGAGCCGTGATTACGGCTCAATTACCGCTGCTGCCTGCGGGCAGGGTCAGGTACCCGGGTTTCGGGGAAAGCTGGCGCGCAGGTTTCGTGGTGGTGGCTGTGTCGGATGAATATCCGTCGGGGAAGATCGCATCCGGCCCTTCGCTTGCGGCGGCCGGGGGGGCGGATGTGGTGGCCGCCGGTGTCGTGGCGGCAGGTGTCGTGGTCACGGTTGGGATGGATGTGTTCGATGTCGTGTTGGGCATCGGCATGGTGACGGTCTGTGTTGCGACGGGGGCGGATGCACCATCCAGCGACTGTTCCGACACCGCGCCCGTGACCGGGGCAGTTGTCAGCCAGTTGCCAAGGTTATTGCGGATCTGCGTTTCCAGTTCCCGGTTCATGTCCTGCATCATCTGGTTGACCAGATCATACAGGTTGGACGCCGTATCGGTATTGCCGTCCTTGCGCGTTCCCGGGTCAAAGGAACGTGTGACCTGCGCCACGGCATATCCCCTGCGCTGACCATCGGCGGATACGACGTCAAGGTGGACGTTCATCTGTCCGTCAAGGATACCACCCGGTTCATGCAGGATGGAGGCACGGTCGATGGTGAACACGCCATGTCCGCCGGTGCCCGATGCGATCAGGCGGTCATGCGCCATCTGCTTGAGCGCCTGATCCGGCGGTGTGGGCGCGCGACCCGACAGGTCGCCGGGCACCATTCCGGGCTGTCCCCGGTCCACCACGGAAATGCTGGCGACATTCAGCGGCAGCGGCGCAAGGCTGCTGTAGCTGAGTGGCGTGAAGGTCATGGTGGGCTGCTGCTGGTCGCTATGGCATGCGCCAAGCATGACAAGCGGCAGGCCCAGCGCCATCAGGCGCAGCATGCGCGCGGGCCGGGTGATGCGGGACATGCGGGGGAGGGACAGGCAGTGCGGATGCATGAACGGATTTCCCGGAAAAGCTCTGGCGCCCCGGTCCATGTCCGGATGCGCGACTGGTCATGTTGAAACGTCATCTACCATGCCACATTCCGCCATCCGCGCGACAGCGAAGTGCGGCGCGACCCGTGCCTATGCGGCGTCGCGCCCGACTTCTTCGCGCTGGAAGTGGAAGGCATGGTTGCAAAAGGAGCAGTTCATGGTGATCGTCCCGTCTTCGGCCATGTGATCAAGGTCGTCGGTCGGGAAGGTTTCGAGGATACCCGCAAGCCGTGCGCGGCTGCACCGGCAACCGAACGCCAGGGCGCGGGGGTGGCCGATGCACGGGTCTTCGCTGTGGAACAGGCGATAAAGCAGCGTCTCCGACGACAGGCTGTCGTTCAGGATTTCCGCCTCCGTCAGGGTGGAGGCCAGCGTCGTCGCTGTCTCCCACGCATCGTCGCCATCTTCGGGGGCATCGTCGGAGGTATGCCCCCCTTCCGTCGCGATGCGTTCAAGGATCAGTGCGCCCGCACGCCATCCCGCATCCCCCTTGTGACAGTAAAGGCGCACCCAGCAGGCATGCTGTTCGCTGGTGGTGAAGTAGTGCGCTGCCATGTCCGACAGGCTCTCTCCCCTGATTTCCACGATGCCCTGATGGATGTCGGTATCCGGCCCCTGATCCACGCTGAAGGCAAGATAGCCGCCCCCCAGCAGTTGCGCCGCCGTGGGATGGGGATGATCGCGCAGCAGGGCCGCGACTTTTTCATCGTCGGACCTGACATGGAAACGCAATGCACCCGCATCGGTGCAGTCCGCCACCAGCAGCGAGATCGGTCCGTCACCTTTCGCCTGAAGTGAAAACGATCCCCTGAATTTCAGTGCTGAGGCCAGACCCGCCACCAGGGCCAGTGCCTCGCCCGCCAGACGCAGAACCACGTCGGGGTTGTCATGGCGCGTCAGCAGCGTGTCCGTCAGTACGCCCGGTCGCACAAGGCGGCCACGTACCGGACGGCTGGCAAGGTAGAAGGGCACAACCCCCTGTTCCACCACCAGGTTGGGGGTGTCGGGACGGTTGGTGTCAAGGAAGGCAGGTGTATCAATCATATGACGTCAGATCTCGGCAGGCATGACAGGAAGGGCGCATGGCGGGAAAGCGCACGATCGGAAAGCATGAAGGCAGGAACATAGGACCAGAGGCATATGACCAGAGGCATGGCGATCACGACGCAATGTGACCGTCATGCACGCAGCCCCGGCAGGCATGGCGTCATGGGTGCCGGGTGCTGATGGGGACACGGGATGGTGCCCCTTATCCCCGTATGCAGCCCCCTGCATATACCCCCCTGCATACATCCTTGTGCGCACCGTGCATCACAGGTTGGCGGTAATGTCCGCCTCCAGCGCCTCAAGGCGCTGGGTCAGGACCTGCGTTGTCGCGGTATCAAGCAGCTTGCCCTGCGTCACCTGATCGAGCAGCGCCAGACGGCAGGTGTCATGTTCCGCATCGAGATCCTGCCCGCGTCCCGCCCCGGCAAGGCAGTCGAGGTAGGAATCGCGCAGGGCGTCAAGTTGCGGCCCCGCGCCCGGCAGGGCCGCGAAAATGTCATTGACACTTTTTTCCACCCAGCCGGGAACGCTGGCGGTATCTTCGGTCGTGCTGGGCAGGGTGGGCTGTTGCGCGGGGCCGGTCATGTCAGGGCGTTTCCTTTCCAAAGCTCTGCCAGTCATCGCCACACAGGGCCCAGACCAGCAGGCCTTTTTGTGCGTGCAGGCGGTTTTCCGCTTCGTCGAAGACCACGGAATTGGGGCCGTCGAAGACGTCAGCGGTAACTTCCTCGCCTATATGGGCAGGCAGGCAGTGCAGGAAAAGGGCATCGGGGGCCGCGCGTGCCATCAGTGCGGCATCCACGCGATAGGGTTCGAACGCATGCGCCCGCTGTTCCGATGCATTGTCGGACATGCTGACCCATGTATCGGTAATGACCGCATCCGCCCCGGCCACCGCCGTCATGGCATCCGTGCCCACCGTGATGTCCGCACCCTGTGCACGTGCCCATTCCACCGCGCGCGTGCAGGGCAGGTGCGTCGGCGGCGTGGCAAGGCGCAGGCGAAAGCCGAACAGGGCTGCGGCCTCGATGAAGGAAGTGGCGACATTGTTGCCATCCCCCACCCATGCCAGCGTCCGTCCCGTGATCGGACCACGATGTTCCTCGAACGTCATGATGTCGGCCAGGATCTGCACCGGATGGGAATCCGGTGTCAGGCCGTTGATGACGGGCACGCTGCTCCATTTCGCAAGTTCGCGCAGGTTTTGCGTCCGGCCCGTACGCAGGACCAGCGCATCGACAAAACGTGACAGCACGCGCGCCGTGTCGGCGATGCTTTCCCCGCGGCCCAGTTGCATGTCACCGGGCGACAGCAGGATCACATCACCGCCAAGCTGGCGCATCCCGACTTCGAACGAGACGCGCGTGCGGGTGGAGGGCTTGGACAGCATAAGCCCCAGCATCCGCCCATGCAGCGGCAGGCGTGGGTGCAGCGGGCGCGCCCGCCCATGCTGCATGCGCTTGATACCCGCCGCCACGTCAAGGATCGCGCGAAGGGTGGCCGCATCGAGGTCACGCAGGTCGAGGAAATGGCGCGGCTGTGCCCGGTTCGGTGCGTTGGTGGACAGCGCGTTCATGCCACGTCCTCCGTCTGGGCGGCCATGTGGGCGCGTGCGCGCACCGCCGCGCGGGCCAGCATGTCGCCTGCTATGCGGCATTCCTCCCCGGTAATCGTAAGGGGCGGAACAAGGCGCAGGACATTGCCCCCCGCCGTGACGCTGAGCAGACCTTCATGCATTGCCGCGTCCTGTACCACGCCCACTGGGGCCACGCAGTGCAGGCCGATCATCAGGCCAAGGCCGCGATGGCTGGCGAAAATGTCGGGATATTGCGCGACAAGGGTGTCGAATTCCTTCGACAGCATTTTCCCACGCGCATTCACCTGATCAAGGAAACCAGGGGCGAGGATGACATCAAGGACCGCGTTCGCCGCGGCACATGCCAGCGGATTGCCGCCGAATGTCGTGCCATGGCTGCCGGCTGTCAGGTGGCGGGCGACGTCTTCCACCGCCAGGATCGCCCCCATGGGGAAGCCGCCGGCAATCCCCTTGGCCGTGGACATGACGTCTGGCGTGATGCCCGACCATTCATGCGCGAACAGCTTGCCCGTTCGGCCCATGCCGCACTGCACCTCATCCATGCCAAGGAACAGGCCGTATTCGTCACATGCGGTGCGCAGTTCCCGCAAAAAGCGTGGATCGGCGGGGTTGACGCCGCTTTCGCCCTGTATGGGTTCGATCATGATGCCTGCCGTTTCGGCCGTGATGGCGGCGCGTACGGCGTTCATGTTGTTCATCGGCACATGGTCGAAACCGTCCACCACTGGCCCGAACCCGTCGAGGTATTTCGCATTGCCCGTCGCCGCCAGCGTCGCAAGCGTGCGGCCGTGGAACGCGCCGTTAAAACAGATGATGCGCACGCGCTCGGGATGGCCGCTCTTGGCCTGTGCGCGGCGGATCATCTTGATCATGCCTTCGTTTGCTTCGGCGCCGGAATTGCAGAAAAAGGCGCTGTCGGCAAAGCTGGCCGCGACGAGTCGCTCGGCCAGCCTTTCGGCCTGCGGGATGCGGTACAGGTTGGAGACGTGCATCACCCGTGCCGCCTGCTGTGCGATGGCGGCGACAAGGTGGGGGTTGTTATGCCCCAGCGAGGAGGTTGCGATCCCCGCCCCGAAATCCAAGAATCGTCGTCCGTCCGCCGCGTACAGCCAGGCGCCTTCGCCCCGCTCGAAAGCGAGGTCGGCGCGATTGTATGTCGGCATCAGGGCGGGAATCATGGAATTGCCTTGTGGTTTTCTGTTGCTTGGATTGAAAAATCATTTGCGAAAAACGTGAAAAGCCCACGCCGCCAGGGGTGGGCCTTTGCCGCGTTCATGCTTTCCGTGGGCATGGGGCCTGCCGGATGCAGGTCGCGCCACGCCGCGCGGAATAGGAAAGAATATTGCCCAAATGACATGAATGCAACCACGGAGTCCGGCACGGCCTGCCATATCAGGGCCTGCCATATCCCTGGGGCCTCAAGTCATGTCCACAGGCCAATGACCCACGGGCACGTGTTATCGGGCATGTGTTATGTGGTGCGGGAGTGGGGGCAGGTTATGGTCCACGGCTGCGTATCGCGTGTGGGTGACAGATTGCCCCACGCTTGTATGTCAGGATGTGTATCGCGCCGCGGGACGGCGGATTGCCGTGGCATATCGCCTTGGGCGGGGAAGGTATGGCACAGTGCAGGTCATGACAGACCCCGACACGCCCCCCCGGCGCAAGTCCCCACGTCACGCCCGGCGCGTGGCGCGCGAGCCGCGTCGTCCCACCCCGGCAGGTCCCGCGCCCGACCGTGCGGCGTTGCGTGCGGCGGCGCTGGCCCATGTCGCGCGCTTTGCCACCACCATCGCGGGCATGGAACGTATGCTGGGCCGTGTGCTGCAACGCTGGGGCCGCCGTGCGGAGGCGGAAGGCATGGAACCGTCGCTGGTGACGCAGCACATCGCCGCCGCCGCACCCGACATTGCCGCCGTCATTGCGGATATGCAGGCGCTTGGGGCGGTCGATGATGCGCGCTTCAGCGAATCGCGCGCCCGTTCCCTGACGCGGGCGGGGCGGTCGCGTCGCGCGGTGGGCGCGCACCTGCAGGCGCGTGGCGTGGCGGCATCGGTGGTGGCGCAGGCGATGGAAGAGACGCTGGGCACCCGTGGTGAGGGCGCGCATGAAACCGAACTGGCCGCGGCGCTGGTATTCGTGCGCAAGCGCCGGGCCGGTCCCTTCATCAGCCCCGACTGCACCGATGACGAAGCCACCATGCGTGACCGCCGCGCGATGGAGGCGATGGCGCGATCAGGATTTTCGCGCGATATTGCCTGTCGCGCGCTGGGCATGGACGCGCAGGAGGCGGAGGAACGCATATGGCGCATGAAATCCGCATGACGTGTGATGGCGGGCGTGGGACGCGAATGTTGCTGCGTTTGGGGCGTGTCCTTGCGGTGGCTGTGCTGCCGGTGGTTGGCGGATGCGCAGGTGGCGGCAGTGGCAGCGGAAGCTGGCATGGCGCGTTGCAGTGCGCGCCCTATGCCCGGCAGGTGACGGGCGTGAACCTGCGTGGCGCGGCCGCAAGCTGGTGGGCGCAGGCGTCGGGGCAGTATCCACGCACCCATGCCCCACGCGCGGGCGCGGTGCTGGTGCTGCGCGCGACGGGGCGGCTGCCTGACGGGCATGTCGCGGTCGTGCGGTCCGTCCGTGGCCCGCGGGAGGTCGTTGTGGAGCAGGCGAACTGGGTGCCCGGCCGCATCGGGCGGGCGGACCCGGTCATTGATGTTTCGACTCGCAACGACTGGTCGCGGGTGCAGGTCTGGTGGAGCCCCATTCACGGCATGGGGAAAAGTGTCTATCCTGCATATGGTTTCATTCTGCCGCTCAGGTAATGCGCGGGGGCGGGGCCGATATGGTATCGCGCGGCGCAAAAGCGGCGAGGCAATGCTTGCATGGACGGGTTCGTGCCCTCATGTGATGGGGGGACGTGCCTGGCGCATGCCATGGCGGCATGGGTCACGGGAAAAACAGCTTTTGCGTCGGTGACGCGGGAATCGAGGATGTTATGGGTAGCTTGAGCTGGGGACATTGGCTGATCGTTCTTGCGGTCGTGCTCGTGCTGTTCGGGGGCGGGGGCAAGATCAGCTCGCTGATGGGCGACATGGCGCGCGGTATCAAGTCGTTCAAGAAGAACATGGCTGACGATGAACCCGTCACCCCGCCGCAGCAGGGCGCGGGCGGCCATATTTCAGGTCCGGCCACGCCACAGCGCGACGCAAGCTTCAGCGAAAGCGGGCAGCCGTCGGGCCAGAACGTGAAATGAAAACGCGCGACGCCATCCCGCAGGGCGGGGGCATCGCGTGACGTGGTGAGTCGCGAAATTGCGTGAAGGTTCGATGGACAAGGTTATTTCTTCCGACCCGCGCGCGGTCGCTGTCAGTGAGATCATCGCAGCCGGCCGTCGCATGGACCGCTTTGGCTGGGTGCCGGCAACGGCGGGGAACATCAGCCGCCGCCTGCCTGACGGGCTGATCGCGATCACGCGTTCGGGCGGGCACAAGGGCATGTTGACCCCCCATGGTGTGATCGAGGTCACGGCCGATGGCGCGCCCGTGCATGCAGGTGACCGGCCCAGCGCCGAAACCCTGCTGCATTGCCAGGTCTATGCAGCCTCGCCCCGTACCGGGGCTGTCCTGCACGGGCATTCCGTGGCCTCCACCGTGTTGTCGATGCTGGCGGGGGATTCGATCACCCTTGCGGGTTACGAAGTGCTCAAGGTGTTCGAGGGGCAGAAGACCCATGAGGCCAGCCTGCGCCTGCCGGTGTTCGACAATGATCAGGATATCGCACGCCTTGCCCGCGTCATTGCGCCGTACATGCCCGACATGCCGCTTGGCTATGTGATCCGTGGGCATGGTGTCTATGTCTGGGGGGATGACATGGATATGGCCCTTGCCCGGCTGGAGGGGCTCGAATTCCTTCTGGCGTGCGAGCTGGAGAAACGAAAGATCCGTCCATGAGCAGCCTTGCGCTTTATCGTGACGATGCGCCCGGCGCCCCGGTCGAACGCACGACAGATCCCGCGCGCATCGCGCAGGTGCTGCGTGCGATCGGTGTGCGTTTCGAACGGTGGGACAGCCCCGTCACCCCCGCACGCACCGCCCCGGCGGCGGACGTGCTGGCGGCATATCGCCCCTATCTCGATCAGTTGATGGGGGAAACGGGCGCGGGGTCCGCCGATGTCATCAGCATGCATGGCGCGGGCGAGGGGTGGGACGCCACCCGGCGCAAATTCCTGTGCGAACATATCCATGACGAGGACGAGATCCGGTTTTTCGTGCATGGACAGGGTGATTTCGTCCTGCATACCGACGGGCGGGTGTTCAATGTGCGCTGCACGGCGGGGGACCTGATTTCGGTGCCTGCGGGCATCCCCCACTGGTTCGATGGCGGGGCTGTTCCCGATTTTGTGGCGTTGCGGGTCTTTACCAACCCCGATGGCTGGATCGCACGGTATACCGGCGATGATATCGCCACCCGTTTTGCCGCCGCCGATGATGATAAAGGGTGTGAAATTGCCGTCTGATCCCGTATCGCCCAATATCGCGCCCCTCATGCCACCGCGTGTCGCCCTGCTGGATATCGAGGGGACGACCATTCCTGTCTCCTTCGTTCATGACGTGCTGTTTCCCTATGCCCGGCAGGCGTTGCCGGGATTGCTGCGCGATCACGCGGACGACCCGCAGGTCCGCGCGCAGGTGGCGGAGATTGCCCGCCTTGCCCCCGGTGTGCCGCCGCTGGCGCAGCTTGAGGCCTGGATGGACCGTGACGAGAAGGTCGCCCCGCTCAAGGCGTTGCAGGGAATGGCATGGGCGCAGGGCTATCGCACGGGGCACCTCAGTGCGCGTCTTTATCCCGATGTGCTGCCCGTGCTGCGTCTGTGGGCGGCGGCCGGGGTTGTGCTTGCGGTCTATTCGTCCGGTTCGGTTGCGGCGCAGGAACTGATTTATGGTCATACGGATGACGGCGACGTCACCGACCTGTTTTCCGGCTTCTACGATCTTGCCATGGGGGGGAAGCGCGTGGCGTCGAGCTATGCCAACATCGTGGCACGGGCCGGATGGGTGGCGGGCGACGTGCTGTTCCTGTCCGATGTGGTGGCCGAACTGGATGCGGCGGCGCAGGCGGGGCTGCGCACCTGCCAGATCGTGCGGCCCGAGGATGCGACATGTGCGGGCACCACGCACCCGGTGGCCGCAACCCTGATCGCGGCAGGGCGGATGTTCGGACTGCCGGTGCCGGCATGAAGGCGCACCTTCACACCGACTGGCGGGACATTCCCGCCGCCGCGCGCGGTACGGTCGCCGCGCTGGGTAATTTTGACGGGGTGCATCTGGGCCATGCCCACCTGCTGCGCACGTTGCGGGCCGCGCGGCCCGAAGGGGAACTGGCGGTCGTGACGTTCGAGCCACATCCGCGCGAACTGTTCCGCCCGCAGGATCCGCCCTTTCGCCTGACCCTGCCTGATGAACGGTTCTCAGCGCTTGTCGCGCTGGGTGTGCGGCACGTGTTCCAGATTCCCTTCACCCCTGAATTCAGTGCCATGAGTGCCGAGGAATTCGTAACCGGTGTCCTGCATGCGGGCCTTGGGGTGCGGCATGTCGCCTGTGGCGCGGATTTCGCGTTCGGCCATCGCAGGCGCGGTGATGTCGCCTTCCTTGCGCAGGAGGCGCATGACCTTGGTATCGGGCTGACGGTCGTGCCTGCATTGTGCGATGCGGCGGGGCCATATTCCTCCACCCGTATCCGCCGCCTGCTGCAAGAAGGGTATCCCGAACGCGCTGCGGACGAACTCGGCCGTGCATGGTCGATCCGCGGGCAGGTCGAACATGGGGACAAGCGCGGGCGCCTGCTGGGTTTCCCCACTGCGAATATCGCACTGGGCCGTCATCTGGAACCGGCGCGCGGGGTTTATGCCGTCAGTGTGCGCATGGGCGACGGGCGTGTCTGTCCCGGTGTCGCCAATATCGGGCGACGTCCCACCATCAATGACGGGCAGGTCAGCCGGCTGGAGGTCCACCTGCTGGATTTCGACGGGGACCTGTACGGGCAGACCCTGTCGGTTGCGCTGCATACTCTGCTGCGGGAGGAGCGTCGTTTCGACGGGCTTGACGCCCTGCGTGCGCAGATCGCGCGCGATACGCAGGCCGCGCGTGATTACCTGCTGGCGACAGGCGGGGCATGACGGGTGGGGCGTGTCGGTGTCGCGAAAGCTTGACCGCAGGCCCGCACCCTCCCCATAAGGTTGCGTTGCGGTTGTACGGGGCGTGTCCCGTCCCTCCATGTTTCTTTGGATCAAGCAGTCAGAAAACAGGGTCATGACCGAGTCAAAACCACAGGATCTCTATCGGGAGACGGTGTTCCTGCCCACCACCTCCTTTCCCATGCGCGGCAGCCTGCCGAAGCGGGAGCCCGAGATGCTGGCGCGCTGGGCCGAACAAAAGCTTGACGACAGCCTGCTTGAACAGGCGCAGGGGCGTCAGGTCTTCATGCTGCATGACGGGCCGCCCTATGCCAATGGCCATCTCCATATCGGCCATGCCCTGAACAAGATCCTCAAGGACGTCATCAACCGCGCACACCGCATGTCGGGCTATGGCATCCATTACGTGCCGGGCTGGGACTGTCACGGCCTGCCGATCGAATGGAAGATCGAGGAAGAATACCGCAAGCGCGGACAGGACAAGGACAGCGTGCCCGTCCTGCAGTTCCGTGCCGAATGCCGTGCCTATGCCCAGAAATGGCTGGATATCCAGGCAGCCGAGTTCCGCCGCCTTGGCGTGCAGGCGGAATGGGCGCGCCGTTACGCCACGATGGATTTCTCGTCCGAGGCGGCAATCGCGGGGGAGATCGGCAGGTTCCTGCTCAATGGCCTGCTGTATCGCGGCCTGCGTCCGGTGATGTGGAGCCCGGTGGAGAAAACCGCCCTGGCCGAGGCGGAGATCGAATATCGCGACCATGAATCCACCGCGATCCATGTCGCCTTTCCCGTCATCCATGATCCCACCCCGGCCCATGCGCTTGAAGATGTGTCGGCGGTCATCTGGACCACGACGCCGTGGACCATTCCCGCCAATCGCGCCATCGCCTATGGCCCGGACATCACCTATGCCGTGGTGCGGGTGGATGACGTGGCCGATGGCGCCCTGCTGGAACCGGAATCGAAGGTTCTGGTGGCGGAAGACCTGATCGAGCCGTTCTGCAAGGCGGCAGGGGTCAATGCGCATCATGTGCTCTATACCCTGCCCGGTCATGCGCTGAAGGGGGCGGTATGCGCCCATCCCCTGCGTGGTCAGGGGTATGATTTCGACGTGCCGGTCCTGCCGGGCGACCATGTCACGACCGAGGCGGGCACGGGCCTGGTCCATACCGCCCCCGCGCATGGCGAGGACGATTTCAACCTTGGCCGCCAGCACGGGCTGGAGATCACCGAACTGGTGATGGATGACGGTCGTTATGCCGACTGGGTGCCCCTGTTCGCGGGGCAGCACGTCTTTAAGGCGGCGGAGCCGGTCTGCACCGCGCTGGAGGCCGTCATGCGTCATGCCGCGCAGGAGGGACAGGCCCCGGCCGGGCTGGTGGCGCGTGCGACGCTGGTTCATTCCTATCCGCATTCATGGCGTTCGCGCGCGCCGATCATCTATCGCGCGACACCGCAATGGTTCATCCGCATGGATGGCGAAGGGGCGCTGCGCAAGCGTGCGCTCGCGGCGCTTGATGACGTGACGTTCGTCCCGGCGCAGTCGCGTAATCGCCTGACCTCCATGGTGGAAGGGCGTCCCGACTGGTGCATCAGCCGCCAGCGCGCCTGGGGGGTGCCGATCGCCGTGTTTGTGGAGAAGCGCACGGGCGAGGTCCTGCGTGATGCCGCCGTGATGAAGCGCGTGGTCGATGCATTCGCGGCCGAGGGCGCGGACGCGTGGTATGCCTCGCCCGCGTCGCGCTTCCTTGGCGAAGGGCGCAACCCCGATGATTACGAACAGGTGTTCGATATCGTCGATGTGTGGTTCGAAAGCGGATCGACCCATGCCTTTGTGCTGGGCCATGGCGACATGCCGTTTCCTGCGGATGTCTACCTCGAAGGGTCGGACCAGCATCGTGGCTGGTTCCAGTCCTCTCTGCTCGAAAGCGTGGGGACTAAGGGCATCGCGCCCTTCCGCACGCTGGTGACGAATGGCTTTGTCCTTGATGAGCAGGGCCGCAAGATGTCCAAGTCGCTGGGCAATGTCATTGCGCCGCAGGACGTCAATGATTCGCTTGGCGCGGATATTCTGCGCCTGTGGGTCATGAACTCCGACACCAACGAAGACCTGCGCATCGGCAAGGATATCCTCAAACAGCAGGGCGAGCTTTATCGCCGCCTGCGCAATACGCTGCGCTGGCTGCTGGGTGCGCTGGATGGCTTTGCCGAGGACGAGCGCGTCGCTTATGACGACCTGCCCGAACTCGAACGCTGGGTGCTGCACCGTCTGGGCGAACTGGGCGGGCTGGTGGCGCGCGCGGTGGAGACGCATGAATGGGTGGGGGTCTATCCCGCGCTGCATGGTTTCTGCGCCGCCGACCTTTCGGCGTTCTATTTCGACGTGCGCAAGGATACGATCTATTGCGATGCGGCCAGCAGCCTGAAGCGCCGCGCCGCGCGCACGGTTCTGGATCACCTGCATCGCTGCCTGTGCGCGTGGCTGGCCCCGGTGCTGGTCTTTACGGCAGAGGAAGCATGGCTGGCGCGGCCGGGCACGACGCAGAGCATCCATCTCCAGCCCTTTCCCGACATTCCGGCGCAATGGCACCAGCCCGCGCTGGAGGATCGCTGGGCCACGCTGCGCGGGGTGCGGCGCATCATCACGACCGAGATCGAGGCCGCGCGTCGTGACGGGGTTGTCGGATCTTCCCTGCAGGCCGCAGTGACGCTGCCCCTGTCAGAGGATGAGGCCACGGCCTTTGGCGATGTGGACTGGTGCGAACTCGCGATCGTGTCGCAGGTTGACATAAGTATCGAGGCGGGCAGCGCGTCGATCTATCTCGACACATCCGGCGATGCGCAGGGTGCGCCGCATGGCGGCCCGGTCATCCGTGCGGCGACGGGGCATAAATGCGCGCGCTGCTGGAAGGTGCTGGAGGAAGTGGGCACCGTGCCCGCCCATCCGCAACTGTGCCTGCGATGTGCCGATGTGGTGCAGGGCCGGGCGTGAGTTCGTCCGTCATGTCAGGATCTGGCATGTTGGAACCCACGCCGCGACGTCGGCGCAGGGCCAGCAAAATGGGCTGGACGGTCCTGTTCTTCTGTCTGGTCCTTGCCCTGGACCAGGCCACGAAGCACTGGATGCTGCACGGTTATGATCTGCCGGGACGGCAGAGTGTCGCCCTGTTGCCGGGGCTGAATTTCACCATGGTCTGGAACCATGCCATCACCTTCGGGATGTTGGGCGGTGCAGGCAGTGCCGGTCGGGTCATCTTTTCGGTCGTGGCGCTGTTTATTGTCGTGCTCCTGGGGCTGTGGGCGTCGCGCACGCCGCGTCCGTGGGTGGCGGGCGCGCTGGGTGCGATCATGGGCGGGGCCGTGGGCAATGTCATAGACCGGCTGCAGTTCGGGGCCGTGGTGGATTTTGTACACCTGCATGCGTACGGGTGGTCATGGCCGGTGTTCAACCTTGCCGATGCGGCGATAGATTGTGGCGTGGCCATCCTGATTATTGATAATCTTCTCGATCGCGACAGGGGATAGGACAGAATGTCAAAGCGGTGCTTGTCTAACTGTTGCATGGGCGGTAATAGGCGAATCATGGCATCCACGGCTTTTCGAACCCTCACTCTTGCGCTGGTCACGACAGGTGGTCTTTCCCTGACCGGCTGTTCGGGTGGGGACGTCTCACGCGCGTTTGGCCTCGAACGCAGCATGCCCGACGAATATACCGTAACCACGCGCACGCCGCTGTCGATGCCGCCCTCGGACGAGCTTGGCGCGCCAAGCAGTGCCGCGGTCCAGCGCGCGCAGGAATCCAACCCGCGCATGCAGGCGCTGGAAACCCTGTCGCCCAACGTCGCCCTGCAGGGCACGTATGGTGATAACAGCCCCGGACAGACCGCGCTGGTGGGGGAGGCGAACGAGGCCTCCAACGCCCCGGACAAGGGGGAACTGGGCAAGGCGGGCACGAGCTTTGTCGATCACCTGATGTTCTGGCATGGGGGTGGCGCAGGGAATGTTGTCAACGCCAAGGCCGAAAATGCCCGCCTGCGCGAGGATTCGGCTCTGGGTCGCAACCTGACGCAGGGTGCGACCCCGACGGTATCCGCCGCGCCCAAGAAGTAACCTGCCGTCATGATGGCAGGTCCTGATTTTCCCTGATACGAAGGTGCGTCCGCGCCCCTGCACCCTTGCTGCGCATGCTGGCGGTGTTGGGGTGGGGCGTCCATGATGCCACCTATGACAGAACATCCCCCCATCGCGGACCGTCCCGTGATCCGTCGCCTGTCCGAACAGGTCGTCAACCGCATTGCGGCGGGCGAGGTCATTGAACGACCGGCGGCGGCACTCAAGGAACTGGTGGAAAATGCGCTCGATTCCGGGGCGCAGCGGATTTCGGTCGCATTGCTGCATGGTGGCATTGAACGTATCGAGGTGATCGACGATGGCTGCGGCATGACGCCCGATGACCTGCGCCTTGCGGTGGAGCGTCATTGCACGTCAAAGCTGTCGGACGAGACGCTGGTGCGGATCGCGACCCTTGGTTTCCGTGGGGAGGCGCTGCCGTCGATCGGGGCTGCGGCACGTCTTAACGTGACCTCACGCACGCGGGGGGCGCCCACCGCATGGTCCATCCGCGTCGAAGGGGGCCGGGTGGACGAACCGCGTCCCTGTGCCGGGGTGGTGGGCACCTGTGTCGTGGTGGAAGACCTGTTTTTTGCAACCCCCGCGCGACGCAAGTTCCTCAAGAGTGCGCGGGTGGAGTCGGGCCATGCGGAAAACACCGTCCGCCGCCTCGCCCTGTCGGCCCCGCATGTGGCCTTCCGCCTGCAGTTCGATCAACGTGTCGTCCTTGACCTTCCGGCGCAGGACATGGCGGCGCGGGCTGCGGCCATCCTGGATGCCGGGCAGGCCGATGGCCTGATCCCGGTGGAGGCGGAGCGCGGGGACCTGCGCCTGTCGGGCTATATCTGTGCGCCTTCGGTGCATCGTGCGACGGCCAATGGGCAACTGCTGCTGGTGAACGGGCGTCCGGTGGTGGACCCGGTGCTGCGTACGGCGGTGCGTGTGGCGTATCGCAACGTCATGGAACATGGCCGCCACGCGGTCGTGGCCCTGTCATTGCAGATCCCGCCAGAGCAGGTGGACGTCAATGTCCATCCCGCCAAGACCGAACTGCGTTACGCCGATGCGGCGGCCGTGCGTGCGCTGGTGATTGGTGCGCTGGGCCGGGCGTTGGGAATCGGTGCGGGCGTCGCAGGCGTGCGGCCCGGCCTGTTACAGTCGCGGCCCGCAGGTGGGGCGCGCATCTGGTATCCACCTGAACCAGCATCAGCCCCGCCGGTATCGCCGGTGCAGATGTCGCCATTTCCGCCGGATGGGGATGATGGACCGCCGATGGCCGAAGGCGTCGCCGAACGCCGCCTGCCGCTGATGGATATCGCACCGGGCGCGCGTCAGGTGGTCAGATGGTCAGAGGCGGATATCCCCGCGGTGCAAGGGGCTGTGTCCTCCCCTATGCTTAATCCGGAACCCGCGGCTGATTTCCCCCTTGGCGCTGCCGTGGCGCAGGTTCTGGGCACCTATATCCTTGCGGAAACCGCGCGGGGGGAACTTGTTCTGGTGGATCAGCATGCGGCCCATGAACGCCTGACGCACGAACGCTTGCGTGCGCAGTATCTGGGCGGTGAGATCCGTGCGCAGCGCCTGCTACTGCCCGAGGTGGTGAACATGCCCAGGGGGCAGGCCGACCTGCTGATGTCCTTTGCCGATACGCTGTCAGCCCTCGGACTCGAAATTGATGCCTTTGGTGGCGATGCGGTCATGGTGCGCACCGTGCCAGCCCTGCTGGGTGGGGGGAATGCAGCCGCGATGCTGCGTGACCTGGCAGAAGAACTGGCGGAGGATGAACTTCTGGCCCCGGCGCAGGCCCAGGCAGTCGATGGGCGGCTGGATGCGATCATCGCACGCATGGCCTGTCATGGCAGTGTGCGGGCGGGCCGACGCCTTACACACGAGGAAATGAACGCCCTGCTGCGTGACATGGAACGAACCCCGCGCGCCGGGACCTGTTCACATGGTCGGCCCACGTGGCTGAAGCTGGAAAAAGGCGATCTGGAGCGGATGTTCGGCCGTCGCTGAGGTTGCTGCGCATGCTGTCATCATGATGCGTAAGAAGGGGGTGCAGGGGGGCTGGGGCCTCCTGCTCGGCAGAACGTGAGCGGCAGGCGGCTGGATTTCATTTCCGTAATGTCCCTAAGTTCGGTCCATCTTTCCATGGCGATGAGACTGACGTGCACCCGATCCTGCTTTCCCTCGTCACATATCTGCCCCTAGGGGGCGTTCTGGCCATCATGCTGACGCGAGGTACGACCGAAGCGGTCGAGACCTCTGCGCGGTGGGTGGCGTTGTGGACCAGTGCGATCGTGTTCGTCCTGTCCGTGGTCATGTGGGTGCAGTTCGATCCCACCCATATCGGGTTGCAGTTCGAGCAGCGTGCGACATGGGCGTCCGCCTTTGGCGTGTCGTACCATGCTGGTGTGGACGGCATCAGCCTGATGTTCGTGCTGCTTTCTACCTTCCTGACCCCGCTTGCGATTATTGGCGGATGGAAATTGGTGAATACGCGGGTGCGTGATTACATGGTGGCGATGCTGCTGCTGGAAACCACGCTGATTGGCCTGTTTTCCGCGCAGGACCTCGTGCTGTTCTATGTTTTCTATGAAGCGACGCTCCTGCCCGGCAGCCTGATGATCGGGATCTGGGGCGGGCCGAAACGTGTCTGGGCTTCGTTGCAGTTCTTCCTGTTCACGTTTGGTGGGTCGCTGTTCATGCTGATCGCGCTGCTGGTGATGTGGAACGTGGCGGGCACCACCGATATCCCGGCCTTGCAGCATGCCTCCTTCTCCCACGCGATGCAGGGCTGGTTGCTGGCGGGGTTCATCCTGGCATTTGGGGTGAAGCTGCCGCTGTTTCCGCTGCATGCATGGCTGCCCGATGCCTATACCGAGGCCCCGACCCCTGCCTCGGTCATGTTGTCGGGTGTACTGTCAAAGGCCGGGGCCTATGGCCTGCTGCGCTTTGGCGTGCTGATGTTCCCGGATGCGGCGCGGGTGTTTGCGCCCTATATCCTGACGCTGGGCGTTGTGGCCGTTATTTATGCCGCGATCATCGCGCTGGCGCAGACGGACATGAAACGGGTGATCGCCTATTCCTCCTTTTCCCATATGGGGGTGATCGCGATCGGGCTGTTCACCCTGACGCCAGAGGGAATCGACGGCGCGATCTTCCAGATGCTGTCCCATGGTATCGTGATCGCGGCACTGTTCTTTTGTGTCTCTGCCGTGTCATGGCGTGCGGAAACACGTGAGATTTCGGCCCTTGCCGGGGTCGCGCACAAAATGCCTGTGCTGGCGACGCTGACGATGTTGTTCGTGATGGCCAATATCGGCCTGCCGGGTACAGGGGCGTTCGTGGGCGAACTGCTGGTGATGGTCGGTGCGATCCATGTGTCCTTCTGGCTGGCGTTCCTTGGCGGGTCGAGCATGATCCTCGGGGCGGTCTATATGCTGGTTCTGTATCGCCGCGTGATGTTCGGGCAGGGGGCAGGGGGTATGGTCGCCCTCCTGCGGGACCTGACCGGCCCCGAACTTGCGGTGCTGGTGCCCCTGGCGGTGGTGACGTTATGGATGGGTATCCATCCGGGTACTTTCCTGCGGGTGTTCAACCCGACGGTCAGCAGCCTTGTGCAACCCGCCCCGGTCGTTGCATCCGACAGTATGGCCCCCGTGGCGCAGACTGCGGCCGGCTAGGGCTGGGCGGGATTGCCCCGCCTTTCCCTGAGCACAGGTGGGAGCGGCCCGGAAAAGAGATGTCAGTAACGCAATAAAAACAAAGAACGTTTTTGGAAAATCTGGTCCTGGAAAGTGTCCAGAGGCGTTACTTTTTTGGGGGGATGGCCGCGCGTAAGGACTTTCGCCCTGTCCTCCCAATGGGGCGTTTTCAAACAGTCCAGAAAGAAAAAGGACGCCACCACCATAGTATCGGTGGGGCGTCCTTTTCAGTTTTCGTGCAAACAGTTTCCCCAGACTGCCTTCCATTTGGCATGGGAATAGAAGGTGGGCTGTTCCCTCAGATATCGAGGTTTTCCACCTGCCGGGCATGTTCCTGAATGAACTGGAAACGCAGCTCAGGCTTGCGTCCCATCAGGTGTTCGACCCGTTCGCGTGTCAGGTTGCTGTCTTCGATCGGGGTGACGACCTTCAGCAGCGTCCTGTGCTTCGGGTCCATGGTTGTCTGCTTCAGGTCCGATGGTGGCATTTCGCCAAGCCCCTTGAAGCGTGAAACCTCGACCTTTGCATTGGGCTTGAACTCGCGCTTCAGCCTGCGTTCACGATCACCATCGTTCATCGCATAGACGGTCTTGCCTCCCTGCGTCAGGCGATAGAGCGGCGGTTGTGCAAGGTAGAGATGCCCGCCACGGATCAGCGCCGGCAGTTCACGATAGAAGAACGTCATCAGCAGTGACGCGATATGCGCGCCATCCACGTCGGCGTCGGTCATGATGATGATACGGCCATAGCGCAGGCGGCTGGCGTCGAAATGTTCGCCAATGCCACAGCCAAGTGCCTCCACAAGGTCGCGCAGTTCCTGGTTCGCGCGCAGTTTCTCTGCCGAGGCGCTGGCGACGTTCAGGATCTTGCCACGCAGGGGCAGGACGGCCTGTGTCTCGCGATTGCGGGCCTGTTTGGCCGACCCACCGGCCGAGTCCCCCTCCACAAGGAAGATTTCCGTCTCGGCGGCATTTTCACGGGTGCAGTCCGTAAGTTTCCCCGGCAGGCGCAGGCGGCGTGTCGCACTCTTGCGCGGGGTGTCCTTCATTTCCTTGCGGCGCAGGCGTTCTTCGGCGCGTTCGATCACGACCGCAAGCAGGTTATCCGCCTGTGGCGGGTTGCCCGCCAGCCAGTGGTCGAACCGGTCGCGCAGCGCCGTTTCCACCAGGCGGCTTGCTTCCCCGCTGGTCAGCTTTTCCTTGGTCTGGCCCTGGAATTGCGGGTCGCGGATAAAGACCGACAGCTTGGCAGAGATAAGGCCCATGATGTCATCGGCATTGATCGTGGCCGCGCGCTTGTTGGATCGCTGTTCGCCCCAGTTGCGCAGCCCCTTGGTCAATGCGGTGCGAAAGCCGGTTTCATGTGTGCCGCCATTGGGGGTCGGGATGGTGTTGCAGTATGACGAAAGCCCTGTCGTCCCGCGTTCGACAAACGCGATGGCCCATTCCATGCGTCCGGTGCTTTCGCCATCCACGGCCGTCGGCAGGTCCGCATCCCCGGCCCAGATGTCGGTCAGCAGCGCGGTATTGCCCAGTTCGTCACGCAGGCTGTCGGCCAGGCCCCCGGGAAAATGCAGGACGGATTCCGCCGGGACGTCCGTGCCCTTTATCAGGGCCGGATCGCATGACCAGCGGATGGTGACGCCCCGGAACAGGAATGCCTTGGACCGGCACAGGCGGTACAGGCGCAGGGGCGAGAAATGGAGCTTTCCGAAAATCTGCGGGTCGGGGACAAAGCGGATCTGCGTGCCTCGCCTGTTCTGCGTCGGGCCGACCTCTTCGATCGGGGCAAGAGGGATGCCGCGTTCATAAACCTGCTGCCACACTGTCCGATCGCGCGCGATCTCCACCTCCATCCGGGCGGACAGGGCGTTGACCACCGACGATCCCACGCCATGCAGGCCACCGGATGTGGCATAGGCCTTGCCCGAGAACTTGCCCCCCGCATGCAGCGTCGTCAGGATGACCTCCAGCGCTGAACGCTGCGGGAATTTGGGGTGCGGGTCAACCGGGATGCCACGCCCGTTATCACGGATCGTCAGCCAGTTCCCTGCCTCCAGCGACACGTCGATGACAGAGGCATGGCCCGCCACGGCTTCGTCCATCGCGTTATCAAGGATTTCGGACGCCAGGTGATGATAGGCGGTTTCATCCGTGCCGCCGATATACATGCCAGGACGCCGACGCACGGGTTCAAGCCCCTCCAGCACCTCGATCGCACTGGCGTCGTAATCTTCGCTCCCGGCCCGTGGGGCGTCAGCAGGGGCGCGGGATTTGCGTGCCTGTGTCCGGCGTTGGGCGGCGGGCTTGGAGAAAAGATCGTCGTTCATGAACTGTTCTTTGTGCTTTCAGACCGTGTGATGTCAAGACATAGACACCTGCACGCGGCCATAATGCCCGATGCGTGGGGGGATGCACGCAAAAAAGGCCGGACACATGGACCGGCCTTTTTCCTTGTTTACACCATGGCTGCCGGGCTTGCCCGTATCAGCTTCGGACCGTGCGGCGTGTGGAACGTGTGCTGGAGCGCGTGGCTGCGGGCGCGGGATGGTTGGGCGCCGTGCATGTCAGGTAGGACGCGGGCTGCAAGATGTCCTTGGCCTGTGCATAGTTCGACAGGTCGGCAGCACTTTCGAGGACCTGCACCTCGTCAAACATCGACATGCGCTGCTGGCAGAAGGCGGTGCCGGATTTCAGACCGCGCTCGGACTGCACGTTTGCAAGCTGCGTGATGTAATCGTCATGCTGGCGCTGTGCGCTGCGGCCATAGGTGGTGCGGAAATAGGCCGTCAGGACCTTTTCCTCGCCCGCCAGCTTGGGGCGGAATTTGGTGACGAAGCTGTTGTACTTGTCCTGTGCGCCACATGACAGGGCAGTGACCATCAGTTCACTCTTGAGCCCCTGCACATCGAATGCCTCGTGCGCGGGGGAAGGGGAGCACGGACCGGCGGCCAGCGCATGGCCAGAGTTGACAAGGCCGGCAAGAGCGAGGCCAGCGGCCGCGGCGCGCCAAAAGGACAAAGACATCAGGACGGTTCTCCAGATCTTGCGGCGTGAGTGTCGCCGGATCCGTGGACCCCCACATGAACCGGCAAAAATGAAATGCTGACAGGCTCTATACCCTAATCGGATATCGGCCAAAAGGGAGGGGAGATGCCCCCGGACAAAAAAAGTGCATACCCTGCCGTCATAGTCACCGACTCGTGTGGATCAAGGATAGGTCTTTCACCTGCGGCCATGTTGCTCTAGAGCGGGGCGGTGGCAGTCTGTCCTCCATGTGTCCCGCGCCGGGTGCGTTCGGGCCGGACGGGCATGCCGGATGGATGCGATTACTAGAGAGCGGAGCTGATCGAGTGCGACTGCGACTGTCTGCAATGATGATGACGACGGGCGTTCTGCTCGCCGGATGTATGAACAAACCGGCTGTGAATCTCGGCGGTCCCCCCAACCCCTACAATTACATGAAGGTGTCGGGCCTGTGCCATACGGACCCGCTGGCATCGACCGGCAAGGATACGCAGGCCACCACGATGCAGGTGCGCAGCGACGACGGATATTGCGCGGTTGAGGTGCGCAAGCCTGACGGCCATGCCTATGCATCCTTTGGGGTGTCGCCCGCGCCGGAACATGGCAAGGCCTTCATCTACAACTATAACGATCACACTTATGTGACATATACGGCGAACACTGCCTATGCCGGCAATGACACGTTCCGTGTGCAACTGATCCGTGGGGAAAAGGAACCGCGCGATACGCTGAACATCACGGCCCATGTCGAAGCGCCGGGCGTCGGCACCGCGGCAAAATAACCGGGGTCATGGTCCCTGCATGATCCCATGCATCCGTGGCGGCCTGCTGCGGATGCGTGCCCCTGTCGTGGGGAAAATTATTCGGATACGCGTCCGAAACCCGTCAGAAGCCGCTGATGTCGTCCATATTTACAAAGGCGACGGGACATGTGCCATCGTAATGGCGCGATCGCGTCGGGCCTGCCTGTAAGGTGGCCCCTCAGATGGAAAATGTAATGGGTTCGGGCAGGGGGCGGCGCATGCCGCTATGTTCAGCCCGTTTCACAAGGTCATCGAGCGTCAGCTTGCGACATCGTTTTTCGACCGTGTCGTCCAGCTCTTTCCAGCACGGTTCGATCACTTTTTCAAAAAGCTGGCCTGTCGGGCCGCCATCGGTGGATTCGTCCGCCGTCACAACCTCCAGAATATCGGACAGCAGGATGTCGCGGCGCGGACGGCCAAGGCGATAGCCCCCACGCGGGCCACGGATGCTTTCCAACAGTCCGGAGCGTGACAGCGTCTGCAGCAGGGGTTCGATCCCACGGCGCGCCAGATTCGCGCGATCGGCAATGTCCGCCGCACTGACGGTTCCATTGCGCCCCGCATGAAATGCCACGTCAAGCATGATCAGTATCGCGATCATGGTCCTGTCACACCGAAGAAGCATATCGTACGGTCCTGTTTGTGAAACAAAGTTGCCTGTCGTGAATTTATCAGCAATTGCCCGGATGATCCACGCTTCTGTTCATCGTGACAGTGGATTATGTCAGGGAACACGATCTGTATGATGATCCGACCAACAGGAGTCCCGACATATGAATGATTCGACCGAGCAGGATATGACATTCGGCTTTGCCCAGCCGCGTGGCAGGGTTTACGGGTCGATTACCGAGACGGTCGGCGGGACGCCGCTGGTGGAACTGCCCCATCTGATGCGGGAGGACGAATTGAAAAGCCGCCTTCTGATGAAGCTGGAGTTTTTCAATCCCCTTGGTTCGGTCAAGGACAGGATTGGCGCGGCGATGGTGATGGACGCCGAACGGCGTGGTGAAATCACACCGGGCAAGACCATCCTGGTGGAACCGACATCGGGCAATACCGGCATTTCGTTGGCGTTTGTCGCGGCGGCGCGGGGATATCGCCTGATTGTCACCATGCCCGAAGGGGCCTCGGTCGAACGGCGCAAGATGCTGCGTCTTTTGGATGCGCAACTGGAACTGACCCCTGCGCGCCTTGGCATGGCGGGTGCGATTGCCCGGGCTGAGGCGATCTTGAAGAACACGCCGGGCGCATGGATGCCGCGTCAGTTCGACAATCCGGCCAATCCCGCCATTCACGCGGCCACCACGGCAGAGGAAATCTGGGTTGATACGCGCGGTGAGGTGGATATCGTCGTAGCCGGCGTCGGCACGGGCGGCACCGCAAGCGGCATTGCCCATGGGCTGAAATCCCGCAAGAAGGGATTGCAGGTCTTTGGCGTCGAACCGGTCGAAAGCGCCGTCCTGAATGGTGATGAACCCGGCCCGCATGGCATTCAGGGAATTGGGCCCGGCTTTTGTCCCCATACGCTCGATCTTCACAGCCTTGATGGTATCCTGACGGTATCAGAACGGGAATCGATCGCCGCTGCCCGGCGTTGTGCGCGCCTTGATGGTGTCCCGGTGGGGATTTCTTCGGGGGCGGCGCTGCATGCGGCCATGCAGCTTGCGCGGTTGCCAGAAAACGAAGGCAAGACAATCGTCACCATCGCCCCATCTTTTGCAGAGCGTTACCTTTCGACCTCGCTGTTCAATGGCCTGGTCTGAAGGGGGCTTTGAAAAAACATAACATGCCGGGATCATGAATTTTCCTGTGAAGATTTTTTCAGGGGGGCGCTCCTGAAAAGATCTTCATGATTTCAGATACGGACATGAAAAAAGGCGGCTCCCGTAATGGGGCCGCCTTTTTTCATGTCCGGTTGTCCTGTCGGCGGAAATCGGGCCGTAACCGGGCAGGCCTCAATGCAGGATGATTTCCACGCGGCGGTTCTGCGCCTCGCGCGTGTTCGGGCCGGTGGGGACAAGGGGATTGGCCTCCCCAAAGCCATGGATGTCGATGGACGGGCCGGGTACGCCGTCACGTACCAGTTCCGCCTTGATGGTCTGGGCGCGCCGCAGGGAAAGTTCCTGGTTGTAATGTTCGCCCTGCGGACCCGGATGGCTGGCGGAGGTATCGGTATAGCCGTTGACCTCGATCCGGGTGGTCTGGGTGCTGGTGGATGCCTGCGCCGCAACGGCGACGATGGCGCGCGCACGCTCGGTCAACGTGCTTTTGTCCCAGTCGAAGAAAATCAGATAGGTGCGGTTTTCCACCGGTGCGGGCGCGGCGGGTGCGCTGACGGGCGGTGGTGGCGGCGGGGCGGGATTGAACTCGTAACGCAGCCCCAGCATCAGGGAGTGGTTGAAGTCCGTGCGCGTATCGCGGTTGCCGTTGCGGAACCCGTAATCGGAATTCAGCGCCGCCGTGGCAGGGCCGGAAATGACGGAATGGTGCGATTGCGGCCCCAGCATGGTCCAGAACCGGTATTCCGCCGTCGCCGACAGCCCAACCGCCCATGGAATCGGGAAGGCAAGGCCGAATATCCCCTGATAGGCAAAGTTGCCATAGGTGCCGCCGACATGCTGGCTATAGGCCTGCCCCTGGTAATTGCCGGTAATGAGCGCGTTCATGTTCTGCCAGCCATAGCCGATGCCCGCGCCAAAATAGGGGAACAGCCAGCTCTTGCCGATGTCGAGGTCGAACAGCGCATTGGCCATCAGGCCGGATTCTTCCTGACGGCCATTTGTGTGGGCATTGTATTTCCCACCCATCGAGCCGAGGGATTCAAGGTTGTTATGGCGGAAATGGCCCTCAAGCTCGACACGAAAGCCATTGCCCAGACCATAGCCGATACTGCCAATTCCGACCGCGCCTGGGCTGTACTTGTCACGTGCGTCTGAATGACGCACGACCTGTCCCTGCGGCAGGCTGGCACCGCCTTCGCCCGCCATATACAGGCCCTGAACGGGCTGGGCGAATGCCGGAACCGATACAAGCACGGAGCCCAGGGTAACCGAGCCAGCCAATAAAGACCCTGCAAGCAGTCCGTACCGCAGATTCATACTCTTCTTCTCCCTTCGACGGGCCATTTCCAACATGTTGCCCGGTCGGGTGAACGTGCCATGTTCCTCTGGGCGGTCAGTCTGTGCATTCTTTTGCGGAAAGATGCGCACCCTGACAATCCATAAGCGGTGACCATACTGCCGCTTTCGGCGGCATGACCCACTGTCATTTTCAACTGTGTGCGAGATGTCACACATGACAGCGTGTCAAATGACGCTTTTTACCTTTGCAAGATCACGCGCTTCATATCAGCCTTGCTTCAAATGGTGGCGCCAGATCAGGCGTCTCGAATTCCACAACCCACAGATCGGGATCGCGTTTCATCTGCCGTTCAACATACGTATCCACGGCGGCCTGATCCACGGCCGCCTTTCCTGTAGCCCGGAACCATGCCCGCCGTCCATCGGGGGCACGTGTCTGGGCCAGTACCGACATCGCGTCGTGACGGTCGCGCAACACCACCATCACGCCACCGGCATCCGCATCGCCACGATGAAGCACAACGGCGGGATTCCCCGCCAGATTGGCCTGCCGCAGGACCGCGCTGACCCATATCGAGGTCTTCAGCCGGGGTTCCTCATCCATCATGACTGTTCCAGTTTTGCATAAATACAAAGGGAGGCATGCAGGAATAACACAATATATTGTGGCCCCTACTCCGCGTGGGCAGGCGGCGCGGCAGGATCATCGGGAATGGTCGCCAGCGCCGCGCGATATTCCTCCGGGTTATCCAGAAGTGAATGCGCGGCATCAAGATCATTATCCGTCCCGATCGCAGCCGGGCAGGATTTGCGGATCGCAAGCGTGCGTGACACTTCCAGCGGATAACGCGCAAGGCGCGAGGCACGCACCCATGTGGCACTTTCGGCATTGCCTGCGGCAAGGTCCTGAAGCTGGCGTTCAAGGTTGGCTTCACCCAGGCTGGAGCAGATCTGCGGCATGACGCCAAGCCCCTGTAGCGGCCAGCCCAGCGGGGCGAGGACGCGACTCCACGTCACGAACAGTTCCGCGCCATTGGGCATCTGCCCGATCGTCTGTACCAGCCCCTTGCCCAGTGTCGCACTGCCAACGACCACCGCGCGTTTCTGGTCCGCCAGCGCGGCGGCAAGGATTTCGGCCGCACTGGCGGTACGGCCATCAACCAGGATGACGATCGGCAGGCCATTGGTCATGTCGCCGCCCTGCACCGCCCAGACATGGTTTGCCTGTGGGTCGCGCCCCTGCGTGATCGCCGCGACCCCGTGATCGAGCATCAGCGCAGATGTCGTCACCGCCTGTTGCAGCACGCCGCCGCGGTTGCCGCGCAGGTCGAGGATAAGGCCACTCAGATGCGCGATATTCATCGCCTCGTCGAGGTACTGGCTCATCTCCTCGGCGGTGTTGGCGGAAAATGCTGTGATGTGCAGGACAACGTGATGACCGCTGGTATAGGCGAAGACGGTTTCCGGGGGGACGGATTCCCGCCGCACCGAAACCGTGGTGCGGCGTCGTCCCGGCGCCCCCACCAGCAGGCGCACAAGGCTGCCCGGTGGTCCCTGCAGCCATGTTGAAACCGCCTCCACCGTGCGATCCTGTGTTGAACGGCCATTGACGGCATAGATGACCTGCCCCGCCGAAAGCGCGGTCGGCCATGACGGGCCGTTCGCATTGACCGCCGTGATGATGATGGCGTGATGGTCCAGGCCCAGCGTCAGGCCCGCACTGGCGGTGCCGCCGGTGCGGATGCCACGGTCCGAAACCGCCGCGTCCGGCGCGACATAGCGTGAATAGGGGTCAAGATGGTTGAACAGTTCGTCAAAGAACCCCTGCAACATGCCATCCTGCCCGGTGGCGCGCATGTCGGCGGAACGTTCCCACGCGGTTTCCATCATCCGGGTGATCGCGTCGGTCCAGCCCGCAAGGTCGTCCGCAGCGGGAGTCGCCAGCGCAAGGACCGTATGCTGCGCCACCGACAGGTGCAGCATGTCATGCTGTTCCTCCACCGTCAGCGACGGGTCGATCGCGCTCAGCCCATTCAGGCCCCACAGGCCAAAATCACGCACGGTATGGATGTCGAGCGTGCGGGGCAGCAGGAAGGACAGGCTGGCGCGCAGCACGGAAGAGGTCAGAGTCGGATCGAAATGGTCCTGCGTCGGGCTGGTGTCGCTGGCCTGCACGGGTGTGGGGTGGGGTGGGGGATCAGGCGCGGGGGAAACCAGAGCGTCATCGGCATAGGCCGCACCCGTCAGGCGGGCAACGACAAGGATCATCAGGAACGTATCGCGCGGCACCTGCAGGATCATGCGCAGCCCACGCGGCATTCCCTCCCGCGTGGGCGATGACGGTGATGATGGCGGCGTGCGCAGGATCGTGACGGACACTATCGCGCATAGGGGCGGCAGGAGGGGGGGTAACAGCGAACGGCGTTTCATCCGCGTCGCCTGCGTGTGCGTGGCGGCGCCATGTCCTGTCCCGCGACCGTATCAGGCATCGCGAACACCAGCGCCCCGGTCAGGGGCGACGCCTCATCCAGACGCAGCGCGATTTCCTGTCCCAGCCGGAAGGTGATCCCGCCATGGCGTCCTGAAAGTGTCTGCGTGATCTCATCATGGTGCCACTGGTCAACCGGCAGCGCCCCATGCGGCAGCAGGCCCGTCGTGCCGGTGGAATCCAGCGTCACGAACACGCCAAAGCGCGACAGCCCGGTGACCCGTCCTGCCATGACCGTGCCCACCCGTCCCGACAGCCATGACGCGGCATAGCGTTCGATGGCGTCGCGTTCGGCGGCGGCGGCGCGGCGTTCGGTGGATGTGACCGCCCTCCCGATTTCCTCCAGTTGGCCCAGCGCCGTGCGCCCATGGTCGGGGCCGCCACGTTCCAGCCCGGTTGCATCAATCAGCGCACGATGCGTGACCAGGTCGGCATAGCGGCGGATCGGGCTGGTGAAATGGGCATACGACGTCAGCGTCAGGCCGAAATGCCCGACCGGGTCGGGACTGTATTCCGCCTGGTTCTGCGCACGCAGGATCAGTTCATTGACCAGTGGCGCATAAGGCTGTCCCTGCGCGGCGCGCAACACGCCCTCAAGGTCGGATGCCCCGATCATGCCAGCCGCAGGCAGACGTATGTCGAGCGTGGCGAGAGCCGCGCGCAGGGATTCGAGCTTTTCGGGCGTGGGAGGGGCATGAATGCGATAAAGGCATGGATAATGACGGTTTTCCAGTTCCCGCGCGGCGGCGATATTGGCCGCAATCATGAATTCTTCCACCACGCGATGACTGTCGAGGCGTAGGCGCGGGCCAATCGTCTCCACCTGGCCCAGGGAATCCAGCACGACCCTGCGTTCGGCAAGGTCGAGGTCAAGCGTGCCGCGTCGTGCGCGGGCGGCGGCCAGAACCCGCCATGCCGCGAACAGGCAACCGACCATCCCTTCGGGCAGGGCTGCTGTCATGCTGTCGCCATGGCCTTCGGATTCGGCCTGGGCCTGTTCATAGGTCAGGCGCGCGGCACTGCGCATCAGGCCCCGGCCAAAGCGCTGCGCCGTGGTTGTGCCCCCGGCATCGACATGAAGCTCCACGAACAGGCAGCCCCGGTCCTCCCCCGGTCGCAGGGAGCACCAGCCATTCGACAGGGCTTCTGGCAACATGGGAATGACGCGGTCGGGGAAATAGACGGAATTGCCGCGCCGCCGGGCCTCCTGATCCAGCGAGCTGCCGGGCCGGACATACCATGCCACATCGGCAATCGCGACGATCAGGCGGAATCCCGTACCCTCAGGCTCGGCATAGATCGCATCATCAAAATCGCGTGCATCCGCCCCGTCGATGGTGACAAGCGGCACATCGCGCAGGTCGGTACGTCCCGTGACCGGCACGGCGCGCGCGGCGTCGGCTTCGTGCGTGCATGTGGCGGGGAAGGTGTGGGGGATGCCGTGGGCGCAGGCACACATCAGGCTGATGGTGCGTGCGCTGTCGGCTGGGCCGATCCGTTCGATGATGCGGGCCGGATGCAGGCCGGGGCCGGATTGTGGCAGGGGGGTCGCCACGACGATCTCGTTATCGGGGGTGTCCATGGCCTCGCCGGCCGGGATGCTCCATTGCGCGCGGGCGCGGCGGTCGGCGGGGATCAGGCGGCCGGCCTCGCGGTACCGCAGGGGCGTGCGTGCGGTGTCGGGATCATCGGGCGGCGTTGCCCGATACAGCCCTACAACCTGTGCCGGCGCATCATCCAGACGGCGCAGTGTCCGCCCCTCATACTTTCCCGGCCCGATCTTCTTCAGCCGTGCGACCACGCGTTGTCCCGGCGCCAGCGCGGGACGGCCACGAAGTTCGGCATGCATGAAAATGACGGGCGCGGCCCCTTCATGTGCCCATGCCACGGGACGGGCGATGGGGTCGCCGTCGGGGTCGGTGCCCGTGACCTGCACCACCGCCGATTCCGGCAGGCGGTCGGACACACGGAAGCGTTTTGCCCCGGCCGGCACGACCGTCCCCTCAAGTGCCAGATCACGCAGCATGTCGCGGATCGCGGCCTTATGCTCTGGCCCGAGGCCGAAGGCGCGTGCGATTTCACGCTTGCCCACGCGGCCGGTCGCACCGGCGATGAACTGCCTCATGCTCTCGCGGTCGGGCATCCGTCCCTGGCTATTCCGTCCCTGGCTGCCAGGCACCGGCTGGTCGGTCATGGGGGCGGCTGGCCCGTCCGGCGCCGTGTCGGACGGGCGCGGCTGACGCATCGTCAGTCGGCCTTGTCCGATGTGGCCTTGGCGGTCGTGGCCTTGCGGGTACGCGGGGTCGCCGCTTTCTTCGGGGCTGCCTTCTTCGTGGTTGTGGCCTTTTTCGCGGTGGTCTTGCGGGCGGGTTTCGCCGGGGCGTCCCCATCGGCGGGGGCGTCGGCATCCGCCGCCTTCGCCCTGGTCGTCCGGGCCTTGCGCGGGGCGGCCTTCGCCTTTGTGGTCTTGCCCTTGGGCTTCAGGGGCTTGCCCTTTTCCGCCAGCAGGGCCAGCGCCTCGTCCATGGTGACGTCATTCATGTCCTGCCCGCGCGGCAGGGTGGCGACGATCTGCCCGTGCTGGGCATAGGGGCCAAAGCGGCCCTTGCGCACCATGACCGGTTCCCCGTCCTTGGGGTGCGGACCAATGGTGCGGATGGAGGCCAGCTTTTTCGCCAGCGCATCAACCGCGCGGTTCAGCCCCACCGTCAGGACGTCGTCATCCTTGTCAAGCGAACCGTACACGGCGCCCATCTTCACATACGGGCCAAACCG
Organism: Novacetimonas sp. GS1; assembly: GCF_036686925.1. NCBI lineage: Bacteria > Pseudomonadati > Pseudomonadota > Alphaproteobacteria > Acetobacterales > Acetobacteraceae > Novacetimonas > Novacetimonas sp. GS1. Next base: position 1,252,571 of record NZ_VSZP01000001.1, read on the forward strand.
GCCCAACCCTGCCTCGATCGGTTCGCCTGTTTCGGGGTGCATGCCCACGATGCGCGGCAGCGACAGAAGACCAACCGCCTGTTCCAGCGTGATCTTGTCCCCCTCGATCCCGCGCGGGATGGTCGCGCGCTTGGGCTTGGCCTTCTTGTCCTCGGGATCAGGTTCGCCAAGCTGCACATAAAGACCCCACGGCCCGCGCCGCACGGTAACTTCGGGGCCACCGTCCGGCGCATTGCCCAGAACGCGCATCCCTTCCTTCAGCGAATCCGCGTCTTCCGCCTCCTTGGGGTCCACCACAAGGCGGCGGGTGTACTGGCATGTGGGGTAATTGGAACAGCCGATGAACGCGCCATACCGTCCCAGTTTCAGCCCCAGCCGCCCGGTGCCGCATGCGGTGCAGACGCGCGGGTCGCCCCCATCGTCACGCGGGGGGAAGAAATAGGGCGCAAGATCCGCATCCAGCGCGCTGATGACGTCGGAGATCTTGAGGTCCTTGGTCTGGTCCACGGCGTGGGAGAAGTCGGTCCAGAATGCCGACATCACATCGCGCCAGTTCGCCCGCCCGCCGGAAATGTCGTCAAGCTGTTCCTCCAGCCCGGCCGTGAACTGCGTATCGACATAACGTTCGAAAAACGAGGTCAGGAATGCCGTCACCAGCCGTCCGCGATCCTCGGGGATGAAGCGGCGGCTTTCCAGACGGACATAGTTGCGGTCGCGCAGCACCGTCAGGATGGAAGCATAGGTGGAGGGACGGCCAATGCCGATTTCCTCCATCTTCTTCACCAACGAGGCCTCGGAATAGCGCGGCGGCGGCTGGGTGAAGTGCTGGTCCGCCGTGACCTCCCCACGCCTGAGGGCGTCGCCCTCGCTCATGGCCGGGAGCATGCGGTCCTGGTCCGAATCGTCCTCGGACTTGGTCGCGCTGTCGTCGCGCCCTTCGCTATAGAGGCGCAGGAACCCGTCGAATGCGATCATCGACCCCGTGGCGCGCAGGGTGCAGCGTGCGTGCGCATCGTGCAGGTCAACCGCCACCTGGTCGAGTTCCGCCGACTGCATCTGGCTGGCGACGGAGCGTTTCCAGATCAGGTCATACAGCCGCTTCTGGTCTGCGTTCAGGTAACGCGCCATGTCCGCGGGGCTGCGGCGCACGTCCGTGGGGCGGATGGCTTCATGCGCTTCCTGTGCGTTCTTGGCCTTGGTGGCATAAACGCGGGCTTTTTCGGGCACGTATTCGGTGCCGAACGTCGTGCCGATATGCGAACGGATCGCGCCGATGGCCTCTCCCGCCATCTGCACGCCATCGGTTCGCATATAGGTGATAAGGCCGACCGTCTCGCCGCCGATATCTATGCCTTCGTAAAGCTGCTGCGCCGTGCGCATCGCGACTTGCGCGCCCATGCCCAGCTTGCGCGATGCTTCCTGCTGCATGGTTGACGTGGTGAAGGGCGGGGGCGGGTTGCGTTTGACCTTGCGCCGTTCCACCGCACCGACGCTGAAGCTTCCAGCCTCGACCCTGGCCTTGGCGGCCATGGCGGAGGCTTCGTCATTCAGGTCGAACTGGTCAAGCTTCGCGCCATCAAGATGCGTCAGCCGCGCGGTGAAGGCCGCCCCTTTCGGCGTGGAGAAAAGGGCGGCAATGGACCAGTATTCACGCGGGCGGAAGACCTCGATCTCGGCCTCGCGCTCACAGATCAGGCGCAGGGCGACGGATTGCACGCGCCCCGCGCTGCGTGAACCCGGCAGTTTGCGCCACAACACCGGCGACAGTGTGAAACCGACGAGGTAGTCGAGCGCACGGCGCGCCAGATAGGCCTCGATCAGCGGAAAATCGAGGTCGCGCGGATGCGCCATGGCGGTCTGGATGGCGCTTTTCGTGATTTCGTTAAAGGTCACGCGCTGCACGTCCACGCCCTTGAGGAGGTTCTTCTCCTCCAGCATGGAGCGGACATGCCACGAGATGGCTTCCCCCTCACGATCCGGGTCAGTCGCCAGATACAGGTGCCGCGCCCCGCGCAGCGCGCGTGCGATCGCCGCCATCTGCTTGGCGCCGCGTTCATCGGCTTCCCAGATCATGGCGAAACCTTCGTCGGGACGTACGCTGCCATCCTTTGGGGGAAGGTCGCGTACATGCCCGAAGGAGGCGAGAACGGTATAGTTGTCACCCAGATACTTATTGATCGTTTTCGCCTTGGCTGGCGATTCGACCACCACGACGTCAGTCATTGTGTCTCCGGATCACGCGTTTCAATCCATCGGTTGTCCGTGGTCATGCCGGGGGGGCGGAAGACAGGACGACCATATCCCCCGCAAGGATGTCGATCAGGCCCGACATCTCCATTTCCGACAGTACCGTAAGGACGGTTGCCGTCGAGAACTGGCAGCGCCGTACAAGATCGTCAACACTCGATGGTGCAAAAGACAGTAGCTCCAGCACCGCCGCATGGGCTCCATGCCCATCCATACGGGGGGAAGAAGGCATGTTTTCCGCCATTTCCACCCCCCTTGGAACCGGGTCCGGCGCAGGTGTGAAAAGAGGCGACGGCACAGGCCCCGATGGCAGTTCACGCAGGATGTCGCGTTCATTCTCCGTCAATATGGCGCCCTGGCGCAACAGGGCATTGCTGCCGTTGCAACGCGGGTCGAGCGGCGAGCCGGGCACCGCGAACACGATCCTGTCATAGTCGAGCGCCATGCGCGCGGTGATGAGGCTGCCTGAACGCATGGCCGCCTCGATCACCACGCAGCCAAGGCTGATTCCCGCGATCAGGCGGTTGCGACGCGGGAAATGCCGCGCCTGGGGCATGGTGCCGGGCGGGGCCTCGGTAATCAGTGCGCCCTGTTGGGCGATTTCATCGTGCAGGCGGCCATGCTCCGGGGGATAGGGGCAGTCGAGGCCACCTGCGATGGCCGCCACCGTGCGCCGTGCGGGCAACGCGCCACGATGCGCGGCGGCGTCGATCCCGCGTGCCAGGCCCGACATGACGGTCACACCCGCCCCCGCCAGCATGGTCGCAAGGCTCTGTGCGATGCGCATCCCCCCGGCGGAGGCATTGCGTGCGCCCACCACGCCGACGATCCGCCCCCGCAGCAGCGTCATATCCCCCATGACCGACAGGACGGGCGGTGCGTCGGCCACCATCGCAAGGGCGGGGGGATAGTCCGCGTCGCCATGAATGAGGATATGTCCGCCAATGGCCGCCGTGCGGTCCATTTCGCGCGCGATCTCGCCCAAGGGCGGTACGTGCCCCGCCTCCGGCCCGCGAAGCAGCATGTCGAGTGCCGCGCCCGCATCGCCATATTTGCGGATCAGGCGATGGTAGGAAACCGGACCGATGCCCCGTGTCCGTGCAAGCCGCAGGCAGGCGGCCACGCGGGCATGGTCCGGCGGGGTCATGTGCCGTCCCGGCCTGTCGTGCGGGCCTGCCCGATCCGGGGTTCGGTCCCGCGAAAGATGCGGGTGATGTTGGTATGGTGCCGTGCAATGATCAGTGCAGCGATCAGCACGCCCGCCAGATAGAGCGGGGAAGAGAAAGGCACGTGCCCTGGCCAGATCATGACAAGCGGCAGGGCCGCGAATGCCACCAGCGCCCCGGCGGAGGAGATGCGCGTCGCCCGTGCGAAGATCAGCCACATGGCGCAGCAGCACAGACCGATGGCAGGTGACAGGGCGATCATCGCGCCCAGGCCCGTCGCAACCCCCTTGCCGCCACGGAATTTTAGCCACACGGGGAAGCAGTGGCCCGCCACGGCACATGCCGCCGCCAGCGCTTCGGCGGCTTCGGTATGGAACGGGCACAGCACGAATGCGCAAAAGACCGCGAATGCCCCCTTGGTCCCGTCAAGGGCAAGTGTCCCCGCCGCCAGTTTCTTGTTCCCGGTGCGCAGGACATTGGTTGCGCCGATATTGCCCGACCCGATCTTGCGGATGTCGCCCCCGCCCGACAGCGCCGTCAGCACCAGCCCGAAGGGAATGCTGCCGATCAGGTAGGACAGGAACCCCACCGCCGCCATGAGCGGGAGGTCATAGGATGGAATGCCGTAGATCATGACGCATCCAGGCCAAAGACCTGTCGCCCGGCCTTCCATGTCGCCAGTACCCGTCCCTCCAGCGCGCGACCGTCAAAGGGGGTGTTCTGTGCCTTGCCGGGCAGTTCCCCGGCCTCCACCTTCCATGCGCGTTCGGCATCGAACAGGCACAGGTCGGCAGGTGCGCCCGTCGCCAGCGTCCCCGCCTTGCTGCGCAGCAGGGCGGCAGGGCGATGCGTCAGCAGCCCCAGCGCATCAGACAGCGTCAGGTTGCCTGCATGCACCTGCGCCAGCGTTACCGACAGCAATGTGGCAAGGCCGGTTCCCCCTGCCGCGGCAACGGCAAAGGGCTGGCGCTTGTCGTCCGCATCGCATGGCGCGTGGTCCGATGCGATGGCGTCAATCGTGCCATCCGCCAGGGCCGCGCAGACCGCGCGTCGGTCGGCCTCCGCCCGCAGGGGGGGCGAAAGCTTGGCATAGGTGCGGAAATCACCGATCACCGTTTCGTTCAGGTCGAAATAAGGGGGCGCTGTATCACAGGTAACACGCAGCCCGTCCGCCTTTGCCTGCCGGATCAGGTCCAGCCCTTCCGCGGTGGAGACATGGCCGAAATGCAGTCGGCCACCCGTCATGCGTGCAAGGCGCAGGTCACGTGCGATCAGGATTGCCTCTGCCGCGGGGGGGATGCCCGGCAGGCCAAGGCGCGTGGCAAGTTCGCCATCGGTGGCGCACCCGCCCCGCGCCAGCGACGGGTCCTCCGGGTGTTGCACGACCATCGCGCCGAATGCGCGGGAATAGGTCAGCAACTGCCGCATCAGGCGCGTATCGCCAATCGCGCGGATACCATCGGTAAAGGCCACCGCACCGGCTTCGTTCAGCAGGCCGATTTCCGCCATTTCGCTGCCAGCGCACCCGCGTGTCAGCGCGCCATAGGGCAGGATACCGATCATGCCGGTTTCCTCGCCACGCGTGCGCAACAGACGCACCAGCGCCGGGTCGTCGATGGTGGGGAGGCAGTTGGGCAGCACCGCGATGGTCGTGATCCCGCCCGCGACCGCCGCGCGTGCCGCCGAGGCCACGGTTTCGCGATATTCGAATCCCGGTTCCCCGATGGTGACGCGCATGTCCACCAGCCCGGGGCACAGTACCATGCGTCCGTCGCCACGTACGATGGCCGCGCCCTCTGGCGTGCCCTCGGCCTGTGGCAGGTCCACGCCCGCGATCATACCATCACGCACCAGCAGGCGTCCCGGGCGGTCCAGACCGCTCGCCGGGTCAATCAGGCGCACATTTTCAAAGACGGTCGCGCTCATCGCGTATCCTCCCCGCGGGAGAGGAGGTCGAGCACGGCCATGCGCACCGCCACCCCCATTTCCACCTGTTCGCGAATCACGCTCTGTTCGGAATCGGCGACGCGGCTGTCGATTTCCACGCCCCGGTTCATCGGGCCGGGATGCATCACCAGCGCGCCGGGCCGTGCCAGGGCCAGACGTTTGTTATCCAGCCCGAAATACCGGAAATATTCACGCGGGCTGGGCACCTGGCCGCCCTTCATGCGTTCGCGCTGCACCCGCAGCATCATGACCACATCCGCGTCGCGCAGGCCCTCTTCCATCGTGTAATGGATGCTGACGCCCAGTGCGGCGATCGCGCCGGGCACCAGTGTTGGCGGCCCGACCACGCGCACCGTGCAGCCCATGGCCGTCAGCAGGTGAATGTTCGACCGTGCCACGCGGCTATGGCTGATATCGCCGCAGATCGCGACCGTCAGGCCATGCAGGCCGCCAAAATGGCGACGGATCGTCAGCGCGTCGAGAAGGGCCTGCGTGGGATGTTCATGCGTGCCATCGCCCGCGTTGACGACACTGGCCTCCACCTTCTGCGCCAGCAGGGCGGGGGCGCCGGATTGCGAATGGCGCACCACCAGCAGGTCGGTATGCATCGCATTCAGCGTCGCGGCCGTGTCCAGCAGCGTTTCGCCCTTGTTCACCGACGAATTGGCCACCGACATGTTCACCACATCCGCGCCCAGCCGCTTGCCCGCCAGTTCAAAGGACGTGCGGGTGCGGGTGCTGTCCTCGAAAAACAGGTTGATGACCGTGCGGCCACGCAGCAGGTCGCGCGGCGTCTTTCGCGAACGGTTCAGCAGCGTATAGCTGTCTGCAAGGTCGAGGATCGGGGTGATGCGTGTCGGGTGCATGCCCTGTACCCCCAGCAGGTGGCGGGGGGAGGTGCGAAAGAACTGCCCCCCCCGTCGCGCGCGGTGGGGCAGGGGGATGGGTCACGCGTTCATTCATCGGCAACAGCCTTGATGCGGGCAAGGACTTCGTCACGGCCCAGTGCGAGCAGCGTGTCGTCAATGCCGGGCGACATGCTCGACCCCGTGACCGCCGCGCGCAGCGGTTGCGCCACCTTGCCGAGCTTGAGTTCGTTTTCCTCGGCGAACTGCCGCAGGGTTGCGTCGATCCCCGGCCCGTCGAACGGTGCAAGTGCGCCAAGGGCCGCGCCAAGCCGTGCAAGCATCGCGCGGTTTTCGGGGGTCAGCAGCTTCTGCGCCTTGGCATCGAACGACAGCGGGATGGAGCGGCCAAGGAACGCCGCACTGTCCGCGAGTTCAACCAGCGTCTTGGCCCGTTCCTTCAGGCCGGGCATCAGGCGCAGCACGCGCGCGCGCATCGCCTCGTCCGTGGACACGCCGTCCATCTGCGCCAGGCGGTCCATCACGTCATCGGTCAGGCGTGCATCATCCGCCTGGCGCATCCACACGCCGTTGATATGCAGCAGCTTGGCGTAATCCATGCGCGAGGGGGAACGCCCCACCCCGTCGAGGTCGAACAGCCTGATCTGTTCCTCCCGCGACAGGATTTCCGCATCGCCATGCCCCCAGCCAAGGCGCAGGAGGTAGTTGTTCAGGGCTTCGGGCAGATATCCCATCTCCCGGAACTCCACCACCGACTGCGCGCCGTGGCGTTTCGACAGCTTGGCGCCGTCGGGGCCGTGGATAAGCGGCAGGTGCGCGAACTTCGGCAGGTCCCAGCCCATCGCGCGATAGATCATTGCCTGGCGGAAGGTATTGGTCAGGTGGTCATCGCCACGGATGACATGTGTGATGTCCATGTCATGGTCATCGACCACCACCGCAAGCTGATAGACGGGGGTGCCGTCGGCGCGCAGGATGATCATGTCATCCATTTCGGCGTTGGCGACGCGCACTTCGCCCTGCACAAGGTCGTGCAGGACCGTCTCCCCCTCACGCGGGGCCTTGATGCGCACGGTATGGGGGGTGTCTTTCGGCGCGTCGGCGGGGTCACGGTCGCGCCACATGCCGTTATAGCGGGGGGGGCGTCCCTCCGCCATCGCGGTTTCACGCATTTCCTTGAGCTCTTCGGCCGTGCAGTAACAGCGATAGGCCAACCCGCGTTCCAGCAGTTCATGCGCGACCTGCGCGTGGCGTTCCTGGCGCGTGGACTGGAACACCGGTTCCTCGTCCGACTGGATTCCCATCCATGCCAGACCGTCGAACAGCACATCCACCGCCTTCTGGGTGGAGCGTTCGCGGTCCGTATCCTCCACGCGAAGGAGGAATTTCCCGCCGTGGTGGCGGGCATAGAGGAAGTTGAACAGGGCGGCACGGGCATTGCCGATATGCAGCAGGCCGGTGGGGCTGGGGGCGAAGCGTGTACGGACAGTCATGAAACGGCTCCTTAGCATGTGTTGGCCCCTGCCAACAGGGGGCAGGTGTGTCGGTGCATGCCAATATCGCCGTCAGGGGGTGCCGATGCTTCCTGTGGTGGTCATGGTATATACCCGAATCATCATCCTTCATTGCGCCAGAGCATTTCCACCGAAAACCGGTTCGGTGAAAATGCTCCGGTTTATTGTTTTTACGAGCATCTTCACCTGTTTGAAGGCACGCATTCAAACAGGATCTGCCCTAACCTGACGGAGCCCCCCATTCCCCACGACCGATGGCATGCACGATGGTCGTCCCGATGGCCCTGCCGGTGGCTTTTCCCACGGCTTTTCCTGTCGCTTGCCCGGTGGTCTGCCCGATGCTCTGCCTTCTGGCTTCATCCCCGGTGGCCGCGTCTGTGGTCGCATGTGCGGTGCCTGTATGCGCGGTTTGCAACGGATCTGGCGGCGCGGCTGTGGATGCAGCGCGGGCGGCTGGCGCTGTGGCTGCCGGTGGCGATGGCTGGGGGGAATGCGGCCTATTTCACCTTGTCGTGCGAACCCGGCATGGGGTGGGTCATGTTCCTTGCCATGGTCGCGCTGCTTGGGGCGGGGCTTGTGCGCTGGCGTGGCGATCTGCTGCGTGTGCGTCTCGGCGCGGGCCTGTCATGTGCCGCCGTATGCGGGTTCCTTGCCGCATGGGTGGCCGCGCACCATGCGGCACCATTTCCCGACCTGCCGCATCGCGCCACCCATATGCGGGGGCAGATCATCGCGGTGGAGGACGTGGCCGCACCGGATGGCGGGACGCGCCGTCGTGTGGACCTTGCGCATGTGCGCCTGCTTGATGGCATTGATATCGGCATGCCGCCGATGCGCCGCATGATCCGCCTGCGCCTGCGTGATGGGGACATGCAGACGCTGTCGCCAGGGATGTGGATCACGGTGCGGGCACTGTTACGCCCGCCAATGCCGCCGGACCTGCCCGGTGGGTATGATGCGCAGCGACGGGCCTGGTTCGCGGGGATCGGCGGATCGGCCCGTGCGCTGGATGTTGCCGTGATGACCGCCGGTACGGCGGGGGCGTGGTCCGTCTGGCTGGGGCGGGTACGGGCGCGTATTGCGCAACGGGTCATGGATGTCCTGCCGGATCAGCGTGGCGCGATGGCCGTGACGCTGCTGACGGGGGGATCGGGCGGGCTTTCGGCACGGACGCGTGCTGATTTCGCGGATTCGGGGCTGGCGCACCTGCTGGCTGTGGCGGGACTGCATATCGGGATCGTCATGGGGCTGGGCATCGCGGTCGTGCGCTTCGTTCTGGCGCTTTCGGAACGCGCATCACTTTGGTGGCCGTGCAGGCAGGTCGCGGCGGTGGCGGGGCTGGTGCTGGGATGTGGCTATGTGCTGCTGACGGGTGCGCACCTGCCGGCGCAGCGCGGCCTTGTGATGGCGGCCGTGGCGACGCTGGCGATCCTGACGGGACGGCGTGTGCTTTCCCTGCGTTCCCTTGCGCTGGCGATGGGGGGCATGCTGCTGCTGGAACCGGGGGAGATGCTTGAACTGCCGATGCAGATGTCGGCGGCGGCTGTCATGGCGCTGGGGGCGGGGTTCGAGGTCTGCGCGGTGCCGCTGCGCCTGCTGCGCGACGGGGAATATGCATGGCAGCGCATGATCGGGCGGGTGGGGCATCTGTCTTTGGCCAGTCTCCTTGCCGGATTGGCCTGCCTGCCGGTTGGCATGGCACATTTTGCGGATGTCGGCGCATGGTTCGTGCTGGCCAACCTGATTGCGGTCCCGCTGGCGGCGCTGTGGATCATGCCGTGTGCGATGGGCGCGCTGGTGCTGATGCCTGTGGGCCTTGATTCGCTGGCGCTGGTGCCGATGGGATGGGGCAATGCGGTGGTCATCTGGCTGGCGCATCATGTTGCGGCATGGCCGGGCGCGCATGTGGGTGTGCCACAGATGCCCATGTGGGGACTGGGACTATATTTCGCAGGTCTGTGCTGGTTATGTCTGTGGACGCGTCCGACCTGGCGGATATGCGGCGTCATGCCGATCGCCATCGCCATGATGACGCCATGGATGGTGCGCGCGCCCGATGTCATCATCCCGGCACAGGGACGGATGCTGGCGGTGGTGGATGGCCCCCGGCTGCTGGTCGGGCCAAAGGGACATGTGGATAGCTTCGTTTTGCGCGACTGGGTGCGCGTGCTGGACCGTCGCGCCGTCATCGTGGACGATGACATGACCACGCCGGATGGGCGTCTGACCTGTCAGGCGGGCATGTGTGTGCTGGCGCGTGGGGGGCATCGTATCATGATGCGTTTGCGCGATGGCACGGCGGCGGCATCCTGCGCCGGGATGGATGGCGTTGTGATACTGTCCGGTGCATTGCGCGCCGTGGGGCAGGGGGCGTGTACTGACGTGACGCCTGTCGATTATCTGACATTATGGAGATCCGGTGCGCAGGCGTTGTATCTTACGTCCCATCACGGGGTGGTGGTACGTTCCGACCGGCAGGTGCGTGGCGCACGGCCATGGGTGATGGGACCGGGGCAGCATGGGACGCCCAACCTGCCGATGGCGCAGGCGGAATAGCGCTGCGTGAAGGTCTTCCGGCATGATTGCTTGAGAGGCTGTTTGAAAACAAATCATTGATAAGGAACAGGAAAAGTTTTTGGGTGCCGTCTTTTTTCAAAAAGGCGGCGTCTTCTGAAGCTTTTTGGAAAAAAGCTTCACCAAAAACCTTTATAATTTCAGGATGTTATTCAGCCTGTTTTTTTAAACAGATTCTAAGGGATGGTAAAATCCCTTTCCTGATTGTGATATTTTGGAAATTTCCAAAAAATTTTATTGTTTCAGTGTGTTGTCGGCGATTGCTTTTTTAATACCTGTCTTTGGGATGGGTATGAAAGCCTCGGAGGCGTAACACTTATCTTTCAGGCGGAGGGGGGGGCGCTTTTCGACAAAAGTTTCGCCAGAAAACTTTATCTCACGTCATGATATTTTCAAATCATGCCTGTGATGTGGGGGCGTCGTGCCGGATATCATCCTTCAGGCGATACTGGCACGGTGCAAAGGCGGGACAGCGCCAGCATTCGGGTTTGCGGGCCTTGCACACATAACGTCCCTGCAGGATCAACCAGTGATGGGCGGGGCGCAGCATGTCGGCAGGGATGCGTTTGACCAACTGCTCCTCTACCGCGCGTGGCGTTGTGCCAGGGGCAAGGCCGGTGCGGTTGCCAAGGCGGAAGATATGCGTGTCCACCGCCATCGTGCTGTCGCCAAAGGCGATGTTCATCACCACATTCGCGGTCTTGCGTCCCACACCGGGCAGGGATTCCAACGCCGCGCGGTCATGTGGCACCATCCCGCCAAAGCGGTCGAGCAACTGTTGCGACAGGGCGACGACATTGCGTGCCTTGGTCCGCCACAGCCCGATGGAGCGGATATGCGCGCCAACCTTTTCCTCGCCCAGTGCAACCATCGCCGCCGGGTCGGGCGCGTCGGTAAACAGTCCTGCCGTGGCGCGGTTGACCGATGCATCGGTTGCCTGTGCTGACAGCACGACGGAGACCAGCAGCGTGAAATCATCGACGAAGTTAAGCTCGCTGCGTGCCTCTGGATTGGCGGCGGCAAGCTGTTCGATGAAGGTGCGGACTTCGGCGCGTGTCATGGCGCGGCGGGCAGGGCGGGGGCCGGGTCGGGCGGGGGTGGTCATGCTCGGTCCTGGATCACGATAATGGCGATGCTGTCTTTCTTCCACCCTTTGCAATATTCTGTAAATCCATGCGTCGCACCACTTTGACGCTTGTTCCGTGCCCCCAGGGTCGGATAGTCGTCCGTATCCTCTTTGTTGAGGGTGTCTGAAAAGATGATCGTGAGGGCATCTGGGGAAAGTAAAAGTTTCTGGTGGGGCCGTCCCGGAAAGCCTTGCTCAAGGCGTTATCCGTAGTGAAACGAAGGACATCACCGGAAATTTTATCGTTCCCCGTTACCAGTGTATTTCAAACACAGCCTCATCGCCTTTCACCACAGCCCCCGTGCGCGACATGCCGGTTCCGCGCGGGTATCGGAATAGACATGACCAACCCCACCACGACCCTTCCCACATCGCGCGATCCTGCGCGGGCGCGGCGTACTTTTGTTGCTGTCCTTGGTTTCGCCATTGCGCGCTGGCGGATGCATCCGGCCCTGCTTGGATGGACGCTGGGCGGGGTGATGGTCGCGACCCTGACCGATGTTCTGACGCCGCTGCTTGCGGGATGGCTGGTGGATGATGTCGCGCATGCCCATCCGGGCAGCAGGCATGACGCCATGGTCATGGTCGCGGGGCTGGCTGCACTGGGCCTTGCTGGGGTAATGGGACGGCGGGCCTCCTATCGTGGGATCACGCACCTGAATTCCCGTGTCATGGAAAATATCATGACCGGGGCCTTTGCGCGGGTGCAGCGTTTTTCCAGCGAATGGCATGCCAATAATTTCGCCGGTTCGACCGTGCGCCAGATCACGCGCGGGACATGGGCGATGGATACGCTGGGTGATACCATCATGCTCCTGCTGGTGCCCGAGGCGCTGGTGCTGGTGGCAACCACGCTGGTGCTTGGCCTGCACTGGATGGTGATGGGGCTGTTGCTGGCGGTGGGGTCGGTGGCGCTGGTGGTGCTGTCGGTCGTGCTGACATTGCAGTACGTCGCGCCGGCCTCACGCCTTGCCAACACGTGGGATACACGGATGGGGGCGGCATTGGCGGATGCGGTGACCTGCAACGCCGTGGTGAAGGCCAGCGGCGCGGAACAGCGCGAGGACGCGCACCTGGCATGGATTGTCGGGCGCTGGCGGCACCGCACCGTGCGTTCGTGGCTGCGTGGCACCAACAGCGCCAACCTGCAGGCACTGGCGGCCCTGGTCATGCGCATCGGCATGATTGCAGCCGTGGTGGTGTTGTGGGCGCGGGGGCAGGCCAATGCGGGGGATGTGGCCTATGTGCTGACGATGATGTTCGTGGTGCAGGGATACCTGCGCGATATCGGACAGCAGATCTCCATCGTGCAACGCGCGGTGAACGAGATGGACGAACTCGTCAACCTGTTCGCCCGCCCTCCCGGGATCGTGGACCCGCCCGGCGCGCCTGCATTGCATGTGACGCAGGGGCATATCCGTTTTGAACATGTCGGGTTTGGTTATGGTGGGCAGGGGCGTGCGCCGCTGTTTTCAGACCTTTGCCTTGATATCCCGGCAGGCAGCCGTGTCGGGCTGGTGGGGCCGTCGGGATCGGGCAAGACGACGCTGACGAAACTGCTGCAACGGCTGTATGACGTACGGGCGGGACGGATCACCATCGACGGCACCGATATCGCCACCGTGGCGCAATCTTCCTTACGGTCCTCCATCGCGATTGTCCCACAGGAACCGTTGCTGTTCCACCGTTCCCTGCGTGACAATATCGCTTATGGCCGGCCTGACGCCACCCCTGCTGAAATCGTGCGGGCAGCGCAACTGGCCAATGCGGCGGACTTTATCGAACGTCTGCCGCTGGGGTATGCCACGATGGTGGGCGAACGCGGGGTCAAGCTGTCGGGGGGCGAGCGCCAGAGGATTGCCATTGCCCGTGCGTTCCTGAGCAATGCGCGCATCCTGATCATGGATGAGGCGACATCCAGCCTCGATTCAGAATCGGAGCAACTGGTCCAGCAGGCGATGGAGCGGCTGATGGCAGGGCGGACCGTGCTGGTGATCGCCCATCGCCTGTCCACGGTGGTGGGGTTGGACCGCATCATCGTCTTCCGCCATGGCACGGTGTGCGAGGATGGGACACATGCGGAACTGATGGCGCATCCCGATGGGGTGTATCACCGCCTGTTCGCCTTGCAGGCGGCCGACCCGGCGGTGCCATCCGCCTGAGAGCCCCCAAAAGGTCAAGAAAGGGGGAATGGAAAATACAAGTCGCTGCTGAAGGGCATTCAAGGCGTTTTAGAGACTGTTTGAAAAGTCAGGCTCAATAATATCCTGAAATCATAAAGGTTTTTGGTGAAGCTTTTTCCAAAAAGCTTCAGAAGACGCCGCCTTTTTCGATCGAAAGGCGGCACCCAAAAACTTTTATGTATCACCCGACTATATTGTGCCGGGCTCTATGCCACCGGGTGATTATTCCGGCAGCATCGGGCCAAGCGCACGCCCGGCGAAGATATGGACATGGAAATGCGGTACTTCCTGTCCGCCTTCCTCCCCTATATTCGACAACAGGCGGTACCCCGGCCCGTCAACCTGCAAGATGCGTGCGACCTGGCCCACCGCGCGGGTGAACCCGGTAATTTCCGCCTCTGACGCATTTTGGCTGAAATCGGCAAAGGACACATACGGGGCCTTGGGGATGACCAGCACATGGATCGGCGCCTTGGGCGCGATGTCATGAAACGCAAGGACGTAGTCGTTTTCATAGACCTTGTTGCACGGCAGTTCGCCGCGCAGGATACGCGCGAAGACGTTCTGCGGATCGTATGGTAGGCTTTCCTTGACGGCCATGATCTCTGCCCTGTCCTTTGTCAGATAATATGCGGTGATGCGGTGTGTGGCGTGGTGGATGGCGCCACGTGTCCGATGGGGCCGATGGTCCGGCGTGTGGTCATGCCAGCGGGTCGCGCGGGCGGGCAGCCTTTTCCGCGATGCCGCTTGTGCCCTCGCGACGCAGGAGTTCGGACCAGACTTCCTGCGGTTCAACGCCTGCATCCACCCACATGACAATCAGGTGGTACAGCACGTCCGCGCTTTCGCTGATCAGTTCGTCACGATTGCCCGATACGGCCTCAATCAGGCATTCGACGGCTTCTTCGCCGAATTTCTGTGCGATCTTGCGACGTCCGCGTGCCAGCAGGCGGGCGGAATGGCTGATGGATGTGTCCGTGCCGCGCCGTGAACTCACCACCTCGAACAGGCGATCAAGCACGTCTGGCGTCGCCTGCGGCATGTCTGTGGCGATGGTGGGGGCCTGGGCCTTGCCCGCAGCCTTTGACGCCGCCTTGGCCGGGGTCTTGGCAGGTGCTTTGGCCGGGGTTTTGGTGGTCGCGGCCTTCTTGGCCTTGGGGGCCTTTGGCGCGTCGGGTTTGGATTTGGGGGGCTTTGGCATCGTGTCTCTTTCGTGCGTGGGCTGCGTTCGGAGGGAAGGGGGGATCAGCAGGTCTGGCGCACGGGCAGGCCAGCCCCGGCCAGCGCCTGCTTGACCTGCGGTATAGTGAACTGCCCGAAGTGAAAGACACTGGCCGCCAGAAGCCCTGTCGCGCCTGCCTTTGCCCCTTCGATGAAATGATGCAGATCGCCCACCCCGCCCGATGCGACAATGGGGACACGCACCGCGCCGCACGCCGCACGCAGCAGATCAAGGTCAAACCCCTTGCCCGTTCCGTCGCGGTCCATGCTTGTCATCAGGATCTCCCCCGCGCCACGTTCGGCGACCTCGCGGCACCAGTCAATGACGTTGCGCCCGGTGGGGGTGCGCCCGCCATGGGTATAGACCTCCCACGATCCATGCCCGTCCGAACGGGCGTCGATCGCGACGACCACACACTGGCTGCCGAATTTCCGTGCCGCCTCGCTGATGAGTTCGGGGCGTGATACCGCGGCCGAGTTCATGGCGCACTTGTCCGCCCCCGCCAGCAGCAGGCGGCGCATGTCGTCAGTCGTGCGCACGCCACCGCCCACCGTCAGCGGCAGGAAGATGCGTTCGGCCGTGCGGTTGACGACATCAAGGATGGTATCACGGTTTTCACTGCTGGCGGTGATGTCAAGGAACGTGAGTTCATCCGCCCCCGCCGCGTCATACACCGCCGCCTGTTCCACCGGGTCGCCCGCATCGCGCAGGGAGACGAAGTTGACGCCCTTGACCACGCGCCCGTTCTTGACATCAAGGCAGGGAATGACGCGAAGCTTCAGCATCAGGCGAGCACCCGCAGCGCGTCGGCGGGATTGACGCGCCCATCATACAGCGCGCGCCCAACGATCACGCCCTCGATCCCCGGTGCCTGCGCAGTTGCGGCGCGCAGGGCTTCGAGATGTTCGAGGCTGCCGACGCCGCCGCTGGCGATGACGGGAATATCCAGCGTATTCGCCAGTTCCGCCGTCTGCGCGATATCGATGCCCGTCAGCATGCCGTCACGGCTGATTTCGGTAAAGATCACGCTGGCGACACCGGCATCCTGCATCCGCAGGCCAAGTTCCACGGCCTTCATCTCCGACGTTTCGGCCCAGCCTTCGGTTGCGACCTGTCCGCTGCGGGCGTCGATGCCCGCGACGATGCGACCGGGGAACAGGCGGCATGCCTCGCGCACAAGGTCGGGGTTCTTGACCGCGACACTGCCAAGGATGACGCGCGTGATCCCCACCGAAAGCCAGTGGCCGATGCTGTCGAGGTCACGCAGCCCACCGCCAAGCTGTACCGGGACGGTGGCGTTGGCGATGATCGCCTCGATCGCCTCGGTATTGGCCGAACGCCCGGCAAACGCACCGTTAAGGTCAACGACATGCAGCCATCTGTATCCTGCATGGACCCAGGCGCGCGCCTGTGCGCCGGGATCGTCGGAATAGACTGTGGCATGGTCCATTTCCCCACGGCGCAGGCGCACGCAGGCACCATCCTTGAGGTCGATTGCGGGATAGAGTGTCAGGCTGTGTCCGGTCACGGCGGCATGTCCTGCGGCAGGGATGGGGGTGGAGGTATCCTGCGGGTGGGCGGGCACGATCCGCTCGTCATCCTGCAGGCGCTTGGTAAAGAAAAGTCCGCTGACGGTCTGTCCGTTCGCACGGGCATAGCTGGGGTGCGTGCCCCAGTGATAGAATCCGTGCGCACGGAACAGGGCGACGGCCCCTTCCTGCGTCGCGCGGACATCAAGGTTGAGGATCTGGTACCCCATCGCGCGGGCGCACTGCTCCACCTCGGTCAGGAGCATCTGCCCCAGTCCCAGCCCACGGGCATAGGGGGCGATATAGAAATGCATCATGGTGGCGCTCATCGCCTGCGCTTCGTTATTGCGCGGCGGGCGCACAAGCTGTGCGGCACCCACGATCATCCCGTCATGGCGCGCGACGAACAACTGGCGTTCCGGCACCAGCAGCAGGCCACGGAAATAACGTTCCAGCACATCATGGGGCGGGGGGGAAAGCCACCCGAACCCCCCGCCATCAAGGATGGCGGCGTGCGTCGCCTCGCACAGGGAGTGCAGGTCGTCTTCCGACAGCGATTGCAGCCGTTCCGTGCTCAGGCGCGGGGCGGGGGAGGACGTCATGACGGCCCCAATGCGCCGCCCGTGGCGGGTGCCGGGGCCCAGCGCAGGAAGTTGGCGAGGATACGCAGCCCCACCTTCTGGCTTTTTTCCACATGGAACTGCGTACCTGCGCGGTTTGCGTGCGCGACAATGGCCGGTACCGCGCCGCCGTAATCGGTCGTGGCCACAAGGGTTGCCGGGTCATGGCCGCTCAGTGCGAAGGAATGCACGAAATAGCCGTGGGCATCGGCTGCCAGCCCCTCTGTCAGGGGGTGGGCACCGGGGGTGAAGTCCAACTGGTTCCACCCCATCTGCGGCAGGCGCAGGCCGGGGGCGGACATCAGGGTGATATCGCCCCTGATCCATCCGAAACCTGGCGTCACCCCATGTTCGCGCCCGCGTGTCGCCATCAGTTGCATGCCCACGCAGATACCAAGGAACGGCGTGCCCCCGTCTGTCGCGGCGATGATCGCATCCTGCAGGCCCGGCTGTGCGGCAAGTCCCGCCGCGCAGTCCGCGAACGCACCCTGTCCGGGCAGGACGATCCGGTCGGCCGCCAGTACGGCGTGTGGGTCGGCGGTGATGGTGACATCCGCCGCGATGCCGCAATCCTGCGCCGCGCGTGTCAGCGCCCGCGCGGCGGAGGCAAGGTTGCCGCCGTTATAGTCGATGACGACGATGGACTGGCGCTGGGGGGAGGACATCGGCGTTCTCATGCACTCGGGGTGGTGAAGGGGGCGGTGGCCTGTACGGTGGCCTGTACCAGGCGCAGGCGGGCATCACTGGCATTGGTGGCCATGATGACGGGGCCGGGCACCAGGCCGCGCAGGCGGAGTTCCCATGCAAGGATGTCCGCGGCGCATATCCCGGCCAGCACATGCATTGCCGCAAGCAGCACGAACAGGGGAACACCATGGGGCACGATGGCCCATGCCATCAGCGTCAGGCCCCCGGCCATCAGCCCGGAGACGAAGGCGCCGCGCGCCAGAAGCCCCGGCCACCCCAAAACCAGCACCAGCCACGACATGCGTTGTGGCACAAGGGTCGCAGCCATCGCATCGGGTCGTTCCGGTGGCGCCCATGTGGCGTAGAAGGTCACAATACGCCCTTGGTGGACGGGACGATGCCCTGTGCCCTGGGGTCATGTTCGGCGGCCATGCGCAATGCGCGGGCCAGCGCCTTGAACGAGGCTTCGGCGATATGGTGGCAGTTGCGGCCCGAACGCTGCGTGATATGCAATGTCACCAGCGCACTCATGGCGAAGGCGCGAAAGAATTCCTCGAACAGTTCGGTGTCCATCTCCCCGATCTTGTCCCGGGTGAACTCCACCGACCATGCAAGGTAGGGACGACCCGAAATATCTATCACCGCTTCACTCAGCGCTTCATCAAGCGGGACGAGCGCGCTGCCATACCGGCGGATTCCACGCTTGTCGCCGATCGCGCGGGCAAATGCCTTGCCAAGCGCGATGCCCGTATCCTCCACCGTGTGGTGATAGTCGATATGCAGGTCGCCCTTCGCCTCCACCGTCAGGTCGCACATGCTGTGCCGGCCCAGGGCCGTCAGCATGTGATCGAAAAATCCGATACCCGTGGCGATGCGGGTCTGCCCGGTGCCATCAAGGTTGATGGACACGGTGATGTCGGTTTCGCTGGTGGCGCGGTGAATCGTGGCGGAGCGGGGTTCGGTCAT
Organism: Novacetimonas sp. GS1; assembly: GCF_036686925.1. Classification (NCBI taxonomy): domain Bacteria; kingdom Pseudomonadati; phylum Pseudomonadota; class Alphaproteobacteria; order Acetobacterales; family Acetobacteraceae; genus Novacetimonas; species Novacetimonas sp. GS1. Next base: position 1,271,218 of record NZ_VSZP01000001.1, read on the forward strand.
GGTTGTCCCTTCTACAGCAAGGGGGGCGGTGGAATCCATACCGATCCTGCCACCCACTGGTGCGCATGGGGCGCGCGCGGCGGCATGCTGGTGCGGTTCCCTTGGCTTTGCACGGTATCTGCGGCATGGTGCGACGCGTATTGCGGATGGGCGGGGTGCGCAGGGTCGCGGCGGCATCGGCATGTCGCAACACCGCCCCACGGCCCGGTGGGCGATGCACGTTGATATGCACATGTGCTGTTCCACCCGACCCGTTATCGAAGGAACGTATGTAATGACATCGCTTGATCTTTTGCTGTCACGCTTTTCCACCGATGCGCTGGTGCAGCCTGCGCCTGATGCGGCGCAGCTTGAACGGATACTTTCGGCGGCGATGTGCGCACCCGATCATGGGCGGCTGCGTCCGTGGCGTTATGTCGTGATCCGCGACGACGCCCGTGCCCGTGTCGCCGAACTGGTGGTGGCAAGCATGAAGCGCCTTGACCCGGATGTGGCAGAGGCCAAGATCGAAAAGCGGCGCGGACGGTTTTCGACCATGCCATTGGTCATTGCGTTGGGCATGCATCTGCGTCCCGATCACAAGATCCCCCTGATTGAACAGGAAATGGCCGTGGCCGCAGCGGCGATGAATGTGCTTAACGCCCTGCATTTGACCGGGTTCGGCGCGGTCTGGGTCAGTGGCGATGTGACCTATGACCCGCAACTGGCGGCGGAACTGGGGTTTGAGGCCCCGCACAGGCTGGCGGGCTTCCTGTTTGTCGGCACGCCCGGTCCCGATGCCCGCCCCGCACGGCGCGCCTCGGTCGAAGGTTATGTCGCACAGTGGGAAGGCATAGGCACCCGTTTCGCCGCAGATGAAAAAGACCCCAGATAATAACACAGGGGACCATAGAAAGTTTTTGGTGAACCCTTTCCCGAAAAAGGGCGCAGGCCGGAAGCTTCCATCATGTGCCCCATGATTATTGAACGGAATTATTGAACGGATGATTCCACAGGACCCGTCCCGGCAGGGGCATGGGATGATGCAGCCGCACAGGAGTATCAGGACGTGCAAAGCGACGTGACGATTATCGGTGGTGGCCCGGTCGGGTTGGCCACCGCCCTTTCACTGGAGGCGCTGGGCCTGTCGGTCACGGTTCTGGAACGTGCGCCTGCCGCAGCTTTGGCAGAGGCGCCGTTCGATGGCCGCGAAATCGCGTTGACCCATCATTCGGTGGGGGTGCTCAAGGCATTGGGCGCATGGCCCCATATCCCGGAAGTGGCGATTTCCCCCTTGCGGGAGG
>NZ_VSZP01000001.1:1277500-2365000 GCF_036686925.1 Novacetimonas sp. GS1
GTGACGAATGCAATATGTTGTCGGGTCTTATCGGATTGACCCGGCTTTTGGAGCATTCCAGGAAATAGCTCTGGCATATAGACCGTACCCGAAACCGACACAGGTGGACTGGTAGAGAATACCAAGGCGCTTGAGAGAACGATGCTGAAGGAACTAGGCAAATTACTTGCGTAACTTCGGGATAAGCAAGACCCGTCCGTGGGCAACCACAGGCGGGTGGCACAAACCAGGGGGTAGCGACTGTTTAGTAAAAACACAGGGCTGTGCGAAGTCGAGAGACGACGTATACGGCCTGACGCCTGCCCGGTGCCGGAAGGTTAAGAGGAGGTGTGCAAGCACCGAATTGAAGCCCCGGTAAACGGCGGCCGTAACTATAACGGTCCTAAGGTAGCGAAATTCCTTGTCGGGTAAGTTCCGACCTGCACGAATGGCGTAACGACTTCCCCGCTGTCTCCAGCATCGGCTCAGCGAAATTGAATTCCCCGTGAAGATGCGGGGTACCCGCGGTCAGACGGAAAGACCCTATGAACCTTTACTGCAGCTTTGCAGTGGCATCAGAGACATTCTGTGTAGGATAGGTGGGAGGCTTTGAAACCGGGGCGCCAGTTCCGGTGGAGCCATCCTTGAAATACCACCCTGACTGTTTCTGATGTCTAACCGAGACCAGTAAGCCTGGTCCGGGACCCTGCATGGTGGGCAGTTTGACTGGGGCGGTCGCCTCCCAAAGTGTAACGGAGGCGCGCGATGGTGGGCTCAGGTCGGTCGGACATCGACTGTTGAGTGCAATGGCATAAGCCCGCCTGACTGTGAGAGTGACAGCTCGATCAGAGACGAAAGTCGGCCATAGTGATCCGGTGGTCCCGCGTGGAAGGGCCATCGCTCAACGGATAAAAGGTACTCTAGGGATAACAGGCTGATCTCCCCCAAGAGTCCACATCGACGGGGAGGTTTGGCACCTCGATGTCGGCTCATCACATCCTGGGGCTGGAGCAGGTCCCAAGGGTTCGGCTGTTCGCCGATTAAAGTGGTACGTGAGCTGGGTTTAGAACGTCGTGAGACAGTTCGGTCCCTATCTGCCGTGGGTGTTGGAGACTTGAGAGGATTTGTCCCTAGTACGAGAGGACCGGGATGAACATACCTCTGGTGCACCGGTTGTCGCGCCAGCGGCACAGCCGGGTAGCTAAGTATGGAAGGGATAACCGCTGAAAGCATCTAAGCGGGAAACCCACCTCAAAACAAGGTCTCCCCAAGGGCCGTGATAGACCATCACGTCAATAGGCCAGGTGTGGAAGCGCAGTAATGCGTGCAGCTGACTGGTCCTAATCGCCCAATAGGCTCATTCACACAGCCACTCAACGTGGAAAACATACATGCACAGCAGTCATCCACCCACTCTATCCTCTCAGCACCAACCTCCCACACAGTCCCTCAGGACTGACTGGATGATCTGGTGGCCATGGCGGGACGTGCTCCACCCGATCCCATCCCGAACTCGGACGTGAAAAAACCCAGCGCCTATGATACTGTGCCTTAAGGCACGGGAAAGTCGGTCGCCGCCAGATCTTCCAGTCAGCCCTGAATGAAAAAAACCCTTTCCATATTTTATGGAAAGGGTTTTTTTGTTGTGATGGGGAATATTAAAAAGCTGTTTGAAAACTCAGACCCAATAACAAACCAAAATCATAAAGGGTTTTGGTGAAGCTTTTTCTAAAAAGCTTCAGAAGACGCCGCCTCTTTGAAAAAATATTTGCTTTCAAACACTCTCTAAGCAAACCGCGTAAAATACGCGTCATGGATATTACAGAAAAACACCAGAAGACAGAAGATATTGCTCAGGCTGCATAGTGGCTGCGGTTTCGGAATAAATCAGAACATAATCAAAATCATACCTATGTTTTTTTCATAAATGTGCCGAATATTTCAGGGCCTGCCGGGAAAATATGTCATTCCAAAATAGTCTCTTGCTGGCGTCGTGCCGCCATATGCAGGGTCATAATGAACGCCATCGTGGCACAGAGCCCCCCTACAAGAAAGACTGAGGCATATCCGGTGCGATCCGCCAGCAGGCCAGTCAGCGGTCCTGTCGCGCCATAGGCCAGATCCTGAAATGCGGCAAATCCTCCAAGCGCGGTTCCTCGTAGATGTGGCGGCATGATACGCACCACTTCCACCCCCAGTGCGGGATAAACCATGGAGCAGCCTGCCCCTGTCAAAACCGCTCCGGTCAGTGCCATGACAGGAGAGGGGGCACACCACAGGAGATATTGCCCGACGGCTTCTACCCCCAGTGATACAAGAGCGACCCGTACGCCACCAATCCGGTCCGGCAGGTGCCCGCATAACAGGCGCATGGCAACAAATGCCAAACCAAAACAGCTTAGGCCCAGCCCTGCATACGGCCAGTGTCGATGTATGAAATACACCGAAATGAATGTTCCCAGCGCGGCAAAGCCAACCCCCTGTAACCCCAATGCACATCCCGGCTGCCAGATCCGGCCCAGTATGCGCCAGAACGGTTCGCGCCGTCCTGCATGTACGGGAGGCGCCGTGATTCCTTTGGATATTATCAACCCGATGGCCGGTAAAATGGCGCACCCCATCATAACGCCGCCAAATCCCACCATATGAAAGAGTGCAAGCCCTAATGGAGCTCCCACGGCAAATGCGCCATACATGGCCATACCGGTCCAGGCCATGACTTTTCCGGCGCGTGCATGCCCCATCAGGCCGATGCCCCACCCCAGCATGCCCACGACTGTCAGGCTTTCCCCCACGCCAAGAACCAGTCGTCCGACCATCAGTATAAGGTAGCGGGTCAGGTACGGCAGTATCGGCAGGCCAGCACCCGCGCAGATCACGCCACCAAGGATATACCCTGCCAGGCCCAGCCGCATGCAGGCGCGCCCCCCGCGTCCATCCGCCAGTTGTCCTGCATGGTTACGGCTTATGATGGTGGAGGCAAAGGCAATCCCAACCGCAAGCCCTGCAAGCATATTGCCATATCCGGGCCATTGCGTGACATAGACCGCGATGACCGGCAGCGATAACGCCACGGCCATATATCCAAGGAACAGCGCGACTGTCAGCCGCATCAGCAGGCGGGGGGCATTATCATCAGTGGTGGAAGTATCCATGGGATGCCTGTGATCCTACGAGTGAGGAAAGAAAGCTGAATAAATTCATAGGATGTTTTATGGTATTTCAATAAGGTCGGCAAACGATACCACGCACCTGTGATGGCACTCATTAATGATCGGGAACAATGCCGGACTGTGAACGCAGATTTCAGTCAGACTGTTAATAATTGGGAATATAATAAATATTTTTGGTTTTTAACTATTAATTATTATGCAGATAAATCATAAAGAAGTATTTTTGCTCCTATTGGTAATTGTTATTTTTTATGATGTTTGAATATATTTCAGGATTCATATGACTCGTCTTCATACTGACGGATGCCAAATGAACGAAAATGGGGTCGTTGTACCTGATAGCCCCCCTTCTTGAACGAACGGATTTCAAAGGCATCTCGCCGGCCAGGCGTTCGACGTCCACGGGCGCGTGGATACCATATGTAAGCATGCCGCCCGTGTGGTTATCCCCTAGCGCAAAAAACGCCCCGATAAGCACCAGTTCGTTCAGGTCCTGTTCAAAGCACGGCATCTTATGAGAACTCCTTTTACACGCTCAAGGAGTTCAAGCGCATCGCCATGCGGAGCGAGCAGGCCGACAGATTTTTCTGTGTCATGATCCATCTCGCGGCTACTTTCATCAAGTCACGATAATCTCCAACAGGTTCGGAATAATTTTCAAAAAATGTTTGTTGAAGATTGTTTTAAAAACTTGGAAGGAAATCGAGTTTTCGAAAAAAGATGGCCTCTGAAACCTTCTATTATTTTCAAATATTTTCTTCGAAGAATGTTTATTTAAATTATTAAATAAATAACCCGCATATATTATTTTTTTATGCAGGCAAAAAGGTTGCGCCGTTCCGTCGAAGGTGATGCTCTCGATACATCACATCTTGAATCATCTGGACAAGGCATGAAAATGACGACGCGTAAATCGGTGGGAACCTATCTGCTTGAACGCCTTATGAAACTGGGGGTTCGGCGGATCTATGGGGTGCCGGGGGATTATAACCTTGAATTCCTCGAACTGATTGAACGGACCGAGGGCATTGCCTTTATCGGCAACTGTAACGAACTCAATGCGGCCTATGCGGCAGATGGTGATGCGCGCCTGTCAGGTATTTCCGCGGTTTTGACCACTTATGGCGTGGGCGATCTCAGCGCCCTGTCCGCCGTTGCCGGGTCCTATGCCGAAGGGGTGGCGGTCATCATGATTTCTGGCGTGCCACCGCAGCATGCCATCACGCAGCGGGCACTTTTGCATCATACGCTGGCCGACGGAAATTATGAAAATGTCATGGCCTGCTATGCCCAGTTCACCGTAGCGCAGGCGCGCCTGCTGCCGCAGGATGCCGCGGGGGAGATTGACCGCGTGCTGGGGGCCGCATGGCGGGAAAAGCGGCCGGTTTATCTGCAACTGCCTTCAGATACCTGCTGTGTTTCGGTTCAGGTTCCGGTCGAACAGGATGTTCCCGCGCCTTGTGGCAGTGATCCGATACAGTTGCAGGCTGCCGTTGCGAACATCATGGAGCGGCTGGCAAAGGCCACACAGCCGGTCTTTTTTCTGGATGCACTGGTGCGGCGCTTTGACCTGCGCGAACGGGTGGGCGAATTGTCCCGGTTGCTGGACATTCCATTTGCCACGCTTGCCACAGGTAAGGGGGCGTTATGTGAAACAAGCCCGAATTATCTGGGTATTTACGGGGGTAAGGCTTCGGCCCCGGAATTATACGAACGTGTACGGACTGCGGACTGTATCATCGGGCTTGGCGTGCGTTTTGTGGATGCGACGTCGGGCTACTTCTCATATGCGTTTGATCCTGACGCCTTTATCAATATCCAGGCCTTTGACACGCGTTGTGGCATGGATACGTTCCTTGGGGTGGTTGTCGCTGATCTGCTCGATGCCATAATCGCGACGATAAAGGACCGTCGCGATGTGCATCCATCATCCGTGGCAGACGCAGCGTCGGGGCCGGTCCCGGTTCCGGTGCCGCTCCCGGTTGGACAGGAGGTTACCCCATGGGGGCAACCCGCGTTCTGGGCACGGATACAGGCATTCCTGCGGCAGGGAGATGTCGTGCTGGCGGATAATGGCACGTCGCTGGTTGCATTGACCCATATGCGCCTGCCGGCGGAATGCCATTTCATCTCCCAACCCGTCTGGGCTGCAATCGGCTATACGCTGCCGGCCTTGCTGGGGTCGCTGAACGCCAGCCCTGACCGGCGGCACCTGCTGTTCATCGGTGACGGTTCGTTCCAGATGACGGCACAGGAATTGTCCAGTGTCCTGCGTGCAGGGCACAAGCCGGTGATTTTTCTGCTTAATAACCGTGGCTATACAATCGAGCGCATGATTTTGGGGGAAACGGCGGCGTATAATGATATCGCCAACTGGGACTATGCGGGCTTGCCGGGGGTGATGGCGCAACAGGATGCGGCGCTATGCCTGCGGGTTAACAGTATGCCGGAACTGGAGGATGCGTTGAAACAGGCGCAGGATCCACAACGCCTGGTCTTTATCGAGCTTGGATTCGGTCCCATGGATGGTCCGGTCGGGATTTCCAACTTTGGTGGCGCGGTGCGTCACTATGACTATGGTGCGTTTGACGGCGGCTGATTTTTGTCCCGTTCTGCAACGGCAGGAGGCAATTTTACATTGCGCTTCCTGCCGATGTCGCTATCCTATTGAAAAGGGCGGCAATCTGGTTTGCCTGCATATTTTTGCATCGCAGGCTGCGTATGACGCAAAAATATGCATCTCCTACATTCCCAAAATTATCACGAAAACGTGAACGTCCTGCTTTAAAAATAGGCAGATCGCTTGTTTTTTGTGCGCCGCAATATGCCGCGATGGGTTGCGGAATGCATATTGCCTTTATTTTCGACATAAATATTCAAATGGTATTTTCGTCTTCTGGTGGCGGATTCAGTCGCATGTTTGTTTTGTGGTCAAATAATAATGACGGATTCCTTATGAAAATGTCATGAAAATAGTTCCCCATTATTTCCCGTTGCGGCGCGTCGGTATTTCGTGTTTTTACCGCGTCACTCGCAACCGAGAAAATGAAGGACAAAAAAATGCTGATCCAGAACCTGAGCATCCTGCTTGCCAATTCCGTTCATGCCATGTCGTCTCTGACGATGGTTTCTTTCCTGCCCATGATTGCCGCGCTGATGATCGCGACCCTGGTTTCCGATCGCGTTGCATAAGGCGGGGGGTTCTGCCCCTTCCTTGACCCTGCCCTGACATCATTGATGCGGGTACCCCTGCGGTGGTTCGGGAGATGTTGCCTTTTGCTGCACGCAGTGTTCGGCAGGCATGATCTCCATCCCTGTAGGTCGCGATCTGGAGATGCCTGAAGGTCTGTAATCGGCCGGATGGAAGACGATCGCTCTCCGGCAATCTGGCATGTAAAGATGCCAGTATTCGCCGGGTATGATGGCTATGGCGATATCATGAAAATGGCTGCGGCGTGTGACAGGTCATCTGAACCGTCCGCACGACTGCCTGCCTGATGTCGGGCGAGGATAGACCCCGCCAAACCAGATAATAAGAGTCTGGGCGCCCTCTTTTTAAAACCTTTACTTGAGGCTTGTTCAAGAAAGCTGCGCCAAGAAGGCCCTGTTGCCTTAAGATCGTCAGTCAGGCTTTTGGAAAACAGGTTTTCCAGCCGGCGACCATGTGAGGTCCTGACGTTTTTGGGGCTGGTTATTCAGCTTATGGGTTGGTTGCGGTTGATCGCCTGCATGCCGCGTATGATGCAATATATCGTCCATACCGCCCACCATAGCAGCAGCATGGCCGGAAAAATCACCAAGATCAGCCCGATCCCGCCTGTTACAGCGGCGGCCACCATGCTCGACAGATAAAGGATCAGCCCGGCAACTGCATAGAGCAGCCCCTTAAGGAACAGGGTGATCTGGAACTGGAAGTGCGAAGTATAGGGCTGTACGGAACTGTTCTTGTTGATATAGGCCAGTATGATTCCCAGCGCGCTGGTGCCGGGAATGAAAAATCCGATCAGATATAAAATATAGATGATGTTGACCATGGCATTCCCACTTTCTCCCGTAGGGGAGGGCGGTGTGCCCATGCTGTCATGGTGATTGAACGCCATGGCGTGCCTTTCTTGCTGTCACGGCTGTGCCGCGGTGCGATTGCTTGCTTCAGGTCAGGGTGGGGCCTGCGCCTATCGTAGCATGCCGGGCTGTGGGAATGTGTATGGATGATGCCATGAAATCTTCCTGACGACCCTATGCCAGACAGTCGTGTGTCAGTCCTGTTGTACGGCAAGGCAAGATATTATCGAAACAAATAAAATTATGATACGGAAGAAACATGCCATCAGGCCCATCTTGTGCTGTGGGCATGTCGGTGGGCTGCATCTTTTTCGTGGGGGGTGATGAATATTTCCCATGAAGCCGGATGGGGCTTGCTTCGGTCGGGGACGTGGGTGTATCGGCGGTGCGAAAGACAACCGCAAAGCCGGTTCATTACTTATTTTATTTCCATACAGAGCAGATACATGACCGAAAAACCGACCGTCCAGGCTGTGGGGACGTCCGAGGCCGGGCGTGCGTCCATACATCCCACATGGATATTCTTCATCCTGGCGATGGGGGGATTTGCCATTGGCACCGCCGAATTCGCGGCGATGAGCCTTGTGCCGATGATTTCGCGTGACATGCATGTCACCGTGCCGCAGGCGGGGCATGCGATCATTGCCTATGCGGTGGGTGTGTGTGTCGGTGCGCCGCTGATTGCCCTGCTTGGGGCAAAGGCCAGCCGCAAGCTGATGCTGATTGGCATGACCGCGCTTTATGTGCTGGGCAGCGCATTGACGGCTGTCGCGCCGTCATTTTCATGGCTGCTGCTGTTTCGTTTCATCAGTGGCCTGCCGCACGGGGCCTATTTCGGCACGGCGGGTATTGTCGCCGCCTCCCTTGTCCCTGAACGTCAGCGGACGCAGGCGGTGGCCCGCGTGGTGCTGGGCCTGACGATTGCGACGATTGCGGGGGTGCCGTTGGCGAATGGGCTGGGTCTGCTGCTGGGGTGGCGCTGGGCCTTTGTCCTGATTGCGGCGCTGGCATTTTCCACCATGCTGCTGGTCATCCTGTTTGTTCCGGCCGATCCGGCGCGCCCCGAGGCCAATGCCCTGACGGAACTGCGTGCCATGCGCAGCCGCCAGGTCTGGCTGACATTGGGGATTGGTGTCATCGGGTTTGGCGGCATTTTCTGCGTCTATACCTATCTTGCCTCCATCTTGCAGGAGGTCACGCATGCACAGCCGTTCATGGTCCCGGTCATGCTGGCGGTCTTTGGCGTGGGGATGACGGTGGGGACGATGGCATGCGCATGGGCGGCTGATCGCAAGATGATGCCGACCATCGGTGGAACCCTGCTGGTGAATGCGGCGGCCCTGGCGGGGTTTCCCGGATCAATTCACAGTGTGTGGGGCATGATGCCCATCGTGTTCATGATCGGCTGTGGCGGGGGGCTGGGCACCGTGATCCAGTCGCGGCTGCTTGGTGTCGCGGTGAATGCGCAGGCCCTTGCCGCCGCCATGAACCAGAGTGCCTTCAACCTTGCAAACGCCATTGGTCCCTGGCTTGGCGGTCTTGCGATTGCCGCAGGCTGGGGGTGGGGATCGGTTGGCTGGGTCGGGTGTGCGCTGGCGATGGGGGGATTTACGATGTGGATGCTTTCGCTCAGTGATGAGCGCGCGGCAACCCGGCGCAAGGCTGGTGGCTAGGTTACGCTATTGAACGGTCATGACCATAGCCTGTAACCTTTGGACATGACCTCTTTTTTTCCTGACGGGGTGATGTTGCCACCCCTGCTGGGCGACCTTTTCCCTCCCTATGCCCTTTCACGCGCGGATGCAGCATTGCTGTTGCGGGTGCAGGGGATATTGGATGCCGATATTGCACCGCATGCGGCGGACCATGATCGCAACGGGCGCTATCCGGTGCATGCGGTTTCGTTGCTGAAACAGGCGGGGCTGCTGATGTTGCCGGTTCCGCGTGCCTATGGCGGGATGGGCGCGACACAGGCCCTCTCGTTGGAGGTAATGGTCAGGATCGCGGCGGCCGACCCCGCCGTGGCGCAGATATACAAGGTGCATGACGACCTGGTGCGGGAGATATTTTCCTATGCCACGCCGGCATTCTGTCATCACCTTGCCCAGCATATCATGTCGGAACACGCGATCATTGGCATGGCTGTTGCCGAAAATGGGCGCACGGCCGACAGTTTCCTGCAAACACTGGCGATTGGGCAATCCGACGGGCAATGGGTTTTGCGTGGGCGCAAGATCTATGCCACCGGCGCGGCTGGCGCGGACCTGATCGCCATCAGTTCGTTTGATCCACAGGCCGCGCAACATCAGGGCGATGCACGCGCGGGCCTGCGTTTTGATATTGTGCCGCGTTCGGCGCCGGGCCTGCGTATCCTGCGCGACTGGGACCGGATGGGACAGCGTGCGACGGATTCAGGCACCGTCATCCTCGATGATGTCCGGGTCAGCGCGGCGTCCAATGCCCTTGCACCACAAAGCGTGCTGCCGGTCCATACATCCCTGCGCCATCAGGCGGGGTTCAGCGCGATCCTGGTCGGGATCGGCATCGGTGCGCTGCGGGCCGGGTGCGCCTTTGTCGCGCATCACAGCCGCCCGTGGGGCGCGGCGCAGGTCGAACATGCGACGGATGATCCATATGTGCAGCGCATGGTGGGCGAAATGGGGGCGGACCTGTCGGTGGCGTACTGCGCCGTGCGACAATGTGGAGAGCTGCTGGACCTTTATGAACGTGGTGGCCTGTCGCGTGCGGCGCTTGCCATGCCGGTCAGTGCCGCGCGTTCCGTTGCGACACGTGCGGCGTTACGCGCGACATCGGACATCCTTGCCGCGACTGGCGCACGGGGGACTGATGCCCTGCATGGGTTTGACCGGTACTGGCGCGATGCGCGCACATTATCACTGCATGACCCGGTGGACTGGAAAAATGCGGAAATCGGGCGGCATCTCCTGACGGGCTGGACCCCGGAACCCGGGCCATATCAGTAACGGGGGACCGGGCAGGGTGTTTTTGCTATCATATTGTCATCATAAAGACCTTTCATGAATCCTGCTCCGTCCGTTCTCCTGTCATATAGTGTCGCCGACACGAAGGTGATGGCTCCTTGGGTGTCATTTCGAATATATAACCACCTTGCTGTATAGGCATGGGCCATGATTGCGCGTGACATGGCATGTCCGCACTATGATGGGAAAAAGGATTGATGGGCATGTTGCATGCGATTGGGTTGATGAGTGGCACATCCCTTGACGGGGTTGACGCGGCCCTGATCGAAACGGACGGACACAGGGTCGGTGCCCGTGGGCCGTCGCTTTCGCTGCCTTATGCCCCGGCCCTGCGGGAGCGGATGCGCGATCTGCTGGACCGTGCGCCGAACCTGTCGGCGGATGCGCCCGAAGTGCGCGAGGTGGAACATGCCCTGACCCTGCGCCATGCCGAAGCCGTGCAGGCCCTGCGGGACAAAGCTGGAAACCCGCATGTCGATGTCATCGGGTTTCATGGGCAGACCCTGCTGCATCAACCGCTGGCGCACCGGACATGGCAGGTGGGGGATGCAGACCTGCTGTATCGGGAAACCGGCATTCCGGTTGTCCATGACTTTCGCAGTGCGGATGTCGCGCATGGTGGGGAAGGTGCGCCACTGGCCCCCTTTTACCATGCCGCCCTGCTGCTGGGGCAGGAGCGACCGGTGGCCATCGTCAATATCGGCGGGGTGGCGAATGTGACCCTGCTGGATACGGATGGGCGCGTGCATGCCTGCGATACGGGACCGGGCAATGCCTTGCTTGATGACTGGGCGCGCCTTCATACCGGCCATCCGTGCGATATTGACGGGCGTCTTGCCAGTGGGGGGCAGGTGGATGCGGATGTGCTGCATGCGCTGCTGTCTGACCCGTTCTTTTCACGACCCGCGCCAAAATCGCTGGACCGGCAGTCCTTTCACCGCGCATTGTCGATGGTGTCGCACCTTTCGGCGCAGGATGGGGCGGCGACGCTTGCGGCCTTTACCGTGGCGGGTATTGCCTCCGTTCCCCTGCCACAGACGCCGCGTGCGTGGTACATCTGTGGCGGTGGGGTGCATAACCCGGTCATTATGCGTGGGTTGCGTGAAACCCTGCCTGGTATCGTGGCCCCTGTTTCCGGACTGGGGTGGGACGGTGATGCGTTGGAGGCGGAATGTTTCGGCTTTCTGGCCGTGCGTTCGTTGCTGGGCCTGCCGATCTCTGCGCCTGAAACAACAGGGGTTGGCCATCCGTTGACGGGGGGACGCATTGTCGGCGCGCGTACCCGCGCGTAAGTAAAGCATCCTGCGTTCATAACGGATTGTTCCTTTCCATGCCTGATGCTGCCTCCCTGCCTTTCGTCACGGTCATTTCCACCGGCGGGACAATTGCCCGCCATTCGGATAATCCGTGCGATACCGTTGATTATGCGGAAATCGGGCATGACCTTGGGGGCGGCCACCTGCTGTCGGCGCTGCCTGATGTGGTGCGGGCGCGTTTTCGTGTTCGTGAAATCGCGTTTTCACAAAAAGACAGCAGCCATATGGATATGTCGCAATGGGCTGTGCTTGCGCAATGTATCCGCGACCTGCTGCGTGACAGTCCTGACATGGCGGGTGTGGTGGTGACGCACGGAACCACCACGCTGGAGGAGGCTGCGTTTTTCCTTGACCTTGTTCTGGATGGGGAACGTCCTGTCGTGCTGGTCGGTGCGCAGCGTCCCGCCAGCGCCATCAGTGCGGATGGGCCGGCGAACCTGCATGCGGCACTCCTTGTCGCGGCGAGTGCGCAGGCACGGGGCAAGGGGGTTCTGGTGGTTTCGGATAATGAAATCCATGCCGCCAGCAGCGTGACCAAGGCTTCGACCTATCGCCTGGATACGTTCCGTTCCCCTGATTTCGGCCCGCTTGGCGTGATTGAGGGGGATGTGGTCTGTTTCGCACGCCAGAGTGTTGCGCGCAGGCATATTGACGGCGATGTTCTGGCACGTCTTAGGCATGGCGTGCCGCGTGTGGATATCTGCTACAGTTATTCCGGTGGTGATGGGGCGGCAATCGCGGCGTTCCATGCCGCAGGCGCACGGGGGATCGTGGTGGCCAGCATGCTGCCGGGAATGTGCGCGCCTGCGGAAAATGCACAAATCGACGCGGTGTGCGCACAGGGTGTCGCCATCGTCATGTCCAGTCAGGGATCGTCGGGTGCCACGCTGGCACGCCATGACCTGCGCCAGCGTGGCATCATGGCGGCAGGGCGCCTGCGCCCGCGTCAGGCGCGGATCATGCTGGCATTGTGCCTTGCGCTTGACCTGCCGGTGGTGCGTATACAGGAACTGTTCGATATTCCCTGATGGGAACGGTAAATGTCAGATTGCGAAATATGGTGTGAATGCGTGGTGGTCTTGGAGACGCTTTGAAAAGCCAGCACCCCACGGTACAATAAAAGTCATTGGCGAGTATTTTTCAAAAATATTTGAAAAAATCTCATGTTATTTAAAGTGAAATCTGGAGAATAAAAATTCATCTGTTGTCAGCGTGATGTTTACACGCCGTCTTGTGGATGAAGGGCTTTATCAACGGCGGAGCAGAAAAATCCGGCAACCGCAGTTTCTGGCATTGAATGGATTTTTCAAAAATCAATCAGGCATATTGAAAGTTTTCTGAAAGCCTGCCTGACCAGCATCGCCTTTCCATAACAAGGTTTCTGGTGATGCTGCGCCCAAAGACATTGCGCAGGCATGGTTTTGTAATATGTGCTCCCAGTGGGGCGCTGGCCCTGATTTTTCAAACGGTCTCTTGCCGGGACCTACCTTCAGAAGACACTGTTAAACGCGAATTGCGGGCACAGGACGCGTGCCGTGTTGTGCCCGGCGAACAGCGCGGACACACCGGCGATGATGCCAAAACGCGGTGACCAGTTATATTCAATGGCCGGGGCGACCATCCAGTCCCCTGACCCGTCGCCGGTGGTGCGTATCAGGCGGCCCTGTGCATTGCGGCCATGGATATACGCCCCATCGGCCCAGTCCCGTGCAAGGTCCATTGCAAGGACCCATTTCTGATTGATGCCATATTCCAGTGAAAATCCGCTTTCGCCATACATGCCGGGATGTGCCGCGCCCCGGAAACCTGACGTTGTGCCGTAACTGCTGGTGTTGGTGATGCGTGCGGCACCCAGCGCGCGGCGCCATGTACCCCATACCCGCAACCGCAGGGCATGATGACCGGGCAGGACGTAAGTCGATTGTTCCGTCAGGGCAAGACGGAACGTATAGGCCCCACTGCCCACGCCATCCTCGCTGCGGCCAAGGTTGCGGTAATCCCCGGTGGGAAAGGCCACACCGGCAAAGATGCTGAGTGCCGGGATGAGGCGGCGTGGATCAGCGTCAAGGTAGCGCCACATCACATCGACGGGCACATCCCCTATTTTCGCGCCGCTGGTGGTGTCGCCATGTTTTCGCCACCCGTAACTGAGGGTAGGGGTGGTCTGGATGCTGATCGCATTGGTGATGGCGTATTTGTACAGCGTGAAATTCGAAATTTCGTGCATCCCGTCATGGATCGGCTGCCCATGCCCCCCGCTGTCGAGGAATCCCGTCGGTGTGCTGTAGGAGAAATAGGGTTCCCACGCGAAAACCCCCTTCTGCGTCAACGCGCCGGAGGGGGAGATGAGGGAGCCGGTATACCATTGTTCATAGGCGGGGGAGGGCACCTGTGATCCGCCTGCCGAACCATTGCCCGTGCCGGCCGCGTGCAGGGGCAATGCCGGCAGCACACCACACAGGAGCACAAGGCACGCGCACAGCGCAGGCCGACAGGGGACACCCGGGCGGGGGCGGCATCCTGCATGCGGCGTTGGGGCAACTCGGTGGTGTGTCTTTCCATGGCTCGCGCCATGGGGCGTGTGGGCAGGCAATAGACTGACTCGGGTTCGCCGGGCTGGCATTGGAGCCCGTGCGGAAAACCGGGCGGGCATATCCGGGGGCATGAGGGGGGCTGCGGTGTCGTGTCGGTTTTACGGCATCATGATCTGTCTTGCCCCGTGCCACATATCCGCGATCCTCCCCGGCATGGCGGGGAGGAAAAGATAAAATACGCAATGGAACAAGAGTTTAAAAAGGTATGGCTGCCATTTGCCCCTGCATGCTGATTTTATTTGCGTCGCAGCATGCACCAGCCCAGCACGAGGATGCCGCCAATGACCGGAATGGCCGCGATCGTGCTTGTGCCCGCAGGATAATCGCAGAGCATCAGGAACAGCACACAGCCCAGAAAGCCAAGAGAAAGCCACGCGGTAAGCGGCGCACCGGGCATGGGAAAGCCGGTGGGCGCGATTTCGCCACGGTTGATGGCCTGTCGCAACCTGATCTGGCTGAGCAGGATGAAGCCCCAGGTGCTGATGATGCCGACCGAGGCGAAGTTAAGGACGATTTCAAAGACCTGGCTGGGAACCACGTAATTCAGCACCACCCCCACAAGGTAGATCGCAACCGTCAGCCCGATCCCTGCCGCCGGTACGGAATTACCGTTCATATAGGACAGGAAACGCGGCGCCGTGCCGCCAAGCGACATGGCGCGTAACACTCGGCCGGTGGAATACAGGCCGGAATTCAGGCTCGACAGGGCGGCGGTCAGCACGACGATGTTCATGACCGTGTCAATGCCCGGAATGCCCAGCGCCTGAAAAAACGTGACGAACGGGCTGGTGCCCGCATGATATGCCGTCCATGGCAACAGGCAGACCAGCAGGATGACCGAACCGACATAAAACAGGCCAATCCGCCAGATCACGCTGTTGATGCTGCGGGGCAGGAAGGTGCGCACGTCTTCGCATTCGCCTGCGGCAGTACCGATCAGTTCAATGCCGGAATAGGCAAAGACAACCCCCTGCATCAGGATCAGCGCGGGGATCAGCCCATGGGGAAACAGTCCGCCATTTTCCGAAATCAGGTGCAGTCCGGTCCCATGCCCGCCGACAGGCATGCGCAGGCCCAGCACGGCCGCCCCCACGATCAGGAACAGCGACAGCGCCACCACCTTGATAAGGGAGAACCAGAATTCCATTTCCCCGAACCATTTGACGCCGATCATGTTCATACTGGTGACGATACCCAGCGCGCCAAGGGCGAACACCCATTGCGGCACATGTTCGAACGTGCCCCAGAAATGCATGTACAGTGCAACGGCGGTGATATCGACAATGCCCGTCATGGCCCAGTTCAGGAATGACAGCCATCCTGCGACGAAGGAGGCCTTCTCGCCCAGAAATTCGCGCGTGTAGGAGACGAAGCTGCCGCAAGTGGGGCGATACATCACCAGTTCACCCAGGGCGCGCAGGATCAGGAACGAAAAGAACCCGCACACCAGATAGACGATCGCAAGCGACGGGCCTGCGATCTGCAGGCGTGATCCCGCACCCAGAAAGAGGCCGGTGCCGATCGCCCCACCAATGGCGATCATCTGGATCTGACGTTTGCCAAGCCCTTTGTGATATCCTTCATCATCCCCATCCGGCAGGATATGTACGTCGTCTTCGGGGGCGGTTCCGGGAGGGATCATGCGTTTGTTTCCGATTGCCGATATGGGGTGAGGGCAGGGGACGAAAGGTTTTTTTCCCTTGCGATACGATAAAGGACAGGGGCCAGCGCGGCCTTCAGGTCCGGGGGATGATGGCTGTTGCGCGGTGGTGGCGGGGGTGCGGTCGCTGCGATCCGTTCCAGCAGGAGGTCGCGCGCACGGGTCGTATCGCCTGCGCACATCGCCTCCACGATCGCGACATGCGCCGCATACACGATGCGGGCCGCCTGTATCGTGGGTGTCCCGTGCGCAAGGCTTGAACGCGCCATCAGCGAACGCATGGTCTCGGTCATGGCCGGGTTGCAGATCAGGCGTGTCAGGCAGACATGGAAATCCGCCAGCATGAAGCACACATGGCTGATGTCGCCATCCTCCAGCGCGGCCTGCTGCTGCGCCAGGTGATGGCGCACAAAGCCCGCAGCCTGTGCCGACAGGGGAACCGTCAGGTGCAGGATACCCGCCTGAATGATCCGCCGTGCCTCACATGTTGCGTGGATTTCGTCGCATCCCTGTTCGGGGATGAACCATCCGCGCTTTGCCACCACGTTGACAAGCCCGCGTGCCTCCAGCCTGACGAGGGCCTCGCGCACGGTCGCGCGTGACGCCCCGAAGGCGAAGGCAAGTCGCCCCTCGCTCAGGCAGGTACCGGGCACAAGGCGGCGCGCCATGATGGCACGCAGCATAACGCGCTCGATATACACGGGAAAAACTTCGTTCATTGTCCTGGCGTGTTGTTCCGGGTTGCGCTCGAACTTGTCAGACATCTTCATGTCTGACAAGGGGAGCTTTCGATCGGGGGCAGCGTGGGCCGCGACAACAAATTGTGCCCCCCGGTGGGGTACGGTATCGAGACGGGGCCAGCGCGACGCCATCCCCGCCGGGGACGGTTCAGGGCGTGGCATGCGCGACGGCGTGGATCATGGGGTGCGATGGTGGTGCGCGGACTGCTTTTTATGTTTCTGTTCCTTTTCGGGACGCTGTGCGCAGCCCGGGCGGAGGATGAGCGTTTTGACGCCGATGAACTGGCGTCCGGCGCCCCCCATTATTTCGTGCTGCGTGCGACCGATGCCCGGACCACGCGCATGACCGGCGACGTGCGGATGTCGGAAACGGCACTGGATTTCACCAACGGTAGCAGAATGGACGTACAGCCCGTCGATACGAATGTGGAAGATGGGCTTGTCTATCGTGTGCTGGACGAAGAAAATCCCCTCATGCCCTCAGGTCGCCCGCTCTGCCCCGCGCCGCTGCATCCTCTCTATCTGGTCTTTGGCAGTGCGGATGCCCATGCGACACAGGAACAGCCGCGTTCCGATACCTATCAGATGACGTTGTTCTGTGGGTCGCGGGCATTGGATTTCGCGCTGGTGGACCCGGCGCGGCGCGCAGCGGTGCTGACCTATCGCCGGACAACGGACAGCAACTGGGCCAACTCCTCGGACGAAGGGGGGTATGTGCGTGGGGAGGTGGAGGCCCATTGCAGGGCAACCCATCCCCCCGGCATATCCGGCGAACAGGTGTGCATACAGCGCGAGGAGGAAGCCTATCGCCAGATCCTGCTTCTCAAGGCACCGTCTGACGCCCTCAAACGCTGTGGTTCCTATGTGACGGCGCGTGCATCGCATACGCAGGGCGATGACGTCAGCTTTGTCAGCATCCAGCATTGTCTGGGGCTGCGTGACAGCCGTGCGGTGTTCGATTACTGCGCGATGCGGATCACGGGGCAGAAGCGCGCCAGCGATACGACATTCTGGGATGCGCAGCCCGAGCAGGCGCATGGGATTTCCGTGTGTTTCAACGCGCTGGCCGCCCGGCAGGGCCATAATTGACCTGACAGGCCCTGAGGCAGGGATGGGCAATAAAGGC
This sequence comes from Novacetimonas sp. GS1, assembly GCF_036686925.1. Taxonomy (NCBI): domain Bacteria; kingdom Pseudomonadati; phylum Pseudomonadota; class Alphaproteobacteria; order Acetobacterales; family Acetobacteraceae; genus Novacetimonas; species Novacetimonas sp. GS1. The sequence goes on from NZ_VSZP01000001.1 coordinate 1,295,153, forward strand.
TTGCGGCGATCATTTGCTTTTGGGGATTTGCCAAACGTCGCGTTCGCTTAACGTATTATCAGGGTTGCTGTCTCAAACAGCCCCTTTTTTTAGAGACTGTTTGAAAAGTCAGTCGCGATAACATACTGAAATTATAAAGGTTTCTGGTGAAGCTTTTTCTAAAAAGCTTCAGAAGACGCCGCCTTTTTTCAAAAAGGCGGCACCCAGAAACTTTTCTTTTTTATCAATGATTTGTTTTCAGACAGCTTCTTGGTCGATCGGGTCCAGGATCATGACTTCAAGCGGCTTTGCCAGCAGTGGGGCAAAGCTTTTGGCCATGGCCTGGAAATGCGGGGTTTTTTCATGCTCCGCCAGGGCCTCGCGGCTGGCCCAGCGTTCGACGAACACGAACCGTGACGGGTTGGCCTCATCCCGGTGGGGGACATATCCGCCATTGCTGGCTTCCGCACGGGATGGCGGCACGCAGGCGGCGATCGCGGCTTCGACCTGGGCTTCGCATCCGGGCCTGGCTTCCGCGATGGCGACGACAGTGATTTGCTTGCTCATGCACGACTCTCCACAAAATATCGGGACATGGTGCCCCGCATGCAGGCCCGGAAATATGTGGGCCTGTGTGCCCTATGTCCCGGCGGGCGGGAAAGTTCAATGCCATGTGCCCCGATGATGGCGGCGGTGGGGTCAGGCGACCTGCGGGGCTTCGACCTGGCTTGCGAATTTCTGCAGCTCTTCGTGATGCAGAACGAAGACGCGGCTGCTTTTTCCCATCTGTAACGCCTGTTGCGTATAAGGGGCGCTGGAGACAACCACCGCGATCCGCGCCGACAGGCCGGAACGCGCGGCGATGCACTGGCGCACGGTTTCTTCCTCCACCGGCCTGCGTTCGGTCCAGCATTGCACAACCATGGACAGTCCGTCCTTCGTCGCCACGATGACCGTGGCGGCCTGTCCTGCATTGCCTGACATGCGGGTATCCCAGCCTGCTTTTTCAAGCAGCCCCATGCAATAGGCCACATACTGCGTGCATGTCATGTCTGCCCGATAGGGCGGGGGCGTGACAAGGCGCAGGTCGGGGCGTGGTCGGGCGCGGGTGGATACGGCGTCGATATGCGCGTGGACCTTGCGTTCGATGTCGCACCAGTACCGCTCCCGCCCATCCCCGGCAAGGGCGGGCAACAAAGTGGTGCGGCAGAAACGGATGACCTCGCGCTGCCATTGCTGGGCCGGGGCATGGCCGTGGGCCGCCTGGCCTTCGTGCGCATGCAGGCGGCGTTGGATCAGCAGCCCGGCATTGCGATCCACCAGTGTCGTGGCCTGCCGCAGGGCGCCACGTCGCCCCATGAATGCCATGATCACGCGATAAAGAACCCACAGCAGCCAGCCCGCCCCAAGGGCAAGCAAAGCGGAGAGAAGCATTGACCCGAGTTTCTGGAAGCCACCGGTGATGGAAAACAGGTCAGTGGGTGCGGGCGGGTCCGTGCGGGCGATGATGACAGGTTCGGATGGCGATGGTGCCTGGGCCTGTGTACTGGCGTCCTGCGGGTCCGTGCCGTTTGCGGGCGGTGTGGGGGAGGGTGTTGTGGCGGGGGCATCGGTCGCTCTGCCACTGGTGATGGCCGGGGCGGTGAGGTCGGCAATGTCGGACGACATGAAATATAGTGGCGGCATGCCCGCCACCGGCGGATTGTGGCGCAGCAGCGGCAGCCCGTTGCGGTTGGCGATTTTTTCCCAGCGCATGTCGGATGTAATGGTATAGCATTGCCCCTGCGCCATCATGGCATGTCGCCATGCGGGATCGGCTGCACGCGGGTTGGTCCGGTCGTTCAGGGCCTTCAGGGCGGCATCGTCGCCACAGGCGACGGTCTGGTGCTTCACCTTATAGGCACTTCCGGCCTGGGCGTGGACAGGCAGGCACAGAAGCAGACAGGCATAGGCCCATATCCGCATGTTTTTCTCCGTATTGCCCCGTCCACCGCAGGGCACGGTGGCCAGCATATAGATGATTCCTGAAGATTTGTGCGAAAACAATGCAGATATGCAGAAGATATCTATGTCTGTAAAGTTGAGGCAGGCTCCGTTTAAGGCCAGCCACCCCATGTCGCGCGCATAACATTTAAGCGAGGAATGCGCCGTTCCGGCCCGATCCATGCCGTTCGCACGGTGGGCATGTGTTCACCGGATATCTGCCCCATGCCGATGGGGATGGTGCGCGGGGTGTTCCTGTCGGAACCTGCGGGCGGTTTTTGGCGGGTGCAGGCGGGACAGGGCGTTATGGATAATCAATTTCTGGTGGCGCTCGCGCGGCATCCCGCGGTCCGCGATGCGCTGGGGCGGTGTTACGGACGCGCCGACATGATGCTGGAGGCTGGCTGGGAACAGGTGGCCGACGGCATGAAGGCGGTCATGCGTGGCATCGGGTGCGAAGTCATCTTTACATCTCCCGCCACGCGCTGTCGGCTTGTGGCCCAGCGGATCGCGACCGCGCTGGGGTTGGAAATGCATGTTGACGGGCGTCTGCACGAACTGGATTTCGGCAGGTGGGAGGGAATGCTGTGGCGTGATGTGCCCCGCTCCGACCTTGAGGCATGGGCACGTGATGTGGAGGGATATACCTTTCCCGAGGGGGAGAATGGTCGTGCGTTGCGCGCCCGCATCGGTGCGTTCTGGGGGGATGTCATGCGGCAGGGGCGTTCGTGCGCGGTGGTCACGCATGGGGGGCCGTTGCGGTTGATGCGCGCACTGGCGCGGGGGGATGTGGCCTCGCTCCTTGCTGAGGCACCACCGATGGGCACTGTCCATGTCATGCAGGCCCGCACGTTCCGCGAATGCGCCCATGCGGATGCCCGCGGCATGGCGGTACCGTCCGTGGGCTGAAGGATATCCGGCCCCCCCACAGCCAGAAATTTCGTGTCAACAGGGGGCGTTCAACCGGCCACGCAGCCAAGGGCGGCAGGCACGACCGCCAGCAGCACGCATTCCCCAAGGCATGCCGTCGCCCCCAGCACATCGCCCGTGTGGCCGCTGATCTGCCGATGTGCAAGCAGCGCCATGCCGCCACCCAGGGCAAGTGTTGCACAGATGGCCACCGTTCCCGCCCACGTACCCAGAAGCCACGGTGCCAGCATGACCGGCGGCAGGACGCATGCCAGCAGCGCGGGCCAGGGGATGTGCCCCATCGTGGCGGCCACGCCATCACTGCGTGCGGGGGGCAGCATGACCAGCAGCCCGGCCATCGCCGCACGCGCCAGTGCCCCGGTGACAGGCAGCACCATGATCGCCAGCCCGGTCGGAAGGGCACTGATGGCCCCCACGCGTGCCAGTAGCGCCAGCGCGAGCGCCATCATCCCGTAACTGCCGATGCGGCTGTCGCGCATGATCTCCAGCTTGCGCGCACGTGTCGCCCCGCCGCCAAACCCGTCCACCATGTCCGCCAGCCCGTCTTCGTGCAGCCCGCCCGTCAGCAGCAGTTGCACCGCCACCGCGATCGTGGCGGCGGGTAATGGCGCAATCCGCAGGTGGGACAGCGCAACGACCACCCCCGCGCCCATCATTCCGCACAATGCGCCGATGATCGGCCATGTCCATACGCAGCGCGTCATGGAATAGGGCAACCCGTCGCGCGCCAGCCATCCCATCGGCAGGCGTGTCAGCAGGCCTACCCCGCAGACGATATCCGCGCGCAGGCATGCCGGCAGGTTGGTCATGCGCGGCCGCTGACCTGTGCCTGCGCGAATGTCGCCATGCCGGTATGACACGCCACCGCGCTGCGCAATAACGGGATCACCAGTGCCGCGCCCGATGCCTCGCCAAGGCGCAGGCCGAAATCGAGCAGCGGCGACAGCCCGAGCGTTCGTGCCAGCACGGCATGACCGTTTTCGGCGGAGCAGTGCGACAGCACGGCATGGTCCAGCCCATGCGGATGCATGCGTGCCAGCGGGGCGGCGGCGGCGGTGCAGATAAATCCGTCCAGCACGACGGGAATTCCCCGCCACCGCGCGGCAAGGACCGCCCCCATGATCGCCGCGAGTTCATACCCACCCAGTATCCGCGCCACCGAAAGCGGATCATCCAGCATGCCTTCATGCCGCGCCAGCGCCCGGTCGATTACGGCGCCCTTGTGCGCCACGCCTGCCGCATCAAGGCCGGTGCCGCGCCCGGCCCACTGCCCCCCATGCCCGCCGAACAGGGCCGCCGCGATGGCTGACGCGGCGGTGGTGTTGCCGATTCCCATCTCGCCAAGGCACAGAAGGTCTGTCTCTTCCCCCACGGCGTGCATGCCGGCATTGATGGCGTCGAGGAATGCGGCCTCCTCCATCGCCGGGGCGTGTGTGAAATCCGCCGTGGGGCGCAATTCCATCAGGGGCACCACGCGAAGTTCCGCCTGCCCGACACGGGCGATCTGGTTGATTGCAGCGCCGCCGGATTCGAAATTCGCCACCATCTGGGCCGTGACGCTGGCGGGCCAGGGGGAGATGCCCTGCGCCACGACACCATGGTTTCCCGCAAAGACGATAATGCGCACATGATCCAGCGCCGGGCATGCGCGCCCCTGCCACCGGCCCAGCCATGCCGTCAGATGTTCCAGCCGGCCCAGGCTGCCTGGTGGCTTTGTCAGGGTCAGGTCGCGTTCGGCGATGCGGGCGTCGATACTGTCATCGGGCGGCGGCATGTCGCGGCATGCGGCGCGTAACTGCGCCATGGACGTCAGGCTGCGCGGAAGGGGAACTGCCGGGGCAGTGCGGGATACACGGGATGGCATGGGCGCAGTTGTGTGGTCTTATGCCGCGCGATGCAAGATGGCGGAGGAGTTAAATGCAGGCTTCGGAGGGAACGGCAGGCATGACGGGCATGGCAGGCGCCGTGCTGGTGCTGGGCGGTGCGCGTTCGGGGAAGAGCAGTTTTGCCGAAGGGATCGTCACACGCTGGCCGCGTCCATGGATCTATGTCGCGACATCGCGGGTCTATGACGCGGAAATGCGCGATCGTGTCGCCCATCACCGTGCAGGCCGGGCAGAGGGATGGGACACGGTGGAGGAACCGCGTGACATCGGGCCGGTGCTTGATGCGGCGGGTGTGCGGCCGGTGCTGGTGGATTGTCTGACATTGTGGCTGACGAACCTGCTGCTTGATGGTTGTGACATCGCGCAGGCGCGTGACGGGCTGCTTTCGGCCCTGCGGCGCAGGGCTGGTCCCACGGTTCTGGTGGGGAACGAGGTCGGATTGGGCATCGTGCCCGACAATGCGCTGGCGCGTCGTTTCCGTGACGAGGCAGGTCTGTTGCATCAGGCCATTGCGCGGGAGGCCGGGCGCGTGGTGTTTGTGGCGGCAGGTTTGCCGATGGAGATGAAATGACCGATTTGCCCGACGCGGAACGCCACCGCGAAAAAATGCGCAAGCGCAAGGAAGTGCAGGATAACGAGGTCGCGGCCAAGGCGGTGGAGAAGGGACTGCTGGCGGTCCATACCGGCCCTGGCAAGGGCAAGTCCACGGCGGCGTTCGGCATGGCGTTGCGTACGGTGGCGCATGGCGGCCGTGTCGTGGTGATCCAGTTCATCAAGGGGGCGTGGAACACGGGGGAACGCATCGCGCTGGAAAAATTCGGCGACCTTGTGGAATGGCATGCGCTGGGCGAGGGGTTCACATGGAACACGCAGGACCGCGCACGTGACATTGCCGCGTGCGAACGGGCATGGGAACAGGCGCGTGCGGCGTTGCGGCGCACGGATGTGGCGCTTGTGATCCTTGATGAACTCAATATCGCGCTGCGTTATGATTATCTGCCGCTCGAAGATGTCATTGCCGACATCGCCGCACGTCCTGTGATGCAGCATGTCGTCGTGACGGGGCGCAATGCGCGCCCGGCCATGATCGCGGCGGCCGATCTCGTGACGGAAATGTCGTTGGTAAAGCATCATTTCAAGGACGGTGTGAAGGCGCAGGCCGGGATCGAATTCTGATGGCGCGTGCGCTGATGTTCCAGGGCACAGGGTCCAGCGTCGGGAAATCGGTGCTGGTCGCGGGCCTTGCGCGGGCCTGCGTGCGGCGCGGGTTGCAGGTCCGGCCGTTCAAGCCGCAGAACATGTCCAACAATGCCGCCGTTACCGCCGGTGGTGGCGAAATCGGGCGCGCGCAGGCGCTGCAGGCACGCGCCTGCGGGGTGGCGCCTGATGTGGACATGAACCCTGTCCTGCTCAAGCCGCAGGGCATGGCGGGATCGCAGCTTGTGGTGTGCGGGCAGGTGCGCGGGCAGGTCCATGCACGTGATTTCCAGTCCTTCAAGCGCGGCCTGATGCCCGAAGTCATGCACTCTTTTGGCCGTCTGGCCGGGGCATGTGACCTTGTGCTGGTCGAAGGGGCGGGTTCCGCGTCGGAGGTCAACCTGCGTGATGATGACATCGCGAACATGGGCTTTGCACAGGCGGCGGATATTGACGTCGTGATGATCGGCGATATCGACCGCGGTGGCGTGATCGCAAGCCTTGTCGGCACGCAGGCCGTGCTGGACCGGCGTGATGCGGCGCGCATCCGCGGCTTTATCGTCAACCGGATGCGCGGCGTGCCCTCCCTGTTCGCCGATGGCATGACCGCCATCGCGCAACATACCGGATGGGCGGCGCTTGGCCTTGTGCCGTTCCTTGATCGTGTGCGCGACCTCCCGGCGGAGGACGCGGCCGACCTGCGCGCCGGACGCACGGGGCAGGGCGCCTTGCGCGTGGCCGTGCCATGGTTGCCGATGATCGCCAATTTCGATGACCTCGACCCGTTGCGTGCCGAACGTGATGTTGTATTGACGGTGGTGGCACGCGGGCAACCGCTGCCGCCATGCGACCTTGTGGTGCTGCCGGGGTCAAAGGCGACGATATCCGATCTTGCCGTCCTGCGTGCCGAAGGATGGGATATCGACATCCTTGCCCATGTGCGCCGTGGCGGGCATGTCCTGGGGATATGTGGTGGCTATCAGATGCTGGGCCGTCATGTGGCTGACCCGCATGGTGTGGAGGGACCGGCCGGTCGCGTTGCAGGACTTGGCCTGCTGGATGTGGAAACGGTGCTGTCAGGGGAAAAGCGGCTGGAAAATGTGTCGGGCACCCTGTTGCCTGAACGGGTGGCGGTGCGTGGATACGAAATGCACATGGGCGTGACCGATGGGCCGGACCATGTGCTGCGTCCCCTGATCGACCTGCGGACCCATGGTGATGGCGCGGTTGCGCCGTCTGGGCGCGTGTGGGGCAGTTACGTGCATGGGCTGCTGTCCGATGGCGCGGCGCGGCGCGCGCTGCTGGCGCGGCTGGGCGCGGGGTCGGTGGGACGCGACCATGATGAAACGGTGGAAGATGCGCTCGACGCGCTGGCCGATCATCTGGAACGTCATGTCGATATCACCGCGCTTCTGGCGCTTGCCCGGCCTGTGTGCGTGTGACGCGGTGCGTTCGCCATGCCCCATGGCGCAGCATGATCGACAGCGCGACAAGCACACCGCCCTGTACCAGGCAGGCGCGACGGTAAAGGGCCAGTGCCCGGTCGAGGTCACGCGGCGTCAGGTCGGCGCGTCCGTCCCCCACCCAGGGTTCGTGCGAGATCACGCCGTTATAGGAACGCGGCCCCGACAGGCGGACGCCCAATGCACCCGCCATAGCCGCCTCCGGCCATCCGGCATTGGGGGAGCGGTGATATCGGGCGTCACGGCGCAGGATGCGCCACGCCCCACGCGCATCCATGTCGCGCATCGTCATGGCCGCAAGGATGATCCATATCGCCGACAGTCGTGACGCCGGCAGGTTCACAAGGTCATCCAGCCGTGCCGCGGCATAGCCGAAACGGTCATGGCGCGGCGTGCGGTGGCCGATCATGCTGTCGGCGGTATTGACCGATTTATAGAACGCGGCCCCCGCCGGACCACCCAGCGACATCCACAGCAGGGGGGCGACCACGCCGTCGGAGAAATTTTCGGCCAGTGTTTCCACCGCCGCGCGCATGACCGCCGCCTCGTCAAGCTGTGCGGGATCACGTCCGACGATATGCGAAACGGCCATGCGTGCCGGCGCAAGCCCCTGTCGTGCGGCAAGGGAGACCGCACGGACATGTTCCCATAACGAGCGCTGTGCGCTGAGTGAACTGCCGATGATCCCCCCCGTTACGATCGCCAGCGATGGGGACAGCCGGCGTGCGATCACCCCCTGCGCCAGGGCGACAGTCGCGCACGGGACGGTCGCGATGACCGACATTGCCAAAAAACCGTTCCTGTATCTTGTATGATCCGCATCGGTGTCGCGGTTCATCCGCGTGTCCAGAATATCCGTCAGGCGACCCATCCACATGACGGGATGGCCGATCCGGCGCACCAGTCGCTGCGGATATCCCGCAAGGACATCGCACGTGGCCGCGACGGCGGTGGTGGAGATGTTGCGGGCAAGGAAAAGAGCGATCTTCATGGGCGCGCAATATTGTGCCATATGAAGACGGTCAAGGCATGGGAATGAATATACCCCACACTGTACACATGGCTTGTCTGTTCCCAGCGTGGGGCGGCAATGCCGGACGGGAATGAACATATCCATGTAATATTGGAAAATATAAGGTTATATAAAGATATATTTAAAATCAATATCGTAATTATTTATGAATGACGATGTCATGTCATGCATTTCCGATTCAGATTGTTACGCTTGATATTAAGAAAAACGGCAAGATTATTCGACATTCGCTTGACATCGTCAGGTTTCGCGTCGCAATGAAGGGACATTCTGGTATATCCATAATGTCCCAGTTGCGTGTTTTGTAATGTCAGCCCAATAGCAGATGACCAGCGATGAATAGCATCGTCGGGGCGTTATCTGTCATCCGGTCGGGAACGGCGCGGGCAATGCCGATTGCGATGTCATGCGCCGGGTTAATGATGGGATACATACATTTATATTCTTAAAGGTGGAGTGTATGGCAGACAACAAAAAGGCAACCGTTCGCAAGGGACGGCGCGCGGCAGCTGCCGGCGCATCCCGTGGCACGGCGACGCCGTCCTCTCGCGTCAAGGGCGCCGAGGAAGCTGAAGTGGTGGGAAAAAAGGTGTCAGTTTCGAAAAAGCGTCCTGCGCAAAAGAAAAAGATGGAAGCCCCGGTCCAGATCGAATTGATCGAGGACGTGGTGGAAACCGTGCCCGCCCCGGCACGCAGGGGCCGTCGCAAGGCCGCTGCCGCCGCCCCGGTGGCAGAGGTCCCGGTGGAAAAGAAGGTCGCCACCCGCCGCAAGCGTGCAACCCCCGCCCCGGTGGCGGAGGCCCCGGCAGCTGTGACGCCGCGCCGCCGTCGTGCGGCCGCCCCTGCGCCGGTTGAGGAACCTGCCGCACCGGTCAGCAAGGTCCGTAAACGTCGCGCGGCCGCCGCAACCGCCCCCACGCCGGTGGAAGCCGAAATCGAGGTGGCGGAAGTGGAAGTGACCACCCCGGCCCGTCGCACCCGCAAGGCGAAGTCTGCCGCGCCGGAACCCGTGCCTGCCCCCGCGCCCAAGCGTGCGGGTCGCCGGAAGAAGGTGGTTGTGGACGCTGTGATCGAGGAACCGGCCCCCGCGCCAAAGGCGGGCCGTCCGGCACGCCGCGCCAAAAAGGTGGCCGTTGCAGAGGAAACGAAGGCTGCGGCCCCTGCGCGCAAGGCCGCCAAGGCCCCGGCAAAGGCCCGCACGGCCAAGGTTTCAACGAAAAAAACAACCGCCAAAGCCGAACCCGCCGAAGCGCCCGCACGTCGCGGCCGTACGGCAGAGCGTGCGCCGAAGGTGAAGCGTTCCGCCGTGGACGCATGGCGCGAAGCGCGTGCCCTGCGCAAGCAGGTGCGCCTTGAACGGCTGGCTGCGGAGCGCAAGGGGCGGTAATTACCGCCATCCTGATCCGCCGTTTTCCGTGTGCATTGCGCAAGGTCTGCGCATGGGCACAAGACGGCGTGCCTGATGACGCGACCCGCCCCTGTGGCGGGTCGTTTCATTTCCGGGATAAATGGTTCAGGATATGACAATGGTTTTCTGCCATGGGTGTGGCCATGAATATGGTCATGGGGCAGGTCAGGCATGGATGTCCGTCCATACCGGTTGTCCATGCTAAGGCGATGCCTGATGGCGTCCCAACCGTAACGATGGAGACATGACATCCCGATGAACAGGCTGCATGCAGTTCCCACCCGTCGCACGTTCATGCAGGTCATGGCGGGGGCCACCGCGCTGGTGGCGACGCCATGTGGGGCGGCACGTCCTGATGGGCGCGCGCCCATGGTGGCCCATGCCCCGGTATTTTTTGATGCTGATGAATGGCGTTTCCTCAATGCCGCATGCGCGCGCCTGATCCCGCGTGATGCGCTGGGACCGGATGCGGTGACGCTTGGGGTGCCGCGCTTCATCGACCTGCAGATGGATACCCCCTATGGCCGGGGACAGTCATGGTACATGCATGCCCCCTTTGCAGAGGGACCGGCCAACCTTGGGTACCAGTTGCCCTATGCCCCGCGCGACATCTATCGCGTGGGGATCGCGGGTGCCAATGCCTGGTGCCACAATCACGAAGGATCGGCGTTCGCCGCCCTTCTGCCCGCGCGCCAGGACGAGGTGCTGGCCATGATGGAAAGGGGAGAGATGACATTCGGAAACCTGCCTGCCGCACAGTTTTTTGAACAGTTGCTGTCCAATACGATGGAGGGCGCATTTGCCGATCCCATTCACGGCGGCAATGCCGGGCTGCGGGCATGGACGATGATCGGCTTTCCGGGTGCGCGCGCCGATTTCATGGACTGGGTGGATCAGTACGGGATGAAATATCCGCTTGGCACGGTATCCATTTCCGGGGAGAGCGCCTGACATGGAGGCAAGCATGGATGCAACACGATGCAAGCCCGTCGATGTCGTTATCGTTGGCGGAGGGTGGGCCGGTTCGATCATGGCCAAGGAAATGACCGAGGCCGGGCAGAAGGTGGTCATGCTGGAACGTGGTCCAGACCGCAGCACCGCCGTCGATGGGGTCTATCCCGGCTCGATCGACGAGCTGGAAGGAAATTTCCGCTATCGCCTGTTTCAGGACCTTTCGAAAAGCACCGTTACCATCAGGAACAATATCCATCAGCGCGCCCTGCCATACCGGCGCATGGCGGCGTTCCTGCCGGGGGAAGGGGTGGGCGGTGCGGGCCTGCACTGGTCCGGGGTCCATTTCCGCATGCCGCCAGATGACCTGGTCCTGCGGTCGAAGGTGATCGAACGGTATGGAAAATCCTTTATTCCCGAAGGCATGAATCTTCAGGATTATGGCGTGACCTATGAGGATCTGGAACCTTTTTTCGATCGTGCGGAAAAGGTGTTCGGCACGTCGGGGGAACCATACAGGATCAATGGCGAAGTTGTGGGGAATGGAAATGTCTTTTCCCCATCACGTTCGGGCCCGTTCCCTCTGCCCGCGCTCAAGGATGTGTATAGCGCGCACCTGTTTCGCAAGGCCGCGACGGAGGCGGGGTTCCATCCCTATTCCATGCCTGCGGCCAATGCGTCTGCGCAATATACCAACCCCTATGGCGCGCAGATGGGGCCGTGCAATTTCTGTGGATATTGCAGTGGTTATGCCTGTTACATGTATTCCAAGGCATCGCCCAACGTGAATATCCTGCCGGTCCTGCGGCGCGATCCTTTGTTCGAACTGCGCACGCATGCCCATGTCCTGCGCGTGGAGATGGACAGCACGAAAACCCGCGCCACGGGCGTGACCTATATCGATCAGCAGGGGCGGACATGGACCCAGCCCGCCGAGCTGGTGATATTGAGTGCGTTTCAGTTCCATAATGTCCGGCTGATGCTGCTGTCGGGTATCGGCAGGCCCTATGACCCTGTTGCCAATGAAGGGGTGGTGGGGCGCAACTTCGTCTATCAGAACGTTACGACCAGCATGGTCTGGCTCGACAAGGGGATCGAGACCGAACAGTTCATCGGAACCGGTGGCGGTGGCGTTGCATTCGATGATTTCAACAGTGAAAACTTCGACCATGGGCCGCTGGGCTTTGTCGGTGGATCGCCGGTCTGGGTGAATCAGGCGGGGGTGAAGGCCATTGCCGCGGCACAGGCGGGCGGCCCGCCGGGGACGCCGCGCTGGGGCAGTGCGTGGAAAAAGGGGCTGGTCGATACCTATCGTCATTCCCTGCGTATTGATGCGCATGGGGCGAACATGGCCTATCGCGATGTGTTCCTTGACCTCGACCCGACATGGAAGGATGCCTATGGCCTGCCGCTGCTGCGCATGACGTTCGATTGGAAAGATAACGACATCCGCATGAACCGGTATGTGGTGGACCGTATCGGCGATGTGGCCCGTGCAATGGGCGCGCGTCAGGTGCAGTTGACAAAGCGGGAATTCGGCGTGCCCTTCGATACCCGCAAATATCAGACCACCCACCTTGGCGGTGGCGCGGTGATGGGGATGGACCCGACCACCAGCGCGCTGAACCGTTACCTGCAGGTATGGGATGTGCCCAATGTGTTTGTCATTGGCGCGAACGCGTTTCCGCAGGGGACGGGATATAACCCGACCGGCATGGTCGCGGCCCTTGCCTACTGGTCGGCGCATCATATCCGCACGACCTACCTGAAAAATCCCGGCCCGTTGGTGTCGCCATGAAGGGGGGGCATCTCCTGGCCCTGCTGTTCGGGCTTGTCATCTGGGGCACGGGTGGCGCCGGGGCCGCGAATGGGGCGGTGGTCGGTGCAGTGGGGGGCGCGGAGGATGCCGCGACGCTGCAGGCCGATATCGCGGCGGGCGAATACATGGCGCGCGCGGCGGACTGTTCCGCATGCCATACTGTGCCCGGCGGTCGTCCCTTTGCCGGGGGGATGGTGTTCCGCCTGCCGATGGGCACGATCCGGGCATCCAATATCACCCCCGATCCAAAGGCAGGGATTGGCGGGTATAGCGAGGCGGAATTCGCCCGTGCGGTGCGACAGGGTGTACGTCGTGATGGCGCGACACTGTATCCGGCCATGCCTTATCCATCCTATGCGCATATGACGGATGCGGATGTGCATGCGCTGTATGTGTATTTCATGAAAGGTGTCGCGCCGGTGGCGGTGCCGGTCGCGGCGAATGACATCGTCTGGCCATTATCAATGCGCTGGCCGCTGGTGGGGTGGCGGATGCTGTTCGCCCCATCGGGCGCGCGGGCGGGGCAAGGGGGCACCGATCCGCAACTGGCACGTGGGGCCTATCTGGTGGAGGGGCCGGGCCATTGCGGGGCCTGTCATACGCCCCGTGGTGTGGCGATGCAGGAAAAGGCCCTGACGGCGGCGGATGGCCCGCTATATCTGTCGGGGGGGAGTGCAGTCGATGGGTGGAACCCTGTCAGCCTGCGTGGTGAAGCGCGTGAAGGCCTTGGCCGATGGAGTGAGGAAGATATCGTGGCCTTCCTCCAGACCGGGCGTGTCACCCATGCCGCGGCATTTGGCGGGATGACCGATGCGATCCGCCACGGCACGCAGCACCTGACGGCGGACGACCTGCACGCGATTGCCCATTACCTGAAATCGCTGTCGCCTGCGCAGCCACTGGCGCGGGCATGGCGGTATGATGCAACAGCCGGGCACAGCCTGCACGATGGGAACCTGTCGGCGCGGGGCGCGCGCGCGTATGTCGATAACTGTGCGGCGTGTCACCGGACGGACGGGCGTGGTTATCCCACCACGTTCCCGCCGCTTGCAGGCAATCCGGTGGTCATGGATGCTTCCGCCACGTCGCTGATCCGCATCGTGCTGACCGGCAGTGTGCTGCGCGCCACCCGGCAGGCACCATCCGCCTTTGTCATGCCCGGTTTCGCGGCGCGCATGGATGATCGTGCTGTGGCCGACGTGGTCAGTTTCATTCGCCAGTCATGGGGCAATGAGGCATCGCCGGTCAGTGCGGCGCAGGTTGCGGAAGTGCGGCGTTCCATCAGCGATGACGGGGATGCGCCCCCTGCGCATCAGCCCCTGAACTGATCGTGAAGGAGGCGGGCGGTTGTCCTTGCCGTGTGGCTCCGTCACTCTGTCGGCATCGCGCGGGCAGCTGCTTGAGAGCTTCTTGAGGCCCTTATAAAAGTTGCAGGTGCCTCCGCTGAGGGATTTTTGGGGAAGATAAAATACAGTCATCAACTGGAAGCATAAAAGTTTCTGCTGGAGCTTGGTCAAACGGGAGGGCAGGCAGGCGAAGCTTTGCGGGGAACATTCAGCCAGAAAATTCTTTGAATTTTCAGGATTTTTCATAGAAAGCCAAAACCATGTTCTGGCAACCGGCACGAAAGGAACACCCATGAAACGTCGTTCATTGCTGGGGGCGGCAGTTCCCGTGGGGGTTGTCGCAGCACTGGCGCGGACGGGGGGCAGCGCCCATGCGGCATTCCCCGCGACGCAGGGCATCAACCGCGACCATGGCATCAATTCCGCAGGCCCGTTTGAAATCGTGGCGCGTTTTGATGGCCCCGGCCCGTCAGGCATTGCGGTGACACCGGGACGGCGCATTTTCGTCGGCTTTCCCCGCCATGCCATCAATCATCCGGGCGCGACACTTGCGGAACTGCGTGACGACGGGCTGCATGCCTATCCCGATGCGCAATGGAGCAGGCCGTCCGACCGTCCCGTGGCGCAGCGCCTGATGTCGGTTCATGGCATGACCACCGATACGCGCGGGCGGTTATGGTGCATTGATGATGGCAAGCTGGCGGGGCTGCCTCTGGCGGCGGGCGCGGCAAAGGTCATCGGGATTGATCCTGCCACCAATGCTGTTTTTTCAAATATCGTCCTGCGTCCCGGCATTGTCCTGCCTGACAGCCATATGAACGACCTGCGTGTGGACCTGACGCATGGGGCGGCGGGGACGGTGTATGTCACGGATTCCTCGTTCGGAATGTCACCCGCGCTGGTGGTGATCGACATCGCCACCGGACGGCAGCGCAGGGTACTGGCACAGCATCCCGCCACGCAGGCGGAACGTGGTTTCATGGCCGTGGTGGAGGGGCGCCCCCTGGTGTTCGATCCCCCCCGGCAGAAGCCGTCCTTTGTCTGGGGCGGGGCCGACGGGATTACATTGTCCCCCGACAGCGGCACGCTGTATTTCTGTCCCCTGACCAGCAGGCGGCTCTATAGTATTCCCACCGCGCTTCTGTCGGATTTTTCAGTGACCGAGGCGCAGTTGGGACAGGCCGTACGTGACGAAGGGGAAAAGGGTGTGGCCGATGGGCTTGCCACCGATGGGCAGGGGCGGATCTATACCACCAATTTCGAACATGACGCGATTTTCCGGCGTAATGTTGACGGGTCGTTCGATACCATGGTGCGCGACCCGCGCGTGCTGTCGCCGGACGGGATCTTTGTTGATGGGGGTGATGTCTATTGCACGCTGGGGCAATGGAACCGGCTTGGCGGGCTTAACGGTGGGCATGACCTGCGGGTGCCCCCCTATTACCTGATCCGCTTTCCGACTGACCCGGCGGCGGCGGTGGATGCATTGCATGTGAAATAGGCGCGCCCCTTTCCCTTTGGGGCGAATTGCGGCAAAAATCCCGGCCATGAATATTCTGTCGCGCATGATGATGCCCCTGATCCGGCGCCTTGATCCCGAGGACGCCCATCAGCTTGCCCTCAACGCCCTGCAACTGGGATTGGGTGGTGTGTCGGACCCGGCCCGGGACGATCCTGCCCTGTCGATTCGCGCTATGGGCCTGCGGTTTCCGAACCCGATCGGCATCGGGGCCGGGTTTGACAAAAACGCGCTTGTGGTGCGTCCGCTGTCACGTTCGGGCTTTGGCTTTGTGGAGGCCGGGACCGTCACGCCCCGCCCGCAGTCAGGCAACCCGCGCCCACGGCTGTTCCGCCTGAACGAAGATCGCGCGATCATCAACCGTATGGGGTTTAACAACCAGGGCATTGACCGCTTTGCCGTGCGTATGGCGCGCCTGCATCGTGTCAGCGCATCGGGCCGCCATGTGGGGGCAAAGGTGCCGGTAGGGGCGAACCTTGGTATCAACAAGACCGGTGCGGACCCGGAACGGGATTATCCGTTGCTGGTGGGGCGTATCAAGAATTATGTCGATTACATCGTCATCAACCTGTCGTCGCCCAATACGCCGGGCCTGCGTGACCTGCTGGAATCCGCGCGCCTGAAATCCATCCTCGATGCGATTGCCGCCGCCCACCCCGAACGCCCGCCGTTGCTGGTGAAGCTGTCGCCTGACATGGCGCGTGATGATATCCCCGATGTGGTGGAGGCCGCGATTGCAGGTGGCGCACAGGGGTTGATTGTCACCAACACCACGATTTCGCGCCCACGCAGCCTGCGCAGCGCCGATGCCAACGAAACGGGCGGCCTGTCGGGACGCCCGCTGACACCGCTGGCATGCGATACGCTGGCGCATGTGGCGCGCGCGGCGAACCGTCGCCTGACGCTGGTGGCGTGTGGCGGTATCGAAAGCGGTGCGGACATCGTCGAACGCGTGCGCATGGGGGCAGACCTTGTGCAGCTTTATACCGCCTATGCCTATGAAGGACCGGCAATCGTGTCGCGGCTGAAGCGCGAGACGCTGACGGCATTGCGCCTGCAGGGGTTCGAGACGCTGTCTGATGCAAAAGGAACAGCCCTGTCGTGAAGGAAGCCAGCGGAATCGCCCCGGTATCGGGCCAGTATGACGGGTATATCGTGGACCTGTGGGGGGTCATCCATAATGGTGTGGCCCCATATCCCGGGGCGCCGGAATGCCTGCGGCAGTTACGGCAGGCCGGAAAGCGGGTGATCTTGCTGTCGAACGCGCCACGCCGGGCCGATACGGTGCAGGTTGGCCTGCGGACAATGGGCATTGGCGATGACCTGTATGAAGGGCTGATGACCAGCGGTGAATGCACCCGCCGGATGCTGCGTGCGCGCACCGACCCGTGGTTTGCCCAACTTGGGCGCCGGATGCTGCATCTTGGGCCGCAAAAGGATATCGACTTGTTCGCCGGACTTGACCTTGAGGTGGTCGAGGACGCGGCGCAGGCTGATTTCGTCCTGAATACCGGACCTGACGCCGACCGGGGGGAGGAGGATATTACCCCCTATCTTCCGGTGTTGGAGCAATGCGCCCAACATGGGTTGAAGATGATCTGCGCCAACCCTGACCAGCAGGTTATCCGGGGCAGCCGTCGCCTGTTATGCGCAGGCGCGCTGGCCAGCAGGTATGAGGAAAGCCATGGCGCCGACGTGCGCTGGATCGGCAAGCCCCACCCTGAGGTCTATGACCTGGTGGCAGGGATGATGGACCTGCCCCTGTCGCGCATTCTGGCCGTGGGGGATTCCCTCGCCACCGATATGCGCGGCGCAAAAGGGGCGGGCGTGGACGGGTGCTGGGTGCTGGGGGGTATCCACCAGGAAATGCTTGGCGGAAGCTGGGCTGAGGGGAAGGACGCCGATTACGCCCTTGCGCTTGAAGAGGCGCGTGGCGCGGGACTTGATCCGGCGGTATGTGTGCCTTCCTTCCGGTGGTAGGGAGGATAAGGCCCGCAACACGCGTGATGGCGCTTTGCTGTGCTGTATAAAGAGTGTTTGAAAACAAATCATTGATAAAAAACAAGAAAAGTTTTTGGGTGCCGCCTTTTTTCAAAAAGGCGGCGTCTTTCGAAGCTTTTTGGAAAAAGCTTCACCAAAAAACTTTATAATTTCAGGATGTTATTGAGCCTGACTTTTCAGATGGCCTCTAAAACAAACCACTGTATCGGCAATGATAAAAGCGTCTGGGCGTTGTCTTTTTTTCAGAAATGCAATGGTTTTCAAAGCTTTTTTTGGGAAAAGTTTCACCATAAAAATTCTTGGGATTATGGTGGGTTGTCCTGTTTTTCAGACAGTCTTTTTTAACATGGATCTCTTCTCTTTTCAGGGGATTACTTGAAAAGAGAAGAGATCCCCAGTGTGACTGTTCCCAGTGTGACTGTTATTCGTACCGGTGCCCGTTGACTGTTACATATCCCGCGATGGGCCAGTTCCGGCCTGTGCCGTGGTGGGTCCAGTCGATGCCCTGACTGCGCATATTGTCGAAGTAATAGCGCCCGACAACATCCACATCATCACCCTTGGCCACCCATGGCCATTGTGGTGCCTGCATGCGGTCAAGATCCGAAACGATACGGATGGAAATACCCGACCCTACATCGACATAGAAATAACCGTGCCAGCCACTGCGCGTCCGGCGTGCGCGGGAAACGGCAATGACCCGACCGCAGACATGTTCGGCCAGGTCGGCATTGCGGGTATGGCGTTCCTCGTTCTCGAACTTGCGCTGATCCTCAAGGAACCTGTGGTTGTCGCAGGTGGGGGAAACGGAAACGGACTCTCCCCATGCCCATGCGGTCGCACTGGTCATCACCTGTGCGACGGTCATCAACATGGCGCCCGCGCAGGCGGATCGCAGCAGGGTCAGGCGTGCCGACATTACAGTCCTCATTCTGTCACTTCATGTCTTCCATGCGTATGATGCGTGCGCGCGTCAATGACCCGCACACGCATGCGTTATATGCAGATGGGGCCTATGGCTTTTCCGCCATCAATTGCTGGCGTGCCTTTTTCATCTCCGCCCGTGCCGTGGCGTCCAGTTTGGGTGTCTGGAGGTCGAGTTGTTCAAGTGCTGCGATCAGCGCCTCGATCACCACCAGGCGGGCAAACCATTTCTGGTCCGCCGGGACGATGAACCACGGGGCATGTGGGCTTGCCGTATTGCGGATCGCCTGTTCATACGCCTCCTGATAGCTGTCCCAGTATCCACGTTCATGGATATCGGCAGATGAAAATTTCCAGTTCTTGTCAGGATGGTTGATGCGCGACAGGAAACGCTTGCGCTGTTCATCCTTGGACAGGTGCAGGAAGAATTTGACGACTACCGTGCCCTGTCGTGCCAAGTATTCCTCGAAATGGCGGATATCGCGGTAACGGTCATCCCACAATGTGGGGGATTTGCGCAGTTGTGGGGGAATTTTCTGGTTTTCAAGGATTTCGGGATGCACCCGTGTGACCAGAACTTCTTCGTAATAACTGCGATTGAATATGCCGATATGCCCACCCTGCGGCAGGGCCAGATGTTCGCGCCACAGATAGTCATGGGCCAGTTCAACGGGACCGGGTTGCTTGAAGGAGGTCACATTGACCCCTTCGGGATTGATGCCGGACATCACATGTTTGATGACGCCATCCTTGCCCGCCGCATCCAGCGCCTGCAACACCATCAGCATCGACCATTGCCCATTGGCATATAGCCGTGCCTGAAGTTCCGACAGGTGGCCGATCCGTTCATACAGTCGCCGCTTGCCAACCTTTTTTGCCAGCCCGCAATCCTGCGCCGCACGTGTCGGGTGGGCGGACAGCCTGAAATCCGTCCCGTCAGTGATACGAAAACGTGTCGCCAGTTCGACCTGCTTTGCAATGGTGGCGGCATCGGATTGGGATGCGGTGTTGCTTTTGGTCTTGTCCTGCATGGATATGACTCAGTCCTTCATGCCCTTGACGACGGCAAGACCGCCCGCAGCCTGGCAGGTCGGCATCATTTCAATCTGGTTGATGTTGACATGGGCGGGCAGGTTCACGACCCAGGACACCGTTTCCGCAATGTCATCGGGTTGCAGGGGATGCGTACCTTCATACACGGCTGCCGCCTTTGCATCGTCGCGCAGGCGCACATTGCTGAATTCGCTGCCACCGCACAGGCCGGGCGCGATATTGGTGACGCGGACATTCTTGCCCAGCAGGTCGCAGCGCAGGTTACGCATGAACTGTTCCACGAATGCCTTGGTCGCGCCATAGACGTTGCCACCGACATAGGGATAGATCCCGGCCGTGCTGCCCAACGCGACAATATGCCCGCGATCACGCGCAATCATGCCCGGCAGCAGCACACGTGTCAGTTCCGCCATGCCCGTGACATTCGTTGCGATCATGCGTTCCCAGTCACTGATATCGCTGTCCTGTGCCTTGGCGATACCAAGGGCAAGGCCGGCATTATTCACCAGGACATCAATCGCACGCCATTGTGCCGGCAGTGCATCGGGCAGGGACGCGATGGCCGTCTTGTCCATCATGTCGAGGCGGAAAGGAAGCAGCGCCGAGCCCAGTTGGCCCGCCAGTGCATCAAGTCGTTCCTGTCGTCGGCCTGTCGCGATCACGCGATATCCGTCGCGTACCAGCCGTTCGGCAATGGCCTTTCCAAATCCGGCGGTGGCACCGGTGACAAGGGCGATCTTCGACATGTGGCGATCCTTTCGTTTTATGCAGGGTATCGGGTTGTAAAGGATGTCTCGTTGTAAAGGATGTCTGGCCAGACAGTGTGGCGGTGTTGGGCGACATATTCAAATTCGCAACCCGCATGTGTCAGGCTCCGTCCATGTGGACAGGTATTGCATGAAACGGTTGCAAAAGGGGGGGGATGTGGTTCTATCCTCAGGCCATGCCAAAAATATCCATGACAGCAGGCCATGACCTGACCGGACATTTGCTGGTGGCGACCCCGGCACTGATGGATACGCCCTTTGAGCGTAGCGTCATTTACCTGTGTGCCCATTCGGCCGAAGACGGGGCGATGGGGCTGGTGGTCAACCGCCGTCTGGCACAGCCTGTCCTTGATGATGTGCTGGAACAGCTTGGCGTGGCGCCGGTGCCGCCACGGCGGCGGATCGGCCTGTGTGCCGGCGGCCCGGTGGACAGTTCACGTGGCTTTGTCCTGCATTCCGCCGATTGGGAAGGCAATGGCAGCATGGCCGTCAATGACAGCACCGTCCTGACCGCCAGTCTTGATATATTGCGGGTCATTGCCGATGGCGCCGGACCGCAGCATGCCCTGCTGGCAATGGGGCATGCAAGCTGGAAGGCCGGGCAACTCGAAGATGAAATCCTGCGCCACAACGCATGGGTCTGTGCCCCGGCAACGCAGCAGATCGTCTTCAGCCCAGATCATGCGGGCAAGTGGCGGCAGGCACTGGCCAGCATAAATCTCGACCCCGCATGGTTCAGTTCCTGTAGCGGGAACGCGTAACCGATCATCATGCCCCACGATATGGGGCATGGCCGGCGTCTGGCTGATGCCTGCGTGTGTGCCTCGGCGTGGGTAAACAAAGTTGCCGCTTTGCTCCAGCAAGGGAGAGCAGGCAGAAATTTTATTGACTGGGTGCGCGGCGTGTCCACGGCCTTTTCAGGCGGGCCAGGCTGCTGGTGATGGCATGATGTTAAGGTGCCCATATGAAAACAGGGGCCGTTACCGACCCCTGTTCCATATCAACCGACCTTCAGGTCAGCTTGTGTTTCAGTCCGCTGCTTCGGACTCTTTTTCATTGTCGCCTTCATCCCCTTCCGCCGCCGAGGCCGCGGGATCGTGGGAGATGTAGTCGAAGTCCAGCTTGCCGTCCTTCAGCGAGATCTTGACAACGCCACCCTTGACCAGCCTGCCGAACAGCAGTTCTTCGGCCAGTGGCTTCTTGATGTTTTCCTGAATGACGCGTCCCAGCGGACGTGCGCCATACAGGCGGTCATACCCGCGTTCCGCCAGCCATTCCTTCGCCGCCGACGAAATCTCGATCATCACATTGCGATCCGCCAACTGGGCTTCAAGCTGGAAGATGAATTTCTCCACCACGCGGTCCACCACTTCGGGCGGCAGGTGCGCAAAGGGAATGATTGCATCGAGACGGTTGCGGAATTCAGGGGTGAAGATGCGCTTGATGGCCTCTTCATCCTCTCCCTCCCGCCCGTTACGGGCAAAGCCGATGGATTCCTTGCTCAGGTCGGCAGCACCCGCATTTGTCGTCATGATCAGCATGACATTGCGGAAATCAACCGTCTTGCCATTGTGATCCGTCAGGCGACCATGATCCATCACCTGCAACAGCACGTTATACAGGTCAGGATGTGCCTTCTCGATTTCATCAAGCAGCAGGACCGCATGCGGGTGCTGGTCGATGGCGTCGGTCAGCAACCCGCCCTGATCAAACCCGACATAACCCGGCGGTGCGCCAATCAGGCGCGAAATCGAATGACGTTCCATATATTCGGACATGTCAAAGCGGATCAGTTCAATCCCCAGCGTGCTGGCAAGCTGCTTTGCCACCTCGGTCTTGCCCACGCCCGTCGGGCCGGAGAACAGATAGTTCCCGATCGGCTTTTCCGCATCCCGCAGCCCGGCACGCGACAGCTTGATTGCCGCCGTCAGGGCCTCAATCGCCTTGTCCTGCCCATAGACCATGCCCTTGAGGTCGCGTTCGAGCGAGCGCAGCGTCTCCTTGTCGTCCGACGACACGCTCTTGGGCGGGATGCGGGCGATCTTGGCGACGATGTCTTCCACATCCTTCAGGGTGACGGTCTTGCGGCGGCGGTTTTCAGGCACCAGCATGCGTGACGCGCCCACCTCGTCAATGACGTCGATGGCCTTGTCCGGCAGCTTGCGGTCATGGATGTATTTCGCCGCCAGTTCGACCGCGCCACGGATCGCATCATCGGTATAACGGACCTTGTGGTGCTTTTCGTAATTGACCTTCAGGCCACGCAGGATCTTCACCGCATCGTCGATGGAGGGTTCGGCCACATCGATTTTCTGGAACCGGCGCACCAGCGCCCGATCCTTTTCGAAATGCTGGCGGTATTCCTTGTACGTGGTTGACCCGATGCAGCGCAGTGTCCCTGCCGCCAGCGCGGGTTTCAGCAGGTTGGACGCATCCATCGCCCCGCCCGACGTCGCGCCCGCGCCGATTACGGTGTGGATTTCGTCGATGAACAGGATGCTGCCCGGATTGTTATCGAGTTCGGTCACGACCGCCTTCAGCCGTTCCTCGAAATCACCACGATACCGTGTCCCCGCAAGCAGCGCCCCCATATCCAGAGAATAGATGGTGGAGTGAAGCAGCACTTCGGGCACGTCGCCTTCGACGATGCGCTTGGCCAATCCTTCGGCAATCGCGGTCTTGCCCACGCCCGGATCACCCACATAAAGCGGGTTGTTCTTCGTGCGACGGCACAGGATCTGGATCGTGCGTTCGATTTCCGAATCGCGCCCGATCAGCGGGTCGATCTTCCCTTCGCTCGCCTTGTCATTGAGGTTGGTGCAATAGGTCGACAGCGCATCCTGGTTTTTCTGCCGGCTCTTGCCGGTTTCCTCACGCTCGGGGTCGGGCCCTTCGGACGGCGTGCCCGCGACCGGGCGGCGCGTCGAACGTTCCGGGGCCTTGGCAATCCCGTGGGAGATGAAGTTGACGGCATCAAGGCGCGTCATGTCCTGCAACTGCAGGAAATAGACGGCATGGCTTTCGCGTTCGGCGAACAGGGCGACCAGCACGTTCGCGCCCGTCACCTCGTCGCGGCCAGTGGACTGCACATGGATCGCGGCGCGCTGGATCACGCGCTGGAACGCCGCCGTTGGCTTTGGGTCAACGGTGCGGTCTGACGCAAGCCCGGCAAGGTCCTTGTCGAGGAATTCCGTCAGGTCGTGACGCAGCTTGTCAAGGTCCACCCCGCAGGCGCGAAAGACCGTGACCGCATCGGGGTCATCGATAAGGGAGAGGAGAAGATGTTCGAGGGTGGCATATTCATGCCGCCGTTCGCTGGCGAGTGTCAGCGCACGATGAAGCGTCTGTTCCAGATTACGTGACAACATGCCGAGACGCTCCTTTTCCAAAGGGGGCCATTGCGACCCCGGGGATCATGACCGGACGATCATGATCTTTGACCCGTTGAGGGGGGAATGCCAGAGGAAATTTGCATAAATCCGCATGAAAGAATGCAAAGGTGGAAAAATGCCTGATCGTGGCCTCAGTCCTTTTCGATCGTGCATTGCAAGGGGTGCTGGTTCTGCCGTGCAAGGTCCATGACCTGCGTGACCTTTGTTTCGGCAACTTCGTAGGTAAAGACACCGCATACGCCGACGCCGCGTTTGTGGACATGCAGCATGATGTCGGTCGCCTCCTCACGCGATTTCTGGAAAAACCGTTCCAGGACGTGGACGACGAACTCCATCGGGGTGTAATCGTCGTTCAGCATCAGCACCTTGTACATTGCCGGCTTGCGGGTTTGTGGCCGGGTGCGGATGACGACGCCCGCCATCCCGTCATCATTCCCATTTTCGCCCGTGCCATCCGGCCTGCGCGGCGGGGTGTTGCCGCCATGTGCGCGTACACGCGGGGATGTCCCGCGATCATGCAGGGTCTTGGCGGCCAATGTAGTGGCGACCAAGATAGTGGCAGCAGGGGAATGCAGGCTTCTGACGGACATGATCCTACCATATTGGAACTCTGTTCCCCGTTGGAAGGGGCTGGTGCCATTATCGGGCATGATTTTTTCGTCTCCTCGCGATTTCGTGTGGCGAAGGGGGCGGGCCATGGGGCGCTGCAATACAAAGTTGCCTTGGGTTTCGGCCATTTTTGCGATTCCGCTCTGGACGTCCGTGCTTTCTGATGTCTAGGATGGTCACAGAATTAATTGTCATATGATGGAGGCCGGGAATGTCCTCGCCCGGTTCCGCACTGGATGATGATCGCCGCATGTCCCCTTTTCCCCGCCGTATGACACGCCTTTTTACTGCACGCGGCACCAGGGTGAAGGTTTCACTGCTGGTGGCGGGTGGACTGGTCGCGGGGCTGTTTGGCGGGGCGGGACAGGCCCGCGCCCAATATGTGGGGCAGATCAGCTCCATCGTCATGGATGCCCGTACCGGCACCGTCCTGTCGCAGTCCAATGCCGACCTGCGCCGCTTTCCCGCCAGCCTGACGAAGCTGATGACCCTTTACCTGACGTTCAAGGCGCTCAGGGCGGGGCGCATTACGCTCGACCAGGTGGTGCCCGTCAGTGCGCATGCCGCCTCCATGGAACCGTCGAAGCTTGGCCTGCGTCCCGGCAGCTATCTTACGGTGGAAGAGGCGATCCTTGCCCTTGTGACGAAATCGGCCAATGACGCGGCCTGTGCATTGGGCGAATTCCTTGGCGCCGGAAGCGAAAGCACCTTCGCGCAGATCATGACGCAGCAGGCCGCGCGCCTGTCGATGAACGATACATCCTTCCGCAATGCATCGGGCCTGCCGAACGAGGAACAGATGACCTCCGCGCGCGACCTTGCGACGCTTGCGCGCCATATCGCATTGGATTTCGGCGAATATTATCATTATTTCGCGGTTCCTGCATTCTATTTCCGCGGGCGCTATGTGCCCAACCATGATCCAATGCTCAAATCCTATCCGGGGGCGGATGGTCTCAAGACCGGATATACCGCCGTTGCCGGGCATAACCTCGTTACCTCCGCCGTGCGTGACAATGTGCGCCTGATCGGGGTGGTCCTGGGTGCCCCGTCGAACGAGACGCGCAACGCCGTGATGGCGGACCTGCTCGACGACAGTTTCCGTGCGGAGGGAATCGCCCCCGTCCAGCGTCCGCTTGTCCTGGCCCGCAACACGGTCGCCGCACGGCGTCGTGCGGCGTTCGGGCATGGTGGTGTGGTGCTGGCCAGTTCACGTTATCGCGCCGATGGCCCCGAGCAGGTCGCCGATGCGTCGATTCCGCTTTCGTATGCCCGGCTGCGGCGTGGGGCGCATCCTGCCGCCGTGCATGTGGTCTCGCATACATCGCATGCCCATCCCGCCGCGCGTGCGCATGTGCATCTTGTCGGGATGGGGCAGGCGCACCATGTCGCCACCGCCCACGCCAAGACGCGCAGCTAGCTCATCCTCTGCCGCTGACACGGCGCGTCGATGGGGGTATAGAACCTGTCGCCGTTCATGGGATGGCATCGCACCCACCATATCATGGCGTCGGGATCATGCCCCGATGGTCCATGCGGCACGGGTGTGATCACGCGATGATTAGCGACGAAGGGATATCGGCATGGATGGCGACATGAACGAGGGCGCGATCGTCCTGCACTCCCCCGAGGATTTTGTTGGCATGCGCGCGGCGGGGCAGCTTGCGGCGCGGACGCTCGACATGATTACGCCGTATGTGCAGGCAGGGGTGACGACTGGCGAACTTGATGACCGCATCCATGCCTTCATGGTCGCGCAAGGTGGGGTGTCCGCCACGATCGGTTATCGCGGGTATGAAAAGGCAAGCTGCATTTCCATCAACCACGTCGTCTGCCATGGCATTCCCGGTGACAAGGCGCTGAAGGACGGCGATATCCTCAATATCGACGTGACTGTCATCCTTGATGGCTGGTTTGGCGATACCAGCCGTATGTACACGGTCGGCACGCCGTCGATAAAGGCGCAGAACCTGATTGATGCCACCTATGAATCGCTGATGCTGGCCATCAAGGCGGTGCGTCCGGGGGCTACGCTTGGGGATGTGGGTCATGTGATCCAGACCTATGCGGAAGAGCGGCGTTTTTCCGTGGTGCGCGATTTCTGTGGCCATGGCATCGGCCGGACGTTCCATGCCGCACCGAATGTGCTGCATTATGGCCGTCCGGGGCATGGGGTCGTCCTGCGCCCTGGCATGTTCTTCACGATTGAGCCGATGCTTAATATCGGTCGCCCGGATGTAAAGATCCTGGGCGATGGCTGGACCGCCGTGACGCGCGATCGTTCGCTGTCGGCCCAGTTCGAACATATGATGGGTGTGACCGAAGACGGTTGCGAGGTCTTTACCTATTCCCCCGCCGGTCTGAACAAGCCGCCTTACAAGACTGCCGGTTAAGCGGGATCACGGCATGTCACTGTCTGTCAGGAATATGAAAATGGTCGCAGGTCTGCGTCTTTCTCCTTCACGCCGGGCGGGTGGCCTGCTGCTTGCGGGTATGTTGCTGCTGTCGGACGGGGTGGCCTGTGCCGCCACCGCTTCCGCCCCCGTGGTGCAGGATGACCCGCTTGCATTTGGTGGCGCGTCCGTGCCGGTGGCATCGCCCCCGCCCGTGGGCGGGCACGAGGGGATGGTCGTCTCCGCCCAGACCCTGGCGTCGCAGGTTGGCGCGCGTATCCTGCACGAGGGCGGGAACGCCGTCGATGCCGCCGTGGCCGTGGGGTATGCCCTTGCCGTTGTCTATCCGGCGGCGGGCAACCTTGGTGGTGGCGGGTTCATGACCCTTCGCCCGGCGAATGGTCCCGCGATTTTCCTTGATTTCCGTGAGCATGCGCCTGCTGCCGCGACTGCTACAATGTTCCAGGACCCGCACGGCAACGTCATTGCCGGCCTTTCGACCAAGGGGTGGAAGGCCGTGGCGATTCCCGGCACCGTCGCCGGGCTGGAACTTGCGCGGCAGCGCTGGGGCCACCTGCCGCGCAAGCAGGTGATGGCGCCCGCCATCGCGCTGGCGCGTGACGGGTTTGTCCTTGTGCCCGGTGATGTCGAACTGATTTCGCATGGCAATGATGATTTCCGCCGTGATCCCGTGGCGCGGCGGTCGTTCCTGCACAGTGACGGCAGTGGCCTTCGGGTGGGGGATCGCCTGGTGCAGCCCGAACTTGCCCGTGTGCTTGAACGGATTTCGCGCAAGGGTACCGATGGGTTTTACGAAGGCCGCACCGCGCGTGAGATCGTGCGTGCCAGCCGTCGCGGCGGCGGATTGCTGACGCGTGCTGATCTGTCGGGATACAGGCCGCGTATCCTGCCGACACTGACGTGCGATTACCGTGGCTATCATATCGACACCGCCCCCCCGCCCAGCGGCGGTGGCGTTGCATTGTGTGAAATGCTGAACATCCTGTCGGGCTATGACATGCATCGCCTCGGGCTTTATACCGTGCCTGCCGTGCAGCGTGAGGTCGAGGCCATGCGCCATGCCTATGCTGACCGGCAGGACCTGGGGGACCCGGCGTTCGTGTCCAACCCGGTGGATCATCTGCTTGATGTGAATTACGCGCGCCAGATCCGTGCCGCCATCCCCAACGCCCGTGCGGTGCCATCGGCCAGCGTAAGGCCCGGCATTGCCGCGACCGAGGGGCAGGAGACGACCCATTATTCCGTAATGGACCGTGATGGCAATGCGGTTGCAGTGACCTATACGCTGAATGGATGGTTCGGGGCGGGCATGGTCGCGGGGCGTACGGGCGTGTTCATGAATGACGAGATGGACGATTTTTCCACCCGTCCGGGTTCGCCCAACATGTTCGGGATCATCGGCAGCAAGGCGAACGAGATCGCGCCGGGCAAGACGCCGCTTTCTTCCATGACGCCAACCGTCATTTCGCGTGATGGAAAACCGGTGATGGTGATCGGTAGCCCCGGTGGATCGCGCATTCCCACCATTGTCCTGTCGGTCGTGCTGGGTGTGATTGATTACGGGCTGGACATCCAGCACGCTGTTGACCTGCCACGGCTGCATGAACAATGGCAGCCCGAACCGGTGCAGATGGAAGCTGGTGCGCTGACGCCCGGTGTCATCGCAAAACTTCAGCATGAAGGCTACAGCTTCAAGGTCTATCCCCACTGGGGCGTGGCGGAGGGGATACTTGTCGGTGGGCCAAGCCTGGGCGCACCGCCGGGGGCTGACCGTTATTACGGTGGGGCCGACCGTCGTCACAGCACCAGCGCGGCCGTCGGGGAATAACGGCAACGGATGATGACAGGGGGAATGGCATCTGGGGGATTTTTTCGAACAAAGCCCCTTGTGCCGCACCGGGGTGTATGTGTTATGAAGCCCGTGGAAGATCGGCCGTAGACGGGTGCCTTGCCAACCCGGTCAGATCCGGAAGGAAGCAGCCGCAGTGAGTTTCACTCGGGTTATGTGTCCGGTCTTCCACCCCTGAATATATGTTCCTGCCGTCCTGTGTCGCAGGATGCAGCGCGCACCATTCACCAAGGCCGGATGCATCAATGAACGCTTCTTCGGATCAGGATCGTTCCGGGGAGGAAGCCCTGCCGTCCCCGCCTGCGGATGATGGCCCCGGCCTGTTTGGCGACGCGCCTTCCCCCGTTGTATCGAATCCGTCCGCCCTGATGGAGAAGGCCGCACCCTATCGCGTGCTGGCCCGTAAATATCGTCCCACCACATTTGATGACCTGATCGGGCAGGACACCACGGTGCGTATCCTGCGCAATGCCTTTGCACTGGGCCGGGTCGCGCATGCCTTCATGCTGACCGGTGTGCGGGGGGTGGGCAAGACGACGACGGCGCGGATCATCGCGCGCGCCCTGAACTGCACCGGCCCGGACGGGCAGGGCGGCCCGACCGCCGATCCGTGCGGCGTGTGTCCCAATTGTGTCGCGATACTGGCCGACCGCCATCCCGACGTCATGGAAATGGACGCCGCCTCGCGCACGGGTGTGGATGATGTGCGCGAGATCATCGACTCCACACGTTTCCGCCCGATTCAGGGTCGAATGAAGGTCTTCATCATTGATGAGGTCCACATGCTGTCGCGCAACGCGTTCAATGCGTTGCTCAAGACGCTTGAGGAACCGCCGTCCCAGGTCACGTTCATCTTTGCCACCACTGAATTGCGCAAGGTGCCGGTGACGGTGCTGTCGCGCTGTCAGACATTCGACCTGCGCCGTGTGCCACAGGATATGCTGGCCGCGCATTTCGGGCGGGTCGCGGCGGCGGAAGGCGTGGCCTTCGCGCCCGATGCGCTGGCGTTGATCGCGCGTGCGGCGGATGGGTCGGTGCGCGATGGGCTGTCACTGCTGGACCAGGCCATCGCGCAGGGGACGCTGGATGGTGAGGGGCAGGGCGATGCCGCGCCGATCGACGCCACATTGGTCAGCGGCATGCTGGGGCAGGCGGACCGGGGTATGGTGTTTGACCTGCTTGACGCCGTGCTGGCGGGTCGGCCGGACCAGGCCCTGACGATCACGGACGAGGTGTTTGCCCGTGGGGCGGATCTTGGGGTGATGCTGGCCGATGTGCTGGACCTGATCCATTCGGTTTCCCGGCTCAAGGCGGTGCCGAACCTGCGTGATAGTGCCGATATGCCGCAGATGGAGCGCGAACGCTGCCTTGCCATCGCAGAGCGCGTGTCCGTTCCCGTGCTGGGACGCACATGGCAGATGCTGCTCAAGGGGCAGGGCGAGGTCGAACACGCCCCCGATCGCAGGCAGGCGGCCGAAATGGTGCTGATCCGCATGTGTTATGTGGCGGACCTGCCGCCGCCAGGCGATCTGGTGCGGCAGGTGCTTGATGGTGGGACGGGGGGCGCGACGGCGCAGGTTACGGCCCCCGCGTCTTTGCTGCAGCCATCGGCGGGTGGCGCGCAGGCGGCTGCCCCACGGCCTGCTGTCGCACAGGACGTAACGGGCGGCATAACAGGGGGCGCAACCTCAGGTGGGCCGCTACAGGGTGGACCGACAGGTGGTGCGAGCCTGCGCATGGTGGCCAATGGCGGTGTGCGCGTTGATGCCGTTGCCGCCGATCCCATGACTGCCGCCCCCGCGACGTCGGCGCCAGCCATCCCGGAAGCGCCGCAGTTGCGTACATGGCGCGAGGTCGTGGCCTTTGTGTCAGGGCGCGATGCGATGCTGCATGGGCATCTGCGCCATTCAACACATCTGGTGGCGTTTGCGGCCCCCGAAATCCGTATCCGGGTGGAGGCCGCGGCGATGGCCGGGCTTGCGCGACGGCTGGAAACCCTGCTGCGTGCCGAAACGGGCGATCCGTCGTGGAAAATCCGCACATGTGAAGACGAGGGTGAAGCCACCCTGGCGGAGCAGGGGGCGGAGATCATTCAGCTCCATCGTGCGGATGCCGCATCCCATCCGCTGGTAAAAGCGGTCATGGCGGCATTTCCATCCGCCCGTCTGGGACAGGTGACGGACCACGCGCTTGACGATTACGGCCTTCCGCCCGAAGAGATCATCCCAGCCATGTTGGCCCCGGATCTGGAATTCGCGCCACTGGATGCCGAACTGGTGGATGAAGACGATCTGCCGACCGACGACTGACGCCCAAAGGAGAAGACACAATATGAAGAACCTTGCCGGCCTGATGAAGCAGGCCACGCAGATGCAGGCCCGTATGGAAGAAATGCAGGCCAAGCTTGAAGCCATGGTGATCGAGGGAAGCTCCGGCGCGGGGATGGTGCAGATCACCCTGAACGGCAAGGGGGACATGAAGGCGATCCGCATCGACCCCAAGCTGGCCGACCCGGAGGAGATGGACATGCTGCAGGACCTGATCCTTGCGGCATGTAGTGATGCGCGTGCGAAGCTCGACGCCACGGCGAGCGAGGAGATGAAGAAGGTCACCGGCGGCCTGAACCTGCCCGGTGGCATGAAGTTCCCGTTCTGATCCCGCACCGGGAACCTGTATGATGGGCGGTGCCGAGATCGAGCGGCTGATTACCCTGCTGGGACGATTGCCGGGCTTGGGTCCCCGTTCGGCCCGTCGTGCCGCCCTTGCCATGCTGCGCCAGCCACAGACCCGCATGCTGCCGCTGGCGCACGCGATGGAACAGGCGGCACGTGCGGTGCGGACCTGTTCGTCATGCGGCAACCTTGATACCTGTGATCCGTGTTCGATCTGCGCGGACCCGGCCCGTGACCATGGGCTGGTCTGTGTGGTGGAAAATGTGGGCGATCTGTGGGCGCTGGAACGCGCCTGTGTCCATCGCGGCGTCTATCAGGTGTTGGGGGGAACCCTGTCGGCGCTTGATGGCGTCGGGCCGGATGACCTGAATGTCGCACCGCTTTATGCACGGCTGGAGGCCGGGGGCGTGCGCGAGGTGATCCTTGCACTGGGCACCACGGTCGATGGCGCGACGACCATGCACTGGCTGCATGACAGCCTGCTGCGTTTCAATATTCCCATCAGCCGGGTGGGGCAGGGCGTACCTGTTGGTGGTGCGCTTGATGTGCTGGATGACGGCACGCTTGCCGCCGCCCTGATGGCGCGGCGTCCGGCATGACCGCATCCGTGATGTGCTGGCCCGTTCCGCCCGGTATCGCGCGCGTTGCGCTGGTGACCGGCGGGGCCGCACGCCTTGGGCGCGCCATCGCACTGGAACTGGCGCGAAACGGCTTTGACGTGGCCATCCATTATAACCACAGCGCGGACGCGGCGCGGCGTACGCTGTCCGATATCATCGCGCTTGGCCGAAGGGGATGCATCCTGCGTGCTGACCTGTCGTGCGAGGACGAGGTCCGTTCGCTGCTGCCACGGGCCGGTGATGCCCTTGGCCCGCTGGGGGTTCTGGTCAATAACGCCAGCGTCTTTGAACGGGATGAGTGGGATAGCGCAACGCGCGAAGCATGGGATATCCACATGGAGCCCAACCTGCGCGCGCCTTTCGTCCTGATGCAGGCTTTTGCGCTGCAGATGCCCGCAGGGCGGCAGGGGATGGTGCTGAACATGCTCGATGAACGGGTCTGGTCGCTTACACCGCATTTTGTCAGCTATACCGTCTCCAAGGCGGCATTATGGTCCCTGACGCAAAGCATGGCGCTGGCGCTGGCGCCGCATGGAATCCGGGTCAACGCCATCGGGCCGGGACCTGTCCTGCCCACGCCACGGCAGAGTGCCGCACAGTTCGCCCGGCAATGCGCGTCCCTGCCGCTGGGATACGGGGCGGGGGTGGATGAAGTCGCTCACGCCGCGCTTTCTTTGCTGTGCATGCCATCCGTCACGGGGCAGATGCTCGCCCTTGATGGGGGGCAGCATCTTCAGTGGTCGCCCGCCGTACCATCAGGCGCACGGCGTCCCCCTGAAACAGGAGCCTGACAGATATGTCGGTTTTTCCGCCATGGCCGGACCAGCCGCCGTTGCGCTGTGTTTTCGTGCGTGACCTGCTGCTTGATGCCAATATCGGTGTTTTTGCGCATGAGCAGGGTGTGACACAGCGTATCTGCGTCAATGTCGCCTTTGGCGTGGCGGATATCCCGGGACTGGATGTGGGGGCGGATGAACTGCACCGCACGGTCTCTTACGAAGACGTGGTGCTGCTTGTGCGCGATCTTGTGCAGCAGGGCCATGTACAGCTTGTGGAAACGCTGGCCGAGCGGATCGCGGCAAGGATGTTGCGGGATGCACGGATTCGCGTCGCACGGATTCGCGTGGAAAAGCTGGATATCTTTGACGATGCGCGGGCCGTGGGGGTCGAAATCGAACGCCGCAACCCGCTTCACGCACCGTAAACGCGGCGATGCGCGGCCGTCATGCCGCGCACATCGCCGCCATGGGGCTGGCCACCGGCATGTCGTGCCGGTGGCGCCACCGCCACAGCCGCCGTCAGGGCGGGGATCAGTTGTCGTGGTCTTCCTTGTCGGTCTTCAGGTCGATGTCGGCGCTGCTGATATCGTCGTCATCGTCGTCAAGGCCGACTTCGTCTTCCATCACGTCATCCGCGTCGGCATCGGCGTCGGTGTCCAGATCCGTATCGGAATCGAGGTCATCGGGGGCCGACTTCTTTGCGGAATCGGGCGTGGCCGGCTCCACGGGGCGCCGCACGCGCGGCAGTTCAACGGGCTGTTCCGCGCCGCATTTCGGGCAGACTGCCGGGTTTTTGTTCAGGTCATAAAAGCGGGCGCTGCAGGAGACACAGACGCGCTTGGTGCCGAGGTTGGGCTGGGCCATCTTGAACCTGTCGATCCTGTTCTGTGCAAAGGAATTAAAGCCACCGTCGCGATGTGGCAAAAGGGCGCAGCCCCATGCCAGTTTGTTTGGCGTATGTCAAACGATGCGCCCCATGCAATGGGGGAGGGGACGTTTTTGTGTCAATATCGGATTGACACCCGACGCAGGAATTCGGAATTGGAAGGGTATGAAAACAGCCCAGATGTTACCGCTTCGGGGTGTGACGCCCCCTGTTTGTGGCCGTCCGCCGTCCTGTTCCCCGTTCCTGTCGCCCCGGGACGGGCGTGGGCATGGCGTGGGAATGATGGCATGACCGCGCCGCTGGTCATCGCCGTTGATGGTCCCGCGGCGGCGGGCAAGGGCACGCTGGCGTTGCGGCTGGCGCGCGCGCTCGACCTGCCATACCTCGATACCGGGCTGCTGTACCGTGCGACGGGGCGGCGCATGCTCGATGCCGGACTTGACCCCACCGCCCCTGCCGATGATCAGGCCCGCCGCGTCACGCTGGCGGATCTGTCGCGTACCGACCTGCGTGTCCCGCCGGTGGATCGCGCGGCAAGCCTTGTCGCGGCGCAACCTGCGGTGCGGCGCATCCTTGTGGGGATACAGCGTGATTTCGCGGCCCGCCATGGCGCGGTGCTGGACGGGCGTGACATCGGAACCGTGATCTTTCCCGATGCGCGGGTAAAACTGTTTGTGACCGCATCGCTGGACGCGCGTGCCCGGCGACGGTGGGAACAGATGGCCACCGACCCCAATGCCCCCGATCGGGAGGAGCAGATCGCCCGCGTCGCGCGGGAGCTTGAGGACCGTGACGCGGCCGATTCCTCGCGCGCGGCGGCGCCATTGCGTGCGGCCCCTGACGCGGTCCATATCGAAACCGACAGCATGAGCGCGGACGAAGTCCTGGCCGAGGCGCTGCGCATCGTGGCGCGCATGACGCGCTGACACGCATTTGTGGGCGATATTTCTGCGCGCCCCTTACGTTTTTATTGACACGGACGGGTCATAGGGTGTCTGTGCTTGGAAATGTTGCCGTGCCGTCATCCGTGGCGGTGTGGGGCGTGTTTTCGTGTTGGCCGTCAGGCATGCCATGACCGTGTCATGGATCGCAGCCGGGCAAGACGTTCCGATCAGGGTCATACAGGATCAT
This sequence comes from Novacetimonas sp. GS1, assembly GCF_036686925.1. Taxonomy (NCBI): domain Bacteria; kingdom Pseudomonadati; phylum Pseudomonadota; class Alphaproteobacteria; order Acetobacterales; family Acetobacteraceae; genus Novacetimonas; species Novacetimonas sp. GS1. The sequence continues at coordinate 1,329,764 of NZ_VSZP01000001.1, forward strand.
GAGGCGGGGCGCAGGATTTTCCGGTCCTTCCCGCTGGGGCCGACCGGATACGGGATTTACAAGTAACTCATGGCTTCAGCCACAACACAGCCTACCGCCGAATACGCGGGTGGCGAGGACTTCGCAGCCCTTCTCGAAGAGACCCTGGGCCGCGACAGCGCATTTGACGGTTCCGTCGTTACCGGTCGCGTCGTCCGCCTGACGGATGAATTCGCGATCGTCGATGTCGGGCTCAAGAGCGAAGGGCGCGTCGCCCTTAAGGAATTCGGCCCGCCGGGCGTGACCCCCGACGTGAAGCCGGGCGATGTCATCGAACTGTTTGTCGAGCGTTACGAGGACCGTGACGGTTCCATCGTGCTGTCGCGTGAAAAGGCGCGGCGCGAGGAAGCGTGGACGAACCTTGAAAAGGCGTTCGAAAGCAACCAGCGCGTCAACGGCACGATCTATGGCCGCGTCAAGGGTGGCTTTACGGTCGATCTTGGCGGTGCGATGGCGTTCCTGCCCGGCAGCCAGGTGGACATTCGCCCCGTGCGTGACGTCACCCCGCTGATGGGTGTGCCGCAGCCGTTCCAGATCCTGAAGATGGACCGTGCGCGTGGCAACATCGTCGTGTCGCGCCGCGCCGTCCTCGAAGAGACGCGCGCCGAACAGCGCAGCGAGCTGATCCAGGGCCTGAAGGAAGGCATGATCCTCGACGGTGTGGTCAAGAACATCACCGATTACGGTGCGTTCGTTGACCTCGGCGGCGTTGACGGCCTGCTGCATGTCACGGACATTGCGTGGAAGCGTATCAACCACCCGTCCGAGGCCCTGCAGATCGGTCAGCCGGTCCGCGTGCAGGTCATCCGCTTCAACCCCGACACGCAGCGTATCTCGCTGGGCATGAAGCAGCTTGAGGCCGATCCGTGGGAGAACGTGGCGATCAAGTATCCGCCGGGTGCCCGCTATACCGGTCGCGTCACGAACATCACCGATTACGGTGCGTTCGTTGAGCTTGAGCCGGGCGTCGAAGGTCTGGTGCATGTGTCCGAAATGTCCTGGACGAAGAAGAACGTCCATCCGGGCAAGATCGTCGCCACTTCGCAGGAAGTCGACGTCATGGTCCTTGATGTGGACAGCGCGAAGCGTCGCATTTCGCTTGGCCTGAAGCAGGTCCAGCGCAATCCGTGGGAGCAGTTCGCCGAGGAGCACAAGGTCGGTTCCGTGGTCGAGGGCGAAATCCGCAACATCACGGAATTCGGCCTGTTCATCGGCCTGTCCGCGGACATCGACGGCATGGTTCACATGTCCGACCTGTCCTGGGACGAGACGGGCGAAGTCGCCATGACGCATTACGAAAAGGGTCAGGTCGTCAAGGCCAAGGTCCTGGACGTGGATGTGGAAAAGGAACGCATCTCGCTTGGTATCAAGCAGTTGCATGAAGATCCGGCGGCCGACACCCTGAGCAAGGTGCAGAAGGGCGCGATCGTGACCTGCATCGTCACGGCGGTTCAGTCCAACGGCATCGAAGTCAAGGTTGACGACGTGCTGACCGGCTTCATCCGTCGCGCCGAGCTGGCCCGTGACAAGGCGGATCAGCGTCCGGAGCGTTTCGCGGTTGGCGAACGCGTCGATGCGAAGATCGTGTCTGTTGACCGTGCGGCCCGCAAGCTGGCGCTGACGATCCGCGGCCGTGAGGTCGAGGAAGACAAGCAGGCGATCAACGAATACGGCTCGTCCGACAGCGGCGCGTCGCTGGGCGATATTCTGGGTGCTGCGATCCGTCGTCGTAACGCCGAGAACTGATATCGGTCCGTTCCCTGCCCTTCGGGGTAGGGAATGCGAAAAGGGCGGTACCTTCTGGTACCGCCCTTTTTTATTGTCCGTCACGTTCGACAGACCTGGATCATAAAGAAGTTTCTGGTGAAGCTTTTTCAAAAAGCTTCAACGACGCCGCCTTTTTGGAAAAAGGCGGCACCCAAAAACTTTTGGCGTTATCAGTCCCTTACGGACCCTTGATGATCTCGGCCATGTCGGCGGGCCGCAGCCAGCGGGCAAAGGCCTTCTGCACATCCTGCGCCGTCATGTTGTAATAAGCACTGGCAGCCATATTCCCGTTATCAAGTGGCAGGCCAAGATTGCTGAGGTGCAGATAGGTTGCGGCAATCGAATCCAGGCTGGCCTGTTGCAGCGACAGGCCATGCAGCAGGCTGGCCTTGGCCATCGTCAGCTCATCTTCGCCCAGCGGATGGGCCTGCATGTCGGCCACATCATGGATTGCGGCATCGCGGGCAGGGGCAACCTTCGACGGGTCTGCACCGAAAGTGATGGTATAGGCCGCGCGTTGCCGGTTCCATGCAAGATGGCTGCGCACGGTATAAACGTATCCCGTGCGCACCCGCAGATCACGATAGAGCCGCGAGGAGAAACCATCGCCAAGCGCCTCATTCCCCAATGTAAGGGCGAAATGATCTGGATCACGCGCCGTCAGCCCAAGGCTTTCGGCAAGGGTCACGCTGTCCTGCAGGCTGGATTCGTCCGGCACGCGGGCGACGGAGGCATGGCTGTCCGGGCGTGGTGGCAGGTCCACCGTGGGGGTGGGGCCTGTTGCATGCCATGCGCCAAATGTCGCGCGCACCGCCTGCAACGCTTTTTGCGGGGTGATGTCGCCGGTGATGATGATGGTCGTCAGGTCCGGGCGATAGGCCGCATTATAAAAAGCCCGGCAATCCTTGAGCGTCAGCTTCATGACCCGTGCCGGGTCCGCCTGGCGCAATGACGGGTCATGCGGGGGGGAAATTGCGGCTTTCACCGCGCGGCCCAGCAGGTAATCCGGTGATTGCAGCATCCCCGCCAGGGAGGAGGCCGTATTCATGCGTACCACCGCAAACGATTTTTCGGGGAAGGCAGGATGCAGTTCATTGTCGGCCAACAGGCGCAGGCCCTTGTCGAAATCCTGTGCCAGCACGTTCAGGCTGAAATCCGACCCGGCACTTTCGGTTGCGGCAATATCGTCAAGCGCCTTTTGGAAGCTGACGCGGTCATGGGTCGTGGTGCCGTAATGGAACAGTTCATCGGTAATGTCGGCAATCCCCTCCTGCCCCGCTGGTTCCTGCATGTCGGAGTTCTGGCGCACCATGCCATACAGGCTGACGGTATGGCTGACATGGGCGGGTCGCACGATCAGGTGCAGCCCATTGGGCAGCACATAGCTGAAGGGGGCGGGAATCGGGGTGGGGGGCGACAGCGTCATCAGCTCCTTTTGTGCCCATTGCGGCAGGACCACCGGATGGTCAGGCGGGGCAGCAAAGGATTCAGAGCCACCAAACCCCTTGCCCGCCACCGGATGGCCGGAACTGCGCGGTGTCAGGATGGCCGTCACGGCCTGTGCAGGGTCCAGTACCTGCCGGGCCAGACGGTTCACGTCCTCTGGTGTGACCGAGGCATAGGCACTTGCCAACGCGTCGGGGGAATCAAGGCCCATGACCGCCACGGCCTCGGACCAGCTTTCCGCAAGCCCTGAAATGCTGTTTGCGGCATAGCCAAGCTGTGCCAGTTCCTTGCGTCGCGCGGCATCCACCAAATCGGACGGAACGCCATGTGCCTGTAACAAGGCCAGCGTGTCACGCAGTGTCTGCAACAAGGTGGACGGGTCCTGCCCCGCAGGGAAGGCCGCCAGTGCGATTCCAATTCCGGCATCCGCCTTGGGCGCGTAATCGAACCCGGTCAGCAGTGCCTTGCCCTCTGGCACCAGGTCATAAAGTGCGCCGCGTTGGCTGGACAGCACGTCGGACAGGATCTGTGCCGTGGCGTAATCGCGGGCGCGCTGTCCGGGCATGCGGCTGGCGATCGCGATCAGCCCGATGGGATAATCGGTGGGGAAGTGCAGCAGTTGCGGCTGCACCGCGCCCGGTTCGATCGTTGGGCGGGGGGGCAGGGAACGCGCGGGCAAAGGTGAGAAGATGTCGCGTGCGTGGGCCAGGGCCTGATCCGCATCGACATTGCCGGTAATGATCAGGATGGCGTTGTTGGGCGCATACCAGTCACGATAGAACCGGCGTAGCATCGCCGCATCCGTACGATCGAATGAAGGGCGTGTCCCCAGTGCGTCATGTTCATAGGGTGTATGCGCGAACAGGATGGATTGCAGGCGGGAAAGGTACTGATATCCGGGACTGGACAGATCGCGTGAGACTTCCTGTTCAATGGCGCCACGTTCATGTTTCCAGTCCGCGTCCGACAGGGTCAGGCCGTTCATGCGCAGTGCCTCGATCCGCAGTGCGATGTCGAGGTCTTCGGCCGGGGCGGTATAGAAAAACTGCGTCGTGCTTTCGGTGGTGTCGGCGTTGTAATTGCCCCCCATCCGCGCGCCGATGGCCGCAAGCTGGTCCTTGTCCAGTCCCTTGCTGCCACGGAACATCATGTGTTCCAGCGCGTGTGCCGTGCCGGGAAACCCGCGCGGCGCAGCGGCGGAACCGACAAGGTAGTTCATTTCCGTCGTGACGACCGGGGCCAGGCGATCAGGCACGATAATGATGCGCATGCCATTGGGCAGCGTCGTGCGTACCGGGGCCTCGGCCGTGGGCTGTATGGGCGTGGCAGGGGCCTGCCGTGCCGGGGGGGCTGTCCATCCGGGTGTGGACAGGAGGCTGCTGCCCGCCATGAGGAGGGTAAACAACGTGGGAAACAGGCGTTTGTTCATGCACGACAGGTTACGCCGCTTTGTGCGGTGGGACCAGTTCATGCCCGCCCTTTGCGTGACAGGGGGAATATGGCCTATGTCAGGGAAGTGCCCGAAAGACGCGAAAGGCCGCCGTGATGACACAGATGCAGAGTGATGCCATGCACGCACGTGTGGTGCGTGCCATGGATGATGCGATCGCCAGTGGGCGTGTGGTTGGGGCGGTCGTGGTGGTCGCGGTGGATGGGCGTATCGTGCTGCGCCATGCGGCAGGAATGCGCGATCGCGAATCCGCCATTCCGATGCATCTGGATACCTGTTTCCGGCTGGCCTCGCTGACCAAGCCGGTCGTGACGGCACTGGCGCTTGCACTGGCGGAACGCGGGGTGCTGGACCTTGGGGCGCCGGTGTCGCGCTACCTGCCGTTCTTCCGCCCGCGCCTGCCGGATGGAGGGGAGACGGAGATCCCGTTGCACCTGCTTCTCAGCCATAGCAGTGGTCTGTCCTACGGGTTTCAGTTTCCGCGTGACGACAATCCCTATGCCCGTGCCGGTGTTTCCGACGGGTTGGCGGAACCTGGTCTGTCGCTGCATGAAAACCTGCGACGCCTGGCGCAGGTGCGACTTGTCTTTCCCCCGGGGGAAGGTTGGGCTTACTCGCTGGGGCTGGATGTCATGGGTGGCGTGCTGGAACAGGTGGGAAATGCGTCCCTGCCGGATCTGGTGCGGCGTCATATTGGTGACCGGCTGGGCGGATGGACGCGTACGGGGTTTCATGCGCCGCCGGATCTGGTGCTGGCGACCTGTTACGCAGATGCCCGCCCCATGCCGGTGCGCATGCCCGCTGATTATCGCCTGTCGCGGCTGTTACCTTGTGGTGGGGTGTCGGAAATCCATTTTGTGCCTGATCGTATCCGCGACCCCGCATCCTATCCATCGGGTGGGGCGGGCATGGTGGGAACGGCGGAAGAATTCATGATGTTCCTGGAGGCCGTGCGCCGTGGTGGCGACCCCATCCTGTCGCGCCAATCCGCCCAACGTTTTGGGGCGAATGCCGTGGGGAACCTGCCGATGGGGCCGCTTGACCGCGGGCGGCGTTTTGGCTTTGGCGGGGCGATCGTAACCGATCCTGTCATGGCGCGTACGCCGCTTTCGCCAGGCAGCTTTACCTGGGGCGGGGTTTACGGGCACCAATGGACGGTGGACCGTGCGCGTGGCATTTCCATTGTGATGCTGAGCAATACGGCCCTGGCGGGAATGGCCGGGGCCTATCCTGATGCGGTCGTGCGGGCTGTGTATGGGGAATAATAGGGGTAAGAGACTGCTTGGAAACAAGTCGTTGATAAAAAACAAGAAAAGTTTCTGGGTGCTGCCTTTTTTCAAAAAGGCGACGTCTTTCGAAGCTTTTTAGAAAAAGCTTCACCAAAAATCTTTATAATTTCAGTATGTTATCGAGTCTGACTTTTCAAACAGTCTCCAAGATGCACCCGGCATAAAAATATCAGTATAAAGATATCCGGTATGACACTGCCATTTATGAACATGCCATCGCCGCAGGATACCTCCTCCTGCCGCTGGCATCTGGACCGTTACGGGAACTGCAATGTCTTTTGGTGATCGCGTCAACCAGTTGGATGCATGGCTGCTGGATCGGGTGTTCCAGCCTTTTGCCGATGCATTGCCCGAACGTCTGTCCGCGATGGACCTGGGAATGAACTTTCAGGTCGGCTCGATCGTGCTGTCGGCCGTGTCGATTTCCGCCCTGCTCATGTTGCAGGGCATGTCTTTCGACAACGTTATTACAAATATGCTTGGTTGGTGTTTCGAGGTCATTTTCTACATCGGCATCCATCGCATGCGTGGCATGGTCCGGCCCGGATACCTCAATCCCCTGCGTGGGATGCTGGCGGGGATGCGCCCAATCTCGATTCCCTTTGCCATATACGCGATCTATCAGGCCATCACGGCTGAGCGTGCGTATGAACTGGCGTTATGGTTCAATTCGCTGTCACAAATCGTGTTCGTGGCCGGGATCTATCTGATTTCGTGCCATATGCCACCGCCGCGCCAGCGGGCGCGGCAGGGATTTGGCCGGGGCCTGCAACCCAACGAAAGCTGATTTCCTGCATATGGTGCGCAGGTATCAGAAATCGATGCAGCGTCCCTTGACGGTCCAGTCGTTGTAACGCGTGGGTTCCGGTCCCTTGGGGCCGCCACGTTCGTTAGGTTCGGCGGGCTGTTTCAGGCGGGCCTTGTCCGCCTCCTCCAGCGCCTTTTCGGATGTCAGGGGCTCGGGATGGGTATCTTTGTCGCTCATGGGAAAAGTGTTGATCCAATCGCCACGCCCGGCAAGGGCAAAAGGACGTGATCGCGGTGTCATGAAGCGCGGGGCAGGAAAGGTAGGGCGCAGGGCAGAAGGGTAAAAATTTCCAGGCCCCTGTCCAGAACACCCATTGATAAAAAATAAAAGCTTTGAAAGGTGCCCCCTTTTCTAAAGCCACGCAATATCTGAAAATTTTTTCTTATCAAAGAGGCGTGTTTGAAAAGTCAGGATCGATAACATACTGAAATTATAAAGGTTTTTGGTGAAGCTTTTTCTAAAAAGCTTCAGAAGACGCCACCTTTTTGAAAAAAGGCAGCATCCAGAAATTTCTTGTTTTTTATCAATTACTTGTTTTCAAACAATCTCTTAGGACCAATCGACATTCAGGATTTTCTTTTTGTGGCATGGATGTTTCACTGAGTGCCGTATCAGAACACGGAGTTACGGGATGGGAATCAAGCGGTACGAGCTGAATAAAGCGCAATGGCAGCGGATTGCGCCTCTGCTTCCCGGGAAAGCTGGAGATGAAGGCCGCAGTGGAGCGGATGGCCGCCTGTTCGTGAACGGCTGCCTCTGGATTCTACGCTCTGGCGCGCATTGGAAGGATCTGCCTGAGCGTTATGGCAATTGGAAGACGGTACATCGTCGCTTCAGCCGATGGTGTCATGCCGGGGTGTGGGACAGGATTTTCGAGACGCTGACGGCCGATCTGGACAATCAGTATCTGATGTTCGATGCAACCATCGTTCGCGCCCATCAGCAGGCTGCGAACGGAAAAGGGGGGCAAGGATCAGGCGCTGGGGCGTTCCCGACGTAGTCTGACAACCAAAATCCACATGCTGACCGATATGCCGGGCCGCCCGCTGCGCTTCGTTGTTACAGCTGGGCAGGTTGGCGATGTCACCCAGGCACAGGCTCTGCCTGCAGGTCAGGAAGGGGCGGCCGTTATGGCCGACCAAGCCTATGACAGCAATGCATGACGTGCTCCTGTCGCTCAGATGGGCTCAGAAGCTGTCATTCCCTGCAATCGCACCCGCATGATACCAGAGCTTACAAGCTACGTAATCGTATCGAGGGCTGCTTCAACCGCCTCCAGCACTTCAGACGCTTTGCTTCCCGATATGATCGATGCACCATCCATTTCCTTGGCTTTGTTCACCTCGCCGCAGCCATGATCTGGATGGCATGAATGTCGATCGGCCCTAGGTCCCATCCGGTTACTGGTGTTCGGATTGGGCGATGCGCTGCTGCACTGCCATGCGCCATGGTGCATCCGCTGGCGCCGCATCCAGCGCGCGACGGTAAAGGTCTGCCGTCTCGGCAGAGATATGGCCACCATCCGCCATTGTCTGTGCCTCTGCCGCGCGGGCGGCCAGTTCGGGTTCGAACCTGACGGCAATGGCTTCACGCCATGCCTGCGCGGCAGCGGCGTAATGGTCACGCGCGGCCTCGGCCTGTCCCAGCAGGACATATCCCTGGAAACGGTTCGGGTCGTCGGCGGGTATGTGCTGCAGGCTGTCGCGCAGGCGGTTTATCAGGTCGTCATTGCGATGATCTGCTTTTTCCGCCGCCGCAAGGCGCGGGGCCAGCGGCATCGCAGGCATGGAGGGATGCCCACAGGTGAGGTAAAGCCCCACCGACAACAAAGGCAGTGCCAGCAGTCCCCCCGCAATCGCCAGTGTCGAGCATCCTTTTCGTGCTGCAGGGACGGCCATGTTGTCCGAACCCAGCAGGCGACGCTGGATTTCCAGGCGGGCGCTGTCACGTTCGGTCGGTGCAATCAGCCCTTCGGCCAGGTCACGGTCAAGTTCGACCATCTGTGCCTGATGCAGGGCGAAGGCGCTTTCACGTTCATCACGCAGCAATGTCGTCCTGCGCAGGGAAATGAGGCAGGGCAGCAGCGCGATTGCGCAGAGCAGGAAGATACCAATCCAGATCATGATTTTCTCAGCGCGGTCGGGTCAGGTCATCCAACCGTGCGCGCTCGGCGTCGGTCAGGGGCGGAGGGGCGGACGTTCTGGGGCGGCGGAAGGCACGCAATGCCACCATCACCCCCACCAGAAGCGCCAGGACCGGCATCAGCCACAACAGCAGCGTGCCGATGGTCAAGGGGGGGCGCAGCCGGATGAAATTGCCATAACGCTCAACCATCCAGTCCATGACCTGCTTGTTGCTTTCGCCCTTGGCCACGTGTTCGCGCACCACATGACGCAGGTCACGCGCCAGGTCGGCGCTGCTGTCCTCGATCGATTCGTTTTGACAGACAAGACAGCGCAACTGTGCGCCGATCGCCTCGGCACGCTGTTCCTGTGCCGGGTCGGGCAGCATTTCGGACGGGTCATCCACGGCGCCAGCCACCAGAGGCAGCAGTGCAAGACACAGGGTCAGCGCGAGCAGCGCGCGTCGCAGGATACGGACTGTCATTGTTTCAGGCGATCCACCAGGGGCAGGATGGTCGTGCGGATCAATTCCTCCGTAATGGGGGAGGCGGAGTGCCAGCGGATGATCCCCCCCGGCCCGATCAGGAAGGTTTCCGGCACCCCTGACACGCCCCAGTCGATCGCCGCCAGTCCGTCGCGATCGGCGGCGATGCGGGCATAAGGATTGCCCGCGCGCTCCACAAAGCCCAGAGCATGTTCGGGTTTATCCTTGTACGCGATGCCCCATATCGGCACCTGCGCCTTCAGCGTATTCAGGGTCGGCATTTCCGCGACACAGGGGATGCACCATGATGCGAAGTAGTTGACCAGCACCGGTGTCCTGAGCGCACGCAGGTCGGCGGCGCCAAATCCCTGTGACGGCGGCTGGTCCGGCAGGGTGAAATCCGGCACCGGCTTGTTCAGGACAGGGGCATGGATGTCATGCGGGTCGAATGACCCATGCGACATGCCCGACAGCATCCGCCAGAAGGCAACCCCGGTCGCCCCGGCAAGGACAAGGGGTGTCGCCATCAGCAGCCGCCGCCGCGCGGGGGAAGGGGGGGGCGTGGTGTCGTTCATGCCGGTGTCACCATATTGGCCGCATGCGCCCGGCGCGGCGCGCCCACACGCATCCGGCGGTCCGACAGCGACAGCGCGCCGCCAATGGCCATGACCAGACCACCCAGCCACATCCACGGCGCCAGCGGGTTGTGGTGCAGGCGCAGGACATAAGTTGGATTTGCATCCGTGCCATGCTTGTCGCCCAGCACGCCATAGGTATCGGAAATCAGGTTGGTATGGATCGCAACCTCGGTCGTGGTCTGGTGCTGGCTGGCAAAGGTCCGCTTGGCCGGGTGCAGCGTCGTGACCAGCCGGCCATTGTGACGTACCTCGATCGTGGCGATCATGGCGTCGTAATTCGGCCCCTTGGCATTACGCACGTCCGTCAGGGTCCAGGCATCACCGGCCAGCATCTCGGTCTGGCCGATATGCACTTCGACAATGCGGTGGCTGGCCTGTGACATTCCGGCAAGGCCAAGGACAGTCACCCCCACACCCGCATGCGCCAGCGCCGCGCCAAACACCGCGCGCGGCAGGCTGCGCGCGCGCAGCAGGCTGGCGGACAGGGGCTGGCGGAACAGGCGCAGGCGCTCGACAATGTCGGTGGCGCTGCTGGCGATGACCCAGACCGCAAGCGCCGTCGCAAGGATCGGCAGGATGTCGCGCATGCGCACCACCGCGATCACCAGCGCGACCAGCGCCAGCGCCGCCGCCCACCACAGGCGACGCAGCACCGGCCACATATGCGCACGTTTCCACGGCATCATCGGGCCAAAGCCCATGAACGCCATCAACGGGATGGCAAGCGGGATGGTGGTCGCGTCAAAAAACGGCTTGCCCACCGAAATCGTTTTGCCGAACAGGAGCGACATGAACGGCGGGTACATCGTGCCCGTCAGAACCACGGCGCAGATCGAACACAGCAGGATGTTGTTGAGAACCAACAGCCCCTCGCGTGAGACTGGGGCGAACAGGCCGCCGGTCGTCAGTTGCGGCGCACGCATGGCGAACAGCAGAAGTGACCCCCCGATGACCAGCGCCAGCAGGCCAAGGATGAAGATGCCGCGCGCCGGATCATTGGCAAAGGCATGCACGGAATTGAGAATGCCCGAACGCACGAGGAACGTGCCCGACAGCGAGAAGGAGAACGTGCCGATCGCAAGCAGCACCGTCCAGATCTTCAACCCCTCACGCTTTTCCACGACAATGGCGGAATGCACCAGCGCGGTGCCCGTCAGCCATGGGATAAGCGAAGCATTCTCCACCGGGTCCCAGAACCAGTAACCACCCCAGCCCAGCACATAATAGGACCACCATGACCCCAGTGCGATGCCGCAGGTCAGGAAGCACCATGCCGCGACCGCCCATGGCCGTACCCAGCGCCCCCATGCCGCATCCACGCGCCCTTCCATAAGGGCGGCGATGGCAAAGGCGAACGGCACGGCGAACCCGACATAACCGGTATAGAGAATGGGGGGATGGAACGCGAGGCCGGGATCCTGCAACAGCGGGTTCATGCCCTGCCCATCCATTGGCGCGGGCCAGACGCGGGCAAACGGGTTGGAGGTCAGCAGGCAGAACAGTTCAAACCCCGCCGCAACCCCGCCAAGCACCGCGATCACGCGCGCCTGCAGGGCGGAGGGCAGGTTACGCCCGAACAGCGCCACCGCACCGCCACAGATTGACAGGATCATCGCCCACAACAGGACCGATCCCTCGTGATTGCCCCATACGCCGGTAATCTTGTACAGCAGCGGCTTGTCCACCGCGCTGTTGGCCGCGACATTCTGGACCGAGAAGTCATTGGTGATCGCCGCATGGATCAGGCAGGCGAACGACGTGATGAGGCACAGCATCTGTCCCACCGCCAGCGCGGGGGCAAGCGCCATCAGGCGCGGGTCGCGGCGTTGCGCGCCGATCAGGGGCAGGATGGCCTGCCCGGCGGCGATCCCGCAGGCCAGCGCCAGGGCAAAATTTCCAAGTTCCGGATTCATTGCGGCAATCAGCTTCCGTGCTGCGTGGGGTCGGACGCCTTCGCGGGCGCGTCCTTGGCGGTCATGGTGTTCCAGCTTGCGGCATCGGGGGCCTTGCCGTAACGCGGGTCCCATTTGCCGGTGCGCTTCAGTTCCTCGGCCACTTCCTTGGGCATGTAGGTCTCATCATGCTTGGCAAGCACTTCGGTCGCGCGCATCGTGCCATCAGGATTGATCGTGCCCACGGCCACCACGGACTGCCCCTCGCGGAACAGGTCGGGCAGGATGCCTTCATACCGCACGCTTACGGCGTCCTGCCCGTCGGTGACGTCAAAGATCGCAACGGGCGTGTCCTTCACCTTTTCCTGTCGCACACTGCCTGCGACGACCATGCCGCCAAGGCGGATGGTCCGGTCCTTTGGCGGTGGTTTCATATGCACCTGCGATGGCGCCATGAAAAAGACGATGTTGGACGAAAATGCATTCAGCGTCAGTGCGGCCGCCGAACCCAGTCCGATCAGGCACGCAACCACCAGCCACAGCCGGCGCGTCTTGCGCGTCATGCCGGGCGTCCCGGTGTGCGGGCGGCGCGGCCGGGGCGTTCGATCGTGGCCAGGCGCGCCCGCGCCCGGCGCAGGCGCAGTGCGGCGTTGACAGAAAGGACGATGGCCACGCCAAGCGTCAGGCCATAGGCCGCGATGATATAAGGAAGATGGGTCATGTGGCGTTACCGGTGGAGGTGTCCTGTCGGCCCCGGTTCGCGGCCAGGGCGGTGCGGATGCGGCTTTCCATGACGGCGGCCCGCAGGCGCGCCAGCACGATGGCCCCGAAACCCAGCGTAAAGCCCAGCGTCACGACCGCAAGCGGCCATAGCATGGAGGTGGACATCGTGGGGGCGCCGGTTACGGTGATGCTGTCTGGCTGGTGCAGGGTGTTCCACCACTGCACGCTGAATTTGATGATCGGCAGGTCGATCGCCCCCGCCAGCCCCAGGATCGCGGCGGCGCGGTAACCACGTTGTGGTTCGTCAAACGCGCGAATCAGGGCAATATGGCCAAGATAGAGGAAAAACAGGACCAGCACCGATGTCAGCCGGGCATCCCATACCCACCATGTTCCCCACATCGGCTTGCCCCACAGGGACCCGGTCGCAAGGCACACGGCGGTGATGGCCGCACCCACCGGCCCGATTTCCACGGCCGCAAGGTCCGCCAGCGGATGGCGCCACACGAGGGAGAGCAGCGAGCATACGGCAAGCCCCATATAACCGGACGATGCCAGCCATGCGGTGGGCACATGGACATACATGATCCGCACGCTGTCCCCCTGTTGCCAGTCGGCAGGTGACAGGAACAGCCCCCACACCAGTCCGGCAATGGACAGCACAAGGGCGGGCCATGTCAGCCATGGCTGCAGGCGTGCGCCAAGCCGCAGGAAGCGGCCGGGATTGGCATAGCGATGAAAGAGGTTGCCTGTCCGTGCGGTAAGGCTCTGCGTCGCGTTCAAGGTCTGAGTCCATCCGTGCCGTGGGGCACCCGTCAATAAGGGGAAGGGATCCGCAAAAAACCAGTCTCTTGGCACATGTGCGTGTGCTTGTGTTTTCCTGCTCTACACTATCGTGTCAAAAAAGACACGGCCAGTCCTGTCCAGACAAGGCGCGGGGCCGTGCAAAGAGGAGAAAAACATGCTGTTCGCGATTATTTGTACTGACAAACCCGCCTCCCATGAAACCCGCCAGGCCACGCGCACGCGCCATCTGGCCTATCTTGAAACCTATCGCGAGCGACTGGTGCAGGGGGGGCCGATCCTTGATGCGGATAACCGTCCGTGCGGCAGTTTTCTGCTGATTGAGGTGGCCGACCGTGCCGCCGCCGAAGGCTTTGCCGCGGGCGACCCGTATGCCAAGGCCGACCTGTTCGAGAGCGTGGTCATCCGTCCGTTCCGTTCAGTTTTTCGTGATGGCGCGCGGGTGGAATGAAACGGGCATGGCCTACTGGCTGGTGAAATCGGAACCTGATGCGTTCTCATGGGATGAACAGGTTGCCAATAATGTCGAACCCTGGACGGGGGTGCGCAACCATCAGGCAAAGAAGAACCTGATGGCGATGGCCGTGGGCGACCTGGCATTTTTCTATCACTCCAATGTCGGGCGGGAAATCGTGGGCGTGGTGGAAATCGTGCGCGCGGCCTATCCCGACCCGACCGCCCCGCAGGGGGGATGGATCTGTGTCGATGTGCGTGCGGTGGGACCGATGCCCACCCCTGTCACGCTGGCACGGATCAAGGCAGACCCCGTTCTGTCCGACCTTGCGCTGGTGCGGCAGTCGCGCCTGTCTGTTGTGCCGGTGTCGGATGCGCACTGGTCCCATCTGTGCCGGATGGGGGGATGGGCGGCATGATGGGCCGGGTGTGCCCTCCCCCGGTCTTATTGGTGGTACCGCTTGAGTAGTTAAGGGTGGCGCAACGGCGTGCAGGGCGGCGATTTTCCCGCCTTGCGCGTTGATGTTGCACGGTGGCCCGGCTTTTTACGCGGGGCCGCCCGGCGGCAGGCGAATTGCCAAAGGCATGGTATGATGTTCAAAACCAGCAGACCGGTCAGCGTGCATGCGCCCGCCGGTGTCCCGGCCCAGCACGGCGATGTGCGGCGGGGATGCCGGTGGACAGGGCATGGACAGCGCGACCACACGGCACCATCAGGCAAAGGGGCATGGCAATGAGTATAGGTACCGGAAGCGAGTTGGCGCCGATGGCATTGGACAGCACGTCGATGACCGAACTCCAGCAGGCACTTGAGCGTGTGGAGAGTGGGCGTGGCGTGATTGTCCGCCTTGCGGACCTGATGGGCGGCGCGGTGGGACAGGCGGCGCGGCTGGGTGTGCGCAGCCTTGGCATGGCGCCCGCCTTTCAGGCAAAGCTCCAGTCCGTGGCGGAATCCGCGATCACGCGTGCGTTTGATGCTGCCATCCTTGGCATGAAACCGACCGAGGACGCCCGTGCCGAACCCGGCGCCCTGTCGCAATGGCGCGACCCGGCGATCCGCACGGCGGTGGCGGTGTCGGGCGCGGTGGGCGGCTTTACGGGACTGCCGGGACTGGTGGCCGATGTCGGGTTCACCACCATGACCATCATGCGCGAAATCGCGCGAATCGCCCGTGAACAGGGCGAGGACCTGTCCACGGCAGAGGCGCGGACGGCCTGCCTCGAAGTGTTCGCATTACGGGCGTTTCCATTCGCCGCGCGCGATCAGGAAAGCGAGCTTGGATATTTCTCTGCCCGCGCGATGCTGCGGGGGCGTCCGGTCGTCATGCTGATCAGCGAGGTCGCGACCCATTACGGCCTTGGCCTGTCGCGCAAGCTCGCGGTGCAGATGATGCCGGTGGCGGGCGCGCTGTGTGGCGCATCGCTCAATTCCGCCTTCCTTGCGCATTACCGTGCGGTGGCGCAGGCCCATTTCACCATCCGTCGGCTGGAGCGTGAATTCGGGCCGGAGGTGCGGCGCACCGCGCAGGACATGCGCACCCATGTCGCAACCCAGGCGGCGGCAGGCGTGCAGGCCTGATATCTCCATCCCCCTCCGGCGGTGCGTCATGTCACCGCCGGAGGGGAGAATTATTTTCCCGCCGCATCCGGCACGGTGGGGGTGCGATCGCGCCGCGTGATGCCCAGCACCAGCGCGACCATCGCGAACGCCAGGTAAAATCCCTCCAGCGTCCGGCAGTAACCCGACATGTGGGGGAAAATGACTTCGGTGACATAGGTTCCCGCCATGAAGGCGAGGAATACACCCGCGATACCCATGATCCGTCCGTCCTTCAGGCTGTAACAGGTGTGGGCAGCGGCCGGTTGGCCAATGCCGCCTCGATATTATCCACCGCCAGCATGCCCATGTCGGTGCGGGTTTCCATCGTGGCGCTGCCGACATGTGGTGTCGCGAAGACATTGGGCAGGTCCAGCAGCCGCCGGTCCGGGGTGGGTTCGTTACGGAACACATCCAGGCCCGCCGCCGCGATCTGTCCATCACGCAGGGCGGCGATCAATGCCTGTTCATCCACCAGCGCGCCGCGTGCGGCATTGACGAAAATCGCACCGCGCGGCAACAGCGCCAGCATCCGCGCGTTGATCATGCCGTCCGATGCCGCCGATGCCGGCAGATGCAGCGACAGGATGTCGCAATGGGGCAACATTTCTTCCGGCGTTGCGAAATACTGCGCGCCATGTTCGTCTTCGGCGCCAAGGCGGCGACGGTTGGAATACAGGATTTTCATGCCGAACCCCCGTGCGCGCTGCGCCACCGCACGCCCGATGCGCCCCATGCCGATGATGCCCAGCGTCTTGCCCGTCACGCGAACACCCAGCATTTCATCCATCGCCAGCCCACGTCCCCAGCCCTGTTTCATCAGGTCGCGATATTCCGCAGCCCGCCGCGACGCGGCAAGGATCAGCATGAGTGCAAGGTCCGCATTACAGTCTGTCAGGACATCGGGCGTATTGCTCAGCGCGATCCCGCGTCCGAGGATGGCGGGAATGTCGAGATGGTCTGTCCCCACGCTGACGGTGGCGATGACGCGCACGGATGGCGGAAGCTGTGCTACGTCTGTCGCGCGTATTGGCAGGGGGGAGGACACCATGATGGCCTCTGGCGCGAATTCCCGTGCCGCCGTGACAAGCTCCGTTGGCGTCATCTGCGTTTCAGGGATGGCGAACAGGGTGAAATCCTTTTGCAGGCGCGCCATCACGGCAGGCGTCTGGCGCTGGCCAAGGAGCAGGCGGGGACGAGGAGGGGGCATGGTAAAACGTCTTCCCTTGTTAACAGAATGGCGATTGGCGGCTTGTCCGCAAGCGGGCTCCGGCCCTATGACGCGGGACGTGAGGTCCGGTTACGGTGCAAGCGGGAGGGTTATCCGAAGATCATGACGGGTCAAGGGGAAGTGCTGGAGATCACGCCAGATCTGATGATCCGTGCCTATTGCATCGGCCTGTTCCCCATGGCGCCCGACGCGGGGTCGGCGGAACTGGAATGGTATGACCCGCCGATGCGTGGGGTTTTGCCGCTTGACGGGTTTCACGTGCCGCGCAGGCTGTACCGTACGGTCATGTCCGGCCGGTTCGAGGTCGTCTCGGACCGTGATTTCCGCGCCACCATCATCGCATGCGCGCAACCCGCACCGGGGCGGGAACAGACATGGATCAACACGCGGATCATCGACCTGTTCTGCGCGCTGCATGACATGGGATATGCCCACAGCGTGGAGGCATGGCGCGACGGGCGGATGGTCGGTGGCCTGTATGGCGTGTCCATCGGGGGTGCGTTCTTTGGTGAAAGCATGTTCAGCCGTGAACGCGATGCCTCCAAGGTTGCGCTGGTGCATCTTGTGGCGCGGTTGCGGGTGGGGGGATACGGGTTGCTTGACACGCAGTTCGGCACATCCCACCTCGCGACGTTTGGCGGGCTGGAGATTCCGGCAGCGCACTACAAGCGCCAGCTTGGCCATGCCATTGCAATGCAGGCGTCATGGCCCGGTGTCGATCATGGTCCCGAAATCGCGGCAGCCATGCATGCAATCCGTGCCGGAGGTTGACACGGCCCGTCCTGCGGGGTTGGGTCAGCGCGACATCACGATGGGGGAAAACCATGATGGAAGCAGTGTTTATGCATGATAAAGCGCCTGCCGCCCCACGTCGCGCGGTGGCGTGGCGTCTGGCGCTGCTGTCGGCGCTGCTGGTATCGGGCATGGGCCGTGGCCTGGCGCAGGCGCAGGGCACGGCCCCGCCGCAGGACGCCACCATCCCCCCCGTGGGCGAACATCCCCCCCTGACACCCACGCGCGATGTGCAGGTCGATTACGACGTGCAGCCTGATGGCATGCCCGAACCCAAGCGGGTGCGAACATGGTTCGCCCAGAATGGCGGCCTGATGCGAATCGACAGCCCGCAGGGAATGGGGGAGACGGTCCTCAATCGCATGACCCGCCAGGTCACGATCATCATCAACACGCAGAAGATCTACAGTCAGCTGGATGCCCGTTATGGTATCAGCAACCCGTTCCTGCTGGACCTGTCCATGTCATTTTCGCGCAAGGGCACATCCAGTATCGCGGGGGTGGCATGCACCGAATGGGACGTGCGCACCGACCAGGGCACCGCCGTCGCCTGCGTGACGGAGGACGGCGTGATCCTGCGTGAGGTCGGGGTCGATGGCGATGGGCTGAAGGGACGGATCGAGGCCGTGCATGTAGTGTACGGGCCCATTGCCCTCGATATGTTCCAGCCCCCTGCGAATTACCGTCGCATTGACCCGCCACCACCGCCCGGCACCCCGAAGGGAGGGGAAAAGAAATGAACATGACATCAGCGACACGCCGTTTCGGACCCGTCATGCGCGCCTGCCTTGCCAGTGCGGTGGCAGGTGTGCTGGCAACCCTGCCTGCTGGTGGCGTGCATGCCGCCGATACCACTGATACCACGGCGCAAAAAAGTCCCTTTGTCACCCCACAGCACGATGTGGACGTGACCTATACGATCTATCCGCCCCATGCATCGCAGATGTCGCTCAAACAGCGCATGCGCTGGTCAGAGGCACGGATGACGCAACGTATCGACCCGGGCAATACCGATACCTATATGATTACCGATTACCGGGCGAAGACGCTGACGGTGATCGACCCGGACCGGCGGATCAGGACCATTGTTCCCGCGCCGGGTGCGGCCTCTGTCGATCCGTCACGCCGGGCGGAAGGCACATGGCTGCGTACCGGCAGCGCGACGGTGGCAGGCCATGCCTGTACCCTGTGGCAGACCAGCGATACCGACCAGCGCCAAAGCGAGATCTGCTATACCGATGATGGTGTCATGTTGCAGGTCGTGCGCGATGGCAAGGTGATGGTCCAGGCCACCACCATAGATACCGCGCCACAGGATTCCACCACGTTCGATGTGCCCTCCGGCCTGAAGGAAGTCCGGGCCGCCAACCCCTGAGGGCGGGTTTCTGGCCCGTCTGGACAATCTGCCTGTCCGATAAGGACTGGCGGTTTATAACGGCTGCTTTTTCCGGATATTTTCCCGATGCCCCCATGCGCGAGGGGGCAGGGAGACGCGCCCGCGCGGGTTTATGGCGCGAAAGGGGCGGGACGTGCCTGCAAATCGCCATGACCGCGATGTTACCTGTTCCCACGGCCGTCCCCCGACGGCATGGGTCAAGGGAGTTTCAGGGGCATGCGCGGTTTTATGCGGATAATGATGGTTGTGCCGGTGGTGGGGGGGATGCTGTTTGCCGCCCCATCCATGGCACAGGCCCACAGGGGCGCGGGTGATGCGTTTGTGGGGGGACTTGTCGGCGGACTGGTGGGTGGAATGGTCGAAGGCGCCGTCATGAACGCCTATGGCCCGCCGCCGCCACCCCCGCCGCCGCCCCGCCCAATGATGTATTACGCCCCACCGATGGCCTATGGGCCGCCCCCTCCGCCGCCGCCGGGTCCGTATGGTGGTTATGGCGGCGGGTATTACGGGCCGCCGCCTTACTGATGCATGCGGCGGGGGCGGTATCGGGCAGTCAGTGGCAGCCCATCAGGTGCCAGTCCATCAGGTCGCCGCCCATCAGGTTGCCGGTCGTGCGTGTCCGCTCACTTTCCGGCGCGCAGGGCGTGGACGGCCTTCATCACGGCGGCGACGTGGCCCGTCACCTTGACCTTGCGCCATGCCTGCACCAGCCGGCCCTGCGCATCGACCAGGAAGGTCGCGCGTTCGATCCCCATATAGGTCCGGCCATACATGGATTTTTCGATCCATACGCCATAGGCCTCCGTCACCGCGCCTGTGGCGTCGGAGGCCAGGGGGAAGGACAGGTTCTGTGCATCCGCGAATTTCTCGATTGCGGGCATGGCATCGCGTGACACGCCAATGACGGTGATGCCGTCTTCCTTGCCCAGGTCCGACAGAGCTTCCTGAAAGCCACAGGCTTCCTTGGTGCAGCCCGACGTATTCGCCTTGGGATAGAAATACAGGACGAACGGCTTGCCCCGCAGTGCCGACAGGCTGACATGGCGGTCATGGCTTGCCGCCATGTCGAAATCGGGCACCGGTGCGCCGGGTTCGGGAAAGACGGGGGGTGAAGTCTCGTTCATCATGAAATGCCTTCGAAAGTCATCATGGGGTGCAGGGAGGGGGACACCCGCCATGCTGTTGTGTTTGTGTGGGGCTTTGTGCCGTTGCGCAATGGTTTCCTTCATGTCCCATCGTCGATGTTTCCGATGGGCGGCAATGGGCCGATCAGGCGGACGAACGCATCGCGCACACGTTGCGCCATGTCATCCATGCGCGCCAGCATGCCCTGTTCGTCGCGGGCATCGAGTTCGCGCATCATGATTTCCTGGGCCGCGGGGGGCAGCGCATCGGGAATTTCGGTACCCATCAGGATGCGCAGCATGCTTTGCGCCGAACGCCAGAACAGGTCCGCCCGCCGCAGCAGGCGCGCATCGGCGGCCGACAGCATCCCCGCGCGCGCCAGCCGCGTGAATGCCACGCGCGTGCATGGGGAACGCGCGCCGGGGGCAGCGGCAAGGAGTTGCAGGCCCTGTGCGATGAATTCGACCTCCATCAACCCACCCGCACGGCGTTTTATGTCCCACGGTCCCTGTGGCGGCAGGTCGCGCATCAGGCGTGCGCGCATGGAACAGACATCCGCGCGCAACGCATCTGCATGCAGCGCGCGTGCATTGCCGCTGGTGCCATCAAGTGCGGTGTCTATGGCCGCACGCAGGCGTTCGGCCATCGCGGGCGCACCCGCGATGATGCGCGCACGTGTCAGGGCCATGCGTTCCCACGTCCATGCCGATTCCGCATGGTAACGCCGGAACGACGACAGCGACACCGCGACCGGTCCCTTCGATCCCGACGGACGCAGGCGCATGTCGGCCTCATACAACGGCCCTTCGGCCCCCGGTGCGGTCAGCGTGGCGATGAAGGCATGCGCCAGCCGCACGTAATAGGTACCCGCCCCCAATGGCCGTGCCACCGGCGCGCCTGTTGCACGGCGCGTGCGTGGCACCACGCTTTCCATCACATCATCGGGGTGATCGAACACCAGCATCAGGTCAAGGTCGGACCCCGGCATCATCTCGCGCGATCCGGCCTTGCCCATCGCCACCACTGCCATCGCCCCGCCGGGCACGTGACCATGGCGTGCGCGGTGTTCCGTCATGACGGTGCGCAAAAGCCCGCGCATGACCGCATCGGCCATCGCGGTGCGCACACGCGCGGTGCGGTCCTCCGTCATGCGATGTTCCAGGCGCGCGACGGACAGGCGGAATTCCTCCCCACAGACCAGCCCGCGCAGCACCGGCAGCAGGCGTTCAGGTCCCATCGCCTGCGCCACATGCTGGCGCACCAGCAGTACGGCGGCACGCGCGGTGTCGTCCGCTGCCTCGATCGTGCTGGCATCCAGCAATCCGTCCAGTGCGGAGGGCGCCTGCGCCAGATGGTTGGCAAGGAACGCGGAACAGTCGAGTACGGTCATGATCCGGCGCACCAGCGCGGGATTGCGTTCCAGCAGCGACAGGAACTGCACCCCCGCCCATTGCCGTTCCAGCAGCGTGTCAAAGCGGCGCAGCACCGTCAGCGGATCGCGCCGCGCCCCGATTTCACGCAATATCCCCGGCAACAGGCGATGGAGCAGCATCCGTGCGCGGTCCGAACGCAGGGCGCGCAGGCGGTTGGTATCCCACCGTTGCAGGATGCCGCGCGCCGCGTCGAGCGTATCGGGTGCAAAGCCGGCCTGTTCAAGGTGCTCGCCCACCTGTGCGTCCTCTGGGGCGATGGTGTCGTCGGGACGGCCAGGTTCGGAGAACTGGTGTTCGAAAATGCGGCGCGACTGCTGCATGACGGGCAACATGGCGCGGGCGAGGGCGGGGCCGTCCACCTCATTCATGAAAATGGCGAACTGTGCGAATCTGTCGGTGGTTTCGGGCAGTTTGTGCGTCTGGTGGTCGGCGCGCATCTGCAGGCGATGTTCGACCTGTCGCATCATGTGATAGTTGCGCGACAGGATTGTGTATTGCGCATGCGTAATCAGTTCCGCCTGTGTCAGGTGCCGCAACGCACCCAGCGTCGTGGGGTCGCGCAGGTCGGGCCTGCGCCCACCCCAGACCAGTTGCAGCGCCTGTGCCACGAACTCCACTTCGCGGATGCCACCCTGGCCCAGTTTCACATCATGGCCCAGCAACCAGTCACGCATCGCGTCCGCGCAGGCGGGGATGTCAGTCGCCATGTCGAGCAGCCCGCCACGCCCGGCATTCCGGTGCCTGTCGATGCGTGCTTTCATGTCATGGATGTCGTCAATCACCGCGAAATCAAGATGACGCCGCCAGACGAAGGGATGGATCGCGGCAAGGAAACGCTGTCCCGCGGCAATGTCGCCTGCGACGGGGCGGGCCTTTATCATGGCGGCGCGTTCCCATGTCCGTCCCATGCTTTCATAATAGGTGATGGCCGTGGGAAACGAGACGGCAAGGGGGGTGGCCGACGGATCTGGGCGCAGGCGCAGGTCGGTGCGGAAAACATACCCATCTGCATCGCGTGCTTCCATCAGGCCGACAAGGTCGCTAGTCATGCGGACGAAGATACGCCGCAGGTCCTCGTGTTCGGGGTGGCAGGCCGGGTCGTAAAGGACGATCAGGTCGATATCGGAGGAGTAGTTCAGTTCCCGCGCGCCCAATTTCCCCATGGCCAGGACGACAAAGCCGCTGCCGCGTGCAGCGTCGTCCGGGTCAGGCAGAACCAGATGGCCTGCATCATGGGCCGTGCGCAGCAGATGTCTGACCGCGACCTGCAGGGTTGTTTCGGCCAGGTGGCTCAGCGCGTGCGTCACCTGTTGCAGCGACCATGCCCCCCCCGATATCCGCCAGTGCGATGGTAAGGGCGGCATGCCGCTTGGCCGTGCGCAGGGTATGGGCGATCGCGTGACGGGGCTGCTGTGGCGATTCGGCGCGCATGTCGGCAAGGATGTCGCGCATGACCCGGTCCGGCCCGTCGCGCAGAAGCCGGGCGAAGGTTTCGGTATCGCGTCGCGCAAGGTCCGACAGATAGGGGCTGTTGCCCCCCATGGCGTCAAGCATCGCGGCGACAGCAGGCGCAGACAGCCACGCCATGTCCAGCCCGCATTCGGCAAAGGCGCGTTCCATGTCCTCATGCAGCAGATGTGCGCCGCGTGCATCGGCGGCCGGAGGCCAGGTGCAGGCATGCCAGCCGTGATGGAGATCGAGGCTGGTGGGAAGGTGGGACATCTGGGACAACCTGGGCAGCAATGGCGACGGGGCGCAGCGTGGACGCCATGAAGCATGATGGTCAAGACACCCCGCCGCCACCGCCGCCACCGCCACCACCCCCGCCGTCCCCCACGCGGGATGTGTGGCTGCGCCTGATCGGGTTGCGTGTGGTGCGTGTGCTGGTCTGGACGGGGCTTGCGTGCATCGTGCTGCCTGCCGTGCTGCTGCTGGCGCTGACGCTGCGGCTGTCAACAGGGCCGATCGACGTGACGCCGATGGTGCGCATGATGACGCCGCTGTCGGTCCTGCATGGGCCGGGGGCCAGCCGGCGGCAGGGACGCCTGACGGTGCGGCAGGTGCGCCTTGGATGGAATGCGCTGCATGCGGGAATACGCAGCCCGCTGGAAGTATGGGCCGATGGCCTGTCCATCATGAGTGCGGATGGCACGCTGGCCAACAGCATCGAGCACGGTCATGTCGTGCTTGACACCCCTGCGCTGGTGCATGGTGACGTGGTGCTGGAACAACTGTCGGTAACTGGTGTCCGCCTTGCGCTGGCGCGTAACCCGGAAGGGGACATCGGTCTTGACCTTGGCCCCGGCACGCCCGAGGACAGCACCCATTCCCACGGACATTCGGTGGACCTGTCGCTGCTGCGGCGGATCATCGTGTCGGATGCGCAGGTAAAATTCAGTGACCAGATTTCGCAGCGCGTATGGCGCACGCGCGATGCCTCCGCCAACCTGCATGTCATTTCCCATCAGGGGCAGGTCGGGGCCAGCGGTTCGGTCAGCTTCATGCTGGAGGGCAATGGCAAGCACCTTGTCCTGCGGGGGGAGGGACAGCAGGATGCGCCGGGACGCATCAACTGGACGCTGAAGCTTGATCCCGTCAGTCCGTCCGCCTTTGCCCCGGGGCAGAAGGAGGTTGCGCCGCTCGACCTGCCGGTGGGCGGGACCTTGCAGGTGTTGCTGGCGTCCGGGGGGGGGGCAGTTCATGGCCCCGCGCACACTGGGCGCCTATCTGAAGGTTGGTAATGGCACGGTGGTGACGCGGCGTAACGGGACGGTGCTTGTTGGTGATGGGGAGGCCCATATTGTCGCATCCTTTGACCCCGGCCCGGCCGATGCACCGTTCGACGGCCCCTTTCGCGCCACGTTGGAGAAGATGGTCGTACATCTGCGGGCACCGGGACATGCCGAAGATGACGGCAGCGGCCCGACGCTGACGGCCACGGGGAGCATGCATGCCTCCTCCATGCTGCATCCACGTGATGTCGGCATCGGCATCTCGGCGGAGGCGCTGGCCCTTGATTTCGCCACGCTGGGTGATTTCTGGCCGCCTGGCGCGATGAAGGGCGCGCGCCGGTGGGTGACGGCGAACATAACGAAAGGCCATGTCAGCGAACTGCAGGCGCGTGTCGGGCTGGTCAGTCACGATGGCTGGGACGGGCTGGACCTGACATCGCTGACGGGTGACATCCGTGCAGAGGGGATGGAGCTGTACTGGCTGCGTCCGATCCCGCCGCTGCATGACATGGATGCCCACCTGACGTTCAAGGGGCCGGACGAAATCGCGATCAACTTTGGCCATGCCTATCAGCTCGTGGATCGGACGGACCGTCACGTCAATGCGACCGGTATCGGCCGGATCGAGGTCGGGCCGGGATCAATGCTGATTACCGGCCTGATGAAGAAGATCCAGATGGGGGACATCAACACCACCTTGCAGGGCAATGCGCGTGATATCCTCGCCCTGCTGGCGGAGCCGAGGCTGAACGTGCTGTCACGCCACCCGATGAGCTTTACCTCCCCCTCCGGCAAGGCCAATGTCTCGCTGCATATCGCGTTGCCCCTTGATGCGCATGTCAAGCTGGCGCAGATCGACCTGCGCACGCATACCGACCTGGCACAGGTGCATCTGGGCAATGTGGTGATGGGCCGTGCCCTCGACAGCGGGCGTTTCGGGATCGACGCCTCGATCGACGGGCTGATGCTCAAGGGAACGGGGAACCTGTCGGGCATACCCTCCACCATCCTGTATACGATGGATTTCCGGTCCGGGCCGTCTGACCGTGCGGTTGAAAGCGCAAGCGTGCAGGGATACCTGACGCCCGGCGGTGTGTGTCGCGCCGGATTGGACATGGGCGAGCATTTCGGGGGCAGCGCCGCGCTGGATGTGGATTATGACCGTTATCCCGGTGGGCGGGCGCAGGTGGATATCGACCTCGACCTCAAGCACGCATCGCTTACCATTCCGATCTGGAGCAAGCGTGTGGGCGAAGATGCCAATGCGTCCGTGGTCATCAACCTTGACCACGGGCATGTGTCCTCCATCGAGGACATACGCGCAGCGGGGCCGGAACTTCTGATTGATGGGCATGCCGAAACGGCGGAGGGAACGGGCAGGCGCCTGATCCTGCACGGGTTTCGCGTGGGACGTTCGAACGGGAACGCGATTATCACCATCCCGGCGGGGGAGAAGGAGCCATATGGCGTATCGGTTGCGGCCCGGGTGCTCGACCTGTCGCCGTTGCTGACCTATCAGCGGCAGGCCGGGTCGACGGCCGATGGTGGTACCGCCCCTGCCCCGGCCAAGGGGTATCACATGCCCGAGGCCGCGAGTGGACGGGTGAAAAGCGCGCCGGGGCGGAGCTGGAACATCAATGTCGATGCCCGCACCGTCTTTTATACCAAGACACAGTCGATACAGGGTGTGCGCAGCCATCTGGAGGATGATGGCGTGCGGCTGACGCGCGCGTCATTTTCCATGACCGGGCCGACGCCTGCCTCCGCCACGCTGACGCCCGATGGCAAGAGCCGGGTGCTGTCGATGCATATCGCGGACCTTGGCGCGTTGCTTAAGGACATGAAGCTGGGGGATCGTATGGAGGGGGGACAGGTCGATCTGGAGGGAACATTCGATGACATGGATGCCAGCGCACCCTTTTCCGGTAATCTGACGACCGGGCCATTCGTCCTGCGGCAGGTGCCCACCGTGGTGCGTATGGTCAACAATGCCTCCATCTATGGCTGGATGAAGGCGCCCCATGCACCGGAATTCGAGGTCGAACACGTCAAGATGCCCCTGACGTTTCGGGACGGTGTGGTCAATATTACCGATGGCCTCGTCAGCAATACGTCACTTGGGGCGACGGTTGCGGGGCGTATCAACCTGGATACGGCGACGCTTGACCTTGACGGGACAATCATCCCGGCCTTTGCCGTCAATGCGGCCCCCGGACACCTGCCGGGCGTGCTGGGTTGGCTGTTCAGCCCGGAAAAGAATGGCGGCGTGGTGTCGGCCACGTATCAGATCAACGGACCGTTCGATAACCCGAACGTGCATGTCAATCCGTATGCCCTGCTATTGCCCGGGTTCCTGCGCGACCTGGCCCATATCCATTAAGAGATTGTTTGAAAATAAGTGCTTGATAAAAAAGAAAAGTTTTTGGGTTCTGCTTTTTTTCAGAAAGGCGGCGTCTTCTGAAGCTTTTTAGAAAAAGCTTCACCAAAAACCTTTATAATTTCATGATGTTATTGATCCTGCCTTTTCGGGTGGCCTCTTGCCCAACACCCAGTTGTCAGGCAGCTTCTTGAAAATAGGATTGCAAATTGCGGGCTTGTTGGGTGACCGAAATTAAACCAATAATACGGTGTCCTTTTTTCTTTAACATTACTTGAAATGAAGTGTCCCCTTTCATGACGCGTCTTTTTCATCGTCGAAACGCACTGATGACCGCCGCTTCGCTGGCGGGGCTTTCCGCACTGCCGGGATGTGCCGGTGCCCGCTCCCGCCGGTATGACCTGGACGCGGATGTGCGTCATATCCCGGTCATCCGGGCGCGTACGGACCGGATTGACCGTATCACGGTCTGCCTGCGTCCCTTCCGCGCCTCCGGGCCACGCCTTGGGGTCGAGCAGGTCGGGCGCAAGTCCGTGGTCCACAATTATGGCCATGGGGGAAGTGGCTGGTCGCTGTCATGGGGAACGGCGCAGCTTGCGGTGGAACGTGCGGTGACGGCATCCGGGCAGAAGGTGGGCGTGATCGGGTGCGGTGCGATCGGCCTGACCACCGCCATCGTTGCGCAGCAGGCGGGCGCGCAGGTGACGATCTATGCGCGCGAAATGCCGCCCTTCGTCCGTTCCGCCCGGGCTTCCGGAAGCTGGACGCCTGCGTCACGGATTGCGAAGACCAGCGACCTGACCCCGGAATTTACAGCACGGTGGGAGAGGATGGCCCGTTATTCCTTCTCCTGTTACCAGAACCTTCAGGGGTTGCCGGGAAATCCTGTCGAATGGGATACGTTTTATGGCCTGCAGGCGCGCGCACGTCGGCCGGTTCCGCCCGATCCCATCGGTTTCGCCGAAATGAACGACCGTTTGCGTGATATCGAACCGCAGGGGAACACGATCCCTGTCCATGACGGGCGCCTGCCCTATGACGAGGTGCGCAAGCAGCCGAACCTGATCTTCAACGTCACGACCTATACCGATTATCTCATGCGCCAGTTTTTTGAGCGTGGGGGCAAAATCCGTACCATGACGCTGCATCATCCATCAGAACTTACGGCGTTGCCGGAACCTGTCTTCATCAACTGCACCGGCTATGGTGCCCGTGCATTGTGGAATGACCAGAGCATCATTCCCATCCGGGGGCAGATCGCCTGGCTGATTCCGCAGCCCGAGGCGTTGTTCAGCATGGAATATGACAATGTCTATGTCGTGTCGCGGCGTGACGGTATCGTCGTGCAGTTGCAGGGGGAGGATATGGGGCATGGGTATAACCGCACTGATGAAACCCCAGATCTTGACGAGGCGCACAAGGGCGTCTCCATCATCAACGGTCTGTATAAAGGCATGGGATACAATGTCTGAGAGACTGTTTGAAAAGTCAGACTCGATAACACACTGAAATTATAAAGGTTTTTGGTGAAGCTTTTTCTAAAAAGCTTCAGAAGACGCCGCCTTTTTTCAAAAAGGCGGCACCCAAAACTTCTCTTGTTTTTTATCAATGGTTTGTTTTCAAACAATCTCTGAGCAGCGACCCGTAAAGATGGCTCAGCAAAACAGTGTGCAATAAAACATTACGAATATGAAGTATGTTTCGGGTCGGCCGCGCCTAACGCTTTGGAAAGACGTTGCCTTTTGATGGGAAGGCAACGTCTGGAAACGTTTGTTTTACAACGGTCTATGCCTCTGTGGTGATTGCATCCCGCGATGGCAGCAAGAACAGCACCGTCAGCAAAGAACAGGCGATGCAGCCCGTGACATACCAGTAAAACCAGTCCTCATGCCCGGCCTGTTTGAACCACAGGGCCACATATTCCGCCGTTCCGCCAAATATGGACACCGTCAGCGCATAAGGCAGCGCCACGCCAAGGGCGCGGATACGCGCGGGAAACAGTTCTGCCTTGACCACCGCGTTGATGGATGTGTAGCCCGAAATGCACAGCAGCGCCGTAACCAGCAGCAGCAGTGCCGTCACGGGGGAATGGGCATGTGCCAGTGCGTGCATCAACGGGACGGTGACGCTGCATCCGATGATCCCGAATGACAGCAGCATCGGCCGCCGCCCGACACGATCCGACAGTGCGCCAAAAAGGGGTTGCGCCAGCGCGAATGCGGCCAGTGCGGTGGTGGAGATGACCGTCGAGGCTTCCTTGGTCAGGCCGGTCGTGTTGACGAGGTATTTTTGCATATAGATGGTGAAGGTATAGAACGCGACCGTCCCGCCAAGCGTCAGGCCACAGACGGAGACGACCTCTCTCGGGTGATGCAGCAGTACGCGCAGGCCGCCTTTTGCCGCCGGGTCGCGGGTTGCCCTGCTGAACTGCTCGCTTTCGGCCATGCCGCGCCTGAACCATAATACCGACAGCGCCAGCAGCGCGCCGATGCCGAACGGGATGCGCCACCCCCATGCCCCGATCTGTTGTGGTGTCAGTACAACGAACTGCAAGACCAGCAGCACGACAAGGGCGAGCAACTGCCCGGCCACCAGCGTGACGTACTGGAAACTGGCATAAAACCCGCGTTGCGCCGGGGGGGCGATTTCCGACAGGTATGTGGCGCTGGCGCCGTATTCCCCACCGAGGCTGAGCCCCTGCACCAGGCGTGCAAGCAGCAGGATGGCCGGCGCCAGGACGCCGATGCTGTCATATCCGGGACACAGCGCGATCGTCAGTGACCCCACGCACATCGCCAGCACTGACGTGCTGAGCGCAAAGCGACGTCCGTGCCGGTCGGCCACCAGCCCCATGATCCATCCCCCGATCGGGCGCATCAGGAACCCGATGGCAAAGATCGCCGCACTACGCAGAAGTTCTGCGGTCTGGTTCCCATGGGGGAAGAACGCATGGGCGAAATACAGCGAAAATGCCGCATAAACGTACCAGTCGTAATATTCGATCAGGTTGCCTGATGATCCGGCGATGATGCTGTGTATCCGCTGGCGCGTGGTCAGCGGGACATGGGGCGTGGGGGTGATGTCCATATAATTCCGAACGGTCCTGCGTCTGGGATGGAAGGGGGAGGTCTCTGCGATAATGCGAATATGATGAAGGCATTACGTCAGGTATTGTGTTGCGTCAGGCGTTGTAAGGCCCGGCGTTCAGGACCGGGCGATCGGCCTCATCTTCGGGGATGGTCCCGCTCAACGCGGCATGCAGGCGTTTTGTGTCCAGTTCATTTTCCCATCGCGCCAGTACAAGGGTGGCAACCGCATTGCCGATGATGTTCGTCAGCGACCGGCATTCCGACATGAAACGGTCGATCCCCAAAATCAGGGCCATGCCGCTGACGGGGACATCGGGTACCACCGCAAGTGTGGCCGCCAGTGTGACGAACCCCGCACCCGTCACGCCTGCCGCCCCTTTGGAACTGATCATCGCGACAAGCAGGAGTGAGACCTGCTGCCCCAGGTCCAGATGCACCCCGGTCGCCTGTGCAATGAACAGGGCGGACAGCGACATGTAGATATTGGTGCCATCAAGGTTGAAGGAATATCCCATGGGCACCACCAGCCCGACAACAGACGGCGCACAGCCTGCGTTCTCCATCTTGGTCATCAGTGTGGGCAGCGCGGATTCCGATGAACTCGTGCCCAGAACGATCAGCAGCTCTTCGCGCAGGTAGGCCAGCAGCGGCAAGATGCGAAACCCGTTATACCGCGCGACCAGTCCCAGCACGACAATGATGAACAGCGCCGACGTGGCGTAGAAAGTGGCGACAAGGAACGCAAGGTCCAGCACGGAACCGATGCCAAAACGCCCGATGGTGAACGCCATCGCCCCGAACGCCCCGACCGGTGCGGCCAGCATCACGAGCCGTACGACCCCAAAGACAAGTTCGGTCAACTGCTTGAACAGCGACAGGACCGCATGTCCGCGCGCGCCCATGTGCGACAGGCTGATGCTGAACAGGATCGCAATCAGCAGCACTTGCAGGATATCACCCGAAACAAAGGCGCTGAGTACGGTGTCGGGGATGATGTTCAGCATGAACCCGCTGAAGGAATGGGCCTGTGCGCGCGCCACGAACGCGGCAACGGACTGGGTATCCAGTGTCGACAGGTCTGCATGCACACCTGCGCCGGGCCGCACGATATTGGCCACCAGCATTCCCACCACCAGTGCAAGGGTGGAAAATGTCAGGAAATAGACCATCGCCTTCCCCGCAAGGCGCCCGGCCTTGCCAAGGTCCGACAGGCCCGCGACACCGGTGACGACCGTCAGGAAAATGACTGGCGGGATGATCATCTTGACCAGCCGGATGAATCCATCGCCCAGCGGACGCAGCGCGGTTCCCGCATGGGGCCAGAAATGGCCGACCGCAATGCCTGCGACAACCGCAACGATGACCTGGAAATACAGGCTCCGAAACAGGGAACGCCGCTTTGGCGCGGTTGGCGGGGACACGTCGATCATGGTTGGTGCCTTGGTCAGGAAATCAGGTCCGGATGTGCCGGGAAAACGCGGAAGGGGATGCAGCCTATCGCGCCCCTGGCATATCGGGGATTGAAAAACTGGTGACCTGCCCGGAGGTAAAGGCCACAGCCGACATAGCATGAAGGGCAGATATTCCAAAAATGTATGGTCGGCCTGTTATATCTGCATTACAGGCTGTGGACATGGTTTGTTCTTTTGAATGGGAATCAATGGCTTTGGGGGGATATCAACCTTGTTCGATACGCTGAGCACGATCGCGATCTGGGCATCCGCGCTGGGGGCGGGGCTTGCGTGCCTGCTGCTGCTGGTGCTGCTGCGCCAGCGTGGGGACGGGCGCGGCGAAGAAGACCTGCTGGCGCGGCTGTATGTCATGATGGAGCGTGAAGGCACCGCCCGCATGGCCGATGCGCAGAACCAGCGCGGGCACCTTGCAGAGGTCGAACGTGTCCTGACCAGCCGGATCGAGCAGCGCCATCAGGACACATCCCAGGGCCTGGGACGCATCGCCAGTATCGTCAGCCGCGAGATGGGGGAAATGCGCCTCAGCCAGTCCGAGGCCCTGCGCATGATGGCCGCCGAGAGCGCCAGCCAGCTTGAGGCCATCCGCAGCGCAGTCAATGAGCGCCTGCACGAAGCGGTCGAGCGTCAGATGCAGACTTCGTTCCAGCGTGTGCTGGAACAGCTTGCCGCCATGCAGAAGGCGATGGGCGAAGTCTCGGCCATGACCGCGCAGGTGGGCGATCTCAAGCGGCTGTTTTCCAACGTCAAGACGCGCGGCGGGTGGGGGGAGGCACAGTTGCGGGCCATCCTTGATGATGTGTTGCCCGAAGGGGCGTACGAAATGAACTGCCGCCTGAGCGACAAGAGCCGCGATGTGGTGGAATTCGCCGTGCGTATGCCCGTCAAGGCATCCGTGCCCCCATTGCTGGCGATTGATTCCAAGTTCCCGACCGAGGCGTATGAACGGCTGTTGCAGGCGGTCGAGGACGTCAATCCCGACGCCGAACGCGCGGCCCGCCGCGCGCTGGAGACGACGTTGCGCATCGAGGCGCGCAAGATCGCGGCCAAATATATCCAGCCCCCCGTGACCGTGGAATTCGCCGTCCTCTACCTGCCGACCGACGGGCTGTATGCGGAGGTCGCGCGCATTCCCGGCCTGATTGACGAAATCGGCCGCACCAGCCGTGTCATCATCATGGGGCCGGGCCTGATGCCTGCGATGCTGCGTACGATTCACCTTGGCTATGTCACGCTGGCGCTGGAAAAGCGTACGGACGATATCGCCCGCCTGCTGGGGGCCACGCGGCAGGAAATGCTGCGGATGGATGACGTGCTTGAAAAACTGGCGCGCAATGCATCCGCCATGTCGAATTCGATCGACGAGGCGCGGCGCCGTACCGGTATCGTGACGCGACAGTTACGCGACCTTGACACCGCTTCGTTCGTTGGGGACATGACGGAAGATCCCCTGTGCGAGGCAACCCCGCCTGTCGCCGCGCCGTTCGAGTGAAAGGGATTTTAATAGGCGCACGCCGCCTCCCTCGCGCATATTCGGAGATGCAATGATAGGTCCCACACCCCCTGATCGCGTTGACACCATGCCCCCCCCGGCCACGTCCACCGGGCCAAGCGTGCTGTTGGTTGAAGATGACGTCAAGATTGCGCAGGAAGTGGTGGAGGAACTCGAAAGTCGCCGTTTCCGGGTCCGTCATGAGGTATCCGGCTCCCTGGGGCTGGAGGTCGGGCTTGCCCATGATTTCGACGTGATGATCGTCGATCGCATGCTGCCCGAACTGGATGGCCTCAGCCTGATCGAAACGTTGCGCGAACGCCGGGTGCGTGCGCCCGTGCTGGTGCTTTCCGCATTGTCGGCGGTCGATGACCGTGTCAGCGGCCTGAAGGCTGGCGGCGACGATTACCTGACCAAGCCCTTTGCGATGGAGGAACTGGCCGCGCGGCTGGAGGCGCTGCTGCGCCGTCCCAACAACTCGCGCGAGACGATGTTGCATGCCGGCCCGCTGGCGATGGACCTGATCGAACGCACCGTGACCCGCAATGGGGAACTGATCGAGCTGCTGCCGCGCGAATTCCGGCTGCTGGAATATCTGATGCGCAGGCCCGACCAGGTGCTGACGCGCAACATGCTGCTGGAGGATGTGTGGAATTACCGCTTCATCCCGCAGACCAACCTTGTTGACGTGCATATCGGCAAGCTGCGGCGCAAGGTTGATGAACCCGGTGCGCCCTCGCTGATCCAGAGCATACGCGGCGCCGGGTTCATGCTTCGTGTTTCAAAATGAACTGTTCCGCACCGCGACATTCCGCCTGACACTGGCGGTTGTCGCGGCCATGATCGGGTCCGCCGCGTTCCAGTTCTTCCTGGGCTACAGCCAGGCCACCGTGTTCGAGGCGCGGCGTTCGGACACATTGCTGTATCGCGAAGCCGCCCTGCTGCAGACCGAAAGCGCCGAGGATCTGGAACGCAAGGTCCGTGACCGCGCGACCGATGACCTGCGCGTCATCATGAATGTCACGACGCTGTTCAGTCAGGACCATCAGTATATCGTGGGCGACCTGCATAACTGGCCCGCCGGGCTGGTGGCGGACGGCCATGTCCATGAAATCAACATCAAGCCCCCCGTCAGGGCCACGCCGACCGATCATTCCCCGGGTGTCCTGCGCATGCTTGCGGTCGGGGTGCGCGGCGGGCGTGTCCTTGTGCTGGGGCGAAGCTGGCATATGCGCAGCGAACTGCGCCTGATGATGCGCCATTCGCTGCTGGTGTCGATCGTGCCCACGGTGCTGTTCGCGCTGATGACCGGCATCGTGCTCAGCCACCGTGCGCTTGCCCGCGTCAAGGACATGCACGAGGCCATCGACCGCATCATGGAAGGCGACCTGCACGAACGCCTGCCCGCCGGCCGACAGCGTGACGACCTTCAGCGCCTTGCGGGAAGCGTCAACAGGATGCTCGACCGCCTTGAACGCCTGATGGACGAGATACGTGACGTTGGCAACGATATCGCCCATGACCTGCGCACGCCGCTGACACGGGTGCGCGCGCGTCTTGACCGGGCGCGCGCGGCAGGACATTCGGCAGAGGCGCTGCGCAATGTCATTGCGCGCGCCATTGACGACCTTGACCAGTCCTTTGCCGTCATTACCGCGCTGCTGCGTATTGGTGAGATCGAGAACGGCCGCCGTCGGGTGGGGTTCGCGAGGGTGGACCTCGACAGCCTGGCCGATGACATTATCGACCTTTATGAACCGATTGCCGAAAGCAAGGGCATTACGCTTGCGCATGTGCGCGGACAACGGGTGGGAGAGGTGTTTGGCGACCGCGACCTGTTGATCGAGGTGCTGGCCAACCTGGTGGATAACGCCATGAAGTTCACCCCCGAAGGCGGTCATGTCACGATCCGCACGTCCGAGGACGCACAGGGTGTGGTGTTACAGGTCGAAGATACGGGAATCGGCATCCCGCCCGAGGAACGAAGGGCGGTGACGGGGCGTTTCTATCGGTCCGACAAAAGCAGGCATGTCCCCGGAAGCGGGCTGGGGCTGAGCCTTGTATGGGCGATCGTGCAACTTCATAACGCCAGCCTGCGTATTGGTGCGGCGCGGTGCGACACTGCCCTGCCGGGTGCGGTTTTCACGATCTGTTTCGCCCCCCTTTCGCACACGCTCATCCCCGGCGAGGAGGCGGCGTGAAGGACATTAAACAGAATTTTCATTTGTCTGGAGCGTTCCTCATTTTAACACCAGATGAGGGATGGAGAGATTATGACGATGCATGAGCAAGCCTTGCCGGGCGCACGCGATGGGAACATCCTGTCCCTGCCCGCAACGGAAAACGCGGCCGATGGCCGCACTCCAGCGCCGGAGGAAATAACCCGCGCATGAATGGTATCGTTGTTACCGCGCTCAAGCGGCCTTACACATTCGTCGTCCTGTCCATCCTGATTGTTGTTTTCGGCGTGCGTGGCCTGCTGCGTACGCCCACCGACGTTTTCCCCAGCATCAATATCCCCGTCGTCGCGATCTGCTGGACCTATACCGGCCTGATGCCGGAGGACATGTCAGGACGTGTCGTCTATTATTATGAACGTGCGCTGACCGCGACGGTCAACAATATCGAACATATCGAAAGCCAGTCCTATTACGGGCGTGGCATCGTCAAGGTCTTCTTCCAGCCCGGTACGGACACCGCCGTGGCCCAGACGCAGATCACATCGGTATCACAGACGGTCATCAAACAGATGCCCGCAGGCATGACCCCGCCGCTGGTGCTGACCTATAACGCGTCCTCTGTCCCGGTGCTGACGTTGCAGGTGTCGTCTGATTCGATGACTGCCTCGCAGATCTATGACATGTCGTCCAACCTGATCCGCCCCGCGCTGGTGTCGGTCGCGGGCGCCGCCATTCCGAACCCCTATGGCGGACAGCCGGGCAACATCATGGTTGATCTGGACCAGACGAAGCTGCTGGCGCATGGCCTGTCGGCAACCGATATCGGCAATGCACTGGGCAAGCAGAACATCGTGCTGCCTGCCGGTGACCAGCAGATTGGCGCCTTCGATTACATGGTGCAGACCAATGCCTCGCCAGAGGTGATCGACACCTTCAACAACATGCCGATCAAGCAGGAAGGCAATTCCGTCGTCTACCTGCGTGATGTGGCATGGGTGCATGCCGGCGGCCCGCCGCAGACCAATATGGTGCTGGTCAAGGGGCATCAGGCGGTCCTGATTGTCATCATGAAAAGTGGTGACGCCTCCACACTTGCGGTCGTCAGCGGGGTCAAGGCGCTGCTGCCGGGTATCATAAAGACGCTGCCGGCCGGGGTGAACATCACCGTGCTGGGCGATGCCTCCACCTTTGTGAAGGAGGCTGTGCGCGACGTGGTGCAGGAAATGGGCACTGCGGCGCTGCTGACCAGTCTGGTCGTGCTGCTGTTCCTCGGGTCATGGCGATCGACGGTCATCATCGCAACCTCCATCCCGCTGGCGATGCTGTGTTCGGTCATCGGGCTGGGGATGGCGGGGCAGACGATCAACGTCATGACGCTTGGCGGGCTTGCGCTGGCGGTTGGTATCCTTGTCGATGACGCCACCGTCATGATCGAGAATATCGACGCCCATCTGGAAATGGACAAGGATCTGGAAACCGCGATCATCGACGCGGCGAACCAGATCGTCATCCCCACCTTCGTCTCCACCTTGTGTATCTGTATCGTGTGGATGCCGCTGTTCCAGTTGACGGGGGTGGCGGGGTGGCTGTTCATGCCAATGGCCGAAGCCATCATCTTTGCCATGATCGCATCGTTCATCCTGTCGCGCACGCTGGTGCCGACGATGGCGAAATACATGCTTGCGGCCCAGGTGGCCGCCCACCATGCGCTGGCGACGGGGCAGGCGGCCCCGTCGCAGAGCATCTTTGCGCGGTTCCAGCGCGGGTTCGAGGCGTATTTCGTCCTGTTCCGCAATCGCTACCGCGAGATCCTGATCCGCCTGCTGGCGACGCGCAGGCGTTTCGTGCCGCTGTTTTCGATACTGGCGTTCTGTTCGCTCGGGCTGCTGTTCTTTGCGGGGCAGGATTTCTTCCCCGAAATCAATTCGAACGCGCTGTCGATCCATATGCGCGCGCCGCTTGGCACCAAGATCGCCGAGGCAGGCAAGATTTCCATGCTGGTGAATGACGAGATCGACCGCCTGCTGCCCGGGGAGGTCGAGGGCATCGTCAATAATTGTGGCCTGCCATTCAGTCCGCTGAACCAGGCCTTCATTCCCACGCCCACCGTCGGCACGCAGGACTGCGACCTGACGGTGACGCTGAAGGATGAGGAAGCGCCGGTTGCGAAATACCGTGCCGTCCTGCGCAAGGGGCTGGCGGAGAAATTCCCCGGCACCGAAATCACCTTCATGCCTGCCGACCTGACGGCCAAGATCCTGAATTTCGGCCTGCCCGCGCCAATCGACGTGCAGGTATCGGGCCGTAACCTGTATGGTAATTTCGATTTCGCGCAGCACCTTGCAGCGCGCCTGCGCAAGATTACCGGCGTGACCGACGTTGCGGTGCAGGAACCGATGAATACCCCCACCTTGCGCGTCAATGCGCGCCGGACCTATGCGCTGGGGACCGGCCTGACGGAAGCGGACGTGGCGAACAATGCGCTTGCCGTGCTGTCGGGCAGCGGCCAGGTCGCGCCCACCTATTGGCTGGACCCCAAGACCGGGGTGTCGCATCTGGTGGATATCCAGACACCGTTGCAGTTCCTGCAGACGATGAACGACCTGGAGACGATCCCCATCGACCGGGGTGACGGCAACCCGCGGAACCTGCCGCCGCAGATCCTTGGCGGTCTCAGCCAGATCGTGCAGACCGGCACGCCGGGGGAGGTCGCGCATTACAACATCATGCCAGTCTTCAACATCTATGCCACGAACGAGGGGCTGGACCTTGGCACCGTCTCACGCGAGGTGACGCGTGTGGTGGAGGAGGAGCGCAAGTCGCTGCCCCATGGGTCAAGCCTGTATGTCCGTGGGCAGGCGACGACCATGAACGGCGCGTATGTGCAGCTTATTTCCGGTCTCGCGATGTCGATCCTGCTGGTCTACCTGATCATTGTCGTCAATTTT
The DNA here is from genome assembly GCF_036686925.1 of Novacetimonas sp. GS1. Lineage (NCBI taxonomy): Bacteria > Pseudomonadati > Pseudomonadota > Alphaproteobacteria > Acetobacterales > Acetobacteraceae > Novacetimonas > Novacetimonas sp. GS1. The sequence goes on from NZ_VSZP01000001.1 coordinate 1,367,541, forward strand.
CAGTCGTGGCTTGACCCCTTCATCATCATCACCGCGTTGCCCGGCGCGCTGGCCGGTATCGCGTGGAGCCTGTTCCTGACGCATACCGCGCTGTCGGTGCCGGCGCTGACGGGGGCGATCATGTGCATGGGCACCGCGACGGCGAACTCAATCCTGGTGGTGTCCTTCGCGCGTGAGCGGATGGACCTGCACGGTGATGCGGTCAAGGCCGCGATCGAGGCGGGATATGAACGTATCCGTCCCGTGCTGATGACCGCATCGGCCATGATTATCGGCATGCTGCCCATGTCGCTGAGCAATTCGCAGAACGCGCCGCTGGGCCGCGCGGTGATGGGCGGACTGATGGTGGCCACGTGCGCCACGCTCCTGTTCGTGCCATGCGTGTTCGCGCTTATTCATTCACGAAAATCCAAGACCACGACTGCCGAGGGAGAACGCGCATGACGGGCGCCGATGATATCAAGGGCCAGCGCGGGCGCGGCGGCAGGATCTGGGTCTGGCTGGGGGTGGTCGTGGTGGCCGTCATCGTTGTCGGCGGGATTGTCGAACGCCGCATGCATGTCGAAAGCCTGAGCCGCCAGACAGCCGATGCCGCCATCCCGCGCGTGCAGGTGATCGAGCCGGAACACGGGCCAAAGACACGCACGCTGGACCTGCCGGGCAATATCTCCGCATGGTACCAGGCCCCGATCTATGCGCAGGTCTCGGGCTATGTGCAGATGTGGTACAAGGATATCGGTGCGAATGTGAAGGCAGGCGAAATCCTGGCCACGATCGACACGCCGGGCCTTGATGCGCAGTATGCCGCGTCCAAGGCCAATTTCGACGTTGCAATGGCCCGTTACAAGCTGGCGCAGATCACGGCGAAACGCTGGAAGGCGTTGCAGGGCACGCAGGCTGTCTCTCAGCAGGAGGTCGATGTGCAGGCCGCCAATGCCGAGGCGCAGGCCGCCGAGGTCGAGGCCGCCCGACATGAGGTGTCGCGTTATGCCGCGCTGATCGGGTTCAAGCAGATCGTCGCCCCGTTTGATGGTGTGGTGACGTCACGTCTGGCTGACGTGGGGGATTATGTGAATGCGGGCGGTGGGGATGTCTCCTCCCACGGGACGGCAAGTGAGCTGTTCAGCGTGGCGGACGTGCATCGCATGCGTATCTTTGTGTCCGTGCCGCAGGATTATGCCGACATCATCGGGCCCAAGCTGACGGGCGACATCACCGTACCGCAATATCCGGGACGGGTGTTCAAGGCGAAGTTCCTTGCCACGGCCAAGGCGTTCAATGCCTCCACCCGCACGGTGACGACCGAACTGGTGGTTGATAATGACAAACGTGAACTGTGGCCCGATTCCTATGCCACCGTGCATTTCACTGCGCCGGGGGACCCTGATATCCTGATCCTGCCCGAAGGTGCGCTGCTGTTCCGTGCGCAGGGCATGCAGGTGGCGGTGGTCGATGACCATAACCGCATCAGGCTGCGTAATGTCACCGTGGGTACGAATCTTGGCACCAAGGTGCAGATACTTGCGGGCGTGGGGCTGCATGACCGTGTGGTCAACAACCCGTCTTCCGGCCTGCTGGAGGGACAGGAAGTGTATCTTGTCGGCTCCACCCCCGGATATAACGATGTCGGTGCGTCCGCGATGGCGAAGACCCCGGCGCGTGAAAGCACGAAGGACGACGATGTCCGGGCCATGCCCGCGGATCAGGGGGCGACGGACGCCGGGGCGCGCCGATGAGGGGCGGCCTCATGTGGGGGCGGGCACGCCGCCAGTCGATGCGCGCGGCCTGCCTTGCCGGATGCGCGATGATGGCCGCGGGCCTTGGCGGGTGTGTGGACCTTGCGCCGAAATACAGGCACGCGCACTACCTCTATCCCGATAACTGGCAGGGGGAGGGTATCATGCATTATGGTGCCCCCGCCGATGGTGCGCCGCGTGGCGACTGGTGGGTGGTCTTTAACGACCCGCTCCTCAACAGGCTGGAGGAACGCGCGGGCCGCCTGAATCCTGATCTGCAGGCCGCGGCTGAAACCTTTACGCAGGCACGCGACCTGTCGGCGGAGGCGGCGTCGGCGCTGTATCCGCAGATCGGTGGCAATGCAGGGGCATCCAATAACCAGTCGTCGCAGCACCGGCTATGGCGTGGGGCGGGTGCCCAGGGCCCCACCTATATGTCATCGCAGCAATGGGGAGCCAGCGTCCGGTGGGAGCCTGATTTCTGGTCTGAAATCCGCAACCGCAAACGTATGCGCCAGCAGCAGGCACAGGCCGCCGCCGCCGATTTCGCCGTGGCGCGGCTGAGTATCCAGTCCGAACTGGCTAATGATTATATGCAGTTGCGTGGCATGGACGCGCAGCATGCGGTGTATCAGGACTCGATCAGATATTACCAGACGGCAGTGCAGATCACCCAGATGCGTCAGGCCGGGGCGATCGCGGCAGGTATCGACGTATCGCGCGCGCAGACACAGCTTTCGGCCACGCAGGCGTCCGACACCGACCTGCAGGCCCGCCGCGCGGTGATGGAACATGCGATTGCGGTGCTGGTGAACACCTCGCCATCCGCCTTTCATATCATGCCGATTACCGAAATCCGCTTCCCGAAGGTGAAGATCGCGGTGGGGCTGCCTTCCACCCTGCTGGAACGCCGTCCCGATGTCGCCAGTGCCGAACGCAACATGGCGCAGGCAAACCGGGCGATTGGCGTGTCGCGCGCGGCATTTTATCCACATGTAACCTTCAGCGCGATGGCGGGGTTCATGGATAATGGCTTTACCCTCGATAAGGTCGCGAACGGCATGTACAATTATGCCGCGCAGGCTGTGCTGCCCCTGTTCCAGGGGGGGATGCGGCGCGCCGAACTGCAACGTAGCTGGTCGCAATACCGTCAGGCGGAAGACCGGTATCGCGCCACGGTGCTTGCCGCGTTCAAGGATGTGGAGGACGGGTTGAGCCTGACCCATGACCTTGATGTCGAGGCGGGGCAGGAAGGCGAGGCCGTCAAGGCGTCGCTGCGCACACAGAACATGACGATGCAGCTTTATACCGGCGGCCTGACCAACTACCTTGACGTGGTGGTGGCACAGGTGGCGGCGCTGACTGCACGCATCGCCCAGGTACAGGTGGAGACCCGCTACATGCAGGCGCAGGTCGAACTGATCCGCGCGCTTGGCGGGGGATGGGACAGCAGCCAGTTGCCGAACCACCGGCAGATCCGTCCGTTTGGCCCGCTGCAATATTCCCACCTGCGGATTCCCAAGGCCGCAGGTGGCGTAAATGTCGATAATGGCGCGGAGTCGAAGGACCTCGAAATGCCTGCCCTGCCCGCGCAGGGGTTGACAGCACCCCCGAATCAGCGGTAGGTGCCCGCCTCTTATCGGAACGCGGGAGGTCCATTGCCCTTGCCACATCATGGCAGGGGTGACCGCCAGAACCGCGGTCCGGGTGAAACAGTCAGGAGCCCCGGATATGGCCAAAAAAATCGTTGGCTACATCAAGCTGCAGATCCCCGCCGGCAAGGCGAATCCCTCCCCGCCGGTTGGTCCGGCCCTTGGTCAGCGCGGCCTGAACATCATGCAGTTCTGCAAGGAGTTCAACGCGAAGACGCAGGGTATGGAACCGGGGATGCCCATTCCCGTGGTCATCACCGCCTATGCTGACCGCACCTTCAGCTTCATCACGAAGACCCCGCCGAACACCTATTTCCTGATGAAGGCCGCCAAGGTCAACAAGGGAAGCTCCACCGTTGGCAAGTCCGCGACGGTTGGCAAGGTGACGATTGCGCAGCTGCGCGAGATCGCCGAGGTGAAGATGAAAGACATGAACGCCAATGACATCGACGGCGCCGTGCGCATGCTGACCGGTTCAGCGCGCTCCATCGGCCTCGACGTGGTGGAGGGCTAAAGTCCATGGCAAAGAACAAGCGTCTGGCCGCCGCGCGCGCCAATGTTGATGCGACCAAGGCCTATGGCCTGGACGAAGCCATCTCCCTGGTGAAGCAGGGTGCGAAGGCGAAGTTTGACGAGACGGTCGAAATCTCCATGAACCTGGGCATTGACCCGCGTCATGCCGACCAGATGGTCCGTGGCCTGCTGTCCCTGCCGAATGGTACGGGCAAGACCCTGCGCGTTGGCGTGTTCGCCCGTGGCCCGAAGGCCGAGGAAGCGACTGCCGCCGGGGCCGATGTTGTCGGTGCCGAAGACCTGGCCGCCAAGGTGCAGGCTGGCGAGATCGAGTTCGACCGCTGCATCGCGACGCCGGACATGATGGCGCTGGTCGGCCGTCTGGGCAAGATCCTTGGCCCGCGTGGCCTGATGCCCAACCCGAAGCTGGGCACGGTCACGATGGATGTGAAGGGCGCCGTTACCGCGGCAAAGTCCGGTCAGGTCGAATACCGTGCGGAAAAGGCCGGTATCGTGCATGCCGGTATCGGCAAGGCCTCGTTCGACGAAGCCAAGCTTGCTGAAAACATCCGCGCATTCGTCGATGCGGTGCAGAAGGCCCGTCCCACGGGCGCGAAGGGCACCTACATCAAGAAGGTGTCCCTGTCGTCCACGATGGGGCCGGGTGTGCATCTCGATGTGGCGACGCTCGCCGCATCCTGATGAAGGATTGTCCCGCCCCTGATGGGGTGGGATAAAAGGGAATGGCCCATCCTGCGGGCCATTTTCCGAACCTGTCCATGACCGGATGTGGCCTTGTGCCTTGATTGCCCCTGTGGGGTTGCAGCCGGAAGACGGGGATTGCCGGGCCGCAGGTGCATGTCACCTGACACTGGTTGTTCCGTTTACAAAGGACAGGCGAACCGGGGCAGGCCCATGTTGGGCAGGCCCCAAGGGTAAACCCAATCCACCAGGTTTTCTGGTGGATGACGATGGAGACGGGATTTGGACCGTACGGAGAAGCGGGAGTTTGTTGCCTCCCTCGCGGCCGTGTTCGCCGAGACGTCCATGGTCGTTGTCACCCGTAATGACGGGCTGACGGTGGCTGATGTGACGGAACTTCGGCGGCGTGTGCGCGCGGCCGGAGCGACTTACAAGGTCGCGAAGAACCGGCTGGCCAATCTCGCCCTGGCAGGGACCCAGTTCGAAGGCATCGCGCCGCTGCTGAAGGGGCCGACCGCGATTTCGTGGGCGGATGAACCTGTTGCAGTTGCAAAGGTGCTGGTCGAGTTCGCCAAAACCAATGACAAGCTTGTTCTGCTCGGCGGATCGCTTGGCTCCCAGACACTGAGTGTCGAGGGTGTCAAGGCGCTGGCGGAACTGCCCTCCCTGGACGTGCTCCGGGCGCAGCTGGTGGGGCTTATCTCCACGCCGGCAACGCGCATCGCGGGCGTGCTGCAGGCGCCGGGCGGACAGCTTGCACGGGTTTTTGGTGCCTATGCCAAGACGGGCGAGGCAGCCTAGCCACCCCTGTCCCGGTAAGCCGGGATATCAACAAAATGGTACTTTTCCGAAATTTCGGGATTGTGCCACGCCAACCAGTGTATAAATTAGGAAGACTGAATCATGGCCGATCTGAACAAACTTGTTGACGAACTGTCCGCTCTTACGGTTCTCGAAGCTGCTGAGCTGTCGAAGCTGCTCGAAGAGAAGTGGGGCGTTTCCGCCGCTGCTCCGGTTGCTGTTGCTGCCGCTGCTGCTGCTCCGGCCGCTGCTGCTGAGGAAAAGACCGAATTCGACGTGGTGCTGGCGAAGGCTGGCGACAAGAAGATCAACGTCATCAAGGAAATCCGTGGCATCACGGGCCTGGGCCTGAAGGAAGCCAAGGACCTGGTCGAGGGCGCGCCCAAGACCGTCAAGGAAGGCGTCAGCAAGGATGAAGCCGAGAAGATCAAGAAGACCCTTGAAGACAACGGCGCTTCTGTCGAAATCAAATAAGATGTATCCTGTCAGCATTCCCTGTTGTGGATGTTGAGATGATATTCAGGTGAGGGTGGAGGTCGTCAGACCTCCGCCCCCTTGGGCGTTACAGGCACCCTGACCGTCAAGGTCTCGGGTGCCTTTGGCGGTAGAAGGGGCCGTCCTCAAGTCATGTGAAGGGACGGGTCCGGGGTTGGTCCATGAGGATGGGCAACCTGAAAGAATTTCTGGATCTGTCTTTGTCCCGAGCCGCAAGGCCATGATGGAGGACGGGGAGCAGGTCTGTGTGGATGGGGGCTGGATAGGCGATGAACGCGATTACGAAATCGTTCACGGGACGCAAACGCATCCGCAAGAGCTTCGGGCGTATACCCGAAATCGCTCCGATGCCCAATCTGATCGACGTGCAGCGTGCCAGTTACGAGGCATTCCTGCAGATGAACGTGTCACCCGACAGCCGGACGCCGACCGGTTTGCAGGAAGTGTTCCGTTCCGTCTTTCCGATCAATGATTTTGCCGGACGTGGGCGACTCGAATTCGTCAGCTATGAACTCGAAGAGCCGAAATACGATGTTGAGGAATGCATCCAGCGCGGGCTGACCTTTGCCGCGCCGCTGAAGGTGATCCTGCGCCTGATCGTGTGGGACGTGGATGAGGATACGGGATCGCGTTCGATCCGCGATATCAAGGAACAGCCGGTCTATATGGGCGACATGCCGCTCATGACCGACAACGGCACGTTCATCATCAACGGGACCGAGCGCGTCATCGTCAGCCAGATGCATCGCAGCCCCGGCGTGTTTTTCGACCACGACAAGGGCAAGACCCATTCATCGGGCAAGTTCCTGTTCGCCGCACGCGTCATTCCGTATCGTGGGTCGTGGCTGGATTTCGAATTCGACAGTAAGGACCTGATCTACGTCCGCATCGACCGCAAGCGCAAGCTGCCGGTCACGACGCTTCTGTACGCGCTGGAGGGCGAGGAATCGCGAGCCGCGCGCGAAGCGAAGGCGGCCGAGGGCGGCGACGTCGATTCCATGGAAATCCAGGGCATGAGCCCCGATGAAATCCTTGGCTATTTCTATGGCCAGGTCGAGTTCATCAAGAGCGGAAAGGGATGGGCCCGCCGTTTTGACCCCGATGCGTTCCGTGGCCAGAAGCTGCTGGAACCGCTGGTGGATGCCGATACGGGTGAAATCGTTGCCCAGGTGGACACCAAGCTGACGGCGCGTATGGTCCGCAAGATCGCGGAAACCACAAAGGACGTGCTGGTCGGTCCCGCAGGGCTGATCGGGCGTTTCATCGCGTTCGACATGGTCAACCCCGACACGGGCGAGATCTTTGCCGAAGCTGGTGACGAACTGACCGAAACCCGTCTTGAGGCGCTGGAGGCCGATGGTGTCACCAAGCTGGTGACGCTTGCGATCGATGCGACCAATGGTCCGTGGATCCGCAATACGCTTGCGATTGACAAGAACACATCGCGTGACGATGCGCTGACCGATATCTATCGTGTCATGCGTCCTGGCGAACCGCCGACGCCGGAAACGGCGGAAGCCATGTTCTCCGGCCTGTTCTTCGATCCTGACCGCTATGACCTGTCCGCCGTTGGCCGCGTGAAGATGAACATGCGCCTGGGTGTTGACGTGCCTGACACCGTGCGTGTCCTGCGTAAGGAAGACATCCTGCGCACGGTCAAGATCATGTGCGAGCTGAAGGACGGTCGCGGTGCGATCGACGATATCGACAATCTTGGCAACCGTCGTGTCCGTTCGGTCGGCGAACTGATGGAAAACCAGTATCGTGTCGGCCTGCTGCGTATGGAGCGTGCGATCCGCGAACGCATGGGGTCCGTCGATATCGACACGGTCATGCCGCATGACCTGATCAATGCGAAGCCTGCCGCCGCCGCCGTGCGCGAATTCTTTGGCTCCTCGCAGCTCAGCCAGTTCATGGACCAGACCAACCCCCTGTCGGAAGTTACGCACAAGCGTCGCCTTTCGGCGCTTGGCCCGGGCGGTCTGACGCGTGAGCGCGCGGGCTTTGAGGTTCGTGACGTCCACCCGACACATTATGGCCGCATCTGCCCGATTGAAACGCCGGAAGGCCCAAACATTGGTCTGATCAACTCCCTTGCGACCTATGCCAAGGTCAACAAGTACGGATTCATCGAAACCCCGTACCGCATGGTCGAGGGCGGTGTCCTGCAGAGCGGCTGGAAATACCTGTCCGCGATGGAGGAAGACAAGCTCATCGTCGCGCAGGCGGACGCAGAGCAGGATGCCCACGGGAAGCTGACGGACGAGCTGGTGTCAGTGCGTCGTGGCGGTGATTTCCGCCAGGTCCTGCCCGATGAGGTGACGGCCTGTGACGTGTCGCCCAAGCAGCTTGTGTCGGTTGCCGCGGCCCTGATCCCGTTCCTTGAAAACGATGACGCAAACCGCGCGCTGATGGGATCGAACATGCAGCGCCAGGCGGTGCCGCTGGTGCGTTCCGACGCGCCGCTGGTTGGCACCGGGATGGAAGCGGCCGTCGCCCATGATTCGGGTGCGACCATTGTTGCCCGGCGTCGTGGCATCGTGGACCAGATCGACGGTGCGCGTATCGTGGTGCGTGCAACCGACGATGCGGGTGCGACGCAGGGTGTCGATATCTATCGCCTGCGCAAATATATGCGTTCGAACCAGTCCACCTGCATCAACCAGCGTCCGCTGGTCCGCGTGGGGGATCAGGTTTCGGCGGGCGAGATCATCGCTGATGGTCCTTCCACCGAACTTGGTGAACTGGCGCTGGGGCGGAACGTGCTGGTCGCGTTCATGCCGTGGAACGGCTACAACTTCGAAGATTCGATCCTGATTTCCGAACGCATCGCGCGTGATGACGTCTTTACCTCGATCCATATCGAGGAATTCGAGGTCATGGCCCGTGATACGAAGCTGGGCCAGGAGGAAATCACCCGCGACATCCCCAATGTTGGCGAAGAAGCGCTGCGCAACCTTGACGAAGCCGGCATCGTCTATGTCGGTGCAGAGGTGAATCCGGGCGATATCCTGATTGGTAAGGTCACGCCAAAGGGCGAAAGCCCGATGACGCCGGAAGAAAAGCTGCTGCGCGCCATCTTTGGTGAAAAGGCATCCGACGTCCGCGATACCTCGCTGAAGCTGCCGCCGGGCACCAGTGGCACGATTGTCGATGTGCGTGTCTTCTCCCGCCGTGGCGTGGACAAGGATGAGCGCGCGATGGCGATCGAACGCGCGGAGATCGAGCGTCTGGCGAAGGACCGCGATGACGAGCGCGCCATTCAGGAACGTTCCTTCTATAACCGTCTGCGTGAACATCTGATCGGGCAGACGGCAGGGGCGGGCTTCAAGGGTATCCGTTCTGGCACGCCGATCACGGACGAGGTCCTGTCGGAGCATCCGCGTGGCGCGTGGCGCAATGTCACCGTGACGTCCGATGCGGTGATGGCCGAACTGGAAGTCCTGCGTCGTGAGTTCGATACGGCGGTGTCGCGCATTCAGGCACGTTTCGACAACAAGGTCGAAAAGCTGCAGCGTGGCGACGAACTGCCGCCGGGCGTGATGAAGATGGTCAAGGTGTTCGTCGCGGTGAAGCGCAAGCTGCAACCGGGTGACAAGATGGCCGGTCGCCACGGCAACAAGGGTGTTGTCTCCCGCGTCGTACCGGTGGAGGACATGCCGTTCCTTGAGGACGGAACCCCCGTGGACCTGCTGCTCAACCCGCTTGGCGTGCCGTCGCGCATGAATGTGGGGCAGATCCTTGAAACCCACCTCGGCTGGGCCTGCGCCAATATCGGTCGCGGGATCGGGCAGCTTGTCGATACCTATCACAAGACGGGTGAGAAGCGGCAGGAACTGCTTGACGAACTGCGTTCCGTCTATGGCGAGGATGCTTTCGCAGCCAATATCGCCGATATGACGGATGCCCAGTTGCTTGAACTGTCGAATAACCTGCGCAAGGGCGTGCCCATTGCGACGCCGGTGTTCGATGGTGCGTCGATCCCGGACATCGAAGCGATGCTGGAGAAGGCCGGGCTCGACAAGTCGGGGCAGTCGCAGTTGATCGACGGTCGCACGGGTGAGCCGTTCGAGCGCAAGACCACGGTCGGCTACATCTATATGCTGAAGCTGCATCATCTTGTGGACGACAAGATCCATGCCCGTTCGATCGGTCCGTATTCGCTGGTCACACAGCAGCCGCTGGGTGGTAAGGCGCAGTTCGGTGGACAGCGTTTCGGTGAAATGGAAGTCTGGGCGCTCGAAGCCTATGGGGCGGCCTACACGCTGCAGGAAATGCTGACGGTGAAGTCCGATGACGTGTCGGGCCGCACCAAGGTCTATGAAGCCATCGTGCGCGAGCAGGATGATTTCGAGGCCGGCATCCCCGAAAGCTTCAACGTCCTGATCAAGGAACTGAAGTCGCTGGGCCTGAACGTGGATCTGGAACAGAGCGGTAGCTGATCGTTCCATGAACAAGGTAACGACCCGTCCATACGTTTTATTTTCAGGGATGGGGGCAGATAGTCGGTCTGCCCTTGTTCTTTTCCCTCAGGGGGTTTGCGGCGCATGAATGAACTCATGAAGATCCTTGGCCAGACGGGCCAGGCGATGACCTTCGACCAGATCAAGATCCAGCTCGCCTCGGCCGAGCAGATCCGGTCATGGTCCTATGGCGAGATCAAGAAGCCCGAGACCATCAATTATCGCACCTTCAAGCCGGAGCGCGATGGTCTGTTCTGTGCGCGGATTTTCGGTCCTATCAAGGATTACGAATGTCTGTGCGGCAAATACAAGCGGATGAAATTCCGTGGGATCATCTGCGAAAAATGCGGTGTCGAGGTCACGCTGGCCAAGGTCCGTCGCGAACGTATGGGCCATATCGAGCTTGCCAGCCCGGTCGCGCATATCTGGTTCCTGAAATCGCTGCCCAGCCGGATCGGCCTGATGGTCGATATGACGCTGAAGGATCTGGAAAAGATCCTGTATTTCGAAAGCTATGTGGTCCTTGAACCCGGCACCTCGCCGCTCAAGCAGTACAGCCTGCTGACCGAAGACCAGTATCTCGACGTCATGGACGAACATGGCGACGAAGGGATTGAGGTCGGGATCGGGGCCGAAGCGATCAAGAAGATCCTTGAGCGCATCGACTGCGACCAGGAGAAGGTCGAGCTGCGCCAGGAGCTGAAGGACACCACGTCCGAGGCGAAGCGCAAGAAGCTGGTCAAGCGGCTGAAGCTGATCGAGGCGTTTTCCGAAAGTGAATCGCGCCCCGAATGGATGATCATGGAGCTGATCCCGGTCATTCCGCCGGAACTGCGCCCGCTGGTGCCGCTGGATGGTGGTCGTTTCGCGACATCCGACCTGAATGACCTGTATCGCCGTGTCATCAACCGCAACAATCGCCTGAAGCGGCTGATCGAACTGCGCGCGCCTGACATCATCGTGCGCAACGAAAAGCGCATGCTGCAGGAATCGGTTGACGCCCTGTTCGATAACGGCCGTCGCGGTCGCGCCATCACAGGGGCGAACAAGCGTCCGCTGAAGTCGCTTTCGGACATGCTGAAGGGCAAGCAGGGGCGTTTCCGCCAGAACCTGCTGGGCAAGCGCGTTGATTATTCCGGCCGTTCGGTCATCGTGGTTGGCCCGGAACTGAAACTGCACCAGTGTGGCCTGCCCAAAAAGATGGCGCTGGAGCTGTTCAAGCCGTTCATCTACTCCAAGCTGGAGAAGTATGGTCACGCCACCACCATCAAGGCCGCCAAGCGGATGGTGGAGAAGGAACGTCCCGAAGTCTGGGATATCCTTGAAGAGGTGATCCGCGAACATCCGGTCATGCTCAACCGTGCGCCAACGCTGCATCGTCTGGGTATTCAGGCGTTCGAGCCGGTGTTGATCGAAGGCAAGGCGATCCAGTTGCATCCGTTGGTCTGCACCGCGTTCAATGCTGACTTTGACGGCGATCAGATGGCCGTGCATGTCCCGCTGAGCCTTGAGGCACAGCTTGAGGCGCGCGTGCTGATGATGTCCACCAACAACATCCTCAGCCCCGCGAATGGCAAGCCGATTATCGTGCCGTCGCAGGATATTGTCCTTGGCCTGTATTATCTGAGCCTTGAGACGCCGGAATTCCGCGCTACCCCTGATCGCAACGAATATGATGCGCAGGGCAGGGTGACGGTGAACGGTGCTTCTTCTTTCTCCAGTGTGGGAGAGGTCGAATATGCCCTGACCACCGGTGCGGTGAAGCTGCATGACAAGATCCGCGCCCGGATCGAGAATGTCGACGCGGATGGTACCGTCACGCGTGAAACCGTCGTCACAACGCCTGGCCGCATGCTGGTCGCGCAGATCCTGCCGCGCAGTGCGGCGCTGCCGTTCTCGCTGATCAACAAGCAGTTGACCAAGAAGACGGTGTCCGACGTCATCGACGCGGTGTATCGCCATTGCGGGCAGAAAGAGTGCGTCATTTTCTGTGACCGCCTGATGGGCCTTGGCTTCAAGCATGCGGCGAAAGCCGGCATTTCCTTTGGCAAGGACGATATGATCGTGCCGAAGGAGAAGAAGGAGCTCGTCGAACATACCGCGAATGAGGTCAAGGAATTCGAACAGCAGTATCAGGACGGCCTGATTACGGCGGGCGAACGCTATAACAAGGTGGTTGACGCATGGTCGCGTTGCACGGACGAAGTGCAGGCCGCGATGATGAAGGAGATTTCCAAGCAGGAAATCGGCAAGCCCACCAATTCGGTATGGATGATGAGCCATTCTGGTGCCCGTGGGTCGCCAGCACAGATGAAGCAGCTTGCCGGCATGCGTGGCCTGATGGCCAAGCCGTCAGGCGAGATCATCGAACAGCCGATCATCGCCAACTTCAAGGAAGGTCTGTCGGTTCTCGATTACTTCACCTCCAGCCATGGCGCGCGTAAGGGCCTGGCCGATACGGCGCTGAAGACCGCGAACTCCGGCTATCTGACACGACGCCTTGTCGATGTGGCGCAGGATTGCATCATCGTCGAAGACGATTGTGGCACGGAACGCGGCCTGACGGTGCGTGCGGTGATGGATGGCGGCGAGGTTGTCGCATCTCTGTCCGAGCGTATGCTGGGTCGTACGCTTGCGGCCGATGTGCTTGATCCCGCATCGGGTGAGGTGCTGTTCAAGCGCAATACCCTGATTGAGGAAGCGCAGGCAGAACAGATCGAGAAGGCCGGGGTGGAAAGCATCCTGATCCGTTCGGTCCTGACATGTGACAGCCGCGTGGGCGTGTGTGGCCACTGCTATGGTCGTGATCTGGCCCGAGGCACGCCGGTAAATATCGGTGAGGCCGTGGGCGTCATCGCAGCGCAGTCCATTGGTGAACCCGGCACGCAGTTGACGATGCGCACCTTCCATATCGGTGGCGCGGCGCAGCGTGGCGCGGAACAGTCGATGGTCGAGGCGTCACGCGATGGCAAGGCGACGATCCGCAACCGCAACGTGGTGCAGAACAGCCAGAACGTGACCATCGTCATGTCGCGTAACTGCGAAATCCTGCTGACGGATGACAAGGGGACGGAGCGTGCGCGCTATCGCGTACCTTATGGCGCGCGTCTGCTGATCGAAGATGGGGTCGAGGTCACGCGTGGCCAGAAGCTGGCCGAGTGGGATCCGTATACCCTGCCGATCATTACGGAGCAGGCAGGCACGGTCGAATATCTCGACCTGATCGATTCCATCACGCTTGTCGAGCGTATGGATGAGGTCACCGGCCTGACGTCGAAGGTTGTCGTTGACTACAAGCAGGCGTCCAAGGGGGTCGATCTTCGGCCGCGTCTGCAGCTCAAGGATGCCAAGGGCGACGTGGTCAAGCTGGCGAATGGCAACGATGCGCGTTACTTCCTGTCACCTGACTCGCTGCTGTCGGTGGAAAATGGCGCACATGTCAACGCGGGCGACGTGCTGGCGCGCATCCCGCGCGAAGGTTCGAAGACACGTGACATTACCGGTGGTCTGCCGCGTGTCGCCGAATTGTTCGAGGCGCGGCGTCCCAAGGACCATGCCATCATTTCCGAAACCGAAGGTCGCGTCGAATTCGGCAAGGATTACAAGTCGAAGCGCCGTGTCATCGTCAAGAACGACGAAACGGGCGAGGAAACCGATTACCTGATCCCCAAGGGCAAGCATGTCTCGGTTCAGGAAGGCGATTTCGTTCAGGTTGGCGATCCGCTGGTCGATGGTCCGCGCGTGCCGCATGACATCCTGAAGGTTCTGGGGGTCGAGGCGCTGTCCGACTACCTCGTGAACGAGATTCAGGACGTCTATCGTCTGCAGGGCGTGAAGATCAACGACAAGCACATCGAGGTGATCGTCCGCCAGATGCTGCAGAAGGTCGAGATCCTTGAGCCGGGTGATACGACCTACCTGATTGGCGAGACGGTGGACCGGATCGAGTACGAGACGGAGAATACCAAGCGCCTGAACATCGGCGAACGTCCTGCCGTGGCCATGCCCGTGCTTCAGGGCATCACCAAGGCCTCCCTGCAGACGCAGTCGTTCATTTCTGCTGCATCCTTCCAGGAAACAACGCGCGTCCTTACCGAAGCCGCTACGGCGGGCAAGAAGGATACGTTGAACGGCCTGAAGGAAAACGTGATCGTCGGGCGCCTGATCCCGGCGGGCACAGGCAGCGTGATGAACAAGCTGCGTGCAGTGGCTGCCGGCCAGGACCGTCAGCGCCTTGCTCAGGCGAAGCCTGCGGTTGCCTCAACAAAGGCCGCCGAATAATACCGGCTGTGCGGGTGGGGGCCATGTGGCGCCCCACCCGCCGGTCTAATGCTGCATCGGGGTCTGCAATCTGGCGGATTCCGATTCGGGACTCGGTGCATGGAACGCCGAATCATCCCGTTTCATATTGTAATGGGGTGTTTTCATACCCCATGCGGAATGGCCATGCTGCATGCATGGCCGAATCCTGAGCAAAGGCTTGACTTCAAGCCATTCTCTTCGTAGGTTCCGCGCCCTCGGCTAGCCCTGTCTGAATGACGTCGTTGGCCGTCGAATGCAGCATGCTCGCATGCGGTGCCGCCACCCGGGAATCGGGCGGCCAAGGCCGGATGCATATATGATGCCCGACCGAATGATCTTCATTCGTTGGGGTTTTGTTGTGAACGACAGTCGGCAACCAGACTTTGGGGTTGGCCGGCCGAAATTTGTAAGGATCGGGAAAGGCGTATGCCGACCATCAACCAGTTGATCGCGAAAGGCCGCGAGCCCGCAGCCAAACGCAACAAGGTACCTGCCCTGCAGGGATGTCCGCAGAAGCGTGGCGTTTGTACTCGTGTTTACACAACCACACCGAAGAAGCCGAACTCGGCTCTGCGTAAGGTTGCGAAGGTGCGCCTGACGAACGGTTATGAGGTTGTGAGCTATATTCCGGGTGAAGGCCACAACCTTCAGGAACATAGTGTCGTCCTGATCCGCGGCGGTCGCGTCAAGGATCTTCCTGGCGTGCGATATCACATTCTGCGCGGCGTTCTGGATACCCAGGGTATCGCCAAGCGTCGTCAGCGTCGCTCGCTCTATGGCGCGAAGCGTCCTAAGTAAAAGGAATATCAGGCATGAGTCGCCGTCATCGCGCTGTTAAGCGCGAGATTCTTCCCGATCCGAAATTTGGTGATGTCGTCATCACGCGTTTCATGAACGCCCTGATGTACGACGGCAAGAAGTCCACCGCCGAAGGGATCGTCTATGGCGCCCTTGAGGTGCTGCGTCGTCGCGGTGGGGCTGCTGCTGATCCGGTTGTGCTGTTCCACGGTGCGCTGGATAACGTGAAGCCTGCCGTCGAGGTGCGTTCGCGCCGCGTTGGTGGTGCGACCTACCAGGTTCCGGTCGAAGTCCGGGCCGAGCGTCGTCAGGCGCTTGCGATCCGCTGGCTGATCGACGCGTCGCGCAAGCGGGGCGAAAACACGATGCAGGAACGCCTGTCGAACGAGCTTCTGGATGCGGTCAACAACCGTGGTGCCGCCGTCAAGAAGCGCGAAGATACGCATCGCATGGCAGAAGCCAACAAGGCGTTCAGTCATTACCGCTGGTAAAGGGCGTCAGGTCGGTATATTCACCGGCTCGGCTTCCGACACGGAACTTTCTAACCCGACTTTCGGCATGAGGCCGAAGTAACGGAGAAAACGATGGCAAAGGCTAAATTTGAGCGGAATAAGCCGCACTGCAACATCGGCACGATCGGTCACGTCGATCACGGCAAGACCTCGCTGACCGCTGCTATCACCAAGACGCTCGCCAAGAGCGGCGGTGCGGAGTTCAAGGCGTACGACATGATCGACGCGGCGCCGGAAGAGCGCGCCCGTGGTATCACGATCTCCACCGCTCACGTTGAGTATGAAACGGCAAAGCGTCATTACGCCCATGTCGACTGTCCCGGTCACGCTGACTATGTGAAGAACATGATCACGGGTGCGGCGCAGATGGACGGCGCGATCCTGGTTGTGTCGGCCGCTGACGGCCCGATGCCCCAGACGCGTGAACACATCCTGCTGGCCCGCCAGGTTGGCGTTCCGGCCCTGGTTGTCTTCCTGAACAAGGTCGACCAGGTTGATGACCCGGAACTGCTGGAACTGGTGGAAATGGAAGTTCGCGAACTTCTGTCCGCTTATCAGTTCCCCGGCGACGATATCCCCATCGTCAAGGGTTCGGCCCTGGTGACGCTGGAAGATGGCGATCCGGAAGTTGGCGAAAACCGTGTTCTCGACCTGATGAACGCTGTTGACGAATATATCCCGCAGCCGGAGCGTCCGATTGACCGTCCGTTCCTGATGCCGATCGAAGACGTGTTCTCGATCTCCGGTCGTGGCACCGTGGTGACGGGCCGTGTCGAACGTGGCGCCGTGAACGTGGGCGACGAAATCGAAATCGTTGGTCTGCGTCCGACGCAGAAGACCACGGTGACGGGCGTCGAAATGTTCCGCAAGCTGCTTGATCGCGGTGAAGCTGGTGACAACATCGGTGCGCTGCTGCGTGGCACGAAGCGTGAAGACGTGGAGCGTGGTCAGGTCCTGGCAAAGCCGGGTTCCATTACCCCGCACACGAAGTTCAAGGCTGAAGCCTACATCCTGACGAAGGAAGAGGGTGGCCGTCACACGCCGTTCTTCACCAACTATCGTCCGCAGTTCTATTTCCGCACGACCGACGTCACTGGCGTTGTTCACCTGCCGGAAGGCACGGAAATGGTCATGCCTGGTGATAACGTCGCCATGGATGTTGAACTGATCGCCCCGATCGCCATGGATGAAGGCCTGCGCTTCGCTATTCGCGAAGGTGGCCGTACGGTCGGTGCAGGCGTGGTCGCTTCGATCACTGCGTGATTGTAAGTAACTGAAGTGATGATGCCCCCGGTCAGAGTGATCTGGCCGGGGATATCATTGGCGGATCGGGTTCCCCCGAACCAGTTAAAGTTGGACTGAAACAGAAAGATGGACAACCAGAACATCCGCATTCGCCTGAAGGCGTACGATCATCGGGTGCTCGATAACAGCACAAAAGAGATCGTCAATACGGCGAAGCGTACGGGTGCGCGGGTTCGGGGTCCTATCCCGCTGCCGACGCATATCGAACGGTTCACTGTCAACCGTTCTCCCCATGTGGATAAGAAAAGCCGCGAGCAGTTCGAAATTCGGACCCATCGCCGGCTGCTCGACATTGTCGAGCCGACCCCGCAGACCGTGGACGCACTCATGAAACTCGACCTCGCCGCTGGCGTGGATGTCGAGATTAAACTCTAAGGTCCAGACGATGCGCACCGGATTGATCGCAAAAAAGCTGGGAATGACCCGGCTGTTCAAGGAAGACGGCACACATGTGCCGGTGACTGTCCTGCAGGTTGATGACCTGCAGGTGGTTGATGTCCGCACCCAGGAGCGTGATGGCTATTCAGCTGTCCAGCTTGGTTCGGGCAAGGCCAAGGTCAAGAATGTAACGAAGCCGTGCCGTGGCCATTTCGCCAAGGCGAAGGTGGAGCCGAAGAAGAAGCTGGTGGAATTCCGGGTGGCAGATGATGCCGTTCTGGAAGTTGGCGCCACGCTCTCTGCCGCTCACTTCGTCGTTGGGCAGAAAGTGGATGTGACCGGCACCAGCAAGGGTAAAGGGTTTGCCGGCGCGATGAAGCGCTGGAACTTTGCCGGTCTCGAAGCCTCGCATGGTGTCTCGATCAGTCACCGTTCGCACGGATCGACGGGTAATCGTCAGGATCCGGGCAAGGTCTTCAAGAACAAGAAAATGGCCGGACATCTCGGTTCGGAACGCGTCACCACCCTGAATCTGGAAGTGGCCGCCGTCGATGCCGAGAAGAATCTGCTGATGATCTGCGGCTCCGTCCCGGGCGGCAAGAATGAGCTGATTCTGGTTCGTGATGCGATCAAGAAGCCCCGTCATGCCGAGGTGCCGTATCCGGCCGCCCTGGCCCAGGTAGCGGGCTGAGGATAGAGGGCAATGGATTACGAGATCAAAACCCTCGAGAACGGAAGCGCCGGTACGGCAACGCTTCCCGACGAGATTTTCAAGGTTGAGCCGCGTGCCGACATCATGGCCCGCGTCGTTCACTGGCAGTTGGCGAAGCGCCGTGCGGGCACGCATAAGGTCAAGGGCATGGGGGAAGTCTCCGGCACGACCAAGAAGCCCTATCGGCAGAAGGGCACGGGTAGCGCCCGTCAGGGGTCGCTGCGTTCACCGCAGTACCGTACTGGTGGCGTGGTTCATGGGCCGGTCGTGCGCGACCATGGCTATGACCTGCCCAAGAAGGTGCGTCGCCTGGGCCTGATTTCAGCGCTGTCGCAGAAGGCCGCCGAAGGCAAGCTGGTGGTGCTCGACGCCGCCACGGCATCGGGCAAGTCTTCCGAACTGGCGAAGAAGCTGAAGGTGCTTGGCTGGAAGTCCGCGCTGATCGTGGATGCGGCGGTTGAGGAAAACTTCGGTCGGGCGGCACGCAACCTGCCGAAGATCGATATTCTTCCGACCATCGGTGCGAATGTCTATGACATCCTCAATCACGAAGTGCTGGCGATTACGCGCGCCGGGCTTGAGGGTCTGAAGGAGCGTCTGGCATGACCAACATCCTCGCTCTCCGCAAAAAGGCGGAACGTATGTCGCGTGAGGCGATGTATGACATCATTCGCGCGCCGCTGATCACGGAAAAAGCGACCGCCCTGTCTGAAAAGAACCAGGTTGGTTTCAAGGTCGCTTCTGGTGCGTCGAAGTTCGAGATCAAGGTCGCGGTGGAAACACTGTTTGGCGTCAAGGTTCTGGGTGTGAACACTCTGATCCAGAAGGGCAAGGCGAAGCGCTTCAAGGGACGTCCCGGCCAGCGGTCTGATGTGAAGAAGGCGTTTGTGCAGCTTGCAGATGGTCAGTCCATTGACCTGACCGCCAAGCTGTCCTGACGCGGGGTGACAAGAAATGGCATTGAAGCACTTTAACCCGGTTACCCCCAGCCTGCGCGGAACGGTCCTGATCGACCGCAAGGAGCTGTGGAAGGGCAAGCCCGTCAAAGGGCTGACCGAGGGCAAGAACAAGAGCGGCGGTCGTAATAACCACGGCCGCACCACCTCGCGTTTCATCGGTGGTGGTCATAAGCAGTCCTATCGCTATGTCGATTTCAAGCGTCGCAAGTTCGACGTTGTCGGCACGGTGGAGCGTCTGGAATATGATCCCAACCGCACGGCTTTCATCGCACTGGTGAAGTATGCTGACGGTGAACTCGCCTATATCATTGCGCCGCAGCGTCTGCAGGCGGGTGATCAGGTGGTTTCCGGCCTGCGTGCGGACATCAAGCCTGGTAACGCGATGCCGTTGTCGGCGGTGCCGGTGGGCACGATCATCCACAACATCGAGCTCAAGGCCGGTGCTGGTGGGAAGATCGCCCGTTCGGCTGGCACCTATGCACAGTTGGTCGGCAAAGATATGGGCTATGCCCAGATCAAGCTGCAGTCTGGTGAACTGCGTGTCGTGCGTGCCGAGTGCATGGCGACGATCGGTGCGGTGTCCAACCCGGACAACATGAACCAGCATATGGGTAAGGCAGGTCGCGCCCGCTGGCTCGGCCGTCGTCCGCATAACCGTGGCGTTGTCATGAACCCGGTCGACCATCCGCATGGTGGTGGTGAAGGCCGGACTTCGGGCGGTCGTCATCCGGTTACGCCATGGGGCAAGCCGACAAAGGGTTACAAGACCAGGGTCAACAAGCGTACGGACAGTCTGATTATCCGTCGCCGGAAGACCGGCAAGTAAGGGGCATACAAGATGGCACGTTCCGTCTGGAAGGGCCCGTTCGTGGACGGGTATCTACTGAATAAAGCCGATGCGTCGCGCGCGTCGGGCCGTAACGAAGTGATCAAGATCTGGTCGCGTCGCTCAACCATCCTGCCGCAGTTCGTGGGACTGACGTTTGGCGTCTATAACGGGCACAAGTTCCTGCCCGTGCAGGTGACCGAGAACATGGTCGGGCATAAGTTCGGTGAATTTTCGCCGACCCGCACCTTTACGGGTCATTCCTCGGACAAGAAAGCGAAGCGGGGCTGATCATGAGCAAGCCTAAGCATCCGCGCACGCTCGCGGAAACCGAAGCGCAGGCCACTACGCGGAACATCCGCATCAGCCCGCGTAAACTGAACCTTGTTGCGGGTCTGATCCGCAACAAGCCTGCCGCACAGGCTGTTGCGACGCTGACATTCTCCAAGCGTCGCATTGCACAGCAGGTGAAGAAGACGCTGGAAAGCGCCATCGCGAACGCCGAGAACAACCACCAGTTGGATGTTGACCAGTTGGTCGTGGCGCGCGCGGAAGTTGGCAAGTCGATCGTCATGCGCCGTTTCCACGCCCGTGGCCGTGGCCGTTCGGCCCGCATCGAAAAGTTTTTCAGCCATCTGACGATCATCGTGGCAGAGCGTCAGCCCGAGGCAGAAGCGGCAACCGGAAAGAAGGCGGCCTGATCCATGGGACATAAAGTCAATCCGATCGGGCTGCGGCTCGGCATCAATCGCACCTGGGACAGCCGCTGGTATGCGGATGCCGATTATGCCCGTCTGCTGCATGATGACCTGAAGCTGCGTTCCTACCTGCGTCGCAAGCTGTCTGGCGCTGGCGTGTCGCGTGTCGTGATCGAACGTCCGGCCAAGAAGCCCCGCGTGACGATCTATGCCGCGCGTCCGGGTGTCGTCATCGGCAAGAAGGGGCAGGATATCGACGTGCTGCGTAAGGATCTGACCCGTATGGCGAAGACCGATGTTGCGCTGAACATTGTCGAGATCCGCAAGCCGGAAATCGATGCGACGCTGGTGGCTGATAACATCGCGCAGCAGCTTGAACGTCGTGTTGCCTTCCGTCGCGCCATGAAGCGCGCCGTGCAGTCCGCTATGCGTCTTGGCGCACAGGGCATCCGGATCAACTGTTCCGGTCGTCTGGGTGGCGCCGAAATCGCGCGTGTCGAATGGTACCGCGAAGGACGCGTGCCGCTGCATACGCTGCGCGCCGATATCGATTATGGTGTGGCGACGGCAAAGACGACCTATGGCACCTGTGGTGTGAAGGTGTGGATCTTCAAGGGCGAGATTCTTGCCCATGATCCGTTGGCGCAGGATCGTCGCGCCGCCGAGCAGGCCCCGCAGCGCTGATCTGCGGGGAATAGGGACCAGAGTGCGCCAGGCGGCGCTGAGGATTTGAAACAATGCTTTCTCCCAAGCGGACAAAGTTCCGCAAGGCCCACAAGGGCCGCATCCATGGACTGGCGAAAGGCGGGACGACCCTGAACTTTGGGGCCTTTGGCCTCAAGGCGCTGCAGCCGGAACGGATTACTGCCCGTCAGATCGAAGCGGCCCGTCGGGCCATTACCCGTGCGATGAAACGTGCGGGTCGCGTGTGGATTCGGATTTTTCCTGACCTTCCGGTCTCGACAAAGCCCGCAGAAGTGCGTATGGGCTCCGGCAAGGGGTCGCCTGAATACTGGGTGGCCCGAGTGAAGCCGGGTCGTATCCTGTTCGAGATCGAAGGCGTGTCGCCCGAAGTCGCGCGTGAAGCGCTGGCTCTGGGTGCGGCAAAGCTGCCGATCAAGACGAAGTTTGTGACCCGTATTGGAGACGCGTGAGATGGCAAAGGCAAGCAAGCCGGCCGATCTGCGTGCCAAGACTGTTGAAGAACTGGATACGCTTCTCATTGATCTGAAGCGCGAGCAGTTCAATCTTCGGTTCCAGCATGCAACCGGCCAGACCGAAGGGCAGTCGCGTATGCGTGCGGTGCGTCGCGAGATTGCCCGCGTCAAGACGATTGCGTCTGAGGCGTTGAAGAAGATCGCTGCCGGTACTACGCCGGCAGTCAAGTCCTGAAGGGAGACGGGCGATGCCAAGGCGCGTCCTGACCGGACGGGTGACCAGCGACAAGATGGACAAGACGGTTACCGTTCTTGTCGATCGTCGCATCATCCATCCGCTGTACAAGAAGTTCATTCGCCGTTCGAAGAAGTACGCGGCGCATGATCAGCTGAATGAATGCAAGATCGGGGATACGGTGCGCATTGAAGAATGCCGCCCCATTTCCCGGCGCAAGACCTGGACCGTCGTGGTTCGCAATGGTGCCCCCCTGGTGGCGGCTCCGGCGACCGAGGCCCAGTCTGGCGCACAGGCGTAAAGAAGGGCATAGAGCATGATCCATCCCGAGACCAACCTTGACGTCGCCGACAATTCCGGCGCGCGTCAGGTGCAGTGCATCAAGGTGCTGGGCGGTTCCAAGCGGAAGTCCGCCTCGGTCGGCGACGTGATTGTCGTGTCCGTCAAGGAAGCGATTCCCCGCGGCAAGGTCAAAAAGGGTGATGTGCACCAGGCGGTGATCGTCCGTACGTCCTATCCCGTGCGTCGTCCTGATGGCAGCGCCATCCGCTTTGACCGCAATGCCGCCGTGCTGATCAACAAGCAGCAGGAACCGATCGGAACCCGTATCTTTGGCCCGGTCGTGCGTGAGCTGCGTGCGCGCAAGTTCATGAAGATCATTTCGCTGGCGCCGGAGGTGCTGTAATGGCCGCACGTATCAAGAAGGGCGATCAGGTCCTGGTCATCACCGGTTCGTCGCGCGGAACGCGCGGTGAAGTCGTGACCGTGCTGCCGACGGCCGAAAAGGCCATCGTGCGCGGCGTCGCGATTGCGAAGCGTCATACACGCCCCAGCCGCATGGGTGAGCAGGGAGGCATCATCGAGAAGGAGATGCCGGTTCACCTGTCCAACCTGAAGCTGATCGATCCCAAGAGCGGTGATCCGACGCGTGTCGGTTATCGCGTTCTGGAAAACGGTCGCAAGGTTCGTGTCGCCAAGGCGACCGGCGAAGTCATCGAAGGCTGAGGAGGCGGGTATGTCAGAAGCTAACGTAACCCGCTCGGTGCCGCGCCTGCAGCAGCGTTACAATGACGAACTGCGCGCGAAACTGCGCGAGGAGTTCGGTTACAAGAACGTGATGCAGGTTCCGGCCCTTGAGAAGATCGTTCTCAATATGGGTGTCGGTGAAGCTGCAGGCGACCAGAAGAAACTGGATGCCGCGTTTCAGGAAATGACCCTTATCGCGGGTCAGAAGCCAGTTAAGACGGTTGCGAAAAAGGCGATCGCGGGCTTCAAAATCCGTGAAGGTCTGCCGATTGGATGCAAGGTTACACTGCGCCGTGCGCAGATGTATGAATTCCTTGACCGTCTGGTGACGATTGCCCTGCCGCGTGTCCGCGATTTCCGCGGCCTGCCGGCAAACAAGGGTTTTGACGGACATGGCAACTTTGCCATGGGCCTGAAGGAACAGATCGTCTTTCCGGAAATCGAGTACGACAAGGTCGACGATATTCGCGGCATGGACATCATCTTCGTGACAAGCGCGAAGACCGATGCTGAAGCCAAGGCTCTTCTGAAGGCGTTCGATCTGCCCTTCGCAGCATAAAAGTTGCGAGAGGGGCTTTCACTGGAAGCCCGGAAGACCTAAGACACACGTAGTTTGGAAAACCGTTGGGAATGGCCCGACAGGTTCCGGAGGATAAAACAAGGCATGGCCAAGATTTCCGCCGTAAACCGGAATGTCAAGCGCGAGCGCATGGCAGCACGGGACAAGGCAAAGCGGACAGCATTGAAAAACATCATCATGGACCGCTCTCTGCCGGTTGAGGATCGTTTTGATGCGTCGCTGAAGCTTGCTGAACTTCCGCGAAACGGATCGCGCGTGCGCGTTCGTCTGCGGTGCAAGTTGACGGGGCGTTCCCGCGCCAATTACAGAAAGTTCGAACTCTGCCGTATCGCCCTGCGCGACCTGGCCTCCAATGGCCAGATCCCGGGTATGGTCAAATCGAGCTGGTAAGGGCAGGGAACGATGTCACTTTCTGATCCTTTGGGTGATCTGCTCACCCGGATCCGCAATGCCCAGCGTGCGCGTCACGCGGCATGCGTCGCACCTGCGTCAAAGCTGCGTGCAAATGTACTCGAGGCACTGCGCCGTGAGGGTTATATCCGTGGTTTTTCCAAGGAAGAACTGCGCAAGGGTGTGGCTCAGCTGCGTATCGAGTTGAAGTATCTTGATGGCGAACCCGTGATCAAGGAAATCCACCGCGTCTCCAAGCCGGGTCGCCGTGTGTATTCCAAGATCAAGGAACTGCCGCGAGTGTATGCCGGGCTGGGTGTGTCGATCCTGTCGACTCCGCGTGGTGTCCTGTCGGATGGGGAAGCGCGCGCTGCCAATGTTGGCGGCGAAGTTCTCTGCCGCGTATTCTAAAGGAGGGATGAATGTCGAGAGTTGGCAAATATCCCGTCGAGATTACGTCGGGAGTTCAGGTTTCCATCGCTGATGGTGTGCTGACGGCAAAAGGCAAGCTCGGTGAGCTGAAGCTGCCCCTGTCGCACCACATCGAAGCTGAAATTGCGGATGGCAAGGTTTCGGTCAAGCCCGTCGGAACGCAGGCGCAGGCCCGCATGATGTGGGGCACGACACGTTCGCTGATCGCGACCATGGTCAAGGGAGTGTCCGAAGGATTCTCCAAGACGCTGGAGATCAGCGGCACGGGTTATCGTGCGGCGGTTCAGGGCAAGAATCTTGTCATGAATCTCGGATATTCGCACGATATCGTGTATGAAATCCCCGCTGGCATCAAGATCACGACCCCGCGTCCGACCGCTGTCACTGTCGAAGGGATCGACAAGCAGCGTGTTGGCCAGGTTGCGCTTGATATCCGCAGCTTCCGCAAGCCCGAGCCCTATAAGGGCAAAGGTGTCCGTTATGAAACGGAGACCATCCGTCGCAAGGAAGGTAAGAAGAAATAATGAGCGCGCAGCAGGATCTGCGGGAGCGGCGCCGTCAGCGTCTTCGCTTCCAGCTTCGCCGCAAGAGTGGCGGACGGCCGCGCCTTTCGGTGTTCCGGTCGGGCAAGAATATTTACGCGCAGGTGATCGACGATGTCGCCGGTCGCACGCTTGCGGCAGCTTCTTCCATCGAGAAGGATCTGCGCAGCGCCCACAAAAATGGCGCAGACATTGCCGCGGCTGGTGCCGTTGGCAAGCTGCTTGCCGAACGTGCGGTTGCGGCGGGTGTGTCGAAGGTCGTGTTCGATCGCGGCTCGTATCTGTATCATGGGCGCATCAAGGCCCTGGCGGAGGCTGCCCGTGAGGGCGGTCTCTCGTTCTGACGAAAGGGGCACGCACAATGGCACGTGAACCGAGAGAAGGCGGCCGGGGCGGCCGCGATCGTGATCGCGAAGGCGATGATCTCGTTGACAAGCTGGTCACGATCAATCGTGTGGCAAAGGTCGTCAAGGGTGGTCGTCGCTTCGCTTTTGCCGCACTGGTTGTCGTTGGTGACCAGAAGGGGCGCGTAGGGTTCGGCGCGGGCAAGGCCCGTGAGGTTCCCGAGGCAATCCGCAAGGCGACAGATCGCGCCAAGCGCGCGATGATCCGTGTCCCCATGAAGGAGGGTCGTACCCTCCATCATGATGTGGCGGGTCATTTCGGTGCCGGTAAGGTGGTGCTGCGTTCGGCTGATGCCGGCACGGGCATTATCGCTGGTGGCCCGATGCGCGCAGTGTTCGAAAGCCTGGGCATCAATGATGTCGTGGCGAAGTCACTGGGCACCCGGAACCCGCACAACATGGTCAAGGCGACTTTTGCCGCCCTGGAACGCTGCGCAAGCCCGCGTTCGGTGGCAAACCGCCGTGGCAAGAAGGTTTCCGATATCCTTGGTCGCCGTGAGGTGACTGCGTCAGCGGAGGCTGGTGCAGATGTCTGAGGCAAAGGGAACCATCAAGATCACCCAGATCCAGTCTGGCAACGGGCGCAAGCCGGGTCAGCAGGCTACGCTGATCGGTCTGGGGCTTAACAAGATCGGCCGTACCCGCGAACTGGAGGATACTCCTTCGGTGCGCGGAATGGTGAACAAGGTCGCCCACCTTGTGAAGGTGGAGAATTGAGATGAATCTCAACGAACTGCGCGATAACGAAGGTGCCCGCTACCAGAAGAAGCGTCTGGGGCGCGGTATCGGCTCTGGCAAGGGCAAGACATCGGGTAAGGGCGTCAAGGGCCAGAAGGCACGTTCCGGCGTGTCGCTCAATGGCTTTGAAGGTGGTCAGCTTCCGCTGTATCGCCGTCTGCCCAAGCGTGGATTCAAGAACATCTTCCGCAAGGAATTTGCGATCCTGAATCTCGATGTGCTGGATAAGGCGATTGAGGCTGGCAAGATTGATGC
The DNA here is from genome assembly GCF_036686925.1 of Novacetimonas sp. GS1. NCBI lineage: Bacteria > Pseudomonadati > Pseudomonadota > Alphaproteobacteria > Acetobacterales > Acetobacteraceae > Novacetimonas > Novacetimonas sp. GS1. Next base: position 1,394,152 of record NZ_VSZP01000001.1, read on the forward strand.
CAAGGCCCCCGTCACCGAAGAAGCCCTGCGCAAGGCTGGACTGGTCAAGGCAACGAATGTGGCTGGTGTCCGTCTTCTGGGCAATGGCGAGCTTCGTCATGGTGTGACCATCGAAGTTTCCGGCGCATCGGCCAGTGCCATTGCTACGGTCGAAAAGGCCGGTGGCAAGGTTCAGGTTAAGGAAAAGGCCGCCAAGGCGGTTGCTGCTCCTGCGAAATGACTGGATGGGGGACTGTTCCATCTCCCCCATACCAGAATAATGAAAGCGATGCGTCTTGCACTCTGCAGGCGCATCGCTTTATTATTTTTAACAGGTTTTTATCATGACAGCGTCCCGCTTTAATGTGGTGACGCTGTTCTTGTGAAAGGATGGGCGCATGGCCTCCGCGGCCGAACAGCTGGCTGCCAATCTGAATTTCAATTCGTTTGCCAATGCAACGGAATTGAAAAAGCGCATCTGGTTTACTCTGGGCGCGCTGATCGTTTATCGGATTGGCACCTATATTCCAGTTCCTGGCGTCGATGCGACGGTTATGGGGCAACTGCTGGCCCGGCATCAGGGTGGTATTCTGGGCATGTTCGACATGTTCACGAGTGGTGCGCTTGGGCGTATGACCGTGTTCGCATTGAATATCATGCCCTACATCAGTGCATCCATCATTGTGCAGTTGATGTCGGCAGCAATCCCGTCGCTGGAGGCCCTCAAGAAAGAGGGTGAAGGTGGGCGTCGCAAGCTGAACGAATATACGCGCTATCTGACGGTCGCGATTGCGTTGTTCCAGGCCTATGGGATTGCCATCGGGCTGGAGAATATGCACACAGAAGCCGGATCGGCGGTCATTTCCCCGGGCATGTTCTTTATTGTTTCGTGTGTGCTGACGCTGGTGGGCGGCACGATGTTCCTGATGTGGTTGGGCGAGCAGATTACGTCGCGCGGCGTGGGGAACGGGATTTCCCTGATTATCTTCGCCGGTATCGTGGCGAACCTGCCCAATGCGTTGGCAAGCCTGTTCCAGCTTGGCTATACCGGGGCGCTTTCACCATTCTTCGTGCTGGTATTCCTCGCCCTTGCGGCGATTACGATTGCCTTCATCGTATTCATGGAACTGGCGCAGCGGCGTGTGGTGATCCAGTATCCCAAACGTCAGGTTGGACAGCGGATGTTTGGTGGCGACTCCACGCATATGCCGCTGAAGGTCAATACTGCGGGCTCGATTCCGCCGATCTTCGCCTCGTCCGTCCTGCTTATTCCCGTGACGATCGCGGGCTTTATGAACAATAGCGCCCTTCCGGGGTGGCTGTCGTTCCTGGGGCAGTCATTGGGGCAGGGACAGCCGCTTTATATGCTGTTCTATGCTGCCATGATCGTGTTCTTTTCCTATTTTTATGCGGCTGTAACGTTCAATCCGCAGGAAACGGCGGAAAATCTGCGCAAGCAGGGGGGCTTTGTCCCGGGCATCCGTCCAGGGGCGAATACAGCAGTCTTCTTTGACCGGATATTGACGCGCATTACGACAATCGGTGCGATGTATCTGGTGGCGGTCTGTCTGCTGCCGCAAATCCTGATCAGCCATTATAATGTGCCGTTCTATTTCGGTGGGACCAGCCTGATTATCATTGTGACGGTGACAATCGATACGGTTACGCAGATCCAGTCCCATCTCGTTGCGCATCAGTATCAAGGGCTTATGCGCAAGGCGCGTGGCAGGAAGGGTAAATTCCGGTGAATATAATTTTTCTTGGGCCGCCGGGGGCCGGAAAAGGGACCCAGTCGAAACTGCTGGAGGCCCATTACGGGATCGCGCAGATTTCCACGGGCGATATGCTGCGCGCGGAAGTCGCGGCGGACAGCCCGCTGGGCAAGAAGGTGAAGAGCGTCATGGCATCGGGGCAGTTGGTGCCCGATGACCTGATCATCGCCCTGATTGAGGCGCGTATCGTCCGTCCGGACTGCGCCCGTGGGTTTATCCTTGATGGATTCCCCCGGACGCGTGCCCAGGCCGAAGCACTCGATTCCATGTTGAAGAAGACAGGTCGCCATATCGACCTCGTTCTTCTGCTTGATGTGGATGAGGATGCGTTGGCTGATCGGATTGCAGGACGTTTTACCTGCGCCAAATGTGGTGAGGGGTATAATGACCTGTACAAGCGGCCCAGGGTCGAAGGTACATGTGATGTCTGTGGTGGGCACGATTTTGTGCGCCGTGAGGATGATCGCAGGGAAACCGTGGCGGCACGCCTGAAGGCATACCGCGAGCAGACAGCGCCAATCCTGCCATATTATGAGGGGCATGGACGTCTGTGCCGCATTGATGGCATGGCGGATATCGACGATGTGACGAAGCAGGTCTTTGCTGCTGTCGATGGTATCACGAAAAAGTGATGCAGAATAATTGACTTGGATGGGCTGGCGGGTATATTCCGCGCCCTCAAGGTATGAGTGCCGCGTGAGTCGTTGATCGGCCACGCAGCACTGGTATGACCAACTGGAATTGATGATGGGGTTGGCCGGTTTTATCCGGTATGTTCACGGCGCTCCGGGTTGTAACCCGATGGCGTGAAGCAGCCCTGCCGAAATGTGAGTGCCCGTCGCGGACGGGCGGACGAGGAGTAAGTGGCGTGGCGCGTATTGCCGGCGTGAACATCCCAACGAACAAGCGGGTAACGATTGCCCTGCGTTATATCTATGGTATCGGGGCGACGAAGGCCCAGACGATCTGTGACAAGCTTTCGATCCCCGGCGAACGCCGCGTGAACGAACTGTCCGATGACGAGATCGTCAAGATCCGTGAACTGATCGACAACGACTATCGCGTGGAAGGTGATCTTCGTCGTGAAGTCGCGATGAACATCAAGCGCCTGATGGACCTTGGCTGCTATCGCGGCCTGCGCCATCGTCGGGGCCTGCCGGTTCATGGCCAGCGGACACATACCAACGCCCGTACCCGCAAGGGGAAGGCGGTTGCGATCGCAGGCAAGAAGAAGGCAGCCCGCTAAAACGGGCGCCTTGATATGCCTGGACATAACAGCCCCGCACGGGGCGTTGTGGCCAGGCCCAATGAACTGACAGGATCTAGAAGATTATGGCGAAAGCTGCGGCACCGCGTATTCGTAAGAAAGAGCGGAAGAATATCATTTCCGGGGTGGCACATGTGCTGTCCACCTTCAATAATACGATGATCACCATCTCCGATGCGCAGGGTAATGCGATTGCATGGTCGTCCGCTGGTGCGCAGGGCTTCAAGGGGTCGCGTAAATCGACACCTTATGCCGCCCAGGTTGCTGCCGAGGATGCGGGCCGCAAGGCACGTGAGCATGGGATGGAGACGCTTGAGATCGAAGTGTCCGGTCCTGGTTCGGGGCGTGAAAGCGCGCTGCGCGCCCTGCAGGCGGTTGGCTTCTCCATCACGGCCATCCGTGACATGACGCCGGTTCCCCATAACGGATGCCGTCCGCGCAAGCGTCGCCGCGTCTGATCCGGGAAATCGAATTCGCTTCTTCCTGTTCCGTCACCTGACGGGGCGGGAGGATCTGATTGTCATCAGGCACCCGGTGTGGGTGCCATCTGTTGTCTTTGTGACGGCAGATCAGTCTTGAAAGGCCATTACCTTGGTCCTCCAGAAAAACTGGCAATCCCTGATCAAGCCGGAAAAACTGGAAGTTGAACCGGGGGCAGAACCGTCGCGCACGGCGACTGTCGTTGCGGAACCGCTGGAACGTGGTTTTGGCATGACGCTCGGCAATGCGATCCGTCGCGTTCTGCTGTCCTCCCTGCAGGGGGCCGCGGTTACGGCGATCCAGATTGACGGCGTTCTGCACGAGTTCTCTTCTGTTGCGGGTGTGCGTGAGGATGTCACCGACATCGTCCTGAACATCAAGCAGCTTGCCCTGCGGATGCATGGCGAAGGCCCCAAGCGCATGGTCCTGACCGCCACCGGTCCGGGTGAGGTGCGTGCAGGCCAGATCCAGACCGGCCATGATATTGAGGTGATGAACCCTGATCTCGTGATCTGCACGCTTGATGAAGGCGTGAAGTTCGGGATGGAGTTCACCGTCAACATGGGCAAGGGATATGTTCCTGCTGCGGCCAACCGGCCCGAGGACGCACCGATCGGCCTTATCCCCATTGATGCGATCTACTCCCCGGTGCGTCGCGTTTCCTACAAGGTCGAGCAGACCCGCGTGGGACAGGTGACGGATTATGACCGCCTGCTGCTGACGGTGGAAACCAACGGTGCGGTGACGCCCGAGGATTCGGTGGCTCTGGCCGCACGTATCCTTCAGGACCAGTTGCAGTTGTTCATCAACTTTGATGAACCCCGTGCGGTCCGCACCGAGGAACCGCAGGACGACCTGCCGTTCAATCGCAACCTTCTGCGCAAGGTTGACGAGCTTGAACTGTCGGTTCGCAGCGCGAACTGCCTCAAGAACGACAACATCGTCTATATTGGCGATCTGGTTCAGAAGACAGAGCAGGAAATGCTCCGTACCCCGAATTTCGGGCGGAAGTCTCTGAACGAAATCAAGGAAGTCCTGACCGCCATGGGGCTTTCGCTGGGTATGAACGTTCCGGCATGGCCGCCGGAGAACATTGAAGATCTGGCCAAGAGGCTCGACGAGCCGTTCTGATCCTCTGAACCGGAAAGACAGGAAGACTACATCATGCGTCACGGTGTTGCTGGCCGGAAGCTCGGCGTTACCTCGTCCCATCGACAGGCCATGTTTCGGAACATGGCCGTCGCCCTGATCAAGCACGAACAGATCACGACCACCTTGCCCAAGGCAAAGGAACTGCGTCCGGTCGTCGAAAAGCTGATCACCCTTGGCAAGCGGGGCAACCTGCATGCCCGTCGGCAGGCCTTTGCGCAGCTTCGTGACGATGTGATCGTGACGAAACTGTTCTCGGCCGTGGCTGAACGTTACAAGGCCCGCTCTGGTGGTTATACCCGCGTCCTGCGCGCTGGTATGCGCCATGGCGATGCGGCCGACATGGCTGTGATCGAACTGGTTGATCGCGACGTGACGGCCAAGGGCAAGGATAGCGGTCCGCGTCCTTCGACCGAAGGTAAGGAAGACCTGGCGGCCTGATCGCCACGGGATCTCCTGAAAAAGCCCGGCTTCGGCCGGGCTTTTTTTATGCCATGCCTGGATATGTCCCATATTATGCGTTGTCTCAGGTTTATTTCCTGATTCGCATCGTCTAATGAATGGTGGTACGAATTAATAACGATTAAGTTCCGGTAATTTTTCGGGAATGCGCGCGATGGCACGGTCTATGTTTTCACGTTTTGGAACGTATGTTTTTGCTGCGGTCATGGCCTTGTGCACGCAGGCATATGCTGCCCCGACGGTGCGTGTCGGCTATATTCCCGTTCTGGGCTCTGCGCCGCTGTTTGTCATGGATGGCAGGCATTGGCTGAAGGATGCGGGTATCGACATGCAGTTGATCCGTTTCCAGTCAGGCCCCCAGGCGATTCAGGCGCTTGCTGCGGGCAAGATTGATGCCTACGTGGCCGGGGTGCTGCCCTTGTTGCAGGCGCGGGCGCATGGTGTGAACGTAAAGGTGGTCGCCAGCGCCGCGATCGAAGAACTTGAAGTCATGGCAAACGGTCCGCTGGCGCAGGGCCTGCCCGAAACGGCGTCCCAACCAATGGAAGGGGCTGCGTTAAAGCAGCGGTTTGACGATTTCGCCCGGACCAATGGTCGCAAGGCCAAGATCGGGGCGCAGCCTCTTGGCTCCGTCCCGGATTCCATGCTGCGTTACTGGCTGAAGGCCCGCAACGATCTTGATCCTGCGCAGGTGGCGGAAATCGTGGGGGTGGATCTTGATGCAGAACAGCAGGCGTTCCTTGCCGGTGCCGTGGATGCGGCCGTTCTGCGGGAGCCGACATTGACACTTGTGCGCCATCGCCTGCCACAGGCCCGTATCCTTGCCACCGGGCATGACATGATGCCGGGCCAGCCGGGATCGGTGCTTGCGATCCTGAACGAGGATGCACCCGATCGCGCGGAATGGAAGGACAAGTTCCTTGCGGCATTCGTGCGGGCGACCGACCTGCTGTCACATTCGCCAGACGAGGCCGTTCCCTATGTCAGGAGCGCCCTGGCCGGTGGGATGCTTCCACAGGCAATCGTTCAGGAATCCCTGAGGGCGTCGGCATCGCATTACGTGTCCGATCCCTCCATCATTGTCGACTCTGTCTCCAAATTGCAGGATTTTGAGGTCCAGAATGGCCTTCTGCATACGGCGCAGCCCGTGGCGGACCTGTTCGATCTGAAAAGCTACCGGCGTTTGGGGAAATGAAGCCTGACCGGAAATCACTGATCCGCCTTGGCCTGGGGGCTGTGGGGCTGGGACTGCTGTTTGGTGTATGGGAGGCAGTGGTCCGGTTGGGCTGGGTGCCCGCCGGACTGTTACCCGCCCCATCTTCACTAGGGCCAGCATGGCTGGATGAAGTGCGAAATGGGGCATGGCAGACGGCCATCCGCGACAGCCTGACGCATTATCTTCTTGGCCTTGTGATCGGGACGGTGCTGGGGGCGCTGGTGGGCCTGCTGTGCGGTGCAGTCGGGGCGCTTGATGCATTGCTGGCGGGGGTGGTGCGTGTCCTGCGCCCGATACCGGGGTTGGCCTGGGTGCCGTTTGCGATCCTGTGGTTCGGATTGAATACCGCCGGTGCTACGTTTGTCATTGCGATTTCGGTTTTCTGGATCAATTTCTATGCCGCCTATGGCGCGGTGCAGTCGATCGACCCGGACCTGTATGAAGTGGCGGCCGCCTTTGGTCATGGCGGGTTCGCCGGACGTTTGATGAAGGTTGTGCTGCCTGCATCCGCGCCGGGTCTGCTTGCCGGGTTGCGTACGGGGCTGGGGCAGGCATGGATGTCGGTTGTGGCGGCGGAACTGTTTGGCGTGCCGGGTATCGGTGCGCGCATGATGCAGGCATCAAGCCTGCTGGCGACGGATCTGGTCGTCGTCTATATGCTGACGATGGCGTTGTTGTACGCGTTGACGGACATGCTGTTCATGGTGGTGCGCAGGCGGCTTCTGGGCTGGCAGGGATAGAAGATGGACATGGCGATGCCCGAAACCGGGACCCGCAGTGACAGTTCGACTGATAACACGATGGTCCGCCTGTCCGATATCGGCCTGTCCCATGACAGGGGCAGGAGCTTCGTTCTGCGTGGTGTTGACCTTGACATTGACAAGGGGCAGTTCGTGGCCCTGCTGGGGCCATCAGGCGTGGGGAAATCCACCCTGTTGCGTGTCATCATGGGCCTGACCCCACCAAGTGAGGGAACAGTCACCCTGACAGCCCCGGAATCCCCACTGGGACGATCGACCGCACTGGTGTTTCAGGATGCGAAACTGATGCCATGGCGCACCGTGCGACAGAATGTCGAACTGGGGCTGGAGGGGATCGGCCTGTCGCGGGCGGATCGCCACGCGCGTGCGCTGGCGTCGCTGGAGCTGGTAGGGCTGGCGGACAGGGCGGATCGCTGGCCACGACAGTTATCCGGTGGACAGCGTCAGCGCGTCGGTGTCGCCCGCGCCCTGACGGTGGAACCTGACCTGTTGCTGATGGATGAGCCCTTTGGTGCGCTGGATGCCATTACGCGCAGTGGCCTTCAGGATGAATTGCTTCGGATTTGGGCACAGACGCACAAGACGGTCCTGTTTGTCACACATGACATTGACGAAGCCCTGATCCTTGCCGACCGGATTATTGTCCTGTCGGGGCACCCGGCTTCTGTCCGGGGGGATTTCATGGTGGGGCCGCGCCCTCGTGACCGTTCTTCTCCCGCGCTTCAGGCGCTTGTCGAACGGCTGAAGGCCCTGATCGCCGGGGAACCTGATCCCGGGGAACGGCCGGCATATTGGCAGGCTTCCGAAATCTGAATTCCGCCATCATGATGGACAGGGCGCGATGTCCCCGACATGATGGGGATATATGACCCGGCCATGGGGCAGGGTGTCGCATGATGCATCAGGCCCCACGGATGACCGGCAAGGGAGTAATTGGAATGAATGAATTCGAAGCGCAACTGGAAGAAGGCGTTGGCCGGTTGCAGGATGATGCCAATGGATGGTCGTCTGGCGCCCCGCGTGTTGGCGGCGCAGGGGGGCTGGGCGGTGTATGCGACACCGTGCGTGACCTGACGGCGGATCGTCCGCTGTTCGCGCTGCTTGGGGCCTCATTCGTGGCGTTTGTCGCAACATTGATGTGGCGTCGGCGTTAATTGCGACGTGCGGCATACATGATGTTCGGGGCAACTCTGGATCATGGTGCCGCGTTTCAGTAATCGTATGGGGAAACAGGGTTTTATATCATGCTGAAACTGGCGTTGTTTTTTCTTGTCGTCTCGCTGGTTGCCGGGGTGTTCGGGTTTAGCGGTATTTCCGCCGTTTCGGCAGGGATGGCCAAAGTCCTGCTCTTCATCGCGGTCCTGGGCTTTGTCATCGTGGTGGTGCTGTGTGTCCTGCTGGCACGCGCGATGTTCAACTAGACGTATGTTGTAAATAATAAAAGTTTTTGACGGTCTTCATGTCGTGGCCTGGATATCAGTGCGGTCAGCGTCCTGCCAGTGGCAGGGGATGACCCAACCGTCGTAAAAGGCATCTCCCCTGTTTCAAGGGCGATGCCCGGCAGTTTCCCGGCTCTTGTTGCCGGGCTGCGCGTTCCAGAGGGTCCCCGGCCTGAGCCGGGGGCCTTTTTTACTGGTTCTTGTCCTTTTGGATAAAGGACGGCAGGAACGGGTTATCCTTCTGCAAGGACGCCTTTGTCGGCAGGCGTGACACATCCCATCCACCGCCCAGTGCCTCGACAAGGCTCACGCTGTCCACCACGCGCTGTTGCTGGATGGACAGCACGTTTTCCGCATCGCTTAGAGCCGAGGTCTCGTTGGTGATGACGGTCGTATAGATCTCGGTACCGGCCTTGTACTGGTTCAGGGCCACTTCCACCGAACGATTGGCGAATTCCAGCGCCTTTTGCTGCTGTTCCTGCTGCTGCGCCAGAATACGCAGGTTTGACAGGCTGTCTTCTGTCGATTGCAGCGCCGTCAGCACTGTCTGGCGATAGGTGGCGACAGCCGCGTCATATTGTGCATTCGCTTCATGCACGGCGGCAGTGCGCGACCCACCGGAAAACAGGGTTTCCGTTGCCGCAGCCCCCAGTGACCAGATGCGATTGGCCGCACTCATCAATGATGTGACAGGGTCGCCGCCACTCTGCTCAAAACTGGCGGTGATGGTGATGTCGGGGAAGAAGGCGGCGATGTCCACACCGATCTGGGCATTATATTCCTCCATCGCGCGTTCGGCTGACGCAATGTCGGGACGGCGTTGCAGCAGGTCGGCGGGAACCGTAACCGGAATGGGCGGGATGGTGCGGGTCAGTTCACCCGCCGCGATGGTCAGGTCGGCAGGTGGCTTGCCAATCAGGACGGCGATCGCATGTTCGTACTGTGCGCGGGCCACGCCTGTCTGCACCAGTGCGGCGCGGTTCTGTTCCAGTGTGGTGCGCGCCTGAAGCACGGCGGTCGGATCAGCAGTGCCCGCGTCATATTGGTTCTGCGTGATCTGCAACGCCTGTTCATTGAAACGGACATAGCGTTCGAGCAGGTCGTGCAGGGAATCCTGATAACGCAGGTTGAAATACGCCGTCGCCAACTGTGCCTGATAGGACAGGGTGGCATTGGCAAGGTCCGCGGCGCTGGCCTGTGCTGTCGTAACCTGCTGCTGGATCTGGCGACGGATCTTGCCCCACACATCCAGATCCCAACTGGCGGAGGGGCCGATGTCATAGGTGTTGTACTGGCTCTTGCCATACAGCGAACTTCCCGATGACGACAGTGATCCCGCCCCGTGCGCGTTACGGTTAAAGCCAAGGCTGCCGCTGATGGTGGGGAAAAGCTGCGCGCGCACACTGTCGATCATGGCGCGTGCGCTGCGGTAGTTCGCCTCGTATTCCTTGACGTTCTGGTTGGAGACAGCCACCTGTGATTCCAGCCCGTTCAGGATCGGGTCGTTATAGATGGTCCACCAGTCATGCTTGGGCAGGCTGGCCATCTGCGGGGCTGCGCGTTCCCATCCGGGCGCGGGTTGCAGTTCCTTGAATCGTGCGGACACGATGGCGGAGGGACGGTGATAGTTCGGTCCGACCATGCATCCGCCCAGCAGGGCCGCGGGCAATGCCAGCGGCAGGAGCCGCCAGAGTGCGCGTCGCGCCCGCGCCCGGTTGCGGGGAAGCGGCGTGCGGGACGGCGGGCAGGTAAGGGGGGATGGCCTGGAGTGTGTCATCCGGGTCAGGAATCCTGTTTGGAAAGGTTGGGCCGCGATGTGGAAATGCCGGAAGTCAGACGACGATAACGGTCCCGGCATGATGCGCCAAGGCGGTCAAGGTAAAGATAGACAACTGGCGTGGTGTAGAGCGTCAGGGCCTGGCTGACGAGCAGGCCGCCCACGATGGCAATGCCCAGTGGCCGACGCAGTTCGGACCCGTATCCATGGCCAAAGATCAGCGGCAGCGCGCCAAGGGCGGCGGCGAACGTGGTCATCATGATGGGGCGAAAGCGCATCAGGCAGGCTGTACGGATCGCATCATGGGGTGACATTGCGTCTTCGCGCTCTGCCGTGATGGCGAAATCCACCAGCATGATGGCGTTTTTCTTGACGATTCCGATCAGCAGGATCACCCCGATCATCGCAATCAGCGAAAACTCCTCCCCGAACATCTGCAACGCCAGCAGCGCGCCCACGCCCGCCGATGGCAGGGTGGACAGGATGGTAAAGGGATGGACATAGCTTTCATACAGGATGCCCAGCGTCATATAGACGGCTGCCAGCGCCGCAAGAATCAGCAGCGGTTCATTATTGACCGATTTCTGGAACTGCGCCGCATTCCCGGCAAAGCTGCCCTGGATATTGGCGGGCATGTGCAGGCGGACCATTTCCTCCTGCATGATCTGCACCGCCTGGCTGAGCGATGTGCCGTTGGTGAGGTTGAACGAAACGGTGGTCGCGACCGACTGTCCCTGATGATTGACACTCAGCGCGGTCAGCACCGGCTTTGGCGTCGAAACCAATGTCAGGGGCACCATCGTTTCCGAATTCGTGGACACCGCGGAACCCGATGACGTGCTGCTGCCCCCCGCCAGCCTGTTGGCGATCTGGTTGCGAAAGGACTGCGAACTCAGTGTGGATTGGGTCGTGCTGGTACTGCTGCTGACACGGATGGTGTTCGATACGGTCCCACCACCGGCACTGCCGCCCGCGACGCTGACCCACACCTGCTTGAGCGTCGTGGGATCCTGCCAAAAGCGTGGCTGGACCTCCATCACGACGCGATATTGGTTGAGCGGGTTATAGATGACCGAGGCCGCACGCTGGCCATAGGCGTCATACAGCGTGTTGGAGATCAACTGCGGCGTGATGTTGACTCGGCTGGAGGTGTCACGGTCAATCGAAACCTCCAGCGCGTCGCCGCCCTGCTGCACATCGGAGGAGATGTCCATCAGTTCGTGATGGCGTTGCAGCGCCGTGACCAGCCGGGGTGTCCATTCATACAGGTCGGCTGATGAATCCGACTGAAGCGAATATTGGTAGGCCGCATTGCTCTGGCGTCCCCCGATACGCAGGGTGCCCGGTGCGGTAGCATAGAAACGTGCCCCCACCATGTTGCGCAGGCGATGGTTGATGCGCGCGATGGTCGTCGCCGGCGGATCGTTGCGTTCGGACTTGTCCTTGAGCATCACGAACAGGTTGGCCTGGTTGGATGAACCACGCCCCCCCATGAACCCCATAACGCGGGAGACGTCGCGATCGGCCATGATCGCTTGTTGTACCGTATCGATCTTGCCCTGCATCGCCTGGAACGAAATCGACTGATCCCCCATCAGGCGTCCCATCAGCATCCCTGTATCGGAATCGGGGAACAGGCCCTTGGGCATTTTCATGAACAAGGCCGCCATCAGCATGATCGTCAGCGGCAGCGACATGACCGTCAGCCGGCGATGGGCCAGCGCAATATCAAGCGTACGGGCATAAAATTGCTGCAACCCGACCAGGCCACGTTCCAGCAGGTTCGATATGCGGCCCAGAATGCCGGTTGTAGGGGGCTTTTCCCCCTCCCGCGACAGCACGCGCGCCGTGATCATGGGGGTCAGTGTCAGGGACAGGATCATGGAAATCACGATCGTCACCGACATGGTCATCGCAAATTCATGGAACAGGCGCCCCGCCACCCCATCCAGCAGCAGGATCGGCAGGAACACGGCGATCAGTGATACCGTGATCGATATGACCGTGAATGCGACCTCGCGCGCGCCCAGCAGGGTGGCCTGCATCCGGCCCATGCCAGCCTCCAGATGGCGACTGATGTTTTCCACCACCACGATCGCATCATCCACCACAAACCCTGTGGAGACCGTCAGCGCCATGAGCGAGAGATTATCGAGCGAGTAGCCAAGGAATTTCATCGCCGCGAACGTTGCGATGATGGAGGTGGGCACGACAATCGCGGGCACGATGGTGATGCGCCACGACCGTAGGAAGACCAGCACCACCAGCACCACCAGCACGACAGACAGGACCAGCGTGAACTGCGTATCCTCCAGCGCCGCGCGGATGGTGGTCGAACGGTCCATCAGGTTCGCCAGACCGACATCGGCAGGCAGGGCCGTGCGCAGGGCGGGGATTTCCGCGCGGATCTGGTCGTTGGTGCGGATGATGTTCGCCCCGGCCTGCGCATAGATGATCGCCAGTACCGCATGCTGCCGGTTGACGTACCCCGCGTTGCGCACGTCCTCCACCCCATCCACGACATAGGCCACATCCGCCAGGCGCACGGGGCGGCTGTCGTGATAGGCGACGATCAGGTCGCGATAGGCCTGCGCATTATGCACCTGATCGTTGGTTGAAAGGGTATAGCGGTAATTGCCATGGTCGATGAACCCCTTGGGCGTGTGCGCATTGGCCGATGCCAGCGCCGCACGCACGTCCTCGAACCCGATGCCGAATTTGTATAACGCAAGCGGATTCATCTCCACCCGCACCGCAGGCAGCGAACTTCCGCCGACCTCGACCTCTCCCACGCCGCTGATCTGCGACAGATGCTGTTGCAGGACGTTGGAGGCAAGGTCGTAAAGCTGTGGCGCCGTGCGTGTGTTCGATGTCAGCGCAAGGATCATGATCGGTGCGCCGTTGGGGTTGGCCTTGAAATAGCTGGGATTCTGCCGCAACGAGGTCGGCAGGTCAGCATGCGCCGCCTGTAACGCGGCTTCGACGTCGCGGGCCGCGCCGTTGATGTCGCGCGACAACGCGAACTGCAACGTGATGCGTGCCTGATTGGCGGAGGATTGCGAGGTCATCTCCGTCAGGTCCGCGATCTGCCCGAGGTGACGCTCCAGCGGGGCTGCGACCGAACTTGCAATTTCCTCCGGCGTGCCGCCTGGCTGGCGCGCCTGTACCTGGATGACAGGGAAATCCACGTTCGGCAGGTCGGCCACCGGCAATGTCATATACCCGATGACCCCGCCAATCAGCAGGGCAACCGTCAGCAGGGTCGTGGCGACCGGCCGCCTGACGAACAGGGCAATCGGATTCACGAGGGCGCCTGCGTCGGGTCGGTGGTGCGTGGTGCTGTGTCTTCATCCATGGAGAAACGCCTGCGCAGGCGCAGGCTGATGCGGTCCATGAACAGGTAGATGACCGGCGTGGTGAACAGTGTCAGCAACTGGCTGACCAGCAGGCCGCCGACAATCGCGATACCCAGCGGGCGACGCAGTTCGGACCCGGTGCCGGTGCCGATCACCATCGGGATTGCACCCAGCATCGCCGCCAGCGTCGTCATCAGGATGGGGCGGAAACGCAGCAGCGCCGCATGGCGGATCGAATGCAGGGGGGACATCCCCTCGATCCGTTCGGCCTCCAGCGCGAAATCGATCATCATGATCGCGTTTTTCTTGACGATGCCGATCAGCAGCACCAGCCCGATGATCCCCATGATGTCCAGGCCCGATCCCGTGACCAGCAGCGCCAGCAGCGCACCGATCCCGGCCGAGGGCAGGGTGGACAGGATGGTGATCGGGTGGATGAAGCTTTCATACAGGATGCCCAGCACGATATAGACCGCCGCCAGTGCGGCCAGTACCAGCCATGCCTCGTTCGACAGGGAGTTGCGGAATGCCGCCGCCGTGCCCTGGAACGATGTCTGGAAGGTGGAGGGCAGGTGGATGTCATGCTCCGCCTTTTCGATCGCGTTCGTGGCGCTGCCCAGGGAATAGCCCGGCGTGACATTGAAGGAGATCGTGGTTGCCGGGAACTGCCCCACATGCGTGATCAGCAGCGGAGCCGTATCCTGCGTAACGGAGGTGACGGACGCCAGCGGCACCAGGCCCGATGTGGGCGAACGCGTCGGCCCGGACGTGCTTTCGCCCGAATTGCCGCTGATGCCCGGCAGATACATCTGATCCAGCGATGTCAGGCTGGTCTGGAACCGGGGATCGGCCTCCAGAATCACGCGATACTGGTTCGACTGCGTGAAGATGGTGGAAATCTGGCGCTGACCGAATGAGTCATACAGCACATTGTCGATCGTCTGCGGCGTGATGGAATATCGTGCGCCCGTGGTACGGTCCAGCGTGACATGCGCAACCAGCCCCGCCGCCTGCAGGTCGGACGTCACATCCGACAGGGCGGGTTCCTTGCGCAGGCGATCGAGGAATTTCGGCACCCAGCTTGTAAACTGGTTGTAATCGGGATTTTCCAGCAGGAACTGGTACTGCGTCGCCGCCACGGACGTATCAAGCGACAGGTCCTGCACAGGTTGCAGATACAGGCTGGCGCCCGCGATGTCCGCGGTTTCACGCTGGATCCGGCTGGCGATGGTGCTGGCGTTGTCGCTGCGTTTGTCCTGCGGGCGCAGGTTGATCAGGAAACGCCCCTGGTTCAGGGTCACGTTCTGCCCGTCCACGCCCACGAACGACGACAGGCTGGTCACGTCGGGATCGCTCAGGATACGCGCGGCCAGTTCCTGCTGGTGCTGCTTCATCGCGTCGAACGATGTGGATTGCGCCATCACGGAAATGCCCTGGATGACGCCGGTATCCTGCGTGGGGAAGAAGCCCTTGGGGATGACGACCGCAAGTACCCCGGTCAGGCCAAGCGTCACGACAAAAACCCCAAGCATCAGCCGCTGATGGCGCAGCACGACGTCAAGGGCATGGCCATAGGCGGCGATGGTGGCGACCATCGCGCGTTCCACATGCATCGCCCATGCGGCTTCCTTGCGGTTTTCCTGCTTTTCCGACAGCAGGCGCGCGCACATCATCGGCACAAGCGTCAGTGACACCACGGCCGACAGGATGATGGTGACTGCCAGCGTGACCGCAAATTCGTGGAATAGGCGTCCCACCACGTCGCCCATGAACAGCAGCGGGATCAGCACCGCAATCAGCGACACGGTCAGCGAGATGATGGTAAAACCGATTTCCCCCGCGCCCTTCAGCGCGGCGGTCATACGGTCATCGCCCATTTCGATGTAGCGGGCGATGTTTTCGATCATGACGATGGCGTCATCCACGACAAAGCCGGTCGCGATCGTCAGCGCCATCAGCGAGAGGTTGTCGAGCGAAAAGCCCAGCAGGTACATCGCCGCCAGCGTTCCCACCAGTGACAGCGGTACAGACAGGCTGGGAATGATGGTCGCGGGCACGTTGCGCAGGAAGATGAAGATCACCCCAACCACAAGGAACAGCGCAAGCCCGAGTTCGAACTCCACATCCTCCACCGAGGCGCGGATCGTCGTGGTGCGGTCCGTCAGCGGCGTGATGGTGATGCCCGGCGGCAGGGATTGCTGCAGGTGGGGCAGGGCGTATTTGATGTTATCCACAACAGAGATGACGTTCGCGCCAGGCTGGCGCTGCACATTGAGAACAAGGGCAGGTGTCTTGTTCGCCCATGCCGCAAGTTCCGTGTTCTCCGGCCCGATCACCACGCTTGCGACATCGCGGATGCGCACCGGCCCGCTGTTCTGATAGGCGATGACCTGGTTAAGGAGTTCATCCACGCCCGCGATCTGCCCGTCGATGCGCAGGGTTGTCGCGCGCTGCGGCCCATCGAATGTGCCGGTGGGGGAATTGACGTTCACATTGCCGATCGTCGTGCGCAGTGTATCGAGGTCAATGCCGAACGACGTCAGTTTCGGGATATTGACCCGCACACGGATCGCCTTGCGGTTGCCACCCGACAGGGTGACAAGCCCGACCCCCGAAATCTGGCTGATCTTCTGCGCCAGACGGGTGTCGATATAATCCTCCACTTCCGTCAGGGGCATCGTCTTTGACGTGATGCCCAGCGTCAGGACGGGGGTATCTGCGGGATTGACCTTGGCATAGACGGGGGGCGCGGGCAGGTCGGTCGGCAGCAGGGAATTGGCCTGGTTGATCGACGCCTGAACCTCCTGTTCCGCGATGTCCATCGTCATCGTCAGGCCAAAGCGCAGCGTGATGACCGAGGCCCCCCCGGATGACTGCGATGTCATCTGGTCCAGTCCCGACATTTCCCCGAACTGTGTCTCCAGCGGCGCTGTAACCGATGTGGCCATCACATCGGGGCTCGCCCCCGGATAGAAGGTCTGTACCGTGATGGTCGGATATTCGACCTCTGGCAGGGCAGAGACAGGCAGGAAGTGATAGCCCAGCATGCCCGCCAGCATGATGGCGAGCATGAGCAGCGTGGTCGCGACCGGGCGCTGGATAAACAGGCGGGAGGGATTCACGCGGGCGTCTCCGTCAGGGGCGGGGCGATGGGCGGCGGGGACATGGCGGTTCGGGCCATGGGCGCGGGCAGGATCATCCCTGTTTTGACGCGGGCGTGGCGGCGGTGGCGGGGGTTTCGGCCGGAATGCTGACCTTTATGCCGCTGCGCAGGTGATCGACGCCATCAGTCACGACGGTTTCGCCATCCTTCAGGCCGGACGTCACGACCGTCATGCTGTCATTGGCATGGCCGGTCTTTACATCGCGGACATCGACGGTGTGGTCTTCTTTTACGACATACACGAACTGCCCGTTGGGGCCGGTCTGCAATGCATTGGTCGGCACCAGCAGTACGCCATGTTCCGTCATGACCATCAGGTGCGCATTGACGAACTGGTTGGGGAACAGCGTTTCTTCGTTGTTGGGGAAGATGGCGCGCATGCGCACCGTCCCGGTCGAGGTGTCGATCTGGCTGTCAAGCACACTGACCTGCCCGTCGGCGATCTTGTGCTGGTTGCTGCTGTCCCATGCCTCCACCGCCAGCGCCGTGCCTTCATGCAGGCGCTGGGCCACCGGGCCGATATTGTTTTCAGGCAGGGTAAAGATAACGGAAATCGGCTGCATCTGCGTCAGGATGACCAGGCCGTTTGTCTGGCCCGCCGTGATATAATTGCCCGCATCGACCTGGCGGATACCCACCCTGCCATCCACCGGTGCGATGATGTGGCAGTATGCGATCTGGAGCTTTTCGTTATCCACCTGCGCCTGATCTGATTTGACCGTGCCTTCGTACTGTTCGACCAGGAACTGCTGGTCCTTTGCCGTCATGGCGGCCACGCTGTTTTGCCGGATCAGGGTCTGGTAACGTGCATTGTCCACCCGCGCCTTCTGCAACAGCGCCTCATCCTGTGCGAGCTGCCCCTCATATTGGGCCAAAAGCACGTCATAAGGGCGCGTGTCGATCAGCGCGAGCAGGTCGCCCTTGTGGACATGTTGCCCCTCGGTAAACAGGACTTTCATCAGGTAGCCGTCGATGCGCGACTGCACCGTCACGTTGGTGATGGGCACGACCGTCCCGAGTTCCGTCAGCACGAAGGGCATGTCGCCCGCATGCACGGTTGCGACGGCCACGGGTTGTGGGGCGTTGTTCGCGTTATGCTTTTTCCCGCTGCCGCCATGGGGGCGCAGGAACGCAACCCCGAGCATGACGCCAAGCACCCCGATACCGCCCCATACAAGCAGACGCCTGCGCCGGGGAGTGGGCCTGCGGTTCGTGGGGGACGGGGATGACGGGGACTGGTTCGGGGTATCCATGTTCAGGTCAGTTTTCCACCGCAGGTTGCGTCACGTTGATCAGGTGGCTGGTGGCTTGCCAGCCCACCGGCACGGGCTTGAAGAAGGTAACTTTGAAATGACAGGGGCATAAAGTATTGGAATGTAACGTCTCGATTAAGGGTCTTTTCGTTATAAAGGCGAATGTTTCAGTGTCGATTTAATTTTTGTTATACTTTGGGGGCAGGTTGCCCCATTTCGTGTGTATGTCCGCTGATTTCCGACCCGGCGCGCGGCGACAGGCGCGCCAGCAGCAGCGACGCCGGTGCCGCAAGGACCCCCATCGTCATGAATGCCGCGCTGAAGGTCGCAGCGGTGGCGTCCGCCGCCCCGGCAGGGGAAAATGCCATGCGGCTGAGTGACAGCACACCTGCCGAGACACATATCCCCAGCGACAGGCTCATCTGCTGGGCCGTGGAATAAAAGCTTGTCGCCGCGCTCATGCGTTCGGTGGGCATGTCGGCATAGGCGATGGTGTTGTATCCCGTGAACTGCAACGCCTGCGACATGCCCAGCAGCAGCATCGTCACCACAAGTATCCATAATGGCCATTGCGCGCCGACCATGGCAAGGAAGCAGCACGTGGCGGGCAGGACCCAGGCATTGAACGCCAGAATGTTGCGAAACCCCCACCGGCGATACACCCGCACCGCCAGCACCCGCACAAGCAGCGCGCCAACAGGAGCGACAAAGGTGAGCATACCGCTGCGCGCCGCGCTGAGGCCGAATTCGAGCTGAAGGAAGGAGGGGAGCAGGAAACCGATCGCCCCGGTCGCAAGGCGGGTGAACATCCCCGCGCAGATCGACACGCGAAATGTCGTAACCCGCCACAGTGACAGGTCCAGCACGGGATGCGCCACATGGCGCGCATGGCGGGCATAGGCCACAAGCCCCGCGATTCCGACCACGCACAGGCCAGCCATCCCGGGCAGGGAGACCTGCCCATGGCTTGACAGTTCCACCCCAAGCATCAGCGCAGCCAGCCCGACACCCGACAGCATGATGCCGCGCATGTCGAAGGGGATGATTTCAGGTGCGCGGATCTGCGGGATGAAGATGTGTGTCAGTACGATGGCCGCCAGCCCGACGGGAATGTTAATATAGAAGATCCAGCGCCATGACAGGTAGGTCGTCAGCACGCCACCGACCACAGGCCCGATCATCGGCCCAAGCGTCGCGGGCAGCATCATCCAGAACATTGCCCCGATCAGCGCGGATTTCGGAACATTCTGCAAGATGACCAGCCGTCCCACCGGCACCATCATCGCCCCGCCCATGCCCTGCAGCATGCGTGCGGCGGCAAGCGACCACAGCCCCGGCGCCATGCTGCACAGGAGGGAGCCCGCCATGAAGACGACAATCGCCGATTGCAGGACGCGCCGGCCGCCGAAACGGTCCGCGACCGGGCCGGAGGCGGGAATGAAGATCGCAAGGCTGAGCATGTAGGACGTCAGGGCGACGGCGGTCTGTGCCACATCGACGCCAAAGGTGCGCGCCATGGTCGGCAGCGCGGTCGTCAGGACCGTGCCATCCATCTGTTCCATGAACAATGTGCTGGCGACGATCATCGCGACAATACGCCGCCGCGATGGCGGGATCGCATAGGAAGGTGGGGGCTGGGTCGTCGGCATGGCGGTCGGCATTGAACGCATTATGGTGCAAGATAGGCAACAGCCCAAGGGAACGTGCTTTCGGGCGATGCGTTGAATCTTGGAAATACACCACAAGGATGCAGGAGCATTGAAGATGGCCGATAACAAGAGTGAAGCACTTGAAAACAAGGCAGAAGGCTTGGTGGAACAGGGCATCGGCCGCGTCAAGGACGCCGTGGGGGGCCTGACGGGGGATGCAGGCCTGCAGGCGGAAGGCAAAGTCGATCAACTGTCCGGCATGGCGCGGCAGGAATTCGCCGAACTGTATGAAGAAACCGAGGGGAAGCTTGAAAAAGCCGTGACGTTCGTGCGCGAACGCCCGCTGACGTCGCTGGGTATCGCCGCAGCCATCGGGACGCTGCTTGCGCTGCTGTTTGTCCCCCGCCGCAAAAGCTGAGGGAAGCTGTCGAGTCGCTTTTTTTTCATTTTAAGGGACTCGTTGATTCCAGAGCATCTTGCGCAACAGTACTTAAAAATGGTTTTCATCCTTTCAGAACGGAATTCGCATGCGAATCGGGCTGTGGCAGCACGGTTCGCAGCGAGTCGGGAAGGGGTGGATGCCAGATTACACACGCGAGAAGGCACATGGCGGCAGGGTCGCGGGCGTGGACGAGGTCGGTCGCGGCCCGCTTGCGGGCCCTGTCGTGGCCGCCGCCGTCATGTTCACGCACGGCGTGCCCGACGACCTCGCTTCCCGCCTTGACGACTCCAAAAAACTTCGGCCCGCCGCGCGTCTGCGTGCCTTTGCCGACCTTCGGGCGCTGCCTTCTGTCCTGATTGGCGTGGCTGCGGCCTCCGTCACGGAAATCGAACGCCACAATATCCTGCGTGCCGCCCATATCGCGATGCAGCGCGCGGTCGCGCGCCTGCCCCAACGTCCCGACCTTGTGCTGGTTGATGGCAATGCCACGCCGGATTTTGGCTGCGCCACGCAATGCGTGGTGGGCGGGGATTCAAAAAGCCTGTCGATCGCGGCGGCCTCCATCGTGGCGAAGGTCATCCGTGACCGCCTGATGGAACGCCTGTCGGTACGCTGGCCCGGCTATGGCTGGGAACGTAATGCCGGTTATGGCACCGCGGCCCATCGCGCGGCGCTGTGCGCCGTGGGGGTTACGCCACATCATCGTGCCGCGTTCGGCACGGTGCGCGCGCTGGCCGGTATGTCGGCACCCCCGCCCAGAAGCCGATCACAATCCCAATCCGTGGCTTGCCCCCCGGCCCCACTTACCCCCAAGAATGCGGAGCAGCCATCATGCTGACAAACTCATGAGCGGTGCAGTCATGATGGAACTGCCGCTGGACCAGATCCTGCGCGGCGACTGCGTGGAAATGATGCAGACCCTGCCTGCCGGGTCGATCGACTGTGTCTTTGCCGATCCCCCCTATAACCTGCAATTACGCGGGGAGCTGCGTCGCCCTGACGACAGCATCGTCGATGGCGTCGATGATGACTGGGACAAATTTGCGGACCTGCAGGCCTATGACCGCTTCACCCGCGCCTGGCTGAGCGAGGCGCGGCGCGTCCTGCGCAAGGACGGGACGATCTGGGTGATCGGGTCCTATCACAACATCTTTCGCATCGGCGCAATCCTGCAGGATCTGGGGTTTTGGATCCTTAATGATGTGATCTGGCGCAAATCCAACCCGATGCCCAATTTCCGGGGGCGGCGCTTTACCAATGCGCATGAAACCCTGATCTGGGCGGCACGTGGTCCCGACAGTCGCTATCGCTTCAATTACCAGGCGATGAAGGCGCTTAATGACGATGTGCAGATGCGCTCGGACTGGTACCTTCCGCTCTGCACGGGGGGGGAGCGGCTGCGCAATGAACATGGGCTGAAACTGCATCCGACACAAAAGCCCGAAAGCCTGCTGCATCGCGTGCTGATTGCGTCCACCAATGTTGATGACGTGGTGCTTGACCCCTTTACCGGCACTGGCACCACGCCCGCGATGGCGCGCAGGCTGCGGCGGCGCTTTATCGGTATCGAACGCCACCCCGATTATGCCGAGGCGGCGATTGGCCGTGCCCGGCGTGAAAAGCCCGTACCACTCGACAGTGTGCTGACCACGCCCGCACGGCGTGAATGCCCACGTATTCCGTTCGGTACACTGGTTGAACGCGCGATATTGCCGCCGGGCACGGTCCTGATGGACCGGCAGAAGCGCGTGTCCGCCACCGTGGCCCCCGATGGCACCCTGATCAGCGGAGGTCATCGCGGGTCCATTCACAAGCTGGGGGCAACCCTGACGAACGCGCCATCATGCAACGGCTGGACCTTCTGGCATTTCGAACGTGCAGGGGTGTTGCAGCCGCTGGATATCCTGCGCAATGAACTGCGCGCGGAACAGGGGGCGGAGCAGGCCCGGGCGTAATCGTCCGGGCGGGCGGCAGGCGATGGAATGGAACCGCACAGCGCATTCCGCGAACAGTACCGACGATTTCCTGTTCAGCCAGCTCATTCCCTATATCGGTAGCAAGCGAAAGCTGCTCGACCTGATCGCCAGGGCGATCGCGGCAACGGGGGAGCCCCCCCATGCCACAGATTTCGTAGACCTCTTCGCCGGAACGGGGGTTGTCGGGCGGCTGGCCAAGCAGATGGGCTTTCGCGTGATTGCCAATGACTGGGAACCTTATGGCGAGGTTCTTGGCAACTGTTACCTTCTGGCGCAGCGCGCACCATTGTTTTTCAATGGTGTGGGGTATGAGGAGGTCATGGCGCGCCTCAATGCGTTACCGCCGGTGGATGGATGGGTGACGCGTCACCTCTGTCCTGACGATGACGACGCCTATGATGTGGCGCGTGACCGCATGTTCTATATGCGCAAGAACGGGCGGCGGATCGACGCCATCCGTGAACAGGTGGCAACGTGGGAGGCCGAGGGCCTGCTGTCGCCGGTGCAGCGCGCGTGCCTTCTGGCACCCTTGCTGTTCAGTGCATGTTACAACAGCAATACCAGTGGCCTGTTCAAGGGGTTTCACAATGGGTGGGGTGGACGGACGGGCACCGCGCTGTACCGTATCGCCGCCGACCTGTGCCTGCGCCCTGCGACGTTCCTTGATAATGGGCGTGACAATGTTGTGCTGCGCGCCGATGCGCAGGACGTTGCGCGCAACCTGCGCCCCTATCTTCGCGGTCCGGCCATTGCCTATATCGACCCGCCTTATAACCAGCACCCCTATGGCGCGAATTACCATGTCCTCAACAGCATCGTGCTGTGGGACCAGCCTGCCCTTTCACCCAAGATCAGCGGACGTGACAAGGCTGCGATCCGCACTGACTGGCGCACCGTACGGCGCAGCGCCTATAATTACCGCGATCGCGCCACGCAGGCCTATGCCCGCCTGCTGGAGACGTTGCCCGTGCGCTGGATCGCCACAAGTTACAGCACTGACGGGATGATTGACCTGCCTGATATGGTCGCGGCGAACCGGGCGCTGGGGCAGGTATCGGTCTTTACACGCGGATACAAGCGTTACCGCGTCAGCAGCCAGCGTTTTTCATCCAAACCGATGAATGTGGAATTCATCCTCCTGACGCGTGTGGGGCAGCGATGCACGCGCACGGTGACACAGATCGTGGACGAAATCCGCATGGCGGAGGCGCGCATCCTGGCGCAGCATCCCGAAACGGCTTCTGCCGGGGGGTGAAAGGGCCTGGGGTGCCAGCCGCGTGGTGTGCGTCAGCTACCGCCAAACCCGAGGAAGCCCGCCGCCGGTTTCGCATGGCCACCGGTTACGTCATAGCGTGAGTCAACATGTCTGGCCCGCCCGGCCAGAGGTGGCGTGCGGACCGTATCCGCGGCTTCATCCATGTCCGGCCCCTGGGTCGAACCGGATGCGAAATGTGGGTCGGAATCGGAGAAGGTGCGCATCGACAGCAGCAGGAATGTAATGTCGTTGCGGTTCAGGTCGATGGCCATGTCCAGCGGGCTCTGGCCCAGCACGTTATGCGCGGTCATGTCCGCCCCACGGTTCAGTGCTTCTTTCGCTGCGCCAAGGCTGCCACGGTTAATGGCGTCGAACAGGGCATCGGTCGGGTTCATGTCATTGCTGGCATGGCCGCGCACTTCTTCGTTCGACTCCGCACCAGGCAGGGCGGCCGGGGGGGCGGCGGCCTTGGCGGCGCGTCGGGCCTCTGCCTTCTTGGCGGCGTCGGCGGCGTCGGCCTCGGCTTCCGCATCATCGGCATCCTGCGCATGGGCCATGTGCAGCGGCACGGTGGCGAAAGGAACGGCCGACAGGAAAAACGCCGCAAGAAGCCCGATGCCTGGTCTGGAAAGCATGTCGTGTCCCATGAATAAACGCCGCGCGCCGTACGCGATGCAGGTGTGCATTGCCCCGTAGCGCAGCAATATCGCACGGTGGCAGGGTAACGCAAACTTTAGTCTCATGCCCGTGCGCGCCCTTCGCGCCACCAGCCGAGCATCAGCATCGACAGCACGAACAGCAGCACCGCCCATGGCGGCAGCAACGCATGTGCCTGCTGTCCTGTCACGATATGGGCATGGCGGTCGGGAAAGTCGAAACGCTCAGCCGTCGAATGCGCCGCGCCATTGACCATTCCGATCGCGGGCAGTGATGCGCTCTCCGCCCGTTTCCCCAGCCAGTGCATGCCGCCGCCCGTCATCGCGACAAGCGGCTGCAGGCGCGTTGCGGTGGCGCGCAGGTCTGCGAATTCCTGCGGATCTTCGGCGCGGGGGGCCGCGAATGCCTCATGCCCATCGCTGTCACGTACGCTCCAGATCCCGTTTTCGCGGGCGGGAAGGTGCGCCGTGGTGACGCCCTTGTCCCCTGTCGCGGTCAGAGGGACCTGCTGCATCGTGCCGTCGGGATGGGTTACGCGCACCATCGCAGGTGGCGCAGACAGGAGAGAACGACGGGTGATGTTGAGCTGCCCGCCCGTGATTTCTGCCTCAAGCTGGTTTTCTTCCAACTCCGGCTCTTTCATCAGCCAGTGTGAAATCCGCCGCAGCAGTTCGGACTGTGGACCGCCGCCGCCCTCTCCATGCGACCACAGCCATGCCTGATCCGACATCAGGAAGGCCACACGTCCCTTGTCCGCATGGTCCAGCACCAGAAGAGGCTGCTCATGCGGGCCGGTCATCAGCACTTCCCCATTGACGGAATCGGATGCCAGGCTGCGATACCATGGTCCCCAGCCCGGCCCGCCGGCTGATGCCGGGGCACCGGGCAGCCGCGCCGTCACGGGATGACGCTGCCCCGCTTCGGTCAGCATGGGGCGGAACTTCTCGTTCCTCACCCCGTCGGGCGTGATATGGGCAGGCAGGATTTCCGACAGGGGCGTGTCCTGCAACGACCCCGGACCGATGAACTCCGGCCCGCCAATCAGCAGCAGGCCGCCGCCCTCGCGCACATGGTTGGCGATGTTGCGCAGATAGGCCTGGGGCAGGATGCCGTGATTTTCAAACCCGTCGAGGATGATAAGGTCGAACTGCCCGATCTTCTGCTGGAACAGTTCGTTGACGGGAAATGCAATCAGCGCAAGATCCGATAGCGGCGTGCCGTCATCCTTGTCGGGTGGGCGCAGGATGGTGAAATGGACCAGATCGACCGACGGATCGGCCTTCAGCAGCCGCCGCCATACACGTTCGCCCTGGTTCGGTGTGCCCGAAACCAGCAATACACGCAGCCGGTCGCGCACGCCGTTGATACGCACGATATCGCGGTTGTTGATGTCCGATGCCTCACCGGGCAGTTCCGGTACCGACAGTCCCACCAGCATCGGGCCAGGATGGGTAACAGGCAGGGTGATGTCCTGTGGCTGTCCGATCCGTACGATCCGGCTGCTGGGCTGTGCGCCGCCCTGGGTCATCGTCAGTTCCGTCGTGGCGTTCCGGGCGTCGGGACGGCCAAGGTCGTCCACTTCCACACGGATCGTCACGTCCTGCCCCACGATGCCATAAGGCGGCGCCTGCAGGATGCGCAGGCGGCGATCCGTTTCCTCGCCCTGTCCCGTCAGCAGCACATGCAACGGCAGGGTCAGGCGATGGCCCTGCGCATCCGGTGGTGTCAGGACTTCGGGTAACTGGGCCGGGATGTCGTGAACCTGCCCGTCGGTAATCATGACCGCACCGGCCAGGCGTGAGGGCGGGATGTCCGATGCCGCCTGTGTCAGGGCGGAAAACAGGCGCGTGCCGTCATGATGGGCATCGCGCACGGTAATGGTGCGGG
Source organism: Novacetimonas sp. GS1 (assembly GCF_036686925.1). Taxonomy (NCBI): domain Bacteria; kingdom Pseudomonadati; phylum Pseudomonadota; class Alphaproteobacteria; order Acetobacterales; family Acetobacteraceae; genus Novacetimonas; species Novacetimonas sp. GS1. Next base: position 1,420,092 of record NZ_VSZP01000001.1, read on the forward strand.
TCTGCAACCCGTCGATATGGCCGATTTCCTCCTGCACGCGTTCGGCGGCGCGATGGGCCATGACCGCGCGGTCGCGGATGGACATGGACGCCGACTGGTCCACCACCACCAGCGCCGTCTGCGGCAGGGGATGCCAGCTTTCGCGTAACCGCTGTGGCCCCGACAGCCATAGCACAAGCCCCGCACCCGCCAGCACCCGCCACGTTGTGCCCCGTGCGCGGCGTGCGATCCCCCATGCACCCATCGCAAGAAGCGCGCCGCCCAGCACCCAGAGCAGCCATGGTGGTACCAGCGGCTGAAAGCCGATCATGTGATGCAGGCGGTCAAGTGACGGCATCATTCCCCCAGGCGCTTCAACAGGGCCGGGACATGGACCTGATCTGCCTTGTAATTCCCCGTCAGGGCATACAGCACGGCATTGACGCCAAAGCGATAGGCCAGCGTCCTCTGTTCGGGGCCGTCGGGGATGGTGGCATAGGGCGTGCCGCCACTGTCATCCACCGCCCATGCATGCGCCCAGTCATTGCTGCCGATGATGACGGGGCTGACGCCATCATTGGTGCTGTCGCCTTCCTGCGCAACCCATACGGGCATCCCGTCATAACGGCCGGGAAAGTCATGCAGCAGGTAGAACGTATGCGTCAGGACGTGGTGGTCATCCAGCTTCGTCAGGGGCGGGATGTCCAGACCCGCCGTCATGCGTCGCAATGCGGCCGCGGTTCCGGGGGCGGAACCGGTAAAGCTGTCGTCATTTCCCGCCTGGGCCGTGGCGGGGTCCTGCCCCTGCGTGTCGATCATCAGAATACCGCCATGGCGCATATAGGCGTTCAGCGCCGCCGTGCGCGCGGGTGTGGCGGTGGCGTCCGCTGTTACCGGCCAGTAGATCATGGGATAATAAGACAGGTCATCGCGTTCGGGCACCAGCGCATCGGGATGGCCCAGCACGGCGGAGGTGCGGGCATTCACGTAATCCGACAGGCCCTGCAGCCCCTCGCGCGAGACGTCGTCGATATCTGCATGGTTCGTGATGATATAGCCCAGACGCGTTTCCAGTGCCGCCCCCGGCACGTCGCGTGTTTCGGCCCATGCGGGCGCGGAGGGCGCCGATGCCAGTGCCGCAAGGATGACGGCGCTGACAAGTCCCGCCCGCCGTCCGTTCGTGCACCCCCCGCCCGCGCGGATCATGCCCGAACGCATCAGGATCGCGGCGATCCCGTCCACCAGAACCAGCCCCAGCGCCAATACCGCCAGGATCGGTCCCAGTGCGAGGTCGGGGGTTTGCCCGCGCAGGTCCATGACCGTACCAACCGGCTGTTGCGGCAGCATTTCCCCCGCATCATCGCCGATATTCAGCGCCCGGCGCGACGCGCGTGGGCCGTACAGGCCCGGCGGATGCGCCGCGGATACCGCGATATGTCCGAACGCATCGGCACGTACGGCCTGCGCGCCTGCGGGGGGCGGACCTTCCACCCCCGCGCCATCAAGCGTCATGTAAGGTGACAGCAGGCTCTGGTCCGCCGGGGTTTCAATGCCGACCGCCCGTTCGCCAAGCCGTTGCAGCATGCCGACGAACAGGCCGGACAGCGGCAGGTTGGACCAGTCCGCCGTGCTGGTGACATGAAACAGCACAACCTGTCCCGCCCCCAGTGCCGCATGCGTCACCAGCGGCGTCCCGTCCACCAGCCGGGCCCATGTATGGGTGTCCAGGTCGGTCGAGGGCCGTGCCAGCACCTGTTTGGACACCGTGACATCGGCAGGCACCGGCAGGTCATGGAAGGGCGAGCGCGCATCGAAAGCGGCAAGATGTTCAGGCTTGCTCCACGACATCGCACCACCCAGCACGCGTTCCCCATCCATCAGCGGCACCGGCAGCAGGGTATCCGCCACAGAGGTATTGGCCCCGTGTATATCGCGCGAAGTGGTCTCGGCCGGGGGGGGATCGGTACGCGGTCCGTCGGCAGGGACGGGGGGGGCAATGCCCGTGCCACCCGCGGCCTGTACAAGCAGCGGGCCGGAAAAGCGGATCAGTGTGCCGCCCCTGCGGACCCATTCCTCGACCTTGTGGCGTGCATCGGGACTGCCCAGCGTGCCGTCCGGGGCGATCAGGATGGACAGGGGACGCGACAGCAATGTGTCAAGTGTCCCTTCGCGCAGTTCCGCCCCCGGCGCCAGCGCCCGGCGCAGATAGAACAGGCTGCCCATCAGGGGGGTATCCGACGCGTTGCCCGAAATCAGGCCCACCGGGCGCCTGCGGTCATTTTCATCCAGCAGTCGTACGCTGGCGGGGCCATTGATGGCATCGACCTCCACATGGTCCAGTTGGTTGCGCAGTTCCACCGGCAGCGTCAGCCGCACATCGGCCTGATGTGCATCAGGGGGCATCGTAACATGCAGGACCTGTAGCGTGCTGTTGTCGATGGTCTGCGCCCGCACGCTGACCTGGCGCAGGACGGGACGCGGTACCGTGCGCAGCCGCAGGTCCAGCGCCTCGGCACCATTATGGCCGGGGGCAAGGGTGACGATATCCGCATCGGGCAGGCGCAGGTCATGCACCGGACCGACATCGCGCAGCGCCGTGGCGAACGCCGCGTCATCGCCCGTCGCCATTCCGTCCGCCAGATAAAGCACCGGCCCGTGCCAGCCATGTTGCAGCAGCGCCCGCACCGCCCCGGTGGCGGCCCGGCGGTCCACCCCCCATGGCTGCGGTTCCGAAGGGGCGAGTATCGTGCGCATGATCGCAGGGTCCTGCGCATCGCCAACCCGCATGACCTCATTTCCCGTGGGTGGCGCCGTCAGCAGCAGGCGCACGGAATGCCCATTGCGCGCCAGTCGTTCAAGGATGCTGTCCACCGCGCGAAGGCGCTGTGTCCAGCCGGGGGCGGCGGCCCATCCATTGTCGATCACCAGCAGCGTGTCCGCAGACATGCTGATGCCTGCGCGGTCACGCGTGATGAAAGGCTGTGCGCAGGCCGTGATGACAAGGACCACCGCCATGCAACGCAGGATCAGCAGCCACAGCGGCGCGCGTGCCACGTCATCATTGCGCGCGTCCAGCCCGCGCAGAAGGGCGATGGGGGGAAAGGACTGTTCGCGCGGACGCGGCGGCAGCGCACGCAACAGCAGCCAGACCACCGGCAGCAGTACGAACGCCCACAAGACCCATGGTGCGGCCAGGATCATGCGCGTATCCCCCCGCCTGTATGGTGGGCCGCGGCAAGTTGCGCATGCAGCGCCAGCAGGGCACGTTCGGGGGGCTGGTCGGTGGTCTGGGTGATCATCGCGTTCCCGCCGGCGCGGCACAGGTCCGAAAGCTGCTGTTGATGCTGCGTGAATGCCGCACGATAGGCGGTGCGCAGGTCCGTCCCGGCAGACAGGGTCAGGGGGGCTTCATCCTCCAGCCCCATGAACCGCGTGCGCCCGGAATAGGGCATGTCGCGTTCTGCCGGGTCGATAACCTCGATCAGGCTGGTACGCACCTGTCGCGCCAGCGCCGCGCGCAACAGGCCCGAAAATGCGGCCGGATCGTATAACCCGTCCCCCAGCAGTACAAGTCGCCCATTGCGCGCAAGATGTCCGGCCTGTGGCAGGGTTGCGGGCGAGGAAGGGCGGCGCATCGCATCAATCAGCACTATCGCCATGCGTTCCAGCCCGCCATTACCCGATATGGCCGTGACCGTCGCGCCATCCGCGCCCAGCAGGCGCACGCGTTCCCCCTGCCGCAGCAGGATCGCCGCCAGCGCCAGCGCCAGCACAAGGGCGCTTTCCGCCTTGCTCGGCAGGGTGTCGGAGGAGTGCCAGTTCATGGAGGAACTGTTATCGCACCAGATGAAAATAGTCTGGGCTGTCTGTGCCTCGTTTTCGCGCACAAAGGGACGTTCGCCGCGCGCGGACTGTCGCCAGTCGATGCGCGATGCGGCCTCCCCGGGTTGTGCCGGGCGGTATTGCCAGAAATTTTCTCCCGATCCGGCCCGGCGTCGGGCATGCCCGCCCTGCTGTACCGCCTGTGCGATCCGGCGTGCCGTCATGATCAGGGCAGGCATCCGTGCGGCCAGCGCACGTGCCAGGGCGGGTCCGTCCTGCGTGGCCATGGGGAGGCCAGAGGGCAGGATACCAGAGGGCAGGACAGCGGACGTGGTGGTCCCGACGGTGGCGCTTTTCCCCACGGTATCCCCCACGCCATGACCTGGGGTATTGCCCCTTCTGGCGCGTGGAAAGAAGCGTCTGAGGAAAGCGGGCGCGGGCATATGATCAGCCACGACCCATATCAGCCCAGATGCCCAAGCAGTCCGTCGATCAACTGCTCCAGTTTCTGGTTTTCGGCCCGTGCGGTAAAGGTCAGGGCCATGCGGTGCGCCAGCACGGGGTGGGCCAGTGCTGCGACGTCATCCAGCGTGGGCGATAGCCGCCCGTCAAGCAGCGCGCGTGCCCGCGTCGCCAGCATCAGCGCCTGTGCCGCACGCGGGCCGGGCCCCCAGGCCACGGCATCGCGGATCGCGGGGGTGCTGGTGGTTTCCGGGCGGGCCTCGCGCACCAGGCGGACGATGGCGTCCACCACCTTTTCCCCCGTGGGCAGGGCGCGTACGACCTGCTGCGCCGCGATGACGTCATGCGCGCTCATGACAGGTTCCGCCGTGGCCTGCGTGGTGCCGGTGGTGGCCAGCAGCATGGCGCGCTCGGCCTCAAGGTCCGGGAAATCAAGCAGGATCTGCATCATGAAGCGGTCAAGCTGCGCCTCGGGCAGGGGGTAGGTGCCTTCCTGTTCGATCGGGTTCTGCGTCGCCAGCACGTGGAACGGGCGCGGCAGGGCATGGTCGGTGCCTGCGATCGCGACATGGTGTTCCTGCATCGCCTGCAGCAGGGCGGACTGTGTACGCGGGCTTGCGCGGTTGATTTCGTCGGCCATCAGCAACTGGCAGAAAACCGGTCCGGCGACAAAGCGGAAGCTGCGCCGCCCCTGTGCGTCCTCGTCAAGGATTTCACTGCCGAGGATGTCAGACGGCATCAGGTCGGGCGTGAACTGCACCCTGCGTGCATCAAGGCCCATTACCCGCCCGATGGTCGTGACCAGCAACGTCTTGCCCAGCCCCGGCGCACCCACCAGCAGCGCATGCCCCCCCGCGAGGAGGGATGTCAGTGCAAGGTCGATCACGCGATTCTGTCCCAGTATGACCTTGCCCACCTCCGCACGGGCGGCGCGCAGCCGTGCGGCAGTGGCATCGGCCATCGCCGCGGCCTGTATGGCATCGGGGGGGGAGGATATCGTCATGTTCGCAGGCTCCGCGCGGGAGGGGGAAAAGGCATCGGAGGTCATCATTCCTTCAGTCTGACACGTCCGGGGGTTTCATCAAGCCGGGGTTGCTCCCTATATCAGGTGGAGCAAGGTTTCATAATGTTCGGGTTAACGCACTTGACGGACGATTTCGAGACGAGAGTCACATTCGGTGGCATGCGCCCCGCTGCTGGCCGCCCCGCTGCGGCAGGTTCCGTTGCCGGGCGACAGGGGCACGATGCCGGTCCGGGCATGCCTTCGCAAGGGGCGCGCGCGGCCACGGGGGCATCCACGGGGGCATCCATGGGGCCGGGCGGTCCGTCATGCGGGGCGCTGCCTTTCCTGATCCGCCGGGACGGGACGTGGCTGTATCGTGGCTCGCCCATTACGCGCAAGCCGATGGTCTGCCTGTTCGCCTCCACATTGCGGCGTGACCTGACCGGGGCGTTCCGGCTGCAGACCCCGGTGGAATCCGGCACGATAGAGGTGGAGGACGCGCCCTTTGTCGCCGTCAGCCTTGAATGGTGCGGCTGTGGCCGTAATCAGGTCCTGTCCTTTCGCACCAATGTGGATCAGGTGGTCTGTGCCGGGCCGGACCATCCGATTCGTGTCGACTGGGACCGTCCCTGTGACGAGGACGGGGCCGGGGCGGTGCCGTATGTGCAGGTGCGGCCGGGCGATGGTCCCCTGCCGATCGAGGCACGGGTATCGCGGGCTGTCTATTACGAACTTGCGGCCCTTGCGGTGCCGGGGCATTGCCACGGCGCCCCCTGCCTTGGGGTCTGGAGCGGCGGGGTTTTCTTCCCCCTTGGCCGCCTGCCCTGTTGCAGGGAGGGGGATATGGGCGACGATGATGACGGGGATGGCTGTGCGCAATGACGCCACGCCTCGTCTGATGTGCCGATGCTTCGGGGTGCGTGGGGGGATTTATTGCACAGGGGACGGGCGATGAACGATGCCCTGCCGCCAGTTGCCCCCACCCAGCCTACGCCGCGTCAGTCCGCCCCCGGTCAGCCTGCTTATGCTCAGCCTGCCCCCGTTCAGCTTGCCCATGTTCAGCTTGCCTCTGACCCGCTGGCGCGGCTGTACCGCACGCGGCCGGAGACTGTCGCGACACTGGCGCGGATATGGGACATCGTGCCTGATGCACGGCTGGTGGGCGGTGCGGTGCGGGACCTGTTGTGTGGACGTGCGGTGTCGGACATGGACATGGCCACGGCGTTTCCCCCGCAGGACGTCATGGCGCGGCTGGGCGCTGCGGGCATCCGGGTTGTGCCGACGGGACTGGCGCATGGGACGGTGACGGCGGTGCTGGAGGGGCGCCCTTACGAAATTACGACCCTGCGCCGTGATGAACAGACCGATGGCCGCCACGCGCAGGTTGCATGGACCGATGATTGGCGCGAGGACGCGGCCCGGCGTGATTTCACCATCAACGCGATGTCCTGCGACCGTGCGGGCGTGGTGCATGATCCGTTTGGCGGGCGGGCGGACCTTGCGGCGGGACGTGTGCGTTTCGTGGGGGACGCGCACGCCCGTATTACGGAGGATGCGTTGCGTATCCTGCGTTTTTTCCGGTTCAATGCCCGTTATGGTGGCGACGCGCCCGATGCGGATGCCATGGCGGCGGCAACCGCGTTGGCCCCCATGGTCGAACGCCTGTCGGTTGAACGGATATGGTCCGAACTGCGCCGTATCCTGACCGGACCACGGGTTGCGGCCACACTGGCATTGATGGAGCATGGCGGCGTGCTGGCCCGTATCCTGCCCGAAGGCTACGACCTTTCACGCCTTGGGCGGCTGCTGGCCTGCGATGGGCCGGCAGATGCGCTGCTGCGGTGCGCGGCACTGTTTGTGGGGGACATGCAGGCGGTGGCGCAACGGCTGCGGCTGTCGCGCGCGGATGAACGTTTCGTGCGGGCGGTGCATGATGGGGCACTGCATGGTGGGGGCGATGGCCTTCATCCGGGCATGACAGGAGCGGAGATCGCGCGCATGCTGGTGGCGGACCCGGCCGATATCCTAATCGCGCGCACATGGCTGCGGCAGGGGGAGGTGCTGGGGCGCCCCGATGTCGGGTGGGACGACCTGCGTGCCATCATAACCCGATGCCCACGCCCGGTCTTTACGCTGGCGGGACGCGACGTGGTGGCGGCCGGATGCCCGCCCGGCCCCCGTGTAGGGGCGATATTGGCACAGGTGCGGGACTGGTGGCTGTCGGGGGGATGCGTGGCGGATCGCGTCGCCTGCCTTGCGCACCTGCGACATGTGCTGGGGGCCTGAGGGGCACGCCACACCGGATTTCGTGGTGTCCCGGTTTTTCCGTGCCGGTTTTCCGTCCCGTTTTTGGGTGCCGTTTTTCTGGGGCGATGAAAAAAACACGAACCGGTTTTGCATTAAAGGCATGCAGGAGTTTATAGGGCCGTATGAACGTTGTTCGATCGACGCGGCCCGATGCCGCCGGAAAAAGAATGCCGCCAGATCCCCATGCCCCGGCGTCAGCCGACGGGCTTGCCCGTCGGTTGTGGCGCGAGGAGCTGAGCCATTATCGCCTGCGCATCGCGGGGGTGGTGGTGCTGACGGCCCTGATGGCGGTCTTCAGCGCACTGTATCCGCTGGTGATCCAGCGTGCGCTGGACATGTTCGCAACGCAGGACAGGCGCATCCTGTATCAGGTTCCGATTCTGGTGGTCCTGATCACCACGGCCAAGGCCATTTCCCAATATGGGCAGAGTGTTGCGGTGCAGGGGCTGGTCCTGTCGGTCATCCGGGGTCTGCAGGGGCGGATGTTCGCCCATCTGGTGAATGCCGACATCTCCCGCATCGAGGCGGAGGCCCCGGCCCGGCTGGCCGCGCGGTTCACCACCGATGCCGTTTCCATCCGCGAGGCGATGATCCGTGCGACCAACGCGCTTGGCGATGGCGTGACGGTCGTCGGCCTGATCGTGTCGATGTTCTACATGGATTGGGAACTCAGCCTGATCGCCGCCGTGCTGTATCCCATCGCCGCAATGCCCGTGCGTAGGCTGGGTAAGCGCCTGCGCCGGGAATCGGGGGGGGTGCATGAACAGACAGGCAGTACTGCCGCGTTGCTGACCGAAAGCTTTGCGCAGGCCCGTACCATCCGCGTCTATGGGCTGGAGGCGGTGGAGCAGACGCGCGCGAACCATGTCCTCGACATGCTGCATGCCGGCCTGCTGCGCATTGCGCGGGGGCGTGCGCGCGTGGACCCGATGCTGGAGGTGCTGGGCGGGATCGCGGTGGCGGCGGTGCTTGGCTTTGCCGGGTGGCGCGCGACGCAGGGTGGCGCGACGCTGGGGGATTTCTCCGGTTTTGTCGCAGCGCTGCTGCTTGCGGCGCGGCCGCTGCGCGCGCTTGGCACGCTCAATGTCGCGCTGCAGGAAGGCATGGGCGGGTTACAGCGTGTTTTTGAGGTCATTGATGAACCCGCCGCAGTGTGTCAGTCTGCCGACGCGCGGCCCCTGCCCGCCGGGCGTGGGGATCTGCGTTTCAATGATGTGTCCTTCGTCTATCCCGACGGGCGGATGGGGCTGGCGGGGCTGGATTTCGTTGCCCGCCCCGGTACGACCGTTGCACTGGTGGGGGCGTCGGGGGCGGGGAAGTCCACGGCCCTGTCGCTGGTGCCGCGCCTGCATGACGTGTCCGGCGGCGGGATCGTGCTGGATGGGGAGGATCTGCGTCACCTGATCCTGTCGGACCTGCGCGATGCCATTGCCTATGTCAGTCAGGATTCGCTGCTGTTCGACATGTCGGTGGGGGACAATATCCGCATGGGCAACCGCCATGCCGATGAAACGCAGATGCGTGCGGCAGCCCGTGCGGCGGCGGCGGACGCGTTCATCATGGCGTTGCCCGATGGGTATGACACCATCGTCGGGCCGGGGGGGCAGAGGTTGTCGGGGGGGCAGCGTCAACGTGTCGCCCTGGCGCGTGCGCTGCTGCGCAATCCGCGCATCCTGCTGCTGGACGAGGCGACAAGCGCGCTTGACAGCGAAAGCGAGGCCACCGTGCAGCAGGCGCTGGCGCATCTGCGTCACGGGCGGACGACCATCATCGTCGCCCATCGCCTGTCCACCATTCGTTCCGCAGATCTGGTGGTCGTGATGGCCGAAGGGCGGGCCGTCGAACGTGGCACCCACGATGACCTGATGCGCCATGACGGCGTCTATGCCCGTATGGTCCGAACACAGGCTTTTGGCCTGTAGTGCGCCTGCTGGTGCATTAGGGGCGAATAAGCCATGCACGATGGTTGAAGTCGCTTCGCGTTCGTGCCATGCATTGACCGACCCGTTCGGTCAATACGGTCGCGCTGCGCGAAGCCGGAAGATACGAATCGCACGAAATGAGGGAACCACATGGCCGGTGATGAAGCCCAGACGCCAGACAAAGCACAGGCAAGCGACCACAAGCCCACGGAAAAATCGTCCCGCAAGATCATCTTGATCGCGGTACTCGTCGCGCTGGTCCTTGCTGCGGCGGTGTACTGGTTCCTGCATCGGGGCGAGGTGGAGACCGATGACGCGTTTACCTCTGGCCGTGCGGTCACGATCGCACCGCATGTGCGTGGTTACGTGACCGAGCTGCTGGTCAATGACAACCAGTTCGTCCATGAAGGGCAGGTCCTTGCGAGGCTTGATGACCGTGACTGGCGCGCCGAACGCGACCAGGCCGCGGCCAACCTGGAAATGGCCCGCGCACAGGTTGCAAGTTCCGAACTGATGCTTGCCGTTGCGCAGAAGAACTTCCCCGGCCACCTGCTGGCGGCACAAGGCGCGTTGCAGGGCGCACAGGCGCAGGAATTCCGCGCGCAGACCGATTTCAGGCGGCAGCATTCCGTTGCCCGTGCCGCCACGTCGCAGCAGGACATAGATTACGCCACCGCGGCATTGGACGAGGCAAAGGCCCGCGTGTTGCAGGCGCAGGGCGAATTGCAGCAGGCCCTGCCGGTGGAGCCCAATATTTCCAGCACGCAGAGCAAGGTTTCCCAGGCGCAGGCGCAGGAGCATGAGGCGGAAGCCCGGCTGCGGCAGGCGGAGCTGAACCTTGAATGGACCGTGATCCGTGCACCGCATGATGGCTGGATCTCGCAGCGTAATATTGAGCGCGGCACCCTTGCACAGGTGGGGCAGACGCTCTTTTCCATCGTGGAGCCCGAGGTGTGGATCGTCGCCAATTACAAGGAAACGCAGCTTGCGAACATGCGTCCGGGGCAGAAGGTGGATATCGCGGTTGACGCCTATCCGTTCCTGAAGCTGAAGGGGCATGTTGATTCGTTGCAGCTGGGTACCGGTGCGACCTTCAGCGCCTTCCCGCCAGAAAACGCTACGGGCAATTACGTCAAGATCGTCCAGCGCGTCCCCGTCAAGATCCTGATCGACGAAGGGCTGCGTCCTGACCTGCCGCTGTCGCTTGGCCTGTCGGTCGAACCCACGGTCTTCACGCGATGAGTGCGGCGGCAGCCCCCACCGATGGCCACGCCGAACAGGCGTGGAAGCCGAAGCATAATCCGTGGCTGATTGCCGTGGTGGTCACGGTTGCCGCGTTCATGGAGATCCTTGACACCACCATCGTCAACGTCTCCCTGCCGCACATCGCGGGGAACCTGTCGTCCACCTATGATGATGCGACATGGACGCTGACATCCTACCTTGTCGCCAACGGCATCGTGCTGACCATTTCCGGCTGGCTGGGGAAGCTGTTCGGGCGAAAGAAATACTTCCTGATATGTATTTCGATGTTCTCGATCTCTTCGTTCCTGTGCGGAATTTCGACCAGCCTGCCTGAACTGATCTTCTTCCGCCTGTTGCAGGGGTTTTTCGGGGGCGGCCTGCAACCGAACCAGCAATCGATCATCCTTGATACCTTTCCCCCGGCAAAACGCGCTGCGGCCTTTGGCCTGACGGCGATTGCAACCGTGGTGGCCCCCGTCATCGGGCCGTCGCTCGGGGGGTGGATTACCGACAATTATTCGTGGCGGTGGGTGTTCTTCATCAATGTGCCCGTCGGCGCACTGGCGACGGTTGCGGTGTCGTTTATGATCGAGGACCCGCCATGGGCGCGCAAGCAGCCGGCCCCGCTGGATTTCATCGGGATCGGCCTGATCACCATCGGGTTCGGCTGTCTGGAGGTCGCGGTCGATCGTGGCGAGGACGAAGACTGGTTCGGGTCGCGCATCATTGTCATCATGGCGATCCTGGCGGTGCTGGGTATCGGCGGGGCCATTGCCTGGCTGTTGCATACCAAGAAACCGGCCGTGGATTTAAGGGTGTTCAAGGACAGGAATTTCGCGGTCGGCACTGCGCTGATGGGGGCGGTGGGGGCGTTGCTCTATTCCTCTGCCATTATCGTGCCGCAGTTTGCGCAGCAGGTCATGGGCTATACCGCGACCCTGTCGGGCCTGATCCTGTCGCCCGGCGGTGTGGCCGTCATCATCCTGATCCCGCTTGTCGGCATGGCGATGAAAAAGGTGCAACTGCGTTACATCATCGCCTTTGGCTTTTTCCTGATGGGCATGTCGATGTTGTGGTCGGCGCGGCTGGTCCCGGCACTGGATTTCCGCCATCTCGTCTTATTCCGTATGAGCCAGACGGCCACTATGGCTTTCCTGTTCGTGCCGATTTCGACCATCACCTATGCCACCTTGCCGCGTGAACTTAATGCCGATGGTTCCGCGTTGTTCAGCATGGCGCGCAATGTGCTGGGATCGCTCAGTATCTCCGGGGCGACAGCGATGGTGACGGAACTGCGCCAGGCACATCAGAGCAATATGGTCCACTGGATGACGCCGTTCCATCAGCCCTTTAACGAATATCTGTCACAGGCGCGTATCGCGGCGGTGGCGCGGGGCTTTGCCGAACCTGTCGTCAATTCCGTGGCCATGGGAAAGCTGTACCAGCAGTTTTCCAAACAGATCGCGATCCTTGCCTATAACGAGGTGTTCATGATCCTTGGGATCGGATCGCTTCTGGTGGTGCCGTTCTGCTTCCTGATGTCGCCGCTCAAGGGAGGGGACAAGTAATGGCGGCGGATGGGGACATCCGCGTTGCCTGTGCCGCGATCGTCCGTGATGGCGCCCTGTTGTGCGTGCGTAAGGTGGGGACGGGACTGTTCATGCTGCCGGGGGGAAAGCCCGAACCCGGGGAAGATGGTCTTGCCGCCTTGCAACGTGAAGTGATGGAGGAACTGGGTTGTGCCCTGCACCCGGGTAGTGCGCGGCCACTGGGGTGGTATACGGCCCCTGCCGCGCATGAGGCCGGGCGGACGGTGCATGCCGATATCTGGCTGGCGGACCTGTCAGGCATTCCACAGGCGCAGGCGGAAATTGCGGAAATTCGCTGGATTGACCTTCATGATCCCAAGGCCGAGCCACTGTTGGCCCCGCTGCTGCGCACTCAGGTCATGCCCGCACTTCGCCAGTTGTAAGGGGTGTTTGAAAAGTCAGGCTTTATAACACCCTGAAATTATAAAGGTTTTTGATGAAGCTTTTTCTAAAAAGCTTCAGAAGACGCCGCCTTTTTGAAAAAAGGCGGCACCCAAAAACTGTCCTTATTTTTTATCAATGCGTTGTTTTCAAACAATCTCTAAGGGATGTTTGCAAAAACAGCGCCAAAGACAGGCAGTTTTTAAAAAACTGCCTGAAAGCTTATATGGTTTTCCCGCAGGTCTGTTCCACAGGACCTATGCCCCAGCCGGTTTGGCGAAACGGCTGAATTCCTGCATGACCTGATCATAGACCGACCGTTTGAAACCGACATTAAGCCGTGACATGTCGCAAGCAGGCACCCATTGCCACATGTCGAATTCGGCCGGCAGATGCGTGTCGAGGCGTATATCGCCATCGTGTCCTGCAAAGCGCAGGGCAAACCATTTCTGTGTCTGTCCCCGGAATCGACCGCCAAGTGCCTTGCCAATCAGGTGATCGGGCAGGTCATAGCTGATCCACTGCGGATATTCGCCAATAATGGTGGCGTGATCGGTACCGATTTCTTCCATCAGTTCGCGCATCACCGCCTGTCGTGGGGTTTCACCGTCATCAATGCCCCCCTGCGGACATTGCCATACACCCTCTGTAACGGGACCACCTGCGCCGGGCATGTCGGTGCGACGCGCCATCAGCACTTCGCCCCGTGCGTTGAACAGCATGGCCCCCACATTGGGACGATAGGGCAGGTCGGATTTATTGATGCTCATGGATGTGCGGGCACGGAAGGTGTGGCAGGCGGCGTGGCCGGTGCAACAGGGGCGGAGGGCGTTGCCGGTGCTGCTGGCGTGGGTGCTGCTGGCGTGGTTGGGGCCGTGGCGGGGGCCGCAGGCGTGACCGGTGCCTGCTGTTCCGCAGGTGCCGCTTTGGCGCCGGGTTTGGCCTGTGTCGTCGGGGTGTTGACCGTGGTGGGTGCTGCCGCATTGGCCTTGGTGGTATCGGGTGTAACCGGCAGGCCAGCCATCGCATGAACGACCTTCAGGCCCTCTTGCAACTGAAAGTCGGTCGTCGGCTTGGTCGGATCGTAATCGGGCCACCCGGCGGGTGGTTCATGCGGCAGGGTCTTGGCGATGGCGGGCAGGTCGGTGCGGGTCGGGGCCTGCGCCGTGTTGCCACCGCTGTTCTTGATGATATGCGCCAGGTCCGCCTCGCGGATGCTGTAGCTGTCATCGTCGCGGCTTTCCTTGACCACGATATCGGGCATGATGCCCAACCCCTGGATGGAGCGGCCGGACGGCGTGTAATAGCGCGCGGTGGTCAGGCGGATCGCCCCTTCACCGGGGATCGGCAGGATGGTTTGCACTGATCCCTTGCCGAACGTCTTTTCCCCCACCAGCACGGCGCGGTGATGGTCCTGCAGCGCACCGGCGACGATTTCACTGGCGGAAGCAGAGCCACCATTGATCAGAACCACGATCGGCAGTCCGTTGGTGATGTCCACGTTATGGGCATCCCAGCGCTGGCTGTCCTGCGGGTGGCGCGCACGGGTGGAGACGATTTCGCCATTCTTGATGAAATCGCCGCCAACGTCGATGGCCTGCGTCAGCAGCCCGCCAGGGTCGGAACGCAGGTCGATGATCAGGCCATTAAGCTTGCCATGTGTCTGGGCCTGCAGCTTTTTGTAGGCATCCACCAATCCGCGCTGCGTTTCCTCATTGAACTGGGCAATGCGGATATAGCCGGTGGATTCATACAGCGCCGACTTGATGACCTGCAGCGGTATGATCGCGCGCGTCAGGGTCACGATGATCGGTTTGGGCGTCTTTTCACGGATCAGCGTCAGGGTAATGCGCGTATCGGGTTTGCCACGCATGCGGGTGACGACCTGATCGAGCGGCTGCCCGTCGATGTTCTTGCCGTCGATGGCGACGATGAAGTCACCCGGCCGGATACCTGCCCGGGCCGCGGGCGTGTTGTCCACGGGGGAGACGACGCGCACATGCCCGTCTTCGCCCTGCACCTCCAGCCCGAGGCCACCGAACGTGCCCTTTGTCTGGACCTGCAGGTCGGAAAACTGTTTTTCCGTCATGTAGGAACTGTGCGGGTCCAGCCCGCTGAGCATGCCATTGAGCGCATTGGTGATCAGGTCGCGCGTGGAGACGGGTTCGACGTAGTTTGCCTTCACTTTTTCCAGCACATAGCCGAACAGGAACATAAGCTGTTCGATTTCGTGCGGGGAATTATCCTTGGGTGACGGGCTGTCCGCATGGGCGATGGATGTCAGGTCAAGCCACCGCCCGCCCGAATGAAAGGCGATCTGTGGACCTGCCGCGATGCCAGCAAGAAAGGCGCAACCAAGCAGCAGGCCATTACGGAACTTCATGCGTCGTCGTCTCCTGAATGGCCATCCGCGCATCGGCTTCTGGCCTGCATATGGTGATCTGCCCCATACAGGGGGGAGCGATCATCGTCCGTCGTCGGTCGCACATCTTATACCGAACTTGGCGCACACGGAAACCGTGTAAACCAATTCTACAGATAGGGCGCGGGGTTAACGGTGCTGCCGCCGCGCCGCAACTGTACAAACAGGGTGGGGCGCGCCTGCGTGCCCGACCATGCGGGCATCTGTCCCACCGGTGCGCCCTTGACGATCTGTTGGCCGGGGGCGACGGCCATGTCCCCGATTCCGGCAAGGACAAAGCGGTAATGCTGTCCGCAGTTGAGGATCATCATCTGTCCGTAGGAGCGGAAGGGGCCTGCGAAATCGATTCGCCCGCTGCATGGTGCGCGCACCGTCGCACGCGATGGCGGGGCATAGGTCACGCCGCTGGCCGGGCCACTTTCGGTGGATTGGCCCCAACCTGTGACGATGTTGCCGGGCACGGGCGCCCCCGCGCCCCCGGGACGTGTCGTGTTGACGCCCGGGCCGGGACCGGCGGCAAGCGCGCGGGCACGGGCGCGTGTGGCCTCGGCTTCCTGCGTGCGGTGGGCGCGCTCGGCTTCTTGTGCCGCACGTTCAAGGTTGGCCTGCGCCGTACGTTCCACCTCTTCGATGCGGCTGATGGCGTCCTGTACGCTCGATGCCCGGCGGGCGGCATCCTCCACCTGCTGGGTTGCGTTGCGTACGGCGGCATTGGACTGCTTTTGCGCCTCCAATGCCGCATGGGCGGAGCGGTTGACACTGTCGCGCTGGCTTTCTTGCTGTGCCAGCAACTGCGCCATGCGCCCCTTCTGCTGCGCCAGTTCGGTATCAAGCTGCGTCAGGCGGGCGCGACGGTCATGGATCTGTTGTGCCTGTTGGGCAATGCGTGTCATCAACCCACGCATGACCAGCAGCCCCGTTACCGCGCGATCAGCAGGCAGCGGCACCGCCAGCAGCGTGTCGGCGGGATAGAGGGAAAGGCGTTCGACCACCGGCAGCAGGGGCGTCATTGCCGCGACCTCCTGCGCCAGGGCGTGGCGCAGGGTGTCCTGTTCGGTGTGCAGGGCGGCGATCCTGCTGTCGAGGTCGGCCGTATCCTGCTCCGTACGTTGCAGGCGCGCCGTGGCGTCCACGGTGGCGGCAGACAGTTCGGTGGCACGCGCGGCGTCACGCTGGGCCTGTGCCTCGGCGTCGTGCTGGGCCTTCACGCGGGCCTGCATTTCCGCGCCCTGCTGTTTTTCACGTGCCAGCAGCGCCGCGCGTTCCGCGCGGGCATTCTCGATCTGGCGACGGATGGTCTGGGTCTCATGCCCCTGGGGTGCCGCACTGGCGCCCGCATGGGACCGGGATGGCGTATGGGGCGTATGGGATGCCAACGGGGCCGCGATGGAGGCAGGCATGGTGGCCTGCGCGATGGCAAGCCACATTACCCCCATGCAGGCGCCGCGACGCAGCGTGATGGCGTAAAGCGGACCCGTCAGGATGGCGTGGGCCCATCCATCAGGGATCGTCCCGTCATCGCCGCCGGCTGCGTCAGGCCCATCAGTTCAAGCAGCGTGGGCGCAAGGTCCGCCAGCCGACCGTCATGCACATGCGCGCCCGCCACCCCATGCAGCACCACCGGTACGACGTTGAGGGTATGGGCCGTGTGTGGCCCCTGTGTTTCCGGGTCGAACATGGTTTCGGCGTTACCGTGGTCCGCCGTGACCAGCAGCGCACCACCCGCGCGGTCGATGGCCGCTACGATGCGGCCAAGGCCGGTGTCCACGGCCTCCACCGCCTTGATGGCGGCAGCCAGCACACCGGTATGGCCCACCATGTCGGGATTGGCGAAATTCAGGACGATCAGGTCGTATTCGCCGCTGTCGATCGCCTCCACCGCGCGTTGTGTCAGTTCGGGGGCCGACATTTCGGGTTGCAGGTCATAGGTCGCGACCTTGGGGGAGGGAACCATGATCCGGTCTTCGCCAGGCAGTTCCGCCTCGCGCCCGCCATTGAGGAAATAGGTGACGTGGGGATATTTTTCCGTCTCTGCCATGCGAAGCTGCCTGCGCCCTGCGGCCGACACCACATCGCCCAGCAGGTCGCGCAGTTCCTGGGGGGGGAACAGGATGGAAATCAGCTGCGCCAGCCGGTCGGAATAATGCGTCATGCCAAGGACGGCGGCGAAGTGGATGACGCGTTTGCGGTGGAACCCCTCAAACCCCTGTTCAAGCAGCGCGTCGAGCAACTGACGGATGCGATCGGCGCGGAAGTTGAATGATACGATCCCGTCGCCATCCTTCATGCCCTGATAATCGCCAATGACGGTGGGCTCGATGAACTCGTCCGTGGTACCTTTGGCATAGGACGCTTCCAACACCGCATCGGCGCTGGCGGCGTGCGGTCCGTGGGCTGCGGTGATGACGTCATAGACCTTTTGCACGCGGTCCCACCGCCGGTCACGGTCCATGGCGTAATACCGGCCCGAAATGCTGGCGACATGCGCAAGGGGCGGCAGGTTGCGCAACAGGTACGCCACATAATCGCGGCCCGAATGCGGGGCGGTGTCGCGCCCGTCGCTGAAGATATGCAGTGCGACGGGAATCCCTTCCGCACAGATGATCTTCGCCAGTGCGATGGCGTGATCCTGATGCGAATGCACTCCCCCGTTGGACACCAGGCCCATCAGGTGGCAGGTGCCACCGCTTTTCTTCAGCGCGGCAAGGAAATCGCGCATGACCGGTGCCTGTGCCGCGCTGCCATCGCGCAGGGCGGCGCTGATGCGTGGCAGTTCCTGCATAACGACGCGGCCCGCACCGATATTGAGGTGCCCGACCTCAGAATTGCCCATCTGTCCTTCCGGCAGGCCGACATCCTCCCCACATGTGCGCAGGAACGCGTGCGGGTCGTGGCCCCACAGCCGGTCGAAGGTCGGGGTGTCGGCTGCGGCGACGGCGTTGTCTGCCGTATCATCGCGCCAGCCGAAACCGTCGAGGATCGCCAGCATGACGGGACGGCGGGGGCTGTGGGTGGGTGCATGGGTGGGCATGGGTTGTTCCTCTCCCTTATTTTGTCGCCCATAATGCCCTAAATGACTTCCGTGCGGAATGCCTGCCGATGGCATTATGAAAGGAAAATGACGATGGACCAGACACAGCGCAGCCCGGGAGGCTGTGGTGGCCTGACCCCGGAACAGGTGCGTGTCCTGCGTGAACACGGGACCGAACGGCCGGGTTCCAGCCCGCTGAACGATGAAAAACGTCCCGGTGAATATCGCTGTGCGGGATGTGGTGCGCCGCTTTTTTCCTCAACGGCCAAGTATGACAGCGGCAGCGGCTGGCCCTCCTTTATGCAGTCATTGCCCGGCGCGGTTGCAACGACCACCGACACCAGCCATGGCATGACCCGGACAGAGGTTCATTGCTCGCGGTGCAATGGCCATCTGGGCCATGTCTTTCCCGACGGGCCGCCGCCCACCGGGCTGCGTTACTGCATGAACGGCATCGTACTGCAATTCGTTGCGCGTGATGGTGGGGTGGGGGCATGACGGATTTCGCACATGATCCCGGAATCGTAATCGTCACGCACCCGCTGGCGCAGCACAAACTGACGCTGATGCGTGACGTACGGACTTCGACGGGGGAGTTCCGCACCCTGGCGCGCGAACTCAGCGTCCTGCTGGGGTATGAGGCGATGCGCGACCTGCCGCTGGAGGACGTGGAAATCGAAACCCCGCTGGAGCGCATGCAGGCACCCCGCCTTGCGGGCAAGAAACTCTGTCTTGTCTCCATCCTGCGGGCGGGGAACGGGATACTGGATGGGATGCTCGACCTCGTGCCATCGGCGCGTATCGGTCATATCGGCCTGTTCCGCGATCCCGATACGCTGGAGCCGGTGGAATATTACCTCAAGCTGCCTGATGATATCGGGCGGCGTGTCTGCATCGTGGTCGACCCGATGCTGGCGACGGGCCATAGTGCCGCCGCCGCCATTGCGCGCCTGAAACAGGCGGGGGCGGATACGATCGTGTTTGTCTGCCTGCTTGCCGCACCACAGGGTATCGCCTGCCTGCGCGCGGCACATCCCGATGTGCGGATCGTCACATGCGCAATCGACCGCGAACTTGACGATCATGGCTATATCCGGCCGGGCCTGGGGGATGCAGGGGATCGCCTGTTCGGTACGAAATAAGAAACGATGCCCGGCCCCTGTTCCAACATAACCTGTCCCGACATGACAGGAGGGGGCTGGCGCATTGGGCGGCTGTCAAAAAGTCTCTGCAAACCGTTTGAAAGACCCCGTTGATAAATAATAGAAAAAGATTTCTGGTGTTGCCTCTCAATCGAAAAAGGTAATGTCTTTCGAAGCTTTTTGGAAAAAAGCTTCACCAAAAACTTTTATGATTTCAATATTTTATCGGACTTACCTTTTCAAACAGTCTCAAAGCTGCACCGACATTTTTATTGGCCTGAGAGATTGTTTGAAAACAACTCATTGCTAAAAAAGAAAAGTTTTTGGGTGCCGCCTTTTTTCAAAAAGGCGGCGTCTTCTGAAGCTTTTACGAAAAACTTACAAAAAACCTTTATAATTTCAGGATGTCATTGATCCTGACTTTTTAAACGACCTCGTATGGGGGGCGTTCCTGTGGGGGGCAAGGTCCTGCTGTTTCAAAAAAAATGCCGCCCTTGCCAAGGTGGCGGGGCGGCATTCAAAAAAACCTTGGTCTGTTCGCAATCGTTCAGGCGCGGCGCACGATATAGGTTTTTGATAATTCGGCTTCCAGCGCGCGGGAATGTTCGGGGTCGCGGGCCTCGATCATGACCTCCAGTTCGGCTGCCTGCACGCTTGGCGTCGTGAACAGGCGCTGGTGCGAGACCTCGATGATGTTGCCGCCCGCATCACCAATCCTGCGCGAAATATCGGCCAGCACGCCCGGACGGTCGGGAATCTCCATTTTCAGGCACAAAAGCCGCCCATCGCGCAGGAGAGAGCGCAGCAATGTGTTGGCAAGGATGCGGCTGTCGATATTGCCACCCGTGATCGGCAGCGCGACCCGCTTGCCCCGGAACAGTTCGGGATAGGTCAGCACGGCGGCCAGCGCGGTGGCGCCCGCGCCCTCGCTTACCTGCTTGGCGCCTTCGGCCATCAGGGTGATCGCGGTTTCAATTGCGCTTTCCCGGACCGTCAACACGGTGGAAACGTGTTCGCGCAACACCTCCAGCGGTTGCCGCCCGACCTTGAGCACCGCTATCCCCTCGGCAATGGTCGGGCCACCGGGGGGAAGCACCTCATCGCCGGGAAAGCCGGAGAGCGAGGAATAATTTTCCACCTGCACGCCGATGATGTCCATACCCGGACGCAGTGCGCACGCCGTGACCGCACAGCCCGACAGCAGCCCGCCACCGCCGATAGGGCACACGAAGCTTTCAAGTTCGCCGGCATCTTCAAGAAGTTCCAGCGCAAAGGTGCCCTGTCCGGCCATGACCTCCGGGTCGTCATAGGGATGGACGAACACCCGGCCTTCACGTTCGCACAGTTCATTGGCGTGTGCTGTTGCTTCGGCGAAATTGTCGCCATGCAGGACAACGCGCGCGCCCCACGCGGCGGTGCGCGTGACCTTGGCCACCGGGGTGAAGCGCGGCATGACGATCACCGCGTCGATCCCCAGCAGGGATGCGTGTCGCGCCACGCCCTGTGCATGGTTTCCGGCGGATACCGTGATCACGCCACGCCTGCGCTCGCTCTCGTCAAGGAGTGCGAGCTTGTTGGCCGCGCCGCGTTCCTTGAAGGAGCCCACGGCCTGCAGGTTGTCGAGTTTGAGCACGATCTCCGCGCCCGTCGCCCGCGAAAGCGCCTGCGACGGAAGGGTCGGGGTGCGCAGGACGCGTCCCTCGATCCGCCGTGCGGCGGCGCGGATATCGTCGAATGTGATCACGTTTTTCGCCTCAGCCGTACGTGACGGCCAGTATTTCATAAGTGCGGTCGCCGCCGGGGGCGGGAACGGACACGGTGTCGCCCACGCTCTTGCCGATCAGTGACTTGGCCAGCGGTGAGGAAACCGAAAGCAGCCCCTGCTTGATGTCGGCTTCATACACGCCAACGATCTGGTACGTCGCTTCCTTGTCGGTTTCCTCGTCCACAAGGTGAACGCGCGCGCCGAATTTCACCTGGTCGCCGGACAGGGATGCAGGGTCGATCACCTCTGCCGAGGAGACGATTTCCTCAAGTTCGAGGATACGGCCTTCGGTAAAGGACTGGCGTTCGCGTGCCGCGTGGTATTCGGCATTTTCCGACAGGTCGCCGTGGCTGCGTGCCTCGGCGATGGCCCGTATGATGGCCGGGCGTTCTTCACTCTTGAGCTTGCGAAGTTCATCTTCGAGCCGTTGCAGGCCTGGGCCTGTCATCGGAAATTTCTGCAAGGTGTATCCCCGGGGGTGAATGTCAGCGTTAGAGGCTGACGGATGGTGTGGTCATGGCGGACGCCCGCATGAAACGACCCCCGCCACCCGCACGGCCGTGGGCCGACGGGATGGCAGGGGCATGCATGGCGTTCAGTACGATCCTTTAAAATAGGATTGAAGTGGCGCGACTTCAAGAACTCCATCACGCATCGCGGCAATCGCATAGGTTGCGGCCCGTGCGCCCGCGATGGTGGTGTAATGCGGGATGCCATGCGTCAGGGCGGAACGGCGGATGTCAAAGCTGTCGGCCACCGCCTGCGCGCCCTGTGCGGTGTTGATGACCATCTGGATTTCGCCCGAACGGATCGCATCGACGCAGTTGGGACGTCCCTCCAGCACCTTGTTGATCACGCGCACCTCCACCCCGGCTTCGCGCAGGCATTGGGCGGTGCCGCGTGTCGCGACCACATTGAACCCCATATCCGCCAGGCGACGGCCCAGCGATTTGACGGCGGCCTTGTCACTGTCGCGCACCGACACGAACACTTCCCCCGACAGGGGCAGGCGCACACCGGCGGCAAGCTGCGACTTGGCGAACGCACGCTCGAAGGAGGCATCAAGGCCCATGACCTCCCCGGTGGAGCGCATTTCCGGCCCGAGGATCGTATCGACATCAGGGAAACGGTTGAACGGGAACACCGCTTCCTTCACCGCGACATGCGGGGCCACCGCCTGGTCATCAAGGCGGAATTCCGACAGGCGGGCACCCGCCATGACGCGCGCGCCGATCTTGGCGACGGGCACGCCCGTGGCCTTGGCGACGAATGGCACGGTGCGCGACGCGCGGGGATTGACCTCCAGCACGAAGATGTCGTGGCCCTTGATCGCGTACTGCACGTTCATCAGCCCGACAATGCCCAGTTCGCGTGCCATGGCCTCCGTCTGTGCCTTCAGTTCGGTGACGATGGCGGGCGACAGGGTATAGGGCGGCAGCGAACACGCACTGTCACCCGAATGGATGCCTGCTTCCTCGATATGTTCCATCACACCGGCGACATAGACATCGGTGCCATCGGCGATGCAGTCCACATCGGCCTCGATCGCGTCATTGAGGTAACGGTCGATCAGGACCGGCCCGGACGCCACGTCATGCCCCGCAAGCTGGAGGGCGACGCGCATGTAGCGTTGCAGGCTGGCGCGGTCATGCACGATTTCCATCGCCCGTCCGCCAAGCACGTAGGAGGGGCGTACCACGACGGGGTACCCGATCCGGTCAGCCACGTCCTCGGCCTCGGTCGGGGAGCGCGCGATGCCGTTTTCGGGCTGGCGCAGGCCAACCTTGTGCAGCATCGCCTGGAAACGTTCGCGGTCCTCCGCCCTGTCGATCGCATCAGCAGGCGTGCCAAGCAGCGCGATGCCCGCCATCTCCAGCGCATGCGACAGCTTCAGCGGCGTCTGGCCACCATATTGCACGATGCAGCCCAGGACCGTGCCATTTTCCTGTTCGCGACGGATCAGGGCAATCACGTCCTCGGCCGTCAGGGGTTCGAAATACAGCCGGTCGGACGTGTCGTAATCGGTGGATACGGTTTCGGGGTTACAGTTGACCATGATGGTCTCGAACCCTGCTTCGCGCAGGGCATAGGCCGCATGCACACAGCAATAATCGAATTCGATCCCCTGTCCGATGCGGTTGGGGCCACCGCCAAGGATGACGATCTTGCGGCGGTCGGTCGGGTCGCTTTCGCATTCAGGCGTGCCAAAGCCCCCTTCGTATGTGGAATACATATACGGCGTGGGGGACGCGAACTCGCCCGCGCAGGTGTCGATCCGCTTGTAAACCGGATTTACGCCCAGGCGCGTGCGCAGTTCGAGGATTTCTGCCGCCGACGTGCCCGACAGCCGACCGAGCTGCACGTCAGAGAAACCAAGGCTTTTAAGCGCACGCATCCGGTCTGCGTCACGCGGCAGGCCATCACGCACGATGGCATGTTCGGCTGCGATGATTTTTTGCAGTTCACGCAGGAACCATGGTTCGAACTTGCAGGCATCGTGGATGTCTTCGACACTCAGGCCCGCGCGCAGGGCCTGCGCCGCCATCAGGATGCGTTCGGGGCGCGGCTGCGACAGGGCGGCGCGGAAGGCGTCCGGCCCGCCATCGCCCGGCGCGTCCACGGGGTCGAGGCCGGCAAGCCCGATTTCCATCGAACGCAGGCCCTTTTGCATCGCTTCGGGGAAGGAGCGGCCAATGGCCATCGCCTCGCCCACGGACTTCATGCTTGTGGACAGCAGGGCCGGGGTGCCGGGGAATTTTTCGAACGTGAAACGGGGGATCTTGACGACGACGTAATCAATCGTCGGCTCGAACGAGGCCGGGGTGCTGCCGCCGGTGATATCGTTGGCAAGTTCGTCGAGCGTATAGCCCACCGCAAGCTTCGCCGCGATCTTGGCGATGGGGAAGCCCGTTGCCTTGGACGCCAGCGCGGAAGAGCGCGAGACGCGGGGGTTCATCTCGATCACGACCATGCGGCCATCGGCGGGATTGATGCCGAACTGCACGTTCGACCCGCCGGTTTCCACCCCGATCTTGCGCAGGCACGCCAGCGAGGCGTCGCGCATGCGCTGATATTCCTTGTCCGTCAGCGTCAGCGCCGGGGCCACGGTGATGGAATCGCCCGTATGCACGCCCATCGGGTCGATATTTTCGATGGAGCAGATGATGATGCAGTTGTCGGCCGTGTCGCGCACGACCTCCATCTCGTATTCTTTCCAGCCGAGGACGGATTCCTCGATCAGCACCTCGGTCGTGGGGGACGCATCAAGGCCGGAGGTGACGATGCGGTCGAATTCCTCGCGGTTATAGGCGATGCCCCCGCCCGAACCGCCCATGGTAAAGGACGGGCGGATGACCGACGGCAGGCCCACCTGCTTCAGGGCTTCACGCGCTTCGGCCAGGGTATGGGCGATGACGCTGCGTGGGCTTTCGATGCCGATGGCGTCCATGGCCTCGCGGAATTTCTGCCGGTCCTCGGCACGGTCGATCACCTCGGCATTCGCGCCGATCAGCTCGACATTATGCGTCTTGAGGAAGCCTGACTTGTCGAGCGCCATGGCAGTGTTCAGCGCGGTCTGCCCGCCCATGGTCGGCAAGATGGCGTCGGGCTTTTCACGCGCGATGATGCGTTCGACGAATTCCGGGGTGATCGGTTCGATATAGGTCGCATCCGCAAGGCCCGGATCGGTCATGATCGTCGCCGGGTTGGAATTGACGAGGATGACGCGATAACCCTCTTCCTTCAGCGCCTTGCAGGCCTGCGCGCCGGAATAGTCGAATTCGCACGCCTGGCCGATCACGATCGGGCCTGCGCCGATAATCAGGATGGAGCTGATATCTGTCCGTTTGGGCATGTCGATACGGCTTTCAGGCGGTGTGGGAAAGGGAGTCGATCAGGGCGACGAAACGGTCGAACAGGTAACGGCTGTCCGATGGGCCAGGGCTGGATTCGGGATGGTACTGCACCGAAAACGCGGGATGGCGGTCGGAGGCGATACCTTCGTTCGATCCATCGAACAGGCTGATATGCGTTGCGCGCACGCCCGCGGGCAGGGATTTGTCATCGACCGCGAAACCGTGGTTCTGGCTGGTGATTTCCACCTTGCCCGTCGCGAGGTCCTTGACGGGCTGGTTTGCGCCGCGATGCCCACGCTCCAGCTTATAGGTCTTTGCCCCCAGCGTCAGGGCAAGCAGCTGATGACCAAGGCAGATGCCGAACACCGGCTTGCCCGCGTCAAGCACGCCGCGGATTGCCGGGACGGCATAGGACGCGGTGGCCGCCGGGTCGCCCGGGCCATTGGACAGGAACACGCCCGCCGGGTCGTGCGACAGGATGTCGTCGGCCGTGGCGGTGGCGGGCACGACGATGACCTCGCACCCGGCAGAGGACAGGCAGCGCAGGATGTTGCGCTTTGCCCCGTAATCGACGGCGACGACGCGGCGGCGCTTTGCGGGCAGGGGCGTGGTGCCGTGCGGCCACTGCCACACACCTTCGTCCCAGGCATAGGCCTGCGTGCAGGTGACTTCGCGGGCCAGGTCCATGCCCTCCAGCCCCGGCCATGCGCGGGCCTGCGCCTGCAGGGCGGCAATGTCGATGTTGCCGTCGGCGGGATAGGCGACGATGGCCGTTTGCGGGCCGTCATCACGGATGCGGCGTGTGATCGCGCGGGTGTCGATGCCGCAGATGCCCGGGATGGCGCGTGCCTTCAGCCAGGCATCAAGCGATTCCGCCGAACGCCAGTTCGCAGGCGCGGTCAGGTCTTCCTTGACCACCAGGGCGCGCGCGGCGATGCGTGCGGCCTCGTCATCTTCGGGCGTGGTGCCGACATTGCCGATATGGGGGAAGGTGAAGGTGATGACCTGCCCCGCAAAGGACGGGTCCGTCAGGGTTTCCTGATAGCCCGTCATGCCGGTGGAGAAGCAGATTTCCCCGATTGCGGACGCGGCTTCGCCATGCGCGCCAAAGCCGCGTCCCCACAGGACGGTGCCATCGGCCAGGATCAGGGCGGCGGTCGCGGCGGGGGGGCGCTCGGCCGGGATGGTCGGGGAGGGCGCGGTCATGGGGGGCTCCGGTCTGTCGGATTCTGTGGCGGGTTGCAGGTCGGACAGGGACAGCCCGGTTTCACGCAGCACAACGGTCCAGTGCTTTGGCGGGATGGCGCGGGCCTGTCGCCATTTGCGCACGGCCTCGGTGCTGACGCCCGTCAGGCGCGCAGCCTGTTCGGGGCCACCAAGGCGTTTTATGATATCTTCTATTGGCATCGGCATCTGGATGATTGTCCCTTCCGGGTCTATTCCCTATCAGCGGACGAAGGGGATGGGAAGAAAATTCCGCCCCATTTCGTTCCGAAGGGAGTGGGAAAAACATTCCCGCAAGGGGCGGCTGTTCCCGTGTCCCCCATCATCAACAGGAGTTTGAACAATGTCCTTGCGCGCACGTTTCACCGAAGACCTCAAGACC
The DNA here is from genome assembly GCF_036686925.1 of Novacetimonas sp. GS1. NCBI lineage: Bacteria > Pseudomonadati > Pseudomonadota > Alphaproteobacteria > Acetobacterales > Acetobacteraceae > Novacetimonas > Novacetimonas sp. GS1. The sequence continues at coordinate 1,446,622 of NZ_VSZP01000001.1, forward strand.
GCCATGAAGGCAGGGCAGAGCGAACGTGTCGGCACGATCCGCATGATTACGGCAAAGCTGAAAGACCTCGATATCGCCGGGCGTGCGAAAGGCGAAGACCAGGTAAGCGATGATGCCGTGATCGGCGCATTGCGGGGCATGGTCAAGTCACGCACGGAATCCGCGGCGATGTACCTGCAGGGCGGTCGCCCCGAGCTTGCGGAAAAGGAAGAGGCGGAAATCGCGCTGATCCGTACCTATCTGCCCGCCGACCTTGACGAAGCGACGATCGAGGCGGCCGCGCGTGAGGCGATCGAACGCACGGATGCGACCTCCATGAAGGATATGGGCCGTGTCATGGCGGCGCTGAAGACGCAGTTCGGCAGTGCGCTTGATGCCGCGATCGCAAGTTCGGTGGTCAAGTCCGTGCTGTCCGCACGCTGAAGGCATAGCCATCCATGGCGTTCGACCCCGCGTTCCTTGATGAACTGCGTGCGCGCACCCCGATCACATCGGTGATCGGGCGGCGCACGAAGCTCGTGCGTTCGGGCCGGAACTGGAAGGCATGCTGCCCCTTCCACGGGGAAAAGACGCCATCATTCTATGTCTATGACGATCATTTCCACTGCTTCGGCTGTGGGGTGCATGGCGATGTGATCTCCTTTGTCATGCAAAGCGAGGGCCGTTCCTTCCCTGAGGCGGTGGAGGAACTTGCCACCGCGGCCGGGCTGGAGATGCCGCGCATGGATCGCACCCAGCGCGAGGCCCAGCGCGAGGCGCGCACGCTGGGTGACGTGCTGGAGGCGGTGCAGCAGGCCTGGCGGTTGCGCCTGCACCGGAACGAGGGACGCGAGGGGCTGGCCTATCTGCGTGGTCGTGGCCTGACGGACGAGACGATTGCGGCGTTTGGCCTGGGCTGGTCCGGTGACGGGCGCGGGGGGCTGGTGGCGGAGCTTGCGGCGCAGGACATCACGGCGCCCCTGCTGGCGCAGGCAGGCCTGATGCGCGTGGATGAACATGGGCAGCCGAAAGGCGAGCTGTTCTTCAACCGCGTGACGTTTCCCATCCATGACCGGCGCGGGCGGCTGGTGTCCTTTGGCGGGCGTATCCTTGGCGATGGGCAGCCCAAATACCTCAACGGCCCGGAAACCGCGATTTTTTCCAAGCGTCGCGTCCTGTTCGGCCTTGACCGCGCCCGTGCCGCGGTGCGGGCGCCCCGTGGCGGGGGGCATGTGGCCCCGGCCCCCGAACTGCTGGTGGTGGAGGGGTATATGGATGTCATCGCCCTGCATCAGGCGGGCTTTGCCGGTGCGGTTGCCCCCCTGGGCACGGCGCTGACGTCGGAGCAGATGGAGGCGCTGTGGCAGGTGTCGTCCGCGCCGGTGCTGTGTTTCGATGGCGATGCCGCAGGGCAGCGCGCAGCGGTGAAGGCGGCGGAAACGGCGCTGCCACTGCTCAATGTCGAACGGACCCTGCGCTTTTGCACCCTGCCGGAGGGGGAAGACCCCGACAGCCTGTTGCGTCAGCGCGGCACGGCGGCGATGGCCGCGCTGGTGGAAGGCGCGCGACCGCTGAGCGAAGTCCTGTTCGGATTGCTGAGCGAGGGCACGCGCGATCCCGGCCCGGAGCAGCGCGCGGCCCTGCGCCAGCGCCTGGTGGAGGCTGCGGGCCTGATCCCGGACAAGTCCCTGGCCTCGGAATACCGCTCCACCCTGCTGGACCGTTTTTTCGCCACCTTCCGCCGTCGTCCCGCCATGTCGGGCCGTGGCGGGCGCGGGCAGGGCGCGGCGCCTGCGGCGCGATCGCTGGCGGGGGTGTTGCCGGTGGCGCCGGACCTTGATGCGCAATCGGTGGCGATGGAGCGCATGCGTATCCTGACCGCCATTCTGCTGCGTCATCCCGAGGTGCTGGAGGAGGTGCAGGACGCATATTGTCGCCTGGACATGCCACCTGAACTGTCGGCGTTACGGGCCGTTATGCTCGACATGCTGGCGGATGGGGATGGCAATGCCGATGCGTCCGCGCTGCTGGAGGCGTTAGGTGCGCGCATAGGGGAGGCGAACCTGTCGGACATGCGCGAACGCGTGCTGTCATCGCACCCCCTGCCACTGTCGGCGCAGGAACGCGATGATCTGATGGTGATGGATATACGGCAGGAGTGGTGGCATTTTTACGCGCTTTTGAATGTGGAGCGTTTCGCCGCCGATATCCGCCTTGATACCGAGCGGATGAGTACAGGCCCGATTGATGAACGACAGTGGGAAAGCCTGCGTGTCCGGCTGCTGACGCTGGAGTCGCTGCGGCGGGGCGGGGATATTCCCGATACGCAATGAAGAGACGGTGTTTTTGCGGAAATCAGGGCGTGCCCCTTGACTTCGGGGGGTGAATCGACCACCTGCACCTGTCGAAAGAACTGTATGCGATATAATGGCCGTATTCCTGTTTTCGCCGTATGCGCGGTGTAACGGGAACAGCGGACGCGACACTGTTCCCCCGATGTGGGGAGCCTTGATGTTTCCGCCCGGGTCGGGCGGGCCACAGATTTGCTGGGTAGGGATTGATCGGGCATGGCGACAAAGACAGCCGCGGGAACGGATGCAGCTTCGGGTGATCAGGACAACGACACCACCTTGCTGGATACGCAGTCCGGAGCCGTCAAAAGGCTGATCGCGCGTGGCAAGGAACGGGGCTATATCACCTTTGACGAACTGAATGCCGTCCTGCCGCAGGACCAGATGTCGTCCGAACAGATCGAGGACGTCATGGCGGCCCTGTCGGAGATGGGCATGCAGGTTGTCGAAAATGAAGACAACGACAGCGAGTCCGATGACGCCGCGGCCGAGCCCGAAGCCAAGAGCGAGGAGCCTGCCGAGGGCGACAGCGAAGAACCGGCCGCAGGCAACGTCGATAGCGAAAACCTTGGCCGGACCGATGACCCGGTGCGCATGTACCTGCGCGAAATGGGGTCGGTCGAACTCCTCTCCCGCGAGGGGGAGATCGCGATCGCCAAGCGGATCGAGGCCGGGCGCGATGAAATGATTGGCGGCCTGTGCGAAAGCCCGCTGACGTTCCGCGCCATCATCTCGTGGCATGAACGGCTCAAGGCCGGGGAAATGCTGCTGCGTGACATCGTTGACCTTGAGGCGATGCAGTCCGGCAATGCCGGCCCCGGCGAGGAAACGGAAGAAGGCGAGGAGCCCGCGTCCGAGGACAGCTTCGACTCCGCGACCGATAACGAGGAGTCCGAGGAAGGCGAGGGCGAAGGCGAGGGGGCCGGCCTGTCGCTTTCCGCGCTGGAAGAGAAGCTCAAGCCCGAGATCCTGGAACAGTTCGAGGAGGTGGAGGCCCTGTATGCCCGCCTGCACGAACTTCAGGCCACGCGCCTTGAAAAGTTGACATCCGGCGGTGAAATCTCTGCCGAGGCGGAGGCCGCGTATGAGCAGTTGCGCTGCGAACTGGTGGGCAAGGTGCAGCAGGTCCATCTGCATAACACCCGCATCGAGGTGCTGGTGGAGCATCTGAAAGCCATCTTCCAGCGCCTTAACGGGCTGGAAGGGCGGATGCTGCGTCTTGCCGAAAGCACCAAGGTCTCGCGCGAGGATTTCTTGCTGAAATATCGCGGGCGCGAACTTGACCCGGGCTGGGTGGATGTCGTCTCGGCCCTGCCGGGCAAGGCGTGGAAGAACTTTGTCGCCAAGCATATGGAAACGGTCATCCGCCTGCGTGGGCAGGTGGCGGAACTGACGCAGGAAACGGGGTTGCCTGTCGGGGAATTCCGACGCGTCTATGCCACCGTGTCGCGGGGCGAGCGTGATTCCGCGCGGGCCAAGAAGGAAATGATCGAGGCGAACCTGCGTCTGGTGATTTCGATTGCCAAGAAATACACCAATCGCGGGTTGCAGTTCCTTGACCTGATTCAGGAAGGTAATATCGGCCTGATGAAGGCGGTGGATAAATTCGAATATCGCCGTGGCTACAAGTTCTCCACCTATGCGACCTGGTGGATCCGTCAGGCGATCACGCGTTCCATCGCCGATCAGGCGCGCACGATCCGTATTCCGGTCCATATGATCGAGACGATCAACAAGCTGGTGCGTACATCACGCCAGATGCTGCATGAAATCGGGCGCGAGCCTGCACCGGAAGAGCTGGCGGAAAAGCTGGGCATGCCGCTTGAAAAAGTGCGCAAGGTGCTCAAGATCGCCAAGGAGCCCATCTCCCTTGAAACCCCCATCGGGGACGAGGAAGACAGCCACCTTGGTGACTTCATCGAGGATAAGACGGCGGTCATCCCGCTGGATGCGGCGATCCAGACGAACCTGCGTGAAGCGACGACACGGGTGCTGTCCTCCCTGACCCCACGAGAGGAACGTGTCCTGCGCATGCGTTTTGGCATCGGCATGAACACCGACCATACGCTGGAGGAGGTGGGCCAGCAGTTCAATGTGACCCGCGAACGTATCCGCCAGATCGAGGCCAAGGCCCTGCGCAAGCTCAAGCACCCCAGCCGCAGCCGCAAGCTTCGCTCTTTCCTTGACGATAACTGATCGCATCACAGAACGCGACGTGGGGGATGCGATGACGCGGGTGGCGGTGGATGTGACGTTCCTGTGTATGGATCGTCAGCCCCCCGGTCCCGTGCCTGCATTGCCTGATGGTTATGAGATACGGCGGGAGGTTCATCCCGCCGTATCGCTGTACCGCGATCTGTATAACCGCATCGGGCAGGATTACTGCTGGTGGTTGCGGCGTGTGATGGCGGATACCCAGTTGGCGCGGGTACTGGATGACCCGGCGGTGGGTGTCTATATCCTGCGTGAGCATGGGGAGGTTGCCGGGTTCTTCGAACTCGACGGACGGCAATGCCCTGATATCAACCTGGCCTATTTCGGGCTTCTGCCCCAATGGATCGGGCGTGGGGTTGGGCTGTCCTTCCTGCATGCGGCCATCCGCACGGCATGGGGGCAACGTCCCGCCGCATTGCGGGTCAATACCTGTTCCGCCGACCATCCCCGGGCGCTTCCCAATTATATCCGGGCGGGATTCCGTGTCGTAAGGGTTTTGCGCGAAGTCTGGGACATTCCCGATCATGCCGGCCTGTCTGTGCCCGTAAGCCTGCGGACATAGATCGTCTTCGCCCCGCAGGACAGCCCCCTGCGGGGATGGGATGAACAGCAGGGGGGCTGGATCAGATGCGCCAGATAACCAGGTGGCATCATAAAGGCTGTTGATAAAGCCCGGCCTGCAAGGACATCAGGGAATGCCGCCCCGCCGATTGCCCGAAAGGTGATGTAATCAGGCTTTGGCTCTTGTTTATCAACAGCTTGCTTTCCAAAAATCATCATAGTTAATGTAATTGGAAAATTATTTTCGCATGGCTGTTGTTATGACATGCTGCACGACCAATATCGCCTGAAGAAAAGGGGATATGGTCAGGTGGAATATAATTTTTCCTATTATTCGTTTTGCGGTGTTGATAAGGCAGGTCTGCTGTCGGCGCTTGGTATGCGTGATACAGGCAATGTGGATGCCCACGGACAATTTGACTTTACGATGGCGCAACTGCCGGACCAATGGATCGTCTGCCGCTACAACAATCTTGGCAATCCGCCTGCCGTCATGCGTCAGGCCCTGTCGCTTCATGGGATGCTGATCGCATGCGACGTCCACGAAGGCGAGCATGTCAGTCGCGTGGAATGTTACGAGCAGGGCGAACTGAAATGGTCCATCCTCCATGATGGGGAGGCGGGCGACACGCTTGACCTTCAGGTGGCCGGTATCGTGCCTCCTGAATTCACCGCCTTGCGCAAGGCGGCGTTTTTCCGCACAGCAGAAGGCTGACCACGATGGGGTGACGGCCCATTACATGTACTGGCTGCCCCTCGACTTCGCCGCCAGCCTGAGCGGCTATCGCTATGATCGGGAAACGTTTCCGTGGGGCACCCCCAGCTTTACCGAGATCGAACCGGTGGTCCCGGCCGCAACCTGACCTTTTGCCAGTAGGGGATCATGCCCGGCCTCAGGCATAGGCTCCGGCCCGGAGGCGGTTATAAAACGCCTCGATCAGCCGTGCCTGATGTTCTGGGTTGAAACGTTGCATGTCCCAGTGTCCTGGCCCCTGCTGTGTATGCATATGGCGCAGGGCCTGCGTCATGGCGGCGACATCGCCGGGTGGGACAAGTGATGGGGAGGAGGGGTCAAGGATATCCAGCACCCCGCCTGCCGCGGTTGCGATGACAGGCAGGTCTGCCGACATCGCCTCCAGCAGGGCAAGCCCGAAAGCTTCGTGCAGGGAGGGCATGACGAAACCGTCGAGCATGTAAAGGTCGGACGGGAAATCGGTGCGGAAGCCGGGGAAGATGACATGCCCGCCCCCCATGGCTTCCAGCCGTGCGCGCTCTGGCCCGTCGCCAAACAGGATCAGACGCGCATCGGGCAGTGCCGCCTGCTGAAACGCGCGAAGCAGGATGTCAAACCCCTTCTTCGGGATCATCCTGCCGCCCGCGCCGATCAGGAACGTTGAGTCCCCTATGCCAAATTGCGCGCGCATGCGCTGGCGCTCCGCCGGGGTCGGGCGGGGGCGTGCATGTGTCCAGTTGCCGATGACGGTCCGCGCGCCGCGGAAACTGGGTGGGATTTCGGCTTCCTGCCATCGTGCGATGCAGATCAGCGCGTCACAGCGGTTATAGGCGCGTTTGCGAAAGCGGCTGTGCAGGGTGGCGACAAGTGGGACACGGCGTGGGCGCGGCAGCAGCCCAAGGCGGAAGGTGCTCTTGCCAAGGTGGGTATGCACGACATCGGGCCGAAAACTGCCCAGCGTCTTGAGGTAGGAGACACAATACCCGCCATATCCCGCGCGGATCATGCGCACCGGGGCTGCGATATGGGGGGCGATGTCGCTGCCGGTCAGGGGATCGTCGGTCCGGCGGGCGACATGTATGCAGACATCGTGATGACGGGCCTGCATCGCCGCCAGTTCGGTCACGTAACGTTCGGTGCCAGAGAATTCATGGGTCATTATGCAATGCAGTATTCGCAAGATGACTTCCTTTTGGGGTGGTGGGCTGCACGAAGGATGCGCGGAGCATCATGGCGGGGTATTCTGCATGGATAGTTGAAAACACGAACCTGCAGAGGCGAAGAATTCTCAAAAACTGTTTCAAAGTAGTGCATACGCACGCGCGGCATTTGCGGTGTCGTTGCGGGAATATCGGGGGAACCGCGCTTTTTTCCTTGTCTGTGGGTGATGATCGTGCTTCAAGGCGCACCTTCCCTGCCGGGTGCGTGGCATCGTCCCCGGCTATACCCGCGTCATGCGTCAGCATGATGGCGTGACGGACCGTGTCCGTTGCGAAAGGGGTTGAACAGATCCGAAGGGAGTTCCCATGCCATTGTATGAAACCGTGCTGATTGCACGTAATGACGTGTCGCAGCAGCAGGTTGAAACCATCGCCGATGGTATCGCAACCGTGCTGGAAGCTGAATCCGGTTCGATCAAGAAGCGTGAATACTGGGGCCTGCGTACCCTGGCATACCGCATCAAGAAGAACCGCAAGGGGCACTACATGCTCCTCGGCCTCGATGCGACGCCTGCCGCCATCAAGGAAATCGAGCGTCAGCTCAGCCTGAACGAAGACGTCCTGCGCGTGCTGATGCTGCGTGTTGACGAAATCGACGAGGCCCCGTCCGTGATCCTGTCGCGTAAGGGTGACGAGCGTGAGCGCGGGTTCCGTGGTCCGAAGCCTGCCGGTCGTTTCGAAAGCGGTCGCGGTGGTAACGGTGCCCCCCGCCGCAGCTATGACGATCGCGAAGAGTTCCGCGCACGCAACGAGCGTGAAGAACAGCAGCGCAACAATGCCGGCGTCCCCGCCAGCAGCGAAGCGGAGTAAGAGCTGATGTCCGATACAACCGAGATCAATCCCGCCGCCCGTCGCGTGGCCGTGGGTGCGCGTCGTCCGTTTTACCGTCGTCGCAAGTCCTGCCCGTTCTCCGGCCCCAACGCGCCGCAGATCGATTACAAGGACGTGCGCCTGCTGAGCCGCTTCCTGTCCGAGCGTGGCAAGATCGTCCCCAGCCGCATCACGGCAGTGTCCGCCAAGAAGCAGCGCGAACTGGCCCAGGCCATCAAGCGCGCCCGTTTCCTGGCCCTGCTGCCCTATATCGTAAGCTGAGGGAGGCAGAACCATGTCCGCAGTAGAACTCATCCTGCTCCAGCGCGTTGAAAAGCTGGGCCAGATGGGCGAGATCGTCACGGTGAAGCCGGGTTATGCCCGTAACTTCCTCCTGCCGCAGGGCAAGGCGATCCGCGCCAACGCACATAACCGCGAGCGTTTCGAGCGTGAGCGCGTGCAGCTTGAGGCGCAGAACCTCAAGCGTCGTGAGGAGGCCGAGCGCCTGTCCGAGCGTATGCACGGCCTGTCCGTCATCCTGATCCGTCAGGCAGGCGACAGCGGAAGCCTGTATGGCTCCGTCACCACCCGTGACATCGCCGAAGCGACGACGAAGGCTGGCCTGACGATTTCGCGCTCGCAGGTTATCCTGCCGGAGCCGATCAAGCAGCTTGGTGTGTATGAAGTCCGCGTCGCCCTGCATCCCGAAGTGTCGATGCAGGTCAGCGTGAACGTTGCCCGTTCGGAAGAAGAAGCCGAACGTCAGGCACGTGGTGAGGACATCGGCGCCGAACGCGATGATGATGCCTCCGGCTTTGTCGAGGAAGCGGTCGAAGCCGAAACCGCCCCCGAAGAAGCCGTTGCAGCCGCGACGGAAGAACATCCCGCCGCCTGATCTGGCGCGCAGGCCGGTCCATCCTTGTGATGGACCGGATGTTCAGAGGCATGAAGGCCCGGTGGGAATGTCCCACCGGGCCTTCTGTCTTTTCTGGGACTTCTCAGGGGGCTTGGCCTGCCGCCCAAGGATGCCAAAGGGCATGCATTACCCTTTGGAAATCATGGTGTCGGGCTTCTTCCTGAAGCGTCCATCATTCAAATTTTTTGGTGAGGATGTGTTTAAATCTTTGAAAAGTCAGCCTCGATAACATACTGAAATCATAAAGGTTTTTGGTGAAGCTTTTTCCAAAAAGCTTCGAAAGACGCTGCCTTTTTGAAAAAAGGCAGCACCCAAAAACTTTTCTTGTTTTTTATCAACGGCCTGTTTTCAAACAGTCTCTGAAAAGAGAGCGCCTCAAAATTTCATTTCTTAGCGGCGATCTGTCAGGAGGCCGGGGACAGGCGCTCCAGATGGGCATGGGCCAGTCGGTCGAAGTCGGCAATGTCCAGCGTTTCCGCACGCCGGTTGCCCGCAATGCCCGCAGCCTCCAGCAAGGCTTCCCCCCCGATACCCCGCAGCGCGCCACGCAGCATCTTGCGCCGTTGCCCAAAGGCTGCGGCCGTGACCTGTTCCATGGCGCGGAACAGCGCGGGCGCGGGCTGCTTGGTATGCGGGATCAGGTTCACCACGGCGGACTGCACCTTGGGCGGTGGGGAAAATGCCCCTGGCGGAATGGTCATGACAATGCCACACCGTGCAACCCATTGTGACAGCACCGCCAGCCGCCCGTAATGATCGGAATCCGGGGGGGCACAGATACGCTCTGCCACCTCAAGCTGGAACATCAGCGTCAGGCGTGCCCATTCCGTCGCCTGCCGCAGCCAGCCAACCAGCAGCGGTGTGCCAACGTTATAGGGCAGGTTGGCCACGATCTGGCGGGGGGCAGGGCACAGGGTGGCAAGGTCGCGGCGCATGGCGTCGTCTTCCACCACATGCAGGCGACCCGGATGTGATGCAGCCAGTTCGTTCATGATGACGATGGCGCGGGCATCGACCTCGACCACGCTCACACTCGTGGCTGGTGTATCAAGTAGCGCGCGCGTCAGGCCGCCAGGGCCCGGCCCGACCTCCACCACGTTCACATCATCCAGCCTGCCTGCCATGCTGGCGATGCGTGCGGTAATGCCGGGGTCCAGCAGGAAGTGCTGTCCCAACGACTTGCGTGCATCCAGACCGTGGCGTGCGATGACGTCGCGCAGGCTTTCATGCGGGGTGGACAGGCCGGAAACGGAAGATGGCATTGCGACGGCGATCAGGATTTGGACCGCATGTCGATGACCGCGCGACGATGCAGGTCACGGTCAAGCTGCCGGGAGGTCTGTTCCACACGTTCATTGAGCAACTGGTCGGCAATCTCGCTTGGTGTCTGCAGGGCGACGTTACGCTCCTCACGCTTGCAAACCATGATCAGTGCGATCCCGTCCATCGACACCAGCGGATGGCTTGCCTGTCCGGGTTGCAGATGCTCCAGCACTTCGCGCATCTGCGGGTTCAGGCGATCCACACGCAGTTCACCGGGGTCGGTCGGGTGTTTTTCACCGAATTTCTTGTTAAGGGTTTCCATCTCGTCACAGGATTTGACCTTCCCGGCAAGGTCACTGGCCTGCTGTAGGGTCTGCTTCTGCTGGTCGCTCGGGTCCTGCGGATTAAGTGGCTGGTCGAAAGGCAGGAACGCCTGATGGATGTTCAGGATGGTCGCCATTTCATGACCGACCGTACGGCGGTTGTTGACGGTCGCGATCACATATCCACCGGCGACGCGGATGGGGTTGGAAATCGCGCCATCGGGCATCTTGCGCGCGACTTCCACCACTTCTGGGTCAAGGCTGTCTTCTTGCGTCCAGCCCAGAAGGCCACCTTCAAGGGCGCTCTGGCTTTGTGAAAACTGGGCGGCCACGATCGGGAACGGCGCGCCCTCACGCAGTTCCTGAATGATGGTTTCGGTGAATTTCAGTTCGGTTTCGGGATGGTGGGGGTCTTCGACCGGGACGAAGATCTCGCTGATCATGTATTGCGGCTTGCCGTCCTCGCGCTTCAGCGCGTCGGTGCGCTGCTGGATTTCGGTCGCGGTGATGCGCCCGCGTGATCCCGTTTCCATGCGCAGTACCTGCGACCATCCCACCTGCACGCGGATCTGGTCTATCAGGGTCGTCAGCGAAATGCTGTCCTGTGCAAGGCGGTTGCGCAGGGAGTTTTCGGGCATGCCGTTACGCTGCTCGATCCCGGAAATGGCGGCGGCAATCTGGGCCACGGGCACATTGATGTGTCGTTCCAGCATCGCCTCCATGCGCAGGCGTTCGTCAATCAGCTGACGCACGATCTGCGGGCGCAGGCGGACCATGACGTCCTTGCTGACATCAAGTCCCGATGACAGCGCGAACAGCCGCCCGCGTGTATCCACGTCGCGTTTCGTCAGGACCGAACCGTTGACGATGGCAACGATCGAATCCTCGGTCTGTGGTCCTGTATCCGCCGCCTCGGCCGTGGCCTTGTGGCGGGCCGCATGGGCGTGGTCGCTGGCGGTAGCGGCCATCGCCGCCGACATCAGGCCCGCACCGGCAAGGCGTGCAAGCCTGCGTGTCTGCCGGGCCGGACGACGGGAAGGAGCACTGCCGGGGGTGGCGGAAAACCAACGCATTCAGATCAATCTTTCACGCATCATCAGCCATTCATGCCAAACGAACCGATGGTCTTGAACGTCAGGGAGAACATTACGGTCGAATTGCTCTGCTGACCACCAATTGTGGTGTATTGCTTGAGGTACATCACATCAATGCCGAAACAGTCATTCTGGTATCCCGCATCGCCACCGACGGACACGCTCTGCTGGCGTGCCAGGCTGCGGCGGATATACCCCGCAAGGTGCCAGTTGTCCCACGTTGTCGAAGCACCGAATGTCAGCTCGCTTATCGGCTTATAGTAGATCGACGGCGGCGTCGAGGTATAGGGATTATTTGCGTAATAATAATAAGGCGTCACCGGTTCATAGATATAGCCGCCATTAACGCGGAAATACTTGAACCCCGCACTTCCCAGCGCATCGGCGAAATCGACCCGGCCGGCATAGGGGTCAAGGCGCATTTTCCCATCAAAGTCAAAGAAGTGGTTGGGGACGACGCGTGCGCCCATCACCACATCGGACAGGTGATGGCTCAACCCGGAATAGGGGATGCGGTCATGTTCGACATGCTCCTGGAAGCTTTCACCCACCAGCACGTCAACCTGGTGGCCATCCCATGTCCAGTTCGAATGCAGCCCGACATTGGCGCGCAGCCCGCCATCCAGCCGGTCCGTCCCGGCATAACGGTTCAGCGCAAACAGCGTCTGGTCGGTGAATTCATAGGACAGGCTGTCTTCGTTGGGGATGAAGCGCGAGGAACTGTTGCCCGTGTTGGGGGCGGCAATGATCTGCGCAATCGGTTCAAGGATCTGCGACCCGCGGCCACGGTTGAAGCTGCGCAGGAAGGGCCAGTTGAGTTTCAGCGCCACGGTGGGCAGGACCTGGCCTGCGACCTGGCTGCGGGTGGTCTTGGCGTAATTTGGCTGCTCGTTAAGCTGTGTCGCGCGGTGGATGGCCGATTCGACATGCAGTGTCAGGTCCCATATCTGCCCCAGTGAATTGCGGAACGGCCTGTCCCAGTTCAGCGTAAGCTGCCCGCGCTGGTCCGATGTCCCGTTTTCACGATAGACATAGAAATCGGTCGTATCGAGGCTGAACCGCCCGCCAAGCGCATCGGGCTGCCCGAAATAGCTGTAGGTATAGCGCGGCAGCACCCATGGCAGGTCATGGTTGTGGATGATGCCCTGATTCAGCCCCTGATAGGCCTGCGCGTCGATGCGTGAATATGACCCCGTGCCGAACCCTTCGAGATAGATGTTCGAATTCAGCGTGTCCTGCCCGTATCCCGACACGCGGTAGTCACGCATGTAGTTGGCGGAGCTTGCGACATTGATATGCGCGCCAAGGCGCCATGTCTTGTTGAGGGAGAACCGGCCGGAGCCAAAGAAATACCCCTGGACGCCGTGGTTGTCCTTACTGTCAACCTCATTGCCGAAAGTATTGATATAATTGATGTCATGATGGGTATCGTATGCGATGCCCGCACGCAGGTTCATGCTGCCGAAATTGAATCGGTGGCGATATTGCGCGCTGAGCTGCGGTCCCGTCCGGGTGGAGAACAGCCCTTCGGCCACGAGGTCGGATTGCCCGTCAATCACCCAGTAATACGGGATGGTCACATACGTGCCAAGATAACGGTTATGCGGCGTGAAACCCGGGGTGAGGAAGCCGCTCTGGCGTCGCACGGACGGGTCGGTCATGGAAAAGGCAGGCAGGTAGAAGATCGGCACGCCAAAGAAATCGACGAAGGCGTCGCGGAATTCGATGCGCTTGTGCTGCAGGTCGTGCGATGCGTCATAGGCGCGGATCTGCCAGAAGGGCGCGCGTTCGGGGTGGCGGTCGCAGATCTCGCACGCGGTATAGACAACGCGTGTCAGGTCATTGACCTTGCCCCCCGTGCGGCGCACGCCATTCGCCGCCATGCGGGCGTTGTCGTCCATCTGTGCGTACATCTTGCTCATGATGCCGTCGCGCATGCCGTTGCTCAGCTCGGCATAGCTGGTGAACATCACCGTGCCGTCTGGTTCGACAAGGGCGACATTGCCCGAGGCGGAGGCCACGCCGGTATTGCGGTCGTACACCACCTTGTCCGCGCGCATGACCTGGTCATTCTGCCAGATCTGGACGTTTCCGCTCCAGATCGCGAGGCCGTTCTTGCTGTCATAGGCAACATGGTCGGCCTGGAATGTCACGGGGTCGCCGGTGGAGACGGTGCTTGACGATGCGGCGCCGTGTGGCTTTGCGGGGGCGGGGTTCGCCGCGTCAGGCTGTGATGCCGCCGCCTGTGAATGGACATGCCGCCCCCGCATGGATGCGGCCCCCTTGGACACCGTGGTCTGCACGGCGCGCGACGCATCGGGCGTCGTGTCCGGCGCACTGTCAGCGCATGCCGGCCCGATGCCGCCGAGCAGCATGCCCCCCAGGACCATGCCCCCCAATATCGTTGCCGAGAGCAACGACATGCGCGATGGCCGTCGTGGCGTGGCAGGGCGCATGCGCGCGGTATCGCGGTGGCGCGGGGGAGGGGCAGGACGGACCATTAACCGTCCTCTAGATGAAGAAGCAGAGAAACTGCAAGACAAAGCCCGGCCCCTGTGGGGGCCCACGCCGCAAGCACCGGGGGCAGGGCACCGGATTCCCCGAACTGTGCGGCGATCTTGGAAATGGCAAACAGCGCGAAACCCGCCCCCACGCCCAGGCTGATCATCCGCACCACGCCGCCACGCCGGGCCGGGCGCATGGAAAATCCTGCCGCCACCAGCGCCATTGTCCCGCACAGTACCGGCAGCGTCAGCAGGCTCTGGAAACGCAGGCGATGGCGGATGGAGGAAAAGCCCGAACGGTTAAGCAGCTTGATGAATCCCGGCAGCGCCCAGACCGACAACGTATTGGGCGACGCCAGGCTGTCCTGCACCCCCGCAAGTGTCAGGTCCGCGCGCAGGGTCATATGTCCCATGTCCACCGGGTTTTCATCAGGATGCAGCAGCCGCGCACCTTCGAGCACCCAGCGGCCGTTACCGAGATAGCCATGCCCCGCCTCGATCCGCGCCAGCATGTGGTCCTGCCCGTCAAGGCGGAAGATGCTGATGCCGGAAATGCGCATCACATTATCCCGCAGCCTGACGCGGCGGGCATGGATGATGGCGACACCATGATCCACCAGCCCACTGTCGGACTGGCGCATCCACAGGGCGCCCCCGCTCATGTTGATGGTCTTGACCGTGCTTTCACGCAGGTACTGCTGGTCCAGTATTTCCGCGCGGCGGTACATGGCGGAAGACAGGGGGCTGATGACCGTGGTGGACAGTGCCCCGATCAGCAGCGCGCAGCCGACCGGACCGGCAAGGAACTGCCACGCGGAAATGCCCGCCGCGCGCGCCACCACCAGTTCGGATGACCGCGCCAGCCGCCAGAAACAGATGATCCCGCCCAGCAACACGCCAAAGGGCAGGATTTCCAGCATGGCGAAGGGGATGTGCAGGACCGCGATCTCGCTGACAAGGGAGGCGGGCACGTTGGGCCTGCTGGAGACGCGGCGCAGAAGGTCGATGAAATCGAACAGCGTAATCAGTCCCGTCAGGAACGCGATTACCGCCAGCACGGCATAGGTGAACTGGCGCGCGATATACAGCGAAAGGGTCAGGGCGAAGGTCATCGCGGCGGGATCGTCCCTGTATCGGCGCGGCGGATGCGGAATTCAGGCCAGAACAGCATGGCCATGCACACCATCCCCGGCAGGACGGCGGATACCCACATCAATGGCATAAGCGCCAGGTTACGGCTGGCGAGGTTCTGCACCAGCAGCGTCAGCGCCTGCACCGCCACCACCGCAAGGGTTGCCGCCACGGGGCGCACGATATTGCCATGGCGCGAAAACCCGCCGCCCAGTGCGCTGAGCAGGCCAATCATGGCAAAGGAGAATGCACATAATGGCGAGGTCAGGCGGCGCCACGCCTCGATGATCATCTTTTTTTCATCGCGCGGCGAAAACTGCCGCAGGTTGGGATGCAGCAATGCCGTGATCGGCAGTTCGTTTGCATCGGGCTGCCGGGTCTGGGTGCCGTGTGGTGCCGACAGGTCGATGGTGTTACGCTCGAAACTCAGCATGTTCAGTCGCCCCGTCTTGCGGTCGATTTCCTGGCGCGAGCCATTGAACAGGACGACGCGGGGCTGGTCATTGGTGATGACGAAGCTGCCTTCCTCCGCCAGGATGGTGGCCTGGGCATCGGGCTGGCGGTCATCTTCCACCATGATGCCATGCAGCATCCCGCTGGGATCGCGTGCGCGGATATAGACGGTCATATTATCCGAAACCTGCGTGAACACCCCATCCTGTATCAGGAAGGCCGCCATCTTGTTGCGGATCTGGTATTCATACTGGCGAAAGCCATGGTACGCCGTCGGCACCACCCACAGATTGAGCGCATAACAGGCCAGCACGGACACCAGCGCGCATAACAGCGCCGGGCGCGCCATCATGAACGGTGACAGCCCCGCCGCCTGCATCACCGTCAGTTCCCGGTCCGATCCCAGCCGTTGATAGATGAACTGCACCACCACAAAGGTCGTGATCGGCAGGATGACCGCGACGAAAGACGGGATCAGCAGGCTTGTCAACTGCACGAACACCCGCAGCGACAGCCCCCGCCCGACCACCAGCGACACAAAATGCAACGACTGCGTCAACCAGATGAGCAGGGCAAGCGCCCCGGTCGTCGCGACAAGCGCCAGCAGCAGTTGCCGCAGGACATAGCGGTCCAGAATCGACAGGCGCGTGGAGAAGCATCGGGGGACGGGGCGGGCGACAGGCATGCTCCTGTCTAACCCTCATCGCGTTGCATAAAAAGATATGTTACCGCCCGGTCCTGAAACAGTCTGTATCCATCGGGCATCGCGCGGGGTCATCGCGGTGCGGCAGGGGGAAAGATTTTGCCGGGATTCATCAGGCCGTGCGGGTCCAGCGCCTCCTTGATGCGGCGCATGGTCGCCAGTTCCGCGCCACCACGCCATTCCGCCATCATATAGGGCTTGAGCTGTCCCACGCCATGTTCGGCGGAAAACGACCCGTCAAGGTCGCGCACGATGTCGGCCACTGCGTCCATGATGTCATGGCTGCGCGCCAGAAAGGCATCGGCGGGCATGTCCACGGGCTGCACCACGTTGAAATGGATGTTGCCATCGCCCAGATGGCCGAACGGGGCAGGACGGATACCAGGGATCAGGTCCATGCACGCCTGTGTCGCGCGCACGATCAGTTCGGGCACGCGCGCCACGGGCACGGACACGTCGTTCTTGACGCTGGCGCCTGCGCGTTTCTGCGCCTCGGCATGTTCTTCGCGCAGTTTCCACAGGTTGGCGCGCTGTGTCTCGCTCTCGGCCATGACGGCGTCGGTCACGATGCCCTTTTCCATCGCATCCGCCAGCACACCTTCCATGAACGCACGCAGGTCCGTGCCGGGACGCGGGGTGGCAAGTTCGACAAGGACATAGGCCGGCGCGGGCTGTTCCAACGGCAGGCTGGCGCCCGCGATCAGTTCGTTCACCAGCGCCATGCCCGTGCCCGACATATATTCGAATGCCTGGATCAGCGCGGGGTCGAGCGCGCGGAACGCACTGAACAGCGCAAGCGCACCCTGTGCGTCCTCTACTGCGCACAGGGCGACTTCCACCTCCTTTGGCGCGGGCTGGAGCTGGATGATCGCGCGTGTGATGAAGCCGAGCGTCCCTTCGGAGCCGACGAAAAGCTGTCGCAGGGCGTATCCCGTATTATCCTTGCGCAGGCGGCGCAGGCCGTGGAATACCTCCCCATCGGGCAGGACCGCCTCCAGCCCCAGCAGCAGTTCGCGCGCATTGCCATAACGCACGGTATTGTTGCCGCCTGCATTCGTCGCAAGGATGCCGCCCATCTGCGCCGATCCTTCGGACGAGATCGACAGCGGCAGCATCATCCCCGCCTCCCGCGCGGCGTCCTGCGCGACCTTCAGGGGGACGCCTGCCTCGACCTCCATGGTCATTTCATGGGGGTCGATGCCACGGATGCGGTTCATGCGCGACATGCAGATGACGATTTCACGCCCGCTGTCATCGGGGGTCGCGCCACCGACCATGCTGGTATTGCCGCCCTGTGGCACCATCGGCACGCCGTGCGCTGCACACAGGCGCACCACCGCAGACAGTTCATGCGTATCCGCCGGGCGCAGCACCGCGCAGGCGCGACCATGATACAGGTTGCGCCAGTCGGTGCAGAACGGGTCCATGTCGCGTGCCGCCGTCAGCACCCCCGTCGGCCCCAGAATCCGGCCAAGCTCTTCCAGCAGTCGCGCGGGGTCCGTGGGGGTGGGGGATACGGCGGTCATGATGGCAGGCCTCCTGAAAGCTGGTGCTGTTGGCTCAATGGCTGTGCGGTGGGGTGGGGCGCGCCCCCGTGCCGCGATGGGGTGGTATAGGGCGCGGCGATGTAAGGGGCGCTGGCCTGCGCGGGGGAACTGTCAAGTGCGTGGAACAGTTCCGTCATCGCGATCCCCGCCAGTGTCCCGATCGTCAGCGCCAGCATCAGGGTGGTGCGTCGCGGCGTGGCGCGTGTGTTCGTCGTGGCAAGGCGGGCCTGTATCTGTGCCAGCGTGGTCTGTGTTTCCGCGCGGGCCTGCTGCGTCAGGAGCAGTTCGCTGCGCAATTTCTCGTTCAGCTTGCGTGCGTTGCGCAGTTCGTCGTCCAGCGTGCGGATGCTGTCGGCCATTTCGGAAATACGGGCGTGTGAATCCTGGATTTCGCGCGCCGCCGCGGCACTTGTCCGACCGCTGCGCGCGGCGCGTGGCTTGGCCGCCGGGCGGGGGGGAGGGTTGGGGGCGATGGCCGCAAACAGGTTCTTCAGCGCACCGCCGGTCATCTGGTTCTTGCGCGCCCGTGTACGTATGGCCGCCAGCGCGTTTTCGGACTGGCCCGGATTGTCCTCCAGCACCAGTGCCAGAATATCCGACAGGATCTTCAGTTCCTTGGGGTCTAGGCTATCGCTCATGTCAGGTGTCGCCAGGGTCGGGTCATGCGGAACAACAACGGGTTATCGTGGGCGTGGGCAGGCGGCACGGGACAGGCGGTCGCCAATGGCGGCGCCAAGGCCATGCGTTGGCACAGGCTGGACCGCGATTGCGCGCAACCCGCGCCTGCGTCCTTCCATATCAAGAAACCGCAGCCCGGCGAAGAGGCGGGCTGCCGCTTCCTCCAGCTTTTCGCCCTGACTCAGGTTCCATGTCAGCGGACTGCCGGGCAATTCCGCGCCAAACGCCAGCAGGGCTTCGTCCGGGGCGACGGTCTGTGCATCAAGGCGGACCGGCAGTGTGGGGGCGTAATGTGACGACAGCCGCCCCGGCGCGACAGGGCGGGCATCGCTGGTGTCATGGGGTGTGGTGATGTCGGGACACACCTCACGCAGGGCCTCGATCGTGATGCCGCCAGGACGCAGCAGGACCGGATGCGTGCCCGTCAGGTCCACGATCGTGCTTTCGACCCCCACGGCACATGGCCCGGAATCGAGTATGGCGTCGATCTTCCCCTCCAGCCCGTCAAGGACATGTTCCGCGCGCGACGGGCTGACGCCGCCTGACGGGTTGGCCGACGGGGCCGCGACCGGCACCCCCGCCGCCGCAAGCAGCGCGCGCGCCGTATCGCTGTCGGGCACCCTGACCGCGACAGAGGGCAGGCCCGCCCCGGCAAGGTCGCTGATGGCGCACCCGGCCGCGCGGGGCAGCACCATCGTCAGCGGCCCCGGCCAGAAGCGGTGCGCAAGCCGGTGTGCCCGCCCGTCGGCCATGGCATGGACAAAGGCAGCCGCGGCATCGGGGAAATGACTGATGAGCGGATTGAACGTTGGGCGTTCCTTGGCGGCAAAGATACGCGCAACCGCCACCGCATTGGTGGCGTCGGCCCCAAGGCCATAGACCGTTTCCGTCCCGAACGCGACCAGCCCGCCCGTGCGCAGGATGTCTGCCGCGCGTGTAATGCCCGCCCTGTCCGCCACCAGCCGCTGTGTCATTGCGCGCCGCGACAGATGAAGGGCGGGTTGCGCCACCGTGCCTTGCCATAGGCAAGCGGCGTGCCGTCGAATTCCGTGATGCTGCCGCCTGCGGCCTCCAGCACGGCCTGCGGGGCGGCGGTATCCCATTCCATCGTCGGGCCGAGGCGGGGATAAAGGTCGGCACTCCCTTCGGCCACGCGGATGAACTTTGCCGCCGACCCGATGTTGCGGATGCTGGCCACGGGCTGTTGCGCCAGCAATGCCTTCAGGCGCGGATCATCGGCGTAATGACGCGAGGCAAGGACGTCGAGCCCCGCCACAGGCGGTGTGCGGGTATGGATCGCATGCTGCCCGTTTGCGTCGCGTCGCCATGCGCCATGGCCGACCCGCCCGGCATAGACCTGATGATATGCCGGCAGTGCCACAGCACCCAGCACCGCCCGGTGATCGCGCACCAGCCCGATATTGACGGTAAAATCCTCCCGCCCTGCCGCGAACTCCCGTGTCCCATCCAGCGGGTCCACAAGCCAGTAGGTCCGGTCGGTTTCCACCTTGATCCCCGCCGCGGCCTCTTCCTCGGCAATGACGGGGATGGATGGGGCGGCGGCGCGCAATCCCGCGAGGATATGCGCCTCCGCCGCGTGGTCGGCCTCGGTCACGGGGGAGTCATCGGTCTTGGTGTGCGTCACAAACCCGCGTGCGCGGATATCACGGATAAGGGCTGCCGCCTCCGTCGCAAGGCGGACCGCAAGATCGAGCAGGGCCTGGTCGTCGGGGGCGTGCAAGGATGGTATGTTCATGCTGATGGCATTAGCTTACTCATGCCGCGCCGTCATGCGTTTATGCGATGCGATATGTAATCACCCGCCCCGGCGGGGCATGTCCGCCATGCGCGCCATGGTGACGCGGGGGTGGTGCTTTTCCCGACGTATCAGGGGCCTGCGCGCACCCCGCGCGTGATTTCATGTCACGCGTTTCCTTGTTTTCTCAAGCGGAGCGACTGCTTCATGCTCGATACCGGTTTTTCTGATTCCCGCCTCCCGCACGAGGGCGTGCTGGCGATTCTGGCGCCTTCGGACGGTGCGCCTTCCGCGCTGTATACACAGGTGGATGCGGCCACGGGCGGTGCGCTGTCGCGCGCGGCCAGAGCTGCGGATTTTTCCTTTGCGGCCAAGGCGTCGTGCGTCGTCCTTGCCCCCGGTGCGGGGCTGGAACGTGTTGTGCTTGTCGGCCTTGGCCCGCGTGAGGGAATTGACGCGCGCGTGGCGGAACAGGCGGGCGGAAGCGTCGTCTCCGCGCTGGGCAAGGTGACGGCGCGTGCCGCGGTCGTGCTTGACACCCTGCCGGGCGACCTTGCCGCGCATGTCGCGCTTGGGGCTGTGCTTGGGGCCTACCGCTTTGATTCCTATCGCACCATCTGGCGCGAGGGCGAGGCATGGAAGCTGGAGGGGCTGGAGTTCCTCAGCATCGACGCCCCTGGCGCCACGGCGGCATGGGTGGGGCTGTCGGCGGTTGCACGTGGCGTGCTGCTGTGTCGTGACCTGGTCAATGAACCGGCGAACATGCTGCGTCCCGACACGTTCGAGGCCCGTATCACGAAGCTGCGTGACCTCGGGGTGGAGGTCGAGGTGCTTGACCGCGAGGCCATGCACGCACTGGGCTTTGGCGCGCTGCTTGGCGTCGGGCAGGGCAGTTCCGTGCCGCCACGCACCGTCATCATGCGCTGGAATGGCGGGACGGAAGGCGAGGCCCCGGTGGCGTTCATCGGCAAGGGCGTTACCTTCGATTCGGGTGGGATTTCCATCAAGCCCGCCGCCGGCATGGAGGAAATGAAGACCGACATGGGTGGGGCTGCCGCCGTGGTTGGCACGATTGCGGCACTGGCCGGGCGCAAGGCGCGCGTCAATGCCGTGGGTGTCGTGGGGCTGGTGGAAAACATGCTGTCGGGCGATGCGCAGCGGCCGGGCGACGTGGTGCGCACCGCATCGGGCCAGACGATCGAGGTACTCAATACCGATGCCGAAGGCCGTCTGGTACTGGCCGATGTGCTGTGGTATGCGCAGGACCGTTTCAAGCCGCGCTTCATGGTTGATCTTGCCACCCTGACGGGGGCGATCGTCGTCAGCCTTGGTACCGAACGCGCGGGCCTGTTCTCCAACGACGATGCGCTGGCGCAGCAGTTGGCCACGACCGGCGAAGGCGTGGGCGACAGGCTGTGGCGCATGCCGATGTGCGCGTCCTATCTTGAACTGCTGCGTTCGGATATCGCGGATCTCAAGAACATCGGCGGTCGCGCCGGTGGGTCGATCACGGCGGCGAAATTCCTTGAATGTTTCGTCAACAAGGTGCCGTGGGCACATCTGGACATCGCGGGCACCGCGTTCGCAAACAAGGCATCGGCCTGCGTGCCCAAGGGGGCGACGGGCTTTGGCGTACGGCTGCTTGATGCGCTTGTGCGCGAACATTACGAAGGCTGAATGGCTGTTTGCACAGACGGGACCGGTAACATGCTGGGATCATAAAATTTTTAATGAAGGATGTTGAACAGTCTTCGGGTGGCGTTGCCTTTGTCATGTCTTGAAGGATAAGGCAGCGTCACCAAATTTTGTGATTTTTATCAATCGTCTGTGTTTAAAAATGATGGGGGGAGGGATCGCACCTCCCCCTCGATGCGTACCGACGTAACAGGGGGCCACCTGCGGGGGCGTGTTTCACAAAGCCCGCAAGGCCCCGAAAGTTTGCAAAGTCTGGACATCCCGGGACGAAATGTTGCCCCGGCTTGAACAGGGCGACGTCCCGCGCGTATCACCGGCATGGTAGCAGACAGACCTTGGGGCATGGCTGCTACCCGTTATGGGCAGGATTGCGGAAGGAACTTCATGGCGGAGGTCGGTTTTTATCACCTGACGCGTTCCACGCTGGAGCAGGCGCTGCCTGCCCTGCTCGGGCGGACGCTGGATGCCGGTCGCCGCGCGGTTGTGCGTTGTGGCGATGATGCGCGGGTCAAATGGCTTGATGACGCCCTATGGCGTGCCACCGACCCGTTATGGCTACCGCATGGCACCCGTGCGCTGGGACATGAAAGCTGGCAGCCAATCTGGCTGACGGCGGGGGAGGACGTGCCCAATGGCGCGACCTTCGCATTCCTGATTGATGGTGTGTCCTGCACGCAGCCGGGTCTTTTTGAACGGGTGTTCGACCTGTTCGACGGCCATGATGAAAATGCCGTTGCGGCGGCGCGGCAGCGGTGGAAGGTCTGCCGGGAGGCAGGGCATACCCTGACATACTGGCAACAGCAGGCAAAGGGATGGACGCGTCGGTAAACCGGTGTCGGGTCGGGATGGTTCCCCCCGCGGGGCCATGACGGTCATGGCCCGCAGGCGGCACAGGGCATATCACGGGCAATGAATGAAAGGCCGCGCAGCATGAAGAACGTTACATTCCCCAATGGCATGACTGTCCCCGCGCTGGGTATGGGGACATGGAACCTTGGGGATGACAACGCGCGTCGCGATGCGGAAATACGCAGTATCCGCATGGGGCTTGATGGTGGCCTGCGGGTTGTTGACACGGCGGAGATGTATGGTTCCGGCCGGTCCGAACGCCTTGTGGGTGCGGCGATCGCCGGGCGGCGCGATGATGTATACCTTGTTGACAAGGTCCTTCCCTCCAACGCTTCACGCGCGGGGGTGCGCAAGGCGTGTGCGGCCTCGCTGAAGCTGCTGGGCACGGATCATCTGGACCTCTACCTCCTGCACTGGCGGGGGTCGATCCCGCTGGAGGAAACGGTGGCGGGGTTTGAGGATCTGAAGCGTGCGGGGATGATCCGGGCATGGGGCGTGTCCAATTTCGATGTCGATGACATGCGTGAACTTGCCCGCATCCACACACCTGACCCGTGCTGCGCCAATCAGGTGCTCTACAGCCTTGATTACCGTGGGGTGGAATATGACCTGCTGGGCGATGACCGGGCGGCGGGGATCGTGACGATGGCCTATTCCCCGCTGGGACAGGGGGGCGAACTGCTGGATGCGGCGGTATTGCATCGGGTGGCGGCACGGCATGAAACCTCGCTTGGCCCGGCGACGCCTGCGCAGGTCGCACTTGCATGGGTGCTGCGCCAGCCCGGCGTGCTGGCGATTCCAAAGGCGGGGTCGCCCGTCCATCAGCGTGAAAACATGGCGGCGGCCGAACTGGAGTTGACGAAAGCCGATCTGGCGGAGATTGATGGTGCAATCCCGCCGCCGCGTCGCAAGGAATCCCTTGCCATGATCTGACCGCGCGATCATGCCCGTCGTGGTGGGGACGCCATAATGACCATGCCGGGCAGGAGCAGGCCGGATTATCACTCTCATCCTCCTTGTCGTTCTTGGCATCATGCTTGCCTGCGGGCTGGTATCGCGGGCATGGGCCATGACGCGTCCTGCCTGCGTGCCGGTGTTGCGTGCGGGGTGGGGCATCGTGATGGTGGCGACGCTGGTGGCCCTGCTGCCCGGACCGCTGGCGCGTATCGCGGCGGGGGGCGGTGCATCGCCTCTGGTTATGCTGTTCCATCCCGATCCGCTGGCGCTTTCGGCGTTGTTGCTGGTGGCGCTTGTGGGCCTGTATTCAGGGCTGGCGGGGGCGTTGGCATGTAGTGCCGCCGCATTTGCCGTGGCGGGCGGCCCGGTCGTGTCGGCAATGGCCGGGGCATGCGTCATTGTCGCATTGCGCGACGGGGCCGCGCGGCGTGGGCGGGGAACAGGCGGTGTACTGGGTATGGCGTTGCTGTCGATGCTGCTGTCCACCGGTGGCGGCATCGCTCCTGCCATCCCCCCTGTCATTGATCCGGTCGCATTTGCAACGGCAGGGCAGGCGGGACTGTCGCGCGGGCTTGTGCTGCCGGTTGCGGTGCTGATGGCGACATGGCCCCTGCTGCATTTGTCATGGCGGCCCGGTGGCGGGCGTCGGCACCTGTCCGCGTTGCGTATGGCCGATGTCGCGGGTTTTGTCGTGGGGTGTCACCTGTGGCTGCGTCTGCTGGCCTGCTATCCCGATATTCCTGTCCTGTCTGAACGCTGGGGATATGCGTTGCTGGTGCTTGCGGCGGGACTGTTCCTTGCGGCGTCGCTGCGTGCGCTGGTGGCGCGCGATATGCGCCGTGTGTTGTCTGGCCTGTTCGGGGGCACGGCGGCGCTGCCGGTTATGGTCACGGGGCTGGGGCTGGTGGCGCGGGCCAATGATCTGCCGGACATGCTTGGCGGCGTGGTGGCGTGCCTGATGCTGCTGATGGCGGCGGGCTGTATTGTGTGGGTCGCGCTGTTGCGTCTTGTCGATGCGATGGAGGCGGAGGCCGGGCGGCTCGTGCTGATGCATCTGGGGGGACTGGCGACGCTGATGCCCCGCCTGTCGGTTCTGCTGTCGGTCGGGTTGCTGGCGGTGGGGGGGCTGCCGCCGCTGATCGGGTTTTCGATTGCATGGATGTTGCTGCGGCTGTTCGGTGGGTTGCCGCACGGGGGCAGCCTTGCGCATGAAATCCCCATCGCCTGCGTCATGATCGTCATGGGGGTGGCATGGGGGGTGCGGCTGCTTGCGCTGGTACGGCTGGTGGGGGTTGCGTTGTGTGGGCGGCCGCGTACGCCCCGTGGTGCCGGGGCGTGTGATCCTGCATGGCCGATCCTTGGGCGGTGTGTGGTGGGGGTGGTGATGGCCTGCGTGGTCTCGGTGCTGCCGGGGGCGTGGCTTGTCGTGGCGCATGCAGGCATGGCGCAGGTGGCGCGGCAGGCGAACGGGCTGGTGGGCATGGATGCTGCTGCGTTGTTTGCCGTGCCATCGCCCGATGGCGTGTCGGTACTGGTTCCGGTCCATGGCCTTGTGCTGTTGCTGGTCGTGGGGGGGATGGTTGGCATTGTGTGGCGGATGCGTGGTGTGTCGGCCACGCGGCAGGTGGCGACATGGGAACAGGGGGCGCCGCCTGTCCCGCCATGGATGCCCTTTGGCGATCCATTGACGCAGGTGGGGGCAGGGGTGTTCGTGCGCCTGTTGCAGGACATGGCGGGATGGCCCGATGGCGCGGCCATATGGCTGCGGCGTGCATTGCGGGCGTGGCGTGCCTGTGGGCGGTATCTTGTGCTGCCATTGCGGCGTGTTCCCAACGCACCGGACCGACTTGTGTCGCTGGCGCTGCCGGTCGGGGTCGCGATTGCCATGATACTCCTGTGCTGGCTGTCATGAGGGGGCTGGTCATGGGGGACGGTGGGTGATGGGGGCGCTTGCTGCCGGGATGCAGGGGCTTTTGCTGTCGGGGATGCATCTAGTGCTGATGATGGTGATGGCGCCGGTCTGCGCGCGTGTCATCGCATGGTGCCGACAGGGGCTGGCTGGTGGTGGCGGGCCGGTCGCGCCACTGTTGCGATGGCGCATGATTGCGCGGATCTGGGGGCGTTCTGGCATGCGCGCGGCGTCGGGTGCTGGGGTTACGGCGCTTGCGCCATGGGTGGCGTTATCAATGGTGCTGGCGGCGGTACTGCTGGTGCCGTCCTTTTCGCTGGGCATGATGGGGGAGGACGGGTCGGACCTGCTGATGGTGTCCGGGCTTTTGTTCGCGGCGACGGCCCTGTTGCATGTCGTTGGCCTCGCCTCCGGTCAGGGGCGGGAGGGACGGATGGCGGCGATGCTGCTGGTCGGGATGATGCTTCTTGTGCCCGCGCTGGTGATGGCGGTGGCGGTGCCGTGGATGGCGACGCCGGGTACGACCATCGCCGGGCTTGTGCGGTTCATGCGCATGACACAGGACAGTGCGGGCATACGCGGGCCGCTGGCGCTGGCGGGGGGGGCGTTCATCCTTGTGGGCGTGGACCGGGTCGCGGCAGGTGGTGGGCGGGCTTTCAACGTGATGATGGACAACCTTGCGGGGCCGGATCGTGCCGTCATGCTGTTCGCACGTGATCTGGTGACGCTGGCGTGGATCACGCTGGGTGGGGACCTGTTATGGCCCGATGCCATCGTCATCCCCGATACGACGGGCAGTCCGCGCCTGTTCGTGGGGATGATGGCCGCTATTGCATTGTGGGGCGTACGCACGCTGGGCCTGTGTGGCGTGGTTGCATGCCTGCGTACCTTTGTCATGGCATCGGGGCAGGTGGCGCGCCTGCGGGCGGGGCTGGCGCTGTTGTGCGGATGCCTGGCCATCGTGCTGCTGTTTGCCGGTCGGGAATTCGGGTGATGCTGGTTGTACTCCTGGGAATGGTGGTGTTTGTTTCGCTGTTCGGTCCCGATGCGGGCGGGGTGATGCTGGTCTGGCAGGGGGGGCTGGCGGCGTCGTGCCTGCTGATGGTCGCGTGGGAAGGGGGGGCGGTGCAGACCTGCCTGCCCGCGGCGGCTGGTGCGGTGGTGCTGGGTGGCCTTGTTGCATGGAACCTGCGCGCGCGCGTCCATCCGGTGCGGCGTGGCCATGCCCTTGTGCTGCGTCTTGGGGGGGGGCTGCTGATGGTGACGCTGCTGTCCATCGCGGTGCCCCCTGACGCACTGGATGTAGAGGGACGCCTGGAGGTTGTGGCGGGGCTATCGGCCATTTTGTGCGGGTTGCTTGCCGCGGCGGTGGAGCGTGATCGCGCGCGCCAGTGCGCGGCGCTGGCCTGCGCGCTGGAGGGATGGCTGCTGCTGTCGGGTATTGCGGGGCGCATGCTGCCGGTGGTTGTGGGATGCATCATGCAGGCCACCATGGTGTTCATGATCCGCAGGACCATGCCGCGTGATCCCGCCACCGGGGATGGTGACTGGTGATGGGCGGGCTTTCGCCATGGATGTGCATGGCCGTGTGCTGGCCCTACCTGTCGGCGCTGGCGCTTGTGGTGCCGTCGCGTGGGGGGGAACGTACGCGCGCGGCGGTGCTGTCGGTCGTGGGACTGGCCTGCGCACTCATGTGGTGGTGGGCGTGCGCGCTGTCCGTACACGACGCGCTGCTGTTGTGCCCGCCGGTCCTGCTGTGTCTTGTCACCATGGTGCATATGGGGGGGATGGCGGCATGGGGGCGTGACGGCCGTATTGATGCGATCATGGCGCAATGTGTGTCAGGCAATGCCATGGCGGCGATTGCGGCGGATGATGTGGATGTCACGATCGCGTTGCTGGCGTTGACGTTGCTGATGCGTGTCGTGCCCGTGGTCCTGCGCCATGGGCAGGCGCGTGAGGGATGGCGTTTTTTCCACGCGGGGGCAGCGGGCGTGATTGTGGCGCAGGCCGGGGCGCTGGTACTGTCTCCGCTAGGTAACGGGCCGCTTGACGGGTTGGGGATGGTGCTGCTGGCCGCGGGGTTGCTGGGGGCGTGCGGGCTGATCGGGATGTCGTTGCCGGTCGGGCGGGACGGGGGATTGTGCATCATGCCGGTGGTCCCGGTGCTGTACCTGTTGTCGGGGCCGGTCGTATCACTTGATGCGCAACAGGCGGCGGTGACGCTGCGTGCGATGATGATTGGCATGGGCGGGGTGATGGTCTGGTTCGCCGCGCTGATGGTATGGCACGATCGGGGATGGATATGGCAGGCGCGCATGCCGGTCGATGACCTGTCCGCGCGCATGCCGATGCACGGGGGCCGTCGGCAATGGGGGCATATGATGGCGGGTTGGATCGGGCTGGCGGTCATGGGCGTGGGGGCCGGTGGGCCGGTGGGCACGATGGCGACCCTCCTTGCGATGATGGCCGTGTGCCTGTGCGCGCCCCTGCGGTCATGGGGCGCGCCATGGCCTGCCGTGTTGGGGTATGTCCGTCGCGGCCTGCCCCCCACCTTGCCGTTCGTGGCCATGATGATGACGGTGATGGCGGTTGCGCATGTTTCGATATGGGCGATGGTGGCGCTGTTGCCCGCCTTGTGGCTGTTGCTGGTGGGATGCCAGGCGGAACGGGGGGATGTGACGGGCGCGCGACAGCAACAACAGGTGCCGGATACGATGACGGGCGTCCTTGCACGTAATGCCAGCGCGCTTGCCCTGCTGGCGTTGCTGGTGGGGGGACTGGTGGTCGTTCTGTATCCTGTGGGGCTGTGATGATGGCGCATGCGGCGGCCAGGGACGCGCTTTCGGTGCTGTTGGCGCGGTGGGAGGACGAAGGATACTTCATCACGGAGGGGGCCCCATGGCGGTTGTCCCTGCCAGAAGATGCATGGCGTGATCTTCTGGCCTGCCTTGTGATGGACCCGTCGCCGTTTGTGGGCATGTGGTGTGACGGGCATGCGGCCTTTGCCATGCTGGCCCCGCAACGTGGGGAGGTGCGTGTTTTTTCAACCCCGGTGGGGATGCAGCGTTACTGGGGCCTGTCCTGTGCCTGCCCGGTGGCGAGTGTGTATGAACGCATGATCCACGATCTGTGGGGGGTAGAGGCGCTGGATGCGCATGACCTGCGACCATGGCTGGACCATGGGGCATGGGGTGTGACATGGCCCCTGTCCGGACGCGGCGTATCGATACAGGGCAGTGCCGTGGCCGAGTTCCGCGAGGTTGCCGAGGTCATGCGGGCGGGGGGCACGATCTGTGAATATGGGCCTGCGGATGGGGGTTTTCATGCACCGGCCTATCTGCGGCTTGCGCTGCCCGGCGCGCGTGTTGTCGATGCGCAGTGGTGGATGGGATATGCCCACCGGGGTGTTGTGGCGCGTATGCAGGGGTGCGACGCGGCGCGGGCGCTGCGGCTGGCCGCGCGGATTGATGGTGCGGCTGCGGTCGCCCATCAGGCCGCGTTGGCGCGCGCCATGGAACATGCCATGCGACAGGAGGTCGGCTGCCACGTCGCCGCCGGGCGCGCGATGTTGTGTGAACTGGAACGCGTGGCGACGGTGCTGTTCGATATCGGTGGTGTGGCGCAGGCAGCAGGGGATACACGGCTGGCGCGGGAATGTGCGCAGGCCCGCGAACATGTCATGGCGCTGTGTGGCGCGGCGTTCGGGCGACGGATGCTGATGGATGTCGTGGCATTCGGGGGGGAAGGAGTGTCCGTCACGGCCTTTGCCGCAGGGGTGGGGGAGCTGTGCGACTGGGTGCGTGTGACGCATGCGCGGCTGGAGGCCTTATATCGCCATCCGCGCGGGTTGGGGGGGCTGGTGCGCGGGTTGGGCGTTCTGCCCCCGGATGTGGCGCGGGAACTGGGTGTGACGGGCGTGATTGCCCGTGCCTCCGGGCGGGAAGGCGACCTGCGTGCGCTTACCCCCGGATATCACGATGGCTGGCTGCCTGCGGGCGTGGAACTGTCGGGGGATGTGGATGCGCGCATGCGTGTCCGCCTTGGTGTGGTGGGCGGGTGCGTGCGTATCCTTGGCGAACTTGGTGCCGTCCTGTCCGGTGCGCAGCCTGCGGCAGGGCATGGCGCGCGCGCTTTTGTCGGTGATGGAGAAGGGGTGGGGTATTCCGAAGGGCCGCGCGGGGCGATCCGTTATTGGGTCAGGATGCAGGACGGCCATGTGGCGGCGATTGGGATATGTGAGTCCACGCCCGCCCATATGCTGGCGTCGGAAATTGCGATGCGTGATGCCCATGAGACGGACATGCCCGTCATCATGCGTTCCTTTGGCCTGTCACCGGCCGGGGCTGATCTGTAACATGGGATATGTCGCACGCAGTATGTTTATAAATAACAAAAGCGTTCAGCCACCATCTGTTCCAAAACCGAGGGATAAATTGCGGAGTATTCCCTAAAAGCGTCCCCCGATAGATCGAATGGTTTCACTCAACCTGTCTTTCCGGCAGGCAGGTCAGCGATGGAGAGGGATGGAATGGCACGTACACCTGCCACGGCTGTGGGCATGGTCTCGGTCTTTTTTCTGGAGACAGGGGGATGTGCCGGATGTGCCATGGAACTTGCGGCCCTTGACGTTCCGGCGGATGACGCAGGGTGTAAGGGGATATGTTTCGTGCGCTCCCCGCGCCATGCGGATATCCTGCTGGTCGCGGGGCCGGTGACGCGGGCGATGGTGCCAGTGCTGGAACAGGCATGGCAGGCGATGCCGGGGCCGCGTGCCCTGATGGCGATTGGCGATTGCGCCATTGATGGGGGAATGTTCGGGGAAAATTACGCGGTGCTGGGTGGCTTGCGTGGACGCGTGCATCTGGACCTGTCATTGCCCGGATGCCCGCCATCACCCGACATGATCCAGTCCGCAATCACCCGTTGGGTGCGCGAGGCCGGGTTGGCGCAACCGTCCGGGGATGTTCAGGATTAAAGGCTTTTTACTATGAGACTGTTTAAAAAGTCAGGCGCGATAACATCCTGAAATTATAAAGGTTTTTGGTGAAGCTTTTTCTAAAAAGCTTCAGAAGACGCCGCCTTTTTCGATCAAAAGGCGGCACCCAAAAACTTTTCTTGTTTTTTATCAATGGGTTGTTTCGAAAGCATGGTTGGCGAAAATCGCCAGAACCGTTGCCATGTGCCAGTGCGGGCGGCATCAGCGAAACGCCCACGGCCCACAGGCATTGCCCATGGCGGGAGTGTGACATGGCGCGTCAGGCCGCCGGAAGGTCGGCGGGATCTTCTTCCTGCTGCAGGGCTTCCGCCTCTTTTTTCAGGTGGTGGAAGCTACGGCGGCTGAGTGGCAGCAGAAGCAGGTAGATAATGCCCGCACCCGCCAGTGCGCCCCATGGGTCGGCCACGAATACGGCCGCATACCCCCCGATCCCCAGCATGACCGGCAGGACAAAAGGGGCGGGAACCTTGAAATTCTTGAAGGACCAGACCGGCAGCGTGGAGACCAGCAGGAATGCCGTACCACTCAGCGTAAGGGCGGGCATCAGCGGGTCGCGTGCGATCTCATACAGGGAGTCCCAACCCAGCTTGTGCGCCTCCAGCCCAAGGAATAACGGAAACATCGCAAGTCCCGCGCCCGCAGGGGCCGGTACGCCGGTGAAGAAGTTGCTGGCGTATTTGGGTTGTTCCACATCATCAAGGCTGGCGTTGAACCGGGCCAGGCGCAGTGCCATGCACACCGTGAACATGATGCACGGGACATACCCAAACCGGCCGCCTTCCTTCAGCGCCCACAGGTAAAGGACAAAGGAAGGAGCCACGCCAAAGCACAGGAAATCCGACAGGCTGTCGAATTCCGCGCCAAAACGGCTGGTCCCGCGCAGCAGGCGCGCGATGCGCCCGTCAAGCCCGTCGATGCACGCGGCAATCAGCAATGCGGTCGCGGCCTCGCCGAAACGTCCCTCCAGCCCCATGCGCATGCCCGTCAGGCCCGCGCACAGGCCCAGCATCGTCATGATGTTGGGCACCATGCGGTTGAAGGACGGCCCACGCACCCGCGGTCGCCTGCGCCGGATCAGGCGCCTGTGTCGCTTGGGCGCTGTAGCCGGGGAAGCATCGGTCATTGCGGGTTACAGCCGCGCCATGACCGTTTCGCCACCGGTCATGGTCTGCCCGACCTCCACCAGCGGTTCCACGCCTTCGGGAAGGTACAGGTCGGTGCGCGAGCCAAAGCGGATCAGGCCGAAACGTTCGCCCTTTTCGTATTTCATTCCCTCTTCGGCATCGCACAGGATACGTCGTGCGATCAGGCCCGCGATCTGCACCACGGCCATGTTACGGCCATCGGGCAGGGTCAGGCGTAAGGCATTGCGTTCGTTCAGCTCCGACGCCTTGTCCAGGCTGGCGTTCAGGAACTGTCCCGCGTGATAGGCCACGCGTGTGACGGTGCCGGCGGCGGGCATGCGGTTGACATGCACGTCAAGCACCGAAAGGAACGTTGCGATCCGCCACACCGGCATCGTGCCCATGTCAAGTTCGGGGGGAGGGGCGACCTTTTCCACCGAAACGACGTGACCGTCGGCCGGGGCGACGACGGCATGCGTATCCGCCGGGACCACGCGTTTAGGGTCACGGAAGAAATACAGGCAGAAGCCAAAGAACAGGCCGCACGCCGTGCCCGCCAGTTTCGTGGCCCGGAATGGCAGGGCGCGACCCAGCAGCGCGCCCGCGCCAGAGGCCAGCAGAAAGGGACGGGCCGCCGGGTGGGGGCGCGACATGACGAGCTTCAGGGATTGGATCAGGGACATGGGACAAGCTTCATGAAGATTTCGCAAACCAAGGTCAAGAGCGCATTGCGCGACCACCGCCATGGCGTGGCGCATTTTCGCCCGTCCCCGTCCCCGTCCCCGTCCCAATCCCGGTCGCGCTGCGGCTGAAGGCATCGGCACGGCGCAGGCGCAGCGTCGGCACGCGGGCGGGGGCTGTGGCATTGCCCACCGGGGCATAGGCATCCTTGACCGCCTCGATCACGCATACCCCGCCCAGATAGGGCAGGAGCCGCGTGCCCGCGCGTTCCAGCATGCCCGACCATCGCCGTCCGCCTGTCGGGCCGACGGGCGGGAAATACAGGGCGTTTTCATGCCGTTCCACCCGCAGGCATGCGGTGGCGAGGGCACGTGTGACCTGCCGGTATGAAAACGGCGTTCCCTGGCCAAAGGGTGATGTATCGGCATGCGCCCACATGCCCGACCGGTTGGGCACAACCAGCAGCAGGCGTGCGTCATCCTTCATCACCTTCCACACCTGCCGCAGCAATGTGTTGCGCGCATCCGTGACCTCCAGCGCGTGGATCATGACGACACGGTCGAAAAACAGTTCGCAGAAGGGAAAGCGTTCCTCCGCCACCACACATTCACGACCTGTCGCCCCTTCCGCCGGGGCGGGACGTGTGACCAGCGTATCCAGTCGTGCGGAGATGCATGTGGTCGTGTCATTATCCCACAGCGACAGATAGGGCGCGGCATAACCGACCCCCAGTATCTGTCCTTGCACCATCTGTCCTCGCACCTGTCCGCCCATACGCCCCTCTGGCGTAGCGGGCCAGAATGACGACAGGTGCCGCCGCAGGTGGGTGGCGGCCAGCCTTCCACGGGGGCTGGCATAGAACTGGCTTGCGATGCGCGTGTTTTCTTGCATTGTCCATCGTTAGCACAAACCGCCCGCCCATGTGGGCGAAGGCGTGGGGGGCAAAGGCACGGGGCATGTCTGTGGCGCATGGGGCGCGGGCAGGTTCCGACATGACGGTGCAACCGCACAACCGCACAACCGCACAACCGCACAACCGCTACAAGGGCACATAAGGGAAAAGAGACAGATGGCGCTTTTCATAAAACCCATCCCGATACTGGAGGATAATTATGCCTGGTTCCTGCGCGACCCGGTGACGGGGGCATGTGGCATTGTCGATCCGGCGGAGGAAGCCCCCATCATCGCGGCGATTGCCACATATGGCGGGCGGCTGGACCGTATTTTCCTGACCCATCACCATGCCGACCATATCGCCGCCGCCGATGCGCTGCGTGCGCGGTACGGGGCGCTGGTGATCGGTGCCGCGGCGGATGCGCACCGCCTGCCGCCGCTCGATATCGCGGTGAAGGACGGCGATAACGTGGCGTTGGGGGCGGCGGATGCGGTCGTGATCGACACGCCGGGGCATACGCGTGGGCATGTCAGCTATTTCTTTCCCGCGACGCCCGCGCTGTTCTGTGGCGATACATTGTTCAGCATGGGATGTGGGCGCCTGTTCGAGGGAACGGCGGACGAGATGTTCCACAGCCTGCGCCGGATCGCGGCGCTGCCGGATGACACGCTGATATGCTGTGGCCATGAATATACCCTGTCGAACGCGCGGTTCGCCATGCATGTCGATCCCGCCAACGTGGCGGTGGCTGAACGGATGCATGCGGTGCAGGCGTTGCGCGCGCGCGACATGCCCACATTGCCGGTGACATTGGGCGAGGAAAGGCGCACTAACCCCTTCCTGCGCGCGTGCGACGCGCGGGCGCTTGCGACACTGCGTCAGGAAAAGGATGTTTTCCGGTGAAGCTGTACAGTTCCGTCCTCAGCCCCTATGCCCGCAAGGTCCGCGCCGCGATTTATGCGCTGGGACTGGAAAACCGGGTGGAGATCATCAACGTCAACATCTCGGCATCGCCTGCCGTGGTGCTTGATGCCAATCCATTGTGCAAGATCCCGACGCTGGTGGGGGATGATGCGACGGTCATGTACGACAGCAGGGTCATCGTGGAATATCTTGGCATGGTGGCAGGGTCCGACATGCTGGTGCCCGCATCGGGCATGGCGCGATGCATCGTCTTGCGCACGCAGGCGCTTGGCGATGGCATCGCGGATGCCGCGATCCTGTATCGCGGGCTTGTGGCGGCAGGCCTCGCCCCGGATGCCGGGCTTGCGGCGCGGCAGATGGCGGCGGTGGAACATGGGCTGGCCACACTCGAACGCATGGCGGGCGACTCGACCCTTGGTGCAGGCGGCCCGCCCGATGCTGGTGCGCTGTCGGTGGGATGCGCGCTGGGATTCCTTGATGCACGATTTGCCGAACTTGGGTGGACAGGGCAGTATCGTGCCCTGGCGGAATGGTATGACCGTCTGGCGCATGTCGAATGCATGCGGCGTAGCGTGTCCTAGGCACCGTGGCAGTGCCCGCCAGGCGCGCCATACCCAATGAAACAGGGCGTCAAGCCACCGGTTCCGCAAAGAAGGAGCACAGTCTATTGTCGTCACCGCATGTTCCAGTTGTCATCAAGAAGTATGCAAACCGGCGATTGTACGATACCGAGCGTTCAACCTACATCACGCTCGACAGCCTTGCCGCCATGGTCAAGGACGACCGTCCCTTTGTCGTGCTTGATGCAAGGACGGGCGATGACATTACCCGCGGCGTGCTGGCGCAGGTCATATTGGAAGAGGAAACCAAGGGCCGCGCCATGCTGCCGATTCCATTCCTGCGGCAGTTGATCCGCTGGTATGGCGACAGCCGCCAGGACGAGGTGTCAGAGTATCTGGAGCGCATGATGGACGAATTCATCGCCCGTCAGGCCCACACATCCCCCGAACTGAGTGCGCTGGGTGCGGAAAATGCACAGATCATCGGACAGGTGATGTCGATGTTCACCTCGCTTTACGCGGTGGAGCGCGGGGCCGGCAGTGGCCCGTCGGTCGAAAGCCTTGTGCGTGAGGTTATGGAACTGCGCGAGGAAGTGCAGCACCTGCGTGCAGGTACGCCCGGTGCGCCCGGTAAGCCCGGTGCGACAGGCACGGCGGCATCGCAGCCGGGCGACGGCGCATCGTAAGGCCGGTCGCGCCGTTTTGTGCCGGATCACATGTGCCGGGCAAAAGGGGCGGCCACCCTGCCGAGCGTGATGTACCGATATGCTGGCCATGCGCATTTCTGGCCACGCGCATTTCGGGCGATGACCATCAGGCAATGACCATTATGATACGCCGTTCATCAGGCGATGAACGCAGATATGTTACCTTACGCGGCGGATGACCGGACACTCCATGACGAACCCCGAAATGACCTCACTCGAAGATTTCCTCGCCACGCGTGGTATTCAGCCGTCATCAGGGGGAATTGTCCTGCCCCCCGGTTTTTACGAAATTGGCAATGTCGTGCTGGACGGCGAAAGTGTCAGCGTGCGGGCCGAACATCCCGGGACCGTGACGTTCGAAGGCAGCCTGCGCCTGGGTGGGAATGTCACGTTCGAGGGGATTACCTTCAGCCCCGCCCTTGATGAAGATCTGCTGCCGCGCATGGATATTTCACAGGGGGGGACGGTTAAAATCCTGAACTGCCATTTTCGCGGTGGGGAAAATGCTGCCATTGTCCTGTGTTCGGGGCTGGTGGAGGTCAGGGACAGCAGGTTTGAGAATGTTCGTGTAAAAACAGCCTTGCAGGTCAGTGGGGAGCGCAGCCGCCTGTCGCTGGAACGCTGTGTCCTTGACGCCTGCATGCAGCCGTTGGTGGCCAGCAGCTCTGCATATGTTGGCATGGAACAGTGTGAACTGATCGGCAGTGCGGAGATTTGGCCTCAGGTGGTCATAAAAACCGGTGCGCAGGTGACGCTGGAGGCATGTCACCTGCGTGATGGGTTGAGCCATGCCGTGTGGGTGAAGGAACAGGGACAGGCCAGCATCACGGGCTGCACCATTTCAGGCTTTCACAAGGCTGCGGCCATTCGTGCACAGGATGACGGATCGAAAGTGGACCTGTCGGGCACGATCCTGCACGAGGGTAAGCAGCAGATTTTTGGACAGACCCGGGCCATGGTCGCATTGACGAAATGTGAACTGATCGGCAGTGCAGAAGGTTGGCCCCAAATAACCATGGCAACCGGCGCACAGGTGACGCTGGAGGCATGCCACCTGCGTGATGGGTTGAGCCATGCCATATGGGTGAAGGAACAGGGACAGGCCAGCATCACGGGCTGCACCATTTCAGGCTTTCACAAGGCTGCGGCCATTAGCGTACAGGATGACGGATCGAAAGCGATCCTGTCGGGTACGACCCTCCGCGAGGGCCTGCGCCCAGTATATGGACAGGACAAGGCCATGGTTGCGTTGGCGAAATGTGAACTGATCGGCAGTGCGGAGAAATACCCCCAGGTGACCATGACAACCGGCGCGCAGGTAACGCTGGAGGCCTGCCACCTGCGTGACGGGTTGAGCAATGCCGTATGGGTGAAGGAACAGGGACAGGCCAGTATTACGGGCTGCACCATTTCCGGCTTTCACGAGGCTACGGCCATTCACGCACATGATGACGGATCGAAAGTGATCCTGTCGGGCACGATCCTGCGCGATGGTAAGCAGCAGATTTATGGAGAGACCAGGGCCATGGTCGCATTGACGAAATGTGAACTGATCGGCAGTGCGGAGAAATACCCCCAAATAACCATGGCAACCGGCGCGCAGGTGACGCTGGAGGCCTGCCGCCTGCGTGACGGGTTGAGCCATGCCATATGGGTGAAGGAACGGGGGCAGGCCAGCGTCAGGGGCTGCACCATTTCAGGCTTTCACAAGGCTGTGGCCATTTGCGCACAGGATACGGGGTCGCATGTCATCATGTCGGGAGCAGCCTTCTCAGATGTAGGCAAGACCCAGTTCGTGCGTGATGGCGGCACGATTTCCAACAGGTAGGCAGGCGGCCGCGTATGCCGTGGCCCGGAAAGGATCCGGGCCTGATCGCGTTGGCGTGCGTGGGATCATATTCCGTCCGCAATCTGGCATCCAGACGGGAAAAGCGCGTTTATCCACATGACCGCCATTACAGGGGGCATCTGCCACCATGCTGGTGGACGGGCATATATGACAGGCGTATTACAGCGGATATATCCCAAAAAACTGTTTGAAAAACAGCATTCTGCGTCTTTGGATTCGGTGTATGGATCCTGCGTCCCGGCTGCATGCGGTGGTATGGGCATGGGCCATGGGGACGAAACCATTGTCGGTTTTCTACGGCTTCGGGGATGTTGCTACGCTGTTTTCAACAGAATTATCCACAGGTGGCGGCGTCAATAACGGCAGGCCGTTGTCGCGTGACAGGGTTTCCCACGCCGTGACGATGGCCGGCAGGATCTGCGCGCGTTTCGTGGTGCAGGCCAGGGGCGGTCCCAGCACGATGTGGATGGTGCCCGGACGTTTGATGAAGGCGTTGCGTCCCCAGCGCAGGCCGGAATCCGTCGCAACCGGAATAACCGCAAGGCCCGAATGCGCGGCCATGGCCGCGATGCCGGGATGCAGTTTCCCGATCCTGCCTGGCGGCATGCGTGTGCCTTCGGGAAAGATGATGATCTGGCGATGGTCGTCGCGCGCCTTGTCCGTCGCCGCCAGCAGCGCACGCAATGCCTTGGCCCCGCCCGCGCGTTCCACCGGGATCATCCCCGTCAGCAGCAACATCGGCCCAACCAGCGGGATGCGCGTCAGTTCGCTTTTCATGACATAGGCAGGGCGTTCCACCAGGTTCATCCATACTAGCGTATCAAGGGCGGATTGGTGCTGGCATGCCAGCAGGCACGGACCATCGGGCAGATGTTCACGCCCGCTGACCACGATGCGGATGCCGCAGATCCGTTGCAGTCCTTTGACCGTCAGCCGCGTCCATGCCTGGGCATAGGACAGCGCGCATGACGGGACGAATATGCGGATGGGCAATGCCACGATCCCCATGACAAGCGTCAGCACAAAGAAATAGACATTGAAGATGCAGGCGCGCACGAACGTCATGTCAGGCGGAATCCCTTGGGGCAGTTTGAAAGGGGCAGTTTGAAAAAGGCGGCCTGGATTCGGACAGGATCTTTGATAAAGATTTTTCAAGACGCTTTGAACGGGCAAGCATTTGGTGGTCCAGAACCTGAAAACCCAGAACCTGAAAATATGGGGTGTTTCATTGGCAGGCCTGTCCAGGATGCCCCATCACATCCTGCGACAAAGGCGCGGCACGGTGACCGCGTCGCCCTGTAACACCAGAAAATCCCCCCCAAGACAAGAAATCAAGACAGCCCCGTCCGGTGCCCGGCCTGCCGGGTCATCACGGCGTCACGGCATGGGATGAGGCGGGCCGGATGTCGTCATGATGGATCAGGCCATGCACCGGGCGGGTCCAGCGCGCGGTATCAATACAGGCAAGCAGCCATTTATCATATTCCACCACCAGCAGCCGCCATGTCGCAAGGCGCCGTGGGTGCAGCAGTGCGGGGGGCTGCACCGCAAAGGGATAAAGCGTGACACCCGGCGCCGCGCGGGCAATTTCCATCATGGCGCGACGGATGTGATATCCCGCCGTCACCACAATCAGGGAATGGATGTCCTGCGCGCGCACCCACTGCGCCGTTTCATCCGCATTGCCCAGCGTGGAGGTCGCCTGTCGCCCCAGCGTGGTCCGCAACCAGACCTCCAGCGGCAGGACCCGTGGCGCGCGTGTCAGGAAATCCCCCAGCGTGGCGTGCGGGTCCACGCCGGAGATGAGAAGCCGGCGCGCACGGTGTTGCGCCATCAGTTGCAATGATGCCTCGATCCGTCCCTGTCCCCCCGTCAGGGCAACCGCGCCGTCGCAGGGTGGGGGCATGCGGGGCGGACGGCGGGCATCGCGTACAAACCATGCCAGTCCCGCCGCCCACGACATGATCAGGACACACACGACCCCCAGCGCCAGCGAAACGGCATGGCGGCGTCGCGCGTGCGGTTCCGGTTTCATGGCAGGCGCCGCAGCCATGCCCGCACCGTCATCTGCGTCGTGACCCACCCCAGGACGGCGGCCCCCACCGGCAGCGCCCCCAGCATCGCAAGAAGCGAGGGCGGCAGCACGCCCAGTACCTGTGTCGCGGATGCGGCATTCCATGCGGCGGGTGTGAACACCGACTGCATGTCGGGCATGTCCGCGCCATTGAACGGCGCGGCCAGAAGGCACAGCACGACCAGCACCGGCATGGCCAGGATACTGCCGCATGTCCCGCCCACCAGCGCCAGCGCACCCACCCGCCACGCAAAACGTGCAGCGATATAGCCGTCTGTCGCGCCAAGGGAATGGATCAGGTCGATGGCCCGCCTGCGCGCCTGCAGGCCCGCGCGCGTCGCGGCCATGATGACGATGGCCGACACGGCGATGACGATGAAGATCGCCAGCAGTGCGCAGGTCTGCAGGCTGTCGGCCAGCGCGGCGAGGCGGTCGCTCCATATGCTGTCATGTTCGACCACGATGCCCGGGACGCGCGCCTGCAATGCCTGCATTACGGTATCGGGCAGGTGGCGTGTGTCGCGGGCATGCACCTCGATCACGGCGGGCATGGGCAGGATAAGGTCGCTGCCCTGTTCGATCCATGGGGCAAGCAGGTTGCGCAGTTCGTCATCCGTCAGGCGATGGACCGCCTGCGCATCGGCCCCGGCCGACAGGGTGGCCATCGCGGCCTGTATCCGTGTCGTCCCCGCCGCCATGGCCGCGCCGTTCATGCCTGCGCCATTCATGCCCGTGCCCGGTGCAGGGAGGGCCGGGTCATCGGGCTGTGGCACCTGCACGGTCACGACCGCGCCCGCCCCATGGGTCCAGCGCACCGACAGCGCATGCGCCCCGATCCCCCCGGCAAGCGCAAGTGCGGCAAGGAACGCCATCGCCCCGACAAGGAAAGGCAGCAGCCGGTCGGGGATGGCCTGCCGCAGGGCAAGGCCATCGCGGCGGCGCGTGCCGGGCCACAGGGCCATGCGTTCAGCCCTCCTGCACGAGGTAGCCCTGCATCAGTTCGATCGCATGGGCGGGATATTTGCGTACCAGCGCATCGTTATGCGTCGCCACGACAATCGTGGTGCCCAGTTCCGCAAGACGGTGGAACATGGTCATCAGGCGCGTGGCCTGCCGGTCATCAAGTGCATTTGTCGGTTCGTCCGCCAGCAGCAGGGCAGGGCGGTGGATGACGGCGCGCGCAATGGCCACGCGCTGCTGTTCCCCCCCCGAAAGCTGTGGCGGCAGGGCGTCGATGCGCGACCCCAGCCCAACCCATTTCATGATGGCGTTGACCTCATGGCGGATCTCGCTTTCAGGGCGGAGCTGCAGGCGCAGTGGCAACGCCACGTTATCGAACACCGACAGGTCATCCAGCAGCCGGAAATCCTGATAGACCACGCCGATGCGCTGGCGCAGGCGGGCGATCACGCCCCGTCGCGCCTGCATCACCGGCACGCCCAGCACCTCCACCATTCCTGATGACGCACGCGCATCCAGCGCAAGGAGGCGCAGCAGGCTCGACTTGCCCGCGCCCGATGGCCCGAGCAGCCAGCGGAATTCCCCCTGTGATACGGCCACGCTGACATGATTCAGTGCAGCCCCCTTCTGTGCCGAGGGATAGAGGTAGCTGACGTCTTGCAACCGGAACATGGGGCGCCTGTTTACATGCTGCGCGCCGAAACGGCCGACAGTGTCGCGCACAGGGCCGCCGCCGCCATCAGCGCCAGCCCGTCAAAGATGAGCGAGGACGGCGTCAGCAGGTGACTGCCGAGGTTCAGATGGTCGGGAATGGCGTGGGAGACACGCACGATCACATCATGGGCCTGCGGGTCGCCAGCTTCGGATGAGGAACTGACGATCCCCATCAGGTGCGGCAGCGCGCTCCATCCGATGCCCACGATCAGAAGCAGCGGCGCCACCAGTTCGGCAACCTGTTGCACGAAATAAAATGCGAAATAGCACACGGACCACACCGC
Source organism: Novacetimonas sp. GS1 (assembly GCF_036686925.1). Classification (NCBI taxonomy): domain Bacteria; kingdom Pseudomonadati; phylum Pseudomonadota; class Alphaproteobacteria; order Acetobacterales; family Acetobacteraceae; genus Novacetimonas; species Novacetimonas sp. GS1. The sequence goes on from NZ_VSZP01000001.1 coordinate 1,488,039, forward strand.
GACGCGGACGATGTTCACCCATGCAGGACGTCCGGTGGTGGGGGCGGTATTGGAAAAGGGGGTGTCCATTATCAGATATCTCCGGCATGCAGGTGCAATGCGCCGCCCGGCCTGTCGGGAACGCATTCCTGCCCGAGGTAGCGACGGCTTGTGTTAAATGCAAACTTCTGCCTTGTACACATACAACGCGACGCATGGAAACGGATAGCAACGTGCCACGAAACCGGGATATGGGATACGGCCTGCGATCAGGCCACGATGTCCCCGTGCAGGGGGCGGGGATGCGCGCGATGGTTGTCTTTTGCATCGGCGCGCAGGCGCATGCCCTGCCGGTGGGGGATGTGCATGAATGTATTCCCGCCCCGGCATTGTCTGCGTTTGCGCTTGACCTGCCGCACCTGCCGGGATGGTTCTGGCTGGGGAATGCGCGCGTGCCGGTCATCGACCTTGCGGTGCTGATGGGGGTGCGCCCGCCTGCGGTGCTGCATGCCGCGGACCTGCTATATCGCCCGTTGCTGCTGTGCCGGGATGTGGGGGGGCGATGGGTGGCGTTGCTGGTGGACCGGGTGATGGATGTCATGGAGGTGCGCGCCGATGCGATCCGCCCGGCCGGTATTGATCGCATGGCGGGAGGCTGTATTGTCGGCGAGATTGATCGCGGAGGCGAACCACCCGCTTTCGTGATGGAGATGGATGGCGTGCTGCGGCAGGGCGAACGTCTCAGGCTGGCGCAGCTGATGGCGCGCGAGGAACAGCGCGCAGCGTTATGGACTGCGAATGGGGCGCGCGATGTCTGAGGTCAGCGCCGGGTTGCGACGGGTCATTTCCGTGATTACCGCGCGAACCGGCCTGCATTATTATACCGACAAGCCGGCGTTGCTGGAAAAGATCGTCGCCGCGCGCATGTCGGCCCTGGGATGCCGGGGATATCTCGATTACCTCGAACATCTTGATGACGAGGCGCTGGGCGCTGCCGAATGGCGCGAACTGGAATCCGCCGTCACCATCGGGGAGACCTTCTTCTTCCGCTATGCCGAGCAGTTCCGCGCGCTGGAGGCCACGATCCTGCCTGAACTGCTGGCGCGGCTGCGGGGTGTGCGCGTGTTGCGGATCTGGAGTGTCGGGTGCTCCAACGGGGCGGAACCCTATTCGCTTGCGATCGTGCTGCAACAGTTGCTCGATCGCCGGGGGGAGGACGGGTGGACCATCGAAATCCTGGGCACCGATATCAGCACCCGCGCGCTGGAGCAGGCACGGCAGGCGGAATTCGGCTGGTGGGCGCTGCGTGACCTGACACCGCGCCAGCGCGCGGAATGGTTCGTCCCGGTGGTGGAGGGACGGACATGGCGGCTGAAAGACTGCTACCGGCAGATGGTGCGTTTCCGCCACGCCAATATCATGGACCTGCCGCACGGACGCGGGCCGGCCGGGCCGTTCGACCTTGTGCTGTGCCGCAATGTGCTGATCTATTTCGATCCTGTGCAGGTCGCGCGGCTGGTGCGTGAAATGGCGCAGCGCATGACGGCGGGGGGGTGGATGCTGGTCGGGCATTCCGAACCGATGGAACATTTCGAAAGCTTCATGCAGCCTGTGCGCCTGCCGGGCACAATGGCCTTTCGTGCGCGGGCGGCGGCGGACATGCCGGCGGGTGCCCCCGCGCAACAGCGTCCCATGGCGGCCCTCACGGGTGTTGCAGGCCTTGCAGGGTTAGCGCCGCTGTCATCGCCCATTATTCCCTGTCGTCCCGTGCGCCCATCGCGTCCTGCACCTTCATTTCCCACCCCCATGTCATCCGGCCCGGCCCGTAATGACCCGGCGGGTGAAGCCGACAGGGAGGTGGCAGGCGGCAAAGCGCAAGACAGGAAAACGCCAGACAGGGAATTACAAGGCAGGGAATTACCAGACAGGGCATTACAGGACAGGGACGCAGGCAGTCGGGATGCAGGCATCCTGCGCACGATACGCCAGCTTGCCGATGGCGGCGCGCCGCGCCGTGCGGTGGGGATGTGCCGTGAGTACCTGCGCCGCGCGCCCATGGCGGTGGGGGTCTATTTCATGCTGGGCGTCCTGTTGCTGACGCTGGGCGAGCATGAGGGCGCGGTGGAGGGATTCCGCCGCGTGATCTACCTGCGCCGGGGCCATGTGATGGCGCGATGCTATCTTGCCCACCTGCTGGAGGGGACAGGTGCCGCGCAGGAGGCCCGCCGCCTGCGTGCGCAGGCCCGCGAACTGGCGCTGTGCCTGTCGGCGACGCATGTCCTCGAAGGGGGCGGTGGCCTGACGGCGGGGGGGCTGCTGCGGATATTGCAGGACAAGGAAAACCACGATGCGGGGCTGCTGGCCGCATTGCCTGACATCGCATCGGGGCTGGCGTGATGTCGGATCATGCGCATGACGGCGCCGTCCCCCCACCGGATGGCGTACAGGCCGGGCCGGGGCAGGAGCGTTTCGCACGGCGTATCCTTGCCGAACGCGCCGCCCTGCTTGCCGCGCGGCGCGATGGCACCGCCGCGCAGCCCTCGCCGGGGCGGCGCATGCTGGTGCTGGATGTGGGGGGGCGCGAATGCTGCATCGACCTCGACGCCGTGCTGCGTGTGACCGACCCGACATGGAGCGACATGCCCCGCCGCGCCGATTGTCCTGCCAGTGTGCGCGGCGTCTATGGCTATCAGGGCGATCTCTATACCGTCTTTGACCTTGCCATGCTGCTTGAGGAGGGGGCGCAGCCTGACCCGGGGGTCATGATCCTGCTGCGTTCGGTGTCCTCTGTGCCGCTTGCGCGCATCGCGCTGCTTGCGGGGAATGCCAGAGGCGTTATGGATATTCCCGCCACCGCACCATCCGTCCTGCCATCTGGCTTTCCCACTGCCGTGCTGCCTGGCGGGCGGCATGTCGTGGTGCTGGACCCGGTCCGTCTTTTTTCCGTCCGCTATTCCGGAGTGTAGCCTGTCGTGACGATTGCAAACCGTCTGTTGTTCGGCTTCATGGTCGGCGTCCTGCTGATGGTCTCGCTTGGCGTCTATGCGCTGGGACAGATCCGTGACGTCCGCGATGAAATGACCATCATCGTTACACGTGACCTTACGGTCTATCGGCAGTTGACGTTGATCCGCGTGGATGAAACCGACCTTGCGGCGCGACGGCTTGCGATTGTCGCGCATTATTACGCGCATGATTACGAAAATGCGCCCGGCGCGCTGGATGACGCCATTTCCGACTGGGATGAACGCGCCCATCAGGCGGACGAACTGCTCAGCAGCGTCACCGCCGGCGCGGACGAGGCGCAGCGCCTGGCCCAGTCCACAGACCAGCGCGACATGTTCGCCACCGTATCGGGGCAGTTGCGTGAAATCGCGCAGCAGGTGCTGGTGGACGAACGCGCGGTCGGCGCGCTGTTCCATGCAATGCGTGCGGGCGACCAGCAGATGGTGCGCGAACAGGTCGGCCGGATCGAAAGCCGGGAGAAAGAGATCGACCAGCTTGTCAGTCAGGCGGCCTCGCTGCTGGACCGTGGGGTGCGCGTTGCGGAAACGCAGGGGGGCGCGTCATATGACTACAGCCGCCGTTCGCTGGCCATCGGGTTGGGGGTTGCGGTCATCGTGGCCCTGATCGTGACGTTCTGGACACGGCGCTCGATCATGGAACCGCTGGCCTCCATCATGCATGTGATGGAACGCGTGGGGCAGGGCGACCTTGCCACCCGTGCGAAGGTGGGCGACATGGGCGAAAATCGTGACGAGGTGGCGCGCCTTGCCGCCGGGCTGAACCGCATGATCGACGGGCTGCGTGAAATCGCACGCCAGAGCGGGGAGGTCACGCGTGATCTGGACGTGGCCGTGGCGGATATCCGCGCCTCCACCCAGCAGCAGGCCGCAAGTGTGGAAGAACAGTTCGCCGCCATCCAGGAAACGGCGGCCACGGTGGACCAGATCACCCATTCCGGCGCACAGATCAGCAAGCGCGCACGTGAGGTGATCTCCTCCGCCGAGGTGATCGTCCACAGTTCCGCCAGCGGGCTTGAGGCCGTGGAGGAGACGGCCCGCGCGATGGCGCGCACCCATGACGGGGCCGAGGCCGTGGCGTCGAACATCGTCGCACTGTCCGAACGGACCGAAGCGATCAGCGAGATCATCACCACGGTCAACGACCTGTCCGAACGCTCCCACCTGCTTGCGCTCAATGCCGCGATCGAGGCGGCGGCGGCGGGTGAACACGGGCGTTCCTTCGCCGTGGTCGCGGCAGAGATGAAGATCCTTGCCGATCAGTCGCGCGATGCGACGCAGAATGTACGTTCCATCCTTGGTGACATCCAGCGCGGCATCAACACCTCGGTGATGTTGACGGAAGAAGCGGTCAAGCGTGTTTCCGCCGGGCGTGAACGTACCGACATCGCTTATAAGACGATCGAACGCATGACTGGCGGGATCGAGGAAGGTGTCCATGCGTTCCAGCAGATCGTCGCCTCCACCAACCAGCAGCAGCTTGGCATCGAACAGGTCATGACCGCGTTGCAGAGCATCCGCCAGGCCAGCCAGCAGACATCGGGCGGCACGCGCAACCTTGAGGCATCGGCAAGTAATCTTGGCAAGCTGTCGAAGCAGTTGCTGGCGATTTCCGCCCGCTATCGGACCTGACGCCGGTTGTGGTCGATCTCAGGCAGGAACTGCTGGCGGTTTTTGACGCGGAATATCGCGACCACCTGCGTGTCATCCGCGACCTGCTGAATACAGGGTGCAACACCGCCCCTGCGCTGGCGGAGATATTTCGCCGCATGCATTCGCTGAAGGGGGCGGCGCGCGCGGTTGAAATCCCGGCGGTGGAAGATGTGGCCCACGCGGTGGAAAACCGCCTGTCGATGTTGATGGAACGTGGCGGGACGCTTGATGATGCGGATATCGCGGCCATCGCGCGCGCGCTGGATGATATCGACGGCATCATGGAAACGCCCCCGCCGTCGCAGCCGCCCACGCCCGACCCATACGGCATGGCGGACGGGGAAGGCCCCGCCGCAACCGGCGCGCCGCCACCGGGCGAGGGGGGGGGCGATGCCTATGTGCAGGTTCCGGTCTCCCGCCTTGATGCGCTGTCGGGGGCTGTGCATGACCTGATGGGGGTGGCCGAACGCCACGACCGGTTATGGGAACGTTTCAGCGACCTGCTGCGTGACATGCGTGCGCTGGCGCATGCGCCGCAACGGGTCCATGCCGATCCTGTTGCGCTGTTTTCGCGCATGACGCGACGGCTGATGGCCATCGGGCGGGAACATGAACTGATGACCGGGCAGGCGGATCGCGCCCTGCTGCGCCTGGGCGAGGATGTGCATGCCATCAGCCTTGTGCCTGCCGGGACGGTGTTCGGGTCGCTTGCCGCGATGGCCCGGCGTATCGCGCGTGAACATGGCGGCCCGCAGGCACAGGTGGAGGTACGCCTGCGCGGGATGGAAGTACAGGCCGAACGCCGCGTGATGCAGGCCCTGCGCGATCCGGTGTTGCATCTGCTGCGCAACGCGATCGTCCATGGGCATGAAAGCCGCGCGCAGCGGCTGAAGGCTGGCAAGCCGGAACAGCAGACCATCACGCTGACGGTGACGCTGACGGGGGTGCGCCTTCAGGTCAGGGTCAGTGACGACGGGTGTGGCCCCGACCTGAAGGCGATTGCCGCGCGCGCGGTGCGTCAGGGCATGATCCATGTCGATGCGCCGCTGGACGCGCGGCAGTTGCTGGCGCGGGTGTTCGAACCCGGATTTTCCACCCGTGCGCATGTCGATCACCTGGCCGGGCGTGGGGTCGGCCTGTCGATCGTGGCAGAGGCCGCGCGTGCATTGCACGGCACCGTGGCGATGGAACAGGCACAGCCAAGCGGCACGGCCGTGACCCTGACGGTGCCTGTGTCGCAACGCCAGCGCACCGTTTTGCTGGTGGAAAATGGGGAACAGATGATCGGCCTGCCGGGGCGTGTCATCCGCCACCTTCTGCGGGTGATGCGCGATGATATCCGCATGGTCGATGGCTGTCCGTTCGCGGTCCTGCCACGTTCTGGCATGACGGGCGTCCCCCCCGGTGGCGATGGCGCGCCGCCGGATGATGAGGCGCTGGTGCCCATCGTGCCGTTGTCGGCGTTTGTGGGCGATGATGCGGGCACCGGCTACCTGCCGGTGCGCAGTGGTGCCGTCACGGTCGCGGTGATGGAGGTCGATGGCGTATCGTGCGGTTTTGCCGTCGAACGGATGGTGGAGGTGCGGACGCTGCTGATTTCCGATGCGTCCGCCGTTGGGCTGGACAGCGAACTGGTTCCCGGCATCGCCTGGCCGCGTGAGGACCGGCCCGTTTTCGTCATCAGCCCCGACCGCCTGTTCGAACGCTGGCGCGCGCGCGGCGGGCGGGGGATGCATGTGGCGCCTGCCCCGCCGCCACAGGCCACGCCAGAGGCCCGGCGCGCGCCGCTGGTCATGGTGGTTGATGATTCCATCACCACACGGACCTTGCAGAAGACGATCCTGCAGGCCCATGGTTTTGACGTGATGCTGGCGGTGGATGGGGAGGAGGCGTTGATGCTGCTGTTGCAGTCGTCGCGTCGGGTCGATGTGGTCGTGACCGACGTGGAAATGCCCCGCATGGACGGTTTCGCCCTGCTGGCGGCCATCCATGCCGACCCGCGCCTTGCCACCATCCCGGTCGTGCTGATGACATCACGCGATAATGACGAGGAGATACGCCGCGGTCTGGAAGGCGGCGCACGTGCCTATATCACCAAGCAGAAATTCGATCAGGGCGAACTGCTTGAGACGATACGGGGACTGTTGTGAGCCACGCGCCCGCCATGCCGACGCGCTCGGTCCTTGTGGTGGAGGATTCGGCCGTCCTGCGCCACCTTCTGTCACACAGCATCCGTGCCGACGCGCGCCTGCGCCTGATGGATGCGGTCGAAAGTGCGGAAGAGGCGATCCGCCTTGTCCCGCATCTGCGCCCGGACGTGATTTCCATGGATGTGTGCCTGCCCGGCATGGACGGGCTGGAGGCGACGCGCCGCATCATGGCGCAATGCCCCACGCCCATCGTCATCGTCAGCGACGCGCTGGATGCGCAGGTGTCGATGAATGCGCTGCGTTCGGGGGCGCTGGCGGTGATCGAAAAGCCGCGCGGCCTGACATCGGATGCCGGACGCGCCGCCGTCGGCGCGATTACGACACAGCTTTATATCATGAGCCAGGTGCCCGTGATCCGCAGGCGCCTGCTGACGGCGCAGGCACCGCACCCCGCGCCGGTGGCGCCGGTACCATCATGGACGGTGCCGCCGCGTATCCTTGCGCTTGCCGCGTCCACGGGGGGGCCACGTGCCTTTGCACAGGTATTGGGGGCGCTGCCGGTCGATTTCCCTGTGCCCGTTGTGGGGGTGCAGCATATGGGCGGCCCGTTCATGGAGGGATTTGCCCATTGGCTGGACCAGCAGGTCCCCATGCCCGTCGCACTGGCGCGCCATGGGGAGACGCTGCGCCGGGGGCATGTCTATATCGCGCCGGGCGACCGGCACCTTGCCATCGGGGCGCGGGGGGAGGCGGTCGTGCTCGATACCTCGCCACAGCAGGGGCAGCGGCCATCGGCGTCGGTGCTGTTTTCCTCTGTCGCGCGGGCCTTCGGACGGGGGGGCGTGGGGGTGCTGATGACCGGAATGGGCGAAGACGGGGCGCGGGGCCTTGGCGATATGCGGCGCGCGGGTGGCTATACCATCACAGAGGATCGCAGTACCGCTGTCATCCATGGCATGCCGGGTGCGGCGGAACGCGGTGGTGCGACCTGCATCAGCCTGCCGCTGCCTGACATTGCGCCACATATCGAACGTATCATGGCCGACAGCGCCGATCCCGCCGGGGGCGTGGCATCCCCCGCACGCCAGCCCCCCGGATGATACAGACCACGGAACATGACCCGATCATGACAGTACAGCCCGATGATGAACGCCCCGCCACCGTCTTGTTGGTGGAGGATTCGGACACGCAGGCCCTGCGCATCCGCCATATGCTCCAGGGGCATGGGTTCAGCGTGGAACGTGTTGCAAGCGGGGAAGCCGCGCTCGATACCCTCGACAGTCATATCCCCGACCTTGTGATCGCGGATTATCACCTGCCGGGCATGAATGGCGGGCAGCTTGCGCGGCAGTTGCGCATGAACGCGGTGACACGCACCATCCCGGTCCTGATCCTGACCGAAGGGATCGAGCCGGGGTTGGAGCGCGAAGGGCTGGAGAGCGGGGCGGACGCCTATGTGCCCAAATCCTCCGACTCCGCACTGATTGTTTTTCGCATCCGCGCGCTGCTGCGTGAATATGCGGGTAATGTGCGCGCCCGTCCTGGGCGCGTCTTTCGCCGCGCGCGCATTCTGGTGGTTACGCCACGCCATGATGCAACCACCGATGGGGGCCGGGTCGGGGCGCTGATCGACCTGTTGCAGCGTGACGGGCATATCGTGACCATCTGTGGTGATCCCGCGCATTTCGACCGTCAGATGCTGCTGGACCCCGAATGCGCGCCGGATTGCGTGGTGGTGGACCTGACGGTGGGTGGGATGGATGGCGTGGTCTTTTGCCGCAGGCTCGACGAACTGCGTCAGGAGGTGCTGATGCGGGGCGGTGTGCCGTTGCGTATCCTTGCCATCAGTCCGCCCAGCCCGGACCAGCGGGAATTTTCGGCCCGCGTGTTCGAAACGGGTGTGGACGACCTTGTGCCCGATGATGTCGCCCCTTCGGTACTGGCGCTGCGTATCCGGGTGCTGGTGCGGCGCAAGCTGCTGCAGGATGACGTCCGCCGTATCGAGGTGGAGCGCCAGAACCGTGAGATCGCGGTAAAGAGCGCGCGTGCCGAAGCCGCGGCGATTGCGTCAAAGGCATCACTGGCAGAGGCGCTGGAACAGGCGAACCGTGAACTTGCCGATGCCAACCGCAAGCTGATCGAGACGCAGGGCAAGCTGGTGCAGACCGCCAAGATGGCGTCGCTGGGTGAACTGGTTGCGGGCATCGCGCATGAAATCAACAACCCGCTGGCCTTCATCCTGGCGCATAAGGATACCGTCGCACGCGGGCTGGACCGCGTTATGGATATGGAGGAGAGCTCGACGGATACAGGCCACGGGGCGCGGGGGGCGATCTTGCGCAAATGCCGTGATCGCGTGGCGTCAATGAACCTTGGGTTGCGCCGTATCCAGAATCTGGTGCTGAACCTGCGCAAATTCTCGCGACTGGACGAAGGGCTGTTCCAGGTCATCGACGTGCCGGAGGCGCTGGAGACGGTGTTGGCGCTCCTGACGCAGAAACTGGGCAATGGCATTGCCGTACATCGCGACTATACCGCGCCGGAGCGACTGTACTGCCAGGCCGCGCTGCTCAATCAGGTCATCATGAATATTATCAGCAATGCCGCCGATGCAATTCTGGAGGCGGCGGAACGTGATAATCCCTTGTCCGACATGCCTGCGCAGGGCCGGATCGACATCCGCACCGAACTGCGCCGCGAGGGGGAGGGCGGAACCCCTGCTTACGTCTTTACGATTTCGGACACCGGCCCGGGTATCGCGCCGGATGTGCAGGAACGTATTTTCGAACCCTTCTTCACGACCAAGCCGGTCGGGGCGGGAACGGGGCTGGGGCTTGCGATCGCCTATGGCGTGGTGCAGGCCCATCAGGGGACGCTGATGGTCACAAACCGCGAACAGGGCGGCGCGCAGTTCACCATTTCGGTGCCATGGCGCGCGCAGGAGGCAGAAGACAGGACCGATGGGCAGGCAGGCAAGGCATGATGGGAAAGACGACGATATGACAGAACAGGCCCCGCGTCCCGTCATCGTGGTGGTGGATGACGAACCCGAAATCCTTGTCGCCCTGACGGACCTGCTCGAAGATTCCTTTAGCGTCGTCGCCACCACTTCCCCTGTGGAGGCGCTGGAGATACTGGCGCGGCGCAATGATGTCGATGTGATCGTGTCGGACCAGCGCATGCCAGAGATGGGCGGCGATGTCATGTTGGCGCGCGCGCGCGAAATCTGCGACGCGCAGGCGATCCTGCTGACGGGATATGCCGATATCGGCGCGGTGGCTGCGGCGTTGAACCAGGGGCGGATTTCCTTTTATTCGCACAAGCCATGGGACCCTGACGCCCTGCGGGCGATGATCGTGCAGGCTGCGGATTACCACCGACTGGAACGCGAACTGCGCACCGAACGGCAACTGCTGCACGGGTTGCTTAATAATATGCGTGCGGGCCTTGGCTTTAAGGATGCCGAAGGACGCTTCGTGCGCATCAATCATCAGGCGGCCGATTTCTATGACCGTGACATCGCCACCTGCCTTGGTCAGCGTGAAGAGGATCTGTGCGATCCCGTGCTGCTGCCCGCCCTGCGCGCGGCGGAAGAGCGGATGCGCGACGAAGGCCGCGACGAGGCCGCGATCGAACTTCCGCCGCAGGTAGGGCGCACCCATGGTCGCTGGCGCGAGTTCACGCGTGTCGTCCTGAATGACGGGGAAAGCCCCGATGTCTATTCCGTGGTCATCAACCGCGACATCACCCGGCAGCAGGAAATGGAAGGTCGCCTGCGTCAGGCGGAGAAGATGCAGGCCCTTGGCACCATGGCCGGCGGGATCGCGCATGATTTCAACAATCTTTTGACGGCGGTGCTGGGATCACTGGAACTGGCCCATGAAATGCTGCCCCCTGAGGAGGGCGCGGTGCTGCGCCTGCTTGACAATGCCACGGCGGCGGCGCGGCGCGGGGCGTCGCTGACGCGCAGGCTGCTGAATTTCAGCCGCCCACGCGATCTCAGCCTGGAGCCGATCGACGTGAACGCCCTGCTGCATGGCATGAAGGACCTGCTGGCGCAGACGGTGGTGTCGCGGCAGGACAAGGCCCTGCCGATGCCGTGTTCCATCATCGTCGATACCGCCGCATCCGATGGGGGCCTGCCGCCCGTATGTACCGATGCGGGGCAGCTTGAACTTGCGGTGCTCAACCTGTGCATCAACGCGGTGGACGCCATGCCCGATGGGGGTGTGATCCGTGTTTCCACCGCGCTCAAGCGTGTGCGTGAGGTCGTGGCGGGCACGAACCTCGTGCCCGGCAGTTATGTCATGGTGTCGGTGCAGGACCAGGGCATGGGCATGTCGGAAGAAACGTTGGCGCGCGTGTTCGAACCGTTCTTTACCACCAAGGATGTGGGGCGTGGCACGGGGCTTGGCCTGTCCATGATCTATGGCTTTGTCCGCCATGTGGGGGGCGAGGTCCAGGTCCACAGTACCCCCGGTGTGGGAACGCGCGTGGACCTGTGCCTGCCGGTGCAGGATGGAACCGTGCGCGAGGGGAAGGTGGACGAGGCCGTATCTTCCATCATGCCCGACCGACCGCTGCGTATCATGGTGGTGGATGATGAACCCGGTGTGCGCGCGGTCACGGCCGGGTTCCTGCGCGCCCGTGGGCACGAGGTCCATGATTATGCCGGGGGGAAGGCAGCCGTCGCCGCCCTGGAGGCGGGATTGGGCCCGCTGGACCTTGTAATCATGGATGTGATGATGCCCGAAATGGGGGGGCAGGAAACGGCACACCGCCTGCAGGCGATCCAGCCGGGGCTGAAGGTGCTGTATCTGACGGGGTATGCCAATCTTGGCACCCTGCCAAAGGGGGGGAATGTCATGCACAAGCCCTTTACCCGCGCGGGACTGGCGGAACAGATCGGGCGAATCATGCGTGGCAGGGGGGATGCCGGTGCGCAGGCAGGGCATGGATGACGTCCATCCCCCTTGTGCTGCGGGGCAAATCTCCTATTTCTTCATGATATGCAAGATCATCATGTAAATCCCCACGATCCGATTGGCTGGCACGGCACAACCATCCTGTGCGTGCGGCGTGATAACCAGGTGGCGATGGCTGGCGATGGCCAGGTGACGCTGGGTGCGACCGTCATAAAGGGCAATGCGCGCAAGGTACGCCGCATCGGCCCATCGGGCAGCATCCTTGCCGGCTTTGCCGGGGCAACCGCCGATGCCTTTACCCTGCTCGAACGGCTTGAAGCCAAGTTGGAGAGGTATCCCAACCAGCTTGAACGCGCCTGCGTCGAACTGGCGAAGGACTGGCGCACCGACCGTTACCTGCGGCGGCTGGAGGCGATGATGGCCGTCGCCGATGCGGATCATTCCTATACCCTGACCGGTAATGGCGATGTGCTGGAACCTGAAGATGGCATCATCGCCATCGGGTCCGGCGGGAATTACGCCCTGTCGGCGGCGCGTGCGCTGCTGGGTATCGACGGGTTGGGCGCGCGTGAAATCGCGGAACGGTCCATGAAGATCGCGGGTGATATCTGCGTCTATACGAATTATTCCGTCACGGTTGAAACGCTGGGCGGTGATGTGGACAAGGGACAGGCATGATGGAAATCCCCAACCATTCCCCGCGGGAAATCGTCTCGGAACTCGACCGTTTCATCATTGGCCAGACCGACGCCAAGCGTGCGGTGGCCATTGCGCTGCGCAATCGCTGGCGCCGCGCGCAATTGCCCGAGGGCCTGCGTGATGAGGTCGTGCCCAAGAATATCCTGATGATCGGCCCGACCGGGTGTGGCAAGACCGAGATCGCGCGTCGCCTCGCACGTCTGGCGCAGGCGCCGTTCCTGAAGGTCGAAGCCACGAAGTTCACCGAAGTCGGTTATGTCGGGCGGGACGTGGAAAGTATTGTGCGCGACCTTGTGGAGGTCTCGATCAACATGCTGCGTGACCTGCGGCGTCGCGACGTGCAGGCCAAGGCAGAAATGGCGGCGGAAAACAGTCTGCTTGATGCGCTGGTGGGCGAAGGCGCGTCGGCGGATACCCGCAATAAATTCCGCCGCATGCTGCGCAATGGTGATCTGGAAACCAAGGAAGTCGAGATTTCCGTGACGGAGGGACCATCCCCGTCGGGACAGGCGGACATGCCGAACATGACGCCGGGTACGGTCATCAACTTCTCCGACATGATGAAGGGTTTCATGAACCGCGTGCCCCAGCGCCGTCGCATGACGGTGGCAGAGGCCCGCGCCGCCCTGACGCGTGAGGAAGCGGACAAGATGCTCGATACCGAAACCCTGACGCGTGAGGCCGTGGCCCATGCGCAGGATCACGGTATCGTCTTCCTTGATGAAATCGACAAGGTTTGCGCCCGTGGGGCCGAAGGCGGCGCGCGTGGCGGCGATGTCTCGCGTGAAGGGGTGCAGCGTGATCTGCTGCCCCTGATCGAGGGGACGACGGTTTCGACCAAATATGGCCCCGTGCGCACGGACCATATCCTGTTCATTGCATCGGGCGCGTTCCATATCGCCAAGCCTTCGGACCTGCTGCCCGAATTGCAGGGGCGCCTGCCGATCCGTGTGGAGCTGTCCTCGCTGACGCGTCAGGACCTGCGCCGTATCCTGACGGAACCCGAACATTCGCTGCTGACGCAGTATATCGCGCTGCTGGGCACGGAAAAGGTGACGTTGCGCTTTACCGACGATGCGGTGGATGCGCTGGCTGAACTGGCGGCAGATATCAACGAACGGGTGGAAAATATCGGTGCGCGCAGGCTTGCGACCGTGATCGAGCGGTTGCTGGAAGAAGTCTCCTTCACCGCCACCGACCGGGCGGGACAGAGCGTGGAAATTACTGCCGCCGATGTCCAGGAAAAGGTGGCCCCGCTGGCGCGCAAGGGCGACCTGAGCCGCTTTATCCTGTAAATCCCCACGAGACTGGCAGAATGTTTTTGGACGCCGCCTTTTTCGAAGAAAGGGCGGCGTTTTCCCTGAAGCCTGTTGGAAAAAGCTTCACCAAAAACTTCTTTATGATTTGCAGGCATGCCTGTGGCGAGCAAGAGGAAGAATATGACGGATCCATTCGTAAAGCCCGAAGACGATACGGCGGCAGATGCGATTGCGGCGATTGCCGATGAACTGGCGCTGTTCGATGACTGGATGGATCGGTACCAGTACATCATAGAACTTGGCCGCAAGCTGCCGCCCTTTCCCAAGGAATGGGCAAATGACGCGCACCGCGTTCCCGGATGCCAGAGCCAGGTCTGGCTGGAGGCAAAGGACATGGGCGATGCCCTGTTCCTGGCCGGGGCATCGGACGCCGCCATCGTGTCGGGGCTGGTGGCGTTGCTGTTACGGGTTTATTCCGGGCGCAGCAGGGCCGAAATCCTGCAGACCGATCCGGGGTTCCTGCGTGAACTCGGTCTGGTGCAGGCTTTGTCCACCAACCGTGGTAACGGGGTGGAGGCGATGGCCCGCGCCATCCGCAAGGCCGCGGCCACGCAGGACGTGGCCTGAACGTCGCTTACGTCCACACCCCGTTTGGGGGGGGCGGGGCAATGCGGTCATTACCCCGTCACAGGCACGCAATGCGTGTCCTTAGTATTCCTGCACGACGTCAAAGCCCGCCGCGTCCACTGCATTGGCAAGCGTGTCGGGATTGACGAACGTATCGTCACACAGCACATAGGCTTCGCCCTTTTCAAGGGAGACTTCCACGTCACGGACACCTTCGACCTGTTCGAGGGAGCGGCGCACCTTGGCCGCGCAGCCGTCACAGGTCATGTCTGATATCTTGAGGGTGAATTTTTCCATCTGGAACTCTTTCCTTACGTCGTCGTGGGCAATGTCGTGGCGCGCCATCGGTTCAGCAACAGCGAACTGGTGACGACCGATACGGAACTCATGGCCATGGCGGCCCCGGCGATGGCGGGGTCCAGCATGCCCATGGCCGCCAGCGGGATGCCTATTATATTATAGATGAAGGCAAAGAACAGGTTTTGCCGCACCTTGCGCAATGTGGCGCGTGACAGGGAAATCGCGTCAAGTATCCCGCCAAGATTGTCACGCATCAGGATCACACCCGCGGATTGCACCGCGATGTCCGATCCGTGGCCCATGGCGAAACCGATATCGGCCATGGCCAGTGCTGGTGCGTCGTTGATCCCGTCGCCCACCATACCCACCACATGGCCCTGCCCACGCAGTTTTTCAATCTCTGCCGCCTTGTCCTGTGGCAGTACGCCCGCGATGAAGCGGTCCATGCCCAGTGTCCGGGCGATTGCGGCGGCTGCCTGCTGGTTATCGCCCGTCAGCATCAGGGTGGCGATCCCGTCGCGGCGCAGGGCCTCGATACAGGCCGGGGCTTCGGTGCGGAGGCTGTCGCTCAGTGCGATATAGCCCACGATTCCCCCCGAATCCGCCACGCCAATGACCGTGTGTCCCTGCTGTTCCAGGCGCGTGACGGTGTCTGGCATGTCCGTATCGGTGCCTGTCCCCACGAAATGTGGCGCGCCGAGGCGCAGCCGTTCGCCCTGTGCCGTCCGTCCCTCTATCCCGCGACCGGGCAGGGCGGTGACATCATGGATCGCAATGGGGGCAATACCTTGCTGGCGGCTATGGGCGACGATGGCGCGGGCAAGGGGATGTTCCGAGTCCTGTTCCAGCGCGCACGCCATGGCCAGCAGACGTCGCGCGTCATGCCCCGGCAATGGCGAGACTTCGCGCACTTCCGGCTGTCCCTTCGTCAGGGTTCCGGTCTTGTCCAACACCAGAAGGTCGATCGTATGGGCATGTTCCAGCGTGTCGGCGTCACGAAACAGCAGCCCCGCGCGCGCGCCACGACCGGTGGCGACCATGATGGCCGTCGGCACCGCAAGCCCGAGCGAGCATGGGCACGCCACCACCAGTACGGCAATCGTTCCCGTCAATGCTGTCGCCGCATGCCCATGAACCATCCATCCCACGATGAATGTCAGCAACGCGATGCCCAGCACGCCGGGCACGAAAATGGCGGAGATCCGGTCCACAAGCTGCTGAACCGGATCGTGGGACGCCTGCGCGCGCTGGACCATGCGCACGATCTGCGACAGTGTGCTGTCGGCCCCCACATGTTCGGTACGCACGCGCAGTACGCCGTTCTGGTTGAGGGTGGCGCCAATTACATGGTCATTGACCGTGCGCGCCACAGGCACGCTTTCGCCCGTCATGGCCGACTGGTCCACGTCGGATTGTCCGGCAATGACGATCCCATCGACGGGAATGTTCTCGCCCGGGCGCACGACAACGATATCGCCAACGCGCAGGGCGGCGACGGATATGTCGCTGACCTGCCCGTCGCGTTCGACATGCGCGACCTTGGGTTGCAGGCGCAGCAGGCCGGCGATGCCCGCGCGCGTCTGGTCCCGCGCCCGTGCCTCCAGCAGGCGGCCAAGCAGCACGAGCGTGATGACCACCGCGCCCGATTCAAAATAGACATGCCCGGAAAGGGAGAACAGCCAGATGACCGTACTCGACAGCCACGCAACCGTGGTGCCCAGCACGACCAGCACATCCATGTTTGCCCCGCCCCCCCCGGACGGCCTTCCATGCCTTCTGATAGAACGGCCAGCCACACCCGAACTGCACCATGGTCGCCAGCAGGCATTGCAGCCACAGGGGCAGCATGAAATCCATCCGCCCGGAGACCATGTCCACCATCCCCAGCAGCAGAGGCAGGCTCAGTATGGCCGACAGCGCAAACATCGCCCATTGCGACCGCAGGGCCGTGGCATGGGCGTGTTCGCGTGCGGCGGTATCGTTATCGGATATGGCCGTTGGCGCCTGCACCGGTGCGGCGTCGAACCCGCCCTTGCGCACCTGCGCGATCATGGCAGGCAGGTCCGCAAGGCCGGGAACATAGGTGATATCCGCCTGTTCCGTGGCGAAATTGACATGTGCGCTGACGCCGGGCAGGCGGTTGAGCAGTTTTTCAATCCGGCTGGCGCATGCCGCGCAGCTCATCCCCGTCAGTTGAAGCGACAGGGCCTGGGTGGGGATTTCAAATCCCGCCTTGCGCACGGCCTCGAACACGGGGGCAAGGGCGGCTGTGGTGGGGGGCTGTGCAAGGCCGACCGTGGCCTGCGCGGTTGCGAAATTCACGCTTGGCGTTGTGCCGGGTACGCGCCGGATGACTTTTTCGATCCGGCTGGCGCAGGCGGCGCAGCTCATGCCTGTTATGGGGAAGGTAACAGCCGTCTGCGTTGCCGTGGCCATGACTTCATTCCTGAACTGTCACGCCTGATGGAAACTGGCTGTCGATTGGCGCGTGACCCTGATGTTAGGGCGGGCGGGGCCCAATGCAACCCCGCCCGCGCCAGTGTTAGGTGGGCGCCAATGTTAGGTAGCCCGTGTTAGGTAGCCCGCGTTCATGACCAGTCCCCGCGTCACAACCCGGATCATGTCGCAGGGCAAGGGCACACGAATATGCGTCAGTCCACCGTGCTCATGCGGGTTTCATCGACGAACTTTTCGGTATCATCATCGATCTTGCGCGATTTGCGCCCGGCGGGGCCGTGTACATACAGCGTCTTGCGGTCGATCTTCTGGTTGGTCCCCTCGGGCTTGACCGGCATTTCATAAACCGGCTTGCGCGCATGGTCCGCCATCTGAAGGGACGGGTTGAAGACCGAGTTGAACTTCCAGATCATGGTCAGGAAGTTGGTCTGCCCACGCAGGGCAAGGCGCAGCGCAATGCCCAGCGTATCCTTGATCGCGGCCCAGCCCAGATGCTTGTTGTTCAGCACCTGTTGCGTCTTCACCAGTTCCTCATAAAACTCGCGCAGGGGCAGGGTGGTCGGCATGACCGCGTGCTGGATATCGAACAGGCGATAGTCGCGTGTCGTCAGCTTGCGCGATTCGCTTTCCCAGATCTCGGTGCCGGGATAGGGGGTCGTGACCGACAGGTTGACGATGTCGGGGATTTCCAGGCACCACTGGCGGATGACCTCGAAACGTTCCCGGTCCCATGACGGGTCGGCAATCAGGTTGATGGCGACGATCAGGTCGAGCGAGCGGGCGTAATCCAGCGCTTCGAAATTGCGGTCCATCGACACACGCTTGCGGAAACGCTTCAGCCCCTCGGCATCAACGGCTTCAAGGCCGATGAAGATATAGCTGAGGCCGATATCCTTCCATTCGCGGAAAACTTCCTTGTTCCGCAACAGCACATCGGCGCGCGTTTCAAGGTAGTATTCCTTCTTGATGCCCCGGCGGCGGACTTCGGCTGCGATCGCCATGCCATGTTCGGCATGCACAAAGGCCACGTCATCAACGATGAAGATGCCGGGCTCCTTGATCTCCTGAAGTTCCTGCCCGATCACTTCCGCACTGGCGGTGCGGTAGGAGCGGCCATAGAATGTCCATGCGCTGCAGAACGTACAATCCCACGGGCAACCCCGTGCGAATTCGATGGAGGCGGCAGGGTCCAGCGTCCCGATGAAATACTTGCGGCGGTGGCGCAGCAGGTCACGTGCGGGGCGCACACCATCAAGGTTTTCGACAAAGATGGGGGGCGGGCCGTCGCCCTCCATCGTCACGACGCCCGGAACGCCAAGCAGGTCTTCGCCCTTTTCCCAGGCTTCGAGCAGGAGGCCCACTGTGGCGTCGCCTTCGCCCTTCAGGACGCAGTTGATCGCCCCGTCGGAAAGCGCAAGCACATCGCGTGCGATGAAGGAAATCGAATGGCCGCCGATGAACAGGAAAACATTGGGCAGGCGTTTACGCGTTTCCTTGCACAAATCGATGATTTCAGGAACGTTCGCAAGGTAATTGCCCGAAAAACAGATCGCATGCGGGCGGAATTTCTCGATACGTTCCCAGTAATCGTTGTGATTTTCCACCTGCAGGTCGATGATATCGACATCATGCCCCTTATCACGCGCGGCACCCGCGACAAGTTCCAGGCCCAGAGGTTCCAGTCGCAAAAATACCTTTGTGTACATCAGCGAACTTGGATGAACGGCCAGTAATCTCATTATTTCACCTCGGGCATGGGTGGGGCAGGGCTGGTGCGGACGTCCACATACGCAATCCAGAGGGAAATTTACAGACTTCCCACGGTGGTATTTGACGTTTTTATAAATCGCATCCAGTTATAAAAAAACCGGATAAGATACGAAGGGTGACAATATAAGACCATAATGTCACCCAATTCGCAGTTATATCACCTATGCACTGAAGATATACCGGCAGTCGTCCGGGCCCTGGAATGGCGGTCGGGCGGGCGGGACGTGAACCTATGCGAAAAACGAAGGGCTGGGCTGGGGGCGTGCCTGCGCGGCCCTATCGCCACAAGCACTTTCATGTCACACTCTGGCGTTAACCTCCGGGGGCGAGATGAAGCGCAAGACACTGCGAAAAGTGACGGGTCCATTGATGCTGCTGGCATGCGGCGGTGCGATGGCGCTGGGTGGATGTTCCGCCGAAATCGGGCGTATGCCGTATGAAAGTGACGTCCGCTGCCTGCGTAAGGAACTGGGGACGCAGATGCATCTGAGCTTCCCCCTTGCCGCCAATACATGCCAGCGCATGACCGATCATAATTTTGCGATCGGTTCGAAAAACCCGCAGCCCATCCCGCTGAACCTGCATAATGCCCCTGACCTGCAAAAACAGGCGGACGAATACGGATACAGCTATACCCGCTGACCCACGCCGCAACGGGAATGGTGCTGCGGGCGGGCTGCGTCAGTTTTCCAGTTCGCTGTCCCAGTAAAGATAGTCCCGCCAGCTTTCGTGCAGGTAATTGGGCGGGAAGGAGCGTCCGTTATCCTGAAGCAGCCAGCTACTGGGCTGCTGTGGCGTGCGGGAGGGATACATCCGCAGTTCATGCGGCATGTATGATCCCTTCAGCAGGTTGCACGGGCTGCATGCGGTTACGACGTTTTCCCATGTGGTGCGTCCCCCCTTTGAACGGGGGATGACATGATCGAACGTGAGTTCGTGTGTCGGCAGGCGCGTGTCACAGTACTGGCATGAAAAATTGTCGCGCAGGAATACATTGAACCGTGTAAACGCCGGGCGTCGGGCGGTCTGGATATAATCCTTCAGCGCGATGACGCTGGGCAGGCGGACTTCCTGTGATGGGGAATGTACGACTTCGTCATATTCGCTCAGGACGGAAACACGGTCGAGCCATACCGCCTTGATCGCGTCCTGCCATGACCATAGGGAAAGCGGGAAGTAGGACAGGGGCCGGAAATCGGCATTCAGGACGAGGGCCGGGAAATGTTGACTGTCAGAAAGCACGGGCGCATCCTTGATGTGATGCCGCCACACAAGTCTTCAGGCGTCCTTTACTTTGAACCGAACGCCGATCATGTGCGCCGTCATGAAGTAACTGCCCTGAATCTATTGCAGACCTCTTTCCATGTGGCAAGGGAGGGTGCGTGCGAATATTCGCGAACCCTGTTCCGGTATCTGCGGGTTATATGGAAAATGTCGATGCTACTTGACTGTTATCGTGTGGAAAATGCCTGACATAACCCGTTTCGCCCCCAGCCCCACCGGGGGGCTGCATCTGGGGCATGTCGCGTCCGCCCTGTCGGGATGGCAGTCGGCAAGCGAGTCGGGGGGCCGTTTCATGCTGCGGATCGAGGATATAGATCCCGGCCGCTGCCGTGATGTGTTCGCCCACGACCTGATGTACGACCTGCGCTGGCTTGGGCTGGACTGGTCCGAACCGGTGCGATGGCAGTCGCGTCACCTTGCGGATTATGCGGCGGCGCTGGCTGGTCTTGGCGCGCGGGGGCTGGTTTATCCATGTTTTTGCACCCGGCGCGATATTGCCGATGAAATCGCCGCCTCCGCGCATGCCCCGCATCATGCGCCCGATGGCAGCGTGGTATATCCCGGAACCTGCCGCCATCTGTCAGCGGCGCGACGGGCGGCGTTGCTGGCGGCGGGGGCGCCACATGCAATGCGCCTGGACATGGGGCGTGCGCTGTCGGTGCCCGGTGCATCCGATCTGACATGGCATGAACGCGGGCAGGGGCGGCAGCGCTGTCATCCTGAACTGTTCGGTGATGTGGTTCTGGCGCGCAAGGACGTGATGGCGTCCTATCACCTGTGTGTGACGCATGACGACGCGTTGCAGGGCATTACGCTGGTGACGCGTGGGGAGGACCTGCGCCCGGCCACATCGTTGCATCGCCTGCTGCAACATCTGATGGGCTGGGCGGAACCTGAATATGCCCACCATGCGCTGTTGTGTGATGAAACGGGACGCAGGCTGGCCAAGCGTGACCGGGCCATGACCATCGCCGCGATGCGTGCCGCAGGGATGAGTGCGCGTGCCGTGCTGGCCGCCGCGGGCTATCACGGTCCTGTCATGGGCTGAACGGATGCCGCCTTTATGCGGGCAAGGGGCGCGAAACATGGGCGTGGTGCATTTGTGCTGTTTTCACGATGGCGGCTTCGCACTAGGGTTTGCAACCGACGTTCCAGCAAGGAACGGTAACTTCATGTTATAATGGATCTCGGTCTCATGGATCTTATCGCCGCGCGTCTTGACAGGATCAGCCCCAGCCAGACGATCGCCATTTCCACCAAGGCACGTGAACTGAAAGCCGCGGGCAAGGATATCATCAGCCTTTCGGCGGGCGAGCCCGATTTCGACACGCCCGCCAATATCAAGCAGGCAGCCATCCGCGCCATCGACGATGGGCAGACAAAATATACCGACGTTGCCGGAACCCCTGCATTGCGCAGGGCTGTTGCCGAACGGTTCCGCCTTGATTCGGGGCTGGATTACACGTCCGACGAAATCATTGTCTCCAACGGGGGCAAGCAGGTCATCTATAACGCGATGGTGGCAACCATCAATCCGGGGGATGAGGCCATCATACCCGCCCCGTGCTGGGTTTCGTATCCCGATATCGTGGCCCTTGCCGAAGGGACGCCGGTGGTCGTGCCATGCATGGCCGAACATGGGTTCAAGCTGCGTCCTGCCGATCTGGAGGCCGCGATTACGCCACGCACGAAATGGCTGCTGCTCAATTCACCGAATAACCCGACGGGCGCTGCCTATGACGCACAGGAACTGCGCGGGCTGTGTGATGTGCTGTTGCGCCATCCCGATATCTGGATCCTGACCGACGATATTTATGACAAGCTGGTGTATGACGGGTTCACACCGGCCACCATCGTGCAGGTCGAACCCCGCCTGCGGGCGCGCACCGTCACCATGAATGGTGTGTCAAAAGCCTATGCCATGACCGGCTGGCGGATCGGTTTTGCTGGCGCGCCGGTCGAACTGATCCGCGCGATGAACAAGCTGCAGGGGCAGTCCACCTCTGGCCCGTCCTCCATCAGTCAGGCGGCGGCGCTGGAGGCCGTCAGTGGCCCGCAGGGATTCATCGCGGAAATGGTTGCCACCTATCAGAAGCGGCGCGACCTTGTGGTCAGCATGCTTAACCAGGCATCCGGCCTGCAATGCGCAACGCCGGAAGGGGCATTCTATGTCTTCCCGTCGCTGCGTGGCTGCCTTGGCAGGACCAGTGCCGGCGGCGCGCGGATCGACAGCGACAAGGATTTCGTGACCGCCCTGCTTGATGAAGAAGGGGTCGCCGCCGTCCATGGCAGTGCGTTCATGTTCGCGGGGCATTTCCGCATTTCCTATGCCACCGACACCCAGAGCCTGACAGAAGCATGTACGCGCATACAGCGCTTCTGCGGTGGCCTGCGCTGAGACGGGATCGGAAAACGTCATGACAAGCAGTACTGCAACCGCCACCGACGGATTTCTGGCCGGGTGCATGGATCGTCTGGAAACCCCGGCGACCATCGCGATGGCGCAGCGCGCGCGCGCGTTGAAGGCCCGGGGGGAGGAGGTACTCTCCCTCGCCCTTGGGGAGCCCGACTTTCCCACGCCCGCAGGTGTGATCGAGGCCGCCCATCGCGCGGCCCTCGACGGGCAGACGAAATACCCCCCCGTGGAGGGAACGCCCGCGCTGAAGGCTGCGATCATCCGCAAGTTCGCGCGGGAAAACGGCCTGACCTATGAACCGTCGGAGGTCATGGTTTCCAACGGGGGCAAGCAGGTCATTTTCAACGCCTTCATGGCCACCATCAATCCGGGGGACGAGGTGATCGTCCCGCGTCCGTACTGGGTCAGCTATCCGCTGATGATCAGCCTGTTTGGCGGGGTGCCGGTCTTTGTGGACTGTCCAGAGGAAAATGGTTTCCGTCTGGATGCGGCGACGCTGGAGGCGGCGATTACCCCACGGACCAAATGGCTGGTCCTGAATTTCCCCAACAATCCCACAGGTGCGACCACCACGCGCGCGGACCTGGAGGCGGTTGCCGAAGTCCTGCGCCGTCACCCGCGCGTGCATGTCCTGTCGGACGAGATTTATGAACATCTTGTCTATGACGGGCATGCCCATGTTTCGATTGCGCAGGTGGCGCCGGACCTGAAAGGACGTGTCCTGACGCTTAATGGCGTATCAAAAGCCTATGCCATGACCGGTTGGCGCGTGGGATATGTGGGTGGTCCCGCCCCGTTGATCCGCGCGATGAGCGGTATCCAGAGCAGTTCGACATCGGGCATCTGCTCCATCAGTCAGGCCGCGTCGGTCGCGGCACTCGACGGGCCGTCGGGTGTGGTGGAAACGATGCGCCAGACATATGACCGCCGTCGTCGCATGGTGGTGGATGCGCTGCGCCAGATCCCGGAACTGACCTGCGCGATGCCGCTTGGCGCGTTTTATGTCTATCCGGGGATTGCCGCGTGCATTGGCCGCACCAGTGCAGGTGGTCGTTATATCGGAACGGACGAGGATTTCGCCATAGCCTTGCTGGAGGAACAGCATGTAGCCGTTGTTCACGGCAGCGCATTTGGCAAGGGGCCGTACCTGCGCCTGTCCTATGCCACGTCCGATGAAATTCTGGTGGATGCCTGTGGTCGTATCGCAACGTTCGTGGCGGGCCTGCAAGGGTGATATCGCAGGATAAGAACCCGGGGGATGTTTCGAAACCATAACAGCCCCTGATCGGTTTTTTGCAAAATCTGCGCAAAGGCGTCGCCTTGTTGACGGAACAGGTGACGCCCGGAAACTGTCATGTCCTGCATGCAGGACATGACATTCAGGGTATGAACTGTCCTTAACCCGAGGCCCGTCCATCGGTGGCAGGGGGGGACAGCACGAAAATTCCTTCTGTCAGCAGGGTCGGCAGGAGGAATGCCGCCCCCGGCAGGCCGCACAGCCCCATGGCCACCGCAGTTGCGATCATGGCCGTTATATAGGCAAGCCGCCCGCCAACACGTTCCGCCATGACAAAGGCAAAAGCCCCACCGACCCCGGTTATCGCGCCAATCGCGGTGCGCCATGGGTGTTGTCCGGCGCCATGGCCCATGCTGTCGATGATCTGGCTCAGGGCAGAGGATTGGTCTACCGAAGTGCCGCTCATGCCGAACATAAGGGAAAATGGCAGGATCAGGACGCTCAGCACATCGCGCAGCAGGCCGACAAACCCACTGACAAGCGGGATCAGCAAAAGGATGGCGACAGACGAACTGGTGCTTAACGCCACGATCAGCAGGCCGATGCGCCGCTGTTGTCCCGGTGTTATCGGATGATCATGCATCCGCCGTGCCTTTCCGTGCCGGATATCGTGTCGCAGGCATGCCGCATGGATATGGCCTCATCGTGGGGGCCGGTTGCGGGGCCGGCGAAATGACGCCCTGAATCATGAATGTCCTGCGCCATGAATAACCCGGTGATGACCCGGGTCATGAACGCCCCCGCCCATGAGCGTTCCGGGTCATGATGGGTTTATTTCTTGCGGATCCACCACTTCACGGGTTCGTCTTCGTCCTCTTCCGTTGCGACGTTTTCAACCGCAACGGTCGCACGGCGTGGCTGCGCCGTAATCCTGGCCTTGCGTATTGCCGCGTTTTCTTCCTTCAACCGGTCAATCTGCGCCTGTGCGGCATAAAGCTCGGTCTTGAGGCCGAGGATTTCCTCATTCTTCTGCGCGATCGTGTTCTTGGCTTCGCCAAGCATGATTTCCGCATGCCCGATACGGGTTTCCAGACCACGCAGGTTACCCTGTGCCTCATGGCGCTGGCGTTCGGCGGTTTCACGCAACTTCTGCTCTATCTGAAGCTTGTTGCGCAACTGCTCTACTTCACCGTTACTGTCGGACTGTATGTGAAGTGTGCGTGTTGACGTCGGGCGTGTTGAAATATTCTGGTGTTCGACCCGGACGTCGCCATCCTGTACGAACTTGCGGCGTCGCGCCCCGGTTTCGGGCAGGCGCTGCTGCTGGCGTTTGGGCTGGGGCGCGCGCCGGGGGGCAGGTGACTGGGAAGAAGGTTTGTCCCTGTCCTGTCCCTTGCCAAGGCGTTCAAGCGCCTGACGCAGGGCCATTTCATTGACTTCGTCGCGGTGGGGGGAGGCGTCCTGTTCTTCTTCACCGGGGAAGGACAGGAATTCATTATATGATGACACGGTAAGACTCTTTGATAGATACAAAGCCGAGGATCTGGAGGATGGATATCAGCCACCAGAATAGGAAATTATTCCTAATGGGGATATTCCAAGATGTCGCACCTGAAAATGACTTCGTGACTATGTAGCCTTTATTCTGGAGGGAATGCAAGCATCCATCCCGATATTGCGACGTCTTCATGTTTTGCATGCACTGTGGGTGCTGTTTTATGGTGGAAGATCGCCCAGCGGCGATTTGAACAATATTCAGGACTGTCATTATGCTCTTCCCATATGGGGATGAGTATAGAAATATATGTTTCGATATGATTACGTCATATGTGTATCACACACTCTTGCAATGCGGCTTTTTTGTTCATGTTCTATTGAACCATGCTGTCATGAGGCGATAGCATCGCATTCGTGCCTGCGGTTTGCAGGTTGATGTGACACGCGTGTGGGGCATGCCCATGCAGGGCCTGGTTGGGGCCGGCGGCTGGCCCGCGAAGTGAATGGGTAAAGTGATGTCGGAAAACATGTCCCTTACGGAAAAGGCGCTGGCACGTCCGTCGTCCGTCCTGAAACAGGCGGGGGCACCATATGTGCTGGTGGTCATGGGGGTGTCAGGGTGTGGAAAGTCCACCTTTGCGCGGATGCTGTCCGAACGTATGGACTGCCCCCTTGTGGAAGGGGATGACCTGCACCCCGAGGCCAATATTACCAAGATGGCGTCGGGCACGCCCCTGACGGATACCGACCGGCAACCCTGGCTGGAACAGATCGGACAGCAGGTCGCGCAATGGGTTGACGCGCGCCAGATGGGGGTCGTGACCTGTTCGTCCCTGAAGCGCGATTACCGCACGACCATTTCAGGACGCCATGCGCAGGTATGCTTTGTCTATCTCAAGGGCAGCCGTGATGGCGTGGGGACGCGCCTGCGTGAACGCACCGGTCATTTCATGCCGGCAAGCATGCTCGACAGTCAGTTCGCGACCCTTGAGGAACCGCTTGATGATGAGGTCGTGCTGGAACTTGATGCCGCCGCCACGTGCGAAGACATGCTGGAGGCCGCATGCGCGGCATTGCGTGCGCTTGGGAAACCGGTGGGTCATGGCAACGGCATGGTGGAAAGCAAGCGCAACCTGACCTGATCAGGCCGAAAAGCTGCCGGGCATCCATGCGATGTCATCGCGCCCATCGGCGTTGAGATGCCGCCCAAGCACAAAGAAATAATCCGAAAGCCGGTTCAGGCAGGCGGGAATCCCCGGGGCAAGGGGGGTCATGCGATGCAGGCTGATCATCCGGCGTTCCGCGCGGCGGATGACCGTGCGCGCCAGGTGGGCCTGCGCCGCCGCCTGTGTCCCGCCCGGCAGGACAAAGCTCTTCAGGGCGGGCTGTTGCGCGCGCAGGCGTTCGATTTCGGCTTCGATCATCGTCATTGCAGCCTCTCCGGCGGGAAAGGCATCTATTCCCTTGTCCGGTTGGCAGACGATGCCACCAATATCAAACAGCAATGACTGGATACGGCGCAGGAATGCCGCGTCGTGCGTCTGGGGCGGGCAGGTCGCACGCAGCACGCCGATGACGGCGTTGGCTTCATCCAGCGTGCCAAGAGCCTCAATACGCAGGTCGTCCTTTTCAACACGCGCGCCGTTGCCCAGCGATGTCTGTCCCTTGTCGCCACCGCGGGTTACGACCCGGTCGATCCGAATGACCATGAATTCTCTCTTGGCGTGAAGTGATGCGTGGGCCGAATGGGCCGATTGAAAGTAACCTGCGGATGGAAAATAATAAAAATTTTAAAGTGCTAACTTATATCCGCAAAAGGTCACGCTCTGCACGACCCGCGTTGCCTGAAACTTTTAGAGAGTGTTTGAAAACAAATCATTGATAAAAAATAAGAAAAGTTTTGGGTGCCGCCTTTCGATCGAAAAAGGCGGCGTCTTCTGAAGCTTTTTGGAAAAAGCTTCACCAAAAACTTTTATAATTTCAGGATATTATTGAGCCTGAGTTTAGAAACAGTCTCTTATCACCAGCGGTTGCGCAGTCAGAATGCAAACGCGCCCTGCCCCCGCATGGCAGGGGGCAGGGACATCAGGCACCGGATCAGTGCGTGGCGGTCGGCTTCTTCGCGCCCAGCTTCAGCGCGTCGTTCAGGTGCGCCTGTGTCGCGTCCGCCGTGGCGGAAGCATAGGACTTCAGGTCCGGGTCGCTTGCGGACTCAGCTTCGTTCTGGAACATCGCCAGCGCGTCGCTGTGGGCCTGCGCCTGAATGTCGAGGTAGTCACGGTCGAAGCGATGACCTTTTTCGGTCTTCAGGCGGTCGATGATCTGCTGTTCGTCGGTGCTCATGTCCTTGTTCAGTTCAAGCCCGTGCTGAAGCGCCAGTGCGGAAAGCTTGTTCTGGTTGTCGGTATGCTGCTTGACCAGGTCGGCGGCCAGGTCCTTCACCTTCTGGCGCTTGGCCTGCGCCGTGGCCAACTGCGAAATCTCGATTTCAAACGTATTCACCTCTGTGGCGTTTTCGGCAAAGGTCGTGTCTGAATCGGTAAAGGGCGGCGGTGCCGGCGGTGTCACAGCCTTTGGGGCACGCGCAAACGAAGAAACGGGCAGCGCCGCGACCGAAGCGCAGAGGAACCAGGCAGCGTATTTTTTCATGTATCATTTTCCTAACAAGAAATATGCGAACGACCCGCTGAACGTATGAAAAAGTCTAGCAGTTTTGCCCCTGCCGACAAACCCGCATTACAGGGTTTTATCTGCTTTTTAAGGGGGGCGTGAAAACCGTGGCTGTGAAACGCGGCGTAAGCTGCGGTGTAAGCCTGGGGACGTTTCCGGCCGGTTGGCGTTAAAAAGTCCCCCTGCCATGCCTGTGGGGTGGAAAAAGCTGGCCTCAGGTAATCATTATTATTTTTTATCAATGAGTTATATTTGAAAAACCTTTGTCGGTTCCCGTGCATGATGCATGCGCCCATGCGTGTCGGGCATGGAACACGGCGTCATGACCTGTATGGGCCATGGGGCGTTTATAGGCTACATGCTCGGGGGATAATATACGGGCTTTTTGGCCCGTCATGCCCGTATTCCCTGTCATGGATGGCCCGATGCCGACTGTTATTCGCTTTTTACTGTCCCTGGCCGCGCTTGCCGCGCTGTTGGGCGTGATCGCTGGTGCGTTCGTCGCGCACCTGCCCGACCAATTCTTTGCGCAGGGGGGGCGGGACATGGCCCGGCAGGCCATACAGATGCAGATGTGGCACGCGCTGGGGGTGCTGGGTATCGGCGTCCTGATGATGCAGGCGGGGTGTCAGCGGCTTGTCTCGCTTGCGGGGTGTGCAATGGCGCTGGGGATGTGCATCTTTTGTGGCGCGGTCTATTTCACGGCCTTTACGGGTATCCATCTTGGGGCGGTGGCGCCAACGGGGGGCAGTATCCTGATGCTGTCATGGTTGCTGCTGGCGGTGGGGGTCATCCGTTCATGACATCTGGACACGCGGACATGGCGCATGGCGAAACGTCGTCCCCCCGTCTGACAGGCTCCCCTGACCTGACAGGCATGGATGTCGGTGCCGCCTACCTCGCCGCGCCGGGGTTCGAGGCGGCGCTGGAACATGAACTTGCGCGGCAGGGTGTGGAAGTCCGCTGGCATGGGCGCCTTGCCCTGACGATACAGCCACCCATGCGCAGCGCATGGGCGCTGGAGGTATGGACCGCGCCGCAGTCGCGCGATATCCCCTCCATCAAGGCTGCGGCGCGCGACCTGCGTGCGATACAGCGCAACTGGGCCGGATATGCGCCGGACCTGCATCGCCGCTCTGCGCTGATTGCACAGAACCTGCCCCCTTTGGCTGCGCGACCGCTGGTGTTTCCCTCCCTCCCGCCGCAGGGGCATCTGGGGGCATGGACGCTGCTGTCGGCGGACAGGATGCTGCTGTCCCCCACCAAGACATCGCCCTTCATCAATGGAGAGGTGCAGTTCGTGGAGGATCGGCAAGGCCCGCCTTCGCGCGCGTATCTCAAGCTGTGGGAGGCATTCACACGGCTGGGGCAATGGCCTCGGGCGGGGGAAACCTGCCTCGACCTTGGGGCGTCGCCGGGGGGATGGACATGGGTGGCGGCCCGGTGTGGGGCTGATGTGATCGCCATCGACCGTGCCGACCTTGACCCGCGCGTTGCGGCCCTGCCTGGTGTTACGACCCGGCGTGAAAGTGCCTTTGGCCTCGACCCGGCATCGATGCCGCATGTGGACTGGCTGCTGTCGGACATCATCGCCTATCCCACGCGCCTGCTGGCGCTGGCGCGGCGCTGGATCGACAGCGGGCGTGTGG
The DNA here is from genome assembly GCF_036686925.1 of Novacetimonas sp. GS1. Taxonomy (NCBI): domain Bacteria; kingdom Pseudomonadati; phylum Pseudomonadota; class Alphaproteobacteria; order Acetobacterales; family Acetobacteraceae; genus Novacetimonas; species Novacetimonas sp. GS1. The sequence continues at coordinate 1,517,634 of NZ_VSZP01000001.1, forward strand.
CGCGCATGGTCCTGACCATCAAGTTCCAGGGGGAGACCGACCATGACACGGCAGAGCAGTTCGCCGCGCTGCCCGGCGGGGTGGTGCGCCACCTGTGGCATAACAAGCATGAACTGACGTTCTTCTGGATGCGTACGGGCGCGCCGGACGTCGCCTGATGGCGTGCAATGGGGTCAGGGCCGCCCCGCCCGCCGCCTGCGCAGGCGTTCGATGCCGTATTCCCCCAACTGCACGATCCCGATGGCAAGGAGGCAGCACACAAGTGCGACGCCCATGATGATGGTGCGTTCGCGGTCGGTTTCATCCGCGGCCCCCGTCAGGCGATAGACCGCAAGCCACATGTCGGACCCCGCGATACGATCCACCAGCCCAGCGACCATCGCGCTGTAGCGCAGGCTGCCCATCAGCAACATTGTGACGATCAGGACACTGCCGGTTTTCGCCAATGTGCGGATGAGGGAGACACCGGTGGTTGCATCAGTATTCTTCATATGGATAGGCTACCTTTCCTCTGGAAGCGGGCGGGTCGCGGTCGGTTCGTGTCGGGGGAAGATGGCGGGAGAGGAAAACAACAGGATGAATGAACGTTTTGGACATATGTCGCGCCTGTGGCGCGCAGGGCTGGTGGCGGGTGCGTGCGTTGGCGCGATCGCCGGTGGTGCGCAGGCCGCCACGGTTGAGGCACCGCCACAGATCGGCAACCTGACCCCAACCGTTCCGGCACAGCCTTATGGCCCGACGGAGGGGACGCGCGAACGGATCGCCACCGCATTTGACACCGCGCGGGCCACCGGGCGCAAGGTATTGCTGGATTTCGGGGGCAATTGGTGCCCTGACTGCCGTATTCTGGCGGGGTTGATGGATGACCCGGCCGTGTCCCCATGGATCGCACGCCATTTCGTGGTGGTGATGATCAATGTTGAACGTATGAATACCAACCTCGAATTCCTTGAGCAGCACGGGCTGAAGATTTCGGCGGTGCCGACCGTGCTGGTTGTGACGGCGCAGGGCAAGGTGCTCAATGCCGATGGCCTGACGGCTCTGGGCAATGCGCGCGCGATGTCGTCACAGGCGGTGATCGACCTGCTGGCACAGTGGGATGCACGCACCTGACAGTCTGCGGGCGCAAGTCAGCGGGCGCATGGTTCCCGATCCCCCGTGAGGGGACATGACGACATTGGTGGGGGAAGGGGCTGCTTTTCTCGCAAAGGCAGCAACCTTATAAATCCCTTGGGAAACAGCCCCCCCCGACCTGTGCCTGTTGCTAACGCCTGATTGAAAGCATTCCATTGACAAGGAATGGGAAAATTTCAGGCGATACCCTGTTTTCGCAAAGTTTTTTAAGAGACTGTTTGAAAAGTCTGTCTTGATAACACACTGAAATTATAAAGGTTTTTGGTGAAGCTTTTTCCAAAAAGCTTCAGAAGACGCCGCCTTTTTCGATCGAAAGGCGGCACCCAAAAACTTTTCCTGTTTTTTATCAATGATTTGTTTTCAAACAGTTTCTGATGGTTCCGGCGGCGTCATGCCAAGGTAATGCGCAGCCTCACGCACGGTATCTGCCAGCGCACCGGACTGAAACGGGGAGGTCAGCCCCGCATCGAGCACCAGCCCGGTAAAGGGCCGCGATCCCCCACGTTCGCACAGCGCGACATACTCATGCAGGGCGCCCTTGTAATCCGTACGGCTACGTTGCCAGAACTGCAATGCGCAGCACAGCGCAAGTGCATAATCAATGTAATAGAAGGGCGAGCGGTAGATATGCCCCTGTGCCTGCCACCGTCCCCCGGCGGAGGGGTGGGCGATCCCGCCATAATCCCGCCATGGCAGGTACCGGCGTTCCATGTCACGCCACAGCTCGTGGCGTTCGGCCGGGGACATGTCCGGCCGGGCATAGATTTCGTGCTGGAAATGATCCACGCATACGCCATAGGGCAGGAACGACAGCGACCCGATCAGGTGCATCTGCCGGAAACGTTCGGCCTCGCCGGGGGCGACCATCAGGTCCATATGCGGCCAGGTCAGGAATTCCAGCGCCATGGAATTGATTTCCGCCGCATCCATCGTCGGCCATAACAGGTCCACCGCAGGCAGGCCGCGACTTTTCCAGTTCTGGTAGGCATGGCCCATTTCATGGGTGAAGACGTTGATATCGTGCTGCGTGCCGTTGAAATTGGCAAAAATGAACGGCATCCCCACCGTGGGAAAGGACGTGCAGAACCCGCCCCCGGCCTTGCCATCGCGGTTGCGCAGGTCAAGGAACCCGCCTTCGCGCATCTGGCGATAGAATTCGCCAAGGTCGCCACCCATGCGGTCGAACATCACCTGCGCCTGTGCCACCAGCCTGTCGTGGCCGCCGATGGGGCGCGGGTTGCCATGCGGGTCGATCAGCGGTTCATCCCACGAATATACGCAGTCCCATCCCATCGTCGTGCGACGGCGTTCGAGGATACGCTGCACCAGCGGCACGACATGGGTGCGCACATCCTCGCGAAAGCGCGCGACTTCGTGGGGGCCATAATCCACACGTCGCATCCGGCGATAGGCCAGGGAGGTATAGGCGTCATACCCCAGCGCGCTGGCCATATCGGCACGCACATGCACCAGCCGGTCGAACAGCGTGTCGAACTGTTGCGCATTGTCCGCAAAGAATGCCCAGCGCACACGCTCTGCCTGTTCGCGCACGTTACGTTCGGTGCTTTCGGCATAGGGGGCAAGGCCGGACAGGTTGACCTGGCGTCCGTCGATCGACAGGCGGGCAGAGGCGATCAGCGCGGTGTATTCACCGCTCAGCCGGGCTTCCTCCTCCAGCGCGTCGGCGATTCGCGAATCGAAGGTGGTGATGTCCGTGCGCCAGAGTTCCAGCGTATGCGGCGTCAGCGTCGCATGCACCGCCTGCTGGTCCGGGTCATCAAGCAGCCGCCGCTTGATCGCGACCTCGAACGCGGTGACATAGGGCGTCAGCGAATCCGCGTAATCACGTTCCGCCTTGTTGGTGGCCGAGGTCGTATCCTGTGAAAACCGCAGGTCGGTCATTGCCGACCAGCTTTCGTAATCCCGCCGGATCGTATCGAACAGGCCCAGCGCCTCCGTGCGCCGGCCCTGGTCCAGCAGGGTGGAAACCTGCCCGAAGCGCAGGGAAAGCCGTTCCTTGCTCGGGCGTGGGAAGTCAAGTTCGCTGAATCGTAATGCCATGCCCCGATGCTGCCATCATAGACGGGCGAGGTCTATCGCCCGATGTGTGGCGTGCGGCAGATGCATATCCTGACCCATGCCCATAGCCTGGGGGGCAAGCCGCCGCAGGCGATTCGCCTTGCGATCACCTTATGATCGTCTCCTGTCCTCCGCCCTATCGCGCGCGCAGGACATAGCGTGCGAACCATACGCACATTGCGGCGAAAACCATGGCCCCGGCGATGTCCGGCACGACGGCTGGGATACCTGCGGGCATGATCGACAGCGCACTGTCCCGTCCGGCGAACCCTGCCACCGCCGACAGCGTAACCCCCATCAGGCTTTCCCCCACGATCAGCCCCGATGCCAGCATGGTGCCGATCTGTGAGGAATGTGCATTGGCCCCCCGCCGCGCGCAGACCCAACTGACGAGTGCGCCAATCGCCAGTGTGACCGTGACCGCGGCAGGCAGGTAAATGCCGATTCCCACCGCCAGCGGCGGCAGTGTGCGGCCATGGCGGCGCAGCACAAGGTCGGTGACAATCACCACGACCGCCAGCGCCCCGCCAATGGCCAGCATGTTCCAGTCAAGCTGGTGCAGGAAGATGCCCGATGCGATCATCATCATCAGCGCGGGCTGTGGCGCCGCCAGCGCATGCGTCGGGTCCATGCCCGGATGGGGCAGATACCCGACAAAGCCATAGGTCTGGTAAAGGATGTTCAGCACGGGCGGGATCACCAGCGCGCCGGTCACGCACCCGATCAGCAGTGCGACCTGCTGGCGCCACGGTGTCGCCCCCACCAGTTGCCCGGTCTTGAGGTCCTGGAGGTTATCGTTGGAGATCGCCGCCGATGCGGTCAGCGCGGACAGGATGTACAGGCAAAAGGCAATGCCGCCATGGTCGCCCACCGATGCAGGAAACAGCCCGACCGCGCGCATTCCCACGAACAGGGAGGCAAGCAGGATGACCGCCACGATGCAGATGCCCGAAATGGGGGACGATGACGACCCCACGATCCCGGCCATGTATCCGCACGTCGCCGCGACAAGGAAGCCGATCAGCATGCAGCACAGCATCCCCACCAGCGCCAGCCCGACAGTGCCCGCATTCACCCCGCCAAAGGGGGCAAGGAAGGCGATGAACATGACCAGCAGCACCATGCCGATACCCGCGGACAGCAACCCGACCTGACGCAGCGGCAGGTCCGCGTCATTATCGGTCTGTGCGCCGCCAATGGAGGTGGCACGCAGGCTGGCGCTCAGGCCACGGATGATCGGTCCCATCATACAGCCCAGCGTCCAGATGGCCGCCACGGCAATCATGCCCGCCCCGATGAAGCGCACGTCATGCATCCACACGATGGTGGCGTGGGCGGTGGGGGTCAGATGATCGGGATTGGCTTCATGCGCCGTCAGGAACGGGACGAACACCCCCCACGCCAGCACCGCGCCCAGCAGCATGGCAAGCCCGCCCCCGATCCCCACAAGATAGCCCGCGCCCAGCATCGCAAGGGAAAACCCGCATGACCCGCGAAAGACCGCGTTGCCCCATGTCAGCGTGACGGAGGCGTCTTCCGCCAGCAGTCGCAACCCGGTGGACGCAAAGGTGATGATCGCCGCGATCATGCCGCCACCCGTCAACGCCCGCAGGGCGGCCGGGCTGGTGTCCTTTTCCCCGGCCTTGAGGATTTCCGCCGCTGCGACCCCTTCGGGATAGGGCAGGGCGCTTTCATTGACCATGGCGCGCCGCAGCGGGATGGTGAACAGCACCCCCGTCATGCCGCCCGCAGCAGAGATGAGCGTGGTTTCAAGGAAGGGGAAATGCTGCCAGTAGCCGATCATGATCAGCGAGGGCAGCGCGGCGAAAACACATGACAGCGCCCCCGCGGCGGAGGCCTGCGTCTGCACGATGTTGTTTTCAAGGACGCTGGACCCGCCAAGCGCCCGCAGGACAGCCATGGAAATGACGGCGGCAGGGATGGAGGATGCGACCGTCAGTCCCACCTTCAGCCCCAGATAGACGTTCGACGCGGTAAAGACGAGGGTGATGAGTGCCCCAAGTACAATGCCGCGTAACGACAGTTCCCGGGACATGCGCGTCGATTTCATATGGATCGCTGGCCTGTTGCTGTGAAAGGGGTGACGTTCCATCGCGCGGATGGGGAAAAAAGGAAAGGGGCGGCCCTGCATGCGCCCCCTCCCATGCTGGCAGGGGCATGGGGGGAAAGCCCCGCCGGGCGTGCCGGATGCGCCGGGCAGGGCGGTAGGATCAGAGCTTGTGGAACGAAGGCATCACCAGATGGGCGCGGTTGAAATCAAGCTGCGCCTGGGTGAGCTGGAATCCGATTTCGATATGGTACTGTTCGGAATGGATGCGTCGTGAAATTGGCAGGGTGATGGGGATATTACGTGTGCTGGTGGCCTTTTGCAGGTCGCCATTGTCGAATTCAATATGCGCGATGAACTGCTTCTTGCTCTTGATTTCGCCATTGTACACGACGGCGACGAAATACGGGATATTGACGAAATTGACCTTGGATGCCGGGCCACGCACGACATGCAGCCCGATCTGCATGTTGGTGACGACGGTGCGGTGGGCCCCGTCCTCGCACGAACCGACGACCTCACGCAGGGCGGCGCGGACCACAAGGTGCGACAGGTCATGTTCGCTGCCGGTATACTGGTAATAATCGGCGGCCTCGCCGGGGATTTCCACCACCGGGCATGCCGGGGCAAAGGAAATCGAATCCGATTCATTCTGGCATCCCGCCGCCAGCAGCGGCAACGCCAGCAGGCTCAGCACGCGCGCAAAGGTCGCGGCGCGGGACGACAGGGACGCGCGGGTGGGAAAATGAGAAATCATGCGGGAGTTCCGGGCTTTCGTGCTCGACATGGGCTCTACGGGTGGCGGGCTGATAATGGCGGTTCAAACGCCTGGCATGCAATCGGGCATCGTAACGCGGACATGTAAATGTCCCGTCACGGTGGGGAGGACATATATATGAGAATAGGCTAGAATGAACGGGAAATGGCTTGCGCCATCGCCACGGTTTGCGTAGGGCCGGGTCATTGCATCGCGATGCGGGACCGGAACTGTAACAGATCGCGGCCCGTATCCTATACCGCCCGCCGGATGTTTGGGGAACACCATGCCCGACCAGATGATTCACACTCCCGATGCCCACGCCCCCGTTGACGTGTCGCCACGCCTGCTCAAGGTCCTGCTTGCCGGGCCGCGCGGTTTCTGCGCCGGGGTCGATCGCGCGATCCGCGTGGTGGAGGAAGCGATCCGCCGTTATGGCGCGCCCGTCTATGTGCGGCACGAAATTGTCCATAACCGCACCGTTGTGGAAGCGCTTGAGGCGCAGGGCGCAATTTTCGTGGAGGAACTGGACGAGGTTCCCTCCGACGGTCACGTGGTCTTTTCCGCCCATGGCGTGCCCAAGACCGTCCCGGCGGAGGCCATGCGCCGCAACCTGCTGTATCTGGATGCGACCTGTCCCCTCGTGTCCAAGGTGCATCGCGAGGCGGAACGTCATTTCGCCGATGGTGGTCCCGAAAGCCGCCACATCCTGATGATCGGCCATGCCGGCCATCCAGAGGTCGTCGGCACGATGGGCCAGCTTCCCCCCGGCGCGGTCACGCTGATCAATGATGCGGAGGAAGCGCGCACGGTCCAGCCGGCCGATCCCGCGCGCCTTGCCTTTATCACGCAGACGACGCTGTCGGTTGATGATACCGCGGAAATCGTCGATATCCTGCGTGACCGTTTCCCCCTGATCGAAGGGCCGAAGCGCGAGGATATCTGCTATGCCACCACCAACCGGCAGGAAGCGGTCAAGGCGATCGCACCGGGCTGTGACCTTGTGATCGTGATCGGCTCGCCCAATTCCTCCAACTCCCAGAGATTGCGCGAAGTGGCCGAGCGCAGTGGCGCGCCGCGCGCCCTGCTGGTGCCGCGCCTGAACGCGCTGGACTGGTCGGCGCTGGACGGGGTGAAGACGCTGGGGATCACGGCGGGCGCGTCCGCGCCGGAATCGCTGGTGCAGGAAATGGTCGCCGCCCTTGCCAAGCGTTTCACGCTGGAGATCGAGGAACGCACCGTCAAGGAAGAGAACGTGACCTTCCGCCTGCCCGCGCCGCTCGGCTGATTTTTTTGTAACCGACGATGGCGGTCTATACGGACGTCCCCCCCCGATGAACTTGCTAAGTTCGTCGGGGGCTACGACATTGGCGAGCCGGTCTCGTGCCATGGCATTGCCGAAGGTGTGGAGAACAGCAATTTCCTGCTGCGTACCACGCGCGCGGATTTTATCCTGACGCTGTATGAACGGCGGGTAAATCCTGATGAACTGCCGTGGTTCCTGGGGCTGATGCAATACCTGGCGCAGCGCGGGCTGTCGTGCCCGCGTCCGGTGGCTGATCGCGCGGGCGTCACGCTGGGGACGCTTGCGGGGCGCCCGGCCGCCATTACCACGTTCCTGCAGGGCGCATGGCCGCGCCGGATTGAGGTCCCCCATTGCGAGGCTGTGGGGGCGGCGATGGCGCGCCTGCATCGCGATGGGGAAGGATACACCGCGCAGCGACGCAACAGCATGGGGCCGGCCGCATGGTCATCGCTGCTGGACTCATGCCGTGCGACGGGCGATCAGGTGCAGTCTGGCCTGATCGCGGAAATTGATGATGCCTTGGCGTTCATCGGGCCGTCATGGCCGGGGCAGGGCGCGCACCCGGTCCTGCCGCGCGGGCAGATCCATGGCGACCTGTTTCCCGATAACGTGTTTTTCATAGACGGGCATCTGTCGGGCCTGATTGATTTCTATTTCGCCTGCACCGACTGGTTTGCCTATGACCTCGCCATTTCGCTTAATGCGTGGTGCTTTGACGAAACCGTCACGTTCCGCCCTGACCGGGCGCGGGCGATGGTGCGTGGGTATGAAAGCGTGCGTCCGCTGGATGCCGCGGAACGTGCCGCATTGCCGGTAATGGCCACGGGGGCTGCCGTGCGGTTCCTGCTGACGCGTCTGTATGACTGGCTCAACACGCCGCCTGACGCGTTGGTCACGCCGAAAAACCCCCTCGATTACCTTGGGCGGCTGCGTTTCTTCCGCACCTGTGCCGCCCCGCTGGAATGGTTGTGATGGACAAGGCGACGCCCGGCGGGGATACGCGCGACGATGACGTGGTGCTGATCTGGACCGATGGGGGGTGCAAGCCCAATCCGGGGCCGGGGGGATGGGCCGCGCTGTTGCAGTTTCGCGGGCAGGAGCGTGAAATTACGGGTGGCGAGGCGGAGACGACCAATAACCGCATGGAACTGACCGCCGTGGCGGAGGCCCTCGCCAGCCTGAAGCGTCCATGCAAGGTCATCCTGCACAGCGACAGCCAGTATGTGTGCAATGGCATGACGCGCTGGTCCACCGGATGGGTGCGGCGCAAGTGGCGCAATGCGTCCGGCGACCCGGTGGCGAACATGGATCTGTGGCAACGCCTGCTTGACCTTGCGCCGCGCCATGACATCACATGGCAATGGGTGCGTGGCCATGCGGGCGATGAAAATAACGAACGCGTCGATGTCCTTGCCACGCAGGCGCGCGACGCGCTGGGGATCGCCTATCCATCCCGGCGAAAGTGATGGCGTCCGTGGTCGGCCATGCCCCTGCGGTCATGGTGCGGGGACTGGGCCTGTCGATGGGTGGGCAATGTATTTTCGATAATCTGGATGGCACGTTTCCCGCCGCACGCCTGACGGTCCTGCTTGGTGGCAGCGGAATTGGCAAGACGACGCTGCTGCGGCTGGTGGCGGGGCTGATCGTGCCCGACACCGGGGGCATCTCTGCCGGGGATGGCCTGCCGCTGTCCGGTCGGGTGGGCTGGATGGGGCAGAATGACATGTTGCTGCCATGGGCGCGTGTCGATGACAATGTCATGCTGGGCAGCCGCCTGCGTGGCGAGCCGCCGGACCGTGCCCGTGCGCATGACCTGCTGGATCAGGTGGGGCTGTCGGCGTCACGCACCGCCCTGCCGTCAGCATTGTCCGGGGGCATGCGGCAGCGCGTGGCGCTTGCGCGGGTCTTGTATGAAAACAGGCCGGTTGTCCTGATGGACGAGCCATTTTCCGCGCTGGACAGCCTTACACGCCTGCGGATGCACGAACTTGCGGCGCGGATGCTGTCGGGATGTACGACCATCCTGATTACACATGACCCGCTGGAGGCCTGTCGCATGGCGCAGGCATTGTTCATGATGGGGGGCGCGCCTGTCCGGCTTTCGCCTCTGTCTCTTCCCCTGTCGGGGGGGATGGATATCCCGCGCGCCGTGGATGATCCTGTGCTGCTGTCGGCGCAGGCGGACCTGTGGCGGCGGATGCTGGCGTCATGACAATGGCCGCGCGACTCCTGCGCCCGCTGGTGACGCTGTTCGGGCTGGTATGTGTCTGGTGGGGGATTGCGCGCTGGGGTCATGTGCCGCCCTACCTGCTGCCTGCGCCAGATGCGGTGGCGCGGGCCATGTGGCGGCAGCGCGCCCTTCTGGGCGACTCCGCACTGACCACGCTGGTCGAAACATTGTGCGGGCTGGTGCTGGGTGTCTGTGGCGGGGGGGCGCTGGCGCTGCTGATGGCGCTGTCGCCTTCGGTACGGCGGTGGACCATGCCGCTGGTGCTGCTCAGTCAGGCTGTGCCGGTTTTTGCCCTCGCGCCGTTGCTGGTATTGTGGTTCGGCTTCGGGATGGCGTCGAAAATCGTGATGGCGGTGCTGGTCATCTTTTTTCCCGTGACATCTTCCTTTGCCGACGGGTTGCGCCAGACCCCGGCGGACTGGATCGACCTTGCGCGCACCATGGGGGCGTCGCGATGGCGGGTGCTGCTGTATGTGCGCCTGCCCGCCGCCCTTCCGGCGCTGGCATCGGGGATGCGGGTCGCCACCGCCATCGCGCCGATTGGCGCCGTTGTGGGGGAATGGGTGGGGGCGTCTTCGGGGTTGGGGTTCCTGATGCAGACGGCCAATACAAGGTTCGAGACGGACTTGATGTTCGCGGCCCTGCTGGTGCTGTCGGCGATGACGGTCCTGTTATGGTGGGGGATGGACCTCATGTTGCGGCGGGCATTGTACTGGCTGCCGGTGCGGCATGAGGGGCCATGAAATCGTTTTGGAAATGGCAGTTGATAAAACAGTCATCAAAGTGTTCGGACCGTAACTTTTCCTGAACGGCGCTGTCTTTTGAAGGTGGCGGGGAGTGAAGGTGGATGTGAAAATAGTCCCATCCACCTTGATGATTACAGGGTAGGGCTGCCTTTTTTGGTGATGGCGGTCATGGAAGCTTTTTTGGGGAAATCTTCATCAAAAGCTTCTTTATGATTTATGCGACGTTGCACGGGTGGGGTTTTGAAACAGCCTGCGTGCGGTGATGATGTATGAAGAACGGGGCGCATGCATGGCAGATGTTGACGGATGCCGCACAAGAGGCCACCACACCCCCGATACTGTTTGTGAACAAAGACGGAAGCCGTGACATGACCCGTCCTCTCATCCTGGACCTGACTGGCGCACCACAGGATATGGCCGCGCTCGTAATGGCGCTTCAGGTTCCTGACATGCTCGACCCCGTGCTGGTGACAACGGGGGGGCACGGGGCGCAGCAGGCGCGCCGTGCGGCGGAGCTTGCGCGCAGGGTGTTGCAAAAGGCGGGGCGTCAGGACATCCCCGTTCATGGCGGCAGTGGCCTGCCGGTGTTCGCGGTGGGTAATGCGTGGACACGCCCCCGGAACGGGGCCGGGGATGCAACCGGGGATGCGGCTGGAGTTGATCTGGGGGAGGCGGAACTGCCTGCCGTGGCGATGATCCGTCATGCCATGGCCCGTCCCGCCGGCAGTGTCAGCGTCTGTTGCGCCGGTGCGCTGACCAATCTCGCGCTGGCGTTGATGCAGGAACCGCGCCTTGCCTTACATCTGCATGGGGTCGTGATTCTTGCCGATGCGGGCGGGGGGGATGGCCCTGGCATCGGTGGCTTCGGCGTGGATACCAATATCCATGTCGACCCGGAGGCCGCAGCCATCGTCCTTGCATCCGGTGTGCCTGTGACAGTGCTGCCGCGTGATTGCGTCGCGCGGGTGACGGCAGACGGGATATGGATGGAGCAGGTGGCCGCCCTTGCCGGGCGTGGCTGTGCCGGTGGCATGGTCCATGACCTGTTGCGCGGTGCGGGTGCGCAGGCTGTGCCAATGGCGTCGGCGGTGGCTGTGGTGTCGCTGCTGTGTCCCCGGTTATTTGGCGGTCATATGGCGCGGCTGGGTGTTGAATGCCGGGGGGAACTGACGCGCGGGACGCTGGTTCCGATCGGCAGCAGTCGAGATAATATCGCCCCCAATGTATTTGTCCTGGATCGTGTCAGTGTCGATGCCTGCCGGGACGTGGCCCGTGACCTGCTGCTGCATGCCGCAGGCGTGGCGTGAGACGGCGTGGGCCGGCAGGAATGCGCCGCCCTGATGTAAAAAGCCGCGCTGCATGGCCCATGACGGTTGCAGGAAGGAGGGCCGGTCCAGTAATGGTCCGGGCAGGGATCGCACCTGACGGGCGTCAGGCCTGCCGGGGGTGACACAGGTGACACATGGGCATGACGAAGCGCCGGATGCGGCGGGGGTCTTCTGTATGGATCGGTCTATAACATCCTCTGCTTCCCTGACGGGGGGCACGCGCGCACGGGGGGATGCACTTTTTGCCGGTATCGTCCGTTGCAGCGCCCTGCTGATCCTGCTGGGGCTGGGCGGGATGATTGCGGTCATGGCATGGGGCGCGCGCGGGGCCTTTGCCACCTTTGGGCCGGGGTTCATCCTTGATCCGGCATGGAACCCGGTAACGCAGCATTTCGGCGCGGCGGCCCCGGTGTTCGGCACCCTTGTCACGGCGCTTATCTCCATCGTGATCGCCGTGCCGCTGGCGTTCGGGATTGCCTTCTGGCTGACGGAAATCGCGTCGGCGCGACTGGCGAATGTTATCGGCACCGCCATCCAGCTTCTTGCCGCCGTGCCGTCGATCATCTTCGGGATGTGGGGCTTTTCGGTCATCGTGCCGCTGATGGCGCGGTATGTGGAGCCTGCGGCCGCCCATTCACTTGGCCGCCTGCCCGGAATTGGCGTGCTGTTCCGGGGGGCGCCGTACGGCACGGGCTTCCTGACGGGGGGGATCATCCTGGCGGTCATGATCACGCCATTCATTTCGGCGGTAATGCGCGATGTCTTCACCTCCATGCCTGCCGTGCTGAAGGAGAGCGCCTATGGGCTGGGCATGACGCGGTGGGAGGTGATGCGCCGCATCGTCCTGCCATGGTCGCGCACGGCGGTGGTTGGCGGGATCATGCTGGGGCTTGGGCGCGCGCTGGGCGAGACGATGGCCATCACTTTTGTCATTGGCAATGCAAATCATATCGGCTGGTCCCTGTTTTCGCCGGGGAACACGATTGCGTCCCTGATTGCGTTGGAATTTCCTGAAAGTGCGATGGGAAGCCTGAAATTCTCATCCCTGATGGCGGCGGGGTTCCTGCTTATGGTGATTTCATTCGCGACGCTGATATGTTCGCGCTGGCTGCTGCGTTCGGCGCGGACGGGCAAGTGATGGATATTCGCGAAACATCCCCGCGCCTTGATGCGCCGCTTGCCGGGGACGCGCGCGCATCCGGCACTGCTGATGCGCCCTGTGCCGGGGTGGGGTGCGCCGGGGCGGGCTGGCGGCGTGATGGCGCGTTCGATGCACGCAGGCGCCTTGCCGATCGTGTGGCGACGGGGTTTTGCCATATCGCCACGGCGCTGGTTCTGCTGATGCTGACATCCATCCTGTTCGTGCTGCTGCGCAACGGGCTGGCGGGTATTTCGTGGCGGACCTTCACCCATATCACGCTTGCGCCCGGGCATGGTGGCGGCTTGGCCAACGCCATCGTCGGCAGCCTGATGCAGACGGGGCTTGCTGTGCTGATCGGTGCTCCCGCCGGACTGCTGGCGGGGATATACCTTGCGGAATTCGCGGCGACGGACGGGCGGTTGCTGGGGGCGGTGCGGTTTGTATCCGACCTGTTGCTGTCGGCGCCGTCCATCCTTGTCGGGCTGTTCATCTATATGATCGTCGTGGTGCCATCGGGGCATTTTTCCGGTATTGCCGGGGCACTGGCGCTGGCGATGCTGGTGGTGCCGGTGGTGGTGCGTACGACGGAGGATATGTTGCGCCTTGTGCCCGTTGCCATGCGTGAGGCGGCGTTTGCGCTGGGGGCGCCGCGCTGGCGGGTTGCGCTGTTCATCTGCCTGCGTGCCGCACGGGACGGGGTCGCGACTGGCATCCTGCTGGCGCTGGCGCGGGTGTCGGGCGAAACTGCGCCGCTGCTGTTCACGTCGCTGGGCAACATGAACTGGTCCGTGCGGCCCGATGCGCCGATGGCCAGCCTGCCGATCGCCATTTACCAATATGCGGGTTCCGCCTATCCCGACTGGACGCAAATGGCATGGACGGGCGCCATGCTGATTACGGCAGGGATACTGATGATAAATATCGCCGTCAGGGTTGGGTTGGGGCGTAACAGGAAATGAACGTGGAAGAAACACGGCAGGTGCCGGATGGGACGGGGGCCGCCATTTCGGTCCGCAACCTCGATTTCTATTATGGTGCGCACCATGCGCTGAAAAACATCTCGATCGAGTTCCCGGACCGCCAGGTCACCGGCATGATCGGGCCGTCGGGGTGTGGAAAATCCACGCTGCTGCGGGTGCTCAACCGCATGTATGACCTTTATCCGGGACAGCGCGCGACGGGGGAGGTCATATTTGATGGCTGCAACATCCTTGGCGCGGGCGTAGACCTCAATGTCCTTCGTGCGCGTGTGGGCATGGTGTTCCAAAAGCCAACGCCGTTTCCAATGTCGATCTATGACAACATCGCCTTTGGTGTGAGGCTGCACGAACGTCTGTCGCGTGCGGATATGGATATCCGTGTCGAGGACGTGCTGCGTCGCGTCGCCTTGTGGCCGGAGGTGAAAGACCGGCTTGGGGCCTCGGCTTCCGCCCTGTCAGGTGGGCAGCAGCAGCGCCTGTGCATTGCGCGCACCATCGCCACCCGGCCCGAAGTTGTGCTGCTTGACGAACCGACCAGCGCGCTTGACCCCGTGTCCACCGCGCGGATCGAGGAACTGCTTGATGAACTGAAGGCGGATTTCACCATCGCCATCGTTACGCATAACCTGCAACAGGCTGCGCGTTGCGCCGATCAGGTGGCGTTCTTTTACATGGGGGAAGTGGTGGAGGTCGAAACGGCGGACCGCATGTTCACCGCCCCGCGGCAGCGCCGTACGCAAGATTACATTACCGGTCGTTTCGGGTGATGGATTGATAAGGGTGAAATCTTAGAGAGTGTTTGAAGATAACTCATTGATAAGAAATAAAAAAAGTTTTTGGGTGCTGCCTTTTTCCCAAAAAGGCGGCGGTTTCTGAAGCTTTTTGGAAAAAGCTTCACCAAAAAAACCTTTATAATTTCAGTATGTTATTGATCCTGACTTTTCAGGCAGCCTGTTATTGATGGTCCCACCGCCCTGCAACTGTGCGGTTCCCTTTGAATCCAAGGGTGGATGGCAGGGGGGGGCCTATGTGAAGTCACGATGCCCTGTTTGTGTGATGTTCCTGTGGTTACGTTGCATTCTGGCGTTGCTTCCTTACATTTTGTATCAAGAACATGGGCTTCACCGCCCATGTGATGGCTTACCCTGTCGGGATGACCCTTGTCGTGTGCCGGGAGTCGGTGCAGGGTAGGGAGTGTGTGTTATTACAGATTGGAAAGACACCATGTTTAAGAAGATGATTCTGGCGGCGACGCTTGTGGGTGGATTTGCGGGTATCAGCGCCGAAGCAGCCGTCGCGGCCCCTCCGCCGCCGCCGCCGTCCTGCCATGGTGCGCCCGGTGGCATGCCCTTCCTTGCGCAGGTCAACCTGTCGAAGGCGCAGCGCAAGAAGATCGACGCCATCCTGAAGGCCGATCATCCCGATTTCCATGCTGACATGGACAAGGAATCCGGCCTGCATCACCAGATCCAGGACCTGCTGGCGACCCCCGGCAAGGTTGATGAGGCGCAGATCGCATCGCTGCAGCAGCAGATCGCCAGCATCCATCAGGCACATGAAGCCGCGCGCGTGCAGACCGCCATCCGCATCCATGATGTCCTGACCGCCGATCAGTTGGCGCAGATCAAGGCGACACAGGACAAGGCCGACAGCCTGCATGCCCAGTTGCGCGCCCTTATGGCGCCTCCCGCGCCTCCCGCGCCCGACGCACACTGATCCTGTCCCGCAGGGCCGGTGCCTTCGCTCCATAAGGGGGTGATGCGCACGGCCCGGCGTCCCGGGTCAGGTAGCCCTTGACACGGGACGCGTGGGAAAGATACACCCGTCGCAACATCAGGCACGTCACTTCGCGAAGGTTCGCGCAGTGGCGCGTATTCTTTTGGGGAAAAACCTTTGTTCGAGACGCTGTCAGGCAAGCTCTCCGGTGTGTTCGATGGCCTCGCCAAGCGCGGGACCCTGTCGGAGGCCGACGTCACCGAAGCCATGCGCGAGGTGCGTCTGGCGATGCTCGATGCCGACGTCGCGCTGCCGGTCGTCAAGGATTTCGTCAACAAGGTGCGCGAACGTGCCGTGGGGCACGAGGTGCTCGACAGCATTTCCCCCGGTCAGGCCGTTGCCAAGGTCGTCAATGACGCGCTGATTGATGCGCTTGGCGGGGCGGGTGCGGTTCCCCTGAACCTGAATGCCGCAGCGCCTGTGCCCATCCTGATGGTCGGGCTGCAGGGGTCGGGCAAGACGACGACGTCGGGCAAGATCGCGTTGCGGCTTGCTACGCGCGAACGCCGCAAGGTGCTGCTCGCCAGCCTTGATACGCAGCGCCCGGCCGCGCAGTTGCAGTTGCAGCAGCTGGCCGAGCGCGCGGGTGTTGCCTCGCTGCCGATCATCGCGGGACAGTCCCCGGTCGAGATCGCGCGTCGTGCGATGGAAGTCGGGCGTCGCGAAGGTTATGACATCGTCATCCTTGATACCGCCGGCCGCCTGTCGATTGACGAAGCGCTGATGGATGAGGTGCGGGCCATCCGTGCCGAGACCCAGCCCGCTGAAACGCTGCTGGTTGTCGATGCGATGACCGGGCAGGACGCCGTTAATACCGCCAAGGCGTTTAACGAGGCCGTGGGTGTCACCGGTGTGGTCATGACCCGTATGGACGGCGATGCCCGTGGTGGCGCCGCGCTGTCGATGCGTGCGATCACCGGGGCGCCGATCAAGCTGACCGGTTCGGGCGAGAAGCTTGACGCGCTGGAGGAGTTCCATCCCGAACGTGTCGCGGGCCGTATCCTTGGCCTTGGCGATATCGCGGGACTGGTCGAAAAGGCCGCCGACACGCTCGACCATGAGGAGAGCGAGAAGATTGCAGCCAAGATGCTGCAGGGCAAATTCGACCTTGACGATTACGCGGCCCAGATCCGGCAGATCAACAAGATGGGGTCCATCTCGGGCATCCTGAACATGCTGCCGGGCATGGGTAAGCTGAAGGAGGCCATGGGCGACAAGGACATCGACACCTCTGTCCTTGGCCGCCATCAGGCCATCATTTCATCCATGACCAAGGCGGAGCGAAAGACGCCCGCCATCATCAAGGCGTCG
Organism: Novacetimonas sp. GS1; assembly: GCF_036686925.1. Lineage (NCBI taxonomy): Bacteria > Pseudomonadati > Pseudomonadota > Alphaproteobacteria > Acetobacterales > Acetobacteraceae > Novacetimonas > Novacetimonas sp. GS1. The sequence continues at coordinate 1,534,490 of NZ_VSZP01000001.1, forward strand.
CGCAAGAAGCGCATCGCCGCCGGGTCGGGAACAACCGTGCAGGAGGTGAACCGGCTGCTCAAGCAGTACGACACCATGTCCTCGATGATGAAGCGGTTGAACAAGTTGGGAGTGAAGGGACTGATGCGTCAGGGCCTTTCCGCGCTGATGCCCGGCGGGGGACGTCCCCCCGGCGGGGGTGGCCGTCCGCCATTCGGCTGACGCCGCGTCATGTTTCCCTTTGATGTGTTTTACAAGTTGTTTTGTGGAGAAGTCTGAATGAGCCTCAAGATCCGCCTTGCACGCGCTGGTGCGAAGAAGCGTCCCTATTATCACATCGTGGTTGCCGACAGCCGTTCGCCCCGCGATGGCCGTTTCATCGAGAAGGTCGGTTCCTACAACCCGATGCTGCCGTCCGACCATGCCGACCGCGTGCGTCTGGTGAACGAGCGCATCACGCACTGGCTGTCCAACGGCGCACTGCCGACCGATCGCGTGGCCCGCTTCCTGGGTAATGCCGGCCTGGCGCCGAAGCCGACCTGGAACGAGCAGCCGAAGCAGTCCGCGCCGAAGAAGCGTGCGCAGGAACGTGCTGCCGCTGCTGCTGCCGCAACCGCGGCGGCCTGAGGCACGACGGTAGACGGGCGGGCACGATAGAAGGCAGGTGATGGATCGCGATCGTATCCTGATGGGCGTGGTGGGGCGGCCGCATGGTGTGCGTGGGCTTGTGCGCGTGCACAGCTATGCCGCCGTGCCCGAAGACCTTGCCCGTTATGGGGCGCTTCGTGATGAACACGGGAATGCCTGGCATCTGTCATGGCGTGGGCAGGGGATTGCCGAACTGCGCAATGACGCGGGGCAGGCACTTTCCAGCCGCGAGGACGCGCAGAAACTGGTCAATCGCAAGCTCTATGTCGGGCGTGTCGACCTGCCGGAACCAGAGGAGGACGAATTTTATGTCGCCGACCTCGTGGGGATGCAGGTGATTGAACAGGCAGGCACGCCATTGCATGAACTTGGCCATGTCCGGCTGGTCCATGATTATGGCGCGGGCGTCAGCCTGGAGATCACAGGACAGGGTGGCACGATCCTGCTGCCGTTCACGCGGGCCTGTGTGCCGGTGGTGGACATGGGCGCACGCCGGATCGAGGTTGTCCTGCCTGATGAGGTCGAGGTCCCGGCGGAGTTCTTCCCCGGTGATGGCGCGGCGGAACCCGTGGCATGACGACGTGGCAGGCCACCGCGCTGACCCTGTTCCCCGAGATGTTTCCCGGTTCGCTGGGATGCTCCCTTGCGGGGCGGGCGCTGCGTGACGGGATATGGTCAATGGAGGCGCAGGACCTGCGTGCCCATGGGCTTGGCCGTCATCGCACCATTGACGACACGCCGTTTGGTGGCGGGGCGGGAATGGTTATGCGACCCGATGTCGTATCCGCCGCGCTGGGCGAGGTGGAGGCAGCCGGGCGTCCGGTCATCTATCCAACGCCACGCGGGCGTACGCTGACGCAGGCGGATGTCCGGCGTTATGCGGCGGGGCCGGGGGTTGTCGTGCTGTGTGGCCGGTATGAAGGCGTGGACGAACGCGTGCTGGAGGCGCGCGACATCGAACAGGTCTCCATCGGTGATTATATCCTGTCGGGGGGCGAAGTCGCGGCACTGGTGCTGCTCGATGCCTGCGTGCGGCTGCTGCCGGGCGTCATGGGGTCGGACACAAGCGCCACGGAGGAGAGCTTCGCCGACGGCCTGCTTGAATACCCGCTTTATACCAAGCCGGCGCAGTGGGAGGGACGTGACGTGCCCGATGTCCTGCTGTCCGGTCATCACGGCGCCATTGCCCGGTGGCGTCGCGACATGGCCGAGATGGCAACGCGACAGCGGCGACCCGACCTGTGGGCCGCCCATGTGGCGCGTGCTGGTGAAGAAACGTCCCGATCCGCTGGCCTGCATGCCGATGCGGATCGGCTGAACTGAACATAAACCAATCAACTGAGGACCCGATCATGAACATCATCCAGAAATATGAGGCGGAAGAAATTGCCCGCCTGACCGCGACCCGCGCCGTGCCTGATTTCGCGCCGGGCGATACGGTGCGCGTTGGCGTGCATGTGGTCGAAGGCACGCGCAAGCGCGTCCAGGCTTATGAAGGGGTGGTGATCGCCCGTTCGAACAAGGGCCTGAACAGCAACTTCACCGTGCGCAAGATTTCCAATGGTGAAGGCGTGGAGCGTGTGTTCCCGCTGTATTCGCCCACCATTGCCGAAATCACGGTGGTGCGTCGCGGTGTTGTCCGCCGTGCGAAGCTGTATTACCTGCGTGGCCGTCGTGGCAAGTCCGCCCGCATTGCCGAGCGTCCCCGCGATACGGCGTCCGCGGCCAAGGCCGAAGCGCCTGCCGCCACGGAAGTCAAGGCGAACTGAGCCTGTGACCGCCGTCGCCCGCGCCGCCATTCCACAGGGATGGTGCGATGGGGGCGGCGGTATTTTCTTCTGATTGCCGACCGGGATCACGCGCCCCTGCCGTCACGACAAAGGCCGCGAAAGATCGATCCGGTATTGCCGTATGCTGGGGGTATGAACTGATGGCTGCACGTACGCTGTTCGACAAGATCTGGGACAGTCATGTCGTGGAACGTCTCCCGGATGGTACGGCCATTCTTTATATCGACCGTCACCTTATCCATGAGGTGACAAGCCCGCAGGCGTTCGAAGGCCTGCGCATGACGGGGCGGCGTCTGCGCCATCCGGAGGCAATGATCGCGGTTGTCGATCATAATGTTCCCACATCGGATCGCACCCAGCCGATCGAGGAACCCGAAAGCCGCAACCAGATCGAAACGCTGGAGCGCAATGTGGCGGAATTCGGCGTGCCGTATTTTCCGCTGCTGTCGGAACGCCAGGGCATCGTACATGTCGTCGGGCCGGAACAGGGGATTTCCCTGCCGGGCATGACCATTGTGTGCGGTGACAGCCATACCTCCACGCACGGTGCGCTTGGCGCGCTGGCATTCGGGATCGGCACGTCCGAGGTCGAGCATGTGATGGCGACGCAGACACTGTTGCAGAAACCCGCGAAAAACATGAAAGTCGCGGTAGAGGGACAGGTCGGCCCCGGTGTCAGCGCCAAGGACATCATGCTGGCGATCATCGGTAAGCTCGGCACGGCTGGCGGGACGGGCTACATCATCGAATTTACGGGGTCGGCCATCCGCGCGCTGGACATGGCGGGGCGCATGACGATCTGCAACATGTCGATCGAGGCGGGTGCGCGCGCCGGTCTGGTTGCCCCGGACGAGGTCACGTTCGAGTATGTGCGCGGCCGTCCCTTCGCACCGCAGGGCGAGGCATTCACGCAGGCTGTTGCCTACTGGAAGACGCTCGCCTCGGACGAAGGTGCGCATTATGACAAGGTGGTCGAACTCCGTGCGGAGGAAATCTCCCCGGTGCTGACATGGGGCACCAGCCCTGAAACCGTCATCCCCATTACCGGCACCGTACCCGACCCTGCCACCGAAGCCGATGCATCACGACGCGCGCAGATGCAGCGTATGTTGGAATATATGGGCCTGCAGGCCGGGCAGAAGATCGCGGGCACACCGGTCGATGTCGTGTTTATCGGGTCATGCACCAACAGCCGGATCGAGGACCTGCGCGCCGCGGCCTCCATTGTTTCGGGACGTCACGTGGCACAGGGCGTGCGGGCGATGATCGTGCCGGGGTCAGGCATCGTCAAGGCGCAGGCGGAGGAAGAAGGGCTGGACCGGATCTTCCTCGACGCCGGGTTTGAATGGCGCGAGGCCGGGTGTTCGATGTGCCTGGGCATGAACCCGGACAAGCTGACGCCGGGACAGCGCTGTGCCTCTACTTCCAACCGTAATTTTGAAGGACGTCAGGGACCGGGTGGGCGCACCCACCTGCTGTCGCCCGCCATGGCCGCCGCCGCCGCCGTGACAGGGTGCCTGACCGATGTGCGGGAGTTGATCTGACAATGGATAAGTTCACGGTCCTGACGGCCATTGCCGCCCCGATGCCGCAGGAAAACATTGATACGGACAAGATCATCCCGGCGCGGTTCCTCAAGACAACCAAGCGTTCGGGCCTTGGGGTGCATGCGTTCGACAGCATGCGCTATAACGCCGATGGTTCGGAAAATCCCGATTTCGTCCTGAACCAGACGCCCTATCGCAAATCGCAGATCCTGATTACCCACGATAATCTGGGATGTGGTTCATCGCGTGAACATGCGCCGTGGGCTTTGCTGGATTTTGGAATCCGCTGTGTCATCGCGCCATCGTTTGCGGATATTTTTTTCAATAACTGTTTCAAGAACGGCATTCTGCCCATCACGCTCCCACGCGAAGTGTGCGACGAATTGATGGCCGATGCACGTATGGGCGAGAATTCGCGCATCACCATCGACCTGCCCCGTCAGGTGGTGGTCCGTCCCGATGGGCGCGAAATCCCGTTCGAGGTTGATCCCCTGCGCAAGCATCTGCTGCTGGAGGGGCTTGATGATATTGGCCAGACCCTGCAGCACGAGTCCGCGATCGAAACGTTCGAGGCCCGGCGCAGGCACGATGCGCCGTGGATGCCCTCCATTACCATTGACTGACCATCACCGGTCGCTTTTTCAGCAGGGAGCTGTCATGTCCGAAACCAAGAAACTTCTGATCCTCCCTGGCGATGGCATAGGCCCGGAAATCATGCGCGAAGTCGCGCGCATCATGGCGTGGATGAGCCGCGTGCGCGGGATCAATTTCGATATTACCGAGGATCTGGTCGGTGGTGCATCGCTGGCGGTTCATGGCGTGCCGATCCGTCAGGAAGTGATTGACGAGGCCCGCGCCGCCGATGCCGTCCTGTTCGGTTCGGTTGGGGACCCGAAATGGGCTTCCGCCGGGTTTGACCTCCGTCCTGAAATCGCAATCCTGAAACTGCGTCAGGAACTTGGGCTGTTTGCCAACCTGCGTCCGGCCAAGGTGTTCGACGCGCTGGCTGATGCCAGCACGCTCAAGCCCGAGGTGGTACGTGGGCTGGACATCATGATTGTGCGCGAAACGGTGGGGGGCATCTATTTCGGTACTCCGCGCGGGATCGAGACCCTGCCCGACGGGTCACGGCGTGGCATCAATACCGAGGTCTATAGCACGTCGGAAATCGAACGTGTCGCCCGTGTGGCCTTCGACCTTGCGCGCAAGCGGGACAACCGTGTCTGTTCGGTTGAAAAATGCAACGTGATGGAAAGCGGCCTGTTGTGGAAAGAGGTCGTGACGGACCTGCATGCGCGGGAATACGCGGATGTGCAATTGACGCATATGCTGGCTGATAACTGTGCGATGCAGCTTGTGCGCAATCCGCGGCAGTTCGATGTGATCGTGACGGGCAACCTGTTTGGCGACCTTCTGTCCGACCTTGCCTCCATGCTGACCGGCAGTCTGGGCATGCTGCCTTCGGCCACGCTGGGTGCGGTGGATGCCGATGGCAGGCGTCCTGCCCTGTATGAGCCGATCCATGGCAGTGCGCCCGACATTGCGGGCAAGGGTCAGGCCAACCCGCTGGCGCAGATCCTGTCGTTTGCGATGTTGCTGCGTTATTCGTTCAACATGCTGGAAGATGCAGAGATGATCGAGACGGCGGTGGCCAATGTGCTGGCCAGTGGCCTGCGTACGCCTGATATCATGAGCCCCGGCATGGCCGTTGTTGGCACCGAGGTCATGGGCGAGGCCGTGGTCCGCGAACTCGACAAGCTCCAGCAGGGCTGAAGCCGTATCTGTCACACTCAATGAGGCAGCATTGAAAGCCGTACCTGCTGGGCAGGTGCGGCTTTTATGTTTTCGTGGGGAAAAAGATGCTGCATTGGCATCATGGCTTCCGGGGGCTGCCTGAAACGGGCAAGGGACATTGCTCCCTGCAAATCTGGACCTGATCCATAAATTGTTGGGAATTGTGGGAGGGGACTGAGTTTTTCCGATCTGGAAAAGCCCGGGTAATAATAAAGAAGTTTCTGATGATGATTTTTTAAAGAGATTGTTTGAAAACAAATCATTGATAAAAAATAAGAAGAGTTTCTGGGTGCCGCCTTTTTTCAAAAAGGCGGCCTCTTCTGAAGCTTTTTAGAAAAAGCTTCACCAAAAACCTTTGTTCTTTCAGAATGTTATTGAGCCTGACTATATTACGCAGCCTCTAAAAAGGAGAATGCGTTTCAAGGCTTTATGCACAAAGTCTCGCAAAGAGATTTTATCATTCCAGTCAGGTGCCGGCACCCATCTTTTCAACCAGGCTTGTGGATTGGCACAGGCCATGCCTCCGCACCTTACAGGCCGGGCTTGAGCACATATCCCTTGCCACGTACGGTCTGGAGGAAGCGCGGCTCCCTTGGGTCGGGTTCGATCCGGCGGCGCAGGCGCGTGACCTGCACGTCAACGGCACGTTCGCCGATTTCATCCATTTCCAGCGTTTGTGCGATTTCATGGCGCGAGAGGACTTCGTTGGGATGGCGCGCCAGCACCGCAAGCAGCGCGGATTCGCCGCCCGTCAGGTGGACGATTCCGTCCTGTCCGCTCAGCAGGCTGCGGGCGGGATCGAACTCCAGTTCACCAAGCCGCACGATGCGCAGGTTATTGGTGGGTGGTGGCGGGGCAAAGCGACGCAGGTGCGCCTTGAGCCGTAACAGCAGTTCACGTGGTTCAAAAGGCTTGCCAAGATAATCATCGGCCCCGGCCTCCAGCCCGATGATACGGTCTTCCGGCTCCCCGCGTGCGGTCAGCAGCAGGATGGGAAAATCCAGCCCTTCGTTACGCAGTTCGCGTGTCAGTTCCAGCCCGTTTTCACCCGGCATTGTGATGTCGAGCACAAGGGCGTCAGGCTGCATGAAGCCAAGGACCTGTCGTGCTTCATGCGCGGAGGCCGCGGCACTGACGCGGAATCCCTGTTCGGTAAGGTAACGTTGCAGCAGGCGGCGCAGGCGCGGGTCGTCATCGACCACGACGATATGGGCGTCCATACCAGCCGGTTCGCGTGTCTGTGCGGTGGGGGATGCAGGGCGGGGGGACCTGTTCATTCACGGCTCCGTTGTGTCTGAGCGGGTGCTTTGTCATCGCGATGGCGCGCCATATTCTGTGATTCCTCAATCAGGCCGCGCATGACCTTGCGGAATCCTTCGACCGCCGGACCACCCGCGTCGCGATATACCCGCAACAGGACATCACGCTGCCGTTCGAACAAACGGCGTTCCATTTCGTATCCTGCGTCGGTCAGGCGCAGCAGGCGCATGCGCCGGTCACGGGTGCTGGCGCGTTGGTGAAGCAGCCCGCGACGTACAAGGTCGTTGAGGGCACGCGCCATGCTTTGCTTGGTAATCGACAGAATGTCCAGCAGGGCGCCGACGGAAATATCCGGTTCGTTTTTCACGAATTGCAGGATTCGCTGGTGCGCATGTCCGATCTGCATCTCCTCCAGCAGGGGATCAAGCAGCCCTGCGAACCCGCGACAGGCCTGTGTCATCAGCATCTGTGCCTGACGCATGTCCTCGTCGCGCAGGAACAGGAGTTCCACGCCTGCGCGCGGGCGTATCGGCCGGGCCGGTGGCAAGGGGGGGCGACGTTCTGTCAAGGGCAGGTGCTGCGGGCCAATGGGGGGATCAGAACGGACGTCCCATCAGGCGGTTCTTCAGCCGTGTGATCCGCGCGATATCGGCCAGGCGACGGTCCAGGAATTCCTCCACCGTCGCCATGTTGCCGCCCCGCGCCAGCCAGAACAGCAGCGTTGAGACATAGATTCCCGTCAGCGATGCGCGCTTGGTCAGGTAGGTCACGCCCTGCGAATCGTCCTCTGCGGCGGCCCAGATGGCGTTGACGCTACGCGCAAGGCTGCGTGCAAGCAGGCGCGTATGCCCCGGCACCATCAGCACCGACAGGGCGTGGCGCACGGCAGGGCGATAGCCACTGGCATCGTGCAGGCGAAACATGATGGCGGCACGCACCCTGCGGCTGAGCTTGCGGGAATGGAAACCGTGGGCGGCGGCCTGCATGTCACGGTCGGCCAGGTCGAAATAGGCTTCAGCCACCTCGGCGATCCCGCCGGGGAACAGCAGGTCGGCATCGTCGCCCGCGACCTGCCGTACTGTGGCCATGGACCATTCGCGTTGTCCCGCGCCCTGCATCATCCGGCGCAGGGCGGCGTCACGCGCGGGGGAGTGATCGAGGGCAGGGGGCAGCAGGCATGATGCGGCCGATGCCGTGAGGAAGGACCCGATCATGCCTGTTCTTCTCCGTAACGTGCCATTTCAGTGTCAAACCCCATCTTCGCCAGATCGTTCATCCGCATCGGATATAATATGCCGTTCAGGTGATCATATTCATGTTGCATCACATTCGCCAGAAATCCCGATGCCGTGCCTTTCACCTGCCGCCCCTGTGCATCGTATCCGTGATAGGCGACGCGGGTGTGGCGGGGAACCCATCCGCGCAGGCCCGGAATCGACAGGCATCCCTCCAGCCGCAGGACCGTTTCTTCCCCGATCGGTGTAAGATGGGGGTTGATCAGGACCTGTGGGCCGCAGGGCTGGTCATCGGGTGCGCCGCTGCTGCGGGTGTCAGGCACGCGATAGACGAACACCCTGCATGAACGGTGTACCTGTGGCGCGGCAAGGCCCACGCCACCGGCGTCTTCCATCGTTTCGATCATGTCCGCCACCAGATGTACGATGTCGGGGGCGGTGGGGTCCGTGACCGCGTCCGCACGACGCAGCAGCACGGGATGCCCCATCCGGGCGATCTTGAGCAGGGTCATGGAAGGTTTGAGTCCTTTCGCATCTGGCCATTTCTCATCCGGCCGTTTGTATCCGGTCATGTGTATCTGGCATGAAAGCGCGTCATCTGCGTTGCGTGCATGGGACGGTCGTGAAATAACCTGCCCCGGCACAGTGTAAAAGCACCGGAAAGATTTGTGTTGCCGGATCGGGCTGTGATATAGGTGCGGCCCGTTTGGGAATCGCACGCAGGGAATGACCTCGGGCGGTCATCCCCCATTACAGATACCCATCGCCGCCGGCGCAAGTGACGGCTTAAAGCAGGAGTTGACGACCCAGTGCAGGTTCTCGTTCGTGATAATAACGTCGATCAGGCTCTCAAGGCCCTCAAGAAGAAGATGCAGCGCGAAGGCATCTTCCGGGAAATGAAGCTGCGTCGGCACTATGAAAAGCCGTCTGAACGCAAGGCGCGTGAAGCCGCTGAAGCCGTGCGCCGTGCGCGCAAGATGGAGCGCAAGCGTCTGGAACGCGAAGGGTTCTGATCTGGTCTTCAGATACCGGGCATCGCCCGTGGGAAAAGCCGGCTTCCGCATGGGGTCGGCTTTTTTTATGCCGTGCCGCCAACGGATCGTGGGATGATCCATGACGCCGCCGCCTGATCCCCTGTCATCGGTCAATGGCCCGTCCATGGGCGCGCGACATCTGGACAGGCTTGTCCGGCGTGTGCTGCCGCGCTCTCTGTTGGGGCGGATGTTGCTGATCGGGTTCATTCCCCTGCTGGTGACGCAGGGGATCTCACTCGAACTATTTTATGGCAATTACCTCAAGATCGTTTCGCGGCGGCTATCGGCTGGTGTGGTGAACAACATCGCCATGACCATCGACGTCATGGAACGCTATCCCGCGCCATCGGACCGCGCCTGGATCCTGCGGGATGTGCATGAACGCGCGCAGCTTCATATGAGCTGGCGCGAAGGGGACAGCCTGCAGCGCGTGGGATCAAACCATGTGCTGGGCCCGGTGGATGATGACCTTGTGCGTGACCTGCGCGTCGCGCTCGGGCGGCCTGCCTTCGTGGATTGGAAAAGTGATCGCCGTATCGTATCGGTCTTCATCCAGATGCCCGATGGCGTCCTGCGCGTCGATACCCCGCGCAAGCGATTGGATGTCGCACCGGTGTGGCTGTTCGTCGCATGGGCAACGGGCAGCGCGCTTGTGCTGTTCTGTATCGCGGCGTTCTTCATGCGCAATCAGGTGCGTGCCATACGGCGTCTGGCGCGGGCGGCGGAACTGTTTGGCCTGGGGCGTGACATCGACCCGATCCACCCCGAAGGCGCGCAGGAAATCCGCAAGGCGGCGGTGGCCTTCAACCGCATGCGTGACCGCATCTTCCGTTTTGTTGAACAAAGGACATCCGTTCTGGCGGGGGTATCGCATGACCTGCGCACGCCGCTGACACGCCTGCGCCTGACATTGGCGATGATGCCGCGACAGGGGCAGGTCCGGGCTGAAGACCTGCAACCCGATATCGAGGACATGGTGGCCGATATCGGGGAGATGGAACATATGATCGAGGGATATCTCTCCTTCGCCCGGGGCGAGGGGGCGGAGGTTCCGTCGATGGTCGATGTGGGGGAACTGCTGACCGAGGTTGCGGTGGCGGCCCGTCGTGCCGGGGCGGGCGATATCAGTGTCCATGTTGCGCGCCCGTTGGGTATCGTGGTGCGGCTGGCGGCATTCCGGCGTGTGTTGTCGAACATCGTCGAAAATGCACGCCGCCACGCCAATCGCATCTGGCTCAGTGCGCGCAAGAAGCGTAACGCCACCGTCATTTATGTTGATGATGACGGGTGTGGGATTGACGAATCCCGGCGTGAGAGCGTGTTTCGTCCCTTTGAAAGCGGGCGTGACGGGGGAACAGGGCTTGGCCTTGCCATCGCGCGCGATATCATCCACGCCCATGGGGGGGAAATCCGCCTTGAAAGCAGCCCGTCCGGTGGCCTGCGCGTCCGGATCATCATCCCGGACTGATCGGGGCCAAGGGGCGCGTGTTCCAGACGATCTCTTGGAGAGTGTTTGAAATCAACTCATTGATAAACAACAGGAAAAGTTTTTGGGTGCTGCCTTTTTTCAAAAAGGCGGCGTCTTTCGAAGCTTTTTGGAAAAAGCTTCACCAAAAACCTTTATAATTTCAGGATGTTATCACGCCTGACGTTTCAAACAGTCTCTTATGGAAAGTTCTTCAAGGGCGGGAACGGTAATATTCTGGAATCATGAAGGCTGCTGCGGCCTTTTTGAAACATGCCACAGACAGGGATTTTATTGGTGGGTGTTGCCTCGCTTGCCCTTGCCGTGGTGCAGGCGGTGTGATGGCAAGGGCAGTCCCCTCATGCCAGACAGGCAAAAGCCAGCGATTGCCAGGGTGATGCGGCCTGATGACATGTCATCAGGAAATTGTCCCGGACCATCATGCCATGTGGGGCCATGGCAAAAGGCCCGTCAGGCTCAGGGAAGCGTGTTCCCCTGCCCACCATGGCCCGGACCACCGTTCATGCTGTTCATCGGGCCAGTACTGCCGCCATAGGTGCTGGTCATCTGGCTCATGGGGTTATAACGGCCCACATTGCCAAGGATCTGCTGCATGATGTTGATCTTGGTGCCCGGCGTCGGGGTCTTGCCCATCGCCATGCTGACATATCGCGCATCGTCCTTGTGCAGGGTCCGCAGGTTGCGAAGGATGCCACCTTCGTCAAACGTCAGGACTACGACCTGCTGCTTGTCGATGTGGGGGAAGCTGATCGGCGCAAGCGTCTGGCGCATCGAAATATAGATCCACGTATTGTCATCGAATGTCGCGCGGCTGGTGGGGGAGCCAAGGAGATCCATGACATCGGAACGTGAACTTTTGCCGGTCTTGAGCTGATTATAGTCATCTGCCTGTACCAGGGAGCCGCGCTGGATCACGCTGGGCTTGAACGCGACGCATCCCGACAGCGACAGGCCAACCCCGATGACAGCGCATGAAAACAGGCGTAAGGAACGGGGGCGGGAAAAGATGTGCTGCTCTGGCCTCATGATCGGATAAAGCGTCCTGGTAAGATGCTGCAGATAGACAGTCCGACCTTCCGGGTGCCTTATTGGTCAAATGAAGTCAATCGCAGATCGGATGCAAGGCGGAAAAACACATCCCCTCCGCCAGGCCCCATCCGGGCAATCCGGGTAAGGGGCGCGCGGCATGCCCGTTGGACCGGCACATCCGCCCCGGCGGCGGCAGGCCGGAATTGCAGGAGAAGATACGAGCTATGGACCCAGAATTTTCCCGTCGCGTCATGGTGGGACGTATTGCGTCCAAGGGGATGGAAACCTCCATCGAGGCCACGCCAGAGGAATGCAAGGCCCTTGCGCGGCGTTTCGGAATCCCCGCGATCCGCGACCTTGCCTGCCGCTATCGCCTTGTGCCCGGCCCGCAGGGGGAGGTGATGGCCGAAGGGTGGCTGATGGCGCACGTCACGCAGGAATGTGTCGTCAGCCTTGAACCCTTTGATGATGCCATCGCCGAATCCTTCACCGTGCGGTGCATCCCTGCCGAACGCTTTCGCGAGGATGACGAGGTCGATCCCTTCAGCATCGACGAGGTGCCCTATGAGCGCGAGGCCATCGACCTTGGCGAACTCGCGGCGGAGGAGCTGTCCCTTAGCCTTGACCCGTATCCGCACAAGCCCGGCAGCACCATACCGGCTGATCTGCTCGATATAGAGGAAGACGAAGCGGCGGAAGACGCGGAGGAACCCCGGCGGCAGCCTTTCGCAGCCCTTGCCGAGCTGAAGAAAAAGCATAACTGAGGCGTAAAACCGCGTATCGGGGGGCAGGGACGTCAGGCGGATCGCAAGATCGTCTCTTGCGGAATGTCGGATCGTCTGCTAGAGCGCCCCCCTCAATTGTTGATAACTGACCGGGTGACGCCTCGCTGGCTTTACCGGGTTGTGATCCCAGATCGGAGGGGCCCAGGCCCATGGCTGTACCTAAGAGAAAAACCTCGCCGTCCCGTCGTGGCATGCGTCGCAGCCATGCTGCGCTGCCCGTGCAGGCACATGCGGAATGCTCCAACTGCGGCGAACTGAAGCGCCCGCACCATGTCTGCAGCCACTGCGGACACTATGACGGCCGCGAAGTCGCATCCGCCGGCAAGGCGCTGAAGACCGCCGTCCGCGCCTGATATACGTTTCGACGCGGTTACCTGCCGGGACGGGAAGCGCCATTGACATGGCGCGGGACAGCCGCATATCGGCATCCCTCCCGTCCGGATCGCGCAGGGAAATGCTGCATGAAGGGGGTGTTCCCATTCGGCACTTGCGCGTTTTACCTTCACCCGGCACAAGACGAGCATGACCGAGACAGGTTCCTCTTTTTCCGCGACACAGTCCTATACTCTGGCCATTGATGGAATGGGTGGGGATGGTGGCCCGGAAGTCGTGGTGGCCGGACTGGCGATTGCCGCTGACCGGCATCCATCCGCCAAAATCCTTCTGATTGGTGACGAAAACAGGTTGCGCGCCCTTTTGGCGCAGCATCCCCGCGCCGCGGCGATTTGCACGATCCGCCCTGCCGGTTCCGCCATATCCATGGAAATGAAACCAACCGCCGCATTGCGGGTGCGCGATTCCTCGCTGCGCCTGTCGATGGACGCCGTCGCCAATGGCGAGGCAATGGGCGTGGTCTCCGCCGGCAACAGCGGCGCAATGCTGGCGCTGGCCAAGATCGTGATCAAGACCCTGCCCGGCATTTCGCGTCCCGCGATGGCGGCGATCAGCCCGACGACAAAGGGCGATGTGGTCATGCTTGACCTTGGCGCAAATGTTGCGTGTGACTGGCGGAACCTTGTCGAATTTGCCGTGATGGGCGAAGCCTTTGCCAAGGCGGTGCTGGGCCTGCCCGCGCCGACGATCGGACTGCTGAATGTCGGGTCGGAGGAGCTTAAGGGGGACGAGCGCCTGCGCCAGGCTGCCGAAGTTCTGCGTGGCAGCCCGCTTGCGCGGCAGTTTCATGGTTTTGTCGAAGGACACGACATTACCGCTGGCACGACCGATGTGGTGGTGACGGACGGCTTTACCGGCAATGTCGCGCTCAAGACCGGCGAGGGCGCGCTGAAGATGGCCTTTACCCTGTTGCGGCAGGTCTTCAGTTCCGGCCTGCTGGGCAAGATCGGCTATCTGCTGGTGCGCCCGGGGCTGGAGCGGATGAAGGAATGGCTCGACCCGCGCCGGTATAATGGCGCGGTGTTCGTCGGGCTTAACGGTGTGGTGGTAAAATCGCATGGCGGCACTGACGCCGAGGGGTTTGCCTCGGCCGTGGATGTGGCGATCGACATGGTCACGCACGATTTCAATGCCGGTATCCGTGACCAGCTTTCCCGCATGGGAAGCCTGACGGCCAGCAGGTTCAGTAACGAAAAGGAGCCGACACAGGCAGTTTCGGCTTCCTGAGTCGCTGCCGTGGGCAAGGGGGTACGCGCACCTGTCGGGCTGCGTGCATGACCCTGCTCCCAACAGGTTTGGACAGACACGCATGAAGGCGAGACGCTCGCTGCTGAAGGGTTTTGGCGGCTACCTGCCGGACAGAATCGTGACCAACGATGAACTGGCCAGTCGGCTGGAAACTTCGGACGAGTGGATACGCGCCCGCACCGGCATCGCGCAGCGTCACCGCGCCGGGCCGGAGGATACCGCCGTCAGCATGGCGGCCCATGCAGGCAGGCAGGCGCTTGAATATGCCAATGCCAGCGCGGATGATGTGGACGCCATCATCGTCGCCACCAGCACGCCGGATCAGGCCTTTCCCTCAACCGCGGTGCGGGTGCAGGCCGAACTTGGCATCACCGGGGGCTTTGGCTTTGACATCGCGGCTGCGTGCTCGGGATTCATCTTTGCCCTGTCCACTGCCGACGCCCTGATTCGCAGCGGGCAGGCCCGGTCCGCTCTGGTGATCGGCAGCGAGGTCTATTCACGAATTCTTGATCCTGATGACCGCTCTACCTTTGTCCTGTTTGGGGATGGCGCGGGTGCGGTCTTCCTGCAGGCGACAGAGGAAAGCGGGACGCAGGGAATCGTATCCACGCACATGCATTCCGACGGCCGCTATGGCGACCTGCTATATGTGGATGGCGCAATCGGGCAGTCCGAAAAAAGCGCGCACCTGAAGATGCAGGGGCGCGATGTCTTCCGCCATGCGGTGGCCAAGCTGTCATCGTCGGTGGATGAGGTGCTGGCCGCCAACGGCCTGAAATACGAAGACGTTGCATGGCTGGTCCCGCATCAGGCGAACCTGCGGATCATTGATGGCGTTGCGCGCAAGTTGCAACTGCCGCCCGAACGGGTGGTGATTACGGTGGACCGTCATGCCAATACCTCTGCCGCCTCGATCCCACTGGCATTGAACGAAGCCGTGCGTGACGGACGGATTCGCAGCGGGGATCTGGTGCTGATGGAGGCATTGGGCGGTGGCCTGACATGGGGCTCTGCCCTGGCGCGGATCTGACTGCCGCGCCTGTGTCCGCTGGCATGCGGACGCAAGAAAAAAACACACATGTCAACACATTGAATTGACGCTGGCGGATGGCATGCATAACGTTGCTGCATGAGCACAGTGACCCGCGCCACTCTGGCAGAACAAATCTATAGTCAGGTTGGACTTTCACGTCATGAGTCCGCCGACATCCTTGAACACGTCCTGGAAAAAGTGGCCCATGCACTCGAGGCGGGGGACACCGTAAAGATCAGCGGATTCGGTACGTTTTCCGTCCGCAAGAAGGGGCGACGGACGGGACGTAATCCCAAAACGGGGGTTGAGGTTCCGATTCTGCCGCGTTCCGTCCTGGTCTTCCGGCCCAGCCAGCTTTTGCGGGCGCATGTGAACGGTGATACCGGACATATGAATGCAGAGGACGACGAATGAATGTCCATGACCCCGCGCACGGCGTCGTAAACGCCGCCACGGCCACACAGGCATCCACGCAGGACGCCCTGCCGATTTACGAAGTCGCACGGCAGCTTGGAATCGCGCAACATGTCCTGAGGACATGGGAAAACCGCTTCCCGCAATTGCAGCCCATCCGGGGGCAGAGCGGGCGGCGTCTTTATCGCGCGGACGATGTGGACCTGCTGCGCCGCATTTCCGATATGCTGTATGTCCGTCACCTTTCGCTTGGGGAGGTGCAGCGAATCCTTGCCGGGGGTGAGGGGGTGCAGGACCGCGCCGATGCGGTGATGGCCCCCGCTGAAGCGCCCCGTGCTGCCTCTGACAGTGTCGTGACATCCACTGCGGTCGAAATCACGGATGTGCAGGTGGAAGAGGTCGAGGCCGTTATCGTCCGCGAGCAGGTGCAGGCAGCCCCGCCGGAGGCACAGGCCCCGGTCGCCTGCGCCGCACCGCCCCCTGAAACGGCACCAATGGCGGAAAACGATGCGTCGATCACACCTGTGCCGATCTCCGTCGCAGCCTCTGTTCCCGGGGATGTCGAGACAGCGCCTGCGATAGAGGCAGTAACGGTGCCGCCTGACCATACGCCCGTGGTGGAGTCTGCCACATCGGTTGGGAGCCCATCCGTGCAGGGCGAGATACCGTCCCCCCAGATGAAGACCCCGGTGGCACCGGTCGTCGAAGCTGCGGTGGGAGAATCCGAAGATGCTTTGCCCCCGATCGGGAGTGAGGCTGGTCGCGCGGTGGGGGATGTCCCTGTCGGGCAGGCCTCGGTTGAGGAGGCGCAGGATGAAGAGCCGCCGCTGGAGCAGCTTGTGATGTTGGAGCTTGAGCGCCTGCGCTCGGAAAACGGGGTGCTGCGTGAGCATCTGCGTGGCGTTCTGGTCGAGCTTGAGGCCCTGCGGGAGATGGTGCCGGTCTGAAGATCATGCATCCCGCCAGAAGATCTTAGAGACTGTTTGAAAAGTCAGGCGCGATAACATACTGAAATGATAAAGGTTTTTGGTGAAGCTTTTTCCAAAAAGCTTCGAAAGACGCCGCCTTTTTGAAAAAAGGCGGCACTCAAAAACTTTTCCTGTTTTTTATCAATGAGTTGTTTTGAAACAATCTCTTATCGAACCCGGATATGACCTGCGCCTGTTTTTCAAGGCTGGGGGAAGGGGTGTGAAAGGGGCAGGAACCGTGATGGTCCTGCCCCTTTATGTTTTTATGGTCTTATTTTTGTAATTGAATGAAGAAGATGGCTTGCGGGCACCCGGCGGGCCTGCTACACGATGCGTCATCGCAGACAGGCGGGCAGTAGCGCAGCCTGGTAGCGCATCAGTCTGGGGGACTGGGGGTCGTGGGTTCGAATCCCGCCTGCCCGATATCCCTGTCTGCGATAAAAATCCTTAAAATATAGACTGTTCCGTGCCCTGATCTGGGGCACGTCAATGTGCATATGTCCGCGATCAGTCGCGTACCCGTGTCCAGTTGCGCCACAACATGTGCAGTACCGCCATGATGGCCGGTCCCACGAACAGGCCCAGCAGGTTCCAGCTTTCCGCCCCACCCAGAATGCCCGTCAGCACCCACAGGAACGGCAGTTGCGTCGATCCCCCAATCAGGGCCGGGCGGACAAGATGGTCGGCCAGGAAGATGACCGCCAGCCCGACCAGCATGATGACAATCGCGATCACCGCGCTGCCTTTGATCAGTAACAGGGTGGAGACGATGCCAATCGCGATCATGGCGCAGAATGGGATCATGGCCGCCACCGCGGTTACGACCCCGAACAGGAACGCATGGGGCGCCCCGGCGATCAGATAGGCAAGGCCCATCACCACGCCTTCGCCCATACCCACCAGCACAAGCCCGGCCACGGTCCCGTGGATGGAGGCGATGATCTGCAATGCGATCCGCTCCCCTCGCTTGCCAAAGGCGCGGCGTGAAACCACCAGGCACTGGCGGATCACGGCGTCCCCGTCCTTCAGCAGGAAAAACAGCGTCAGGATAGAAAAGATGAACAGGATGCCCCGATGCGCAAGCTGGGTGCCGACCTGCTGCGTCATCTTGACGCTCTGCCCGATGCGCAATGATCCCAGCAGGGCGGAGAAATCATCAGGGTCCTGCAGGTGACTTTCCCACCATGCCCGCAATCCCTGCGCACCGATGGGCAGATGGTCAATCCATTGTGGCACCGGCATGCCGGACTGGCGCGCGTTGTTCAGCAGGTGCAGCACGCCTTCGGCGTCGCGCGCGGCCTCCAGCCCGAACAGGGTAACAGGCACAAGGAAAATAAGGGCGATGCCCAGGGTAAAGGCCGCAGGTAGCAGCAGTTGGTGTGTCGCGGCATGCCAGCGTGTGCGCGCCCGGACATAGAGCGGCCATGACGCGATGGCAAAGATGCCGCCCCAGATCAGGGACGGCAGGAAACCACGGACCGTGTACAACGCCATGACGACGAAAAACAGCGCCAGCAGGCCGCGCGCGACCCGTTGCGCGCGCTGTGTCTCCCGAAAGGAGCGAAAGGCCCGCAACGATTGTCCGTTTCCCTCAAAACCGGGTTCCGGGACATGGGACTCGGCGCCAGCGTTCTTGTGGTCCGGCATGGTTATCCTTGTGATGGGGCGCGCCCGGATGGAACCGGGCGGCGATGTAATGGAACGGGCTCAGGCGGTTTCGATGGCCCAGATGGCAAAGGCATGTATCAGGGCCGCATCGCGCAGGGAATCGAAACGACCTGTCGCACCCCGATGTCCCGCCTCCATATTTGTGCGTAACATGACCGGGCGCGATGACAGCGTATTTTCACGCAGGCGCGCCACCCATTTTGCAGGCTCCCAATATGTCACGCGTGGGTCCGTCAGTCCCCCCATCGCCAGAATGGCGGGATAGGCGCGTGGCCGCACCTGCTCATAGGCGGCATAGCTTTCAATCAGGTCGTACGCCGCCGCATCCTCCAGCGGATTGCCCCATTCGGGCCATTCCGGCGGTGTCAGCGGCAGGGAAGCATCCGACATGGTGTTGAGTTCATCGACGAACGGTACGACCGCGACGATCCCCGCGAACAGGTCGGGGCGCATGTTCGCAATCGCGCCCATGACCATCCCCCCCGCGGAACGCCCGTCAGCGACGATGCGGCCCGCCGTTCCAAAGCCGCGTGCCACCAGATGTTCGGCGCAGGCGATGAAGTCGGTGAAGCTGTTTGGTTTGTTGGCGCCGCGTCCACCAAGGAACCAGTTCCATCCTTTTTCCGAACCGCCACGCACATGGGCGATGGCGTAAAACCACCCCCGATCCACCAGACTGAGCACACGGGTGGAAAAGTCGGGTTCGATCGCGTGGCCGTAAGACCCATATCCATAGAGCAGCAGCGGTGCGGAGCCATCGCAGGGTGCGTCATTGCGGCCCAGCACGGTAATGGGCACGTCCTGCCCATCGGGCGCACGCGCCATCAGCCGCCAGCAACGATAATCGGCAGGGTCATGGCCGGAAGGGACATCCTGCTGCTTGATCAGGGTGTGTGTGCGTTGCGCCATGTCATAGGTAAACCATTGCCGTGGCGTCGTGGGTGACTGATAGATGTAGCGCAGCGCCACCGTGTCATATTCATACCCCCCGCACAGGGAAAGGTCATAGGCTGCCTCACGCGGTTCAAGCGCGTGGCGGTCCCCGGTGCGGGTCTGCATGACGATGCGGCAGTTGGCGTCGTGGCGTTCGCGCCAGACCAGCCAGTTGGCAAAGGTCATGCATTCGGTGATGTAATGGCCGGGTTCATGTGCTACCAGCGCGCGCCAGTTGGCCCGCGCCGGTGCATCCTGCGGGGCAAGCATCAGCGTGAAATCCACCGCCCCATCCGCATTGGTCAGCACGACGAAATCCGTGCCCCAGTGATGCAGCCCGTACATCACGCCCGTACGGCGTGGTTCCACGCAGGTGGGGGCCGCATCGGGTGTTGCCGCCGGGATCAGCCATGTTTCGGACGTATCATGGTTCCCCGCCGTGATGATGATCCATTGCCCTGATCGCGTGGCCTCCACTCCGACAAAAAATCCCGCATCCTGTTCTTCATAAACAAGGGTGTCGGTATCGGACCCGACCGCCCGGCGATAGACGCGTGCCGGGCGCCCATGGTCATCGCGCCAGATCCAGAACAGGTGGCGCGCATCGGGGGAGAATGTGAATGCACCGCTGCAATTATCGATGGGGGCGCCAAGCATCTGCCCACTGGCGATGTCCTTGATGCGCACGCGATAGATTTCGGACCCCTGCGTATCCTCGGCATATGCGAACAGCCGGTGGTCAGGGCTGTGGATGGCGGTGGCGACGGCGAAATAGTCGTGCGTGGCGGCACATGCATTCATGTCCAGCAGCACCTGTTCATGCTGCGGTGCATCGGTGCGATGGCGGGTGTAGACGGGGTATTGCGCGCCCCTGTCGTAACGGACGCCATAGGACCATGGCCCATGTGGCTGTGGGGGATAGGACTCGACCTCCTGCATCCGGCCCTTCAT
Source organism: Novacetimonas sp. GS1 (assembly GCF_036686925.1). Lineage (NCBI taxonomy): Bacteria > Pseudomonadati > Pseudomonadota > Alphaproteobacteria > Acetobacterales > Acetobacteraceae > Novacetimonas > Novacetimonas sp. GS1. The sequence continues at coordinate 1,554,685 of NZ_VSZP01000001.1, forward strand.
TTCCGCGACCAGGGTGGCCTGCAGGTCCTGCGTGCCGGACAGGATGTCAGCGGTATAGGCATTTTCCGCCCGCAGATGCGTTGCGATATCCTCGCGCAGGAGGGAGGGATCGCGCAGCACCTCCTGCCAGTTATCGTCCTTCATCCATGCATATTCATCCACCCGCACGCGGCCGAGCTGTTCCATGCGGTGGGGGATCTTGCGCGCGACGGGGGGCGTGGTCATGGGCATCGGTCCTGTAATATTCGGTGGCGGGTTGCCCGCCATGGCGGCATGTCCCGCGTGAAATGGCAATAACGAATGGCGGAAATGATCGTGGCAACGATCATGGCGGCCTTCATGGCGCGGGAGTCATGGCAATGACGTGCAAGGCGGGGCAGGGAGGCCCCGTCAGGTGTGCGGTGGCGGCGCAGGTGGCGCAAAGAACCGCCAGCCATCAAGCCCCGCGCGCAGGCGCTGCCCCCCGGCGGAGGTGGCGTCGATCAGGCCGGTGCGCAGGAACAGGTCGATCAGGACAAGGTTGACGTTGAACTTGAAGGCATCGGTGTCACGCACCAGGCGGAATGCCTCCGAAAGCGGGATCAGGGTGAATTCCTCCACCTCCCCATCGGCGGGGCGGGGAATGAACGTCTCTGGCAGGAGCAGTTCGAAACAATGCAGGATATCGCGACGCAGCCCTTCTGGCCGGTCAAGGGCATAGCGTATGTTTACTGTCGGTGTTGCATGCGCCAGCAGGTCGGCAGGCAGGCTGGCTTCCTCCGCCGCTTCCTTTACCAGCGCCCCGGCAGGCGTATGCCCCGCGGGGATGCCGCCTGCAACAAGATGGTCCAGCTTGCCCGGGTCGAGCCGCTTTGTCATCGAGCGGCGCGCGATCCACAGGTGCAGTCCCTGCGCGCGCCGCACCAGACCGTTGAGATGTACGCCCTGCGCCATCAGCCCGAACAGAGGCAGCGCGCCACGGTCGATCCGCGCAACGGGCGGCAGGTCCATGTCGGTGCGGACATCGAACAGTTCATGGTGGGAGCGGTAGATCCCCTGTCGGGCCATGTCCTGGGCAATATGTTCCAGGCGTGCGGGATCAGGCAGGGTCACGATCCCATCGGCATGCGTCATGCCATGATCCACCAGCACAGGCAGCAGTTCTGGCGCGACCCATCCAGCAGCCGCCGTGCCCAGGTGGAAGGCAAGGCGCCGCCCCGGCAGGGTTGCGGTATTGCACGCGGCAATGTGGCGGAAAAAGGGATTCAGGTCGGTGGACATGGAACCATCATTTCATATTGGGGCCCCGTTGCCATAACGGCTGGCCCAGGGAGTGACAATCCCTTACCCCCTGCGCCCGTCCCGAGCGTTAGCCGTCCCGACCATGCCCTGGTCGCGGTGGTGTCGAATATGGCTTGCAAATCAGTCAGGGCATGTCACATCCGAAGGTATGACTGCTTCCCGTGCCACGGACCATCGTGCGTCCGATACCGAAACCTCTGCGCTCAAGACCCTGCATGCCCTGCTGCCCTATCTGTGGCCCCCCGGTGAACCGGGCGTGCGCCTGCGGGTGGTGGGGGTGTGCGTGCTGCTGGTGATGGCGAAGGTCGCGACGATCTGTGTGCCCTATCTCTACAGCCGGGTGATCGATGCGCTGCATCCGGGGCCTTCGGCGGGGATGCTGCCATTGCTGCTGATCGTGGCCTATGGGGGGCTGCGTATGCTGGCGGCAGGGTTGGGGGAACTGCGTGACGCGCTGTTCGCGCCCCTGCGCTTTCGTATCAGCCGTGTCGCCGCGGTGCGCAGTTTCGAACATATGCACCAGCTTTCGCTGCGCTTTCACCTCAACCGGCAGTCCGGCAGCGTCACCCGCGCCATCGCACGCGGGACGGAGGCGATCGAGACGCTGTTGCGGGTGGGCGTGTTCAACGTGGTGCCCACCCTGATCGAGGCATTGATGGTCATTGTCGTCATCTGGCGACTGTTCGACTGGCGTTATGCAGTGGTCATGCTGGTGGCGGTCATGGCGTATGTGGGCTTTACGGTGTCCTTTACATCATGGCGGATCGGGCTGCGTCGCCGCATGAACGAAATCAATAGCGAGGCAAGCTGGAAGGCGCTCGACAGCCTGCTTAATTACGAGACGGTCAAGTATTTCGGCAATGAGGCACATGAACGCACGCGTTACGAGGATGCGCAGATCCGTTATGAAAAGGCGGCGATCCGCACGCAGCTTTCCCTTAACGGGCTGAATTTCGGGCAGGCGGCAATCATCGCCGTGGCCCTGATCGCGGTCATGCTGATGGCTGCGCGCGATGTGGAGGCGGGACGGCTGAGTGTCGGGCATTTCGTGCTGGTCAATACCTACCTGATGCAGCTTTACCTGCCGCTGAACTTCCTGGGCAGTGTCTATTCCTCCCTGCGCAACTCTCTGGTGGATCTTGAACATATGTTCGCGCTGCTTGATGAACGCTCCGATGTGGTGGATCGTCCCGGCGCACGCCTGCTGCCCGCGCGACTGGATGAGGCCCCGGCGGCGGATGTCCGCTTTCGCCATGTAAGATTTGGCTATCGCGCCGGGCGTGAAATCCTGCATGACATCAGTTTCCACGTTCGCGCAGGCAGCCGTGTCGCCATTGTCGGGCCGACAGGGGCGGGAAAGTCCACCATCAGCCGCCTGCTGTTCCGCTTTTATGATGTGGATGCCGGCGCGATCGAGGTGGATGGCCACGATATCCGCGATTATTCGCAATCCGCCCTGCGTGCCGCCATCGGGGTCGTGCCACAGGACACGATCCTGTTTAACGACACCATCGGCTATAACATCGCCTATGGCTGCCTTGGCGCGACGCAGGCACAGATCGAGGAGGCGGCACGGCTTGCGCGGATCCATGACTTCATCGCCTCGCTGCCTGATGGCTATGCCACGCGGGTGGGCGAACGCGGGCTGAAGCTGTCGGGCGGGGAGAAGCAGAGGGTGGCAATCGCGCGCACCATCCTGAAGAACCCGCGTATCCTGCTGCTGGACGAGGCGACAAGCGCGCTGGACACGCGTACGGAACATGAAATCCAGTCCGCCCTGCGCACGGTTGCGGCGCACCGGACCACCATCATCATCGCCCACAGGCTGTCGACCGTGATCGACGCGGATGAAATCCTCGTGATGGACAAAGGGGAAATCCGCGAACGGGGCGATCATCGCGCCCTGCTTGCGCGTGGGGGGCTGTATGCCGGGATGTGGGCCGCACAGGCCGAAGAAAACGCAAAGGCGTATATGGTGCAGGACTGATGCCATGGGCGGGCCTGTCCATTATGGGGCGGGTCATGCATCCGTGCCCGCCGGTGGGCGCATGGGGCCACCCTCTGGTCAGCGGCGTGGGCAGGGTCCATATGAAGGACACGAACTGACAGCCGGAAGGGAGTTTTCCTGAAATGACGGATACAAAGAACACGCCCCATGACGCAGGTGCCGCAGGTGCCGGGCAGGATGGCGGCATTCCCGCAGAACTGAGCCATTGCGGCGCCGTTGTGGACAAGGCGATCGAATACATGCTGGGCGAGAACCTGCCCCCGCTCGCCGTTTCGTCGGCGTTGCTGGGCGGTGCGCTGGGGCTGCTGTCACGCACCATGGGCAAGGACGCCATGCAGGCGATGCTTGAAAACGCGCTGCACAGCGTCCAGGCAGGTGAACTGCACCCCGAACATGACCGCGTGGGCAAGAACTGACACATGGTTTCTGGCGCTACCGACCCAGCGAATCAGGGAGGCGCAGGGGTAAAAAACCCTGTTTTCAGACAAAAAACGCCGAATCATGGCATATCCGTCTTGACGGATTGCGGTGGTTTGGCGATAAGCCGCGCCTAATCTAGACGATCCTTAAGCCGGGCATTAGTGCCTCGGCCCCAGTCTTATCCGAGGATGATACTTATGTCTCGCCGTTGCCAGATCACGGGCAAAGGCGTGCTGACCGGAAACAACGTCAGCCACGCCAATAACAAGTCCCGCCGCCGTTTCCTCCCGAACCTGCAGGAAACATCGCTCCTGTCCGACATCCTGGGAGCGCCGGTGCGTCTGCGCCTGAGCACCAACGGGATCCGCACGGTCGAGCATAATGGCGGTCTGGACGCATTCCTGCTGTCCACGCCCAACCGGAAGCTGACGCCAGAGGCGATGACCGTAAAGCGTCGTATCCTGCGCGTGCAGGTCCGCAAGGCCGCGGCCGCGGCCTGAAGGCGGCATGCCCCGCATCCCGCGCCCTGAATGGCGTGGGGTGGGGCGTGGCGTAAAGGCCTGGCCGATGTCAGGCCCGTTATTCCGTCGTGCCGGTCTGCATCGTCCAGCCATCGCGGTTTTGGGGCGGGAGCAGCTCACGGTCCCGGCAGGCGCGAAGGGAATCCCGTCCGTTCGCGCCCACGTTGTCTTGTGGAGGTTCTCCCGTGTCCGACAAGTCTGATCTGTCCCTGATTCGCAATATCGGTATTACCGCGCATATCGATGCCGGTAAGACCACGACGACCGAGCGCATCCTGTATTACACCGGTGTGTCGCACAAGATCGGTGAAGTCCATGAGGGCAATACCACCACCGATTACATGGCGCAGGAGCGTGAGCGCGGCATTACCATCACGTCCGCTGCCGTGACGTGCGAGTGGGAAGGCCATCGCATCAACATCATCGACACCCCGGGCCACATTGACTTCAACATCGAAGTCAACCGCTCGCTGCGTGTGCTCGATGGCGCGGTGTTCATCATCGAGGGCGTCGCCGGCGTGCAGCCGCAGTCGGAAACCAACTGGCGTCTGGCCGACCGCTATAACGTTCCGCGCATCATCTTCATCAACAAGCTTGACCGCACCGGCGCCGATTTCTATCGCGCGTTCGACACGCTGAAGGAAAAGCTGGACATCGTCGCGATTCCGCTTCAGCTGCCGATCGGCGTGGAAGAGAATTTCATTGGTGTCGTTGACCTGATCGAGATGAAGGCCATCGTCTGGGAAGGCGGCGAACTCGGCGCGAAATTCCATGACGAGGAAATCCCCGCCGACCTGCTGGAAAAGGCGAAGGAAGCCCGTCAGAACCTGCTCGACACCGCGCTGGCCGTTGATGACGCCGCGATGGAAGAATATTTCGACAAGGGTGACGTTGATGTCGCGACGCTGAAGCGCTGCATCAAGAAGGGCACCATTTCTGGTGAATTCCGCCCGGTCCTGTGCGGCACGGCGTTCAAGAACAAGGGCGTCCAGCCGCTGCTTGACGCGGTTATCGACTTCCTGCCCGCGCCTGACGATGTGGCGGGTATCCGCATCGCCCCGCCCGAGGACGAGGAAGTTGACGAAAACAAGCTGCCGATCATCCCGGTCGATCCCGACGGGAAGTTCGCGGGCCTGGCGTTCAAGATCATCAACGACAAGTACGGCACGCTGACATTCGTGCGTGTCTATCGTGGCGTGCTGCGCACTGGTGACACCGTGCTGAACACCACGAAGGGCCATAAGGAACGTATCGGCCGTATCTTCCAGATGCACGCTGACAAGCGTGAGGAACTCAAGGAAGTGCATGCCGGTGACATCGCGGCGTTCGTCGGCCTGAAGGACACCCAGACGGGTGATACCCTTGCCGATGCTGCTGACCCGGTGATCCTGGAGCGCATGACCTTCCCGGTTCCCGTCATCGACATCTCTGTCGAGCCGAAGACGAAGGACGCGGTGGAAAAGATGACGCTGGCGCTGCAGAAGCTGTCCGGTGAAGATCCCTCCCTGCGCCTGAAGACCGATCAGGAAACCGGCCAGACGATTCTGTCGGGCATGGGTGAACTGCATCTCGACATCATCATCGACCGTCTGCGTCGTGAATATGGCGTGGATGCGAACATCGGCGCGCCGCAGGTTGCGTATCGTGAAACGATTTCGCAGGCGCATACCGAAACCTATACCCACAAGAAACAGTCGGGTGGTTCGGGCCAGTTCGCGGAAGTGAAGATCGAGTTCGCACCGGTTGAGCGTAACGAAGGTATTTCGTTCGAAAACAAGGTTGTCGGTGGTTCCGTGCCGCGTGAATACATCCCGGCGGTCGAAAAGGGCATCACCATGCAGGCCAGCACGGGCGTGCTGGCTGGCTTCCCGACGGTGGACTTCAAGTTCACGCTGCTGGACGGGAAGTACCATGACGTTGACTCGTCCGCGCTGGCGTTTGAAATCGCGGCAAAGGCCTGCTTCCGTGAAGGCATGAAGAAGGCCGGTCCGGTCATCCTTGAGCCGATCATGGACGTGGAAATCACCACCCCGAACGATCATGTCGGTGACGTGGTTGGGGATCTGAACCGTCGTCGTGGCATGATCCAGAATCAGGAAAGCTCGGGCTCGACCGTCATGGTGCGCGCGCTGGTGCCCTTGAAGGAAATGTTCGGCTACATCTCTCACCTGCGTTCGATGACCAAGGGTCGTGCATCCTTCACGATGCAGTTCCATCACTATGATCCGGTGCCGCGCAACGTGGCAGAGGAAATCATGTCCAAGTCCGCCTGATCCAGGGGCGACAGGACAGACAGGAACAGGCCAGCCTCCTTTGGGGGCTGGCCTTTTTCTTTTTGGCAGGGAAGATGCTGGTGGCAGTCCGTTTCAAAGCGTGGAACGGGCATTGCCTGTCATTTGTCAAAAGGTTCGGGGTTTTGGGACCCGAAGGGTAACGCCATTTCTGGGATTTTGAAGTTTTTCCAAATAATGCACTGATAAAGAAAGATAAAATATCTGGGGTAAGGCTTTGGTTTTTTAAAGGTGACGCCTTTTGTCGCCCGTCGGGTTGGGGCAGCGCCCCCTGATGGACAGGCAGAGGTGACGGATGGCCTTGCGGGCCGCGCTGCCCTTGTGGCTGCCGACATTGTCGGGTCGACGGGCAGGAGATTACAGGTCCGGCCTGTTCAAACCGTCTCTTATGTGGTCTGGGCCATGTTTTCGGCTGGCCTTTGCAAAGGATCAGGGTGGCCCATCGTCATGCGATGATGAGGCAAGGCGTCAGGACAGCGCCCAGCTATCACCCACCTGTATGGCGCGGCCATCGTCGCGCAGCTTTTCCAGATGTGCGCGCAGGTTGAGTAATGCCGCCCGCCGCAGGCCGGGGCGCAGGTGATGATAGGCGGCATCGACGATCTGGTCTGTCGTGCGTGGCTGTGCCAGCAACAGTGCCGCGATGCTTTCATGCCGCGACAGGCGGTGTCCAAGCAGCCCGCGCATGCAGGATTCCGGCTGTTCAATTACCGGCCCATGTGCCGAAAGCAGTAGGCGTGGCCGACGTTGCAGCAGGCGTTCCATACTGTCGAGGAACATTTGAACCGATCCATGCGGGGCAGGGGGGATCAGCGTTGTTGACCATCCCATCACATGGTCGCCCGTCAGGATGATGCCATCGGCGGTTTCCAGGCAGATGTGATCCGTCGCATGGCCGGGGGTGTGCAGGACCCGCAACCCCGCGACCATGTCCAGATCATGCAGCCCTATATCGGGTGTGAATGTTGGTTCGGCGCTGCTGTGCCAGGCATGGATGGGGGCGCCGGTGCGATGTGACAGCGGTGCAGCCCCGTCAAGGTGGTCGTGGTGCGTATGCGTCAGAAGGATATGCGTCAACGCCCGACCGTTGAGCGCATGCACCATCGCGTCAAGATGTCCTTCATCCGCAACCCCGGGGTCAATGACGGCGCATCCCCCCGCATGATCGACAATCCATGTGTTGGTCCCGTTTCCGGTCATGGGACCGGGATTGTTGGCCACCACGCGGCGGATCGCGGGTGTCGCCGCGATCGCCACGCCATAGGGCGGCGGTGCTTCCACCACGCGCCAGTCATATCGCGACATGGTTCAGCCAAAGGCCCCGACATGGTGCATTACGCCGGTGCTGATTTCGCGCACCAGTGTGAACAGCCGTTGCATCGGTTCGAAAATTTCCGTGTATTCGCGCATATACGTCCCTTCATCGCGGGGCCCGTGCGGTTCATGGAAATCCAGGTCGAAGCTGCGGTCCGCGTGATAGGGGAAGATATGCTCCAGCTCCTTCAGTACATCGGGGATTTCCAGGCACAGGACCTTCGCCGTCAGCACGTCGCGGGTGAACGCATTGCGCGGCGCAAAATACGGGATTCGTGTGGACAGCATCCATATCTGTTCAATGATGGCGATGCGGATGGCATGCAGCAGCATTTCATCCGCCTCCATCCGTGGTGCGCTGGGCCATGCGTTGCGTAACGCCAGATGGTCCGATTGCAGGCGGCGGAACATGGACTGCGTGCAGGCCCAGAAATCCAGCCGTTCCAGCCCGTGCATCAGCGTCAGGCACGCATCCTGCCGTTTCGGGTCGTGATGCGCCGTTGCGCGTTGCAACCACATGTCCGGGTCCAGCAGCCGGATTACACCACGCAGGACGCCGTCGCTGGAATGGGCCAGGCCATGGGCGGCGAAATCCAGCGCACGGCGAAAACGCGGGCTGTCGTTCAGGTAACGCTCGAACGTATCGGGATGACGCGCGGCCGCCGTGCCCAGCCCCTGCAACGTATTGGCGCACCAGCCAAGCTGCTGGAGGATGGCGTTGTTGGGGATGGCGCGCAACTGGCTGGGATGGCGGATGCGCGTGGTGATGGCGGCCGTATCGCTCTGCCGGGCGGAGGGGCGTGAACCCGTCTTGTCGATCAGAGACGGCCCGAACGCACCCAGCAGCGCGGCATAGCCTGGATCCTCCACCAGTCCTGTCATGCCGCGCGCGATGGCGGAAAAGAAGTCGGCAGAGAAATCGGGTTCGTCGTAAACCGGGTCTTCGTCGATGGAGGTCGTGGCAAAGGCGTGTTCCGCGATCACGCTGACGGTTGCATCCGCAAGGGGCTGCGTCCCGAACAGGAGGTAGCCATCCCCCCCCTGAAAGGCCGTTTCCTCGCGCAGGCGAATGCCTGCCTGCAGGAAACGCATGCGCGCATGCGGGGGGGAGAGATAGTCGAAACGTTCGGCAAGGCTGTAGGGATGTGCCCCGCGGCCGATGCTTTCCCCATGGGTGTCGAACAGGATGACTTCCACAAAGGCGAGGTCCCATTGCCGCAGAAGGTCGCAGACCTTCAGCCGCAGCCGTTCGATCAGGTAGGTCGCGGCAAGCTGTCCCACATAACGTCCCGAATCCGAAAAACCGAATTGCAGGCTCAGCTTGCGCGTACGATGCAGGTAGGCGCGCCAGTGCGGTGAATGCAGCGCTTCTTCGATCAGGTGTTCCCCCTGTTCCAGCGCGTCCTGCGTTTCAAACAGGGGGGAGATTTCGATCATGTCTTCCACGCCCAGCAGGCGCGCAAGCCACAGTGCCGTCAGCAGCGTATAGCCGGTTTCCGTTTCCGCGATCAGGAAACGGATGGGCGTGGTGCGGTCGATATGGTGCAGGATCTGGCGCACCGTCATCATCAGCCGCCCCGCCGTTGACTGTTCCACCAGCAGGGAGCCGAAATCAATGTCGATTGGCTGCGTCGTATCCAGCGCCTCGTCAATGCGTGCGATCAGGGCGCGACGCTGGGCATGGATATCGGGATTGTCGGTAATGCCCAGGCGCTGGCGGGCGACATTGTGTAATTGCGTGGAATTGAGGCGTACATGCGTATGCGCCGCCGACAGGCCATGGGCCATGAAACCCGCGCGTGCGACCGCCAGCGTCATCTTGTCGTCCGGCGTCGCGGCATCAATGGCTTCGGCAAAAGTGGGGGCGAGGTCGTTGCTGCTGGTCATGGCCTCTTCGCGGCGGCCGATCAGGACCGCGGCAAAATCGGCCACCGCCTGCGGGTCGGCACTGCCGGGGCATGCGGCGATCTGTGTCTCCACCGCCTGTATGGCGCGATTGACGCGTTCGTGCAGGTCATTGGGGACGGAGGCGACGGGGCCAATCTGTGCATTCAGGCGGGTTAACTGCATGTGCTTCATGCGCAGCCGCAGCCGCAGCGTGTCCCACCACCCGATATCGGTGCGTCCGTCCGTGTCGTATCCGACCCAGCTTGTCATGATAATGGGACGCGGCGCCAGCGTGGCCCACAGTTGCGGCCAGTGTGCCCGTGCCTCGGTCAGGAGAACCCGCGTCAGGCGATCGAGTGCATTGCGTCCGCGCAGGATCGCCTGCGTCGCCAGCGTGAATTCCTCATCCAGCGTCGGCGGCGCGGCGCGGCGATGCGTTATGAATGCCGGGACATCGGTCGGGGGCTGCTGCGGGTTTTGCGTCGCCATGTCGGCAAGGCAGTCATAGACGGGGCTGGCCAGCGCAAACGTGGGATGCGCGGTGAACACGGCGGCAAAGCGGCTGCGTTCGGTCGCGGCGCGGAACCGGGCGATGGGCACCGGGCTGTCATTTGGGTCGGGCTGCATGATGCGGCGCGCCACGTCACGCATGCGCTGGTCGATGACGGCATCATCCACCCCCCCGACATACGCGGCGATATGGCAGGCGCGGCGGGCGAACGCGGCGTCGCGCAGGCGGCGGACCCAGGCCTCCAGCGCGTCGGTCGACAGGCTGCCCCGGTCGATCTGCTGTCCGATGCTGCGTGCCAGCGTCATGACCGGGTTGTCGGAAAGGGCAGGGATCGCCACAAGTTCGCGGGCCTGCTGCTGCAGCATGTCTGTTGCATGAGGGGCAGAGGCCTGGGACATCAGAAGATCCTGTCTTGAAAATTGCATGATGTACCAACGTCCCATGTTCGCGGTCGCTTCGCAATCGCCACAAGGTTGTGTTCACGTGTATTTGGAGGTTCCCCACCACGACATCTTGGGTCTGGGGACACACAATGGTATCAAAAGGTTCATGAACGACATTCCACAAGCCGACAGGGATGCCTGGCGCGTCCTGCAACGTTACAAATGGTCGGCAACCGGGCTGCTCGTCGGGATGGCGGGCCTGACGGTCGCGGGCTATGCCCTGCCGGCATCGGGGGTGATGGCTGACCATGCATGGCTCGACGTCCTGCGTTCTGGGGCAAAGGCCGGGGTGGTCGGCGGGCTTGCGGACTGGTTTGCGGTCACGGCCCTGTTCCGCCGCCCCATGGGGCTGCCCATTCCCCATACTGCCATCCTGCCCGCGCAGCAGGAACGCCTGGCCCAGGCGCTCGGGCGGTTCGTTTCCACCAACGTCTTTACCGAAAAGGATGTGGCGGTGGCGATGCAGCGCATCGACCTGCCCAGCGTCATTGGCGACGTCCTGAAGGACCCGGAGACCATTTCCACCGTGAACCGCGCGGTTATCGGCGCGGTGCCGCACATGTTGGACCGGCTGGAGGACGGGCGGGCCAGCAATGCGATCTCCCGTCTGGTGCCCAGCCTGCTGGGGGGGGAGGAAATCGCCCCCATCATGATCCGCAGCATGCGTGCGCTGGTTGATGGGGACCGCCATCAGGAGGTGCTGTCCTTCCTGCTCATGCGGCTCAAGGACGGGTTGAAGTCCAAGGAACCCTCCCTGCGCAAGATGATCGAGGAGCGCGTGCGCGAACAGGGGGGGCGCATCCTGGGCTGGGCCATTGGTGGTTCCATCGCCACCAAGGTCCTGACCGCGGCGAGCGAGGAGCTGGACCGGGTTGACCCGCAGAACTCTGAGCTGCGCGAAGGATTTACCGCATGGGTCCGCTCAGAGATCGACCGGATCGAACAGGACCCCGAACGCCGCCGTGACCTGACGGGCACGATCATGGGCGTCCTGTCGCATGACAGCATCCGGGGATGGAGTGGGGATATCTGGCACCGTCTGCGGCAGGTGATCGAAACCGACATCGCCCGGGGGGAGGAGGGATGGACCGCATCCATCGTGCGTGACGCGTTGCAGCGTTTGTCAGAGCAGATGTACCATGATGCACAGATGCGTCAGCGCGTGAACAATGCGGCGCAGCGCATGGTCAACAGCAGCCTGCCGTTCCTGCGCGACAGCATGTCACGTTTTATTGCTTCGGTCGTTGCGGGGTGGGACGCGAACGCCTTGAGCGACCGGCTCGAACTGCGGGTCGGGCGCGATCTGCAGTATGTACGCTTCAACGGGACGCTGGTCGGGTTTCTGGCCGGATGCGGCCTGTCGGTGTTACTACAGCTTATATTCGGCACCGGTATCGGCTAGGAAAGTATCATGATGGTGCAAATGAACTTGACGAACCGCGGCAGGTGTCCCATCTGGAACTGAGTAAATCAGTACCAGTCTGGTCCATTTAACGTCGGACGTGACAGGTACGGGAGAGCAGGATGCTGAAACTTTCAAAACTGACCGATTATGCCGTCGTGGCCCTGGTCCGTCTTGGACAGAAAGAGGAAGTCACGACCTCTCCCGTGCTGTCGCGTTCCACCGGCATCCCGGAACCGACCATCGCCAAGGTGCTCAAGGTGCTGGCCGCGCAGGGGATCGTCATTTCACAGCGCGGGGCGCGCGGCGGGTATCGCCTTGCGCGTCCGCTGGCGCAGATTTCGGTTGCGGCCGTGATACAGGCGATCGACGGGCCGATCTCGCTGACGACCTGCGTGGATGGGGGGGAATGCGACGCACGGTCGAAATGCGGGCTGGTGGGGCAGTGGGATGCGGTCAACGGTGCGATCCTTGATGCGCTGTCGTCCATTTCATTGTCCGACATGCAGAACCATACAGTGACATCCCGGCGGGCCCCCGATGCCCCGTCCGCGGCCCTCGGCCCCCTGGCCACGGCCTGACAGGAGGAGTGAAGACACATGCCAGCAGTTGCCGAGACCCGCAAGACAGTCGAGACACTGGGCCAGAACACCTATAAATGGGGGTTCGAGACCGATATCGAGATGGATATCGCGCCAAAGGGCCTGAACGAAGACATCATCCGCCTGATCTCCACCCGCAAGAACGAGCCGGAATGGATGCTGGACTGGCGGCTGAAGGCCTATCATGCCTGGCTGCAGATGTCTGAGCCGACATGGGCGAAGGTCAGCCACCCGCCCATTGATTATCAGGACGTGCATTATTACGCCGCGCCGAAGAAGAAGCCGGGTCCGAAATCCCTGGACGAAGTCGATCCCGAACTGCTGCGCACCTATGAAAAGCTGGGTATTCCCCTGCATGAGCAGGCACTGCTTGCCGGCGTGGAAGTGCCCGAAGGGGAGGAGGCGCGCCCCTCCATCGCGGTGGATGCCGTATTCGACAGCGTGTCGGTCGCGACCACCTTTCGCAAGACCCTGTCCGAAGCGGGCGTGATCTTCTGCCCCATTTCAGAGGCCGTGCAGGAACATCCCGACCTGGTGCGCAAATACCTTGGCAGTGTCGTGCCGGTGACGGACAATTTCTATGCCGCGCTGAATGCCGCCGTCTTTACCGACGGGTCGTTCGTGTTCGTACCAAAGGGCGTGCGCTGCCCGATGGAGCTTTCGACCTATTTCCGTATCAATGCCCGCAATACCGGGCAGTTCGAACGCACCCTGATCGTGGTGGAGGACGGGGCGTCCGTTTCCTACCTTGAGGGCTGCACCGCGCCGATGCGTGATGAAAACCAGCTTCATGCCGCCGTGGTCGAACTGGTGGCGATGGAAGATGCGTCGATCAAGTATTCCACGGTCCAGAACTGGTATCCGGGGGACGAAAACGGGCGTGGCGGCATCTACAACTTCGTGACCAAGCGCGGCGCGTGCCGTGGCGCACGGTCCAAGATTTCGTGGACGCAGGTGGAAACCGGTTCCGCCATCACATGGAAATATCCGTCATGTATCCTCCAGGGCGAAGGATCGGTGGGGGAGTTCTATTCCGTGGCGGTGACCAATAACCACCAGCAGGCCGATACCGGCACGAAGATGATCCATATCGGGCGCAATACGCGTTCGACCATCATCGCCAAGACCATCAGTGCGGGACAGTCCGACAGTACCTATCGCGGGCTGGTGCGCATGATGCCCAAGGCATCGGGCGGGCGCAATTTCACGCAATGTGACAGCCTGCTGATCGGGGATCGCTGCGGGGCGCATACGGTGCCCTATATCGAAAATCGCAACATGTCCGCCAGCATCGAACATGAAGCAACCACATCCAAGATTTCCGAGGACCAGCTGTTCTACTGCCGCCAGCGCGGCCTGTCGGAAGAGGACGCCGTTGGCCTGATCGTCAACGGGTTCTGCAAGGATGTGCTTAAGGAACTGCCGATGGAATTCGCCGTGGAAGCACAAAAGCTTCTGCAGATCAGCCTTGAAGGCAGCGTCGGTTGAACAGGGATTATAGAGACGTGAGTAACGAATTTGTAAGGATCGACGGCCTGTGTGCCCGTATTTCGGATGCCGGGACGCCCAAGGAAATCCTGCGCGGTGTCGATCTGGAAATCCCCGCGGGCGAAGTCCATGCCATCATGGGGCCGAACGGGTCGGGCAAGTCCACGCTGTCCTATGTCCTTGCCGGACGTGAGGATTACGAGGTCACGGGCGGAAGCGCATCGTTCAAGGGACAGGATCTGCTGGCGCTGGAGCCAGAGGAACGCGCAGCCCTTGGCCTGTTCCTCGCGTTTCAGGCTCCGGTGGAACTGCCCGGTGTGAACAACGCCAATTTCCTGCGCACCGCCGTCAATGCCGTGCGCCGTGCCCGCGGGCAGGAGGAACTGGACGCGGTCGGTTTCCTCAAGGCCGTGCGCAAGGAGACAAAGCACCTGTCGATGTCCGACGACATGCTCAAGCGTAACGTCAATGTCGGGTTTTCCGGTGGGGAAAAGAAGCGCAACGAAGTGCTTCAGATGCGTATGCTCCAGCCGTCCTTCGCCATCCTTGACGAAACCGACAGCGGGCTGGACATCGACGCCCTGCGCATTGTGGCCGAGGGCGTGAATTCGCTGCGTTCCCCCGATTTTTCGGCGCTGGTCATCACCCATCACCAACGCCTGCTTGACTATATCGTCCCGGATCGCATCCATGTCATGGCCAAGGGGCGCATCATCCACAGCGGTGGTCCCGAACTGGCCCGCGAACTGGAGGCCCAGGGTTACGCCAAGTTCCTGGCGGAGGCGGCGTGAACGCCATCGCACCGGTCGGGATCAGTGCTGGCGCCTTCCTCGGCCGGGGAAAAGGGGATGGGCCGGAACGCCGTGCGGCGGCGGCCTTCCTGACGCAGGCGGGCCTGCCGCGTGCAGGCGTGGAGGCATGGAAATACACTTCCCTGCGTCATTTCGCGGATGTGCCCTATGCCACGCCCCCCGCGCAGGTTGATGCGGCGGAGGTCGCGCGCCTGCTGGCGACGGTGGAAACCGTGTCCGGGCTTGGCGCGGGGACATCGCGCATCGTCCTTGTCAACGGACGTTTCGATGCATCGCTGTCGCGACTGCCGCAGGGCGTACATGTCACGGCGTTCGCGGCTGACCCGGTTTTTGCCGACTGGATTGATCCCTGCGGCGACGTGGGTACCGCGCTGAATACCGTCATGGCGGATGACGGCGCGGTCGTGCGGGTGGATGCAGGCGTGGACGCGGGGGCGCTGCTGCTGGTCAGCATCGCGGTGGCGGGTGACGCCCCGATTTCGTTCCATCCGCGCCATCGCATCGACCTTGGCGCCGGTGCACGCCTTGCGATGCTGGAGGCCACGGTTGGCGTCGGGAACTACCTGCATAATCCTGTATTCGAGGTTCGGGTGACTGATGGCGCGCGTCTGACGCATGCCCGCCTGCAGGCCGAGGGGCAGCAGGCATCGCAGATCGCCGTGACCCATGCGCAGGTGGCGTCGGACGGGCTGTATGACAGTTTCAACCTGACCCTTGGCGCATTGCTCAGCCGGCATGAAGTGCATGCCACCCTGCTTGGCGAACGGGCCTGTGTGCATGTCAATGGCGCGCAACTGCTTGATGCGAAGCAGCATGGCGATCTGAGCAGCATCATTACCCATGCGGCCCCCAACTGTGTTTCGCGCCAGACGGTCAAGAACGTGCTGGCCGGTCATGCGCGCGGCGTGTTTCAGGGCAAGATTCATGTGGAGCGCATCGCCCAGAAGACCGATGGCTACCAGATGAACCAGGCGCTGTTGCTGTCGGATACGGCGGAAATCGACGCCAAGCCCGAACTTGAAATCTACGCCGATGACGTCAAGTGCAGCCACGGTGCGACCGTGGGCGCGATTGACCCGGAACAGCTTTTCTACCTGCGCAGCCGTGGCATTACGCTGTCGGATGCGCGTTCGATGCTGATCCGTGCCTTTTTGCATGACGTGGTGCACCTGCTGGAGGATACGCGCCTGCGGGACAGCCTCGACCTGGCGGTCGAGGCGTGGTGGAACCAGAGGAACGCGTGATGGACAGGACCCTGTCAAAGACGGTGGACCGGGCGGATGCCCTGCGTCACCTGCGGGCCGATTTCCCGATCCTGTCGCAGCAGGTGCATGGAAAGCCGCTCGTCTTCCTCGACAGTGCGGCATCGGCGCAGAAACCACGTCAGGTCATCGACGCGATGGCTGACACGATGCGCATGCAGTATGCGAACATCCATCGCGGGCTGTACTGGATGAGCGAGCGTACGACCGAGGCGTATGAGGCCGTGCGCGACCAGGTTGCGGCCTTTATCAATGCCGCCGGGCGCGAGGAAATCGTGTTCACCCGTAACAGCACGGAGGCCATCAACCTCGTCGCGCATTCCTATGGTTCGCTGCTCAAACCAGGGCAGGCGGTCGTGATTTCCGAAATGGAGCATCACGCCAATCTGGTGCCGTGGCAGATGTTGCGTGACCGTGCCGGCATCGAACTGCGTGTCGCTGCCGTGACCGATCGTGGCGAACTGGATATGGCGTCCCTGTCACGCACACTTGCCGATGGCAAGGTGGCGCTGGTGGCTGTCACCCATATGTCCAATGTGCTGGGTACCATTACCGATGCCCGCGCCATCGCGGACATGGCGCATGCAGCCGGTGCGCGTGTGTTGTTCGACGGCAGCCAGCTTGCGGTGCATCGCCGCGTTGATGTGCAGGCGCTTGACGCTGATTTCTATGTCGTGACGGGGCACAAGCTGTACGGGCCGACCGGGGTTGGTTTCCTGTGGGCGCGGCGTGAACTGCTGGAGGCTATGCCGCCCTTTATGGGGGGCGGGGACATGATTTCTTCCGTCACGTTCGAAAAATCGACATGGGCACCTGTCCCGCACAAGTTCGAAGCCGGAACCCCCGCGATTGTCGAGGTCATCGGCCTGGGTGCGGCGCTGTCCTATATTGATGCCATCGGGTTTGATGCCATTGGCGCGCATGAAGCCGCGCTGACGGATCACGCACTGGAACGGTTGGGCGTGGTGACAGGACTGAACTTCGTCGGTACGGCCCGGGACCGGGGGGGGGTCATTTCCTTTACGATGGATGATGTCCACCCCCATGACATCGCGACGCTGCTGGATCGCAATGGCATTGCCGTGCGTGCTGGTCATCACTGCGCCGAACCGCTGATGCGCCGCATGGGGCTGAGTGCTACGGCGCGTGCAAGTTTCGGGATCTATACCACGCGGGAGGAAATCGACTTCCTTGCGCGCACCCTTGAACAAATTCGCAAGTTCTTTGTGTAAGGGTGCGATGAGCAGGGGGGCGTGATGACGCAGGAGGATCTTTATCGTCGTCTGGTTGTCGAGCGTGCCCGCACCCCCATGTTCGGGGGAGAAGTCGAGGATGCGCAGATGCGTGGCGAAGGTACGAATCCATTATGTGGTGATCGGGTGCGTCTGACGGCGAGCATGACACCAGGGGGGCAGATTGCCGCCGTGCGTCATGAAACCCGTGGTTGCGCCATCTGTGCGGCATCAGCAGACCTGATGGCCGAACATGTGACCGGCCATGATCCCGCGTGGGTGGCGGAATTGGGCGCGGTGTTCGAGGCAATGTTGAAAACCGGGCACCCGGTCGAGGCGGCAGGGGATCTGGCGGTATTCGCCCCCCTGCACCAGTACCGTTCGCGCATCCGTTGCGCGACCCTGCCATGGACCGCACTGACCGCCATGCTGAATGATTTGAAAGACAGGTAAAGCGTCATGGAAGTGAAATCCGACGATACGCGATCCGTCCCCGAACGGGAAAAAACGCAGGACCCTGCGGCTTTCTCGCTGAAGGAAGACCATGCCCCGGCAGGGGAAGGGGAGGTCATGTCTGTCTGGACCCCTGATGGCGCGCAGCCTGTGGCGCGCACGACCGATGGCATGGCGTCGGAAGATGCGGTGATCGAGGCGATCGCAACTGTCTTTGACCCGGAAATCCCGGTCAATATCTATGAACTGGGGCTGATTTACGCCATCGACCTGCATGATGATGGTACCGTCAAGATTGAAATGACCCTGACGGCCCCCAATTGTCCAAGTGCGCAGGAGCTTCCTGCGCAGGTCAAGGAAGCGGTCGAAAAGATTGACGAGGTCAGCACCGCCACGGTCGAAATCGTGTGGGAGCCGCCATGGGACATGTCGCGTATGAGCGAGGATGCCCGCCTGACCCTGAACATGTTCTGATCCACGGGAATACAGCCATGACAACCCATACCGATCCCGCCCCTGCCACAACGGCCCCCACGACCGCTGCACGCCGTGAGCTGCCGCCCTTGATGACGCTGACGGATCGCGCGGCAAAACGCCTTGTTTCCCTTTACGCCAATGCCCATGCCGGGCAATTGCTGCGGATCGGCATTTCGACCAAAGGCTGCTCCGGTCATGCCTATGACATGTCATTCGTCAATGAGGCAGGACCAGGGGATGAAGTGGTCCGCGATCATGGTGTCACCCTGCTGGTGGATCGCAAGGCGACGTTGTTCCTGATCGGGTCGGTGATGGATTACGAGGTCAAGCAGCTTGAAGCGGGCTTCACATTTTCCAACCCCAATGAAAAAGGGCGTTGCGGTTGTGGTGAAAGCTTCCACGTCTAGAGATTGTTTGAAAACAACTCTTTGATAAAAAAGAAAAGTTTTTGGGTGCCGCCTTTTTTCGAAAAGGCGGCGTCTTCTGAAGTTTTTCAGAAAAAGCCTCACCAAAAAACCTTTATAATTTCAGGATGTTATTGAGACTCACTTTTCAAACAGTCTTCTGGGGGCTGTTTGGAAATGACCCGCCGATGAAAGAAGAAAAAGCTTCAGCCATCGGTGGCCTGTCAGAAGATTCAGGGCCAGCACTTTGTAAGCGCGGCATTGTTGGGTCCGCGCTGTTTCAGCGGCGTCGTGGTGGGGCTGGTCGGGTGAACAGGCATACGCTCTCGACCTCGGTGGACCACAGGAACTGGTCGATTACCGTCAGGCGGTCCAGCCGGTATCCGGCCTGTCGCAATGCTGTTGCATCGCGGCGCAGGGCGGTGGGGTTGCAACTGACATAAATGACATTCAGTGGCTTGCCATCGGTAATCTGATGAAGCTGCGCGCCCGCGCCGGCATGAGGGGGGTCCAGCACGACCGCCCCAGCCTTTGCCAGGACAGCACCCATGACTGGCTGCCGGTTGAGGTCGCGATGGAATGGTTGCACCCGTGTGCCGCCACATGCCTGTTTCAGGCAGGCAAAGGCGGCTGCGTCCCCTTCATGGGCCATGACCCGTCCCCGTTCGGCAAGGGCGAAGGACAGCGTGCCGCATCCGGCATAAAGTTCGATAATATCTCCCTTGAGCCGCTTGGTCGGCAGGGCCTCGAGAATGGCGCGCCGGATTGCGTCCTCACCCGCCCGACTGGGCTGAAGGAAAGCACCCGGGGGCGGTGCCGTGCGCACACCGGAAAATTCATGCCATACCCCACCCGTCTGTGCTGCGGTTTCCGGGATGTCATGACTGCCCTGGGGACGCCACGAAATCCGTGGAATACGCTGGCTGGCTGCAAACTGCGCCAGGATACGGCGGTCATCAGGGCCAAGCGGGCCATCCGTGGCCAGCAGCAGGTCCGGTCCACTATCGAGCATATTGATCTGCAGGTCCCCGCCACGCCGGATGGCAGGCAGCGAATGCAGCATTGGCCGCAGGAGGGGAAGTAGCGCGAACAGCGCGGGTTCCAGCACGTGGCATTGGGTCATGTCCACGACCTCGCCACGTTTGCGGTGCAGCCCGATGACCATACCCTGTTCCGTGCGGGCAAAGGCAAGATCCACCCGGCGGCGTGTCAGTGGCGCCCCCTGCCATGAAGTCACGGGGATCGGGTCGGTATAGCCTGCGCCATGCAGGGCACGCAGGACGGTGTCCGTCTTCCACCGCAATGACAGGGGCAGGGACATATACTGCACGGAGCATCCGCCACATCGTCCGAACAGGTCGCAGGGCGGATCCACCCGGTCGGCGGAGGGATGGAGGATTTTTTCCAACCGTGCCCTGCCGTCCCCTGTCGGAAGAACGGTAACGTCCTCGCCGGGGAGTGCGCCCGCGACGAACAGGGCGGCACCATCAGGCAGGCGTGCAAGACCGTGCCCTTCCGCGCCAAGGGCATCGATATGAACCTGCATGATTTCAGACACGGGCAAAGTCTTTCGGGTCAGTCCGGCCGGATTTCATCCTCGGGCGTGGGGATGACAGGCGCCGTGCGACGCGGCAGCAGCATGAAGGCGGGGATATCACCGCCAAACCCGGCCTGGGGCCGCTCATTGCCATGTTCTTCGCGGGCATGGGCCGTTGCCGCGTGGCGCGGCGGGGATGCCGGACGCGCTGGTGGCGCCGCGGTGGCGGATACAGCCGTGGGGGCAACGGCATTGCGCGATTCGACTGCTGGCTTGCGCGATGGCGCAGAGGTCTTGCCAGTGGGCGCGGGCGCCTGTGGTGTTGTACGCACTTCAGCAGGCTTGCCACCACGTTTGCGGCCACGCGGGCGTGGTTCATCAGACCATTCGGTCTGGTCGATTCCCTTGACCTCCAGCCGGACGATTGGCTTGCCGGTCAGTTTTTCGATCGCTTCGGCTAACGGCTGCTCATAAGGGGTCGCAAGGCTGTAGGCATGGCCGGTGCGGCCTGCGCGGCCCGTGCGACCGATGCGGTGGACATAATCTTCCGCATGGAACGGCAGGTCGAAATTGAAGACATGCGACAGCCCGCCGATATCAATCCCGCGCGCGGCGATGTCGGAGCAGACGAGGATCTTGAGTTCGCCAGACTTGAACGCCTCCAGCGTGGAAAAGCGTAGCGACTGTGGCAGGTCGCCATGCAGTGCCCCGGCCGAAAACCCATGCTTGAGCAGGGATTTGCACAAGACGTCCACGTCGCGCTTGCGATTGCAAAAGATGATCGCGTTTTGCATGTCGCTCTCGCGCAGCAGCTTGCGCAGGGCGCGACGCTTGTCATCTTCTTCCACGATCACCAGTCCCGTCTCGATGGTGGACGCGACCGAAGAGGGGCGGCTGACGGTGATTTCCTTGGGGTTGTGCAGGAACATGTCCGCCAGGCGACGGATTTCAGGTGCCATCGTGGCAGAGAAGAAAAGCGTCTGGCGTATCGGCGACAGCATGCTGACGATCTTCTCGATATCGGGGATGAACCCCATGTCGAGCATGCGGTCTGCCTCGTCAATAACCAGCAGCTTCGTCTGCGTCAGCAACAGGCCACCGCGTTCGAACAGGTCAATCAGCCGCCCCGGAGTCGCAATCAGGACGTCAACGCCGCGATTGAGGGCCTCTTTCTGCTCCGCCATGCTTTCGCCACCAATCAGCAGCGCATGTGTCAGCTTGAGGTGCTTGCCATAATTGACGAAGTTTTCCGCCACCTGAAGCGCCAGTTCGCGCGTGGGCTCCAGAATGAGGGAGCGCGGCATGCGGGCCCGTGCACGTGAGCCGGACAGGATTTCCAGCATGGGCAGCGTGAAGGACGCGGTCTTGCCCGTGCCCGTCTGCGCCACGCCCAGAACATCGCGCCCCATCAGGATATAGGGAATCGCCTGTGCCTGAATGGGGGTGGGATGGCGATAGCCCATCTCCTCGATCGCCTGCTGGATCGGCGCGGACAGGCCCAGTTCGGAAAACAGCGGCTGTGGCGCGTCTTCCGTTTCCGGAGGGGTAACGATTTCAATGTCGGATATCGGCATTATGTCGCCTGCGGTCGCGGCAACGCGCCGGCCCACCTTGGCGGAACCGGCCGGAGCGGATGTCGTGTTCTTCTTGGCGCTCAAAATTCTCTCGAACGTGTCAGTGGTGAGGTCCCGTCCGGATTGCTACCATACCGCCTATCAGGTTAGCGCGCCTGATCGCCTGCAGCAACGCAGGGGCCTGTGGACCAAGGGCGAATCCCTACATTCCACACGTCCCCTGCCTATCTGCATCCCGTATGAAAATCAAGGATGCCTGTGCGCATGTGCATCAGTTATTTGGGCATTTACCTCTGCTGGGCATGCCCGCTTGCTGTGGAAGGTGTCTCAGAACGGGTGGGCAAGGGATGCCGTAATGATCGTCAGCACCCCAAGGCCGATATTGATGAGGATCTGTGAGCGGATCGAATCGAACATCGCCGGTTGCGGGCGCATGGCGCGGCGGGCCTTCTGGTACGGGCCGAAATAGATCCGTGCGAAAATCAGGGCCATCATCAGGCCCAGCAACTGCATCAGGTTGATCTGCCACGCGATTGCTGCGAATCCGCCTTCGTGCAGGATCATCAGCCACCCCGTCACCAGCACCATCGGCATGACATGCCATACGATGCGGAAGAAGCGGTTGAGTGTCTGCAGATGGACGGACGCGCGGGGGATGGCGTCAAGCAGGCCGAGACTCGGTCGGAGTACGAACACGGCATAGATCATGCCGCCCACCCATGCGGCCATGCCAAGAAGGTGAACGGCGAGCACAAGGCTCCAGAGAATGGAGTGGGACATGACGCCTCCGGTTTGGAAAACGATGGGACGGGCGAATGCGTATCCGGCATGGCGCCCATCGGGAAAGCATGGACGGTTGTTTCCCGATTTTGCGTCCATAATGCAAGATATTGCATGCCGTCGGGCATATTTTGCCCCATCTGCCTCCATGCCCGGATATCCCGGCCCGCAGGCAGGCCATGCACGCAGGGGGACCGATCATGAATGACGCCGCATACAGACTGCTTCTTCCCGATCCGGCGCAGATGGGGCGTGTGGATGCCCTTGCCGCGCGGGTGGTGCCGATTCGCACGTTGATGGAACATGCGGGGCGCGCGGTGGAACGTGCGGTGCGTCGTCATGTGCGGCCGTGCCGCGTGCTTGTGCTGTGTGGTCCGGGGAACAATGGGGGGGATGGCTATGTCGCCGCGCGCCGTCTGGCGCAGGCCGGATGGCCCGTCAGTGTCGCGGCCCTTGCGCCGCCGCGGCCGGGTGGCGACGCGGCTGCCGCCGCCGCGCTGTGGTCGGGGCCCATGGTGCCGTTCGATGTCGCGCAGGTGGGGCGGTTCGACCTTGTGATCGATGCGGTATTCGGCGCGGGCCTGTCACGCGCGGTGGAAGGAGAGGTCGCCGATGTGCTGCGTGCGGCGCGGCGGCTCATCGCCATCGACATGCCCACGGGTGTGGACGGGGCGACCGGGGCGGTGCGCGGTTATGCCCCGGCCGCGGAACTGACGGTCACGTTTTGCAGGCCCAGGCCGGGGCATCTCCTCCTGCCGGGGCGGGAGTTGTGCGGACGGTGCGAAGTGGCGGATATCGGCATTCCCGAAAATGCCGTGGGGCAGGTGGGCGTGCGGACATGGCGCAATGCGCCGGGCCTGTGGCAGGTGCCGCATTGCGGGGTGGAGAGTTATAAATACAGCCGTGGTGTCGTCAGTATATGTGGTGGCGCGCAGATGCCCGGTGCGGCGCGGCTTTCGGCGGCGGGCGCGCGGGGCAGCGGCGCAGGGCTGGTGCGGCTGGCGGTGGGGGGGGCTGCCGACCTGTACCGCATGCAGGTCCCGGCGGGCCTGATTGTGGATGCCGCACCGTTGACCGACCTTCTGGCCGACGCCCGGCGCAGGGTATGGGTCTGTGGCCCCGGCCTGACGGTGGAGGAGGTGGGCAGCGTCTTTCCCGTGCTGGTGGAGGCCGGGCGGCAGGTTGTGGCGGATGCGGGGGCATTTTCCATGGCGGCGGGGCGGCCCGGCCTTTTGCGTGGGGCGGCCGTCGTCACCCCCCCACGCGGGGGAGTTCGCGCGTGTGTTCGGCCATCCCGGTGATGATCGTCTGGCTGCGGCGCGCGCGGCGGCGGTCCTGATTGATGCCGTGGTGGTGATGAAGGGGCCGGATACGATCATCGCCGCCCCGGATGGGCGGGTTGCGATCAACGATCATGCGACGCCCGCGCTGGGTACGGCGGGGTCAGGCGATACGCTGAGCGGGATCATCGCCGCCATGCTGGCTGCGGGTATGCCCGCGTGGGAGGGGGCATGCGCGGCCGTGTGGCTGCATGGAGAGGCCGCGATGCGCGCGGGGCCATGGCCCATTGCGGAGCAGTTCGACCTGCATCTGGGTGAGGCGCGCGCAAAGGCCGAGGCGGAAGGGCAAAAAAAGCACGGCTGAGAGTGTGTTATTCTGGTTCGCATCTTGCCCCGATGGCTACTCTGCGCTAAAGCCGCGCGCTTGTAGCTTGGGCAATGTGCGGGCGTGGTGGAATTGGTAGACACGCCAGATTTAGGTTCTGGTGACGCAAGTCGTGGGGGTTCAAGTCCCTTCGCCCGTACCATAAAACCCCGGCAATTCGCGTTATGCGAGCAGACGTGGTGGCCCAACCGGCCTCTTGCGTTCTTTGATACGTTCTGACCGAGAGGATGGCCTGGCAGATGCAGGTTACTGAAACGCTTTCCGATGGCCTGAAGCGCGGTTTTACCGTCACGGTTCCGGCGCAGGAAATTGAAAGCAAGCGCACGGCGCGCCTGAAAGAAATTGGACAGTCCATGAAGCTGCCCGGGTTCCGTCCCGGCAAGGTGCCGCTGAGCATCGTCAAGCAGCGTTTCGGGGCCGAGGTCCAGGGGGAAATCCTGGATCAGGTCATCGGTGACGCGACGCGCACGCTTCTGGATGAACGCGGCCTGCGCCCGGCGATGCAGCCGAAGGTTGACCTCGTCTCCGGCGGGGAACCCGACAGCAAGGCCGACCTTGAATACACGCTTGCGTTCGAGATCCTGCCCGAAATCCCGGTGCCTGACCTTTCGGCACTGTCGCTGACACGGCTGAAGTCCGCGGTGAACGCGGAAACGGTTGACAAGGCGCTGAAGGAAATCGCCGGTCGCCAGCGTGAGTTTGAGACGATCACCGAGGACCGTCCCGCCGCAAACGGCGATGTCCTGATGGTTGATTTCGTCGGCAAGATCGACGGCGTCGCGTTCGATGGCGGTTCCGCCGACGACGTGAATGTCGAGATCGGTGGCGCGGGCTTCATCCCCGGCTTTGCCGAGCAGCTTGAAGGCATGAAGGCTGGTGACGAAAAGGTGATCCATGTCACGTTCCCGGCCGATTATCAGGCCGAGAACCTTGCAGGCAAGGAAGCCACCTTTGACATCAAGGCGAAGGAGCTGAAGCGTCCGGTCGATGCGCCGATTGATGACGAGCTGGCCAAGAAGCTTGGTTTTGAAGGGCTGGAGCAGGTTCGTGAACTGATCACCAAGCAGGTGGAACAGGAATACGAGCAGCTTTCGCGCCTGCGCCTGAAGCGCGACCTGCTGGACCAGTTGGCGGAAAAGACGGCGTTTGACGCGCCTCCGGGCATGGTTGACGCCGAATTCACGCAGATCTGGAACCGTATCGAGGAAGACCGCAAGGCTGGTCGTCTGGATGACGAGGACAAGGACAAGGACGAAGACACGCTGCGCGCCGACTATCGCAAGATTGCCGAACGCCGTGTGAAGCTTGGCCTGCTGCTGGCGGAAATCGGACGCGTCAACAACATCTCCGTCACGCAGGACGAGATGGTGCAGGCGATCCGTGCCGAAGCCATGCGCTATCCCGGCCAGGAACAGGCCGTGTTCGAGTTCTTTGGCAAGAACCCGCAGGCCGCCGACAGCCTGCGCGGCCCGATCTTTGAAAACAAGGTCATCGACTACATCGTCGAACTGGCAAAGGTCGAAGACAAGGAAGTGACGCCCGAGGAACTGGCCGAGATGCCGGAAGCCAGTGTCTGAGGCTGCGGTCATCTGAGGCTGCGGTTCAGGCCTTGCGGACGTCGGCTGGACGCGTAAAGATCGGTTGTGGTTTTTACGTGTCCAACGACCTTCGTGACGGGGCCAGCAGGTCATGTTCGCATCATATTGTCTAAAATGACGGCAATGGGGTGGTATCTGGCGTGTTTGTCTCTATTTTGTCATAAGTAACCGGGAAAGGTCCGGCTGCTCCGTTTTGATGGCGCGCCCATGCACGTCGGAAAATCAGGGCAGGTCGGGCTTTTGCTTTTCAGGATCGGGAATATGGCTATGAGGGATCGCAATCCCGTAGAGATCTTCAATAATGCTCTTGTGCCGATGGTGGTCGAGCAGACCTCTCGCGGGGAGCGGGCATTCGATATCTATTCCCGCCTGCTGCAAGAGCGCATCATCTTTCTGACCGGGCCTGTATACGATCAGGTTTCCGCCGTCGTGTCCGCGCAGCTCCTGTATCTGGAAAGCGTGAACCCGACCAAGGAAATCTCGTTCTATATCAACAGCCCCGGTGGGGTGGTGTCGGCTGGTCTCGCGATTTACGACACCATGCAGTATATCCGCAGCCCCGTCAGTACGGTGTGCATTGGCCAGGCGGCGTCGATGGGGTCGCTGCTGCTGGCCGGCGGGGAGAAGGGTCGCCGTTTCGCGCTGCCCAATTCCCGCGTGATGGTGCATCAGCCCTCCGGCGGGGCGCAGGGGCAGGCCAGTGACATCGAAATTCAGGCAACGGAAATCCTGACCATCCGCAAGCGCCTGAACGAGATCTATGAAACCCACACCGGTCGCACGCTTGAGGAAATCGAGCGCAAGCTCGAACGTGACAGCTACATGTCGGCGGAAGAGGCATGTGCGTTTGGCATCGTTGATGAAGTCGTACGCAACCATGCAACCGAAAAGGCCGCCGACTGATATGCATGCGGGCGACACGGGACTGCGATGCGCGATGTCGCGTGCGCGTTCCCATGTCCCTGCAGGCACGACGAAAGCCACCGTCGCGTGATACGGCTGGCGTGTTATTGGGGAAAGGGGATGCCGCGCGGTGCATCTTCAATCCCTTGGCGACTGGATAAGCTGCGGCGCACCGGGACAGGTGAAAGGTTCCGGTCGTCGGGAATGGACAGGTTCCTCCTTGCGGGGGAATAGGAGCGGTTATGAACAACAAATCCGGCGATTCCAAAAACACCCTTTATTGCTCGTTCTGTGGCAAGTCCCAGCACGAGGTCCGGAAGCTCATCGCCGGTCCAACCGTGTTCATTTGCGATGAATGCGTCGAACTGTGCATGGATATCATCCGCGAGGAGCATAAGACGCACCTTGTGAAATCGCGTGATGGCGTGCCGACCCCGCGTGAGATCTGCAATATCCTTGATGACTATGTCATCGGACAGATGCACGCCAAGAAGGTGCTGTCGGTTGCGGTCCATAACCATTACAAGCGTCTGGCCCACAGCCAGAAGAACAACGACGTCGAGATCGCAAAGTCGAACATCATGCTGATCGGCCCGACAGGATCGGGTAAGACGCTGCTGGCGCAGACGCTGGCGCGAATCCTTGATGTTCCATTCACCATGGCCGACGCCACGACCCTGACCGAAGCAGGTTATGTGGGTGAGGACGTGGAGAATATCATCCTCAAGCTGCTGCAGGCCGCAGATTACAATGTGGAGAAGGCACAGCGCGGCATCGTCTATATCGACGAGATCGACAAGATTTCGCGCAAGTCCGACAATCCCTCGATCACCCGCGACGTCAGTGGGGAGGGCGTGCAGCAGGCATTGCTCAAGATCATGGAAGGGACGGTGGCCTCTGTCCCGCCGCAGGGCGGGCGCAAGCATCCACAGCAGGAATTCCTGCAGGTGGACACCACCAACATGCTGTTTATCTGTGGTGGTGCGTTCGCAGGCCTCGACAAGATCATCAGCGCCCGGGGCAAGGGATCGGGAATCGGGTTCGGCGCGGATGTGCAATCCCCCGATGACCGCCGCACGGGCGCGATCCTGCGCGATATCGAGCCCGAGGACCTGTTGAAGTTCGGCCTGATCCCTGAATTCATCGGTCGTCTGCCGGTTCTCGCCACGCTTGAAGACCTTGATGAAGCCGCGTTGATCGAGATCCTGACCAAGCCCAAGAATGCGTTGGTCAAGCAGTATGCGCGCCTGTTCCAGATGGAAGATGTGAAGCTTACCTTCTCCGATGAGGCGTTGAGTACGATCGCCCAGCGCGCGATTGCGCGGCGCACCGGTGCGCGTGGCCTGCGCGCCATTCTGGAAAGCATTCTGCTGACGACGATGTTCGACCTTCCGGGCCTGAAGAATGTAGAGGAAATCGTGGTCAACAAGGACGCGGCGGAAAACAAGGCCCCGCCGGTCTATGTCTATGGCAAGGCCCAGCCAGAAGAGCAGTCCGCCTGAGTCGCGCCGGATTTGCTTTTGGCAAAGGTTTTTCGTTTTTGATGATGCATGTCATTTGCGATTCTCTCACTTGTGCCAGTGAAGGCAAGTGACAACATGACTCATCAGGTCACCGCATGTGTGGTGTTACGGGTTCGCAGGCCGCGTGTCGGGTGTGGACCCGGGATCGTCCATCAGGAGGTCAAGTTACATGTCTGAATCCGAAAGACTGGACCAGGTGCCCGGCACCCCCGAAAATACGGAAAAGAATGTGCCGGTATCGGTGTCGTCGCATGAAGGCGACGACATTGCCCCGCGCGAAAAGGACACGATGGCCGTCCTGCCGCTGCGTGATATCGTGGTGTTTCCCCACATGATCGTGCCGCTGTTCGTGGGGCGGGAAAAATCCGTCCGTGCGTTGGAAGCCGTCACGAAGAACGACAAGCAGATCCTGCTGGTGGCGCAGAAGAACGCGTCGCAGGATGATCCGTCTGTCGATGATATTTACCGTTATGGCACGGTTTCCACGATCCTGCAGTTGCTGAAGCTGCCAGACGGGACGGTCAAGGTGCTGGTTGAAGGCGGGCGTCGTGCGCGCATTTCCACCCTGCATGAGATCGACGGCCATTTCGAGGCCGAGATCGAGGAAGTGTCGGAAGAGGAAACCGACGGCAAGGAAGCCGAGGCTCTGGGCCGCACGATCATTTCCCAGTTTGAGCAGTATATCAAACTGAACAAGAAGATCGCGCCGGAGGTTCTCGTCTCCCTCAATCAGATCGACAACCTGTCGAAGCTGGCGGATACGATCGCAAGCCACCTGAACCTCAAGATTTCCGAAAAACAGGAAATCCTTGAAATCCAGGATGTCAATGCACGTCTGGAACGGGTTTTCGCCCACATGGAGGCCGAGATCGGTGTCCTGCAGGTGGAAAAGCGCATCCGCAACCGCGTCAAGCGGCAGATGGAAAAGACGCAGCGCGAATACTATCTGAATGAGCAGCTCAAGGCGATCCAGAAGGAACTTGGCGAAGGTGAGGACGGTAAGGACGAGACCGCCGAGCTTGAGGAAAAGATCGCCAAGACCAAGCTGAGCAAGGAAGCCCGCGACAAGGCGGTGGCGGAGCTGAAGAAGCTGCGGACCATGAGCCCGATGTCAGCCGAATCGACGGTGGTGCGCAACTACCTCGACTGGCTGCTGGGCATTCCGTGGAAAAAGCGTTCCAAGGTGCGCCACGACCTGCCCGAAGCGGAAAAGATCCTCGATACCGACCATTATGGGCTGGAGAAGGTCAAGGAACGCATCCTTGAATATCTGGCGGTGCAGAGTCGTGCGCAGAAGCTCAAGGGGCCGATCCTGTGCCTTGTCGGGCCGCCGGGCGTGGGCAAGACGTCGCTTGCACGTTCGATCGCAAAGGCGACGGGACGGCAGTATGTGCGCATGTCGCTGGGTGGAATGCGTGACGAGGCGGAGATTCGCGGTCATCGGCGGACCTATATCGGTTCCATGCCCGGCAAGATCATTCAGGGCATGAAAAAGGCGAAGACGTCGAATCCGCTCTTCCTGCTTGATGAGATAGACAAGCTCGGTGCCGACTGGCGTGGCGATCCGTCCTCGGCTCTGCTTGAGGTGCTGGACCCGGAGCAGAACGCAACCTTTGGCGATCACTATCTGGAGGTGGATTACGACCTGTCGGATGTGATGTTCATCACCACGGCCAACAGCCTGAACATGCCGCAGCCGCTGCTTGACCGCATGGAGATCATCCGCCTGTCAGGTTACACCGAGGATGAGAAGGTCGAGATTGCGAAGCGCCACCTGCTGTCCAAGCAGGCGGAGGCCAACAACCTCAAACCCGGCGAATGGTCCGTCAGTGACGACGCCCTGCTTGAACTGGTCCGCAGCTATACGCGTGAGGCCGGGGTGCGTAACCTTGAGCGTGAGATCGCCACCCTTGCGCGCAAGGCCGTGACGGAAATCGTGACGGGCAAGGCCAAGTCGGTTGCGATCACGAAGGACAACCTCGAAAAATATGCAGGCGTAAAGCGTTTCCGCCATGGCGAAACTGAAACCGAGGATATGGTCGGGGTCGTCACCGGCCTTGCCTGGACCGAAGTGGGGGGCGAGATCCTGACGATCGAGAGCGTGATGGTGCCGGGCAAGGGCAACATCAAGCTGACGGGCAAGCTTGGCGACGTGATGAAGGAAAGCGTGGCGGCGGCCCTGTCCTATGTCCGCAGCCGGGCCGTGTCGTTTGGCATCAAGCCGACATTGTTTGAAAAGCGTGACCTGCATGTGCATGTGCCCGAAGGCGCGACGCCCAAGGATGGCCCGTCGGCAGGCATCGCCATGGCCACGTCGATCGTCAGCGTGATGACCGGTATTCCCGTGCGTCGTGATGTCGGCATGACCGGGGAAATCACGTTGCGTGGGCGTGTGCTGGCCATTGGTGGGCTGAAGGAGAAGCTGCTGGCGGCGCATCGCGCGGGAATACGCACGGTCTTTATCCCCAAGGATAATGAAAAGGATCTGGTGGATATCCCCAAGACGGTGATCGACGACCTGAAGGTGATTCCCGTCGCCCACGTGGACGAGGTCATTTCCAAGGCGCTGGTCCATGCACCCGATCCAATCGAATGGGTGGAACCGCCTGAAGGCGTGGCCACCAATCCGGCCGCCGAACCGGCGCTGGCGTCGCTACCGCACTGATTGGGGCACCTGTCAAGCGTAGCAAAATTGTCATGACAGGGGGGAATGACCGATTTTGTGGGTCATTCCCTGCCTTCGGTCGGTTGACGTGAGAGAAAACAGCGGCATAGTGCAGGCAGAAAATGCGACGCCAAAACATACGTGATGAAGCGGTCGCAGTCAGTTACATAGAAAGGCGTAAAATGGAGAAGCCACTTAACAAGCAGGAACTCGTTGCTGCTGTTGCCGAGAACGCCGACCTGGCAAAGGCGAAGGCGGGCGAAGTGGTCGATGCTGTGTTCGGCGCGATCGAAAAGGCCCTGTCCAACGGACAGGAAGTACGTCTGGTCGGTTTCGGTACGTTTGTGACCGCAACCCGCAAGGCCGCCAAGGGCCGCAACCCGCGCACGGGTGAAGAGATCGACATTCCGGCTTCGACTTCCGTGCGATTCAAGCCTGGCAAGAACCTGAAAGAAGCTGTAAGCAAATAAGCAGCTTGCCTCAGGTTGAGGGGTGCTGGTCCACGATGTGGATTACCGGCCCCTCTGTTTCTGATGCATCACAAGGGCGATTAGCTCAGCGGTAGAGCGTCTCGTTTACACCGAGAGGGTCGGCGGTTCGATCCCGTCATCGCCCACCATGCAGCATGCTGCATGATGATACTGATCCGGTGATCGTCATAAGATGACGATATTATCGCGATCAGGACGTTTCAGGTGTCATACCCTGTTGACGCCACCGGGATGGATCGGTAGAGATCCCCCACACACCTACGCGGGTGTAGCTCAGTTGGTTAGAGCGCCGGCCTGTCACGCCGGAGGTCGCGGGTTCGAGCCCCGTCACTCGCGCCATTTCCCCAAATGAAAATCCTGCGCTTCCTGTCATGCCCCGATATTGTGGCGTGTGGGATTGTATGCGGCCGTATGCTGCCTGAGGGCATCGAACCTTCCAGAACACAGAAATATGAAGACAACAAAAAGTTCCCGATAAGTAATGCGGGCACAATGACTGTATTTCTGCGGTATTCCCTAACATCACGGTAATGTTCCTGCCTTAATGCGGGCTAACCGTCTGTTCGGGCATGGGGGTTTGTGGCTAACTTTGCCCCAGCCATACAGAAGTCGCTCAAGACACGGATGGTTCAATCAACAAGGTTTGGGGACCTGGGCCATGCATTCCGTCATCGCGGATTATTTCCCTGTACTGATATTCGGTGCAATCGCGGTTGTAATCGCGGCCGCCATGCTGGGAAGTTCACTGCTTTTCGGCTGGCAGAAGCCGTATTCGGAAAAGACATCCGCATATGAATGCGGTTTCGAACCGTTCGATGACACGCGGCGGCGGTTTGACGTGCGTTTTTATCTTGTGGCGATCCTGTTCATTATTTTCGACCTTGAGGTGGCCTTCCTGTTCCCCTGGGCGGTCAGCCTGTCGCGCATCGGATGGTTCGGGTTCCTGTCGATGATGGGCTTCCTCGCGGTCCTCACGGTCGGCTTCATCTACGAATGGTGCAAGGGCGCGCTGGAGTGGGATTGAGGCAGCAGGGAAGGAGACAGGAAGCATGAGCAGCAATTCATCAGGGCAGGGGCGCCCATCGGACAGTATCGCGTGGAATCGCGACATGCTGCCCCCCGGCCCGGAACAGGACGCCGTTATCCGTGGTGTTACGGGCGAAATCACGGAAAAGGGTTTTGTCGTCGCCAATCTGGACAAGATCGTGAACTGGGGGCGCACCGGCAGCCTGTGGCCGATGTCCTTTGGCCTGGCCTGCTGCGCGGTGGAAATGATCCACGCCTACATGCCGCGCTATGACCTGGACCGCATGGGTATCATTCCGCGCGGGTCGCCGCGGCAGTCGGACGTGATGATCGTCGCGGGCACATTGACGAACAAGATGGCTCCCGCCCTGCGTCGTGTGTACGACCAGATGGCAGAGCCACGCTGGGTCATTTCCATGGGGTCATGTGCGAACGGGGGGGGATATTACCATTATTCCTATTCCGTGGTGCGTGGCTGTGACCGGATCGTCCCTGTGGATGTCTATGTCCCCGGCTGTCCCCCCACGGCGGAGGCGCTGATTTACGGCATCCTCCAGCTTCAGAAGAAAATCCGCAGGACAGGGACGATTCTCCGTGGCTGAGTCCTCAAACACCCTGCCTGCGCTCCAGACGCAGGCGCAGGCGTCGCTTGGGTCCGTGGCGTTCGCGCTTGGCACGTCGGTGCCAGGCATCATTTCCGCCGGGATCGAGGGCGGGGAACTTGTGGTGCGCACGACGCGCCCCTACCTGCTGGCGATCATGACCATGCTGCGTGATGATCCACGTTATGCGTGCGAGCAGATGATGGATCTGTGTGGGGTGGATTATCCTGATCGGGCGGAGCGTTTCGACGTCGTCTATAACCTGCTGTCCGTCACCCATAACCACCGTATCCGCGTTATCGTCACCACGGATGAAACCCAGCCCGTCGCCTCCGTCCACCGGTTGTGGCCGTCGGCCACCTGGTGGGAGCGCGAATGTTATGACCTGTTCGGCGTCCTGTTTGCCGATCAGCCCGATCTGCGCCGTATCCTGACCGATTACGGGTTCGAGGGATATCCGCTGCGCAAGGACTTCCCGCTGACCGGTTATGTCGAGACCCGTTATGACGAGGAACGTCGGCAGGTGGTCTATGAGCCTGTGCAGTTGAAGCAGGACTTCCGCAATTTCGACTTTGAATCGCCGTGGGAAGGCATCCTGACCCTGCCCGGTGACGAGAAGGCGCATGCGTTCCGCCAGAACATCAAGCGCCAGGAATAAGGGAAACCGAACGATGAGTGATGTGACCCTGGACCCGAATGTTCCCGAAGCGCTGCTGCCGGAAGGAAGTGACGGCGATGCCCGCAGGCATGTTGTCGAAATCGACTCGCATGCGCTGAATTTTGGTCCCCAGCATCCGTCTGCCCATGGTGTGTTGCGCCTGATCCTGGAGATGGAGGGCGAGGTCGTGACCCGCGCCATCCCGCATGTCGGGCTTTTGCACCGTGGCACGGAAAAGCTGATTGAATACAAGACCTATCCCAAGGCGCTGCCATATTTCGACCGGCTTGATTACGTCTCCCCCATGTGTGAGGAGCAGGCGTTCGCGCTGGCGACGGAAAAGCTGCTGAACCTTGAAATCCCGGACCGCGCGAAATGGATTCGTGTCATGTTCGCGGAAATCACGCGCATCTTGAACCATATCCTTAACCTGACCTCCTTCGGTCTGGATTGCGGCGCGCTGACCCCGGCCCTGTGGGGGTATGAAGAGCGTGAAAAGCTGCTGGAGTTTTACGAGGCAGCATCGGGCGCACGCTTTCATGCCAATTATTTCCGTCCCGGCGGCGTCGCGCGCGACCTGCCTGCCGGGCTGGAGGAACGCATTGCGCAGTGGACGACGGAATTCCCGCGCTGGATCGACGACCTTGAATCCCTGCTGACAAACAATCGTATCTGGAAACAGCGCACGGTCGGCATTGGCGTTTTCACCAGCGAGCAGGCATTGGCCTGGGGCTTCAGCGGACCATGCCTGCGCGCATCGGGCGTGCCCTGGGACCTGCGCCGTTCACAGCCATATGACAATTACGACAAGGTTGAGTTCAACGTGCCGGTGGCGCGTCAGGGCGACTGCTATGACCGGTATCTGGTGCGCGTTGCGGAAATGCGTGAAAGCGTGAAGATCGTCGCGCAGTGCCTTGCCCAGATGAAGCCCGGTCCCATCAAGGTCCAGGACCGCAAGATTGCCCCCCCGCCACGGCGGGAGATGAAACGCTCGATGGAAGCCCTGATCCATCATTTCAAGCTGTTTACCGAAGGATACCATGTGCCGCCGGGCGCGACCTATACCGCCGTCGAAAGCCCCAAGGGCGAATTCGGCGTCTATCTGGTCGCTGATGGCAGCAACCGTCCCTATCGGTGCAAGATTCGCCCCACCGGGTTCGCCCACCTGCAGGCCATGGACGTGATGGCGCGGCGGCACATGCTGGCCGACGCGGTTGCGATCATCGGTTCGCTGGATCTGGTGTTTGGTGAAATAGACAGGTGAACGACATGTCCGCGCAGTCCAACATCCCCCATGACGCGGAGCCTGCCGCATTCGCTTTCGATGCGGAAAGTGAACGGCAGATCGCGCAGATACTTGCCAAATATCCCCCTGAACGCAAGGCGAGCGGCGTCATACCGCTGCTTTATGTGGTGCAGAAGCAGATGGGACGCCTGACCGGCAGTGCATGGGTGCCCCGTGTCGCGATGGACGCGGTGGCCCATCGGCTGGAGATGGCGCCGATCCGGGTTTATGAGGTCGCGACCTTTTACCTGATGTTCAATACGAAGCCGATCGGGAAATACCACCTGCAGGTCTGCACCACAACGTCATGCTGGCTGCGTGGATCGGATGATGTGACGGCGGCGTGCAAGGCTGCGACCGGCATCGACGCGTTTGGCGGAACCAGCGCGGACGGGATGTTCACGATGACCGAGGTGGAATGCCTTGGCGCCTGCGCGAACGCCCCGATCCTTCAGGTTGATGATGATTATTACGAGGATATGGACGGCCCGCGCACGACCGAACTGATCGCCGCCCTGCGCCGTGGCGAACGGCCAAAAGCAGGCCCGACCATCGATCGCATGGATTCTGCCCCCGTGGGGGGGCGCAAGACGCTGCTGGATAGTGCTGCGGGGCAGGGCACCGGCACGCAGGATAACGGGTAGGAAAGACGGGACATGCTTGAGGACAAGGACCGGATTTTTACCAATCTGTACGGTCAGAACGACTGGCGTCTGGCGGGCGCGCGACAGCGCGGTGACTGGAACGACACAGCCGCCATCCTGGCGCGCGGGCGTGATGCCATCATTGCGGAAATGAAGGCATCAGGACTGCGTGGCCGCGGGGGGGCGGGGTTTCCAACCGGTGTCAAATGGTCGTTCATGCCAAAGGCATCGGATGGCCGCCCGCATTATCTGGTGATCAATGGCGACGAATCCGAACCCGGCACCTGCAAGGATCGCGAGATCCTGCGCCATGATCCGCACAAGCTGATCGAAAGTGCGCTGATTGCGTCGTTCGCGATGGGGGCGCACAAATCCTATATCTATATCCGTGGCGAATTCTTCAATGAGGCGCAGCACCTGCAGCACGCCATTGAGGAAGCGTACGAAGCTGGACTGATCGGTCCAAATGCGGCCGGATCGGGGTGGGACTTCGATTTCTACATCCATCGCGGTGCGGGTGCGTATATCTGCGGCGAAGAGACGGCGCTTCTTGAAAGCCTTGAGGGCAAGAAGGGCCAGCCACGGATGAAGCCGCCATTCCCCGCGGCGATGGGCCTGTATGGGTGTCCCACCACGGTCAATAATGTGGAAAGCATCGCCGTTACCTCCACCATCCTGCGTCGTGGGGCTGCATGGTTTTCCGGGCTGGGCCGTCCCAACAACGCAGGCACGAAGCTGATGGCCATTTCGGGCCATGTAAATACACCATGCGTGTTCGAAGAAGAGCTGGGCGTGCCGCTCAGGGATATTATCGAAAAACATGGCGGCGGTGTACGTGGGGGGTGGGACAACCTGCTTGCGGTCATTC
The DNA here is from genome assembly GCF_036686925.1 of Novacetimonas sp. GS1. Classification (NCBI taxonomy): domain Bacteria; kingdom Pseudomonadati; phylum Pseudomonadota; class Alphaproteobacteria; order Acetobacterales; family Acetobacteraceae; genus Novacetimonas; species Novacetimonas sp. GS1. Next base: position 1,591,312 of record NZ_VSZP01000001.1, read on the forward strand.
CCGGCGGCTGTTCGGTGCCGATGCTGCCGCGTGAAGTGTGCGACACGGTCCTGATGGATTACGACAGCCTGCGTGCCGAAGGTTCCGGGCTGGGTACCGCGTGCATGATCGTCATGGACAAATCCACCGACATCATCCGCGCCATCGCGCGTTTTTCACAGTTCTTCAAGCATGAAAGCTGCGGCCAGTGTACACCCTGCCGCGAGGGGACGGGGTGGATGATGCGTGTCATGCAACGCATGGTCGAAGGCCGTGCGGAGATCGAGGAGATCGACATGCTGGAACAGGTAACGCGTCAGGTCGAAGGCCATACGATCTGCGCACTGGGCGATGCGGCGGCGTGGCCGATCCAGGGATTGATCCGGCGGTTCCGCCCGGTGATGGAGGAACGCATCCATGCCTATAAGGCCGCGCATGGCGGCGGGCGTCTGGTGCAGGTTCCCGCTGACCTGCCGACAGCGGCGGAGTAAGGGACATGGTAAAAGTAACCGTTGACGGCATTCCCGTCGAAGTGCCCGCAGGGTCCAGTGCGTTGCAGGCATGCGAGGCGGCAGGCAAGGAAATCCCGCGTTTCTGCTTTCATGAACGTCTGTCGGTGGCGGGGAACTGCCGCATGTGCCTGGTGCAGGTGGTGCGCGCGCCCAAGCCCGTCGCATCGTGCGGTTTCCCGGTGGGCGAAGGGATGCAGATCCTGACCGATACCGAGGTCGTGCGCAAGGCACGGCGCGCGGTCATGGAATTCCTGCTTATCAACCATCCGCTGGACTGCCCGATCTGTGACCAGGGTGGCGAATGCGATCTGCAGGATCAGGCTTTCGGCTATGGCGCGGACCAGTCGCGCTATGCTGAAAACAAGCGTGCGGTGACGGACAAGTATCTTGGCCCCCTGGTCAAGACTGTGATGACGCGCTGCATCCAGTGCACGCGCTGCATCCGTTTTGCGACCGAGATCGCGGGGGTGCCCGAACTTGGCGCCGTTTCGCGCGGCGAGAGCATGGAAGTCACCAACTATGTCGAAAAGGCGCTGACGTCCGAACTGTCGGGCAACCTGATCGATATCTGCCCGGTGGGTGCGCTGACGTCCAAGCCCTATGCCTTTACCGCGCGCCCATGGGAACTCAAGCGCACGGATTCCATTGATGTGTGCGATGCGGTGGGCACCAACATCGTGATGCAGGCCCGTGGCGCAAGCGTTCTGCGGATCGTGCCGCGTACCAATGACGAAGTGAATGAAGAATGGCTGGCGGATAAGGGGCGTTTCGTGGTGGACGGTTTCCGCCATCGTCGCCTCGACCGGCCATGGGTGCGCGTGCATGGCAAATTGCAGCCCGCATCGTGGCAGGATGTGTTCGTGGCCCTTGCAAAGCGGCTGAAGGGCGTCGCAGGGGATCGGATCGGCGCGATTGCGGGGGACCTGTGCGATGCCGAAAGCATGCTGGCGCTGAAGGACCTGATGGGTGCGCTGGGGTCGGTGAATATCGACTGTCGGCAGGACGGGGCGGATTATGACCTGTCACAGCGTGATTTCTATACCTTCAATACGGGCATTGCCGGGATAGAAGAGGCTGATGCCCTGCTGATTGTCGGTGCGATCCCGCGTCAGGATGCGCCGGTGCTGAACGCCCGCATCCGCAAGCGTTTCGTCGCCGCCGGGCGTGGCGGGTTCCCGATCGCGATGATCGGTGCGCCACAGGCGGATCCGACCTATGCGGTGGACGTGCTGGGCGATGGGCCGGATGCCCTGGCGGATCTGGCGGCAGGACGTTCCCCGTTCCTCGATGTGCTGAAAAAAGCTGCAAAGCCGATGATCATCGTCGGACATGGTGCCCTGACACGTCCCGATGCGCGCGCGATCCTCAAGGCCGCATGGGATATCGCGGGCCAGGTCGGCGCCCTTGATGCGCAATGGCATGGTTTCAACGTGCTCCATACCGCCGCCAGCCGTGTCGCAGGGCTGGATATGGGATTTGTCCCGGGCAAGGGCGGGCGCGATGTTGCGGGCATGCTTGGTGACGGGGTTGAAATCCTGTGGCTTCTGGGGGCGGATGAATTCCCTGTCGATCGCATCGGCAATGATACATTCGTCATTTACCAGGGGCATCATGGCGATGCGGGCGCCGCACGTGCGGATGTGATCCTGCCCGGCGCGCTTTACGCTGAAAAGCCGGGCACTTATGTCAATACCGAAGGCCGCGTGCAGCAGGCGTTCCGTTCGGTCATGCCGCCGGGTGACGCGCGTGAAGACTGGCGTATATTACGGGCATTTTCCGAAGTGGTGGGCCATACCCTCCCTTATGACACGCTGGAGGAACTGCGTGCGCGTCTGGCACAGGCCAACCCTGTGTTCGCGCGACAGGGGAACCCCCGTTTCGCAACACCACAGGGTATCAGTCCCGATGGCGGCAAGGTGGCCATCGCGGGCACACCCTTTGTCCCGGTCATCGCCGATTATTACCAGACCAGTCCCATCTGTCGCGCCAGCCCGACGATGGAGACCTGTTCGCGGACCTATGTCCATCCCCCGGCCCAGGCAGCGGAGTAAGGTGAGGTGACGCATTTCTTTTTGCATACGCTTGTGGGGCAGGTCCTGCTGGTTGTCCTTGAAACGCTTGCCGTGCTGGTGCCGCTCCTGCTTGGGGTGGCGTACCTGACCCTTGCGGAACGCAAGGTCATGGCCGCGATGCAGTTGCGCAAGGGGCCGAATGTCAATGGCCCGTTCGGCGTGTTGCAGGCCTTTGCCGACGCCATCAAGATGCTGACGAAGGAAACGGTCATTCCGGCCGGTGCGAACCGGATGCTGTTCCTGTTCGCGCCATTCCTGACCTTCTCCCTTGCGATGGTGGCATGGGCTGTCATTCCGACCGGCAATGGCCTTGCGGTCGCGGACATCAATGTTGGCGTGCTTTACCTGCTCGCGATTTCCTCGCTTGGGGTTTATGGCATCCTGATTGCAGGGTGGGCATCCAATTCCAAATACGCGTTCCTTGGTGGCCTGCGTTCGGCGGCACAGATGGTATCGTACGAGGTGTCGATCGGCCTTGTCATCGTGTCCGTCCTGCTGGCGGTTGGCAGCCTGAACCTTAATGACATTGTGCTGGCGCAACGTCATGTCTGGTTCTGCCTGCCGATGTTCCCGATGTTCATCGTCTTTTTCATCTCTGCACTGGCGGAAACAAACCGTGCGCCGTTCGACCTTCCCGAAGGGGAAAGCGAATTGGTGGCCGGGTTCTTCGTCGAATATTCGGCACTGGCGTTCGGTCTCTTCTTTCTTGGTGAATATGCCAACATGTTCCTGATGTCGGGCATGATCAGCATCCTGTTCCTTGGTGGCTGGCTGCCGCCGCTTGCGATCGCGCCGCTGACATGGGTGCCGGGGCCGCTGTGGCTGATCGCCAAGATCCTGTTCTGCCTGTTTGTCTTCATATGGGTGCGCGCGACGTTCCCGCGCTATCGCTATGACCAGTTGATGCGGCTGGGGTGGAAGGTGTTCTTGCCGTTCTCGCTGGCATGGATGGTGCTTACGGCCGGTTTTCTGATGGTGACGGGCCTGCTGCCCGGAGGAGCAAGCTGATGGGATATCTGAGCCGTACCGCCCGGTCGTTCCTGTTGACCGAACTGGTTTCGGGCATGAGTGTCACGCTCAAGGCGTTTTTCAAGCCCAAGGTGACGCTCAACTATCCCTATGAAAAGGGGCCGCTGTCACCGCGGTTTCGTGGCGAACATGCGCTGCGTCGCTATCCCAATGGGGAGGAGCGCTGCATTGCGTGCAAGCTGTGCGAGGCGACCTGCCCGGCGGAGGCCATCACGATCGAGGCCGAGCCGCGTGATGACGGGTCACGTCGTACCACCCGGTACGATATCGACATGACGAAGTGCATCTATTGCGGGCTGTGCGAGGAAGCATGCCCCGTGGATGCGATTGTTGAAGGCCCCAACTACGAATTCGCGACAGAGACGCGCGAAGAACTGATGTACAACAAGGACAAGCTGCTCGCCAATGGCGATCGCTGGGAAAGCGTTCTTGCGCGCCGGCTGGAGCTGGATGCGCCGTACCGTTGACGTGGCGGATCGCATGTCCCGCATCCATTCGCGTGATGGCCGGGGGACATGCGGACAGCAGGAGGAAATATCCATGCGGCAGGAAGGTCACCCATGATGACCCAAATCGTCTTTTACATATTTGCGGCGGTCCTGGTTCTTTCTGCCTCGATGGTGGTCAGCGCCCGTAATCCCGTGCATTCGGTCCTGTTCCTGATACTGGCGTTTTTCAACGCGGCGGGACTGTTCCTTATTGCGGGGGCCGAATTCCTGGCGATGATTTTGGTCATCGTCTATGTCGGTGCGGTTGCCGTGCTGTTCCTGTTCGTTGTGATGATGCTTGACATCCGCATCGCACAGGCGCGCGAGGGGCTGCAACGTTACGCCCCCTTTGGCGCGGCCATCGGCGCGGTCCTGCTGGGGGAACTGGTGCTGGCGTTCATGCACTGGCGTGTTGCATCCAATATCGGTGATGTCGCGCATCTGGTTCCGTCCACGCCCACGCGGTCGAATACGGCGGCGATCGGGGATGTACTTTATACGCACTATATCTTCCTGTTCCAGGCCTGTGCGCTCGTGCTGCTTGTGGCGATGATCGGGGCGATCGTGCTGACCCTGCGTGACCGGCCCACCGGGCGGCGTCAGGATATCGAACGCCAGCATGAACGCGACCCCGCGGAGTCCATGGAAATGCTTTCGCTGCCGCTTGGCCGCAGTGTGAATGCCTTGGGCGGTTTCCTGCGCCCGCGCAGGTCCTATGACGTCGCTGCCGTGCCGGGAACCTATGGCACGCAGGCCTATCGCGAGGAGGAGCAGGCGCTTGAGGAAGGCACCGCCCTTGTCGTGGTCAAGGATGTCACGAAAAAAGAAAGTCGGGACAATGAATAGTGCAATCGCCACCATTGGCGTCACGTCCTACCTTGTCATCAGCGCGATCCTGCTGGTGCTTGGCGTGTTTGGTATTTTCCTGAACCGCAAGAACGTCATCATCATCCTGATGTCGATCGAACTGATCCTGCTGTCGGCCAATATCAATTTCGTGGCGTTTTCCGCAACGCTTGGTGATCTGTCGGGCCAGGTGTTCACGCTGTTCGTGCTGACCATCGCGGCTGCGGAATCTGCGATCGGCCTTGCCATCGTCACTGTCTATTTCCGTAATCGCGGCTCGATCGAGGTCGATCGCATTACGATGATGAAAGGGTGATCGGATCATGCAAACGGCATCCTGCCTTTTTGAAATTGCGGTCTTCGCGCCGCTGGTCGGGTTCCTGACCGCCGGGATGGGGGGGCGCATCATCGGTGACGCCCTGTCACAGGCGTTGACGATCATCCTGATGCTTATCGCAAGCCTTGCTGCCATCGGTGCGCTGCTGATCGAGGGGCAGGGTGGTATGGTGACTGCCCTTGTCCCCGTGTCGGACTGGATCCAGGCGGGTAATTTCCATGTTTCGTGGGGATTGCGCATGGATGCGCTGTCGGTGTCCATCGTCGCCATGGTGTGCGTGGTTTCCACGCTCGTGCATATCTACAGCACGGGGTACATGGCGCATGAAACCATGCCGCGCTTCCGCTTCTTCTCCTACCTGTCGCTGTTTACGTTTGCGATGCTGATGCTGGTTACGTCCAATGACCTCATCCAGTTGTTCTTCGGGTGGGAAGGCGTCGGCCTCGCCAGTTACCTGCTGATCGGGTACTGGTACACGCGCCCGTCCGCTGCCGCGGCGGCGATCAAGGCCTTTGTCGTCAACCGTGTGGCGGACCTGTTCTTCCTGGTTGGTATTGCGCTGCTGTATGTTGAATTCGGCACGGTGACGTATGACGACATCTTTGCGATGGTGCCCACGCACATCAACGATGTGTATCACCTGTTTGGCGCCCATCGCGCCATCGAGGTGATCTGCATGCTGCTGTTCATCGGCGCGATGGGCAAGTCGGCACAGTTGTTCCTGCATACGTGGCTGCCGGATGCGATGGAGGGGCCGACCCCCGTATCTGCCCTGATCCATGCGGCGACGATGGTGACGGCGGGTGTGTTCCTGATGGCGCGGATGTCGCCGGTGGTCGAATTCGCGCCGTTGACGCGTGATTTCATCATCCTGATTGGCGCGACGACCTGTTTCTTTGCCGCGACCGTGGGGCTGGTGCAGCCCGACATCAAGCGCACGATTGCCTATTCCACCTGTTCGCAGCTTGGTTACATGTTCGTCGCGATTGGTGTTGGTGCCTATCAGGCGGCGATGTTCCATCTGACGACGCATGCGTTTTTCAAGGCGCTGCTGTTCCTTGGCGCGGGCTGCGTGATCCATGCCGTCCATGACGAACAGAACATGTTCCGCATGGGGGGGCTGTGGCGCAAGATCCCGGTGACCTATGTGTGCATGTGGCTTGGCAGCCTTGCGCTGGCGGGGATCTTTCCCTTTGCCGGATACTGGTCGAAGGATGCGATCCTTGATGCGGCCTGGATGTCACCTGCGACGATGGGGACCTATGGCTGGGTCATGGGCTGCATCACCGCATTCCTGACGGCATTATATAGCTGGCGCCTGATCTTCCTGGTGTTCCATGGCAAGCCGCGTGACACGCACCTGCATGAAGGCGCGCACGAAAGCCCGATTTCCATGACCGGTCCGGTCATCTTGCTGGGCTTTGGTGCGGTCCTTGGCGGCATCCTGCTGGCGCCGCTTTATATTGGCAAGGGACAGGTGGCGTTCTGGAACGGGGCGATTGCGAACGCGCCGGGTAACGACATCATCGAAATGATGGAACATGCGCCGGCGTTCATCTCCCTCGTGCCCAGTATCGCCGCCGTGGGGGGCATCCTTGTTGCCTATGTCTGTTACATGCTGCGCCCGGAAATCCCTGGGGCGTTGGCGCGTGCGCTGCGTCCGCTTTACCTGTTCCTGCTCAATAAATGGTATTTTGACGAAGCGTATGACCTGATTTTCATCCGTCCGTACAAGGCGCTGGCACGCGTGTTGTGGAAGGATGTGGATGAAGGCATGGTCGAGGGCATTCCCGAAGGGCTGGCCCGCATGACCGTGGCGTCGGCGGGGCAGGCGGTGAAGATCCAGACCGGTTCGATCGCGGTCTATGCCTTTACGATGCTGATCGGCCTGGTGGTGCTGCTGTCCACCATGCTGCTGACAAACTGAAGCCATGATGACGAGGGTGAACCTATGAACTGGACACTTGCTCTGCCTGAAATCGTGCTGGCGATATCAGGCCTCGCCATCTTGGTGTTTGGCGTGGTGCAAAAAAGGGAAAATCCGTTTTTCCCGTGTGCCATGCTGGTGATGGCGGCATTTTTCATAACCGGGCTGCTTGTGCTCTTCACGCCCGACGGTGTCGGGTACAACCATATTTTCGTAAATGACGACTTCGCGCGCTTCATGAAGGTCCTGTCACTGTGTGGTGCGTTCCTCGCGACCATGATGACCGTGGGCTATGCACGGGAAATGGAGGTCGCGAAGTTTGAATTCCCTGTCCTGATCCTGTTTTCCACGCTGGGTACGATGATGATGGCGTCGTCAGGCAACCTGATGACATTGTTTGTCGGGCTGGAACTGTCGTCACTTGCCATCTATATCCTGTGCGCCTTTGCGCGTGACCAGGTGCGCGCGGCGGAAGCGGGCCTGAAATATTTTGTCCTTGGTTCCCTGGCTTCGGGATTGCTGCTGTATGGTATATCGCTGATATATGGCTTTGCCGGCACGCTGGAATATGGCGGCTTGCAGACGGCGGTTGCGGGGACTGCGGCGCTGCCGACGGGATTGATGATCGGGATCGTCTTCATGCTGGTCGGATTGTCGTTCAAGCTGTCGGCGGTGCCATTCCATATGTGGACGCCTGATGTGTATCAGGGGTCGCCGTCCTCTGTAACGGCATACATGGCCGGTGCGCCCAAGATCGCGGCCTTTGCCGTGCTGCTGCGGGTGATGATCGGGCCGTTTGGGCATATGACGGAACAGTGGCGGCTGCTGATTGAACTGGTGTCGGTTGCATCCATGCTGTTCGGTTCCATCGCCGCGATTGCGCAGACGGATATCAAGCGGTTGATGGCGTATTCCTCCATCGGGCATATGGGATATGCCATGATGGGCATGGCCGCCGCGACGCCAGAGGGAACGCGTGGAACCCTGGTCTATCTTGTCACCTACCTGTTCATGAATGTCGGCGCATTTGCGGGTATTGTCGCGATGCGGCGCAAGGGCTTTGCCGTGACGCGCATTTCCGACCTGGCCGGACTGGGCAAAACCGCGCCGGGGATGGCCGCGGCGATGGCCATTTTTATGTTCAGCATGGCCGGTGCGCCGCCGCTGGCTGGATTTTTTGGCAAATTGATGGTTTTCTATGCGGCCATCAACGCGCATCTGTATGCGCTGGCGGCGATTGGCGTCATCAGCAGCATCATCGGTGCCTATTACTATGTCCGGATTGTCAAGGTGATGTTCTTTGATACGGCGGAGGAAGCCTTTGATCGTCCGCCCGTTTCCCTGTCGTTCATTTCCGTGGGCATGGGGCTTGTGACGTGTCTGTTCATCGTGGTTCTGGGGCCGGTTTCGACTGCGGCGCAGGCTGCGGCGCAGGCATTGCTGAGGTAATGCGTCCCATCACGGATGTTACGATCGTGGAGGTGCCACGGATCCATGCGGGTCCGTGGCATCTTGAAATTCATGGGGAACTGGGCTCTACATCCGACCTGTGCCTGCAACGCGCGCGGGAAGGGGCAGCCGGGGGGCTGGCCATCCTTGCGCTGAAACAGACACAGGGGCGGGGCAGCCGTGGGCGCGGATGGGTCGATCCGGGCGGCAACCTGTCGATGTCGGTCCTGCTGCGTCCGGACCGGGATACAGCGCCGGTCGGGCTGTGGCCATTCATTGCGGGGCTGGCTTTTTACGATGCCCTGGCCCCATGGGTGGGGCCGGGACATGTGCTTGGCCTGAAATGGCCCAATGACCTGCTGCTTGACGGGTGCAAGATGGCGGGCATCCTGATCGAAGCCGGGGATGAGGGGGACGGGCGGTGGCTGTCGCTGGGCATGGGGGCCAACCTGTGTGCCGCCCCGGTGATCGAGGGACGCGAACTTGCCTGCATGGCGCAGGCCGGTCCCGTACCCGATGTGGGACAGGTGGCGTCCGCCGTGCTGACGATGCTTGACGTCTGGATGGCACGATATGCGACCGACGGGTTCGGGGCCATCCGCACGGCATGGCTGCACCGTGCCCACCCGGTCGGCACACCGGTGCGCGTTGTGTCCGCCACGGGGACGATCTGCGGAACGTTCGCAGGCATTGGCGGTGACGGGCTGCTGCTCTTGCGCACGCCAGACGGTCTCCGGCACATATCCACGGGCGAGGTCCTGCTCGGTCGCGCGTGACAGCGCATGTGGCATGGCATGCAGTCGTGGATCGTATGCGATGGAACGGCCGGAATTCATAATGCGTTTGAGCATGGGGGATTACATGTTAATCCCTTATACCCATATTGATGGGTATAGAGGGTCATACGACCTGCGTTTGAGCCCCCGCTCCCGCCGACGCACCGCCACAGGCGGTCGTCATGGGGATGTGGGTGTGGCTTCGCAGGGGGGATTGACCGTGACGCGCGGTGGCGTCGGGTAAGGGTTTTGCCCCGGGGCGGGGCACATTGGAACGGAATTCTGGTGGGGGGTGCGCCCCTGCCTGTCTGAAAACGGAAATATGAACAGTGAACAGAAGGGTATCATATGAATGACATGACTGAACTGGAATTTCTCCCCCTGGGGGGAACAGGCGAAATCGGGATGAATCTCAATCTTTACCGTCAGGGCGAAAGCTGGCTGGCGGTAGATTGCGGCATCGGCTTCAGCGGCAACGATACGCCCGAAGCTGAAATCCTTCTGCCTGATCCGGTTTTCATCTCCGAACGGCGCAAGGATCTTGTCGGGCTGGTCATCACCCATGCGCATGAGGATCATCTCGGCGCGGTGGCCCATCTGTGGCCGCAACTTGGCTGCCCGGTCTATGCCACGCCGTTTGCCGCCGCTGTCCTGCGGCGCAAGCTGGGGGAGGCGCAGTTGCTCCAGCAGGTGCCGATCCATACGATCCCGACCGGTGGCGCGTTCCGCGTGGGCGAGTTCGACCTCAGCTTCATTCCCGTGACCCATTCCGTGCCCGAGGCACAGGCCCTTGTCCTGCGCACGCCGCAGGGGATCGTGGTCCATACCGGTGACTGGAAGTTCGATCCGAACCCGCTGGTGGGACCGCCGACCGATATTGCCGCGTTCGAGGCGCTGGGCCGTGAAGGCGTGTTGGCGATGGTGTGCGACAGCACCAATGTCCGCACCGAAGGCCCGTCGGCATCCGAAGCGGATGTCCGCCAGGAAATGACGAAGCTGATCGCGACGCTGGAGGGACGGGTCGCGGTGACGTGTTTCGCCAGTAATGTCGCGCGCGTGGAGACGATTGCCAAGGCTGCGAAGGCCGCCAACCGTGTCGTGGCCGTCGTGGGCCGGTCGCTGCGTAATCTGGAGGTCGCGGCGCGTGAGTGTGGCTATCTTTCCGACGTCGCGCCGTTCCTGTCGGAGCAGGAAGCCAATTCCGTTCCTGACGATCAGATCCTGCTGATCGTGACCGGCAGCCAGGGCGAACCACGTTCTGCCCTGTCGCGCATCGCGGTGGATACGCATCCCAACATTTCGCTGGGCGAGGGGGATAACGTCATCTACAGCAGCCGCATGATCCCGGGGAACGAGCAGGCGGTCATTCAGGTGCAGGACAACCTGACGCGGCGCGGGGTCAACGTGATTACCGATCGTGACCATCTGGTGCATGTATCGGGCCATGCGACGGGGGGCGACGTGCGCCGTCTGTATGCAATGGTGAAGCCGAAATACCTTGTCCCTGTGCATGGCGAATGGCGTCACCTGACGGCCAATGCCGCGATTGCGCAGGAACTCGACATCACGCCGATCCTGCTGGAGGATGGCGATATCCTCAATATGAAGGATGCGTCCTTCGATGTTGTCGATACCGCGCCGACCGGGCGGCTTGTCCTTGATGGCGGTCGCCTGTTGCAGATGAATGGCGGCGTGCTGTCCGCGCGTCGGCGCATGCTGTTCAACGGTGTCGTGCTGGGTAGTTTTGCGGTGGATGAGGAAGGCTACCTGATCGGGGACCCGAAGGTCAGCGCGCCGGGCCTGCTGGATGCCGAAGACCCCGAGACCGCGCGCGTGACGGAAGAGTTTGGCAACGCGCTGGATGAAATTCCTGACGAACTGCGTGAAAATGACGTGACGTTCCGTGATGCGGCCAAGACGGCCCTGCGCCGTGCGCTGGGGCGGAAGCTGCAGAAGCGTCCGCTGGTGGACGTGCATCTGCTGCGGGTCTGATGGTGTCGCATCCTGTCACGTAATCGGCGGGGTGGTGAATTTGAAATGGCAGGGGACAGCGCACCGTCTCCTGCCATTTCTTTTTTATAGGACGTTTTTTCCCTAAACCCGGCGGCGTTTTCGACACTCGGATCGTGGCGACAATCTAGACATGGCCCACGTGGCGTGTCACCTGCCTCACGCGGATGTTGAACGGCGCGGAGGGGCGTTTTCGATCACGCTTGGGTGTGGTGATGCAACCCGCCGCCACATGTCGTGCATATGCCCCATTCCACGCTTCATATTATTGGGTTACGGTTCGCGCCATCTGGATCGGTTCTGAATATAAGGTTGATACGCACATGCGTCTGTCACGCAGTTTTCTGCCCACACTCAAGGAAAATCCCGCAGAGGCGCAGATCACCTCGCACCGCCTGATGCTGCGGGCTGGCCTGATCCGCCAGACTTCCGCCGGGATTTATGCGTGGCTGCCAGCGGGCCTGAAGGTCCTGCGCAACATCGCCAACATCGTGCGTGCAGAGCAGGACGCCATCGGGGCACAGGAAATGCTGATGCCCACGTTGCAGTCTTCCGAATTATGGAAGCGTTCGGGGCGTTATGACGCCTATGGGCCGGAAATGCTGCGTATCCGTGACCGCCATGAACGTGACCTGCTGTATGGACCCACGAACGAGGAAATGGTGACGGACCTGTTCGGGCAGGTGGTCAAGTCTTATCGCGAACTTCCGCAGGTATTGTATCACGTGCAGTGGAAGTTCCGTGATGAGGTGCGTCCCCGTTTCGGTGTGATGCGCGGGCGTGAGTTCTATATGAAGGACGCCTACAGCTTTGATGCGGATTATGATGCGGCTGTGGATTCCTACCGTCGCATGATGCTGGCCTATCTGCGCACGTTCCAGCGCCTGGGTGTAAAGGCGATCCCCATGGTGGCCGATACCGGGCCGATCGGCGGTGAACTCAGCCACGAATTCCTCGTCCTTGCCCCCACGGGCGAAAGCGGCGTGTTTTTCGATGGCGCGTTTGAGGAACAGGACTGGCTTTCCGAAGAGGTGGATATCGCCGATCGTGCCTCGCTGGCGAAGTTCTTTGCGCGCATGACATCGTTCTATGCCGCGACGGACGAGAAGCATGACGAGGCGCAATGGGCCAAAGTCCCTGTCGAGCGTCGCCGCGAAGGGCGCGGGATCGAGGTGGGGCATATCTTCCACTTTGGCCGCAAATATACGGAATCGATGGATATTTCCGTCAGTGGTCCCGATGGCGCACCGCTGTTCCCCGAAATGGGGTCATACGGCATCGGCGTTTCGCGCCTTGTCGCCGCGATCATCGAGGCCAGCCATGACGAACAGGGCATCATCTGGCCTGAAACGGTTGCTCCTTTCGGTGCTGTCATCATCAACCTCAAGAACGGCGATGCGCAGTGTGACGAAATCTGCGAACGGCTTTATGCCGCAGCCCCTGACCGGCTGCTGTATGATGACCGTCCAGAGCGCGCGGGCGTGAAGTTCGCGGATGCCGACCTGATGGGCCATCCGTGGCAGGTCATCGTCGGGCCGCGCGGGGCGAAGGCCGGGGTGGTGGAGCTGAAGAACCGCGCGAGTGGCGAGCGCAGCGAACTGCCGGTTGATGCGGTGCTGGCCCGCATTGGCGTGGGCACCTGATCCGCATGTTCGGTCCCTTTGAACGTGCCGTCGCCGGGCGTTACCTGCATGCCCGGCGGGGGGAGCGGTTCGTGTCGGTCATTGCGATCTTTTCCCTTGTGGGGATCGCGCTTGGTGTCGCGACGCTGATTATCGTCATGTCGGTCATGAACGGGTTCAAGGCCGACCTGCTGGGGCGGATACTGGGGCTGAACGGGGATCTTAGCGTCTATGGCATTTCGCGTACGATTTCCGACTATGACGCGCTGGCGGGGCGGATACGCAAGGTGCCGGGGGTCGAAAGCGCAAATCCCCTGATCGAGGCGCAGGTGCTGCTTAATTCTGGGGGCTATAACGCCGGTGGCCTTGTGCGCGGGATGACGCAGGCTGACCTGCAGGGGCTGAAGGAAATCAGCGGGTCGCTGGTGGCCGGGTCCCTGGATGAATTCGGGTCGGACGATACCATCGTCGTCGGCACGACCCTGGCGGAGCGCGCGGGCCTGAGTGTAGGCGCGCGCCTGACGCTGGTGTCACCCAATGGGGCGGCGACGGCCTTTGGCACGATGCCACGTGTCCGGGCCTATCGCGTGATTGCGATTTTCGATGCGGGCGTGAATGATTACAACGCCAGCTATGTTTTCCTGCCCCTGCACGCGGCGCAGATCTATTTCCAGATGCCGCGGCAGGTGACGCAGATCCAGGTCATGACCCATGATGCGGAAAATGTCGGTCCCATCCGCGCGAATATTGAACAGGCGCTTGGTGGCACGCAGGTGCGCGTTATGGACTGGACACAAAGCAACAACGCCTTTTTCGGTGCGGTGCAGGTGGAACAGAACGTCATGTTCCTGATCCTGACGCTTATCATCCTTGTCGCGGCGTTTAACGTGATTTCGTCGCTTATCATGATGGTCAAGGACAAGACGGCTGATATCGCCGTGCTGCGCACGCTTGGGGCGACACGGGGGGCGATCATGCGCATCTTTCTGATGTGCGGGGCGTCGGTGGGCGTGACGGGTACCTTTGTGGGGACAGGGCTGGGAATCGTGTTCTGCCTTAACATTGAACATATCCGTCAGGGATTGCAGAAGATCACCGGCACCGACCTATTCAATCCGGAGGTGTACTACCTCGAACACCTGCCGGCAAAGCTGGTGTGGGCGCAGGTGTTCGAGGTGATTGCCATGGCGCTTGTGCTGTCGCTGCTGGCGACGCTGTATCCATCATGGCGGGCGGCGCGGACCGACCCGGTGGAGGCCCTGCGCCATGAATGAACCGATGTCCTCCCTGCCGCTGAGGCTTGAGCAGGTCAGCCGTTCCTATCGCAGTGGGGAGGAAACCTTGTGCGTCCTTGATGGCGCGGATCTGGTGCTGCATCCGGGCGAGATCGTGGCCCTTGTCGCGCCGTCGGGCACGGGTAAGTCCACGTTGCTGCATCTGGCCGGGCTGTTGGAATATCCCGATGCGGGGCGCGTGGTAATCGACGGTGTTGATGCCGGGCGGCTCAATGACATGCAGCGTACGGAAATCCGGCGTGATCGCATTGGCTTCGTCTATCAGTTCCATCATCTGCTGGCGGAATTCACCGCGCGGGAAAACGTTATCCTGCCGCAGATGATCGCAGGTGTGTCGCGCCGCCATGCGCGTGAACGGGCCGACGAACTGCTGGGTGCGTTCGGGCTGTCGCACCGGCTGGATCACCTGCCGGGCAAGCTGTCGGGGGGGGAGAAACAGCGCGTGGCCATTGCGCGTGCGTTGGCGAACCGTCCGCGCATCCTGCTGGCGGATGAACCGACCGGCAACCTGGATGTGCAGACATCCGACACGGTGTTCGACGCGCTGATTGCGATGGTGCGCGATCATGGGGTCGCGGCCCTGATCGCCACACATAACATGGACCTTGCGGTGCGCATGGATCGTATCGTGACATTGCGGGATGGGCAGTTGGTGGAGGTCGCGCCCACCACCGCATAACCGGCGCATGGGGCGTTGCCGCACCCTTGCACGCTGCGATAGAATGCGGGCATGTCCCATGCCAATTTCATCCACCTGCGTGTCCATTCCGCCTATTCGTTGAGTCAGGGGGCGATCCGCGTTCCTGAAATCATCAGCCTTGCGCATGAAATGCGCATGCCCGGTGTTGCAATTACCGATACGGGCAACATGTTCGGTGCGCTGGAATTTTCGCAATATTGTTCCAAAAAGGGGATACAGCCCATCATCGGCTGCCAGATCGCACTGCCTGCGCGGTGTGACAAACCCGGCAGCCCCGCCGAACCGATGGTCCTGCTGGCGCGGAATGAAACCGGCCTGATGAACCTGCAATACCTGTCCTCGGCCGGGTTTTTGCAGCATGAAACGGATGAACCGACGGTACCGCTCGACATACTATGCGATCGTGCGGACGGGCTGTTCCTGATGACGGGCGGCACGCGCGGGCCGCTGTTTCGCATGCTGGCCGAAGGGTTGGAGGCGGATGCCGCGCGGCTGCTGGCACGACTGCATGCGGCATTCGGGCGGTATATGGCGGTGGAACTGCATCGTCATGGCCTGTCGGTCGAACGTGCGGTGGAACCGGGGATGATCGCACTGGCGGATCGTGCGGGTATTCCGCTGGTGGCGACGAACGAATGTTTCTTTCCCCGACCGGATATGTACGAGGCGCATGATGCCCTGCTGTGCATTGCGCAGGGGCGTACGATGGCTGAACAGGATCGCTGGCGTGTAACGCCCGAACACTGGTTCAAGCCGCCGCACATGATGCGTGAACTGTTCGCGGACCTGCCAGAGGCCTGCGACAACACGCTGGAAATTGCGCGCCTGTGCGCGATCAAGGTGGAGACGCGCAAACCGTTGCTGCCGGTCTGCCCCAAGGTGGCGCCCGGTGCGACAGAGGATGAAACCTTGCGCAGCATGGCGCGCGACGGCCTGGAACGTCGCCTTGCGCGCATGGATATTGATGAACAGACACGCCAGACCTATGAGGAGCGGTTGGCTTTCGAGCTGGATATTATCGCCCGTATGGGATTTCCGGGCTATTTCATGATCGTTGCGGACTTCATCCAGTGGGCAAAGGCGCATGACATTCCGGTCGGGCCGGGACGTGGGTCGGGTGCGGGATCGCTTGCGGCATGGGCGCTGACGATTACGGATATCGACCCGATTCCGTTCAACCTGCTGTTTGAACGGTTCCTTAATCCCGAACGCGTGTCGATGCCTGACTTTGATATTGATTTCTGTCAGGACCGACGTGACGAGGTCATCCGTTATGTCCGGCAGGAATATGGCCCCGACCGTGTGGCGCAGATCATTACGTTTGGAAAGTTGCAAGCCCGCGCCGCAGTGCGCGACGTGGGGCGGGTGCTTGGCCTGTCGTTCGGCATGGTCAACAAGGTTGCCGAACTGATCCCCAATAACCCGGCCAAGCCTGTTACCCTGAAACAGGCAATCGACGGGGAGCCACGTCTTCAGGAAATGCGCGACAATGACGAGACATTGCGCCGCCTGATGGAAATCGCCCTTCAACTGGAGGGGCTGTTCCGGCATGCCAGTACGCACGCAGCCGGTGTCGTGATCGGGGATCGTGAGCTTGTGGAGCTTGTGCCGCTGTATCGCGATCCAAAAAGCGACATGCTGGTCACGCAGTACAACATGAAGTTCGTGGAGCAGGCGGGACTGGTCAAGTTCGACTTCCTTGGCCTGACAACCCTGACGATCCTGCAACGCGCGGCGCAGTTCCTTGAGCGGCTGGGCGTGACAGTGGACCTTGCCGCATTGCCGCTGGATGATGCGCTGACCTATGACATGCTGGCGCGCGGTGATACCGGCGGGGTGTTCCAGTTCGAAGGGGCGGGCATGCGCGACGTGCTCAAGCAGATGCGCCCGACCCGGCTGGAGGATCTGATCGCGGCGGTGGCGTTGTACCGACCGGGTCCGATGGCCAACATCCCCGATTATTGCAGGCGCAAGCATGGGGAGGCATGGGAGCCCCCGCACGAGGAAATCCGCGATATCCTGTCCGAGACCTATGGCATCATGGTCTATCAGGAACAGGTGATGCAGATTGCGCAGAAGATGGCCGGCTACAGCCTTGGCGGTGCGGATCTGCTGCGTCGTGCGATGGGCAAGAAGATCCGTGCGGAGATGGACCAGCAACGCGTGATCTTTACCGAAGGGGCGACCAAGCGCGGTATCGAGCATGACAAGGCGGTCGAGGTTTTCGACCTGATGGCCAAATTCGCCGACTATGGCTTTAACAAATCCCATGCCGCAGCCTATGCGCTGGTGTCGTACCAGACGGCATGGATGAAGGCCAA
This sequence comes from Novacetimonas sp. GS1, assembly GCF_036686925.1. NCBI lineage: Bacteria > Pseudomonadati > Pseudomonadota > Alphaproteobacteria > Acetobacterales > Acetobacteraceae > Novacetimonas > Novacetimonas sp. GS1. Next base: position 1,608,675 of record NZ_VSZP01000001.1, read on the forward strand.
TCATCCGGTGGCCTTTCTGGCGGCATGCATGTCTCTGGCGCGGGAAAAAACCGAAAAGCTTGCGGCCCTGCGGCAGGAGGCCGAGCGTCTGGGCATCAAGGTCCTGCCGCCAGACATCAATGCGTCGGATGCGGATTTCACGGTGGAAAAACTGCCGGATGGGGAATATGGCATCCGTTACGCTCTGGCGGCGGTCAAGAAGGTGGGGCTGAGTGCGATGCAGGCACTTGTCGCCGTGCGTGGCGAACGCCCATTCGCCGATATGACGGATATTGCCGCGCGCATCGACCCGCGGAATGTGAACAAGATGCAGTTGGAAAACCTGGCACGTGCGGGGGCGTTCGACACCATCCTGCCCAATCGTGCGCAGGCCTGTGCCGCAGCCGAAACGGTGTTGCGCCGTGCGCAGTCCCACGCGCAGGAGGCCGCAAGTGGCCAGATCGGCCTGTTTGGTGGCGGGGGGGAAGCCACCGCGCAAGAAACATTGCGCCTGCCTTCGGTCCCGGACTGGCCTGAATTCGACCGCCTGAACATGGAGGCCGACGCCATCGGCTTTCACCTGACGGCCCATCCCCTGGATTCCTATGGTCCGTTGATGCGGCGTCTGGGCGTTGTGAAATCCACCGGGCTGGAGACTGCGGCGGCCGCAGGCATTACGCGTGTGAAAATCGCGGGATGTGTGGTCGATCGCAAGGAACGGCCAACACGAACCGGTAACAAGATGGCGTGGGTCCGCCTTTCGGATGCCAGTGGCGGGTGCGAGGTCACATTCTTTTCCGAAGTCCTGTCCCGCTCGCGCGAGATCCTGAGCGCGGGGAATGCAGTTGTTGTAACGGCGGAACTGCGACTGGATGGGGAGGCATTGCGCATTACCGCGTCCGATGTGATGGAACTTGAACAGGCAGCGGCAGATGCTGCGGCTGAATTGCGGATATGGTTCGACCGTGCGGATGCCATTGTGCCCATCCGTGATATCCTGCAGGGACATAGTGGGGGACGCGGGCGTATTATCCTGCTGCCTTCGGTGGCGGAAACGCGGGATGTGGAGGTAACGTTAGGCGAACGTTACCGTGTGACGCCACGTATCGCGCAGATGATCAAGTCGATTGAAGGTGTGGGCCGCGTTGAACAGTTTTAGAGACTGTTTCAAGAATTGGACCAGTAATGCGCTGAAATCATAAGAGACTGTTTAGAAAGTCAGGCTTGATAACATACTGTAATTATAAAGGTTTTTTGGTGAAGCTTTTTCTAAAAAGCTTCAGAAGACGCCGCCTTTTTGAAAAAAAGACGGCACCCAAAAACTTTGCTTATTTTTTATCAATGATTTGGGTTCAAACAGTCTCTAAAGATTTGTGGAGAGTTAAAGGCAACGTCTTTTTAAACCCTTTCTTTCAAATCTTTCACGTTTCCTTGTCTAGCCCGGTCGTGTCAGAGCTTCGACAGGGTTTGTCGGGTGTGCGCATGACAGGTTCCAGTCCCCGCGCGTATCGCGCGAGAGTGTGAACAGCCCCGTCCCGGTCCGTGCGAAACTCCTTCATATGAGGCGACGTTCATCACAGGTCATCCGATGTAATTCCCAGAAAGGGGAGACACTCAATGACCGAATCCAATTTCTTTACCCGTGCGGGTGATTTCCTGACCGGTGCGACGGGCGATCAGTCGGGCCTGATTACCGTGCTCAATGAAATGCTGGGGCCCATCACGCGCAAGGACCAGCCCACACGGCTGGAGACGCGTTCCCGCACCCCCGATGTGTTCGATGCCGTGTCACAGTGGCAGGAGCGCGACAATCCTGCACCTACGACCGAAAGCATGATCCATGCCCTGTTTTCCCCTGAGGAAATCAGGAAATTTTCGGAGGAGACTGGTTTGTCTTCTCCCGCCGCGATGGAAATCCTGAAGGTGATCGTGCCCCTGTGCGCGCGCGATCGTAAAAAGCGGCAACTGCGCGCATCTGATACTGCCTGAACGCTCCGACCGGGGAGGGGAAGATGAAAATTCCATCTGTATATCTGGTGTTTCTGCCATGGCTTATGCCCGTTTCCATCGCCGGTATGGGAATGGGATGGCATATGGAATGAAGGCAGGGGCTATGGCTCGTGCCATTCCACGACCGCTCTGTGCATCTTCATGCACAGAGATCGGTCATAGGTCACTTCTGTGCCTGTAGGGCATGTGGGATCAGGCGGATTGGGGTGGAGACGCATATCGCGGGAGGGCATGTCCTTTTCCGCCTTCCATTGGCAGGTGCGCCTGCGGGTATCAGGGGGGCAGTGTGTTTTCCATCCGGATTGATGTGCATCATGCACACTGTCCGAACATGCACTGATGAGGATTAAGGTCTTTTTGGAAAATGCAGAAATATTCTGTAGATCTAGGAGATTGCCGACTGCGTGGCCTTTCCATGGAAAAGCCCCGACCTGCATGCGCAGTGCCGGGGCCATTGTAAGGGGGAAATGCCGAACGCGGCGTTACTGAAAGCGGATCAGGTGGGCGCGGCGGTCCCGTCCCAGGTCATAGGCCCCGCCCTGTTCAAGGATGGCCTGGTGGATACGGTCCACCCGTTCGGTATGGCGACGGCCGCGACGTTTCTGCGCGATGCCCCGCGCCTGAAGGTTTCTGCTGCCGGCAGCACGTCCAATTTCGTGTTTAAGCTGCCCCATCAGAATATTCGTTTTTGCAAAGAGCATGTCCGTGAACTGATACATGTCACCTTCTCCTTGATGGTGGCCGCACTTTGATGGGCGTCCATCACAAGATGAGCATAACGCATTCCTGATATGCAATAAAAAACATACTCGTGGAGCGTGTAATTTTGTTGCGGATCAGTCCGCATGGATATCATCCAGCCGGTCGAGGCGGCGCAGGCCGGGAAACATCCGCATCCACAGCAACGTGACCACGATGGTGCCCGCCCCGCCCAGCGCCACGGCCTCCACCGGGCCGACAAGTGATGCCAGCATCCCGCTTTCGAATTCCCCCAGTTGGTTGGATGACCCGATAAACAGCATGTTGACGGCGGAGACGCGCCCACGCATGGAATCGGGCGTGCGTAGCTGTACCAGCGCCCCACGTACGACCACGCTGATGACATCGGCCGCCCCAAGGACCGCCAGCGCAAAGATCGACAGCGGCATGGAGGTGGAAAAGGCGAAGACGATGGTTGCCACGCCAAATGTCGCGACGGCGGCGAACATGAAGGCGCCCGCATGTTTGTTGAGTGGTTTCCACACAAAGAACAGGGCACACGCGACAGCCCCCATGGCCGGTGCCGCCCGCAGCAGGCCCAGCCCGGTGGGGCCTGCATGCAGGATGTCGCTGGCATAGACAGGCAGCATGGCCGTCGCCCCACCGAGGAGCACGGCGAACAGGTCCAGTGAAATCGCCCCCAGCATGTCGGGGCGTTCACGCATGAAATGCCAGACCTCCATGAACATGGAAACCGACAGCGGCTGGCGTGCCCGTGCCATGTTGCGCAGGGGAAGGAGGAACGTGCCCAGCATGGCCATGCCAAAGCCAAGCGCGCAGACCATATAGCACACGCCCGCCCCCGCACCGTAAAGCAGCCCCCCCACCGAAGGCCCCGTCACCGCCGCCGCCTGGAACAGGGAGGATGAGACCGCGGCGGCGCGTGGAAACATGTGCGGTGGCACGATGGAGGGAAGGAAGGTCTGCTGGCATGGCATTTCAAATGCCCGCGCCGCGCCGAAGACCATGACCATGGCGTAGATCATGCCCGGTGTCGTCCATCCCCCGAATGCGGCGATGGCCATCACCAGTGCGGAGGTGGCCTCGACCGCCTGGCATGTCATGGCGATGCGGCGGCGGTTCATATGGTCGGCCGCATGTCCCGCCACCATGGTCAGGCAGATCATGGGCAGGAACTGCGCCAGTCCCACCATCGCAAGGGCGCGCGCGCTGTGGGTCAGGGCATAGATCTGCCAGCCCACCGCCACCGCCTGCACGCATGATGAAAAGGAAGATGACGTCCGCGCCATCAGGAACGCCAGAAGGCCGGGATGATGCACCAGCCGGCCTGGTGGCGGTGTGGGGGTGCCACCGGCGCAATCCCCTGCAATGTTGTGCGCGTCGGGGCGCGCATTGGCGGTGTTGGTGGCGTGGGCCGGCGGGGGGATGTTTCCCGGTGGGGCGGGAAAATTCTTCGATCGCGTCATGATGCCCTAAGCTATAGCAGCCAGAGGGGTGAATTCGACACGAATTCCCTATCGAAAAGGAATGATCGCAGGTTTACAAGATGACGCGAACACAGGCAGAAACATTCCCATGACAGACCTTGCGCAGCCCCCCGTACCGGACATGTCCGCACCGGATGTTTCCGCCGGTGCCGGGATGGACGGGCACCTTGATATCCGGGTCGGCACGATACTGGAGGCAAGCCCGCTTCCCGATACGTATCGTGACACCTATCGGCTGCGAATCGATTTCGGGCCGCATATTGGCGCACGCACGTCGGCCGTGCGGGTCAATCACCGCTATACGCCATCACGGCTGGCGGGGCGGCAGGTCTGTGCGATTGTCAATGTGCCGCCACGCCAGATCGGCCCGTTCCGGAGCGAGGTCCTGACCCTGAGCATGCGTGACCAGAAAGGGGAGGCGGTATTGATCCGTCCGGACAGTCGCGTCCCCGACGGAGGAAAACTGTTCTGATGGCAACCAGTTATGCAACTGTTACGTGGGACCAGCTTCATCGCGACGCCCGCCAGTTGGCGGCGGAGCTTATGCCGCGTGGCCCATTCCGGGGGATTGTGGCGATTACGCGCGGCGGCCTGATCCCGGCTGCGATCATTGCGCGGGAACTGGATTGCCGCCTGATCGAGACGGTGTCCGTCGTCACCTATGACGAGGAAAAGCAGGGCAGCGCGACCGTCATCAAGCAGCCGGAGGCCGCAGGCGACGGGGAAGGTTTCCTGATTATCGACGATCTGGTGGATTCTGGCGTTACGGCGCAGGTCGTGCGCGGGCTGCTGCCCAAGGCGCTGTTCGCATGCCTGTATGCGAAACCTGCCGGCCGGTCCCTGACGGACCTGTTCGTGGTGGAGGTGCCGCAGGAAACATGGGTGCTGTTCCCGTGGGATACCGCGCCGCTGTTTATCCCGCCCCTGGCACGCAGGGATGATACCCCCAGATCCTGACCCAATCTGGCGCGGTGGCATGGCATAATATGTGGCGTTATACGTGGCGTTCACGGGAATGCGTTGTCGTCACACCGTGTTTTCATGGCCGTGCGGGTTGTCATCAAAGGGGGCAAAGCGATACTTTTTTCAATAAGGTGCTTGCCAGCGCGGCCAATGACACATAGTTTCCCCCACATGGTGACGGGGCGTGGCGCAGCCTGGTAGCGCGCGTGTTTTGGGTACACGAGGCCCCCGGTTCGAGTCCGGGCGCCCCGACCACCATAATGGGAGATCGTTTTAATGCGTGCCCGGATTTACCAGGAAGCAAAGACAGCCACACAGTCGGGTCAGGCCAATACCCATACATGGGTGCTGGAATATGGTCAGACGCAGCCCCGGCATGTTGATGCCCTGATGGGATGGACCGGCAGCCGCGATACATTATCGCAATTGCGCCTGCAGTTCCCAACACAGGATGCTGCCGTCGCCTATGCCCGGCACAATAATATTGGCTATGATCTGGAACTGCCTGTTCCACGTGTGCGCAGGCCCAAGGCTTATGCCGATAATTTCCGTTCCGACCGTATCCAGAACTGGACGCACTAGCTTCCATCTGGCACAAGGCGGTGCTCCGCGCCCTTAGCTCAGTTGGATAGAGCAACAGCCTTCTAAGCTGTGGGTCGTTGGTTCGAATCCAACAGGGCGCGCCATTTTTCAATGACTTAGCCTTCAAAAAAAGTTTGCACGATTGGCATGTGGTTTGCAGATGGTGTGCACATGCATCATGGGTCATCCCAGACGTCCGCGTGTTGCTGCAATCGAGACGACCTTGCTGATCTTGCGGTCCTGGTGCCGCTCCCACAGTTGCATGCCAGCGATCGCGACCTCGGTGCGTCGGGGCAGGTACGTGTCGATGATTCTCTGGCAGTAGTCGATGCCGTGACCGCTGATGGAGGCGATCTGGGGTGTCGTGGCCCCCGCCTCGGCCAGGCGCACGATCCCGGTGCGGCGCAGGTCACGGCGCTGGCGATGATTTTCCTGAAGGTGGGCGCGGACTTCGTCCTTCGTCAGGCCCTCTTTGAACAACTGCTTCGCCGTGCTGAACGCCATCTGTCGCACGACCTGGTCCCACGCACGGCTGAAATTGCGTCGGGCCCAGGGCCGGCCCGTCGGGCTTGGCACCAGCAGTCGGGGGGCAGGGCTGCCTGTCCGGCCGACCCTCCTGCCGGTCCTGCCTGGCGTTTCCTGCTCGATCTGTCGCATCCGTTCACGGATGCGACTCGCCAGCCTTTCATGGATGGGAACATCCAGCAGCGTGCCCGTCTTGGACTGGCGCAGGGCAATGAACAGGCGCCCATTGCGTTCCGAAATCAGCGACGCATCCATGGACAGCACGTCGCTCGGTCGCTGAACGGTATAGAGCAGCAGCATGTAAGCCAACTGGAGTGTCGGCCGGGCGCGCTCTACAAACGCGTCCTCCATTTCATAGCTCCAGATCTGTAGTCGAAACACGCGCGACGCGCACGATCAATCGCCCATTGAGAAACGCCTTTCCATTAAGCTCCTCGTTGAACATCGTATTGTCGTTGTAAGACAGTTCCTTCAAAGACTCCGGCTTGGTGCCCGCGTGTGCAGCAGACGGCGCAAAGCAGGCTTAGGATAGCGCGGATCATCAATAATGCCTTTGTAAGGTATAAAAACGCATTATTCTTTATTTGTTCTGAATTCTGCACTCAGTATCAACTGATGCATCCTGTGTGCGGTGATGCCTGCTTTATGAAAAATATCCGATACGAGTGAACGTCCGACATGAAAGCGTTTATCGCCTGTCTGTTTCGTAATTGAAGACGACATACAGCTTTACAAGAGAAGCAAGCGACTTTGATTTTGATGACAGATTTGCACTGGAGTTATCATCGCATCAGATCGTCAGCAAAGCGCCGCAAAAGTGTCCTCAACTGATCGAGGTCTTCATCGGTCCAATCGGCGAGAATGCGGTCCGCCAGTCTCTGACGGGCCGCGTTCAGTAGGTCGATCATTTCCTGTCCCTTTCCAGTCACTGTCGCTTCGCGAACACGCCTATCCGTTATGGATGGCTTGCGCTCAATAAGATCCAGTTCTTCAAGCTTGCTCATTTGTCGGCTGATCGTCGTATGATCACGCCCAGTACGGTCCGCGAGCTCGACAACGCCGATAGGACCGTAACGCCATACCCGTGCCAGAAGCGGGAAAAGGGCGCGATCCAGAGGAATTCCGGCTTCTTCGATCAGGCGATCGTCACGGCGGGGGCGGTTGATTTCATCGACAAGGTCAATGATCGCGGTATGCAGCCCGCACAGGATTTCAGAATCGTGTGCATTATTCACGTTTATCGTTGCCTTTGGTATCAATGCCATATACGTGAATAATACACATTGATTCGTGGAGTTGCCAGTGTCTTTCGATACAGACGTCCTGATCTCGGGTGCGGGGGCCGCAGGCCTGACACTTGCCATCGACCTCGCCCGACGCGGGGTTTCGTTCCAACTGATCGAGCAGAACGCGCAGCCGTTCAACGGATCGCGCGGCAAGGGCATCCAGCCCCGGACGATGGAGATTTTTGAAGATCTTGGCTTCGTTGACCGTATGGCCGCAGCAGGCGGCCCCTATCCACCACTGTGTCAGTATCGCCCTGATGGAACCCATACGACGTCGCTTCTGACGGAAGCGGACGTCTTCCCGACCGCAGCCGAGCCCTATGCTGCGCCGCTGATGCTGCCGCAGTTCGCAACCGAGGCCGTCATGCGGGAGCGGCTTGCCGAACTGGGCCATCATCCCCACTTTGGGATACGGCTGACCGGGTTTGAACAGGACGCCAATGGCGTTACGGCAAGGATCGAAGGGAAAGGCAGCGAGCAAGTTATCCGTGCCCGCTTCCTTGTTGGAACCGATGGTGGCCGCAGTTTCGTGCGTCATGCATTGGCGATTGATTTTCCGGGAGAAGCACTGGGTGTGCGTGCGATCGTTGCCGACGTGCGGCTGGAAGGGTTGGATCGGTCCGCCTGGCATCGTTTCCAGCTCGATACGCCCGCGACACAGGTGATGATCTGTCCATTGGCGGGAACGGACCTGTTCCAGCTTCAGGCCCCCGTAGCCATGGATGGAGAGATCGATCTGTCTCCGGCCGGGCTGACTGCGCTCATCGGGGCCCGGACTGGCAGAGGGGACATTATCGTCCGCTCCGTGTCCTGGTCCTCGGTCTATGTAATGAGTGCCCGTCTGGCCGATCGTTACAGGGTTGGGCGGGTCTTTATCGCGGGGGACGCCGCGCATGTGCACCCGCCAACCGGTGCTCAGGGTCTCAATACCAGCGTTCAGGACGCCTATAATTTCGGCTGGAAGCTGGCCTCCGTGCTTGCGGGTGCACCAGAAGCGCTGCTCGACAGCTACGAGGCGGAGCGCCGGCCGGTCGCGTCGAACATGCTGCGTCTCTCGACGCGACTGCTCGGTGAAGCAAAGCAGGGCATCATGCGGCGTGATCGCGAGGCGCGGCAACTCGACCTCGGCTATCGCGGTTCATCGTTGAACGTACCCGGTTCGGTGGGCGGCAAAGTGCAGGCGGGCGACCGCGCACCCGATGCACCCTGTCGCGGACAGGGTGGGCAGCGGACACGGCTGTTCACGGTTTTTAAAGGGCCTTACTGGACCTTGCTCGGCTATCAGCCACGTGACCGCCCGTCGGGCATCGCAGGGATCCGTATCGTCACCGTCGGCGCGGGGCAGGAACTCGTCGACGATAATGGCCATATTGCCGAGGCATACGGGATCGACCCCGGTCAGTGGGTGCTCGTGCGTCCAGACGGTTACATCGCCGGGATTTTTTCCTCCGATGGGCTTGAACCGCGGCTTTCGCAATATCTCGTGCAAATGCTGCTGTTACGCCCGGTTGATATGTTTGAAGGGTCATGATTGGGGGGGAGAGGAAGGTCCGTTGACGGACATGAGGGAGAAAGATGCAGCCATTCACAGGCATGGTGCCTGAGACCACTATGCACCCCGAACCGGTCATTCCTCCGCTCTGTCGAAGCTTTCTAAAGCGGGCATCACGCTGTGGTATGGGGGAGCGCAAACCATACCACATAAGAAGCAGATAGGTTACGCTTGCTGCATAACGGCTGGATGATAAACATCGGCGTGCCAGCTGAGCGATGCTTGGCGATTCGAATTAATGAGCGAGGAAATCAGTTGGCTCGTGTTGAGATGAGATGGTTCACGCAAGTTTTCCAGCAGCTCCGTGAAAACGAAAGGGCTAGTCGTCATCTGGGCGGCCCACTGTCGTTCCCTGAAAGCTCTCACCTAGTCGGAATGCTCGTCAAAGCTGATCTGGTTGCTGTCGTTGGGCAGAACCCTATCCAGATCAGCGTGACATCCTCGTTCCAAAATAAAAATGACGAAGCCCTCGTGAATAAACTCAAAAACGTTTTGAGTGAGGGAGTGAAATTCTCTACCCCCGTCAAAAAGGCCGAGAGCCAGATCACTGGTTGGACTTTTAACTCAATGGGAGATGAGGTCGTCGGATACAGGATGTTGGGTAGTAACACTTACGAGCGGGACGCCGAAGACGAGGTCGAACGTACTAAACACCAAGCCGAAATATCGCGAAGACCTGGCCAGACCGAGTTCTCAGAGCGAATTCGTAGAAACTATGGTGGTAGATGTGCCATCACAGGCTGCAAGACTGCGGCTGCACTTCAGGCTGCACACGTCAGAACAATCGATGGTGCCGATTTAAATGCCTCCGAGAATGGGATCCTGCTCCGTTCGGACATCCACGCATTGCTCGATGCGTTCCAGATTACGTTCGAAGCGGGCGGCGCGAAACTGAAGAAGAGTCGATACTTAACAGACAAAACCTATGCTTTCTTGGACGGTGCAAAAATCAGGAAGCCGGTTGAAGGTGGTCAGCTTTCGCATCAGAGCATTACAGACCACCGCAAACGTTTCGAGGCGGCTGAGTGCAAAAAGCAGTCCAGGAAGTAGTGTACAATACCGTCGGATATGGTACATCGAACACCGGGCAATCAGCACCTATTCAAACCGCATTTTAACATGATCTCAGCTATTCCAAATATCTATCCAAAAGCGGCCAGTCTGCTCCCGGCCTAAAGCGGCCACACAAATCCAACCTTGCGATGTCTGCTCTGCAAGAGGTGGCGAAAGTCTTGAAGGCGAATGCCGCCTGTCTGTTCCACGCTCCTTAAACGGACAGGCAGTTCAGGAGGGGGCGGCTATTGGTTCGAGGTTACCCAAAAAAAGCCATTCACAGTTTTTATTTGAATGACAGCGGCCGGGCACAAGCTATCTGAAACAATCAGGGCGATTGCTCTTGAGATCGGGTCTGTAAAGGAATGATCGGGGATTAACCCGATCATTCTTTGTCTCATTGGTCTTCGAAAGCAGGATAATCGACAAACCCCTTCGTATCGCCGCCATAGTACGTTGCACGATCGGGTGTCGCCAGTGGCCAACCATTCTGCAGTCGTGCCACCAGATCCGGGTTCGAAATAAAAGGCTGCCCGAAGGCCGCCAGGTCGATAGTACCATCCGCGATCAGGGTTTCGGCACGTTCCCGCGTCATGCCCCCGGCCAGGATCAGTGCCGTCGTCGACAAATGCGGGCGGGCTTGACGCATCAGGGCGTGGATTCGATCCGATACCGGGACCGTCGATCCCTCGTCATAGAAAAAGCCGGTCTGGTCCATGATGTGAACGTAAGCGATCCGACGCCGACCTAAAGCCGCCATCAGCGCAGCATAGGTTTCCTCGATCGCATCGTAATGTGCCATGTCAAACAGCTTGCCGAAAGGGGACAGACGAATTCCCGTACGCTGGGCGCCGATGCGCGCGATTACGGCATCAACCACTTCGAGAACGAAGCGCAGCCGATTTTCCAGCGTGTCGGCAGAATAGCGATCGGTTCGATCGTTGACGGTTGGGTTGAGGAATTGCTCAAGCAGGTAGCCGTTGGCGCCATGGATCTCGACACCATCGAAGCCCGCGTCGATCGCATTGGCGGCAGCGGTGGCGAAATCCCCGACGATACGCGATACTTCTCCGGTAGCGAGCTGACGGGGCGCCGGGGTTGCCACGAAGCCTGGCTTGCCATCCTCGTCATAGCCGAACGCCGTCGCGCCCTTCGCGATTAACGAACTCGCGCTGACGGGTGTCGCGCCATCGGTCTGGATTGACGGATGGGAGACGCGGCCAACATGCCAGAGCTGCGCGAATATCCGGCCACCTAACGAATGGACGGACTGGGTGGTCAGTCGCCATCCGGCTATCTGTTCTGGCGTGAAGATTCCCGGATTAAACAGATAGCCCTGCCCCTCGCGCGAGATTGGTGTGCCTTCGCTGACGATCAGCCCTGCCGTTGCGCGCTGTGCATAGTAGAGAGCGATCGTGTCGGTTGCGATGTCATTGGGCGCGCGGGAGCGGGTCATAGGCGCCATCACGATGCGGTTGGCCAGCGTCGTGCCGGCAAGATCGAAGGTGGAGAACAGGTCGGTCATGGCTTTCCTCGGATGAGTGGCGGCAATTATGTCCAACTGGGCGCGCCATTTTTCAATGTTCTGGCCGTGAAATTCCCCGATCATGCGGGTGCATGGGCTGAACGTAGTCCCTTTGCAGCATGATCCATTATGAAGCGAGTGTTGGGGATTCTCCCCAAAGGTGCGAAAGACATCGCCTGTGGATTTTTTATTCCATTATCAATGGGTTGATTCCAGGTGATCGTGGGATTTCCGGCCACAAACAATATTCATATGGCAATAGTGCCCGCAATGCGGGTGACGACATTTCCCCCGATCCAGATCGTCCCATCAACCTCATGCACAAAGACGCGGCCCGCCCGGCCCAGGGCGGTGCCCTGGCGGGTGACATATTGTGGGGGTGCGGTTCCGCTTTCGATCAGCCATTGGGCGATCGCGGCATTCAGGCTTCCCGTAACGGGGTCTTCCCACCCCTGTCCGATCCCGGCAAAGGCACGGACTTCGAACTGGGCATCGTCCGTTGTGTCACATGCCCCAACCACCCCGATCATCTGTCCCTTCAGTGCCTGCCAATCCGGTCGAAGGGCCAGCACATCGGCGCAACTGCGCAATCGCAGCACCACCCATCCCGGGCCATTATCCGCCCATTGGGCATCCAGAATATCCGCAGGGGCAAGGCGCAGGGCAAGGAGTGCAGGCATCAGGTCGGCATGATCGACGGGGCCGGCACGGCGCCGCGGCGGGGCGGCAAAGGCCAGACGGTCTTCGTGCAGTCTTACCGGGACAAGGCCCGCACCGCATTCCTGTACGATCAGGCCGGTTTTTGAAACGCCGCCCAAAGAACGCCAGACATGCGCGGTGCCAAGTGTCGGATGTCCAGCAAAGGGAAGTTCGGCGTGCGGGGTGAAGATACGCACACGATAATCGGCATCCGGGTGTACCGGATCAAGGAGGAAGGTCGTCTCACTAAGATTGGTCCAGTTTGCGATCTGCGCCATCTGTTCATCAGACAGCCCATCCGCTCCGGCAATCACGGCGAGGGGATTTCCCCTGAAGGGTTCGGCGGCAAAGACATCAACCTGCCTGAAAGTGAGGTCCACCATTCTGGTTCCTGCGATGTTGGGCCGCAGTGTATCGGCCATGTTTGTCACTCTCCCGCCATGCAGCACTGCATGATGGCCCGATCGACATTCGGTGCAACCTTCACAAAGACCTTTATGGCTTCAGCAGGTTGACGGCCCCGCCTTGGCAGGCCGCCTTTGTGATTCCCGCAGGTTCAGGCTGGTATGGATACGGGCATGGGGGCTGGTGATTTCTGCGGCACGGGGGCGTGCCATCGCCCCTGATCGACATTTGCGATTTCACGATCGATTTCTGCGATGACCTGCCGTGAGAACGGGCCGAGATGGAGATAGAGGGCGCTTGTCATGATAACATAGGGCACGGCCTTGGGATTATGCAGGGCACAGTCGATCAGCATGCGCCAGAACTGTCCGGCCGTGCCGGGGCCTGCGCGGTGTATGCGCAGTATCAGGCGGGCGAAACTGCGCAGGTCGCCCTTGATCATCCGGTGTGCGCGCTCCCGCTTCAGCATCCGGCCCAGGCGGCGCACCCGGCCGAAATAGGCCACCGGGTCATAGATCGCCTTAAGCACCGTCCGGTAATCATTGAGCACATCCCGACGTGGCCGTTTCGTTTCGAAATTCAGGCCCGCCGTACACTGGTCCCCCGACTGCGTCTGGTCATCGGCAGGGAAAAGGCGTCCTTCGGCCAGCAGGCGGCGTGTCAGTTGCGTCGTGGGCAGGGCATAAAGCAGCCCGACCATGCAGACCGGGATTGCCGTATCCTCGATACATGCGATCATGCCGGCGGCGACGCTGCTCTTTTCGCTGTCAAAGCCGACGATGAACCCCGCATTCACGAAAATACCGGCCCTGTGGATTGTCTCGATGCTCTGTTGCAGGCTGCGCCTTGTATTCTGCTTTTTCTGCGTCATGACAAGCGTATCGGTATCCGGGCTTTCGATCCCGACGAAGATCGCAAAAAAATTCGTATCCGACAGGCTATGCAGAAGGTCTGGGTCATCGGCAAGGTTGATTGAGGCTTCAGTCGAGAACTCGAACGGGAATTTCCTTTCGGCCTGCCAGCGTTTCAGGTCCGGCAGGAACTTCTTGAGCGCCTTTTTGTTGCCGATCAGGTTGTCATCGACAAAATCCACATGGCCGCGATAGCCAAGGTTATACAGCGCATCGAGTTCGGCCATGACCTGCGCATTCGTCTTGGTGCGCGGCACGCGGCCATACAGTTCGATGATATCGCAGAATTCGCAACTGAACGGGCACCCGCGTGAAAACTGGACCCCGACATGAAGATACTGGTCCAGTTTCAGCAGGTCAAAGCGGGGAAGCGGGCTTTTGGTGACGTCGGTCTTGCCCATGGGGGCCTGAAAAGTGCCCTCCCGCGCGCCGCGGCGCCATGCCGCGATGAAATCGCCCATGATTTCCTCGGCCTCGCCCAGGACCTGGAAATTCGCATTGCCATACAGGGCTGGACTGGATGTGACATCGGGCCCGCCAACGACCACCGGCTTGTTGCTGGCGCGGCAGAGGTCGATGATATGCTGCGTGTCATTACGCTGTGGCAGCATCCCGCCGGTCATCACCATGTCGGCCCAGCGGAAGTCCTCATCGCTCAGGTCTTCGGTATTGCGATTGACCAGCCTGACATCCCATTCTTTGGGTAGCAGGGCCGCAACCGTAATCAGGCCAAGCGGCGCGGCCGGATAACGCGCACCGGTCAGATCACAGGCTTCCTTGTAATTCCAGAATGATCCTGCATTGAAAAGGGGAAAGATCATCAGAACCTTGCAGATGTCGGTCATTGCGCAAGGGTCCAGTCTTTCAGATGCAGGCTGGGGGTATTACGACTTTCGTGGCTGATGGTGTGATGTCTGCGGATGGATGGATCCACATCTGGTGAAACAGCAATATTCCAGCGAACAGTCGGCATATGGATCTTCCATCTGGGTGATGACGTGGTTTTACACGGTCTGCCGTGCAATGGCGATAGAAGGTGCGCGTCATATGGAAGGTCGTCCGCCGGGGCGTGATTATGGTGTCGCCTGGATGATGGCGAACCTGGTGGCTGCCTGTACGGGTTGCCTGCGAAACATGTTGTAAAACCAGCAAGTTTCCGGAGGTTTCTTTAAACCCACATTGCCCGCCGTTATTTCGGGGCGGAGGGGGCCTAAAATTTTTATTATTTTATCAACAGGTTTGGTTCAGCCGTCCATGGGGTGGCCGGTGATGCTTCATACTACCGCGCAGGCATGGATGTTGGCAGCCATTTCATGGGGGGATGTGTCGGCGAGGGTGGGCGCATCTGTTGCCAACTGTCCTTCGGGCATAAGCAGGGCCAGCAGTTCCGCCGGCACCGGTTCGTCAAGGATATGCGCATATTGGCGGGACAGGCTGACATGCACCCATTGTGGGATGCCGGTTTCCATGATGTTAAAGACGGGGTGTTCGCAGGACGCGTCTGACATGGTTGCGCTCTATTGTCGTTCCAGCCATGGCTGAGGGCTTGCGGCCCCAGCGTGGGTTGGTGACACAACGCGTACCGGGTTGGTCGGGTTATATTCGATATTCAGTTCTGTCTTATTCTTTTTTGTAAGGAAATTATCCTTCAGGCATCCGGCCGGAATATGGCTTTCCCGTCAGCGCGTTGATCCGTACGCGCTTTGTGCGTGTCGTGGTATCGGGCACGACGTGGCAATCCAGTCCTTCGGCCCGGCGCGCGGCGGCAAAGCGTTGGGCATGTGAAAGCTGGGCCGCCTGATACAGAACGCGTTCGCCCAGCATGACCTTATGCTGCTTCATGCCTGTGCGGCCTTGGCCTGTCGTGGGGCGGGGGGAACGTTCATGCATGTCACCGCCTGCGCGTTCCGTGGGGTGGCGGTGATGCACCATTGTGCAAGGTCAGTGGGGGAGAGCGGGCGCGAAAAGAGATAGCCCTGTATGACATCGCACTGCATCGCCCGGAGGAGCTGGTATTGGGCCTGCGTTTCGACACCTTCCGCCACCACGGTCATGCCCAGGCTTTGCCCGATGCGCACGATGGCGCGCACCACTGAATAGACCTTGCCCGCGGGTTCTTCGAACCCTTTCATGAAGCTCTGATCAATCTTGACTTCGCTGACGGGCAGGCTGGCAAGGTTCGACAGGCTGGAAAAACCGGTGCCGAAATCATCCATTGATACACCACAGCCCAGTTTGCGGATGGCGGTGACGATTTCGACCGTCTGTTCGAAATTGTCGATCATGGTGCTTTCGGTCAACTCTATCGTCAGCCGTTCCGGTGGCATCCCGGTTTCATGCATGATGCGCGCGATGGTATCAGGCAGGTTGCGGTCGCGGAAATGGATGGCCGACAGGTTGACGGATACGATGGGGATGTCGATGCCGTGCATCATCCACGATGTCATCTGCCGACATGCCGTACGCAATGACCATTCGCCCAGGATCTCGATCTGTCCCGTTTCCTCCGCCAGCGGGATGAAGCGCCCGGGAGAGATGAAGCCAAGTTCCGGGTCGATCCAGCGCGCCAGCGCCTCCACCCCATGCAGGTGTCGGCTGCCGGTCATGACCTGTGGCTGATAGACAAGGCTCAAGCGGTCTTCCCGGATGGCACGACGCAGTGCCGCGGCAAGGGTGATGCGGTCCTCCGCCGCGCGATTCATTTCGGGGCTGAAGAAACGATAGCAGTTGCGCCCTGCTTCCTTGGCCTGTGACAGGGCGGAATAGGCGTGCTTCATCACCGTCTTCATCTCGTCCGATGGGTCGGTGCCATCGCTGATGCTGATGCCGATACTGGCGCTGGGACGAAGCTCGACCTGCTCGATCATAAGGGGGGCATCAAGTATCCGCAGCAGCCGTTCCGCCTGTACGGCGGCCTGTTGCGGGGCGGTTTCCGTGACAATGACGAATTCGTCGCCATCGGTGCGCGTCAGGATGTCATCAGGCAGCAGGGCATGGCGCAGGCGGCGCGCCACCTCCATCAACAATGTGTCGCCCGCCGCATGGCCCATTGCTTCGTTGATTTTCTGGAAACGGTCCAGGTTAAGGACCATAATGACGCGTGCAAGGGAATGCTGCCGCGCCTGTGTGCAGTAATGCCGCAGCCATGCACGGTTCGGCAGCCCCGTCAGGCCATCATAATGCGCCAGCCGGTCGATGGACTGTCGGGCATGTTCCTGCACGATCGCCAGCATGCACAGATGCACACATGCCCCGACAACGCGACGGCACCAGGTGCTGGGATGGCCTGGTGTGGGGGAGAAAAGTGTGAACGCACCGGCCACCTGTCCGTCGCGCAGGATGATGGGCCGCGCCCAGCAGGCGCGCAGCCCATGGTCAAGTGGCACATCCGCCAGCCCCGCCCACAGGGGGGATGTGGCGATATCCGGCACGATCACCTCCTCATGCCGGTGGATTGCCGTGCCGCACGACCCGGCGGCGGGGCCGATCCGCGCGCCGTCATATTGCGCCACCACCGCCTTGGGCAGGGAGGCGCGGCCGATAGGGTGCATGACCTGGCCATCCTCGGTCATCATCACCAGCGCCTGCACATCGGGGACGATGCGTTCAATGCGGCGGCATATGAAATCCATGACTTCACGCAGTGACAGCCCACTCGCCAGGGCTTCCACCACGTCCTGCTGCAGATAGCGCAGGTCGCGGTCGCGACTGACGTCACTGAGGATGATTATGGTCTGTTCCAGCGCACCATGGTCGTCATGCACAGGGGTCGCGGCGGCGCGCAGCCAGATGTTGGTGCCATCGCGGCGTCGCGCCTGAATGTCTATTTCAAAGCTGTTGCCTTCGCCCACCTGTTGACGGAATTGCTGCAGGGTGCGGATGTCACGGCCATGACCGGAAAACAGAATGGAAAAATCGTTTCCCGCGACTTCATCTTCGGAATATCCGCACAAGATGCCAAAGGCAGGGTTGGCATGCATGATCCGGCTCTGCCCATCCAAAACGAGGATGCCGCGATCGGTTTCATGAACGATGGTCGCGCAGATCCCGTCCCCCAGGACACGCCCCTCCGCCGGGGAGACATCACGCAGCGTAATGACATGCAGGCGGCGTCCTTGCATCTGAAGTGATGAAACTTCCAGCTCCGCATTGAAACATGTGCCGTCGCGCCGTGTAATGCTCAGGGTATGGAGGCCGCCGCGCAAGGGCTGGGTTGCTTTTTCGCCCGACTGTGAAAGGGGTGTCTGGATTTCCATGGGCAGGACGGTGCTGCTGTGGCGGCCCATGACATCATCGCGTGCATGCCCGGACATATGTTCGGCCATATCGTTGAAGACAACGATCGCATTGTCATCATCGACGATCACGACCCCTACATTGGTGGAAACCTGCTGTGATTTTCGCAGCCGATGCGGACCTGTCGCGGACATTTCAGTTATTCCCTTGCCCCGTGGCCGCACCCTTGTCAGACATCGGGCGCATGTCACCGGGGATTACGTGCCGGTTTAGGAAACATAAAGGCGATCCGTTCTGGTCAGGTTCGATTAGTGCATGATCACATAGGCGTTTTTTCGATCTTGCCCATGAAGGACGAAGCCTTGTTATTTCAAGACGTAAGGTCGATTATGAATATGGCGTTAATATGTCAAACGTGTCGGAAGCATGGAAACTATTTATTGTAGGAACATATTCCTGACCATTTTCCATACCGGAAATGCATCCCATCCGCATCCGGCGCAGCACTGGCGGCGGCGATGCCGTGACCGGTGCCATATGTGGTATCGGAGCCGAATATCGGAGTGGTAACGGCTGTCGGTGGCATGCATCGTATCCTGGGCAAACGCCGCATGCAGGACGAGGTTGCATACCCCAACAGCAGGGATCGGAAATAGAGAGGGGGGAGGGGAGGCGCGCGGATGAATGATGTGCGTCAAAGCTGGACGCTCATTCAGCAGGCGCATGCGCTCACAGGCATTCCATATTTATGGAATGGCGGCAATATTTCTGAATTATAAGGAAACGTGGCTCCCGAAGTAGGACTCGAACCTACGACCCAGCGATTAACAGTCGCTTGCTCTACCAACTGAGCTATTCGGGAACAGCGTGAGCAGCTTATAGCCACAGTGGCTGGGGGTCGTAAACCCCCTTTTTCCACTTTTTTTGCCATATGCCCAAAATCGGCGGGCTGTGCCATAACATCCTGTAGATATGGCGTTAAATCATGGGAAAGGAGCGGATCACATGGCGGGTCACATGGGTGTGCCAATGCAGTCATGGCGGTGATACCGCGTCGCAGGGTCATGGCCGGCCTTGGCGGGGCGAGCGTCCTTGCCGGGGTGGGGCTGTGGGAATGGCGCGCCCAGCGTCGGCGCGCCGGGCGGCTGCATGTGGGCGATGTCCTTGATGGGCAGGCACACCAGATCGACCTGTCCTGGCCATCCGCGCCGATTTCCATCCTGTTCAATGTGGCGCAGCGGCAGGGATTTTTTGAACGTTATCTTCTGGATGTGCGTCTGACGGAGGGGGGCGTCACGGGGCGTGATGCGATTGGGGACCTGCAGGCCGGGCGCAGCAGCGTGGCGGTGGCCCCTGTGCTGTCGTGGCTGGACAAACTGCATGAGGGGGAGGTGCAGGCACGGCTGGTCATGGGGTTGCAGGCCGGGACGTTCCGTCTGCTGGTGCGCCGTCGCCTGAAATTGACGCGGGTGGAGGATATGGTCGGTCGGCGTATCGCCATTACCAATCCAGATATGGCGGACCGGCTGTTCTTTTCCGTCGTGCTGCGGCGCAAGGGGATGAACCCCGACACCGGGCCGATATGGCGTGTCGTCTCACCGCAGGACATGGACGGGGCGATCCGTGGCGGGGATGTCGATGCCGTGGCGGTACATGATCCGCTGGCATGGCGTCTGCTCAATGATCCGTCGCTTGGTCTGGGGGAACTCGTCAACAGTGTGAACGGGCTTTATGCGCAACGCACGAATCTTGCGCTGGGGGTGGGACACGCGATGCTGGAACACTCACCCGCCGCGGCGGCGGCCCTTGTGGTCGCATTGCAGGATGCCGCGCGATGGCTGAAAACCCATATCCCTGAAACGGCCGGCCTGCTTGATGGGCGCATTGATGGCATGGCGCAGGCAGGGATCATGGCGATGATGCGTCATGAAGTGCTGGGGATCTGCCCCACGGGGGCTGAACTGCGTGTACAGCTTGCGCAATATATTGACGAAATGAAGCTGCTTGGCCGGTTTCCCGATACGCTGGGTTCGGCGGCGTATGCGCGCGCCATTTCGATGGACCTGCTGCATCATAACGGGCCGCCATGATGGGCGTGCAGGGCGCGCGCCATCACCAGATTGAAAAAACCTTTGCCAGGGCCGGATGATTTCGGGTCGCCCCCTTATCGTACGTCGCGGTAATAAGGCTGCGCCAGTGCGGCGGGGGCTGCCATGATGCGGCGCATGCGGTGCCAGACCACGACCGGCACGATGATGAACGCCACCGTCCCAAGATAGGGCAGCATGTTCAGGAATGCCGGGTCTATGGGCCAGTTACGTGCCTGCCCCACAAAGGCCAGCGCGGTAATCAACCCGAACAGCAACGCGGCGCATGCCACCATGATGGGGCGATACCCGGCAAAGATCACCAGCGCCAGCGCGATCCAGCCGCGCCCCGCGACCATGCCTTCGGACCATACCGGAACATAGGTCAACGTCAGATACCCACCCGCCATTCCCGCCATCGCCCCGCCCAGCGTGACATAGCCAAAGCGCATGGCCATCACCGGGATGCCCGCTGCATCCGCCGCGGCGGGATTTTCCCCCACGGCACGCATGTTCAGGCCATGGCGTGTGCGGAACATCACGAAATGCACCAGCAGTGGCAGCATGACATAAATCGGGATGACCAGGATGTTCTGCCCGAACAATGCCGGCCCGATGACCGGGATGTTCGACAGCACGGGTATGGCCACATGGCCGAACATAGTGGCCGATGGCTGGCCCGCGTAATCATGTCCCAGCGCGGTGGACAGGCCCTGTCCCATGAACGTGACCGCCAGCCCGCACAGCACCTGGTTCGCCCGCATGATGACCGCGCCAAACGCAAACACCATGCCGCCAACCGCCCCGGTCAGCCCCGCCGCCAGCAGCCCGGCCCACGGATTGTGCGTACTGCCGACCGCCATGATCGCAACAACCGCGCCCAGAGCCATCAGCCCTTCAACCCCGAGATTGGTGACACCCACGCGTTCGGCCATGACCTCGCCCAACGCGGCCAGTGTCAGGACACCCCCCGCCAGTACTGCCGTCGCCAGCATACCACCCAGCAATGCGATCATGGCCCGGTTTCCTTTGCAAGGCTGGCGACGGGCCGGTAATGGGCCAGTTCGTCCGCCAGCGCGATCATGAACAGCATCAGTCCCGTGATCGCCAGCACCACCGATGCCGTCAGCTGCTGCGTCTGCAGCACGATCCCGGCATCCAGGATGAACGCCATCAGCAGGGCGGCAGGAATGACATTCAGGCACGACCCGCGCGCCAGCACGGCGACCACGATCCCCAGATAGCCGAAATTGTTGGCCATCCCCCCCTGGAGCCGGTGAACCGTCCCGGCAAGTTCGAACATGCCAGCCAATCCGGCAAGGCCGCCTGACAGCAGCATGACCGCGATGATGCGTGCGCGCACCGCGATCCCGGCATAACGCGCGGCATCGGGGTTTGCGCCGCCGATGCGGATTTCATATCCCCAGCGCGTGTGCGCCATGATCCATGCCAGTATCGTAACGATCCCCAGCCCGAGCGGGAACCCCCAATGCACCACACCCCAGATATCGGGGATGGAAACCGGCAGGCGCGCGCTTGAGACCTGCGCGCCCGTCACCCGGTCACGCCATGGTCCGGTCGTCAGGTAATAGGTCAGCAGGGACGCGACGAAATTCAGCAAAAGCGTGGTGATGATCTCGTTCACCCCGGCATAGGCACGCGCAAGGGTTGGCACTGCGATCCATCCCATCCCCGCCACGATCCCGGCAATCGCCATCAGCGGCAGGACCACAATGGCTGGGGCCGGGATGAACAGGCCAACCGCCGCCGCGCCGATGGCCCCGGCATAGAACTGTCCCTCCGCGCCGATATTCCACAGGCCGATACGGCTGCATACCGTCACCGCCGCCCCCGTCAGCAGCAGCGGTGACATGAACAGGGCCAGATCCTCCATCCCGAAGCGCGAACCGATGGTGGAACGCATCACCAGCAACGCCAGATCGACAGGACTGTATCCCGACAGGGCAAGGATACCCGCCGTCATCAGCAGGGCGCACACGATCGCCCCCACACGCCACAGCATCAGGCGCATGGCGGGGACAACGGGCAGGCGCTGGAAACGGTTCTGCGCGGTCATGATCCGTCCCTCCCCATTGGCAGGCTGGACGGGTCGCGTCCCCCCATCAACAGGCCGATCGTCGCCATGTCCGCTTCTGCGGCATCGAGCACTGCCATCATGCGCCCATGGAACATCACCCCGATCCGGTCCGAGACGTTGAGGAGGTCTTCCAGGTCTTCGGAAATGAAGACCACGCCCACGCCCTGATCGCGCAGTTCCGTCAGGTAGGACAGCATGGTGGCGATTGCGCCGATATCCAGCCCGCGCGCGGGATAGGCCGCGACAAGCACCCTGTGGGCGATGCGGATTTCGCGTCGTGCGACCAGGCGTTGCTGGTTACCGCCCGACAGGTTGCGCACCGGCATGGCAAAGTCCGGGATGGTGACATGCGCGACCTGTGCAATCCCGCGCGCCAGCATGGCGGCGGCCGTACTGTCATACAGCCCGCGCCGCCCGACCGGGGGTGTCGCATATTCGCGCAGCGCCATGTTGTCCGTGATTGACAGGGAAGGGGCCAGCGCGCTGCGCAACCGGTCTTCGGGAATATGGCCCACCCCTGCATGGGCAAAGATGGCCGGGTCGATGCGCTCCATCTCCGTCCCATCCAGCAGGACATGTCCCACGGCGGGTTTCAGAAGTCCCGTCAGCACCCCGGCCAACTCGCGCTGCCCATTGCCCGCAACCCCGGCGATACCCAGGATTTCACCCCCATGCAGGTCCAGCGACACGTCACGCAGGCTTTCGACACCGCGTGCATCGCGTATCGTGACATTGCGCAGGCCCATGATGGGACTGGCGCTGACCGGCCGGGCGCCCGGGGGGCGTGTGCGCATGTTCTGACGTATGATGTCACGCCCGACCATGGTGGTCGCCAGCATGGCGGGGGTGCAGGCGGCAGTATCGAACGTGCCAATTCTGCGCCCGCCACGCAGGATGGTGACGCGGTCGGAAATTTCCATCACTTCATCCAGCTTATGGCTGATGATGATGACGGCATTCCCCTGCGCGCGAAAGGCACGCAGCGCACGGAACAGTTCGCGCGTTTCCTCCGGCCCCAGCACGGCGGTCGGTTCGTCCATGATCAGCAGGCGCGCCCGGCGCGACAGTACGCGCAGGATTTCCACGCGTTGCTGTTCCCCGGCGGACAGGTCGCTGACGCGCGCATCGGGGCGTACGGGAAACCCGAACTGTTCGGCGATGGCGCGCGTGCGTTCCTCCATCGCGCGGGCGGAGACAAGGCGCGGCGCTTCGTCCCAGCCAAGGTGGATATTCTCCGCCACGGTGAAGGCCTGTACCAGCTTGAAATGCTGGTGGACCATGCCAATTCCCGCACGGATCGCCTCCTGGGGGGAATTGAATACCTGCCCGTAGCCATCAAGCAGGATGTCGCCTTCCTCTGGCTGGTAAATGCCGGTCACGACATTCATCAGGGTTGATTTGCCCGCGCCATTTTCACCCAGCAGGGCATGGATTTCTCCCGGCCAGACCGCCAGATCCACATCCCTGTTGGCGATGACGCCGGGAAAGAACTTCCCGATGCCACGCAGTTGCAGGATCGGCGGTGTGCCCGGCGCAAGGGGCGGGCGCGTGGAAACGTCAACCAAGACCCGACACCCCCGCCACGGCCCAGTCACAGTGATAGATCTGCTCATCATCCAGTGTCACGCCCGCCGGCACACGCAGCCGCCCGTGATTGTCATGGATCGGGCCACGAAACGGGTTATATCCCGCCAGCATGCGTGTGCGCATGTCATCGGCCTGTCGCGCGACCGCCTCTGGCACCGTGGGGCCCCACCTGTCGCGATCCACCCCATGGCCCAGTGTGAGGAACGCGGCGGAAGGGTGCCATCCCCCCTCCAGCAGGGCGCGCACCTGCGCGACATAGAACTGGTTGAAATCCAGCATCACCGAACTGACATAGGCGTCCGGTCCGTATTGCAGCATCCCCGTATTCCACATCGCCGCCCTGACACCGCGTGCCACCGCGACACGCAGATAGGCCGGTTCGTCCATGATCCCGCACAGGAAATCGCACCCATTATCCACCAGTGCGGTGGCCGCCTGTGTCGCGGCCTGCGGGTCGAACCATGCATTGATGGTGATGCCCTGCAACGTGATGGCCGGGTTGACCGATTGCGCGCCCAGCAGCGTCGCATTCGCGCTGGCATAGACCGAGGGGATGGGAAACGCGCCCAGGAATCCGATCCTGCCGGTTTTCGACAGCAGGCCGGCGGCAATCCCGATGATATAGCTGGCGTACCAATGGCTGACATAATACCAGCCAAGGTTGGATGTCAGGGAATTGCCATCGCATTCCATGAAGGCGACGTCAGGTGCGCGCTCGGATACGTCCTTGATGAAATCACCATATTCCGATGTTGCGAACACCATGTTCGCCCCTTCCGCCACGAACTGGCGAAAGATGCGCGTCGCATCGGCGGAATAAGGGACGCTTTCGACATAAACGGTGCGGATTCCCGGGAATGCCTGCCGCACGGCCTGCACGCCACGGTTATGCACCATGCTCCATCCCCCATCGGTGATCGGGCCGGTATGGCCAAAGGCAATCAGTGCGTCCGCTGGTGCGATTGACGGGCGTGGCACCCGCCCCGTATCCGCCCGTCCCGCGCGCAAGGGCAGCAGGGTCGATCCCGCCGCCATCCCCGCAAGGCCGAGCATGGCGCGTCGTGAAGCCAGTAACCGCCCCCGCGGTCCTGTAACATCCATCTTTGTGTATTCTCCCCCGGTCATGATGCCCATGCCTCCCTCTGGCGTGGGCGTCGTGTCGTCTTTGAGTTATGAAGTTTCGTTGCCCTCCAGCAGATCGCGCGTGGTGATGATGCCGATCCCCCCGTCACGCAGGGCACGATGGACATCACGCCTGTCATCATTGATCGCGGCGCACGCATCGTCGAGTACAAAAGTGTCGAACCCGTCCGTCACTGCGTCCAGGGCGCTGGCCCGCACGCAGTATTCCAGCGCGATGCCACAGACAAAAACACGCCGGATGCCACAGGCCGCAAGCCAGGGCGCAAGTCCGCTTTCATGCCCGCCTTCGTTGTCGCGGAACGCGGAATAGCTGTCGATGTCGCGCTGCATGCCCTTGCGCAGCACCAGTCCGATATGTGCCTGCGCCAGCGTATCGGGAAAGGAAGCCCCCCATGTTGCGGCGACGCAGTGTTCGGGCCACCGGTCGGGGGCGGGGGGATTGTCCGCCGTGAAGGAGACATGACCGCGTGGATGCCAGTCCTGGGTCGCCACGATCCGACCAAATGGCAGGTCCTGCAGGCGGTTGATGATCGGGATGATCCGCCCGCCCTGCGCCACAGCCAGGGTGCCGCCGGGCAGGAAATCATTCTGCACATCGACAATCAGCAGGGCGTCGCGACCGTCGATGGCAGGGAGGGGGGTCATGATCGCAGGATATTCACAGGATATTCATGAGAGCTGAGGCAGCCCGGCAAGGCTGCGCCACCCGGCCTCGTCCACGGTATGCAGGTTCAGTTCCGCCGCCTTGCGTGCCTTTGACCCTGCCTTTTCGCCCAGTACGACGATGTCCGTCTTGCGCGATACACTGTCAGAGACGCGCGCGCCCATGCGTTCGGCAATGGCGCGGGCTTCGGGTCTGCTCATGGTCGTCAGCGTGCCGGTAAAGACGATGACCTTGCCCGACAGTTCCCCCGCCGCAAGCATTTCCTCGTCCGTGATGGCCTCCAGCACATGTGTCAGATCCTCAAGCGTCTGGCGGTTATGTGCCTCGATGAAAAATGCCACCAGTTCGTCGGCAATGGCAGTGCCGATTCCGGTGATGCTGCCCAGTTCGAGCCGTTCGTCCGATCCCACGGTCGTCGCGCGCAACATTTGCTGGTGCCAGTTGTCATACGACCCGTAATGGCGCGCCAGAAGTCGCGCCGTGTTGATGCCGATGCGACGGATGCCCAGGGCGTAGATAAAGCGTGACAGTGAAATCGTCCGCCGCGCCGCGATCGCATTCATCAGGTTACGCGCCGACAGCGTGCCCCATCCGGGACGCACCGCAATGGCTTCTTCATGCGCGGGCAGGTGAAAGATGTCGGCCGGTGTGCCCAGCAGCCCGTCGGCGTGGAATTCGGCAATCGTACGATCACCCAGCCCTTCGATATCGAAGGCATCGCGCGACACGAAATGGATCAGCCGCTCCACCAGTTGCGCCGGGCACGTCAATCCGCCGGAGCACCGCCATACAACCTCGCCTTCGGGGCGTTCGGCATGGGCATGACAGACGGGGCAGACATGGGGGAAGACAAACGGGTGGGGGGAATGGTCACGTGGCAGCACGACGTCGAGAACCTGCGGAATGACGTCGCCTGCGCGCTGTATGCGCACAAGGTCGCCTTCCTGCACATCCTTGCGGGCGATTTCATCTTCGTTATGCAGGCTGGCGCGCGTGACAATCACGCCGCCCACGTTCACCGGTTCCAGAATGGCAACAGGCGTCAGTGCCCCGGTACGACCCACCTGGATATCGATCTTCGTCAGGCGTGTAATGGCCTGTTCAGCGGCAAACTTCCACGCCACGGCCCAGCGCGGCGCCCGCCCGGCAAAGCCAAGGCGTTCCTGAAGCGCGCGTTCGTTGATCTTGTACACCACACCGTCAATGTCGTAATCAAGGGCGGAGCGTTCGCGCGCAATCCGTTCCATGAACGCTTCGGCCTCCGCCTCATTCGCGACCCGCGTACACAGCGGGCTGACCGCGAATCCCCATTCCCCAAGCTGTCGCAGATACAGGTCATGGGTGTCGGCCACCGGGGCGCTGCAATATCCCACGGCATAGGCAAACAGCGACAGGGGACGCTGGCGCGTGATTTCGGCGTCAAGCTGGCGCAGCGACCCGGCCGCGGCATTGCGTGGGTTGGCAAAGGGTTTCTGTCCCGCCGCAACCTGTGCCGCGTTAAGCGTCAGAAAGTCGGATTTGGCCAGGAACACTTCACCCCGGATTTCAATCAGGTCGGGGGCGGGGCCGTGCAACTGCTGCGGCAGGTTACGCAGCGTGCGCAGATTGGCGGTAACGTCTTCCCCCTCGGTCCCGTCACCACGGGTGGTGCCGCGCACGAAATGCCCATTTTCATAGGTCAGGCTGATCGACAGCCCGTCGATCTTGGGTTCGGCCACGAAGTCGAGCTGCGTGGCCTGCGCATCGTCAAGCCCGAGGAAGCGCGCGGCGCGGCTGATGAAGCCCTCGAATTCCTCCCGGCTGAACACATTGTCCAGCGACAGCATCGGCGTCAGGTGTCGATGGCGGCGAAATGCGCCAGAAGGTGCCGCGCCCACGCGGGTGTCGGGGCTGTCGTCACGGCGTTCGCGCGGATGGGCCTGTTCCAGTTCGCTATTGCGCCGACGCAAGGCATCATACACCGCATCGGTCACGACCGGTGCGTCATCCTGATGATAGGCGCGATCCAGTTGCGCGATCACATCCGCCAGCAGCGCAAGTTCGCTCGCCGCCTGCGATGCCGACATGTCCGGCCCCGCCGCGCGGGCAAGGATGTCCTGACAGGACCGCGCCAGGTCCTTGGCGGATTCCGTCATGTCATTCCCCTTTCAGAAGGCTGTCGGCAGCGGCGCGCGCGGCGGGTGTGATCGTGTCACCAGAGAGCATGCGGGCGATTTCCTCCAGCCGTGCCGTATTGTCGAGGGGGGCTGCATGGGTTTCGGTCCGGTCGCGCACCACCTTCTTGCTGATGCGCAGGTGCGCATCCCCCCGTGCCGCGACCTGCGGGCTGTGGGTGACAACCAGCACCTGCACATCGCGCCCGACCATATACAGCCGTTCCCCGATGGCCGATGCCGTGGCCCCGCCCACGCCTGAATCAACCTCATCAAACACCAGCGTGGGAATTGCCGAACGTCCCGCCAGTACGACCTTGAGCGCCAGCATCAAGCGTGACAGTTCACCGCCCGACGCCACCTTGGCCAATGGTCCAGGGGGCTGGCCGGGGTTGGCGGCGATCAGGAAGGATGCCTGCTCCTTGCCGCGCAGGTTCCATGCCTCGGGCGGGAGGGGCAGGAGTTCGACAATGAAACGCGCGCGTTCCAGACGCAGCGGGCGCAGTTCCGCCATCACCGCCGTTTCCAGACGGCGTGCGGCCTTTTCGCGCGCGGCCGTCAGTTTCTGCGCCGTGTCCTCGAACTTCGCACGGGTTTCCGCCATCGCGGCCTCCAGCACCTCGATGCGGGCATTGCCTGAATCCAGTGCGCCAAGCCGTTCGTTGAACGCGGCAAGCAGCCCGGGCAGCTCCGGCACCGAAACCCCGTGCTTGCGCGCTTCGGCACGCAGGGCAAATAACCGTTCCTCGGTCTGTTCCAGCAGGCGCGGATCAGCCTGCGCGTCGGAGGCAAGGCGTGAAAGCAGGCTTTCTGCTTCGGCAAGCGCCTCTTCCGCGCGTTCGAGCGCATTGAGCGCCTCCTGTGCCGCGGCCTGCTCCTCCGCCCCGATCGCGCCGGGGTTGAGGTCGGTCGGTGTGGGCAGCAGGCGTTGCAGCGCGCGGCTGGCGTTGCGCAGGGCAGATGCGGGGCTGACACCGCGGCGTTCGCGCGGGGACAGATCACTCAGGGCGGCGGCAATCGCTTCGGCCCGGCGCTCCCCCTGTTGCAATGACTGGCGCATGCCCGCAAGGTGTGTCTCCTCATCCTCCATCGGGGCAAGGGTGGACAGGTCGTCGGCGGCCTGACGCAGCCAGTCTTCCTCCCGCGCTGCACTTTCCATTTCCGCACGCGCGGCGGCAAGTGCCGCCGTCGCCTCGATCCAGGCGCGATAGGCGCGTGCGGTGTTCGTGCGCAAGGCGCCGGGCACGCCAAAGGCGTCAAGCAGGTCAAGATGGGTGCCCTGATCCGCAAGCCCCATCTGTTCATGCTGTCCCTGGATTTCCACCAGAAGCGAAGCCGCACGGCGCAGCAGCGTCACGCCGACCGGCTGGTCATTGATATAGGCACGCGACCGTCCGTCCACCGTCACGATGCGGCGCAGCAGGATCGGCTCTGCGGGTTCCTCTATGGCGATGCCCTGTTCCGCGAGCAGCGCATGCACCGGATGGTCGGTTGCGATTTCAAAGCTGGCGCTGACACTGGCCTGTTCCGTGCCCGCGCGCACCAGCGACGCGCTGGCACGTTCGCCCAGCGCGAGGCCGAGACTGTCGAGGAGGATGGATTTCCCGGCCCCCGTTTCCCCCGTCAGCACCGTCAGCCCGGCGATAAAGGACAGGTCGAGCTTCTCGATCAGGACGACATCGCGAATCGAGAGATGTGTCAGCATGCGGATGATCCGATCATCAGGTCAGGCACAATGGGCGCGACCTAGAGCATTTTCACCGAAAACCGGTTCGGTGAAAATGCTCCGGTTTATGGTTTTTACGAGCATCTTCACCTGTTTGAATGCACGCATTCAAACAGGATCTGCCCTAGAAGATCGAATGCCATGCCCGCGAAAATGCGTTGCGTCCCTGCTTGCTGGCGCGGGGGGGGACGCCCTTGATGAGGTGATGGTCACGCAGATGGTCATAGGCGTCGTGATACCATTTGCTGTCGGGGTAGTTATAGGCCAGCACCGCACCCGTCTTGCGCGCCTGTTCCAGCAGCCCGAGGTCAAGATACACCTCCACAAGGCGTTCAAGTGCTTCGGGCACATGGTTGGTCGTCTGGAAATCCTGCACCACACGCTGGTAGCGGTTGACCGCCGCCTGATAATTGCGCTGTTCCTGATAGAAACGCCCGACCAGCATTTCCTTGCCCGCAAGATGGTCGCGGCACAGATCGATCTTCAACTGTGCATCGCGGGCATAAGGTGTCTGCGGAAAGCGTGTGATGACCTCTTCGAGCGCATCCATCGATTCGATGGTGCCCTGCTGGTCACGCTGTACGTCGGCGACCTGTTCATAATAGCACAGCGCACGCAGATAGAAGGCATAGGCGGCATCAGAACTGGTGGGATGCAGTTCAAGGAATCGGTCAAGCTGCTGCACCGCCTCGGGATACTTGCTCTGCAGATAGTCGGAATACCCCTCCATCAACTGTGCATTGGCAGTGTATTGGGAGTAGGGATAGTTACGTTGCAGCACGTCGAACTGGATGGTCGCAAGGACATAGCGGTTGGTGCGCAGGGCATCAACACCATGATTATACAGGGTTTCTGCCGATCCTACGCGGGGCGCATGCTCCATGATCGCGCTGTTGCCGTTACACGCCGCAAGGAAAGCCAGCACGGGCAGGCCCAGCAGGCGCGGCGCGATGCCACCAAGTCGGCGGAGAAGGAGGGAGTGTCGAGTTCTGCGTGGTGACATGCCGGCTCTTCCAGTTGCGCGTGCTTTATATCATGTGCGCAAGCGTGGTGAAGAGCATCGTATCGTTTTCATGTGCTTCATGCGGCGACGCGACCGATCTGCCCCTTGTGCAGGGGGGCGCCATGCAGGCGCCATGCGGTCGTATCGGCCATCAATGCCCGCAACAGGCGGTTGTTCAGGGTATGCCCTGATTTATGCCCATGAAAATCGCCGTGGATCATCGCGCCGGACAGGTAAAGATCGCCAATCACATCAACCACTTTGTGGCGCACGAATTCGTCCGGCCTGCGCAAGCCGGTGGGGTTGAGGATGCGGTCGCCATCGACAACGATTGCGTTTTCCAGTGACCCCCCCCGTGCAAGCCCCGCCGCATGCAGCGCATCAATTTCGTGGCGCAGGGTAAATGTGCGGCAGTTTTCAAGGTCACGCCGGAACGAGGAGGCACAGACCCGTGCGGAAAATATCTGCCGCCCGATGGCCGGTGCCGCAAATTCGATCGACATGCTGATGGTCAGGCCATCGGTCGTGGGGGGGGACAGTTCGGCGAACGCGTCCCCGTCCTCCACCCGCACGGTGCGCAGGATCTCCAGCGTGGGGCGGGCGGCGGCCTGACGTTCACGCCCGGCGCAGTCCAGAAGGAACATGAATTCGGATGCCGAACCATCAAAGACCGGCACTTCTGGTCCATCGAGGTCGATATACGCATTGTCGATCCCGCATCCGCACAGGGCGGACATCAGGTGTTCGATGGTCGCCACCCGCAGGGGCGAAGACGGCGCCGCATCACCAATAACCGTACTGAGCCGCGTATCGACCACATGGTCGTAAACGGCAGGGATGATGCGGCCATCAAGGTCGGTGCGACGGAAAATGATGCCCGTATCGACGGGGGCGGGGGCCAGAGACAGCGCAATGCGCCGCCCGGTATGCAGGCCCGTGCCGATGCTGCTGATGGGGCGGCGCAACGTGTGCTGCCACATGGCATCAGGCGCATCGGGCCGGGGCATGACCGTTTCGGTAACGCACGAATCGCTAAGTTCACGCGGACCTATCGACATGCCATCCATTGTGCGCATCCCTCGATACAGGTGAATATGTTGGCTACGGAGCAGGTGAGGGAATAGTAGGCCCGACGTGTCCGGTTTCACCAGTCAATGATTATTGCCAAGCGTTACCATGTCCAGACACGTGAAAAAACATGGCCGGGCATGGTGTTACATTCTGCAACGCCATGCCCGGCTGGTGTTTTTTTCGATTATCCGCGACGCAGGAATGCGGGAATGTCGAGGCCATTGTCATCAGGCGTGCCGCCGTTGCCCTGTGGGGGGGCGCTGCCCTGTGGTGCGCTACCACCCTGGGGGGGGCGTGACTGCCCCTGCGGCAGGGATGGTTCGGTCCGCTCCGCCTGGGCCGGGGGGGCTGCCTGTGGTTCAGGCTGCTGCGGGGTGGCCGAACGGCGGCGCAGCGCGCCGGTAACGATGCCGAACAGGTTGCGCTGCGGCTGCTGCGGTTCGGTGACGGTGGCCTTGGCCCCATCGGAAAACAGCGATGAACGCGGCGACCCGCGCTGCGCCTGTGCCACCTGTTGTGGCACCGTATGCGGGGACGGGGCCGAAGGGGGCATGTTGGGCTGACGCAGCGGTGTGGCCCCGGCGGACAGATGTTGCGGTGTTGCCGCCCCCATCGGCGGGGCGGCGGGGGGCTGCTGTCCCATGGGGGGCGTGGCGGGCGGTGCCGCCTGTGCCGTCGCCTGTGCCGGGGCGGGGGGCTGCTGCTGCGCGCTTTCTGCCACAGGGGTTGCCGCGGGTGGCGGCGGTGCCGCGGCGGCGGCCTTGGCGTGGTCCGTCGCGCTTTCGATGCCTGTCGCCACCACGGATACGCGGATGCGGCCATTCAGGTTCGGGTCGATCGCGGAACCAAAGATGATGTTGGCGTCGTCCGCCACTTCCTCGCGGATGCGGTTGGCGGCCTGATCCACCTCGAACAGGGTCAGGTCCTCGCCCCCCGTGATGTTGATCAGCAGGCCCTGCGCGCCACCCATCGACGTGTCTTCGAGCAGCGGGTTGGAAATCGCCCCTTCGGCGGCGGCGATGGCGCGATTTTCACCCTCCGCCTCGCCCGTGCCCATCATGGCCTTGCCCATTTCCGCCATGACCGTGCGGATGTCGGCAAAGTCGAGGTTGACCAGCCCCGGCGCCATCATCAGGTCGGTCACGCCACGTACGCCCATATACAGGACGTTGTCGGCCATCTTGAACGCGTCCTGCCAACTGGTGCGTTCATTGGCCAGCCGGAAAAGGTTCTGGTTGGGAATGACGATGAGCGTATCGACAAACTGCTGGAGTTCGGCAATCCCCGCATCCGCCGACTTGGCACGGCGGCCACCTTCGAAGGTGAAGGGCTTGGTCACGACGCCCACCGTCAGGATGCCGCGTTCGCGCGCCATGCGGGCGATGACCGGCGCCGCCCCCGTGCCCGTGCCACCCCCCATCCCGGCGGTGATGAAGATCATGTGCGCGCCATCCAGATGGCGCGACAGTTCGTCGCATGCTTCTTCGGCTGCGGCCCGCCCGATTTCGGGTTTTGCCCCCGCGCCAAGCCCCTGCGTCAGATGAGGGCCAAGCTGGATGCGACGATCGGCCTTGCTGTGGGACAATTGCTGCGCATCGGTGTTGGCCACCACGAATTCCACGCCCTGCAACTGCATGTTGATCATGTTGTCAACGGCATTGGTGCCACCGCCGCCAACCCCGAACACCGTTATGCGTGGGGTGAAATCCGAATGGTTCTGCTGCGGGATGGTCAGATTCAGGGTCATGGTCGGCTCCCGAAGGCGAGGGATGGGTGGATGGGGGCGCGCATTGTGCGCTTGCTTATCGGGTATTAAATAAAGACTTTATCGTTAATATCATACCCTGTCGCGGATGAAATCGACGAAACGTCGGAACAGGCCGGTCGGGCGTACATCGCTGATTCCCGTATCGTTCAGCGCGTCGCCCGCACCTGCCGCCCATGCAAGCAGACCGGCGGACGTCGCAAACATTGGCCATGTCGCCGGGTTTTCCGGCAGGCCATGGATATGGCGTGGATGACCAAGTCGGACGCGCCGGTTAAGGACACGCGCCGCCATCGGGCCGATTCCCTCCAGCAGGGAACCGCCACCCGTCAGGACGACACGCCCATCGGCGGCAGGCCCCAGCCCGGCCATTTCCAGGCGGTCATTGACCATTTCCAGTGTTTCCTCCACGCGCGGATGAATGATGGAGACGATCCTAGAGCGGGGAATTCTGACATAATGATGGTCGTTGTCGCCAATAAGCTGCACCAGCACCATTTCCTGATCATCGCCGGAGGAGATTTCGGCTGACCCGTGCATGGTCTTCAGCCGTTCCGCATTGTCGATGGAGGTGGACAGGCCATGGGCAATGTCACGCGTGATGTGCTGACCGCCGATGGGGATGCTGGCGGTATGGATCAGCCTGCCTTCGCTGAATACGGCGATGGAGGTGGTGCCCCCGCCCATATCCACCACCGTGACGCCAAGGTCGCGCTCCTCCTCATTCAGGACGGCAAGGCCGGATGCCAGCGGGGCCGAGACCATGCCCGCGATCGTCAGGTCCACACGCGACAGCACTGCCTCCACATTGCGCAGCGCCGTGGTGTTGGCGTCGATCACATGCATGCGCGCGGAGAGGTGATCGCACAGGTGGCCGCGCGGGTCAGGCACGCCCTGCGTTTCGTCCACGGCGTAATCCAGCGGCAGCGTATGGATGGCCGAACGCCCTTCCGTCAGGGCACGCATGCGTCCTTCGGTCGTGATCCGGCGCATGTCCGCGTCCCCGATCTCGCGCCCGCCGATGGGCCAGCGGATGTTGAGGTGGCGGCTTTCGGGATGGCCGCATGACAGGTTGATGAAAATCTCGTCCTTGCGCAGGGTCGCCATGTCTTCGGCCTGTCCTACGGCGGCACGTATCGCGGCTTCTGCTTCCTTGAGGTCGACAATCCCGCCACAGCGCACGCCGTGCGAGCGGCGCCACCCGTGGCCAAGCACCCGCAGCGATCCGTCCGGCTCCCCCTTGCCAATCAGGCACACGATCTTGGTCGAACCGATGTCCAGCACGCTGAACAGGCCGGAACGCAGCTTGCGCTGGGGGCGGTCCTCCGCCATCGGGATGATGTTCGTCACCGCGCGCCGGTCGCGCCGTGCCGTGTTCGGCAGGGCGGGAACCGGGGCAGCCTGCCGCAGGGCTGGTACAGCGGGTACGGCGGGCGTACGCTGTGGGGCGGTGGGGGGATCGGGGCGGATGATCAGGTTACTCATGCACGTCTCCGCACATTGGCCATGTCCGGGCGGGTCCATGGCATGTCTGGGGCGGGCAACCCGCTGGGGGCTGCCGTGCCGGGGGGCGTATTGTCATTGCCTGCGGGGTGCGGGGGCTCGCGGATGATCAGGCGGTCGGGCAGGCGCATGTCGATGGAGAGGACGGGACGTTCGAGAATGCGCATGTCCTGCTGCATCTGCGCCAGCCGCCTGAGCGCGGGGACTTCTTCCCCTTCGGGCAGGAGTACGACCGTGCCGTCGCGCAGTGTCAGGTTCCACCGTCGTTGCCCCACGCGTACGGCCGCCGCGACATGGGCACGTACTTCCGGTTGCGCGGAGAGTTCATCCATCAGCGCGGCCGCGGCAATGTTGGCGTCCGGCCCGACCACCAGCGGAAGCTGCATGAACGCCTGTGCATCCTTGCCGGTCATTCCCTGATCGCGCACCTGGTTGCCTTCGCGGTCGATCAGCATGAAATGCCCGTGGTTCTGCCATACCGCAAAGGGGCGGCGTTCGATCAGGTGGATGATGATCGTATCGGGCAGGTGGCGTTCGATCACGGAATGGTCCACGAACGGCAGGGCGTCGATCCGTTGCCGCGCGGCATTGAGCGAGAAGCCGAGGATGAAGTCCCCCCTGCGCACGCCAAGCGCATCCTGAAGGGCGTCATCCCCCGTCAGTTCGTTGCCCGTGACCGTGATGTTCGTGATACGCAGCGGCAGCATGTTGACAATGCGTGCACGTAAGGGGGCAAAACGTTCATCCGACCCCAGGCGATGGGCGAATGCGACACATCCTGCCCCCACGGCGCACAGCACGAAGGTAAGCAGCGCAGGACGGATCAGCCGCTTCTGCCGACGTACGAAGATGGACAGCCGCGATGGGCGGTCATTCAGGTTGTCGGCCGCCCGCTTCATGTACGACAGGTCGCCTGTTCCACCAGCCACTGGCATAGCTGCGGATAGGCCACGCCACATGCCGCCGCCTGTTCCGGCAGAAGCGAGGTTTCGGTCATGCCGGGCTGTGTATTGGTCTCCAGTATGACCAGGCGTCCGGCCCCGTCGGGATCGCGGGTATCGTCATAACGGAAATCGGTGCGTGACGCCCCCCGGCATCCCAGCGCCCGATGCGCCGCAAGCGCGAGCGCGCGGGCGTGTTCGAACGCATCGGGATGGATGCGCGCGGGCAGTACATGCGATGACCCGCCCTGCTGGTACTTGGCGTCATAATCATAAAAGCCGTTCCCGCCGTCATCGCGTGGCGTGATGTCGGTTACGGTCAGCGCCCGGTCGCCCATCACACCTACTGTCAGTTCGCGTCCAGGTATGAACTCCTCAACCAGTGCGGAAGTTCCAAACCGCCATGACCGGGCGATGCTGGCGCGGGTGTTCGCACCCGCGCGGATGATATGCACCCCGACGGATGACCCTTCGTTCAGCGGCTTTATGACATATGGCACGGGCAGGGGGTCCGCAGCCTCCAGTTCCGACATGGCAACGACCATCCCGCGCGCCACCGGCAGGCCCGCCGCCGTGAACACGGCACGTGCCGCCGCCTTGTCCATCGCAACGGCAGAGGTACGGACCCCGGAATGGGTATAGGCAATGCCCATCCAGTCCAGCACGCCCTGTATGGACCCGTCCTCCCCAAACCTGCCATGCAATGCATTGAACACGACATCGGGGCGGTGCGTTGTAAGTTCGGAGACAAGCGCGCCCAAATCCTCACCCGCGATGACCTGCCGCACCGGATAGCCAAGTGAGCGCAGCGCGTCCGTCACACCTGCACCGGATTTCAGGCTGACCTCGCGTTCCGCCGACATGCCCCCCATCAGGACGGAGATATTCTGTCGTGTCATGCTGTCGTCTCCTTGCCCGGCGTCTCCTTGTCCGGGTGCTGTTCGGGGGGATGTGCGGCGGGCCGCCCGATCCGTCGGATTTCCCATTCAAGGGTCACGCCGGTATGTTCGCGCACGCGCGCGCGCACCCTCTCGCCCAGTTCCTCCAGCTCCGCGGCGGTGGCAGCGCCGGTATTGAGCAGGAAGTTGCAGTGTTTCTCGCTGACCTGCGCCCCGCCGAGCGTCAGCCCCCGGCATCCTGCCGCATCGATCAGTTCCCATGCCTTGCGGTCCGATATGTCCGGCGCGGGATTGCGAAAGGTGGACCCCCCGGTACGCGCACGCACGGGCTGTGCCGCTTCGCGCGCGGCGCGGATCTGTGCGATGCGTTCGCGGATGGCCGTGCCGTTCGACGGTTGCCCGCACAGGCGCGTGCGCACCACCACGGCCCCCTGTGGCACAAGGGCATGGCGGTAGCTGAACTTCAGCGCCCCGCCCGGCAGGCGCAGGGCCTCGCCATCGCGGGTGATGATTTCCACCCAGTCAAGGATGTTGGAAATGTCCGAGCCATAGGCCCCCGCGTTCATGGACACCGCCCCGCCTAGCGCGCCGGGGATGCCCGCAAGGAATTCCATCCCCGCAAGGCCGCAGGTTGCGGCATGTTCCGCCACCGTCATGTCCAGGCATGCGGCCCCTGCGATCAGCCCGTTGCCGTCATGCGCGATGTCGGCAAAGCCACGACCCAGGCGGATGACCACGCCATCAATGCCGCCATCGCGGATGATGGTGTTCGAACAGGCGCCAAGCACGCGTACCGGCACCTCCAGCGGGATATGGCGCAGCGCAAGGGCGAGGTCGCGTGCATCGGCCGGCTGCACCAGCAGTTCCGCCGCCCCGCCCACGCGGAACCATGTCCGTGGCCCCAGCGGGGCATCAGGCGTGAGGCGCCCGCGGAAATCCACCAGCGCACGGATCAGGTCCTCGCGCCATTGTACGGGGGTGGGGGCGGCAGGTGCGCCAGTTGCAGCCTGTGTCATTACGCCGCATCTTCCCCCTTGTGCGCCGCCGGGGCGGACGGGGCGGATTGCAGTTCGGCAAGCTGCCCCGGCAGGGCCTGCGCCCAGTGGGTGATCGACCCCGCGCCAAGGCAGACCACGAAATCACCGGGGCGGGCGATTGCATTGATCATTTCAGCAAGATGTTCCGGCCCGGGCAGGGGCACGA
Organism: Novacetimonas sp. GS1; assembly: GCF_036686925.1. NCBI lineage: Bacteria > Pseudomonadati > Pseudomonadota > Alphaproteobacteria > Acetobacterales > Acetobacteraceae > Novacetimonas > Novacetimonas sp. GS1. The sequence continues at coordinate 1,646,451 of NZ_VSZP01000001.1, forward strand.
CGGAACGGTGCCCGCGTTCACGCAGGCCCTCGACCAGGGCATCGCGGTCCATTCCTTCTATCGGCTGTTCGCCTGCGGCATATACGTCGGCGATGATGACGGTGCCAGCATCGTTCATGCATGTGCAGAATTCGTTAAACAGGCTCTGCAGTCGCGAATACCGGTGCGGCTGCATCACCGCGATGACATTGTTCGCCCCCGCCTGGCGCGCCGCCTTCAGGACGGCGGCGATCTCCACGGGGTGGTGGCCGTAATCATCGATCACGGTGATGCCGCCCGTTTCCCCCGTGCGGGTGAACCGGCGCTTTACCCCCTTGAACGCGGCAAAGGCGGAACGGATTGTCGCATCGTCAATTTCCATTTCCACGCCCACCGCGATGGCCGCCAGCGCGTTTTGGACATTGTGATGGCCCAGCATCGGCAGGCGGAACGGCCCCGCGCGGCGTGAACGGTTGCGGTTGCGGCTGGTGACGACCACCTCGAACGTGGCGCCAAGCTTGTCGGTAATGACCTTTTCCGCGCGGATGTCGGCCTGCGGGGAAAAGCCGTAGGTGACGATCCGGTGGTCCGACAGGCGCGGGATCATCTGCTGCACGGCGGGATGGTCGATGCACAGAACGGCAAAGCCATAGAACGGGATGTTGGAGACGAACTGGTCATATGCCGCCTGCATCGCCTCTTCCGTGCCCCAATGGTCCAGATGTTCGGGGTCCATGTTCGTCACCACGGTGATGACGGAGGGCAGGCGCAGGAAGGAGCCGTCGCTTTCGTCTGCTTCCACCACCATCCAGTCGCCCGACCCCATGCGGGTATTGGTGCCATAGGCCTCGATAATGCCGCCATTGATGACGGTGGGGTCCAGCTTCGCAGCCTCCAGCACGGCGGCGACAAGGCTGGTGGTCGTGGTCTTGCCATGTGTGCCGCCAACCGCGACGGACCAGCGCAGGCGCATCAGTTCGGCCAGCATTTCCGCACGGCGCACAACCGGGATCAGGCGCGCGCGCGCGGCCAGTACTTCGGGGTTGTCGCGTTGCACGGCGGTGGAGGTCACGACCACCTGCGCCGCGCCAAGGTTGGCGGCGTCATGGCCGATCGTGACCGGGATGCCCGACGCGCGCAGGCGTGCGACATTGGCGCTTTCGGCGATGTCGGACCCCTGTACCGCGTAACCCAGCATATGCAGCACCTCGGCAATGCCGGACATGCCGATGCCGCCTATGCCGACAAAGTGGATGGTGCCAATGGAAAGGGGCAGGGCTCTCATTATGTATCAGTCTCCGTCTTCGCTCTGCCGGATTAGGCGGCACTGGCCATGGGATGCAAGCATCCTTCTATCATGTCCGCCAAACGTGCGGCGGCGTCGGGGCGTCCAATCGCGCGCGCGGCCGTGGCGGCACGCGCCAGCGCATCGCGATCACCCAGCAGTTCCACCAGCATCGCCGCCAGCCTGTCGGGGGTAAGTTCGGCCTGCGGGATCATCCATGCCGCGCCCGCGGCGACCAGCGCGCGGGCATTCGCGCTCTGTTCGTCACTGGCGGCGATGGGCAGCGGCACGAGAATCGCAGGACGTCCCGCGACCGTTACCTCTGCCACCGATGATCCGCCGGCGCGTCCGATCACCAGATGCGCGTCACGCAGCAGGTCGGGCACGTTGTCAAGGAACGGCGCGACGGACGCCGGGATGGCACAGGCGCCATAGGCCGCGCGCACACGCTCCATATCCTCGGGGCGGACCTGTTGTGTGACCTCGATGCGCGCACGCAGCGGCGGGGGCAGCGTCGCAAGGGCTGCGGGGACGATATCGCTGAAGATGCGCGCGCCAAGTGATCCGCCCCAGACCAGCAGTCTTATCACGCCGCTTGAGGGGTGATAGGGCACGTCATGCACCGTTGCGATATCGGGGCGTACCGGCATGCCCGTTTCGGTGACGGGAACGCCCGGGGGCAGGCCAGCCACGGTGGGGAAGGAGGTTGCGATCGCCCGCGCCCAGCGTGACAGGAATGCATTCGCCCGGCCCATGACCGCGTTTCCTTCATGAAGGAATATCAGCGGCCGGTCCCTGCCCATCAGGTGCGCACCCAGAAGGGGCGGGACGGAAGGATACCCCCCGAATCCCACGACCGCCGCAGGTTGCAGCCCGCGCAGGATCGCGCGCGCGCGCCATGTCCCGTGCGCCAGCGCCAGGGCGGCGCGCGCGGCGCGTACCGCGCCACGTCCGGCAATTCCCGCGCCGGGCAGGACGAACTGCTGCCGGCCGGCGAAAATCCCCTTTTCACGGATGCCCGCGCGGCGGTCGGTCATTAGGCCGACCTCGTGCCCGCGCCGGACCAGTTCACTTGCCAATGCCTCCGCCGGGAAGAAATGCCCCCCCGTGCCGCCGGCTGCGATGATGATGGGGCGCGGGCGGGTCATGGGCGGGCTCTCCGGTTCAGGAACGCGGGCGTGGATGGCCCGAACTGGCTGTCGTTGGTGTTGACGCGCGTACGTGTCAGCGCAAGGACCATGCCGATCGTCAGGGCAACGGACATGGCGGACGAACCGCCATATGAAATGAAGGGCAGCGTCATGCCCTTGGTCGGGATCAGGTGCAGCGTCGATCCCATGTTCACGAATGCCTGCAACCCGAAGCCCGTCACCAGCCCGGTCGTGGCGATGACGATGAAAGGATCGTTTTCACGCAGGAGCTTGAGCAGCGCGCGAATGACGATCACGGCAAAGACCCCGATGATGAACATGCATACGATCATGCCGAATTCCTCCCCCGCGACGGCGAAGACAAAGTCGGCATGTGCATCAGGCAACAGGTCCTTTACGCGCCCTTCGCCCGGACCACGGCCCAGCAGCCCGCCATTGCCAAAGGCGCGCAGGGCGGTGTCGATCTGGTAATGGTCGCCCACCTCGGGGTGGAGGAAGCGCTCCACGCGGGAACGGACATGGGGGAAAACGGCATAGGCGCCGATAAAGGCCGCGATCATGCATCCCACGCCACCCGCCACGAGGAACAGGCTGAGCCCATCGACGAAAAGCTGCGTGATGAAGACGGTCGTAATGACGCTGAGCATCCCGATGTCGGGCTGTGACTTCAGCAGCAGCAGCACAATCCCGAACAGGCCGAGCGCAATCAGCATGCCGGGAAAGAATTTACGTTTCTGCCGTTCCGTCAGCAGCCATGCCGTCACCACGGCAAAGAAGGGCTTTAGGAACTCGGACGGCTGTACCGACATCATCGGCAATGCGATCCAGCGCCGTGCGCCCTTGATCTCGATCCCATGTACCAGTGTCAGCGCGGTGGCCATGATGCCCAGCACGAATCCCACGGCACCCACCACCTTTATCGTGCGTATCGACAGCAGCGATGTGCCGATCACGATGGCCGCGGCAAGCAGCAGGAAGCACACCTGTTTGAAGATGAACATGTCGCGTGATGCGCCGATACGCACCGCCACGGCCGGGCTTGCCGCCAGCATCAGGATATAGCCGAACCCGATCAGGATACCCACGCAGATCAGGGTGACGCGGTCCACATTGCGCCACCACCGCGCCATGGGCGATGTGTTGATACGTGACAGTGCCGCCATTATGCCCCATCCCGTCGCGGGGCGTGCGCATCCGCCGCCAGTGCGCTGACAAGCCCGGCAAAGTGCTGGCCGCGTGCCTCGAACCCTGTGAACTGGTCAAAGCTCGCACATGCAGGCGAGAGCAGCACCACAGGGGTATGAAGCGTGCGCGCGGCCGACAGGGCGGCGGGCACCGCATGGTCCAGCGTGCCGACAATGGTATGGGCGACCCCCTGTTCGCGCAGTGTGTGCGCCAGTTCGGGGGCATCGCGCCCGATCAGGAACGCATGCGCCACACGATCGAACAGGGGGACAAGATCTGCGATCCCGCCTGCCTTGGCAATTCCGCCCGCGATCCAGATCATGCGCTCATGACACGACATCGCGCGTGCGGCGGCATCCGCGTTTGTGGCCTTGCTGTCATCAATGAAACGGATGCCGTCAATTGTGCCGATGGTTTTCTGCCGGTGGGCAAGCCCGTCGAACGATGCCATGGCGGCCCCGATGACGGTGCGGGGACAGCCCAGCCACAGCGCAATGGCCGTCGCGGTGGCGGCATTTTCCGCATTATGCGCGCCGGGCAGGGAAGGGGCGTGCGCAAGGTCGGCAATCACGCCCGTACGGTCACGCAGCAGCCCGTCGTGAACCGACATGTCCGGTGCATCGGCCCCCCCGCCAGCCACCATCACGTCGATGCCGCGTGCCCGCAGATCCGCCGTCAGTCTGACGCAATCCGGCAACGTATCGCCCAGTACGGCAAGATCGCCCGCGCCCTGACGGTCGAAGATATGCAGCTTTGCACGGCTATAGCCCGCCATGTCCCCATGCCGGTCCAGATGGTCGGGTGTCAGGTTCAGCAGGCAGGCCGCATCGAAATGCATCCTGTCGAGGCGTTCGAGCATGTACGATGACATTTCAAGAACATAGACACCATTATCGGGCAATAAGGGCAGTGACAGGGCCGCAGGGCCAAGATTGCCACCGGCAATGGCGGGACTGCCGGCATGATCCAGCAGATGGGCCAGCAGAACGGTGGTCGTGGATTTGCCATTGGTGCCGGTCACCCCCACGAACCGTGCATGCGATCCCGCACGGCGGACGGCGCGGAACAGGAATTCCGCATCCGACACGATCGGCACCCCCGCCGCGCGCGCCATCGCCGCCACCGGATGGGGGGCCGGCAGGATGTGCGGGATGCCGGGTGACATCACCAGCGCATCGAACCCCGACATGTCCACCAGTGGGGCAAAGCTGACGCCCGCAGGGGCGTCAGGGGGGGCATGTCCCGACAACGTATCGTCCCACGCCTGCACCCGTGCCCCCATCGCGCCCAGCGCACGGGCAGCGGCCATGCCGTTGCGGCCAAGGCCCAGCACGGCGATGTGTTGTCCGGTGAACAGGTCGGTGGGAAATATGTTCATCTCAGTTTCAGTGTGGCAAGGCCACACAGTCCCAGCACAATGGAAACGATCCAGAAGCGTATGACGATTTTGGATTCAGGCCATCCCTTTTTCTCAAAGTGATGATGCAGGGGCGCCATCAGGAAAACCCGGCGCCCGGTACGCTTGTACCAGAAGACCTGGATGATGACCGAAAACGTCTCGATCACGAACAGCCCACCGACGATGCACAGCACCAGTTCATGCTTGACCGCAACCGCCACGGCCCCCAACGCCCCGCCAAGGGCGAGTGATCCGGTATCCCCCATGAACACTGCGGCAGGTGGCGCGTTGAACCACAGGAATCCCAGCCCCGCCCCCACCAGCGCGGAGCAGAAGATCCCCAGTTCCCCGGTGCCCGGCACGGCATGGAGTTGCAGGTAATCGGCAAAGATATGATTGCCCACCAGATAGGAAATCAGCGCGAAGACCAGTGCCGCGATGGTTACGGGCACGATCGCCAGTCCGTCCAGCCCGTCGGTGAAATTGACCGCATTGCCAAAGCCCGTGATCGTAATCATCGCGAACACCGGAAAGGCATAGCCCAGCGGCAGCAGCAGGTCTTTGACGAAGGGGAAGGCAAGGTGGTTCGCAAGGTCCGGTGGCATCAGCCCCTCGATCCAGATCCCGCCAATCAGGGAGACCGCGAATTCACAGCCCAGACGCATGCGCATGGACACGCCGTCGGTGTTGCGCCGCGACAGCTTGAGGTAATCATCGGCAAAGCCGACCGCGCCGAACGCAAGGGTGATGGTCATGACCGCCCAGACGAACCCGTTCGTCAGGTCAGCCCACAACAGCGTCGATCCCAGCAGGGAGACAAGGATCAGGACCCCCCCCATGGTGGGGGTCCCGGCCTTTTCCACCAGATGGCGTTCCGGCCCCAGTGTGCGGATGGGCTGTCCGCCGCGCTGGATACGGCGCAGGCGCGCAATCAGCGGGTTCCCCAGCATGAGGCTGAGCACCAGCGCCGTCAGGCATGCGGCCCCGGCGCGGAAGGTGATGTAGTGGAACAGGTTAAGGACCGAGACATGGCCCGCCGCGTGGCGTTGGAACAGGTCATAAAGCATCAGGCGCGCCCCCGCGCGTCATCATGCGTGCCAAGGGTGTTCAGGGCATCGACCACCTGGCGCATCTTCAGCCCGAGGCTGCCTTTGACAAGGATGGCGTCACCCGCGCGCATCGCCGCGCGCACCTGTGGGGCAAGGGTCGCGGCATCGGGTGCCCATGCACCACGTCGGGAGGGGGGCAGGAGATCAAAGAGATATTTCATGTTCGGGCCGCAACAAAAAACAAGGTCCGCATGTTCGCGGACATCTGGAAGAAGGGATTCATGCTGGTCACGCGCAAACGCGCCCAGTTCGAGCATGTCGCCAAGCACTGCGATACGCCGCCGTGCCGGGACCTGCCCCAGGACATCAAGCGTCGCGCGGATCGAGGCGACCGACGCGTTGTAGCTTTCATCAAGCAGGCTTGCCTGCCCGTGCAGTATGGGGGTGATCGCCCCGCGTCCGGCCCCGGGGCGGAAATCCGCAAGGCCCCGCACCGCGCATACCATGTCCGCCCCCACCGCGTATGCCGCCGTCAGCGCAACCAGCGCATTGCCCGCCATATGGCGGCCTGGTGCATGCAGGTCGACCGTGCCCGACCATCCGTCGATCAGGGCACGGAACGCACCACCATCGGGGCGGCGCTGGAAATCTTCCATCCGCGCCGTGCTGCCGGGGTGCGTGCCCGCCGTCCACAGGCGCGCGCCATGGTTACGGGCCTGTGTGGCGAAGATGGCCATGCCCGTCACGTCATCGGGCACGATCGCCACCCCGTCCTGCGGCAGGGCCGCGATCAGGTCCGACTTTTCACGCGCGATGGCCTCCAGACTGCCCATATGTCCCAGATGCGCCCCGGTGATGGTCGTGATGACCGCGACATCAGGCCGCACCATCTGTGCCAGAGGGGCGATTTCGCCAGGGTTGTTCATGCCCACTTCACACACGCAGAACATGGCCGACGCAGGCAGGCGCGCCAGTGTGAGCGGCACACCCCAGTGATTGTTGTAAGACGCAACCGCCCAATGGGTCGGCCCGCACGCGCCCAGCGCATGGCGCAGCATGTCCTTGGTGGTGGTCTTGCCCACGCTGCCGGTCACGGCGATCATCCGGCCCGCGAACCGCGTGCGCGCAAATGCCGCCATGGCGTTGAGCGCGGCCAGCGTGTCATCCACCAGCAAGATGCGCGCGTCATCCACGCCGGGATCGCGATGGGCGATCACAACGGCCGCACCAGCATCCAGTGCGCGGGCGATGTGCGCATGCCCGTCGGAGTTTTCCCCCACCAGTGCGACGAAGATGTCACCTGCCGCCAGTGTCCGCGTGTCGATGGAAACACCGGTTGCGCGCAGACCCTCGCACGATGCCGCGCCGGGGTGGGCGGACGCGCGGAAATGCCCGCCCGTCGCCGTGAGGAGTTCGGTGCCGGTCCACAGGATGGGGGCGGTCATGGGGCGTTCGCCAGTTCGCGGATGACGGAAACATCGTCAAAGGGCAGGACCGTCGTACCGACCGTCTGCCCCTGTTCATGGCCCTTGCCCGCGACGACCATCACGTCCCCGGCCTTGAGCCGCGACAGCCCCTCGGCAATTGCCTGCCTGCGCCCGCCGATATCGCTGGCGTCCGGCGCGCCCGCCATGACCTCGCGCCGGATGGCTGCTGCATCCTCCGTACGGGGGTTGTCATCGGTGACGATGGCCATATCGGCCAGGCGCCCCGCAACCGCGCCCATCAATGGCCGTTTACCCCGGTCACGGTCGCCACCTGCGCCAAATACCGCCACCAGCCGTCCCGACGCATGTGGCCGCAAGGACAGCAACAGCCGTTCCAGCGCGTCGGGCGTATGGGCGTAATCAACATAAACCGCCGCCCCGTTGGGCAGGGTCACGGCATGTTCCATCCGCCCGCGCACGCCGACAAGGGCGGGAAGGCAGTTGATGGCCGCGGACATCATATCCCTGCTGCTCGCCGCAAGCCCGGCGGCCAGAAGCATGTTATCCACCTGGTAACGTCCGGGCAGCCGTGTGGCGACCTCATGCCGCGTGCCATTGCATTCCACATCCAGCACCTGCCCATCCGGGCGCGGGGTCACGCGCAGCAGGCGGATCGCATCCCCGCCTTCCCCCACCAGCCGCAGGTCCAGCCCCCGTTTCACGGCAATGGCGCGCAGCGCCTCCAGCGTTGCGCCCTCCATGTCCGCGTTGGCCACCGCCAGGCCACCCGGCGGCAGCAGCGTATCGAACAGGCGCAGCTTTGCCGCGCGATAGCTGTCCATGTCACCATGGTAATCAAGGTGATCGCGCGTCAGGTTGCTGAACCCGGCAGCGGCAAGGGGCACCCCGTCAAGGCGGCGCTGTGCAAGGCCATGGGAGGAGGCCTCAATGGCGATGTCATCCACCCCATGTTCATGCAGGGTGCCAAGCGTCAGCGCCATTGTCACGCCATCGGGTGTCGTCAGCGATGGTCCCGACAGCGCGGGCACGGTGGGGGAGATGATGCCAAGCGTGCCGATGCTCGCGGCGGCATGTCCCTGATGCTGCCAGATCTGGCGCACGAATTCGACCGTACTCGTCTTGCCATTCGTGCCGGTCACGGCGACAACATGGCCGGGCATCGCGGGCATCAGCGCTGCCGCCATCACTGACAGGGCGTGGCGCGGGTCGTCGGTTGCGATGCATGCAATGTCATGTCCCGCCTGCCGCACCGCAGCGCAGGCATCCGGTGTCGAAATGATGGCGCACGCACCCTGTTGCAGCGCCTGCGTAATAAAGGCGCGGCCATCGGCGCGGTTGCCCGCGATGGCGGCGAAGATCATGCGCGGGCGCACCTGCCGGCTGTCGGCCGTGATCCCGCTGACTTCCGGGTCATGGCCGCAGCCATCCGTCGGAAGGCCCGCGCGGTGCAGTGCTGTCGTCAGTTTCATATCTATCCCCGTTCCTGCCGCTTCTTTAACGGCATGGCCCCTTCGCGTTCGTCCCGTGCGGCATGCATGCGCGCCAAATGCCCCGCTTCGGACGTCATTTCCCCTGTCCCATGATGGCTGCCATGGCGACTGCCCTCGCTTTCATGCAGGTGCATGGTGCCAGGATCATTCCCCGGACCCAGCGCGCGATATCCATGCGGGACGGGCGGGCGCATCGGGATGAACAGGGAATTCTCGATCGCCTCCTGATGCGCGGTGTCGGGGAACAGGCCCATCATCGGTGCGATGCGGGTGATGATATGCGATGCCGTCGGCGCGGCGTTCCATCCCGCCGTGGTCCATCCATGTGTCTGTGCCGTCGGTTTGGGACTGTCGAGCATGACATAGACCGCATAACGCGGTGCATTCATCGGGAATATGCCGGTAAAGGCCGAAACGTTAACATGCTTAAGATAGCCGCCATGCGCGCCGATCTTTTCGGCCGTACCCGTCTTGCCCCCCACGTAATAGCCTGCGGATTCCGCCCGGTCGCCCGTGCCCTTGGTCACGTCAAGGCGCAGGATCTTGCGCAGGATGGATGAATTTTCCGCCGAGATCAGGCGTTGTGCATCCGGGGTCTGTGCCGCCATGTCCGTATCGGGCACGGGGGTGCCGCCCGGCGTCCTGTCCTGGTCATGCAGCAGCAGCGTGGGTTTGAGCAGGAAGCCACCATTGGCCGTCGCCGCCGTGCCGCGCACGATGGCCAGGGGAGGTTCTGCCACGCCATGTCCGAAGGCGACGGTCATGACAGTGGAAACACCCCAGTTGCGCGTGGAAGGGATAATGGGGTGCCCGGCCTCGGGCAGTTCGATGGGAACGCGCGCGAAAAAGCCCATGTTGCGCAGCCAGTCCTGCTGGCGCGCCGCCCCCGCATCAAGCGCGATATGCGCCGCCGCAGGGTTGGAGGAATGGGCCATGACCTCTGGCAGGGAAAGCCACGGGTCGAAATGGTCGTTTTTCATGTCGGAAATGGTGAAGCGCCCGACCTTGATCGGCACGCTGGAAAAACGGTCCCATATGTGCGCGACCCCATCCTGCAGCGCCATGGCCGTCGTCTGCAGCTTGAAGGTGGAGCCGGGTTCATACATGCCCGTCACCGCGCGGTTGAAGCGGGCGTCGGCGGGGGCATGGCCGAAATCATTGGCGTCATAGTCAGGCAGGCTGACCATGGCGATGATCTCCCCATTGCGTACATCCATCACGATGGCGCATGCGCCGATCGCCTGGAATGTATCCATGGCCGATTGCAGTTCATCATGGACCACATTCTGCACCCGGACGTCGAGCGAGAGCGTGAGCGGCGCGCGGTTACTGTCGAGGCGCTTGTCAAAGAACCGTTCCACTCCGGCGACGCCATGGTCGTCGATGTCCACCCCGCCCATGATCTGCGCCGCGACGCGCCCCATGGGATAGCGACGGCGTTCACCCGGTTCGAAATAGATTCCGGGAATGCCCAGGTTATTGATCGCCAGTTCCTCTGCCGGCGAAATGTCACGCGCCAGATAAACAAACTGCCGTGCCGATGACAGGCGGCGCAGGGTTTCCGCCGCATCAATATGGGGGAGTACCTGCTTGAGCTTGCGTGTGGCGTCCTGCGGGTCGATCATTTCCTGCGGGTTGGCATAAACCTGCGCCACCGGCAGGGAAATCGCCAGCGCCTGGCCGTTGCGATCCACGATGGAGGCCCGATGCACCTGCGGCAGGACGATGTCGTTGGCCACCATGCCCTTCGGGTCGCTTTTGGGGATGGGCGGAACCTGTGGCGCGATCTGGTGCTGCTGTGGGGCAAGCGGCATGATGATCGTCGCAATGCTCAGCTTCACGCCCACCGCGCCGAACAGCACGCAGAAAACCCCCGCCACGACCAGCAGGCGGGTGTCCGTTTTGTAGCGTGCCATGTTCATGCGCAAAGTCCCGCCTGTGGGGCGGGAACTGTCCGTATGTGTATCCTGGCTGGGCGGGCGGGGCGTATCGTTCATGTCACCGACGGTATCCGGCAGCGGAAGCGACCGTCGTCAGTTGCTGACGGGTACGGGCGGGGGAAGGGCGGACGTACGGGAATTGGCCAGCGAACTGCCACCCCCGCCACGGACGGAGGAAAGTGTGTCTGCCGGATGCCATGCCGCATCCGACACTTCATGCGCGGGATGGTAACGATAGGGCGCGACATGGGTGCTGGCCAGCACGACGTCATGGGTGGGGGCCGCCGTGTGGGTCACGCGTGCGGGCAGGTGGGCCGGGGCCTCATTCTCCGCCATGACGGTGGCGGGACGTTCAACCGGACGTGGCGCGGGCTTTGGCACGTCATGTTCCGGTCGGTCGGCATGCAGGGCGGTGGCCTCCACACGGGCGGCCTCCACACGGGCGGGTTGCGCATGGCGTGTCACCGGCGTGGGGGATGGCGACATCACGGGCGGTCGCGGGGTACTGGCCTGCGCCATCACCATGGGCGCGGCATGGGGATGCGGCACGGGGTCGGGCGTGGTGACGGTCATGTGGTCCGCAGCAAGGGAGATACCCATATTCGCACGCGGGTTGGCCGGTGCAATGGGCGTGGATCCCGGCGTGGGCAGATGTGAACCCAGGGCGGCCATCTGTACGAATTGCGTTGGCGCCACAGGGCGCAGCGTCGGGTCATAACGTTCGGCCAGGACATGCAGCCGGTCGGGCTGGTTCAGCATCGTCCATTCCGCGCGCAGCATGGCCGTCTGGTCACGCGTGCGTTCGGTCTGCATCACGATCTGTGCGATCTTCTGGTCCAGCGCGGAAGTCTGCTGTTTCTTGGTATACAGGAACAGCCCGGACCCCGCCGTCATGAGGGCGCATAAAAGCGTGATGATGCGGATCATTGCTGCTGTCCCATGTATGTGGCGGAATCCGTGTCCGGGAATGTCATGACGCGTTCGACCGTGCGCAGCCGCGCGCTGCGTGCGCGCGGATTATGGCGGCATTCCGTATCCGACGGGCGGATGGCCTTGTTGCGGACAAGGCGGAAGGCGGGGCGTTGCGTACTCTGCATGGCGGCGCCCGGGTCGTGGCGTGAAGGGCCGGGCATGCGGCCTGATGCGCGGTTCATCGCAAGCTTTACCAACCGGTCCTCCAGCGAATGAAAGGACACGACCACCAGCCGCCCGCCCGGCGCCAGCAGGCCAAGCGCCTGTTCCAGCCCGCGTTCGATCTGCCCCAGTTCGTCATTCACATAAATGCGCAGGCCCTGGAACGTGCGCGTCGCGGGGTCGATGCCCGAACGGTCCGCCCGCACGACCGAACGCACGATGTCCGCCAGCGCCGCCGTGGTGGTGATCGGGTTTTCCGCCCTTGCCGCGACAATGGCGCGCGCCACCCGGCGCGACATCCGTTCCTCGCCATAGGTATAGATGATGTCGGCCAGTTCGCTTTCCTGATAGCGGTTGACGACATCGGCGGCGGTCGTGCCCTCGTCCCCCATGCGCATGTCCAGCGGCCCGTCCATGCGAAAGGAGAATCCGCGCTCGGGCTGGTCGATCTGATAGGAGGAGACCCCAAGGTCAAGCACCACGCCATCAAGTGCATCCACCCCACGCGCGGCGAGGAGGGAGGCCATGTCCCCGAACCCGCCCTTGATCAGGCGCAGGCGCGACTGTTCCTGCCCGTCGGGGAAGGACGTGGCCAGCGCCGCGCCACGTGCGATGGCGGCGGGATCGCGGTCGATGGCCCACAGCGTGCATTCCGCGGCCGACAGGATGGCGCGCGCATATCCGCCGCCGCCAAACGTCCCGTCGAGGTAGGTCGCGCCATCACGCGGTGCGAGGTCACAGAGCACCTCTGCCAGCATGACCGGTATGTGGCCGCCATCAATGCGGGGTGGGGTGGGGGGCGTCGTGGTCATGCCGATCCTTCCGGTGGGGAGGCGGCCGTCTTCCTGCCCGATGTCAGTGCCCGCGCCCGTGTGCGCGCCTCGTCCCGGCGCTGCGCCGCGGCGTCGGGGTCCCATACCTGAAAGATGCGTCCCAGCCCCATGAACGTGACCTGTTCGGTCAGGTTGGCGTGCGCACGCAGTGTTTCAGGCAGCAGGATGCGTCCTTCCTTGTCCGCGTCGATGGGATAGGCATCGGCATAGAGCGCGGTGGCAAGGTCGTCATGGTCCTCGGAAAAGATGTCCACTTCGTCCAGCGGGCGCGCAAGTGCGGAGAATGAGGCGCTTGGCCATGCTTCGAGGCAGGGATGCAGATGGGACGGGCGCATGATGACCAGCGGTTCGCCCGCCCGTGAAAGGGTGCGCAGCGTCGCGCGGAAAGCCGACGGGATGGAGACCCGCCCCTTGGCATCCAGCCGGTTCTGATGCGTGCCAAGGAATACACTCACGCTGCGCGATGCCCTCCCCGGCATGAATTACAGAAGGTCCGAGACCGTGCCCGGCGCGGGTGAAAGGTGCTTCCTTCACTCAACTTCACTGGGTCTATGTGGGATATCATGGGATTTCATGGGCGGTCAATTAAAGATATGCAAAAAATGGCGGCAGACTGCTATTGTTCAGCCGTAAGGGGTGTAATGACAGGTAAAGAGGAATATATCCGGCAGACCGGGGGCATAAATGCCACCAGTCGGCAGATGTTTATGTTTTGTTCTTTTTAATGAATACTTAATCCCGCCTCTGGGTTCGTGCCATGCAGGCCCATGCAGGGGGATAAAGATGCCAGACGGTCTGTAAGCCGGGTTCTGTCCATCCCCGAAGGGATGGGACGACCATTCCTCTGGGACGCGCCTTGCGGCACGCCTCACGCGACCAACCCGAACGACGGGGCGGAAAGGCCCCTGACGGCGCGGACCGGAATCCGCCCGCCTGCCGTTCCTATTCGGTCTTGCTCCCGGTGGGGTTTGCCCTGCCGCCCATGTTACCATGCGCGCGGTGCGCTCTTGCCGCACCGTTTCACCCTTACCCCCAACATCCGGCCCGATCGTAAAACCGGTCCATCAGCCGTGGGGGCGGTCTGTTTTCTGTGGCACTGTCCCTGGGGTCGCCCCCGCCGGCCGTTAGCCGGCACCGTTCTTCCGTGGAGCCCGGACTTTCCTCCATCATTGCGCACGGGCGCGCCGACAGCGGTCGTCCGACCGTCTGGCATGCGGAAACTGGCGGTGCATGCGTCCCGCGTCAAGGGCTAAAGCCTTGGGACGCGAAAACTCATGACCGATTACGAAAGGCGTGCTGTTGTCTGTTTCTGATGTCGCGGCGTCCGCGCCCCTTCCGCGCGGGCGGCTTCCGGGGCTTTTGACCCGCCTGTTCCTGATGGGGGCGAAGGCGAGTGCGGCCCGTCACAATCATGTCCCCCATTCGCTGGAGGATATTCGCCGACGCTTTGACCGTCCCTGTTTTCCGCAACGTCTGTCGCGCCTGCAGGTCCGGCGTGTCATCGACATGCGCGTCCCCGGTGCGACTGAACTGCGGCCCGCGCGGCTTTATGTTCCTTATGGCAAGGTGCGCGGCGTCGTACTGTTCATGCATGGGGGGGGATATGTCCATTGTGGCCTGAACTCCCACGATGGGATCTGCTGTCGCCTTGCGCGGCAGTCAGGGGCGGCTGTCCTGTCCTTTGACTACCGCCTTGCGCCGGAAAACAGGTTTCCTGCCGCCGTGGATGACTGCTGGGCTGCGCTGCAATGGCTGGTGGCAGAGGCATGGCGGTGGGGTGGGAAGGTCGCGGTGGCGGGGGACAGCGCGGGCGGTACGCTTGCTGCGGTCCTCAGCCAGATGAGCCGTGGGTGGGGGCATCCGCCGCTTGCCCTGCAATTACTGTATTACCCTTCACTTTATGGAGAGCGCCCGGTTCCCTCGCGTGAAGTCTATGCAAATGGCTATGTGCTCAGCACCCGTGTGATGGAATGGTATGCGCAGGAATATATCCGCGACCCGCAGGATCTGCGCGATCCACGTCTGGCGCCGGTCTTTGCGTCTTCGCTTGCCAACCTGCCGCCCGCGGTCATCGCCCTTGCGCAGTGCGATCCCCTGCATGATGAGGGAACGGGATATGCCGCTGCGATGTGCACAGCGGGGTCGCGGGCCATCACCCGGACATGGCCGGGGACGGTCCACGGTTTTCTTAATTTCTACTCATTCCTGCCCGGCGGGAAATCCGCGATCCGCTATGGCGCGCGACACTTGCGTGAAGCATTCGCCCGCACCTGAACCATGCATCCAGATGTAACGGAACCCTCAGTCATCCGGGGGGCGCCGCTTTACAAAGGCGGCGTTTTTGAACGTTTCCGGGAAAGCCGCAGCGCGGGCTTTATGCAGGGCTTGCGGCGTGCCATCGCTGTTTACTGCGGCATGGCGTGGAACACGCCGGGGGTCTGCCAGTCGGTCTGCACGCTTTGTGACAGGCGGTCCACACGCAGTGTGAACAGGCGCGGCAGGGTATTGTGGTCGCCCGGGCAGGAACCGGAATGGCGTTCCATGACGTCAAGGTTGGTGGCATCGGGCGGGTCGTTGCCGTTGAGGACGAACAGCAGGCAGTCCTTGCGGTCGTGCGTCATGCCGTTATGCGTCACGATCGTGCGGAAATGTTCCACAAGTGCGGTGTTGTCGAACCAGCTGACCTTTGAAAAGGTCAGCCGGTCGGCGGCCTGGTCCAGCCACCCCATGCGCATGACGATAAAGGCCAGCAGCGCCATGGGGATCACCATCAGCACGCGCCGGACGATCCGCTGGCGGATGGTCATGGGCGCGCGCTTGCGGCCGGAAAGGCGGGGGGAAACGGCCATGCGTTATTTCATGTCCTCGTGCCACAGGTGTCCCGACTGCGCCAGCAGGTTGCGCGCGCCCTCAGGCCCCCATGTCCCGGCGGGATAGGGTTCAAGCGGGGCTTCGTTCTTGCTCCATCCCTGCAGGATGGGGTCGATCCATTTCCATGCGGCCTCCACCTCATCACGCCGGATGAACAGGATCGGATCGCCGCGCACGACATCAAGCAGCAGCCGTTCATAGGAATCGGGATAACGGATATTGAACGCCTTTTCAAACTCGATGTTGATGTCCGCCTCACGCAGGGACAGGCTGTCGGTCGGGGTGGGGTCCTTGGTGGAAACCGACAGCATGACGCCCTCGTCGGGCTGGATGCGGATAACCAGGCGGTTCGCGGCGGGACGGTTGGCAAAGATGGTCCACGGCGCGGACTTGAACTGGATCACGATCTCGCTGCATTTCTCTGCCATGCGCTTGCCCGACCGGAGGTAGAACGGCACATTGCCCCATCGCCATGACAGGATTTCGGCCTTCAGCGCGACAAAGGTTTCCGTCTCGCTCGTAACGCCTTCGCCAAGGTCCTCCAGATAGCTGCCAACCGTCTGCCCGTTGACATGTCCGCGCATATACTGCCCGCGGGAGGTATAGATCGCGACATCGGACGGCCGGATCGGCTTGAGTGCGTGCAGCACCTTGAGCTTTTCATTGCGCACGCTGTCCGCATCCAGCGATACCGGCGGGTCCATCGCGACCAGACACAGCACCTGCAGCAGGTGGTTCTGGATCATGTCACGCAGGCAGCCGGACCGGTCATAATATGCGCCGCGCCCTTCCACCCCCACGGTTTCCGCGGCCGTGATCTGCACATAATCAATCGCGTCGCTGGTCCACAGGCGTTCGAACACCGGATTGGCGAAACGCAGCGCGATCAGGTTCTGGACCGTTTCCTTGCCCAGGTAATGGTCGATGCGGAAAATGTGGTTTTCGGGGAAATGCCGCCCGACGCTGTCATTGATGGCGTTCGCGCTCTGCAGGTCCGTGCCGATCGGCTTTTCAAGGACAACGCGCGACTGCTCGGTTATCAGGCTCTGCTTGCTCAGGTTCTCGCAGATCTGGCCATACAGTGCGGGTGATGTCGCAAGGTAATAGACCCGGATGCGGGTTTCGGGTTCCTGATCAAGCAGGCCGCGCAGGTCGGCCCAGTTGCTCTGTGCCTCGGCACCGTTCAGGCTGACATAATGGACCAGTTCGATAAAGCGCGTGACCGTGTCCGCCTCCAGCGAGGCGGGGGGGATGTGCTCCTGCAGTGCCTGTCGCGCACGGTCCTGATATTCCCCCCGCGAGAGGGGGGAGCGTGCGGTCGCGATGATACGCGCATCCGCCGGGACCTGCCCGTCGCGAAAGCGGTAATACAGCGCAGGTAGCAGCTTGCGCATGGTCAGGTCGCCCGTTCCACCGAAGACGATGTAGTCGAACGTATCGACGGGGGGAAGATGTGCCATGAAAATCGGCCTCCTGCCTGATGTTCTGTTTCCAGCCCCGTATTTCCGCCATGCATGGCATATCGGGAACGCGGATGCGCCGGTACCAACGCTCAGGGACCGATTAGGGCTGCCTTTTGGAGCATGTCAAGCTGGCATTGACCCGCGTTCATCATCGCGATAAGCCCGCCGTTCAAATACGTTATGCGTGCCGCCTGCTTGTGGGAGGCATGGCGGGGTGTATGACGGCCCCATCACTATATCCGGAGGCAGCGGACATGAGTGCCGATAATTTCGAAACTGACGACAGCAGCGCGGCCGTTGGGGGCATCGCCGCCGACCGGTTGCGCAGTATCATCGAACGTGTGGAGCGCCTTGAAGAAGAGCGCAAGGCGCTGGCCGGGGATATCAAGGACATCTATACCGAGGCGAAGTCCGCAGGCTTTGATACCAAGGTGATCCGCCAGATCATCCGCCTGCGCAAGCAGGAACCCGCCGAGGTGGAGGAACAGGAAACCCTGCTGGACATCTATCGTCGCGCGCTGGGCATGTAATGTTCCGTCGGGATGATGGGCATATGGTTCCCCGCCGGGGTTAAGGGTATGTTTCCTGTCATGCAGAAGGTCAGGAGACACCCATGACGCTACCTTGGCCCGAATGGCTGCCGCAATGGGCGCAGGCGCTGGTCCTGATCGTGGGGCTGGTATTTGCCGTGTTGTGGATGCTGGTTCCCTTTGCGGTGATCGGGGTGAAGGGGCGGCTGGATGCCCTGGCGGTGCAGATTGATGATCTGCAGGCCGAATTGCGCGTCATGGCAATGTCCAGCAATTCCGCCGCCATCCGTGAAGAAGCGGAGGGCACATCGGGCGAGCCCTTGTCCGAAGTTCTGCGCACACAGGATCGCGCACGGGATTACGTGC
This sequence comes from Novacetimonas sp. GS1, assembly GCF_036686925.1. Lineage (NCBI taxonomy): Bacteria > Pseudomonadati > Pseudomonadota > Alphaproteobacteria > Acetobacterales > Acetobacteraceae > Novacetimonas > Novacetimonas sp. GS1. The sequence goes on from NZ_VSZP01000001.1 coordinate 1,664,574, forward strand.
AGGGGCGTAATCAGGATCACGAAGACCCGGACCGGACTGGGGCCGCACAGGCCGCCCACGCCCGTCCGGCCCGCATGCTGGACCCCGAAGATCCGCAGTGCGATATTCCTGCCTATGAACGTCGTGCATCGCCGCCAGCGGCTGATGCGCCAGCGGCGGCAACGGTCCATGTGGCCGATGGTGATGATGACCGCATACGATCCGATATGCCGCCGGGTCCGCCACGGCCACGTGAACATGCCCCCCGTTCCACGCCCCCCCCATGGCAGGAGAGTGCGCAGCAGGAGCAGCAGGAGCAGCAGGAGCAGGGCACGCAGCCGCCGTCATCATCCCCGGTGGTGCCGGATGCCCCGCGCATGCCATTGCGTGCCCGGGTTCCGCCTGCGGTGGGCGCGACCGGGCAGGATGGGGGGGCGCGTGCCGCCATGGCGCGGAAGGTGGAAACGGGGCTTCCCCGCATGGCGCGCTGGGCGGAACGGCGGCAGCGTTCGGAACCGACATTGCGCTGGCCCCCACGACCATGATGATCCCTGCGGCGTCCCGGAAATATCCGGGAAAGAAGCTTTGGTCATATCCCCCTTAGATGGGGGAAAGGGTTTTTGGGGATGGGACGGCCGTTGCCAAAAACGTCAATACGAAGACTGTTTGAAAAGTCAGGCTCAAGAAGATCTGAAATCATAAAGGTTTTTGGTGAAGCTTTTTCTAAAAAGCTTCAGAAGACGCCGCCTTTTTGAAAAAAGGCGGCACCCAAAAACTTTTCTTGTTTTCAAGCACTCTCTACAACTTGTTTTCGACAGGCTTCATTATTTCAGTGGGGTGTTTGTCCTGCTTGTGCAGCGAGGCCCCTTGGTTGGCTGCCGTTGCATCCCAAAGGGTTCAGGAAGCCTGCGCACAGGACCGGTCATTCAGCACCAGATCGTCGCGATGGATGATTTCATCGCCACCGTGCCAGCCAAGGATATTTTCGATCTCGTCCGATTGACGGCCCACGATACGCACGGCATCCGCCGCGCCATAGGAAGACAGGCCATGGGCGATGCAATGTCCATGCATGTCCATTACGCTGACAAGGTCGCCGCGATCGAATTCGCCCGCAATCGCCTGTACTCCCGCAGGCAGCAGGGAGGAACCGCTCTGCAATGCGCGGACCGCCCCATCGTCGATGACAAGGTGCCCTGCGGGCGTCAGGCTGCCGCCAATCCATTTCTTGCGCGCAGATCGTGCATCGGGCGAGGGCAGGAACCATGTGCAGCGCCCACCATCCCACAGTGCGCGCAGCGGATGCAGCGGCTTGCCCTGTGCAATGACCATGGCGCATCCTGCCTGGGTTGCGATCCGTGCGGCCATCAGCTTTGTGCGCATCCCGCCAGAGGAATAGCCGGGCGGAGGGGCGCCCCCCATGGATTCGATCTCTTCCGTCAGGCTTTCGACCACCGGTAGATGCCGCGCCCCGGGGTCTGTGCGCGGGTCGGCGGTATACAGACCGTCAATGTCCGACAGCAGCACAAGCTGGTCCGACGTGGTCATTTCCGCCACACGCGCGGCCAGACGGTCATTGTCGCCAAAACGGATTTCGGTCGTCGCAATGGCATCGTTTTCATTGATGATCGGCACACAGCCCAGCGTCAGCAGTGTATTGAGCGACGCACGTGCATTGAGATAGCGACGGCGATGTTCCGTATCATCGGGCGTCAGCAGCAGTTGCGCTGCATTCAGGCCATGTCGCGACAGGGCGTTGGTCCATGCCTGCGCCAGGCGGATCTGCCCCACGGACGCAGCGGCCTGTTTTTCATCCAGTCGCAGCACCCGGCGCGTCAGGCCAAGCTGGTGACGGGCAAGGGCGATCGCACCGGAGGAGACGACAATGACCTGCGCGCCGCGTGTGCGCAGGGCGGCGATATCGGCCGCGACACTTTCCAGCCATTCCTGCCGGGGGGAGGCGGTTTCGGCATCAACAACCAGGGCGCTGCCGATCTTGACGACGATACGCTGTCCGTTCTGCAGGCTGGGCAAGGGAAGGGGGACTGTCACGGCTGTCTCTATCCACGCGTTCAGGCGGGGGTGTCGGATTCATCCGCGCGGATGCGGGTGATCTGATCCTGCACAAGGCGCAGCACCTTGTCCACGCCCTGCCGCGATACGCCTGACATGGTCATCACCGGTGCGCCGCTGGCCTGTTCCAGCAGGGCGCAGCGTTCGGCAATGTCTTCGTCCAGCATTGCATCGATCTTGTTCAGGACGATGATTTCCGGCTTTTCCGCCAGGCCGCCACCATATTCATGCAGTTCGTGGCGAATGGTCCGCCATGCGGCAACCACATCTTCCTGTGTGCCGTCGATCAGGTGTACAAGCACGGCACAGCGTTCGACATGGCCAAGGAAGCGGTCACCCAGCCCCGTACCTTCGTGCGCGCCCTCGATCAGGCCAGGAATGTCAGCGATGACAAATTCTTCCGTCACCGACAGGCGTACGACGCCCAATTGCGGATGCAGGGTGGTGAAAGGATAATCGGCGATCTTGGGCCGTGCGGCCGATACAACCGACAGGAAGGTCGATTTGCCCGCGTTGGGCAGGCCAACCAGGCCGGCATCGGCAATCAGCTTCAGCCGCAGCCAGACCCAGCGTTCCTCCCCCGGCCAGCCCGGATCGGCCCGACGTGGGGCACGGTTGGTGCTGGTCTTGTAATGCGCATTGCCCCGGCCACCATCGCCACCGCGACACAGCAGCAGGCGCTTGCCTGCCTCATCAAGATCGCCAAGCAGCGTTTCGCGGTCATCATCGAAAATCTGCGTGCCCACCGGCACCTGTATGACCACGGCGGGGGCCGCGGCCCCCGTGCGGTCCGACCCTGCGCCATTGCCGCCCTTACGCGCGCGGAAATGCTGCGTATAGCGGAAATCAATCAGGGTGTTCAGGTTGGCTACGGCCACGAAAATGATATCGCCGCCCCGTCCGCCATTGCCGCCATCGGGGCCGCCGAATTCGATATATTTTTCGCGCCGGAACGCGATGACGCCATCACCGCCATCACCGGACTTTACGAAAATTTTGGCCTGGTCAAGAAACTTCATCGCTCACGGGTCCGATCTGGGCCGGTGGCAGCCCCATGGACGTGTCTGATATCAGAAACACGCCGTGGTATCGATACGAAAAAGGGGACGGCCCCACGTGACCGTCCCCTTCTGGTCGAAAACTGTCTCCCGGGTGGGAGCGTTTTTTATTCCGCTGCTGCGGGCAGGGCTTCGACCGAAACATGCACGCGGCCTTCGGCGCGGCGTTCGAACTTCACATGCCCATCGACGAGCGAGAAGATCGTATGGTCGCGGCCAAGGCCGACATTCTGACCCGGCTTCATCTTCGTGCCGCGCTGACGGACGATGATGTTGCCTGCGATGACGCTTTCGCCACCGAACTTCTTGACGCCGAGGCGGCGACCGGCGCTATCGCGTCCGTTGCGGGAGGAACCGCCTGCCTTTTTTTGTGCCATTGCCTGAACTCCTGAAACTTGTTGACTGATCTCGACCTGGTCCCATGGGCAGTCTCATTGCCCGTGGGGGCGGGGATCAGGCAGCGTTGATTGCGGCGATACGCACCACGGTCACGGGCTGACGGTGGCCGTTCTTGCGGCGGCTGTTCTGCCGGCGGCGCTTCTTGAAGATGATCACCTTCGCAAGGCGGTCCTGCGCGATCACGGTCGCGGTGACGGTCGCGCCAGCAACGGTGGGGCTGCCGATCGTTGCGGCGCCTTCGCCACCAACGGCCAGAACCTGATCGAACGTGATGGTGGCGCCGGCTTCGGCTTCCAGCTTCTCGATCTTCAGGACGGTGTCCTTGGAAACGCGGTACTGCTTTCCGCCGGTGCGGATAACTGCAAACATAATTCTCTATCTTTCCGATCTCTGGGTCAGCGCGGCGCCATCTGGGATGATGGTACAGGCGGCAGGACCCGGTCGCTTTTTGACATTGGCCGCGAAACCACGCGCGGCACCCCCTGTCTGCGCAGGGATTGAGGGCTGGCTTCTATCGGGCAATGTCGGGCGCGTCAATCGCTAATCCCACGGCAGGGCATGATTCAGGGTATGATTCCTGCCATGTCGTGCATCATTGTGGGGGCCGGTATGGGGGCAGGGCGGGGAAGGTAAAAAACATCCACCTGCCCCCTTGCGCGCGTTGCGGGCGCACCGTATAAGCCCGCACCAACGCCGCTGACATTTGGAGAGGTGCCGGAGCGGTCGAACGGGGCGGTCTCGAAAACCGTTGTGCGTGCAAGCGTACCGTGGGTTCGAATCCCACCCTCTCCGCCAGTGTCACGCCATGCCGTCATAAACCTGAGCAGGCAGGCGCAACAGCAGAACCCACAAAAAAATCAGCAGTTTCCGGCAGTCACGATCTTCGTGAGGCAGGTATCGACCCCAAACAGGGGTGGTTGGCCCGTCGGGGTCGCGCATACGGACGATCTTGCGGCCGGGCCATCACCGCATGAGGAGCTGCCGCCTGTCGGATGTCTGGGGTATCATGCGCGTTCATGCACCCTGCGTCCTGCGACATAAGTGGCGCGGATGCTGCGGTCATCACCCAGCATCATCAGGGAAAACAGCAGGTCGCTGATCGAATCGCACGATTGTGCCCGCAGGGCCTGCAATGGTGTTGCCTCCGGGTCGAGGATGCACAAATCCGCCTCCATCCCCGGTGCAATCGTCCCGATCCTGTGGTCGAGGTGCAGCGCCTGCGCACCGCCTGCCGTCGCCAGCCAGAAGGCCTGCGCGGGGTGGAGGCGACGGCCCGTTCCCTGCGCGACCTTATAGGCTTCGTTCAGGCTCTGCAGTTGCGACAGGCTGGTGCCCGCGCCGATATCGGTGCCCAGCCCCACACGGACGGGGCGTCGTGGGTCCAGCGCATCGAACAGGCGGAAGCTGCCACTGCCAAGGAACAGGTTGGAGGTCGGGCAGTGGGCCAGTGCGCATCCACTGTCATGGCAGGTCATGAGGTCGGGTTCATCAACATGGATGGCATGGCCCATGATGGCGCGTGGCCGCACCAACCCTGCATGCGCGTAAACATCCAGATAGGACCGGCGTGCGGGGAACAGGCTGCGTACCCATGCGACCTCGTCCAGGTTTTCCGCAAGGTGGGTCTGCATGAAGACGGTCTGGTCACGGGCCAGAAGTGCGCCCGCCAGTTCAAGCTGTTCCTCGCTGCTGGTGGGGGCAAAGCGCGGGGTGACGGCGTACATCTGCCGCCCGCGCCCGTGCCAGCGCGTCATCAGTGCAAGGGATTCGTCATACCCGCGTTGTGCCGTATCGCGCAGGTCTGGTGGGGCATTGCGGTCCATCAGCACCTTGCCCGCGATCATCAGTGTATTGAGGCGTTCTGATTCGCTGAAGAACGCCTCAACCGATTGGGGATGGACGGTGCAGAAAACCGCCGCCGTGGTCGTGCCGCATCGCAGAAGTCCGGCAAGGAACCTGCGTGCGATATCACGCGCATAAGCCGGATCGCGAAAGCGGCTTTCGGTGGGGAAGGTGTAGCGTTCGAGCCATTCCAGCAACTGTTCGCCATATGCGGCGATCATGGGCAGTTGTGGGTAATGGACGTGGGTGTCCACGAAACCGGCTGAAATCACGCAGTCTGGGTAATGTGTAACCTGCGTGTCGGCGGGCAGGTGGCGCAGGGTATCGGCATATGTGCCCATTTGCGCGATCCGCCCGTCGCGGATGATGATCAGCCCGTCTTCCTCATGATGGAGGGCAGCAACCGGGTCGGTGGTGAACGGGTTGTCGCGAAAAGTGACGACCCGCCCCCGCAGGGCAAGGATATCGGGCGTGGGTGGTGCGGGCATCCTGCTGCTAGCCGATCATTTCGCTGGAACGATAGGGCTGCGAGGCGTCAAGGAACGCTGCATTTGCATCCAGTTCATAAGAAATGACCAGCAGATAGGCAATGGCGCGTGTCATTTCCACGCGGGAGGTAATGTTGGTTTCCTTCCCTTCGAGGATACGCAGCACCCGCGTCGCGCCACGGGCCACGCGGGCCGTACGGCCATAGCGGCCACTGAACTGCGCCATGCGATGCAGGAACAGGGTGATGGCGCGGTTGGCCGATTCCGGCAACTGGCTGCGTTCCAGCACGACACGCAGGCGGATGATGTTCAGCCCGATTGTCATCGCGGACAAAGTGCCCTGCAAATAGGCCTCGATCGTGGGGGAAGGGGTCGGCCCCGCATGGCGGATCAGGCGGGAGAAACGGTCGGTATTGCGCCCGATCCAGGCCCTTGGCTGCGGCAGCGGGTTGGCCGATGCCAGGTGGCGCAGGTCATGCAGGGTGCGGTTGCGCATGCGCCAGCGTTCTTCGTCACTGTTGAAAGGCAGGACGGCGCGGAAAATCAGTACGGCGAAGCCGATGCTGCACAACAGGGCAAAGGAGGCGTTGAAATATGCAATTTCATTCAGGCGGCTTTGGTTGCCGGGATTGACAAGGTTGGGCAGGAACAGGGAGTAGGACGCCGCAGCCCCCGCCGTTGCCGGGTTGCGTGCCGCAAGGCCACCGGCAATCATCGGCAGCGCAAGGACGGCGGCCAGCATTTCGAATTCTGCCGGGCGCGGGATGAACAGCAGCACGAGAAAGGCCGACACGAACACCGCCCAGCACGCGCCGCGCAGGAAGTTCAGGGTGCCCAGGACCGGGTTTTCGCGTGTGGCGAACAGGCCGCACGTCACCGCCACCATGGTGATGAAACCAATCCCGTTCGACCAGGCCGTGACCTCCCAGATCAGTGCCGATGCGCCGATCGCCACTGCCGCGCGGATGCCGTTATACAGGGCTTCCTTGAAATCGCGGTGTGCTTGCAGGCGGAAATGGAAATGATCGCCGCGGATTTCGTGCTGGCTGGCGTCAAACTCCGTAATGGCCTGCTCCAGCTCGCCCAGAAGTTCGTCAAGCGCGTTATGCAGGATGCGGCAGTTGAGCAGTCGTTCGATCGTGTCGGTATCGTGCGGTGCCGCCGCGGCGAGTTCTTCGGTCAGGGCGTCGATGATGCGCTGGCGGCACACGCTGCGCAGGTCCTGCAGGTCCGTCATGACCTGCTGTATCTGTGTGTCCGATTCCAGCCGCCCCGGAAGGCCCAGCAGGAAGGTGCGCGTCAGCAGGCTGGTTTCGGTAAAGACCGGGTTGACCGTGCCCAGCGCCTTGATGCGCGCCATCATGCCCAGCCCGCGTGACAGCAGGACGGACACGGCCGCAAGTGCCGCGCGCGCGTGATCGCCTTCATGCCCGTGGGGGCCCATCTCGACTTCACTGAATTCGATCTGGTCATTGATCGACAAGATGGTGCCGAACAGCGCACGTGACCGGATGAAGGCCTGCTCGTCGCCAGCAAGCAGGTTGGCCACCGCCTCTGTAGAGGTGCTGAGCGCGGTCTGGATCTTCTGCCGCATGTTCTTTTTCGCGGCGGTGGCAAGATTGTGCGCGAACAGGACCGCCACCAGCGTTTCGCACGAGATGCCGAGCACGATATAGGTCGTGCGCGACATGGTGATCATGAAGATGTTGTCCGGGTCCTGACTGGCGGCAAGGGCGATGATCGCGCAGGTATAGCCCGCAAGCACCAGTGCATAGGAGCGGAAGTTGCGCACCAGCGTCGCACAACCGCAGCAGATGCCGATCCAGATGCTCAATGCCGGGAAGAACAGCCAGGGCGATTGGGGAAAGGAACAGACGATCACCACCGCGCTGATCGCGCCCAGTGCCGTGCCCACCAGACGCCATCGCGCCTTTGACAGGCTTTCCCCGCGCGACCCCTGCGCCACGATCCACACCGTCATGGCCGCCCAGGGCGGACTGTCGAGTTCCATCCACATCGCGATGGTCAGCGCCATAAGGGCGGCGAACGTCGTACGTAGCGCGAAGGCTATGGCCTCTGGCGTGGGGGCGTAGAGCCACTTGAGGCGACTCATGCGGTTGTAGCCGGGGGGAGAGAGAATCGAGAAATCTCGTCCACGGAAGACACGCGCGACGAAAGAGGGGACGATCTTCAGTTCAGCAGGCACAATATGCGGCTTCCGGCGGTACTGGGGGCGGTCCCTTGATAAACCAAGAATGCGGCAGGTAACGGTGTCGGGAGCGCATATCAGTCATTGGCTTTCCTCGTGGCAGGGACGCAGCACCTGTCATGGAAAGGGGATGATCGCTGCATTTGTTCCATCCGTGAATGGATGGGATGCGGATCATGATGTTATCAGGCTCCGCGCAAGGCGCAGATCCTCGATAAAGCGCAGATATTCGCGCGATCGCGCTTCCTCTGTGGGTTGGCGCAGCAGGAAAGAGGGATGCACCGTCACCAGTCCGCATGTCCCGTCATCAAGTGTGATCGGGCGGGATCTTTCGCGTCCTATAACGACAGAGCGTTGCAGGATTGCGCTGGCCGCAGTCGCGCCGAGCATGACCAGCAGGCGTGGGCGCACCATGCGGCGTTCGGCATGCAGCCATGGGGCACAGGCACGGATTTCCTCCATGCCTGCTTTTTGGTGGATGCGTCGGCCATTGCGGTTGAAGAATTTGAAATGCTTCACCGTATTGGTCACATAAACATCATCGCGTGCGATGCCGACCTCATGCAGGGCGCGGTCGAACAGTTGCCCCGCCGGGCCGACAAAGGGACGGCCCGCCAGGTCTTCCTGATCGCCGGGCTGTTCCCCGACGAACATCAGTGACGCGGTGGTGGTCCCTTCGCCAAAGACGGTCTGGGTCGCATGGTGCGCCATGGTGCAGGTCAGGCAGGATCGCGCGGCCTCTGCCACGGCGGGCAGGGCTGTGATGCGTTCGATGTCCATCCCCTCCGCCAGAGGGAGGGCGGGTGAGGGGAAGGAGGCGGGATCCGCGCCTTCAAGGGGCGTGCCGGGATGCAGGGTGGTGCCGTCCCACCGCATCGCGCGTTCCCCCATCTGAACGTGCCATGGATGGAATGAACGTTGCAGCGTGACAAAGCGTGCGTTGCAGTATGCGACGAGGCTGTCGGCGGCGTCCCATATGATGGCCTGCGTGGGATCGTGGGATGCCGCGACATGGGTGCGAAAGGCCAGTGTTTCGCGCCGCACGTCCTGTGCGATGTGCCGGGCGCGCAGGATTTCGGCGTCATCGGCAGGTCTGCGGGCAGGGTCTTCGCCAGTGGCCAGCCGCAGGACGAGGCGATAGGCAAGGTCAAAGCGATCCGGCGTTTCGGCCTGCAATATGTCCTGCACCAGGCGCATCATGGCCCGGGGAACGCCAAAGGTGGAGCGTGGCGATGTGTCGGCGTGAAGGGGGGCGGTAATGCCGGTCTGCATGGCCGCATCCGCTGGATCGCGGATGCGCCAGGTGATATCCGTCGCGGAAATACCGTGCAGGGCCAGTGTGCGCGTGGCGTTGCGCCATGTCACGAAATCCAGACTGTGGGCCAGGACAACCGTGGGCATGGGGCACTCCGTAGGCAGTAATCTTAAGGCTTGAAGCAGGGACGGCAGTGGTGAAATCAGGGCTGCCGGGCAAGGGTCCAGAGTTGTCCCACACGGTTGCCCGAACGGCAGTAACCCAGAATCGGGCCGTTCATGTCCTTCAGCGCCGCGCGCATCTGCGTGATTTCATGTTCGGTGATATGTCCCGGCACGACCGGCAGGAACGCAAATTGCAGGCCGGCGGCCAGTGCCGCGTCCTTCAGGCTTTCTGCTGTCGGCTGTCCATATTCTTCCGCATCGGGGCGCATGCAGATGATGCTGCGGAATCCCTGTTGGACAATTTGCGGCAGGTCATCGGGCGTGATCTGGGATGCGGCGGTGAAATCTGGGCTGAGGGAATAGAGTTGCATCGTATGAATCCTGCATTCGGTGCGCGCGTGACGCGGTTGTCCGGGTATGCGCCCATCCCCGGAGGGAGGCAAATTGTTATACAGTTAATATATTCATGTATGTAAAATAATCCGTATTTTATGTAAACTCTTGGGGTGTAATCGACATATGGGTAATGAGGCCTGTGAACATACAATGTCGATGGGGTTGCATATGGACGTCGCGGCATTAGGGCATGGTTTCTTTTTTTCTTCCTCGGCTGCCATATTCGGCAATGTTACGGTAACTGATCATGAATGCGATAGTAGACAGGCTCCCCCGCACGCGGGAGGCTGCTGAACTTCTGGCCCATCGTCTGCGCCTTTTTGCCCAGCCACAGCGGCTGCTTGTGCTTGCGACCCTGCTGGAAGGGGAAAAAAGTGTCGGCCAGATCGAAAGTGCCACCAGTATAGGCCAACCGACCCTGAGCCAGCAGCTCGCCGAATTGCGGCGTGCGGAAATAGTCGTGACCCGCAAGGAAGCGCGACAGGTCATTTACCGGATCATTACGGACGAAGAAGCAACGCGTATTCGCCTGATGTTTTCAATAATGGACCCCGATATTAATATTTGTGACGCGGTTCCCGGTATGCAGGAATGCGGGGCAGGGGCCGTGAATCCGGTCGCTTCACGTTCTTCGCAGGTATCCGCCGCACGTTTTGCGCGCGTTGCGTGCGGGGAATAGTATCGCTGTTCCTGTTCATCCGGCGCCATGACCGCGCGTTATGCAGGATTGCCATTCGCCGGCGGCCGGGTCTGAATAATCATTATTTTCAGACCCGGACAATGTTACATCAAGTTTCAATCTGAAAATATGTTTTATGATTTCATATGCGATGATTTCGCCGGAAACGTGGCGGATATCATGAAAACCATGATCCAGAGCCGCTCTGTCGTGATGGTTTCGTGATGGGGAAGGGATGTTTATTAAAGGTTATTTCCGTATTTTAATCCGAAGCCACATAAGATGCATATTGTATTTGCGCGTTTTATTGGGTAGTGCGTATTCAGGATGCAGATGATGGATGTTTTAAAGACGGCATCCATCATGATTGAAGAAATGGAACAGAATTATGTCGGATGCTGAACAGGATTTCTCTTTTCTTGAACTGACCACGCAGATCGTGTCGGCTCATGTTTCCAATAATGCCGTTGGGGCGGATACTGTTCCTGATCTCATCAAGCAGGTTTACCAGGCCCTGACCTCTCTGGATCAGCCGCAGGTCGAGCCGGAGAAGCTTCAGCCTGCCGTGCCGATCAAGCGTTCGGTTTTCCCCGATTACATCGTCTGCCTTGAAGATGGCAAAAAGCTCAAGATGCTCAAGCGTCATCTGCAGAGCGCCTATGGCATGACGCCCGAACAGTACCGTGAACGCTGGGGCCTGCCGAGCGATTATCCAATGGTCGCCCCCAACTATGCCGAGCGTCGTTCGACCCTGGCGCGTGAAATCGGCCTGGGGCGCAAGATCACCGCAGCCCCGAGCGAGGCCAGCGCCGAAACCCCGGCCAAGCCGCGTCGTGGGCGCAAGGCGTCCTGAATGGGGTATGATGCCCGGCCGTGGGATGCCATGGCCGGGACCTGTTCCGGTTTTTATTGATGCAGTCATGAAGTTGCGCGGGTCGCATGGCATTTGACGCAGATCTGGCACTGGAACGTCTGTCCCTGCGGCGGCGGCTGATATTGTGGCGTGTCGTTGCGGTCGCCATGTTTGCCTGTGGCCTTCTGGCGATATCCGGGCGGGGCATATGGGGCGCGCGCGGTGATGGACGTGACCATCTCGTGCGGCTGCGTATTGATGGGGTGGTCGGTTCGGATACCACCGATACGCTTGCCCTGATCCGCAGGGCACGCAGCAATCCCGCCGTGAAGGGGATGTTGCTGGATATCAATACCCCCGGCGGTGCCGTTACCGGGGGTGAAACATTACATGACGCGATTGCGGAATTCGCGCGGCAGAAGCCCGTGGCCGTATCGATGGGCAGTCTTGCCGCATCGGCTGGCTATATGATTGCCGTCCCCGCACAGCGTCTGTTTGCCCATCATTCCACCCTTACCGGGTCCATCGGGGTCATCATGCAGGCCCCGGATGTCTCTGGCCTGCTGGACAAGGTCGGGGTGCGGGTTGACCAGCTTGTCTCCGGCCCGATGAAGGGGCAGCCCTCTTCCGTGCAGCCCCTGTCGCCACAGGGGCGGGAAATGTTGCAGGGTGTGATCGCCGATCTTTATGACATGTTTGTCACCATGGTGGCGCAGGGACGCCACCTTCCACGCGAAAAGGTGCTCGAACTGGCGGATGGGCGCCCTTATACGGGGTCGCAGGCCCTCTCGCTTGGTCTGGTGGATCAGATCGGGGGGGAGGAGGAGGCAAAGGAATGGTTGATCCGGACCCTGCATCTGTCTGAAACTGTTGATGTTGAAGATATGAAACCGCGCCCGTCATTTCATCTTGACTGGATGCGGCATCTGTTGGGAAGTGTCATGGGGATTGTTGCGGAATCGGATCGTCTGGATGGCCTGTTTCGGCCCGGTGGTGATCTTGACGGGGCCGTTGCGATCTGGAAACCTTAATTTACATAAAATATATAGAGGGAAGCAGGATGACCAAATCGGAGTTGATTGCCGAACTTGCCGCAGCCAATCCACATCTTCCCGCTCGTGATATAGAGCAGATTGTACAAACCATATTTCATGAAATCAGCGCGGCGCTGGCCCGGGGGGATCGGGTTGAATTGCGTGGTTTTGGCGCATTTACGGTAAAAAAGCGGGACTCGCGCACGGGCCGCAACCCGCGCACGGGTGAAATTGTCGCCGTGGAAGAAAAAGTCGTTCCGTTTTTCAAGGCGGGCAAGGAACTGCGTGAACGGGTCAACCATCAGGATGGCGCGGAAAGCTGACGGGTGGCGGCATGTCGCTGATGCCATGTGCCCATGGCGCTGCATAATGAAAAGGCCCTGCTAGAAAGCAGGGCCTTTTTTCATGCTGGGTCGTTTTTGCCCGTGGTCAGTGGCGGGCGTTGATTTCCGCAAGCAGGAAGTCGCGGAACACGGCCACACGCTTGGAGGTGCGTAGTTCCTCTGGATAGACAAAGTAGGCATCCACCGTCGGCAGCGGCACCTCGGGCAGGATCTTGACAAGATTGGGATACTGGTTTGCCGCATAAAGCGGGATCGACCCGATCCCGATGCCTGCCGCGATGGCGCCCGCCATGGCGGCAAGGCTGTTGACCTCCAGCCGGGCCTGACGGCGTTCATCGGACGGCACCCCGGTTTCCGCCAGCCAGTTGATGTGCGGCACCGGTGGGTGATACCCCCCGAACAGCACCAGCTTATGGGCATTCAGCTCCTCAAGCGTGGTGGGGGTCCCGTGTTCATTCAGGTACGATTGCGCGGCATAGATCGGCAGCGGGAAATCCGCCAGATGGCGCTGGATCAGGTCGGGCTGGCGTGGTGGGTGCATGCGCACCGCAACATCTGCCTCACGCATGCCCAGATCGAGGTCGTTATCCTCAAGGATCAGGGTGATGGAGATGTCGGGGTTTGTGTCCATAAAGCGATGCAGGCGTGGCGTCAGCCAGCATGTGCCAAAGCCCGTCGTGGTCGTGACCCGCAGGCGCCCGGCCGCTTTCTCCTTGCTTTCGGTCAGCAGGGACTGCGTCATCGCCAGCTTGGAAAAGACTTCACGCACCGTCTGGTTCAGGGTTTCGCCCTGTTCGGTCAGGATCAGGCCACGTGCATGTCGATGGAAGAGGGGAACCTGCAGCGCCTCTTCCAGAGCGGAGATCTGTCGGGACACCGCAGACTGGCTCAGGTTAAGCACGTCGCCGGCATGGGTGAAGGACCCAGCCTCGGCTACTGCATGAAATATCCGGAGTTTATCCCAGTCCACGCGTTGACTCCGTTCCTAATTCAAAGTTGCCATTTGTTATGACGTTCTGGCTGTGGTGAAGGAAATACCAGAGCAGGTCAAGAACTATGGCGAGTTTATGACGGATTTTCTGCCAAAAAGCGTTCAGCTTCCAGTGCCGCCATGCATCCGGTACCTGCAGCGGTGATGGCCTGGCGGAAGACCTTGTCCTGTACATCGCCTGCGGCGAACACGCCTGCGACCGATGTGCGGGTGCTGCCCGGTGTGGTCGTGATATAGCCATCGGCATCGATTTCGACCTGCCCATGGAACAGTTCGGTGTTCGGGCTGTGGCCGATGGCGACGAACACGCCATCTGTCTCCACCGTGGCGGGTGCATTCGTCACGGTATCGTGAACGTCGATGCTGGTGACGACGGGCGGGGTGCCGGACCCGATAATGCGGTCAACCGCAGTGTTCCACATGACCGAAATCCGTGGGTTGGCAAACAGGCGGTCCTGCAGGATTTTTTCCGCGCGCAATGTGTCGCGACGGTGGATCAGCGTCACATGGGTGGCATGGTGGGTCAGGTACAGCGCCTCTTCCACTGCTGTATTGCCGCCGCCAATGACGACCACCCGCCTGCCGCGATAAAAGAAGCCGTCGCACGTGGCGCAGGCCGAGACACCGCCGCCCTGATATTCCTTTTCACCGGGAATGCCCAGCCAGCGCGCCTGTGCGCCGGTGGCGATGACGACGCTGCGTGCGAGGTAGGTATCGCCCGAATCCCCCACCGCCCGGAACATCCCCGTCTGCGGGTCGCGTGTCAGACTGCATGAAACGATGATGTCATCCACCAGTTTCGTGCCGACATGTTCGGCCTGTGCCGCCATCTGCATCATCAGTTCGGGGCCCTGCACGCCCTTGGCGAAGCCGGGATAATTCTCGACATCCGTGGTGATCATCAGTTGCCCCCCCGGCTGTAGTCCCGCGACAAGGATGGGGGAGAGGCTGGCGCGCGCGGCATAGATGGCGGCCGTATATCCGGCGGGGCCTGCGCCGATGACAAGCAGGTCGGTAGTGTATGTGTTGGGCATGGGATCAGAACCGGTTTGCTTAGTGGTGAACGGTGGAGAAATGATTGATGGTGGGAATGGTATGATCGTCCACTGGCGTGAAGGCAAGGGTTAGGCTAGGAGAGGCATCATTACCGCATATCGGGACAGGATAACGATCCCGGGGGATTGAGATTGAAACGGACATGGCTGAACGGATGACGGAACTCGACGCGATTGACCGGCGGATTGTTGCCGAACTTCAGGCCGATGGACGCATGACGAATGTGGAACTGGCACGCCGGGTGGGTATTTCCGCCCCGCCATGCCTGCGCCGCGTCAGGCGTCTGGAGGAAGAGAAGGTCATCCTTGGCTATCACGCGCAGACCGACGCGGCGAGCCTTGGCTGGTCGATCACGCTGTTCGCCCTGATCGGCCTCGACAGTCAGAAGGAGGCGGTCCTGTCCGCGTTCGAGGCCGAGATTTCGGCATGGCCCGAGGTGCGCGAATGCCACATGATCCGTGGTGGTGGGGACTTCCTCGTCCGTCTGGTTGCCCGTGATGCGACGCATGAAAACATGCTGACGCGTCGCCTGACCGAAGCCGCCCATGTGGTCCGGGTCCAGACGCTGCAGACCATCCGCAGCAGCCTTGAACGGCCGGGCGTTCCGGTCTGATACATTTGGGCGCGGGCATGTATGCGCCATGTTTTGCCGGAAGGACGCGGCATTGGTGTTGATGGCTGACGATCATGGCCTGCCGGGGCGGGAACCCTGCCCGCCGCCGCAGGTCAGTATCGTGGTGCCCTGTTACAATGAACGCGACAATGTGCGTCCCATGGTCGATGCGCTGGCCGATGCGCTGGCGGGACGGTCATGGGAGGTCATTTTTGTTGATGACAGCTCCCCTGACGGGACTATGGATGTCGTGCGTGCCCTTGCCGCGCACGACGCGCGTGTGCGCGGGATATCGCGGCTGGGGCGGCGTGGCCTGTCCTCTGCCGTGATCGAGGGGGTGCTGTCATCCTCTGCCATGATTGTCGCGGTTATGGATGGCGACATGCAGCATGATGAACGCTGCCTTGGCCAACTGCTTGATGCGATTGCATCGGGTGGGAACGATATCGCCATCGGCAGCCGTCATGTCGCAGGGGGGGATGCCGGTGGCCTTGCCAATCGCTGGCGGCAGATGCTGTCGGATGTCGGAATCCGGGTGGCACGACGTCTCATGCCCGTCGATGTCCGCGATCCGATGAGCGGTTTTTTCGCGATCCGCCGCAGCGTGTTCATCGCGACCGCGCCACACCTGTCCGGCACGGGGTTCAAGATCCTGCTCGATATCATCATGTCGGCCCCCATGGACCTGCGGGTGGCGGAAATCCCGTTTGTCTTCCGCAGTCGCGCGGCGGGTGAAAGCAAGCTGGATTCTGTTGTCCTGCTGCAGTTCGCGGCCATGATGCTGGACCGGCTGTGCCGGGGGTATCTTCCGGTCCGGTTCATCAGCTTCTGCCTTGTCGGTTTGCTGGGTATCGGTGTGAACCTTGGGGTGCTGTCGGTTCTGTTACAGTGTGGGGTGACATTTCCGGTGGGGCAGGTGGTCGGGACCTATGTTTCCATGATCGTCAATTTCGGGCTGAACAACCGGCTGACCTATCGGGACTGTCGTCTGCATGGGGTGGCGCTGGTGGCTGGGCTGTGCCTGTTCGTGCTGATCTGTTCAGTCGGGGCGGTGGCGAATGTCGGCGTGGCGCAGATGCTCCTCAGCAGCGGGCCACGCCATTGGGGCAGCGCAAGCATGGCGGGGGCCGCCATCGCCGCAGTCTGGAATTATGCCGTGTCTTCCACCCTTATATGGAAAATCCGGTGATGTCGCTGCGGATGTGGTGCGGGCTTCTGGCGGGGACGCTCTGCCTGCGCCTTGTCCTTGGCTGGTACCTGCCCGTTTCCCCGGATGAGGCCTATTACTGGGTATGGGCGCATGCCCCGGCGGCGGGATATCTGGATCATCCACCCATGGTTGCCCTGTGGATACGCGCGGGCTGTGCCCTGTTTGGTGATGGTGGGGCGGGGATCCGCTGGATCGGGACGATGGCGTCCATGTTTGCGATTCCCTTTCTGGCGCAGGCAATCCGCGATTTCCATGCGCCATTCCCCGAACCGTCAGCTAGGGGCGATGATGGTGGCGTGATCCGTGGTGTTGCCCTGTTGCAGGCGACGTTGGCGATGGGGGTCAATGCCGTGGTCATGACGCCTGATACCCCGTTGCTGTTTTTCATTACAGTCATGTTGTGGGCGGTCGGACGGTTGATGGCGACGGGCCATGCGCGCTGGTGGCTGGTATGTGGCGCGGCGCTAGGGCTGGCGTTCGACAGCAAATATACGGCCGTGTTGCCGGGGGCGGGGATCGTTGCATGGTTGCTGCTGCATGGCGCAGGGCGCGCGTGGCTGCGCCGTCCCGCGCCATGGCTGGGTGGAATTGTGGCTCTGGCCGCTGTTTCCCCCGTTATCTGGTGGAACGCCACCCACCATTGGGCCAGCCTGCTGCGGCAGGGGGGGCGCGTGGGGGACTGGCACGCGGGGCGGGCGCTCGGCTTCCTGGGGGAACTGGTGGGGGGGCAGGTCGGGCTGGCGACACCGGGCATCTTTGTCATGTTCATCGTGGGGATGATGCTGGTGGTGCGCAACGCGCGGCGCGTACCCGCACAGGGTGTGCTGCTGTGGATGATGCTGGTTCCCATGGTCGTGTTTACCATGCATGCGCTTGGCGACCGGGTGCAGGCGAACTGGCCTGTGATCGTGTATCCGTTGCTGGCGGTTGCCGCGGCGCAGGTGACATGGGCCGGGTGGAAGCCCGCCGTGGCACTGGGCGGTGTTCTGTGTGCCCTGGTTTTTGTCCAGGCGGCGTTTGAACCATTGCCCCTGTCCGCGCATACGGACGTGATGCTGCGGCAGGTGGGGGGATGGCCCGCGTTGGCGGCGGATGTGGATGGCCGTGCCATGCCGGGGGACTTTGTGACGGCCTGCGATTATGGGACCGCGTCCGAACTGGCGCTGTATCTGCCGCACCGCACGGTTGCGGGGATGGAGCCGCGATGGGCGCTGTTCAACCTGCCGCACGAACTGCGCGGGCAGGGGCTTATGCTATGCAATCCCCGGCGTGTTTTTGACCGGCGCTATTTCGCAACGGTCGAGGCCGTGGGCAGCCTGCGTCGCCATGGGCGCATCCGTGATGCGGAAACGCTGGATCTGTATCGCGTGCGCATGGCCGATCCTGTACCGCCCGATCAGCCACCGGGTATCGCCATCCTGTCGCGCGCGCCTATGACGGGGCCGCAGGCATCCCTTCCGCAAGACATGCTTCAAGCTGCGCCATAAGTGTTTTCATGCGGAACGGCTTGCTCAGCCCCGGCAGGTCGGGATGGCGGCCAAGGCGGTCCGGATCACCGCTGATGACGATAACGGGCACGTTTTTCGCCCGCAGGGCCGCAATAACCCCATCGGGCGTACCATCCGGCAATGTCAGGTCCACCAGGGCGGCGTCGAACGTGCCCTGTGCCAGCGTGTCCATCGCACTGGCCACGCTGGCGCAGGAGGATACCTGTGGGCCTGATGCCTCTATGACAGTCAGAAGCAGGTTTGCGATCATTTCCTCATCTTCAACGACAAGGACGCGGCGGGTGTGCTGTGTCATGTGTCTGTACCCTCGGTCGTCGCTGGAACCTGACGATATCCACGGTGCTGTGTCGTATGGGGCCATGGGATGACCCCGCGTGGTGACAGCGCGAGTTGCCCAAGTTCCAGCAGGCCGTTGCTCATGAGTTGGGGATTATCACGCACATGTGATATGTCGAACCAGCCTGCATCGCAGGCATCATCCCCTGCCTTGAGGGTATGCGTGCCGGGATCCGTGCATTTCACCGCCACGATCAGGTAGTGGAAGCGCAAGGCGCCCGTCGCATCGCGTTCGATCAGGTCAAATGCCGTCAGTGGTCCTTCCGCCCGCGTTACGACGCCGGTTTCCTCACGCAATTCGCGTTCGGCGGCATCCATGAAGCTTTCCCCGGCATGGATGCGTCCGCCGGGAAACCCCCACAAACCCTGGTCCGGGGGATTGCGGCGCTGCACCAGCAGCAGGCGGTCACCACGTGTCACGACCGCAAGGACCGCGCCAGAAATTGTCGAAATCCCAGACATGCATGCATTATAGCGCCCGGCAGGGGTAAAAGGCCATGCGCGGGTGGGGTATGGGTGATGCCTATTGCGTGATGGTGCCTGCTGCCCTCCGTCAGGGGCGGGTCAGCACGATATGTGCCCGGCAGCGCGGCGTGCCGTAAGTGCCGACAATCGTATTGCCCTGCGGATGGGCCTCGAACACCATCGGGAATGGCTTGCTACCGGGGGGGGAGATGACTTCCTGCAGGTGATAATGCTGATGAAGGGGTTCAGGCCTGCCATGCAGGGTAATCGACCCATCGGCGGGGGTGAAGGTCGTGCGCGTCTGATCCACCTGAAAGGTGGAGGGCGCGCGTGTTTCCTCGCACGTGCCCTGATCGGTGACGAGTGTGCCCGTCCATAGTCCGATCGGGTCATGTTCCGCATCCGCCGGATGGGCCGATGCAGGAGAAAATATCATGGCGCCCGTGGCCGCCATCAGGACAAACAAACCGGCATGCAACGTTTTCATGGTGTAGCCATGTGATTCCGTACGAAAAAAAATCAAGGTGTGAAGTCAGGTCAATATAATCGTCACGCCATATATTCAGCCGACATGCACAATGATGTTGTGCTACGTCGTGTGGCAACGCATATCCGACATCTGCAACATCAGGCCCGGCAGGGGCCGTGCCCGTTGCATGCGTCATGCCGCGACCGAAAGAGTGAGAATGAGCGAGAGTGTGAAAGCATCCCAGATCGACAGCGCAGGCGAGGCCCTGGAAGAGACCCTGCACGAAGACCGGATCCTGATCCTTGATTTCGGCAGCCAGGTGACCCAGCTGATTGCGCGCCGTGTCCGTGAAAGCGGTGTGTACTGCGAAATCTGGCCCTTTTCCAGTGACGAGGCGAAGATACGCGCCTTTGCCCCCCGTGGGATCATCCTGTCAGGCAGCCCGGCAAGCACGCTTGACGAAGGTGCCCCCCGGATCCCGGATGTCGTCTTTGCCCTGAATGTTCCCGTGCTGGGGATCTGTTACGGTCAGCAGGCCATGTGCCTGCAGCTTGGCGGTGCGGTCGAACATCACGAACATCGCGAATTTGGTCGCGCCCATATCGAGATCGTCAAGGACTGCGCCCTGTTCCGTGGCACATGGGCACGCGGCAGCCGTGAACAGGTGTGGATGAGCCATGGCGACCGTGTCACAAAGCTTCCGCCCGGTTTTCAGGCCGTCGCCATCAGCGAGGGCGCGCCCTATGCCATCATCGCGGACGAGGGGCGGCGCCTGTATGGTGTGCAGTTCCATCCAGAGGTGGTCCATACACCGCATGGTGCGGCGTTGCTGCGTAATTTCACCCATGATGTCGCGGGATGTCGCGGCACATGGACCATGGCCGGGTTCCGCGACATGGAAATCGCGCGTATCCGCGAACAGGTGGGCAAGGGGCGGGTGATCTGCGGCCTGTCCGGTGGTGTGGATTCCTCGGTCGCGGCAGTGCTGATCCATCAGGCCATCGGGGAGCAGCTGACATGCATCTTCGTCGATCCGGGCATCCTGCGCGCGGGTGAGGCGGATGAGGTCATCAAGACATTCCGTGATCGCTTCAACATCCACCTGATCCATCGCGATGCCTCGGACCTGTTCCTTTCTGCGCTGGAAGGGGTGAGTGATCCTGAAATCAAGCGCAAGACCATCGGCCGCCTGTTCATCGAGGTGTTCGAGGAGGAAGCCGCCAAGCTTGGTGGGGCGGAGTTTCTGGCGCAGGGCACGTTGTATCCCGACGTGATTGAAAGCGTCAGCTTTACCGGCGGCCCGTCCGTCACCATCAAGTCGCATCATAATGTGGGTGGCCTGCCCGAACGGATGAAGATGAAGCTGGTTGAACCGCTTCGTGAACTGTTCAAGGACGAGGTCCGTGCCCTTGGCCGGGAACTTGACATCCCCGAGGCGATCGTCGGACGTCACCCGTTTCCCGGACCGGGACTGGCGATCCGTATCCCCGGTGCGATCACGCGCGAAAAGCTCGCGCTGCTGCGTCGTGTCGATACGGTCTTCTTGGAGGAAATCCGTG
This sequence comes from Novacetimonas sp. GS1, assembly GCF_036686925.1. Classification (NCBI taxonomy): domain Bacteria; kingdom Pseudomonadati; phylum Pseudomonadota; class Alphaproteobacteria; order Acetobacterales; family Acetobacteraceae; genus Novacetimonas; species Novacetimonas sp. GS1. Next base: position 1,685,554 of record NZ_VSZP01000001.1, read on the forward strand.
CGGCAGGGCTGTATGATGCCATCTGGCAGGCCTTTGCCGTGCTGCTGCCGGTGCGGACGGTGGGCGTCATGGGCGATGGACGCACATATGATTACGCCTGCGCGCTGCGCGCCGTCACCAGCACGGATGGCATGACGGCCGATGTTTACCCGTTCGACATGGGCTTCCTCAATCGTGTTGCAGGTCGCATCGTCAACGAAATCCGTGGCATCAACCGGGTGACATACGACATCACCTCCAAGCCGCCCGGCACGATCGAGTGGGAATGAGGGGAAATTATTTCCATTGAATAAATTATTTATATTATAAATCTGTTTTTATTTTTGTGTTTAAGGCCGCATATTTACTAAGTATGCGGCCTTAAGTTTTTTATGTGGGGCAGGCGACCGACCCATCGTGTCGTTTCGCGGGAATGGCCGGCTGGGCTCCCATGTCCCATATCCGTTCACGAAAGACGTTCGACGCGTAGTTCTTGTTCGCGACGTCCACAGGGGAATAGCGGGAACGCTGTCGAGCATGGCTGGTGCCAGAGACAGTTCATGAGCCTGTCCCGGGGCAACGCAAAACCAAGCCTTTTCCATGCCCGTCCGCGATCACGCAGGCTTTTGTGCCATAGCCATCGCCGGAACGGCCCATTGCTTCATAATGGTCTCGCTCTTCGAAAGAGCCCCCTTTTTCGGGCTTCCGCCGCTTGGTGGTAAGCCCCGATGTTCGAGCCACCCAGAAAAGTCATTCCGAGCACCGCTCCGTGTTGTTCCTTAACCCGTTCGAGCAGGCGTTCCCATACGCCGAGTTTCGCCCAGCGGATGAAAAGCTGGGCCGCCCGCCACCCCGGACCCAGTTCAGCGGTGATGCTCCGCCATTTCGCGCCATGCTCATGGCGCCAGAAAATCGCTGCTATCGTATGCTGCAGATCATAGGGTTGCGTTTTGCCCCTTGGGCGAACTCCCCCAATCAGAGGTTTCCAGATCGCACATGTCTCGTCCACAAAAGCGTCTGTTCTGTTCACTTCTCCCAATCAAATAAAATATAAATAATTTCAATATATAACATGGTGAAATAAATGATATTTTATTGTTTGGCATGAAATTTATTAATTTTTTTAAAAAAATTACTATATTTATATTGTATTAATATGCATTATTTCACTTTTAATATTTATATATAGGATTCTGTTGTTGGGTCACGCTTGACTCGGCATGTTTTTATGGAGTGTGCAGACTATCATTCAATGGCTTTGAGGCAGCATCATCAATGACCGCTTGTTTTCTCAGAATATGACCGTTTGAACCGCGGCCTTGTAGCTTTCGCAGAGGAAGAAAAAAAGCTAATAATTTAGGGTGTTTCACACGGTGGAATTTTGACAATAAAATAAATATTTAAAATCAATGGGTTCCAGGAAGAGTGTTCCCCGCACACGCGGGGATGAACCGGAGCTTGGCGACAAGATTGCCGAGGTGCAGAAGTGTTCCCCGCACACGCGGGGATGAACCGCCATCAGCCGGATCAAAACCGGCGAACAGCGCGTGTTCCCCGCACACGCGGGGATGAACCACATACATTACATGTGCGCACACACATGCACACGTGTTCCCCGCACACGCGGGGATGTCGGCAGATGATATTGTAAATAGATATTTGATGCGTTGGTTGAAAGGCTGTTCTGCTTTTTTCTAAACTTACAAATCCAAGTATGTTGGGTATGGTTTTTTTGCAAAACCTGTCGAGTGCATAAAAAGGCGGTGTCATGCTGGATGCAGGCGACGATATGCTGAAGTTTTTTTTGGGTAAGGCTCAATCAGGCGATGGAAAAAAGCCGGGAGAGCCTGATTATCATCCGCTTGTCGCCCACATGCTGGATGTCGCCGCCGTAGCTGTTCTCTTGCCGGGGAACGTGCATACGGGGCTGGATCGTCGGCAGCTTGGTTTACTGGTGGCGTTACATGATATTGGTAAAATAATGCCTGCGTTTCAGGCAAAGGTGCCGGCGTGTTGGCCGCACCAGGCACTCGGCCCGTATGCTGATGCGGTAACGCTCTCGCGCCATGATGTCGATGGTCTGCTGCTTCTTGATTATGTCTGCGAAGATGTGCTGGCGCCGCTCTTTGGTGTGGATGATAATGGTTTTGACTGGTCGCCTGTCGATAAACGCCAGATATGGCGTGCCATCGCAGGGCATCATGGTCAACCGGTCGCCGTGACGGGGAATAGGGCGCGTGGCCTGCAAAAAGCGGTCTGTGGGGTTTATGCGCGACAGTTCTGCGCTCTTTTGTTTGATATTTTTCGTCCCCCGCCGATCCCTTGTCTGTCGCCACAGGATCTGCTGCGTCTGGAATGGCGGCTTGCCGGGTTGACGGTCACTGCGGACTGGATCGGGTCGCGGCGGGAATGGTTTCCCTATGTTGCGCCCGATGCGGTGCAGGATGCCGCAGGATATTTCTGGAACCATGCCCTGCCTCATGCGCGCACGGCAATCGCACGTGCTGGTCTTGGGCCAGTCGATGTTGCGCCCTTCCGGGGCATTGGACGTCTGTTTCCGCGTATCAGCATACCATCCCCCGTTCAGGCATTGATGGAAGGCATCGACATACCGGAAGGGCCAACGCTGGTCGTGATTGAGGACATGACGGGTGCGGGCAAAACCGAGGCGGCGATGGTGGCGGCACATCGGCTGATGGCGTCGGGGCATGCCAATGGGCTGTTTGTCGCCCTGCCCACCATGGCGACTGCGAATGCCATGTTCGACCGGCTTGCCTCGGCATATCGTGGCTTGTTTCAGCCTTCGTCGCATCCTTCTCTTGCGCTAGCTCATGGACGTGCGCGGCTGGATGAACGGTTTGTTTCCGTTGTGGCGCCTGACGATCATGTGGACGGTATGTCCGTGCAGGCAGAACGCACAGATGCGGCAGAGATCTGTTGTAGCGCATGGTTGGGGAGTGAGGCGCGGCGTGCCTTGCTTGCGCAGGTGGGGGTGGGTACGATTGACCAGGCATTCATGGCGGTCCTCCCGGTTCGCTTTGCCACCATCAGGCAGGCCGGGCTTGCGGGGAAGATCCTGCTTGTTGATGAATGTCATGCCTATGATCCCTACATGCACGAAGAGATGGCGGCTCTGCTGCGTTTTCATGCTGCGATGGGCGGGTCTGCCATCCTCCTGTCCGCTACGTTGACCCAATCAGTGCGCCACAAACTTACTATGGCGTTCAGGGAGGGCTTGCACCACGAAGGGGGGGAGGCGCTGTCCAGCACTGCCTATCCGCTTGTGACCCTTGTGGCGCGCGCAGGGGTAGAGGAACTGCCGTGTGCGCCGCGCCCTGGCTTGCGGCGTGATATTGCTGTCCGGTGCCTGGCGGATGGGCAGGCAGTCATGGTCGCGGCGTCCAATGCCGCACGACAGGGCGCGGCAGTCGCGTGGGTGCGCAATACAGTGGATGATGTCATCGCCACTGCAAAGTTGATGGCACAGGAAGGTACGGCGGTAACGGTATTTCATGCGCGTTTCGCCATGGTGGATCGGCTGGCAATAGAACGTGATGTTCTGGCGCGTTTTGGCCGGGACGGTGACGACACCGTGCGTGCAGGGGTACTGGTTGCAAGCCAGGTGATCGAACAGTCCCTGGACCTTGATTTCGATGTCCTGTTTACGGATCTTGCGCCGATGGATTTGATTATCCAGCGGGCTGGGCGTCTGCGTCGTCATGAACGGCATGGGCGCCCGGTGGATCGTGAGGAAGTATGGGTCCTGTCACCAGAACCAGTTGATGACCCGGACCCGCAATGGCTTGCCCGCCTTCTGCCTGGCACGGCGGCAGTGTATCGTGATCCGGCATTGCTGTGGCGTACTGCAAGGGTGCTGCAACGTGTCGGAAGGATATGTACTCCCGATAATATCCGTGCATTAATTGAAGAGGCCGGGGACGATCGCATGGTGCCGCCCGGACTGATGGCCGCCAGTGACGAAGCGCGGGGGAAGGGCTGGGCAGCCCGTGGGGCGGCAAGTCGTAACGTCCTGAATTATGCGACGGGATATGCACCCGATGGCGCCTTGTGGGAACGCGATGTCAGTACTCCCACACGTTTGGAGGAACGTCCTTATGTCACTGTGCGCCTGGCCGTCATACGCGATGGGCAGGTGTTGCCTTGGGCCGTATTGAAAGACAGCAGTCTTGCTCCGCCCGAAGTGCTGCGGAGGGCATGGGCATTGTCTGAGATATCGGTGGCGCGGCATTCCCTTGCCGCATGTGCGGTTCCGGCGGTGTGGGCAGGGGCCGTGATGACCGCGCGTGCCGCCTGGTCACGTTGGGAGCGTGAGGACGAGACGCAGTTTCTCCTGCTTCTGCTTGATGAAGGTGAAGACGGTATGGAAGGGCGGGGATATGACGAAAAAGGGAAAGAGATTGTGATCCGATACGATCAACAGTATGGTTTACAGATGCTTCCTGTTTCTTAACGGGATGAACCGTCTTGCACCGTAAGGTCAGGTGGTTCCCTGCGTTAGCAGGGATTTCCTGTATCTGTTTCAGTTTGTGTATATCAATAAGTCTTGAACCGTTAGGTTAAATTATTTTGACTGGTGAAAAAAGTCAGGCTAAGCAGAAAAAGTCATCCCAGTGATCCATGGGGGCGGCATGGCAATCAATGCAGAATTGTAACGTTTGGTACTTATTGTCCGTAAATCATACGCTCTGCATACGCATGTTTGGCAAAGTCCTTGTTTCTGGATCGCGGTCAAATGCCAGGAATCAGGGTATTTTAAAGGAACATCCATTTGATGATGGAAGATCGTGCGCTCAACCTTATTTCAGATCCCTGGTTGCCTGTACGTCGCAGGTCTGGTGCATGTGATGTCATTCGTCCGGCACAGATCGTGGACGGGGTGGCGGACGATCCGGTTGTCGAATTCGCATGGCCACGGGCGGATTTGCGTGTTGCTGCTTATGAATTCCTGATCGGGCTTGTGGCAACCGCCTGTCCCCCGACTGATCGGCGCTCATGGCTTGGGGTATGGCGCAGGGCGCCTTCTGTCGCGACGCTGGACGATGCCTTTGCGCGCATCGCCGATGCGTTCTGGCTTGATGGGCCCGGGCCACGATTTTTGCAGGATCATGAAGACCTCAGCAGCGGGTCGGAACCTGTAGAACGTCTGCTGATTGATGCGCCCGGTGAAAGCACCATAAAGCGCAATGCGGATCTTTTCGTGCATCGGGGACAGGTCGGGAGGCTTGGCCGCCCGGCGGCGGCCATGGCTTTGTTCACTTTGCAATCATGGGCGCCAAGTGGTGGGGCCGGCAACCTGACTGGCCTGCGTGGGGGTGGGCCACTTACAACCTTGGTGTTGCCGATCGAAGGGGGGAGCCTGTGGAACGTGATCTGGGCGAATGTGCCGTATGGCGCCCCCGTGAAGGAGGAGGCCATGGGAACAACATTCCCATGGATGGCCCCCACGATCGCGGGTAAGGGGGGAAGGGATGTGTGTGCGGATGTAAATGCATCCCTGTTGCAATGCTGGTGGGGAATGCCCCGGCGCATCCGGCTTGATTTTGAAAATATTGCTGATGGTATCTGTGATCTTACGGGATCTCCAGATGCTGTTGTGGTGACGGGATGGCGGCAGAGGCCTTATGGGCCGAAATATGCGGGCTGGATCGGGATGCCATATGGTGCGGGGGGCACCGTGCATCCCCTGACGCCGCGCTATCGACAAAAAGAGGGCACGGACTGGCTTGCCGTGCATCCACAACCCGGGGGGATCGGGTATCGGCATTGGGCTGGTGTAGTCGTGGAAAGCGCGGATGCCAACCGCCTGCCCGCAAGCTGTGTGGTCGCATGGCGTAACGAACGTGGGCGTGATGCTGGTCTTTCGGAAAATCCCCGTCTTCTGACAGCCGGTTTCGACATGGATAACATGAAGGCGCGCAGTTTCGTGGAAAGTGAAATGCCGCTTCCCGGTACGTCTGATGCGGATCGGCAGGAGGTGCTGGACGAACTGGCGCGTCAATGTGTTACGGCGGCAAAGCAGGTGGCGGATATCCTGCGTAGCTGTGTGCGTGACGCCCTGTTTGGCAAGGAAAAAGTATCCGTCGATGCAACGGGTATTTCCAATGTGCAGGAACGGTTCTGGATGGATACGGAAGGAAGCTTTTTTGCCGTATTGCACGGGGCCGGGACCAGTACAGGGGATGATGCGGACCTGGCCCTGAAAAAGTCATGGCTGCGGACGCTTGGGCAGGCAGCCATGAAGGAATTTGACGCCACCGTTACGTTGGAACCGGATACGGCCGAGACGGAGGCACGACGTTCCGCACTGGCGCGCAGGCGGCTTGGCGCCGCGGTATCGGGTATGGGAAAGGAAGGGGCAAAAATCATGGAAATTTTGGATATTCCTTTGCCATTAAAAAAGAAACAAAAAATAACGGGAGCAGCCTCCTGATGCGGAGTGATGATAAGGCAACCGTGCGATCAATCATGGGATGGTGGCATGACCTCCAACCCGATCCTGTAAAAAAACAGGCGGGGGATCGCGCGGCACTTGCGGCACTGCGGCGCTGCGGCAGCGTGGTTGATGCCCTGTTTGAACCACAGGTCCAGAAGCTGGTGCACAGGTGCGGTGCGCGTGGTGACACCGAACTTGCGCGTCTTGCCCTTGTCGCTGCGGTATGTGCGCATGTACGTGCGGATCAGCCCGGAATACGGGTGGCGCGCCAGGTCGGTCCCGCGGATCTGAAGGATGATGCAACGGCATTGTGTAAGCCCCTGCGCTTCCGGCGGTTGATGGATGCCGCAACCTTTGACGAATGCCTGCGTGCATTCCGGCGACTTGTGGCGCTGGCGGGCGGAGGGGTGAATGTGGCCGATCTGGCCGAAGCCCTCATGATGTGGCCACGAGAGGGCGCGTATGATGACAGTGTGGGCGATCGGGTCCGGCGTGACTGGGTCTATCATTACTGGAACGCCGGATCCGTGGATCAGGACAAGTAGAACAATTCTTGATTTTAAATAAGGATATTAGAAATGAGCCGTTTCCTTCAGATTCACCTCCTGACTTTTTATCCCCCTTCCAACGTCAATCGTGACGATACCGGCAACCCCAAGACCGCAACGGTCGGTGGGGTGACGCGGTTGCGGATTTCCTCGCAGGCGCTCAAGCGCGCGTGGCGGACATCCGATATTTTTTCTTCCGCCCTGACGGGACACATGGGACAGCGGACGCAACGTCTGGGGGAAGAAGTCCTTGCGCATCTGCGTGCGCAAGAAGTGGACGAGAAAAAAGCCGTTGCGATCGCGCGGGAAATTGCCGGCGTTTATGGCAAGGTGAAGGGGGACAAGGACGCACATCCCACCCGTACCGAGCAGCTTGTATTCATTTCCCCGTCCGAACGTGAAATGGCGCTGTCGGTGGCGGACCGCATGGCCGCGGGGGAAAAGGTGGACCTTCGGAAAGAGCAGGACATCTTGCTGCATCGTGCGGACTCAACGGCGGATATTGCTCTGTTTGGCCGCATGCTGGCCGGCGCCCCGTCTTTTAACCGCGAAGCGGCGGTGCAGGTGGCGCATGCCATCACGACGCATCGTGTGACGGTAGAGGATGATTACTATACCGCGATTGACGACCTGAAGGGGGATGACGACGATGCCGGCGCGGGCTTCCTGGGGGAGGCCGGGTTCGGTTCAGGGGTTTTCTATCTCTATCTGTGCGTAAATCGTGACCTGCTTGGGAAAAACCTTGGTGATGACTGTGACACCGGTGTCGCGCAAGCCGCGCTCGGCGCCTTGGTGGAGGCAGCGATGACGGTCTCCCCGTCTGGCAAGCAGAACAGTTTCGCAGCCCTTGCGCGGGCGGGCTACGTGCTGGTGGAAAAAGGCAATGCACAGCCCCGTACGCTGGCGGGTGCATTCGCCCGGCCCGTTGGGGGGCATGACCTGATGGGCGGTTCCATCGCGGCGCTGAAGGCGTTTCGTTCTGAATTGGCGCGGGTTTATGGCGCGGGCGTGGATGAAACATGCGAACTTGCGCTTGGGGATGCCGGCAGCGCCACGCTGGCTGATATCGTTGCATTCTGCCGGACCTGACGGGTATGGGGCAATTTCTGACATTTGCCATGGTGGGGCCAATGGCCTCATTCGGCACGCTTGCGGTGGGGGAAAGGCGGGACGGCGGGGATCGTCCCGCGCGCTCTGCCATCCTGGGGTTGATGGGGGCCTGCCTTGGCATCACGCGCGATGATAGGAACGCGCAGGAGGCTCTTGGCATGGGATATGGACTGGCGGTTCTGTGCCATGCGCCCGGTCGGCTGCTGACGGATTATCATACCGCCCAGACCGCGCCATCGCGCCGGAACTGGCATCCCGCGACCCGTGCGCAAGAACTGGCCGGGGCTGGTGAACTGGCGACGATCCTGTCCCGTCGGGATTACCGGATGGGAAGCTGGCATCTGGGGGCGATCTGGGCACGTGATGAAACGCCGCGCTGGACGCTGGAGGATCTGTGCCACGCGATGTGTGAACCTGTCTTCACACCCTCTTTGGGGCGTAAATCCTGTCCGCCCGGCCTGCCATTGGCCCCACAACTGGTGGACGGTGAAAATGTGGTTTCCGTCCTTCTTGCCAGGCACGCAGATGGACCGGAAAGCCGGATTACGATGCGTTATGGGCATCTGCGTGACCAGTTTGCAGGGCGTGGAGGTGGGATGGATACACTTGTGGTGCTTGATGCAGCGGATGTCGCACAGCAGGGGGCTGGGCATGATGTGATCCGTCGCGAAATACGACGCGATCAGCCCCTTTCACGTACAGCGTGGCAATTTGCGCTGCGGGAAGAAGCGATCCTGTGTGGCACGAAAGGAGCACGGACATGAATTCGGGGTTCCTGTCGCGCGTGGCATTGCGGCGTGATGCCGCCGTGCAGGCCATCGCCGCGCTTTTGGTGCCGCAGGGGGAAGGCCGCCAGCACGGGGCCGCGCATCACCTGTTATGGACCCTGTTTGGCGATACCCCGGACCGCAGGCGGGATTTTTTGTGGCGTCAGACGGAACCTGCGCATTTCATGGTTCTGTCGGCACGTGAACCGGTGGATACACACGGGTTGTTCGATATCGAAAGCCGTACGTTCGCACCCGTGCTGAAGGAGGGGGATCATCTGCGATTCCTTTTGCGCGCCAATGCCACAGTTGACCGCAAGGTGCCGGGCCGCGCACGCAGTCAGCGGCATGATATCGTGATGGATGCACTGCACAGGATTCCGCCGGGCCAACGTGCGCAGGCACGTGATGAAGTCGTGCCCCCCGTCATTGCCGCGTGGCTGGCACGGCAGGGCGTACGGTCCGGGTTCTGTCCGGATGCTGATACCCTGAATGTCGAAAGTTGTGACATGTTGCGTGTTCCCCGTGTGCGCGAAACCGGGGCGGCGACTTTTGGCGTGGTGGACATGACGGGGGAACTGCGGGTTACAGATCCCGCTCTTTTCATGTCTGCCCTGCTTGGTGGATACGGTCGGGCGCGGGCATTCGGGTGCGGCCTTATGCTGATCCGTCGCGCGCGTTGAGGGAAGGGAACCCATGTCCCGACCCATGCCGGGGCTGCCACCCCCGCAGCCCATTGCGCTGAAGGAGCGTGCCTCCATCCTGTTTGTGGCGATGGGGCAGCTTGACGTAATTGATGGTGCGTTCGTGCTGGTGGATAAAGGAGGGGTGCGTACCCACATTCCCATCGGCGGTGTAGCCTGCCTTATGCTGGAACCTGGCACGCGGGTCAGTCACGCGGCGGCGGCGCTGGCGGCCAGGGCGGGCACATTGCTGATATGGGTGGGGGAGGCGGGCGTCCGGCTGTATGCGTCCGGGCAACCAGGAGGGGCGCGTGCGGACAGGTTACTGTTTCAGGCGCGTCTGGCGCTTGACGACACCGCGCGCCTGAAGGTCGTGCGCAGAATGTACGCGCTGCGTTTTGGTGAAGAAGCACCAGAAAGGCGTTCCATAGACCAGTTGCGTGGTATCGAGGGGGCACGCGTGCGCGAAACCTATCGTCTGCTGGCGCAGTCGCATGGGGCGCAATGGGATGGCCGCCGTTACAATCCGCATGAATGGGAAACAGCCAATGTGGTCAATCGCTGTCTGTCTGCCGCGACGGCGGCGCTGTATGGCATTACCGAGGCCGCCATTTTGGCGGCTGGCTATGCGCCTGCCATTGGTTTTCTGCATACGGGAAAACCACAGAGCTTTAGTCTATGATATTGCGGATATCGTGAAATTCGATCTTGTGGTGCCAGAGGCATTTCGTGTGGCGGCAGCGGTGCAGCGGAAACGGCCACTGGATGGTCAGGATATCGTGGACCCGGTGGGGGCAGTAAGGCAGCGGTGCCGCGATCAGTTCCGCAAGACCAAGATCCTTGGGCGGCTGATTCCCATGATCGAGGATGTGCTGGCTGCGGGCGGGATGGAGGTTCCCTCAGCACAGGAAGAAGCCATGCCAATTGCGTTCATGGATCGTAAAGGGCTGGGTGATGCTGGTCATCGTGGTTGAAAATGCCCCGCCACGTCTGCGTGGGCGTCTGGCTGTATGGCTGCTGGAGGTACGTGCAGGTGTCTATATCGGCAGTTACGGGCGACGCGTGCGTGAAATGATATGGGGACAGGTATGTGCCTATATAGATACGGGAAATGCCGTGATCGCTTGGGCCACGCCCAATGATGCTGGGTTCGAATTCGACACCTGTGGGAAAAACCGTCGTATCCCGGTCGATCTGGATGGACTGCGTCTGGTGTCTTTTGGCCCAGAAGCCGCGTTGCCGGCGCATCCCGGCCCGACTGTCAGGTCACTTTCATCCCGATCTGGAAAGGGATAAATACAGAGGTTAAAGTTGGTAGATTCTTTGACAATAAAATAACCGTTTAAAATCAAGTGGTTCCACGAAGAGTGTTCCCCGCATACGCGGGGATGAACCGCCGGACACGAGATCCCCCAACCCGACCTCGCGGTGTTCCCCGCATGCCCTGTGCCATCGCCTGTGTTTGCGCAGCATGGCAGGAGGCTGATGTTTTCCGACTCTGCGATCATCGGATGTTACAAAAAAACTGTTTCATGAGTCGCGCGGCGAAAGTCCTGCCCTTCGTGGGGGTATTCACACGCTCTGGATAAAATTTCTCCGTGCATGACACCATATCTGGTGTCATGATTGCCTTCTTTCCACTAAATGCGCGAACCGGTGTCCTCGCATGGCCCTCGTTCGCCTGCACGAGGGAGCCAGTGCATGGACGGAGGTTTTTCGCTGTTTGGCGGCGCGCGTGCGCAGATACGTGATCCCTTCGAAGGGGCATTCGGCCTATCCCCGCTGCCTGCCCGTTCGCTGGATCGTGGGATGGGGGCGGCTGTGGGGCGGCGGACCGTGTTCCGCCCCACCGATCACGAGGATTTCGGCCATGTGGCCGCGCGTGTGGCGCGGGGCAATACGGCGTTACTGCCCGGTGTGGACGCGCGGGAACGTGCGCAGTTGCGTAACGCCATCGCCACCGGTGCATTACTGACATCCGGTCGGCATCTGCAACATGGTGATGCCACGCAACCGGGCCGGAACATGGAAATGTTCACCAATTGCGCCACTGCCATCTGTTCCTTCGCCAAATTCTACTTGTTGCTCAATGGCTCCGGCGTGGGGCGGGCCTATGATGATGAACTCTGTGTGGTGGACTGGACGCGGGCGCCTGACCTGTCGTTCGTCCTTGCGCCGACGCATCCGGATTATCCCCGTGATCGTGCCGGGTTATTGCGGTTCGGGTTGGATATGCAGGTCGTGCCATGGGGGACAACGCTGGAAACCTTTGACGCAGGGATGGAGGCACAGGTCCGTGCGTTCCGCGCCTCGTCCATCCTGCCCGAAGTGCCTGCGCCACAGATGCGAAACAGTGCCGCGATAAGTGTCCATGTCATCGAGGATAGTCGCGAAGGCTGGGGCAAGGCGATCGAGAAGATCGAGGCCATGGCATTCAGGGAACAGCATGACCATCGGCTTGTCCTGGACCTCAGTGCCATCCGGTGCGCCGGCAGCCCGATTGCGGGCATGCAGGGGCGCCCCGCATCTGGCCCGATTTCCCTTTTGCGCGGGTTGCTGAACATTCGCCGTCACGTGATCGAGGCGGGACGGGACAAGGCTATGCCCCTGTGGGAACAGGCGTTGCGGGTGGATCATTACCTGTCGGTGGAGGTGCAGGTCGGTGGCGCCCGCCGTGCCGCACGTATGGCCACCAAGTCCTGGCGCGATGCCGATGTGCTGCACTTTATCCGTGCCAAGGAAGAAGGCGGCCTGTGGACGGCCAACCATTCCGTAATGGTGGACCGCGAATTCTGGGGTTTTGTGAACGACCCGGCCATGACCGGTTCATTGGCCGGGCATGCCCGCAGGGTCTTTGCCGAGGCCACGCGATGCGCATGGATCAATGGGGAGCCTGGTTTCATCAATGGCGACCGGCTGGAGGACAACCGGACCGGGAGTGCCCGGCAGAAGAAAATACATGCGGACGGGCGGGATTTCCGCTCGGGGCGGTATCAGGCGACAGAGGCGGCCGCCCTTCTGGCGGATCTTGCCGGGCGTGCGGCACATGCGCATTTCCCGGTGACGACCAACCCGTGTGGCGAAATTACGCTGCATGTAACGGGTGGGTACTGCGTGATCGGTGATTTTGCACCGTTGCTGGCCTGTCCGATACCACCGGGGGACGTGACGCCCGGGCGCATACCGCATGCGGTTACGCAGGTGTGGGATGCGCGTGTGCGTGATTCCGTCAGGTTGGGTGTAAGGTTCCTGCTGCGTGCCAATCGCATGGACGCCCTGTATGGGGAGGAAGTGCGACGGACCAACCGTATCGGGATCGGACCAACCGGCCTGCACGAATGGGCGTGGGTGCGCTTCGGTCTGGATTTTAACGACCTGCTGGACGAGGAGCGCGCCGCCCCGTTCTGGTGCGCAGTGCAGGAACTTTCAATCATAGCCAAGGAAGAAGCCAATCTCTATGCCCGCGAAACCGGAACTGTGCGTCCGGTGACGGTGACAACCATCAAGCCCGCCGGCACGACGTCCAAGCTGTTTGGCCTGACGGAAGGGGCACACCTGCCGGCACGGCGGCAGTACCTGCGCTGGGTGCAGTTCAAGGGCGTGCAGCGCGAAGATGGCACGTGGGAGGAGGGGGCCGACCCGCTGCTTCCGGCGTATGAAAAACGGGGATATCCGGTGCGTTCATTGCGCAGTTTTCCGGGCATGAGCATCGTGGGCTTTCCCACCGTGCCGCTGATTCAGCGCCTGGGCATGGGGGAACGGATTGTCACGGCGCCCGAAGCCACGCCAGAGGCACAGTATCGCTGGTTGGAACTGCTGGAAAAATACTGGATCGGGGCGGAACAGGGCAACCAGGTGTCTTATACGCTTAAGGTATATACCAACCGGTATGATCTGGCGGAATTCCGTGCATTGGTCGCGACCCACCAACCGCATATCCGCTGCTGTGCCATATTGCCCAGCCGTCCGGATTCCGCTCTTGGTTATGAATACCTGCCGGAGGAGGAAATCTCCGCCGGGAAGTTCGCGGCAATTGCCGCTGCGATACATGATGATGATGTAAAGGAAGTTGTTGACTGGGCGCATCTGCAATGTGCCAGTGGGGTATGTCCCATCTGACGGTGATGGGGGCTGGTCAGTTGAAAGGGCAGTGTCAGGAACATGTCGGTATTATAACGGTTTTTCATGAATGATTTTTCATGAAGCCTTCGAAGGACGTAGCCTCTGGTGGGAACAGGGAATGCGTGAATGGTTTTTATTGTTTCGAAAATGAATCGAATACGTAATGAATAACGGGAACAGATCTGGAGGGAAAAAATGTGACGGCTCAAGGAGCACGCTTCGATGCTGACGGTATATTTAGAGGATTTCTATAACCATGAATTTTAATTTTCATGGGTCAATAATAGAAACAAAAATATTTAGTGATTCTGAATATCACAAGCTGGTTTGTGAGATATATATTGATGGAGCATATATATATGTCTTTTATCTGTGGACGATGGAGTAGATAGAATTAGCATAGTATTTCCAGATTGTGAGGAGGAATGTAAAAAGAACAAAGTGAGATATGATACATTCGTCTTCGCATTGTCTCTGGCAAAAAAAGATATTTTGAATAAGTACTGACTGTTTAAGGTGGCAGCCGAAATTGCGGACATATCCACCGCGGATATCCTCCTGTTGCGCGCTATGCCGTATGGTACAGTAAATGTTGCGATGGTGGCTAATGTATCCCCAGCGGGTCAGGCATTGCCGTCGTCGGCTTCTGGCCCATAACTGGCGGAATGTATTGTACCGTTTGGTTCATGATGGGGATATGCATGAGGAAGGAAAGCCCCTCGGGTTCGGGGCGGTTTCAGGGCGGTGGGGCCTGGCCGTCAGGGCCGGAATGATGTCTTGCCTTCTGACCTCTGAGGCTTGTTTTTTGCTTCACCGCAGTATCCGCGCCAGATCTCGGGGCCGGGCAAAGCGGGTGCCATGATTGCGCAGTCTTGTGGGTGTTCCCGTGGGGGAAAGCGGCAAATGTCACGAAATGTTAGAATATGCTCCTCATCATTCACGTAGGTCCCATGCAGCACTATGTCTTGTGAAGCCCCCGGATCATGCGCGAACATCGTGGCAGCGCATGGCATGGGCCGCCGGTGGAGGAGAAATAAGGTGAAGCAGACAAAATACTGGACGGTGGCGCTGATGGCCATGTCGCTGGCTGTGGCGCCGGTCCTGACCCTGACAGAGGCGCATGCGCAGCATGGTGGCGGCCCGGGTGGCGGTGGTGGACCCGGTGGCGGTCATGGGGGGGGAGGACCCGGTGGCGGCGGTCGTGGTGGACCGGGCGGCGGCTGGGGCGGAGGAGGCCCCCGTGGTGGAGGTCCAGGCGGCCCAGATGGCGGCTGGGGTGGCGACCGTGGCGGCTGGGATCGTGGCGGTGGCTGGGATCGCGGGGGATATGGCTATGGTTGGGGTGGTCCGTATCCCTATTATGGTTATCCCGGATATGGTTACGGCTATCCCGGATATTATGCCTATCCTTATGGGGGATGGGGCTGGGGTGGTTGGGGCGGCGGGTGGTAGTACCCGTGTGCTGTCGCGGTGGTGCCTGTCAGGCGCATCGCCGCGGCAGGTATGAAATGACACGATCAAGCAGGATATCCATTTCCGGGCGCTGGATCGGGTCGACACATGTGGTGATATAGGTCCGGGCACGTCGTTTGATGATGTTGGCCTGACGCAGTTCTGTTTCGCCCATGTTGCTTTCCGCGATCATGTCCGCGATTGTCATGTTCCGGTGAAATGCGCTCCAGGTGATGTGGAACGCGGCCTTGTTTACGATCGTTTCAAATTCCTGCCTGCCGAATTCCGATTGGCAGGCACCAAGCTGTTCCTTGGCCTGAACATACATGTCCATGGCGGGACGGGTGATATGACGGTGAAAATGCCGCCTGTGCCATGCACGCGCCCAGATATGTTCCTGATGCGCGATTTCATATTCCTGCACGTTGGCGTGGCTGTCTGCAATCAGTGCATGCACGGCGCGTGCCGCCAGCCATGCGCTGGCGAAATCGGGATAAGTCTGCCCATTCCACAGGGGGGCAAGGCCGGTCGACCCAATGGCAAAGCGGAATCCGCGTTGCCCGTCTATACCGAATAGTACACTCAGTGTCGGGTCGGCACCGCCTTCATGTCCCAGAACAAGGATATGGCCCGCATCGCCCGCATGCATATGACGTTGCACCGTCAGAAGGTCGAACAGGCTTTCGTCCTCGATCGAATTTTCGATATGTGTCTTTACATAGGTCATGAAAAGCGGATTACGCACATTCGTGACGCCACGTGGACAAAAATCAAAACCCCACCAGCGGGACATCTTGATGAGGTGAAAGGCAAGTTCATTGCGAAGCCGCGTCAGGTCCGGTGGATTTTCACCTTCGTCACACAAGGCCTGAATATCGCGGAACCGCGTGGTCAGCCTGTTGACCTGGGAGGAAAAGAATGTGCGCGGATTGAAATAGTCAAGGAACAGGGCGGGGCGTGAGTGCTCCAGGTGCCAGTCGGGTGTGCATCCTGTGGTGTCGGGCATGGTGGCTTTGTCCCTGCACTGAAAAAAAGGTGCGGCATCGCCCCAAGGAAGGTGGACGATGCCGCAGAGTTTTCACGGCGTTAGGGCTGGGAAATCGACGGTTGGGGAACTGTCTGATACGCCGTGAGTTCATTATCCATATTGCAAACGAATCGCAATTGCAACACGAAAGTGCAGGCTCCGCCCTCCACAGCGATCGGGCTGATGGCGGTGTGTAGGCGAACCCCATTGCAACCGTGCGGGGGAGGTGAAGTTTCTCGCACATGGCGATATTTATGTTTTGAGACCAAAATGACATTTCAAGAAACGTTCACATTCCATAAGGAAAATCAGGACTATGGTCCGCTGATCCATTGGTCTGACAAAGAGTGGGTCATGCAGGACACGTCGCGCGAAAAGAAGCAGGACATCATCGAGGAATGGCGTCCCGCGCTGGTTCTGGTGTGGAAGGACCGTCGGCATGAAAGCGCGGGCAACAGGGACAGGGCCCTGCATGATGCCCCGCATGACGCGCTTGCGCCGATTGATGACGAGGATGCCTATATCCACGACGAATTCTGACGGCTAATGCGTGGTATCGATCACCACGACCCCATTTGACAGGATGGCCAGTTTCCTCATGAAGCATAGTTGCGATCGCGAATCGCGTGACAAGATCCGCCTGCGCGAGGAGATCCTTGACGACCTTGATGAAGAGATCGAGCTTGAGCTTGATGACGCACGTCTGGGGTCGGGAAAGAATTGTGACCCGCTGGATTTTCGTCAGGTCTATTTCCGTGAACTGCTGCGCCTGCAGGGCGAACTGGTGAAATTGCAGGACTGGGTTAAGGAGACCGGGCATCGGCTGGTCGTGATTTGCGAAGGACGCGATGCGGCGGGAAAGGGGGGCGTGATCAAACGCATTACCCAACGCCTGAACCCGCGCATCTGCCGTGTCGCCGCCCTGCCTGCGCCCAATGACCGTGAACGCACGCAATGGTATTTCCAACGATATGTCAGCCACCTGCCTGCCGCAGGTGAAATCGTGCTGTTTGACCGAAGCTGGTACAACCGCGCAGGTGTTGAACGGGTAATGAATTTCTGCACGGATGCGGAATATGAGGAATTCTTCCGTTCGGTGCCGGAGTTCGAGCGGATGCTGGTGCGCAGTGGAATACAGATCGTCAAATACTGGTTTTCGATTTCCGATGACGAACAGGAACTGCGTTTCCGTGCCCGGATGGAAGATCCACTGAAGCAGTGGAAGCTAAGCCCCATGGACCTTGAAAGCCGCAGGCGGTGGGAAGCTTATACGCTGGCCAAGGAAATCATGCTGGAACGTTCAAACATCGCGGATGCGCCATGGTGGATCGTCCCGGCTGATAACAAGAAAAAAGCGCGCCTGAACTGCATCAGTCACCTGCTGTCGCAGGTTCCCTATCAGGACGTGGAAAAGCCCGAAGTCACGCTGCCTGAACGTGTCTTCGGCCCGGATTATATCCGCCAGCCCGTGCCCGATGATATGGTCGTTCCAGATTTGTATTGAAAAAGGTGACGGACATGTCACCGTCGGAAACATACCGGTGACCCGGCGGCGGGGGCCGTATCTGGCGCGTTATTGTGTTTTATTATTGTGGGATGTCATGCGGAAACATTATCTATTGTCAGTCCTGTGTTCGTCACTGTTCATGGTTTCAGGAAATTGCGTGGCCCGTACGGCACCGTCAGCACACGCGCCGGAGGCAGGGTATCTGACACCTGCGACGCAGCCTGATGCCACACAGTACCTTCCCCCGCCGCCGCAGGCAGGCTCGGCGCGTCAGGCCGCGGATGACCATGCCTTTGAATCCACGCGTGGGCTGAAGGGCGGCGCGCGCTGGGCACTGGCGACATCCGATGCGGACCTGCGTATCGAGGCGCTGCTGCGCAGCTTTTCCTGTGCGGCAGGCTTTACGATCGACGCCAGCAAGGCACCGCGCCTTGCCGCGCTGATCCATCGGATG
The DNA here is from genome assembly GCF_036686925.1 of Novacetimonas sp. GS1. Classification (NCBI taxonomy): domain Bacteria; kingdom Pseudomonadati; phylum Pseudomonadota; class Alphaproteobacteria; order Acetobacterales; family Acetobacteraceae; genus Novacetimonas; species Novacetimonas sp. GS1. Next base: position 1,703,657 of record NZ_VSZP01000001.1, read on the forward strand.
GATGTCAGCGAAATTCCCGATATGCGCAACGCCAAGGCATCATGGCATCGCGCACGTCCTTTCGTGGGCAATACGCAGTCGATCTGCACAGAGGACGATCGGTCCCACCTGGCGACATCGGGGGCTTATCCTTCCGGGCACACCCTTCTTGGCTGGAGTACGGCGCTGGTGCTGGCGGAACTTCTGCCGGACCGTTCGACCGAAATCCTGCAACGTGGGCGCGTATTCGGTGAAAGCCGTATCGTCTGTGGCGTGCATTGGGCCAGTGACGTGCTGGAGGGATATATGACCGGGGCGGGCGATATTGCCGCCATGCACGGCAACCCTGCCTTCCGGGCGGATCTGGATGCCGCACGGACAGAACTGGAGAGCCTGCGCCACGAAGCCCCCAAACCCAATCCGCAGGCTTGTACGATCGAGCATGATGCTGCGGCCCATTCTCCGCTCTGATCCGTGATGGGGCAGGGGGCGAATGCCCCCATGGGAATCTCTCCATGACTGGGAAATAAAAGTGTCGGTGCATGTTTTTGAAAATATTTGAAAAACATGGGCTTTTTTGAAAAGTCGACGCCCGGAAAGCTTTTATATTTCCCAGTTGCCCCATGGATCATCTTTTCCGACAGCCCCAACCGGGTCATGGCGCCAAGACAATCAGACTGGAAAAATTCATGGATAAGGCCATGCTGACACGCAGGCAGGCAATCGTTCTGGCGGGGGGCGCGATAATGTTGCCGGTGCGGCCCGGACGTGCCGCGCCATCACTGGCACCGGTGCCCCTGGTCATGGCGCATCGTGGGGCATCCGCATTGCGGCCGGAACATACGCTGGCATCCTATGCCAGGGCCATTGCGGATGGTGCTGATTATATCGAACCCGACCTTGTCCCCACCAGCGATGGTGTGCTGGTGGCGCGACATGAAAGCAATATCGCGGGAACGTCGGATGTCGCAAGCCATCCTGAATTCGCATCGCGCAAGCGGACGGTCGTGATTGATGGCGTGTCGGAAACCGGATGGTTCACGACGGATTTCACGCTGAAGGAGCTTAAAACCCTGCGCGCGCGGGAACGTCTGCCGATGGTGCGTGCCCATAACACGCGTTATGATGGACATTTCGATATCCCCACGTTCGAGGAAGTCATTGATTTCGTGGCGGCAGAGGCTGCCGCACGTGGACGTGTGATCGGCCTGATCCCGGAGATCAAGAACTCCACCCATTTCCACAAATTGGGTCATACACCGGAAGAAACGTTCCTGCAGGTGATCGGGGCGCATGAATATACGCGTTATTGCCCGTTGGAGGTGCAGTCGTTTGAGACCACGAATCTCAAGACATTGTCTGGCAAGGTAAAGGCGATCAACCCGCAGGCACGTCTGATGTTCCTGATGGGGGAGCGCACGCAACGGGTGCCGGACCTTGCGGCGGCTGGGCAGGGCACGACATTTGGCGACCTGATGACGCCAGAGGGCCTGCGTAACGTGCGGCAGTATGCGGATGTGATTGGTCCGTCGAATGTAGACATCATTCCGCGCGATGCCTCCGGGGCATGGCTTGCGCCGTCATCCTTGATCGAGGATGCGCACAGGGCCGGGTTGCTGGTGCATTCGTATACCTTCCGGCCCGAAAACTGTTTCCTGCCGCTGCAACTGCGTAATGCGATGGGGGATAATGCCCGCAATCCCGACGGGGCCATCGCGGAAATCCGGCGCTATCTTGATCTTGGGCTGGACGGGTTCTTTACGGATGACCCGGCGCTTGGCCGACAGGCCGTGCGGATGTGACGCGCCGCCTGTTTGCTGACGGTGCGTTTCTGGTAGGGATTCCGCTAGGGGAATAGTTGCGAAAGACGTTGCCTCTTCCCTCGGTGCGGATTGAAAACACCCATTGAAAAAGAATGGGAAAAGTTTTCAGTCGTCGCCTCGTTTTTTTTTGAAGATGCGATGTCTTTCAAAGCTTTGGGGAAAGCTTTGAAAATTTATCAGGGGCTGTTTGAAAAAGTCAGGTTCAATAGCATCCTGAAATTATAAAGGTTTTTGATGAAGCTTTTTCAAAAGGGCTTTCGAAGATGCTGCCTTTTTGAAAAAAGCAGCATCCAAAAACTTCCTTATGATTTCAAGCTGCTTCCCGGACCAATGTTTCAAACAGTCTTTGACATCAGGCAACATCGACATCAGGCAACATCCCGGACGTTAGGCAAAGACGCCGTTTCCAAACGGCAAAAGAAAAGGGGGCTGGCACATCATGCGCCAGCCCCCTTTTTCATGCCCTGTCCGGGGCAGGCTCAGCTTCCCTGAAGCCCACGCAGGACATCCGCCGGGCGCACCGGCATATGGCGCAGCCGGACACCGACGGCGTTGAAGATCGCATTGCCAATGGCCGGGCCGACAACCGTGGTTCCGGGTTCACCAAGGCCCATCGGCTTTTCGGTGCTGGGCAGGAACTCGATATCCATCTCCGGCGTATCGGCCATACGCAGGGGGGTATAGGTGTTCAGGTTCCGGTCCACCGGCTGTCCGTTCACGATTTCCGTGTTCTCGAACAGTACCATGCTCAGGCCCCACAGGGCCGCACCCTCGGTCTGGGCACGTGCGCCGTCGGGATCGACCACCGTACCGGCATCCACCACGATCGTCAGCTTTTCACAGCGGACAACACCGGTAGAGCGGTCAACATGCACCTGCGCACAGCAGGCGATCCATGTCGGCATGCCGCGTTCCTGTCCTGCGGTCGTGCAGATACCCAGCGCGGTGTCTTTGGGCAGCGTCTGCTGGCCCCAGCCCACCTTTTCCGCCAGGCGGCGCAGAACCGCAGCCTGCCGCAATGCCCCGCCAACGGCATCGGGGGCTTCGCCCTTGTTGCGTCCGGTGGCCGTCAGCATATCCAGACGGAACTGCACGGGGTCCTTTTTCTGCGCATGGGCGACTTCGTCCAGGAAGCATTCCACCCCCCCAACTGGTCCAGCCGGGACTGACCGAGCGCAGCCAGCCGGGACGGAAGGTTTTTTCCGCCAGGTCGTTGCGTAACGCCCGCACGCGAAATGCCCCCACTTCGTACCAGTGATCGGCACCAGCAATGGCAAACTGGTCATATGGGGCGTCATGTACGCCCTTGGCCATGAAAGCTTCCGCCATGACCCCGGTGGGCCAGCCGGCCGCCGCCTGATAATCCATGGCGGTGATCTTGTTGGAGGCATCGAACGCCATGCGGACCCGCTGCACGGATGGTGAGCGGAAGGAGTCGAACACCATGTCGTCCGAACGCGTCAGGATCAGCTTGACCGGTTTGCCGCCAAGTGCCTTGGAAGCGAGGGCGGCCGGGATCATGTAATCCCCGTTCAGGCGACGCCCGAACCCGCCACCCAGCAGGTAGCTGCGCAGCACGATCTTGCTTTCCGGGACTTCCAGCGCCTTTGCCAGTGTCGGCAGGATCAATGACTGCCACTGGTTGCCTGCATGGATCTCGTAAACGCCGTCCTTGACAAAGGCGAGGGCGTTCATCGGCTCCAGCTGGTAATGCAGGACGGATGCGCAGGTATATTCCTTGTCCATGACCGTATGGGCCGAACTGAACGCCTGATCCACGCCATCGTCATTGAAGACGTAAACACCACCTTCCTTGTGGTTGATCAGTTCACGGCCACGATCCTGGATGTCGCGTTCGTTGACATGGGCGGTCTCCCCCGGGATCCAGTCCACCTTCAGCGCGTCGGTCGCACGGATGGCGGCGCTGTAGCTGCTGGCAAGCACCACGATCCACCCCTGCACCACGCCCGACGGGTCGTCGATCTTCAGGTAACGGATATAGCCCTTGACCTTGCGGGCCTCGCTGTCATCAACGGAACGCGCCTTGGAGCCATAGCGCGTCGGCGGCATCTTCGGGCGGGCATAGACCATGCCCTCGACCTTGGCGTCGATGCCATAAATGGCCTCGCCCGTGGTCTTGGCAGGAATGTCGAGTGCCTTCTTGAGTTCCGAATTACCGATCAGGCGACGCTCGCTCGCAGGTTTCAGGGGCAGCTTGGCCATTTCCTCGGGCGTGAAGGAGTGGCTGGGATGACCCTGCGTGACAATGTCGCCAAAGCTGATCTGCTTGCCATTGGCGGCGGACACGATGCTTTTGCTGACGCTGCACTTGTCGGGCGTCGTGCCCAGCAGGCGCGCGGCTTCTTCCACCAGGGCCGTGCGCGTTGCCGCGCCTGCCTGACGGAAAATATCCCACGTCATCCAGACGGACCAACTGCCACCTGTGACCATCAGGCCCCATTTGGGGTCGGTATCGACATAATTGATCCGTACCTTGTCCCAGTCGGCCTCCATCTCGTCCGCGATGATGCGGGCAAGGGCGGAGCCGATATGCTGGCCCATTTCCGCACGGATGATATTGACCGTGATCTCCCCATCCGGTGCGATCGCACACCAGATGGTGGGTTCGAACGCACCATCGCCGGGACCGGATTTATCAAGCGGGAAAACCTGGTTGGCCGATGCCTGCCGGGCAAATCCAAACATGACGCCCGCGCCAAGCGAGGTGACAAGGAAGCCGCGCCGGGACAGTCCCTGTCCTGAGCCGGAGCCTTTTCCAGTAAGAAAACGGTTCAGTCTACCCATTTGACGAATCTCCGCGTGCGGCTGCCGCGGCCTTCTTGATGGCGTCGCGTATGCGAATGTAGGTCATGCAACGGCACAGGCTTCCGGCCATGACCGCGTCGATTTCCTCATCCGTGGGGGAGGGATAATCCTTGAGCAGGCTGACGGCCTGCATGATCTGTCCCGACTGGCAGTACCCGCACTGCGGCACCTGCAGTTCACGCCATGCTTCTTGCACGGGATGCTTGCCCTCGGGGTCAAGCCCTTCGATCGTGGTGATGTCAGCGCCTTCGGCGGCGCTGATGGGGGTGATGCACGACCGGGTGGCGCGACCGCCGATATGCACGGTGCATGCGCCGCACATGCCGATGCCACAGCCGAACTTTGTCCCGGTCAGGCCAACTTCGTCACGGATAACCCACAGAAGCGGGGTATCTTCGGGGACGTCAACGGTGACTTCGCGTCCATTGAGGTGAAAGGTCGTCATGTTCTAGCTCCGTCTTTCATCTCAATGAGAAGAGGCGACAGGAGAGGCAGCCAGCGTCTTGCGGACGTCTGCGGCTTTCTTCTCAAGGTCGGTCCAGGGTTTCAGGGTCGTCCGCGTGGCGCGCAGGTAGGCGGCCAGACGTGCGAGGTCCGCGTCGGAGAAGGAATGGTAGAAGCTGGGCATCGACACGGTGGAGATGCCTTCCTGCGTTCCAATTCCGTGCAGGATCACCTGATACAGGTTGGTCGGTTCATCCAGCCACAGCGCATTGTTCAGCGCCAGGTCGGGGCGTCCGTCAACCGGCTGCGGGCCGGCGTTGGCATGGCACGCGGCGCAGGCCCCGGCATACAGGCGTGCGTTGGGGTCTGTCTGCGGGCCGACGAGGTCACGCATGGACGCCTTCATGGCCCAGGCGATGGCCTTGGGGTCTTCGTTGACGCGGGTGGCGGCCTTGTCGATATCCGCAAGATAGTGCGCGATGGCGTGGACGTCGGATTCCGGCATCTCGCTCAGGCCACCATGGACGACAGGCGACATCGGGCCAGCCGCACTGCCATGCAGCGGGGCGGAACCGTAACGCAGATACTTGAAGAACTCGTCCTCGGTCCACACGACAGGGGTGGGGTTATGTTCGTTGAGCGGCGGGGCAATCCAGTTATCCACCGGCGCGCCGTCATAGGGGGCGCTGCTCTTTTCCGCGCCCATCGCATTGCGCGGTGTATGGCACGCAGAGCAGTGGCTCAGCCCTTCGGCAAGATAGGCACCACGATTCCACTGCGCATCCTTGGCATCGTTATTCTTCAGCGGCCCTTCATGCAGGAACAGGAGCTTCCATCCAGCCTGTTCCAGGCGGATATTGAAGGGGAAGGCCACCGTGTTGTCGCGCTTGACCGAATGGACCGGTTCGCGCGTCATGAGGAACGCATAGACGTCATCAATGTCCTGATCCGTCATATGCGTGAAATGATCGAACGGGAACGCCGGGAAAAGCTGTGTCCCGTCACGTGAAATGCCCTTGCGCATCGCACGCTTGAACGCGGCCTGCGACCAGTGACCGATGCCGGTTTCCGGGTCGGGCGTGATGTTGGAGGAAAAGATGGCGCCAAAGGGCGTGTCCATCTTGTAATCGCCCGCCAGTTCGATACCGCGCTTGCCGTCGGTGCGGGTATGACACTCCGCACAGTAACCACCGGCGGCCAGCACACGACCATGTTCGATCTGTGCCTTGCTGAAGGAGGAGGGAGACGGCGGCGCAACCGGAGCAATCTCCGGATACCACGCGTACGCAAGGAATCCGACGCCACCGGCGACACCGATTCCCACAATCGCTGCTGCAATGCGTTTAATCACGATGTTCTCGCGGTTGTGAAAGTCATTTTATCACCCCGTATCATCCGCCCCGAGTTTCGGCGCTACGTCTTCAGAAACAAAGAAACCAACATGCATGTGCATGCTGCTTTCCGGCACCGGAGCAACAGGACGCGCAGGGGCGCTCCTTCCTCGCGGCGGACAGTCAGTCTTGATGTTTCCTAATCAAGGGCTTCCACCTAACGTAAGGTGAAAACACTTATAAGACTTATTTGGATCTTTATACCCCACGAAAGATCATCTGTAAAAGCCTGAATAAGTGGCGTTTACAGGGGCCTGATGGCGGATGGGGCAGGGTGGCGGGGAACGTTGTTTCCCCGGTGAACCATGTCTATATCTGAGTATATACAGACAGTCACCGCCGGGTCAAGCCGGGACGACATGCCGCGTCGTCCCGGTTGCGTATGTGCCGCCGTTATTCAGGCAGGCTGTAGGCGACCACGTAATCGCCCATCTTGGTCCCGAAGGAGCCGTGGCCCCCATCGGCCGTCACGATGAACTGGCGTCCATTGACGGCATAGGTCATCGGCGTGGACTGCCCACCGGCGGGCAGGCGGTCCTGCCACAACTGCTGTCCGGTTGTGACGTCATATGCCCGGATATAGTAATCGAGCGTGGAGGTCAGGAATGCGACCCCCCCCTGCGGTGGTCAACGGGCCGCCCAGGCTGGGTACGCCCATCCTGAAGGGGATCGGCAGTGGTGCGCTGTCACGGATCGTGCCGTTGCGATGCTTCCACACGATCTTGTTCGTACGCAGGTCGATGCCGGACATATATCCCCATGCAGGCTGTTTGCACGGCAGGCCCAGCGGTGACAGGAATGCATGCAGGTCAACGCCATAAGGTGCGCCGAACTGTGGCTGCACGCCGCTTTCGCTGCCGGATGGCTGGGATTTGTCAGGGGTTGCGGGGTTGTTGGGGCCGCGCGGGATCAGGGTGGACACGAACGGGATGGCGATAGGGTTGGCGATCGCGATCTGCCGGACCGGATCGACCGCCAGTCCGCCCCATTCAAACATCCCGAGGTTGCCGGGGAAGACCAGTGTTCCCTGCAGCGAAGGCGGCGTGAATGGCCCATCATAGCGGAGCTGGTGGAACATGACGCGGCAGATCAGTTGGTCGAACATCGTGCCGCCCCACATGTCCGCATCCGTCAGGTTCTTTTTCGGCCGGAATGTCAGTTGGGAGAAAGGCTGCGTGGCCGACAGGTGATCCCCTGGCGCCGCGCCCTGCGGGACGGCGCGTTCGGGGGCGGGCACCACCAGTTTGCCGTCACGGCGGTCCAGCACAAAGATATTGCCGGTTTTCGCCGGGGCATACAGGGTCGGGACAACCTGCCCGTCGGGCATGCGGATATCCACCAGGCTGGGCTGTGCCGGGATGTCCATGTCCCACAGGTCATGATGGACGGTCTGGTAACTCCATACCAGTTTTCCCGTCGATGCGTTCAGCGCGACGATCGAGCTGGCATAGCGTTCGGAATCCGCATTGCGGTTTCCGCCCCAGATATCGGGGGTCTGGACACCCATGGGGATATAGATCAGGTCCAGATGCGCGTCATAGGACGACGTGATCCATGAATTCGGTGAATTGGGCACGAAATGGTGGTGTTCGGACGGCATTTCGTTGGGGTCAGGGTTGCCGGGGTCGAACGCCCATTTCAGTTCACCCGTATTGACGTCAAAGCCGCGCGTGACGCCAGAGGGTTCATGCGTGGAATAATTGTCCGTCACCGCACCCGATACGATGACCATGTTGTCCGTCACAACCGGGGGGGAGGTGGGTTCGTAAAAACCCGCCGTCTTGACCGTCATGCCGTCCTTCAGGTCGATTTCCCCATCCGTGCCGAACCCGTGACAACGCGCCCCGCTATGCGCATCAAGGGCGAACAGGCGGCCATCATTCGTTGGCAGGAAGATGCGCTGCGCACATTCGGCAGGCGCCGCATCCGCCGGGGCTTCGTGATAGGAAACGCCACGGCAGGTCAGGTGCTGGAACGTTGGGTTATGGACGATCTGCGGATCGAACTTCCACCGCTGCTTGCCTGTGGCGGCATCCAGCGCGAACAGGATCTGGTGCGGTGAACACAGGTAAATCGTATCGCGGATCTTGATCGGCGTGACTTCGTCCGTCGTCTCCCCCGGATCGCCCGGACCACGCATGTCACCCGTACGGAATGTCCACGCGACTTTCAGCTTGCCGACATTCGCAGGCGTGATCTGCTTGAGGGGAGAAAAACGGTCCCCGAACTCCGTGCGGCCATAAGCCTGCCAGTCTTCGTCGGGCATCTGGCCGGCATCGCCGGGCGTCGGGGCATTCTGCGCCACGGCCGGCAGGCTGCCGGCGATGTCCTGCGGGTCCTGCGTCAGGGCAATGCCGACAACCGCGACCGCCGCAGCAATCACCGCCCCAAGCACAAGGCGTGGCGCCCCGACTGGCGCCCTGAGGTGCCGCGTCACCCCCGGCAGAAGCAGCAGGATGCCAATCGGCACCAGAATGTCGCCGCGCGGGGCCAGCGCCCAGAAATCGAAACCGGCTTCCCGCACGGCCCATATCATCGTACCCGCAAGCAGGAGGGCATACAGGCCCAGCGCGGCCTGTGCCCGCATGAACAGCAGCCATGCCGTGCCCAGCAATGCCACCCCGGCAAGGACATAATAAATAGATCCCCCCAGAACGGCCAGCCATATGCCACCACCCAGCAGGTAAAGGCCGGATATCGCACATAGGGCAATGGCGAGGAGGAGGAGGGGACCAGGACGGGTGGGGGGAGTATTCATGATCTTCCTGAAGCAGAGCGAAAAACGGCGGGCGCGGGCCTTAGTTCAGGAGACAGCTTATAAATCAGGCGCAGGTCAAGAAGTTATTTCTAACGATGACGTGTCAAAGCCCTCCGCGATGCAGGCATGGCGGAGGGCGCACAGGACGGGTCGTATATCGTGGAAAAAGAAGGGTTATTGCGCCGTAAGAACGACCTCCGCCAGTGTCCTGCGCGTGCCGTGCGCACGGATGGCCTGCCGGACCGTGCGATAGCATGTGACGAAATCCGGTGACTCCGTCAGTCCCCAGCCCGCGAACACCGACATGTTCAGGGCCGCATCAAGGTCCGCGCCAGTGGCAAGGACACGGTCCGGCGCGCTGAGATGTGGTTCCATGATCGGATAGGTCGCGCCATTGTCATCATGGCCGCGCAGATATTCCAGATAGCACGAGATCACGAAGGCCACGCGGATCGGGGTGCGGTGCGTCGCCAGCAGGCCCATCGCCGTTTCACGGATGAACATCTGTAGCTTTGACGTGCTGTCCGATGCGATGCGCAGCAGTTGGTCGCTGATGGCATGATTGCGGAAACGCCGTAGCAGCAGTGCGCCATATTCATGCAGTTCCATGCCCGGCGGTGCCGTCAGCAGCGGTTCTGCGTCAAGGCCGAGGTAACGCTCCACCAGGGAGACTTCGTTCATGTCAGCCATGATGTCGCTGACAATGCGGTATCCCGACAGCACGCCCGACAGTCCCAGCAGCGAGTGCGAGGCATTGAGCATCCGCAGCTTTACTTCCTCATACGGATGGACATTGTCCGTGAACTGCACGCCCACGGCATCGAATTCCGGCCGGCCTGCGCAGAATTTGTCCTCGATCACCCATTGTATGAAATCCTCGCAAAAGACAGGGATGCGGTCATCAAGGCCACTGGCGGCATCAAGGCGGCGCACGTCATCGGGGCGCACCGCCGGGGTGATGCGATCCACCATCGTGCAGGGGAAGGTGACGTTGTCTGCCATCCATTCCGCCAGCGCCGCATCGCGTGCCCTGGCCCATGTCAGGGTGGCGTTGCGCGCCACGTGGCCATTTTGCGGCAGGTTGTCGCAAGACAGGACGGTGAATGGACCAACCCCGCGGTCACGGCGCAGGCGCAACGCCTCGGTCAGGACGCCAAAGGCGGTATGGGGCACATCGCGCTTCAGGTCTTCGGCAATGACAGGCAGGTCGAGCGGAAAATGCCCGTTTTCATCAACGTAATAACCGCCTTCGGTAATTGTCATGCTGACGATGCGTATCGCGGGGTCAGTCAGGCGTTCGATGGCTGCCGCACGATCGGCCGGGGCGTGGACATATTCGATGATGGAGCCGATGACCCGCACGGTATCGGGTGCGTCGGGCGCGCATTCCGTCAGGGAATACAGGCAGTCCTGCGCCTTCATGGCATCGGCCTTGTCCGCCTCGCCGGGGCTGTCCATCAGGCCGATCCCCACGATGCCCCAGTCCGACTGCCCCGGGCGCGCCAGAATGCGTTCAAGGTAGACCGCTTCGTGCGCGCGGTGGAAATTACCGACACTCAGATGGGCAATGCCCGGCGTAACCTTGCCGCGGTCATAGGACGGAACCATGATTTCCGGCGGCAGATGGGGCAGGGATGTAGTATTGAGTATGGTCATGACCATTTTCCACGGCAAAGTATTCACGACGCCTAATCAGAAATGGAAAATGTGACAACCCGCGAAAGTGATGTACCTGCCGCCAGTTTCCGGCAGGAAAAGGGCAGGGTGATCCGCTTTGGCGGGATTTGGGGCATGAGGGGACGATCGCTGTGTATATTACGAAGTATTGCGCAGCATCCGGGCCACATCCGTTAAGGCGCATGCGTAAAGTGCAGGCCGAAGTCCCGGCAAAGCCGGAAGCGGGATGCGGTTGCGGTATCATTTTCGCAAAAAAGCTTTTGCATGCAGTCTTGATTTAAAAAATCAAGGCGGGTGCAGGAAGCCGGGGCGACAGTCGGGCAGGCTCCGCAAAGGGTGCCGCAGGGAAACAGCCTGTTTCCCTGCGCAAACGCGGCGTCAGGCAGCCAGCCCCCCATCCACGGTCAGGGCCGCGCCGGTGATGTTGTCGCTTTCGGGGCGGGCCAGGAAGGACGCCATGGAGGCGATGTCAGCCGGTTTGCCATATTCCGGCACGCACAGGAAACCGCGCAGCATGTCCGCACCCGCGCCATCGGCAGGGTTCATGTCCGTATCAATGGGGCCGGGCTGGATCACGTTGATGGTAATGCCTTCCGGCCCCAGGTCACGCGCCGCGCCACGCACGAAACCACCCAGCGCGGCCTTCGTCGCGCTGTAGAGCGAGATGCCGGGGAAGGGCGCGCGTTCGCCAAAGGTGGAACCGATCAGGATGATGCGCCCGCCACGCTTCATATGCGTCACGGCGGCCATCGTCTCCAGCATGACGGCGCGTACGTTCAGGTCCAGCGTCGCATCCACCTGCGCCACCGTCATTTCCTGCACCTTGGCATAGGGATAGATGCCGGCATTGCACACCAGCGTGTCCAGACGCCCGAAATCCTGCACAACCTGTTCGATCAGTTCCCGTGCCGCGTCCGTGCCCTCACCCGCGCGATAGGCCCGTGCCGTGCGGCCAAGTGCCGTGATGTGCGCCACAGTCGCATCCGCCGCCGTTGCATTGCGGGCATAGGAAATTGCAATGTCGAACCCGTCCTTCGCCAGGGCTTCGGCAATGCTGGCCCCAATTCCACGGCTGCCGCCGGTCACTATCGCCACGCGTTGTGCTGTCATGATCGTTCTCTCCCGTCTGGGGACCGGTCCCCATGTTGCCGTTGCGTTATAGGCTGCCGTCCGGGGGGAGACAACGCGCCATGGTGATCAGAGGCGATCAGGGGCGATCAGGGCTTGATTGGTGTCGCGGCGTTGTTTATAGGCAGCGATGTTCGCGCGTCCGGGCCTGATCAAGGGCATGCCCGGCCGCAATGTCACGTTCGCGTTCCGACCGGTCCGGTGGGCCATGGGATGCGAAAAACCGATGGAGATGAAAATGCCCAAGATGAAGACCAAGTCGTCGGTCAAGAAGCGGTTCAAGATCACCGCGACCGGCAAGGTGCTGGCTGGCCCCGGCAACAAGCGTCACGGCCTTATCAACCGTTCGCAGAAGATGAAGCGTACCAACCGCGGTTCGCAGACCCTGACGGAAATGGATGGCCGCACTGTGAAGCAGTGGGCGCCCTACGGGCTGGCATAAGGAGCATCTGATACATGGCACGCGTCAAGCGGGGCGTTACCTCACACGCCCGTCACAAGAAGGTTCTGGAACTCTCCAAGGGGTACCGGGGCCGGTCGTCCACCAATTATCGCATTGCGCTCGAACGGCTTGAAAAGGCCCTTCGCTATGCCTATCGCGACCGTCGCAACAAGAAGCGTGAATTCCGCGCCCTGTGGATTCAGCGCATCAATGCCGCCGTGCGTGAACATGGCCTGACCTATAGCCGTTTCATCAACGGTCTGGACAAGGCAGGGATCGAAATTGATCGCAAGGTGCTGGCCGCCATTGCGTTCGACGATGCCGCGACCTTTGCCGAAATCGTCAAGAAGGCGCAGGCCGCTCTGGCCTGAACCTGTTGTCCACCCCATAATGTGGTGACAGGTCCGCGAAACGGGTCGTCCTGCCGGGCGGCCCGTTTTGTTTTGAGTACCCCGGTGTGTCCTGATGCGCGACAGCGGCGCGGCGATGGTCCCACCCCACGTAATCCGATACCTAATCCGATACCCGGCATGGCCGCCATCTGTCGAATGCGCCTCGGCCTGCCTGTCCGGTGAGCCTGTGCGAGGTAGCATGAGTGACGATCTCGAAACCCTGAAGCAAGATACCCTTGCGGCGCTGGCCGCGGCACCTGACCTGCGGGCATGGGACGAGGTACGCGTCGCGACAATGGGCAAGTCAGGACGCCTGACCGGCCTGCTGAAGGAACTGGGCCGGATGTCGCCGGAGGAGCGCAAGCTGCGTGGCAGCGCGCTGAACCGCCTGCGTGACGAACTCTCGCGCGAGATCGCGGCCCGTGGCGAAGCACTGGAGGCCGAGGCCCTCAATGCCCGTCTGGCTGCCGAACGGGTCGATGTCACCCTGCCTGCCGCCGTGCAGGCCGAAGGCACGCTGCATCCGATCAGCCGCACGATCGAGGAAATGACCGCGATTTTCGGGGCGATGGGATTCAAGGTTGCCGAAGGCCCGGATATCGAGACCGACTGGCATAATTTCGCCGCCCTCAATACCCCATCGCACCATCCTGCGCGCACGGATCAGGATACGTTCTACCTCCCGCGGGAGGGGACGGAAACGGCGGAGCGTGTGTTGCGCACCCAGACATCGGGCGTGCAGATCCGCACCATGCTGGCGCATGAACCGCCCATTCGCATCATTGCGCCGGGGCGCACCTATCGCGCCGATCATGACGCGACCCATTCACCGATGTTTCATCAGTGCGAGGGACTGGTGATCGACCGCGACATCACGCTGGGCCATCTCAAGGGCTGCCTGTCGGATTTCCTGCGCGCCTTCTTTGCGCAGCCTGACCTGCCGGTGCGGTTCCGTGCCTCTTATTTCCCCTTCACCGAACCGTCGATGGAGGTTGATATCGGCTGGTCGCGCAAGACGGGACAGATCGGTGGTGGCGATGACTGGCTGGAGGTGCTGGGGTCGGGCATGGTGCATCCGCGCGTGCTGGCGAATTGTGGCCTCGACCCGCGTGAATGGCAGGGATTTGCCTTTGGCATGGGGATCGAACGTCTGACCATGCTGCGCCATGGCATTCCCGACCTGCGTTCCTTTTACGACAGTGACGTACGCTGGCTGCGTCATTACGGAACCAGCCCCCTGTCACCCGCCCTGCTGCATGAAGGTCTGTGATCAATGAAGTTTTCACTGTCATGGTTGCGTGAACATCTGGACACGACGGCAAGCGTCGCGGACATCTGCGCACGGCTGAATACCATCGGGCTGGAGGTCGAGGGGATCGAGGATCGTGGCGCGGTCCTCGCCCCATTCCGCACGGCACGTATCCTCAGCGCGGAACAGCACCCCAATGCCGATCGCCTGCGGGTATGCCAGGTGGACGCGGGCGAGGGGTTTGCGCGCGTGCAGGTTGTCTGTGGCGCGCCCAACGCACGCACGGGCCTGTCGGTCATCTTTGCCCCGCCGGGCACATGGATTCCAGGCAGCGACATTACCATCAAGGCCGGCAAGATCCGGGGCGAGGCCAGCGGCGGGATGCTGTGTTCGCTGCGTGAACTGGGGCTGGGGCAGGAAACCGACGGCATTGCCGAACTGCCCGATGATACGGTGGTGGGGCAGTCCTATGCCCTGTTCGCGGATATGGATGATCCGGTCATCGAAATCGCCATCACGCCGAACCGGGGCGACGCACTGGCCATCCGTGGCATTGCGCGCGACCTTGCCGCGGCGGGGATGGGCACGCTCAGGCCCTGGCTTGCCGAAACGGTGGAAGGGACGTTCGCGTCCCCGCTGTCATGGGCCAATACATTTACGCAGGCCTGCCCGTGGGTTCTGGGCCGTACGATCCGTGGCGTGCGCAATGGGCCAAGCCCCGAATGGTTGCAGCGGCGGCTGGAATCCGTGGGGCTGCGCCCGATTTCCGCGCTGGTGGACATCACCAACTATTTCGCGTTCGACCTTGGCCGCCCGCTGCATGTCTTTGATGTGGCAAAGGTGGGGGGCAAGGTGCTGACCCTGTGTCGTGGAGAGGGCGAAACACTGCGTACCCTTGACGGTGCGGAACATGTGATGACGGTGGAGGACTGCGTGATCGCCGACGCCAACGGCGTGCAATCGCTGGCTGGCATCATGGGGGGGGAAGCAACGGGCGTGGACGCGGCGACGACCGACGTCTTTGTTGAATGCGCGCTGTTTGATCCCGTGCATATCGCCCTGAGCGGCAGGCGGCATAACCTGCATTCCGATGCGCGTCAGCGCTTTGAACGTGGTGTGGACCAGGCCCTGCCCCCCGCCGCGCTGGAGGCGGCGACACGCATGATCCTTGATCTGTGCGGGGGGGAGGCCAGCGAGGTCGTCTCAGCCGGTGCGCCGCCCACATGGCAGCGCGACGCGCACCTGCGCTTTGCCCGTATCGCGACGCTTGGCGGACTGACGGTTGCGCCAGACCAGGCGGTGGCCTCGCTGGAGGGGCTGGGCTTTGAGGTTCGCGAGCGCGATGCGCAACATGTGGTCGTCAGCGTGCCGTCATGGCGCAATGACATCGCAACGCCGATGGTGCTGGATCAGGCGCGGGATCTGCCACCTGAACAGGCTGCCCGCGCGGCGCAGGGCGCGATGGCGGTCGATTCAGAAGTGGATTTGATTGAGGAAGTCCTGCGGTTGCAGGGCATGGATGCGGTCCCGGCGGTCTCCCTGCCGCCTGTATCCGCCGTACCGGTGCCCGCCCTGACGGCGGCGCAGGTGCGCGTGGCCTCGGCGCGGCGGCACCTGGCCGCGCGTGGCCTGCTGGAGACGGTCGGTTTTTCCTTTGTCGCGCATGCCCAGGCGGCAGCGTTTGGCGAAACACCCGAAAGCCTGCATCTGCTCAACCCCATTGCCGCCGATCTGGATCAGATGCGTCCGACGCCTCTGGTCAACCTGCTGAACGCGGTGCAGCATAATGCGGTACGTGGATATCCCGACCTCGGCCTGTTTGAAATCGGGGCTGGCTTTGCCGAGGCAGGACAGCGTCAGGTCGTGGCGGGCATTCGCAGTGGCCATTCGGCGCGCATCCCCGGTCATGCGGCAACGCCCGTGGACCTGTGGGCGGCCAAGGCGGATATCCTTGAGGTCCTGCGCATCGCGGGGGCTGCGATGGAGGGGCTGAGCATTACCCCCGACGCGCCCGCGCATTATCATCCGGGCCGTTCCGGCACGGTGCGTCAGGGGCCGAAGCTGGTGCTGGGGTATTTCGGGCAATTGCATCCCGCGCTGCTGTCTGAACGCGGGATCGACCTGCCGGTGGTGGGGTTCGAGACGTTCATTGAGGATGTGCCCGAACCCAAGCGCCGCCGCCGCGCGCCGCCCAACCTGTCGCCGTTCCAGCCGCTGCATCGTGATTTCGCCTTTATCGTGGCGGGCGATGTCCCTGCGGAAAAACTGCTGCGCGCTGTCAGGGGGGCGGAACGCAACCTGATTTCCGCCGTCAGCCTGTTCGATGTGTACGAAGGTGACAAGATCCCGGCCGGGTACAAGTCCATGGGGGTGGAGATCACGATCCAGCCCATCGACCGCAACCTGACTGATGCGGATATCGAGGCGGTGTGCGCACGCGTGATTGCCGCCGCGCAGAAAACCTGCAATGCCGAACTGCGTGGCTGAATGCCTGATGGCGCGACGGGGCTGTGCTCCTGTCGCGCCCATGCATCCGGCATTCGCATGTTGATCAGGGGGGGAGAGGTCATTGCGCGCCATAGGGGGATGGATCGGGACGGGGCTTGTTGTCCTGATGGCGGGATATGCCGGCACCGCTGGCGCCACGGCGATTACGGGGGCGGGGTCCAGTTTTGGCGCGCCCATTTATGGCGCGTGGGGCGAGGATGCGGCGAAGGATGTGGGCATCACCCTGAATTACCAGACGATCGGCTCCGGGGCGGGACAGAATCAGGCCCGTGCCCGTACGGTTGATTTCGGGGCGTCGGATGCACCGATGTCCGCCACCGCGCTGCACGATGCGCGCCTTGCGCAGTTTCCTACCGTCATGGGGGCGATTGTCCCTGTCATCAACCTGCCCGGTGTGGGGGATAATCAGTTGCACCTGACGGGTGCATTGCTGGCGCAGGTTTATGACGGGGAAATCACGTCGTGGAATGATGCGCGTATCGCCGCCGTCAATCCGGGCCTTGCCCTGCCCGATATCCCTGTAGCGCCGGTGCGGCGGGCAGACGGGTCTGGCACGACCTTTGTGTTCACGACCTATCTTTCGCAGTCATGGCCCCAATGGCAGGCGCAGGAAGGGGCAGGCACCTCCATCCAATGGCCGGTTGGCGAGGGGGCGCGCGGCAATGACGGGATTGCCGCCGCAGTGCGCAATACACAGGGCAGTATCGGCTATCTTGAATATGCCTATGCCGCGGGCAACCACATGGTCATGGCGCAGATGCGTAACCGCCATGGGGAGGATGTGGTGGCCGACCATGCAAGTTTCGAGGCTGCCGCCCGTTCCGCGAAATGGGCGGATGACGCCACACGGCGTGTCGATGTCCTTGATGCGGCGGGGGCAGGGGCGTGGCCGATCATGGCTGCGACCTATGTCCTGATCCCCACTGATCCCACCGATCCCGCGCAGGGGCGCGCGGTGCGGGATTTCTTTGTCTGGGCATTCGACCGGGGGGACGAGACGGCGCGTAAACTGCAATACGTGCCCCTGCCGCCGGAGGTAAAGGTCGGGATAGAAAGCTTCCTGAAGCAGTAAGAGCGTGTTTGAAAGCAACTCATTGATAAAAAACAAGAAAAGTTTCTGGGTGCTGCCTTTTGATCGAAAAAGGCGGCGTCTTCTGAAGCTTTCTGGAAAAAGCTTCACCAAAAACCTTTATAATTTCAGTATGTTATTGATCCCGGCTTTTTAAACAGCTCTGCTGGAGCAGATCCTATTTTGAATGCGTGCATTCAAAAATGCGTGCATTCAAACAGGTGAAGATGTTCGTAAAAACCATAAACCGGAGCATCTTCACCGAGCCGGTTTTCGGTGGAAATGCTCCAGGATTAAGGGCGAACCTTCCACGGACGGGCATGACAGGCGCGGATATGACACCATGTTGCAACCATCGTCGGGGACTCTGGCACTGATGACCTCACCGCTTCCCTCCATCATGCCCGCAACAGGGCGGACGATCTGGATACTGGCGGGGGAGGCAAGTGGGGACGTTCTGGGCGCGCGCCTGATGGGTGAACTGACGCGATGTGATCCGGGCCTGCGATTTGTCGGGGTCGGTGGCGCAAGGATGGAGGCAGCGGGCCTGCGTAGTGAGTTCCCCATGCGTGACCTTGCGGTCATGGGACTGGTGGAGGTTCTGCCGCGCCTGCGTTTTCTGTCACGGCGGCTGGATCAGGCGGTGGCGCATATCCATGCGATCCGTCCTGACCTGATCATCACCATCGACAGTCCCGGTTTCACGCTGCGCCTGTTGCGGCGGGTTGCCGCGTTATCCGTGCCCCGGGTGCATTATGTCGCACCGCAGGTCTGGGCATGGCGGGAGCATCGTGTGCGCGAATTCCCTGGCCTGTGGGAACGCATGCTGTGTCTTTTGCCGTTCGAGCCCGCTTTTTTCGCCCGTCATGGGGTGGAGGGACGGTTCGTCGGGCATCCGGTGGTGCAATCCGGGGCGGATCAGGGGGATGGTGCCGCCTTTCGTGCGCGCCACGGGATTGCGGCGGACGCGCCGGTGCTGGTTCTGATGCCCGGCAGCCGCCGTTCGGAGGCCCCGCGCCTGTTGCCGGTATTTGGCAAGGTGCTGCACCTGTTGCAGTCGCGCTGTCGCGGGATTGTGCCGGTTGTGCCGGTGGCCCCTGTCATTGCCGATACCATTCGCAAAGGTGTGGCGGACTGGCCGGTGCGTCCCATTATCGTGACGGACCTGCAGGACAAGCATGATGCCTTTGCCGCGGCAGGTGTGGCATTGACCAAATCAGGGACATCGACGCTTGAACTTGCATTGGCAGGGGTGCCCATGGCGGTGACATACCGCGTCAATCCCGTAACCGCCGCCATTGCACGCCGCCTGATCCGGGTGCCTTATGTGGCGATGGTCAATCTGCTGGCGGGGCATCGACTGGTGCCCGAACTGTTGCAGGAACGTTGTCGGGCGGATCTGCTGGCTGATACCATCATGCGCCTGCTGACGGATGGGCACAGTGCGCGCATGCAAAAGGCCGGGTTCAGGAAGGTGGTTGCAGCGTTACACGGGCCGCAGGGCGATCCGACCGCTGCCGCCGCAGGGGAAATCCTTGCCCTGCTGGATGCCTACCCGCCGGGACATAAGTAGAACCACGTGTGCAAAGGATCCGCGCCCCGCACGACCGGGCTGTTCCATATCACTCTGGTTGGAGGCGGTCGGAAAAGGCAGCCCCAGGAATCCCCTGAAATCTACTGGGCGAATAAAAGTGTTGGGTAAGGATTTTGTCACGGAATATTTGAAAGATGTTCCTTCTTGAAAGAAGGGAGTTCGGGAAGCCTTTGCCATTTCTTCGTAATGGATTGTTAAAAAGACAGCCCATTAGGAATTATTTGAAAACAAATCATTGATAAAAAACAAGATAAAGTTTTTGGGTGCCGCCTTTTGATCGAAAAAGGCGGCGTCTTCTGAAGCTTTTCAGAAAAAGCTTCACCAAAAACCTTTATAATTTCAGTATGTTATGGGATCTGTCTTTTCAGACAGTCCCTTATTGCGCGTTATTGGGGGTCTTGGATGGTTGGGGGCTGTTTTCTGGCGGGACCGGTACGGCAGGCTGCGTTGTCCTGTCGCTGTCATCGGGCTGCGGGGGCAGTTCGACTTGTGCATTCACAAGCGCCCGCATCTGCGAGATGACCATATACCCACCAAGCGCGACAGTCAGGCAGATCGTCAGGATGATCCAGATCAGCTTGGCGCGGGGATCCTGTTCCGGGGGAAGGTCGGCGGGCATATGATCTCTTTCCAGCAGTAGTATGGGGATGTGGGGAACCCCCACGCGGTGATCGGACGGATGTATCAGGCTCAGTCGTGTTTGTGTTTATACAGCTTATCCGCCCCGATCAGGGGCTGTGAAATCTCCACCAGACCCTGTGGGCGCATGGCGTTGAAAAAACAGCTACGACGTCCCGTATGGCACGCCACGCCCTTCTGATCCACCAGCACAAGGACCGCGTCACGGTCGCAGTCGAGCCGTGCATCCACCAGGGTCTGCACCTGTCCCGATGTTTCCCCCTTGCGCCACAATGTCCCACGGCTGCGGGAAAAATAGCATACGCGGCCAGTGCGCAGTGTCTCCTCAAGGGCGTCGGCGTTCATCCATGCCAGCATCAGCACCTCCCCCGTATCATGCTGTTGCGCCACGGCGGTGATCAGTCCTGCATCGTTGAAGCGGACCTGTTCGATCATGCGGGTGCGTGTGGCGGTGTCGGGGGGAATATAGGCCATGGGATCAGTCAATCCGGGAAAGAGGGCACTTACCAAGCACATGCCTGCAACATGGGGGCCTGTCTACCCTTCGCCCCCTTTTTGCGGCAACCGGAACCAGTGTGGCACACGGATGCTCACGGGATGGCCCGCCGCCGTCAGGCCCGGTGTATGGATGTGGGAACTGCGGATCATCGCCATGCCGGCCTGATCGCGGGACGACCGGATTTCACCAACTTCGTGCCCGTCATGCATGATGGGGGTCGCAGGTTCCGGCAGATCATGCGCGCCCTCCACCGGCAGGAGGTGGCGTCGTACCAGACCGCGATAGCGCGTGCGCGCCGTCAGTTCCTGCCCCATATAGCATCCCTTGGTCCAGGAAATGCCGTTGAGCTGATCGAAATTGGCTTCGAGCAGAAGCGTTTTGCCGGATTCACAGTCGCGCACGCCATCAGGCAGGCCAAGGGAAAGGCGGTGACGGTCATAATCCAGCGCATCCGCCGTGACGTCCGGTGCGACATGACCAAGCAGCATGCGCCAGCCGATATCGGGCAGGCGTGGGTCCGCGCTGCCGGGGAAACGTTCATCGGCGGGGGCGGTCCCATCCCATTGCGCATGAACGGCGTAGCCGGTTTCACTGATGTCCACATCGGTGCGTAACCGATAGCGTGACAGACGTGTCCGCAGTGTCGCTGCCTGCGTTGCATCGCAATCCAGCAGCAGGCGTTCGCCATGCGGGTCGGCAAAGACGAAAAAATCCGCCAGCCATTTCCCCTGTGCCGAAAGGAAGGCAGTCCATGCGGCCCGGTCTGGTGTGACGGTCGTCATGTCATTGGAGACAAGTCCCTGCAGGAACGAAACCCGGTCCTTGCCAGAGACAGCCAGCACCGCACGGTCCGGCAGATACGCAAACTTAACCATGGTGCGTACTGTGGGGATACATGTGGTGTCAGGCAAGGGGATAACGGAGATTTGGCATCGCGCTCGAAGATGAATATGCACGCATGCATGCGCATCCTGTTCATTACCTCCACCCGGCTGGGTGATGCCGTGATTTCGACCGGGCTTTTGGATCACCTGCTCCGGCGGTATCCGCAGGCACGGTTCACCATTGTCTGCGGCCCTGTCGCGGCGGGCCTGTTCGCGCATATGCCGCGTCGTGACCGCACCATCATCATGGCCAAACGCCCCTATGACATGCATTGGGTGGATCTGTGGCGGCAGTGCGTGGGAACGCGGTGGGATATGTGTGTGGACCTGCGCGGATCGGTCATCCCGTACCTGTTGCGGGTTTCCATCCGGCGGGGCATGCGCGGCGGCCGGCGGCCGGGGCCGCGTGTCGGCCACATTGCCCAGGTGCTGCGCCTGTCACCGCCGCCCATGCCGGTGGTATGGACCAGTGCGGCCGAACGTGACGCAGCGCAGGCGCTGCTGCCGGACGGGCAGGGGCCATGGGTGGCCCTTGCCCCCACGGCGAACTGGGCCGGCAAGGTCTGGCCCGCCGCGCGATTCGTCGCGTTCTGGCATGATTTCGTCGCCCGTCATGGCCCGGCGCGACCCGTCATCCTGTATGGCCCCGGGGATACGGAACGCCAGATGGCGCATGGTGTCATTTCCGCCCTGGGTGACGCGTGCGATACCGGTGGGGGACTGAGCATTTCGCAGGTGGCGGCGGTGTTGCAACGATGCATGCTGTTCGTGGGAAACGATTCGGGCCTTATGCACCTATCCGCTGCGGCGGGCGTTCCGACATTGGGCCTGTTCGGGCCAAGCCGCGTGGATGAATACGCCCCGTGCGGGCGCAGTGTGGCCCATGTGGTCGCCCCCGGTCCCGCAGGGCGGGC
This sequence comes from Novacetimonas sp. GS1, assembly GCF_036686925.1. Classification (NCBI taxonomy): domain Bacteria; kingdom Pseudomonadati; phylum Pseudomonadota; class Alphaproteobacteria; order Acetobacterales; family Acetobacteraceae; genus Novacetimonas; species Novacetimonas sp. GS1. The sequence goes on from NZ_VSZP01000001.1 coordinate 1,725,873, forward strand.
GGACATGCGCGACCTTGGTGTATCCAGTGTTGTGGATGCGGCGCTGAGGCTACTGGCGGGAGTATCAAAAGCAGGCTAAAGGCGCGCCGGGCAGATGGGGGGAACGGGGGGAGTGTCTGCCCCGTTCTTGCCATGACGTGCCTTTACATCCCTGCAATCATATAATTTCCTTAAGGCCTGAGAACGATCATGAAGGACATGCTCGGCGGTATCGTGACCCTGTGTGGGATCGCTGCATTGGGATGCCTGTTGCCCCTTGCGGCGGCATGGGCGCAGCCTGCGGGGGGATGGACGCCCCGGGCCTGTGGGGCGGCCCCGGTCGCGCCAAAGGTCGATTCAGGCGACGTGGCGCGTTTCAACGCCAGCGTTGATCGTGTCAATGCCTATGAAAAGGCGGCGCGTGCCTACGCCACGTGTGTGGCCGGGGCATCGGGCAGGGAACAGGCCGCCATCAGCGCGGATGCCAGCGCGCGCATGCGTCGCGTCCACGATTCCGCAGCCCTGGTCCAGAAGCAGGTTTCCGAGCAGTTCGCGCGCCTGTCAGCGGAAATGAAGAAAGGGCACGACCGCCTCGCCACCAGATAGGCACTGCCACAGGCGCAGGCGCGCGCGACCTTTGTGCGGGCATGTGGCAGCCTGCGGCACACGGAATGCGTGCGTGGGCGCGATCGGGGTGGTTCATGGCGTTGCATGTCGGGTATATGCGGGTTTGCCGTCCCCGCGCATGACAGGTATGGTCTGCGCTTCATGACAGGTATCGTCCCGGCGGGACGGGTGCCGTGCATCGTGCATGGCAGCAAGCGGAGAGCGGGTTAAACGTGGCTGACGACATCTTCAGGGAAGTCGATGAAGAAATGCGCGCCGAGCGGCTGCGCGCATTGGCGCGGCGTTACATGATGCTGGCGGGCGTCATCGTCGTGGCCATCTGCATCGGTGGCGGCGCATGGCAGTATAATGCATGGCGGGTGCATCAGGCGGATCAGGCAAGTGCCGATGCCTATTTCGCGGCGCTCAAGAACGCCACGACAGCGCACAGCCCCGATGGGCAGCCGGCGCCGCTGAATGCGCAGCAGAAAACCGCGCTTGAACAGCTTGCGACGCTGGAAAAGACGGCGCGTCCGCCCCTGCGGGCACTGTCACGGATGGAGCGCGCAGCCCTGCTGGTCAATAGTGGGGACACCGCCCGGGCGCTTGCGTTGTGGGCGCAGGTGAACGCGGACCAGGGGGCCGATCCGACCATCAGTTCGCTTGCCGGTCTTTTGTGGGTGCAGCACCAGATTGATACGGCGGACCCTGCGATGCTGCGTTCGCGTCTGGCGCTGCTTGATGGTGCGCAGCAGCCCTGGCGTGGCCTCGCGCTGGAGTGCGAGGCGCTGCTGGACCTGCGGCAGGGCCATGATGACGAGGCCCGCCGCCGTCTGGAACGGCTGAGCATGGATATGAACGTGTCCGACGGGGTGCGCACACGTGCCGACGGACTGCTGCAGACGCTGGGGACCGGCCATGCCGGCGGATAAGGTGCCCCCCGCCATGGTACAGCCCACCCACCCGACAGGCATGAACGCAATGAAAAAGACCCTGACCCGCCGCCGCGCCCTGATCGGGGCCGCCATGCTGCCGTTGCTTGCGGAATGTAATGGCGGGACGCCGAAGAAAAAGCCGCTTCTGATCGGTCGGCGGACCGATGTGCTCAATACCGGCGCGGGCCTGACGGTCGATGCGGATGAGACGGCCACGGTGACGGTGCCTGCCGCCACTGCGGTCAATGCGTGGCCGCAACCGGGCCTGACACCGGGGCATGGTGGTATAAATGTCGCCTGGGCGGGCAACATGCAGCACCAGTGGAGCCATCGGATCGGTGCAGGGAATTCAGAACCGGAATTCCTGTCCTATGTTGCATTGGGCAAGTCGGGGCGCGGCATGATCCAGTCGCCGCCCGTGGTGCAGAACGGGCGGCTGTATGTGGCGGATGCGCAGGGCGTCATCCGCGCCTATACATGGCCTGGCATGCACAAGGTGTGGGAATATAACCCCAAGCCGAAGAAAATGCTGTCGAACAATATCGGTGGCGGCCTGACCATTGAGGGCGATACCCTGTATATCGTTGATGGTATCGGGCAGGCGCTGGCGGTGGATGCGCATACGGGCAAGCTGAAATGGCGCCTGCAGCTTGGCACGCCGGGACGTTCCGCGCCGACCTTTGCCAATGGATGCCTGTTCTTTGGCACGATTGACGAGAAGCTGTTTGCGGTGAACGCCTCCAACGGTGATATCCTGTGGACATATGTTGCGACCGCCGCCGATACCATCATCGCGGGACAGCCTGCGCCCGCCGTCATGGACGGGGTCGTGCTGGCCGGGTTCGGGTCTGGTGACCTTGTCGCGTTGCGTGCCGAAGGTGGTGAGGTCGTGTGGGCCGATACCCTGGGCAGTTCGAACGGACAGGGCGCGCTGATTGATTTTTCATGCGTGCATGGCATGCCGGTCATCAGCGATGGCACCGCCTATGCCATCAGTACCGGTTCAGTGCTGGTCGCGATCGACATGCGTTCGGGGCGGCGGTTGTGGGAACGTTCGATTTCGGGACAGAATACGCCCGTTGTCATCGGTGACTGGATATTCCTGCTGTCCATGGAGGAGGAGTTGGCCTGCCTTGACCGGGAATCGGGGCATGTGCGCTGGATCACGCAGTTGCGTCAGTACGAAAACAGCATCAAGCAGAAGGGGGGCGTCGTGTGGACCGGCCCGATCCTGGCGGGGGGAAAGCTGGTATGTATCTCCAGCCTGCCGCAGAATGGTGTTGTCATCATTGATCCGGCGATGGGGCATATCCTCTCGCTGCATACCCTGCCCGATATTGTTACCGTGACACCGATTGTTGTTGACGGGCTTATGCTCCTGCTTAACAACAGCGGCGGCCTGATGGCCTATAGTTGAGAAAGTTCCTGTCGTGACCTCTTCATTCCCCCCTGATCCGGGGCACGACCTGCCCGTCGTGGTTATCGCCGGTCGCCCCAATGTCGGCAAATCTACAATATTCAACCGTCTGGTTGGTCGTCGGCAGGCGCTGGTTGCCGATACGCCGGGTGTCACGCGCGACCGTAAGGAAAGCGAAACCACCGTGCGTGGCAGGCGTATCCGCCTGATTGATACGGCAGGGTTGGAGGAAGCCGCCCCCGATACGCTGTTCGGTCGTATGCGCGCTTCATCCGAATCCGCCGTGGCGATGGCCGATCTGGTGCTGTTCTGCGTGGATGCGCGTGCGGGCATTACGCCTGCGGATGAACATTTCGCCGCATGGTTGCGTCGGCAGGGGCGTCCGGTCCTTGTCCTTGCGAACAAGGCGGAGGGGCGTCAGGGTGCCGCCGCCGCGATGGAGGCGTTCTCGCTCGGGCTTGGTGCGCCGCTTGGCATTTCGGCGGAACATGGCGAGGGTCTGGCAGATCTGATGGGGGAGATTGCCGATCGCATTCCTGCCGGCCCCTTACACCCCCGCCGTGCGCCCCGGCGTGTGGAAAGCGAAGACGAAGACGGGGATGTCCGGCCGCCCGGGCCGCTGCGCCTTGCCATCGTGGGGCGCCCGAATGCGGGCAAGTCCACGCTGCTTAACCGCCTGCTGGGTGAAGAGCGGATGATTACCGGGCCGGAACCGGGGCTGACGCGGGATTCGGTATCTGTCATGCTGCATGACGACGAAGGGCCGATACAGCTTGTCGATACTGCGGGGCTGCGGCGTAAGGCGCGTATTGACGAGACGCTGGAAAAAATGTCCGTCTCCGCCTCCATCGAGGCGCTGAAGATGGCTGAAGTCGTCATCCTTGCGCTGGATGCGACATTGGGCGTCCATGAACAGGACCTTCAGATTGCCCGCCTGATCGAGCGTGAGGGACGATGCTGTGTCCTTGCGTTGAATAAATGGGACGCGGTAGAGGATCGCAACGTCACCCGACAGGCGATCCGCGATCGCATTGAAATGTCCCTCAGCCAGATGCGGGGCATTCCGGTCGTTGCATTTTCCGCCCTGACCGGGGCAGGGGTCAACAAGCTGCTGCCGACGGTGCGGCGTGCGTATGAGGTATGGAACCGGCGCGTGCCAACGGGTGAATTGAACCGCTGGTTCGAAATGATGGTATCGCGCCATCCGCCGCCGCTGGTACAGGGCCGGCGGCTGAAGCTGCGCTATATCACGCAGGCAAAGTCCCGGCCGCCGACATTCATCCTGTTCGGCACCCGGACCGAACAGATGCCCGAGGATTATCAGCGTTATCTGGTCAATGGCCTGCGTGAAGCATTTGACCTGCCGGGCACGCCCATTCGCCTGCTGCTGCGCGGTTCCCAGAATCCTTACGCCCCGACGAAGTGACCTGTATGGTGCATGGCCTGCTTTGAAAACATCAAATAACATGATCTTTTCAGGTAATTACAAGATGTTTTAAAAAGCAGGTTCAGGATTTTCTGACGGTATGGAAGTTTTTTTAAAACTTTGAAGGGATGTTATCGTTTTTGGGAATGGTCACGCTCAGGAACTGTTATTTTTCTGGGATGCGCTGTAAAAGTAGCGTCTCGATCAGGAATAATAAAAGTCCCTGAGCCTTAAATTGCGATGTTTTTTGACGGCTGTTTGAAAAATCAGGCTCAATAACATCGTCAAATCATAAAGGTCTTTGGTGAAGCTTTTTCTAAAAAGCTTCAGAAGACGCCGCCTTTTTCGATCAAAAGGTGGCACCCAAAAACTTTTATAAGTCCATGTGGCTACAGGGCCTGAATTTTAAAACAATCTCTCGGAATTGGTGGACCATCAGCATTCATTCCCCCTGTGAATGGACGCTTTTGATGCCAAGAGCACGTGCGAAGCAGACATTCATCATGTTGTGCGGGTCCGGGGAAATACCTACGAACAGAATGTCCTTGTGTACATACAGAATTTTATGATGTGGTCCCATGGTGACGCGGGGAAGGGTGACATCTTCAAACCCGGCCCCTGCGATACGCGCCTGCTGGTTCCATATGGCACTGATATGGGCAAGTTTCAAAAGATCCGGCACACAAATACATATATGCCAGATGACAAGGCCGGAAATTCCGATCCCCACCATCCGGTTGCGCAGGGCGGGATGATTGGCGCGGTTGATAAACAATGTTCCCAATACACACACCAGATAGATGCTGGCAGGAAAAGATACCCGCGCGGCAAGGGATGAGCGCGGGAACAGCAGCAGGATCATCATGTAGGTGACGGCACATGCCGTAAATATCGCAATATTTTTCCACATGCGATGTCGTTGTGTCATATCGGCTGTCACGGACACGTGGCAAATGAGCAGGATGATGACAAATGGAAGCCAGTACAGGTCAAACAGGCTGCCAAGATTTCCAAATACGCCATCCAGACGGGTCAGAAGCGTATCATGTTCCATCGTGCGTGCCCGGACATAATTGCCTGGGGCAAGCCATAGAAAAAGGGTGCCAAGCACATGCGCACCAATAAAGGGTAGGGCGACAGGATCCTTATGACGATAACTGCTGATTGCAGAGCCGATCAGCACCATGCTTATCATAAGGGAGAGGGGTTCAAGAAATGTCGCGATGAAAAAGGCAAAACCGCAGGACAGAACCCCAAAAGGCAAGCGTCGTTCAAGGACCTGCCGTAAAATCCATAATTCCCCCGTCATAGGCCACAGATAGCCAATCGCCCCAGTTTTCCACAGGGCAACTTCAGAAATATCGCGTGGTATCCACCAGACAGCTAGAAATACAAATATGATGTCCCAAAATCCATTTGATGTATTCTGGTCCGATATTGATATATTTCTGCATATCATGCAGACATTATGGACAAGCAGGCAGAAAATTACGGTATTCAGAATATCAAAAATGAAAATGGACCCATAGGCGTGAAGTTCCAGAACGAGGAAGGTTATCAGTGTCGTAAAATACCTGCCTGTCCAATAAAAATAATTCCCATAAACGATATGGAATGTATTTTTCAGGTCAAATGGAATGGTTCTGCAATAATCATCGGCCCATAGCGGGGTTACAACATTGGCCCACAAGACAAATATAAAGACCGCACCGAGGGCAAAGACTCTTGTCCTGTTCCCGGCCATGAAGCGCATGATTCCCGTATTTGTCATGAAACCCTTCCTGTGTGGGTCCATGCCTGCCATGGACCATGCGCTGGCGTTATGTGGCAGCATAAAATTCGAACGGAAAAACACATGTTCTGGTGTTGCATCATGGATGGATGCCGTATCGGTCATTATGACGTCAACACAGATGTAAAAACCATCCCGGCCGGGAGGAAAACAGAACGTGAGCCCCACTGTTGTAATACCAGCACCTTCTTCCCGTCCCGGACAGAAAGCTTTCCGTGCAGGCCTTATCACGGCCTGTGCCGGGCTTCTTGTCGGACTCGATACCGGCCTGATCGCTGAGGCACTGGGATTTATCGGCACGGACTTCCATGCCTCCACACGTGATCAGGAATGGATCGTGTCGGTCCTTATGCTGGGGGCATCGGTGGGGTCGCTGGGGGCGGGAACGTTTTCCGCCCGCTTTGGCCGCAGGCTGGTGTTGACCGCCGCCATGGTGCTGATGTTCCTTGGCGCGGGTCTGTGTGCCAATGCCATGGGAATTGCGCAAATCCTGGTGGGACGCCTGCTGATCGGTATCGCCATTGGCGTGTGTACCTTTACGGCCCCGCTTTATATTTCCGAAACCATGTCGGGCCACCAGCGTGGCAGCATGGTTTCGACGTTTTCCATGCTGCAATCCGCCGGTATCCTTGCAGGATATCTCCTGGGTGGGCTGCTGTCATCCGGGGGGCACTGGCGCTGGATGGTCAGTATGCCCATGTTGCCGACAGCGTTGCTGTTTGCCGGCTGTTTCTTCCTGCCCGCCAGTCCGTCATGGCTGATTGCACGTGGGGAGGATACAAAAGCACGGACAGTGCTGCGCGCCCTGCGTGATACCCCGGCGGAGGCAGATGAGGAGTTCACCTGCATCAAGAATGAAGCTGCAAAGGGCCGTATAAGCGGGCTGAAGCTGTTACGTCAGCAACCGGGTTTCCGGCGCTCTGTCATGCTGGGCATCTGCCTTCAGGTCATGCAGCAGCTTACGGGGATCAATGTCGTCATGTATTATACCCCGAAAATCCTGCAAAATGCACATTTCGGCACATCAGGCGCGGCATGGGCCACGGTCCTGATCGGTGTCATCAATACCATTGTGGGTATTGCTGCAATTTTCATGGTCAACAGATGGGGCAGGCGGTCCCTGCTCTGCACCAGTGCTGCGATTATGGCCTGTTCTCTGGCTGTTGCTGCGGGCATTACTGGCCTTCATCTGTCGGGCGGTATTGCGACATTATGCCTTCTGGGGGCGTTGTTGAGCTTTGTCGGCGGGTTCGGTCTGGGGGCAGGGCCATTGGTCTGGACCCTGTGTTCCGAAATCCAGCCGCTGGAAGGCAGGGACTTTGGCGTGGGCTGCTCCACGCTGGCTAACTGGTGGGCGGATTGGATTGTCAGCAATACTTTCCTGAGCATTGTGTCCGTCATCGGTTTTGGTCAGACATTCGCCGGGTTTGCCCTGATGAATGTTATATTCATTGTGTTTACGCTGACATTCGTGCCCGAAACCAAGGATGTTCCATTGGAAACCATTGAAGCCAACCTTTTGTCTGGAAAAAAATTACGTAATATCGGGGAATAAGTTTCGATTATTTCGTCCTTGCGGGCGGCATCATTTATTACTTGCATGCCTGATATGCGTTATGTTTCTGTGCCACCTGCGCCTGCATCCGCAGGCGGTCAGACATATTGTCATGCCCGGATAAGGATAACTATATGACGAATTTGAAGAATATTATTTTTAGCACGGCAAATATCCTTGCCGGCCAGCTCAAGCAGGAAATTGGCTACGTTACCGGCAGCCGGAAAATCGCCCGGAGTGGCATCGCCCAAGAGATGAAAGGCCATGCCCAGAAAGTCGCATCAAGCCGATTGCGTGGTGATTACTGAACCTGCGTCAGCGTAAATACCCCCACGCCTGTCATGAAATAAATATTGCCCGACAGAATGACATTAATGTGCTCCCCATAAGGAACACTGTATGTTAACCTGTATTAACGTTTTTTTTGATATATAAAAGATACTGTATTAAATGCCACCCAATAAACACTCACGCGCAAGAACTTTGCCTGATGTCAAAGCGGGATGTGCTGATTACAGTTACGGTGGGTAACGGAAATTATGGACCATTGGCTAAAGGTTCATATCTCAGGGGCAATAAATATCATGACAGAAAGAAAAACCGCTCCCATGTCTGCCAGACAGATCCTGGTGTATGAGGCCCATATTTCGGGCCTTGAACACGCCCTTGCCGCAGCGGTGGAAATGCTGACCCCCATGCAGCAGGCGGCATTGCTGGGCATGGTGCAGAAGGCCGCCGCCGAGGATGGGCAGTGCGACACGTTGGGCACCTGTCCTGCGGATGAACCGTGCGTGCAGCCATTTACCAATGGGCACCTGATGGCGGCAACCTGTATCCAGCATGCAGCTTATCCCGCACGTGGGCCTTCCGCCTGAAGTAAGCAGACCTGAAATAACCAGCGATGCGTCGATGGGGCACAGCCTGCTGCATGCCCCATTATTGCTTGCGCTACGACCGGTTGCGGATCAATTGCTGCTCTTGTTGATGGCCGCGGCGGGGCAGTCGGCACCCTGTTTTGCATAATTACTGATGGTGGTGACGACCTGCGGCACCGCCTCTGATGATCGGACCTGTAACAATGTGCCGGTGAATGACCATGCCGCTATGATCTCATAGCTTTTGGTCGTTCCCGGCAAAACGGCGTTGGAAATCAAAAACCGGTCTTCTTGCAGGTCATGCCACATGAACGGTTTCGTGCGGAGATTATTGCACGCCAGCGCACGGCGGATATTTTCCGCCGCTTTATACGGTTCCACCGGGACAAAGGCTGCATTCGGCCCCAGCCCATATGCCAGGTAAGGCCCCCGGTTAAAGGGTTTGTGCGATGAACAGCCAGCAAGAGCCACCATGATCCCGACCGCCGCCGCCCATTTGCGATAAGGTGTGGAGAGGGTGATTCGTAACCGGTTTTTCATTGACGAGCCCATACGAAAATAAAGCGAGGAACGATACAGGAGGCATAGCCGCCTCTTCGCAAAATAACCAGAGTGCGTACCGATAATCAGGGCCAAAACACCCGAAAGCGCAATGCGGGGGGCCTTGGGGGGCAGGATCTGGCATGTATGGCTTTTGCCTGTCCTGTCCATGGTGGTCAGTTTATGCGCTGGGCATATTCATCAACACGGCCTGATCCTGCCTCTGACGGTCGTGGGGCAAGTGCAATAATATGCGACGGCAAGGGGCGGGCGTCCTTGTCTGAAAATAATAATCAGTTTTATTTATAAATTAAAATTCCATAGTCTAAATTATATTCTTGAAAATATGGAAACCAAAGGGATGTAGGCAACGTTTACGGGCGCAATCTTTAATAAAAGGTGTGCCAGATGGTTAATAATTCCAAGAAAAGTGGCGAACCGCCTCCTTTGGCAGATAAAAGCCTCAAGCCCCCATTTGCGACACCACAGGAACGCAAACATGCCATGTTGACCACATTGATGGTCATTCTTTTCCTGTCCGGGATCGTAGTGGGATGCCTGTTTTCCCCGCACATACCACTTCCAAAGCTATAGGGTCAGGACACGTAAATACTCATTCTGCCGTTTCTGCTTGAAATATATAAAAAAGAGAACGGACATGGCTACGGACAATGATTTCTGCTTTTATACCATCAGCAATGCGCCTTATTTTCCAGGCCTTGTTGCCCTGATAAATTCCCTGATCCTTGCGGGTCATACGCAGCCCATCCGGGTGGGGGATTGTGGCCTGACCCCTGCACAGCGGGATGTGCTCAGGACTTGCAGGCAGGTGGAACTCTTTCCCCTGGACCCGGGAAAAATCAAGAACCCCGGGCAGTACAAGGCTTTCGCGCATATTGCCAATGCATCCGGCATTGCCGTGATCATAGATTCCGACATGATTGTCACCGGTTCCCTCAACCCGCTTGTCGCGCAGGCCCGTAGGGGAGGGATCTGCGCCTTTGCCAACCCAATTGACGACCGGTGGTATGCACAGTGGCAGGATATCTTTGCGTTACAGCATCCACCACGCCGCCAGACATATATCTGTTCCGGTTTCGTCGCTTTTTCAACGGATGTCTGGCCCAACCTGCTGGAACGCTGGTGGCGGGCATGCGAGGCAATTCATTCCCATCCGACCTATCAGGAAGGAAGCGAATGGGATTCGCCCACCGCCCAGTCTGACCAGGATGCCCTTAATGCGATCTTGATGAGCGAGTATGAGGTGGACGCCATCTCACTCGCCCCTGTTGAAAAGCAGGTTTATCGCTGGGATTTCCGTTTCCTTGAAACGCGCGATCGCCATACCCTTGACTGCCGTTTTCAGGGGCAGGCCCCGCTTATCCTTCATGCGGCATTGACGTCCAAACCATGGGAGGAGAGGGGGGCAAGCAATGATACGTACTTTGTTTTCATGCGACGCCTGTTGCTTGGTCCCGATGTCGCCATCAAGGTTCCCCCCCGGATGCTTGCGTCTGTCATCGCCCCCGGGATCTGGCCATGGGTGCGTCGTCAGTCCTGTTTCCTCAAGAACATGGGCATTATGGAATTCTGCCTCTCCTACCTTCCGCCAGCGACCTGCATCAGAAGCAGATATGTGAAGGACCGGTTGAGGGAAATCTATCTGCGCGTGCGCGGAAAATATGCACACCCGCCATCCGCGACGCGACTACTTCCCGAAATACAGGCCAGCGATCAGGTCTGAAGCCTATGAAGAGGGCAGGGGCCATACCTGCCCATCCGCCGGATCTAGAGGAGGCCCTCTTCTTCCTCATCTTCGGCGCTCATGATCTGTATCAGTTCCTGCGCCTGTCCATCATGCTCCTTGATCAGGCTGACATTCGCCGGGTTCAGGGGGGGCAGGTTTCCGTGTGCCTGCCCATGTTTCTGGAGAAGCGCCTCCGTCATGCCGAAACAGGTAATTCCCATGACGAAATCACGTGCGGTCATGCCACTGCGTTGAAGCAGGGGTTGCAATGGCTGCATTGCCTCGGTCCGCCGGATGGACATCGCAAGGGTCGTGTTCGGGGTTGCCTTGGGTGGGGACAGGTGCGCCTGCTCGATCTGCTGCATGAGGGGCAGCATGCGTGCGAAGAAATCTTTTGGCAGGGGATATTGTGCGACGGCCTGCATATCGTGCTGCACCGCGGCGTGAACCGCGCGCTCCAGCTCGGCCTTCTGTTCGGGGGTGGGGCCATGGTGCGTCGCGTCCTGCGCCGCCGCCGGGGGCAGGGTGGCTGCCTGCAATGTCACCAGCATGGCGCATGCAGTTATCGCCAGAAACGTCTTGTACAAAGAGAAAGAGGACATGGCAGAGGGCTCCTTTGCCCCATCTCATCAAAAAGGGTGGCACGTGATGGCGGCTGATGACATTCGTACTGATTTTGCCGTCTCTGTGTATGCAGTCAATAAGGCTGACAATCTGGCGAACCCTGGCCGTGCTGGTTTGCGCTCTTTCCGTCCTGCCGTGTCGGTGATCAGGACATGGGAACCGAACTTTGATGCCTATGATGCGTTGGGGGTGTGCAGCAATGCAATATCGCAGATACCTCGTGAATGTTCCAACGCCCCAACACCGCATATGCATAGGGAGGTGGATATGATGACGAAGTCTGATCTGGGAGTGCCCAATCCCGAACTTGAACTGCTGGCGATGAATATCTGGAACCAGCAGCATCCCGACCGCCCGTGGGAGCGGCGCGGTAGATTCAGGAACCATCGAAAGATGTCTCATGCCTTGCAGGGAATTCCTGCCTACCCGGAGGAGCAGGCCCGGTTTCGCTTTCTTGCATCGCATGCGATGGCAATAGCAAACCGAACTGCCCCATCCTGAATGGTCATCCTGTTCTTGTCAGGATTTATATAAAAGCAAGTATTTCAAGAAATTTCGGAATAGATAATTTCAATATATGTAATTGTCGATTGTCAGAAGTAAGCAGGCAGACGGGGCATAGACCGGTGACGTGATGGCAGGCATGCAATGTCGTACAGGCAGTCTGCATTATAAACTGCTAGATTATATCACCATAAAGTAACACTTGGATTATTTGTCCCATGATTCGAATTAAACGATATTTTGGTCTGCTGGCTGCTTCTTTCCTTGGGACATGCATTCTATCCGGGACAGTTCTTGTTCCGGACGCCTATGCTGACCCAGATGTAATGCCACGGGAATTTGGAAACTGCATGGTTGGTCCTTCTCCACATACATTTGAGGAAGTTATTGTTTTTTGCGGAGAAAGTAAAACAGAGCCAAGTTTCAACATAGGAACTGCGATTGACGAGGGAAGCCCGGAAAAAAAAAGGGTTCCAGTTTTATATTATTATGATCCCCATAACAAAGATATAAATAAAAACGTCACGTTCGATTTTGGCTCCTATCATCACATTAACGGTTGGGTTACGACCCCACCAGGAGCGTGGGCCGTGGATGATGCTCATTTTTCCCGCTGGACGCCAGCACTTCAAGCACTGATGAGTGCTGAAACCTTCAGTGCCACAAGCGATTCAGGTACGAGTACGGTAGACTTAACCGGCTTTAGCCAAGCCTTCCAATATTTCGCAAGCGAATATAAAAGAATTCATCATCAGCCTTTTCCCGCATGGCATTGAGGCGGTCGACTTTATGATCACCTGCGTTTCCCGATCGAATATCGGGAAACGCGGATATGAATTATTTGGCCATTTTGGCCTTTTCTTCATCAACCCTATCCAGCAACGCCTTGGCTTCATTCGGGGTTATGATATCCGTGAAGGCGGTGACGTGCCCCCTTTTTTGTATCCACTTAAAAGGAGAGTTCCCGTTTTTTATGGCTTGGGGTTGATGGAATGACAAGGGTCTCGGGGGCATGCCCCCGAGACCCTTGTCTGGCGATCTGATCCGGTGTCCTGCCATCCAGCTGGGAATGGGGACGCACCGTATTGTAGTCTTCCCGCCAGTCAGCCAGAACCTGTCGGGCATGGCTGAGAGACGTGAACAGCGTCTCGTTGAGGCATTCATCCCTCAACCGGCCGTTGAAACTTTCGACAAAGCCGTTCTGTTGCGGTTTCCCGGGGGCGATATAGTGCCATTCAACCTTCATCTCATCCGCCCATTTCAGGATGGCATGGGATGTGAACTCCGTACCGTTGTCGCTGACAATCATGAGGGGTTTGCCATATCGTTCCACCAGGGCCGTCAGTTCCCGCGCCACACGTCCACCTGATAATGACGTGTCGGCAACCAATGCCAGGTTCTTGCGACTGAAATCGTCGATAACAGCCAGAATGCGGAACCGGCGGCCACAGATCAGGGCATCCGAGACAAAATCCAGGCTCCAGCGCTGCCCGGGTTCCTGAGGGATGGTCATGGGAGAACGCGTCCCCAGTGCCCTCTTGCGGCCGCCCCGATGGCGGACTTTCAGCCCTTCCTCCTGGTAAAGACGGAACAGCTTCTTGTGATTGGGGCTGAACCCTTCGCGTGCCAGAAGATAACCCAGGCGGCGATAGCCAAAGCGGCGTCTCTGGCTCGCCAGATCCCGCAGGCGCTGGCGCAGGGTGGCATCATCTGCCCGGGTGGAAACATACCGCGCAACACGCCTGGCAAGACCAACAAGGGCACAGGCGCGACGCTCACTCACCTCCAGAGCCTTTTGAAGGTGTAGGACCGCCTGCCGCTTTGCGACAGGCGTCACCACTTTTTTCCAACAATTTCCTTCAACGCCGCATTATCCAGCATCGCATCCGCCAGGAGACGCTTCAGACGACCGTTTTCATCTTCCAAGGCCTTCAGTCGTTTGGCCTCAGATACCTCAAGGCCACCATAGCGGGTCTTCCATTTGTAAAACGTCGCATCACTGATCCCGTGTTTGCGGCAAAGATCAGAGACCTTGAGCCCAGCCTCCTGTTCCTTCAGCACCCCTATGATCTGCTCTTCCGTAAAACGACTGCGTTTCATTCGTCCGTATCCTTCTCGATCGGACTCTACTTTAAAATGGTTACATTTTCGGGGGGCACGTCAGCGGTTCCATCCGTCGCGACGAACTGAAATTCCCACGGATGGTCCAGGCTGGCGATATATTCAACCGTGCTACGCAGGATGGGTGACAGCAGTTCGACGCTATGCGCGCAATCCATCTCGATCGTCTCGCGGGGCAGGAACCCGTCGACAATCCCGCCATGTGGCATGATTGTTTCCGAGCACTCGCCATTCTTGTTCGTCTGGTTGACGTTGATGAACGCAGGGCCGGGACTGTCCATATATTTCATGTGGGCATAATCCCGGAATTCACTGCCGGTATACGCTTTCTTGCCCCATGCTCCGGCCCCCACGTAAAACAGCGCGTCGCCAGACTTCCCAAGTGGACTGGGCTTCGTCAGGATGGCGGCATCCAGCCATGCCCGCGCCTCATCCACCGATCCCTTTGGCGGCAATCGGTTCTGTCCGATCATGATGGCCGGATCCCACGGCTGGTTCACGACCATTGTCTTTTCCTGAATTTCCGCCTCGGACATTTTCATAAGCCGCTCCGCACGATTTGCGAAAGCGGATGTGGAGACGCCTGCCAGCAGGATGGTCGTGGCAAGGGCAAGACGAAACGGTTTCATGGGGAATACAGATCTCCAAATTCCTTATGAAACCGAATGTAACAGCCCAATTCCCCAAAACCATGCACAAACAGGTATAAGAGTTTTGAGGGGCGGCGACAGGTCTCTGTTCAGTTAGAGAGTAAAAAATAAGAAAAGTTTTTGGGTGCCGCCTTTTTTTAAAAAGGCGGCGTCTTCTGAAGCTTTTTGAAAAAAAGCTTCACCAAAAACTTTTATGATTTCAGGATGTTATCGCGCCTGACTTTTCAAACAGTCCCTTAACGATCACTCTGGGTCTCTTGCCGCGTTGGCCTGTGCGTGTCGTGCCTTACCTGAATGGGATAACACGCTTTATTTCTGCATCGCTTCCCATAACCCGCCCTGTTTCACGATGGCGGCAATAACGGCACGCAACAGCGCACTATCGTTCAGCATCTGTTTGCCCATCTTTTCATGTGCTTCCATCAGTTCGATGGTCGCATTCAGTCCTTCTTCGTGAAGATCTGGTGAGTTGGCGAACTGGTCCTTGGTGTTGGCCTTTGCCTGTTCCCGCAATTTTTCTGATTCCGCCAGCTTGGTTTCCAGCCCGGTGACAAACGCCACCTTGTCACCATCCGTCAGATCGCCTTCGAACAGGTCATTGATTGCCTCAATAACGTGGGAGAGCTGAACCTTCACCTTATCCTGCGGTTGTCCCGAACCGGCTTCTTTTATGGGCTCCAGCCCGTCACCGGCTTCGTTCTTCAGCCCAAGCTTCTGCCTGCCCAGATCCTTCATCCGGTGATGCGTCAGACGCAGGGTCGTCGTGTCAATGGTCTCTCGCTCACGGTCGAACTTCAGCAAAGGCCAGAGCATTTTTGCGAACAGGTACAGCTTTTCATAATCCGGATTGCCATAGTTCAGCATCTGGCTGAAAAACTCATACATCCGCACGTAAGATGCCAGATCGCTTCGGAACTGAACCAATCCGTCAATGCGTTCCTTTGCCTCCTTCCGCTCCTGTAAGCCTTCCGGTTCGGCCTGAACAATTTTCCGGGCATCACGATACCGGTCCAGCACACGGGAACTGACCGGCACAATCGCCGCATCAAGCTGCTGCTGTGACGCTTTCGGATTGATAAGGATATGAGCCACCCGGTCCACTTCAGGCTGATCATATAACCCGGCATCATCCAGCTTGTGACGCAGGTTCACCACGCAGTTCGGGTCACTCAGGTCCGTCAGCTCGGCCTTTGTGTAATATTGCTGGAACGCCTTGAGGATGTCTTCGGGATCATTTTCGAAGTCGACCACAAAGGTCATGTCCTTGCCCGGATAGCAGCGGTTCAAGCGCGAAAGCGTCTGAACGGCCTGAATCCCGCCAAGCTTACGATCCACATACATGCCGCACAGCAATGGCTGATCGAAACCCGTTTGGAACTTGTTCGCCACGATCAGAATCCGCCATGGATCTTCGGCAAAGACTTCCCTCAGGTCGCGCCCTTTGAGGGCCGGGTTGATATTGCTTTCCGTAAAGGGCTCCGGACCACTTTCCAGATCCTCCACTTCGCCCGAGAATGCTGCGAGAAGCCCGAATGGATAATGCTTTTCCTTAACATAGCGATCCATAGCCAGTTTCCAGCGCACGGCCTCCTTGCGGCTGGCCGTCACGACCATGGCGCGCGCCTTGCCACCAAGAAGAGGCTGCACATTCTGTCGGAAATGCTCCACCACGATCTGTACACGCGCGGAGATGTTGGTGGGATGCAGGCGCACCCACTTCATCAGCGCTTTCTTCGCTTCCGAAGCCTCGACTTCCGTGTCATCCAGAATCTGCCCATTCTGGCTCAGGCGAAACGCCTGTTTCCAGGACACATAATTCTGCAACACATCAAGGATGAAGCCTTCCTCGATAGCCTGCCGCATGGAATAGACATGGAACGCCCCAGGTTTGTTGTGCTCGCCTTTGGGCTGATCCGGATGCGGCACACGCCCAAACAGTTCCAGCGTTTTGGCCTTTGGCGTGGCCGTGAAAGCAATGAAGGAAATGCCTGCGTCTGCCGCAGTCCTTTGCGACATTTCCGACGTCATCACGTCTTCCGTGCTGATCTCCCCACCGTCTGCAAGCTCCGCCAGTTCACCGGCTGAAAGAGCTGCCTTGAGTTTGCTGGCTGATGTCCCGGTCTGCGAGGAGTGAGCCTCATCAGCAATTACGGCGAAATGTTTGCCCTCGGTCGCCGCAAGCTGACGGATTTCCTTCAGAGCGAACGGAAAGGTCTGGATCGTGCAGATGATGATTTTCTTGCCGGTATGCAGGGCCGCCGCAAGTTCCTGGCTCTTGCTGCCGCCGTTGCCGGAGATTGACGCCACCACGCCACGCGTGCGCTCAAAGCTTTCAATGGTTTCCGAAAGCTGCCGGTCCAGAACAGTGCGGTCCGACACCACGATGACCGTATCAAACAGCTTGTGATTATGAACGTCATGCAGGTCGGACAGGAAATGCGCCGTCCACGCGATGGAGTTCGTTTTGCCCGATCCTGCGGAATGCTGGATCAGGTAACGCTGTCCCGGCCCTTCCTCCAGAATAGTGGAGACCAACAGTCGTGTGGCGGCAAGCTGGTGATAGCGCGGAAAGATCCAGCCCGAGATCTTCCCCTTTTTCTTCACCGCAATGACGTAGCGGCCCAGAATATCCAGCCATGAGTCCGGCTGCCAGACCTCGCGCCACAGATATGCCGTGGTATCGGGATTGCCCGCCCCACCATGATTCCCCTGATTGAACGGCAGAAAGCGGCTGTGCGCGCCATCCAGATGGGTGCACATCCTCACATCACTGTTGCTGACAGCAAAATGCACGACCGCACCACCAGGGACTGAAAGCAGCGGCTCTGCAGGCTTGCCGGGCGGTTTCGGCAGGCGGTCGGTGCAATACTGTTCCACCGCGTCCTGCACCGACTGTGTGTAGTTCGATTTCAGCTCCGCCGTGGCCACCGGAATGCCGTTCAGAAACAGCACCAGATCCAGTTCATTGCCGTTGCTGGCCGAATAGCGCACCTGCCGCACCACGCGCAGGCGATTGGCGTCATAGCGATGACGCAGATGCGGATTCATTGTCAGGGCCGGACGGAACTGACAGATTTTCAGCGTCTTCGTCAGGCCGATAATGTCCAGCCCGTCCCGCAGCACAACCAGCGTGCCCCGTATGTTCAGCGCATCCCGCACCCGCTGGCACAACACAGCACCCGCCGCGCCACCATGCGTTTTCTCCAGCGTCTCCCACGCCTCGGGCTCGCATTCGCGCACCCACGCCAGCAGGTCTTCGGGGAACAGCGCCAGTCCCACGTCATATCGGGCCGCCGAAACCTCATCATAAAGCCAGCCGGAGTGCGCGAGGTCATCGCAGATTTCGGTTTCCAGATGGTGCTCTTTGTGGAGGTCTGTCATGTGCTAGCGTCTTTTTCTGTTACTGCATCAAGCTGACGGGCCTGCCAGTCCCGGAACGAAACCTCCGGGTTGCTTTCCAGCTTCCATGCGGCAGGACCACTCACGGAATGGCCGAAAACAACTGCGGCGGCCGCGCTTGGGCTTCTGAATGCATAATCTTTGGTAAACACCCGATGTGTTCCCGCCATTTGCAGAATACCCGACCGCACCAGTTCATCGTGCAACGGTCTGTAGGAACCAGCCTGTGCACTGTCCTGCCTTTGCCACTCACTCCGTGCCTGCGACCCGGCCTCGACAATAAATTCGCCGTCCTGAAAAACCGCTTTCGCCGTCAGGTCAATGCGGGGTTTGTTCAGAATAAAACGAGCGGTCTGCGTTATCGCATGATCCGTGTCCGCTTCCGCCGCCTCAAACGCCGGAACGGGGCGCGATGATCCCGCCGGACGGCTGCGTTGAATGAACATGTCCACCCGGATGGCCGGCAGCACCACCATCAGGCTGCCAAGAAACGCCTCCATCTTGGCAATATCCGCCTCCGTCAGTCCCGGCAGGGAGGGCGCGTTGCCGTTATGCAGCGGCGTATGCCCGATCTCCCGCGCCATGGCGATCAGCCGCGCTTCGAGATATTTCACATGCGCCTTGTTGAGCCGATTTGCACTGGCGGAGATCAGAACGGCGGTTTCCCACCAGTCCTTGTCAGTGGCCGCCGCATGCTGCTTCAGTCGCGTGCTGAGGTCCTCGGCCTCGCCGATATAGGCGAAATCCTGCCCGTCCTTTTCCCCCAGCAGCAGGTACACGCCCGCGTAACCGGCTTCCTCCCGTCGCAGCGCCTCGGTCAGACGTGTGCGGGGCGTGACGAACACATGCCCCGTCCAGTTGAAGAGTTCGGCAGTAATCATCCCGTCCGGATGACCGTCGATATAGAAAAGCTCCAGAGAGCGGCCCTTGGTGTCGATCACGCTGCACGCGCCTTGCTCTGGGCGCGAACGTCGATCTTGCCGGTGACAGCGGCGGAGATGAGGGCGGCGCGGCGTTCTTTTAGGATGTCCAACTCATATCTTATCTGTTGTTCGAGGCTCTCAAAAGTAGAGGTCTTCCTGTCAATATAAGCGCATATTTCCTTCTGCTCATTCAGGGGAGGAACAGGGATAGCACTTGCACGCAGTCTGTCAGCTCTTATGCCACTTGCTGTTGACCCACTGGCGCGGCTTCTAAGTTCCTGTCTACCAATATCAGATAAATAATATAATTTCATATAAAAATTTGACATACTTTCATGTAGTTTAAATAAAATCATTCTCTGACCTGGAGATATTAATGCATCTTCTACGATAGCAACTTCACCAAGCGGAGCTTCCGTAGTGAGAATTACATCTCCTGCTCTCGGAAACCCGCGTGTCATTCTCCTGTTATATTCTTTTTCTGTTATAAAAACAGGATCTATGGAATGATCAATTCGACCATGCTTTATGCATGAGGCAGTAATAAGTGGAATACCACTTTCGACTTTATTAGGTGTAACACCACGGTAATCAATAAAATTTCTAACTACTTTATTGAGTGAAAGAATTTCCCACCCTTCCGGCACCATCCCGATCCACGGGATGCCTGAGTCCTTCATGGGGGCGTTGGGGGTCAGGCCTTTTGTGACGGCGTGGGAGATGACGGCCTGCCGCTTTTCCGCAAGGAGGGCAATCAGCCGCTCCTGTTCGGCAATCAGGGCATCAATCTTCCCACACTCGCGATCCAGAAAGCTGGCTATTGCCTGCTGTTCGGGGAGTGGGGGGAGAGGGAAGACGATATTGTTCAATGCGTATTGAGACAATCCAACTCGCGTTAGTCCATTAGCCTTGCACTTAACTTCAAATTTAAGCGCAGCACTTAAAAAGAACCAAAAAAGAAATCGTCCAGATAATCTGCGATTTGATCGTAATATTGCCAGATGATAACCACACAGCGTATTATCTAAATGATGCGGAATGTATGCTGGTATCGCTATCTCCTCGGCTGACTCAGAATCCTTTGTGATAAGAACATCATCAGTAATCAGAGAAAATGTCTCTATTTGTTTCTTAGATGCAGTCGCCTGCATAAATTTTATATCAGACGTTATGTCGTTATTATAAAAAACATCTACGTAGTTGCATAAATATACAGAGTGCTCGCCGTTGTAAGATTTCTTATCTACATTGCTTGTTGAAATACTTGCCACTGTTTTTAATGGAGTAATTTCCCACCCAACCGGAATATCCCCGATCCACTCAACCCCACTGTCCTTATAAGCCGGATACTTCGGAAAGCTCATGCCGAAAGCTCCCCAAGCATTGCCATGATTTTCGTAGTCACCTCTTTCAGATCCGCATCAATCTCCGCAAGCGGGCGCGGTGGCTCGAACACATAAAAATACCGGTTAAACGGAATTTCGTAGCCGATCTTTGTCTTGTCCTCATCAATCCACGCATCCGGGGCATGGGGCAGGACTTCGCGTTTGAAATAAGCGTGAATATCCTCGTTCAGCGGCACGTTTTCCGTATCGCGCAGGCTGCTATCGGGCATGGGCTTGCCCTTCGCCTTGCCGCGCTGGCCGAGGACGATCTTGCCGTCCCCGTCGCGTTGCGGACGCTCCACGGTGATGGTCTGATAACCGAAATCCTCGTTATTGAAGATGCGGCTGAGCGGCGCGAGCCGGACCTTGCCGCCTTCTGGCGCTTCCGGTGGCGCTTCGCCCTGCATCACGACTGCACGTGTCTGCGTGCCGTCTGTGGCGGTGATGGTGGCAAGTTGCGCTTCCTGCGCATCCCGGAACAGGCGGGTGACGAGGGTGATGTCGTCCTCCCCCATTTCCTTGCGCTTGGAGCCGAGGCTTTTTCGCATTTTCCGCCAGAAGGAGGAGGCGTCGATCAGTTGCACCTTGCCCTTGCGGTTTTGCGGCTTCCGGTTGGTCAGCACCCAGACATAGGTGGCGATACCGGTGTTGAAGAACATATCGGTCGGTAATGCGATGATGGCTTCGACCAGATCTTCTTCCAGCACAAAGCGCCGGATTTCGGACTCGCCAGACCCCGCAGCCCCCGTGAACAGGGGGGAGCCGTTCAGGACAATCCCGAAACGTGCGCCCCCATCTTTGGTAAGACGCATCTTGTGAACAAGATGCAGCAGGAACAGCATGGAACCGTCGGAGATACGCGGCAGGCCAGGGCCGAAGCGTCCGTCATAACCCTGCTTTTCGTGCTCGGCCCGGACGGCTTTTTCGACCTTCTTCCATTCCACGCCAAAAGGCGGATTGGAAAGCATGTAATCGAATTTATGGTCCGCCAGTTCATCATCGGAGAGCGTGTTGCCAAGGCGGATATTGCTGACATCCTGATTACGGATCAGCATGTCAGCCTTGCAGATGGCATAAGATTCCGGGTTCAGCTCCTGCCCGAACATGGTCAGGCGGGCATCCGGATTGTGGTCGAGCAGGAACTCTTCCGCGACAGAAAGCATGCCGCCGGTGCCCGCAGTGGGGTCATAGATGGTGCGGACCGCAGCATTCCCGGGGGTCAGCAGGCTGTCATCCTCAGCAAAGATCAGGTTCACCATCAGTTTGATGACTTCGCGCGGGGTGAAATGCTCACCAGCGGTCTCGTTGGAGGCTTCCGAGAACTTGCGGATCAGTTCTTCGAACACCTGCCCCATCTGGTGGTTATCAACGGCCTTATCGCTGAGGTCGAAGCTGATGAATTTTTCAAGCACCAGATAGAGGAGATTGGCTTTGGCCAGCCGGTCTGTCTGTTCGGTGAAGCGGAAATGGTCGAAGATGTCACGGGCGGCGGGGGAGAAGGCGTTGATATAGGCGGACAGGTTCTCGGCCAGGTTATCCGGATCATCCAGCACGCCTTTCAGCGTGAAGTCAGACGTGTTTACGAACCGCAAACCAGCGGCTTTCTCCATAAAAGGCATTGGGTCGATCCCTTTGCGCTCCCACTTCTCCTTTTCCTTCAGCACTTTGTCACGGGTCGGGGCCAGCACGGCATCAAGGCGGCGCAGAACGGTAAAGGGCAGGATAACCCGGCCGTATTCGGCTGGCTTGAAATCGCCACGCAGGAGATCGGCGACCTGCCAGATCATGGAAGATAGGGAGGCGGTATTGGGTGTCGTGCTCATGAGAAAATCTGGTCCGATGTCGAAAATATATGAATTACTGATTTTGAAAATGTTGCCGAAGCCACGCCGCAAACGCATCTTCCGCCATTGCGCCAGATGCAAGAGCCACCATCGCCTCGACGGCATCCGGGGCGTTGACCTGCACACGGGTTCCATTCAGCCGAAGGAAAAGGATGCAACAGTTCCAGGCTGTCCGCTTGTTGGCGTCATTGAAGGAATGATTACGCGCAATGCCACAAGCATAGGCAGCAGCCAGGGGAGCGGCGTCCAGCGCCGGTACTTCAGTAGAGTGCCAGCAGTTTTCGGCGCGGGCTAACGTATTGTGCAGCATGTCCTCGTTTCTGAGGCCATGGGTCCCGCCATATTCCTTCAGGGCCTGATCGTGCATGAACAGCACCACGTCAGGTTCCAGAAACTCAGGCAGATCCGGCATCAGCGCTTGGCCAGTTCCTGAAGAACGTCAGCCTGCTCACGCAGCGTCTCGCGCGCCATCTGCATCTGGCGTTCAAGCTTGAGATTGCGCTTCACCAGCTTGATTCCGTCGACCATTTCGACCAGCGTAAGTTCCTGTCCGACTTCCAGACCAAGGCGGATACGTGTTTCCGCCGGAAGAGTAACGCCGACAGAATTGCCCTGTTTGCGCACGACGACCGTTTCCATGGCCTCATCTCCGTATTACGTTTTGTAATACGTAGCAGGACTTATTTGGGAGCGGCAAGAAAAATCGAGTTGTCACTACGTCAGCTATTGCACTTACCCACCAAAAGCCCGGACCTTTCGTTTTCTCCCATAACTGCCTGTCTGCTTTATGGATTGCGGCAGACGGGGAGGGGGCATGCCTCTGGGCCGTATTTTTCGATCACCGGCGGTCGTGGCGGTGGTGTTCAGGGCCTTACGGCGTGTCGTCAGTTAAGCCCTGAAAGCTTGTTTGAAAACAACTCATTGATAAAAAATAAGAAAAGTTTTTGGGTGCTGCCTTTTTTCAGAAAGGCGGCGTCTTCTGAAGCTTTTTGGAAAAAGCTTCACCAAAAACTTTTATGATTTCATGATATTATCGAGCCTGACTTTTCAAACAGGCTCTGAGCTGAGGGGTGTACTTTCTGTTGCTCTGTCATGACTGTTTTTTTCGGATTTGGGGGAGAACAATAGATGCGGCGCTATGGCTTACGTGACTACCAGTGGGAGCGGATAACTGACGACACGCCGTAGCGATTTCCGTGTTACGGAAACGCTTTTCCATCCATACCGAGGACTCGCGCATGCCGCAGGCCTTGGCCTTACGCTGACCAGGAATGAAGCGGGCAGCCTTGAATCCTTTCGGCTCCTGCTGGCGCACCGCAGGCTCGATGCGATAGGCGCTGCGCGTCACGCGGGGGCCGAAATCACGTTCTTCGTTGTCTAGTGGAATTTCAGGCTCGTCCATGGTTAAGGAAAGCGCAATGACAGAACATTGACGCAGTGCACCTGATATTTTCCGGGACGTGTCATTCGGCAAAGAAATCTACGACGTCGAGATCCACGGCACCGGAAAGGACCAGTTCATCGGCCTTGTCAAAGCGGACGGCAGGCCGTGACGGTGTTGTCGATCCTTATAGGGTATGCCATGGAAAGGGGCATGCGGACAGATAAAACGATTTTAACGTCTACCGTTAGGACGTCGTGGGAACTCAACTCGTTTCAAACCGCTGTTAGTTAAGGCAATCAGATTAGCGGGCAGAGCAGCGGGCCTGCATGGCGTCGTCTGGCACGGATTGCGCGCGACAGCAGCATCGTGGCTGGCTGAAACGGGATGCACGGAACGGGAGGTCATGTCGATCACAGGACACACATCTGCCACATCCGTCAGCGTCTATGTGCGGCACGCAGAACAGAAAACGAGGGCGGTTAACGCCATTGCAAAGCTGTCCAGTCGCGCGCTTGATGAAAGGCGGCAGGCGAGGGGAGTGACTAGCGTTTTGGGAAGGGGGAGAAATCGTGACTAGCATACCACTGCCAGAGGAGGCCAGATCATGTCGCTAAGTCTTTGGGAATCAATCCTAACGCGGATGGTAGCGGCGGACGGATTTGAACCGCCGACCAAGGGATTATGATTCCCCTGCTCTACCGCTGAGCTACGCCGCCATCGCGTTAGGATGAGTGCGAAATATCCCCGCCCAAGGGAGAAGTCAACCCGTTATCGCCATGATTCCCTTATAAAAAGAATTCAGGCCGCAAGGTCGCGTTGTCGCCATGTGCGCAATATGCGTACCATACCCCAGACTATATAAGAGAAAAGCTGAGATTCATTCGTGAAAAACGAATTCATTACCGTTCTTACTGACCTTAAAAATCTTTTCGGGTGGTTGCCTGGGCCTGTTTCCTCCATTCTCATGCTCTGCGCTGCCGGACTGATGGCAGAACTTTTCAGCCGTTTCTTCACAAAGCTTATCCTTCGTATCCCGGGACAGAAGCGCGGCGCGTTCGTGCGTACCTTCACCATGGCCATGCAGCGCCCGGTGCGCATCATGCTGGTCGTGCTGTTTGTCGGAACGGCGCTGCCGGCGTCCGGCCTGCCATATGAAATGATCCAGGCCACGACGCATACATTGTTGGTACTGTTTGTGCTGATGCTGGGATATGCGGCAGTTGTCGCCACCCGTATCCTGTCGGAAGCCTATCTTGCGCGGATCAGTGACAAGAACGACAAGGACGATATCCTGCTGCGCACGCATATGACACAGGTGCGCATGCTGCGCCGGACGGCGGACCTGCTGATCGGGTTGCTGACGGTCGGGGCCTCGCTCATGACGTTCGAACCGGTGCGCCAGTATGGGCTGAGCCTGTTTGCATCGGCGGGTGCGGCCTCACTCGTGGTGGGGTTGGCCGCGCGCCCGTTGCTGACCAATCTGTTCGCGGGCATGCAGATCGCGATGACACAGCCCATCCGTATGGAGGACCTGATCATCATTAATGGTGACTGGGCCTGGGTGGAGGAAATAACCTCCACATATGTTGTTCTGCGGGTATGGGATTGGCGGCGGCATATCGTGCCGATTTCATATTTTCTTGAAAATACGTTCCAGAACTGGACCCATAATTCGGCAGCCCTGATCGGGGTGGTGTTCCTGTATGTGGATTTTCACGCCCCGATGGACCGTATTCGCGAACGTCTGCGCGAAATCGTGCATGCAGCCCCCTTGTGGGATGGCAAGGTATTCGACGTACAGGTCGCGGATTGCAGCGCACAGGTCATGACCATCCGCGTAATCGCCAGTGCCCGTTCTGCGATGCAAAGCTGGGACCTGCGCTGTGAAATACGCGAACAGATCATTGCCTTCCTGCGCGATGAATGCCCCGAGGCCCTGCCACGTGAACGCTTGTCCCATGTTGCCGCGGTTTCGGGACGCAGTGCGATGTACGATCCCATGATGCTCTCCCCGCCGATCGACCGGCCGCCTCCTGGGGCGTATTCAGGGCCGCGCAAGGCAGGGCCACCGCCCAACGGAACAAGGGGGCAGGGTCAGGGAACGCCGCAATAGGCAGCGCGAGGCGGCAGGAGATGATGCGGATAGTCACCTAGCAGCCTGCATATGAGTGGTTCCAGATGTCGTGCGATGCGCGCCTGCGCCATGGCGCACGGATGCAACGGCAGGCCCGGCGGCGATAGAAGCGGGTCCATGAACAGGCTGGCGTCAACCTTGCCGCCGGTCTGAAGGCAGGGGGCAAGGTCGATGTAATGCAGCCATCGCCCCCGCGGTGCGGCATAGGTGCGCAACATATGGTTCAGGCGCGTTGTCTGCGATGTCACCCATGCTGATCGCAGGGAGGGCAGAACACCAGGGAGGATGAGGGGGCTGTCGGGGAATGCATGGTGTATGCGTTCCACAATGCGGCGGATGCCTCCTGCGGCCTGTCCCGCGTATTGGCCGAGATGCCCGAGGTTATTGACCCCGATCATCACGATGAAAACGCGCGGGGTGTTATGGAAATCCAGTTCCCCATGCATGAGACGCCACAG
Organism: Novacetimonas sp. GS1; assembly: GCF_036686925.1. Classification (NCBI taxonomy): domain Bacteria; kingdom Pseudomonadati; phylum Pseudomonadota; class Alphaproteobacteria; order Acetobacterales; family Acetobacteraceae; genus Novacetimonas; species Novacetimonas sp. GS1. Next base: position 1,752,171 of record NZ_VSZP01000001.1, read on the forward strand.
GAGGTTGCGCGTATCATCCCCCCCGGAAGCCAAGATTGATCGCACGGCGATCCCCATAATAGGCCCGCCACACCGGGGCAAAGTCCTGCCATGCCGGTGGTCCGTGGCGTTCCCAGTTATGGGTAATGGAATCGCCAAACCAGACCAGGTCGCATGCGGTGTGGCGGATATGGTGCTGCTTGCGCAAAAAACGCTCCCGCCACCATTGGGTTTGCATGCGCGATACGGCATGAATGGCCGGGTTGGCGTCCTGTGCCTGCATCGCCACCAATCGCCGTCAGCCCAGATAGATGAAGGCGAATACCCCCATGGCAATGCAGTAATATCCAAAAGGCTGCAGCGCCCATTTTTCATGATCGTGGAAATACCGCATCAGGATGACGGTGCTGAACAGCGCCACCACCGCCGCCACCACCGCTGCGATCCCGGCCGTCTGCAACTGCCCGGGGGCAAGTGTGATATGCCGCATCTCGAACGCTTCCTTGACGGTGGCCATCAGGATGACGGGCTGTGCCATCAGGAATGAAAAACGCGCCGCATTTTCATGCGACAGCCGACAGACAAGCCCCCCCACGATGCAGGCCCCGGAACGCGAAATCCCGGGGAAAAATGCAAGGCACTGGCACAGGCCGATGATGACGGCTTCCACCATGCCCAGAGAGGCGATGGGCCGGCTCAGGACATTTTGCGTGCCCCGGCCCTTGATCCGTTCCGTCAGCAAAAGCATCGCACCATTGAGCGTCAGGAAAATCGCCGCATAGCGCGCAGTGCCAAACAGGTGACGGATCATGTGTTCGAACAGGCCCCCCACGATCACCGCCGGAACCGTCGCAACGCCAAGCAGAATGAAGATGCGTACGCTCTCGATCTGTCGCTGCACGCCATCGCGTCCCGATGCGCCAGACAGCAGGGCGCGCCAGTCCCCCCAGAAAAACAGCAGCAGGGCAGTGGCAGTCCCCAGATGCAGCATGACCAGAAAAGGCAGGAACGTGTCCCCATGCAGGTCCACCGACCAGTGCAGGAGTGCGGGCACGATGGCCGCGTGCCCAAGGCTGCTGACAGGGAACAGTTCGGTTGCCCCCTGGATAATTGCAATGATGATTGCCTGCAGGAGTGTCATTGTCGGGATATCCGTGGCGAATTAGTCTATATGCAACGTCTGGATGCGATGGTCGATGCCATTGCTGCGATACATAAATGGGCAAAGGATCGTCATGGCAAGGGAAAGAAGCGGCGCGATCATCTCCAGTGGTCTGGTATTGCTGGTGGCAGCGGGGTTCTGTGCCTATGCCCGTGCGTCCCAGATGGGGCCGGACCGTGGCGGTCGCCCCCTGACGGCGCGGTTTATTTCCGCCAACGGGCTGAAGGTCGGTGCCGATGTGGAACTGGGCGGGGTTTCGGTCGGGCGGGTCACTTCCATCGTCCTTGACCCCACGACCTATATGGCGAATGTGGGCTTTACGGTGGATCGTGCCGTCAATCTGCCCGCCGATACAAGCCTGTCCATCGGCAGCCCGTCGCTGACGGCCGATATGGCGCTGATGGTGCGGGCGGGCGACAGTAAGGCCACGCTTCCCCCCGATGCGCCCATAACCGACACCCATGAACCGGTCAGCCTGGAACAGCAGGTCAGCAATTACATCTTTGGCAATGGTGGCCTGCCTACGGACCCTTCCTGAACGATCCGCATGGCCACTCCGCATGGCCACCGGGCATCAGTCATTCATGGGATAGGACGCCAGCAGCCTGCGCTGTCGCAGCCAGCAGCGCAGCATTGTCATCGCGCCACTGGGTTTCCAGCCCGCCTTGCGTTTCTTCGCCCCGATGCGGAATGTTTCGCGGTAATGCATGAACTGCGCGGCATAGGCATCACGCAGGGTTGTGCGCGAATCCCAGATATGGGTGGCTTCGGATCCGACCCCATTGATTTCGATGATCTCGAATTTCTCACCCCGTAACAGAGCGGCGGCGGAGTCTGCCTTTACGTCGATACGCCCGAAATGGAAATCGGGGATATCGTGCATGATGGCGTCGATCCGTGCCTCAAGATCAGGCGTCACATCGGCCGTGCAGTCGTGGAAAATCGCACCCTTGCAATGATTGCCCGTAAAGACGAGGGGCAGTGCCTCGCCCTTGGCTGGAACGTCGGCCAGGCGGCCGCGCAGACGCGGGATATAGATCTGGGGCACCAGCCGCGTGCGCGGGTCCGCATGCAGCAGTTCTTCCACCGTGGAGCGACCATCCCCAACCAGAAGCGGAACCTCCTTGTAGGTCATGGAGGTGATGCGCCCGTGCGCTTCGTCGGGATGGCGGATATAGAAAATCCCGACTTCGTGTGAATAGGGGATCAGGCGCTGTAGCATCAGCGAGACATGGCGCGGGAATGTTGCCAGTGCCTGCGCCAGCGCCCCGGCATCGGCCACCAGCTTGACCCCCGTGCCGTTGCACCCGATGTCGGGCTTCAACACCACCGGAAAGCCAAGTCCGGCATGGTCCATGGCCTGTATGGCGCGGGCGGTGTCGTTGTGTCCCGTTTCCACCAGCGTATAGGGCGCAATCCAGCGGCGCGCGGTCTCGCCCGCCATGTTGAGGATCGAACTCTTGCTTTCCCCGCACAGACCGCCTGTCTCGATGCGTGGGTTGGCGGCTGTCGGCAGGCTGAGGTCGCCATAACGCAGGCCCATCATGATCCAGTACATCACCACCGGGGTATAGAAGATCCATCCCGGCCAGAATTCGAACATGGACAGGGGGGACGGGGCCTTCGTGGGGGAGGAGGCGGGCGTGGAGATGGTGGACATGTCGGTCATCGGGATTGGCCTTGCAATCGGGCAATGGTACGGCTGATGAGGAAGATGGTTACGATAAAGCCCGCCAGTCCCAGCCATTTCCATGTCCCCAGGTGGGAAATCAGGAATTGTCCGACACGCAGGGACACGGCGAACAGCAGCGTTGTCCAGATCAGGGTTGCCAGCACGGCCGCGACACAGAACAGGCCCAGCCGCGCGCGGAAAAAACCACAGGCGGTATATAATGGCAGGCGTGCGCCGGGAATGAACCGGCTGATGAAGACGATACGAAAGACGTTGCGGTCGAACCAGTGGCCTTCATGTTCCACGTTCGGCAATGTGACCCATCGGCGCGCAGGGGGCCAGCACGCGGCAAGATAGCCAAGCCCGTACAACCCGATATCCCCCACCACGATGCCGATATACAGCGCCACCAGCGCGACCGGCAGGTCCACATGCCCCGTCTGCACCTGCATGGCGGTCACGATCGTTGCCGCATCCTCCAGGATGAACGTGCCGACGATAATGGCCAGCCCCTGCAGCAGGGGGGAGGCCCCCGCCGTGGCAAGGAATGAAGTCAGGGATAAAGACATCTACGGCCAGCTAACGCACACATGGCGGCAAAGGGGAGGGGAACGTGACCAATAACTGACAAGCCTCTTTCAACTCATGACCGATGCAGGCCCAACGCCACGGGACGGCGTGACGCGACATGTCGGAAGGCCGCGAATGATAGCGCACTAAGGCGCTGGCGCCGCCCCTGCGCGCCCCGTGTCCGACACAGGTCGTCGCAATCCGGCCCGCGCATAACCGTGTTATGGCGACCTTGTTGCATGCTTCCGCGATACGGACAAACCCGAAGTTGTTACCTGATTGTGTCCACCAGTCACGGCATGCGACACAAACCGCCCGGAATGGGGCCTGAAGGATTGAAACCACCCCGCCTCCGTGGCAGAGCATCACAATGCTTGTACGCCGCACATTCCTGCTGTCCGCCGTTGCCCTGTCCACCGGGGTGATCGCCCCCGCCCTGCGCGCGGGGCGGGCCTATGGGCATGCGCAGGATTACGCCACGTTCGTCGCGGGTGTGCGCGATGACGCGATTCGACAGGGGCTCGATACCGGGATTGCCAACAGGGCGCTGGACCTGTCCACGCCCAATGCGCAGGTGCTTCGGCTGGATCGCACGCAGCCGGAATTCCACCTGACATGGGCGCAGTACCGACAGCGCGTCATTACCGCCCGCAAGATCGCAGATGGCCGCACGGCCGTAGCGGTGCAGCGCGCGCTGCTTGATCAGGCGCTGACGCGTTATAATGTCGCGCCGGGGGCGATTGCGGGGATATGGGGGCTGGAATCCGCCTATGGCACGCGCATGGGCACATTTGGCGTCATCGATGCGTTGTGTACGCTGGCCTATGACGGACGTCGGGCCAAATTCTTCCACGATGAACTCATGAAGGCGCTGCATATCCTGGGGATGGGGGATATCGCCCCCGAACAGATGATCGGCAGTTATGCTGGCGCGATGGGACAGCCGCAATTCATGCCCAGCGCCTATCTGCGCTATGCCGTGGATATGGATGGCGACGGGCGGCGTGACATCTGGCATTCCACGGCCGACGTATTCGGCTCCATCGCCAGTTATCTGTCGCATTCCGGCTGGATCGGCGACGAACCGTGGGGACAGCAGGTCACGGTGCCCGATACCCTGGCGCAGGCTGCGCTTGGACGGACGCATACCAGGACCTTGCAGGAATGGATGGATGCCGGGGTGCGGCAGATCGACGGCAGCGCATTCCCCCGCGCGGACATGCGCGGCGCGATCCTGCGCCCCGATGGGGTGGGGGGCGAATCCTTCATGGTCTATCGTAATTTTAACGCAATCCGTCGTTATAATCCGTCGGATTTCTATGCACTGGCCGTTGGGCTTCTGGGTAACGAGATTACATGACATCAGGACACGCACAGCTTCGCACAGCCAAGCTTCCCGCCGCCATGCCGGGCCGGTATCCCACACGCCGCGCGGTCCTTTCGGGCGCAGTCCTGTCTGGCGCGGTAAGCGGGTTGGCCCTGTTGCCTGCGGGGCAGGCGTTTGCCGCACGCAGACATCATCCCGCACCTGGCCCGTCAGCCCCCGCCGCCGGGGGGGCAGAGGCGCCTGCCGGGTCCTATTCCCCTGCCAACAGCCTGATCGGGCCGGTCGATACCCCCGCGCGCTGGGCGTGCATCATCGACTATACCACCGGCGCCGTGCTGCTGGAAAAGGCGGCGGACGAACGCATGCCACCATCCTCGCTGACCAAGATGATGACGGCTTATGTCGTCTTCGGGATGCTGCGCGCGGGACGGCTGAAGCTTGATCAGACCCTGACCGTCAGTGAAAAGGCATGGCGCATGCAGGGGTCGAAGATGTTCGTCCCCCTGCAGGGCGCGGTCGCGGTGTCTGATCTGATTCAGGGCATGGTGATCCAGTCGGGTAATGACGCCTGTATCGTCCTTGCCGAAGGTGTCGCGGGGTCCGAGGACCAGTTCGTGTCCCTGATGAATGCACAGGCGGTACAGCTTGGCATGACCAATACGCATTTCATGAATGCGACCGGTTGGCCTGCGGACGGGCATTACATGTCCGCGCGCGACGTCACGACCATCGCGATGCACCTGATCCACGATTTTCCCGAATATTACCATTTCTTTGCGGAAAAAGGGTTCCGATACAACAGGATTTCGCAGGAAAACCGCAATGCGCTGGTGGTCAAGGGGATCGCCGACGGCCTGAAGACCGGGCATACCGACGCGGGCGGCTTTGGCCTGTGCGCCAGTTCCGAACGTAATGGAAACCGGATCGTCATGGCCATCAACGGCCTGCCATCAAGCAATGCCCGCGCGTTCGAGGGGGAGAGGCTGCTCGAATGGGGGTTTGTCAATTTCGAAAATGCGACGCTGGTACATAATGGGGCGGTCATCGACAGCGCGCCCGTCTGGCTTGGTAAGGCGGCGACCGTGCCGCTTGTCGCCACGCGCGATGTCCTGCTGACGCTGCCCCACGGCTGGCAGAACCGCGTGCGCATCGCACTGGATTACAAAAGCCCCGTGCCCGCACCGATCAAGGCGGGGCAGGTGCTGGGACAGCTTGTGATTTCCAATACTGGTCTGGCCGACATCATGGTGCCGCTGGTGGCTGGGAACGATGTCGGGCGGCTTGGCCTGTTTGGCCGGGCTTCTGCCGTGCTGGGGCAGAAACTGGGACGTCACTGAGGCGATGGCAGAGGTGATGACAGGGGCAATGACGGGACTGTTCATTACGTTCGAAGGGGGGGAAGGGGCCGGGAAATCGACGCAGGTTCGCCTGCTGCAAGAACATCTTGCCACGATCATGCCATCCGACAGGATTGTCCGCACCCGTGAACCGGGCGGGACGCCCGGGGCGGAGGCCGTGCGCGACTTCCTGTTGTTCGGCGAACATGACCTGTCGCTGCGCGCTGAAACACTGATGCATTTTGGCGCGCGCTATGACCATGTCGATCGCCTGATCCGCCCGGCGCTGGAGGCGGGAAAGGTCGTCATTTCCGATCGTTTCACCGATTCCACCGCCGCCTATCAGGGATATGGCAGGGGTATGGGTGATCCTGCAATCCTCGACCTGATCGCATCCCTGCGCCAGCAGACTGGCGCCCGGCCCGACATGACCTTCATCCTCGATGTTCCGCGTGCCATGGCGCGTGAACGCCTGCGCACACGCGGCAATCGCCCCGACCGGTATGAAACCGCGGCGGAGGCCTTCCATGCCCGTGTGGCCGAAGGGTTTGCCGCCATCGCCCGGCAGGAACCGGGCCGGTGCATCACGCTGGACGCGGCCCAGCCGCCTGATATCGTGGCCCAGGCCGTCGCGCGGCATGTCGCGACGCGTCTGCCGATGTCGTGGGGACAGGGATGACAGCCCGATGACAGCCCCGCGCGAACGCACCCGTCTGCATGGGCATGACGCCGCGTGGCAGCAGTTCGCATCCGTGATGCGTGCGGGCCGCCTGCATCATGCGTGGCTGCTGACGGGGGTGGACGGGATCGGCAAGGCGACAATGGCCTTCATGATGGCCCGCGCCCTGTTGAAGGCACATGACCACGACAGCCCGGTCGGCCGGCGCATCACCGCCGGGACGCATGCCGACCTGCTGGTGATCGCACGGGGGGTGGATGACAAAACCCGTCGTCCCCGCCGTGAAATCGTGGGCGATGACGTGCGCCCGATCGGGGCCTTCCTGCGTCGCACCGCGGCCGAGGGCGGGTGGCGGGTGGTGATCGTCGATGGCGCCGAATACATGAACCGCACCGCCTCCAACGCCATCCTCAAGATTCTGGAGGAGCCCCCCGCAGGTGCGATCCTGATCCTGACCTGCGCGGCGCCCGGTCGCCTTTTGCCAACCATCCGCAGCCGTTGCCGTACGCTGGACCTCGGCCCGCTGTCAGCACATGATTTACATGCCGTGCTGACAGATGTGGTTGATGATGCGTACCGCGCGGATATCGAAAATATCATCCCCCTGTCCCATGGATCGGCGGGACGGGCGATTTCCCTGCTGCACAGGGACGGGATAAAGCTGTCCGCGCTGGTGGCGCAGGTGATGGATGGACAGGATGGCGGGACGGATGCCTATCGCATCGCCAGTAGCATCACGGAATCGGAAAATGGCTTTTCAGTCTTTTTCGATCTGTTATGCGATGCCATATCGGTAAGGACACGCGAACTCCTCCGTGCGCCACAAGGCCAGGGGCAGTCACGCGACATGCGGCCCGAACGCATGGCCGATGCGTGGCAGGATCTGGTCCGGCTACGTGCGGAGACTGAAAATTTCAATCTGGATAAGCAGCAGGCGCTCCTGACGGCGCTTGCGCGGGTGAATGCAATATGACACGGCGCTATTACGTCACGACACCGATCTATTATGTGAATGGGGCGCCCCATATCGGACACGCCTATACCTCCGTCGCGGCGGACGTGATCGCGCGGTTCAAGCGGCTGGCGGGCTTTGACGTCTTTTTCCTGACGGGCACCGACGAACATGGGCAGAAGGTGGAGCAGGCGGCACAGACAGCCGGCGTGACCCCGATCGAACTGGCCAACCGTGTCGCCGCGGATTTCCGCGATATGTATGACAAGATGGCCATCTCCTACGATGATTTCATCCGCACGACCCAACCCCGCCACGCCGAAGGGGCCGCCGCGTTGTGGAAGAAGCTGGAGGAGAACGGCCATATCTATCTCGGGGCGTACGAAGGCTGGTACGCGCTGCGCGATGAATGTTTCTATCAGGAAGAGGAACTTGTCACCGCAGCGGATGGCACCCGCACAGCCCCGACCGGCGCACCGGTGGAATGGGTGAAGGAGCCTTCCTATTTCTTCCGCCTGTCCAAGTTCCAGGACAGGCTGCTGGAACTTTACGAAACCCACCCCGGATTCGTGGAACCTGCGGGACGCCGTAACGAGGTGCGCAGCTTCGTCCGGGGGGGGCTGCGTGACCTGTCCATCAGCCGCACAAGCTTCAACTGGGGCATTCCCGTTCCGGGCGATCCGAAACATGTGATGTATGTCTGGGTCGATGCGCTGGCCAATTACCTGTCGGCCGTGGGCTATCCTGACGAAGGCGCGCCACGTTGGGATTTCTGGCCCGCGAACCTGCATCTGGTGGGCAAGGACATCCTGCGTTTCCATGCCATTTACTGGCCTGCACTGCTGATGGGGGCAGGGTTGCCGCTGCCGGAGCGTGTGTTTTCCCACGGATGGTGGACCATCGCGGGGCAGAAGATGAGCAAGTCGCTGGGCAATGTCCTTGACCCGCGCGATCTGGTGGCGGAATTCGGCCTTGATCCGGTGCGCTTCTTCCTGATGCGTGAAATGCCCTTTGGCGGCGACAGTGATATCAATCGCAAGGCCATCATCACGCGCATGAATGTCGAACTGGCCAATGACCTTGGCAACCTTGCGCAACGCACCCTGTCACAGATCGCGCGCAATTGTGCCGGCCTGCTGCCCGAACGCGCAACGCCCACGGCGGAGGATACGGCGCTGCTGGCGCAGGCCAGCCTGCTGCCTGATCTCATGCATGGGCAGATCGACCGTCAGGCGCTGACCGATGCGCTGGAGGAGGTGTGGAAGGTAATCCGCGCCAGCAACGCCTATATCGACCATCAGGCTCCGTGGGCGCTGAAGAAGACCGATCCGCAACGCATGGCCGATGTCCTGCGCGTACTCGCCGATGTCTTGCGTACCATCGCCACGGTCTTGCAGCCTTATATGCCCGGCAGCATGGATACGATGCTGACACAACTGGGTGTGGAAGCGACGGAACGCGATTTCGCGGCCCTTGGGACGCCGTTACCCGCAGGTCGCCCGCTTCCCGCGCCCAAGGGCATATTCCCACGCTTTGTCGAGGCGGAATCCCAGTGATGGCGCGGGGTGGATTGACGGATTCCCATTGTCATCTTGACCATTTTTCGGACGAAGAATTGCCTGACCTGCTGTCGCGCGCATGCGCGGCGGGGGTCAGCGGGCTTGTCACCATCGGCACGCGCCTGTCGCGCGCGGCGGAGCAGAAGCGGCTTGCCGGTTTTGATTCCGATCGCGTGCGCGTCTGGTGTACGGTGGGCACGCATCCCGACCATGTCGATGAAACCCCGGTGCCGACAGCGCATGACATCATTGCCCAGACGCACGACAACTGTGTCATCGGGATTGGTGAAAGCGGTCTGGATTATTTCCATGGCAAGCCTGAAATCCGTCCCCTTCAGCAAGAGAGTTTTCGCGCCCATATCGATGCGGCACGACAGACGGGCCTGCCACTGGTGATCCACACCCGTGATGCGGATGCGGACATGATGTCCATTCTGCGCGACGAGACCGTGGAAAACGGGGCGTTTCCCTTTCTGGTACACTGCTTTTCCTCCGGCCCGGAACTGGCGCGCACGGCGGTTGAACTTGGCGGGTATATCAGTTTTTCTGGCATTGCGACCTTTGGCCGGGCGGAGGCCGTGCGCGCGGTTGCCGCGGAAATTCCCGCCGAACGCCTGCTGGTGGAGACGGATGCGCCGTTCCTTGCCCCGGTGCCAAAGCGCGGCAAGCGCAACGAACCAGGCTATGTCCCCCATACCGCGCAGGTGGTTGCACGGTTGCGCGGGATGGAGGATGACGCGTTCGCCGCGTTGACCACCGTCAACTTCCACCGTCTGTTTACCAAGGCGGCCTGAAGCGATGGAAATGACCATTCTGGGGTGTGGTGGCTCCGCCGGGGTGCCAATGGTCGGCGGGGTGGACGGGGCAGGGGACTGGGGCCTGTGTGATCCGTGCGAACCGCGCAATGCACGTCTGCGTTCATCGGTGCTGCTGCGTGATGATACGGGCAATGCGCTGCTGGTCGATACGGGGCCGGACCTGCGGGCACAATTGCTGGCGCAGCGGATTACACGTGTCGACGCGGTGCTGTACACCCATGCCCATGCGGACCATATCGCCGGGCTGGATGAACTGCGTGCAATCAACCGCATCATCGGTCGTCCGATTCCCGCCTATGGCACGCGCGATGTCATCGACGAACTGGTCACGCGCTTCGATTATGTCTTTCGCCCCTGGACGCCCCCTTCCTTCTATCGCCCGGTCCTGACGCCCCATGTGATCGAAGCCGGGGGCGAAGCCATGATCGCAGGCATGAATGTGCATGTTTTCAGGCAGGTGCATGGCCATACCCTGACGCTTGGCCTGCGTGTGGGGCCAATGGCCTATTGTACGGACGTGGCGGAACTTGACGATACCGCGCTTGATATCCTCCATGGCGTTGATACGTGGGTGGTCGGCTGTTTCCAGCGTACGACCCATGTCTCCCACGGTTGGCTGGAACGCGTATTCGAATGGCGTGAACGTATCCGCCCGCGTCGTACCGTCCTGACCCATATGGGGCCGGACATGGACTGGGCCTGGATGCAGCGGCATCTTCCGGCCGGGGTCGAGGCCGCCTATGACGGGTTGACCCTGCGGACCTGACCTGACGGGCCTGGCGGCTACATGACGCAGACCCTACCGATGGTTCATTGTGAAGATTTAGGTTGAATCCGGCACATCCCCGGCGATAGCGTAAACAGACGGGCCGATCCTGCAAATCGGGACCCGTTCTTTACGGGGTGACAAAATCACTAGGTTATATCAGGGCAATAATGCCCGGCCTCACGATACCACGCCCATGCAGGCGAGCGGTCGTGTCCATCATCGCCAGACCAGAACGACAGGTTGCTGAAACTCTGCCCCCTGCATGAAGGGGGCCCAGGCAAAAGATACGACGCATACTCATCCTACGGTTCACCCCGAACCCTGCTGATTTCGGAGAAATCTGCTGATGGCAAATGAGTTCAATGTCTTCTCCCTTGCGACGGCAATGCGCGATGAACACCGCGAAGTCGAAATGGGGCTGTCCGACTATCTCGAACATTGCAAGGTCGATCCTTCCTGTTACGCCACTGCGGCGGAACGCATGCTCCGCGCGATCGGAGAGGCGGAGACGACCGACACGTCCCGCGACCCGCGCCTGTCGCGCATCTTCATGAACCGCACGGTGCGGACCTATCCCGCATTTTCCGATTTTTACGGGATGGAAGAGACGATCGAACAGATCGTCGGCTTTTTCCGGCATGCGGCGCAGGGGTTGGAGGAACGCAAGCAGATCCTCTACCTTCTCGGGCCGGTGGGGGGCGGCAAGTCATCGCTGGGCGAACGCCTCAAGGCGTTGATGGAGAAAGAGCCGATCTATGCGCTTAAGGCCGGGCGTCACATCAGCCCGGTTTTCGAAAGCCCGCTTGGCCTGTTTGATCCCGAACGTATGGGACCGTTGCTGGAGGCGCAGTACGGCATCCCGCGACGCCTGCTGACGGGTATTGCAAGCCCGTGGGCCATCAAGCGGCTGGAGGAATTCGACGGCGACCTGTCGCGTTTCAGCGTGGTGAAACTTCATCCCTCCCGCCTGCGCCAGATCGCGATCGCCAAGACCGAACCGGGGGATGACAATAACCAGGACGTTTCCGCCCTGGTGGGAAAGGTCGATATCCGGCAACTGGAGAACTATAGCCAGAACGATCCCGACGCCTACAGCTTCTCCGGCGGGCTGAACCGTGCCAACCAGGGCATCCTTGAATTCGTGGAGATGTTCAAGGCCCCCATCAAGATGCTTCATCCGCTGCTGACGGCCACGCAGGAGGGGAATTATGTCGGCACGGAAAATATCGGGGCCATCCCCTTTACCGGTGTCATTCTTGCCCATTCGAACGAGGCCGAATGGCAGGCTTTCCGCAACAACCGTTCCAACGAGGCGTTCCTGGACCGCGTCTGCGTCATCAAGGTGCCGTACTGCCTGCGCGTCAGCGAGGAAGCGCAGATCTATGACAAGCTGATCGACACATCCAGCCTGTCACAGGCCCCGTGCGCGCCCAATACGCTGGAGATGCTGGCGCGGTTTGCCGTCCTGTCGCGCCTGAAACCCCATCCGAATTCCACCCAGTTCGCAAAGATGCGGGTCTATGACGGGGAAAACATCAGGGAGACCGACCCCAAGGCCCGCACGATGCAGGAATATCGCGACGCGGCCGGCGTGAACGAGGGGATGAACGGCATTTCCACCCGCTTTGCCTACAAGGTGCTGTCGGCCACGTTCAACCATGACCCGACGGAAATCGCCGCCGACCCGGTGCATCTGATGTATGTGCTTGAACATGCCATCCGGCGCGAACAGTTCCCCGCAGAGGTGGAGGCGCAATATCTTGCCACCCTCAAATCCGACCTTGCCGGGCGTTATGCCGAATATCTGGGGCACGAGATCCAGAAAGCCTATCTGGAAAGCTATAACGATTATGGCCAGAACCTGTTTGACCGGTATCTTGAACATGCCGACGCCTGGATCGAGGATCAGGACTTCAAGGACCCAGATACGGGGCAGATGCTGAACCGCGACCTGCTCAATTCCGAACTGACGAAGACGGAAAAGCCCGCGGGCATCGCCAACCCCAAGGATTTCCGTAACGAGGTCGTCAAGTTCGCCCTGCGCGCGCGCGCGAACAATGCCGGACGCAACCCGTCATGGACATCGTACGAGAAAATTCGCGACGTCATTGAAAAACGGATGTTCAGCCAGGTGGAGGACCTGTTGCCGGTCATCAGCTTCGGTTCAAAAAAGGACCGTGAGACCGGGCACAAGCACGATGAATTCGTGGGGCGCATGATTGCGCGGGGATACACGGAACGCCAGGTCCGTCGGTTGGTTGAATGGTACATGCGGGTCAAGCAGTCGGCCTGACACATGGAACATGGTGGTAATGCGCAGTGGACATCATTGACAGACGTTCCAATCCCCATGGGAAAAATATCGAGAACCGGCGTCGCGTGATCGAACGCGCCCGCGACGCCGTCCAGAAATCCGTGCGCGAGGCCATAGCGCACGGCAGCATACAGGAGACCGGACATGACAGAAGCGTCACCGTACCGGCGGATGCGCTGCATGAACCCTCGTTCCACCGGGTTTTCAGCGGGGGCAGCCGTCACTTCATCCTGACGGGGAACAAGGAGTTCTGCCGTGGCGACAAACTGCAACGTCCTCCTGCCGGTGGTCAGGGCGGTGGCGGCACGGGGGAGGGAAACCCGTCGGACGCGGGGGAAGGGGAAGACAGCTTCCGCTTTGTCCTGAGCCGGGAGGAATTCCTCGATCTGTTCCTGGACGATCTTGAACTGCCTGACCTGGTCAAGCGTGAACTGTCCACGACCGAGACGACGGCCCCCATGCGCGCGGGGCTGAGTAACGAGGGGTCCCCATCTCAACTGGACCTGTCGCGCACGATGCGCCGGTCCATTGCCCGGCGTATCGGCCTGCGTCGCCCGCGCCCCGATGAAATGGTGCAGGTGGAACAGCGCATCGAGGCGCTGGAGGCGCAACGCCCGTTAAGTGCGCACGACCTTGATGAACTGCATCAGTTGCGTGAACAGCGCACAACAATGCAGCGTCGGCTTGCACGCATTGCGTGGGTGGACCCCGTTGACCTGCGTTACCGCCGCCACGCCGTGGTGCCACAGCCCGTCACACGGGCGGTCATGTTCTGCCTGATGGATGTTTCCGGCTCCATGACCGAACGGATGAAGGATCTGGCCAAGCAGTTTTTCGCATTGCTGCACGTATTCCTTGAACGGCGTTACCGCACGCTGGATATCGTGTTCGTGCGCCATGCCGAACGGGCGGAAGAGGTGGATGAAAATACGTTCTTCCACGACCCCAGCACAGGGGGCACGCTGGTGTCCTCAGCGCTTGAACTGATGGCTGATATCCAAAAGAAGCGCTATCCGGTCCAGAGCTGGAACATCTATGCGGCGCAGGTATCCGACGGTGACAACCTGCCTTCGGACATGGCCCGTGCCTGCGGCATATTGACCGGGGATATCCTGCCGAACGTGCAGTATTTCGCCTATATCGAGGTTTCGGCCTCTGGCGCGGTGATCCGGGGACAGACCGACCTGTGGCGTGCCTATCACGATATTTCCATGCATGTTCCCCACCTTGCCGTCCGGCGTGTCACCGAACGCAAGGATATCTTCCCTGTCTTTCGTGACCTCTTCTCGCAGCAGCCTGAAAGGGAAAACGCATGATGGACCTTCGCCCCGCATCCCCTGTCACAGGCACATGCTCCGGCCTGCTCTATCAGGGCAACGACTGGAATTTCGAGATATTGCGCGACTGCTATGATGCCGTGGCGGACATCGCGGAACGTGAACTTGGCCTGACGACCTATCCCAACCGGCTGGAAATCATCACGTCTGAACAGATGCTGGATGTCTATACCGCCCATGGCATGCCGCTTGGCTATCGGCACTGGTCGCTGGGCAAACGTTTCATTGCCCATGAAAATGCCTATCGCCGGGGCATGATGGGGCTGGCGTATGAGGTCGTCATCAATTCCGACCCGTGCATCAGCTATTTGATGGAGGAAAATTCCGCCACGATGCAGACGCTGGTGATCGCGCATGCCGCGTTCGGCCACAATCATTTCTTTCATAACAACCGCCTGTTCCGTGAATGGACCAACGCGTCGGAAATCCTCGATTACCTGGAATTCGCGCGTGGCTATATCCACCAGTGCGAGGAACGTCACGGCATCGCGGCGGTGGAACGTATCCTTGACGCCGCCCATGCGTTGCAGGGGCAGGGGGTGCATCGCCATTCGGGCTCAAGACGCCTTGACCTGCGTGCGGAACAGCAGCGCGCACAGGCACGACGCCTGCATGAGGAGGCGACCTTTAACGACCTGTGGCGCACCGTGCCCGTCGATGAAGAGCAGCAGCCCGACACCACATCGAACGACCCGATGCGCCGGCGCCTTGGCCTGCCGGAAGAAAACCTGCTCTACTTTCTTGAAAAACATGCGCCGCTGCTTGCCCCGTGGGAGCGCGAGGTCATCCGCATCGTGCGCATGATCGCACAGTATTTTTATCCCCAGCCACAGCTCAAGATGATGAACGAAGGATGTGCGACATGGGTTCATGATTACATCATGCGTCGCCTGCATGAAAACGGGCGTATCGACGACGCGTCGTATCTGGAGGCGATCCATTCCACCAGCAATGTCATCACGCAACCCGATTTTGACGCGGGCGGGGGGCCGTCGTTCAATCCCTATGCGCTGGGCTTTGCGATGATGGGTGACATTGCACGTATCTGCACGTCGCCCACGGCAGAGGACCGTGCATGGTTCCCTGAAATCGCGGGCAATGACCGGCCCATCGAAACCCTGAAACATGCATGGGCCGAATTTCGCGACGAAAGCTTCATCCTGCAATATCTGTCCCCTGCTGTGATGCGCAGGTTCCGCATGTTCCGCATCCATGACGATACCGCAGCGCCATACCTGTTGGTGGATGCGATCCATGATGACGCCGGATATCGCGATATCCGGCGCACGGTGGCGCAGAACCACGATCCCGCCAACATGAATGCGGAAATCGAGATCACCGGCGCCAACATGCATACCGACCGTATGCTGACACTGGAACACCGCACGACGCGGGGGCACCAGTTCCATGCCGATGACGCGCGCAGGACATTGCAGTACATGGCGGACCTGTGGGGGTATGGTGTTCAGTTGCTTGAACGCGATGCGGATGATGGCACGGTTCTGGCGACCTATGAGGCGACAGGGCGTGGGGGCGTGCGGCGCGGATGACCCCCTGACATTTTATTTTCCATGCCGAATCCGGGCCAAAGGATGCGCACAACGCTTGCAAGGCCCCGATTCACGGCTTATGAGGGTGCGCCAACGGTCGGGTACCCGCGGCACTGGGGACCCTCCACTGTCTGATTGAGGTTCCTGCAGCATGTCTTCCACGACGAAACCGGTTTCCATTCCCCGTATCGAGGATCGTATCCGCGAGGCCCTGGCGTTTGACGACGTGCTGGTGGTGCCCGATGAATCCAACGTCCTGCCTTCGGAAACTTCGACCAGAACGCGCCTGACGCGCCGGATCGAGCTGAATATCCCGCTGGTCTCTTCCGCCATGGATACCGTGACGGAAGATAACATGGCCATCGCCATGGCACAGAACGGTGGCCTGGGTGTCATTCACAAAAACCTGACGATCGAACAGCAGGCCGAGCAGGTCCGTCGCGTCAAGCGCTTTGAATCCGGCATGGTCGTCAACCCCGTCACGGTTTTCCCCGACCAGACACTGGCGGAGGTGAACGCCATCATGTCGCGCCATGGCATCAGCGGCCTGCCGGTTGTGGAACGCGACACCACGCGCCTTGTGGGAATACTGACCAATCGTGATGTGCGTTTCGCCACCGATCCGGGACAGCGCGTTTATGAACTGATGACCCGTGAAAACCTGGTGACCGTGCGTCAGGATGTCGCGCGGGAGCAGGCACGCCAGTTGCTGCACCGTCACCGGATTGAAAAGCTGCTGGTCATTGATGACGAGGATCGCTGCGTCGGCCTGATTACCGTCAAGGACATGGACAAGGCGGTGATGCACCCCAACGCCAACAAGGACGAGCTCGGCCGCCTTTTGTGTGCCGCGGCGACCGGCGTGGGCGAGGACGGCCTGACGCGTGCGCGCGAACTGATTGACGCCGGGGTGGACGTCATCGTGGTTGATACCGCCCATGGCCATTCACGTGGCGTCCTGACCTCCATCGAGAAGATCAAGGCCATCCGCGAAGACATCCAGATTATCGCAGGTAACGTCGCAACGCCGGAAGCGGCGCGCGCATTGATCAAGTCGGGTGCCGACTGTGTAAAGATCGGCATCGGGCCGGGCTCGATCTGCACCACGCGTATCGTGGCGGGCGTGGGCGTGCCGCAGTTTTCCGCCGTCATGGAAACATCGGCCGCCTGTCATGAACTCGATATCCCCGCCATTGCGGATGGTGGCATCCGTACCTCTGGCGATATCGTGAAGGCCATTGGCGCGGGCGCGGATGTCGTCATGATCGGGTCCCTGCTGGCCGGGACCGAAGAAGCCCCCGGCGAAGTGTTCCTGTATCAGGGGCGCACGTACAAATCCTATCGCGGGATGGGCAGCCTGGGCGCGATGGCGCGTGGGTCGGCCGACCGTTATTTCCAGCAGGAAATCAAGGACACCCACAAGATGGTGCCCGAAGGGATCGAAGGCCGCGTCGCCTATAAGGGGGCGATGGGGGCTGTCATCCACCAGCTGGTGGGCGGCCTGCGCGCGGGTATGGGCTATACCGGTTCAGCCACCGTCACCGACCTGCAGCAGCGCGCGCGGTTCCGCCGCATCACCGGCGCGGGCCTGCGTGAAAGTCACGTTCATGACGTGTCCATCACGCGCGAAGCGCCGAATTACCGGCAGGATTGACGGCATCATTACAAAAGCGATTACACGTCCATGACCCCCAGTGCACGGCTGTCGGCCGCCATCGACCTTATATCCGCGATGGAGGCCACGCCGTTCCGGCCGGCCGACGCGGTTGCCAATTCTTTTTTCCGCGAACGCCGGTATATCGGCGGGGGGGACCGCAGGGCCATTTCCTCCCGGGTCTGGGATACCCTGCGCCATTGGCGTCGCCTGTGCTGGTGGATTGAACGGGCCGACGCCCCGGTCACGCCGCGCACCCTTGTACTGGCGCTGGAGGTTCTGGCGCGTCAGGACCGGATGACACCGGAGGAACTGTTCAGCGGGGAACGTTACGCGCCGTCCCGCCTTGATCCGCAAGAACGTGCCCTGTGTGCTTTCCTGCGGGGCAAGTCGATGGACCATCCCGAAATGCCACGGGCGGTCACGCTGGAGGTGCCTGACTGGCTGCTGCCCCGGGTGGAGGCCACCTTTGGCGCGCAGGCCGATGCGGAACTTCAGGCGATGATGGGTGAGGCCACGTTGGACCTGCGTGCCAACCTGCTCAAGACCACGCGGGAAGCTGCGCGCATGGCCTTGGCGCAGGAGGGGATCACGACGCAGGACACCACGCTTTCGCCATGGGGGCTGCGTGTCGCGGGGCGGCAGCCTGTGACCTCCACCGCAGCGTTCCGTGCCGGGCTGATTGAAATCCAGGACGAAGGCAGCCAGCTTGTCGCCGCCGCCGTGGGGGCAGAGCCGGGCATGCGGGTTCTGGATTACTGTGCCGGGGCGGCGGGCAAGACGCTGGCGATGGCCATGACGATGAATAATCGTGGCCACATTGTCGCCTGTGACGTGTCCGAACCGCGATTGGACGGGGCGGTGCGGCGCCTGCGCCGTGCCGGCGTGCACAATGCCGAACGCCATCTTCTGGCAACGGGTGACAAATGGGCACGCAGGCGTGCGGGCAGTTTTGACCGCGTGCTGGTGGATGCACCCTGCACCGGGACGGGCACATGGCGGCGGAATCCAGATGCACGCCTGCGCCTGCGGGAGAGTGATCTGCTCGAACTGATGGAAAAGCAGTCAGACATTCTGGATCGTGCGGCGGCATTGCTGCGCCCGGGCGGGCGGCTGGTCTATGCCACGTGCTCCATCCTGAACGAAGAAAACCATGACCAGATCGCGGCCTTTGTGCAACGTAACCCCGCTTTTCGGCTGGTGACGCCCCCCCAGGGCGAAGGGATCATGCCAGCGGGCCTGCTGGTGGGGGGGCAAATGAGTCTTTCCCCCCTGCGAAACGGGACGGATGGCTTTTTTACCGCCGTGATGGAACGTGTCGCCTGACAGGATTTTTTTACTCCTGATGTACGAATATCGACCCCATGCGACGGGTGTCGGCCCCATACTGGTCGATGCGGCGTAGCCCTGTTCT
Source organism: Novacetimonas sp. GS1 (assembly GCF_036686925.1). Classification (NCBI taxonomy): domain Bacteria; kingdom Pseudomonadati; phylum Pseudomonadota; class Alphaproteobacteria; order Acetobacterales; family Acetobacteraceae; genus Novacetimonas; species Novacetimonas sp. GS1. The sequence goes on from NZ_VSZP01000001.1 coordinate 1,771,264, forward strand.
TTTTCCGGGCCGCGCCATCGGGGTTCCCGACAGGACATAACGATACGGGAAACATACATGCAGCATAATCTGGCGATCGGGCTTCTGTGCATTCTGGGGGGCGGCATTGCGGCGCAATGGGTCGCGTGGCGGTTCAGGCTGCCCGCCATCGTCCTGCTGTTCGCGCTGGGGCTGGTTTATGGCCCGGGCTTGGGCCTGCTGCACCCATCCGCGACGATCGGCAGCTATTTTCATCCCCTGATTTCGCTGGCGGTTGCCTTTATCGTGTTCGAAGGCGGGCTGGCGCTGAATGTGCGGCAATGGCGCACTTCGGGGGAGGGGGTGTTGCGGCTGACGGCTGTGGCGCTTCCGATCAACTGGGTGCTGGGCACCCTTGCCGCGCATTTCGTCGGCCACCTGCATTGGGGGACGTCATGGCTGTTCGGCGCGATCATTGTCGTGACCGGCCCCACGGTGGTGCTGCCGTTGTTGCGTCATACCAAATTGCGCCCACGGGTCGCGGCCTTCCTGCGGTGGGAGGCGATCGTCAACGACCCGATCGGGGCGATCCTTGCCACCCTTGTCATGGAATTCCTGCTGCTTCAGCCTTCGCCAACAGGCGATGTCTCCCTTGCGGCGATAGAGATCTGGCCACACCTGCTGTTCAGCACCATGTTTGCGATCGGCTGCGGCATTTTTCCCGCGCTGCTGGTCAAATTCCTGTCCAGTCGTGACCTTCTGCCTGAAATCCTGCGTATTCCCATCATCCTGACCTTTGCCATGAGCATGGCTGCCATATGCAACCTTGTGATGGCGAGTACGGGCCTGATGGCGGCCACCGTGTTCGGCATGGCGCTGGCCAACCTGAATGTTGTGGGCATTTCCGAACTGCGCCGTATCAAGGAATCCCTTGGTGTCATTGTGGTGTCATGCCTGTTCGTCGTCCTGACGGCCGACCTTCATCGCGATGTGCTGCAAAAATTGTCTCTGCCGATTCTTGCACTGACACTGACTGTGCTGTTCGTGGTCCGGCCGCTGGGGATTTTCCTTTCCACCATCCGGTCCGACCTGTCATGGCAGGAACGCCTGTTCGTTGGATGGATTGCCCCACGCGGGATCGTCGCCGCCGCGGTCGCGGGGGCGGCGGGCCTTCAGTTGCGTGATGCGGGTGATCCCAGCGCCGCACTGATTACGCCTGCGGTGTTTGCCGTCATCGCCACGACCATGATCCTGCACGGGTTTTCCCTCCGGCCACTGGCACGCTATCTGCGGCTGACACTGTCGGATGAACCCGCGCTGGCGATCATGGGGGCCAATGCATGGTCCACCAATCTGGCGACCACCATTCATCAGCAGGGGATTCCGGTGGTCCTGGTCGATACCTATTCCGGGGCGCTGGAAAAGGCCGACCGGCAGGGCGTGCCGACCCTGAAGGCCGAACTCCTGTCCGAAGAAGGGCTTGAACGGCTGGAGGAGCGACCTGCGGATTATCTGATCGCGGCGACGCCTGATGCGATCTATAACGGGCTGGTCTGTGCGCGGCTGGCCCCGGATTTTGGGCGGCAGCGCGTATTCCAGGTCAGTCCGGGCGTGGCACGGCTTGACCTGTATCGTGGTGTCAGCCGGGAATCGCGGGGCAAGGTCTTGGGGGAACCGTCATGGAATTTTTCCATGATTGATTCCCTCTTTGACAGGGGATGGCGTTTCCACTGTCATGTTATAACGGACCCGTTGCAGGAAAATGATATCGCGCAGGGACATGCGATGGTTTTCATGGTGATTCGCAAAGGGGTGGCGATATGGGTCATCTCTGCCGAGGATGAGGTCCGTTCCGAAGCCGGCGAGGGGGATATGGTCATCGTATTCCAGCCCCCGCCGGTTGCATCCCCTGCCCCTGTGGCGGCATAGGGGGCGCGGGATTCAGCGCGTCATGCCGGGGGGCAGGACCTCGATTTCAGACAGCCCCATTTCCAGCAGATGCCGCAGGTCAGATTCGGGCACCGCGATGCAGCCCTCGGTCGGGCGACCGCCTGTCTGGGGAAGGTGAAGGAAGATGGCGGAGCCACGTCCGCGTACAGGCGGCGAATCATTGTAACCCAGAACGACGATGATGTCGTAGACGTGATCGTCACGCCACAGGCGTTCATGCCGACCGGCATGTGGCAGGATCACATACTGGTTATAATCGCTCTCTGCCGGATCGTCACACCAACCATCGTGCGGCGATAATGGTTCCACCGGCAGGCGGCAAACCGGGGCCGCGACCCGGTCGGCACGATAGAAAACCCGCCGCAGCGGAAGGATTCCAACCGGAGTGGCATGATCTCCCTCGATTTTATGCAGTGTGACGCCATTCGCGCCAATGGCTGCGGGGATCCGCCTGTTCATGCAATGCAGTTGTGCGTCCAGACCGGTATTCGATTGCAAAATAGCGCGTATCATGAATTTCTCTGTGTAAGGTCGCATGTGTGTTATGTCCGGCCTGCGTATGGCTGGATATGGTTTCGCGATCATTGGGCGACAGCCTGATGCGACATGTTATCGTATCATGAAAGTCGAATAACCGATTCCGAATCTCGGAACGGACAAAGTTATAAAGAGGGTTCGATGGCGGGTGCACGTCCCATTCTGATAGCGGACGACGATCAGACGTTACGTCAAATGCTCGTTGAACAGCTGCAGGTTGAAAGTGAATTTGAAGCAATCGAGGCAGGGTCCGTCGCTGAAGCATGGGAAAAGCTGAATGCGCCGGGTGCCCGTTTCGATGCGATCATCCTTGATGTTTCACTCCCTGATGGCGACGGGCGGGATTTCTGCGCCGATCTGCGGCGTAAGGGGAAGCGTATCCCGATTATCATCCTGACGGGGTCGGATGATGAAACGGATGTGGTGCGCGGCCTTGATGCCGGCGCCAACGATTACGTGGCAAAGCCGTTCCGTATCGCGGAACTGCTGGCGCGGCTGCGTGCGCAGATGCGTATTTTCGAAAATAGCGAAGATGCCGTTTTTGCCATTGGCCCGTATATTTTCCGCCCTTCGGCCAAGCTGCTGCAGGAAACGGAAAAGAACCGCCGCATCCGCCTGACGGAAAAGGAAGCCGCGATCCTGAAGTTCCTGTATCGCGCCGGTACACGTCCCGTGCCACGGCAGGTGCTGCTGAACGAGGTCTGGGGTTATAACGCAGCGGTGACGACCCACACGCTGGAGACGCATATCTATCGCCTGCGTCAGAAGATCGAGCCCGATCCGACCAATGCCACGCTGCTTGTCACCGAAGGCGGCGGGTATCGTCTTGACCCCGAAGGCGGCAAGAGCGCGGCCTGATCCCGCTTTTTTCAGCTCATGTCATGCGGTGAGGGACCCTGAGTGTTTCACTGCATGGAGTGTGTGGCGGGCAGGGTCCCCAATGCTGTCCGCACGTGCCCTGTTTTCAAAAGGGCACTTCCCGGAAAAATTTGGACATGCCCTATCGACGGCCCGTTTTAAAACCGTTGGCGGCGGGTGAGGTATCCCGGCCCTACGGCAAAGGGGCGTCACCACAGGGCATCACCACAGGGGCGCACGACACGGGAGCCATGGTTATGCGGGCATGGCTATATCGCCAGGTCTACAATCACCGGGACATGGTCTGACGGCTTTTCCCAATCGCGAACGGGACGCAGGACCGACATGTCGCGTAATGCTGGCACAAGGTCAGGCGTCACCCAGACATGGTCCAGACGCCGTCCACGGTTGGACGCGCTCCAGTCCCGGTTGCGATAGGACCACCATGTGTAGAGCTTTTCATCCGCCGGAACAAAGTGCCGCATGGCGTCAACAAAGCCGCTGTTCTGCCATGCCAGCAGGCGTGACGTTTCTTCGGGCGTGTGGCTGACAATCTTCAGAAGCTGCCGGTGGCTCCAGACATCATGTTCCAGTGGTGCGATATTCAGATCCCCCACCACCACCGTTCGGCGGACATCACGTTGCGCGAACCATGCGCGGGCTTCCTCGACGAATGCAAGCTTGTGCGCGAATTTCGGATTTTCCACCGGATCAGGAATATCGCCGCCCGCCGGGACATAGAAATCATGCACGGTCACGGCGTCCGCGCCTTCTCCGTATTCCACGGCGATATGGCGGCAATCGCCCCTGTCGCACCAGTCTGGCGTATCGGTCAGCATGCGCATGGGCTGGCGGCTGAGGATCGCGACACCGTTATAGCTTTTCATGCCGCGAAAACAGACATGGGGAAATCCCAACGCCTGCACCGCGTCCAGCGGGAACAGGTCGTCCGTGACCTTGGTTTCCTGCAGGCAGACGATATCCGGCTGGTTCTCCGCGCATAACCGCTCCAGCAGGGGCAGGCGCAGACGAAGCGAATTGATATTCCATGTCATGATACGCATAGGGGTGAATTACCCATCAGCCCGCCCCTGACAAGGGCAATTCGCGCCAGGAAGCGCCAACATTTCCACGAAAATGCAAAGTGGGGACAGGAGGGAGAAGTCCAGACTTTCGTACGAAAGTAGAACAGATCCAAAAGAAGCCTTGAAATCACATGGGAAAACCTCGAAATACCCCTCAACGGCCTTCAGGTCTGAATTTTATTCACCTGAGGGCTTGACATCATTGTTTTCCAGCAAGTTGCGTGCCTGAAGGGTATCCTTTGGTCCTGCATCCATCCATAATTGTTTCATATCAAACGGTTATGCGTTGTGATGTTTTTTTGGGCAATCCAAAGGCAGGGGAGGAAAACCGCCATGCGCATGATTTTATCTGCCTCTGCTCCACAGACTTATCCACAACTTCGGTGGATGAACGATTTTCAATGATCCCGGACGAAAAGACCATCACCACGATCCCCACTTCCCCGGCCCTCCCATCGCACGAAAGCGCAACCCCGGTGGGGGTTGCCGCGATTCACAAGGCGCTCCAGACCATGCCCCTGTCACCGGGGGTCTATCGCATGCTGGGCCGCAAGGGGGAGGTGTTGTACGTCGGCAAGGCGCTCGCACTGAAAAAGCGCGTCACGTCCTATACGCAGGTTCACCGGTTGCCGGAACGGTTGCGGCGCATGGTGTCGGAAACGGCGTATATGGAGATCGTCACCACCCATACCGAGGCCGAAGCCCTGTTGCTGGAGGCCAACTATATCAAGCGCATGCAGCCGCGTTACAACATCCTGCTGCGTGATGACAAAAGTTATCCATGGATCATCCTGACCGATCGGCATGAGTTCCCCCAGATTGCGAAACATCGCGGAAAACCGGTCAAGGGTGCATCTTACTGGGGGCCGTTTGCATCCGCATGGTCGGTGAACCAGACGCTGAACCTGTTGCAAAAGGCATTCCTGCTGCGTTCATGCACCGATTCCGTGCTGCAATCACGGACACGCCCGTGCCTGTTGCATCAAATCCATCGCTGTTCCGCCCCATGTGTCGATCTGATCAGCCAGGAGGATTACGGCGCGTTGGTGCAGCAGGCGCGTGATTTCCTGTCCGGCAAAAATCCCCGCATGCATGAGGAGCTGGTCCGGCAGATGGAAGAGGCGGCAGGCGCGCTGCAATTCGAACGCGCGGCCGCCATCCGTGATCGTATCCGTGGCCTGTCGGCCATGCAGCAGGACGCCAGCGTCATCAACCCGACCACCATGTCCGATGCCGATATCGTCGCCATCTGGCAGATTGCGGGGCAGTCCTGCATCGAGGTCTTTTTCATTCGTGGCGGTCGCAACAATGGCAATCGCGCCTTTTTCCCCAGCCATGCCCGCGACGAAGGCGCGGCTGATGTGCTGGCGGCATTCCTTGCGCAGTTTTATGACGACAAGCCGCCACCGGGCCAGATTCTGGTCAATCACGCCATTTCCGATAACGAACTGCTGGGCCGTGCGCTGGAACTGCGTCGGGGGAAACGTGTTGAGATCATCCATCCGCAACGCGGGGAAAAACGCGCGGTGCTTGAACATGCCGAACTGAACGCGCGCGAGGCGCTGGAACGCAAGCTGGCGGAAAGCGCGGGGCAGGCCCGTCTGCTGCGTGGTGTGGCCGATCTTTTCGGTCTGGCAAACCCGCCCGGCAGGATCGAAACCTATGATAACAGCCATATCATGGGCTCACATGCATATGGCGTGATGGTGGTTGCCGGTCCCGAAGGGTTTGAAAAGCGGGCCTATCGTAAATTCGCCATCAAGGGGCCGGTCACGCCCGGTGACGATTTCGGCATGATGCGCGAGGTGCTGGAGCGTCGCTTCAGCCGCGCCCTGCGGGACCGTGAGGAGGGCATACGTCCAGATGACTGGCCCGATATCCTGCTGATCGACGGGGGGGCGGGACAGTATTCCGCCGTGCGCGCGGTGCTTGATGAACTCGGGGTGACGGATGTGACCCTTGTGGGGATCGCCAAGGGGATTGACCGCGACGCGGGCCGCGAATGGTTTCACACCGCGACCCGTCCACCGTTCCAGTTGCCCCCGCGTGACCCGGTCCTGTACTACCTGCAACGCCTGCGTGACGAAGCCCATCGCTTTGCCATCACGACACACCGTGCCGGGCGGTCAAAAACATTGGTCAAATCCGAACTCGATGATATTCCCGGTGTCGGCCCGGCACGTAAGCGCGCGCTGCTGAACCGGTTCGGTTCGGCGCGTGGCGTGCGTCAGGCGGGGTTGGGGGAACTGGAATCCGCACCGGGCATCAGCCGGGATACGGCACGGACAATATACGGTTTTTTCCATCCCGACTGGACCGGGGAATGAACCTTGTGTCATGCAGATGTGAGCAAATGAGCGGGCAGACCAGCGTTATAGATGTTTTTGTTTCGCGCTGTCCTTGGATATAGCTGGTGAACCATGCTTACTGACCTGCCTAATCTCCTGACCCTGTCGCGGATTGTTGCTGTGCCGGTCGTTGTGCTGCTGGTTGTCATCAGTACACCCGGCACGGACTGCGCCGCATGCGTCATCTTCATCCTGGCCGGGATTACCGATTACCTTGATGGCAAGCTGGCGCGCGCATGGCACCAGAATTCCGACCTTGGCCGCATGCTCGACCCGATCGCTGACAAGCTTCTGGTGGGGGCGTGCCTGATGGTGCTGGCCGGGCTTGCGCGGCTTCCTTATTGGACGCTCTATCCCGCGATCATCATCCTCTCGCGGGAGATACTGGTCAGTGGCCTGCGTGAATATCTGGCGACGACCAAGGTGGGACTGCCGGTTACGCGCCTTGCCAAATGGAAAACCGGGTTCCAGATGACTGCCATCGGTTTCCTGCTGGCGGGGGACAGCACCGCCAGCTTGCTGGATATCACATGGTTGCCGGTCAACCTGCTGGGGGCGATCATGCTGTGGGTTGCCGCGGCCCTGACGCTGGTGACCGGGTGGGATTATCTTTCCACCGGTATCCAGCATGTCACCCGTAACAACCAGTCGGTAGGTAATATCGTCCCCTGAATTTTCTGCTGGCGGTTCTGCCGGGTGCATATACCACTTGTGGTTGTGAGATTATGCGGGCAAATTCTCCCTATGGTTGTGCCGGCCATGAACCAGGGAGAATGCGATGCGTCCGAAAGCCCCGTTTCTACTACTCTTATGCCTGACGGGGTGTGGTGGGTTTGGCGACATTCTTGCCGATAACACGCAACTGCCTGGCAGCCTGCCCAACATGCCAAAGATGGAATCGGAAAACCTGCGTCGTTCCATGGGGCATGCCGTGGCGGAGCCCCCGATCCTGCCGCAGGGGCAGGACATATGGCCCACCAGGATACAGTCCATGCCCACGCTGGCGGATATCAGTTCGGGACGTGTGCATGCACAGTCCGGGCATTTCGTCCGTCGTTCCGCCGATGGCGCGCAACAACTGCTCGACGGGGCATCGCTCAGCATCGGTGAGGCGGATGCAGGCGATCTGCCGGCCGACCTGCCCGCCGCCATGCCGACGATACAGGACGGGCACGAGGGCAAGGGCCATCCGGCAAGAAGCCATGCCATGGCGGAAAATGCGGATATCATCGTTCCCCATGCCGATGGCGGCAAAACCGTGATCCATGCCGATGGCGCGGTGGTCGAGCAACCGCATCCCTGATATAGCGCTACGCATACCAGAACCTGACGCAGCAAAAGGGTGGGCGGATGCCGGACATTCTCTACTTCGCATGGCTACGAGACCGCCTGGGCCATGACCGCGAAGCCATAAGCCTGCCGTCCGGCGTCACGCGGGTAAGTGACCTTGTGCAGATGTTGCATGACCGGGGCGGTGAATATGGTGAAATCTTCGGGCAGCCCGAACTGGTGCGCGTCGCGGTGAACCAGTCCTTTGCAGCGCTGGATACATGCATAGGGCCCGATGACGAAATCGCCTTCTTCCCGCCGGTCACGGGGGGATAGCAGCGCCATGCCACGCATCCATATCCGCGTTCAGACCGAAATATTTGATCCCACCCATGAAAGCGCCAGCCTGCTGGCGGGACATTCCGATGTCGGGGCCATGGCGTCGTTCATCGGCATGGTCCGTGGGGATGGGGGGCTGCGCTCTCTGGAACTGGAACATTATCCCGGCATGACCGAATCGATGATGACGCGAATCGCCGAATCGGCGGCCACGCGATTCGGGCTGTCGGGCTGCACCATCATCCATCGCGTGGGACGGCTTGGGGTTGGGGCCCCGATCGTACTGGTAATCTGCACGGCAGCCCATCGTGGCACCGCGTTTCAGGCTGTCGAGTTCGTCATGGACTGGCTCAAGAGCCGGGCGCCTTTTTGGAAAAAAGAGGAATTCAGCGATGGTCGCACCCAATGGGTGCAGCCGCGCGAACATGACGCACAATGCCTGCGGCGATGGGATGACGCAGACGGGAACAGCCTGGATATTCCCGCCGGACGTTGAGCGGTTTTGCCTGCCAAAGTGGAGTGAAAAATAACTTTTTTCCTCTTGACGACGGATTGTCCAAGAGTCGGAAAAGGCCACTGCGTCCATATATATAGTGCATCAGGACGCAGATTGGTCCATATATAGCGCCATAGCAGCAATGACCGGACACATAGGAACAGGATCACCCGATCCTGCGACAAGTCACGGGCAGCTTATGGAGTTTAAGTGGATGAGTCTGGATGGCATCTCCGGTTCTACGGTCGAGGGATATAGTGACGAACACGATGCCATCCACAGAAAGGATGCGGCCCCCATGCCCGAGATGTTTGATGACGTCGTCCAGTTGCCAGACGGCTTTTCCGTCCGTGTTGACCGCAGCCGCGATGCGCTGCTGACGGCGTTTGGCAAGGCGACGCTCGATAACCGCTACCTTCTGCCCGGCGAGGGGTATCAGGACCTGTTTGGCCGCGTCGCGTCGTATTACGGCGCGGACGAAGGACATGCGCAGCGTCTGTATGACTATATCTCGCGTCATTGGTTCATGCCGGCCACCCCTGTGCTGTCGAACGGGGGCACCACGCGCGGCCTGCCGATTTCATGCTTCCTGAACGAAGCCAATGACAGCCTGCGCGGTATTGTCGATCTGTGGAACGAGAATGTGTGGCTGGCCTCAAAGGGCGGCGGGATCGGTTCCTATTGGGGCAACCTGCGTTCGATCGGGGAGAATGTCGGCCGCAATGGCAAGACATCCGGCGTCATTCCGTTCATCCGCGTTATGGACAGCCTGACGCTGGCCATCAGCCAGGGGTCGCTGCGTCGCGGGTCGGCTGCGGTCTATCTGCCGGTCTGGCATCCTGAAATCGAGGAATTCATCGAACTGCGTCGCCCCACCGGTGGTGATCCCAACCGCAAGGCGCTCAACCTCCATCATGGAATCCTGATTTCGGATGCGTTCATGCGCGCTGTGGCGGCGGACGAGGAATGGGCATTGCTGTCGCCCAAGGATGGCAGCCACATCCGCAAGGTGTCGGCCCGGTCGCTGTGGATACGCATCCTGACCGCCCGTATGGAGCAGGGCGAACCGTACATCATCTATTCCGATCACGTGAACAATGCGCGCCCCCAGCATCACAAGCTGGCGGGGCTGGAGGTCAAGACCTCCAACCTGTGTGCCGAAATCACGTTGCCGACCGGCATGGACCATCATGGCAAGGAACGTACGGCGGTGTGCTGCCTGTCGTCGCTCAACCTTGAAACCTGGGATGAATGGAAGGATGATCCGCAGTTCATCGAGGACGTTATGCTGTTCCTCGACCGGGTGTTGCAGGATTTTATCGACCGTGCCCCCGATGACATGGAACGCGCCAAATACGCCGCCGCGCGCGAACGTTCGGTCGGGTTGGGGGTCATGGGCTTCCACAGCTTCCTTCAGGCCAAGAACATCCCGTTCGAAAGCGTGATTGCCAAGGTGTGGAACAAGCGGATTTTCGAGCATATCCGCAAGCAGGCCGACGCTGCGTCCCATAAGCTGGCGCAGTCGCTGGGCGCATGTCCCGATGCCGCGGAATATGGCGTTATGGAGCGGTTTTCGAACAAGATGGCGATTGCGCCGACGGCATCGATTTCCATTATCGCAGGCAATGCAAGCCCCGGTATCGAACCAATCGCGGCCAATGTGTTCCTGCAAAAGACGCTTTCAGGGTCTTTTACGGTGCGTAATCGCCATCTGGACCGGCTTTTGACGCAAAAGGGGCGCAACACGGATGACGTATGGTCGTCCATCACCCTGAACAAGGGCAGTGTGCAGCATCTTGATTTCCTGGATCAGCAGGAAAAGGATGTGTTCAAAACCGCCTTTGAACTGGATCAGCGCTGGGTGATCGAACATGCGGCGGATCGCGCGCCCTTCATCTGCCAGGCACAGTCAATCAACCTGTTCCTGCCCGCCAACGTGCATAAGCGCGACCTGCACCAGATCCATTACATGGCGTGGAAACGTGGCGTGAAATCGCTGTATTACTGCCGTTCCCTGTCGGTCCAGCGCGCTGATGCCGTCAGTGATGGCAAGGTGAAGAACGATATCATGCAAAAGGAAACGGACGAGGCCCTGCCACCGATCCCCCCAGCGGCCCCTGCATCCTCGACGGATTACGAGGAATGCCTCGCCTGTCAGTAAGGGGACGTTTGGCAATGACGTCGTCATAAAGAACGATATGGCGTTTCAGGTGTCGCCTGCCTTCCAACAGGCGACATCTGCCAAAGCGTGTTGAAAAAATCTTTATCAAAAACTTTTATCATTAGCCGGATATGATCGCGGCTGTCCTGCCTCAGCCAGAGCAGGCGCGCCTGCCGCAGGGGATATCACATCCCCTGTTGTGTTCATGCAGGAGCCAGGAGAAGCGGCGGTCCTGTTTGGCTTCAAATAGGGTGAGCACCATGAGCGATACATCATCCAGCCCGGACACCCGGACCGAGCAGCACTTTGACCTGCTAACCGCGAACCCGGTTTACAAGCCCTTCCGCTATCCTTGGGCATATGATGCCTGGTTGACGCAGCAGCAGGTACACTGGCTACCCGAAGAGGTGCCCCTTGCCGATGATGTCAAGGATTGGCATCGCAGCCTGACCGAAAGCGAACGGCATCTCGTGACGCAGATTTTCCGCTTCTTCACGCAGTCGGACGTGGAAGTGAACAACTGCTACATGAAGCATTACAGTCAGGTTTTCAAACCGACCGAAGTGCTGATGATGCTGTCGGCATTTTCCAATATCGAAACGATCCATATCGCGGCCTATAGCCATCTGCTCGATACGATCGGCATGCCTGAATCGGAATATTCCGCATTCCTGAAATACAAGGAAATGAAGGATAAGTACGATTACATGCAGGAATTCTCGGTCTCGAACAAATACGAGATCGCCCGTACGCTTGCGGCATTCGGTGCGTTTACCGAGGGATTGCAGCTTTTTGCCTCGTTCGCGATCCTGCTGAACTTCCCGCGCTTCAACAAGCTCAAGGGCATGGGACAGATTGTCTCATGGTCGGTGCGTGATGAAACGCTGCATTGTGTCTCCATGGCGCGGCTGTTTCGGGTTTTTGTGCAGGAAAACCCGGAAATCTGGACGCAGAAGCTGCAAGATGACATCCGCCAGATCTGCCGCGATATTGTGGAGCATGAGGATGCCTTTATCGACCTGTCATTTGAAATGGGGCCGGTGGAAGGGCTCGATGCCGCGCAGGTGAAACGCTATATCCGCTTTGTGGCCAACCGTCGTCTGGGCCAGCTTGGCCTTGATGGGCTGTATGATGTTGCGACCAATCCGCTGCCATGGGTGGATGAGATGGTCAACGCGGTCGAGCATGCCAATTTCTTTGAAAACCGTTCCACCGAATATAGCCGTGCGGCGACGCAGGGAACATGGGGCGAAGCCTTCGACTGATCCTGTGTGGCTCCTTGCAAGGGGCCACATAACTGACTGTAATAATAGAAGTTTTCAGGGGATCTGGTTTGGAGTCAAAATCTGCCGCCTTGGTTCCGGGATGAGGTGGTCAGTAAAATTTTTATAATGTGTTGGGGTTTAGGTTAGTCGAGGAGCGGCTGGCCTTCACGCAGGACGGCATGGGCGGCCTGCGTGAAGGTGCCATCCGCATGATGCAGCACAATGCCAGGCAGAAGTCGCGCAGGGGTGCGTGATCCCATGCGTCCCCGTATCAGCACGATCTTTGCCGCAACGCCCTGCCGGGGCCAGCAGGGGAAGACCGTAATATCCCCCAGATGGCTGTCGCCCATGCTGCTGATTGCGTGATCGAGCAATGTGGCAGGCACCGCAAGTGTCAGGGTTCCATGGTGACGCAACTGTGCCGACAGGCTGCCGACCCAGTGTGCAAGGCCCGCGCGCGGCAGGCGGCGCGCCCTGTCCCGACGCGACAGGGGGGAGGGGGTGCTGGCATGGTCATGCCACGGCGGATTGGCAAAGGCATGGTCGATACGCCGCACGCCCGGTCCGCTCAGATACGGGTCATCAGGCATCGCCGGCAAGGTGGCCTGCAGGATACGAATCGTGTCGAATCCGTTATCGCCAACATTCACCTGACCAAGGGCGACAGTATGGGAATCGCATTCCAGCCCGATCCCGCGCACACCCGGCACCCGTGCCGCAAGGCACAAAAGCCCCGCGCCCGCGCCGCATCCCCCTTCGAGTACATATTGCCCGGCGCGTGCAGGTACGCACGCGGCCATCAGGACAGGTTCCAGTCCTGTCCGGTATCCATCGCAAAATTGACGATAGCGGACACGCCCATCAAGGAGCGTTCCCAACGTCATGGGGGGCAGTGTATCCATGCGCGAGACCGCCGTCATACGTGCGCATTCAGCATTCGGTATCGTCCTCTGGCTTGACCGCCTTTCCGGTGCCCCTCATATACTCTGATACATTGAACCTTCGGAACCGGGAGAATAACCTTTTGGGCCTTGCAGTTAGTCTGCCGGAATCCGATAAAACGGCAAGTCAGAAAGACAAAGGGGCTCGACGCCCGATGGCAGACGGATCTGAGGTTGCCTTGCGCGACCTGGCTGAATATCTCGCCGATGACATGGCGGCATGCAATCGCGCAATCGTTGAACGCATGGACAGTCCGGTCGCGCTGATCCCTCAACTGGCGGCGCACCTTGTCGCGGCGGGGGGGAAACGGCTGCGTCCGTTGCTGACACTGGCGTCTGCGCGGTTGTGCGGGTATGAACCCGACGCCACGCATCAGCGCCATGTCGCGCTTGCGGCATGTGTGGAGTTCATCCACACCGCAACGTTGCTGCATGATGATGTCGTGGACGAAAGCACCCTGCGGCGGGGATTGGCTAGTGCCAATGCCATCTTCGGTAACAAGGCATCGGTGCTGGTGGGTGATTTCCTGTTTGCCCGTTCGTTTCAGCTCATGACCGATGATGGCTCGCTCAAGGTGATGAACATCCTGTCCTCTGCCTCCGCGACCATTGCGGAAGGGGAGGTGCTGCAGATGTCCACGCAGAACGACCTTTCGACCAGTATCGAGAAATATCTCGAAGTGATCCATGGCAAGACCGCCGCCCTTTTCGCGGCGGCCTGCCGGGTGGGGGCCGTCGTTGCCGATCAGCCGTTGAAGGTGGAAGAAGCCCTCGATTCCTATGGCACCAACCTCGGCATGGCGTTCCAGCTTGTCGATGATGCGCTGGATTATGCGGCGGATCAGGCCACGCTGGGCAAAACGATCGGCGATGACTTCCGCGAAGGCAAGATCACCCTGCCCGTACTGACGGCCTATAACGCAGGGGATGAAAAAGACCGCGTTTTCTGGCGTCGCGTCATTGAGGAAAGCGAGCAGACGTCGGATGATCTCGACCATGCGCTGGAACTGATTGCGCGGACCAATGCCATTGGCATTACGCTTGATCATGCCACACGCTATGCGGAGGCCGCGTCGCAGGCATTGGATATCTTCCCGCATTCCCGCCTGAAGCAGTTGTTGCAGGATACCGCGTCCTATACCGTCAGCCGCCTGCGCTAAGAGGTGGTTTGTAAAAACAGATCCAGTAACATACTGAAAAGATAAAAGTTTTTGGTGAAGCTTTTTCTAAAAAGCTTCGAAAGACGCCGCCTTTTTGAAAAAAGGCGGCACCCAGAAACTTTTCTTGTTTTCAGAAGTACCACAATGCGCGGCCTGTTATCTTATGCAGGTGTCCTGCGCGTTCTGGTGGTCCTCTCCCATAAAGGGATAGGCTGCGTCATATCCCATGTGACGCAATCCGGGGAGCAAGGCCCCCATATCCTGCGGCAATGCGGTAAAGAATGCATGCCCCGGCTGATACGGTCCTTTTGCGGCAACCGTGCCGAGGTTATGGGCAAGACGTGTTGCCTGTCGTGAGACCGCCTGCGCCGGATCAATCCAGCGCAGGCCGGGCCGCCCCAGCCGCTGAAAGCGATCCAGCAGGAACGTATAATGGGTGCAGCCCAATCCCACGACATCAATGGCGTCGCCCCCGGGCTGTGAAAACAGCCCATCCATTTCCATCCTTATGGCCCTTTCGGGAACGGGGCGCCCCCGAAAGGCCAGTTCGGACAGGTCCGCAAGGTTGCGCGCGCCATAGGTAATGAGGGTGCAGCCCGGGGCGAACCTGTTTCGCAGGTTGCTCAGATAAGGGCGCGTCAGTGTCGCACGTGTTGCCAGCAGGCCGATGGTCCCGCTTTGCGTCAGGTCGGCTGCCCATTTAATCGGGGGTACACATCCCACGAAAGGGAGCTTATGGCGCGCGCGCAGGGCATCAAGGGCAAGGGTGCTGGCGGTGTTGCAGGCGATGACCACCAGGTCCGGTCGCAACCGTGCGATGGCCTGCCCGACAAGGATAAGGATGCGTGTTACCAGAAAATCATCAGCCTGTTCCCCATAGGGAAAAACGGCCGTATCGGCGAGGTAGTCGATGCGTGCCCCCGGAAGGTCTGTCCTGAGGCAGCGCACGATTCCCAGGCCGCCGATACCTGAATCAAATGCAAGAATCCGCACGTCCCGTCACACCATGGGTTCAGGACGCCTTATCCGCCGTGAGCTTGCGCGTCAGGGCTTCTTCCGCGCTGGCGACGCCACCATGCTTGGCCGACCATGCGCAGGGGTTTTCAAGGAAGCGGCGGACTTCGTTTGCATCTTTTTCAGAGAAATAGGGCTTGCCCGCGCAGGCTTCGAGGATATCCCACCATGTGCACAGTGCATGCAGCGTGATGTTCATGTCCGCCAGTGTCTGGTATGCGCCGGGAAACACGCCATAAAAAAACACGACGAACGTATGGTCCACGATAGCCCCTGCATCGCGCAGGGCCTGTGCAAACTGCACCTTGGACGAACCATCCGTCGTCAGGTCCTCCACCAGCAGCGTGCGCATGTTTTCGGGCACATCGCCCTCGATCTGGGCATTGCGGCCAAAGCCCTTGGGCTTTTTGCGGACATAGGCCATCGGCGCCATCATCCGGTCGGCAATCCACGCGGCAAAGGGAATACCCGCCGTTTCCCCGCCAACCACGGCGTCAATGCTTTCATAACCGACATGGCGGCCGATTTTTTCCACCCCCAGTTCCATGATCTTCTGTCGCGCGCGGGGGAAGAAGATGATCCGGCGGCAGTCAATGTAAACAGGCGATTTCCAGCCAGAGGTCAGGGTGTAAGGTTCATCCGGGCGGAAATTGACGGCCTTGATTTCCAGCAGAAGACGCGCGGTCGTCAGCGCGGCATCCCGATCCCATGCGGTTGAACCGGTTGAAAGGCCAGCGCCATTTCCTGTTGCGTCGTGCATCTACCCTGCCTCCAGATTGTGGATATGAAATGTTGAAAAGACGCTTACCGGGAAAAGCGCGGAAAATCCATAATTAGAGCGGATGGGCGAAACATTCCGTCATGCTGGTATGAATTCCGTGGACAGATATGATTTTGCGAAATGGTGACAAGTGTTTTCTTGATTTCCAGGCAGGTTATAGATTACACTTCCGCCAAGTTAATAATAATTATCATTTTCGGGTGGTGTCTTATCGTGGGTTCTGAAACAAGCCATATCGTTCGCAACTGCGAACGGGCCGTTGTTACCGCGTACCAGGAACTGCGTCAGGTGGGGACGACGGATGTGTCCGCCTTCCATGCCTGCACGACGCTGTATCGCATCCATCACCCCGAGGCATCGTTAAACGAAGCGCGGCGTCTGGTGTCCGAATGGATTGACCACCATGTCGTCCATCATCGTCCCGGTCCGACGACGGGCTGTGAGTGTGCTTGAGGATTGACGCATCCGGGTGGTGACGCATCACCCGGACAAGGCAACGCACACATATATATATGCAACGGGCCTCTTCCACATGGGTGGAAGAGGCCCGTTTTCATTGGTGTGACCTGTTTTTCCCGGCCCGTGGGCCGGGAAAGGGCAGGGGATCAGGAACGTTCGGAAATGGGGGTGAAATCGCGTTCTGGCGAACCCACATAAAGCTGACGCGGGCGGCCGATACGCTGGCCCGGTTCTTCGATCATTTCCTTCCACTGGCTGATCCAGCCGGTGGTGCGCGCCACGGCAAACAGCACGGTGAACATGCTGGTCGGGATGCCCATGGCCTTGAGGATGATGCCCGAATAGAAATCGACATTCGGATACAGGCTGCGCTTGACGAAATATTCGTCGCTGATCGCGATTTTTTCGAGCTCGATGGCCAGATCCAGCAGCGGGTCGTCCTTGATGCCCAGTTCGCTCAGGACTTCATGGCAGGTGGCCTGCATGATCTTGGCGCGGGGATCGAAGTTCTTGTACACACGATGGCCAAAGCCCATCAGGCGCACGCCGCTACTCTTGTCCTTTACCTTGGCGATGAAGTCGGGAATGTTATCCTTATGCCCGATGGAGGCCAGCATCTTCAGCACGGCTTCGTTCGCGCCGCCATGCGCAGGTCCCCACAGCGCCGCGATCCCGGCAGAGATGCAGGCAAACGGGTTGGCCCCCGTGGAACCGGCAAGGCGCACCGTGGAGGTCGAGGCATTTTGTTCATGATCCGCATGCAGGATCAGGATACGGTCCATGGCGCGGGCCAGTACAGGATTGATCTTGTACTGCTCGCTGGGAACCGCGAACATCATGGACAGGAAATTTTCCGCATAGGACAGGTCGTTACGCGGATAGATGAAGGCATCCCCCTGCGTATAACGATAGGCCCATGCCGCGATGGTCGGGATCTTGGCGATGATGCGCATGGCCGACAGGTTGCGGCTGGCCGCGTTAGAGATGTCGATCCCGTCGTGATAGAAGGATGAAAGCGCGCCCACCGTGCCGCACAGGATCGCCATCGGGTGCGCGTCGCGACGGAACCCGTTAAAGAAATTGCGGATCTGTTCATGCAGCAGGGTATGATGCTTGATATCCGTCACGAAGGTGTCATACGCCTTCTGGTCCGGCAGCTCGCCATTCAGGAGGAGGTAGGCAACCTCCATGAATGTGGCTTTTTCCGCCAGTTGTGCAATGGGATACCCACGGTGCAGCAGGATGCCCTTTTCACCATCGATAAACGTGATCTTGCTGGTGCACGATGCCGTCTCGCCATAGCCGGGATCGAAGGTGAATACACCCGTCTGTGCAGGCAGCTTGCGGATATCGACGACATCCGGACCCAACGTGCCAGACAGAACCGGCAGCGCCGCACTCTTTTCGCCTAGCGAGATAGTCGCGGTTTTTCCTGACTCGCTCATCAAACACTTCCTCCTGGTCGTCCGCCGTCGCTGTTGCGGTATGGCGAAACGTGTCTCCAACCTCGGGACAGCCTGTCGTTCTGGCGACAGTTTCGTGCCTGCCCACGTTTTATGTGCCCACCCGTCCAGTGCGGATCATGATGGGCGTTGAAACCGAGATAAGGACGAAATGGCATCCATGGCAATCCGGGGCAGCCATGCCCGGCGGACATCAGTCACAGAGGGCGCGATACAGGCTCATTTCATGATTCTGGTTATTATTCCACGGAATTGCGCTGAAAAAGCACGCCATTGCCGCAGGGGGGAAGCCCAGTGACAGGGCAGGGGGCAGATTGCCCGAAGCATCGCGCCCCGCAAGGTCCATGACCAGGTTACCGATGCCCGGATTGTGGGATAACACAATGATATTACGGTATTTTTCATCTACCTCGCACAGCACCTCAAGGATACGGTCCGCAGAGGTTTCATAAAGTGCGTTCACATGTTGGACATCGGGGGCGTGATCTCCGAAAAATGATCCCATTGCCGCCCACGTCTCACATGTGCGTAACGATGGGCTGATCAGGGCAAGATCGGGCACGAACCCCATTGCCTGCAACTCATGGCCCCGCTGCCGGGCCGAAAGGCGTCCCTGTGCCGTCAGGGGGCGCTGGATATCGGCATCCATGCCAAAGTCGCCAAAGGGCACGGGCGCGGCCTGCGCATGGCGCATCAGGACCAGCCGCTGCGGGGACTGCCGCCAGCCATCATCAGGATCGGACATCGTGGGGGATTTCAGGATTGCGGCCTGTCATCGGCGTGACGGGCGATGGCCTCGTGATGCCGGATGACTTCCTTGATGATGAAGGCAAGGAATTTTTCCGCGAAATCGGGGTCCAGGTTTGCGCTGCGGGCCAATGCGCGCAGACGCTCCACCTGCTGGGCCTCACGCGTCGTGTCGGCAGGGGGCATCTGGTAACGTGCCTTCAGGCGGCCCACGGCCTGCGTATGGCGAAACCGTTCCGCCAGCAGGTAAACCAGCGCCGCATCAATGTTGTCGATGCTGCGGCGCAGTTCCAAAAGTGCATCGCGCGCTTCGTCCGGCACGGCGGTCACGGGTGTTTCATTCATGTAGGTCAGGGCTCCCAGTAAAAGCAGGTCTGTATGATAGGGGTCATCAGGATCGGCGGCAGGCGTGATCGCGTCACATTCACATTGCGTGAACAGCGGGGTCGGTCCCCGGCAGGTCAAGTCCGGGCAGGTCGATCCACGCCAGATGGCCGCCCTTGCCCGCACCCGTATCCGTAAAGATCGCCGTGCCACCGGCGCGACCGGTTCGTACCCATGGCCGCCCATCGGTCGAACGCCGGTCATGGCCGCAATAGACGGTATAGCCGGCAGGAATGTGATCCACCCAGTTCAGGCGTCGTTCGGGATACCCGTCTTTTTGCATCCGGCCGGTTGTTTCCCCAAACAGTGCGCGCGACAGCAGGGGCGTAACCGTGCCAAGGCCGGGGGGCGAAACTTCGTCAAGCATACGTACATGAAACCCCCCATGTACGAAGACATATTTCCCCAGCACGATCCATGCGGGTGCCATCGACAGGTCTTCAATCGCGCGTGTCCGTACGTCTTCGTTTTCGGGGGCAAGAAACTGCGCCAGGGTTTCCATCAGGGGCGGGTCGCGTCGCATCTTGCGGCCATGCAGGGCGCGTGCAAGCTTGCGGTCATGGTTGCCCAGCACGAACAGCCCACGCCGTTCGTCGATCAGTTGCTGCATCAACCGGAACGTCCCCACGCTGTCGGGGCCGTAATCCACCAGATCGCCCAACTGTATCAGGAACCGGTCCGTGGCCGCCGCATGGCGGAAGGCATGCAGGTCCCCATGCACATCGCCCACGATACGTATGCGACGCCCGCCGATCATCCGGGCAATGGCGTCATTATCCGGTGTCGGCGCATATCGGGGCATTCCCATCGGGTCTGTCCCCATTGCTGCAGACGGCGGCACATGGAGGGGAAAGCCTGCGCGATGTACGGCGTCGCCCGAAAAGGCATATGGGGGATGGGAGGGTAATCGACGTCTCAAACGAAAGTCCTCTCCCTGAAACATGAATGATGGCCCATCGCCACTTCCTGACCGAACCATATCAAAGCAGATGCGCCAGGCGTGCGCACGCAGGGGCCCTTATCCATCAGGATAACAATCCTTGCACTATCCGCAAACACAGGGATGGCTTGTCTCGACGTCTCCACGATGTTGCGTATCGACAATAGATAATGCTTCAGACCCCCAAGTCATGCAAAAAACGCATGAGAAGGTTGCAATTATCGTTTACGCCCCCTTCACTAGAGCAATCGTGAAGGCAACGATGCATGTAGGACGCAACTGTCACATGCTTTTGTTGTGACGCCCGCCCCGAGACGGAGAACAGATGTCAGGAGGGAAAACGATGCGCATTCCCCCGTTCGCCTGAACCGTAGCAATCCTGTAAGGGGATAAAGCCTCACGGCCAAAGCGTCACGGCACGGGTCGACCGGGAAAACGGGCGACATACGGAAATTGCGCATCAGGTGGTTCGCGCGGAATGGGGGCAGGCAACGTCCCGCACCGTGTCGGGGCCATCACCAAGGATAACCGGCCCGGTGCAATACATGCGCTGGCGCACACAAAAAAGACTTTGAGGGAAAGTTCATGATCGACCACACCCGAATCCGGAATGCGGCGCTCCGGGCCAAGATCACGACAGCGGAACAGGCCGCATCGTTCATCAAGCCCGGCATGACGGTTGGCACCAGTGGCTTTACCGGCGCAGGCTACCCCAAGGCGGTCCCCGAAGCGCTGGCCGCCCTGATGGAAAGCGAGCATGCCAAGGGGCGCGATTTCCGTATCCGCCTGCTGACCGGGGCTTCCACCGGGCCGGAACTTGATGGCGCGCTGGCCAAGGTCAACGGCATTGCCTTTCGCATGCCCTACAACTCCGACCCGGCCTTGCGTGCGCGCATCAACAAGGGCGAAACCGAATATCTCGACATGCATCTCAGCCATGTCGCGCCGATGGCCTGGGCTGGCTTCTTTGGCGATATCGACACCGCCGTGATCGAAGCCACCGCCATCCGCGAAGACGGCAGCATCGTTCCGTCCTCTTCCGTCGGGAATTCCAAGACGTGGCTCGACACGGCCAAGCAGGTCATCATCGAGGTCAATAGCTGGCAGGACAGCGCGCTTGAGGGGATGCACGACATCTGGACCGGCACCGCGCTGCCGCCGCACCGCCAGCCCATCCCCCTGCTTCGTCCCGATGACCGCATCGGGGAGACGTCGCTGCGTGTGGACCCGGCCAAGATCGTGGCCATCGTCGAAACCCATGCGCCCGACCGCAACGCCCCGTTCAGCCCGCCAGACGCGTCGGCCAAGGCCATCGCCGGACACCTGATGGAGTTCTTCCGCCACGAAGTCGCCCGTGGCCGCCTGCCGTCGTCGTTGCTGCCGTTGCAGTCCGGCGTGGGCAATGTCGCCAATGCCGTGATGGGTGGTCTGGAGGAAGGGCCATTCGAAAACCTGACCGCGTTTACCGAGGTGATTCAGGACGGCATGTTGGGCATGCTGGAATCGGGAAAGATGCGCGTCGCCTCGGCCACAGCATTCTCGCTCAGCCCCGAAGCCGCGGAATCGCTGAATTCCCGCATGCGGGAATTCCAGAAGAAGATCATCCTGCGCCCGCAGGACATCAGCAACCATCCCGGCCTGATCCGTCGCCTTGGCTGTATTGCCATGAACGGCCTGATCGAATCCGACATCTATGGGAACGTCAATTCGACGCAGATCATGGGGTCGAAGATCCAGAACGGCATTGGCGGTTCGGGCGATTTCGCCCGTAATGCCTATATTTCCGTCTTCATGACGCCCTCGACCGCCAAGGGGGGCAAGATTTCGGCCATCGTGCCGATGGCGTCGCATGTCGATCACATCACGCAGGATTCGCAGGTTCTGGTAACGGAACAGGGGCTGGCTGACCTGCGCGGCCTGTCACCCAAGCAGCGCGCCGAAGTCATCATCGCCAACTGTGCGCATCCTGACTACCGTCCGATGCTCCAGGATTACTACAAGCGCGCCCGTGCCGGGTCGTTCGGGCAGCAGTCGCCGCATCTGCTGACCGAAGCCCTGTCATGGCACCAGCGCTTCATTGAAACGGGTTCCATGCTCCCGTCCTGACCCTGCCTACAGCCAGCCCGTGTCTTTATGGCGCGGGCTGGCCATCCATCGAAGTGCGCTCTGTTTGCCAGCTACCCGGCTGGCCCCCTCAGGGCGATGTCGCATCCGTGGGGTGCATTCTGTCCTGCGCCACCATGGCAGAGGCACGTTCAAGGTCGATCGAAAGCACACGGCTGACCCCGCGTTCCTGCATGGTCACGCCATACAGCCGGTCCATATGCGCCATCGTCAACTGATGATGGGTGACAACCAGGAACCGTGTCCCGGCCTCTGCCACCATATCGCCCAGCAGGGCACAGAACCGGCCGACATTGGCATCATCCAGCGGTGCATCAACTTCGTCCAGCACGCAGATCGGGGCGGGATTGCACCTGAATACCGCAAAAATCAGCGACAGCGCCGTCAATGCCTGCTCCCCCCCCGACAGTAGCGACAGGGTGGCCAGCTTCTTGCCGGGCGGCTGGGCATAGATTTCCAGCCCGGCCTGCAGGGGATCGTCATTGCCGACCATGCCCAGATGGGCGCGCCCGCCATTGAACATCCGCGTGAACAGCGATTGGAAATGCTGGTCGATCTGTGAAAAGACCGCCATCAGCCGTTCGCGGCCCTCGCGGTTGAGATTGCCGATCGTCCCACGCAACCGGGCAATGGCGGATTCAAGCTCCGTGCGTTCGGTCATGATCGTGTTGATCTGCTCTCCCGCCTCATTGGCTTCGATTTCCGCACGCAGGTTTACAGGGCCAAGTTCTTCACGCTGGCGGGCCAGACGGCCGACCTTGCGGCGTAACCCGGCCTCGGCTGCCTCGCTCAGGTCCGTTGGCACGATACCGGCGGGCGGCTGTGATTCCGCCATCAACTGCGCAAGGATGGCTTCGGCCTGCTCCTGCTTGCCTTCGGCACGCAGGACGTCCTCACGCATGCGGATCATTGCGGCATCCGCCTTTTCGCGTGCATCCTGCGCCGTGGACAGTGTGGTTTCCGCCGTTTTCAGGGCTTCGGCCGATTGGTTGTAGCGTCCTTCCGCTGCGGACAGGTCGGTGGAAATGGCCTCGCTGCGTGATGTGATCTCTTCGGGTTGCAGGGCGATGCGCCCATGGTCTTCGTGGGCGATCCGCAGGCGGTCGTGGGTCGCGTCCACATCGCGCTGTGTCCCCTCAACGCGGTCGCGCCATTCCCCCATGGCGGCAAGTGCCCCAGCAATGCGTTGGGTCAGTGCCTCATGCTCGTTATCGATCCGCCCGAGCAGGTCACGCACGTCCTGTTCCATCCCCCGCGTCGCGGCATGGTTTTCGCGCAGGGCCTCAAGGTCCCGGGCCAGAAGTTCGGGGTCCGGCAGGGCCGCCTGCTCCGTGACAATCCGTGCGCAGTTTTCGGAGACGGTGGCGAGTTCGCGCCTGATGTCGTCAAGGCGCGGTTCCTGCGCATCGAGGATACTGCGTATTTCGTGCTGGCGGTTTCCGGCCTCGGTCCGGGTCTGTGTCGCCTCATCAAGGGTCGCCTGCGTCGCGCCGCGATTGTCCTGCGCGGTGGACAGTCGTTGCGCCGCCGCTTTTGCAGCCTGTTCCGCCATATCAAGCGTGGCCGTAGCCTGCTCTGCGGGAGGGAGCGAAGCCTGATATGCCTGTGCGCGTGCATGGTCCTGCTGGGCCTGCGCAAGATCCTGCGCCATACGGGCGAGGGCGGGCATGATTGCCTGAAGGCGTGTCTCTGCCTCGCCATGGCGATTGGTGGCTTCATTCAGGCTGCGCTGCGCGGCGTCATGCGCCACCTGCGCCGCCTGCCGGGCCTGCCGCGCCTGTCCTTCGTCCTGCCGAGCCACGAGTGCCGCCGCCGATGCGCGTTCAAGCTCGGCTTGCAACAGGGCGGGCGCCGGTTCTGCGGCTTCTTCCTGCTGTGCGGTTTCCAGCGTCTGCCGTGCCTCGGCATCGGCGGCGCGCGCCGCCTCAAGTTGCACGGCAATCGTATCAAGGCGCGTGCGCACCGCCGCATCCTGCCGCCCGAGTTCCGCTTCCTGCCGCCGCAGCAAGCCAAGCTGCTCCTCAACACCGGCGCGCCGGGCGCGGGTTTCCTTCATAGCTGTCGTGGCTGCTTCCAGCGCGATGCGCGCATCATCGGCAGCCTGCCTGCGTTCCGGGACCTCCGCCCGCAGACGGTCGAGTTCCGCGCGAATATCGCGCAGCCGATTGATCTGGCGCAGCTTCAGGGCCGCGCGACTGGGCAGGTTCCCGGCAAGCCGATAGCCATCCCACCGCCACAATGCCCCGTCACGTGTCACAAGGCACTGCCCCGGCGCAAGCTGGCGTTGCAGGCTGTCCCCATCCGCCCCGTCATCAAGCAGCCCGGCAAATGCCAGCACACGCGCCAATGCGCCGGGCGCGTTAATCAGGCCGGACAGGGGGCGGATGTCCCCATCGGGAAAGGCCGGTGCCTCCAGCACGGGCAGGTCACGCCACTGCCGTGCCGCCGCAGATGAAACCGATGCCTCCAGCCCTTCTGACAGCACTACGGCAAGGGCCGTTTCCAGCCCTTCGGGAATATGTAACAGCGTGGCGATATCCGGGGCATCGCCGTCCTGAACCTCCCCATCCGCCGCAAGAGCCTTGGCCAGGCCGTCCGCTTCGGCCTCCATGCCGGTTACGGTGGCGCTAAGTTCGTTCAGGCGTCGTGCCTGTGTTTCGCTGTGTGTGCGGCATTGGGCAATCTGCTGTTCCGCTGTCCGCAGGTCGTCTTCGGCGCTGGCATGGGCCTGTTCTGCGGCCTTGCGGGCTGCGATGGCGCCATCCAGCTTACCCGGTGGAAGGGCATTTTGCTCGATCCGTGCCGTTTCTTCCGCCAGCGACGCCAGTTGTGCGGCCGCCCGCGCGCAGGCGGAACGTGCGGCACGTGTCGCCTGTTCCAACGCGCCACGTCGCGATGCGGCCTGTTCGACCCGGGCGCGGACTTCCATTTCCGTTGCGGTCAGTTCGGTACGGACGATTTCGGCGCGTTCCAGTGCCTCACGCGCGGCGACAAAGGCGGCCTCAGCCGTTGCGACACTGTCGCGCAACTGTTCCAGATGGTCCTGCGCCACCAGCAGTTCGCGCGCCTCAACCTCCCGCTGGGCCAGAGCGGCATGGTCACGGTGCAGGGTTTCCAGCCGTGCGGCTGCCTGGGCCAGTTCCTGGGCGGCCTGTTCATGCTGTCGGCGGGTTTGCGCGGCCTCGTTGCGTGCGATATTCGCCTTGAGCACGCAATCCGATTGAAGCTGTGTCGCGGTTTCCAGTTCAACGCGGGCGTCATGCGCGGCCTGTGTCGCGGCCTCCACAACGTGGTCAAGTGCCGCAAGCGCCTCCGTGCCGGGCATTTCCGTGCGCAGGCGCGTAACCTCCGCCGTGATCTCGTCATGCCGGGCCTGCAGGTGGGCCTGACGTTCACTTGCCGCGATGCGGGCTTCTTCCATCTGGGCAAAGCGCAACTGCGCTTCGCGTGCGGCCACACTGGCCTGCTCCAGGGCCCCGGCCTGTTCGCGCACCTGCGTCTGTAAGGTGGCAAGCTCGTCGCGGGCCTGCGCCTGACGTCCCGGCAGGGCGTCAAGGGCGGCCTGCGCCTCTGCGCGCTCTGCCTCCAGACGTTCCAGCATGGTCCGCGCATCCCCCTGTCGCGCAAGGGCGGCTTCATGGTCCTGCTGGCATTGTTCAAGGCGGGCCTGCGCCTCTGCCACGGCGGCATTGGCGCGCGCGACCTCTGCCGCGATATTTTCCGCCATAACGCGATGCCGTTCAAGCTGGCTGCGCTGGGTGTCGGCCTGCGTGCGCAAACCGGGCAGGGCCTGTGTCGCCTCGAACTGTGCAATGGTCGCGTCTTCTGCCGCCTGTTCCGCCGCAAGCAGCGCGTGACGCGTGGTGTGGAGGTTTTCGCGGGCCTGCGCCACCGCGTTGCGTGCGCGGGCATGCAGCAGCGCCAGCAACGTCACTTCGCTTTCGCGTAACCCCTGCGACAGTTCACGGTACCGGGCCGCCTGCGTTGCCTGTGCCTGCAGGTCGCCCAATCGCGCCTCAAGCTGAAGGCGGAGATCCTCTGCACGTTCGAGGTTGGCCTCGGTTGCGCGTAATTTCAGTTCCGCTTCATGCCGCCGTCCATGCAGGCCGGTAATGCCTGCCGCTTCCTCCAGGATGCTGCGTCGTTCCTCGGGACGTGCGTTGACCAGAGCAGAGACACGCCCCTGACTGACCATTGCGGATGACCGCGCCCCCGACGCCAGATCGGCGAACAGGGTCTGCACGTCGCGTGCGCGCATGGACTTGCCATTGATGCGATATCCGCTACCCGCGCCGCGTTCTGCGCGTCGCACGACCTGCAGTTCATCCTGTCCCTGGAACGGGGGCGGGGCGACATCCGCCGTACCTTCCAGTGACAATGTGACCTCGGCCGTGTTGCGTGCGGGGCGTGCGGCGGTGCCTGCGAAAATCAGGTCATCCATTTCGCCCCCGCGCAGGGACCGCGCGGAGGTTTCCCCCATGGTCCAGCGCAGGGCCTCCACCACGTTCGATTTGCCACAGCCATTCGGCCCGACAATTCCCGTCAGGCCCGGCAGGATTTCGATGGAGGCCGGGTCGGCAAAGCTTTTGAACCCGGCGATGCGAAGGCGGGCGAAACGTGCTGTCATGAAGAAACCGGCTGCCTTGGGAAATCAGGAAAGGGATTCGACCTTCTGGGCGAACTGCTCATACGTCAGTTCCTGCGAGACCTGTTCCTTGTCATTGAACCGGAATGTCGGGGTGCCGTCGATCTTGTACTGGGCCTGGGCACGGTCCTCTTCATCCATGATGGCGTGACGCAGCTTGTCATCGGCCAGCGTCTGCTGGAACAGGTCCGCAGACATTCCCGCCAACGCCGCCATCTTGCGCAGTTCGTCCTGCGGGTTGACATCCTTGCCAAATGCCCAGCGATCCTGACTGGCGAGCAGGGCGAGCACGAACGCCTCGTACCGGTCGCCGGGCAGGGAACGCGCGATCATCGCCGCCGAAAGTGCAACCTGATCCAGCGGGAAATCACGGAAGATATAATAGACCTTGCCCGTATCAATCAGCTTGCTGCGTACCTCTGGGAACACTTCTTCAGAAAAGCGCGCGCAGTGGGTGCATGTCAGGGAAAACCATTCCTCCACATGCACCTTTGCCGACGGATTGCCCAGCGCGCGGATGGCAAGGCGCGGGTCGGCCGCCTGCGCCCGCGCGCCCGACGCCATTCCGGCGCCCAGCAGCAGGGCAGGCGCGGCGGAAGCAAGCAGTGTACGACGTGTAATAAGCATTGCAGGGGACCTCCGGTTAAGAAAACGCATCGTGATATCGCAAAGAACTGTCAAAGGCCGGATGCGTCAAGGCCAATGACGCATGGTCATGCCGGGGCGTGTGGGGACCACCATGCCGGGCATCACTGGCCTTGTATCACTGGCCTTGTATCATTGGCTCAGGTCATGCAGCCAGATGGTTGGCCTTACTTCTGCGCCTCGGCCGTGGGGGGCGCCTGGGGATCGGCGACGGGCCGGACGCGCAGTTTGCGGATATGGCGGGCGTCGGCGTCAAGGATGCGGAACACGGTACCGCTTTCATGTGTCACGACCTCGCCTCGGGTGGGTACATGACCCGCAAGGCGGAAGACCAGCCCACCCACCGTTTCGATTTCCGCTTCGCGTTCATCCTGCGTCAGGATCGGTCCCGTGCGCAGTTCGAACTGTGCGATGGGCAGGCGCGCATCGACGTCGAACGTGCCGTCATTGCGTTCCTGCAGCATCGCCACCGTGGGTTCATCATGTTCGTCGGAAATGTCGCCCACGATGGTTTCGATCAGGTCCTCGATGGTGACAAGCCCGTCGATCCCGCCATATTCGTCGATCACAAGCGCGAGATGCACATGGCGCAGGCGCATCTGTAACAGCAGGTCCAGCACCGGAAGCTGTGGCGCGACCATGAGGGGCTGGCGCAGCAGGGGTTCGATGCTGAAGGCCTCGCTGGTGCCAAGATAGGCGATGAGATCCTTTACATGGATCATGCCCACGATGTCATCGAGCTGATCGCGATAGACCGGCATGCGTGAATGGTTTTCACGCCGCATCATCGCCAGTGCCTCATCCAGACTGATGGAGGCGGGCATGGCCACGATATCGGCGCGTGGGATCATCACGTCATCGGCGGTAATACCGCGCAGGCGCAGGACATTGGCCAAAAGTGCGCGTTCCTGCCGGTCCAGTTCCGAAGGTGTGGAATCCGTCGTGTCGTCGGCCGCGGCGTCCGCTTCCTTGACCAATGCGGCGATCGAATGCCGCAAACCCTGATCGCTGTTGCGGCGCCGCCCGAACAGCGACAGGAAACCCCGCCCCCGGGGGGGCGGGGTGGTCGAACCGGGTTCCGCAGCGGAAGGAGGGCGGCTCATTGTGCTGCCCCGCCTTCACGTCCGCCGCGGTGTTTCCACGGGTTGGGGATTCCCATGCGCCCCAGGATGCGCGATTCCTCCATTTCCATGGCGCGCGCGTCACCCGCGTGGTGATGGTCATATCCCGACAGATGCAGCACGCCATGCACCAGCAGGTGCATCATGTGGTTGCGCACCGAACGTCCCGCCGCGCGTGCCTCGCGCTCGACCGTGGCGAAGGCGAGGATGATGTCCCCGCCCCACAGCCAGATGCCAGACCCCGAATCGGTGGGGGCATAATCGGCAGGGGCATATTCGAATGTCAGGACATTGGTTGGCCTGTTCCTGCCGCGGTGAAGATGGTTCAGCCGCCGGACCGTCAGGTCATCGGCCAGCACGACCGTGACCGCCCCGGATACATCCAGTTCACGCATCGCGGCGCGTACCGCGCGTTGCACCTCGCGCGCCGGGTTGGGCATTGCCCTATGCCATCGACGCTCGGTAATGCTGACATCAATGTCGTCCCCGAAGGGAGGTTGTGGAACCGGCCCGTCATCCTGACCGGCCGGCGTGGTATCTTCATGCGCCCCATCCACCGACGGGACGGGGCATGTTCTACTTCGCGGTTCCATTGTTCTCCTGCCGCGATCTGGTGCGCGTGGCTTCCCTGCTGGCCTCGGCACGCTGATCGTATGCATCCACTATACGCGCAACCAGCGGATGACGCACTACGTCACGCGATTCAAACCGTGTCATGGCGATTCCGGGCAACCCTTCGAGGGTCTCGACCGCTTCCCGCAGGCCGGATGTGACCCCACGTGGCAGGTCAACCTGGCTCAGGTCCCCGGTAATGACCATGCGTGTGCCTGCGCCCATGCGGGTCAGGAACATCTTCATCTGTGCAGATGTCGTATTTTGCGCTTCATCAAGGATCACAAAGCTGTGGGCTAGCGTACGCCCCCGCATGAAGGCGAGGGGGGCGACCTCGATTTCCCCTGTCGCCATGCGCCGCACCACCTGGTCGCCCGGCATCATGTCATGCAGCGCGTCATAAAGCGGGCGGAGGTAGGGGTCGATCTTGTCCTTCATGTCGCCAGGCAGGAAGCCAAGCCGTTCCCCCGCCTCCACGGCGGGACGCGACAGGACGATACGATCCACCAGCCCGGCCTGAAGCATGGCGACGGCCTGCGCCACGGCAAGGTAGGTCTTGCCCGTGCCGGCCGGACCGATGCCAAAGACCATTTCCTGCCGTGCCAGCATGTCCATATAGCGTGCCTGACCGGCAGAACGCGGCGCGATCGCGCCGCGGCGCGTCATGATGGAGGGAAGTTCCGGCGCGCGCGCGGCTGTCGTATCTGGTCGTGCAAAGGGGGGGGCTGCGGTCATGGGGCGCGGGTCCTGCGATGTTTCCGGGGCGGAAAAAAGCTGGGCGGACATGCGGATTGCGGCATCCACCTCGCCGCTATCAAGGGGGTGTCCACCTTGCAGCCTGCGGTAAAGCGACGTGAGTGCGGATTGCGTCACGGCAACCCGTTCGGGGCTTCCGGTAATGGCGATCCTGTTGCCCCGACATGACAGCCGGACATCGAACCCACGTTCAAGGTGGAGGAGATGGCGGTCATGGTCCCCCACCAACTGCGCCAGCAGGGGGTTGTCGTCGAACTGCATCGTCACGGTATGGGCCACTGCCGCGGCGGGTGGCCTGCCGGTGACGGACGGATGCCGACCGCCCCCGGGGCGGCGGGACGGGATCATGGATGCCGCGTGTTCTCTCAAACCCTGTCTGTCTCCCCTGTCAGCACACCACCCAGCGAATTGGTGTGCAGCTTCACGATATCGACCTCGGCCACCTGTCCGATCAGGCTGTCGGGGCCTTCGACATGTACGGCCTGCAGATACGGGCTTTTGCCCGAAATCTGCCCCGGTTTGCGCCCACGGCCGGTAAACAGCACATCCACGCGCTGTCCCACGCTGGCCGCGTTGAAGGCGTCTTGCTGTTCACGCAGCAACGCCTGCAACCTCTGCAACCTCGCATCCTTCACGTCTTCGGGCACCTGCGCGCCGGCATTGGATGCCGGGGTTCCCGGACGGGGCGAGTATTTGAACGAATATGCCTGGGCAAAGCCGATGTCGCGGATCAGTTGCATTGTCTGTTCAAAATCCTCGTCGGTTTCGCCGGGATGGCCGACAATGAAATCCGACGACAGCGCAAGGTCGGGTCGCGCGGTGCGCAGGCGCGCCACAAGGTCGCGATATTCCTGTGCCGTGTGCCCCCGGTTCATCGCAGCAAGCACACGGTCCGACCCTGATTGCACCGGCAGGTGCAGGAACGGCATCAGGGCGGGCTGTTCACGATGGGCGGCAACCAGGCCGTCATCCATATCACGCGGATGCGACGTGGTATATCGGATGCGTTCGACCCCAACCTGAC
Organism: Novacetimonas sp. GS1; assembly: GCF_036686925.1. NCBI lineage: Bacteria > Pseudomonadati > Pseudomonadota > Alphaproteobacteria > Acetobacterales > Acetobacteraceae > Novacetimonas > Novacetimonas sp. GS1. The sequence goes on from NZ_VSZP01000001.1 coordinate 1,802,346, forward strand.
CTGCAAGTTCCGCCGTCAGCCGCGCCAGCCCCCATGTCGTCCCGTCCGGGCCATCACCGTGATAGGCATTGACGTTCTGGCCCAGCAGCGTGATTTCGCGCACGCCATGCGCCACCAGCCGCCGTGCCTCGTCCATGATTGCCGCCACGGGGCGGCTGGCCTCTGCGCCACGGGTATAGGGCACCACGCAGAAGGAGCAGAATTTATCACATCCTTCCTGAATCGTCAGGAACGCGGCCCCGCCAGCCGGTACCTCGCGTTCGGGGGGCAGGAAGTCGAATTTCTGTTCCACCGGGAAATCGGTTTCGATCACGGCCCCGGCGGCGCGGGCGGCGCGGGCCACCATTTCGGGCAGGCGATGATAGGTCTGTGGCCCCAGCACGATATCGACATAGGGCGCGCGCGCCAGGATTTCGCGTCCCTCGGCCTGCGCCACACACCCTGCGACGGCAAGGACGGTCTGCTGTCCGGCCTGTGCGCGGGCTTCTTTCACCAGACGCAGCCGCCCAAGTTCCGAGAAGACTTTTTCTGCGGCGCGATCACGGATATGGCAGGTATTGAGGATGATCATGTCGGCGCGATCCGGGGCGTCAACCGCCTCGTATCCCAATGGGCGCAGGACATCGGTCATCCGTTCGCTGTCATATACGTTCATCTGGCAGCCCCACGTAATGACATGCAATCCGCGTGCCTGCTTGCCGGAGCGCACGGTGGAGGCGCAGGGAAGGGGGGTCATATCATTCACGCAAACGGGTTCCTTGACATCGGGCGGGACAATCCCGCGAGGCGGCGCAAACACATCGTGTGTGTCGCGCGGATGGTCAAGACCCGAAACCACATGTCATAAAGGATAAAGGACCCATATCGTGACATTATCCCCCGATGGGATGACCGATTCAAAATATATCCTGTAATGCGATCATGGCGGATGACGCGGGGGTTTTGTCAAGGACAGTTTTGGCATCGCCCCGCCCGGCGCCCATGCCGACGCCACAGGCATCGCAGGGCCTGGGCGGGGATGGCACGGGGAAAAAGGGCCGGGAACTGGGCATCGGACGACATATCGCAAAATGTCATGCGATGCCGGTGCATGACCGGTGCATGTTGCCATCCCATCTTTATTATGGCGGGCGGCGTGTCGGTCGGGTGCGGACATATTCACCTTCTGACCATATTTATCCCTTAATCAGTCCTCTATGTGAGGTCGCCGGTGAAAATATGGGTTGGAATATGCGGTGCCGCAGTGCCAGACACCCCATGAGAGGGATTTTCCATTATCGCCATGCGCAGAGTTCGTGCTTAACATGCCCATGGCAGGTGGATGGATGACAGAAGTGCGAATGGGGACGACTTGACGTTTTTTCGTCACTTTCCGACGACATGGCATGCATTGCCCGTACCCGCTGAAAACGGGACATTTTCCAATAGACCACAGTGGTGGGCGCCTGCGCGGCTGCCTGCAATGGCGCTGTGCGTGGCTGCGCTTGCGGGGGGTGTTACGCCTGCGCGTGCGGCGGACCCGCAACCCTATGTCACGGTCATCCGTCCCACGGGGAATGCCGACCTTGATACCGCCGTGCATGCCTCTTCCGATCTGCTGGGACTGCAGAAGACACATACCGTCAGTCCTTTTGCCCTTGTGGGCCGGATTCACAATGATTACGCCCGCATCCGCAGCGCACTCGAAAGTTTCGGGTATTACGCGCCGACCATTGTGATCCAGGCGGCGATTGCGTCCAAGAACGGGGCCACCAACCCGCAGGACGGGCACGATCCTGACCTGCCTGAATGGATGCAGGCCATCCCGGCCAGCCAGAAGATGGAAATCACCGTTTCCATCACCAAGGGGCCACAGTTCCGGATCGGTTCCATCAGCATTGTCCCGGCAAAGGGCAAGCCACCTGTCAAGCTTGATGCCCACGAAACCGAATCCCTGGGCATCAGGACCGGCGATCCCGCGATCGCGGCCAATATCCTCAAGGCCGGTTCCCAGCTTCAGACGACCCTTGCCGAAGAGGGATATGCACTGGCCGATGTCAGCACGCCGCAGGCGTGGCTGCGGCCACAGACGCGTACGATCGACGTTGCCTTTACGGTGACGCGCGGGCCGGTTGTCAATCTTGGTGCCTTCAGTTTTGGCGGCCTGCGTCGCACCCATCCCGCCTATGTCGTGCGGCGCCTGACCATTGCCCCGGGGGAGTTGTACCAGCCTTCCCGCATTGAGGCGGCGCGTCAGGGCCTGTCATCAATGGGGGTATTTTCCGATGTGCAGGTCCATCATGATCAGCAACTGGCGTCCGACGGGACATTGCCGCTGGACTTCAGCTTTGCGGAATCGAAGCGGCATAGCGTGGGTGTCGAAGGGGGCTATTCCACCGACCTTGGCGGGCGTGCCGGTGTGTCGTGGACGCACCGCAACCTGTTTGGCAATGCCGAGCGCCTGCGCCTGACGGCACTGGCCACCGGGTTGGGCGGTTCGGCTGAACAGGGGTTGGGCTATGACCTGTATGCGGATCTGATGAAGCCTGATTTCGGGTCGCGTAACCAGAATCTCAGCGCCCGGATCGAGGGTATCCGCCAGCTTCTGTATTCCTATCGGCAGACTGCGATCCTGGCTCGCGCCGGGATCGTACGCCGCATCAGTTCCCACTGGAACGTCGCCTTTGGCGGTGAGGTGGAGCAAGAACGCATCGACCAGATGTCACAGACGCATAATTATTTCATCGTCTCCCTGCCGTTAAGCGCGACCTATGACGGAACGGGTGTGGATAATCCCATCACGCCTGCGACCCACGGCGTGCGTGTCAGCATGAATGTCACGCCTTCGGCATCGCTGGAGGATCGTACATCGTTCTTCATGATCATGCAGGCGACGGTTTCGACCTATTTCGACCTTGCGAATCTTGGCCTTGCGCGAAAGGGGCGCAGCGTGCTGGCCGTACGCGGGACGATCGGCAATGTGGAAGGGGCGTCCACCTATGCCATTCCCCCTGACCAGCGGCTTTATGCCGGTGGCAGTGCGACCGTGCGTGGATACCGTTATCAGGGGGTCGGGCCGCAGTTCGCCAACAGCCGCTATGCCATTGGCGGGACATCGATGGATGCGGGGTCTTTTGAATATCGGCAGCGTATCTTGCAGAAATTCGGCGCCGTTGGCTTCATCGACGCGGGGCAGGTTTCTGATGGCAGCACGCCGTTCAAGGGAACATTGCGTGCCGGGGCGGGGGCGGGGGCGCGTTATTATACGCCCATCGGTCCCGTGCGGCTGGATATTGCCGTTCCGCTAAACCGCCCGCGACGTGGCGATAAATGGGAACTGTATGTCGGGCTGGGGGAAACGTTCTGATGAACGAGACGCAAAATCCGGCCCGCCCTGCATTGTGGAAGACCCTGCTGAAGATTGGGGGACTTGTCCTTGGCGTTCCGCTGGGGCTGGTGCTGCTGGCGTTCATGCTGATCCTGGTGGGGGCGAACACGGGGATGGGCCGTCATGAGATCGAACGCCGCCTGCCCGGCCTTACCGGCGGCAGCGTTCGGATGACGGGACTGTCGGGGCGGTTTCCTGATTCATTGCGGATCGCGCATCTGGAACTCAACGATTACCGTGGCACATGGCTTGCGATTGACGATCTGGCGCTGGACTGGTCCCCCACACGGCTGCTGTTGCGTCGGGCCGTGGTGGACGACATTTCCATCGCACGCCTTTCCATCCCGCGCCTGAGCGAGGAAGACCCGGCGCATCCGTCGCCCCCGTCCAAGGACAGCAGTGACAACGTGCATATGAGCGTGGATATCCGCCATGCCCATATCGCCCGCATTGATGTGGGCGCGCCGCTTGCACGCCTGCCCGCGACCTTCAGCCTTGACGGGCATGCGCGTCTGGCGGATATCGCGCCGGTCCTCAATGGCATATCGGTTGCGACATTGCCGGCCGCTGACATCAACCTGCAGGTACAGCGCCTGGACCAGCCGGGGACAGTGTCGGTCCGCACGCAACTGGGGCGCGGGACGCTGGCGCTGGATGTCCATGCGCATGAGGAAAAGAACGGTTTCCTTGGCACATTAAGCGGCCTGCCGATGCTGGCGCCGCTCAACCTCGACATGCATGTCAGCGGCCCGCGTGACCAGAGCACGCTGGCGGTGGCCATACAGGCTGGTGCGGCGCAGGCGCATATCGACGGACGCGTCGGGCTGGTTCACCATGCGATGCAGTTGCGCGCCAGTCTGGAGGCCCCGGCCATGATGCTGGGACCGGATACCGGATGGCAGTCGATTGCGCTGCGAAGCGAGCTTGGCGGAACGATGGAGCGGCCCACCGGTCATGGCACCCTTGATATCGGGCAACTGAATCAGGGGGGGGCGGGCCTTAATACCCTGCATGCTGTCTTCAGCGGTCTGTCGGGGCGGAGCGCGAATGACGCCATAAATATACATGCTGATATCGACGGGTTGCGGATACCAGGTGCGCATCCCACCCTTTTCGCGGCGCAACCGGTGGCGATCGACGTGTCATGGCGGCCGGACGCGCAAGGTGCCCCCGCCGACATTACCGTGCATCATGACCTGTTGCAGGTGAATGGGCACATACGCACCACGGCCCCCCGTCAGGGCGACGTCACGCTTGACCTGCCGCGACTTGCCCCGTTTGCCGCGCTGGCCTCCACCCGGCTGGAGGGTAATACGTACCTGCATGCCAATTTTGACATCCCGGATGCACGGACGGCAGGACGGGTTGCGCTGGATGGTCAGGTGGCGATCACGGGGGGGCAGGCACAGGCTGTCGGCCTGATCGGCAGGGCGGGTCATGTGCAGCTCAGTGCAAGCATGCCCCCCGCCGATGGTTCACCGCGCATCGTGCATGTGCAGGACCTGAAGGTGGACGGGCAGACCCTGCACCTGGATGCAGGTGATGCCACCGTCACGCTGTCATCGCCCACGCAGGTGGACATGACGGCGCGACTGGAGCTTCTGGACCTGCAAAAGCTTGCCCCGTCGTTGCGTGGGCAGACCAGCGTGACGCTGACGGCAAAGGGGGCGGTCGATGACCTGACCGCGACCGTGCATGCGCAAACACAGATCGGGACACCACAGATTCAGCCCGGCCAGCTGATGACCGATCTGAATTTCCGTCACCTGCCCGCAGTGCGCGAAGGGGAGGCCACCATCAAGGGAACGCTGGATCGTGCACCGGTCGCCCTTGCCGCGTCGCTTGTAACGGGGACGGACGGGACACGGCATCTCCGCCTTGGGCAACTGTCATGGAAAAGCCTGTCGGGGCAGGCGGATATGGCCCTGCCGCATGGGCATATGGTGCCTTCGGGAACGATGGATATCCATATGACGCGGCTTGCCGACTGGCGTGACCTGCTGGGTCATGACATCACGGGACATGTTGCCGCCGGTATCCACACAACGGCGCGCATTGGCGCGACACCGCCTGTCGTGTCCCTCAACCTTGATGGCGCCATCGGTTCCCCGTGGGCGAATATCCGGCGGCTCCAGCTTGGCGGTACGATCCGTGACCCGGTGGATGCGCCCCATACGGATCTGGACCTGAAAATTGACGATGCCGATGTCAATGACATCCATGCCAATGCACATGTCACGGCCAGGGGTCCGCTGAATGCCCTGCTGGTCAGTGCGACATCACGCCTGTCCACACCGCAAGTGGGGCCAGCGGCGCTGGATACTGTGCTGCTGCTTGATATTGCGGGGCACAAGGCCACGGCCCGCACCCTGACGGCGGAGGCACGTGGCGAACGGTTGCAACTGCTTGCCCCCGCCACCGTCAGCTATGGCGCGGCGATGGGGGTGGAACATGTGCGTGCGACCCTGACACCGCCGCAGGGACAGGCCGCCAGTATCGATATTGCCGGATCGCTCCGGCCGGGGCTGGACCTCAAGGCGGACCTGACGCACATCACCCCCGCGCTTTTGCGGCCGCTGATGCCATCATTACGCGCCGAAGGGGATATTTCGGCCCAGGCGCGCCTGACCGGGACGTTGGCGCGGCCGGGGGGGCGGATCACAATTCGCGCGGATGGGCTGAAATATCATACGGATTACACATCCTCCCTCGCCGCAGCCAACCTTGATGCAACAGCCGTCCTGAACGGAACGGTGGCCCGTGTGGACGCCAGCCTGAACGCCGGAAAGCAGGTCAGCCTGAATGTGCAGGGGAACGCACCGACAGGTCTGAATGGTGCGCTGTCGCTGCATGCCGCGGGTTCAATCGACCTTGCGGCCGCGAATGCCTATCTTGGCGCACAGGCGCGGCAGGCTGGGGGCGTGGTGCGGATGAATGTGGATGTGCGCGGTACGCCAAAGGTTCCGCTTGTTTCCGGGACGCTCGACCTTGCGGATGGCACTTTCCACGATTATGCGCAGGGCGTGCAGCTTTCGGCGATCCGGGGCAGCGTGCTGGCCCAGGGAAACCGGCTGGTCATCCAGTCCCTCAGCGCCGGTGCGGGCAAGGGAACCATCACGGCTGCCGGGTCCTATGGGATATTCGAACCCGGACACCCGATCGACCTGACCGTCACCGCGCGCAATGCCCGGCCACTGGCCAGTGACCTTATCACCGCGACCCTTGATGCCAACCTGAACATCAAGGGACAGCTTGCATCACGCATCAATGCGGGGGGGGACATCACCCTTTCGCGGGTTGATGTGAATATTCCCGATTCACTGCCGACATCGGTTGCCCATCTCGACGTCATCCGTCCCGAAGACGCAGCGACCGTCGCGCAGCAGCCCACATCCCCGCTGGTCATCGGCCTTGACCTTGGCCTACGTTCGCCGGGACAGTTTTTTGTGCGTGGACACGGGCTGAATACCGAAATGCACGGTAATCTGCATCTGGGCGGGACCAGTGACACCCCCATCGTGACGGGGTCATTTTCCATGGCCAAGGGCACCTTCGCCCTGGGGGGGATTTCCCTTAATTTCAGCAAGGGCAAGGTCGGCTTTGACGGTATTGGTGTCACCCACGCCATCGACCCGAGCCTTGATTTCGTGGCGGAGCGCAGCACCAACGAAGGGACGGCACGCCTGAATGTCGGGGGATATGCCAGCGCGCCCAAGATCACGTTCTCTTCCACCCCGCCACTGTCACAGGACCAGATCCTTGCGATCCTGCTGTTCGGGACGGATTCACAATCCCTATCCCCGACACAGATGGCGGAAATCGCATCGGCCATCGCCACCATCAGTGGTGGCTCTGCCTTTGATCCGCTTGGTATCGTGCGCAAGACCCTGCATCTCGATCGCCTGCAGATGAGCAGTTCGTCCAATGGTTCGGGCGGCAATGATACCGGCAGCATCGAAGCCGGAAAATACGTCATGCGTGGTGTTTATGTCGGGGCAAAGCAGGCCACGTCCGGTTCCGGCACGCAGGCACAGGTCCAGGTGGACCTGACAAAACGTCTCAAGATCAACACAACGGTCGGGACAGGTGGGAATGTGACCGGCTTTACAACACCCGAAAATGATCCGGGCAGCAGCATCGGGCTTCTTTATCAGTTCAATTACTGAGAAAAATCCCACGACAGACCGGCGATAAGGCGACGATCATCCCCATGCCCTTTCCCCAGGATTGGCGCACGGTGCATCTGTTTGAAACAGGCTCGCTTATGCTTCGCAGGGTATGAAAAAGCCTGCCAGACGTGGGGTCTGGCAGGCGGGGAAGACGTGTCAGGGATGGGGAGGGAAGAGGGTCAGGCGGCCTTCATGACAGCGGTCAGCGTTTCCAGCACAATGGCGGGTTCCTTGCCTTCCAGCACCGCGACCTCTGCCACGAAACGTTCCTGCGCGGCTTCGAACAGCTTGCGCTCGCTGAAGCTGCCGTCGAGGCTGTCGACATTGCGACGCAGGTCACGCAGGACCTCTGCGATCTGGACCAGGTCGCCCGAATTGATCTTTTCCTGATACGCAACGGCACGACGTGCCCACATGCCACGGCTGACATGGGGCTTGCCCTTGATGATGGCCATGGCCTTGTCCACGATCTCGCGCGAGACGATCTTGCGCAGGCCGGACTTGCGGGCCTTGGACAGGGGGATGCGCAACGTCATCTGGTTGCCGGGGAACGAAATCTGGATCATTTCCAGTTTTGTGCCCGCGATTTCGTCAATGCCGATCCGGTCAACCCGCCCCACGCCATGCGCCGCATAGACGATGGCGTCACCTTCGCGGAACGGGTCTTCGTCCTTTTCCGGCTTGCTGCTCTTGGCTTCGGCGGCGGTCACTGCTGCGGCGGTCCGCGCCATCGCATCGGTCACACTGCCCTTCGGGGTCGTTCTGAACATGCTCATGACATGTCATATAACATAAATTTCCCCATATGTCTTGACCTGATCGAAAGCCATGGTAACGCCGCCGAATGTTTCAGTTCTGCACGCCCCGCACCGGGACCAGGGCGGGGGGGGCGGTCTGTCCACATGATTGCAGCAGGTCGATTTCGATGGTGCGCGCCATCGTGCGCATCGGCATGCCGTGCGGGGTGGAGGCAAATGGTTCCTGCAGGTCGCTGCCAATCTTGTCCAGCGCCACGAACAGCAGCCCCACCAGCGAGGACCCCAGCGGCGTGATCCAGCCCAGTGTCTGCACCATCGACAGCGGCAGGATGATGCAGAACACCGTCGCCACCAGTTTGGGCAGCACGGAAAACTGGATCGCCAGGGGCGTGTTGCGAATACGCTCCAGCCCGCCCTGCGCATTGCTCATGTCCGACAGAATCCGGTCGATCTGCCCATGTAGGGCGCCATCAATGCCCAATGCCCGCGCGCGCGCGTCAACACCCAGCCCGATCTGGAACAGGATCGCCGCCGGGATGTTGGCATGGCCGGCGATTCCGTTCTGCATCTCGGCGGGCAGGAGGCGCCTGATATCCTCCATCGTGTCGGTGCGCCCCAGCGCGCCGCGCAGTGCATGCGGATAGGCCGCCATCGCGCGCGCAAGATCAGGGCTGCCCTGCAGGATCGTCCCGACCTGCCGTGCGAAGGAGCGGCTGTTGTTGGTTACGGCCCCCCACAGGGTGCGTGCCTCCCACCAGCGGTTATAGGCGGTATTGTTGCGAAAGCTCATGAACAGGACCAGCGCGGAACCGATCAGCGAGATCGGCAGAGTCGGCTGTTCCATCCAGTCCTGATGATAGATCTGGAACATGACCACGACCACCACGTCCCACGCACCAAGCAGCACGAGGGACAGCAGGCTTTCGCGCATGAGTATCCATAATCCGATCCTGCGGTTCACGATCATCTGGATAATGTCCTGAAAATGATGGGGTCGATGAAAAAAGATCCGGTCCGTAAGGTCCGTACTGCATTACTGCACATACCATATCGGCGGAGGGGGGAATGCCCTGACCTCACGATTGCATAATTTGTAATACCCGCCACACACGGTAACACTGTCCCATCGACATTGACGCAGAGGGGGGCGGACATTCCTTATGCGTCTCTGTCACGCGTCATTTTATCATACCGTAAAAGGGTTTACAGATCATGGATGTCAGGGCAGCCGTTGCGTTCGAAGCCGGAAAACCTCTGGAAATCGAGACCGTACAACTCGAAGGCCCGCGCGAAGGTGAGGTCTTGGTGGAAATCAAGGCAACCGGCCTGTGCCATACCGACAAATACACCCTGTCCGGTGCCGATCCCGAAGGATTGTTCCCCGCGATCCTTGGCCATGAGGGCGCAGGCGTCGTGGTTGAGGTCGGGCCAGGTGTGCGCCACCTGAAGCCGGGCGACCATGTCATTCCGCTCTACACCCCTGAATGCCGGGAATGTAAATCGTGCCTGTCGCGCAAGACCAACCTGTGTACCGCCATCCGTACGACACAGGGCAAGGGCCTGATGCCCGACGGGACATCGCGCTTTTCATTCAAGGGACAGCCGATCCATCATTATATGGGGTGTTCGACATTTGCGAACTATACGGTGCTGCCTGAAATCGCGCTGGCGAAGATCCGTCCTGATGCTCCGTTCGACAAGGTGTTCTATATCGGTTGCGGTGTGACGACCGGTATCGGCGCGGTCCTGTTCACCGCCAAGGTGGAGGCCGGGGCGTCGGTCGTGGTGTTCGGGCTTGGCGGTATCGGTCTGAATGTCATTCAGGGTGCGAAGATGGTTGGGGCCGACCGGATCATTGGCGTGGACATCAACCCCGCGCGTGAAGCCATCGCCCGCAAATTCGGCATGACCGACTTCGTCAACCCCAACGACCTTGGCCCCAATGGGGACCTTGTCGGGCATCTGGTCGAACTGACCGGGGGGGGCGCGGATTATTCGTTCGAATGTATCGGCAATCCCACCCTTATGCGTCAGGCGCTGGAATGCGCGCACCGGGGATGGGGGGTGTCCACCATTATCGGCGTCGCGGGTGCGGGGCAGGAAATCAGCACGCGTCCGTTCCAGCTTGTGACCGGGCGGCGCTGGATCGGTTCGGCCTTTGGTGGGGCGCGCGGACGCACTGATGTGCCAAAGATCGTGGATTGGTACATGGAAAACCGCATCGACATTGATGATCTCATCACCCATCGCCTGCCGCTCGAACGGATTAACGAGGGGTTTGACATGATGGCGCGCGGCGAAAGCATCCGCACCGTGGTCGAATTCTGACCATGGATGCCACGACCCTGTCCGATCCCGGCAATGAACTGACGATCCGTGCAGAACATGCGTGTTGTGGTGGCCGGGTGGGATTCTACAGCCATGTATCCCATGCCCTGGGGCTTGAGGCGCGTTTCGCCGTGTTCATGCCCGATGGGGCCAGCATGGCACGGCGTGTGCCCGTCATTCATCTGCTGGCGGGCCTGACCTGCACCGAGGAGACGTTCCTTATCAAGTCCAACATCATCCGTTTCGCGGCGCGGCATGGCATCGCCCTTGTGGCAAGCGATACCTCCCCCCGCGGGGCAGGGGTCGCGGGGGAAGATGATGCCTATGACCTTGGTAGCGGTGCAGGATTCTACCTTGATGCGACGTGTCCGCCATGGAACGCGCATTATCGCATGGGTACCTATGTGGGCGAGGAACTGCCACACCTGACCGAGCGTCTGTTCGCGCTGGATGGGGCACGGCGCGGGATCATGGGGCATTCGATGGGCGGCCATGGCGCGTTGGTCCATGCCCTGCGCGCGCCGCAGCGGTGGAAATCCGTCTCTGCCTTTGCCCCGATTGTCCATCCAGCCATCGTGCCATGGGGGGAAAAGGCGTTTTCGACCTATCTTGGTTCCGATCGTACTACATGGGCGGCCCATGATGCGACATTGCTGCTGGAGGCAGGGCATACACACCCCACAACCATCCTGATCGACCAGGGGGAAGCAGACCAGTTCCTGCACGGGCAACTGCGCCCCGAACTGCTGCGCGATGCCGCAGCAATGGCAGGTCAGGCGCTAAGGCTGCGGCTGCACAAGGGGTATGACCATTCCTACTGGTTCATTCAGTCCTTTATCGAGGAGCATGTCAGCCATCATGCCGCCATCCTGGGCGGCGCGTGCACATGACCTGACGTAACGCAGCCAGCAGGGATGGCCCGTCGGGGTGTCAGGTGCCGATAAGATGCAGCACGATTTCACGCCGATGGGCCATGCGCCTGTGTTCAAACAAATACAGGCCCTGCCATGTGCCCAGTACGGGCCGCCCGTCCGCCACCGGTAACGAAAGCTGGGTATTGGTCAGCATGGTGCGCAGGTGGGCGGGCATGTCGTCCGGCCCTTCGTCATCATGGATGTAACGCGAGGGATCCTCGGGCACCAGGGCCTCGAAATATCGCGCGATATCCTCGCACACCGTGGGGTCGGCATTTTCCTGCACCGTCAGGCTTGCCGAAGTATGCCGACACCATAATGTCAGCAGGCCGGTCCTGATCCCCGTGGCCCCAACCCAGTCGAGCACCGGGCGTGTAATGGGCACCAGTCCCTTGCCCCGCGTCGTGGCATGCAGGGTATGCAGTTCCTGACGCATCATATACTCCTTATGATCCATTGAGGCGGTCATGCTGCCAACCGGCAGGAAGAGGAAAGTTTTTAGGGACTGTTTGAAAAGGCAGTCTCAATAACATACTGAAATTACAAAAAATTTTGGTGAAGCTTTTTCTAAAAAGCTTCAGAAGACGCCGCCTTTTTCGCTCAAAAGGCGGCACCCAAAAAAAATTCCCTGTTTTTTATCAATGATTTGTTTTCAAACACTCTCTTGGTCCGGGCCTGTCTGGTCATGCCCCATCGCGGGAACTTCCCCCGGCAATGGCCTGTCTGTTGGGGCAGGCCACAGCGTATCGGGATCTCTTGTGCATGGTTCGGCGTCCAGGAACACCGCAATGTGGTGGAATGGGGGGCAGATCATGCGCAGCCCCCAATGCACGATAATTCCCGACAGGCCTGAAAAATTATTTATATTTGATATGTTGGCGCCCTTCAGATGAACAGCGATGCCAGCAGCGTGAAAAGCAGGCCCAGTACAGCGATCAGGGTTTCCACGACCGACCATGTTCGGATGGTCTGTCCCACTGTAAGACCCAGATATTCCTTGATCTGCCAGAAACCCGCATCGTTGAGCGGACCAAGCGCCACCGAGCCAGCCCCCGTGACAATCACCATCAGTTCAGGTGACACGCCATGGGAATGCAACAGGATTGGCCCCACGATTCCCGAGGCCGTACTCATGGCCACGGTGGCGGACCCCGTGGCCACACGCACCACGACCGCCAACAGCCATGCCAGCACCAGCAACGGCACATGCGCGCCAAGTGCCAGTGTGGTGATGGCCGATGAAATCCCGCTATCGACCAGTTCACGGCCGAAACCGCCCCCTGCACCGACCAGCAGCATGATCAGGGCGGTGGGGGCAAGGCAGTCATTGGTGAATTTCAGGATCGTCGCACGTGAAAACCCGCGCGCCACCCCCAGCACGTAAAATGACAGCAGCGTCGCGATCAACAGCGCGATATCTGTATTGCCGATGAAATGCAGGAACGTATTGGTGCCGCCACCCGGCCGCGACACGAGATCCGCCACGGATCCCGCCAGCATCAGTATAACCGGGCACAGAATCGAAAAGACCGTGGTCATGAAGGGCGGCAGGTTGGCGGGTGCTTCATTATTGACGAACTGGCTGGCAAGCGCGGCCTCGTTCGTTGTGCCGATTCGGGGGGTGATGAACCGGGCATAGACAGGCCCGGCAAGTGCCGCGATGGGCGTGCCAATCACGGCACCCCACAGGATCGTGCGGCCCGTATCGGCATGATAGGCCGCCAGTGCCAGCAGGGTTGCCGGATGGGGCGGTACCATTGCATGCGTGACCGAAAGTGCCGCCCCCATCGGCAGCGCCACCATCAGCAGCGGCGTGCGTGTTCGCCGCGCAAGTGTGAAGGCCAGCGGGATAAGCAGGACGAACCCGACCTCGAAAAAGACCGGCAGTCCAACCAGAAGGCCAATGACCATCATGGCCCAACTGACGCGGCGTTCGCCCGCAATGCGGGTGATGGTCAGCGCGATCTGATCCGCACCGCCTGATTCCGCCAGCATCTTGCCCAGCATCGTACCCAGCGCGATGACGGTGGCGACATGGCCCAGGACCTTGCCCGCGCCTTCTTCGAACGAGGAAATGGCCTTTTGCGGCGGCATGCCCGCGCACAGCGCCAACAGCACCGATACGCTGAACAGCACGATGAACGGGTTGATCCGGCAACGCCCGATCAGCACGATCACGGCGAGTATGGCCATGACGGCAATGGTAACGGCAAGAAAAGGAGACATCATCACATCTGAAAATTATTATTATCGTGAGTGGCTTGACGCGGTTTGTATCACAATATGGCAGGGTGTGCGGGATTGCATGCGTGATGCAGGCATAACGTGGGGAATGTCCGGGGGGATGCGTGTTCGTGTGCATCCGTGTCGGGATGGTGACTGGAAAAATTAATCCTTTGCCATAAGCTGTCGGGACATGCCCGCCAGGGGATACCCACGTCGCGGCATTATTCGAGCAATGACAACAGTTGCAAATAACAAGACAGAATGAAAGCCACCGGCGCTTTCAGCATAAAAACCGGATAAGGAAACTGTCATGTCGTCACTTCAGCCCCCGGCACCAGCAACACGCGACGATGGGGCAGGATCATCGGAATTCCTGGCCCGTTCCGTGGGGGTCAGTCTGCTGGCGGCCCTTGCCGGGTTGATGTTCGGCCTTGATACCGGGGTGATCGCCGGGGCGCTGACATTTATTGGCGATGAATTCCATGCCTCCGCACAGATGCAGGAATGGATCGTCTCCTCCATGATGGCTGCCGCAGCCGTGGGGTCGATCATCGCGGGGAACCTGTCGTTCCGTTTCGGCCGGCGCAAGGCGCTGATGGGGGCGGCGATCCTGTTCCTGCTCGGGTCGATCACCTGTGCGCTTGCGCCGTCTGTCGTGGTGCTTGTCATCGGTCGCATCTTCCTCGGCCTTGCGGTCGGGATCGCGGCTTTCACCGCACCGCTCTATATTTCCGAGGTGGCGATGGAATCAGCGCGCGGGTCTCTGATCTCATGCTACCAGCTTATGATGACACTGGGTATTTTCCTTGCCTATGTGGTGGACAGTTTCCTGTCCTATGGCGGGCACTGGCGATGGATGCTGGGGCTGATGACGTTGCCGGCGGTGGTGTTTTGCATCGGATGCCTGTTCCTGCCCGACAGTCCGCGCTGGCTGATGATGCGTGGGGATACGCGCCATGCACGGCTTGTCATGCGCTATCTCCGCTCCAGCCCGCAGGAGGCGGATCGTGAAATTGACGATATCGCCAGCGAGCTGAAGAAAGAACACACAAACGTGTGGACCTTTTTTCGCACCAACCCAAATTTCCGCCGCTCCGTCGGGCTGGGCATGCTGTTGCAGGTGATGCAGCAACTGACGGGCATCAATGTGCTGATGTATTATGCGCCCAAGGTGTTTCAGGCCGCGCATTTCGGGGTTGCCGCCTCCACCTGGTCCACGGCGATCATCGGGCTGGTCAACATGGCGGCCACGGGGCTTGCGATCATGTTCATTGACCGTTGGGGGCGGCGGCCTCTGCTGTTGCTGAGTTGCGTTGTCATGACGCTGAGCATGGCGGTCGCGGGGGGGCTGGTCGCGATGGGGGCCTCGACCCTGCCGCAGGAAATCGGAATGGTGGCGGCATTGTTGCTGTTTGTCGCGGGGTTCGCCATGGGGGCGGGGCCGCTGGTATGGACGCTGTGTTCTGAAATACAGCCATTGCGGGGACGTGATTTCGGGATTGCATGTTCGACATTTACGAACTGGGCCGCCAACTGGCTGATCAGCAACACGTTCCTTTCGGTGCTCGAAGGGTTGGGAGAGGCACGGACCTTCTGGCTTTTTGCGCTGATGAACGCGATATTCATCGTCATTACCCTGGGCTTCGTGCCAGAAACCAAGGGCGTCTCCCTCGAAGCGATCGAAGATCACCTGATGCAGGGACGCAGGCTGCGTGACCTTGGCCGCTGATATGGCATGATCGGGGCGTTGTGCACCTTTGATGGAAGAAACATGATTATCCGGACTGACGAAACATTCGATATCGACACGCCCTCTGGCCGGATGCGCCTGCATGTCTTCCGCCCCATGGCGGAAGGGCGTTTTCCGGGCATCGTGCTGTTTTCCGAGATTTATCAGGTCACAGCCCCCATACGCAGGCTCGCGGCCATGGTGGCGGGACAGGGATATGTCGTCGCTGTGCCCGAGGTATATCACGAGTACGAACCCGCGGGCACGGTCCTGGCCTATGACAAGGTCGGCACGGATCGGGGCAATACCCTGAAATATGCCAAGCCCCTTGCGGCATATGACGATGATGCATGCGCGGCGGTCTCATGGCTGATGGAAGAATGTGCGGCCTGTTCAGGGCGTGTGGGCACACTTGGCGTATGTCTTGGCGGGCATCTTGCATTCCGGGCGGCGTTCGATCCGCGCGTGCGCGCGGCGGCATGTTTTTATGCCACCGATATCCATAGTGCTTCCCTTGGGGAGGGAAAGCATGATGATACGTTGGCGCGCCTGCCTGAGCTCCGCGGTGAGGTGATGATGGTGTGGGGACGTCAGGACCCGCATGTGCCATTCGCGGGACGGCAGTTGATCCGCGAACGGATGGAACAGGCGGGCACGCGTTATGAATGGCATGAATTCAATGCGCAGCATGCCTTCCTGCGTGACGAGGGGCCACGGTACGACGCGGCGCTCTTTTTACAATGTATGGATATGGCCGGGGCCTTGTTCCACCGTAACCTGACATGAGTGCGGGGGCAGTACGCCCCCATGTGCATCAAGGGCTGCGTGCCTGCGTCAGGACATGCCGCGCGTCAGCAACCCTGCGAGCAACACCAGCGCCACGGCAAGGCCGGTTTCGCGGTTAAAACGGAACAGGCGCAGGCATTGCGGTGCATCGTGTTCATCAAGACGCATGACCTGCCAGGTCAGCAGCGCGGCGGGCACCGGCAGGCCGGCCCAGAATCCCCATCCCTGATGTGACAGGATAGCCGCCGCCGCAATCCCCGCCAGAGCGAGGGCGTAACATGTCCCGACAAACCCACGTGCCCTGCGTGCCATCAGGCGCGACGTGGATTTGACGCCAATGCGGGCGTCGTCTTCCATATCCTGAAAGCCATAGATCGTATCGAACCCCAGTTGCCACACGATGGTCGCGGCATAGAGTGCGCCTTGCGCAAGGTCGATCCGGTCCGCTGCCGCCGCGTATCCCAGTGGCGCGCCAAACCCGAACGTAAATCCCATCACCAGTTGCGGCCACCATGTCACCCGCTTGGCCAGCGGGTAAAGCGCCACCAACAGCAGCGATGATGCACCCAGTGCCCGCGACAGGGGATTGAGGCACATCAGGATGTTAAACCCGATCAGCAGCAGTGCGAGCAGGAACAGCCCGGCTTCGCGCATGCGCAGCGCACCGCTGGCCAGTGGCCGTCCGGCGGTACGTGCAACCATGCGGTCGATATCACGATCCCACATGTCATTGACCACGCACCCGGCTGCACGCATGACGATGCTGCCGATACCAAAAAGCACGATCAGGCGAAGACGTTCGCGCGGGGCCACATCAGCGGGCAGCAGGATGCCCCACACCCCCGGCAGGAACAGCAGCCATGTCCCGATGGGACGGTCAAGCCGCGCCAGCAGGGCATAAGGACGCAGTGGGGCCGGAAGGCGGCCGATCCAGCCGTCAGTACGGATGTCGGTATGCGACGCAGGCTGGGTCACTGCATGTATTCTCCCGGCGATAAGGCCCGACATGACGATGACGCCGGGCGACCTGACTGCTAATGCGGACACAGATGGGCCGGATGATCGTGCGTGGTCAAGTCCGGGCCGAGACGATAGCTGATACGATGGCCGATATGATGGCGGCCCCGAAACGGGCCACAGATGCGCCATAGACCAAAGGAAACATCATGAGGGACAGCCCCCGCCTGTTCATGGACCCACAGGCATTTCCACCCATGTGCCCTGATGCGGTGATCCGGTTGGAACCGGACCGGGCGCATTACCTGGGTAATGTGCTGCGCCTGTCCGCAGGCGGGCGCGTGGTTGTGTTCAATGCCCGCGATGGTGAATGGTCCGCGACCATAGAGGTGCTGCGCCGTGATCGTGGGGCAATCCGCCTGGTGCATATGGACCGTCCGCCAAGCGTGACGCAGGGGCCTGGGATCATGTTCGCGCCGTTGAAACGCGATGCGACCGAAATGATCATCCGTATGGGAACGGAACTGGGTGTGGAATGCTTTTATCCGGTCATTACGGAACGCACGAATACCCATCGCCTGAACGAGGGGCGCCTGTCTGCTATTGCGCGCGAAGCCAGCGAGCAGTGCGAACGCCTTGATGTTCCCGCCATCGCCCCGATCCGGCCGATGATGGAGGCGATTGCGCATGCCCCCACTGATATGCAACTGTTTGTCGCACTGGAACGTCTGGACCCCACGGCGCAGGAAAGCGAAGTTCCCCGTGCGTGTCCCGGCGATGCCCTGCTGATTGGTCCGGAAGGCGGTTTTTCACCGCGTGAACAGGACTTCCTGCGTGGGCGGCCCGCAACGCGTCTGTTGTCGCTGGGGCCGCTTGTCCTGCGGGCCGATACGGCGGCGGCGGCGGGGCTGGCCCTGATGGGGGCTGGTATCCGTATGGGAATGGCCGGATAGGGAGAGGTCCGACCGTTCTCTGGCATAGGGACCAAATCCGGTCCACAATGGTTTTGCATTCTTTCTGTAACGAGGATTCCCGCCACGTCATGTCCAATCCTGGCGATCAAGATATAACTCCGATCGAATCGGTTACCCAACTGGCCAGCCTGCTGGCGCAGGGGTCAAAACCACAAGATGCGTGGCGGATCGGCACGGAACATGAAAAATTCGGTTTCATCCGCCCCCAGGCCACGCCAGCGGGGCGCAGCCCATGGCTGCCACCACCATATGAGCCCGATGGCATCCATGCCGTCCTGTCGGCCCTGCAACAGGGCGAAGGCAGGGCGTGGCACGATATCCGCGACAAAGGGGCGCTGATCGGCCTGAAGGGGGCTGAGGCGCACAAGGGGGCCTCAATCTCCCTTGAGCCCGCGGGACAGTTCGAACTGTCGGGTAAGCCGCTGGCGACACTGCATGAAACCCGGACGGAGATGGACGGGCATTTCAACAGCCTGCATCCCATCTGTGACCGGCTTGGCATTGGGTTTGCGCCGCTGGGGTTTCATCCCTTCGCCCGGCGCGGGGACATGCCCACCATGCCCAAGAGCCGCTATGCCATTATGCGTGACTACATGCCAAAGGTCGGCACGCTGGGGCTGGACATGATGCTGAGGACCTGCACGGTGCAGGTCAATCTTGATTTCGCATCCGAACAGGATATGGCACGCAAGCTGCGTGTCTCCCTTGCGTTGCAGCCAGTGGCGACAGCACTTTTTGCGAATTCACCATTTTACGAGGGCCACCCCAATGGCCTTCTGTCGAACCGTGCCCATGTCTGGACCGACACGGATAACCGGCGTTCGGGAATGCCCGTCGAATTCTTTGCCCCTCATTTCGGGTTCGAGGCATATGTCGAATGGCTGCTGGATGTGCCGATGTATTTCATCATGCGCGATGGCAGGATTCATGATGTGGCGGGCCGGTCCTTCCGCGCATGGATGAAGGGTGAAGCCCAAAAGGGGCTGGAGGGCCTGACCCCGACCATGGGTGATTTCGAAGATCACATGACCACCGCCTTTACTGATGTCCGGCTGAAGCAGTTTCTTGAAATGCGTGGTGCGGATGCCGGGTCGCCCGAAATGATGCTGGCGCAGTCGGCATTGTGGGTTGGCCTGCTGTATGATGACGCCGCGCTGGCGGCGGCTGATGCCCTTGTGCATGAACAGCCGTGGGAGAGTTATGTCAGCCTGCGCGCCGAGGTGCCGCGTCTGGGTCTGCACGCGCCATGGG
The DNA here is from genome assembly GCF_036686925.1 of Novacetimonas sp. GS1. NCBI lineage: Bacteria > Pseudomonadati > Pseudomonadota > Alphaproteobacteria > Acetobacterales > Acetobacteraceae > Novacetimonas > Novacetimonas sp. GS1. Next base: position 1,821,805 of record NZ_VSZP01000001.1, read on the forward strand.
CGGGCGGAAGTGTGCGTGATCTGGCAAAGCGTATGGTCGATATCGCCACGGATGGTCTGCATGCCAGGGCGCAAAAGGACGCCACCGGACGTGATGAGGCGCATTACCTCGACCCCTTGCATGAAATTACTTCAGGCGGCCCGACACAGGCTGAAGCATGGTTGCAGGCCTATCATGGTCGCTGGGGTGGGGATGTAACCCGTATTTTTGACGAAGCGGCGATCTGAACTGTTTCAGGTGGGATCATCGCCAGTCAATGATCCCATCCGTTATTGAAAAAGCGCCTGTTAATAAAACAGGCGCTTTTTTCATGGGATGTGCGTCAAGATGGCCTGTGGCTGCGTATGGTCTGTCTGTTGTCTTATGCAGAGATATTTTTGAATATCGTATGATTTTATAAGAGACTGTTTGAAAGTCCACGCGCGGTAACATCCTGAAATTATAAAAGTTTTTGGTGAAGATTTTTCCAAAAACCTTCGAAAGACACTGCCTTTTTGAAAAAAATCAGTACCCAAAACTTTTCTTATTTTTTATTAACGGCCTGTTTTCAAATAGTCTCCAAGAAGATTTCGATGAAATGGTGCGTTCTGATATGGCGGCATCATCAGGCGCGCGCAGGGTAGGGATAAATATCCTCCTTGCGAGCAGGAAGGTAAAGAAACCTTCTGGTATGATTCTATTTCTTGCAGGATATTAGAGGGTATATATTTCTCTGTTTGGTAACTGTCAGCACAAAACAGCTTGTACAGATTACACAATATATCCTGATGTTGCCATATGGCATGAGTATCCAGCGTATCTTGATGGCATGATTTTAAAAAATATACGCATGGGACAAAGAATTATAGGAAATATGGCGCATCGTCAGGTTGCCCATTCCAGCACATATATAAAAATACTGGAATGGGATCATAATGAAATGAAGGGTATTCTTCATGCCGCCCATATCAGAAGACGGTCCTGGCTTATGTGAAATATTTTGTTGGCAGGAATATAAGGTAAATTTCAGAATTCCATCCTGACTCCTCCACGATATGTGCGGCCCAGAAGGTTGCTGTAGGTGGTATCCGCCGCAAGTCCGCTTTCTGGAACTAGAAGTGGATGGGAATTCGCCAGGTTTGTGACGTTAAGGAACAATTGTACTTTTGCTGAGTTCTGGACTGGAAGTGTGTATGTGCCATTGAGATCAAAGTAAAAAAGACCGGCGACATGATTGTTGTTGATAGACGGATAGTCGGCATTATATGCGCCGCAGGATGTCGTGCATGTCACATAGCTGTTGGAGTAATGTCCTGAACTGATACCATGCGCGACTGCGGTAATGCTGTAGCGTGATGTAGTATAGGATGCTGAAAAGCGATAGATCCACCGTGGCGGCCCAGATGAAATGTCCCCCGACGTATCGACAGCATAACCCAGCCCGGAGGCAGAGACATATTTCAGATAGTTGGTGGCCTGCCCATGGATGACGAAATACCCGTTTGCATTCTTCAGGATACGGCGCAAAGGAAACCGGTAGGAGGCATCAATATCAATCCCGCTGGTTTCAAGTTTTGCAAAGTTGAAGGGTGACGCAGACATGAGAAGGTCGCGTGTTCCGGTCGGGTCCGGTTTGATCGCAGCGCAGAACTGGGTATAGCCTGAATAGCATTCGTCAATAATGGTCTGCGGATAGAACTGCTCGATCGCATCCTTGATCTTGGTATGAAACCAGTCAACAGAAATGGAAAGTCCCGGCGTATAACGTGGTGTAATCACGGCCCCGATTGTTGTTGTATTCGCCTTTTCAGGCTTTAATTTCGTGTTTCCTGTTGTTCTTGACAGTACGGTTTCTGTTGCACCGGTCACCGGGTTCAGAACGGATGTTGTCTGGGATGTTCCGGCGTTATACAATTCATCAATATTTGGCGCACGGATATCATGTGATTCCGTTGCGCGGAACAGGATATCCTGGATTGGTTGCCAGGTGCCGCCAATTTTCCATGTCGTGACATAACCCGATGTCGAATAATCGGTTGCGCGCACGGCGGCATTGACCGACAGGCCCTTTGCAAGGGGTACTGCACCTTCGACATAGGCTTCCTTGACATCATAATGACCAAATGTCGGCAGAAAATTACCTACGGACCAGCCTGATTGATACTGGGTTGGAACGTATCCGGACGCACGTTCATCACGATACTCTCCGCCAACGGCGATATTGGCGTCACCAGCCCAGGTCGCAAACGGAATCATCGACAGGTTTACGCCGGATACGATTTCCTGAAATCTTTCCTCACGCCATGGGTTGCCCAGAACATAATCCTTTGCCGCAGTCGATATGACGCCGGTGCCCAACCAGTCGATGGGCGAACATCCGTTCGATGGATCAGTCAGCGACGAGGCACAGACAATCTGCCCTGTTGACGAGCGCACGGCATTGGTTGCATTCGCAATTTTTGCCGTATTCATGACGTTGTAAATCTGTTCCTTTGAATGCATGACCCCATATTGGGCATAGGCATTCCACGATGCAGGTTTGCCAAACAGCGTAAAATTACCTTCGCCACCAAATGTGTAGCGCTGTACCGATCGCCGGTTGTCAGTACGGCGATATGGCAGGTCGAGTGCCGTTGTCCCCAACGTTACGGACGAAACATTTTGCAATGCAGATGATCCCAGCGCATCAACAAGATACGGATTGGATCCACTTAGCTTGATGGCGCTCAGATATTGTGGCCCGGCGTTATAGATATATTCGCTCTGGTTGTATGAACCTTCACCATACAGCGTCATCCAGGGCGCGACGTCATAACTCAGACGTCCATAAATATTCTTTCGATCGCTCATCGGTTCGAGGCCAATGTCCTTGCCATCATTGGCAAGTGCATGATCGCCTCCGACCGTAACGCTTGAGGTCGAAAGAGAACCGTAATTATAGTGGTTTACGCTGCCCCCCTGACCGAAATAGATGCCACGGAGCGAATTCGTCACGCCACCGGTCGAAGAATTGATGATCCCGCCCGGAAGGGCATAGTTCGTGCCTGCATTGCCAACCCTGATATAATACGGTTGCCCATTACCGCTTGCATATTCCGGGTTCGCAATAATGCGCTGGCCATTAAAATTCCAGGGGCGGTCAACGCTGTAGATGCCGTCCTGATGGGCGTAATCACCGCTCAGCAGGACATGGCCCTTGCCATGTGCAAAACCAAATCCGCCCGTCACCGCAGTATGGTAGTTTATGCCGTCACCATAGTCTGAAATGCCGGAATCCCCGTCAATTTTCAGCCCTGTATAGGTCTTGTCGAGTACAAAATTGGTAACGCCCGCAACCGCGTCCGAACCATATTGTGCGGATGCGCCACCCGTCACGACATCAACACGTTTTACCAATTGCTGGGGGATTGTGTTGATATCGACAATGCCCGTAATGGCTGAAGGCGTTATACGTCGCCCATCAAGCAGCACGAGCGAGCGTTCCGCCCCAAGATTTCGCAGATTCAGGGCATTGATCCCGGCAAGTCCGCTACTCAGCGACAGTCTTGAATTCTGTGGTGTCGTGCTGCCGGCAAATTGCGGCATTTGGTTGACGAGATCAGCAAGGTTGTTGCTGGGGGCCTGGTTCTGGATTTCGCTCTGGCTCAGGGAACTGATGGGTGTTGGTGACTTGATGCGTGAATTGGCAATATGGGTTCCCGTCACCATGATAACTTCGCTGTTTGAAGGGGTCTTTTCCTTCTTCTGTAAGTGTGAACCCTTGGCGGAAGCAGGGGGTGTTTGAGCAGAGATAGGCTGTCTTCTGCCTGTATCTGGCGTAACAGGTGGTGGCGATGCCGCATGGCCCTGTTCCATGAAAAAGATCACTGCCCCAGAGGATATGACCGTAAAGGGCAATAAATGGATTTTTAAGCGCTTTCTTGTCGTCATTGTCCTGCCACTCCTGAATACGATCGTGAGCATATCAATATGTTACGATTCCGAACTGAAGTGTGCGTCCTGATAAAGAAAAACGTCTATTTCGAAATTAAGCGTGGTAAATAGCTTTTGGTTATGTGGTGAGTACAGTAAGTGCGGATGGTGTGAAGTGGTGAAAAATTTCTATATATTTTAATGTGTTATATTGTTTGTTGTAAATTTCTAAAATAATCATCAAAACTTCGTTTGAAGTGCTGTATCTTACTGATGGATCAGATGAATAATGTACATTGGTTAGATCATATCCACGATTTTCGATGAGGTCATATCCGAAATATGAAGCGTGCGGGACAGAAGAACGCGCCATACGGTGTGTGAACGTTCAACGGATTGTGTTGCGTGGACCGTTACGCCCGTTATCGTGTCCGGTGACGCATGAAGATGCCATGAAACGAACCTGTCCTGTGTCTGGGTTGAAGAAAATCCATATATTGGAATTGATTTCTGGAACTCTGGCGCGATTTCAGGTTGGGTTCATTAATAGTGACTTTTATTATCAAGAACTGAATTCAATCGTTATTGTATAATAAGAATTATTTTCGTTTATGAAATGGCTTGAGCATGATGGCTACTTTGCTGCATACAGTAACGCATGCGAAAGTTCTCGACATTGACGGATCAGGAAATCCTTGCCCTTGCCATTTCAAACGAGGAAGAGGATGGCCGCATCTATTCTGATTTTGCCTATGCCATGCGGGAGAAATTTCCCGACACCTCGAAAATTTTCACTGACATGGCGACAGAGGAGGATCAGCACCGCCGTGACCTGATCGACCTGTATGCCAGCCGCTTCGGCCAGCATATTCCCTTGATCCGGCGGCAGGATATCGCAGGTTTCCTGATCCGTAAGCCTGCATGGCAGATCCAGGGGCAGGGGATTGATGCGGTGCGTCGCCATGCCCGCCAGATGGAACTTGATGCGGCGCGGTTTTATCGTCAGGCGGCGACACGCACGACGGATATCGCAACGCGCAAGCTGCTGGGGGATCTGGCCCTGGCCGAAGACCGGCATGAACAGGCGGCAGGCGCCATCGAACTCGATCGCCTTCCTGCCTCCAAGCGCGAGGACGAGGACGAGGACGCCCGCCGCCGCTTTGTCCTGCAGATCATACAGCCCGGTCTTGTGGGGTTGATGGATGGCTCCGTCTCCACGCTTGCGCCGGTTTTTGCGGCCGCGTTTGCGACGCACCTGCCGTGGAATGCGTTTCTGGTGGGAATGGCTGCCTCTGTCGGGGCAGGGATTTCCATGGGCTTTGCAGAGGCATTGTCCGATGATGGCAAGCTGTCCGGCCGTGGTGCGCCGCTTTTGCGCGGATTGATCTGCGGGCTGATGACAACGGCGGGAGGAATCGGGCATACGCTGCCGTTCCTGATCGATAATTTCACCACGGCCCTGATGGCTGCCATCGCTGTGGTGGTGGTCGAACTGTTCGTCATTTCATGGATACGCTGGCGGTATCAGGATACGCCGTTTGGATCGGCAATCGTGCAGATTGTCATTGGTGGGGCGCTGGTATTTGCCGCAGGTGTTCTGATTGGCAGTACGGGCTGATCCGGTCGGGCCTGCCGTTTTGAGACTGTTTGAAAAGTCTGGATCGATAACGTGCTGAAATTATGAAGGTTTTTGGTGAAGGTTTTTTTAAACTTTCAGAAGACGCCGCCTTTTTCCCAAATAAGGCGGTACCCAAAAACTTTTCTTTTTTATCAATGATCTGTTTTCAAATACTCTCTTTGCCTTGATCTTGACGAAGTGATCGGGCAGGCACGTGCATGCGCTTTTTCTGGTTGGATCATTGCCCGATGAAACATCGTGACCGTTCTTCTCTGTTGCGCCTGCGCTGCATGCGCCCGTTCATGCTGGTGATGCCCTTGGTGCTTGGGCTTGGGGCCTATGCCCAGCCAGCATCGGCACAGGCGCAGATGGTCGTAGGCGCCTCGGATCAGGACCATGCCCTCATCAATCGAATCGAGGAACACCTTAACACCATCACGCTGCTGACCGCGCAGTTTCATCAGGTAGCATCGGATGGAAAGCAGTCCACCGGCACTGCGTGGCTGGACCGCAGGAATCGTCGCATGCGTTTCCAGTACGATCCACCCAGCCCGCTTCTGCTGGTTGCCAACCATGATCAGGTTGTCTTTAACGACAGCGAACTGGGTCAGACCACGACGATGCCAATGGACAAGACGCCGATCGGCCTCCTGCTGCGTCCGCATCTTGAACTGTCAGGCGATGTGCGGGTGACAGCCCTGATGCATGAGGGGCCGGAGATCGAAATTACATTGGTCCGTGCTGATTCGCCCGGCGATGGCAGCCTGACGCTTTTGTTCCAAGAGGATAAGGGGCTGCGCCTGCGGGGATGGATCGTTCAGGATGCGCAAGGGGAAAGCACGCGGGTGGACCTGCTGCATGCCACCGTGGGGGGGGCGGAACCGCCGGATCGCCTGTTCAACACGGATATTGGCGAAAAATAGGGAAATATAATTTCCACACGCCTCGAAAACACAAAGAGTTTGGAAAAGTCTTTTCCCAAAAGCATCATGGGGGCGGCGCAATCTCGAAAAAAAGCTCCCCCCAGGATGCATGATTCCCTGTCACTGTGCGTCGCGTGTCAGTTCCAGCGCACGGGCATAAACGGTGCGTCGGGGCAGGTTGACGATGCCTGCCACCAGTGACGCCGCATCCTTGAGCGAAAGCGATTTCAGGGCTTCGCGCAGATGGGTGTCCAGATCCTGTGGTCCCGTATCATCCGCCGGTGGCGGCCCAAGGATGACCGTGATTTCCCCCCGGGCCGCATGGTTCTGATAATAGTGTGCCAGTTCGCCCACCGGCCCACGCCTGACTTCCTCAAATCTTTTGGTCAGTTCGCGTGCGACAGCAGCCGGGCGATCCGGGCCAAACACCGCTGCAAGCGATGCCAGCATTTCCGCCAGGCGATGCGGTGCTTCGTGCCAGACCAGTGTTGCCGAAAGTCCCGCCTGTTCCGCCGCGCGCAGGACCGACAGGTTTTCACGGCGTGCGGCATCGCGTGGCGGCAGAAAACCGGAAAACATGAAGGGATGGGGGGGCAATCCCGACAGGGTCAGCGCCATGACGGCGGCATTGGCCCCCGGCACCGCTGTGACATGCCCGCCACCTGCGATAACGGCGCGCACCAGACGATATCCAGGGTCCGACATCAGGGGGGTGCCGGCATCGGAAATAACGGCGATCTTGCGCCCCTGTTGCAATTGTTCCAGCAGGCCGGGGATGCGGTCCTGCTCGTTATGGTCATGCAGGGGGCGTGTGCGTGTCTTGATGCCGTGCGCCTGCAGAAGCTTCGCACTGGTGCGCGTATCTTCGCACAGGATCAGGTCAGCTTCGTTCAGGCATTGAACGGCGCGTGCGGAAATATCGCCCATATTACCGATCGGCGTTGCCACCAGCGTCAATATGCCTGCATCATGCGACGATATGACATGCATATCCTCCATCCCCGCATGACGTGGCTTCGCATCTCCGCTATGGATCGTCGCGGATCGAGATTGCAAAGGCGAAAGAAATGAGTCGTCAGACATTGGTAACCCGCAAGCTTGGACAGGATACTGTTTCTGCCACTCAGGGATTTCCTTGCAAGGCCTTATTGCTGGCCGGGGTCGTTATGTCCACGCTCGCGGCATGCGCCGGTGGGGGGGAGGGGACGAAGACCCCTCATGCCGGGCGGAATGTTGGCGTGCTTCTGCCGCTGACGGGTAATAATGCGCGGCTGGGGCAGGAAATGCTCAGTGCCGCGCGTATGGCCATGAATACGCCAACGGCCCCCAAACTCGATATCCACGACACGGCCGCCCCCGGTGGTGCCACCGCTGCGGCACAGGCTGCGGTGCAGGCGGGCGACGGGATCATTCTTGGTCCGTTGACGGCAGGGGATGCAACACAGGCGGCGGCTGTCACGACGCAGGCAGGGCTGCCCATGCTGTCCTTTACATCCGATGTGTCGGTCGCACGTTCCGATGTCTGGATACTGGGTATCGCCCCCGAACAGCAGGTCCGTCGTATGGTCGGGGCCGCCATCCGTGAAAACCGGCAGCATTTCGCGGCCTTCCTGCCCAATACGGCGCTGGGGCACGCCATGGGCGATGCCCTTTTGCAAAGCTGTAGCGAACATGGCCTGCAATCGCCCCAGATCATGTATCATGGGACAACACCGGCTGAAATTACCGCACAGATAAAGACACTCTCTGCCTATGACAGTCGCGCCGCGAGTGCGGCGACACAGGCGGCGGCGGCTGCCCCGGTTGAGGCCCCACCCGCCGGTGTCGATCCAGCCAACCCTGAATCAACACCGGCAGACCCCGTACCGGCGCCCACATCACAGCCGGCAGACGCATCCACCCTGCCGCCACCGCCATTCGATGCGCTGCTGCTGGCGGATACGGGGCTGCAACTTGGCCATGTGATCGAAGGGCTACGGGTGGCGCAGGTTTCCCCATCCCAGATACGGATCATGGGACCGGGCCTGTGGGGGGCGTTCGCGGGCAAGCTGGCGCAGTTGCATAATGCCTGGTACGCCGCGCCGGACCCGGCAAGCAGACAGCATTTCGTGCAGTTGTTCATGGCGCAGTACCACCATATGCCAACCCCGCTGGCGGATCTGTCCTATGACGCGGCGGCCCTGGTCAAGGCGCTGGATCAGGTGCCACCAGCCAGCGGCGCGCGGAATGGGTATTCGCTACCGGCACTGACCCGTAATGAAGGGTTTTCCGGGGTGGATGGCGTCTTTGGCTTTACAGCCAATGGCCGGACGCGCCGTGATCTGGCAATTTTCCAGATACTGCCCGAAGGAGGGAGCCAGATGGTCCAGGCCCCTTCGGGACGGCTGCAGAACGGCACGAACTAAGCATAAAAAGCACGGGCGGGAACTTTTCCCGCCCTATGGCGTCAGGCCTGTCAGGCTGCGGCGCTCATGCCGCAGCGGTCGCACCACAGGACAGCACGGGACGTATGGCGTAAAGCGCGGCTTCAAAGCTGCGATAGGACGACAGGCGGCGTTCGCGCAACTGGTCGATCAGGACCCAGCGCATGCCTTCGGGCTGGATCATGTAGGCCGGGTCAGCGTTTTCACGGACCCAGACAAGCACATGCTCGATGCCTTCGCCATCTTCGGCCGAAGCGACATCAACATCACACAGTCCCATGCAGGTGCCCGCTTCCAGCCAACGCATCAGATATTCGTAATGGCGGGGCAGGAACCCCTGTCGAAGCGGAATAACATTGGAGGCAGGAAACTGATGATTCATCATGCTCATGATGTCGGCCCTCTGACATATCCTATGCGTTAACAGCACGTCTCGACCGTAAGTCTTGCATGAGTACTTGCCAAACTGAATCTGTCGCAGGAAGCCGAAGAATGAGGCAGAAATTGCCAAGCGTGACAAAAAAGCAATGCTTTGTTGCGCTTTAGAGTCGTTAATTGACCATTAATTGTTCAATTGCCCATTCCATCGGCGGTGCAGCCATAACCAGCTGCCCGGATGTTGGCGTATTTTTTGTTCAATGTAATCGTTGACCTGCTGCGTCAGTAGCAACTGATCCTGCTTGCGATCGCCCGTATCGGGCAGCGGCAGTGGCGGGGAAACATGGATGCGCAGGCGGGCCGGGCCTAGTCGTTCCACATATCCCGCAATGACCGGGCATTCCTGTCGCAGCGCCATTGCCGCCATCGCGCTGGCGGTCATTGCGGGCCTGCCAAAGAATCGGGCCTCGATTCCATCATTCATCTTCTGATCGACCAGCATCCCCAGATGGCCACCACGGATCAGGTGCGCCAGTGCCTGTCGCGCGCCGCGCGCGCCCTTGGCAAACAGGGGCACGGCCTGTCCCATAGCCTTGTTACGCAGATCGCATAGCATCCGGTCCACATAGGGGTTGTTCGGCGCACGGTAGAAGGAAGAGAATACCAGCCCATAGCGTGCCACAGCCGGAGGCAGCATTTCCCAGTTGCCGATATGCCCCGATACGAACATGACCGGTTTGCCTGTATCGGCCTGTGCGCGCAGATGTTCGGCGCCAACAACGTCCCATCCGGGGCCGGATGCAGGATTTTGTGGAAGCTGTGCAATGTGGGGAAGTTCGCCGGCATTACGGCCGATATTTTCCCACATGTCGCGGATGATTCGCGCCCGTGAACGACGGCCCAGATGTGGCATGACATAGCGCAGGTTGGCATCAGCCACTTTTGAAACCGGCAGCCACGGGCCAAGCATGCGGCAGGTCCGGCCCGCCACGTTGGATGCCTGTTCCGGCCGCATGCGCCGTAATATGGCAAGCAGGCCAGACAGTAGCGCCGCCTCTATCTTCATGTGGCGCGGTGGCGGCCTGTCATGCGCCGGGGTCACTGCCCGGCCTTTCGCAACCAGGTATCCAGCAGGCGTTCAGGCACCTGTGGGTTGGTCCAGCAGAGTGAAACCCCGATGGCTGTGACCTTTGCCTGAAAATCGGGGGGCAGGCGGACAAAATCCTTGGGCGTCGTAACCAGTCGGGCGTTCATCGCGTGTGCGGTCTTCAATAATTGTGCCAGTTCGGCAGGGTGATAGGGGTGGTGGTCGGCAAAGGCGACGCTCTGTCGCATATCAAGGCCCAGGCGGCGTATCCCGTCGAAGAATTTGGAAGGCCGTCCGATTCCCGCGAATGCCACGACATGGCAGCCCGCAGGCAGATTGCTTCTTTCCTGCTGCAATGTCGCATGATGGCACGGCAGGTGGGGGGCAAGGTTGCCGAGCACGCCGGTCCGGTCCTCACCGATCAGCAGCACAGCCTGCGCGCGTGACAGGCCGGACGATACGGGTTCACGCAATGGCCCGGCCGGAAGCACGCGTCCATTGCCGAATCCCTGATGGCCATCCACCACCACGATGGAAAAATCACGCCGCAGGCCGGGATTTTGCAGCCCGTCATCCATAATCAGGCAATCAGCCCCGTCCGCGATCGCAAGGCGTGCGGTCTGTGTCCTGTCCGCCCCGACATAGCACGGGGCCACCTGTGCCAGCAGCATGGCTTCGTCGCCCACATCGCGTGCCGTATGCATCCCGGCCTGTACCCGCACGGAATGGCGTATGTCGCCCCCATATCCCCGTGTCAGGAATGCAACCCGGCGATGACGGGTAACAAGTCGGCGGCCAAGGTCCAGTGCCACTGTCGTCTTGCCGGTTCCCCCTACCGTCAGGTTGCCGCAACACAGGACGGGCACCGGTGCGCACCATGGGTGGCGGCGCTGACGCAGGGTGCCAATGGCGGCATAGAGCCATGACGCAGGGGAAAGCAGCCCTGCCGGAAAATCGTGCCCCCCGGCCCGCCAGTCCCAAAAGCGTGGAGCGCGCATCAGTGATACACCGCCTTTATGATCCCTGTGGCGACACGTCGGGCGACCTGCGTATCATTGGCTGCCACGCACTGGCTTGCCCTGATGGCGTCGCGCAACCTGTCCTGGTGGGAAAGCATGTCCACCACCCAATGCGCCAGTTCATGCGCATTGGTCACATATGTCACGGCCGCGCCCAGCGTCATGAACGCCTGCCGGAAATTGGCGATCGACGGGCCGCTTGCCAATGCGTTGCCAAGGCGTGCTGGCTCCATCGGGTTGTGGCCACCCCCCTGTGGGGCAGGCAGCAGGCTGTTCCCCATCAGGACCGGGCAATGCAGTGCGTAAAACAGGCCCATCTCCCCCACGGTGTCGCATATCCATATGCTGTCCTGTTCGCCGGGAACCTGCCCCAGGGCGCGACGCGGGATGTCTTGCCGCGCCATTTGCATCACGGCTGCCCCGCGTTCGGGATGGCGTGGTATCAGGATCGTCAGCAGGTTTGTAACATGCTCGCGCGCCAGGGAGGCTGCATGCAGGATGATTTCCTCTTCACCTGGATGCGTGGAGGCCGCGATCCAGACGGGACGCTGGCCAATCTGGCGTCGCAGCAGTGCAAGGTCCGTGTCTACCTGTGGGGGCGGGGCTGCGTCCTTGAGGTCGCCAAGCACCGTGATGGTGTCGCGTCCCAAGATACGGAAACGTTGTGCATCCTCTGCCGAACGTGCGCATGCCCATGTCAGCCTGCGTAACATGGCGCCGATCAGGCAGGGCAGGCGTCGCCACATGGCGAAGGATCGATCGGACATGCGCCCGTTTATCAGGAGTACGGGGACATGGTCATGCAGGCAGGCCGCTGTCATGTTCGGCCATAACTCGCTTTCCGTAAGTATTGCGGCATCGGGGTGCCAATGGCGCACGAACCGACGCATCCACGCGGGTACGTCCAGCGGTACGAACTGATGGATGATCCGTCCCCCATGGGGCAGTCCGCGCATGCGTTGGGACAGCAGGGCTGCTGACGTGGTGGTGGCCGTGGTGACAAGGAAATGCAGGTCCGGCCGGTCATGGTGTAATGCAGCGATGACGGGGAGTATGGAGAGGGTTTCACCCACGCTGACAGCATGCAGCCATAATAACGGCCCGTCAGGGCGCGGGCAGGTTGCGATCCCCTGCCGTTCGCCCACGCGCGCGGCGATTTCCTTGCCCCTGCGAACGCGCCGCGCAAGATGGATACGCAATATGGGGGCAAGCATCGTCGCCACCCCCGCCCACGCGGCGGATGACAGGTGGCCGCATATCCTGTCGCGGAATGTCAGGCTGCACGGTTGCGGTACATGCGTTTGCATGTTCTTGCGGTAGCATGGGGGATGCCGGGGCGAAAGTGCAAGCTGGTGTGCCCTTTACCCCGGCATTCCTTCAGGCATCAAGAAAGCGGCGCAGGCCAAATCCCTGTGACTTTTCGTTCAGGACGGAAGGCTGATATGCCACGGTAAAGCGTGTATGCGCCTTTTCCCATACGGAGGGGTCGGCATTTTCAGCGATTTCGACCGTAGTGATGCCACAGCGCAGCATAAATTCGTACTGGTCAGGCAGGGCATGCCCGGTTGCGCGGATTTCTTTGGTGAAGTGCAGATGCTCACGCAGGGCGCGGGCCTGGGTAAAGGCGCGTCCATCGCGAAAGCCCGGAAAGTCCACATTGACCAGCCCAAGGCGCGGCAGCACGGTGTTCAGGGTCGCCACATCCGTGTCGGGATTCAGGCGTACGCCCACTGGTGCGGCACCAGGGCGCGCCAGTGCTTCTTCCACCCGGGCGAATAATACGATGACCGCCCCGTCGGCAGGACAGGGGGCATCATCAGGGACATGTACCCAGTCATCCGCGACGATCCGGCCATTTTCAAGCAGGGGCATAGACAGCATCCTTGAAGACGGCAGCGCCAAGCCGCCGATAGGTATCAACAAACCGTTCGCCGTCGTGTCGATGCACCAGATACGCATCAATCAGCGCCGCGATGGCGTCCACGGTTTCGTCCTCTGGCAGGGCCGGGCCGATGATCTGGCCAATGGCGGCATCATTTTCACCCGACCCGCCCAGCGTAAGCTGGAAATATTCCTCCCCGCGCTTGTCCACGCCAAGGATGCCGATATGGCCTGCATGGTGATGCCCGCAGGCATTGATGCAGCCGGAGATATTGATGCGCAATGCGCCGATGCGTTCCTGCAGGCCGGGATCGGCAAAGCGTGCGCTGAGCTTTTGCGCAATGGGAATGGAGCGCGCATTCGCCAGGGAACAGTAATCCAGTCCCGGGCAGGCGATGATGTCCCCCACAAGGCCGATGTTCGGCGTTGCCAGTCCCGCCGATGCGAGTTCCTGCCACAGCGCCAGTAACTGGTCCTGCCGCACATGGCCCAGCACGACATTCTGCATGTGGGTAATGCGGATTTCGCCAAAGCTGTAACGTTCGGCAAGCCCGGCGATGATATCCATCTGATCCGCCGTGGCGTCACCGGGAATTCCGCCATCGGGTTTGAGCGAAATGACCGCAGAGATGAAACCGGCGACCCTGTGCGGATGCGTGTTGGTGCGCACCCAGCGGTCAAAGGCGGGAGTACTGGCACGACTGGCCTGCAATTTCTGTGCCGCATCGGCGGGGGCATGCAGGTCGGGCACGGCGAAACGTGCGCGAATGCCCGTGACAATGGCGGGGTCCAGCCGATAGCGCGCCCGGTCCATCCGTGCGAATTCGGCTTCGACCTCTTCACGAAAACGCTCGATCCCAAGGGCCTGTACAAGGATCTTTATGCGGGCCTTGTACATGTTATCCCGACGCCCGTGCGCGTTATAGACACGCACGATCGCCTCCAGCCATGCAAGGAGATCCTCTTCCGGCAGGCCATCATGCAGCAGGACGCCAATGACCGGCGTGCGTCCCAGCCCGCCACCGACATATACATCGAACACCGCGCGACCGTCATCGCCGGGGCGGGCGATCAGGCCGACATCGTGGAAACGTGCCGCCACCCGGTCATGGGGGCTGCCGGTGATGGCGAATTTGAACTTACGCGGCAGGAAGGAAAATTCCGGGTGCAGGGTGGACCACTGGCGCAGGATTTCCGCATGGATGCGCGGGTCCAGAACCTCGTCCGCCGCAGCCCCCGCGAATTCGTCGCATGTCACGTTACGGATGCAGTTGCCGCTGGTCTGGATGGCATGCATGTCCACAGCCGCCAGTCGGGCAAGGATATCGGGGGTATCCTCCAGACGTATCCAGTTGAACTGCAGGTTCTGCCGGGTGGTGAAATGCCCGTAATCCCGGTCATAGGTGCGCGCAATCTGCGCCAGTTCACGCATCTGTGCCGCACCAAGCATGCCATAAGGGATAGCCACACGCAGCATATAGGCGTGCAGTTGCAGGTACAGGCCGTTCATCAACCGCAATGGCTTGAACTGGTCCTCGGTCAGGTCGCCAGCGATACGGCGCGCCACCTGGTCGCGGAACTGCTCCACCCGTTCATGCAGGAACGTGCGGTCCACCTGGTCATAGGCATAACGGCCAACGGCTGGGGCCAGGGCTGTGTCAGGCATGGGGGGTATCCTCATGTGAGGGGACGAAGTGTGGATGCACGGTGGGGCCAAAGGCGCGAATGCGTTCCCGCACCGTAAGCGGGGTGATCCCCGCCGCCTGATCCGCAAGCTGCACGCCGTAAACGCCCACGACGCCCTGATCCTGCTGGTGGCGGGCGGTATCGGCGATCACGGTTTCAATCCGGTCGTTCGGCCATGTCGCGGCGCAGGCAATATCCACGGACCATGTTCCCTGATCCGTCAGCCAGACGATCCGCCCATCAAGCAGG
This sequence comes from Novacetimonas sp. GS1, assembly GCF_036686925.1. Lineage (NCBI taxonomy): Bacteria > Pseudomonadati > Pseudomonadota > Alphaproteobacteria > Acetobacterales > Acetobacteraceae > Novacetimonas > Novacetimonas sp. GS1. Next base: position 1,836,960 of record NZ_VSZP01000001.1, read on the forward strand.
CGATTGGCCGTGATGACGCTTGAGCCTGCTGTTGTGCGGCGGTTGTTCCTGACATCCACTTCTGGTCAATCCCTTTCAGGCGAGGCAGGCGGCATATTCCACCCTTATGGATGGAGGCATGCTTAATTCATACAGTTATGTGTGTATATTTTATATTTACGCATAAATCCAGATATATCGACCGGCATGACCATGGTGACGGACCATCCCGCAAAGGGGCGGGCAGGGCGGTGGAAGGTGCCCATCCGCCCCGTCCGCCCATCCCTCAGGCGTTGCCGGAAGTGGGCTGCGTCAGCGCGGTCGTCTGGGTGATGAACGTGACAAGGTCACGTGCGCTCTCGGACGGGTCGCGTTTTTCTGTCACCAGACGCAGTGCCGGTTTATCGGGGGCCTCATACGGGGCATCAATCCCGGTAAAGCCGGTAATCTTTCCCGCGCGGGCCGCTGCGTAAAGTCCCTTCGGATCACGTGTTTCACAGGTTTCCCGTGGGGTGTCGATGAACACCTCATGGAACCCGTCCCCCACGATCTGGCGTGCGCATTCGCGATCCGCAAGGGTGGGGGAGATCAGGGCAACCAGCACGACCTGCCCACTGTCGGCCAAGATACGCGCCACGGCCGCCGCGCGACGGACATTCTCGCGCCGGTCCGCTTCGCTGAAGCCAAGGTCGGAACACAGGCCCGCGCGCAGCGTATCCCCATCCAGAACCGAAACATCGACCCCGCGTGAGAAAAGCTGCATTTCCGCCGCACGGGCGATCGTGCTCTTGCCCGCACCAGGCAGGCCGGTCATCCAGAACACGCCACCACGATGCCCCTTGGCCTGGGCGCGATCCCATGTCGATACCGTGCTGCCGGTCGGGTGGATTGCCCTTGTCCCGGCGGCGATGTCCGCAACACCGATCAGCGGCACACCGCCGACGATCTGCTGGTTGCGGTCCACCAGTACGCCACGCCCGTCCGCCGTTCCCGGCACGAAGGGATCGAACTGCATCGTTTCGGACACCGCCAACGTGATTTCGGCAAAGCCTTCGGGCGGGACGATATCGGCAGGATGTTCGGTCAGGTCCTCCAGCCGCACGACGGAATCAATGGATGCGACCGTTACCTGATGTTCCGCCGTCGCCAGGCGCAGGCGGAAGCTTTCCCCCACACGCAACGGTTCCTGACGCAGCCAGAACAGGCGTGCACGCACGCGCGCGCTGCTCAACGGGGCTTCGTCAGGCGGGAACAGGAGGTCGCCGCGATCGGGGATCACATCGGGTTCCAGCGTGATGGCCACCGATTGTCCCGCGATGGCAGTGGTCTGTGGCGCGGTATGCCAGCTTTCGATGGTGGCAACGCGGGCCACCGTGCCATGGCGTCCGATCACCACGCTGTCACCGATATGGATGCTGCCGCGTTCGATACGGCCAACAACAACGCGTTGCGTATCAAAGCGGTAGACGTCCTGCACCGGCAGGCGCAGCGGCAGGTCGGCACGTGACGAAGGCGACGGGACAAGGGCCAGGGCCTCGGTCAGGGTGGGGCCTTTGTACCAGGCCATCCGTTCCGAACGCGATGCGATATTGTCGCCTTCGCGCGCGGAGGCCGGCACGAACAGGGTCGGTTCAATCTCCAACTGCTTGAGCAGGGCGGCCACACTCTTTTCCGAGGCGGTGATTTTCGCTTCGTCATAATCCAGCAGATCGACCTTGTTCATCAGGACGATCACGTGGCGGATGCCGATCAGGCGCAGCAGCATCGCATGGCGGCGGGTCTGTTCCTGTGCGCCTTCGGCGGCGTCAATCACCAGCACGGCCGCTTCGGCATCGGCGGCGCCCGTGATCATGTTGCGCAGGAACTGCCGGTGGCCCGGTGCGTCCACAATGACGAACTGCCTGTGTCCCAGACGGAAGGGAATGCGCGTGGAATCGACTGTCACACCCTGGTCACGCTCGATCTGCAGGCTGTCGAGCAGGAAGCTCCATTCAACCGCCAGGCCACGCTTGGTGCTGGATTCAATGATCTGCGCCACACGTCCGTCAGGCAGGCTGTCAGTGTCGTAAAGCAGCCGCCCGATCAGGGTGGATTTGCCATGATCCACATGCCCGACGATGACGATCGGTGTCGCTGCCTCCTGCGAGGCGGGAGGGGAAATCGTATTCATGTCCTTGATACTCCGCTCGGCCCGACGTTCACAGATAACCGGCAACGCGAAGACGCTCGAACGCATCTTCGGATTCATGGTCCATTGCGCGGCCCGCCCGTTCCGACGTGCGCGAGGTTTCCAGTTCGGCAATCACTTCGGCCACGGTGCTGGCATTGCTTTCCACCGGGCTGGTGATGTCCTGATCCCCAAGGGAGCGATAACGCTTGCCGTCCTTGGCGAAATACAGGTCAACCAGCGGAATGCCCTCGCGCTCGATATAACGCCAGATGTCGATCTCACGCCATGACAGCAGGGGATGGACACGGATATGCATGCCCGCTTCATGCGGGGTTGCATACTGGTCCCAGAATTCGGGGGGCTGGTTGCGCACATCCCATTTGTGGCCTGCACCGCGGGGGCTGAAGACACGTTCTTTCGCTCGGGTGGCCTGTTCATCGCGGCGGATACCTGCGATGACGCCTGCAAGCTTGTGCTTTTCGATCATCGCGGCAAGGCCGGCCGTCTTGCGCGCGGCGGACCGTGCGGCAGGCGGCAGGGTCGGGTCGATCTCTTCCACGGCCGGGCAGTCGCCAAGCAGCAGGTCGAGGTTCCACTTCTTGGTATATTCGTCGCGGAACTGGTACATTTCGGGAAATTTCTTGCCGGTATCGACATGCATGACCGGAAACGGCACGCGACCAAGGAAAGCCTTGCGCGCAAGCCATACCATCACGTTGGAATCCTTGCCCAGCGACCAGAGCATCGCCAGTGGCTTGAGCTTGCGATACGCCTCGCGGAGGATGAAAATGCTCTGCGCTTCGAGCTGATCGAGATCGTCCATGGACTTACAGACCTTCCTTTCCGGGGAAGAAGGAGTGGCGGGATGATAAGGTTAAAGACAGGTTTACCATAAAAGCGGGTGCCCTTGCCGTAAGGGTCAGGAGGCCTTGCGGACGTGGATGCCGCATTCGGTCTTGTTCTGACCCGCCCAGCGCCCGGAACGCGGGTCCGCATCCGCACCCACGGGCAGGGTGCATGGCGCGCAGCCGATCGAGGGATAACCGCGCAGGCTGAGCGGATGGCGCGGCAGGTTCCTGCGCGTCATTTCCGCATCCAGTTCCTGCGGTGTCCAGCGGGCCAGCGGATTGATCTTGATACGACCGTCATCGGCGTTTTCCACCAGTGGCAGGTTGGCGCGTGTGCTGGCCTGTGTGCGTTTGCGCCCGGTAATCCATCCGTCAAACGGGATAAGGGCTTCGTCAAGGGGTTCGACCTTGCGCAGGGCGCAGCACGCATCGGGGTCAAAAGCCCATAATTGCCCTTCGGGGTCGCGGTTCTGGATCTGGGGGGGGGCGGGGTGGATATCGCGCACATTGGTCAGGCCAAGAAAGCGTGCAAGATCCTGCCGGTATTCCAGCGTTTCGGGAAAATGCTGCCCGGTCTGCAGGAACAGGACGGGGACCGCCGGATCAATTTCGGCGGCGAGGGCCAGCAGGACGGCGGATTCCGCACCAAAGGAGGACACCAGCCCGATACGTCCACGCAGCGTACCCGTCAGGGCAATCCGCATGACATCATGTGCGGTATTCCCCTCGGCCTGCAGGGATCGTATAATTGACGGATCAACCTGCACCTTGCGATCTCCCTCCGCAGTTCACGATATTTAATCGTTAATTGGGGAGGAGTTAATCACTAATCCCCATGCATGCAAGGGGAATGATATATATTCTTCATTGTCTGCATGGCAAGCATCCTGCTCTGGAGTGCCTTATTGCACTATTTTTAACTGTGCATTAACGGCTCATGAAAACGGATAGTTTCCCGTTTTCCAGCACATGGCGTGTCACACCGCCAAGGATCATCTGGCGCAGGCGGGAGTGTGAGTAGGCCCCCATGACCATCATATCCGCATTGAAATCGTGGCATGCCTCCAGCAGGGCGGCGCCCACGCCGCGGCCATCTGCGTGGAATTCATGCATGGTCGTGTCCACGCCATGGATGTCCAGGTAATGTTTGACGTGCCGCGCCTCCGGGCCAAGCCTTTGGTAGCTGCGGCTATACAGGATGCGTACTTCCTCTGCTTCCACAATCCACGGCAGGGCATGGCGCAGGGCGGTTGCGGCCTCTGTCGTGCCATTCCATGCGATGCAGATGCGTCGCCCCACGCTGACGGGGCGTTCGATGGGGGCGACGACAACGCAGCGCCCGCTGTCGAACAGGGTGGCATGCAGGGCGTCAGAGGAGGAGACCTGTCCGCTGGCCCCGGTGTTGCGCACGATGACGATATCTGACATCCGCGCCTGATGTGCGACAACGGTGTACATGTTGCCCGCCATGGCTGTGAAGCTGGCGCTTGGCCTGTCCATCGGAATGGTCGAAAGCGCGGAGCGCGGCGCAACAATCGGCAGGCCAGCCCCCTCGATAAAGGTATGAAATGCCTGGCGGACCTCTTTCAGGTGCCCCGCGCTTTCATGCAGGGCGGCTGCGATCATTTCCTGCACCATGGCGCCCGACAGGCCTTCGCCTGCCATGGGGCTGACTTCCTGCCAGTCGCTGCCGACATGCAGTCCGGCGATATGGGCGTTGAAACGCTGGGCGAACATCACCCCGATTGCAAGGGCGCTCCCGGCATTTTCCGCGCCGGACAAAGGCAGCAATATCTTGCGGATGTGCATGGACGCCCCTTTCGTATCCGTTCCTGTTTTTCGTGTCGTATAAAACTCACTCTTTCAGGAAACGGATAAGAACGCCGCAAGTTCAGGGATAAAGACGCTGCCGGGTCCAGTCTGTCCCGGCCGTACGGGTCCATGTTGCGCGGTCATGCAGGCGATGGGGACGGTCCTGCCAGAATTCGAAGCTGTCCGGCACCAGGCGAAAGCCGCTCCAGTTGGCGGGACGCGGGATCTGGGTATCCTCGGTGGGATAACGGTCTTCCAGATTCCGCAGCCGTGCTTCGAACACGGCCCGGTCCGGCAGGGGGTGTGACTGTTCTGACGCAATGGCGCCCAGGCGGGATATCCGGCTGCGGCTTGCGAAATAAGCATCAGCCTCTGCCGGGGTGACGGGTTCGACGGGGCCTTCGATACGGATCTGGCGGCGGATGCTTTTCCAATGGAACAGCAGGGCCGCATGGGGGTTGGCCTTCAGCTCGGCCGCCTTGCGGCTGTTGAGGTTGGTGTAGAACACGAACCCCCGCCGGTCAGCACCCTTGAGCAGGATCATCCGCACCGACGGCAGTCCCTGCGGTGTGGCCGTGGCCAGCGCCATGGCGTTAGGGTCATTGGGTTCATGCGCCACTGCGTCGCGCATCCAGGCATCGAACAGGGCGAAAGGGTCCGCATCAAGGTCAATCAGCTTGGTGGTCATGTGTGTTTATCCGGTCTGGGGACCACGTTATGACAGGCAGGGCATGGTCCGGTACGAAACATATCGAAATATAAGGTAAATTACGACGGCGGGATTAATCGCTACAATTCCACGCACCGGACCTTGTCCGATGCTTCGGCTTGTGCGACCACCATGCCGAAATTTCATACGCCATTCACCACCAAGGGTAGTAGCATGTCAGACGCCGCGGCCAAAATCTCCGCTACAGGTTCTTTGATGAAAGGCAAGCGCGGACTTGTCATGGGCGTCGCGAACGACCGCTCCATCGCGTGGGGTATCGCCCGCGCCGTGGCGGAGCAGGGCGGCGAACTGGCCTTCACCTATCAGGGGGAGGCATTGGGCAAGCGGGTGCGGCCGCTGGCTGAATCTGTGGGATCAAGCCTTGTCCTGCCGTGTGATGTCAGCGATGACGCGGCCATCGACGCCACCTTCGCCGCGATCGAGAAGGAATGGGGGCAGATTGATTTCGTGGTGCATGCGATCGGCTGGGCCGACAAGCAGTTCCTGCGGGGCCGGTATGTCGACACCCCGCGTGAGGCATTCCTCAAGGCGCTCGACATTTCATGCTATTCCTTTACCGCGGTGGCGCGTCGTGCCGCACGCCTGATGAAGTCTGGTGGTTCGCTGCTGACCCTGACCTATCTGGGGGCGGAGCGTGTCATGCCGCATTACAACGTGATGGGCGTGGCCAAGGCCGCGCTGGAGGCTTCGGTCCGTTACATGGCGGTGGACCTTGGCGCCGATGGCATCCGTGTCAACGGCATCTCGGCAGGGCCGGTCATGACGCTGGCGGCCAATGGCATCGGGGACTTCCGCTATATCCTGAAATGGAACCAGTACAACTCCCCGCTGGAACGTAATGTTTCGCTGGAGGAAGTGGGTGGTGCGGGTCTTTACATGCTGTCCGACCTGTCGGGGGGGGTGACGGGGGAAATCCACCACGTCGATTCGGGATATCATATCGTGGGCATGAAAAATCCCACGGCCCCTGACATGACCGTCGCGGGAAGCTGAAACCACCAGCACGGCAGGGCATAGCACGATGTCGTACAATACCTTCGGACACATGTTCCGTGTCACGACCTGGGGTGAAAGCCACGGGCCGGCGATTGGCTGCGTAGTTGATGGATGCCCGCCGCGCCTGTCGCTGAGCGAGGCGGACATCCAGCCCTGGCTGGACCGCCGCAGGCCGGGGCAGTCGAAATTCACGACACAGCGGCAGGAAGCGGACAGGGTGGAGATCCTGTCCGGTGTGTTCGAGGGGCAGACAACAGGGACGCCGATTTCCCTGATGATCCATAATACCGATCAGCGGTCGCGTGATTATGGCGATATTGCCGGACGGTACCGCCCCGGCCATGCCGATGTTACCTATGACCGCAAATATGGCATCCGTGATTATCGTGGCGGGGGGCGTTCTTCCGCACGGGAAACGGCGATGCGTGTTGCCGCTGGCGCCGTGGCGCGCAAGGTGCTGGGACAGGGGATCCGTATCCGCGCGGCCCTGGTGCAGGTCGGCGCGCACAAGGTGGAGCGCGCGCGCTGGGACTGGGACCTTGTGTCGCGCAACCCGCTGTTCTGTCCTGATCCGGTTGCTCTGGTGCAATGGGAAGACCTGCTGGCGGATGTGCGTAAGGCCGGTTCTTCCATCGGTGCGGTGATCGAGGTTGTGGCCGAAGGTGTGCCCCCGGGGCTTGGCGCACCGATCTATGGCAAGCTGGATTCCGATCTTGCCATGGCGTTGATGAGCATCAATGCCGTCAAGGGGGTTGAAATCGGCGAAGGTTTTGCCGCGGCTGCCCTGACGGGGGAAGAAAATGCCGATCCGATGCGCATGCGCGACGATATGCTGGAGTTCGCCTCCAACCATGCGGGCGGCATACTGGGCGGGATTTCCACGGGGCAGCCTGTCGTCGCGCGTTTCGCCGTCAAGCCGACAAGTTCGATCCTGACCCCCGTACCGTCAGTCACGCGATCGGGCGAAAACGTGGATGTCATGACAAAGGGGCGCCATGACCCGTGTGTCGGTATCCGCGCCGTGCCGGTGGGCGAGGCGATGATGGCCTGTGTACTGGCCGATCACCTGCTGCGGCACAGGGGACAGGTGGGAAGCTGAACTCTACAGGGCGTTTATGAGGCCTGATAAGGGGGATCAGGGGATGTCGCCTTATCTGGGGATAAAGGCGACCCTTGGCGTCTTGGTGAATTACTGTTCCAGCACGATTTCAAGCGTGATGGGGGCGTTCAGCAGTTTGGAGATCGGGCACCCGGCCTTGGCCGTATTGGCCAGTTCGCTGAATGCGGCGAAGTCGATGTCCTGCACCGTTGCATGCAGGTCCAGATGCACGGCAGTCACCGCAAACCCGTCATCCTTCTTTTCCAGCGTTACGGTGGATTTGGTTTCCAGCAGATCCGCCGTGATGTTCTTGCTGCCCAGAACGCCGGAAAGCGCCATGGCGAAGCATGCCGCATGCGCCGCACCGATCAGTTCTTCGGGGTTGGTGCCGGGTGTGGCCTCAAAGCGGGTGTTGAAGCCATAGGGTTGCTTGGACAGGGCACCGCTTTCGGTCGAGACGTTTCCCTTCCCATCCTTCAGGCCCCCGGTCCACTGTGCCGTGCCGTATTTCTTGATTGCCATGATGTCATGCTCCGTCTGCTGGGGAAGGCTACGACCGTGGGAGGTCGGTCGTAGCAAGGACATCGCGTTATAACGGTCATATGTCATGAAGGTTGAGAGTGCCGGTGTCACGCTGCTGTGATGGGCAAATGCGACTGCCTGTCGGGCGGGGGCATTCCTGATATGGAAATCTTGCGCATGTTGCGTGCAGATGCCATACCGCTGCACCCTGAGTTCGCAGGGGATCGGGGCATGGCGACCTGTCCATGTCACGTGTTGACGGGATGCCGGCTTGACCATGGACCAGACCGTTTCCGCATCGTACCTTTCGCATCAGCATGTGGCGTTTCCCGATGGCCTGATGCTTGAATGCGGCTTCCACCTTGCCCCGGTAGAGGTGGCCTATCGCACTTATGGCACGCTTTCGCCCCGCCGTGATAATGCGATCCTCATCTGCCATGCCCTGACGGGGGATCAGTATGTGGCCGAACCACATCCCCTGACGGGAAAGCCGGGATGGTGGAGCCGCCTTGTCGGGCCGGGCCTGCCGATTGATACGGATCGCTTCTTCGTCATCTGCATCAATGTTCTTGGTGGGTGCATGGGGAGCACCGGGCCGCGTTCCCCGCGGCCATGTCCTGATGGCCGGTGTGAACCGTGGGGCACGGATTTTCCGCCTATCACGATTCGCGACATGGTGCAGGCGCAAAAGCTGCTGATCGACCATATGGGCATTACCCGACTGTTCGCGGTGCTTGGTGGTTCCATGGGGGGAATGCAGGTGCTGGAATGGGCGGCTGCTTTTCCAGAAATGGTGTTCGCCGCGATCCCGATTGCGACAGCGCCCTTTCATTCCGCACAGAATATCGCCTTTAACGAGGTCAGCCGACAGGCGATCTTCGCCGATCCGCAATGGTATGGTGGCCGGTACTGGGAACATGACGCGATCCCGGCACGTGGGTTGGCGGTTGCGCGGATGATGGCGCACATCACCTACCTGTCCGAAGAGGCGCTGAACCGTAAATTCGGGCGACGCGTCCGCAGCGCCCCACAGGGCACAGGGGCCAATCCAGGTTCCCTGTTCGGGGAGATGTTCGAGGTCGAAAGCTACCTGCGGCATCAGGGGTCCACCTTTGTCCGCCGTTTTGACGCCAATTCGTATCTGACCATTACCCGGGCCATGGATTACTTTGACATCGGGGCGGAGTATGAAGGCGACCTGTCGCGACCGTTCCGGGGAACGCATACGCGCTTTTGCATTGTCTCGTTTTCTTCAGACTGGTTGTTCCCCACGTCACAGGCACGGCTGCTGGCGCGTGCGCTGAACCGGGTCGCGGCCAATGTTTCCTTTGTCGAGATCGACAGCGACAAGGGGCATGATGCTTTCTTGCTTGATGAACCTGATCTTGACCGCACCATCCGGGGATTTGTGGCCGGGGCGGCAGAATATGCGCGGATTGCCTGACCATGCGTCTTGACCAGAAACTGATCGCCGGGATGATCCGGCCGGGGACGAGGGTGCTTGATATCGGCAGTGGTGACGGACTGCTGTTGGATTACCTGTTCCGCGTCAGTGGATGCGATGCGCGCGGGATCGAGATCGACATGCAGGAGGTCACGCGTTCGGTCGCGCACGGGTTGCCGGTCATGCATGGGGATGCCGATCATGACCTGGAACACTATCCCGATGATGCGTTTGATTATGTGGTGCTTCAGCGTACGTTGCAGGCCGTCGAACGCCCTCGTGAGGTATTGCGCCAGATGCTGCGGATCGGGCGTCATGCCATCGTGTCGTTCCCGAATTTCGGTCACTGGCAGCTTCGCTTCAAGCTGTTGCTAAGCGGACGCATGCCGATGACGGCGGTGTGGGATACGCCATGGTATGAAACCCCCAATATCCATCCCTGCACGATTCTGGATTTTTTGACCTTGTGTCGTGACGAAGGCTACGTTGTGCAGGAATGGATGGCCGTGGATGAGGATGGGGAACGTGCGCCATGGCGGCGTTCCATCCGGTTGGCCAACCTGTTCGGGGAACAGGCACTGTTCCTGCTGCGTCGCGGGGATACGCATCTCGGCGCATCGGGAACAACGTGACGTCCCGGACATAAATCAGGACAGAAGGGAACAAGGTCATGGATACATTCGAGGCAATCCGCACGCGTCGCGCAATAAGGGCATATGATCCTACCTATCGCCTTGAGGAGGCCGAACTCACGACGCTGCTGCATGCGGCCAGGCATGCGCCCAGTGCCTTCAACATTCAGCATTGCCGGTACGTCGTGGTGAAGGACCCGGCCCTGCGCGCGGAACTGCGCAAGGTGGCGTGGGACCAGGCACAGGTCACAGATGCGTCCGTGCTGGTGGTCGTATGTGCCGACATGGCGGCATGGAAAAAGGATCCGGCCCGTTATTTCAACGGCGCCCCCACGGAGGTGCAGGCCCAGATGGCGGGCATGATCCGTGATTATTACCAGGGGCGTGAACAGGTGCAGCGTGATGAAACCATGCGCAGCGCGGGCCTTGCGGCACAGACGCTGATGCTGGCGGCGACGGCACGCGGATACCAGACCTGTCCCATGGATGGATTTGACTATGACGCCGTGGGAAAGCTGATCAACCTGCCGCACGACCATGTAGTGGCGATGTTCGTCGTGATCGGCCGTGCCACGCAGGACGCACTGCCACGCGTGGGCGCCCTGCCTGATGCCGAAGTCATCCTTACCGATCGTTTCCCATCCTGAATTCCATCCCCATCACCGCGCCCGACAGGGTGGGGTGGTGGAAAAAACTTGCGGGCATGGACACAAACCGATAGAAGCCGCGCCAAGGGACGGACCGCGCCTGTCCCGGTTGCTGGTATGTAGGCGCGTGTCCTTGACGCGGGGGACACGACAGAAGCGACAGGACCAGTTACATCCCGACACCTGATACTTTGCGACGACAGACGGCCGCCCCGCGCGAACCGGCAGGGGCAGGTCTTGTGTTCCTTCATCAGGTTTTTCCGGACGCGCATGCTGTCGTGACGTTTCCGGCCATATTTCCTTGCGCCAGGAGGCGCTTTTCATGACAACGTTCGCCGATCTTCATCTTGCGGAGCCGCTGCTGCGTGCCCTCAACGAGGAAGGCTATACCACGCCCACCCCGATTCAGGCTGGTGCAATCCCCTATCTGCTTCAGGGGCGTGACCTGCTCGGGCTGGCGCAAACCGGCACTGGCAAGACGGCGGCCTTCGCGCTGCCGATCCTCAATCACCTGCTGACCAGCAAGGGCCGCGCCCACCCCAAGGGGGCGCGTGCGCTGGTGCTTGCGCCGACGCGCGAACTGGCGTCACAGATCGCGGACAGCTTTGCTTCGTATGCGCGGCACATGAAGTTCACCCATGCCGTGGTATTCGGTGGAGTGGGGCAGGGACGACAGATCGAGGCCCTGCGTCGCGGCGTTGATGTGCTGGTTGCAGCCCCGGGCCGTCTGCTTGACCTGATGGGGCAGGGGCATGTCGATCTTGCCGGGCTTGAGATCCTTGTCCTTGACGAGGCCGACCGGATGCTCGACATGGGCTTTGTCCGCGATATTCGCAAGATTGTCGCCACCCTGCCGACCGATCGCCAGACCCTGCTGTTTTCCGCGACGATGCCCAAGAGCATCTCCGAACTGGCGCATGGCCTGTTGCGTGATCCCGCCACGGTACAGGTGACACCGCCGTCCAGCACGGTGGACCGTATCCGTCAGGCTGTTATGTATGTGGACACGGGCAACAAGCGCGAGGCGCTGAAGCTGCTGGTGGACTCGCCCAAGGTTGAACGCGCTGTCGTATTCACCCTGATGAAGCATGAGGCCAACAAGGTTGCCGCGTTCCTGAATGAACATGGCATCACGGCGGAAGCCATCCACGGCAACAAGTCGCAGGGTGCGCGTGAACGTGCGATGTCGGGTTTCCGTTCCGGCGCGGTGAAGGTGCTGGTTGCCACCGATATCGCCGCACGTGGCATTGATGTCGATGACGTAACGCATGTCTTTAATTATGACCTGCCGAATGTTCCCGAAAGCTATGTGCACCGCATTGGTCGCACCGCGCGTGCGGGGCGTGATGGCTGGGCCGTTTCGCTGTGCGATGCAGAACAGCGTGCATGGTTGCGCGATATTGAAAAGACGATCGGCAAGAAGATTCCGGTCGTGTTGGAACATCCCTATCATTCCGAGGCGGCGGCTAATTCCACGATGCGTCCTCCGGTGCTGGGCGGTGGTGGTCGCGGGCGTGGCGGTCGCTCGGGCGGTGGCGGCGGCAATGGTCGCGGCGGTCGTCCCGGTGGTCATGGTGGTCCACGCAGCGGGGGGCGTCGCGTCGCCTGATGCGATAACGCGTCTGCTATGACGCAAAAGCCCGCATCCATCCCGGATGCGGGCTTTTTGTATTTAAACCTTCCCATGATGTATGGAAAAGTAACAACGAAAGTAAGTGCGGTCGTCTGTCAATATATTTCTGGTGTGTTCAGTGGCTGATGTCAGTAAAAACATCATGAATACAGATTATATATAAAATCATTCTTGCATTGGAGAAATGCGCGGAAATATAAGGCAGATATTGCCTATAAGGCAGCATCTCTTGGTCCGGCATTCCGGTTCACATATCGTCTATGTTCTGTGAAATGAAAACTTGGCCGTGCAGAAGGGCGCATGGCGGAGAGGGTGGGATTCGAACCCACGGTACGCTCACACGCACGGCGGTTTTCAAGACCGCTGCCTTCAACCGCTCGGCCACCTCTCCATAGAGGCTTGTTTAGCTAGGTATTCCGCTGCCGTCTAGGGGTAGGGCGTACAAAAACCGCTGTCTTCATGGGGCTTCTATGCCTGCTTCTGTACCGACATGCAGCACAGGGTCCAACTCATCTGCTGTCAGGACGAACAGGTAGATCTCGGTCATCTTGACCGAGATGTGCCCCCAATGGCGATTCAGCCGGTAGATGTCCCCACCGGCCTTAGAACCACCGGATGGCGCAGGTCACGGATGCGGAAGCGGGAAAACGGAATGCCCCTGGCTGCACACCATGCGGCGATGCGGCGCATGGTGTGCCCGTAATTCGAGGTCGCATTGCGATAGGCGACGATATCGCGGTTGGGGAACCCCTGACGATATGGACCGCCTGATCGTGTTGATGCGCATGGACCAGACGCCTCTTGCAGATCTGATGCTTGCGGATAGGCTGAATGGCGTGCAGAACACAGGCCTTGCACCGCGCGATATCGCCAACCGTGACAGCCAGTATATTGCGGCCGACATGTCTCACAGCCGCCTTGGTATCCTTGCGATTGGTGACAGTCCGATCGGATGACGCAGGCCCTACCAGAATGCAGTCGCCCTCGGCCAAGGATCAGGCGATGGAGAGACCGAATTATGAAACATATTGCGCTGGCGCTTTCCCTGCTGGTTCCCATCAGCGCGCAGGCGCGTTCCCCGGTGCCTCCATCCCAATGGACGCAGAACTATATCCCGTCGCTTGCGGATTGGAAGTCTGCACTGCTTTATAACGGGGTGCCGCTTGGGCAGGCGTTGGAAAATGAAATCCTGCGCGCCAGCGATGGGGAAGCGCTCAAGCTGAACAGGAATGATGACACTTCCATTAACCAGATCCTGACAACGCCAACAATCCATGGTGGCGCCGCAATGGGGCAGAGCCTGACGACACCGACCATCAATGGCGGCATCGCGACAGGGCAAGTGCTAAGCAGGCCTACGATTACGAACGGCACGGCAGTCGGGATGAATATCGGTGCATCCACCTCCATTCCGCTCAATGCTCCTGATGCACGCCTGGTGTCCGACAAGTTTGGGGAAGCCCTGTCTGTTCTGGATTTCGGGGCGAAATGTGACGGCACGACCGATGATACGGTGGCATTCAATGCGGCGACTGCTGCGGTTGCAGATACAAAAACCGGATCTGGTGGCAGTGTCCTGCATCACGTCCTTATCCCTGGTAAAGCCTGTGTCATTACCGGAACCGTCAATCTGCCGCGTGGGGTCTGGCTGTCGGGAACCGGTATGTCAGGATCAGAACTGATCTTTGGTGATAATTCCCAGATTCTTTTTACAGGGAATAACGTCACGAACTCATGGGTCGGAAGCCGATTGTCTGATCTGTATATTAACGTCAGCGGTGTAACATCGGCACAGAAATACCCGATTGATGCGGCCACCAATGCGCCTGTTTCATCCCAGATCGACCATCTTCAGATCGAGGGCGGTACATATTACGGGATCGACATGTCTGGGAACAATGTCACGGTCGATACCGTCTTCATTCAGGGTGTGAAAGCAGTCGGCATCCGTGTCGGGCATGGGTCGACAGGGGGGAATAATACGGACCCGAGAATCATCAATACCACGGTAAGTGGTGATTATTTCGCGGGCGCTACTAATGCGTCATCTGCCATTCTTACCGAAATACTGGATGCTGGTGGCCTGACGTTACAGAACAACGACATGGTTGGCGGAAAGATCGGGACCCTTATTAACCCGCAGGCAAAGCAGACCGTTTTTCATATGTTTGCATCCAATACGGTCCTTTCGGATTCCGCGCAGCAATATGGGATGGAAATTGATACGGGGGCGGCGACTTCCACGGCATCAGACATGAAATTCGATGGGTCATGGACCGCTAACGCGCAGAGCATGGATGTCGCCATCAATAATAATGGCGGGGGCAACGTCAATGGGTACATGTTCGTGGGGCATCGCTTCTACCTGGCGAATGGCGACGCATTCCATGCCGGGACGGGTGTGCAAAATGTTACCATAACAGGCAGCCAGTTCTGCGGTAACAGTTCTTCTGGAACAGGCGTTTTTATATCGAAGGGCGATTCAGGATTCATTATCACGAACAACCGCATGCCCTCATCCTGTGGGGGCGAGGGGACAGGCAATTCTGCCATAGGGGTTTCAGCAGCAGGCGCAAACGATCATACGGTCATTGTCGGCAACGACATGAACGGCATCGCGTATCCGATCAATTTCACCGTCAGCGATGCGAACGTGGTGGCGGCAGAAATCGCGCATAACATCGGCCCGGACAGAACGATGTCCATTATCGCGGCATCGACCATATCTACACTTCCTGCGAATATCGCGGATTATGCCGAGTTTAATACGTCAGACGGGGCGACTGTGGAAACCTTGGTCGGCGGATGGTTTGGACGCCATGTATTTCTGCATAATCAGACAAGTGGTTCCATCACTTTCGGTACCAATGCAAATATCTGCAATCGCTATATCCTTGCGAAATATGCATATGTAGAGGCGATTTATACGCCGCGATCGTGCTGGTACCTGCACTGATGACGCGCATTCCATCCGGCCCGAATGCCGCCATCTCCTATCGTCCGGCTTTTGCTGCGGGCATGATCTCGCTCATGCTGCGCTTCCGATCGGATATGGAAAAGTAGCAGACGGGCGCGTGTGAACTCACCAACTTCTTCGTGCATGTGCAATGTGGTGCCAGTAACCGGACAGGTACACAACATATCGGTGTGGTGAAGGATGCGGCCAATCTGCTGCGTCTGGTATCTTGCGCCTACAATAACACACAGTTCTATGCGCTGGAGATGGGAAACGGATATATACGCTCCATCTCTGATGGCGCGTATCTGACCG
Source organism: Novacetimonas sp. GS1 (assembly GCF_036686925.1). Taxonomy (NCBI): domain Bacteria; kingdom Pseudomonadati; phylum Pseudomonadota; class Alphaproteobacteria; order Acetobacterales; family Acetobacteraceae; genus Novacetimonas; species Novacetimonas sp. GS1. Next base: position 1,852,743 of record NZ_VSZP01000001.1, read on the forward strand.
ATGCTGATGGCAGTATGTATGAGCTCACCGAAACGGGACAGGGCGGTGTAATGGACGGGCGCTGATTATGTGCTCGGCTGGGGCTGGGGGCAATGCCTGCACTGCATGGTGGTCGGTCTGCGCAATAAACGAAACATTCCCCAGTGCAATCATCGTGGGCAACAATATCGTCCTCGGTCCGGTACCCGCAGATGGGGAGGCACGGCAGTAACCTAAGAGCCTGATCCGAAAGTTTTTGAACAATACCGGCATGTTGTGATTCATCCGTCTTTGCGAAGAGATGGAGTGAATGGTGGCATGGACTGGTATTGCCCGACACGAACATAGCCGGGAGGGATTGCGATATCCATCGGATATGACGGATGCGGAGTGGGCTTTGATTATGCCGTTCGTGCCCCCGGCGAAACGGGGCGGACGGCCTCGCACGGCGGATATGCGCGAGGTTGTAAACGCGATACTCTATATCGCCTCGGGTGGGTGTGCGTGGCGTCTGCTGCCGAAATGCTTTCCACCGGTCTCGACCGTCAGGCGCTACTTTTACGCATGGCGTGATGCCGGACTGTTCGAAGCGATGAACACATTACTGGTCATGAACCTGCGGGAGATCGAAGGGCGTAAGGCCTCCCCGAGCGCGGGCGTGATTGATAGCCAGTCGGTGAAAACCACGGAAAGTGGGGGAATTTCCGGTTATGACGCTGGAAAGAAGGTCAAAGGTCGCAAGCGCCATATTCTGACGGATACCTGCGGCTTCCTGATCTTCCTCCTTGTTCATGCCGCTGACATTCAGGATCGTGACGGGGCTGTCGATGTCCTGGCGGCAATACGCAAACACTTTCCATGGCTTCGCCACATCTTCGCCGATGGCGGCTATGCCGGTAATAAACTGCGATCCACGCTCGCCAGCATGGGAAAATGGACGGTCGAAATCATCAGGCGATCAGACACAGGCAGGGGCTTTGAAATCCTGCCTCGCCGCTGGGTGGTCGAACGAACATTCGCCTGGCTCGGTCGATGCAGGCGGCTCGCCAAAGACTGGGAAAAGTCCATAGCCTCATCAACAGCGTGGACTTTGATCGCCTCAATCCGCATGCTGACCCGCAGAACCGCAAGGCATTGTCAGTGCTGAAAAACTTTCGAATCAGGCTCTAAGAGAGTGTTTGAAAACAAGTGATTGATAAAAAACAAGAAAAGTTTTTGGGTGCTGCCTTTTTTCAAAAAGGCGGCGTCTTCTGAAGCTTTTTAGAAAAAGATTCACCAAAAACCTTTATAATTTCAGGGTGTTATCGAGCCTGACTTTTCAAACAGTCTCTAAGCCCGGAAGAAAGACCCTGCCATCTATGTAGTAGCAGGCGATACCAATGCGACCTTGGTATGCATGCCCGTGTCCGTGTTCGGGGAGATGGGGCAGAAGATATGTGTCTTGCCCTTGGTGGGGGGCGCATTACCCTGTGTGTGAATATGGTACCGGTTTTGGCGCGTACGAAATTAAGGAAGTAATGCATGATGTTTTACAGGACCGGGGTGTCTGGGCAGGGGGGCTTCGGTCCATGGTTCTGGTGGCAGGTGAACCGGGGCCTGCACGCAGGGGGCCGGGCATGAGCGAACGCGACCCCGGCGCTCATCGCACTCCTGCTACAGTTCTTGCGCCCCAAGGCTGGTCGCCTGCGGTGATCCTGCTTCTTGGCGTGGCGGGGATGCTCGATTTCATAGATCGTTTTGTCTTTTCTTCCGCAAATGATGCGATCAAGCATGATCTTCACCTTTCTGATGCCACGGTGGGGTTGTTGGGCGGGACTGCTTTCGCCCTGCTTTATGGTGTGATGATCGTGCCTTTTGCCCTGATTTCCGATCGGGGATTTGCCGCACGGATGGCATCTTTTGGTATCGCGATGTGGAGTATCGCCACAGCCCTGATGGGATGTGCGCACATGATTGCCACCATGGCGGCAACCCGTATTTGCGTGGGGCTTGGGCAGGCCGCGTTTTCGCCTTCGTCCTCCGCGTTGAATGCAGCCTATTCCATACCGGAGAAGCGCAGCACGTCCTTTGCGGTTTCCTATGGCATTTCCTATCTCGGCTATGTCATCGGATTGGCGGGAGGAGGGTATCTGGTTGAGCATATTGGCTGGCGTGCGACATTTGCGGCTGTCGGCCTGGCGGGCATCCCGGTGGCAATCGCGATGCACCTGTTCATCCCCGAACCCCCGATGCCGCACGTGGTGCGCAATGGGGAAAGCTGGCGGGCATTGCTGGCCAACCGGCCATTACGTGCCCTGCTCTTTTACGGGATGACGAGTCAGGTCGTAAGCTATGGGATCACCTTGTGGGGTGTTTCTTTTTATATGCGCTCTTTTGGCCTGTCATCGGGTGCCGCCGGTGCGTGGTTCGGCATCGGGATTGGTATCGCCAGCGTGGTGGGTACTTTCATCGGCGGACCGATTGCCGATCGTGTGGCGGTACGCTTCGGCTTTTCCGGTGCGATGCGTTTTGCCTTCTGGGCCTATCTTGTTGCCCAACCGTTCCAGATATTGCAGGTAATGACGCACTCGCTTGGTCTCTCGCTGGTGATGCTGGTGCTGACGACGGTGATCTCGGCCCTTTGTACAGGGCCGATCTATGGCGCGATCCCCACTGTGGTGCCTGTGCATCGCCGCGCCGCCGCGACGGGGTTGTACGCGCTGCTTGCCAACGCCATCGGCATTGGCCTTGGGCCACCGCTCTTTGGGTGGATCAGCGATCTGCTGACGCCGCATTTTGGCGCTGATGCCCTGCGCATGTCGCTGCTGGTGGCGGCTGTTCTGGGGTTCTGGCCTGCGATACACCTTTTTCAGTTACAACGTCGCCTCCGGCAATAGGTGCTGGCATTCGGTTCTTTTCATCTATTCGGCCTGTTCATGAAAACCTGATGGGCGGCCGTATGAAAATGTGGAATAGGGGCGGGGAATTTTTGATGGATATGGCCCGATTTCCACATGGCCCGACCCGTCCCAATATCTGGAAACATTATGCCCGACAGTGCCCGCATCCCTTGTCCCGCAGGTTCCTCATGGATGAAAAAACCTGTCGTGTGGGGGATGTATGCATTCCCGCTTTTGCTGTGCTATGCGCTGGCGCCAGCCGAAATCCTTATCTGCCTGATCGTCTGCGCCTTTGTCGTTCACAGCGCCATATGTCGCGACTGGTCATGGGTGCGCCAGCCATGGTTCGTGCTGTCGGTCGTGCTGGGGGCGGATATCGCCCTTGCATCCGCCGCCACTGGGTCAGTGCATGCCGTCGTGCAATCCGTTCTGCTGTTGCGATACCCGGTGTTTGTCGCTGCCATGGCGTTTTGGATACTGAGCGATTCTAAAGACAGGCATCATCTTGCCAGGGCCTATGCGTGGGTGGCGATGTGGATGGTCGTCGGAAGCTGGCAGCAATATCTGTGGGGACGTAACATCATGGGGTATGGCCGGTGGGAAGACGGAGCCCTGCTGGGGCCGTTGTGGGCCCCGCGGGCGGGGCAGGCGTTGTTCATGACGGCGTTCCCGGGCCTGATGCCGGTCATCATTTCCCTTACGCAGCGGCGCACCCGTGGGGGGCTGCTGTGCGCGGGGGGGCTTCTTGTCCTTTTGATCCTGACTTTTCTATTGATTTCGCAGCGGATGCCGACACTGTTATTCCTGTTCGGCACCCTGTGCCTGGCCTTGATGGTGCGCCCCTTACGGCTGCCCTTTATCCTTGCCTGCGTGATCGGGATGGGCGGGATCGCGGTTTCGCCCGTTGTGGCGCCCCAGGCCTATAACAAGCTGGTCATCAGTTTCGAACACCAGATGCATGGTTTTGCTGACAGTCCGTACGGCATGCTGTTCATCCGCGCGGGGGTCATGGTGTCGGACCATCCATGGGTGGGAATGGGATATGACGGGTTTCGCATCAACTGTCCCAATCCGATCTATTTCCGGGGGCTGCCGGCCCTTGGTATTCCTGACGGCCCCCATGGCGGGGCGCCAGGCTGCAACCTGCATCCGCACAATTATTATATACAGGTTGCGACCATGGCGGGATGGCCGGGGGCGATCCTGTTCTGTCTGGTGGTCATTGCCATGCTGTATCCCATGGCAAGGGGATTGCGCGCCCATAGGGGGGCGGAACAGATGGTGATGTGCGTTCTGGCGTTTGTCATCATATGGCCGTTGCAGTCCACAAGTTCATTTACCACGCAGCCGACGGCCGGATGGGTGTTCATCGCGCTTGGCTGGGCGCTGGCGGCAACGCGCAAGGGATGGGACAGCGGCCACACCGGCGCGGACATACCGGACAAGGGGCACATGGGGCAGGGGACGTGAAACGGTGGGGGTAGTCTTACCGCCGGGAGCGTTTTACACTATGTCGCGATGGATAGCATTGCCTCTGGCCCGACCACGACGCACCTTGTGGACGTTCCCCGCCGTGACCGGCGGCAAGAAACGGAAACAAGCGTGATCATTTCCTTACCTGCCCCCATGCCGCCGACATACTCACCTGGCAAAGCGCCACATGGAACCTCCCATCGTGGTTGAGGAAACCGCCGCGCTCAAGCGCATCTTCGGCAATACGGGCTTTCTTGTCGCGGGACGTGCGACCAATGCCGTGTGCAGTTTCCTTTACATGGCATGGTCCGTGCGTGCGCTTGGTCTGTCGCAGTTCGGTGTGCTGATGCTGGTGACGACGTTCGGCTCCGCCATTTCGTCGGCAACCCACCTGCCATCATGGCAACCTCTGCTGCATTACGGGACGGACCCGTTCGTCAAGGGCGACCTGCCACGTTTCGGTCGTCTCCTGTCGTTTTGCATGCGCGCGGACCTGCTGAGTGGGGCGACAGGCGCGCTTGTCGGGATGCTGGGGGTGGGATTGTTTGGTACCTCGATGGGGTGGCCGCAAACGGATCAGGTGGGCGCAATGGTTTACATGCTGACCATTTGCGTCATGAACACGGGGTGGTCCACTGGTGTCTTCCGGCTGTGCAATGCTTTCTGGCTTAGCAGTGTATGCGACCTGTCGGGCGTTGTCGTGCGCATGGTCGGCACGGGGCTGGGCCTGTGGCTGCATATGGGGCTGTATTATTTCATGCTGGTCTGGAGCATGACGCAGCTTGCCCTGTTCATCACCAACAGCGCCATGGGATGGTGGCTGCTGCGTAGCGGGGGGAAAGTCGGGCGTTTCCAGTTTTTCCAACAGCTTGAGGCAGGTGACGCGGTTGGGATCTGGCGGTTTACCCTGTCCACCAGTGGCAATCATGTGCTTGGCACGATCTTCAACCAGTTCGGCACCCTTCTGGTCGGCGGGCTGCTTGGACCGGCGGATGCCGCCGTCTATCGCGTTTCACGACAGATCGGTGACGGTATTGCAAAGCCCGCGCAGTTGATGATGCCCGCGTTGTATCCCGAATTCATCCGTCTGCGTGAAAAACGCGACTGGTATGGGCTGAAACACGTAACGTTGCGGCTGTTCATGTTGATCGGGGGGTTTTCGCTCCTGTTGATGCTGTTTGCCATGGTGGCTGGCAATACGTTGCTGACATGGATGCTGCGTGTGCATTGGCCGGGGGGCAACCTGATGATCATGCTGATGCTGGGGAATGCCATCATGGGGTTGGGCATCGTGCCGCTGGAACCGCTGCTGACTGTCGTGGGGCAGGTATCGCGGGTTCTTCTGGCCCGCATCGTCGTGACGATCGCCTATCTGCCGCTGGTATATTTCATGGCGTGGCGCTGGCACCTTGAAGGGGCGGCAAGTGCCTCTGTTCTGGCATCGCTGCTGATGCTGCTGATCTGCATGAAACCGGTCATGACATGGTTCGGCAAGGTTGCCCCCGGACGTCGTCCGCATGGCGTGGCGGAGTGATATAGGGGACGGGGAGCATCCGCGCGGGAACATGCGTTCAAAAATGCCTGTTGTCCGGGAGGGTGCCACTTGCAATCCGTCCCGAAAGTCGTCATATGACGCCGTGCCATGGCTGTTTTTACCATGGCAATTCGCACGTGAAGCATGAGCCTCTGGTGTCCCGACGGGACCGGCGCTTCACGGAGGACAAACCAGAAGACAAGGATTGAGCCAAGATGGCTATGCCTGAATTTACAATGCGCCAGCTTCTTGAATCCGGTGTGCATTTCGGTCATCACACCCGCCGCTGGAACCCGCGTATGGCGCCGTTCCTGTTCGGTGTGCGCAACCAGGTTCACATCATCGACCTGCAGCAGACCGTCCCCATGCTGGACCGTGCGCTCAAGGCGATCCGTGATACCGTTGCAGGTGGTGGCCGCGTGCTGTTCGTCGGCACGAAGCGCGCTGCGGCCGACCAGATCGCCGAAGCGGCCAAGCGCTGCGGCCAGTATTACGTCAACCATCGCTGGCTGGGCGGTATGCTGACGAACTGGAAGACGATCACCGGTTCGATCAAGCGCCTGCGTGGCATTGACGAGATGCTGGAAAATGGCACTCAGGGCCTGACCAAGAAGGAAGTTCTGGACATCACGCGTGACCGCGAGAAGCTGGAGCGTTCGCTGGGCGGGATCAAGGAAATGGGCGGCCTGCCGGACATCCTGTTCGTGATCGACACGAACAAGGAAAAGCTGGCGGTTGAAGAAGCGAACAAGCTGGGCATTCCGGTCGTTGCGGTCCTCGACAGCAACTCCGACCCGCGTGGCGTGACCTATCCCATCCCGGGTAACGACGACGCCATCCGCGCGATCGCACTGTATTGCGAACTGGTGTCTGGCGCGGTGCTGGATGGTATTTCGGCTGAACTTGGCGCTTCGGGCGAAGATTTTGGTGCGGCTGAAGAACTGCCCGTCGATCCCGCGATCGAAGTGGCCGCCACCGAAGCCACGGCAGAGGCGCCTGCCGCTACCCCTGCGGTCTGAGTGACCAACCGGCATGTGGTCCCATGGGGCCGCGTGCCGGACGGGTCGATATACGACCCGGCCTATACCGGATACAAGGACGCGCCCTGCCGACGGCAGGGCGCATGCCTGTCGTAAGGAGATACAGATAATGGCGGCAATTACCGCAGCTCTGGTCAAGGATCTTCGCGAGAAGACCGGCGCCGGCATGATGGATTGCAAAAAGGCGCTGACCGAGGCGCAGGGCGATATCGAAGGCGCGATCGACTGGCTGCGCAAAAAAGGTCTTTCGGCTGCGGCCAAAAAGTCCGGCCGTGTTACTGCGGAAGGCCTTGTTGGTGTTGCATCGGCCCCGAATGTCGCCGCCATGGTCGAAGTGAACGCGGAAACCGATTTTGTCGCGCGTAACGAACACTTCCAGGGCTTTGTGGCCGAAGTGGCCGAAGCTGCGTTGAAGGTTGGTGAAGACCTTGAAAAGCTCAAGGGCGCTGTTCTGAAGAGCGGCCGTACGGTTGCTGACGAACTGACGCACCTGATCGCCACCATTGGCGAGAATATGTCCATCCGTCGCGCGCGTGTCCTGAAGGTGCCGTCGGGTGTGGTTGCGACCTACATCCATTCCGCCGTCAGCCCCGGCCTGGGCAAGATCGGCGTGCTGGCAGCGGTTGAAGCCCCCAGCGCCAGCGAAGCACTTGAAACGCTTGGCCGCCAGATCGGCATGCATGTTGCGGCAACCCGTCCGGCGTCGCTGGATATCGACGGCGTCGATCCGCAGTCGCTGGAACGCGAGCGCGCGGTGCTGGTGGAACAGGCAAAGGCATCGGGCAAGCCTGATGCGATCATCAACAAGATGGTCGATGGCCGTATCCGCAAGTTCTATGAGGAAGTGGTCCTGCTGGAACAGGTGTGGGTGCATGACGGCGAAACCCGTGTTCGTGCCATTGTTGAAAAGGCTGGTGCGAAGCTGATCGGTTTCGAACGCTTCCAGCTTGGTGAAGGCATCGAAAAAGAAGACAACGACTTTGCCGCCGAAGTGGCAAAGGCCGCTGGTCACTGATTTCCTGCCGGATTTTTGCGGCATGACTGAATGGGCGGGAGCTTCCTGATGGAATGGGAGGCTCCCGCCCTTGTGCTTTCTGCGGTGCCTTACGGCGAAAGCAGTATGATCGCCCATGTCCTGACGGGGGAACATGGTCTTTATCACGGCATGGTCCGTGGCGGAGGGGCGCGGCAGGGCCGACCGGTCTGGCAGGCTGGAAACCTCATTACCGCCCGATGGAATGCACGCCTGCCAGAGCAGCTTGGCAGCCTGCGTGGCGAACTGGTTCATGCCTCTGCCGCGCGGGTGCTGGAATACGCGCACCCCCTGGCCATGCTTGCGTCCCTGTGTGCGCTGGCCGATAGCAGCCTGCCGGAACGTGAGCCTCATCTTGCGGTTTTTGAGGAGCTGACACGGCTTCTGGCCCGTATCAGCCTTGAGCCGGCAGAAGCCGAACGGTCGGGCATGGCGGCCCTGATACGTTGGGAAATGCTTTTGCTTTCCGATCTTGGGTTCGGTTTGGACCTTTCATGCTGCGCCGTCAGTGGGCAGGCCGATGATCTGGCGTGGGTCTCCCCACGCAGTGGACGTGCCGTCAGTGATGGGCATGCGGGGCAATGGCGCGATCGCCTGTTGGTGTTGCCACCCTTCCTGCTGGATCCGACGCAGGAAGGTACCCCTGAACAGTGGTTGGCCGGGTTGCGGTTGACGGGGCATTTCCTGGCGCGTGACGCCTTTGGTCAACGCCATCGCCCGTTGCCTGCCGCGCGTATCCGGTTGCTGGATATGGTGGGCAGGATGGTTGAAAAGCGTGATATATCCCACCAGCCGGAGCCGGGGATTTAGTTTTACTGAATTGAGGCATTGGACAATGCCGCCGTTTTCGCTATCTGTTCTTCCGGTGCTGGAGGAATTTTCATGTCTGTCGATGTCACGCGTGGTCATGTTGAGAATACAAAACTCGTTGACGCGCTGAGCGAACGCTATCTGGCTTATGCGATGTCCACCATTATGTCGCGTTCCCTGCCGGACGTGCGCGATGGGATGAAGCCGGTCCATCGACGCATGATTTTTGCCATGCAGCAGTTGCGCCTTGATCCGACATCGGGGTTCAAGAAATGCGCCCGCGTGGTCGGCGATGTCATCGGTAAATACCATCCCCATGGTGATGCTTCGGTTTACGAAGCCCTTGTGCGGCTGGCGCAGGATTTCGCAGTCCGCTATCCGCTGGTGGAGGGGCAGGGGAATTTTGGTTCCGTGGATGGCGATAACGCCGCCGCCATGCGGTATACCGAGGCACGGCTGACAGAAGTTGCCAAGGCGCTGCTGGAGGGCATCAACGACGACAGCGTTGATTTCCGTCCCACTTATGATGGCGAGGAGCATGAGCCCGTCGTCCTGCCTGCGGCATTCCCGAATCTTCTGGCCAATGGTGCGGCAGGAATCGCGGTGGGCATGGCCACCAGCATTCCCCCCCATAATGTGGGGGAAATCTGCGCTGCCGCCATGTTGCTGATCCGCGACCCGGATGTGACGGTTGCGAAATTGCTGGAGGTCATGCCAGGTCCGGATTTTCCCACAGGCTGCATGATTGTGGAAGATCGCGATGCTATTGCCCGCGCCTATGAAACGGGGCGTGGCAGCTTCCGCATACGTGCGCGTTGGGAGGTGGAGCAGGGGCGTTTTGGCACATGGCAGATCGTAGTGACCGAAATCCCGTATCAGGTGCAGAAATCACGCCTGATCGAACAGGTCGCGGACCTGATGGAGCAGAAGAAGCTGCCTTTGCTGGGCGATATTCGTGATGAAAGTTCTGCTGATATCCGGCTGGTGCTGGAACCCAAGTCACGTGGTATCGAACCCGAGGTCCTGATGGAGACCATGTTCCGGGCAACGCAGTTGGAAAGCCGGTTCGGCCTGAACATGAACGTGCTGGGCGCAGATCAGGTCCCTGGCGTGCGCAGCCTTAAGGAAGTGCTGCAGGCGTGGCTGGACCATCGTCATGACGTGCTGGTGCGTCGCACGCGCCATCGGTTGGATGCGGTGGACCGGCGGTTGGAAATCCTTGACGGGTTTCTTGCTGTCTACCTCAACCTTGATGAGGTTATTCGCATCATCCGGGAGGAAGATGACGCGCGCGCATCCCTGATGGCGACTTTTGACCTGAGTGAGCTTCAGGCGGAATCGGTGCTGAACATGCGCCTGCGCAGCCTGCGCAGGCTGGAGGAAACCGAGATCCGCAAGGAACATGCTGCCCTGACGGAGGAGCGTGCGGGCCTGCTGGCGCTGATGGAAAAGGAAAGCCTGCGCTGGAAGCACATTACGTCCGAGATCAAGGGGATACAGAAGAAATTCGGGGGCGGAACGCTGGGCGCGCGCCGCAGCACGCTGGCGGCGCCACCAGCAGAAGTCGATATTTCCGCGGCTCTGCCGGTCGAGCGTGAACCGCTGAGTGTTATTCTGTCACAGAAGGGGTGGATCAGGACTGTGCGCGGGCATGGTGTTGATCCCGAAGCCCAAAAGTTCAAGGAAGGTGACGGGCTGCGCCTGATCGTGGAATGTCAGAGTTCCGACCGGTTGTGTTGTTTTGCCACTGATGGCCGTGCCTTTACGCTACGTGCTGCTGACCTGCCGCGCGGGCGCGGGGATGGTCAACCGCTGCGCCTGATGATCGAACTGTCGAACGAGGAGGATATTATCACGATCTTCCCGGTGACACAGGATGCGCGTCGTCTTCTCGCCTCAAGTGCAGGGCGTGGCATGATTGTGCGTGAAGAGGACATGGTCGCGGAAAAGCGCACCGGAAAGCAGGTGTTGAATCTCAAGGAAGGTGAGAGCGCGCAGGTCTGTGCTCTGGCACAGGGGGATCATGTTCTGGTTATCGGCAGCAACAAGCGCATGCTTGTCTTCGCATTGACGCAGTTGCCCGAAATGACCCGGGGCCTTGGGGTGGCCTTGCAGAAATATAAGGAAGGGCACCTGCGTGATGCCGTGGTGTTTGCAGGGGATGCGGGGGTGGCATGGCCCGATCCGCAGCGCGTACGGACCCTGTCGGACATGAAGGAACAGATGGGAAAACGCGGTGACATGGGACGCCCGGCTCCAGCATGGGCCATGCGCAAGCCACGCAAACCCGACTGAGGTCGGGCATTAGGAAGAGCGGATTTGAAACACCCCATTAATAGGGAGTTGTAAAAATTCAGGTGTTAGCTTGTTTTTTTAATGCTGTGTCTTTTCAGCTTTAAAAAAGCTTCGCCTGAAACTTTGAGGCTTCCAGTGGGGTGCTGATCCTAATTTTTCAAATACCCTCCTGCTCATTTTAACATGGGGGGCAGGAGATAGGGCAGTGACGGGGGGCTCTGGTGGCTGCCTCGTGCGCTGGGCCGCGACAAACGCACCTGATGGGATCATGAGCAGAGCATACTGATCGCAAGTGGCGTGGTAATATCAGGTCATCTTCGTGCCAGAAGCGGTTATAATCGGAATAATGGGGTATTCGACCTAGGTGGCAGTGTAGACCACTGCTATCCGAACCAGAGCAGGCCACGCGACTGAAGTCAGCGATATGACGGAGTTTCAGGTAGAGTCGCTGGATCGTGGCATATGTTTTTGACAGCCGCCATGCTCGGTATCCTGCCAAAGCATAAATGACTCATTTCTGTCAGTTAGAGACTGTTTGAAAAGCCAGGATCTATAACATCCTGATATTATAAATATTTTTCTGAATATTTTCCTGCAAAACTTCAGAAGCCACCCTCTTTTTGAAAAAAAAGAGGGCGCCCAGAAACTTTTCTTATTTTTATTGATGATTTGTTTTCAAGCAATCTTTTATGGATGCGTTAGAAAAGCTTCCTCCATAATGCTGTCTTTGCTGCACAAGACTACATCTGAAAATTTTTATGCTTGATCAGGCATCCTTGCGCGCTGCGATCAGGAATTCGCGGTTGCCTTCTGGTCCGGTAATGGGGCTGGGTTCAATTCCAAGGACTGACCAACCCGGCAGGGAATGCCACCAGTCATGGATCATTGTGCATACGGCATCATGGATGGCAGGGTCACGTACCACCCCCTTCGGGCCAATGGCCTCGCGACCGGCTTCGAACTGAGGCTTTATTAACGCAATTGCCCAGGTCCCCTGTGCGCACAGGTCGATGGCCGCAGGCAGGACAGTCCGCAAGCCGATGAAACTCGCGTCGCAGACCAGTGCACCTATATGATCCGGGATTACTTCGGCATTCAGGTGTCGTGCATTGCATTTTTCCAACACGACAACCCGTTGGTCATTGCGCAGCTTCCACGCAATCTGTCCATGTCCTACATCAACGGCATAAACTCTGTCTGCACCATGGGTCAGCAGCACGTCTGTAAATCCGCCCGTGGAGGCACCTACATCAAGGCAGGTCAACCCCCGGGGTGAAAAGCCGAAATGTTCCAGCCCATGCGCCAGCTTGATGCCACCACGTGATACCCAGGGATGATCCTGCCCCTTGACCGTCAGGGGGACGTCCTCGGCTAACTGGTCCCCCGGCTTGTCGATACGGCGGTTGGGCGTAAAGACCAGACCGGCCATGATGAGGGCCTGTGCACGCGTGCGCGTTTCAACCAGCCCCCGGTCAACCAGCATCTGGTCTACGCGCCGTTTTGCCATCTTGCCCTCCGTTACCTGATCCGGGTTGCCCGATCAGGCCATCTGCTGCGATGGGGAACGTCCCAGCGCACCAAGGGCCGTATCCACGATCGCCTGCGCATCGAGGCCGGCCTCGTGATATTGGGCGGTCTGGGTGTTATGGTCGATGAAGCGGTCAGGCAGGGCCATGGGCCGGAACCGGACACGGTCGAGCAGCCCGGTTCTGGCGAGGTGCATCATGACGAAGGCGCCAAAGCCCCCTGGTGCGCCTTCCTCGACGGTGATCAGCACGGCATGGTTGCGGGCAAGCTGCTCGATCAGGGCGGTGTCGAGCGGCTTGACGAAGCGCGCATCGGCCACCGTGGGGGCAAGCCCGTGGGCGGCCAGCATGTCGGCGGCCTTCAGCGCCTCGGCCAGGCGCGGGCCAAGCGACAGGATCGCGATCCCGCCACGTTCCGGCCCGGACTGGCGCGTCATCTCGCGCACGATGCGCCCGCGCCCGATTTCCATCACCTGTCCCACCGCCGGCAGGTCGAGGCCAAGCCCCCCGCCACGCGGGTAGCGGAGCGCGATCGGCCCTTCGTCGAACGCCGCCGATGTGGTGGTCATGTTGAGCAGTTCGAGCTCGTCGCTCGGCGCCATGATGGTGATGCCCGGCAGGCAGCCGAGATAGTTCAGGTCGAACGCGCCCGCATGCGTCGCGCCATCGGCGCCGACCAGACCCGCGCGGTCGATGGCGAAACGCACCGGCAGGTTCTGCAGCACCACGTCATGCATCACCTGGTCATAGGCGCGCTGCAGGAAGGTGGAATAGATCGCGCAGAACGGGCGCATCCCCTCGGTCGCAAGGCCGGCGGCAAAGGTCACGGCATGCTGTTCGGCGATGCCGACGTCAAAGAAACGCTCCGGGAAGGCTTTGGCGAACTTGTCCAGTCCCGTGCCCGAGGGCATCGCCGCCGTGATCGCCACGATCCGGTCGTCCGCTTCCGCAACCCGCAGCAGCTCGCGTGAGAAGACGGATGTATAGGACGGCGGCCCGGCGGGGCCTTTCTTCTGCTCGCCCGTGACGACATTGAACTTGGCGACGGCATGGTATTTGTCACCCGCCGATTCGGCCGGGGTATAGCCGCGACCCTTTTCGGTGATGACATGCAGCAGTACGGGGCCGAGGTCATCCGCGTCGCGCAGGTTGCGCAGGATCTGGACCAGCTGCGTCATGTTATGCCCATCGACCGGGCCGACATAGTAGAAGCCGAGTTCCTCGAACAGGGTGCCGCCGGTGATGATGCCGCGCGCATATTCGTCGGCCTTCTTCGCCGTGCGCTCCAGCCGGTCGGGCAGGCGCCTTGCCATCTTGGCGGCAAGGTCACGCAGGCTGAGGAACTTGCGCGAGGACATCAGTCGCGACAGGTAGCTCGACATCGCGCCGACGGGGGGGGCGATCGACATTTCATTGTCGTTGAGGATGACGATCAGCCGTTCCGCGCCAGGTCCGCAATGCGAGGCGTTGTTCATCGCCTCATACGCCATGCCTGCGGAGATGGAGCCATCGCCGATCACCGCGATGACGTTGCGTTCGCGATAGGACGGGTCGTGTTCGGCGCGCAGGTGGTGCGCCACCGCCATGCCCAGCCCGGCGGAAATGGAGGTGGAGGAATGCGCCGCGCCGAACGGGTCATATTCGCTTTCGCTGCGGCGGGTGAAGCCCGACAGGCCGCCCGGCTGGCGCAGGGTGCGGATGCGGTCGCGCCGCCCGGTCAGGATCTTGTGCGGATAGGTCTGGTGGCCGACATCCCAGATCACGCGGTCATCGGGCGTGTCGAACACGGCATGCAGCGCAACCGTCAGTTCCACAACCCCAAGCGACGCGCCAAGGTGCCCGCTGGTGGTCGACACCGTGTCGATCGTCTCCGCCCGCAGTTCGTCCGCAAGCGCCCTGAGCTGCTCCACCGAAAGGTTGCGCATGTCATGCGGGTAACGCACACGGTCAAGCTGCGCAAAACGGCCCAGCGTCGGGATCGATCCCCACGCATCCGCCTTGGGGGTCGGGGTATCAGTCATGCGCTCAGTTCCTGCGTTCTACCACGTAATTCACAAGGTCGCGCAGGCGATCTGCCTCGGACCCGAAGATATCGAGATGCGCCTCGGCCTGCGCCGCGATGCGGCGTGCCTCATGTGCGGCGCCCTCTACGCCAAGGAGGGCGACATAGGTGGACTTGCCGGCGGCTTCGTCCTTGCCTGCTGTCTTGCCGAGTTCCTCGGCGCTTGCAGTGGCGTCAAGCACGTCGTCCGCCACCTGGAACGCGGCGCCAAGGTCACGTCCGTAGGCCGCGATGCGTTCACGCAGATCCGGTGCCGCCTGTCCGAGGATCGCCCCGGCTTCGGCCGAATAGCGGATCAGGCAGCCGGTCTTGAGCGCATGCAGGCGCGCCACTTCCTCAAGCGACAGGGAACGGCCTTCGCCCTCCATGTCGATCATCTGCCCGCCCACCATGCCGGCGGCGCCAGATGCGGCGGCCAGTGTGGTGACAAGGTCGATACGCACACCGGCATCGCGATGGGTCGCGGGATCGGCCAGGATGCCGAACGCCATGGTCTGCAACGCGTCGCCCGCCAGAATGGCCGTTGCTTCGTCAAACTTGCGATGGGTGGAGGGCTGGCCGCGACGCAGGTCATCATCATCCATCGCCGGCAGGTCATCATGCACAAGCGAATAGGCATGCAGCATTTCGACAGACGCGGCGGCGCGATAGGCCCCGGCCTCCGCGACCTTGAACATGCTGGCCACCTCGGCCACCAGATACCCACGAAGGCGCTTGCCCCCGCCAAGCGTGGCATAGCGCATGGCATTAATCAGGCGGGCTTCGCCGCCACTGACCGGGGCCAGCAGGCGATCAATCGTGTGTTCGACCGCTTCGGCCCGCGCGGCAAGGGAGGCGCGCAGACGGACCATACGGTCCTTGCCGTCTTTTTCGGGCGAGGGTGCTGTTGTTT
Source organism: Novacetimonas sp. GS1 (assembly GCF_036686925.1). Taxonomy (NCBI): domain Bacteria; kingdom Pseudomonadati; phylum Pseudomonadota; class Alphaproteobacteria; order Acetobacterales; family Acetobacteraceae; genus Novacetimonas; species Novacetimonas sp. GS1. The sequence goes on from NZ_VSZP01000001.1 coordinate 1,868,266, forward strand.
GGCTCATCTGACGCATCAATCCATAGATTTCGTATCCAGCGAACCATCGGCACGCTGGATGATCGCCTGAACGCGGGCCTCGGCCTCGTTCAACCTGGTCTCACAATACTGGCGAAGGGTAGCGCCACGCTCATATGCCTTGATGGCATCTTCCAGCCTGAGCTGACCGCCTTCCAACTGACGGACAATGCCTTCCAGTTCGGCAAGCGCATCCTCGAAGGAAAGGGAAGTCAGGTCATCTGTCATCGGCATGTCACACTTTCATCGTCATGGTGGCGCAGGAATTACAACTTTGGGCGGCCTTCTGCCAAGGGGACATATCACGCGATTGTCGCCAGATTGCTTGGCAAAGGTTACGGCATCTTGCATGGATATCTGCCCACGACAATGCCAATCCATTAAAAACTATTTATTTACAGTATCTTGCTTGCGTCGAATGACAAAAGACAGGGTGCCGCCCTCTTCACCGAATGCGATGAGCGCATGCCCGGTCTCCCGACAGAAGGCCTGAAAATCGGCAACGGATGCACGATCGGTGGCCATGACACGCAGGCGACCACCACCAGGCATGCCACGCAATATCCGGTTTGCCTTTAACACGGGGAGTGGACATGTCAGTCCGCGTGCATCAAGTAGGATTTCGTTCATGCCACGTCTGTTCCTTTGACACGGGGCCCATCCCCGGCATGTTGGGACTGGGCGGGGTTTGAAATCTGACCAGGTTCGGATCATAAAAGAAAACAAGCCATGGATGTAATCATGACGCACGAAAGTAGCTGCTGATGGGGCCTTATCGTATCGGAATCGATTTTGGTGGCACCAAGATCGAGATCGCGGCCCTTGGCCAGGACGGGCAGGAGCTGGTCCGTCGGCGCATTACCAATCCCGGCAATTATAGTGGCGCCATTCGTGCCATGTGTGAACTGATCGCGGGCGTGGACCACGAACTTGGCGGTCAGGGCACGGTGGGAATCGGTATTCCGGGCTCCATCAGTCCCGACACGCATGTTATCAAAAATGCAAATGCCACATGGCTGAATAACCAGCCCCTGCACAAGGATATGACCGAGGCCCTTGGCCGCGATGTCCGGGTGGAAAATGATGCGAACTGCTTTGCCCTGTCCGAAGCCATTGATGGGGCGGGGCAGGGGTACAAGACCGTGTTTGGCGTCATTATCGGCACCGGCATGGGGGCGGGCATTGTCACGGACCACAAGCTGATCATCGGGGCGCATCATATCGCGGGGGAATGGGGGCATGTCCCACTGCCGTGGCCGCGGCTGGAGGAATTCCCCATGCCCAAATGCTTCTGCGGCAACGAAGGGTGTATGGAGCGTTTCCTGAGTGGATCGGCCCTTGCGCAGGATTGGAAAGGTCCCGGGCACCGCAGCGCGGGCGGTATTGTGGAGGCGGCGGAAGGTGGCGATATCACAGCCATCGGGGCGCTGGACCGGTACATGGAGCGCATGGCGCGTGCCTGTGCGCTGGCGATCAACTTTCTTGACCCTGATGTCATCGTGCTTGGCGGTGGTGTGTCCAATATCAAGGACATTTATGACCGTGTGCCCCCGATGATGCGGCGGTATGCGATCACCCCCAATTGCAACACCCCCATCGTCAAGAATGTCCATGGCGACAGTTCCGGCGTCCGGGGTGCCGCGTGGCTGTGGAACACCCCGTAACATAATCCCGGCCTGTCCCCCCACTCAGAACCGGGAGAAAAGGGGACAGGCCCCCGGCACTTAGTTCGTATCACGTCCCCGGAAATCGGTGGCGATGACATAAAGTTCACTGGATTCCTTGCGGCTGGCTGGTGGCTTTGCATGCCGGACCTGCCCAAAGGAACGTTTCAGCGCCTGAAGCATCTGCTTTTCCGCCCCTCCCTGAAACACCTTGGCAATGAAGCTCCCCCCTGGTGCGAGAATCTGGGTCGCGAAATCCAGTGCCAGTTCGGCAAGGCCGATGATGCGCAGGTGGTCCGTCGGGGCATGTCCGGTGGTGTTGGGGGCCATGTCGGACATCACCAGGTCCGGCGCACCGTCAAGCAGTTCACGCAGGCGTTCTGGCATGTCGGGATCGTTAAAATCCCCCTCGATGATTGTGGCGCCCGGCACCGGGTCAACCGGCAAAAGGTCCACGCCTATGACGTGGCTTGCCCCCCGTTTTACCGCCACCTGTGCCCACCCACCGGGGGCGGCGCCAAGATCAACCACGCGCATGCCCGGCCGGATCAGGTGAAAACGGTCGTCAAGCTCTATCAGCTTGAATGCGGCACGTGAACGCCAGCCCTGTTTCTGTGCCGCCTGCACGTAAGGGTCGTTAAGCTGCCGTTGAAGCCAGCGATGCTGCGCCGTGGTGCGGCCGCGCGCCTTCTTGACAGTCACGGTCTGGTTCCGGGCAGAACGGACAGCGCCGGAATCGGCACTGGACAGGGTTTCGCCGGGGGTCAGGCTGCTGGAACGTGATTTTCCCGGAATTCTGGGTTTAGGGTCTGCTGGTCGTCGTTTCATGTAAGGGACCGTTCGTCGGCCTCAGCTTGTGCCGGACAGGAGAAAAGGATGAAGGTACCGGCTGCAAAGCGATACGCGAACTCCTGTCAATCATGCGCAAAAGCATGCCATCACGCAATCCTCGATCCGCCACGACCACTTCGGGCACCTGCCATGCCTGCTGGATTGCCTCGAAAATCGCGCAACCCGCCATGATATAGCGCGCACGGTCAGGGCCGATTCCCACATGGCCGGACAACCCCGCCCGATCCATGCCATTCAGTCGCCTGATCACCTTCAGCGCCTGCGTCATTGACAGGGTCGCGCCGTCAATCATGGACCGGTCATAACGGATCTGTCCCAGCGCGACACTGGCCAGCGTCGTTACCGTACCGCTGGTGCCCATCAATACGACATTGCCACATGCAATTTCACGCCGGATGCAATGTACGTCCTCAAACGCCTCCAGCTGCGCACGGACCATTGCGACCATGTGCCGGTATCCCCCGGGCGTAAATGCCGAATCGCCAAGCTGTTCCGATATGGTGATCACGCCCATCGGCAGGCTCAGATACCCGATCAGGGACTGCCGCGCGCGGGCATGGTCTGTACGCACCCATGCAATTTCCGTCGATCCGCCACCGATATCAAACAGCAATGCACGTTCCCGCAGGGGGGAGAAGCGACCGTCATGCAACAGCGAGGCGCAACTTGTCAGCGCCAGTTCCGCTTCTTCGCGCGCGGAGATGATGGAAATGGACAATCCGGTTTCGTCGCGGATGCCATCAAGGAACGCCAGTCCATTTTCAGCACGACGGCAGGCTTCCGTCGCGATGGCTGTATATTTCTTCAGTCCGGCACGGCGCATTCGTAAGGCACATGCCCGCAGGGCGTCGGCCGTGCGGGCCATCGCATCCTGCCCAAGGCGTCCCGTGTGATGCAGTCCCTCGCCAAGCCGCACGACACGACTGAAGCTGTCTATGACACGAAAGCCGCGTCCGGCAGGAGCGGCCACCATCAGGCGGCAGTTGTGAGTTCCCAGATCCAGAGCCGCGTACAAGGGCGCGGCGTACGGAAGACGCCTGAAATCAGACATCCCGAACATCTGGTGGCCTTGTCCCGGCACAGCGGGACGGGGAACGTCGTGGAGCATGCGTGCAATCCTTTGCCTTTCAAGGCATTCCATCATTGTGGGGACTGTCCTGCATTAAACGCAAGTCAAATATGTAATTGCATGAAAAGATCGAAAAAAGGTGGTTGCGCACCTCATGCACCGATGCTATCACCCCTTCACCGCAACGACAGCGCTTTCTACCTTAACGGGGTAGATCTGCTGGGGGATAGTTTAGCGGTAGAACTACCGGCTCTGACCCGGTCAGCCCTGGTTCGAATCCAGGTCCCCCAGCCATTATTTTTCTGAAATAAAATCAATGCCTTACAGGCACGAGAACAGGTGTTTGTAGAAAGCTGTGTAGAGCCTTAAAGTCGGTTTTCCGCTCTGTCAGCCATTTTCATGCAAATCCAGAATCACTGACCCCCGCAAAGCCAGGTACCCAGAACAGATATCCCCTGATATCATCTCGGGCGGAAAACCAGTATCTAGCAATTATCCAAGGGCACCTAAGAGTGCCCTTGGATAATTCGCATAAACATGCAAATTAAGATGCATAATATCCTACAAAAAAAATAGAAATATATTCAAATGGGCGTCATGTGTGTCTGTGCCTCTACAACATCTCTTTTGGAATGGTTCCCACATGGAGAGATTTTCCATAATATAATTCATGTAGTATTTATTTTTTATATTTGTTTTTTAGTATAATAACACTTGAATCATAAATCTAATTAAGTAAATGCAATCATTGTATCTATAAATTTTATCTCTTATAATAAATAATATGATCTAATGGTTTTTTATTTGCGTATGGAAGTATTAATGATTTATTTGGATGTGCGATTTTAAGCACTACGGCAGAAATATGTTTCGCCTGTCTTCAGAAAAAACCAATATTATTGAGAGAATTTTTCCATTGTTGATGGGCGATAAATTCTGGAGGCATGGGGTGTCCAGTCGACATATGCTCTGGACTTGAACAGTTCAAACCGTGCTGCCCAAACCGTTGTCGGGGGGAGGAGAGACTATCCCACCGTAACCGGCAGTACCGGCAGGAAATGTGACGTATCGTGCTGGGGTTCCACCAGTTCGGTCCACACGCCACGCCGCATGATCTCTGCAGAGCGGAAGCGCGATTTGTATGCCATCTTGGGGCTACCCTTGATCCAGTATCCTAAATAGAGGTGTGACAGCCCCATCATGCGGACACGCTCCACCAGATACAGGATGGCATAAGTACCAAGGGACCGTCGTGGCATATCAGGATCGAAAAAGGTATAGACGGCCGAGAGCCCGTCTTCGACCCGGTCCAGCAGGCTGACACAGATCAGTTGGCCGCTATGGTCACGGAATTCGATCATGAAGGTCCGGATGGGCGTATCTTCGATCATGTTACGGTAATCGCCCGCATTCATGCCTGCCATGTCGCCATTGCCATGTCGTGACAGTTGATATCGCCGGAACAGGGCGAATTGTTCTTCTGTCGCACGGGGCAGGACATCCATGCTGAGCAGTTCGCGGTTACGGCGGAAAATACGCTGTTGCGTGCGATCGGGGCGGAAGCGGTTGACCGGCAGGCGAATGGGCACGCAGGCGGTACATCCGGCGCAGACCGGGGCATAGGCGATTGTGTGGCTGCGGCGGAAACCAGCACTGGAAAGCCGATTATGAAGCTGTTCCGCCTGTGGGCCGGTAATATCGGTAACGACCTTGCGCTCCATACGCTCCGGCAGATAGGGGCAGGGCATCGGCGCAGTTGTATAGAACAGTTGCGGATGCCGTGGTGATGTATAGGTCATACGGGTTCACCAGCAGTTCACGATGCCCGTTTTCATTCCCTCCATCGGTTAAAAATACCAATGCGCAGGGATGGGAAAACAGAACGATGGCCGTGATGATAACGTATCTTTGGCTGGATCGCATTACAAACCGCAATACCGACGCGATCACATCTCTTTCGCGTCGGTATCGGGGGGGCAGATCAGCCTTCGAGCAGGAGCCGTGCGGCATCAAGTGCGAAATAAGTCAGGACCCCATTGGCGCCCGCACGCTTAAAGGCAGTCAGGCTTTCCAGGATCGTGCGATCACGGTCCAGCCATCCGTTCTGGATCGCCGCCATGATCATCGCATATTCGCCAGATACCTGATAGGCGAAGGTCGGTACCGCGAATCTTTCACGCACTTTCTGGATGATGTCCAGATATGGCATGCCGGGTTTGACCATGACCATGTCGGCACCTTCATCAAGGTCAAGGGCAACCTCACGCAGGGCCTCGTCGCTATTGGCAGGGTCCATCTGATATGTCTTCTTGTCCCCCTTCAGCAACCCGCCAGATCCCAGTGCATCACGGAACGGGCCATAGAATGCACTGGCATATTTGACGGCATAGGACATGATGCGCGTGTCGTGCATGCCCTGTGCGTCAAGTGCCTGACGGATGGAACCGATGCGCCCGTCCATCATGTCCGATGGGGCGATGATGTCGATCCCGGCTGCCGCCTGGTTCAGCGCCTGCTGGGTCAGGATTTTCACGGATGGGTCGTTGATGACATATCCGTCCTCGATCAACCCATCATGGCCGTGGCTGGTATAGGGGTCGAGCGCCACGTCGCCAATCAGGCCGATTTCCGGGAATTCACGCTTCAGCAGGCGTGCCGCACGGCACATCAGGCTGTCGGGGTTCAGGGCTTCGGTCCCTTTTTCATCACGCAGTTCCGTCGGCGTGATGGGAAACAGGGCAAGGGCAGGGATATCAAGCTTTGCCGCAGGTTCCACATGGGCGGCCAACCGGTCGAGGCTGACGCGGCGCACGCCGGGCATGGAGGCGACATCGGTGACGCTATCCGTGCCTTCGGTAACGAAAATCGGCCAGATCAGGTCATCGGTCGTCAGCGTGGTTTCGCGCACAAGGCGACGGGTGAAACTGTCCCGTCGGTTACGTCGCAGGCGGGTATGGGGAAAACGACCGATGGTCATGAAATGCAGCCTCCTGAAAAAAGCGGCCCGAGTATGGAACCGGGCCTGTGTGATGCCAAATTATGATGCGTTAACCCGCAGGACATGAAATCCAGTGCGTGCCCTATGCATCGTCCTCTTTATGTCCTGCGTTGCTGCGGCCCAGGACACTGTTGCGATGTCCATAGCAGAGGTAGATCATGATCCCGACCGCCAGCCATATGATAAGGCGGACCCATGTCAGCCCGTCGAGCGAAGCCATGACGGCAAGGCATGATATGATGCCCAGCACCGGGATGACATATCCCCCCGGCACGCGAAAGGCGCGGGTGCGGTCGGGTTCATGCATGCGCAGCATGATGACGCCCAGGCAGACAATGGCAAAGGCCAGCAATGTGCCGATGGAGGTCATGTGCGCAAGCTGGTCGATGGGCAGGAACGCCGCGAAACTGCCGGTCAGCAGCATGAAGAACAGGTGTGAATAGGCGGGCGTCTGGCGCACGGAATGGGTCACACTGAAGATCCGCGGCAACAGCCCGTCGCGTGACATGGCGTAAAAGACCCGGCTCTGTCCCAGAAGGAGTACCAGCAGTACCGATGTAAACCCGCAGATGACACCAATCTTCACCGCGACCTTCAGCCAGCCGAAAGGTGTCTGGTCGATGGCCGTCGCAACGGGGGCCGCATCGCCCAGCATGTCCTTGTAATTGACCAGCCCTGTCAGCACGAAGGAAAACAGCACATAGGCCAGCGTACAGATCAGCAGGCTGCCCAGGATGCCAATCGGCATGTCACGGGCGGGATTGCGTGTTTCCTGTGCAGTGGTGGAAATGGCGTCAAACCCCGCATAGGCGAAGAAGATCGTCCCTGCCGCGCGCATCACGCCGGAAAAGCCGAAATGCCCGAATTCCCCGGTATTGGGCGGAATGAAGGGGGTATAGTTCGCCACCTTGATATAGGGCAGGCCAAAGCCGATCACAGCCGCGATAATCGCCAGCTTTATGACCACGATAACGCCATTGACCCGTGCGGATTCAGAAATGCCGCGTATCAGCAGCAAGGAAATGGCCACGATGATGAAGGCGGCAGGCAGGTTGATCAGCCCATGTGCCTGCGTCCCATCGGACAGCAGTACCGTTTCAAACGGGGAGGCGGTCAGGCGCGGGGAAATCCCGATCCCCCAGCCCGCAAGCAGCGATGTCACATAGCGTGACCAACTGACGGAGACGGCGGCCGCCCCGACTGCATATTCCAACACAAGGTCCCACCCGATGATCCATGCCACCAGTTCACCAAGCGCGGCATAGGCATAGGTATAGGCGCTGCCGGCGATCGGGATCATGCTGGCGAGTTCGCTGTAACACAGCCCGGCAAAGCTGCATGCAATGGCCGCCAGCAGGTAGGACAGTACGACCGCAGGCCCTGCATTGGTGGAGGCGGCGATCCCGGTCAGGGAGAACAGGCCCGCGCCGATCGTGCCCCCCACGCCCAGCGCGATCAGGTTGACCGGCCCCAGCACGCGTTTCAGCCCCCCGGCTGAGGAGGCTTTGACCGACACGTCCTGCCGCCGCAGGAGGGATGCAAGGAAACCACTGCTTACGGTGCGTGTCATGCGCGATATTTCCCGTCAATCGGGACACAGGAAAGGATCAAATCAGGACGCTCCGTCATTTTGGCGTTGTCTAACCGCCACGATATGGCACATAGCAACGCTGTATCCATGCCCTCTTGCACAAGGAAGGCATCAGCCGTCTTTAGACGATGGAGAATTATAACGGTGTCGGACCCTATGAACCAGACAGGCCTGAAGCAGTTTTTTCGTGCCCCCCTCAGCGAGGTCGATGCGGATGTCGCGAATATCATCGAGGCGGAGAAAATCCGTCAGCGCGACGGCATCGAACTGATCGCCAGTGAAAACATGGTGTCCGCCGCCGTCATGGCCGCGCAGGGCAGTGTCCTGACGAACAAATACGCCGAAGGCTATCCCGGTCGCCGCTATTACGGTGGCTGTGTGGAGGTGGACAAGGTCGAGGCCTTGGCCATCGAACGCGTGACGAAGATGTTCAATGCGCAGTTCGCCAATGTGCAGCCGCATTCCGGCGCAAATGCCAACCAGGCGGCATTCATGGCGCTGGTGCAGCCGGGCGATACCGTGCTGGGCATGAGCCTTGCCGCAGGTGGCCATCTGACCCATGGCGCGGCCCCGAACTATTCGGGCAAGTGGTTCAATGCGGTGCAGTACGGCGTGCGTCAGGAAGACGGCCTGCTGGATTACGAGGAAATGGAACGCCTGGCGCGTGAGGCAAAGCCCAAGCTGATCGTGGCGGGGGGCTCGGCCTATCCCCGCATCATCGACTTCGCACGTTTCCGTGCGATTGCGGATGAGGTCGGCGCCTTCTTGATGGTGGACATGGCCCATTTCGCCGGGCTTGTCGCGGCGGGACTGTATCCTTCGCCTCTTCCGCATGCCCATGTCGTGACCAGCACAACGCACAAGACCCTGCGCGGTCCGCGCGGTGGCCTGATCCTGACCAATGATGCCGATCTTGCCAAGAAGATCAATTCAGCCGTTTTCCCCGGCCTTCAGGGGGGGCCGCTGATGCATGTCATCGCCGCAAAGGCCGTGGCCTTTGGCGAGGCCCTGCGTCCCGATTTCATCGAGTATCAGAAGGCGGTTGCCGACAATGCCCGTGTGCTGGGTGAAACACTGGTGGAACGTGGGTTTGATATCGTCACGGGCGGCACGGATTGTCACCTGATCCTTGTTGATCTGCGTCCCAAGGGTGTGACGGGCCGTGCCGCCGAACGCAGTCTGGAACGTGCGGGCATTACCGCGAACAAGAACGCCATTCCCTTCGACCCTGAAAAACCTGCCATCACGTCGGGCATCCGCCTCGGCAGTCCGGCTGCGACGGCACGTGGTTTCCGCGCGGCGGAATTCCGTGAGGTCGGCCTGATGATTGATGAAGTGCTGAGTGCGCTGGCAAAGGGGGGCGAAGAAGGCTGCCCGAAGACGGAGCAGGACGTGCATGCACGTGTCAAGGCGCTGTGCGCGCGTTTCCCGATCTATTCCTGATCGGGTCTGATGCGTTATCCGCCTGCGAAGGTTCGTGGATAACGTCATGACGTGACTGTCGGGCGCCGTCTTTTTCCATGAAGGCGGCGTCCTTCAAAGTGTTACGGTCAAAATCCACGCCAGATTACGTCTCGCGATACCGGGTTTGGGGCTCTATTGCCTGCCGCCCATCACGGGACATGCCGTGCAAGGCGCAGCGCGGTCTGCCCCCGGCCCGGTCGCAGGTTGGGCATGACCAGCATGCAGTCGTCATAGGGCGTACGTATTTCGTCATCGCCATCGCGTGCCAGCAGCGTGCCACGCTGTGCGATGATATCCCCGCCGCAGAACGGCGAGACAAAGGTAAAGCGCGAGGACTGCGCACGAACAAGGTCCGTGACCACCATGCATCGCATGCGCGTTGTAGGCGGTGTTTCGGCGATTGTTTTTTCGACCTCCCATGTTTTTTGGATATTCCCTGTCAGGAGGCAGGACGGGCGCAACAGGGCACGTACGGCCCTGCGCGCGGTATGCAGTGTTTGCACCTGCCAGTGCTGCCCTGCTTCCAGCAGGCATGCGCGTGCCTGCGTATGGGGGGAGGAAAAACGTGCAAAGTCGATCAGGCGTGTGCCATCGGCATGGCCGTCATCTGCAACAATCAGTTCCGTCGCACCGATCTGTTGCGCAAGGGTGATGCCGCGCGCAGCCCGTCCCGACAGGATCAGCGGCCTGCCGGGCCACAGCATGGAATGCAGGTCCATCAGAATGTCCGCCGTGTGGATGACCGGCAGGATCTGCCGCGCGCGGTTGAGTTCATGCGAAGACCGTGCGCCATGCAATGTGTCTTCGGACCAGACACGATTCATGTCTTCGTCAATGAAGCGTGAGGCCACCGGACGTTCGGGATCAAACTGTGCCAGCGCCCCAATATTGGCGAAGATGACAGACAGTCGCCCTGTGGCGGGACGTATGCGCGCACGCAGCAATTCGTCCATTACGATTGCGCCGGTATATTCATTGCCGTGGATCAGGCACACCACCACGACATGTGGTCCGACACGGCGGCTTTCGAAATGCATGACGCCGGGAATGCCGCAATTGCCCTCGCGCCATGCGGACAGGTCGGGGGGAGGAACCTCGACCTTGAAGCGTGGCAAAGGCGCAGGCGGGGGGGGCAGTGTTTCCATGAAGACGCCACGACGGCGCGTGCGTATCGGGACGGCGTCCACAGGGGGAAGGTGCTTCATGCGGGCAGCATGTCCCGTACAGTAGGGCAGCACGCACCTTCAGGATGCCGGTGGGGACGGAGGCGAGGGGTCATGGGGCAAGTTTATCGCCTCGCCCACGGCCTGCAATCCATGGCACGTTCATTTATACGCCAGCATCACGCGTGCTTTACGCAGGCAGATTGCGCTGCGGGAATTATTCAGTGGGACTGATCCAGTCGGGATTATGCGGGGGGATCGATTGCCTTCAGCCGCGCGCCAGTCACGCGTTCGATGTCCTTGAGCAACAGGCGCTCTTCTGGTGCGCAGAGTGACAGTGCGCTTCCCTGGCGGCCCGCGCGCGCCGTACGCCCGATGCGATGTACATAAGCCTCAGCTTGGCGGGGAATATCGTAATTGACCACCAGCATGACATCTTCCACGTCAATACCCCGTGCCATCACATCCGTTGCGATCAGGACATGCAGCTTGTGATCGCGGAAATCACGCAACGTACGTTCCCGTCGCGCCTGCGTGTGTTCACCATGCATGACACCGCATGTCATCTCCCGTCCCAGAGCGTTTGCCAGGTCATCCGCCTGCCGCCGGGTTTCGGTAAAGATCAAAACACGCCGCGACGGGTGGGTGGACAGGAAAGACACCAGCGCACCCAGCTTGTGTCGGGGGGGGATGAACATGACCTGCTGGCGGATACGTGGTGGCGGGGCATCGGCGGCGTCCACCTTCACCCGCACTGGCCGGTGCAGCAGCCTGCGCCCCAGATCGACAATTTCGGCAGGCATGGTGGCGGAAAACAGCAATGTCTGGTGCGTGACCGGCAGGCGGGATGCGATGGACATCATGTCGTCGATGAAACCAAGATCGAGCATCCGGTCAGCCTCGTCCACCACAAGGGCCGTCGTGGCATCTGCCACCACCGCACCATCGGATAACAGGTCCACAAGACGTCCGGGCGTGGCGACAAGGATATCCGCGCCCGCCTCCAGGTCGCGCACCTGCCGCGCCCTTGGCACGCCACCGATGGTCACCACCACCTTCAGGCCGGTGCCTTTCGCACATCCGCGCCATGCCCCGCCGGTCTGGTTGGCCAGTTCCCGTGTGGGGGACAGGCAGATGATGCGTGCCACATGGGGGATGCGTTCATGTGGCGCCCCAAGCAGACGCTGCGTAAGGGGGGCGGCAAACGCGATGGTTTTGCCGGTGCCGGTCGGGGCGATGCCTTCCACGTCCCGCCCGGACAGAATCGGGGGAATGGCCTGTATCTGAATGGGCGAGGGAATGCGTACCCCCATGCGCGACAGGTTGTCCCGCACGGGTGCCGTAAGGCCGGTTTCAACAAAGGAGGCGCAGGGATCTTCGGTCATCGCGCCAAGCCATACAGTGCTTTGCCCCCACAGGAAAAGGGAAAGGGATTGACGTTGCGATTCCCGGTGCGCCAGATGCATGCCATGACGCCCCCACTGATGCCCCCCGCCGATCCCACGGCAGGTGTGATCGCCGAAGATTTTGCCGGCATGAAATCACAGGCTTTCGGCCTCGCGCGGCGTGCGGGGCTGACCCCCGTGCTCTGCCCGGTCATGGTACGCCCCGGCTGGCGTTACCTGCCTGCATCATGGTGGCCCATGCCCCTGCGTGCCATCCGTCCGTTGCAGATGCCCGCAACCTGCATGGGGCCGTCGGGCGTGATGATCAGCATCGGTGGCACGGGGGGGGCGGTTGGCGCGGCCATGCGGGCACGTGGTGGCCGGGTGGTGCAGATACAGAACCCGCGCATGGACCTGCGGAAATTCGACCTGGTGATCGCCAACCGTCATGACGAGATTTCAGGCCCGAACGTCGTACTGTCACGCACGGCGTTGCATGGTGTCTCCCCCGAATGCCTTGCGCAGGCCCGGCGCGTATGGGCGCCACGCCTTGCCCACCTGCCACGCCCCTTGGTCAGTGTCCTTGTCGGTGGGGGGAATGGGCGATTCCGGCTTGGTGCGGCGGAGGGGCACGCCCTTGCCGCGCAGCTCGGGCGGATGATCGACTGCGACGGGGTGGGCCTGGCGCTGACCCCGTCGCGGCGAACCGGTGTGGAGGTCAGGGAGATCCTGTCGCACCACCTGTCGCCCAAGGGGGCATGGGTGTGGGACATGGAAGGGGAGAATCCCTATCTCGGCCTGCTTGCCTGCGCGGACGCCATTGTGGTGACGGCGGACAGTGTTTCGATGATATCAGAGGCCGTGGCGACGCAGGCGCCGGTCATGGTCGCGGCGTTGCCGGGGCGTTCGCGTCGGATCGGGCTGTTCATGCAGGACCTGACACAGGCGGGACGTATCCGGGTATTTGACGGGCGCATGCGTGACTGGCCGGTTGCGCCGCTGGATGACACGCAGGCTGTCGCGCAGGAAATGCGTCACAGGCTGAACCTGAAATGATCTGCGAATAATGCGTGTTTCCAGCAGGCAATTATGACATAAAACAGGCATGCTCGATATCCGCACCTATGACGCACGCACTGGCGGCAATATCGCCTACAAGGCATTTTCCCATCCCCTGGCGGCGGAGCGTCTGGCGGCGCTGGTGCGGGTGTTCCACGATAAGGGGCCGGTTGCGATCTATGACCCGGCCGGACATGCGGCTACCCTCCTTGCGCTCCTGCCGCAGGAAATGCGGATTGAGGGTATCTATGTCCATGATAGCGAGAAGGTGGGACAGCCAACGGCCTGTGGCCTGACCCGGGCACTTGCCGATCTGCCGCAGGCCCCCGTGCGGGCTGTGTGGGCGCTGGATTTCGAACATGAACGGGTCTGCACCCGGCTGCGTGATATCCTGCCTGTGGGGGTGGAAATCTTCACGCTGGCGGATGCCCGGTTGCCTGACGGGATGCTTACTGTCGCGGGGACCTATCTCAATCGCCTGAATTTCGCGACAAATCATGCATTTTTCCGCGATGAAGGGGGGCTGTCCACCCGTCTTGTCACCACCAATTACTGGGCACGTTATGGCGCGGGCGAAGTCCGGTTATGGCTGCGCCTGTTCGGTCAGGATGGCCATCCCCTTGCAAGCTGGGTTGAAGGCCCCTTCGCACCAGAACAGTCAATCATTGTGGAGAGTGCGCAGGTCCGGCGTCGTTTTGGCCTTGGCGCCTTTACGGGCCAGCTTTTTATCCATGTCCTTGGGGTGGCGGGACATGATGTTGTCAAATATGCGCTGGAAATCCATGGCGATGATGCCAGCAATACCCTGTCCGTCACGCATGATGCCAATGCCTGGCCTGCCGAACGCTATGCCAACCTGCCTGCGCCCCGACGGGGGGAAAAGGTGATCCTGTGGGTCCAGAACAGTCATGCGGTGCCTGTTCCCGCCAACGCCATGGCGTTGGGACGCATGGGTCATGATACGCGGGTTCCCATCGACCGGCCCCTTGGCCCATATGAAACGGTGGGGGTATGCGTAAACGAATACCTGCCCCACGCCGCATGGCCTGAGCAGCTTGAGTTCCATGGCGGTTATCATGTGGTGCGTCCGCGCTATGAAATCCGGGCGTCTACCGGCATCCGCATTGCGCATCTGAATGTGGAACGCAGCGACCTTGGGCATGATCCCGGGATTGCCAGCCTGCCATCGCGTTTTTTCGGGCGGGGCTATCTCCTGCCGTTCCCGGTGCCCGATCCTGCGCGTTACCGCACGACACTGCAACCCGCGCCCATGTCGCATGCGCTGGAGACGATGCCAGTGCGGATCGACTGTTTTGACGAGGAGGGGCGACCGTCAGGTTCACGTTTTCTTGGGTGCCTGACGCGTGGTTTTGAGATGGCGCAGGACCTGTCCGACATCACCGGGCGGGCAGGGCATGGGGAACTGGTCTATGACTTCCGTGACGGGGGGCATGCGGATGGCTGGCTGCATGCCCTGATACGGTATGAAGATCTGATGACGGGACATGTCGCGGAAACCAGTTTCGGGGCGCATATCTTCAACACGGTCATGACCTATCGCAACGAACCGCAATCTTATTCCGGGCCACCGCCGGGGTTGACGACACGTCTTTTCCTGCAGGCTGGTGCGGGACATGCGCCAAGTTTCTGTCATCTTATCTATCCTGTGTCGGGCGCGTGGCATGACAGATCTTCTACCGTGCTGGTCCTGCATGACGAAACGGGCCGGAAGATAGGGGAAAGGCAGGTCAGCATTCCCGCACGTGGGTCGCTGACGCTCTGGCCACACCTGATTTTCGGGCAGGATGCCATCGATCGCACGGGGGCGGGTGGATATGTCATGATCCGTGACCAGTCCTGCCGCCTGTTCGGATATCATGGACGCCTGCGCGCGGATGGCGTGTTTTCGCTGGACCATATGTTCGGGTTCTGAAGAGCTGCCCGGGCAGGCTGCTGTATACAAGGGGCTGTTTTCAAACAGTGTCCCGATGTTGCGCGCCTGGCGCGGGGCTGGGTATCGCGCTTTTCACGTAACCCCGCCATGCCCGTGCGTTTCTTACCGGACTGTGATCGCCACGATAGAGTGATGGAATCACAAAGGGATGATACTGAAATGACCGATTCACATACGCCTTCCGCTACTGAACACCTGCAGAAGCTGGCTGCTCGCGGGCAGCATGAACCCAAGCTGCTGACCCGTGAGGAAGTCATCATGCTTGCCGCGCATGTTGGTAAGGAACATGCCGGTATTGAAAAGGACATCGCCAAGAAGGCGGAACATAACCCGGAGGGCGTGACGGCAGACGAACTGCGGGCGCTGTGCCTTCACATCCTGGGGGAAAAGAAGGTCCGTTAATCCGGGCTGGAATTGATATGGCCCGTCCCGAAACAGGGGCGGGCCGCACGACCTGTCCGGTCACTGACGCATAGAGGCGGGAAGGGGTTATATAAGAAAAAACGGGACATCGCTCTTTTGGGCGTGGCCGTGCGAATCTTTTATGGAAACAAGATTCACTAGAAATTTCTGTCTTATAGGGGAAGGCCGGATGGTGGGTGCGACAGGGATTGAACCTGTGACCCCCGCCGTGTGAAGGCGATGCTCTACCGCTGAGCTACGCACCCATCCGTTCGGTGAGGTGTTATTAGTCGATCCTTTGATGGGATGCAAGCACCTGAAGACAGGATTTTTTATCTTCGTACAGGGCGGCGCAAACGATAGGCGAGGGCTTCGGCAACATGACCCTGCTCAATCTCTGCCACGCTTGCCAGATCGGCGATCGTACGTGCCACGCGCAACAGGCGGGTATAACCACGGGCCGACAGATGCAGACGTTCGGAGGCCATGACGGCATAATCGCGTGCTGACGCCTGAATGGGGAACAGGTCGATACTGGCTTCGGCGTTGCGCAGGCCGTCCTGCCGGTTGCGCTGCCGCGCATAGGCCGCCTCAACCCGTTCGGCCACGATGGCGCTGCTTTCCCCACGTTCAAGCCCGGCGATCTGCCCCAGGGGTACGGGTTCGACGCGTACATACATGTCCATACGGTCCAGAAGCGGGCCGGAAATGCGGGCCTGATAATCCTCGCCACAGCGCGGCGCCTTGCGGCATTCCTGCGCGGCATCGCCAAGATATCCGCAACGGCATGGGTTCATGGCGGCAATGAACTGAAAACGGGCAGGGTAGGTCACGTGTGCTGCCGCGCGGGCGATTGTGATGGAACCGGTTTCAAGGGGCTGGCGAAGGGTTTCCAGTGCATGGCGGGAAAATTCTGGCAGTTCATCCAAAAACAGTACGCCCCGATGTGCGAGGCTGACTTCGCCGGGGCGTGCGCGTGCGCCACCACCACCCAGTGCCGCCTGACTGGTGGAGTGGTGCGGGTCGCGAAAAGGAGGGCGCATAATCGGATGTCCGTCCGATAGCAGGCCGCTGACGCTGTGGATACGGCTGACTTCCAGGATTTCTTCTGCTGTCAGGTTGGGTAATATGCTTGGCAGGCGTGCGGCCAGCATGGATTTCCCGGCCCCTGGTGGGCCAGACATCAGCAGCGAATGCCCGCCGGCTGCTGCAATTTCCAGCGCGCGCTTCGGACTTTCCATACCGCGTACATCTGCCAGGTCGAGAGTGGGCGTACCGGATGTGTCCCGCCCAAGGTCGGGGAGTTCAACAGGCGTCAGGATCTGCTGGCCCCGAAAATGATTGACAAGGGCAGGGAGGCTGTCCGCGGCGAGGATGTCCATCGCCTCGCTGGCCCATCGTGCTTCGACGCCTTGTGCGCGTGGGCATATCAGGCCCAGCGAAAGATCATGTGCGCTTATGCCCGCGGACAGGACGCCGCATACGGGATTGATGCCACCATCAAGCGAGAGTTCACCCAGTGCCGCATACCGGCTCGCCATATCATAAGGAACGACCCCCATGACACAAAGTAGGGCAAGGGCGATGGGCAGGTCGAAATGTGATCCTTCCTTGGCGAGGTTGGCCGGGGCCAGGTTCACGACAATGCGCTTTGCCGGCAGCGCCAGCCCCATGGCCGAAAGGGCCGCACGCACACGTTCACGGGATTCCGCGACGGCCTTGTCTGGCAGGCCGACGATCAGGAATGATGGCAGCCCGGTGGAAAGTTGCACTTCAACCTTAACGGGTGTGGCATCAATGCCACAGAACGCAAAGCCGTGAATACATGCCAGCAACGTGTCAGCCATAGGTCAGAATTCAATCCGTCAGTAAGTCAGGATTTCATGATGCCGGAATGCGACGCAAAGCGCCAATGCCCATCCAGACGGACATAATTGTTGGCATAATATATATTATAGAACATAAGGCGCAGACCGGACGGGGGCGCATTGCGGCGTGCTGCGACGTGGTTTCGTATCCGCCATGTCCGGCCCCAGCCATCATGAATTCCCGGCGCCACGTCCCTGACATGGCGCCCATGGCATGGCGTTGGTGATCTTTGGCAATCAGTTGCGAATTCCTGTAATGGTTCGCACACGTTCCAGGATACTCATCCCCGCCTGGGTAAAGGTCTGCTCACTGAACCGGGTACAGACATAATCGCGCGCCTGCTGCCCCATGTCATGGAAACGTTCCGGTTGCGACAGTGCCCGGATCAGTGCATCAGCCAGTGATTGGGGGTCTCGTGGCGCGGCGCGCCAACCGGTCCTCCCCTCCTGCACCGAATATCCCATTTCCCCGACAGTTGTGCCAAGCACCGGCAGGCCACCCTGCATGGCCTCATGCATTGCGACGCAGAACCCTTCCCAGCGTGACGGCTGTATATACATATGCTGCGACGCGATGAAATCGCGGGTATTGGACACAAAACCCGGAAACCGGATCATGTCGAGGCCATGCGCTCTGCACCGTTCCTCGATAAAGGCACGGTGGTTTCCTTCACCACATACGGTAATTTCATATTGCGGCAGGTTATGACCTGCCTTGCGCACCAGTGCCAGAGCGGCACAGAGATCCCCATATCCCTTTTCACGCGACAGGCGACCCAGCGACCCGATCCGTATGACTTCCCCCTTGCGCCACGGCTGTGCCTGCGGGGCCGTTGGGGTTGCATAGAAAATGGGCCAGCACGCCAGTCGGTCGCGCGGAATGCCAAGTATCCTGTGCGTTTCATCGGTTACGAACTGTGAATCCCCAACCCAGAAACATGAGAGCCGACGTTGCGCCAGCAGGAGGCGTCGATTGGCGGGTTTGGGATTTGCATTGTGCTGCCAACTGACCACGGGCCAGCGATGGCGCGTGCCGATCAACTGCCCCAGCAGTGTGGCGCGGATCAGCGAGGTCCACAGAAGATCGGGCTTCCATGCAGTCAGCGCCTGATTGAGCCATCGCAGCGTCTGTAACTGTTGTTTTTCCCCCGTCGGACAAATTTCCACCTGAAGTCCGGCCTCTTCCAGTCGGGAAAGTGCCAGGCCGTCGCGTCGTGACAGGGCGAAGACCGCAACTTCGTGTCCTGCCTGACGAAAGACGGATGTGATGGCAGGAACCGGGAAACATGCGCCGCCACCCTCAAGGGAGTTTATGATATAGGCAATGCGCATTATCCGTCAGGTTCCGTCAATATATTCAGGGATGGGCGGTTGTAGCTAAAGATAAGGCGAAAAAACAGTATCTGATGTGCATGTCCGCGCATCCCCCTGCCCGCCTCCTATGGGCCTGCCATGTCGGACGCCGGGGGAAGCCGGCATCATATCAACAGGATCAGGCAGTTCTGAAACTCGGCACAGCGTTATATGCGGCGTGGGTTTCATGTCATACCCCCGCAAGGGCTTTGATCTCTTGCCTGCCTAATTGTGGGCATTCCCGTTGGGGCATCTGTTGGATCTGCGTATTCATGATGGCCCCGATTTTTGAAATTCCATCATATTTTATGAGAGGGCTTCTCGCCGTAGTCTTTATAGTCTGTGGTCGCTTTCGGGGGGGCAGATGTGTTAGGGAGCGGGCAATCCCGTTCCTGCACCTGTCCCGACCCGAATATCAAGGCGTGTTTCGCTATGTCCGAAGTTACTTCCCCATATGCCAATCCCGTTCGGGAGGCCGCGTCGGCAGCGGCTTTGACCGATGACGAACGCACCCGCATCCTTGCCAAATCGGCGCAGTTCGCACCGCCTTCGGCCGTACTGCCGGACGGGCGTCGTGAACTGGTGGGACTGTCGCGGGAGGAATTGACGGAAATTCTTCTGGAAATCGGGGAAAAGCCATTCCGTACCAAGCAGTTATGGCACTGGATCTATCATCAGGGGGCTACCGATTTTTCCTGCATGAGTTCGATTGCCAAGCCCCTGCAGGAAAAGCTGGCGGAGCGTTTTGTCATCAGCCGCCCACAGGCTGCCACTGTCCAGACGTCGAGTGACGAGACACGCAAATTCCTGTTCCGTTTCCGTGACGGGCAGGAGGCGGAGACCGTCTATATCCCCGACCGGCGCGAAGACCGGGGTGCGGTGTGCATTTCATCGCAGGTTGGCTGTACGCTGTCATGCACCTTCTGCCATACCGGCACCCAGGGGCTGGTACGCAACCTTGGCGCGGCGGAAATCGTGGGGCAGTTCATGGCTGCGCGCGACAGTTATGGCGAATGGCCCAGTCCCCGGGGGGAAACGCCGCGTCTGTTGTCCACCATCGTACTGATGGGCATGGGAGAGCCACTGTACAATTACGAAAATATTGCCAAGGCCATGAAGATTATCATGGATGGCGAAGGGATCGGCCTGTCGCGGCGGCGTATCACCCTGTCCACGTCCGGCGTCATTCCGATGATGGACCAATGCGGGGATGAACTTGGCATCAACCTGGCGATTTCCCTGCATGCCGTTCGGGACGACCTGCGTGATGAACTGGTGCCGCTGAACCGCAAATATCCCATTGCCGATCTGATCGCCGCATGCCGCCGTTACCCCGCCGCCAGCAATGCGCGGCGTATTACGTTTGAATATATCATGTTGCGTGGCGTGAACGACAGCGAGGCCGACGCCCGTGAACTGGTGCGTCTGATTGCGGGTATCCCGGCCAAGGTCAACCTGATCCCGTTCAACCCGTGGCCGGGCAGCCGGTTTCAGCCCTCCACGCGCGAACAGCTCGACCGGTTTGCGAATATTGTCATGGATGCCGGGTTCGCATCCCCCATCCGCATGCCGCGTGGGCGTGACATCCTTGCCGCATGCGGGCAGTTGCGCACCGAAAGCCAGCGTGCCCGTCGCCAGCCCGCCACCACCACGGATAATGCCTGAGCCCGTGCCTGCGTGCATGGCTTTGCCGGGAGGTTGATAAAACCTTTCCTCGCTGCTGGTCGTGGGCGCTTTGGGATGCTAGGACGGCATGCTGCCGACAGGGTGGTCGGCAGGGAAAATTATCAGTTTTGTCGACAGGAGACCTCTCCCCATGGCCGCCAAGGACGTCAAGAAGGTTGTGCTCGCCTATTCAGGCGGTCTCGATACGTCCGTGATTCTTCGATGGTTACAGACCGCCTATGGGTGTGAGGTCGTAACCTTTACCGCCGACCTTGGTCAGGGCGAGGAACTGGAACCCGCACGTAAAAAGGCCGAGATGTTCGGCGTTAAGGAAATTTTTGTCGAGGATCTCCGCGAGACATTCGTCAAGGATTTCGTCTTCCCGATGTTCCGGGCGAATGCGCTGTATGAAGGCCAGTACCTGCTGGGCACCTCCATCGCACGCCCATTGATCGCGCAGCGTCAGATCGAGATTGCGGAACAGGTCGGTGCGGACGCGGTGGCGCATGGTGCGACCGGCAAGGGCAATGATCAGGTCCGTTTCGAGCTGGCCTATTACGCGCTGAAGCCGGATATCACCGTGATCGCCCCATGGCGTGAATGGGACCTGACGTCGCGCACGAAGCTGCTTGCCTTTGCCGAGGAAAACCAGATCCCCATCGCCAAGGATAAGCGGGGCGAAGCCCCCTTCTCCGTTGATGCGAACCTGCTGCATTCCTCGTCCGAAGGAAAATTGCTCGAAGATCCGGCAGTCGGGCCGGACGAGATCGTTTTCCAGCGCACAATCTCCCCAGAGGCCGCACCTGACAAGGCGACGGAAATCACGATTGATTTCGTCTCCGGCGATCCGGTCGCGCTGAATGGGCAGGCCCTGTCGCCTGCAACGCTGCTGGCGCGCCTGAACGATCTGGGGCGCATGAATGGCATCGGCCGGCTGGACCTGGTGGAAAACCGGTTTGTCGGCATGAAGTCGCGCGGCATCTATGAAACGCCGGGCGGGACGATCCTGCTGACCGCGCACCGCAGCATCGAGAGCATTACGCTCGATCGCGAAGCGATGCACCTCAAGGACAGCCTGATGCCCCGCTATGCGGAGATTATCTATAACGGTCTGTGGTTCTCGCCTGAACGGCGCATGCTGCAGGCATTGATCGACCAGAGCCAGCATTCGGTCAGCGGTCGCGTGCGGCTGAAGCTGTACAAGGGCAACGTGATCTGTGTTGGCCGTGAAAGCCCCAACAGCCTGTATGACACCCGCGTCGTGACTTTCGAGGATGATGAAGGCGCCTATAATCAGGCCGATGCACAGGGTTTCATCCGCCTGAATGCGCTGCGCCTGCGTCTTGGTGCCAAGATTGGTCGTCGTGGTGGCGCCCTTTGAGGTTTCCTACCATTCATCCCTATTCCATCAACCGAGGTGTCATGAAACGTTTTTCACGCGTCATTCCCTTTCTTCTGGCGACTGCGCTGGCGGTACCGCTGGTGGCATGTGGCGGAAGCAAAAAAGAAGATGAGCCTGAACTGACCCCCGCACAGTTCATGGCGAACGTGAAGACGCAGCCCGGCGTGAAGGTCCTGCCGGACGGACTGGCCTATAAGGTCCTGAAGTCCGGTCCTAAGGACGGGGCGCAGCCGACCGTCAACGACAGTGTCATGGTCATCTATGAAGGTCGCCTGCCAGATGGCGGGATCTTTGACAGTTCGGACCAGCATGGGCATGGCGCCTACATGCAGATGCCGCTGGAAATGGTCATCAAAGGCTGGCAGGAAGCCGTGCCCATGATGCATGTCGGCGATGTCTGGATGCTTTATGTCCCGCCGGAACTGGCTTATGGGCATAAATCAATGGGCATCATCCAGCCGGACAGCCCGCTGATCTTCAAGATCCAGCTTCTGGGTGTTTCGCGTTCCCATTAAGGGGGCGGTTGCGTAATCCTGCGCTAGAACAGAAAGCGGCACCGGGGGCGTATCCCGGTGCCGTTTTTCGTATCCCTTCCCTGCCCACGGGGGTATCGTGACGCATGCTGACTTTCCCGGATATGTTTCGCGTTGCAAAAGGTATGGTTCTCTTCTGTGCGGGGGCATTTTTGCTGTCGGCCTGTTCGGGCAAGCACGAAGGGGCTGCGCGCTATCGCACCAATTGCGGTATCTGCCATCATAATGGCGAGGGCATGAAGGGCGAGATTCCCCCCCTGATCGGGCGGGTGGATGTAATAGGCGCCACGGCGGAGGGGCGACATTATCTGGCGGATGTCCTGCTTAATGGTCTGAATGGTCCACTCGACATCCGGGGCGTGCATTATAATTTTTCAATGCCGTCATTTCGTAACCGCCTGTCCGATCATGAAATTGCGTCTATCCTGACCTACCTTGCCGCGCGTGGGGATTCGGAGCGGCCGCCGGTGTTTAGCGCCGATGAAATCGCGGCCGTGCGGGCGCATCCCCTGCCCACCAGCGCAGTGGCCGAGGAACGACGCCGCCTTGATGAGATTCATCGCCTTCCCTGATATCAACGCGCTTGACGACCATACGGCAAAGAGCGGAAAACAGCGGGATGCGACGCATATTTTCCGGCATCCAGCCGACTGGAATTCCGCAGCTTGGCAACTATCTCGGTGCGATACGCAACTGGGTTGGGCTGCAACGTGACAACGAATGCATATTCTGCCTTGTGGATATGCACGCCATCACCGTCTGGCAGGACCCGCAGGCCCTGCGCGAACAGACGCTGGCACAGACGGCGGTGCTTCTGGCTTCGGGCATTGATGTGCAGCGTCACATCCTGTTCAACCAATCCGCCGTGACGGCGCATGCGCGCCTTGCATGGATATTTAACTGCGTGGCGCGTCTTGGGTGGTTGAACCGTATGACGCAGTTCAAGGACAAGGCGGGCAAGGATCGTGAAAACCATTCAGCAGGGCTGTATGTCTATCCCGACCTGATGGCCGCAGATATTCTGACCTATAAGGCAACGGCGGTGCCTGTTGGGGATGACCAGCGCCAGCATCTGGAACTGACCAACGATATCGCGCAGAAATTCAACCATGATTATGGCCAGGATTTTTTCCCGATCGTGGAAGCATTGATCCCACCGCAGGGCGCGCGGATCATGAGCCTGCGTGACGGCACGAAAAAAATGTCGAAATCCGATCCTTCAGCCCAGAGTCGGATCGAGATGACAGATGATGCCGATACGATCATGCAAAAGATCCGTCGTGCCAAGACCGACCCGGAACCGCTGCCCAGCGAAGAAGCCGGTCTGGAAAACCGTCCCGAAGCCCGCAACCTCGTGACGATCTATGCCACGTTGCAGCAATGCGGAATTCAGGACGTGCTGGACCAGCATGGTGGTGAAGGATTTGGTCCCTTCAAAAAGGCATTGGCCGATGTGCTGATCCAGCATATCGCCCCCATCGCAGACGAGACGACCCGCCTGCTGAAAGAGCCGGGTTTCCTGCGTGATACGCTTCGTGATGGCGCGCGGCGGGCTAATGTAATCGCTGAACCCATCGTGGCTGAGGCAGAGTCCCTTGTGGGTTTTCTGAAATAAGAGGTTGTTTGAAAACAACTCATTGATAAAAAACAGGAAAAGTTTTTTGGGTGCCGCCTTTTTTCAAAAAGGCGGCGTCTTCTGAAGCTTTTTGGAAAAAGCTTTACCAAAAACCTTTGTAATTTCAGGATTTTATCGATCCTGAATTTTTAAATGGTCTCCAAGCGATCATCTGAAAATATCCTGTTGATAAAGGCAGGTATTGAGTCTGCTTTTTCCAGTATCTGTCAGGTATTATTCTGAACCGGTGCTTGCGGTGGCAGGATGGGTTATGGTTATAAATATTATGCTGCCTCCTGTCATGTCGCAGTGCAAGGCAGTTGAACGGGTCTAGGAGACTGTGCGAAAACAATGTAATTGTAAGAAATTAATTTTGCCTGCGGTGTATTTAATTTTTGTGCATAGTGTAATTTAAATATTATCTGAAATAAATATTCATAAAAAACTTGTATAATAAAATTTGGTGATTTGTTGTGCCTGTTTGAGCTATCGCATGGCACGTAGATGCAGTTTTCAACTATACTCCTCTGAAAAACCAGTATGCCGTTGTATCACTGGCACGGGAACAGACTACGTTCTGGTGCCCATAAGATATGTCGGCAGGCCCCGCCCATACGGACGATCACCAGCATGAAAAATACGGTTGTCCTGACTGCCAATATCTGTGACCTGTTTTTCAGTCAGGGCAGGACAGTTTGATATTCGTCCGGTGATATCCGTTTCAGGTGCTGAAAAAACGTATAATTCTCAAAAGGCTCCAGAAAAACGGAGCCTTTGGACGATACGGATATGACCGGTCTTCTATCTTCGGGTTCTTTTTTATCGTGGGGGCGAAGTCGTCTCGTGAGGGGAAGAAGACGAACCCGTATCCGCATCGGGGGATGATGGTTGGGCTGTATGCTCTTCCTGCGCTGCTGCGGCCTTGCGTGCGTTATGGCGGCGCACCATGCCTGCAGCACAACCTGCGGCGGCCCCACCCTTGGCGTGTCCACTACCGACAAAATGCCCGGCGACCCCACCGGCCATGGCGCCCTTGAGGCATCCGCCAGGTTCAGCATGGCCGAATTTAGGGGAAAGGATGAATGCGCAGGCAAACATCGGGAATACAAGATGGCTATATTTCATCGTCGATATTTTCCAATCGTTATTGGATTTAATTATGGACGGAGGCGGAGGCTGCCGCTTGGGGCGTGACGGATCTGTTTTGCCGGTATGCGGGGATAACAGTTGTTAGCAGCGATGTTCCCTTTCATCGTGAAGCATCCCAACGAAGGAAAAGGACCCGATTGATGAGTAAGGAACCGTCAGAAGCCATTCATGCCGCATTGATTCATGCAGCGGCAATCCTGACTGCGGCCAAGAAGGAAGTGATTGAAAAGGCTTCCCCTTCTGATGTGAAGGCGCATTTCAAGTCATTCCTGCACACGCTGGAAACCGGCTGGCGGGAGCATGAAGCGGGCGACCATCATAAATAAGGTATGAGGGCACCACGGCGTCCGGGCCTTTTATTTTGGTCCTTGGATGTCGTGGCATCCCTTTCTTACCCGGTTGGGACGTCGGGTCGGGGGTGCAGGCTATTTCCCCGTGAAAAATTTGCCCATGTCCGAACCGGTCTTATGACCCCAGCGGTCCATCTTGTTTCCGGTATCGTGGCCCCAGTGATCCAGCGTCTTGCCGGTTTTATTCCCCCAGTTCTTGACGTGCTGCGTATCTTCCGCTGCTTCGTCATGAACTGTGTGGCCCGCATGCTTTATCTTTTTTCCCGCCACGCAGGCATCGTAATCTGACGCCTGGGCACAGTCATCAGCCCATGCCGGTAAAGACGATGCGTTCATGAGGGCAATAATACCAAATCCAACCAGTAATGTTTTTCTCATATTTCCCAATACCCATTTTGTCCGATGGATATCCGCCAAAAACACTCAGGCACAGCAGGCGGACATCCTGCCCCACGTGAAGAGAGGGGCCGAGATAACCTGTCCCATGCCGTCATGGGCATAGTTTCCATGACGAAGGATGTCTGTTTTCAACGTCGGCTGCGCCTTGTGGTTGCATTCCGTCAGTTACGAAAATCCAGAACAATCCGCCCTGCAACCTGCCCATGTTGCAGTCGGTCGAAGATATCGTTGATATTTTCAAGCTTGTCGGTTGCAACGACGGTAGAAACCTTACCTTCGGTAAAGAAGGACAGGGCTTCGATCATGTCCAGACGCGTGCCCACGATGGAACCGCGTACGGTCGTGCCGTTCATGACCATGTCAAAAATCGAGATGGGGAATTCACCGGGGGGCAGGCCATTCAGGACGATGGTACCGCCCCGGCGTGCGTAACCTATCGCTTGTGTGAAGGCAGTGTTTGAAACAGCCGTAACCAGAACGCCATGCGTGCCGCCGGTTTTCTGCCGGATATAGGAAACAGGATCGGTAGTACGCGCATTGACGGTTACGCTTGCGCCCAGCTTGCGGGCTTCGGCAAGCTTGCCGTCGTCGATATCGACCGCCGCGACATTCAGCCCCATGGCGACAGCATACTGGATGGCCATCTGCCCCAGGCCGCCCGCACCGGAAATGGCAACCCATTCGCCCGCGCGTGTATCTGTCATCTTCAGGCCCTTGTACACCGTCAGGCCCGCACACAGGACAGGCGCCGTGCGGATCGGGTCAATATCCTTGGGCAGGTGCGCAACATAATTCGGGTCGGCCACGACGTATTCAGCAAAACAGCCATTGACTGAATATCCCGTGTCCTCCTGTTTTTCACACAGGGTTTCCCATCCCCCCAGGCAATGTTCGCAATGCCCGCACGCCGAATACAGCCATGGAACCCCGACGACATCGCCGGCCTTGATCCAGTCTACGGCGGCACCGACTTCGACAACATGCCCGATCCCCTCATGACCGGGGATGAAGGGTGGTTTGGGCTTGGTGGGCCAGTCGCCACGTGCGGCATGCAGATCCGTGTGGCATACCCCGCAGGCATCGACCTTCACAAGAATCTGGTTGGGACGGATCGAGGGGATATCAAGTTCCTCGATGCTCAGGGGTTTTCCGAATTCGCGGACAACCGCTGCTTTCATCTTTCCGGCCATTTCAACATCTCCTCAATATCCGCATGCCCTCGTCCCGAGGGGGTGCTCCACTTCTGTTATCACAATGGCAAGGCAGCCGTGGGAAGGCATTGATATGTGTCAGTATGGCATAGGCATCAGGTGTTGCCCTTTGCCATCCCATCCAGACCCCGTGCCAGGTCGGCAATCAGGTCGTGTGTATCCTCCAGCCCGATATGGATACGAAATGTCGGGCCAGCCTGTGTCACGCTGTCGCATGAACGGGTAATGCCCCGGGTCGTGGGCAGGATCAGGCTTTCATATCCGCCCCATGATGCGCCGATGCCAAACATCTGCAGCGAATCAATCATGTGTTGCATCTGCGGTAATGTGAAATCAGGACGCAGGACGACCCCAAACAGCGATGATGCCCCCGAAAAATCCCGTTTCCAGAATTCATGTCCCGGGCATGATGGCAGGGCGGGATGCAGGACGCGGCTGACCTCTGCCCGCGACTGGAGCCATAGGGCGACATCAATTGCCGATTGGGATTGTCGTTCCTGACGGACTGGTAACGTGCGTATTCCCCGTAACGTCAGGGCACAGTCATCCGGTCCCGCGACCTGTCCGGTCTGGATGGCGGTATCGCGCAGCAGGTGCCAGTCGGATTCGTTCGCGGTGGATACGGCCCCTATGATGGTATCCGCATGGCCTGCGGGATATTTGGTCAGTGCCTGGATGGAAATGTCCGCGCCATGGCGGAAGGGCTGGAAGATGCCGATCCCCCACGTATTATCCACAATCAGGCGTGCACCATGTCCATGGGCCACGCGGGCCATCATGGGGATGTCCTGTACCTCGAACGAATGGCTGCCGGGGCTTTCGGTAAAGATTGCCTTCGTCTCCGTCCGCCACAGGCGTTGCAGTTCCTCTTCGCTGGCGCAGGGGGGGAAGTAGGTGATATCCACGCCAAAGCGGCGCATCACCTTTTCCGCAAACCGTCGCATCGGGCCATAGACGGAATCTGACATCAGGCAGTGGCTACCGCTGTCAAGAAATGCCAGCAGGGGCAATGTGCATGCCGCAAGCCCGGATGGTGCGATCTGGGTATGGGTGGCCCCTTCGATCGTGGCGATCGCATGTTCCAGCCGGTGTTGCAGCGGTGTTCCCATCGCCCCATAGATCAGTTCGTCGCCATAGCGTTTGTGACCGGCGTTCTCCATCGCTTCAAGCGAGGAGAAAAGGACGGTTGAGCCGCGTGCAACCGCCGGGTTGACGAATACGCCCTGCCCGTCCACCGGGGCGTCACGCGCCACCCGCACCGCAAGTGACGCCATGTCCCGCCATCCGCGAGAGACTGCGTGACGCAGGTTTTCATGATCCATTTAAATCTTTCCCCAGCCACGTTTTCAGGATTTTTAAAAATAGTCCGTTGATAAAAAAATAAAAGTTTCTGGATGTCGCTTTTGTCCCAAAGGAGGCATCCAGAAAATCCGATGATTTCGGCAGGTCGCCGGGATGGCGTTTTGCAAACGCCCCCTTATGCGTCCCCTGTGACGATCGGGGTGCCGGGGGTGGAGGCCCATTCCGCCCATGACCCGTCGTACACGGCATGTTGCCCTAATCCCGATGCCATCAGCCCGAGTGCCAGCACACATGCGGTCATGCCACTGCCGCATGTGCATACGGCCTCCTTGTCTGGATGCATGCCTGCGGCGGCGAAGATCTGGCGCAGCTCATGGGGGGGAAGCATATGTCCATCTGATGCCAGTAAGGTGGTATACGGCACGCTGGCGGCACCAGGCATATGACCCGAAGGCATGCCCTGCCGCGGTTCGGGCAGTTCGCCGGTAAAGCGTCCGTGCGCCCGGGCATCGAGGATAACGCAGGACCCGGCCGCATGGGTAAGGTCGAGCATATCCCCCAGTCCCTTCAGCCGTCGCATGCGCGGGCGGGCGATGAATGGGGGGGAAGTGTCCATGGGGGCCGTGCTTGGCCCTGTTTCCAGCTTTAGTCCGGCGCCCTGCCAGGCCGGCAGCCCACCGTCGAGCACCTGCGTGCGGTCGTGGCCAAACAGCCCCATCAGCCACCAGCCGCGTGCGGCGCAGGCCACACCCTTTTGGTCATAAAAAATGATCCGCGTCCCATCATGCAGGCCCAGTGCGCGGGCAAGGCGCGTAAAGCGGGCCTGCCCCGGCACTGTATGCGGCAATGGGGAATCCGGGTCCGAAAACATGTCGATATCGAACTGGCGCGCGCCGGGAATGTGTCCCGACAGGAAACAGGCCTGGGGATCGAATTGCTGTCCCGGCAGGGCCTGCGTCGCGTCCAGTATGACAACATCGTCATGCGACAGGATGTGGGCAAGGTCTTCGGCGGAAATCAGTGGATGCATGTCTGTGGCCAATCTTTGGTGTTTGTGCGCTTTGCGATAAGGTGCAGCATATTGTGCCATGACGAAAGCGGGATCACGCCTTCGCACGGATTGCCACGGGACGGATCGCGACGGTTATGGTCGAACGCATAATGATGGGGCTCATGCTGGGGGGGATCGCCTTTGGCTGCATACTCATTCTCTACCCTTTCATGTCGGCCCTGCTGTGGGCGGCGATCCTGACATTTTCCACATGGCCGATCTATGTGCGGCTGCGGCGGCATACTAATCCCCTTATCGCCGCGCTGGGCATGACGGTCATGTCCGCCGTGGTGATGGTTGTTCCCCTGACGCTGGTGGTATCCAGCGGCATTGTCGAACTGCCCCAGACCCTGCCCGATGCCATCGACAGCATCACGACCGTCATCCATCTGCCGTCGCTGCCTGTGTGGTTGCAGCATATTCCCCACCTTGGTCCCCAGATGAACGAAACGTGGGAAAAGTGGCGGGTGGATGTGGGTAATATCGACCAGATGATACGTCCCTATAGTGGTCGTCTGGTGCAGTGGGCCCTTGGTGGGATCATGCAACTGGCCAGCGGGCTGGCGCATCTGGGCATGGCGCTGTTCATGGCGTTTTTCTTCTGGTTGGGCGGGGAGGCACTGGGCGCTACGTTCGTCTCCGTCGTGCGGCGTATCGCCGGGGGGTACGCGGAGCGTATCCTGGGGATCATCGGGCGCACGATCCGGGGCACCGTGTATGGCATCATCGGGACGGCTTTGTTGCAAGGTGTGCTGACAGGTATCGGGTTCGCCATCGCGGGTATTGCCAATCCCGTGCTGTGGGGCGGGATTACCGCCTTCATTTCCGTCCTGCCCATCGGTGCCCCCCTGATCTGGATACCTGCGGCGTTTTTCCTGTTTGTCGCCCATCATCCCGGATGGGGCGTGTTCCTGCTGCTTTACGGGACCATCATCGTGTCGGGGGCCGATCACATCATGCGACCGATGTTCATTGCCCGGGGGGCACAACTTCCCTACCTGTTGACGGTTCTGGGTGTTCTGGGGGGCATCTGGACATTTGGCGGCCTTGGCATTTTCCTCGGCCCGGTGCTTATTGGTGTGGGATATACCCTGACGGCGGAATTCGCCGCAGGCGATCCGGGCGCGCGTCTGGCGCCCGAGGTCAGGGAGCCATTTGTCGAACCATGAATCTTGCGCGTCCGTATCTGCGGTTGCCGGCCATCGTGGCCGAACCGGGGAAAGGTCCCCTGCCGGGATACCAGCCACCTTTCCATTCCGAAAACAGTATCCGGGTCGTCAGTTGGAACCTGTTGCGCCAGATCGGCGCAACGGTGCGCGATGTCGTCCACCTGATCCATCAGGAAAAGCCCGACCTGCTCCTGATGCAGGAGGCGACAGTTGATATCGATGCCCTGCCAACCTTGATCGGTGGCCATTATGCACGCTCTCCACTGCCGGGGCGCATTCATGGTGTCGCATGCTGGAGCCCCTGGCCCTATCGTCGTCCCCCCATGACCTGTACCCTGCCTTCTGGCACGCTGATCCGGCGTGTGGCGCAGATTATCGAATGTGGCCCCTTCGCCATCGCCAATGTGCATCTGTCGCATGGGCAATTACTGAACCGTCGGCAATTGCGGCGCATGTCACAGCTTTTGCCGTATCGTGCGGCCATCCTTGGGGATTTCAATCTTGTCGGCCCTACGTTGATCCGGCATTTCCGTGATGTCGGGCCACGTGCCCCAACCCATCGCATGGCGGACGTCCTGCCGATCCGGCTTGACCGATGCCTGATACGCGGCCTTGCCTGTGTGGAGCAGCGCGTGATCGACAATTACGCATCGGATCATCGGCCGATTGCCGTAAGGCTTGAGCTGCTGCCTCACAAATAAGGCAGCAGCAATCGGGCTGAGGCATCACGCAGCTTTGTCGGTAGCGAACGCCGGTCAAGGTCATGATGGGTCAGGCGTTCATGGCGGTGACGGATGATGAAATCGTCAATCGTGGTTGCCAGCGCATCATCATAAACCTCCAGATTGATTTCGAAATTCAGCCGCAGGCTGCGTACATCAATGTTGGAACTGCCTACGAACGACCAGTGTCGGTCAACCACCAGAAGCTTGGAATGGTTGAACGGTGGCCGCGCCTGCCATACCCGGCAGCCAGAATCAAGGAAACGTGGCAGGTTTGCCGCACGTGCCCAGTCGATCACGACATGGTTGCTGTGACGTGGGACAATGATATCCACCTCGATCCCACGCAATGCCGCAAGGGCAAGTTCCGTCAGGAACCTTTCGTCAGGAAGGAAATACGGGGTCATGAGGCGTACTGAATGCCGGGCCATCGAAATGGCCTGCAGCATGGTATATTCAATCTTCTCCAGGTCGGAATCAGGTCCTGCCGTCACGATGCGGGTCAGGCTGTCACCATGGGCCTGCTGTTCGGGGAAAAACAGGTCAGCCACCAGGGCCTCCCCTGTTGTAAAGGTCCAGTCGCGCGCGAAGGCTTCGCTCAATTGATGGATGACTGGTCCCGAAATACGGAAATGCGTGTCGGATACGGGATGGGCGGGATGCCGTGCCGTCAGATTTTCTTCCCCGATGTTCAGCCCCCCCATGAAACCGGTGCGGCCATCGACAACCAGGATCTTCTTGTGATCGCGCATGTTGATGAACGGCATACGCCATGGCAGCAGCGAATGCATGAACCGGCCTACCGGCACCCCTGCCCTGTGCAGCCTGTCTGCGATTGCGCAATGGAAGTATCCGCTGCCCACGCCATCCACCAGAACCCGTACCTGTGCGCCACGCCGGTGTGCAGCAATCAGGGCATCGCAGAATTTCTGTCCGATCTCGTCAGGTCGAAAAATATAGGAGCATAGCAGCACCGTGCTGCGTGCGCCCTCGATTGCGGCCAGCATCTGCGGATATGCGCTGTCCCCATCATGCAGGGGGATGACAAGGTTCCCCGCCAGCAACGGGCGTTGCGTCAGCTTTGTTACCATGTCCGCCAGCGGGGCGAAGCGTCCCTCCTCGCCCCTGCGCCAGCGTGAGGTCATGGTGCGGCTGTACCATGGATGCAGCCCAACCAGACGCTTGGCACGGCGGCGCACGCGGTTGATGCCGAACATCAGATACAGGATACCACCGGTCAGTGGCATCAGGACCGTAACGCCTATCCATCCGATGGAGGCCCCTACGTCACGTTTCGTCAGCAGCACATGGACGATGACGATCGCCATGATGCACAGGCGTAAGGCCAGCACAATCGGGACAAGGAATGTGACGTAGGTATAGATCATGATGCCGTCATTATTCCGTACGCGCCATGAAAGCATGAAAATTCGACATGGGCCGCCATATCCGGTGCCCGCAGGGTACAGTAATATTGGGATGCGATATTGGGGCTATCCCCGATTACAGAAAATGAGGATGAGAGTCGTGACATCGCCAGTCCCCCCTTCGTCGCCCGGATGGCGCAGGCGTGCCGTCGGACGGCGTTCCCATCACAAGGGGCTTGAGGCAGAACAGAAAGTCATGGACCATCTGCGGGCGGAGGGATGGACCATTCTGGCGCATCGTGCGCGTACGGCCTGGGGCGAAATTGATATTGTCGCCATTCGTGATGGGCTGCTGGTCTTTACGGAAGTAAAGGCGCGCGCGTCAATCATGCAGGCAGGCGATGCGATCAGTCCTCGCACCATGCAACGCCTGATGAACGCTGCGCAGGGCCTGTGCATGCTCAACGCGGGGTGGGCATATGACGGGATGCGCTTCGACGTGGTTGTTGTCCTGCCCGATGGTCACATGCACCGCATCGAGGACGCATTCAGGATGGAGTGACCTACAGGCTGGATGGCAGGACGCATTCAGGTCCGGTGATGGATGTTCGCATGTGTCGCATGCCGGACGGCAGCCGTACCGTGTGGATGATAAGACACTTCATGAACCAGTGAATGGCGCACGTGCGACGATGTCACATGGTGTGCAGACGTGACCAGGGCATGATGTGTGCCCACCGCATGGCGATAGGTCACGTGACGGACCGGCGGGGGCGGTGCAGTCAGCGCGCTGAGTGTCAGGCGGTCTGCTTCCATATCAGTCATGGCATGGCTACGTGCCTGCGCCTGCGGCGTGACGCTGTGGATGAAACCCGCGCAAACCACCGACAGGATCGTGATTCGCAAGCACGTGTGGCGCATCTAACACTCCAATTCAGTCATTGCAGCGAAGCTACGCAAAATCGGGTAAACAAGGCAAGGCTCAGTATCATATGAAACAAAAAAAAGCGGACGGGCGCCTATGCTGCCCATCCGCTTTTTCTGTCAGTGGCTGTTCCGGTCCGTTCAGGCAGAAGCCGGGACGATACCTTTTTCAGTCAGGAGCTTTTCCAGTTCACCGGACTGGTACATCTCGGTCACGATGTCACATCCACCGATGAACTCGCCCTTGACGTAAAGCTGTGGCACCGTGGGCCAGTTCGAAAAATCCTTGATACCCTGACGCAGGGCCGGATCTTCGAGGACATTGGCGGTCTTGAACGGTACGCCCAGATGCTTGAGGATCTGCACGACGCGTGCGGAAAAACCGCACTGCGGGAAGGTTGCATCGCCCTTCATGTACAGCATGACCGGATTGGCGTCGATCTGCGCCTGGATCTGCTGGGTGATGGTTTCGGCCATAATACTGGACTCCTCGTTCTGATAACCGGTTATCCGTCCCTGATGCGGGGGATCAGTCCGGTGTGCTTGTC
Source organism: Novacetimonas sp. GS1 (assembly GCF_036686925.1). Lineage (NCBI taxonomy): Bacteria > Pseudomonadati > Pseudomonadota > Alphaproteobacteria > Acetobacterales > Acetobacteraceae > Novacetimonas > Novacetimonas sp. GS1. The sequence continues at coordinate 1,902,513 of NZ_VSZP01000001.1, forward strand.
TGAAGGGCGAGCGCATGCAGCTTGCCCCCCATATGTCCTTGCAACGCGTTGTAAACCAACTGGTGCTGTTTTACGCGGGACAGGCCACGAAACGCATTGCTGACCACCTTGCAGGCATAATGGTCGCCGTCCCCCGCAAGGTCGTCAATGTGGATCTGCGCATCCGGCAGAGCGCCACGGATGTAGGTTTCGATTTCCTGGGCCGTCATGGCCATCGGCTGTTCTCCTGCCTGTCCTTGCTGCTCAGCGATCCATAAGTCGCGGGAAAAATTCCGAATTCACCGCGACAAGACGTGCCTTTGATATTGTGGCGCCATTGGGCAATGTCAAACCGTCCCCGCCACTTTGACCCAGTACGCGACACGGGATGGAGGCCTGCGCGGCCCGGTCCATGAACGCCTTTGCATCGCGAACAGCGATGATGTAGCGCGCCTGGTCTTCACCAAACCAGTAGGCTTCCGGGCGGATGCCGGCCTGCGGTGCCAGCAGGGTGCATCCCGCCGTGCCCGCCATGACCATTTCCGCCACACTGACCAGCAGTCCGCCATCCGCTACGTCATGGCACGCGACGATGGTGCCATCCAGGATCGCCCCCCGCACGAAGTCGCCATTGCGGCGTTCGGCCTGAAGATCGACCGCAGGTGGTTCGCCATCCTGGCTGCCATGGATTTCACGCAACCATAGGGACTGGCCCAGTTCACCGCGTGTTTCGCCGATCACGATCACGTCACATCCGTCGGGCATGCCCAACCCGATTGCTTTCGTGACATCATCCAATACGCCAAGCCCGCCGATGGCGGGCGTGGGAAGGATGGAAACGGACTCCCCATCCGGCCCGCGCGTTTCGTTGTAAAGCGAGACATTGCCACTGACGACGGGGAAGTCGAGTGCGCGACAGGCATCGCCCATCCCCGCGATGGCATCGACGAACTGCCCCATGACCTCGGGCTTCTCGGGGGAGCCGAAATTGAGGTTATCCGTCACCGCCAGTGGGCGCGCACCCGTTGCGGTCAGATTACGCCATGCTTCGGCCACCGCCTGTGCGCCGCCGGTGCGGGCGTTGGCACGGCAGTAACGCGGTGTGCAGTCCGTCGTCATCGCAAGGCCGATGGTCGTATCCTCAACCTGTATGATGGCGGCATCGGCCGCACCCGGACGCCGGACCGTCTGTCCGCCCACCGTGCTGTCATACTGGTTCCAGACCCATTCGCGCGAGGCCAGGTCGGGACAGCGGATCAGGCGCAGCAGCGCCTGTTCGATGCCGACCGGGTCGCTGATCGTCCCCAGTGGCACGGGTGGCAGGGCCGGTGCGGTGGGACGGTGATAGATCGGGGCCTGATCCGCCAGCGGCGCAAGCGGGATGTCCGCCTCTGTCCGGCCCTGATGGCGCAGGACGATGCGTCCCGTGTCCGTCAGATGACCGATAACCGCGAAATCAAGTTCCCATTTATCGAAAATGGCGCGTGCCTGTTCCGTGCGGTCAGGACGGATGACAATCAGCATCCGCTCCTGACTTTCCGACAGCATCATTTCATAGGCTGTCATGCCGCGTTCGCGCTGTGGTACCTGATCGAGGTCGAGTTCGATCCCCACCCCGCCCTTGCCCGCCATTTCCACGGCGGACGATGTCAGGCCCGCAGCCCCCATGTCCTGGATGGCCACGATCGCATCGGTCGCCATCAGTTCAAGGCAGGCTTCGATCAGGAGCTTTTCAACAAACGGGTCACCCACCTGTACCGTGGGACGTTTGGCCAGTGCGTCTTCGTCAAACTCGGACGAGGACATCGTGGCCCCGTGGATGCCATCACGCCCGGTCTTGGACCCGACATAGATGACGGGATTGCCTACGCCCGCCGCCGCCGAGAGGAAGATGCGGTCCTGCCGTGCCACGCCCACCGTCATCGCATTGACCAGCGGATTGCCATCATAGGCGGGGTGGAAGTTGATTTCCCCCCCAACCGTGGGAACACCAACGCAGTTGCCATATCCGCCAACGCCACGCACCACACCATCGACGATGCGTCGCGTCTGCGGGTTGTCAGGATCGCCAAAGCGCAGGGCGTTCAGGTTCGCGACCGGTCGCGCGCCCATGGTGAACACGTCACGCAGGATGCCACCAACACCTGTCGCCGCCCCCTGATACGGTTCGATGAAGGACGGGTGATTGTGGCTTTCCATCTTGAAGATGGCCGCCAGCCCCTGTCCGATATCGACGACGCCCGCATTTTCACCCGGCCCGTGGATAACCCATGGCGCCTTGGTCGGCAGCGTCTTGAGAAACGCGCGCGATGATTTGTAAGAGCAGTGTTCCGACCACATGACGGAAAAAATGCCAAGTTCGGTCAGGCTCGGCGTGCGTCCCATGATGGACAGCACATTGCCATATTCATCAGCCGTCAGGCCAAATTCCTTAGCCAGCGCCGCGTTGACGGGCTTCTGTCCTGCTGTGCTCATCCGACCAGCGCCTCCACCAGGCCCGTAAACAGGGGCTTTCCGTCTTCTCCGCCCATCAGGGGATCAACCAGGTCCTCCGGGTGCGGCATCATGCCGCAGATGCGCAGGTTCTCGCTAAAGACGCCCGCAATGGCCCCCATGCTGCCGTTGGGGTTGAGCGTGGTGTCCATGGCGTCAAGCCGCCCGTCCGCCGCGACATAGCGAAAGGCGACGCGGTTGGTGTCTTCAAGCATGCGGATCGTGTCGTGGTCGGCAATATAATTGCCATCCCCATGTGCCATCGGGGTGCGGAAGATGTCGTGGCGTTCCCAGTGACGTGTAAACGGCGTATCGTTGCGTTCGACACGCAAGAAGCAGTCCTGTGACAGGAACCGCAGCGAGGCGTTGCGCAGCAGCGCGCCCGGCAGCAGTTGCGCTTCGGTCAGGATCTGGAAACCGTTGCAGACGCCAAGGATATGCCCCCCCGCCTGCGCAAAGCGGCGGATGGCGGGCATGATCGGGGCATGGGCCGCCATCGCCCCACAGCGCAGGTAATCGCCATAGCTGAAGCCGCCAGGCAATACCACAAGGTCAAGGTCCGGCAGGTCCGTTTCACGATGCCAGATCATGCGGGGGGCGACACCGGTCACGCTGCGCAGCGCGATCGCCATGTCACGTTCCCGGTTGGTGCCGGGAAAAACAACAATACCCGCCTTCATTTGTGGTCGCCACAGGGATAGGATTCATGAAGCGCCGTAAAGACAGCCTCCCCCGCCGGACGGGATAACTGGTCGTGATGCGCCTTCATCCAGTCCACGACCTTGCCACGCATGTCCGACAGGCTGGTCGCAGGTGCAATGCAGAACGCGGCCACGTCATGCTGGTCTTTTTCCGCGTTGCGTTCAAACAGATGCGCAAGGGCTGCCGCGTCCGCCACGCCAGAAATGTAGGAGTCACACAGACCCGTGCCCGATGCACGCGTACATAATGTGCCAAGCTGCGACGCAGGCATGCGCGAAACCCGCTGCGCATGCGCAGCAGACAGCGGCAGCAGGCCCGCGCCAAACGCGCAGGCCGCGAGGAAAATGCCCGTTGCCGTCTTCATTCTTCAACGACCTCCGCTGCGAAATCCTCGATCACGAGGTTGGCAAGCAGCGCGCGGGCCATTTCGTTGGCCTGAACGATGGCGCGGGCCGGGTCGCTTTCTGCAAGTTCAAGGTCGATCACACGGCCGATGCGCACGTCGCCGACATTCTTGAAATCCAGCACATGCAGCGCATGTTCCACTGCCTTGCCCTGGGGATCGAGCACGCCATCCTTGAGCATGACCGTCACGCGTACTTTCATTGCATTACCTCCGGTCCCTTCATGTCGGAATTCGTCGCCTCCGGCAGAATGCCAAGGCGCATGGCCACTTCCTGATATGCTTCCTCGACCTTGCCCATGTCCTGGCGGAAACGGTCCTTGTCGAGCTTCTGGCTGGTCTTGCTGTCCCACAGGCGGCAGTTATCGGGCGAGATTTCGTCCGCCAGCACGATGCGCATGTTGTCGTTTTCCCACAGGCGACCGAACTCCAGCTTGAAGTCCACCAGCGTGATGCCGATCCCCACAAACAGGCCGCACAGGAAATCGTTGATTCGCATGCTCAGCGAAACGATATCCTCCAGGTCATGCGCACATGCCCAGCCAAAGGCGGTGATGTGTTCCTCGCTGACCATCGGGTCATTGAGGCTGTCATTCTTGTAGTAGAATTCGACGATCGGATGCGGCAGGCGGGTGCCTTCCTTGATGCCGAGGCGCTTGCTGAGGCTGCCTGCGGCGACATTGCGGATCACGACCTCAAGCGGGATGATCTCCACCTCGCGGATCAGTTGTTCACGCATGTTCAGCCGCCGGATGAAATGGGTGGGAATCCCGATTTCATGCAGGCGCAGCATCAGGTGCTCGCTGATCCGGTTGTTCAGGACGCCCTTGCCGGTAATGACGCCCTTCTTGGCGCCATTGCCCGCACTGGCATCGTCCTTGAAATACTGAACCAGGGTTCCCGGTTCCGGACCCTCGAAAAGGATCTTTGCTTTTCCTTCATAAAGCTGGCGGCGGCGGCCCATACTCGTCCTTCACATACGGCTGTGGGAAGCATGCCGCAGGCATCCTCCCCTGCGGGTCCGCAACAGGACCCAGAATGTGCGCATGCAATAGCAGCGATTGCGCGTCGAAGATACCATAACGTTTCTATGTCGCCGCCGTGCCGGAACCTGCGCCTGCATTGATGTCGGGGCGAGCGGTGTTCAGGTCCACCGGGGCATATCCCACGCGGTCTGGTGCGCCAGCCGCGAAAAACCACGACCGTCCGTTCGGGGCGGCAGGATCGCGCGAGATGCCGAGTGCGGAGGAACTGCACGTGCCAAAGCCCGAACGTGGGGGGATGTTGAGTTCGCTGCCAGCGGGAAGCGAGCGATCGGCCAGCAGCACGGTCCAGCTTTCCCACGCGGGGGGCATGGGGCGTGGCGCGGCACGAAAACGCGGCAGGTGGCGTGCGATCCGTGGCATGGACATATCATCTGGGTCCGTGGTCGCGATCATGTGCGTTCCCACGTCGAGCGCGATAACCTGTGGTGTGCCATAGCCGGGGCCACGGATGAAAAAGGCATCGGTGCCATCACCCACGATCATGTTGAATGACCGCCATTCCCCCGCATCAAGGGCCGCGATCCGCGCCACGGCGTCGCGCGCACAGCCATGATCCCCCACCATAAGCGGCAATTCCCCGCGTGAACGTTTGCCCGGCGCGGGACCAAGGCTGCCGACACGGTTCATGATCGCCCCGATGACGCCTGCGTCGTTCATGGTCAGCCATGACCCACCAGCCACGCAGTCGCGTCCCCCCACGACGGTGGGATGATCGCCCCAGTGGCGCGAAGGTGCTTCCCACGGACGGTCGAGGCGTTCGTCGCGGTTGGCCGCCAGCAGCAGCGGCCATGCCTCATCCGGCTGGTGGGAGATAACGACAGTACACACGCCATTGATCCTGTATGTCTGGGCCTGTCCGGTTTGGCGCGCGCCGGTACCGGACAGGCAGGTCTGCCGACTGTTCCCTTATGCGGACCGGGGGCCGGTTTCACCAAATACGCGGTTGTAGGTATGGTCCAATTGCCGCAGATGCGCCGTGCTGTCCATCGCCGCATCCAGCACTTCGGCAGGCACGCGTCCCGCAACCTCCGGGTCAGCGTCGAGGTTTTCGCGGAACGTCCTGCCGTCGGGCTGTCCCAGTTTGGTCCATGTTTCCATCGCGTTGCGCTGCACGATGCGATAGGCATCTTCACGCAGGATGCCTGCGCGTGCAAGCGCCAACAGCACTTCACCCGAATGGACAACGCCACCCAGGCTTTCGATATTGGCCTGCATGCGATCGGGATAGATGACCAGCTTTTCCATCATGCCGGCAAGGCGCATCAGCGCGAAGTCAAGGCCGATCGTGCCATCGGGGCAGATGTTGCGTTCCACCGACGAATGGCTGATGTCGCGTTCATGCCACAGCGCCACATTTTCCAGCGCCGGGATGACATGTGAACGCACCAGACGCGCAAGCCCGGTCAGGTTTTCCGACAGGACCGGGTTGCGCTTGTGCGGCATCGCGGACGATCCCTTCTGCCCCGGATGGAAGAACTCCTCCGCCTCACGCACTTCGGAGCGTTGCAGGTGGCGTACTTCAACCGCAAGGCGTTCGATTCCACTGGCGATGACCGCCAGCGCGCAGAAATAGGCCGCATGACGGTCACGCGGGATGACCTGCGTGGAAACGCCTTCGGGTTCGAGGCCCAGCTTGCGTGCGACATATTCCTCCACGCGCGGGTCGATATGGGCATAGGTGCCCACCGCCCCGGAAATCGCGCATACGGCAATTTCCGCGCGTGCACGGACAAGGCGTTCGCGGTTACGCGCGAATTCCGCATAATGTCCCGCAAGTTTCAGCCCGAACGAGGTCGGTTCGGCATGGATGGCGTGGCTGCGTCCGATCGTCAGCGTATGTTTGTGCTCGAATGCGCGCTGTTTCAGCGCGGCGAGCAGCTTGTCCAGATCCTCAAGCAGCAGGTCGGTCGCCTGCACCATCTGCACCGACAGGCAGGTATCAAGTACGTCGGATGATGTCATGCCCAGATGGACGAAGCGGCTGTCGGGGCCGACCTTCTGGGCAAGCCATGTCAGGAAGGCGATGACATCATGGCGTGTCACGGCTTCGATTTCGTCAATCTGGTCCAGGTCGGCCTGCGTGAACGCCGCCATGGCGGCGTCGCCCTTTTCACGGATGGTGCGTGCGGATTCCTTGGGGATGGCGCCGTATTCGGCCATCGCCTCGCAGGCGAGGGCCTCAATCTCGAACCAGATGCGGTACCGGTTTTCCGGGGACCAGATGGCGGCCATCACCGGCCGGGTATAACGCGGGACCATAGGGTTGGATTTCCTTAACAAAATGCGCGATAGGGGAATGTGGGACCCTTTCCTAGCCAATTCCGCGTCGCGCGTCTTCCCTTTCGTGCATATTTCAAATCCGGATACGCATGATTGCATGGCATCCGCGTCCCACGGCATATAACAGGGCAGACCGAACTTACTTTCACGTCCCTTATGGGCGGTGCAACAGGATATCCCTGCTTCATGTCATTTGCCGTTTCCGCCTCCTCGCTTTACGCGCTTGGTCAGGTTGTCCTCATTGATCTCACGCTTGCGGGCGACAACGCGATCGTTGTCGGGATGGCGGTGCGCGGCCTGCCTGCCCCACAGCGCAGGGTTGCGATCCTTTCGGGGGTATTGGGTGCGGCACTGATCCGTATCTGCCTTGCACTGGTGGCCGTCCGGCTGCTGGCGGTCATCGGCCTGACACTTGCGGGGGGGCTCCTTCTGCTATGGGTCTGCTGGCGGATGTATCGTGAAATGCGCGGTCCCGGCCATGCGGGGGAAGATGGCGCCCCTGCCCCCGCGTCATTGCGCAACGCCATTATCCGCATCATCGTGGCTGACCTGTCCATGAGCCTTGATAACGTGCTGGCCGTGGCGGGGGCCGCGGGCGAACATGTAGGCGTGCTCGTAACCGGGCTGGTGGTGTCGGTATTGATGATGGCCATCGCGGCGTCGCTGATTGCACGGCTGCTGGAGCGGTTTCGCTGGATTTCATGGATCGGGCTGCTTGTGGTGCTGGTTGTGGCGGTTGAGCTGATCTTCAAGGGCGGAGGTGAAGTGTGGACCCATCTTTCGTGACGGGTGACGGTCGGGCTATCGGTTATTTCCGGCGTCGCGCGCACGGTGCGCTGCGGCGTAGCGCCTTTCTTGCCTGCGTGGCGGCCGGGGTATGGATGTCCTGCCCGGTTCTTTCCCTTCATGCCGAAGGTCCTGCCATCCCCCCTGCCCCCGCATGGCCTACGGAGCGACAGGCCGGGACAGGCAATGCCGATGACAGCCCGGTCGCTGCCCGCCTGACGGTTTATCTGCGGCTGCTGTCGCCTGCGGGCGGCACGGCGGATGAATATGCCAATTTCCTGACCGAAAGCACCACATGGCCCAGACGTGGTGTCATGGTTGCGCGTTTTGAGCGTGCCCTGTCACAGGAAGGCGATCCTGCCGTACTCGCGCGGTTGTGTGCGCGTTGGCAACTTGGCACCGCACAGGCCCTTGCCCGATGTGCCACAGGGGCGGCACTTCCCCCATCGCGGATCACGCAATGGGCGCGTGCGGCATGGATCGCGGGAAATGACCAACCCGCCGATGCGCGCCTGATGCAGCAGCAGTTTGGTTCCAGCTTCACCGCGCAGGATAACTGGCGGCGTTTCGATCGGCAGGAGCGTACAGGCCGCCTTGGCGCCGCGGACGCGCAGGTGTCATTCCTTGATCCGCAGCAGCAGGCGCTTGCGCGTGCGCGGCTTGCCTTTCATCATAACGATATGGGCGCTGAAAGCCTGCTTGCACTGGTGCCACCTGACCAGCGCGATGACGCCATACTGGTGCTGGAGCAGTTGCGCTGGCTTGATCATGCGCAGCGCCTTGATGATGCCCTGGCGTTATGGAAGCGTTCGGGGTTCACCATAGAACAGCAGCAGGACAAGGCGGGGGCCGCGATATTCTGGCATGCTCGCGATGCGCTGGCGCGTGATCTGTTGGCGCAAGGGCGTAATCGTGACGCCCTGCTGGTTGCCGATGACCGTTCTGCCCTGCCGGAGGTCAGTTTTTACGATACGCGTTTCCTGAGCGGCTGGATCATGTTGCAACGGCTGCACCAGCCTGCAAAGGCGCTGGCGGCGTTTGCCCCCCTGACCACGGCAACTTCGCTGATTACCCGTAGCCGCGGATTATACTGGAGTGGGCGCGCGCAGGCCGCACGTGGCAACCGCGCGGCGTCCCGTGTTGCGTGGGATGAGGCCGCACAGCTTGCCAATACTTTTTATGGCCAGATGTCGATCACCTGCCTGCAGGATAATGCGGTCAATGGACTGTTGGCCCCAAGTCAGGCCGGGCAGTCCGTGCGTGAATATCTGGTGCGCCTGCATCCGCCCGAACCCACGGTCGAAGAGTCCGTGCGTTTCGAGACATCGGACCTTGCGCGTGCGGCCCAGATCCTGGCGTCGTGGAATGATTTTCATCATGCCCGTGATTTCGTCATCAAGCTGGATGAAGAAGCGACCCACCCGGTGGAGCATGTGATGGCTGCCCGGTTGGCAACCCGCCTTGCGATGCCTGATGTCGCGGTGCTGATTGCACGCCGCGCAGGTCGTGACGGGCTGGCATTGGTGGAGGATGGCTGGCCGCGCCCCTATGTTCCGGCAGAACATGATCTGCCGCAGGGGCTGGAACTTGCAGTCATGCGGCAGGAAAGCAATTTTGATCCCACCATCGTCAGTGGGGCGCATGCAGTTGGCCTGATGCAGTTGCGTCCTGCCACGGGCGAGGAGCTGGCGCGGCGTACGCACCAGTCATTTGGCACGATAACGGCAGCCACGCTGACGAACCCGCAGGTCAACATGACGCTGGGGGCTGCTTACCTGCAGCAGTTGATGGAGCGCTTTGGTGGGAGTGTACCCTACTTGCTTGCCGCCTATAACAGCGGTCCGCATCGTGTTGATACATGGCTTGCCTCCCTTGGGGACCCTGCACGTGACCATGCATCGGGCGAGGTTGTACTCGACTGGATTGAAAGTATCCCGTTCGAGGAAACGCGCAATTATGTGGAACGTGTGATGGAAAATATGGCGGTTTATCAGGCTCGGGCGATAACAGGACAGGAGGTCGCACGGTAATGCGTTTCCTCGCACGGATGATTGCCTGTTTTGGTGGCTGTGGTTTTTTCCCCAGGGCACCGGGGACGGTTGGGTCTCTGGCGGCGTTACTGGTGGGGATACCGCTATTACAGCACGTGGCGTGGATGGGCATGGCCATCATGGTATGCTGTGTCATCGGGTATTGGGCCACGGCCATGGTGTCCAATGGGGAAGACCATGGTTGGATCGTCATTGATGAAGTCGCAGGCATGTGGCTGTCGATGTGGCCGCTTGCCCCACTTTCCCCCTTTGCCCTGCGTGGCGCCGATTGCCTGTGGCTGGCGCTGGCGTTCGCACTGTTCCGGCTGTTTGACATCACGAAGCCGGGGCCGGTTGGCTGGTTTGACAGGCGTCATGATGCGGTGGGCATCATGGGCGATGATATCGTGGCGGGTATGGGGGCGGGCCTGATTGTCATGGCCCTGCATGCCATTGCCTGATCCCAGCGTTGGGGTAAGTAGAAACAGGAGAGTGGATATGGAACCGTCATTGCCCACCCCGATGATGCAGGGGGCGCTGCTGCTGTTCGAAGAACTGGCCCGGCAGGGACGTCGTATTGTCACGGCTGAAAGCTGCACCGGCGGCCTGTTGGCCGGGTCCCTGACGCAGCCAGCAGGGGCATCCGAATTCGTGGCGGGTGGGTTTGTCACCTATTCCAACGCCATGAAGATGCGATTGCTGGACGTGCCTTCTATCCTGCTTGACCTGCGTGGCGCAGTCAGTAGCGAGGTTGCCGCAGCCATGGCTGATGGGGCCGTGGCGGTCGCCCCTGATGCGGATGTCGCGATATCTGTAACAGGGATTGCAGGCCCCGGTGGGGGAAGTGCTGAAAAGCCGGTTGGTCTGGTCTGGTTCGCGGTTGCGATAAAGCAGCGGCAGACCCGGACGGTTTCGGTCGTATTTTCCGGGAACCGGGATTCAATCCGACAGCAGGCAGTTATTTATGCCCAGACACTGGTGCTTGAGGCGTTACATACTGGTTAAGTAGGATGTTTTCTATGGAATGAGATGGAATTTCAAAAAATAACAAAGCCAAAATATGTCATTCATTCGAAATAAATCGTATAAAAATTTGTTCTGTATAATTTATAAAAAATAACTTTATTTCTATTATTTGGTAATTATCCGAGTGTATATTTCATATACATCTGATATATGTTGCGATCAGGTGCCATGACCTGATCGCGTGCAGAAAAAGTCAAATTTCTGTCTGGTAACATCCTGTTTTAATACATTGCGACAGTATCGCTGGTTTCAGGTACGCGGATGGGCGGCGAAGTCATTCCCGTTCCTGCGGCCTGGACAGGCTGAACCTTGCCGTTCGTTACGGCCTGCGGCGGGGCTGCTGCTGGTGTTGTCATGCTGGCCCGGGCTTTTTTCAGGCTTATGGCGTTGAGGTCCGCTGTTTCAGCGTTGCTGCCGGGGGCGGGGTGCTGGCTGGTTGATGCGTGATGATGTGCATGCCCCCCAGCCGGAGACGCATGTGCCGTCCCTGCCCCCGCCATTACAGACAGCAGGAAAATCAGGAAAGAAGAATATTTCATTAGACCATTTTCCGGGAAATAGGCATGCCCGCTTTTATGCGTTTCCCATCTTGGCGGGCATGGTCGAGGGATTGGCGGGCGGTATAATCGTGGGTGGACCATAAATATCGCGGGCCCGCCGGATAAAGGCCGAAACCATAAGGCGAACGGCCTCGTTGAACACAACGCCAATTGCCGCCTGCAACAGGCGGGAACGGAATTCGAAATCAACAAAGAAATCGATCAGGCATCCCCGTTCATCAGGGGTAAAGGTCCAGACGTTGTTAAGGTATCGAAACGGACCTTTTTCATAGGTAACGCGGATGGTCCGTGGTTGATCCAGGGTAACGCGGCTGGTGAAGGTTTCGCGAAACGGGCCAAAACCGATCGACAGGTCCGCCACCAGCAGGGTGGCGGTGCGGCTCCTGACGCTGGCATTGACGCACCAGGGCAGGAACTGCGGATACTTTCCGACATCGGCCACCAGATCAAAAAGCTGATCTGGAGAATAGGCGATCAACCGACGTTCGGCATGGGTGGGCATCACTTCGTCTCCATCGCGCCATTCTGGGCTTCCAGACGCTTTTGTCGTGCGGCGCGCAATTCCGCAAAATCAGAGTCTGCATGATACGATGACCGTGTCAGTGGCGAGGAACTTACCTGAAGGAACCCCTTGACCCGGGCCATGGCGGCATAGTCGGCGAACTCATCCGGCGTGACAAATCGCGCCACCGCAGCATGCTTGACCGTAGGTTGGAGATATTGCCCCAAGGTGATGAAATCAACGTCTGCTATACGCAGGTCATCCATGACCTGAAGTATTTCCGGCTTGTCTTCCCCCAGCCCAAGCATCAGACCTGACTTTGTGAAGATCGACGGATCAAGGCGCTTGACGTCGTCAAGCAGCCGCATCGACTGGTAATAACGTGCGCCAGGCCGGATGGACGGATACAGACGTGGCACGGTTTCAAGATTGTGGTTGAAAACATCAGGCCGCGCCCTGACCACAACCTCCAGCGATCCGGGTTTACGCAGGAAATCCGGGGTCAGGATTTCGATGGTGGTGGTGGGGGCCGCCTGCCGGATCGCGGTGATGACACGGGCGAAATGCTGCGCCCCCCCCATCCGGCAGGTCATCGCGGTCAACGGACGTAATGACCACATGGCGCAGGCCCAGCTTTGCTACGGCTTCGGCCACACGTTGCGGTTCATCGGCATCCAGCGCGTTTGGCAACCCGGTGGTGACATTGCAAAATGCACAGGCGCGGGTACAGATCTCGCCCATGATCATCATGGTTGCATGACGCTGCGACCAGCATTCACCGATATTGGGGCAGGCTGCCTCTTCGCACACCGTGACCAGATTCTGGTCACGCATCAACTTGCGGGTTTCGTGATAGACGGGGTTATTGGGCGCACGCACCCGGATCCAGTCCGGTTTTCTGGCAATGGGATTGTCAGGCCGGTGCGCTTTTTCCGGGTGCCGCGCTGCGGGGGAACCCTCCTTGCGATGATCGATCAGGACACGTACGGACATAGCGGTAAAACCCCGAAAAACAGGCAGATATCCACAAGTGGAACGCACCGTTCCATGCGTCAAGCATTCTTGCGTCCCGGAACCTGGCGGGCAATCACAAGGTCGGGAAAAGCGGAAAGTGTAACATACCTCCCCCGTTCATGGCGCATGAAAGCGGTCTTTGCAGCCTTCAGAAATGCAGCGCCCCATCATAGGCGGCAAGCACGGCTTCGTGCATGGCTTCGGAAATTGTGGGATGCGGGAAGACCGTTTCCTTCAGTTCGCCATCCGTCAGTTCCGACGTCCGGGCAATGACGTAACCCTGGATCATCTCCGTCACTTCGGCCCCGATCATGTGCGCACCCAGAAGTTCGCCGGTCTGTGCGTCAAAAATGGTCTTGACCAGTCCCTCGGGTTCTCCCATCGCGATGGCCTTGCCATTTCCCACAAAGGGAAAGCGCCCTACCCTGATCTTATAGCCAGCATCCTTTGCCCGCGCCTCGGTCATCCCGACGGAAGCGACCTGTGGACGGCAGTACGTGCATCCGGGGATGTTGAGCGGGTCCATCGGATGGACGTCCCGCCCCGCAATCATTTCCGCGCACATGACCCCCTCATGGCTTGCCTTGTGCGCCAGCCACGGTGGCCCGGCGATATCCCCGATGGCATAGATCCCCTTTTCCGCCGTGCGGCAGTAGGGATCGACCTTGATATGGGTGCGGTCAACTTCGATTGCCGTGCCTTCCAGCCCGATATTCTCCACATTGCCGACAATCCCGACCGCCGAAATCACGCGATCGACGGTCATGTCGTGCGTTTTGCCGCCAGCCTCGATCTTCAGGGTCACGGTTTCGGCCCCTTTGGAAACGGACACGATCTTCGCGCCCGTCAGGATCTGCATTCCCTGCTTTTCGAACGCCTTGCGGGCCAGACCGCTTATCTCCTCGTCTTCCACCGGCAAGATACGTCCGGCAACCTCCACGATGGTCACTTCGGACCCCATGTTGCGATAGAACGACGCGAATTCTATTCCAATCGCCCCGGACCCGATCACCACCAGACGTTTTGGCAACGTTGTCGGCACCATGGCCTCGCGATAGGACCAGATCAGTTTCTGGTCCGGCTCCAGCCCTGGCAGAACACGTGCCCGTGCGCCCGTGGCGATAATCACATGCGGGGCGGCAAGGGAGATCGCCTCCCCTCCCTTGGCCGGTGTTACTGACACACGGCGCTTATCACCCTCCCTGCCGTCGAGGCGGCCAAAGCCGTTGATGACTGTCACCTTGTTCTTTTTCAGCAGGTGTCCGACACCTGCCGACAACTGCGCCGAAACCGCACGGGAACGTTTGACCACCTTTTCAAGGTCAAAACGTACATTGTCTGCCGCGAACCCGAATTCCCCAAGGTTATGCAGCAGATGGTTGATTTCCGATGCCCGTAGCAGCGCCTTGGTCGGGATGCAGCCCCAGTTGAGGCAGATACCACCCAGATGCGCGGCCTCCACCACCGCGACCTTGAGGCCAAGTTGCCCCGCGCGGATTGCACTGACATATCCGCCGGGACCACCACCGATGATGATGATGTCAAATTGGGAAGTGCTCATGCCAGCGTCCTCAGACCAAGAGACTTAGCGGATTTTCCACTACGGAACGGAAGACCGAAACCCATTGCGCAGCAAGCGCGCCATCGACGACGCGGTGATCGACCGACAGGGTCACGGTCATGACGGTTGCGATGCTGATCCCCCCATCCTTCACCACAGGGCGCGCTTCTCCTGCCGCGATGGCAAGGATGGCGGCCTGTGGCGGGTTGATGATGGCGGAAAATGCCTTGACCCCCATCATTCCCATGTTGGAGATGGAGAATGTTCCCCCCTGGAATTCATGGGGTTTGAGCTTGCCCGCCCGCGCGCGCTTGATCAGGTCACGGGTTTCCGCGCTGATCTGGCCAAGGCTTTTGTGGTCGGCCTGCCGGACGATGGGCGTAATCAGGCCATCGGGGATGGAGACCGCCATCGAGATGTCGATCGTGTCGTAATGGACCGTCATGTCGCCCGCAAAGGAGACATTCACGTCAGGCACCCGGCGCAGCGTGACGGCGGCGGCCTTGATGAGCATGTCATTGACCGAGATCTTGTAAGCCCCCGGCCCATCCGCAGGGGATGCCGCGTTCAGTTGCGTGCGCAGCGCAAGCAGCGCGTCGAGTTCGACATCAACCTCCACATAAAAATGCGGAATGGTCGATTTCGCTTCGCTCAGGCGGCGGGCAATGACCTTACGCATCGTCGAATTGGCGACGGTGTGGTGTGGGGTATCGCCTGCAATGGCCGCGATGTCCTGTACAGGTGTGGAGACGGTGGCCGTGGGTGGTGCGGCAGGGGACGCTGCGGGCTGTATGGTGGCCTGTTCAACATCGCGACGGACGATGCGCCCGTTCGGGCCGCTTCCATTCAGTGCGGACAGGTCGATCCCTTTCTGGCTGGCGATACGCCGTGCAAGGGGGGATGCGAAAATACGCTGGCCCCTGGCCTGCCCCCTGGCCTGTCCTCTGGCCTCCTGGCCCGTGCCTTGCCCCGTGGCGGCGGGCATGGTCGTGGCAGGGATGGCGGCGGCAGCCGGGGCTGTGACTGGAGCAGGTGTCGGGGGTGTGGCAGGGGGGCTGGGCGCATCGGGCACGGCCTCCCCCTCGGTCACAAGGATGGCAATTGGTGTATTGACGCTGACTGCGTCGGTCCCTTCCTGCACGAGGATACGGCCAAGGATGCCCTCGTCCACCGCCTCGACCTCCATTGTGGCCTTGTCCGTTTCGATCTCGGCAACGACGTCACCGGCGGAAACGGCCTCCCCTTCCTTTTTCAGCCAGCGCAGCAGCTTGCCTTCCGTCATGGTGGGAGACAGCGCCGGCATCAGGATATTCGTGGACATCGCGTTGCTCCCTCAGACGATCTGCCGAACGGCGTTGAGTATCCATTCGACATTGGGCAATGCCAGTTTTTCAAGGTTGGCGGCGAATGGCATCGGCACGTCGGCACCTGCGACGCGTACCGGTGGGGCGTCGAGGTAATCGAACGCATGTTCAATCACCTGCATGGCGATTTCCGCCCCCATCCCGGCAAAGGGCCAGCCTTCTTCCACGCAGACAAGTCGGCTGGTCTTCTTGACGCTGTTCACGATCGTTTCGGTATCAAGGGGACGGATGGTACGCAGATTGATCACTTCCGCGCTGATGCCCTGATCCGCCAGTTGCGTCGCAGCCTCCAGCGCCACGCCGACCATGATGGAAAATGTCACGATGGTGACATCGCTGCCTTCACGTTCGACCTTGGCCTTGCCGATGGGCAGGATGAAATCCTCATCTACCGGGCATGGGAATTTCTGTCCGTAGAGGATTTCATTTTCAAGGAAGATAACGGGATTGGGGTCGCGGATTGCCGCACGCAAAAGCCCCTTCGCGTCGGCGGCGGACCAGGGGGCCACGACCTTCAGGCCGGGGATGTGACCGTACCAGCTTGCATAACACTGTGAATGCTGCGCGCCCACGCGTGCCGCCGCACCGTTGGGCCCACGAAAGACGATGGGACAGGACATCTGCCCCCCGGACATATAGCGCGTTTTGGCGGCGGAATTGATGATTTGGTCAATGGCCTGCATGGCGAAATTCATGGTCATGAATTCCACGATCGGTTTCAGCCCCGTCAGCGCCGCGCCAACCGCCATGCCGGTAAAGCCCTGTTCGGTAATCGGGGTGTCGATGACACGTTTCTCTCCGAACTCGTCCAAAAGCCCCTGCGATACCTTATAGGCGCCCTGATACTGCGCGACTTCCTCGCCAATCAGGAAAACGTCGCCGTCACGGCGCAATTCTGCGGCCATCGCGTCACGCAGGGCTTCACGCACTGTGATCTCGCTGGTTTCGCCCCAGTCCTTTTCGGCGCCCATATGGGGGGCTGGGGGTATGGCAGGGGCGCTGGTCGTCCGGGGGGGCGCCATCGGTACAGCCGCCGTCGCGGATACGGGGTTTGCGGATACGGGTTCTACAGGCGCCGCGTTGGCGGCGGAACTGTCTTCCCCCGGTGCAAGAAGGATGGCGATGGGGGTATTGACCGCGATATTTTCCGTTCCTTCGGGAACGAGAACCCGCCCGATGGTTCCCTCTTCCACCGCCTCGACTTCCATCGTGGCCTTGTCGGTTTCAATCTCGGCGATCACGTCGCCGGGGGCGACATCTTCCCCCGTGTTCTTCAGCCAGCGGGCCAGCTTCCCTTCTGTCATCGTGGGGGACAGGGCGGGCATCAATATCTGTATGGGCATGTGTTCAGCTTTCGACAAGCACATCGGTCCACAGTTCGGACGGATCGGGTTCGGGGCTGGTCTGGGCGAAGTCACTGGCATCGACAACGATGGCCTTGACCTTGGCGTCAATGGCTTTCAACGCGTCTTCCGTCGTGCCCATGTTCAGGAGTTCCTTGCGCACACGGTCGATCGGGTCGTGGTTCTTGCGCATTTCGTCCACTTCGGACCGCTGGCGATACTTGGCGGGATCGGACATCGAATGACCGCGATAGCGGTAGGTATCGACCTCCAGCAGTACCGGCCCCTTGCCCGCGCGGCAATGTGCGACTGCGTCACGTGCCGCGTTGCGCACGGCTTCCACATCCATGCCATCGACATGGAATCCCGGAATGCCCCATGGTTCCCCGTTGCGCCACAATTCACGTGATGCAGAGGCCCGCTCCACACTGGTGCCCATTCCGTAATGGTTGTTTTCAAGGACAAAGACGCACGGCAGCTTGTGCAGGGCAGCAAGGTTAAAACTTTCGTAGACCTGGCCCTGATTGGATGCGCCTTCGCCATAATAGGTGACGGAAACTTCGTCCGTACCACGATATTTGTTGGCAAAGGCAAGTCCGATACCAAGGGAGACCTGCGCACCGACGATGCCGTGCCCGCCGTAAAAGTTCTTCTCGCGGGAGAACATGTGCATTGATCCCCCCTTGCCGTGGGAATATCCGCCTTCACGTCCGGTCAGTTCCGCCATGACCCCGCGTGGCGTCATGCCCGCGGCAAGCATCTGCCCATGGTCGCGATAGGACGTGATGATTTTGTCCCCGTCCTTGAGCTCCATGTGGATACCGACCACCACGGCTTCCTGCCCGATATAGAGATGGCAGAACCCACCGATCAGGCCCATCCCGTACAACTGCCCCGCGCGTTCCTCAAAACGGCGGATCAGGACCATCTGGTAATAGGCTTCCTGCAGTTCAGCCTGGGTCATGGCCTGACTGTTACGGCCGACTACGACATCGGAAACTTGTTTTTCACTCATTGAGTGTCCTTGCCTTCTTACATGACGTACAGACCGGGCCAGGCCAGATAATCACGCAGCAACCAGGGGTCGCGTCCGGTTTATCTGGATGGCGGTGCCGTCCTTTCATAAAGCCCTGATGCGCCGCCGGATTTATGGTGCAGGCAAATTTGACCGATCTCCATGTCGCGATCGACCGCCTTGCACATGTCATACAGCGTAAGGCCCGCCACGCAGACAGCCGTCAGGGCCTCCATTTCCACACCGGTTGGGCCGGTGGTGCTGACGCGTGCGGTAATCTCAATACCTGGTGTATCCGTCGTGGGGATAAGGTCGACCTTGACCGATGATAATGCCAGCGGATGACAGAGCGGGATCAGGTCGGCAGTTTTCTTCGCCGCCATGATGCCCGCGATCCGTGCCGTGGCCAGTACGTCCCCCTTTGGCGCGGTGCCTGACAGGATCATGTCCCGCGTTGTGCCGCGCATGGTAATCCGGCCCTTTGCCACCGCTTCACGCCGGGTTTGCGCCTTGCCAGAGACATCCACCATGACGGCGTTGCCCGCAGCATCAAGATGCGACAGTGTCGTTTCCGTCATGCCGGTGCGGTGCCCAGCAGCATGCGGACCGCATTCGCCGGGTCATCCATGCGCAGCAGGCTTTCACCGACCAGAAATCCACTCGCCCCCACGGCATTCAGCTTCACGATGTCCTCGTGCGTGCGGATGCCGCTTTCAGAGACGATGATCCGGTCCGGCGGGACCATCGGTGCAAGTTCCAGTGTCGTACCAAGGTCGGTCTTCAGGGTCTTTAGGTTGCGGTTGTTGATGCCGATAAGCGATGTATCAAGCGCCAGCGCCCGGTTTAGTTCCTGCTCGTCATGCACTTCGACCAGTACGTCCATGTCCAGTCCGCGTGCGATGTCGAGGAGTTCCGCAGCCTCTGCATCCGTCAGGATCGCCATGATCAGCAAGATGCAGTCCGCACCGATCAGGCGGCTTTCATGTACCTGCCACGGATCAAGGATGAAGTCCTTGCGCAGGATCGGCAGCTTGCACGCCTCGCGCACGCGGGTCAGGTCTTCGGCGCTTCCGTGAAAGCACGATCCTTCCGTAAGCACGGAAATGCATGCCGCCCCTGCCTGTTCATATTCCTGTGCAATCAAGGTGGGCTGGTAATCGGCGCGCAGGATGCCGGCAGAGGGGGACGCCTTCTTGATTTCCGCGATAAGCCCGATCTGGTGGTCGGCAGTACGCTGCTTCAGCGCCTGTCCGAAGCCGCGCGGCGGGGTTGCCACCTCGCGCGCGCGCGCGGTGATTTCCTTGAGCGGCATGACGGTTGCACGTTGCGCGACATCCACCCGGGTGCGGGCGCAGATCCGGTCGAGCACATCGGGCAAATCATCGGCATCCAGGTCCGGGACAGAATCGGTCTGTTGCGGCATCATTGGCGTGTCGTTCATTTTTTACCCTGTGTTACTCTATTCTGGCCTGTCCGCCCGGTATTCACGAACGGATTGAAGCACGGCATGCGCCGCGCCATTGTCAAGAACGCTGGCGGCCAAGGCAACGTTCTTACGCAGGGCGACAATAGCAAGTCCGTCGCCCTGAATGATATTCCCATGCCCCGACACATGCAGCGCCACGGCCGCGTTCAGCAGGACCGTGTCGCGGTATGCGCCACGCCCACCATGCAACAGGGCCTCCAGCGCGCGGGCATTATGGTCTGGAGTACCGCCCGCGATCGCCTCGATCGGCGTGGGGGGCAATCCCGCATCCGTGGCCGTGATGGACAGTTCACGGATGATCCCGTCATCAAGCGCGCAGACCCGGTTTTCCCCGGCAAGGGTCAGTTCATCCACCCAGCGGCCATCACCGCATGCGCCGCTGACGCTCCAGACACAAAGCGATCCTTCGTCACGCAGGGTCTGGACAATCGGACGCCGCCAGCTCGGATCGAATACGCCCACCAGTTGCCGACGGACATGTCCCGGATTGCATAAGGGGCCGACAAGATTGAAAATGGTCCGAAAGCCGAGTTCCCGCCTGACCTGCCCCACATGCCGCAAGGCGGGATGATGGTTGGGGGCAGCAAGGAACGCCACACGGCAGGCATGCACCAGCGCGCGGATATCATCATGCCCGTCCGGCAGGCCAACGCCAAGTTCGCGTAGCACGTCCGTCGCCCCGGAACGCGAGGATAATGCCCGGTTGCCATGCTTGACCACCGGCACGCCGAGAGCCGCAAGAACGAAGGCCACTGCGGTGGAGACATTGAACGTGCCAAGCCCGTCGCCCCCTGTGCCACAGACGTCCATGGCCCCCGATGGCAGGCCGTCGACGCCCACCATGCGCGCACGTATCGCACTGACGGCACCGCGCAGTTCGTCCGCGCTCTCCCCTTTTGCATGGAGTGCGGTAAGGAGCGCGGCAAGGCGGATGTCGGAGACATGCCCGTCCATGACCTGGCCGAACACCTCTTCGGCGACCTGAAGCGGGAGGTCGCGGCCAAGTAGCAGCGCCTGCATCGCGGAGCGGAAATCGCCAACCATGGGGACGGGCATGGACTGGCCGGATGACTTCGCCATGACGGTTCAGGCAGCCCTGGATTTGGACGGTGCAGTCCCTGTGCGCGCGATGGCAAGGAAGTTGGCCAGGATATCATGGCCGTGTTCTGAGGCGATGCTTTCGGGATGGAACTGCACCCCGAAGATCGGCAGTTCGCGGTGCCGCAGCCCCATGATCACACCATCTGACGTCCATGCCGTGGGCACCAGCGTATCCGGCAGTGTATCGGGGTCAACCGTCAGGCTGTGATAACGTGTGGCGCGGAACGGGTCCGGCAGGCCGGTAAAGATATCCGTCCCGTTATGGATTACGGGCGAAACCTTGCCATGCATCGGAATGGGGGCACGCACGACCTGGCCACCAAAAACCTGACCGATCGACTGATGGCCCAGACACACGCCGAACATCGGGATTTCCCCCGCCGCGCGCGCGATCAGATCACAGCAGATACCCGCCTCGTTCGGGGATCGGGGACCGGGTGAAAATACGATCGCCTCAGGCTTCAGACGCATCGCGTCTTCCACGCTCAGCGCATCGTTGCGGCGTACGTCACAGCGTTCCCCCAGGTCCCCCAGATAGTGGACAAGGTTGAAGGTAAAGCTGTCATAATTGTCGATCAGAAGGATCATGGCGATATCATGACCCCCCCGCGTGGCAGGGTCAAATCCCTGTTGGGGCGAGCGATAAAATAAATGTGTGCATTTCCGTACAGCATTTACTCACCTGCTTTTTCAGGCTGTTCGCGGCTGGCGAAACGGACGGCCTCTTCCGCGGCGCGGAACAGGGCGCGGGCCTTCTGGCGGGTTTCCTCGTACTCGGCCTCGGGAATACTGTCGGCGACGACACCGCAGCCAGCCTGTACATACATCTTTGCGTCCTTGACGACCGCCATGCGCAACCCGATGCAGGTATCCATCTGTCCCTCTGGGCCGAAATACCCGATGCACCCGGCATAGGTCGCCCGTCGTGTGGGTTCGACCTCGTCGATGATTTCCATGGCCCGGATCTTTGGTGCGCCAGTCAGCGTCCCCGCCGGGAATCCCGCCATCAGCGCGTCAAGTGCCTCCAGCCCCGGACGGATCGTCCCTTCTACATTGGAGGAGATATGCATGACGTGACTGAAGCGTTCGATGACGAACTGTTCCGTGACCTTGACCGAGCCCAGCGCGCAGGCCTTGCCCACATCATTGCGGCCAAGGTCGATAAGCATGAGATGTTCGGCCCGTTCCTTGGGGTCGGCAAGCAGATCCTGCTCCAGCGCCATGTCCTCGGCGGCCGTGCGGCCGCGTGGGCGTGTGCCTGCGAGGGGACGCACCGTCATCGTGTTATCGCGCAGGCGTACCAGGATCTCTGGCGAAGAGCCGACAAGGCTGAACCCGTCAAGGTCGAGAAAGAACAGGAATGGCGCGGGATTGATCCGACGAAGCGCGCGGTAGAGTGCGAACGGCGGCAGGGTGAAGTCCGCCTCGAAACGTTGGCTGGGTACGACCTGGAATGCATCACCTGCGGCGATATAATCCTGGATACGACGCACCACCGTGCAAAATTCCTCCCGCGTGAAGGGGGATGTGGGGATGGGCGGCGTAATCGCCCCCGTTTCCTGGGGTGGCGTCGGTAATGGGGTGGCCAGAGCCGTACGCGCCTGATGCAACAGCGCCTGTCCCTTGTCCCATATCTCGTCCGCGGGGGTGTCCAGGTCGGGGCGTAGCGGCACCGCAAGCAGCAGTTCGTCGCGCACCGTATCGAAAATGGCGAACAGGCCGGGGCGGATCATAAGGCCTTCGGGCAGGTCAAGGTCATCAGGTGGAATATCCGGCAGGTATTCCATCTGTCGGATCATGTCATAGCCAAGATAGCCAAACACCCCGCCGGTCATCGGGGGAAGATGATCGGCAAGCCCGATCCGGCTGGCGTGCAGCACGTCACGCAGGGACTCCAGCGGGGGGCGGTCGTCAGCGTGGAATTCGTGTCGGGCAGCAGCTGGGTCCATGCACAGGCTGGCCTGACCATCATGGCAGCGCCAGATCAGGTCGGGCAGAAGTCCGATCACCGAATACCGTCCGCGCGAGACGCCGCCTTCGACGCTTTCGAACAGGAAAGCATTGCGGCCGCCCCTGCCCCCACCATGGCGACTGGCCAGTGGTGAGAGATGCAAGAAGGCTGCAACCGGTGTCAGCAGGTCCGCAGGTTTCACCCGCCATGCAACCGTCGCCTTTCCATCGCGCAGCATGGCCAGAGCCTCTTCGCGGTCGGAAGCCGGCGTTGCCCGGAACGGGGGAATGAACTGCGAAGGGTCTGTGCTCACTGTCCTGCCTCTGGATTGCCCTTGCCGGAAACGGCGGACATAACGGCGCTGATGGCGCTCGGGTTGGGCTTGGGTTTCACGATGCTCTGCAGTGCCTGAGCGTAGCTCATCTCCACATCATCGGCCACGGCCTGCGTCAGTGTCGTGCGGATGCGGTCGAACAGCATGCGCTGTGATGCCGGGTCGGGGGTGGAAATATCCGTCAGCGTCGCAACATAAAAAGCCCCATCCGCCTCCACCATCAGGCTCTGTCCGGTATGGTCAAGGCGGAAGGCGATTTCCGCGATGTCATGCGGGACCTCGGTCACGTCATGTGCGCGCGAAAATGGGGTGCTGTGTACCAGGTCGGGCACAGCGGGCTGAATATGGGCAAGGCCCCCCATGGTCTGGGCTTGTGTATACAGCGTCGTTGCCGTCTGGTCTGCTGCATGACGACGGGCATCGTCCATCCATGCGTCACGGACCTTCTGCGCCAAATCCTCGTACGACAGCGGACGGGCGGGTGTCACACCATCCACGGAAACGGCGTACCATGTTCCCTCGGGGGCCTGCAGCAGTTCGGGGCTGCTGCCCTTTGGCTGGGAGAAGACGCGCGCGACAATCGCCTGGCGCACGGCGTCACTGCCCGGGATGGGGGCTGGTGTGCCCTCCTGCGTCATGCCATGGGCATCGACATTGCCCGCGACCGCCACCGCGCCCAGTTCGGATGGGATGGAATCCAGCCCGCCGCCTGCAATGGCGTCCTGCAGTTTCTGGACCCGATCGCCAATCTGGGTCTGCACCCGTTCGGCCAGTGCCTGCGCCTGCAGGGCGGGACGTGCGGATTCAAAATCGGAAATATGTGCAGGCGTGACATGGAGGACGCGGAAGATGGCCCATCCGCCATCGGTATGGATGGGGGGCGAGACGGTATCAGACGGCGCGTTGAAGATCTGCCGACCGAGTTCCTGTGACGGGATGGAGGAAATGCGGATATCGTCCATTTCCACGCTGGCGCTGTCCTTGCCCGCGCTTTTCTGCATCGCGTCCCAGCTTGCGCCGCCCTGCCATGTCGTCAGCAGTTCGCGCGCGCGCGCCTCGTTCGGGGCGGTGATGACCTGAACGGAGCGGGTTTCGGGGGTGTTGAACCGTTGTGCCTGCTGTTCATACATATGATGCAGGTCCGCATCGGGAATGGTCATGGAGCGGGCCACGGTTTCAGGCGACAGAACCACGATTCGGGCGTGGCGGTACTCTGGCGCCTCAAACAGCCACGGATGGTTGGTATGGAACCGGCGGGCCTGCGCGTCGCTGGGGGCTGCGGGGGTCTGCGCGGCAAAGGGAACGCGCACGATATCCACCTTGCGGGTCTGTGCCTCAAGGTCAAAGATGCGGCGCGTCAGGAGGTCGGGTGCACCCGCACCGTTGCGAATCGGTTCCATCAGGGCTTTTGATGCCTGTTCCGCACGGACCAGTTCAATAAGCCGCGCTTCTGTCATGCCGCTGCTGCGCAGGCGGTTGTTGAAGGTGGTGCGGTCGAATTGCCCGTTTTTGTCCTGAAATGCCGGGATGGCGAAAATCTCGGCCCGCACGGCGCTGTCCGGCACCAGCAGGCCATGGTTGCGTGCCGCAAGCGCGACCTCATCCTGCAGGATCAGGCGCTGGAGGACCTGTTGTGCGATCTGTTCACGCGTGGCCGCCGGGATCTGCGACGGATCGTCAAGGTGCATCTGCTGCGCGATCTGGGGCATTTCCGTGCGTAATGCCTGTTCATAGGCTGGCACAAGGATGGGGTCCGGCCCGACACGTGCCACGACATCGGCACGTTCGGTACCGATGTTCATCAGTACATCCCCCACACCCCACCCGACGAATGTCAGGAAAAACAGCCCCACGATAACCCTGCCAACCCAGGAATCGACAAAAATACGGCACAAGAATGATAACATGCAGACACCAGACCCAGACGAAAATCGGCAAGTAAACGCAACATGACCCATGCGCGCGTGGCATGGATGGGCCATTTTTTAGCTGCGGCACCATACGGCCCCCCCGTGCGTTTGACCAGAAGGCAGTTGGGGGCGTCCCTGCCCTTCGTGCGGATGGGTTGCCACCTGCAGGGGGGCGTGGTCTAGGTTGGGCCATAACGTCCCCGGTCCTGCCATCAGGCACGGGCAGGCCGGCGGTATTTTACAGTTTCAGTGTGCGCAGTAACCGGAAAAGCAGAAATGAAGCAGATAATCGTCGGCAACTGGAAAATGCACGGCATGACCGCGGATGCGGCCAAGGCGGCCGATGACATTGGCGCGGCCATGGGCGCGGATGTTTCCGGCGCGCAGGTGGTCATCTGTCCGCCCTTCACGCAACTCGCGCTCTTGGGGCCGAAACTGCGTGAACACGGGATCGCCCTTGGCGCACAGGACTGCCATCAGGATCCCTGTGGCGCGCATACTGGCGACATTGCGGCCAGCATGCTGCGTGACCTTGGCGTCCAATACGTAATCCTTGGTCATTCGGAGCGTCGGCGCGACCATCACGAACTGGATGAGACCGTGCGTGAAAAAGCGGTTGCCGCCGCTGCCGCGGGCCTGATCCCCATCATATGTGTGGGCGAAAGCGCCGACCAGCGTTCCAATGGGGATTCGCAGGAAACCGTCGGATGGCAGATACAGGGATCCCTGCCGCAGGGTTTCACCGGCATCGTCGCCTATGAACCGGTCTGGGCGATCGGTTCGGGCACGGCGGCGTCACAGCAGGACATCGCCGACATGACCCAGTTCATCCGCGAGGAACTGGTCCGGCAGTTCGGGGACGCTGGTAAAACCATAAAAATCCTTTATGGTGGGTCGGTCAATGGACGTAACGCCGCCGATATCCTGCCCATCGCCGATGTTGGCGGTGCGCTTGTCGGCAATGCCAGCCTGGCGGCGGAGACGTTCATGCCGATCGTCCGTGCGGCGGTCGATATCTGATATTATCGCCCCCGCCGCAGGGGATAGCTGGGAACAAGTATGATCACGGTCCTTCTTTTGTTGCATCTGTTTGTCACGGTGGCACTGATCGGGACGATCCTGATCCAGCGCAGCGAAGGCGGCGGTCTTGGGATCGGCAGTTCCCAGGGAATGGGCTCCTTCATGTCGGGCCGTGGCACGGCCACACTCCTGACGCGTTCGACTGCCGTTTTGGGCACCATTTTCATGGTGCTGTCGCTGACGCTTGCGATCATGAACCGTGGCGCGTCCTCTGGTGTGGGCCATGACATCCTGGCGCAGCCTGCCGCCCCGTCAGTGCCGGCCACGACGACGCCCACCAAATGACGTATGCAAACAGCCCGGTTCCCCACCCATGGGGCACCGGGCTGGATATTTTTTCGCCCAATCCGTGATTGCACCCGTCATGGGCCTTTCATGCCGGGCGCAAGCAGTGTAGGAAGGCCATCCATGACGCGGTTTGTATTCATCACCGGCGGCGTGGTGTCCTCCCTTGGCAAAGGCATCGCTTCGGCAGCCCTTGCCGCCCTCCTCCAGGCCCGTGGCTATCGGGTCCGGTTGCGCAAGCTCGATCCCTATCTGAATGTCGATCCCGGGACCATGAGTCCCTATCAGCACGGCGAGGTCTTTGTGACCAATGACGGTGCGGAAACGGATCTCGACCTCGGGCATTACGAGCGTTTTACAGGCGTACCCGCGACCAAGGCAGACAATGCCACGACGGGCCAGATCTATTCAGATGTGATCGCACGTGAACGGCGTGGCGAATATCTTGGTGCGACCGTGCAGGTCATTCCCCATATCACCAACGCGATCAAGGAAATGATCGTTGCGGGAACAGAGGACGTGGACTTCGTCCTGGTGGAGATTGGCGGCACGGTTGGCGATATCGAGAGCCTGCCCTTCCTCGAATCCATCCGTCAGTTGCGTAATGACCTTGCGCCCGAACAGACGATGTTCATTCACCTGACGTTGTTGCCATGGATTGCGGCAGCGGGTGAGCTCAAGACCAAGCCCACACAGCATTCGGTCAAGGAACTCCAGAATGTCGGCATCCAGCCGCAGATGCTGGTCTGTCGTTCCGACCGGGAGATTCCCACCAACGAGCGGCGCAAGATCGCCAGCTTCTGTAACGTCCGTCCCGAGGCGGTCATTGCCGCGCGGGATGTCGATACGATCTATGCCTGTCCCATTTCCTATCATGCCGAAGGCATGGATACGGAGGTGCTGCGCCATTTCGGGCTGCCTGCGGACCACGAACCCGACCTGTCGCGGTGGGAGCGTATCGTCGATGCGATCCGCCACCCTGAGCGGGAGGTGACGATCACGGTCGTGGGTAAGTACACGGCCCTCCTTGACAGTTACAAGTCCCTGATCGAGGCGTTGCACCATGGTGGCATCGCCCATCGTGCGAAGGTGCGCCTGAACTGGGTCGAGGCCGAGGATTTTGAAAAGTCTGATACGAACCTTCAGGCGCTGGCACGTTCCGATGCCATCCTTGTCCCCGGTGGCTTTGGGGAACGGGGTTCGGAAGGCAAGATCCGCGCGGTGCAGTTTGCCCGTGAAAACAACATCCCCTTCCTTGGTATCTGTTTCGGCATGCAGATGGCGGTGATCGAATGCGCACGTAATCTTGCGGGCCTTCCCAAAGCGTCTTCCACCGAATTCGGTCCGACGGAAGAGCCCCTTGTGGGCCTGATGACGGAATGGGCGCGTGGCAATGAACTGTTGCGTCGACGCGAAGGCGGCGAACTGGGTGGCACGATGCGGCTTGGTTCCTATCCCGCACGTCTGGCCGAAGGATCGCGGGTTGCGGATATTTATGGACGGACGGACATCCGTGAACGCCACCGGCATCGTTACGAGGTGAATGTCCATTACCGCGAGCAACTGGAAAAAACGGGTCTGCGTTTTTCCGGGATGTCGCCCGATGGAATCCTGCCCGAAATCGTGGAATATCCCGACCATCCGTGGTTTGTCGCGGTACAGTACCATCCCGAACTTCTGTCCAAGCCGTTTGATCCGCACCCGCTGTTTTCGGGGCTGGTGGGTGCGGCATTGAAGCGGACTTCACGCCAATGAACGTGCAGATGGAGAATGCGCAGGTGGAAATCCGGGTCGGGGATCTGGTGATTGGCAATGACCGGCCATTCACCCTGATTGCTGGCCCCTGCCAGATCGAATCGGAATCCCATGCTGTGGAGACCGCTGATTTTCTACAGGCCGTGACGCGTCGGCTGGGAATCGGGCTGATCTATAAAAGTTCTTTCGATAAGGCGAATCGTACCAGCCTGACGAGCGCACGTGGAATTGGCGCGAATCGTGGGTTGGAAATTCTTGCCCGTGTACGTGAACGTTTCAGCATTCCCGTGCTGACCGATGTTCACCTGCCGGAGCAGTGTGCGCCCGCCGCCGAAGCCGTCGATGTGCTGCAGATTCCCGCCTTTCTGTGTCGCCAGACTGACCTTCTTCTTGCCGCAGGGGAAACGGGGGCGGCCATCAATGTGAAGAAAGGGCAGTTCCTGGCCCCGTGGGATATGGCCAATGTGGCGGCCAAGATCGCCTCGACCGGTAACGAGCGTATCATGTTGTGCGAACGGGGAACCTCGTTTGGTTACAACACGCTGGTCAATGACATGCGTGGCCTGCCGATTATGGCACGGACCGGGTTTCCGGTTGTTTATGACGCGACACATTCAGTGCAGCAGCCCGGCGGGTTGGGCAGTTCGTCAGGGGGGCAGCGTGAATTCGCCCCGGTTTTGAGCCGTGCGGCTCTTGCGATCGGTGTGGCCGCCGTTTTCATCGAAACGCACGAAGACCCGGATAAAGCCCCCAGTGATGGTCCCAACATGATTGCGCTGTCACAGATGGAAGGCCTGCTGTCCAATCTGCAGCGTTATGACCGGCTGACAAAGGGCATCGTCTGAGGGCTGGTTGAAAATACAGAAGGTTTTGGATGCTGCTTCTTATGCCGAGGTTTGTTTCCAAAAGGCTTTTCAAACAATGCCCTCGTTATGTCCAGGTCATTATGTCTCTGTCACGGCTTATGGGCCTGCCTGTCACAGGCAGGCTATCCTCAGGCAGTGTATTTCCATGACAGCGCCATGACCGTTACGGCAAGCAGGCAGACCTCCACCACCGTGACGACAATCCATTGCAGCGTCATGTAACCGCGTGGCATCGCCCCCTTGCGCCATGCCACGCGTTCAACCACCAGCATGCCACCAAATCCCGCCATCAGCATCAGCAGCGCCGCCAGTTCATGGAACATCGCCGCGCATAGCGCCAGCCAGCCGATGCCTGCCGGCACACTGCCCAGTAACAGGCGGTAGGTATTGGTTTTTCCTGCTTCCTGACCCGGCGTGATGATCGCGGGTGTTTCGAGTGCCAGCCCCCAGTGAACCGCCCCCATAAAGGACAGCATCACCGCCCCATATCCCACCGTAACCTCCAGCATGCGTGGTGTTATGGTGGGGGAAAGAAAGATGATCGCGCAGGTACATCCTATGATCGGGATCAGGCTGGCGATGCCCATGATGATGGCCAGAAGAGGAAGGCGTTTCACGGTGTGGGACACTCCTTATTTATTTTGAACTTTGAGTCATCTGTTTAATGTCTTGATATATTTATATAAAATAATCAGATCACGGTTATTTTGAAAAAACATGACGCGCCTGGGGCGCATTTTGCACACACTTCATCAGGAATGTTCATGGTGATCTGGACCATGGTCTTCATACAGGCAGTATCAAACAGCTTCTTATCGCACTCAGGCACGTGACACGTCATATGTTTCTGGTATCGTCGCGCGTACCGGGTATCGGAAGCGCATCCGGTTTTCGATACCTCAATAAACTCTGGAAAAAGAGGAAACGGATATCATGAGCGCCATCATCGACATCATTGCCCGCGAAATTCTCGACAGTCGCGGTAATCCGACCGTGGAAGTGGATGTGGAACTTGCATCCGGCGCCAAGGGGCGTGCGGCCGTTCCCTCTGGTGCGTCCACAGGCGCGCATGAGGCCGTGGAACTGCGTGATGGCGATAAGTCGCGCTATGGCGGCAAGGGCGTGCTGAAGGCTGTCGGCAACGTCGAAAACGATATCCTCAGCGTCCTGCAGGGGGCGGAATCCAGCGATCAGGTCGCCATTGACGAAGCGATGATCGACCTCGACGGCACGCCTAACAAATCCCGGCTGGGTGCGAATGCCATACTTGGTGTTTCCCTTGCCGTGGCAAAGGCCACAGCCGAAGAATTGCAGGTCCCGTTTTACCGCTATGTCGGTGGGGTTTATGCGCGCACATTGCCGGTGCCGATGATGAACATCATCAATGGCGGGCAGCATGCGGACAATCCCATCGATATCCAGGAATTCATGATCCAGCCGGTGGGAGCCCCCACCGTAACCGACGCAATCCGCATGGGATCGGAAATTTTCGCTCAGCTTAAAAAGAGCCTGTCTGGTGCGGGTTACAACACCAATGTGGGTGATGAGGGTGGGTTCGCCCCCGCCCTGAAATCCGCGGACGAGGCGCTCGGCTTCATCAGTCGTGCGGTGGAGGCGGCTGGCTATCGTCCCGGTGATGACGTGACGTTCGCGCTCGATTGCGCGGCGACGGAATTCTATCATGACGGGCGTTATGAGCTGAAGGGCGAAGGTAAGTCGTTGGATGCGGGCGGGATGATTGCGTATCTTGCGGACCTTGCCGCGCGCTATCCCATCGTGTCGATCGAAGACGGGCTGGCTGAGGATGACTGGGAAGGTTGGGCCGAACTGACGGCAAATCTGGGCGGGAAGCTGCAATTGGTGGGGGATGACCTGTTCGTCACGAATCCGGATCGCCTGCGCCGTGGTATCAAGGCCGGTGTCGCCAATTCCCTGCTGGTCAAGGTCAACCAGATCGGCACGCTGAGCGAAACGCTGGAGGCGGTGCAGATGGCGCAGCATGCAGGCTATACCGCCGTTATGAGCCATCGTTCGGGTGAGACGGAGGATTCCACCATAGCCGATCTCGCAGTGGCGACGAATTGTGGGCAGATCAAGACGGGCTCCCTCTCCCGCTCTGACCGGACGGCGAAATATAACCAGTTGATCCGAATCGAAAATGAATTGGCGACGGCTGCGCGATATGCGGGCCGCACGATTCTCAAGGCGGGCTGAAGTCGCGTGCGTGTTGGTGGTATCCGGTTTCACGGATGCCACCGGACAGGGGTAAAAGGACGGATACCGGACAGCAGATGCAGATTGGCAAGATTATCAGACGGGTCGTGGGAAGCGCCCTGCCCCCTGCCCTTTTTATCGGGCTGACCGCCTATTTTGGGTGGAACGTGATGGGCGGCGAACATGGCCTGCATAGTTATGCCGCACAGCTTCGCCTGCTTGACGAGGCCAATAGCGCGCAGAAAGATGCCTATGCCGAGCAGCAGGTCTGGCTACGCCGGGTTCGCGGGCTCAAGGAAAATACCCTTGATCGTGACCTGATGGATGAACGGGCGCGATCCATGCAGAACCTTGCCCGGCAGGATGAAATCGTCGTCCCCTATGGGCCGCATGACCGGCTTTACTGATCCTGCGTTTCGCGTCTTATGGGCGTGGATATGAAAAAACCCCGGTCCAACTGAATGGATCGGGGTTTTTCATATCGCATCAAGTTGCAGGATTACTTGATTTTCGCTTCACGGAACGCGACGTGCTTGCGGGCGACGGGGTCATACTTGCGCATTTCCATCTTGCCGGTCTGGGCGCGTGCGTTCTTTTTCGTGACGTAGAAGTAGCCAGTATCCGCCGTGGAAACGAGCTTGATCTGAATGGTGTTGGTCTTTGCCATGATATCCTCAGCACTGCTCCGCCGCTGCTGGAACACTCGGGTGCAGCAGTGGTTCAAGTTTGGCGGAAAATGCGCATACAAAAGGCTCAGGTCAAGCTTTTAGTCTTGATATTCGCCTTCAAAATCCTCTTAACCGGCAAAAAAAGGAGTTTCGCCTGCCATGTTGAGCGTTTCAGAGGCCCGTGAACGTATCCTGCAGGGGCTTCAGGCCACCGCGCCGGAGGTTGTTTCCCTCTCCTGCGGTGGTGGCCGCGTGACTGCGCTGCCCTTATTGGCGCGTCTTGATAATCCCCCTGCCGATATCTCCGCCATGGATGGGTATGCGGTGCGTGCGGCCGACCTGTCGGCGGCGGGTGTCCGGTTGCGCCTGATTGGCGAAAGCCCGGCGGGGCATCCCTTTGGCGGTACCGTGGGGGCGGGGGAATGCGTTCGGATCTATACCGGCAGTATCGTGCCGAATGGGGCGGATGCGATCGTGCTGCAGGAAAATGCCTCGCAGCATGATGATATCGTAACCACGGCGCAGGTTGCGGATGTCGGGCTGTATGTGCGCAGGCGGGGGCAGGATTTTGGACGGGGGCGCGAAATCATCCCTGCGGGCCGGTGTCTGGATGCCCGCACCATCGGCCTTGCCGCTGCGGCCAACCATCCATGGGTCAGCGTACATCGTCGCCCGCGGGTGGCCATTGTCGCGACGGGGGATGAACTGGTCCTGCCGGGTGAACCGATGGAACCGGGCATGATCGTCAATTCCAATACACTCATGCTGGAGGCCCTGATCCGTGCCGCCGGGGGGGAGCCGGTCATGATGCCGGTCGCCCGTGACCGGATGGAAGACCTTGTCGCGCTGGCACGCATGGTGGAGGGCATGGACATGCTTGTCACGGTCGGCGGGGCCAGCGTGGGGCGCTATGACCTTGTGCAGGAGGCCCTGAAGCGTATCGGCGTGGAGATGGATTTCTGGAAGATCGCCATGCGTCCCGGCAAGCCGCTGATGCATGGCCGTCTGGGTGCGATGCCGGTGATCGGGCTACCGGGTAATCCTGTGGCCGCCTTTGTATGTGGAACATTGTTCGTCGCCCCGGCGTTGCGGCGTCTGATGGGACGGCACGAGGTCGGGCCGGAAATCGCGATGGCGGTCCTTGGTGCGGATGTGGGGGCGAATGACCATCGGGAAAGTTACCTGCGCGCCCGGTTGCACCATGACCAGGAAGGGCGGCTGCGTGCCGTGCCATTCGAACAGCAGGATTCCGCAATGTTGCAGGTGCTGTGTGACAGTCAGGCGCTGGTGATACGTGATGCCAAGGCCCCGCCTGCCAGCAAGGGAGAGGCGTGTCAGATCATCCGTCTTGATATTTGCTGACAGAATATTCCTGGATAGGGGGAGTTGACCTGAGAGTAGGAACTAACATAGAACGAAGAATAAGTTTTCTGGTTTTGTTCCTTTCCGGCGGGAGATATCCTTCATGCTGACGCGTAAACAACATGAACTCCTGCTTTATATCGACAGGCACCTGAAGCAGACCGGTTTTTCGCCGTCTTTTGACGAGATGAAAGACGCACTCGGCCTGAGGTCGAAATCCGGTATCCACCGCCTGATTTCCGCACTGGAAGAGCGTGGGTTCGTGCGGCGCAAACATCATCGCGCCCGCGCGTTGGAGGTGGTCCAGATCCCGCAGATCGAAGCGGTCGAACCGGCCAGCGCGCGTGGTGTCGACATGTTTTCCCCCACCGTCATCAAGGGAGACTTTACCCCTGCCCTTCCGGCCGTGCAGGTCGCGGATACGGCCAACGCGGTTCAGGTGCCATTCCTGGGGCGTATTGCCGCAGGCCACGCGATTGAGGCGATCAGCGATGCATCGCGCCTGATCGACGTGCCGGCGGGCCTGATCGGGGTGGGGACCTATTACGCGTTGGAAGTCTGTGGCGATTCGATGATCGAAGCGGGAATACTTGACGGTGATACCGTGATCGTGCGGCAGGACCGACAGGCGGAAAACGGGGAAATTGTTGTCGCCCTGATCGAGGGACAGGAGGTGACGCTCAAGCGGCTGCGTCGCAAGGGCAGCACGATCGCCCTGGAACCAGCAAATGCGCGTTACGAGACGCGCATCATGCCAGCCGACAAGGTTGCCATACAGGGCAGCATTGCGGGGCTGATCCGGCGTTATTAAGGATCGGTTTTACCGGGGCGCAGTGTCTCCCATCGTGGCACGCGATGGGCAAGTTGCGCGACGGCCTCGGCATTTACATCTGCCAGCAGCGGGAAATCTGCAAGGATGCGGACTTTGCCATGCCGTTCGATGGCACTGCGGGCATAGGGATTGTCCGGTCCGTTCAGGACGATGCCAAGTACGGGAATATTGCGCTGATGCAGCATGGCAAGGCTGAGCAGGGTGTGATTGATCGTACCCAAGCTGCTGCGTGCCACAAGCACTACGGGCAGGCCAAGGCGCTCCATCAGGTCAAGCATCAGGAAGTCCGTACTGATCGGCACCATGACACCCCCTGCCCCTTCCACGATCATAGGGCGGCTGTCGGGATTGTGGGGCAGGATAATCCGGTCAGGATCTATTGCCTTCCCTTCGCAGGCGGCGGCATCCTCAGGGGAAAGCGGGGCCGCGTAAATTCCGGCGGGCTGATGCAGCCGTGCGGATGAGAGTTGCGCCAATGTCGCCACGCTCAGGGTATCGGCGGGTTCATCGGCAATGCCGCTTTGCAACGGTTTCCAGTAGAATGCATCCCATGCCCGCGCCAGCACGGCGCAGGTCAGTGTCTTTCCCACACCCGTATCTGTGCCCGTAACAAACACGCCGCAATTCTGGGTGAGCCGGAATGTTCCATATGCAATATTGTAATTTACGCTGAAGGTGGCATCCCTCTCGGCCTGCTTCAGGACACGGCGCAGGCCACCTGGCAGCACTTGTGAGGTGGTGGGAACATCCGCCCCGATGGCACGCAGTTCACGTAAGAAGCTAAGCGCCGACTGTGGAACCTCTATGATTGTTTCATGGGTCCATGATCCCTTTCCTGTCCGTGGCCATTCCTGTTCAAGCATCGCAAGGTCAGGATAAACCGGCATCGGACATGGCAGGCCCAGTGTGGCGTAATATCCCCGCCATTGTGTAAAGCTGTCGCGACACAGGGTTGAGAACGCCATCACGCCTCCTGGCGACAGCAGGGCGGCCAGCCGTCGCAGGGTTTCGTGTCGTGCGCTGAACCACTGCATCGCCATGCTGGAACAGATGAGATCGAACGGTCCCGTCAGGTCAGGCTGTTCGGCATCCATGACATGGCAGGACAAAGCCGGATCATCAAGAAACTTGGCCTGCGTCTGATGCAACATGCCTGGTGCGATATCCGTGGCCACGATCTGTGCCGCAGGAAACAGCCGACGCAGATGTTGTGTCAGGAACCCGGTTCCGCACCCTATTTCAAGGATACGTTGTGGTCCCGGTGTGGGGCAGGTCTGCGCGATCCGTTGTGCCAGTTGGCGTGCGGCAATGCGCTGGATACGTGCCACGGCGTCATAACCGGAGGCAGCGCCAAAGCTGCGGGCGATAAGCTGCTTATGCAAGGAGGTCACGGCGTCATACGTTTCATCATGTGGTCGATGGCCTGCAGGCAGGCATCAGGATGCGTCAGGGGCAGCAGGTGTCCGCCATCGTGCCATTCAATGGTGGTTGCAGGCGCAAAGGAACCCTGTGTCAGGGGCGGCGGTGCAATCGGATCACCTGTGCCAGCAATACAGGATACGGGACAATGGGCCATGCGCATATCCTGCCGTGCATCAAGCGTCAGTAGCTGGTGCAGTCCATCATGCAGGCGTTGGGGATGCGACGGCCCGGGCAATGGCAGATCGGTTCCGGCTTTCTGTCGGAAATCACGTACCGTGTCATCCGGGGCGGTTGCAAGCTTTCGCGCCATTCGGGTCAGCAGGCGTGGCGGAACACCATGGGGAAAATCATCGGACGCGGTAAAACGGGCAAAACCGTTGATCAGTACCATCCCCCGGCAATATTGCGGCATTGTAGAGAGAAGCCATAACGCCCCAAGCGAATGGCCGATCGCGATGAATGGCCTTTGTGGCGTTTCAGTCTGCGCGACGGAAGAAAAATAACCGAAATCAAGCATCTGGCATGTATGGTTCGGGCGTGCCGCCCGGATCTGGCCCCAGATTTCCGGTCCGAAGGCCCATCCATGCACAAAGACCAGAGGCAGGTCAGTCGCGGGCATGTCGCGTCTCCTGTGCGGCGGTCCTGATGGCTGCGATCAATGTTGCAATCATCGCATCATCATGGGCGGCGCTCAGGGCAAGTCGGATACGGCTGCCGTTCGGCGGGACCGAGGGGGGACGGATGGGAATGCCCAGAATCCCTTCACGCGCCAGAATGGCGGCAAAATCCATGGTACGGGGTGTATCCCCGATTTCGATGGGAATGATCTGGGTGTTCGATGCACCGGTCGACAGGCCGCATTCATGGATCGCCTGCCGGACGGTCCGGGCATTCTCCTGCAGGCGCCGTCGCTGTGTCTCCATCAACGGCACGAGTTCCAGCGCCGCGTCAATCGCCCCAAGGTTCGCAGGGGGCAGCGCGGTGGTATAGACAAAGCCGGAGCAGCAGTTGGACAGCCATTCGCACAGTGCGCGTGATCCCGCGACATAGGCCCCGAAACTGCCCATAGCCTTGCTGAAAGTGCCCATCACCAGATCGACCCCATGTGCATGGGCCGCTTGTGAACCCGCCTCTTGTGAAACAGCATCATGCGTCAGGCCCGACAGCCCCCGCCCCTGTGGCCCAAGCACGCCCGTCGCGTGGGCTTCGTCCAGGTATAAGAAAGCATCATACGCGTCGGCCAGCGCACGTAACGCCAGTATGTCAACACGGTCCCCATCCATGCTGAAGACGCTTTCGGTGACGATGAAGCGCATGCCCGGCCGGTCACGGTGGGTTTCCAGAAGTGTCGAGAGATGATCAAGGTCGTTATGACGGAAGCGGATCTGGCGGATGCCTGCGGCCTGGCAGCCATGATGCAGGCTGGCGTGGTTCAGGCGGTCGGTAAAAACCAGCGGTGCCTCGCCCGTCCGGGCTGTGGCAAGGCGGCATAAGGCCGGCAGGACGGATGCATTCGCCTGCCAGCCGGATGCGAACAGCAGGGCCGCCTGTGTCTGCTTGAAATCTGCCAGCCGCGCTTCGACCTGCCGATGGGCGGGGGTTGTGCCGCTGACCAGGCGCGATGCACCGCTGCCGCTGCCCCATCTATGCCCCCACTCGCAGGCGCGCTCGATGAGGAGTGGATGATGCGCAAGGCCAAGATAGTCGTTGGAGGAAAAGTCCAGCAACATCTGTCCGTCGCGCATGATCGTCACGGCGTCGCGGTGGGTAATGGTCGCCGGCGTCCTGCGTATGCCGTCCTGTTCCAACGTATTCAGCGCCGTCTGGAAAAAAATATCAAAACGCGTCATGAAACGTCCTCTCCTGCCGATGGCTGCTGCATCGGCCAATCATGCCTGTCCCAATATCACGGAGAACCCGCATGCGTGGACCCCAATGGCTGGATGACGGCATGCCGCACATCTGGCTGCCCTATACACAGATGAAGACGGTCCTGCCTCCCCTTCCTGCGGTCAGCACGTCAGGCTGTGATATTCATCTGGCGGATGGACGTATCCTGACCGATGGCATCGCATCATGGTGGACGGCCTGTCATGGGTATAACCATCCCTACATCCGCGCGGCTGTCAGTGCGCAACTGTCACGTATGCCCCATGTCATGTTCGGTGGTCTGGTGCATGAACCTGCGCTGATGCTTGCGGCACGGCTGGCGGAAATGTTGCCAGGGGATCTGGAGCGGGTATTTTTTACCGATTCAGGTTCCGTCGCGGTAGAGGTCGCCATCAAGATTGCGATCCAGTACTGGATCAATCGTGGCGTTGCGCGTCGCAATCGGCTGGTGGCGTTCAAGGGAGGGTATCATGGTGATACACTGGCCACCATGGCAGTCTGCGATCCCGAAGAGGGGATGCATGCGCTGTTCAGCGGTGTCCTGCCACAGCATTATATCGTGGACCTGCCCCATGACGATGCCACGTTCGCAGCACTTGAGACACTCTTGTCCGAATCGGGCGATGAGATTGCTGCGATTCTGGTGGAACCCCTCGTGCAGGGGGCCGGCGGGATGCTGTTCCATGGGCCGGAGGTGCTGCGGCGGCTGCGTCTTTTGGCGGACAGGTATAATATCCTGTTAGTGTTCGACGAAATTTTTACCGGATTTGGCCGTACCGGTACCATGTTCGCCTGCGAACAGGCCGATATCGTGCCAGATATCATAACCTTGTCAAAGGCACTGACGGCAGGAACCATGCCGCTGGCGGCAACAGTGACGCGTGCCCATGTGTTCGAAGCCTTCCTGTCGGATAATCCGTTACATGCGCTGATGCATGGTCCGACATTCATGGCCAATCCCCTTGCCTGCGCCTGCGCGAATGCGTCACTTGACCTGTTCAGGACGGAACCCCGCCTGCAACAGGTCGCGCGCATCAGTGAACAGATGACGCACGAATTGGAGGCGTGTCGCGGCCTGCCAAATGTGCGCGATGTGCGTGTCCTTGGCGGTGTGGGAGTTGTGGAACTGGCGACGATCGCGGATATGAACCGGCTGAAGGCCGCCCTGATCGCGTTGGGGGTATGGGTGCGCCCATTCCGCACCATCATTTACCTGACACCGGCCTTTGTCATGCGTCCCGACGAACTGTCACGTCTTACCTCGGCCATCGTGCGCGTCATACGTGATGGCGCGGCAGGCTAGAAACGGTGGGATCATATTTTTATAAAAAGGCGACAGCCTGTGATGCTCCTGAGATAAAGAATCGCAGGGACTTTTTTTAAGGTGCCGTATGTTGCCTGCGCGGCGGGTATCCCTGCGGACATGGGCAGCATACCTGCCTGATCTGCACTAGGTCAGGCCTGCCGTATCTGGTATGAGTGAGCCATGACGTTTTTTCAACATCGTTCCTGGCGTGTGACGAACCATGACAGCAAGCGACAGATCGTGCTGAAAATCCTGTCTGATGGAAAAGCCCGGTCGGTCAAGGAAATAGGCGATATGTTTCCCGAAATGGGCACATATCATGCGCGTCTTGCGCTTCAGGCGCTGCGCAATCAGGGATTGGTCAGCGTTGATGACGACCCGACATCAGGACGGCGGCGCAAGGTATGGAAACTTGTCACCCCGGGCCATCCTGATGGCGAGGCACCGCAATAATATCTTGCCCCATGTGAGCGCACTGCCGTCACATGGGGCAAGCAATGCATTATTCAGGAATTGGTGGAAGCAAGTTCTTCGGCGTTCGTGGCCGAAGCCGTAGTGCTGCTGCGGGTACGGGTGCGGCTTTTTTCGACGGGCTTTGGTTCTGGCTTGATCGTTTCCGCGACGGATTCGTTATTTTCTTCCTCGTCGCTCTCACTATCGGCTTCTGTCGTATTCTGTATCGGTGTGTGGGGCTGGCGCTGCTGCCGGGTGGCCTGACGCTCCTGACGTTCCTGCTGGCTCTGTTGTGCGGCCTGCGTCATGGCATTGAGAATACGGAAATAATGTTCCGCATGCTGGAAATAGGCTTCTGCCATCACACGGTCGCCCGCGCCGCTGGCATCGCGACCAAGCTGAAGATATTTTTCAAAAAGCTGCTGTGCTGTACCCCGCACGCGAAGATCAGGCCCGTTACTGTCAAAGACATGGTTACGGTTCAGGGGAATCTGTCCGTTATTATGGCGCGTCCCCCCGCCGTTGCTGCCGCCAGAACGATGGTGACGGCCTCGCATGCGTTTTATGTTCATAAGCTGCGCAGCACTTTCATGTTAACGGTCACCCGCAGGGCATCTGACCGTAGGGACGTCTTTATGCCCCTGCCTGTTATAAATAATGAATGCCCGACATCATTGCCGAACCCCGATCCCATGGTCCACGTCCGGGGACAACAGGACAGACCACGATCTGCCACCTGATTATATACAATCGGGATCGTTCGCTTTCCGGGCAACCGTGAAACGCCGTACGTTTCCGGTTCCGTTATGCCCTGTTAATATAACCTGCAAATCATTGGTCGCCAAATTATTTTTTCACGGCTCCCCTGCCCGCCGCACTATCAGCGCCCGCCCGACACCGCCCAGGTCAGGACGTATCGCCACGATGTCCATACCTGCATCACGTGCAAGCACTGGGACGCTGTGATCCTGTCCGATCCCCAGTTCCACGATCCCAAGGCCGCGCGGTTTTAAAAGTCGTGGCAAGGACTGCATCAGGATACGGTAACAGACCAGCCCGTCATCCCCCCCATCAAGCGCGCGGTGGGGTTCATGATCGCGGACATCAGGCATCAGGCCCGACAGGTCCGCATGCGGGATATAGGGTGGGTTGCTGAATACCACGTCAAAGCGCCCTGTAATGGCCTGTGCCCAATTCCCGCAAATGATGTTGCATCGATCCGACAGGCCCACATGCCGGGCATTGCCCAGGGCCAGACGTGCCGCATCGGGCGAAAGATCCACCCCAAGTCCCCACGCCTGCGGATATTCCTGCAATGCTGCTAGCAACAGGCAACCCGTTCCCGTCCCAAGATCCAGGATTGTGCTGATATCCGTCCGATCGGGACGCAGTTCCAGAAGGGCCTCGACCAATGTTTCCGTATCGGCGCGCGGGATTAACGTGGCCGGGGAAACGTCCAGCGTCATGGACCAGAACCCGGCCCTGCCTGTCAGGTAGGAAAGTGGTTCATGCAGGCTCCGCCGTTCCAGCAGCGTATGAAAATGTGCCAGCGCCCCTTTTTCGATCCAGTCACGCAGCAGCAGGCCACCAAGGTCGGTCCCTAATGCATGCGCCAGCAAAAGCCGTGCTTCACGTCGTGGCGTTTCCACTCCTGCCGCTGACAGGCGCTGGGTGGCCTGTTGCAGCACCGTGCGTAAATCATGGGTGTGCGGTGGATCATCCTCTTTCATTGGAGCGTGTTTCCATCATACCCTGTCATCATGAAACCCGTTGTTCATCTTCGTCTTGGTCTTGCTCTGGCGATGTTGGGCCTTGTCGCCACAGCAGCGCCGGTACTGGCGGGTACGTTCGATGTTACAGATGGTTGTGCCTCGGACGAGATTTCCGAGGTGTCGCGCCTGTATATCGACGAACGTCTGGTCGCAACATTTCAGCTTGATCCGCGCCATCCTGAACGCACTGTCAATGTCGAAACGCCAGTCGGCCGCGTCAATCACAGCTATGCCCTGTGCGGAGAAATAACGATCCGCCTGCCCTCTGGCAAAGCCGAAACACACGAAGTCAGCGGCGAAGGCGTTCTGCATGCCCCCAACGGCCATCATCTGGTTGCATTGGGGGCAAAGAATTTTACGGAATTCTATCTTGATGACCCGGATGATCCCACGGTGGTGGAACATTATCCCGGCCGCAGTTCCCTGTGTGCCGCCCCCACCTCGTGATTGTCGTGCGTAGCACCTGCCTGAAAATAATCCTTTGATAAATATCAGAAAAAAGTTCAGACGTCGTCTTGCAAGGCCTTCTGGGAAAAGCCTCGCCAACAGCTTTTTTGTTTTGGCCTGTTATCAGGCGGGGCTGCACAAGCCGCCTCTCAATCCTCGTCCATCGCAAGAAGTGCTGCCTGTTCTTCCTGCGTCAGGGCGTCGACGAACTCATCGAACTCCCCTCCCATGACCTTGTCGATCTTATAGAGCGTCAGGCCAATGCGGTGATCGGTAACGCGCCCTTGCGGGAAGTTGTAGGTGCGGATGCGTTCAGACCTGTCCCCTGTCCCCACCTGCGAGCGGCGGTCTGCTGCCCGGGTTTCATGGGCGGCGGCGCGATTGCGTTCATACAGGCGTGCGCGCAGGATTTTCATCGCCTTTGCACGATTTTTATGCTGACTCTTCTCTTCCTGCATCGCCACGACAATACCGCTGGGCATGTGCGTGATGCGCACGGCACTTTCCGTCTTGTTGACATGCTGCCCCCCTGCGCCTGAGGCACGGTAGACATCGATGCGCAGGTCGTTGTCGTTGATCTCCACGTCCACTTCCTCAGCTTCGGGAAGGACAGCGACAGTCACTGTGGATGTATGGATGCGGCCCTGGCTTTCGGTGGCGGGCACGCGCTGGACGCGATGCACGCCTGATTCGTATTTCAGGCGCGCAAAGACGCCACGGCCGGTAATGCTGGCAATCCCTTCGCGCAGGCCGCCAAGTTCGGACTCATCGTATTCAAGAATTTCGAACCGCCAGCCACGCTGATCCGCATATCGCTGATACGCCCCGAACATCTGCCCTGCAAAGAGGGCAGCTTCATCCCCACCCGCTGCGGGGCGGATTTCCAGGATGGCGCTGCGATCATCCGCTTCGTCACGCGGAAGCATGGCAATGCGGATATCGTGTTCCAGTTCGGGAATGCGCCTGCGCAGTTCTGCAAGCTCACTTTCCGCAAGACTTCGCATTTCTGGATCATCAAGCAGGGCCTGCGTGTCCTGCACCGCCTGTTCGGTGGCGCGTAGGGCATTGACCTTGGCGACAATGGGGTCAAGTTCGGCGAATTCCCGCGAGGCCTGACTGAATGCCGCCCCGGACAGCCCCTCTGCCAATAGAGCCTGCAATTCCTCGCCACGCGCTACGATCCGGTCAAGTCGTTCGTCAAACCGCGCCACCCTTATGCGCCCCGCGACAGGCCATGCAGGAAGTCTGTCACCTGATCCATTGCAACTTCGGCCTGCTGCCCCTTATCAAGGTCGCGGACCTGAACAACGCCCCGTGCGACCTCATCCTCGCCAATGACGATGGCATGGGTCGCGTTCAGGCGGTTTGCACGTTCCATGCGTCGCTTGAGGTTGCCACGATAAGATGTTTCCGCGCGGATATGCGCGCCCCGTAATGCCTGTAGCACTGTGATGCCGGTTGCTGCGGCACCTTCGCCCATCGGGACGACAACGACGGGACGCGGGGCGGCAGGCGCTTCGTCGAGCAGCATCGAAAGGCGTTCGATCCCGCCTGCCCACCCAATCGCGGGTGTCTGTGGTCCACCCATTTCGGAGACCAGCCCGTCATATCGCCCACCCGCAAGCACGGTACCTTGCGTACCCAGCCGTTCCGTCACGAATTCGAATGCCGTATGGCTGTAATAATCAAGCCCGCGTACGATGCGGGGGTTTTCACGGAATGGAACCCCAAGGATATCCAGCGTCTTGCGCAGGTCATCCCAGAATGCCTGGGCCTGCGGGTTGAGATATCCCGAAATCAGCGGGGCATCTTCCACCACGACCTTGTCCTGTGGCGATTTGCTGTCAAGGATGCGTAGCGGGTTGCGTTCAAGCCGGTTCAGGCTTTCGCTGGAAAGTTCATCGCGCCGTTCGGAAAAATAGGTAATCAGGGCCGCGCGCCATGCATTCCGGCTTTCGATATCGCCAAGGGTGTTGAGTTCCAGAACGGTATCGCGCGCAATGCCCAAGGCCTGCAAAATATCGCGTCCCATCGCGATCACTTCGGCATCGGCCAGCGGTTCTGCCGGGCCGAGAAGTTCCGCGCCAATCTGGTGGAACTGCCGGTAACGTCCCTTTTGCGGCCGTTCGTAGCGGAACATCGGTCCCGCATAAAAAACCTTCTGTGGCAGGGATTGCGTCAGCCCGTTTGTCACCAGCGCCCGGCATACGCTTGCCGTTCCTTCGGGGCGTAATGTCAGTGATTCACCCCCCCCGATCCTCAAAGGTGTACATTTCCTTTGAAACGACGTCGGACGTATCGCCCAATGTGCGCTTGAAAACGCGCGTATCCTCGAAAATCGGTGTCGCCCATTCGTCAAAACCGTAAAGTCCGGTGATGCGACGGGCCGTTTCGATGACATGGGCGAAACGACGCTGCGTTTCCCCGATCAGGTCATGGGTGCCGCGGACGGGCTGTAAACTGCTCACTGCGAAATTCCTGCTTGAACGACATCATGCCCGTTCCGTCGCCACATGCGAAGGGACAGGCCAGCCGGAAGGGACGCGGAACTGACGCCCGCGGGCCGTTCCCTCCCCTCCCGGCCTGTGTCAGCCCGCGGGCGTCAGTTCCGACGCGCGGGTCTTGTCTTCGGCTGCCTTGCGGGCGTCTTCTTCGGCCTGCATGGCCTTGGCCCTTGCCTCCACCAGCTCGACGATATGTTCGACCATGTCGCCGGCGGGCATCGTATGGTCCTGCCGTCCGGCGGAATAGACCATGTGTCGTCCCGCGCCGCCGCCCGTGACACCCAGGTCGGTCATCAGTGCCTCGCCCGGGCCATTGACCACACAGCCGATGATGGACAGCGTCAGTGGTGTCTTGATATGCGCCAGCCGGTCTTCAAGCGTCTGGACGGTCTGGATCACATTGAATCCCTGACGTGCGCATGACGGGCAGGAAATGATTTTCACGCCACGATGACGCAGGCCAAGAGATTTAAGGATATCCCATCCGACCAGCACCTCTTCTTCCGGCTCGGCCGACAGTGAAACGCGCATCGTATCGCCCACGCCCGCCCACAGCAGGTTACCCAGGCCGATGGACGACTTCACGGTGCCCGCGCGTTTGCTGCCTGCCTCGGTAATGCCGATATGCAGCGGATGGTCACAGACATCGGCCAGTTGCTGATAGGCTGCGACGGCAAGGAAGACGTCCGAGGCCTTCACACTGATCTTGAATTCATGGAAGTCATGATCTTCAAGGATCTTGGCATGTTCCAACGCGCTTTCGACCAGCGCGTCGGGGTTTGGCTCCCCGTATTTTTCCAGCAGGTGCTTTTCCAACGACCCGGCATTCACGCCGATGCGGATGGAGCAGTTATAGTCCTTGGCCGCATTGACCACGTCGCGCACGCGCGCGGCATTGCCGATATTGCCCGGATTGATGCGCAGGCACGCC
This sequence comes from Novacetimonas sp. GS1, assembly GCF_036686925.1. Lineage (NCBI taxonomy): Bacteria > Pseudomonadati > Pseudomonadota > Alphaproteobacteria > Acetobacterales > Acetobacteraceae > Novacetimonas > Novacetimonas sp. GS1. The sequence continues at coordinate 1,947,186 of NZ_VSZP01000001.1, forward strand.
GCGCCAGCCTTGGCGGCCTCAATCGCGCGCTTGTAGTGGAAGTGGATGTCCGCGACGATGGGGACATTCACTTCGCGTACGATTTCAGCAAGTGCGGCCGTGCTTTCTTCGTCAGGGCATGAGACGCGCACGATATCCACCCCGGCAAGTTCCGCGCGGCGGATCTGTGCGATCGTGGCTTCCGCGTCGGTGGTCAGGGTGTTGGTCATGGTCTGCACCGAAATCGGTGCATCCCCGCCCACCGGAACCTTGCCCACGTGGATCTGCCGCGATTTGCGGCGTTCGATATGCTGATAAGGACGATAGCTGCTCATTGTCTGCCCTCCATACGAGGCGGGGAGTTCATGCCGCCCCGTCATGCCATGACGGGGTGCGATGAAGTCCTGTTTTCAGATCCTGTGACGGATACGCATGCTGTCTTCACAACGTGTCGTTGCCGACCATATTACTCCGCTTTGTCGGTTTGTGGGAGTGGGGGAAGCGCATTATTCCCTCCATCCGAGGGTCCGACTGGCGGCAAAGGCGGCATTGGGGCGGATATCGTGCCCGTCGGACGCGCCGCGGGCGGCGGCATTGGCGCACGTGATGTTGTCGGGGGGGGCTGTGTGATGGTGCCACTGCTGATGGCCTGCGCACTCAATATGATATTGCGCCGGACCTCTCCGTTCCGTCCCAACGGCGGTGATACCACGCCATTCGCGCTGAGTGTAAGGCCACCGGCATTGCCCACGGTCAGGACAAGATCGTGCTTGTCCACAGGCACCTGCCATGTCTCCCCGCTGCCCAGTGTATGGTCATAGATGACCCCACCGCCCTGCTGGCGCACCTGCACCCATGTCGGGGCGGAGGCGTTCAGGGTGATCTGGTCCGTCGCCGCTGTCGCCGCGGGGCCTGCCGGATCCGTACCAGCGGGATGGTCGGCGTCAGGATGGGTGTTGGCAAGGGCGTTCTTGTCCTCTCCCATCTTTTCCACCGGGCCGGAAGGCGCTTTGGCTGGGCTGGTGTCTTCGGGCGGTCCGGATGGGGCCAGCGCCGTGATACTGTTCTGTTCCTGCTGCGGCAGGGGCTGTGGCGGGTTGGGCGGCAGTTCCCCCGGTGCGGGCAGGACGGATGCGATTTGTGGCGATGCCGTGCCTGGTGTGGAAATGCCCGGCAGGTCGGTATGCGTGGTGACGACGGGATGTTCCGACGCCCCGGTCATGCGGTACCACCCTATATAGGCACCCACCAGGATAACGATCCCACCCAGCAGGATCACGCCAAGCGGCAGGCTTTTTTCCGGCAGCGGAACAGGAAATGAAAGGTCGGGTTTGCGATCGAACGACCCGCGTGTTTCCATCTTGAAACGCTGGATCAACTGTTCTGGCGCAAGGCCGAGTGCCTTGGAATAGGTGCGCAGGAAGCCGATGGCATAGGCACTGCCGGGAAGCGCCTGTGCACGGCCTTCCTCAAGCGCCTCCAGATATGGCAGGCGGATACGCAGCCATGATGCGACGTCCGGCAGGCTCCAGCCCAACTGTTCCCGGCGCGCGCGCAGTTCCTGACCAACACTATGGGGAAGGTCCCCGCCTGTGGGTGGGGTGGCCGTGTCGCCGGTGTTCGTATTTTTCTGGCGGAACATGCGTGTGCCCTCGCTCATTCGCGGCGCATCCTGTCTTCCTGCCGGATCAGGGCATCAAGCGCCTGTTCCACCAGTTCGGCGATAATGTCGCGCACCGACTGTTCGCTGGTGATCATGCCGACGGACTGTCCCGCCATGACCGAACCGTTTTCGACATCCCCGTCGATCACGGCGCGACGCAGTGAACCGGCCCAGAAATGTTCAATATCCAGTTGGGCCTGTTCCTTCGTCAGTTCCCCCGACTGGAACCGTCGCAGCGTTTCTGCCTGATGGCTCAGGAAACGGCGGCTTCCTTCGTTCTGCAGGCCACGTACGGGGATGACGGGAAAGCGTTCGTCGAGTTGTACCGAAGTCACAGCATCGCGTGCGCTGGCGCGGATGAATGCCTTTTTGAAGCGTTCATGCGCGATGCTGTCGGTGGAGGCGGCAAAGCGCGTGCCAAGCTGCGCGCCTGCGGCCCCCTGCTCCAGATAGGAGACAATCGCATCGCCCCGGCCCAGGCCACCCGCCACGAAGACGGGAATGTCATGGACGAAGGGCAGGACCTCCTGCGCGAGTACCGTCAGCGATACGGGACCGATATGCCCGCCCGCTTCGGAGCCTTCGATCACCAGCGCATCCACCCCCATGCGCATCAGGCGCTTGGCCAGAACGAAAGCGGGGGCGAAGGCGATGACCTTTGCCCCGCCGTCCTTGATCGCGCGGATCACGGGACCGGACGGGATGCCCCCAGCCAGCACGACATGGCCGACACCCGCATCAAGGCAGACCTGCACAAGGTCATTGAGACGCGGGTGCATGGTAATCAGGTTGACGCCGAACGGACGGGTGGTGCGGGCCTGTGTGGCTGCGATTTCCTCTGCCAGACGGTCGGGTTCCATGGCCCCGCAGGCCAGCACGCCAAAGCCACCCGCATTGGAAATTGCGGAGACGAGGTGGCGTTCGCTGATCCACGACATTGCCCCGCCAAGGAGGGCGACCTCGCTGCCAAGGAAGCTGGTGCCCGCCGACCAGAGCCGGTCAAGGCGTGCGCGCGCCGCAACCCGGCGGGGATCCGTGGGAGTGGTGGAGGAAGGGCTGGTCTGGTTCATGTCAGGCTGCATCAAGTCCATAGGCGGCGTGCAGGGCGCGGACCGCAAGTTCGGTATATTCGGCGGCGATCAGGACCGATACCTTGATTTCACTGGTCGAGATGACCTGAACGTTGATGTTGCGTTCAGAGAGGGTGCGGAACATCGTGTTGGCGACGCCGGTATGTGAACGCATGCCCACGCCCACCACGCTGATTTTCACCACGTCGTCATCGGTGGCAAGTTCGCCGTAATGGATGACGTCGCGTGCGTCTTCCAGCGCCTTGATGGCCTGTGCGAAATCGGTCTTGCCCACGGTAAAGGTAATGTTGGTCATGCCGTCGTCGCCGGTGCTTTGCACGATCATGTCCACGTTTACATTCGCCGCAGTCAGGGGACCAAACACGGCGGCGGCGATTCCCGGCCGGTCAGGAACCCGGCGCACGGAAATTTTTGCCTCGTCACGGGAATAGGCAATCCCTGCCACCAGTTCCTTTTCCACGATTTCGTCCTCATCCACGACTATTGAACCGGGCAGATGCCCTTCTGAAGGTGCGGGGCCGTCCGTAAAGCTGGACAGGACCTGTACGCGCACCCGTTTTTTCATTGCAAGTTCGACGCTGCGGGTCTGCAGGACCTTGGCCCCGACGGACGCCAGTTCCAGCATCTCTTCATAGGTGATTTTATCGAGCTTGCGTGCTTTGGCAACGATCCTAGGGTCGGTTGTATAAATTCCGTCCACATCGGTATAGATATCGCACCGGTCGGCGTGCAGCGCCGCCGCCAGCGCCACGGCAGAGGTGTCTGACCCGCCCCGGCCCAGCGTGGTGATGCGGTTGTCGGCGGTCACGCCCTGAAAGCCTGCGATCACCGGAACCTGTCCCGCCTGCATTGAGGCGATCAGGGCCTGTCCGTCGATACCCTCGATACGGGCCTTGCCATGGGCGTCATCCGTACGCACGGGGATCTGCCACCCCAGCCATGAACGCGCATTGATCCCCAGCGCCTGAAGCGCGATCGCCAGCAGGCCACTTGTTACCTGTTCGCCTGTGGCAACGACGGAATCATATTCTCGCGGGTCATGAAGGGTGGACAGGTCCTGGCAGTAACCGACAAGCCGGTTGGTAACGCCCGACATCGCAGAGACGACAACCGCGACCTCGCATCCGGCATCGACCTGTTTGCGGACCTTTTCGGCAACAGCGCGAATCCGCTCCAGATTGGCCACGGATGTGCCACCGAATTTCATAACGATCCGCGGTACGGTAGTGGACATTGGAACAAGCTCTCCGCTGTGGGTCAGGATTCGTGCTGTCCGGGCCATTATCACAGGTGGGTGGTCCGGGGCATTGCGGTTATGTACAAGGCGCGTCACATACATCCCCCCCGCCTCTGCGTCCAGCGCGAGACAGCCATATGAAAGGCGTTGCACCCATGCAGCTTCACGATTCGTCAGCCCAGGGGCCGGGTTCGGTCTCCCCTTCGGAAATCGCCCGTTTCAGTGAACTGGCCGAAAGATGGTGGGACCCGGCGGGACCGATGCGTCCGCTGCATGCGATGAATGACCTGCGGATATCGTGGTCACTGGCCCGCCTTCCCGCCACCGCCGATGATCGGGGGACGCGGCGCACGCTGCTGGATATCGGCTGTGGCGCGGGCCTGGCAAGCGAGGCGTTCGCACGGGCGGGATTCGACGTTACAGGGCTTGATGCCTCCAGCGCAGCCATTACGGCGGGACGCCAGCACCTGCGTCACCATCCGTTACCCGCAGGCAGCGGGCCCCTTGCCTATCGCTGTGGCAGCGCGGAAGAGTTATGTGCCGAAGGCGCGCAGTTCGATGCGATTTCAGCGCTGGAAGTGATCGAACATGTCACAGATCCCGCCGCGTTCCTGGGGATGCTTGCCACCATGTTGCGGCCGGGGGGTGTACTTGTCGTGTCCACCATGAACCGGACGCTGCGTTCGCTGGCAATGGCAAAGATTGGGGCCGAATATGTGCTGCGCCTGTTGCCGGTCGGCACGCATGAATGGCGCAAATTCATAACACCTGCCGAACTGGGGCAGCAGGCCGTGCGGGCAGGACTGCGAATCGCCGATATCGCCGGGATGGTGCCCGCGCTGGGGGGATGGCGTGAAAGCCGTGACCTCGGGGTCAATTATATTGCCTGCCTCGTGCGCGACTGATGGGAAAACGATCAGGGCCGGGACTGAATTCTTGGTGAAACTGTTTCCAGAAAGCTACAGAAGATGCCGCTTATTCGAAAAAGCGGCATCCAGGAATGCCGGTCGCCTGTTTTAAAAAAATTCTCAGATCGTGTTCATAAAGGCAAAGGTGGTCGGGCTGCCAACGGGTGTGAAGTTCCATGTGAACTGCAATTCGCCCGTTGCACCATTGACGCGAAATGATGTGACGGAATCGCTGCGCTGGTTGGCGCAGAACAGGAACGATCCGCTGGGGTCGAACATCATCGACCGGCCATAGTCTGCATGCATCCAGATTTCATCGACCAGGTTGAGCGTGCCATCGTCATTGACATGGAAACTGGCCAATGAATCGCCAAGCCGGTTGGAAACGTACAGGTAACGCCCGCTAGGTGAAAGAAGGATGCCCGCGGCAAGGCTGCTGCCGCGGAAATGCGGGGTGACGGTGCTTACGGTCTGCTGTGGGACGATCTCGCCTGTCTCGGCATTAAAGGTGGCGGCCACTACCTTCGAATCCTGCTCGCCAAGGATATAGATCATGTTTCCCTTCGCGTTGAAGGCGAAGTGGCGTGGGGCGGACCCGGGGGTCATGTTGATGAACGGCGCCTTTGCGACCGGTACCAACCGTCCCGTGTGCAGGTCCAGCGTCCAGACATAGACCCGGTCCAGCCCCGCGTCACAGGCCAGGACAAAGCGCCCGCTGGGGTCGGATGCGACCATATGGACATGGGAGCCGGAATGGTCGCTGACGGCAAAATTCCCGGGCGGGTTGTCACTGGCGCGATCGGGCATGCGCGGGCCGGTGTTCTTGACCACATCGGTCGGGTCGCCAAGGCTGCCGTCGGGCCGAATGGGCAGGATGCCGACACTGCCGCCCATATAATTGGCAACCATCACATATTTGCCTGAATGATGGATGCTCAGATGGGCGGGAATGGCCCCTCCTGAACGCATGACATTGATCTTGGTCAGTTCGCCACTTTTGCGATTGACGGAAAATGCCGTAACGCATCCTTCGTGATTGGCGTTGAAATCCTCGATTTCACTCAGGGCGTAAAGAAAGCGCGAATCCTGTGAAATGACGATGAAGGACGGGCTGGCGATATCGACATATGTCATCAACGCCGACAGGCTGCCATTGTCGGGATTCATCTCGAAGACTGAAATCCCCTCCCCGTTGCCACTGCCGCCCGGTGGCCCGTGCTGCGTATAGCCACCGATATAGCAGATGGTCCGTGAGCGCTGAGGCAGCTCTGCAAGTGACGGGCGCGATGCGACCGGCACCCCTGCCATCGCCAGCCCCGCAATAACGGCGCGCCGGGTAAGATTGGACTTCATCGAATTTCAGTTATCCCAATTTCAGATTTTCAAAAATGGTTGCATGCCTATGGCAGGCGGCATTCCGGCCCGATCTTGCCGGTGAAGGGGGTCCATGTTTCCGTTTCCCCAAACAGAGGAACCCCCACGAACCCCCGGAGTTTCAGTGACCCCGAAGGCGCAATCCAGATCTTGGCGTGATAGACGTGGCCACTGTCGGGATCAAGGATATGGCCATTCCAGTGGCCGGCCTCCCCCTGATCGGGCGTAAAGCCCGTCAGCATCCGCAGGCCACATTCCGAATGTCCGTTATGGTCCTTGGGAACGTCCTTGGTATAGCTCAACCCGACAAGGTCGCCGCAGATTTCCGTGCCGCACTGCATGACGCGAAAGACGCCGTCATGATCCTTGGTTTCCCATTCCCCGATGATGGAGGGTGTCGCCGCCGGTGTGGCGTGTGCGGGCGAACGGGCACCACCCATGCCCACACCGGCAACAAGGGCCAGCAGCACCCGCGTGAGGATACCCGGCGTGCGATGAGGTCGGACCCGGCCCGTTTCCGGTCCCTGACCGATCCGTCCGGTCATTCCTGTCGTTCGGCGCATGGATACCCTCTCCTTGGTCGTGCGCTGCGTAACATGCGGTGGATACGAAGCGAGCGTAGTCTCAGTTCAGCTATCGGCGGGCCTGACCCAGGGGATGGTCAGCACCTCGACCCCTTCGTCATCCAGCATTTCGCGTTCATCTTCGGTGACGCTGCCGTATATTGCCGTGGCTTCCTTTTCACCACGATGCATTTTCAGGGCTTCTGCCGCAAACTGCTCCCCAGCATTCACGCAATGTCCTTCGATGACATCGCGCATTTTTTGCAACAGTGCCATCGCCGCATCGGGTAAAGCGACCGTATCGGGGAGCTGCGCCGGGGGCGCGTCAGGCGTGTCGGGCATGACGGGAGCGTCCCCGGTGCCACGGCGGATTGCGGGCGCCATCAGGGCGCGGGTGATGTCATGTCCTCCACAGTACGGACATGACAGCAATCCTTTTTCCGCCTGGCGTTCAAAGCTGGCGCTGTTGGGGAACCACCCCTCGAATTCATGCTCCCCTTCGCATCGCAGGCGGTAGAGAATCATGTGGCTGCCCCCTGTCCCACGCCCGTCCGTTCAGCCTACGCCAAGCAGCGCGTCGAGTTTGCCCCCACGCTCCAGCGCCATCATGTCATCACAGCCCCCGATGAATTTTCCATCCACGAAAAGCTGGGGCATCGTCATATGCCCGCCCGAACGGCTGATCGCCGTACTGCGGGCTTCGGTGCCGTGCAGGGCGGTAATTTCTTCGAACGTAACCCCTTTTGACTGCAGCAGCCTGACGGCGCGTACGCAATAAGGGCAACCGGGCTGGGTATAGATCTCGACTTTAGGCATGAGGAACTTTCATCTGCTGGATCAATGTCGTCTCTACGATAATTTCATCCCATAATGCCATGTCCGTGTGGCTGGTGGGTAATGAAACCGTATCCGTTACGGATATGATGCCGGGTGTCGCCGATCCGCAGTCACGCAGACACGCGTGGCGGACAGGACATCGACACGTGCGGCCCCATGATCGCGCAATGCCACGGTGCATGCCGCAAGCGTGCTGCCGGTGGTCATGACGTCATCGACAAGGATGACATGCCTTCCCCGCAGGGCCGCCATTCGGTGGGAACGTACCGTAATCGCGCCATGCAGGACCGCGCGGCGCTGTGGCAGGGCAAGATGGCCGAGTGGACGTGTATGGCATGTGCGCATCAGCGCATCGGGCCAGTGCGTCATGCCGCCCATCCGGGCGAGTTCCCCCGCCAGCAGCGCGGATTGGTTATAGCGACGGGCAAATAACCGTCGTCGGTGCAGGGGCACCGGGACCAGTATGGCGTCGCGGATCAGCAGGTCGCGTGCGGACAGATGCATGTAGCGTGCCAGAAAGGCCGCATTTTCCGTTCGATCACCATATTTGAGGCCAAGGACAAGACGGCGCGACCAGTCGTCATATACCAATGCCGCCCTTCCCGAGTCCCATGGAGGCGGGGCATCAAGGCAGTTCTGGCAGGTCAGGTCATCGCCGGCTGCGGCTTCGGATGTAAAGGGAGTGCCGCATTTGCGGCATGCCGGGGCGGAAATCAGGTTCAGATGTGTAAAACATGCCGCGCAGACATGGCCGGCCTGCTCCACCTCTTCCCCGCATGACAGGCAGTGCGGCGGCAGGAGCAGATCCAGAACCTGACCGGCGACCTTGTGCAGGTATGGCGAAAACAGGCGAAAAGATATCGACATCAGCATGGCGCATTCACGTGATGGTGTCCTTGGCAGATGGTAGCGGATGGCGCACATCACTGTCATGGAGACGCCGATAATTTTTGACCGTCATGCCGTGCGCCTGCACCGGGATCGTGCGCGCAACTCGTTGCAGCGGGTACAGCCCATCATACAGGCGGCCGCAGATCGGCTTTTGGACCGGCTTGATGATACGACGCACCGGTTTTCCCATGCGCTGGATATTGGGGGCCGTGGGGTAAGTGCCCCCATGTTGAGGGCGCGTGGAATCGAGGTCGTGGCCACGGATCTCTCCCCTGCCCTGTGCGCGCGTGAACCCGGTCCATGCGTCTGTATGGACGAGGAATGGCTTCCCTTCGGAGCGGGGACATTCGATCTCGTCATCGCCAACTTGTCGCTACATTGGGTTAATGACCTGCCTGGCACGCTGGTGCAGATACGCAATATCCTGCGTCCTGACGGACTGTTTCTGGCATGTATGCCGATCCTGCCCACACTGGCGGAATTGCGTCAGGCACTGATTGTGGCGGAACATGACCTGCTGGGTGGGGCGTCGGTGCGGATTTCACCGTTCCCGGGACTGCGCGATTGTGCGGCCCTGTTGCAGCGGGCTGGATTCGCATTGCCTGTCGCCGATTCGGATGTCATTGAACTGGCTTATCGCTCGCCGATGATGTTGCTGCGTGATCTGCGTGATGCAGGGGAAACCAATGCGTTGGTTGAACGGCATCGTGCCAGCCCGCCTGTCGCACTTTTCCCCGCAGCATTGGCCGGGTTGCCGCGTGATGAACAGGGAAATGTGGCCATGCCGCTTCATGTCGCGATCATGACGGGGTGGGCACCTGCCGTGACACAGCCGCGTGCATTGAAACCAGGGCAGTTTACGACATCGCTTGAAGATGCCCTTGGTGACGAAGACGGTAGCGCAGATGGTGGTGTGGATATGCCGACAGCAGGTTGAAATTACTTATTGGAAAACAAAAAGCGGGCATATGGCCTGCCATGTTATCGCAGGGGAAAGCTGGTGGGAATTCCTGTAATTCCGGGGGTTATCCGCCGGTAACACTCATATGGCGCGAAATGCGGGCAGGGTCGTCGGCGGCCCGGTCCAGCATGAAATCATGCCCCTTGGGCTTGCGTCCTATGGCTGACTGGACCAGGCGCAGGATACCGGCGTCATCCATTCCGGCACGCAGTGGCCCACGCAGGTCGCTTGCGCCTTCGTGGCCAAGGCATGAGTACAACTGTCCCGTGCATGACAGGCGCACCCGATTGCAGCTTTCGCAGAAATTATGGCTCATCGGGGTAATGAAGGCGATTTTCTGCCCTGTTTCGGCCACACGCATATAGCGCGCAGGCCCGCCAGTGCGATGGGTCAGGGGTTCCAGCGTCCATCGAAGGGCAAGGTCCGCCCGTACCCGGTCCAGCGGGATATAGCGATTTTGTCGGTCGTCCCCTGTCTCGCCCATGGGCATGGTCTCGATCAGGCAAAGGTCCGCGCCGATCTGGCCGCACCATGCGATCATATCGTCGAATTCGTCATCATTCAGGCCAGCCATGGCGACGGCATTGATACGGATTTTCAGGCCCGCTTCCTTTGCCGCCCGGACGCCGTCGAGCGTTTTGCGCAGGTTTCCCCGTCGGGTGATGGTCGCAAAGCGCGTGGGGTCAAGGGAATCTATGCTGATATTCACGCGTCTTACCCCTGCCGCATGAAGGGGAATTGCGAATTCACCCAGGCGGGAACCATTGGTCGTGAGTGTCAGTTCGTCCAGGCGGGGTTCATCCACAGGGCGACGCAGCCATTCCCCCATGGCGGAAAAGAATGACATGACATCGCGCCGGACAAGTGGTTCGCCGCCCGTGACACGGATGCGCCGCACCCCATTATGAATGAACGCGGCACAGATCCGTTCAAGTTCTTCATAAGACAGGATTTCGGGTTTGGGGAGGAACGTCATGTCCTCGGCCATGCAATACAGGCATCGCATGTCGCAGCGATCCGTGACCGATACACGCAGATACGTCACCGCCCGGCCAAAGGAATCAAGGAATGGGCGCGTCATCAGGCGTTCCAATCAGTCCACCACCGTCAACTGTATGACCATTGCATCGATGGCAACCTTCCCCGCATGGGGGAACATTACCACAACCCGTCGTCCCGTGGCGGATTGCACCTGTCCCATTCCCCATTCGGGATGTTCTGGATGGGCCACATGCTGGCCAGGGATCAAAAATGAGTGAAAGGGCAGTGATGCCGTCATGAAGCCATAAACCCGGGAGTAATGCCTAATATCATATAGGACTGATTTGGGCCTTTTAAACCTGTTGGCGTCAGGTTCAATGAAAAACGGCCCGCGATCATCCCGGGGCACCCACGTATGGTCAGTGAAGGAATGGTTTGGAAATAATCTCCTGTTTCAAAACCCACCGTCTGTGACTGCAAACAGATATATACAAAAAATATTTTGTTTTCAGTACATTAAATGACTTTTCACCCATTGCACCCATGATGGGGATCATGGGCGGAAAAGTCGGGCGCTTTGATCCCTGACTGCTGCAGTTGCGTTGTCAATTCGGCCTTTAATCGTGCCAGTCCTGCTTCGGTCATGCTTTCTGCCCGTGCCACCAGCATGGCCTGTGTGTTGGAGGCACGCAGCAGCCACCATCCATCAGGAGTGCTGACACGGACCCCGTCAATCAGAGAGACCGTCGCCCCTGCTGCGCGCAGACGCTCGGCCACATTTTGGATGACAGCGAATTTGCGTGTGTCAGAACATGCAAAGCGCAATTCGGGTGTATTGATCATAACCGGCAGTGCCTGCCATATATCCGACAGTGGGCCTGGCAGACGCGCGACGATACCCAACAGCCGGACGGCCGCATATAGCGCATCGTCAAAACCGTACCATTTATCGGCAAAGAAGATGTGCCCTGACATTTCCCCCGCCAGAAGGGCGCCGGTTTCCGCCATCTTGGATTTTATCAGGGAGTGACCAGCCCCCCACATCACTGGATTGCCCCCTGCCCCTTTCACCGCGTCAAACAGAACCTGACTTGCCTTGACGTCCGCAATGACTGTTGCGCCCGCATGATGACATAGTATGTCACGCGCCAGTATGACCAGAAGCTGGTCCGCCCATATGATGCGTCCGGTATTGTCAACAACCCCGATACGATCAGCATCTCCATCAAAGGCAATGCCGATATCGGCATGCTCTGCCCGCACGGTGCCGATCAGGTGTTCAAGGTTTTCCGGGATGGTTGGGTCAGGATGATGAACGGGAAAATGCCCGTCAATTTCGCCGTTCAGGATGGTATGCCGCCCTGGCAATCCCTGGACGAGGCGGGCCAGCACCCTGCCTGCCGCACTGTGCCCATTATCCCACACCACATGCAGCGCGCGTACCCCGCCATCCCAATCATCAAGCAGACGTTGGACATACGCATCGGTCAGGTCCATGTCACGGACGTTTCCGGTCGTTTCAGGCACCATATCGCCGGTGGCGCAGAGATTGCCAAGATCGCGGATCTGCCTGCCAAAGAATGGCCTGCTATCCAGCATCATCTTGAAACCATTATGGTCCGGCGGATTATGGCTGCCTGTCACCATAACCGCGCCATCGGCCCCAAGTGTCACCGATGCGAAATAAAGAAGCGGTGTGGGGCCGCATCCCACACGGGTTACAGCCATGCCGGACGCCATGGCCCCCCTCACCAGCGCGGATTCAAGTGCTGGTGAGGAAAGGCGCCCGTCATAACCGATCACAACATTCGTACCGCCCCTGCGGGCGATTATGCTGCCAAAGGCACGACCGATGGCATAGGCATCCTGTGCCGTCAGGGTCTTCCCGACAATCCCGCGGATATCATATTCACGCAGGCTTGTCGGGTCGAAGCGATGGCGAAAGGACACCGGCCTTATTTTGCCTGATAGGTCTTGAGGAACTCACGCACCTCACCCGCCAGGTCTTCACGCTCCAGCGAGAAGGCGATCTGCGCTTCGAGGAAGCCGATCTTGTTGCCACAGTCAAAGCGGCGCCCTTCGTAACGGAAGCCATGGAACGGCACGTGGCCGATCATCTTGGCCATCGCATCGGTCAACTGCACTTCACCGCCGGCGCCCTTTTCAAGCTTGGCAAGATGCGGCAGCACGTCGGCCGTCAGGATATAGCGGCCGATCACCGACAGGTTGGACGGTGCATCTTCGGGCTTGGGCTTCTCGACCAGGCCCTTGACCTCAACAAGCTTGCCATCGTCCTTACCGACATCAAGCACACCGTACTGATCGGTCTTTTCACGCGGAACCTCAGTCACCGCCAGAACGTTGCCACCAGTGCGGTTATAGACCTCGACCATCTGCTTCAGGCAGGAGGTCTTGCTCTGCACAACGTCATCGGGCAGCAGGATGGCAAAGGGGTCGTTGCCGATGAAACTGCGGGCGCACCAGATGGCATGGCCCAGGCCAAGCGGTTCCTGCTGGCGGACGGAAATCATCGAACCCGGCGTGACGCGGGTCGGTTCGAGAGCCTTCAGCGCCGATGTTTTCTTGCGTGCCGTCAGCGTGGCTTCGAGTTCAAATGCAATGTCAAAATAATCAATCAGCGAATCCTTGCCACGGCTGGACACCAGGCAGAATTCCTCGATCCCGGCTTCGCGGGCTTCGTCAATCGCGTACTGGATCAGCGGCCTGTCAACAACCGGCAGCATCTCCTTGGGAACCGATTTCGTTGCGGGCAAGAAACGGGTTCCCATTCCTGCAACAGGAAGGACAGCTTTTTTCAGGGGCTTGATCACAAAATTCACCTTATTTTACAAATAACCTCGGACTTCCCTTTTCCTGCCCTCCTGAATTCCAGGACAATCGGCAATATCTGGACCACGGGAACGTCGCGTCGACTGCATCTTTAGGGCGCAGTGTCGCGCAACAACATGACCTAAATCAACTATTTTAGTCTGGAATGCATCCACAGGGGGAACTGACATGCTTTGTCATGCATTCAGCACGGTTTTCCGGATCTGACCGGACCTGATATGCCATAATTGCTATGCTGGCATGATGTGCCGACATGTTGATCGGCTGGTCCGAAGGACAGGCGTTATAAAGATGTATGATTGTGCCGATTTTGTGGCGATGCCGTCCGTAATTGCCATTCAAATGGTACGATCCAACAGGTGGTGGATAAACCACCACCGCCCTGTCGAAAACCGTTCGGTATGTCTGGAACAATGTATGGTGCGGCCAAGAAGACTCGAACTTCCACGGGGTTTCCCCCACAAGCACCTCAAGCTTGCGCGTCTACCATTCCGCCATGGCCGCATACATTATCTTCGGTATCGGGTAAGCGATAGCGAAGCAATGCAGGCCGTATAACCGATGGAAGACGAACGGGCAATGACTGAAAACAAGATTTTATGGGAAAAGGCATCCATACAGGTTCCCTACCCCGATGCTCTGGCCCGGATGGAGCACGACGCCCGTGCAATCCGGGCCGGGGAGATGGGGGAACGGGTCTGGCTGTTGGAACATCCCCCCACCTATACGGCGGGGACGTCGGCCCGGGCGGAGGATCTGTTCAATCCGGCGGGATATCCCACATGGCCTGCGGGACGTGGCGGGCAGTGGACCTATCACGGGCCGGGGCAGCGTGTGTGCTATGTCATGCTGGACCTGACGCAGCCGCACGGCCCGGTGCCTGCGCGCGATGTCCGTGCCTATGTCCACGCGCTGGAGGAATGGCTGATTCGGACCCTGTACCGTTTTGGCGTGACCGGTGAACGGCGCGAGGGGCGTGTAGGTGTCTGGGTGGTGGACCCGAACAGTGGGCAGGAGGAGAAAATCGCGGCCATCGGGGTGCGAGTCTCGCGCTGGGTCAGTTGGCACGGAGTCGCGATCAATGTTGATCCCGTCCTGTCGGACTTCGAAGGGATCGTCCCATGCGGAATCCGCGAATATGGTGTGACCAGTCTGCGTCGACTGGGTCTGGACATCACCATGGACGAGCTGGATCGCGCGCTGTGTGAAGGCTGGGAGGAGTGTTTCGGGAGCGTGCCGGTGGAGGGAGAGTGCCTCCAGGTATAAATGGGCAGCCTGTCCCGCCTGCCCCATCTTTCGCATTTTCATGCGTTACCAAAGGGGGGGGCAGGACGCCTTTTGCAGGCGGGGGCTTGTTTCCCTTACTTCGAGGTGTTGAGGGAAAACAGATCGTCAGGCCATGCAGGACCTGTATGTGCGCCATCAAGGTCAAGGCGGATATGCTGGCGTTCGACATCCGTCATTTCGATGGCGATCAGGCTCAGTTTACCCGCGATATCCGAAAAACCGAGTGTCAGCAGCCCCTGGGATGGGCTGTCGGAACGCGCCATGGATATCTGGAGGCTGTTGGTACCGTGCTGGACGGCGGTGACGACAATCGCCCCGTCAAGATGTACGGGCTGTTGCAGCAGCAGGCCAAGGGGCTGGTGGCCAAGCGACATGCGTGTCACGGAATCGCGGCGCGGGTCGATGAACACCAGATGTCCGTTCGCCGCCGTCAGCTTCATCGCGGCAGGTGTGGTGTAATCCAGGCGCAGCCTGCCCGGATCATAATACAGCTTGCCATCGCCCTTGCCCCCGTCGGGCCATGTCTGGACAAAATGCGCGCCAAGTCCGTGCGTGTCGTTAAGGTAATGCTCGACACGCGTGATCTCGTCCTTCTGGCTTAGGGTCGCGCTGTCCGGTACGGCCTGGCATGCGCCCAGCAGCATCAGCAGGCCGCCAGCCATCAGGCGGCGCACATGGAATGGGAATGCAGGTTTCATTGCGTCACCATCCGTTCATGTTCCGCCGGTGTGCGCAATGTCAGGGACAATGCATGCATCCCCCCTGCGAATTCCGCGGCAAGCAGGTCATGAACAAGGCGCGACCGCTGCACCCGGCCCATATTGGCGAAGGCATCGCTGATGACCAGGACATTATAATGACTTTCCCCGGCCTGCACGCCATTGTCACGCATCCCTACATGGTGGGCATGGCGCGCGCTGTCATCGTGGACATGCAGTTCCACCGGGGTCAGGCGTTCACGAAGGCATGTCTCGATTCGGGCGGCACGTCCCGCAGTGCGGTCTGTCATTGTCTGCTTCCTCTGCTCCATAGGCCAACACATCGCACATCTTCGCTCTTGCACGAAGCATGAACGGACGCACATAACGACAATGATGAAGAGAAGGAACACACGTCCCAGGGCCTTTGACCCCGACCCGGATGCGCCGGAGCGTTGCTGCGACATGGCCGGATGCACCGAGGCTGCTGGCTATCGCGCGCCACGTTCGCGCGATGCGCTGAACCAGTATTTCTGGTTCTGTCTGGAACATGTGCGCGAATACAATGCGCGCTGGGATTATTACAAGGGCATGTCCCCCGGCCAGATCGAGGCGCATATCCGTGCTGACGTTTCGTGGAACAGGCCATCATGGCGGTTGGGGCAGGCCAATGGTGCACGCACCTTTGACGAGGAAGAAATCCTTGATCCGCTGGACCTGCTGAAGGGCGGTTCGCGCGCCCGTGCCCGCCGCGCGCAGGAACGTGATCCGCGCCATACCGCCCCGGATGCGCTGAAATATCCGCTTAGCGTGCTTGATCTTGGCTGGCCCCTGTCCATGGAGGAACTCAAGACACGTTACAAGGCGCTCGCCCGACAGCATCATCCCGACGCAAATGGTGGGGATCGCGCGGCGGAAGAGCGGCTGAAGGGAATCAATGTTGCCTATACGGCGATACGTGCCCATCTTGTTGCGATGCCGGACAGTGATCTCGCCCGTTCGGCCTAGGTTTTAAGTGATGGCTGATCGCCCGTCCCCTTCCTATACTGCCACGCATGACTTTACCTGTTGTGCCGGATCGCGGCGTATGATGGCGGGGGCACCAGAATATGACGGACACAATATCAATGAATGCACTCGAAGAGCTCACGCCCGGAAATGTCAACGCGCAGGGTGACCCCCTGCCCCCCATTTCCGCCATTTCCGTGCCCGACCGCAAAGTGTCGGCGCGAGAGGTTTTCGGTATCGACAGCGATATGGAAGTGCCCGCATTTTCACTACGCACCGACCATGTGCCCCAGATCGACCCGACCTATCAGTTCGACCATGACACCACGCTGGCCATCCTTGCGGGGTTTGCGTACAACCGCCGCGTGATGGTCCAGGGCTATCACGGTACGGGCAAATCCTCGCATATCGAGCAGGTGGCCGCGCGCCTGAACTGGCCAAGCGTGCGCATTAACCTCGACAGCCATATTTCGCGTATCGACCTGATCGGCAAGGATGCGATCGTCCTGAAGGACGGCAAGCAGATTACCGAATTCCGCGAAGGACTGCTGCCATGGGGGCTTCAGCATCCCTGCGCGCTGGTTTTTGATGAATATGATGCAGGACGCCCGGATGTCATGTTCGTTATCCAGCGCGTGCTGGAGGTCGAAGGCCACCTGACGCTGCTGGACCAGAACCGTGTTATCCGCCCCAATCCGGCCTTTCGCCTGTTTGCCACGGCCAATACGGTTGGCCTTGGCGATACGACGGGCCTGTATCATGGCACGCAGCAGATCAACCAGGGACAGATGGATCGCTGGAACATTGTCACGACGCTGAATTACCTGCCCCATGCGCAGGAAAGCACAATCGTCATGGCAAAGATGGGGATCGACCCGAAGAAAGATCCGCAGGACGCCAAACGGATTGAAACGATGGTTGCCCTGGCGGACCTGACGCGTTCGGGGTTCATCGCGGGGGATATCTCCACCGTCATGTCGCCGCGCACGGTTATCAGTTGGGCCGAGAATTATCGTATTTTCAATGATCTGGCATTCGCGTTCCGTGTGACGTTCCTGAACAAGTGCGACGAGGCGGAACGACCGACCGTGGCCGAATATTACCAGCGTTGTTTCAATGCCGACCCCATGCCGCCCCACGGGCGGTAAGGCGGCTTGAAACGATCATAGAGCAGGCAGGCATACGGCATGCGTGAAAAGACCCCATCCCCTCGCCCGGATGAACGCCCGGCCCAGCGGACCGCGCGCGCCGAGCGTTTCAAGCGCGCGACGGTCGGGGCCGTTCGTGCCGTGGGCGGTAATGCCGCGACGGAGGTGATGTTCCTGAACGGCCCTGTCGCCCCTGGCGTATCGGTGGTTGGTGCCCAGGTGCGCCTGCCGCAGCCGGCGGTGGGTATGTCCGATGCCGATATGACGCGCCTGCGTGGGGCGGCAGACGCGGCGGCATTGCGTGTGCGCCATCATAACGCGGCCGTCCATGCCGCAGCACAGCCAGATGCGGGCGAGGCGCGGGAAATCTATGACGCGCTGGAACAGGCGCGTGTTGAAAGTGTCGGCGCCCGATACATGTCCGGCATGGCGGCCAACCTGCAGGCCCGTCTGGCGCAGGAATGTGCGGAGGCCGGGTTTGATGATGCCGGTGGCGGGCGCGCGATGCCGTCTGCGATGGCGTTCGGCCTGCTGGCGCGGGCGCGTATGACGGGCCAGCCTGTGCCCGCATCCATGCAAATGACCATGCAGCGCTGGCAGGATGAACTGCCCGCGGCGGTGTTGCAGGCGCTTGATGCAATGGTCGCCCGGCAGGACAGTCAGGTCGATTTTGCCCGTGCCGCCCGGCAATTGCTGGTGGCATGCGACCTGATCGAACAGGAAATCGACCCGCAGGCGGAAGATGAGGACGGAAGCGCCACTGCCCAGTCAGATGAAAGCGATGCCTCTGACGCACCGGAGGAGCCGAACCCGCAGGAGCAGGACAGTCCGGCGGAAGAAGAAGCACCCGGGCTTCAGATGCAGATGTCGCAGGGCACCGGCATGGGAGAGGACGAGCAGGATAACGGCGAGCAGAACGGCGCCGCGTCCGGTTCGGAGGAAGCCGGCGGCCCTTCTGATGAAGGGGACGAACCGGATCAGGACAGGATTCCGGGCTATCATGCCTATACCACTGCCTATGACGAGGAAGTCGGGGCGGAAGATCTCTGTGATGCGGAAGAGCTGTTCCGTCTGCGCCAGACCCTTGATCAGCAGTTGTTGAGCATGCAGGGCGTGGTTTCGAAGCTGGCGAACCGCCTGCAACGCCGCCTGATGGCGCAGCAGACACGGGCGTGGGAATTTGACCTTGAGGAAGGTATCCTCGATGCAGGTCGCCTGTCGCGTGTTGTGGTCAATCCCATGCTTTCTCTGTCGTACAAGCATGAACGCGATACAGATTTCCGCGATACTGTCGTAACCCTGCTGATTGATAATTCAGGGTCGATGCGTGGCCGCCCCATTTCAGTTGCGGCGATGTGTGGTGACATCCTGGCCCGCACGCTTGAGCGGTGCGCGGTCAAGGTGGAGGTTCTTGGCTTTACCACCCGTGCGTGGAAAGGTGGCCGCAGTCGCGAACAGTGGGTGACAGACGGAAAACCCACGAATCCGGGACGGCTGAATGACCTGCGGCATATAGTGTACAAGGCTGCGGACATGCCGTGGCGGCGCGCGCGCAGGAATCTTGGCCTGATGTTGCGCGAAGGGCTGCTGAAGGAAAATATCGACGGCGAAGCACTGCTATGGGCACAGCGTCGGTTACGTGCCCGTGCTGAAAGCCGCAAGATCCTGATGGTAATTTCCGATGGTGCGCCGGTGGATGACAGCACCCTGTCGGTTAACCCGGGTTCCTATCTGGAGACGCACTTGCGCGAAGTCATCGCGCAGATCGAGACACGCAGCGCCATCGAACTGCTTGCCATTGGTATCGGGCATGACGTGACACGGTACTATCGCCGTGCCGTCACCATTACCGATGCCGAAGAACTCGGAGGCACGATGATGCAGAAACTTTCCGAACTCTTTACCGAGGAAAAGGCACGGGGACGGCGCTGACGCCATCTCCTGTCGTGTCATTTTTTGAAAACAGTGCGTCAACGGGTTCCGTCATTCTGACAAAGACGGAACCCGCGGGCCTTTGCCGTTAGTCAGTCCTGCTGTTCGAGGGCAAGCCGCGCATCTGCGAGTTCAAGCAGCTTATCCAGCATCCGGTCCACATCCGCTTCCACCGTGCGGTGGTTGACGATTGCCGCGCGCACGGCCTTGCGCCCCTGGATCAGGGTGGTGGATGGGGCTGCGACGCCGCTTTCATGCAGGTCCTTGACGATTTCCCCGTTGAAGTGGTCAAGGTCGTCCACCGGGGCAAGAACACGGAAACATACGATATTCAGCGTGACTGGAGCCAGCAGTTCCGTACGCGGGTTTTCTTCCACCCGGCGGGCAAGGTGGCGGGCGATGGCGCAGCATCCCGCCACCATTTCGCCCATCCGCTCTGCGCCGTAGGTACCCAGCGTCATCCAGACCTTCAGCGCCCGGAAACCGCGTGACAGGTCTGGGCCAAGGTCGCAGAACCATGGGCCATTCGTCGCAAGCCCCCTGTCCTCACGCGCGAGGTAGCTGCGTGATTGTGCGAAGGCCGCGGCCTGCAATGTAGGATCGCGGACCAGGATGCAGCCCGCATCGTACTGGACCTGTGCCCATTTATGGAAATCGAACGCGATGCTGTCCGCGCGTTCCATCCCGCGCAGCATCGGGCGCAGATCCGCAGACAGGGCCGCCAGTGCCCCGAATGCCCCATCGACATGAAACCACAGTTTTTCACGCGCCGTGATATCAGCCAGCATGTCCAGATCGTCGATGGAACCGGTATCCACCGTTCCGGCGGTGCCGATCACCATGAACGGTTCGTATCCGGCGTCGCGGTCACGCGCGATGGCATCTTCCAGTGCTGACAGGATCATGCGATTATTGTGATCCACCGGGATGATCCGCAGGGCGTCGGACCCCAGCCCTGTCAGGTCGAATGCCCGTGAAATGCAGCCATGTGCGCTGGCGGCGGCATATCCCGTCAGTTTCCGCGTGCCCACCCCGGCTTTGCGCATTGCCAGGCCGTCAGGCACGGCGCGGCTGGCGGTAATGACCGCGATCATGTTGGCCATGGACGAACCCGTCACCAGCAGGCCGGAACAGTCGGTGGGAAAGCCGCAGATCTGCGCGGCCCAGCGAATGACCTCGCGCTCCACCTCAATCGGGGCATGATCGCGACCACCACAATTCGCATTCAGCCCCCCGGCAAGCAGTTCCGACAGCATCCCGATCGCGGTGCCGCCACCATGGACCCACCCCATGAAACCCGGATGCACATTGCCGGTTGAATATGGGACGACCAGTTCCTGAAAGCGTGCATACAGGTCTTCGGGCGAGGATGGAGCATCTGGCAGGCCCGTACGCAGTTCCTGACGCAGGTCGGTGGGCATGGGTTGCCACACCGGTTGTTCACGCAGATGGCTGAGGCGATCGATCATGTCGTCCAGCATCCGGTGACCAAGCTGACGCAGCGCGTCCCAGTTGTCAGGGTCCAGTCCACTCATGATTCGTTCGTCCACCCTCTTGCGCAACAATAAATCGGATCAGGCACGCGCCATGAAACCGCACGTGTCATAGCCTTCCTGCGTCGCAACGGCGAGTGGCAAAAATACCTACTCTTCGATCCTTTGTCCCGCCCGGGGTTGCGGCTGTTTCGATGGGTCATGGCCTGCGGCACGACGGGCATAGTGTCGGGCAAGGGTCGCGCAGACGAAAAGCTGGATCTGGTGATAGATCATCAGGGGCAGGACAATGATGCCTACAACGGGGCCAGCAAACAGGACATTGGCCATGGGCACCCCCGAAGCCAGTGTTTTTTTCGAACCACAGAACACGATCGCCACCTCGTCACGGCGGCTGAACCCGAGCAGGCGGCTCCCGATGGTAGTCAACACCAGTACAGTGAACAGTATCAGGCTGTCCGCCACCATGATGCGCCCGATCTGTGCGGCCGGCACACGGTGCCACAACCCCTGCACCACCGCTTCGCTGAAGGCGGTGTAGACGACAATCAGGATTGAGGTCCGGTCCGTGATGGAAATCAGCTTCTTGTAACGATGGACCCATCCCCCGATCCATGGCTGCGCCATCTGCCCCAGCATGAAGGGAAGCAGGAGTTGCAGCATGATGGACGTGATCCCCCCTGGAGAGGATGCCGACTGGTGCATGACCAGCCCGGTCAGCACTGGGGTGATGAAAATGCCCAGGATGTTGGACATGGTGGCCGAACAGATCGCCGCCGCCACGTTCCCCTGCCCGATGGAGGTAAAGGCGATGGACGATTGTACTGTCGAAGGCAGGCAGCACAGGAACAGAAGCCCCGTCCACGTATCCGCATCAAGGAATGAGGGGAATACGCGGTGGAACCCCACCCCCAGCAGGGGAAAGA
This sequence comes from Novacetimonas sp. GS1, assembly GCF_036686925.1. NCBI lineage: Bacteria > Pseudomonadati > Pseudomonadota > Alphaproteobacteria > Acetobacterales > Acetobacteraceae > Novacetimonas > Novacetimonas sp. GS1. The sequence continues at coordinate 1,969,013 of NZ_VSZP01000001.1, forward strand.
CCGCGAAAGTGCAACCAAGGATCGCAAGATGGATGCGCCAGTTCGTCATACCGTCGAGAATGGCGCGTCGCGACAGTCGCGCGCCCTGAAAGAAGAACATGATCCCGATGACGATAATGGCCAGTATCTGGAAAAATTTTGTTTCGTTGCCTGTGCAGGGAAAAAAGGTTGCGATAAGGATCGTGGCAACCAGGCAAAGCAGGAACGTGTCGATCTTGCGGAACATGGGGTTTGAAACTTCTGATTGCAGGGGGATATCTGGCTTTGTACGTGCGGCCACCGATTGCATAATTAACGTATCCAAGCCAGTCTACGCATCACAATGAAGAAACTTCTTTTATCGCTTCTCCTTGGCGCATGTGCGCCGGTGATCGCCTTCCCTGCTGCCGGTGGCGCGTGGGCGACATCCCTGCCGGATGGCTGTGCGGTGTCTACCGCCACCAGCAGTCAGGCACATGGGGCCGACAGCATCGTCTCCCGCGGGTATGACCTGCGCCTGTCTGGGGAAAATGCCCATCAGGAACTGCGCGCTGGCGATATCACCGCAAGTGGTAGCGGGATGGATGCATCCGAATTGCATGATCTGGAGGATGCGGCATCCCTGGTAATGGTGGCGACCCTGACGGGGCATCATTCCGACCATTGCCCGAATTCCTATTTCCTGCAGGTTGTCGCCCCTGTCCTTGACGGGGTGCAGTCGGGCAAGAGTTATGACCTGGTATGGGATAACGGGGTCATGTCCACCGGTGCGACCCACCTGTCCTTTCGCCGTGCCCATCTGCGTCTGACCGGCGGGCGCACGCCCGATGCCCCTGCCGTCATGACGCTGGAGACGCAGGGGGTGAACATTGATGGCAGCAAGAACCACCTGCTGGAGGCGACCATGCCCCAGCAGGCCTTCGCCTCGGCTTCCATGCCGGCATCCTCGATCGTGCCGCTTGCCGCAGCCATCGTCGGACACCCGAGCGAAAGTGTCGCTGTGCCGGTGGAGTTAACCTCCATCAAGGCTGTACGTGACACGATGCAGATTTCAGGCAACGGCAAGGCAACCCTGACGGGCAATACCGATGCCTCCGCCGGGGAAGGTCATATTGCGGTGCAGCACCTTGATGATATCATCGCGACCCTGCGTGAGAGTGGACAGACAAAAGCCAGCGCCGCGTTGGTGCTGGCCAAGCTGTTCGGGCATCGTTCCGCGACTGGCACGTCATGGGACGTCAACTGGGATGCAGGTGTCCTGACGGTCAACCATATCCCCCTGCCCATCCACTGAATCTGTGTGCGATCAGGGGGATAACCTGATCGCCACGGGTGGGATATGACGGCCCGCACAACCTGCCCGATGGGCGCCACCTAGAGCAGATCCTGTTTGAATGCGTGCCTTCAAACAGGTGAAGATGCTCGTAAAAACCATAAACCGGAGCATTTTCACCGAACCGGTTTTCGGTGGATCTGCTCCAGATCAGGCACAAAGTATCCGGATGTTACCTTCGTCCTTTAATAAGGTGACGATTTCCCCGGCGTGTTTGGACGAAGGATTTGCTGAAAACTTTGTCCTGTCTGATGGGTGTATGTTGTTGAGCAATGGCAGCCGTCCGGCCTTCTTCAGGCCGGGGCGGCATCCGCCAGCGCATTCAGCGCACCAAGCACCTTGCGGGCCTGTGCGATACGCTGCACATTCGTCATTTCCCTGATAACCGCCAGCTTGTGATCAGGGCGCAGGCGCACTTTTGCGTCCTTTTGCTGTGCGATCCATGTGACCAGTCCTGCCGGGTTGACGAAGCTGTTATTGCGGAACTGGATCACCATGCCTTTTGGCCCGGCCTCCAGCCGTTCCACACCTGCCATGCGGCACATCCGCTTGAGTGCGACGACATCAAGCAGGTTGCGTACCTCATCGGGCAGGGTGCCGAACCGGTCAATCAGTTCTGCCTGCATCGCCTCGATCTCCGCATCGTTGGCAAGGGCCGAGATCCGGCGATACAGCCCAAGACGCACTGGCAGGTCGGGCACGTAGGTGTCGGGTATCAGTACGGGCAGGCCCAGGATGATGTTGGGGGTCCAGTCGCGATCCTCTGTCTTGCGACGGCCTTTTTCATGGCGGAGGTCCGCTACAGCATCTTCGAGCATCTGTTGGTAAAGCTCGATCCCGACCTCGCGGATATGTCCCGACTGCTCATCGCCAAGCAGGTTTCCCGCGCCGCGCAGGTCAAGGTCATGCGATGCCAGCGTAAAGCCCGCCCCCAACGTGTCGAGTGTCTGCATGACCTCCAGCCGCTTTTGCGCGGCAGCGGACAGGATGTGTGTCTGCGGCCATGTCAGGTACGCATATCCCCGCTGTTTGCCGCGTCCGACGCGCCCACGCAATTGATATAGTTGCCCCAGCCCGAACATGTCCGCACGATGGATGATCAGCGTGTTGACCGCAGGCATGTCCAGACCGCTTTCGACGATATTGGTGGACAGCAGGATATCGTATTTGCCATCGCTGAATTCGGTCATGACCCGTTCCAGTTCGGTCGGGGTCAGGCGGCCATGTGCCTGTACCATCCGCGCATCGGGCACGATTTCATGTAACCGCGTTGCCATGCGGTCCAGATCCTCGACACGGGGTACGACACAGAACACCTGCCCCCCACGGAACCGCTCACGCTGGATGGCCTCGCGAATGACGACGCTGTCGAATGGCATGATGAAGGTGCGCACCGCCAGGCGGTCGGTCGGTGGGGTGGCGATCAGGCTCATTTCCCGCACACCGGTCAACGCAAGTTGTAAGGTGCGCGGCAGCGGGGTGGCCGAGAGCGTCAGGACATGGACATCTTCACGCAGGGCCTTGAGCTTTTCCTTGTGCGCAACGCCGAAATGCTGTTCTTCATCCACGATCAGCAGGCCAAGATCCGTGAATTTCACCGTCTTGGCCAGCAGCGCATGCGTGCCGATGACAATATTGACCGTGCCATCCTCCAGCCCCTTGCGCACTGCGGTGGCGTCCTTGCCCGTGACCATGCGCGACAGTTGCGCCACCTTGATCGGCAGGTCGGCAAAACGGGCGGCGAACGTGCGGTAATGCTGTCGCGCCAGCAATGTGGTGGGCACGACAACCGCGACCTGCCCGCCCGACATCGCGGCGACAAAGGCCGCGCGCAATGCCACTTCCGTCTTGCCAAACCCGACATCGCCACATACCAGCCGGTCCATCGGGCGGCCCGACGCCATGTCATCAAGCACGTCGGCAATGGCGCGGGACTGATCCTCGGTCTCCACAAAGGGGAAGCCGGCGCAGAATTCGTCCCACAGCCCTTCGGCCGGGGTCAGCGCCGGGGCTTCGCGCAGGGCGCGTGCCGCGGCCGTACGGATCAGTTCACCCGCCATGTCGCGGATGCGCTGCTTCATCTTTGCCTTGCGCGACTGCCACGACACACCGCCAAGCTTGTCGAGCGCAACCCCCGTCTGTTCCGAGCCAAAACGGCTGAGCAGTTCGATATTCTCGACCGGCAGGAACAGCTTTTCATTTCCGTCGTAGATCAGGCGCAGACAGTCATGCGGCGCACTGCCCACGCCAATCGTCTCCAGCCCGTCATAGCGGCCGATGCCGTAATCCTGATGCACGACAAGGTCGCCTTCCGCGATTTCAGACGCTTCGGCAATGAACTGGTCGGCTTTCTTGCGGCGGCGCGGTGGGCGCGAAATCCGTTCGCCCAGAAGGTCCTGCTCGGACACGAACGCCATGTCTTCGGCCACGAAACCGCGTTCCAGCCCCAGTGTCAGCAATCCAACCGTGCCGGCCTTCATGCGTGACGCGTCGCGCCATGTCGCGAATGACTGCACCGGCAGATGATATTCGCGCAAAAGTACGCCCAGCCGTTCGGCAGAGCCACGGCTCCAGGCGGTGACAAAGGTGCGCCGTCCCGTCTGTGCCCATTCATTCATGCGCGCAGCCAGCATCGGAAAGACATTTTCGCGCATGCCGTCGGTTGCGGTCCGCGCGAACATCTGTCCCGGCCTGCCACCTGCATCAATGCCTGACGCACCATCGGGCTGTGCAAAGGGCATGAACACCATTGCCGGGTGTCCCGACAGCATGGCGTCCCATCCCTTGCGGTCAAGATACATCAGGTGGGACGGAAGTGCGCGGTAAGGCACTTCTCCTTCGCGGGGGGGCTGGCGGCGGGCTTCGAAATGATCGGTGATCATTTCCAGACGCGCGGCAAAGGCCTCTTCCGCCTGCTGCGCCAGTGAAATCGACACGCCGGGCAGATAGTCGACAAGGGTTTCCATATGTTCATGGAACAGCGCCAACCAGTGTTCCATGCCTGCATGCCGCCGCCCGTCAGAGACATGCTGGTACATCGGGTCTTCGGCTGCCGCAGGGCCAAACAGATCGCGCCAGCCGGTGCGAAAGCGCGAGATGCTGTCGGGATCGAGGCTGAAATCCGCCACGGGCCGCATGACCAGCGCGTTTTTTTGTGTCGTGGAGCGTTGGGTCGCGGGATCAAAGCCGCGAATATTTTCCACCTCGTCCCCGAACAGGTCAAGGCGTACGGGTTCGGCTTCACCGGCCGGGAAAATATCAAAAATCCCGCCGCGTGTCGCAAATTCACCCGGTTCCATCACCGTATCAGTGCGATTGTAGCCGTTTGCGACCAGAAGTTCGATCAGGAATTCCTGGTCCAGTGCCTCGCCCGTTGCGATGTTGAGCGATTGCCCTGCGAATGCGCGGCGTGGGGCGACGCGCTGGATCAGGCCATTGACCGTCGTCAACACGATGCGTGGGCGTGTCGGTTTTTCCAGCAGGCAGGTCAGGGTCGCGACACGTTCGGCAACGATGGCGGGATTGGGGGAAACCCGGTCATAAGGCAGGCAGTCCCATGCCGGAAAACGCAGGATTTCCGCATCGGGTGCAATAAAGGCAAGCTGTTCGCCAATCCGCGCCATTTCCGCGTCATCGCGCGCCACATGCAGCAGGGGGCCATCATGTTCGGACAGGCGACGGGCGAGGAGAAACGCGTCATACCCTTCCGGCACGCCCCAGATATGGGTCAGGCCGGATGTCTGTCGCGCGGCGCGGATCTCGTTCATTTGGGGCCTCGGATCGCGGCCAGGCGTTCGGGGTCGTTGGCATCGGCAAGGATGGCGCGCATCATGGGGGTGTCCACTTCCGCCGGAATGGGGCGTCGTCCGCTCAGCCAGTCGGCAAGGTCGGCATCAGGCAGGTCCATCACTTCCTCCAGCGCGTCAAGTTCCGCTTCGCTCATGCCTTCAAGGCGTGGGGCGACAAATCCCCCGATCAGCACATCTGTTTCATGTGTGCCGCGATGCATTGCGCGGTAATAGATACGCCGCCGGCGTGCATCAAGGCGTGACAGATCAGGATTATTGGTTTGCATTGCGTTCCACCCCGTTATGGTTGCGTTTTGTTCTGTAACGCATTTGTCCTATAGCCGTCCCCGGGCCGTATGTCAGCCCGGACGACCTGCATGCCAACCTGCCGGATGAACAGCCGCGTGTCACCCTGCCCCCCTGCCCCCTCCTCCCCGGACGCCATGCTTCTGGCCCCCCTGTTCGCCAGTGTGGGGACGTTGCCGGGTATTGGCCCATCGGTCGAACGCCTGATCGCGCGTGCGGCGCGGGGGGATCGCGTGATCGACCTGCTGTTTCATCTGCCTGATGGTCTGGTGGACCGGCGTTACCGCCCTCAGCTTGCTGTGGCGGAGGCGGGGCGCGTATGTACGTTCCATGCACGGGTGGTGCGGATCATCGCCCCCGAAAACAGCCGGGGCCGCAAGCCATGGCGGATTGTGGTTGGTGACGGGACGGGTCAGGCCGAACTGGTCTTCTTTTCCCCCTATCAGGCACAGCGGTTGCGGGTGGATATGCAGATATGCGTATCAGGCATGCTGGAGCGGTTCGGTGATCGGCTGAGCATGCCGCATCCCGATTACCTGGTAATGGGGGAACAGGAGAATACGATTCCCCTGCTTGATCCCGTATGGCCGTTGACGGGGGGACTCTTTCCCCGTCAGTTGCGCACCGCCCTGCAGGGGGCTTTTGCCCGTTTTCCGGATCTGCCTGAATGGCTGGATCCCGAAATGATGCGCAAACGCAAATGGCCGACGTTTGAGCAGGCTTTGCGCATCATGCACCGCCCGTCGGATTTCCCCGACCTGATGGAAGGGGAACGTTATGCCGCCGCCAGCGAACGCGCGCGCGCGCGCCTGTCTTATGACGAGTTACTGGCGATGCAGATCGCGATGGCGCGTGCGCGGATCGATAACCGCGACCGGCCTGGCCGGTCCATCATTGGCACAGGTGCGTTGCGTACGGTGGCCCTGTCGCGATTTGGTCATGAACCCACCACGGCACAGATCCGTGTGCTGGAGGAAATAGGCCGCGACCTGCGTGCCCCCCATCGCATGACGCGACTGCTGCAAGGCGATGTCGGGGCGGGCAAGACGCTGGTGGCGCTGCTGTCGATGCTCTGCGCCGTGGAGGCCGGACATCAGGCGGCGATGATGGCACCCACCGAAATCCTTGCGCGCCAGCATCTGGCGACCTTCCAGAAGCTTTCCCCCGTTCCCGTGGCGTTCCTGAGTGGCTCCGTCAAGGGGCGTGCGCGCAAGCAGGCGCTGGAGGCCATTCGCACCGGGGCGGCCCGCCTTGTCATCGGGACGCATGCGCTGTTTCAGGATAAGGTCGAATTCGCTGACCTCGCATTGGTCGTCATTGATGAACAGCATCGCTTTGGCGTGGCGCAGCGTATGATGCTTGGTGAAAAGGGCGATCGGACCGATGTGCTGGTCATGACCGCCACGCCCATTCCCCGTACCCTGCTGCTGACGCAGTGGGGGGATATGCAGGTCAGCCGCCTGGATGTGAAACCGGCGGGACGCAAGCCCATACGCACCTCGCTGCATGCCCTGTCGGCCATGCCGGAACTGGTGGCGGCCGTCCGCCGGGCGCTGGCGCGTGGGGCGCAGGTTTTCTGGGTCTGCCCTCTGGTATCCGAAAGCGAGGCACTCGACATCGCCGCGGCGGAGGCGCGTCATGCGATGCTGAAGGAGTATTTCGGCGATCTTGTAGGTCTGGCCCACGGGCAGCAGGATATCGCCGTGCGCGAAGAAGCGATCAGCGCCTTTGCCGAGGGGCAGACACGTATCCTGGTGGCCACCACGGTAATCGAGGTCGGGGTGGATATCCCGTCAGCCACGGTCATGATGATCGAGCATGCCGAACGTTTTGGTCTGGCGCAGCTGCATCAGCTTCGTGGTCGGGTGGGGCGTGGACAGGCAGACTCCTTCTGCCTGCTGCTGCATGATGGTCAGTTGGGGCAGACCGCGCGGCGGCGTCTGGCGTTGTTGCGTGATACGGAAGACGGGTTTGTCATCGCGGATGAAGATTTTCGAATCCGTGGTGGCGGCGATCTTGCGGGGCACCGTCAGTCGGGGCTGCCGGATTTCCGTATGGCAGCCGGTGTGCATGTGGAGCAGTTATTACGCGCCGCGGCGCAGGATGCACAACGCGTGGTGGACGGCACCGCACCAGCGGTGCACAGGCGCGACGCGGCGATTGCCATATTGCTTGAACTCTTCTCACGCACCGATGCGCAGCGGATCATGAAGGCAGGGTAAAATAAGACGGGGTGAAAATCCGGACCCAGAGCATTTCCACCGGAAACCGGTTCGGTAAAACTGCTCCAGCTTATTGTTTTTACGCGCATCTTCACCTGTTTGAAGGCACGCATTCAAACAGGATCTGCCCTAGCCCTTCAGGTCACATCCGGCCTCTACCATTTCGAGGAAGATTTCCGAAAACAGGCTCATCGGCCTGACCGAGCGTTCAAGACGGGCGCGCAGGATTGCCCCTTCCCACCCGATCCAGAAAAATTCGGCCCAGCGCTGGCAGATATGGCCACAGGCAGGAGAAGGTGTATCAAATGCTGCCGTCAGGCATGTGGCTACCCGGCATTCCCATCCCGCCAGCACGGCGCGCAGTTCCTGATGGAACGAAGTTGGCAGGATAGCCAGCTCCTGCCCCAGATTGCCGATCAGGCAGCCACGTGTGTAGTCGAAACGTATGATTCCCGTTTTTGCGTCCTCCACGAAATGGCGCAGACGCTGCACTGGGGGATAGGTGTCATCATCCAGCCACCGGGCGAGTTTCGCATCGAAATAACAGGCATATCCCCTGATGACCGCGATCCCAAAATCTTCCTTGTTTTCAAAGTAGTGGTAAAATGATCCCTTGGCGACACCTGCCCCGCGCAGGATATCGTCAAGGCCACTGGCACCGAATCCCTTTTCCGTCAGTGCGATGATTCCTGCCTGTATGAGTTGATGGCGGATGTCCTGCTGTTCGGAAATGTCCTTGGGGGGGCGTCCGCGCCCACGTACCTTATGGGGGGCGGGTGGTAGGGTCGTCGGGTTCATGTCAGGTATATTCCCTGCTTCTTATAAATGCTTGCTTGGCATGCGTCAGGCACATGCCAAGCACATGCCCATGGCCGAGATGGCGCGGGATGCGCGCACGTGACGCCTGATGCCATGGAAACGGCGCAGGGGCAGGCGGGTTCTGGTGGGGGCAGATGTCTTTGCGATCCCCTGCTTTGTCACAAAAATGTTTGAACGTGAAAAATGCTGTGGAATCCGGCCACCGGAATATGCTTTAGATATTGGTGATACCGATGCGATTCATGCTAGGGTCAAAGACAGGACAGAGAATGTTTCCCGGCGGCCCGCCTGAACTGCGGTCATGCCAGACAGGCAAAACTCTATTCTGCGAACAAAGCGTTTCCATATCGGCGGCTTCCCGTGACCGGGACCCGCCACCTAGACCTCGGGATTACGACCGTTGAGAAGTAACAGGACCGACCGCAGCTCCCGCTCCCCGCGCCGCGGCGGATTTGACGATGATTTCATGTCGGCACCGTCATTCAATGACCGCGCCAGCAGCCCTGCCGCCCCTCGTCGCCCCTTTGCCGGCAGCGGAGGCCCGCAGATCGTCGCATCCGGGCCGGAGATTGGTGCCACTGTCAAGTGGTTCAATAGCGAAAAGGGCTTCGGCTTTGTCGAGCTGTCGGATGGATCGGGCGATGTGTTCCTGCATGCAAATGCACTGAACCCCACCGGTTTCGAGACGGTTTCCCCCGGCAGCACGCTGGTCGTGCGCATTGGTCAGGGCCCGAAGGGCCGCCAGGTCGCCGCCGTGGTGTCCGTTGACGAAAGCACCGCGCAGCCGGAACGCCCCCGTGGTTTTGGTGGTGCACCGCGTGCTGGCGGTGGCGGGTTCGCCCGTTCTGGCCGTCCCGCCCCTGACCTGTCGCAGGCGCAGGACATGCGTGGCATTGTGAAGTGGTACAACGCCACGAAGGGCTTTGGCTTCATCACGCCGGAAAGTGGCGGCAAGGATATTTTCGTCCATGCATCCGCGCTGGAACGTTCCGGCCTGACCAGCCTGTCCGAAGGCCAGACGGCCAATGTGCAGGTGGTCGAAGGCCAGAAAGGCCCCGAAGCCGCTGCAATCAGCGTTGATTGAGTGTTGGATGGCATGATGTGAAAACATCATGCCGCCCGGCCATAAGGAAACAGGGCCTCCCATAACGGGACGCCCTGTTTTTTTATGTCGTGCTGTAACCGGTCAGATCAGTCTTCCCGCCCCTTGTTACGGATCAGGCGGGCTTTGTCACGTTGCCAGTCACGTTCGGCAATGGCATGCCGCTTATCCGCTTTCTTGCGTCCCTCTCCTATGCCAAGGGTCAGTTTGGCAAGACCGCGGCTATTGAAGTGGATATCCAGCGGAACAAGGGTCACGCCATTGCGTGCGCTTTCGCCAAGGAGGCGGTCAATCTGTTTGCCATGCAACAGCAGTTTGCGTGGCGCACGTGGTTCAAAGCGGGACAGGACCCCCCCCTGATATTCTGGGATATAGCTGTTGAACAGCCATAACTCCCCATTACGTTCGGCGGCGTAGGCCTCTGTAATGGTCGCACGTCCCATGCGCAGGCTTTTGACCTCTGGCCCTTTCAGGACCAGTCCTGCCTCCAGCGTTTCCAGAATCGTATAATTGAACCGGCCCTTGCGGTTCTGTGCTGCGATTCCCGTAGAAATCATCCCGCTGCCATTTTTCTGTTTCGCTGCCATGGGGTCAGTCCAGCAATCCTGCGGCGGACATGGCATCCTTGACACGTGCGCGGGATGCATCACTCAACGGGGCAAGCGGCAGGCGGCAGGTTTCCCCCATCAATCCCAGCACGCTGGCGGCGAATTTGACAGGGACGGGATTGCTTTCACAAAACAGGGCGTCATGTACCGGGAAAAGCCGGTTGTGCTTTTCCATGGCTTCCATCACCCGCCCGTCATTCCACGCGGCCTGGATTTCGGCGCATTGTGCCGGTGCGATGTTGGAAGTCACGCTGATGCAGCCATCACCGCCGGAAGCAAGGAACGCCACCGCCGTGCCATCTTCACCCGAAAGCTGGTTGAACGGCTTGCCCACCGTTTGTTGCGTCTGTAATGGGCGCAACAGGTTCGCCGTCGCATCCTTGACGCCAATGATGTTGGGATGCTTGGCTAGGCGTGCCATGGTTTCCACGGATACGTCGATCACGGAACGTCCGGGAATGTTATAGACGATGACCGGGATCGAGATCGCATCGGCAACCGCCATGAAATGACGGTACACTCCTTCCTGCGTGGGTTTGTTATAATATGGTGTCACCACCAGTACCGCAGCCGCACCGGCGGATTGCGCATGCAGGGCCATCTTGATGGCTTCGGCTGTGCTGTTGGATCCTGCTCCTGCCAGGACAGGGACGCGGCCATTGGCGGTCTTGATAGTGAATTCGACCACCTGCGCATGTTCATCGTGCGACAGGGTCGGGCTTTCCCCTGTCGTGCCCACGGGAACCAGTGCGGAGGTTCCCTGCTGTATCTGCCAGTCGATGAAACGCCCCATGGAGGGCAGGTCCAGCGACCCATCCTGGTTCATTGGCGTAATCAGGGCGGTAATGGAACCCTTGAACATGGTTGTTTCCACTTTGTTGGCAGGTCCTGTCCGCCCCGGCGTAAGGGCCAGGTTGAAAGATGAATGCGACAGGCCTGAATTTTGTCTCGGTTACGGGGCGGGGCATGGACCCGGCCTCTATGATCCCCTGATATGGGTATGGGGCGGGCGGATGGCAAAGCATCCGCGGGCGGGGCATGCTGTCATTTCATGACGGGCGTTCCGGTCCGGGCCGTATCCGCCGCGTCATGGTCCCTGTTCGCCTGATCCGTGGTCCTGCGGCGGAAGGGGGATGCGCGATAGACCCCCAGCAGGTCCACCTGCTCTGCAAAGAAAGACAGTTCGCGCAGTGCCGCCGCCAGGGCGGGGTCATGGGGATGCCCTTCCACGTCGAGCAGGAATTGCGTCGCCGCGAACGACCCGTCAAGCATGTAGCTTTCCAGGCGTGTCATGTTGATGCCATTGGTGGCAAAACCGCCCAGCACCTTATACAGCGCCCCGGGCTGGTTGCTGACGCGAAACAGCACCGTTGTCATGCATTCGGGCATGCGCGCGGGCAGGTCGGGGGGCGTGCGTGCCGCTATGTAGAAGCGCGTCGTGTTATGGGTTGCGTCCTCCACATTGCGACGCAGGATGACAAGCCCGTTCAGGTCAGCCGCCAGTGACGATGCGACGGCGACATCTTCCTTGCGGCCCCAGCCACGGACAAGTTCAGCAGCGCCGGCCGTATCGAATTCCACCACCGGCTTCAGGCCTGTTTCCTTTATCAGGCCCCGGATCTGCGCCATGGCGACGGGATGGGTATGGACGCGTTTCGCATCATGCAGGGTCGCGCCGGGGATTCCCATCAGGCAGTGTTCGATGCGCAGGAAATGTTCGCCAATGATGAACAGGTCGGATTGTGGCAGCAGGGCATGGATATCTGGCACCCGTCCCGCCAGGCTGTTTTCACAGGCCAGCATCGCGGCATCCGCGCCGCCTTCATGCACGGCGGCAATCGCCTCGGCAAAGGTTTCACACGGCAGGGTTGTCCAGCCCGGACGGGCCTGTCGGCAGGCAAGGTCGGAATAGGCGCCGAATGTGCCCTGGAATGCGATGATGCCCCCGGTCATGTGAGTGCCTGTGCCTGTGCCTGTGCCTGTGCCACGTGCATCGTGGCAGTCGCGGCGGCGCGTGCGCGTTCAAGGTCGGCAGGGGTGTCCACCCCGAATGGCGCATGCGCGATCCGTGCGCATCCGATCTGCATCCCCGCCTCCAGCGCGCGAAGCTGTTCAAGGCGTTCGCGGTGTTCCAACGGGGATTCCGGGTTGCTGACGAAATGCTGCAGGGCCGTGCGGCGATAGGCATAGATGCCGACATGGTGCCATAATGGCCCCTGCCCCCATGGAATCGCGACACGGGAAAAATACAGGGCGCGTGCCGTATCGGCGCCATCGGCAAAAGCACAGGCCACCTTCACCACCGAGTCAGCGGCGGCTTCGTCAGAGTCCTGCACGGGGGCCACCAGTGTTGCGATATCGGTGGCTGCCTCATGCAGTGGCAGCAGAACCTTGTGCAGGATATCGGGCATGACGCCGGGCAGGTCGCCTTGCAGGTTGATGACCGTGTCATGCCTGCCCTGCGGGTCAACCCGTTGCAATGCCTGCCATACCCGGTCGGAACCCGATGGCAGGTCTGGATCGGTCATTACGGGATGTCCCCCCGCTTGCTCCACGGCCTGCGCGACAGCGGCATCGCAGGCGGCGACGACCACCGGGCCGATTCCGGCCAGTGTGGCGCGTTCAAGGACGTGCGCAATCATCGGGCGTCCGGCGATATCCGCCAGTGGTTTTCCGGGCAGGCGTGATGACGCCATACGGGCCGGTATTATGACAATCGGGTTCATGAAATCTGGTTTTGGCCCATCGGTTCATCAAGGCGACACGAAACGTGCAAGCTTGTGGCTGCTTCACACAAGCGGCACGGCAGTTTAGGTAATGAAGCAAAGTCATGCAACCGCGCACGAAAGGCGTCTTTATTCATGAACAGCATGCGGGTTAACCAGGTGGGGGCAGCGTTCCTGATCGCAGCGGTGGCGTTTGGGGGCAGTTGGGGTATGGGCAACCTCCTCGTGCCACATCGCGCGGCAGCCCAGACGGCGGTTCCCATGCCGCAATCCACGCCCGATGACGGGCAGGACCCGCCGATCGAGACATTGCTGGCCCACGCGGATGCAGCCAAGGGACATGAGATCGCCGATCATCAGTGCGCGATGTGCCACAGCTTTGCCCCGCATGGGCCGTCCATCATCGGTCCCGACCTGTTTGGCGTTATGGGGACGCATATCGGTGATATTCCCGATTATGAATTTTCCGAAGCCCTGAGCGCGCACAAGAAGGACGTCTGGACCCCTGCCCTGCTGGCGGAATGGCTCAAGAAACCTGATGCCTTTGCCCCGGGCACCAAGATGGCCTTTCCTGGAATTACATCGGCAACAGACCGGGCCAACCTTGTCGCCTATATCCAGACCCTTGTCGAAGAGAAGAACTGATGTCGGACCCGCTGGCGCAAAAGACGCAGTTCCTTGCGGCGGCACAGGCGGCGGCCGATGTTGCCGCATGTATTGTGCGGCCGTTTTTCCGTGCGGGGGTTCGCGCCGATGACAAGGCCGACGCCAGCCCGGTGACGATTGCCGACCGTTCCGCCGAACGTGCGATCCGCGCCGTCATCGGCGAACGTCTGCCCCATCATGGGATCATGGGGGAGGAGTTCGGTACGGAACAGCCCGACGCGGCCTATCGCTGGGTGATTGACCCGGTTGACGGGACGCGTGCTTTCCTGACGGGGCGTCCCACCTTCGGTACCCTGATCGCGCTGCTGCATGATGGCGTGCCGGTACTGGGCATTATTGACCAGCCCATTACCGGTGAACGCTGGATCGGTGTGCGGGGGGAGGCAACGCGTTACGTCTCACGCCTTGCGGGACAGGCCGGGACACGCCTGTGCCCGTCACTGGCGCAGGCTGAACTGTCATGCACCGCGCCTGAAATCCTCGAAGGTGATTACCGCCCGCGGTGGGAGGCCCTGTCGCGGGCGGTCAAGCGCGTGAGCTGGGGGGGGGATTGTTACGCATATGGCCTGCTGGCGTTGGGACAGGTGGATATTATTGCCGAATGCACCATGAAACCATGGGATTGGGCCGCCCTTGTCCCTGTGGTCGAAGGTGCGGGCGGTCGCATGACGGACTGGGCCGGGCGCCCGCTCCGGCTTGATGGTGATGGCAGTGTCCTTGCCATCGGCAATCCCGCCCTTATGGACCAGGCATGTCGCCTTCTGGCGAAATAGTACGTTTTCCTGACTTCCCCGCCTCTTAATTCCCTGCCCTGCATCATTCCTCCCTAGCCATGCGTCAAGCAATCGGATAGGGCATCCCTTTGATCGAACAAGCGTGAGTACTCCACATGACTCATCCCTCCGTCGGCCACCTTTCCCTGTCCAAGGACAAGATTCGTATCCTGCTGCTTGAAGGCGTGCATGACAGTGCCGTGTCGCTTCTCAAGGAAAACGGGTATGAAAACGTAACCCGCCTCAAGACCGCGCTTGAAGGCGAAGCCCTGCGCAAGGCGCTGGAGGGGGTGCATATCGTCGGTATCCGGTCGCGCACGCAACTGACGCGAGAAGTGATCGAGAGTGCAGACCGCCTGATCGCCATTGGCTGCTTCTGCATCGGGACCAACCAGGTTGACCTTGTGGCCGCGCGTGAGGGGGGGATTCCCGTCTTTAATGCGCCATTCAGCAACACCCGCTCTGTCGCCGAACTGGTGATGGGCGAGATTGTCATGCTGATGCGCCGGATATTCCCCAAATCGGTGGAATGCCACGAAGGCGTATGGAAGAAGTCAGCAACGAACAGTTGGGAAGTGCGCGGCAAGACGCTGGGCATCGTGGGGTATGGGTCCATCGGTTCGCAGCTTTCCGTGCTGGCCGAGGCATTTGGCATGCGCGTATTCTATTATGACGTGATCGACAAACTGGTGCATGGCAATGCCCATCCTGTCGCCACGCTGGAGGAGCTGCTGGGACTGAGTGATGTCATCAGCCTGCATGTGCCCCAGACGCCGGAAACGGCGAACATGATTGGCGAGGCGCAGATCCGTGCGATGAAGCCGGGATCATTCCTGATCAACAATGCGCGCGGCAATGTTGTGGATCTCGCCGCGCTTGCCGCGGCGTTGAAGGATGGCCACCTGCTGGGTGCCGCGATCGATGTGTTCCCCAAGGAGCCAAAGGCTGCGGGCGAAAGCCTGGAAACACCGCTGCGTGGGCTGGATAATGTCATTCTGACGCCGCATATCGGGGGGTCAACCGCCGAGGCGCAGGAACGTATCGGTCAGGAAGTCGCACGCAAGCTTCTGGATTATTCCGACATTGGCTCCACACTGGGGGCCGTCAATTTTCCTACTGTGCAACTGCCGGAAAACCCGCACGGCACCCGTTTCATGCACGTCCATACCAACGCGCCGGGTGTGATGTTGCAGATTAACGAAATCTTCTCCCGCGAGGGCTGCAACGTCACGGCGCAGTATCTACAGACGGCGGGTGAATTGGGGTATGTTGTCGTAGAAGCCGATACCGGCAGGGATGTGGAAAAGGACAACCGCATCCTGGGCAAGCTGCGTGATCTCAAGGGTACGATCCGTGCGCGCCTGCTCTATCAGCAGCGCTGATTCTGAGTGAACCATATCGCATGAAAGGGGGGCACGTCATTGCGTGCCCCCTTTTTTAATACCGACATGTAGTGATCAGAAAATCATTTATTTCGTAAGGAGTTTTCAACAAAATACTTTTCTGGTGCGATTTATTTTTTAACAGTCCTTTATGACTCAGGCTGGCATTTCCGGCAGATGTGGCAGCAGCCGGTCAATCGTGATGGGAAAGTTGCGCACGCGTATGCCCGTGGCATTGAATACGGCGTTGCCAATTGCCGCTGCCGCGCCACAGATCCCGACTTCGCCCAGCCCCTTGATATGCAGTGGGTTGGAAACCGGTTCATCTTCCGCGATCATGACAACTTCCATATCAGGCATGTCAGCATGGGTGGCGATGTGGTAATTCGCAAGGTCATGGGCCGTGAATTGCCCCGTGCGTGGGTCGGGTGTGTTTTCTTCGTGCAGTGCGTTTGAAATTCCCCATATCATACCCCCCAGAAGTTGCGAACGCGCGGTACGGCTATTGAGGATGCGGCCACATGCGAAAACGCCGAGCATCCTGCGCACCCGTACCTCGCCCGTTATGGCGTTAACGGCAACTTCGGAAAAATGCGCACCAAACGAAGCCTGCGACCATTTCAGGGAGTTCGGGTCTGCCGTGATTTCGCCGTGAGCCTGCATGCCATGGGGAAATACGCGTTCCAGGAAGCTGGAAAGGGATTCATGTCGTCCCCCCGCGTGAAGGCTGCCTGCGTCAAGCTGTATGGCCTCCATCGGCTGTCCATACAGGGGGGAGTGTTCATCACGGATGGATGCCTCCAGTAACAGGGTGCGCAGATTTTCGCAGGCACGCAGGACGGCTGATCCCGCGCTTTTGGCCCCGAATGATCCCCCCGAACCCGGTGCGGGGGGATAGGTCGTGTCCCCCATTTCCACACGGACCTGCGTGAGGGGAAGCCCCATTGTGCCTGCGGCGATCTGTGTCAGAATGGTCTGGGTGCCGGTTCCGGGATCGGTCATCGCCAGTTGAACCGTCAGGTTCGCCCGCGCATCAATATGTGCCAGCGCCTGACAGGGTTTGAGCAGGTTATAGCGCATCGCGCATGCCATCCCCATACCCATCAGCCACTCCCCTTCCCTTACCTGCCCTGGCCGGGGATTGCGGGCTGTCCATTTGAAACGCCTGGCCCCTTCTTTCAGGCATTGTCGTAGATGTCGGCTGCTGAAGGGTCTGTTTGCGGTCAGGTCGGTGGGAGTATCGTTGAGCAGACGAAGTTCGAGAGGGTCCATCCCCAGTTCGTGCGCCAGCTCGTCCATGGCGCATTCCAGCCCGACCATACCGACTGCATCACCGGGGGAGCGCATGGAATCTGAACGTGGCAGGTCAAGGTGATTGAGGTGTGCATCCGTGCGTATGGCGTCCGCACGATACAGGCCACGCGTGATGGTGGTTGTGTCCTCCACGAAATTATCGAACGAGGCGCAATGTGACAGTGCATCATGACAGATGGCGCACAGGCGGCCCGTCCGGTCCGCACCGATGCGCACTGTCTGGCGGGTGGCGGTGCGGTGGGTGGTTGCGGAAAACATCTGTGTGCGTGTCATGCCCACCTTGACGGGCGCGCCCAGCATGCGTGCGGCGAGTGCGGCAAGGATCGCATCGGCGAAATATGGCAGCTTGCCCCCAAATCCGCCGCCCACATATGGGCTGAGGACGCGCACATGATGGGGCGAGATTTGCAGGGTTGCGGCAATGCCCATCTGGATTGATACAAGGTTTTGCGCGGATGTATGCAGGATCAGGCCGTCTTTGTGCCACATCGCCGTTGTGGCGTGGGGTTCCATCTGGGCATGGTTCTGGTGTGGCGTTTCATAAACCGTATCCACCCTGACGGCGGATCTGGCAAAAGCTGTATCAAAATCGCCATAATCCGTATGGGCGGGTTTGAACCCATTGAGGAATTCCGGCTCTGTCGCGGTACTGGGGTCGAGTACCACCGCATGTGGTTCGCTGTCATAGCGCACATCGACGGCCATCGCGGCGGCGCGTGCCTGTTCAAATGTATCCGCCACGACAAGGGCCACGGGTTCGCCATAATAATGGACATCAGGACCGCGCAGCACGGGTTGCGCACGTGCAAATCGGTCCTTGGCGCGCAATGGTCCCCATGGGGCCTGGGGTGGGGCATTATCACTGGTCAGGACGAGGTGGACCCCCGGCATGCCCCGTGCTGTCGCGGTCAGGCTGGCAGTGATACGTCCTCGGGCGATTGTTGACAGTACCATAACCCCCACAAGCGGGTTGGCAGCTGCGCCCAGTGTGGACGCATCCAGTTCATAGGCATAGCGGGCCTGCCCCGTTACTTTCGGTGTGCTTTCCACACGGCGCATGCCCGCGCCGATCATCGGGATCGCAGAGGAAATCTGGTCGGATGATCCGGGGGGAAGGTCAGTCATTTTCATCCTCCCGCGACAGGATGGTCAGAACCTGCATCAATGTCCGTCGGGCAAGGGGAATTTTGAAATCATTGTCGCCATGGCCTTTGGCACCCGTCAGGGCGATATCAGCCGCATGCGACAGGATTGCAGGCGTGGGCTGTTGTCCCATGAGGGCTTGCTCGGCCGTCCCAATACGCCATGGCCGTGGGGCAATGCCGCCAAAGGCAAAGCGGGCCTCCTGTATATATCCCTGCCGAACCTGCACTATGGCTGCGACTGAAACCAGCGCAAACGCGTAGGAGGCCCGGTCGCGGACCTTGCGATAGGTCTGTCGCCCTATCGGCGTGGGCGGGATCATGATCGAGGTGATCATTTCATCGGCTTGCAGCACCGTTTCCATATGTGGTGTATCGCCGGGCAGGCGATGGAAGTCAGCGATGGGGATTTCACGTCCCTGCCCGTTTGCCCGCCGGGTGCATACCCGTGCATCAAGCACGCATAACGCCACGGCCATGTCGGATGGGTGAACGCTAATGCACTGCTCACTGCCACCAATGATGGCGTTCATCCGGTTGCCACCCCCCATTGCGGCACACCCGCTGCCGGGATGTCGTTTGTTGCATGCTGCCGCCCGGTCGTAAAATGCGACACATCGTGTCCGCTGCATCAGGTTGCCGGCAGTGGTTGCCATGTTGCGGATCTGTCCCGATGCCCCCGCCACGATGGCATGGGACAGTACGGGATAATGGTGCAGGATATGGGGGTGCGCCGCCACGTCGGCATTGGTGGTCAGTGCACCGATATGCGTGTTACCTGCGCCATCGGTCGTAATCCCGCGTAATTGTGCAATACGGTTGATATCTGCCAGACGGTCGGGCTGCATCACCTGCAGTTTCATCAGATCAAGCAGGTTGGTACCACCGGCCAGAAGCGTGGCCCCTGTTGCCCTTTCGCGTGTCGCGGCTTCGGTTGTGGTGGGACGGACATAGGAAAATGGTTTCATGTGGAATGTCGCGCGACATCAATGATTGCGGCGTGAATATTGGGATAGGCACTGCACCGGCACAGATTGCCTGCCATGCGTTCGCGCAGGTCCGCGGGGTCGAGGTGGGGAGGATGTTCCCTACGTTCCATAGTAACCATGCTGGGGAAACCTGCCTTCCATTCACGCAGCATACCGATCGCCGAACAGATCTGTCCCGGCGTGCAGTATCCGCACTGAAACCCGTCATGTCCAACGAAGGCCTGCTGCATGGGGTGCAGGTGCCCTTCTTTGCACAAGCCCTCAATGGTGATGACCTGCGCGTCGTCATGTGATGCGGCAAGCGACAGGCACGACAGAACCCGTTTGCCATCAAGCAGGACGGTACAGGTACCGCATTGGCCGTGGTCACATCCCTTCTTCGTGCCGGTCAGATGCAGATGCTCACGCAGCAGATCGAGCAGCGTGGTGCGTGTGTCAACTGCAAGGTGATGGGAGGTGCCATTGATTGTCAGGCGGATATCCACGTCATGCTGCATGATGTCATTCGTGACCGGATTCATGTGATCCCGGCCCTGTGCGGACAAACCTGCTGCCCCGGCCGATGGGGTATTTAACAGTCCCGTCACCGCCGCCCCTGCCTGCAAGACAAGGCGGCGTGAAAGGGGAACATGGATGGGACCGGCGCATTTACGGGGTATCATGATGTCTGATCATGGCCTTTCATCGTGGCGGAAAATGCGGGGGCGTTACAGCTTTTAAGACCGTGACGCGCCAAAGGTTGCGATTATATATGGGATGATAGGGTCAATCGGGGGATGCGGCATCCCTTGCCGAGATGGTGGCATGGCGCGAGACAGCTTATGCCGGTCCATCCCGCCAGGCCGTCTGGATCACTGTTTGCGCAGCGTAACATGCGGATCGAAATCATGAAAAAGGGGGCCATTCCTGTCGAATGGCCCCCGTATTATACGCCCGGTCCTCTAGCAGAGCGCAGTGCGATAAAATCGATTGTGTATTCGCCAGCCCTGTTCAGGGAGTGTGCAGGGTATTGTTGCTGCGATCAATGTCGGGAATGGCATGGTCGGGATCAAGCGTCACCGTCCGCAGCGAACCCTGTGTTTTGATCGGGAGGTCGATGGCTGTATGCTGATACCATGTTTCGGTAGGAATGGTCTGGCGCGTGGTCGAGCCATCCGCATAGGTCAGAAGCATTGTCACCGGAATGGGCAGGCTGCCCTTGTTCTGCACACTGATCCGGTATCCGTCGGACGTTGCATGAATGCCGGTGCAGGCATAATCGGGCGCACGGTTTTCGAAATACCATCCGTGCCAGAACCATGACAGATCCTCGCCTGTTTCGCTGCTCATGAACCGGAAGAAATCCGATGGCGTCGGGTGATGGTAGGCCCAGACGTCGATATAGCGTCGGAAAGCACGGTCAAAGCGTTCCGGCCCGACAATCTGTTCACGCAGCAGCTTGAGCCCATAGGCCCCTTTGAAATAGGTGACCGGATGACGATAACGCTCCTGCACCAGATCCGATGGCACCATCAGCGGGGGGGCATCCTTGTCACGCAGGAGCGGGACAATATCATCAGCCGGGATACCCGTCAGCGGGGCGAATTCATTGTCCTTCTTGGGGGCGAATTCACCATGGTTGAAATGATCGGACGCATAGGTATCGATGAAGGTATTGAATCCCTCGTCCATGAAGGCGTTGCGTCGTTCATTGGATCCTACGATCATGGGGAACCAGCCATGGCCAAGTTCGTGCGTGGTGATCCAGAATAGCTGTGGCCCATGGTCCTTCATGCCGTCAAAGACAATGCCGGGATATTCCATCCCTGCCCCATGACCGCCCAGGTTGATCGCATTCTGCCATGGATAGGGATACCACTGTTCCGAAAAATATTCGATCGCGTGCTTCACATATTCGGTGGATCGGTCCCATCCATCAGGACCAATCCCCTCTGTGGGATAGACGGACATGGCAAGGTGCGGACCCTTGCTGACCCCATGGTCAGGCAGGTTCATCCGCGCGGCATCCCACACAAAGGCCGGGGATGCGGCAAATGCCACGTCACGGGTGTTTTCCATACGGAAGTGCCATGTCATGTCGCCATGGTCATGACGATGGCTGGTCGGATCAGTGACATCCTGTGCGGTACGGATCAGGACGCGTGTATCGCTGTGGGCGGCCTGTGACAGGCGCTGTCGTTCGGTTGCGGTCAGGACGGCGCCGGGATTGAGCAGCGTGCCTGACCCCACAACCGTGTAATTCCAGGGTACCGTTACACGATAGTCGATATTTCCGTATTCAAGATAGAACTCCTGCGTCAGATAGGGCGCAGTATCCCATCCCCGGATGTCGTCATATACCGCCATGCGGGGATACCATTGTGCGATTTCGTAAATATCCCCATTTTTACTTGGGGTAACAGATGTACGCCCACCCCACGGACCGGGAATGACGTAATGCCATGTTACATGGATGCGTAATTTCCCCCCCTTGCCCCGCAAGGTGGCAGGCAGGCGCAGTTGCATGCGGGTATCGCTGATGATCGGGGTGATTTCTTTCTTTATACCCTTATATTCTACAACGACTTTTTCAATCTGGACACCATCGGTGCGCGGGGTGGAAAAACGTTCCGAAGCATATTGTGAACGTGAGTCAGGCTTATATTCGTTTTGTTCCAGATTCAGCCAGATGACATCCAGCGCATCGGGACTGTTGTTGGTATAGGTAATGGTTTCCTGCCCCGAAAGGCTTTTCGTATCTGGCTGTATTGTGGCGTGGATGGAATAATCCGCGCGGTTCTGCCAGAAAGCACGCCCCGGAATACCTGCGGCCGAGCGGAAGGCCGTGGGCCTGTCCGGCATTGGTTGTGGCATGAAAACCGCCGGTGCCTGTGCTGCCTGTCCGGGGGGAAGACGGTCTGCGGCCCACCCGGACGTAACACATGCAAGGGAGGCGACACAGCCAAGAAGCAGGGACCGGTATCCTTTTGTATCAAAACGGAAATTCATGAATATGGAACCTTTTACTCTGGTGTCGCCATTGAGATGGATTATGTCGGGACGAACGTAGCCTGCCTGTAGGGATACGGTCAATTCGGTTCATAAGTGTTATGATCGCCGATGCGGCAAATGGATTTATCCGTTGTTTATGAACATGAAAGATTTTTTCATGGGAGTGTCAGGATGTAGGGAGAAATATTCTATAATTTCGGTTTGATGCAGATTTTTCTTCCTTGAATATAAAAACATAATAAATGCATTTTCTTCGGTATTTTTTTTTGGGAATATATAAAATATGTTTGTTATTTTAAAATTTGTTAATAATTAAGAATAAATTTCATTTTGAATTTACTTTTTAATGCGAATTCAAAATGAATTTTGGCCGGCAGGGCGCTCAATGATCCACTGACCAGATGATGCCGTATGTGTTCAACGCGATAAACTCCTGTCCAAAGCATTCCATTCTCATCGAGAGCTTGCTTCTGCAAGCTCAGGGAGTTCGAGTGCATCGTCAGGTAGCGCGAGAAGATTGACAGGCCGTTCGCTGCCATGATTCATCTCGCGGTCGCGATCATCAATGTGCGATATTTCCAACATGCCCGAGTAGGTTACTGGCCACAAATTTTCCAACCAGCCTTTCGGATCATGCCGAGCTGAAAAGACATATCACCGCCCAATCAGGAATGCCCGGGAATAATCATTTTCAACAGGATCATACTTTTTCTCATTCATGTGCTGCATGGCTGCCGCGTCCACGGATGAGGGATATTTGCGATATAATGCCGGGTATGAGTATAAAAGCCCGCTTCCCCTCTTACACCCTGCTTGAACGTGTTGCTGACCTTATCGTGCATGTCGTCGGGGTGGCCGTCATGATTGCCGGTGCAGGATGGTTGGGGGTCTCGGTGCCGCATACTGCCACTTGGATGGTGCGGCAGTCGGTTGTTCTTTATGGCACCTGCCTGATCCTCGTATGCATATGCTCGGCAGCATATAATTTCTGTCCGGGCTGTCGCATCAAGGGCGGGTTGCAGCGGGTTGATCAGGCCATGATCTTTGTCGCTATTGCCAGTACCTACACGCCCTTCATCGTTATCGGGGGGCATGGATGGCGCAGCTTCTACTTCTGCGTGCTGTTATGGATCGTGGCCTTTGCCGGTATGGGGATGAAGCTGTTCTGGTTTGAAAAAAGCCAGAAATATCAGGTCCTTCCCTATCTGGTGGTTGCATGGATGTTTTTCTTGTGTCCAGATCCGGTTTTCTGGCACCTGCCGTGGCAGGTGCTTGTCCTGATTATTCTTGGCCTTGTTTTTTATTCGATTGGCACGCTGTTTTATAATTACGAAAAGCTGCCTTTCTCCAACGCGCTGTGGCACGTCATGGTGGTTCTGGGGGCATCCACCCATATCTATGCCGTGCGGCGCATGATCGATGTTATCGCCTGATCCCCGCCTTCATGTCATGATTGGGGGTTTTTAGGTTGGGGTCGTTTCATCCTTGCGTTCACGCAGGTATTTGCGCCGCCCTTTTTCCCCCATCCATAGCATGACCGGCAGAAGTTTCTGCCAGATGGCGGGAAAAATCAGTAGAAGCTGGCCAAAAATCCCGTCAGATGAAGGGACGAACACATCCCGGCTCCGCTGACGCAGGGCGCGCAGGATCAGTGTCGCGATGTGTTGTGGTGGTACTGGTAAGGTCACGAAATTAAGGGCAGACCCTCCATTTTGCATTTCCCTCTGCAGCATGGGCGTATCCACGGCCCCAGGGAAAATGGAGGAAACATGGATGCCGCGTGACCGGACCTCCTCCCGCAGGGAAAGGGCAAAGCCACGCAGCCCGAATTTCGTGGCGGCATAGACACTGCTCCCCCCCAGGGGAACGATCGCAGCCATAGAATTGACAAAGACGATATGGCCGCCCCGTGGCACCAGGTCCAGCAGTCGTGTCGTCAGCATGATGGGGGTTTGCAGGTTGACCGTCACCTGTTCCCTGATTGCCCCGTCATCAAGGTCGGAGACGGTCTGCGGTACGATGACCCCCGCACAGTGGATGAGTGCCCGTACGGGGGCGCCAAATGACCTGATCCGGTCCGTCGCCAATCCGATGGCCTGCGGGTCCCCAAGGTCACAGCGGATGTTGGTGATGCCGGGGGAGTGTTCCAGTGTCGGGACACTCCCCTGTCGCGTCAACGCAATTACATGGTATCCGGCAGTCAGCAGACCTTCGATGACAAGGCGACCGATCCCCCCTGCCCCGCCGGTAATGACCGCCAGCGGATGTTGTGTTGAAGCCGGTGGAAACGGAGCCGTCATAAGAGTCTCGCGAACGATAAGATTGTGATTATTTTCAACCTGATATGCATCTGGCTCATGTTACCTGAGGTAACATAAAGTCATCATGACGTCGAAGATAAATCGTAATCGGTATTTTCACGGTATCTTTTGCGAAGGATTTTTCTGGGTGTCGTCAGTCATGTCCTGGCGGGCTTCCTGCAATGCCTTATCCGTCAGCCGCTTTTCGTTGCGGCGTAGGAAAATGGCGCATCCTCCCACCCCGATGACAACAGTTACGGCCCCGATGACACTGGCGGGACCGGAAAGCTGCATGATCTTGTGACCGAGATAGTAGCTCAGCATGGCATAGCCACCAGCCCAGCAGATGCCGCCTGCCGCGTTGAAGATCATGAAACGTGGCCACGTCATGTGATTCGCACCGGCCAGCAGGGCCACGAACACACGGACCACAGCGATGAAACGGCCAAAGAACACAATTTCACTGCCATGGCGACGGAACAGGAACCGGCCAAGCAACAGGCGATCCGGGGTCATGCCGATCCGCGCGCCATAGCGTTGCAGCAATGGTATTCCGACCATGCGCCCGATGATATAGCCGATATTATCGCCGATGATCGCGCCCACGATGGCCGCCACGGCAACCCAGCCGATATCCATGTGATGCGTCGCCGCACAATAGAGCGAGGCGGAGATGATCAGCGTTTCCGCCGGCAGGGGCAATCCCATGCTTTCCAGCATGACGATCAGGGTGATTACGCCATATCCATAATGCTGGAACAGGTATTCCATGTGGTGAAGCAGCTTACAATCTCCTTGCGCAACCCGCGTGTGGCGCGGCTTTCACGCGACTGGAAATGGCTGTCATCACCTCTTCTGGCGGTGTCCAGGTCGCCCGATATGCCATGCTGATAACGCAATGGGGGATTTCACAATCCATGGAAAGCCTATTTTTCAAATAGCTGCCTTCCATCATATCGGGGATATCCCGTATTACCCAACAGGATTAAGGGGTTTGGCGTATCAAATGGCATCCTGTGGCCCGGTATGGGGCGGCATGCAGCACCTGCCCCCCCATGTCATGGTTATCATGTCATGGTTATTCAGCCCGGATCATGATTTCCACCACATTGGCGCGACCCGATGCGATCCCTGCCTGAATGGCGGCGGCGATATCGGTTGCCCGCGTAATCCTGCATGCCGACAGGCCATAGGATGTAGCCATCGCCTGATAATCTATGACCGGGTCGTTCAGGTCCATGGCAAGGTAATTGCCGTTACGGGTGGAGACGTAGTGCGTTTGTCCCCGCATGAAGCCCTTCAGGACATTATATTCCTGATTGTTCATGATGACGAAAGTCACCGGCAGCTTCTCATGCGCTGCGGTCCAGATTGCCTGCGGGGAGTAAAGAGAGGCCCCATCCCCCACCAGGCAGACGACAGGTTCACGCCCCAGACCAAGCGATGCGCCCACGGCGGCCGGCATCCCCCAGCCCAGCGCACCGCCGCGCAGGAAGGAGTACTGTGCGGGCCAGTCGCTGTTGAGGAAGGAGCGCACGTGTGATGAGGTGGCGATGGCTTCATCAACGATGGCAATGTCTGGCCCGATGGCGCGCACGGCCTCATAGGCTGCGACACATGGCGCGATGACGGGGTCTTCCATCCTGTGTCGTGCAATGGATAATGCCGCGTTCCGGCGATCACGGTTACGCGCCGTGACCTTTTCCCGCGCAGAGGCGTAGACATCCTGACGCCCCTCGATCTCCTTGGCCAGCAAAGGCAGGAACGCTTCGAGCGAGGCGCGGATATGTCCCACCAGCGATAGTGGCGTGTAAAATGTGCGCCCAAGATCCCCGATGTCTGCGGAGACCTGATAGATCGCGCACCCCGGCGGCACGGCAGACCCTTCGGAATACAGGATGGTAATCAGCGATTTGCCACCCAGTGCAAAGATCGCATCATAATCTCCCAGCTTTGCCGCGATATCCGTGGCCCGTGTTGGCAGGTTGCCTTCCCACAAGGGATGGGATGTTGCAAAGGGAACACGTGACGGCCATGAGGAGCCGAAGACCGGTGCCCCCAGAAGTTCCGCCACGGCGGCCACCTGTGCCGCAGCCCCCGCGGCGTGAACTTCGTCCCCTGCGATAATTCCCAGCCGTCCTGGTGCGATCTGCGCCAGGTGCCGCGCCAGTTCCGGCAGGCCGCCAGCGATGGAGCAACGTTCGATCCGCGATGGGGGGGCTGCGGAAACGGTACTCATTTCCTCCATGACATCCATGGGTAATGACAAGAAGACAGGCCCGGTCGGGGCCGCCATGGCGTCATTGAAAGCACGGTGGACCAACACCGGCAGTTGATCGGCATGCATGACTTCCTGCGCCCACTTGACGGCCGGGGTGGCGATGCTGACCAGATCCCCGAACAGAAGGGGGTCGGAGATGGTATGGCGGGAATCCTGCTGTCCTGCCGTTACAACCAGGGGGGTTTGCGACACGCTGGCGTTGAGGAGGTTTCCCATGCCATGGCCCAGACCACCTGCCGTATGCAGGTTCAAAAATCCCGGCCGTCCCGCCGCCTGCGCATAACCATCAGCCATGGCGACAGCACTGGCTTCCTGCAGGGCCAGCACATATTGCAGGTCCGGACGTTTCTGCAGGGCGTCAATCAGCGGAAGTTCCGTCGTGCCGGGATTGCCAAAGATATATTTGACGCCCTCACTTTCAAGAATTTCGAGCAGGATGTCAGCGCCCCTGCGGCTACACTGTCCATCGATATCACTGATTGCCGTGATCTGCATGAATGGCCTCTTTCATACTGGTGTCATTGCAACTGTAATATGAAAATGGCGATTGTCATCCACCCAACTGTGGGCAAATGCATATAAGACAGACGATGATACCTGAACCGGGGATATCGGTTATTTATATTCAAAAACATATGGCGAAATATAATGTTAGGATACTGACGACGACGTGCCTCCCCTGCCGGACCACGCGTTGGCGCGCAGGATGTGCGCCTGACCCGAAAAGATATATTGAAAATACAGAACTGGCCTGATGAACATGACGCAAGCACAGGAATGGCTTCGCTCCATCCCCGAAAGTTTCTGTAAGACCGCATTGACGGATATCGACCGGACGCTTGCGACGATCCGGGCGGAGCATGACGTCGTCATCCCGCTGGCGATTGAAAGCGGTAGTCGTGCATGGGGCTTTCCCTCCCTCGACAGTGATTATGATTGCCGGTTCATCTTCATCAGGCCAATGGCGCAGTATCTGTCATTGTGGCCCGTGCGTGATGTCATCGAAATCCCGCTCACGCAGGAACTTGATGTCAATGGCTGGGATCTGGCCAAGGCTGTCCGCCTGTTGCTGAAGGGAAATGTGGTGGTCATGGAGTGGCTGTCTTCTCCCATTATCTATGGGATGGACACGGCCTTCCAGACACAGTTCATGGCCCTGGCGCATCGGGTCTGTAGCCGTCCCCTTGTTGCACGGCACTACCTGCATCTGGGCGAGAAACAATATAACTGGAATTGCAACGGACAGGGGCAGGACATGCGGCTGAAGAAACTGTTTTATGCGCTGCGTCCGGCGATTGCCCTGCGTTGGTTACGTCTGCATCCGGCGGAAAATGTCGTGCCGATGCACTTTCCTTCCCTGCTGCGTGAATGCGAACTTGAACATGGCACAGTCGAAATCATTGATGATCTGATCCGTGCCAAGGCGCAAACGCGTGAAACACGCCTGGTCAGGATGCCTGCCGTGCTGGATCAGTTGGTGGCGCATGAATTCGCCTATGCCCATGAAGCATTTGATCATCTGTCACCGAAGATTTCGGCGCATGCCATGACCGAAGCTGATGATTTTTTTCACCAGCAGATCAGGTCATGTCATCGGTGAAGTGGGATGATGATTGAAGTGAGCGGAATGGCGGCATGGTAAAGTGGTTTTCAGTTTATCGGTATCTGGGCGATAATCTGGGCCTGTTACAAAACCTGCGGGCTGTGTTTTCCATGCGCCGTAGTGGAGAAAGTCTATTCCCTTTACGTATTCCTATGGCTTCTGGATGGAATGGTCGGGAGAATATCATCTCGCATTCACTGGTCGATCAGTCCGTAGGATTCATAATTACTGTCGCTGCCGCATGCATTATGAATGCTATAGATTCATTATATATATTTAATTGGATGTGAAGTGCATATACTTAAGTATTATATAAATTATGTGGTATATTAATTGGATATGTAAATTTAAAAATATACGAAATACTCAGAATATATGGATTATAGGGTTGTCGTATCTTCCGCTGCAGGTTCTCCTTGAGCAGGAGCAGGAGCAGGAGCAGGAGCAGGAGCAGGAGCAGGAGCAGAATTGGGATTGGGATTGGGATTGGGATTGGGATTGGGATTGGGATTGGGATTGGGATTGGGATTTTGTGATTGTGCAAGGAATTTTGCAAAATCATCTTGTATCTTCCGTGCCCGTTCCGGGTCCGAAAGTTGCGCATCTGTTTGTGATGAATCGATCACAACCACCCTGTCCCCAGCAAGGGGGGCAGGATCGTGGCTTGCGCCAAGCAGCGCCTGGAGGGCGCGTGCATTCTGTCCGTCATGGATCAGATGATCGAGGTCGCGATCAATCAGGCCATGATGGTCAAGGAACGTATTAAAGCGCGAGGGAATGCGGATGCAGCCTTCGGAATCTGATCGGCCCAGACGCCCTTCCAACAGGTCGGGATCGGTTGCATGCATTTCCAGCCGCACGACCGCGACCGTGTCCTTTTTGCGCCAGTCCTCGGTCGTTTGCCAGCCAAAGTCCCATACGCGCATGCCTTTGTTACCATTTCCACGCACGCCGAATTCGTTTTTCGTTCCCTGCGCGCGATAACCATAGATCTGCCCGTCATTTATGAAGACCCCAACGGGGGTACGAAAATGCTCCGTTCGGCCGGGACGTCCCGTACTGACACGGACCGAACCCAGCGCGGTCAGCTTTTCAAGCTCCCCTCCCCCCACGGCAATCCACAATCGCTGCACCCGTTCGGAACGGTCCACGACCAGTATGATCTGCGGTGTATCCGGCCAGAGATGCGTCCCATCGAGAATCTGTTTCGCCTGCGCAAGATCTTTGTCGGTCAGGTTGCTGTTGAGATGCACGGCCTGTGACCCAAGTTCCGTTTTTATCGCCGAGCGTAGGTCATTCATTTCCTGTGCGATGTCAGGCGAAACGGGTTGTGCATGTCCCGGGGACGTCAGGCTGCATGTAATCAGGAATGCCACAGCCGCACGTGAACTTATCTGCATGTAGCTTCCGGCATGACGGTTGGGTGATCCTGTGGGATTGTGGTGTGTTGCGAAAATCAAAGGAGTACAGGTCTGTAATTCTATTATCTACATACCATCCCAAATCCGTCTTCAGAGTCACCTTGAAAAGAACTTATTGAAAAAACTGATAAAATTATAGGTTTTGTATTTTAGGCGATTAACCTGCTTTATACCTAAGCGCCGGATATAAGCACCAGGTTCCCCGTACGAGATCATACAGTCCTATTTTACTGTCGGGGGCCGGTCTGTTGCGTCAAAGCGGAAGGGCTGGCCGATTGCCTTGCCCGGCAACTCCCCTTCCCACATGACGGTATTGCCACGGATAATGGTGCCAACGGGGCGACCCGTCAGTGTACGACCGACAAAGGGAGACCATCCACATCGTGATGCCAGCCAGTCCTGCCTGATTTCCCACCGGGCCTGTGGATCAACAATCGAAAAATCGGCGTCATAACCAACGGCGATCCGTCCCTTTCGCACCAGCCCGAACAGGCGCTGTGGACCGGCGGAGGTCATGTCCACAACCTTGCGCAGTGTCAGGCGCCCATGGGCAACATGGTCCAGCATAAGGGGCAGCAGCGTCTGCACCCCAGGCATCCCTGATGGGGAGTCGGGATAGGATCGCTCTTTTGCCGTTATGGTGTGGGGGGCGTGGTCGGACCCGATGATGTCAGGAACCCCCTGCCCCATCCAGTGCCACAGACCATCGCGCGCCGCACGGTTGCGGATCGGCGGGTTCATCTGTGCCAGCGTGCCGAGTTCGGGATAGGCGTCCTCCGCCGCGAGGGTCAGATGCTGCGGCGTGACCTCGCAGCTTGCAATATCCTTGTTCGCAGCAAGGAATTCCAGTTCCGCCGGCGTCGTGACATGCAGGACATGGATACGTCGGCCTGTCTTGCGCGCCAGGGCGACGATGCGTTGTGTCGCCCGCATTGCCGTTTCCTCGTCCCGCCAGACAGGATGGGAGGACGGATCCCCCGCTACGCGATGGTTAACCCGTTCAAGCAGCCGGTCTTCGTCCTCTGCATGGATCGCAACACGGCGGGAGCCAGAACGCAGGACGCGTTCAAGGATGCGATCGTCAGAGACCAGAAGGCTGCCGGTGGACGAACCCATGAAAATCTTGATCCCCGCCGTGCCCGGCAGTTTTTCCAGTTCCCCGCACTGTTCCGCGTTGTCAGTTGTGGCCCCCACATAAAACGCGTGTTCGCACCACATCCGTCCCCGTGCGCGGGCCAGCTTGTCAGTGACGGCGTCGGGGGTATCGGTGGGGGGACGGGTATTGGGCATTTCGAACACCCCCGTTACCCCGCCCAGCACGGCCGCACGACTGCCGGATTCCAGGTCTTCTGCATCACCGGGGCCGGGTTCGCGGAAATGGACCTGCGTGTCGATCACCCCAGGAAGGATGGTCAGGCCATCACATTGCAGCGTACGTTGCGCATTCCCGGTGCCGCCGATTTGTGCAATGCGCCCATTGTGGACGAAAATATCCGTCATCACGGTCTGATCGGGAAGGACGACAGTCCCGTTTTTTAAAACAAGGTCGTACGATTTGCCTGGCATCAGCTCTTCCGTCTCATTCGCGTTTCAGGAGCAGATGCGCAACCGGCTCCGGCATATGCCGGAAAATAATCGACATGCGCGCGCACGTCCAGAAGAAGGCATGCGTTTTGATGCATATGCCTGTGTGGCGTGGCCAGATCGCGGCGTTATTGAAGGATGAAAAACAGAGTCATGCACGCGATTGCCATGACGATGATGACAAGGCGGCCCATATAATAATCTGGCGCTGTGTGTCGGGCGCCAAGATGCACCTGCGCTGGTGGGGCCGCCGTATGGGATAGGCCTGTCATGTTCCCTCTTTGCACGAATGGTGTGGCGTGACGTGCTGATCTCACTCAGGATGCAGACGTCACGGTGTCCCACAGCAGCTTGAAATTAAGGACAAGGATGATGGTGGCTATGACCCATGCCAGGACCTTCATGACGGGCGAAATCGTGAATTCCCCCATTTTTTCACGGTCTGATACGAACATCACCAACGGGATGACCGCGAACGGCAACTGCATGGACAAGATAACCTGGCTGAACATCAGCAGTTCCCCCACGCCATGTTCGCCATAAAACAGCGTGACGAACAGGACAGGAATGACCGCAAGGCCACGTGTCAGCAGGCGACGCGCCCACGCAGGAAGGGACAGGTGAAGGAACCCTTCCATAATGATCTGTCCCGCCAGTGTCCCGGTTATTGTCGAGTTCATGCCCGCTGCCAGCAGGGCTGTAGCAAACAGGGTCGAGGCGATCGCCACCCCCAGCACGGGCGACAGCAGACGGTAGGCATCCGAGATTTCGGCCACGTCCTGATGGCCGCTGCCATGGAATGCCGCTGCCGCCACGATCAGGATCGCAGCATTGATGAACAGCGCCAGCACAAGGGCAATCGTGCTGTCGAGTGTGGACCACTTGATGGCGTCGCGCTGCCCGGTCGGGGTGCGTTCGAATGCACGGGTCTGGACGATGGATGAATGCAGATAAAGGTTATGGGGCATGACCGTCGCCCCGATGATGCCGATGGCGATATACAGCATGGACGGGTCGGTCAGGATCTGCGTTGTGGGCACGAAGCCATGCAGCATCGCGGAAATCGAGGGGACGGCTGCGATGATCTGCACCACGAAACAGCCTGCGATGATAATCAGGAGCCCGATTATAAAGGCCTCAAGATAGCGAAAGCCGCGCTGCATCAGCAGCAGGACGATAAAGGCGTCCGCGATGGACACCACGCATCCCCCGATCAGCGGAAGGCCAAAAAGGAGTTGCAGCGCGACTGCGGTTCCGATCACCTCTGCCAGGTCACACGCGATGATCGCCAGTTCACATGACACCCACAGGGCGTAACTGACCACCGGCGAAAAATGGTCCCGGCATGCCTGTGCAAGGTCCCGGCCGGTTACGATCCCCAATCGCGCCGCGAGGGCCTGAAGCACGATCGCCATCAGGTTCGACAGCATGATTACCCATAACAGGTGATAACCGAACTGCGATCCGCCCTGCAGGTCGGTGGCCCAGTTGCCCGGGTCCATATACCCAACCGATATCATGTATCCGGGACCGATGAAGGCAAGGAAACGACGCCACCACAGGGCGCTGCTGTTGGGGACGTGAATGCTGGAATGGACTTCCGGCAGGCTCCTGCTGTCGGCTCCCTGTCGTGTGAAACGCCAGGCATGTGTCGTGGGCGGCGTGGTGGGGGGAGTGGACATGGGAACCTGCCTGAAAACTTTGTCGCCACATCATTCAACGTCACTGCTACAAAATATGCAATAGGCTATATCTTGTAGTGACGACAATTTTTCATAGCATAGAGATTACAATGCCGCGAGCGCGGGGAACCCATGGCACAGGGCAGTCGTTAAAATTGGCCTGTTGGAAAATGTCAGGGGACGCAGTCGGATGCGGATGGGACATCCATCCCCATCCGTAACCTTATGGTCAGGGGGTCAGGTCTGGTAGTCCGGCTGTTCGCGGTCGAGTTTGCGAAGCAGCGCCTGCCATATCAGTTGCCCCTGGTCTGTATCATCTTCGAACTGCTGGCGTGCGCGCAGGATGCTGGCGGGGGATGGGAAATGCAGCGATGTGCCGGTGGACTGGGCCGCGACCTGGATACGGCAGGCCTGTTCAAGGTAGTACATGCGGTAAAAACATTCCGCCACCGTGCGTCCCACGGTCAACAGCCCATGATTTTGCAGGATCAGTCCATGGTTCTGCCCCAGGTCGCGGACAAGACGTTCGCGTTCACTCAGGTTGTCTTCCGCAGCCAGCCCCTCATAGGCATGGAAACCGATGCGGTCATGGAATTCCATGCTGATCTGGTTGATGGGCAGGATCTTGCGATCCTGTGCCGCAACCGCCATGCCCGCGATGGTGTGGGTATGTATGACGCATGCGGCATCAGGCCGGGCACGATGGATGGCGGAATGAATCACAAACCCCGCCGGGTTTATGGGATGTGCGGTTGGCTGGCGGGGATGGCCGTCGGCATCGACCGTGACCAGTGAAGATGCGGTTATTTCCTCAAACAGGAAACCATACGGGTTGACCAGATAGGCATGTCGCACCCCCGGCAGTCGTGCCGACAGATGGGTATAGACAAGGTCGGTCATCCCGAAATGCGCCACCAGGCGATAGGCCGCGGCAAGTTCGCGGCGCAGCGCCTGTTCCGTGACGGTTGACCGGGGTGATGGTGGTGTATGGGGGGAACCGTCGGGCATGTTCCCCGTGATGGTGGAATTAGGCGATGACAACATCGAGCGCCTTGCAGAAACTTTGCATGTCACTTTCGGATCCTACGGTGATGCGTGAACAGTTTG
This sequence comes from Novacetimonas sp. GS1, assembly GCF_036686925.1. Lineage (NCBI taxonomy): Bacteria > Pseudomonadati > Pseudomonadota > Alphaproteobacteria > Acetobacterales > Acetobacteraceae > Novacetimonas > Novacetimonas sp. GS1. The sequence goes on from NZ_VSZP01000001.1 coordinate 2,003,131, forward strand.
GCCATATGGGCCAGTTACGCCCGATAAGGACACCCTGTTTTGCAAATGCTTCCCGCACGGGTTTGGCCGGGCGTTTCCAGTCAACGATGAACATGTTCGCCATACTGGGGATATAGGAGATCCCACGCTGGCGCAGGTGTGCGAATGTCATTTCCCGATTGGCAATCATCTGATTGCGACGCTGGACGATTTCCTGCGCGCGCGTGACACTGGCAAGTCCGGTTGCAAGTGCCACGGTGGAGAGCATGAAGGATTGTGAAAACCCGTCATAGCGCATCATTTTTTCCAGCAGGTCAGGACGCCCCATACTGAGGCCAAGGCGCAGTCCTGCCATGCCAAATAGTTTGGAGAATGTGCGCAATACGATCACATCCTTGCCCGCTGCCACAAGGGAGGCGGCGCTGCGTGTGCCCGAAAAATGGATATACGCTTCATCCACCAGGATGATCGACCCTGCCGGTTTATGGGCAAGCAGCCATTCGATATCTTCGATGGGTGTCACCGTGCCGGTGGGATTGTTTGGCGAGCAGATATAATAAACACCTGCGTTCGGATCGGCCGCCAGCATGGCGCGTACATCCGTTTTCCAGTGTTTTTCGCGCCGCAGAGGAACCTTCGCCAGCGGGACCTTCAGCCATTCGGCCGTTTCCCATGAGGGTTCATAGGTCGGGTCCAGCGTGACAAGCCCGCGTTGCGGTGAACAGAACGTCACGATGGTGCGACATAGCGGATCACCAGATCCCGGCCATGGCATGATATGGTCAGCCGGTACGCCCTCGATCTCGGCCACAGCCTTGATCAGTGCCTGACGGTTGCCGTTGGGCCAGTAACGATTTCCCTGCGCCACCATGGCGACGCCGGCACGGACGCCTTCTTCCATGGGGCCGGTCCACCATTCGTTGCTGTCAATCAGCACCTTGCCTGCGTTATCGCCTGCCGACGCCACAACCCCGCGTGCCTGCGCGATCCGTCCCGGCAGGGACGCCAGCGCAAGGCCCGTGCCCAGAAGCGCCCCGATCCGGCCAAACTGCCGACGCGAATATCCCCGCTGCAACAGGTCGCGTTGGGCGTCAGCCGACAAAGTCGCATCCGTATTCATATATGCGTTCCTCGTTATATCAGGGTGATGGCACGCGACATTCCACGGCCATCATTATGAATACGCATCATGCAGGGTTATTCGTTACGATCAAGTTCCATTATGAAAAACATATCGTAATGATCATGTTGCCATCGCGGGTGTTGCCTTATGAACATGGTCGCGTGGGATGCTCAGCCCCCGATGGAGGCCCGGCGCAGGGGCATCGTCATGCAATGCACGCTGCCCCCGCCGCGCGAAAACTGGTCAAGATGTGGTGTCAGGACCTCCATCCCTTCCGCACGTATCATCTGGTTGATTCGCGTGCTGTGATGCGGGCTGATGACCCGTCCCTTCCCAAGGGCGAGGACATTGCATCCCATGCCCTCCATTGCTTCCTTATAAGTGACGGACAGCAGGCGTATGCCCTGCGCCCGCAACCATGCGAGGTCGGCATCAGGCAGGACATCAGTGACGGCGATGGCCGTATCATCATTGATCATTGTAAAGATGACATCCAGATGCAGGAAATGTGCCGGGAATCGGATCAGGCGGCAGGTCCAGCCTTCTTGCGTGAACCAGTCTGTGAACTGCCGGGCGCCGACTTCGTCGGTGCGCCCACCGCTTACGCCCACAACCAGCAGGCCAGGACGTATGAAATGTATGTCGCCGCCTTCGATATGGCCCTGGGTGCAGGTTTTCCAGACTTCACCCGACGCATGGAACTGCCGCACCGGTCCTTCTTCCGCGCGGCGTTCGGGACGCGCCAGACGGGTAATGACCGTGCCGAATGGCGTGGTCTGTGAACTGTCACGGGTATATACCTCGTACGGCATGCCGGGCTGTGGCGTCAGGAAATGGCAGTTGACGTCCGCCATGCGCAGGGCGTCTACCAGCTCTTCAAACTGTGACAGCATGTCCGCATGATTGGTGCGCTGGCCACGGGCCAGCGTCTGAATCGCGATATCGTTGCTTGGTATCCATGAATAATGTTCCGGCCGGCACAACAGCACATCGGCCAGATCGCCGCTTTCGCTGTCTATGAACCAGTGGTTTGTATTCATTACGTCACAATCCCGCAGATAAAAGCACCCCCGCATCGCAGGGAAAGACAGCAGCGTAGCAATGCGGCAGATATGACGGGATAGGAATGATACAGAGTTCACTTTGGTTTTTTATTAACCACACGCAATCAAAAAACCTGTTTGTGCGCAGACACATATTGTTGCATTCTCTGGACAATCTGGAGCGGGCAAGTAACGATCAGCGGACTTTGCCAGTCATATCCATCTGACTGAAGACATCCTGAGCGTTATCCCGCAGGCACCATGGACGGACCCCGACGCACATGACAGCCCCATCAATGACCCTTTCCTCCCCTTCCCTGCCATCCACAAAGCGGATGGCCGCGGGCCGACGCCGGGGTGGTGGTTTCCGTGGCCAGGTGGCCGAAGTGGACCTCAGGCTGCTGCGTGTCTTTCGCACCGTTGCCGAACGCGGCGGATTCTCCGCAGCCGAAATCGCGCTGGGCAAAAGCAAATCTTCCATCAGCATTGATATCTCTGCCCTGGAAAGCCGCCTCAACATCAAGCTGTGCCAGCGTGGGCGCAGCGGCTTTGCCCTGACGGGTGAAGGGCGCATGGTGCTGGAGGCCACGGAGGAGTTGCTGACGGATATCGAGCGTTTCCAGCAGCGCATCAATACAGCAAGCGGTATCCTGTCGGGACGTTTTTCGCTGTATATGCCAGATAATATCCTGATTCACGGCGAAACGGCGGTCATACGCGCCATCAAGACCTTTACCGCGCGCCATCCCGCGGTTTTCATGAACATGTGTTCCGCATCCCCGCGTGAAGTGGAACTTGCGGTGCTTGACGGGCGCGCCACGGCGGGCATCGTGCTGCATGGGCATCATCGGCCGGATATGCAAAGTACGGCGCTGTTTACGGAATCCCTTGGTCTGTACTGCGCCATGACGCATCCACTGGCACGGGTGGAAGAAGCGGACATTACGTTTGATATCCTGAAACAGCAGCGCATGATCGAGGTTTCCAGCGCGGTTTCTTCTGCCGCATGGGATCGGATCAGGGGGCAGATGACGTTTTGTGCTGGCGCGGAAAACGTGGATGCCCGTGCCCTGCTGATTCTTTCGGGGAATTATATTGGTTTCCTGCCAGAGGCATATGCCCGGCCCCTGGTTGATGACGGGCTGTTGCGCCAGATCGCGCCCGACAGCCTGCGTCTGATGACCAGCTTTCATTTCCTGGTGCGCCCGTCCCCCGATACAAGTATGATGATCGAAACATTCCGCACGATACTGGAAGACTCATATTGAGATCTTCCACCCCTCATGCAGTTACGGGCCTTCAGTTCGTTTGTTTCTGTCTTCTTTTGTTGTTTTTTCCCGGGTGCCTGCTCCGGGCGCAATCGTCCCCTGTGCCGGGATTTATCCATGATGGCGTCCTGAACGTCTGTACCAATCCCACGCTGCCGCCCATGACTTTCATGAAACATGCGGGGGGTGATACGGACATGCCCTCCGGTGTGGATATCGACCTTGCCCGTGCGCTGGCGGGATACTGGCATGTACGGCTGGAGGTATCCTCCATGGATTTCGTGGGGCTGCTCCCATCCCTCGTGGCGGGCAGGTGCGGGCTTGTCGCAAGCGGGGTTACGCGCCTGCCCAGTCGGGAGCGGAGTTTTGATGCGGTTCCCTATCTGGATACGGCGCTGGTGGTTGTCGCACCGGCGACGACGCCACCGATAGATCGTATGTCCGACCTGTCGGGCCGGCGTATTGCCGTGCAGGCGGGCACCAGTTACACCGCCATGGTCGAGCATCTGAATGAGCAGCTTGTGGCGCAGCATCGAGCGCCCATTGAAATCCAGCAGTACCCCACCGAGGAAAACGTGGTGCAGCAGGTTCTGCTGGGGCGGGATTTTGCCTTCATCAGCCAGGATGTGGAGATATATTTTCGCCAGAAGCAGCTTCATGGCAGGGTGCATGTCATCCTGCGTACCGATGATACGGATTATCGGCAGTTTGCCCTATATATGCGCAAGGACGCGCAGGACCATGAGGCCCTGCGGCATGCGATTGCCGTTTTGTCTGCCAATGGGCAGATCAATGCCATTGCGCGCAGGTGGTCGATCAACCCGGTCGGTGCCACGGACCTGACAGCAGGGCCTGTCATCACCTTTGCATGGGGGGATTTTTTCCGTGCGCTGGCATCGGGGGCATTTCTTCGTGGTGCGGGTGTGACACTCCTGCTGGCACTGGCGTCGCATGTGACGGCCATCATCATTTCCATTCCCATCGCCCTGCGGCTTGGGGGGAAGCCGGGCCCTGTACGTGCGCTGCTGGGCCTGTACATCTATATATTCCGCGCAGTACCAACCCTGCTGCAGCTCCTGTTTGTATGGAACGCATTGCCGCAGTTCTGTCCCATATTCAGGGAGGCATGGTTTTCACCCTTCCTTGCTGCGTGGATATCCCTGTCGTTGAATGAGAGTGCCTATCAGGCGGAAATCAACCGCTCTGCCCTTGTGGCGGTGGATGCGGGGCAGATTGCGGCGGCACGTGCGTTGGGAATGGGAACGGGGCAGACATATCGCCATGTGGTCTTCCCACAGGCATTGCGCATTGCCCTGCCCCCCACGCTCAATGACTTTATTACCCTGCTGAAGACGACCTCGCTTGCATCTGTCATTTCACTGCACGAGCTTCTGTCCGTGGCGCAGGTGGAGGTCGCGCGGAGTTTCGAATTCAGCGAATATTATGCGGCGGCTCTTGTCTATTACCTGTTGATGGTGCTGTTTTTTATCATGTTGCAGAAAATCATGGAACATCGCCTTGGGTGGCCGATCCATGGGGCAGGTGCGCATGAACGTTGATTCCGACCCCGTGATGGTGCCACGGCCAATTGTCGTGGCGGCCCGTGCATTATGCAGGAAACGCGGGGAGATGTACCTGCTGGACAATATCAACCTTGATATCCTCAAAGGAGAGAAGATCGCTGTCCTTGGCCCCTCTGGGGCGGGTAAATCCACCCTGATCCGCTGTTTTAACCAGACAGAGGTGCATGACAGTGGCACCCTGTCAATTGATGGGCAGGTGATCGACCGCACGACCGACCTTGTGAAGCTGCGGGGTATGGTGGGGCTGGTTTTTCAGACATATCACCTGTTTCCGCACCTGAGTGTGCTTGATAATTGCACCCTCGCCCCACGGCTTGTACGCGATATGCCGCTGATGCAGGCGCGTGCCCTTGCACTCGGCTTTCTGGAGCAGGTGGGTATCAGTGAACAGGCGGAGATGTATCCGCATCAGCTTTCCGGGGGACAGCAGCAGCGCGTGGCAATTGCACGCGCATTATGTATGCAGCCCCGGATCATGCTGTTTGACGAACCGACGGCCGCCCTTGACCCGGAAGCCATCCGTGGGGTGATGAACATCATCAATGAATTATGTGCCGCAGGTATCACGGCCATTTTCGTCACCCACGAAATGGGGTTTGCCCGCCATGTGGCCGATCGCATCGTTTTTATGGATCGTGGCAGGATACTTGAAACCACCCCTGCCACGTCTTTTTTCGAGGCCCCGCGCAGCACGCGGGCGCGGATATTCCTTGACCGTATGCTGTGCCTCTAGAGCATTTTTACCGAAAACCGGTTCGGTGAAACTGCTCCAGTTTATTGTTTTTACGGGCATCTTCACCTGTTTGAATGCACGCATTCAAACAGGATCTGCTCTAGTTCATCTGCCTGACCGTAATCCAGATGTCGCCTTGTTTGAAAAAGGCGGCATCTTTCATAGGATTTAGGAAAAATATTCAGGGCGCCACGTGAGTGTCAGGCGCCCCCTATGCTTGCCGCGCGCGTTCCCAGCCCCGCACCAGTGGCAGCAGGAGTGCGAATACAAGGGTTGCCGCCCCGGCCACAAAGGCAAGGTTACGAAACAGCGTCCCATAGATCACCAGCGTCTGTGCTGCATCAGTACCACTTTCCCCCGCATTGTCGATCGCCGCCAGATTGGCAACCATGCTGCCGACATACATGGCAAACCCGATCAGCACATAAAAACAGCCCGCCATGAAGGCGCTGATACGTTGGGGAACATATCGGGCGATCGCGGCAAGCCCGAGGCTGTTGAGCATCAGTTCACCGATCGACAGGGGAGCATATCCGAACAGCATCCACCATGGTGAGACCTGATTGGTCGCACACAGGCGCGTGCTGATCCACCACATCACGAATGACAGGGTGACACAGGCAAAGCCGATGACGAATTTCCCGGCGATGCTGATATCTGCGTTTCGGCGTCCCAGCCAGTTATATATCGTGATCAGCATGGGGGTGCCCAGCATGATCCAAAAGGGATTGAACGCCTGGAACTGGCCCGCCGACATGGAAAACAGATGCAGCCCGAACAGGGTGAAATCCTTGCTGACGTTGCGCAGGGTAAATAATGTCAGCGACGTCACCATCTGCTGATAGAAGACGAAGTAGAGCGCAACTTCAAATGTCAGCAGATATATGATCTTCAGGCCGGGGCGTTCATGCGGTGCGGCGCGGACATACAGGAATATCCATGCCGCCATGATCGTCAGGCCGGACGCGATGACCAGCATTCCCTGAATTGAATTGGATTCAAAGATGCGGGCGATGACCGCGATGGCCGCCAGCGTCGCCGCGGCGATCGTGATGGTGCGACGCAGGGGGACGTGTGTGAAATCCGGCGTCGTGCCAATGCCATCCAGCCTGCGGCGGCGCAGGAAATAGGCCACGATCCCCAGCACCAGCCCAACACCACATGATGTGAACGCCGTGGCCCAACCATATGTCTGTTGCAGCCATGGTGTCAGGACAAGGGAGAAGGTGGAGCCGATATTGACCGACATGTAATATATCGTAAAGGCCACATCGAGCTTCTGTTCCTGATCGCGATAGATCAGGTTGACCGTGTTGCAGGAGTTGGGTTTGAAAAAACCGTTTCCCACCGCAATGACGGCCATCCCGAGGAACAGGGAATGTGCGTTGCCCGTCATCCCCCCAAGCAGAAGGTAGCCGGTCGCAAGGATGATGGCGCCCATCACCATTGTCCGTCGCGACCCCAGCACCTGATCACCCAGCCATCCGCCCACTACCGGCGCGGCATAGGTCATGGCCGCGAAACTGCCCCACAGCATGTTGGCCTGTGTGTCATGCATGCCCAGTTTCTGGACCATGTACAACAGCAGGATCGCCTGCATGCCATAAAACCCGAACCGCTCCCATATCTCGATGGCAAGGACGACCCGGAACGCGGCGGACCTGCCAGACGCCGACATGGGTTCCATGTCGGCGTCACTGTCTGAACTCTGCATTCACATGCACTCAGGGCACGACCGGAAGCCATACGGCCGTAGGATGGGCGTGGTCGTGATAGATTTCCTGCGTGGCAACCGTATAGTCCTCCTTGGTGGCTTGCAGGATATTGGGGACAAATTTCTGCGGGTTGCGGTCATATAACGGGAACTGGCTGGACTGGATCTGGATCATGATCCGGTGTCCAGGTTCAAAGACATGATTGACTGCCGGCAATGTGAAGCGATAGCGCGTCGGCTGTCCCGGCACGATGGCGGTGGGTTTGTCAAAGCCCTGGCGGTAACGTCCGCGGAAGATATCCATCGACACCGCCAGTTCATACCCGCCCATTTCAGGCCGGTCGGCAGTCGTCGGCGGATTGACGTCAATGACCTTTACCACCCAGTCGGCATCCGTCCCGGTGGTTGCGGCATAAATGTCGGCCGTCGGGACGCCGCTGACCTTGACCGGCGCGGTCAGGACCGGGGTTTCATAGGTCACGACATCGGGACGGCTTTCGGCAAAGCGCTGATCCTGTACCAGCCACGTCTTCCAGCGATCGGAATCTGAAACAAAGGAGAACGGACGGGCCAGGAAGGGAACCGGATGCTGCGGGTCCGAGATGTAATGATCCGACGCCTGTTCGTCATGGGTGGGCTGGCGGGTCGACAGGGCATGTTCCGCATGGAGGTAGAAAGGTTGCAGCGAATGGGGACAATGTTCGTCACATGCCAGTGGCCAGCGGTCGAGATAGTCCCAGTGGTTCTTGCCGGTGTTATAGATAATCGCTTCGGGCAGGTGAACGGTGGCGGAACCGGGCCGCAGGTACTGGTCAAAGAAGGGGCGCAGCACATCATGCCGGAACTGCGAAGCGGTATCGCCGTTCCATTGTAACGGACCCAGGGAGGAGCCGTTATAATTGACCTGGCTGTGGCGCCATGGCCCCATGACCAGGACATTCGGCACGGTCGGGGCCGTTGCCTGAAGGGCCTGCCATGTATGGATGGCGCCCCACATGTCCTCCTGATCCCACAATCCCTGTTCCCATAAGGTCGGGACGCTTGTCTTGCGCTGCGCCAGCAGGTGATCAAGCGCCTGCTGCTGCCAGAAGGCGTCGTAGGCGGGATGGGCCAGCATGCGCTGCCACCACGGGAATTGGTCCAGCCCCGCATTATGCGCGAACTGTCCGGCGGAACCGGCGGTCAGGAAATTGGTGTAATCGTCATGGTCGATACGCGGGATGGCATGGCCTTCCGCGCGTTCGGACATCTGCATGGTGAAATAATCAAGCCCACCCTGACGGAACACGCCATAATGATACCAGTCATCACCCATCCAGCCATCGACCATCGGGCTTTCGGGGGCGGCAACCTTCAATGCCGGATGTGGGTCAAGCAGCGCCATGACCACCGTATAACCTTCGTAAGAAGAGCCGAGCATGCCCACGCGGCCATTGCTTTCGGGCAGGTTATGGACCAGCCATTCAATTGTATCCCACGCATCGGTGGTTTCATCCGTTTTCGTGGGGTTCAGCGGACCACGCGGCGGGCGGGTCATGACGTAATCCCCTTCGGAGCCGTACTTGCCACGGATGTCCTGAAACACCCGGATATAGCCGCCTTCGACGAACGTATCGTCGCCTTCAGGCAGGATGGAGCGGATGTCGGGGGCATCAGGAATGCGGTTCGCCCGCGCCGAGGCATGATAGGGGGTGCGCGTCAGCAGGATTGGCGCGCCAGATGCATCCTTGGGGATAACGATGACCGTATGCAGCTTCACACCGTCGCGCATCGGGATCATGACGTCACGCTTGACATAATTGCGCGCGCTGGTGGGGAAAACCACATGGGCGGGAATATCGCTGCCGGTCTGTACCATCAGTGCGGAGGCATCGGTCGTCGCGGTTGCCTTTGTCGCAGCGTGCGTGTCCGCCGCAAGGCAGCGTTCAGCCAGCGCACCTGACGATACGCCTGCAATCATGATTGCCAGTGACGGCAGGTGCCGCCAGGAAAGCCGTTTCATGTCATTGCACTCCAGTGTTGCCCATGGGGCGTTATCGTTGCATTGCCCTTATCATAGCAATGGTCGGTTCCGAACGCCCAAAAACACCTTGGTGCGGGATCGGGTGTAAAAACTGCATCTTGGGGGCTGCCCCCTTCCCTTCCCTTCCCGCCATGGGTGCGGACCAGTGGAGGTGCCCCAATGGCGGCCGGTCAGTGGGCGGCGTGCGATGCCTGCGTTGGCTGTTTCATTAACTTTACATAACAACAAAGGAAACCGTTACGGTTTGTGGCTATGACAGGAATGGTAATAACATTCCGTAACGGAGGATGATTGTGCGTTTTGCAGATGACGAAGGTTCAGGCAGGTTTTCAGGGCCACGTATGCGGCCCATGCTGGCACTTCCCGTGCTGGCGCTGCTTGCAGGGGGTGCCGCCCACGCCGCACCAATAGCAGCAGGCCATGCATCGTCGCCCGAACTGACGCCGGGGGGATTGCCCACGACTGTTGTGCCCGCAGCCTATCGTATCAGTGTCGATACCGATATGAAGGCCCTCGTACTGAGTGGTCATGAAGATATCGACCTGACGGTGACACAGCCGGTGGGGCAGATCATATTGAATCAGGCGGGCCTGAAGCTTGAGTCCGCAAGCGTTGATGGCACCGCCCTGCGGATTTCACAAGACGAGGCTGCCCAGACCGCGACGTTGAGCGTCCCTGTCCCGGGGCAGCTTCCGGCGGGGCGGCATGTGCTGTCGATCCGCTATACCGGGCCAATCCCCCAGACCCCCAACGGTATCTATTATGACGATTACCGTGATCCGAAGGGGCGGAAAAAGCGGATGCTGGTGACGCAGTTCGAAGTCGCCGATGCCCGTCGCATGTTCCCAAGCTGGGACGAGCCGGGCCTGAAGGCGACCTATCAACTGAGCGTGCGTGTGCCGCGCGCCTATACCGCCGTCAGTAACATGCCGGTCACCTCGGTCACAAAGGCGGCAGGAAGGACGAAATACGTCAATTTTGCCACCACGCCACGTATGTCCAGCTATCTCCTTGCCGTGGTGGCTGGCGACCTTGGTGCGGTGCATGGCAAGGCGGGTGACACACCCATCAATGTTTACGCCCCCAGCGGGGAGCAGAAGAACGGTGAATACGCGCTTGGCGCGGCAACCGACATCTTGCCTTATTATAACCAGTATTTTGGCGTTCCCTATCCCCTGCCCAAGCTGGACCTGCTGGCCATTCCCGGCAATTACGAAGCGGGGGCCATGGAAAACTGGGGGGCGATGACGTTCATTGACGACGCTGTCCTGTTTGACCCAAGCCGTAGTTCCCCCGAAACCCGTGAATGGGTGTACCTGGTGGTCGCACATGAAATGGCGCACCAGTGGTCAGGCGACCTTGTGACCATGGGATGGTGGAATGACATCTGGTTGAACGAGGGTTTTGCCTCGTGGATGGAAACCAAGGCCACCAATCATTTCAATCCGGGATGGGAAATCTGGCCGCGCCAGCATTCCGATCGCGAAGCGGCGATGGCGCTGGATGCACAATCCACCACCCACCCCATCCAGCAGACAATCCATGACGTAAGCGAGGCCAGCAGCGCATTTGACCGGATCAGCTACCAAAAGGGTGAGCAGGTGATCCGCATGGTCGAAAACTGGCTGGGCGAGGACCGTTTCCGTGATGGCATGCGCGATTACATGAAGGCCCATGCCTATGGCAATGCGACCAGCGATGACCTGTGGGCCGCGCTGTCGCATGCCTCGGGTCAGGATATCGGCGCGGTTGCGCGTAGCTTTGTCGAGCAGCCAGGAATCCCGCAGGTCAATGTTGCCCGCCGGTGTGTGGCGGGTGAAACTGTCCTGACGCTGACACAGGGCCGCTTTACCATCCATGATCCCCATGCAGCCGCGCTGAAGTGGAAGGTGCCGGTCATTGCGGGAACAGCTGGTGGCGATGTCCACAAGATCCTGCTGGGCAAGGCCCCATCCACCCTGCGTATTGCGGGATGTGACCATGCGATCAAGATCAACCTTGGTGAAAATGGGTATTACCGTACCCGCTATGACGCGGCATCCCTTGCGCTTCTGCAAAAGGAGTTTGCTTCCTTCGGGCCGGCGGACCGTGCCAATATCCTGGGTGACGAGTTTGCGATGTTCCAGTCCGGGCAGGCATCGTTAAAGGATTACCTGTCACTGGTGGCCAACCTTCCGGCCACCCAGGAAGCTGATATCGCCGTCTGGCAGGATACAATTTCGCATCTGCAGGCCCTTGATGTCATGATGACGGGAACGCCGGCGCAGGGACGGTTCCACGATTTTGCCCGTTCCATCCTTCAAGGACAGATGCAGCGCCTTGGCTGGGATGTGCGTGCGGATGAACCCTTTACCGATACCCTGCTGCGTCCCAAGGTGATCGACGCATTGGGCCAGTTCGGGGATCGCGCAATCATTACCGAGGCGCAGGGACGTTTTGAAAAATACCTGAAATCCTCTAAATCCCTGCCCGCCAGCCTGATTGATCCCGTTGCCACGATCGCAGGGCGTGAAGCAGATGGCAAAACATATGACCAGATCGAAAATGTCATCCGCAAGGCACCGGATACAGAACAGAAGCTGCGTTTCTTTGGCGCGCTGGCTGCATCACATGACACGGCGTTGACACGACGTACGGTTGCCTTCGCCTATAGCGGGAGCATTCCCAACGGACGTATCGTAAGATCGCTGGCGGTTGTCGCACGTGAAAGCGGACATCCTGACGAAGTCTGGAATATTGTTCTGGAAAATCAGGATGACATCAGGAAACTTCTGGCGCCATGGTCGCAGGAAAAACTGTTGCCCGCAGTTGCGGGAGAAACGGTGAATCCCGATATCGCCAAAGCATTGTTGAGTAATCCGTCCAGCACGTCTTCGCGTGGCAGCCTGATTTCGGCGCGACAGGCAGCAGACAAGATCCTGTCCAATGCGGAGATTTATGCACGTGCGCGGACGCAACTGACTGAATGGATGCAGGAGAGGAACATTAAATAAAAACAAATATAAACTTAAATAATAACACTACATTGTGTTGTCTTTTGGCAACTAAAAGTAGTTAATGTTATAGTTTTATATATTTGTATTGAACGCAGATGTTTCCGCCTTTGTAATGATATTACCGATAGTTCATGAATCGGCTCATCACAAAGGGGAACTCTATGAAGAAAATAAATATTCCCCTGCTGCATTGCACGTTAATGCAGCAGGGAGAACCTGCCTCTTTGAACAAAAGCAGCATCGGCGCCTATCGGGTCCTGCACCCGTCAGCCACGATGGCCGTCGCCCTGATGGCGACGACATGCGCCGGGCTTTACAGTAATGCTGTCCGCGCGCAGGACAGTGCGACGGCGGTTTCGGCGTCGGCGCCGGCGTCGGCGTCAGGGGGCACGTCGCATGGGCATCATGCCCAATCCGCCACCTCCACGACGCCTGCCCGGACCGTACCCCAGGCAGAGGCAACGCCGGTTGCCACCGCACCGACGGCTGCCACACCTGCACAGGGTGCGGGCACGACCGTGGCCAGCCCGAAAAGCAAGATGGAGGAAATCTATGTCCGGGCGCAGCGCCGCCTGCTGCGTGAAAAAGATTCCCCAAGTGCGGCGACCGTTCTGGGCGAAGATCATATCCGCCAGGCTGGTATCACGGGCAGTATCGTTTCCATCCTGCGTGATGCCCCATCGGTCAATGTCTATTCACAGGGGATCGGTAATAATGAACCGGTCATGTCCATCCGTGGTGCACGTGGGTCAGAGGTTGCCTCCACCCTTGATGGCGTGCCGATGCAGGATCTTCTGAACGGGGGATCGGGTGGCTACCTCAACAGCATCATCGGCGGGCGGTTCAATCTTGATCAGATCAGTGGCGTGACGATCATGCCTGGTGTCGCCTACCCTGCCTCCACGACGTTTGGTACGATTGGTGGCACCATTGATTATCACAGCCTGCGCCCGGCGCAAAAAAGGCAGATTGATATTTTCGGCTCTCTTGGAAGTTATGGCACCTATAACGAGGGCTTCCAGTTCGATAGCGGCAAACTCAATGGCTGGATGGGTGAAGGGATCAATGCCCCGCGCCTGATGATCAAATATTCCAACATGCAGACACGTGGGTATATCGACCATACCCCCGCGCGTTACAACAACATGGAATTTGCTTTTGACAAGCCATATGACGATGGCATGTCATTGTTCCAGTTAACGGCCCTGTATAATACCGGATCAGGGAAATTCGTGGCAGAGCCATTGCCCATCGCCTATCTGAATGAATATGGGAAATATGCGAATTATGACCCAAGTCAGGCATTCAGTTCAGAAAACAACGATTATTTTACCCTGATCCTGAAAAATGATAAATATATCAATGATTATATTACAGCGGGCGTAACAGGTTTTTACGAATTTTCTGATTCGACCATGGAAAGCTATGCCAATCCCGCAGCTTTTGCGCCCAATGGGGGCAGTGGTGCCTATGACCCGCCCGGCACAAGCATCTTTGCCCAGAACCCGGCAGGTTTTGGTGAGCAGGGATTGTATGGGTATGGGAACCTCTTTTATGACCCTCAGGTCTATACCTATGACGGGGCATCACGTTTTCCCGCCGGTTCCGCCGCCTGTCCCAGTAGTGTCGCAAATATGTGGAGTGCCGCCGGACAGGCCAGCCCGTGCGGATATAATGCGCAGCTTTCGTATACCCGCACTGATACCTACGGCATCCGTCCACGCCTGACGATTACGCCCCCGACAGTGTGGGGCATACAGCAGACCATCAAGGTAGGCGCATTGATTGCAAAGGAAACCGGCAACAGTTCCCCGACATATGCATGGGGCACATCAAATATTCCCCGTACCTCATCAAACCTGATCAGCGGGTATGACGGGGGACCGCAGCGTGTCATGTACCAGGGGTATTTCCAGGATAAAATTGACCTGTTCAAGAACACCCTTCATATCACGCCAGGTTTTGTGGTCGAAGGAACCCAGTCCAGCCTGACGGGCAGCAAGATCTATGGCGGGACAGTGCCAGCCGGCCTTGCATCTAGCGCATATTGCCAACAATACGGATGTGGCACCGGTGCCTATAGCGCCCATAAATGGGATCGTGAATGGCTGCCGTTCATTAACGTGACATATGACCTTGATAAGGTCCTGCCTGCGGCCAAGGGCCTGTCATTGTATGGAAGTTGGGGGAATTCCGCCCTGTATGCCCCGACATCGGATTTTTCGCCCGAAGTCATGGGAAGTGTGCCCAACGCCTCCATCGTTCATATGGCGGAAGGTGGTATCAAGTATAACCGCTCTAACCTGACTGTCTCCATTGATTATTTCTATCAGAAGATTGATCGGGACTTTGGCATGTTCAATTATCAGTCTGGTCCCGATGCAGGCATGTCAATTTATACCAACGCAGGACAGCGTGCCATGAAGGGCGAGGAAATGTCGGTGGTCTATCAGGTCACGCCGCAGATCCAGCTCTTTGGCAATTTCTCTCACCTCAGCGATCATTATAAGGCGACGGCGCTGGAATCCATCTCGGTTCAGGAAGATCAGTTCGGTATTGCGACGAACGGCTCCCCTGTGACCGGTGTACCACAATGGCTGTCGACGATCGGCATTGATTACAACAAACGCAGCATGTTCCGTCACGGCGACGATTTCAATGTACGCTTTCAGGGACAGTATACCGGGCATCAATATACAAGCTATGACCTGACGGGCAGCGAGAATGTCGGCCCGATTCCTGGTATCGGCAGCTATGGAAGCTATGCCTATTATAATGCCACGGCGGGTTCCACGACGTATGACCCACATGGCGGCATCGCGCCTTATATGATCTTCTCGCTTGATCTCAATTACGAAATGCCCCTGAAGAATGCCGGGCCACTCAAGTCCCTGAACTTCGACGTGAATGTCTATAACCTGTTCAATACGTTCTACTGGCAGTACAAATATCGCCAGATTTCCCCCTCTTCATGCGGGAATTTCACCAGCGGTCCGTTCGCCGGACAGGCGGTGAGCAATTATGGCTGCTCCAAGCAGTTCAGTGACGGTCTTCCCGGCCAGCCTGCCAGCGTGACCTTCAGCGTCCGTGCGCGTTTTGGCTGATATCTGGATGGTTGTGACTCTGGCAATCACGTGAAAATTGGCGGGGTGCATCGCGCGGCTGGTTCGTGGCGATGCACCTTTTGCCTCTACTCTTATTGTTATGACAACAGACGGCGAAGCAAAACCTATTCAATATGGTATGTAATTTCAATTAACATCATCAAAAAAAGAATGAATGACAGGATGCTGGCAAAGAGGTTCGTGCATAGGTTTGCAAGATCATTATCTTTGGAATGTACATTTCATATTTTATCTTTCGAAAAATATGATATTTTATCGTGAATGTTATTCTGCCGGTTTTGGCTAGGGCTTTTTGGATACAGCAAGCCCTAAAATGAATGTTTTATGTATTTTTTATGACATAAGCATGATGGGTCTGTGGAAAAATATTGTGATAACAGAATGATATCGATCTGTATCTGATGGAATATATTTTTGGGCATTGAATTTATATTTCTGTCTGGATTCAATAAAAGATATAATCAAAAACAACCTTTGATTTTTTTTGAAATATATGAAAAAAATGAATAAGTGAAATGTTAATGACTCGCATTTTCATATGCGGGAAACTTAAAAAAATCCATATGTGAACTTTTGCGTCGGCATGACCATGTGTTGCTTTTTGACCACAAAGCGCGCACGGGTGGTGTGCTGTCTTTTTTCGGCGTTGAATAATCCCTCTTCTGACACTGTAATGATTTTCATCTGAAAAACAGGCTGTGGCGGTCGGCAGGTCCGATTTTATGGGGGAAGCAATGAGCGAAATGTTCCGTACTTTTTCCTCATGCCGCGGCGTGAATATCAACAATATGACGGTGCAGGATCATTGCATGATCCGATACGGCACCGCGTCATGGCTGTGATTGGAAAAAGTCCTCTATGCCAAATATCGTGAGGCGGGAAAAAAATCGTCTGGCTCGTCGGCCCTTGCTGGCAGGGTCTGCGTTTGTGTGGCTGCTGTCGGTCGGTTCTACGGCCGTGGCCGCGACGCAGGGAGGGGCGACCACCCCTTCCAGCACGACTGCCCATCGTCTTCACCGGACGAATGCCCCGCAGGCTGCCAGTACGCATGCTGGCCGCGTGTCCCCTGCCCGTGCGCAGGCCACCGCACGCAGTACTGCCGTGCCGCATTCGGCGCCTGAAACCCTGCAGGTCAGTGTCGGTCGTGTGCATTCCCACGGTGCGGTTCAGGCCGTAACGCGTGAGCAGATGGATCATTTCGTTGAGGGCACAAGCCCCAACCAGATCCTTGCGCTGACCACGCCCGGCGTTAATTTCGCATCGGATGATGCTTTCGGTCTCGATACGGTGGCGAACACCCTGTATGTCCGTGGCTTCAACCAGACGCAGCTTGGTGAAACACTTGACGGCATCCCGATGGGCGGTCAGGGGTTCCATAACTGGAACGGCCTTAGTGTCGATCAGATGGAAATCCAGGAAGACGTCGCGGGCATGACCGTGTCGCAGGGTGCCGGCGCGCTCGATACGCCGTCTGCGCAGACCCTGGGCGGGGCGCTGACCTATACGACGTCCGATCCTTCGCTGAAGGCTGGTGGACGTGTCGGTCAGACCTTCGGCAGCTATAATGCATTCCGCACGTTCGGGCGCGTCGACAGTGGTGTCCTGAATTCGACGGGCACCCGGTTCTATGCGGCTTATGCGCGCACGGACCAGGATATGTGGAAAGGTTTTGGCGACCAGCAGGAACAGCAGGCTAATTTCAAGCTGGTCCAGCCGGTGGGTGATCGCGGCAAGATCACGGCGATTTTCGATTATTCGAACTTTGCCCAGTACAACTACATGGGGCTGACGAAGAACATATGGCAGAAGATGGGGCGCAACGCGACCTACCTGAAGCCCAACTATGCCCTGTCGAAGCAGTATGCCGGTTACGCGCAGAATGGCGGCGTTCCCTCCAATCTTGAAGGGATACTGTCGAATGACGAAATTGGCGATTACGCCTATGACGGTACACAGACGCAGCGTAACTATCTGTCCGCCATTACAGGCGAATTCCAGATTTTCCCGAACGTAACGTCCAAGACCATTGCCTATGCGCATGTCTCCAGCGGCGATTACAGCGGCAGCAACCCGTTCCTGGTCTCCCCGACCTCGGGTGTGCCGATGGCGCTGGAAACCGGGCATCCTGATGTGCAGCGTATCGGCTTCACACAGAATTTCTCGATCCATACGCATGGCAACGATATCCAGACCGGGATCTGGTATGAAAATGATGCCTTCAACTATCCCATGCGCATGTATGAGGATGGTGTGGATGCAGCCCACAATTCCAAGAGCGATTTCAAGGCATCGCAGGCGGCGACGTGGTATTCTGATTCCTTCAACACCAATACGTTCCAGTTCTATCTGCAGGACACCTATCATATCATTCCGGGTATGACGGTCAGTGCGGGCTTCAAATCCATGCTGCAGGATACGCATGGTGGCACGAAGCTTGATAATTCTGCCAAATATTCCAACTGGGGCACGTATTACAGCCATCCTGCCGATGGCAGCATGACGGCAGCCGATGCATTCCTGCCGCATTTCAATTTCGATTATCACTTCCAGCGGCATCATGAAGTGTATTTCGATATTGCCGAGAACATGCGCGCCTATGACTATGGTCAGCAGAGCAGCTCCGGCACCGTGTGGGGCGGTCTTGGCAGCGCGGCCAATTCGGCACAGAGCGTGTTCAATGCCAACAAGAATACACTGCGTCCGGAGCGGACCTGGAATTACGTCGTGGGGTATCGCTATAACTCCAAGATGCTGACGGCAAGTGCTGATTTCTATCACACCGACTACTATAACCGTCTGGCGACAGTGACGTCGGGTTCGACCGGCAACACATATGGTGCCGTGGCGAACGTGGGTCGTGAAACGATGAACGGCGCGGATGTGATGGCGGCCATCCGTCCGGTTCATGGGCTGGAGATTTCCAACAGCTTCAGCTGGAATAACGCAGTTTATGAAGGCAGCATTCCCGATGGCGGCAGCATGCTGAGCCTGAAGGGCAAGCATCAGGTCTATTACCCGAAGTTCATGTATAAGGCGAACCTGACCTATACGTGGCATCGGGCGATGTTCAACTTCAATGCGACCTATACCAGCCGTCGCGCCATGACCTATACGAACGACCAGTACATTCCGTCTTACTGGACGTCGAACCTGAATGGCAGCTACAACTTTGGCAAGGTCGGTTTTGCGCAGAATATCAAGACGACCTTTGGTATTACCAACCTGTTCAACAAGAACTACATTGGTGGTGTGTATGGCGCCGCGAGTGTGAGTGGCGACGACAACGCCAACCTGTACGTGGCTGCGCCGCGTATGTTCTTCGGTTCGGTTTCCGCACAGTTCTAATTGTGCGGTTTCGATGTCAGGGCGCGATCCGGTAACGGGTCGCGCCTTTTTTATTGTGAAAAGGAGATAGTTTGAACATAATAATTTAATAAAAGTAGTTGTTTTAGTGTTTTTATTTTTAAATAATATATCATTGAAAATAATATCAAGATCAATAAGAGTAAATTTAAAAATAATAAAATACCATGAATATTTCTTTGAATATTTAAAAATCTATCCTTTGGGTGGATCTGTAGCCTTAAAATTTAAAAATACGGTTACACCAAATTTGCATACATTTCTGAAAAATCGGTGATGCGGATATGTCGTGCCCTGCCCTGCCCTGCCCCGTATCATGATGCGGGGACCGTCATATTGTCACATCTGTGTTTTCTGATGTGAACTTCATGTTTCTTATACGCGTGGATATATTGTCGTGATTCCATTTTGAGGTCAAAATGGAGATGCTTACTCATGCTCTCGAAACGGGGAATACATAATGGCAGGTATGACAGGACGGGCAATGCGCGCCGGACTTTTGGGGGCCACGTTACTGGCGACCTGTGGTGCAGGCATTTCGCATGCCACCCCGGCCGCACAAGGGGCGGGCAGCGTGGTGAGTGACAATTTCGGACGGTGGGGATTTGACCTCGCCGGACGTGATACTTCAGCCCTGCCGGGGAACGATTTTTTTGAATATGCGGATGGTACGGCGGTACGCGATATCGTCATCCCACCTGACATGACATCATATGGCCCGTTCAATGCCCTGGCCGAACTGTCACGGACGCGCGTCAGGAGCATTCTCGAGGAACTGTCCGCCCATCCGGTCGAAGATCCCCAGACAATCGAGCAGAAGCTTGGCACTTTTTATGCCACGTTTCTTGACGAAAAAAATATAGAGAACCGTGGCATTCGTCCCCTGTCCGATGATCTTTCGAAAATTCGTGCGCTGCGCACGATCACCGATTTTGCCACCCTGTCGGGAACTGCTCAGGATGGTTTCCAGTTCACTCCGTTTGCCCTGGGCATCCAGCCAGATGCCCGTACGCCCACGAAATATGCCCTGACACTGGATCAGGCAGGGCTGGGTATGCCGGATCGTGATTATTACCTGAAGCCCGAAATGCAGGCGAAAAAAGACGCCTATCAGGTATATATTGCACAGATGCTCGCCCTGATCCGCTGGCCTGACGCGCGTGGTGCCGCGGGCGCGATCGTAGCGCTTGAGACGGCTCTGGCACAGGCGCACTGGGCGCGTCAGGATATGCGTGATCCAGATCGGATTTATAATCCGATGTCGCTTGCCATGTTGCAGGAAAAAGCTCCCGGATTTGACTGGTCATCCTATCTGAAGGCGGCCCGCATTCCTGATGCCGTGGCCCAGTCGGGGCATATCATTGTGGGCGAACCGTCCGCCATCACGACAGAGGCGCAGATCCTTGCCCGGACAGACATGACGACGCTGCGTGCGTGGCTGGCGTTCCATCTTGTGGATAATGCGGCGCAGGTTCTGCCGCATAATTTTGTCAATGCATCGTTCAATTTCCATGGCAAGACCCTGTCAGGGCAGCCGCAACTGACCGCACGGTGGAAACGGGCGGGACATGCAACAGGCGAAGCCATGGGCATGGCGTTGGGCAAGGTCTATGTCAGCCGGTATTTCCCCGCCCCCTATCGTGACAAGATGGTGGGCCTGACGCAGGAACTGAAGGCGGCGTTTCGCATCCGCCTGAAACATAATGCGTGGATGGGCAAGGCGACGCGTAAGGCTGCCATCCGCAAGCTGGACAGTTCTGCGATCCAGATCGGCTATCCCAACAAATGGCGCGACTATACGGGGCTGGTTGTTCATGGCGGCGATGCATATGGCAATTCGGCGCGCGGTGTCGCGTTTGAATGGTCTTACTGGTTGGCCCACCTTGGGCAGCCTGTTGACCGTGACGAATGGGATATGACGCCACAGACCGTTAATGCCTATAATAATCCGGTTTTTAACGAGGTTGTCTTTCCCGCCGCCATTCTTCAGCCGCCATTTTTCAACCCTTCGGCGGATATGGCCATCAATTACGGGGCGATCGGTGGGGTGATCGGTCATGAAATGACCCATTCCTTTGACGATGAAGGTCGTAAATTCGACGAAAAGGGGCAGTTGCGCGATTGGTGGACCAAAAAAGACGAAGAACGCTTCAATCAACTTTCGGCGCGCTTTGGGGCGCAGTATGATGCGTTCGAGGTTCTGCCTGGCGTACACCTGAATGGTAAGTTGACGATGGGTGAAAACATAGCAGACCTTGGCGGCCTGACCCTGGCGCTTGATGCCTATCATGCCTCGTTGAAGGGAAAGAAAGCCCCGGTCATTGATGGCATGACCGGGGATCAGCGTGTTTTCCTGGGATGGGCGCAGGTCTGGCGTGAAAAGCTGCGTGATGACACGATCCGCCAGCGCGTGATTACCGATCCGCATTCCCCCCCGCGTGCCCGCGTCAATGTCCCGATGCACAATATCGATGCATGGTACAAGGCCTGGAACGTACAGCCGGGACAGTCTCTGTATATTAGTCCAGAATCACGTGTAAAAATCTGGTGATTTTTTAAAATGGGACTATCAGGATTTCTGGTGTCGGCTTTGGTGGCCTTTGAAAAAATGTTCTGGACGGCATGATGCCCCGATATGGAAGTTTCCGGGAAACTGTTTTTAAAAAGTCATGCGGAATATGGCTTTCTTTAAATATAGTATGAAACAGGAACTTCCATTTTCATCGGAATGTTGCTTCAGGCCCGTTTGTCCACAAAGGCCCTGAAAGGCCAGGATTTCGTATCGGGATATGACCGGTACACTATGTTTGTATGGAGTATGCGTTTTGCGTTCTATCCTGTTTGCAGGCTTGTCAGGACTTGCTGTTTTTGTCGCGATGAATGCGAACGCGCGGGGGGCTGATGCGCCTGTGCCGCAGCCGCGTCCCCTGCCCGCGCCGATACCGGCGGCACGGGATGCGCACATGCCTGGGACCATTGCGCTAAAGGTCGATGGGACAGACCTTGCGCGTCATATCTATACCGTTCACGAAACGCTTCCTGTTGCGCCAGAACTGTCGGCCCACGGGGGGGATTTCATCGTCAGGTATCCGATGTGGGTACCGGGAGACCATGCGCCAACAGGTTCGATCACGCAGTTTGGCGGCCTGTCGGTGCGTGCCGGTAGCCAGAATATCGCATGGGTCCGTGATACGGTGGATATCAGTGCCTTTCATATCCCCATCCCTGCGGGCACAACCACGGTGACACTGGATTTTCAGATCCTGACCCCTGTATCCCCCGATGTGGGACGCGTGGTGATGACGCCCGACATGCTTAATGTGCAATGGAATGCCGTAACCCTCTATCCCGCAGGATATTTTACGCGTGGCATTACCGTATCGCCAACTCTGGTGTTGCCGCATGGGTGGCAGTATGGAACGGCGCTACGTGCCCGTATGGGGGCTGTGTCGGGTGACAGTGTCACATTCCAGGATACTTCGTTTGACCGACTTGTGGATTCTCCGGTCTTTGCCGGGCGTTATTTCCGGCGTTTCGACCTGACGCCGCCACATGGCGTTCCGGTTTCACTTGATGTCGTAGCCGACCGGCCAGAAGAACTTGCGGCGACGGATGCGCAGGTTCAGGTGCATCGTAACCTGGTCGTACAGGCGAATGCAGTCTTTGGTTCCCATCATTATGAACATTATGATTTCCTGCTTGCTCTGACCGAAGAACTTGGCCGCATAGGTCTGGAACATCATCAGTCCAGCGAGAATAGTGGACCGCGCGGCTATTTCACAAAATGGGACAAGACCTTTCCCGTCCGTGACCTGCTTGCGCATGAATTCACCCATTCCTGGAATGGAAAATTCCGTCGGCCGGATGACCTGTGGGCTGCGGATTTCAATACTCCCCAACGCGGGGCCCTGCTGTGGATCTATGAAGGGCAGACACAATATTGGGGTTATGTCCTGGCCGCACGCAGTGGTTTGATGACACCGCAGCAGGTGCTGGATGCGATCGCGATGGTGGCCGCGACCTATGACGGGCGCGCGGGGCGTTTGTGGCGTCCCCTGGTGGATACGACCAACGATCCCGTCATCGCACGACGCACGCCCCTTTCCTGGCGTAGCTGGCAGCGGAGCGAGGATTACTATTCCGAAGGGCAGTTGTTGTGGTTGGAGGTGGATACGCTATTGCGTGACCTGTCGCACGGGCAGCATTCCTTGGATGATGTTGCGCGTCGGTTCTTTGGTGTTGATGATGGCAGCATCGTGACCCACCCCTATCGGCGTGAGGACATGATTGCCGCACTGAATGCAGTCCAGCCTTATGACTGGGCCAAATTTCTGCATGACCGTGTGGATGTTGTAACCCGCCATGCCCCGCTTGAAGGACTGGCACGGGGTGGGTATCGCCTGACTTATGCGACGGAACCCACCGCATACCAGTCCGCGCGCGAAGCCTTGTTGAAGATGCATGATTACAGCTTCTCCCTTGGCTTCTCCCTTAACCAGAAGGGAAAACTGCTGAATGTCGAATGGAACAGTCCCGCCTGGCAGGCTGGGCTGACGATGGACGAGGAAATCGTGGCTGTTAACGGCTTTGCCTTCGACGCGGATACCCTGTCCGATGCCATCACTGCGGCAACCGCGACCGGTGCCCCCCCCATTCGTCTGCTGGTTCGTGCCGGGGATCGTTATGCGACGGTTGACGTTCCCTATCACGCGGGGTTGCGTTACCCGCGTCTGGAACGGGTTGCCAATACAACCGATATGCTCGCTGATATCCTTCGTCCCCGGGTAATTGCACCATGAAGGTGATGAACGGGTGGCGGTTGATGGGCGGTGTGCTGATGCTTGCCGCCTGGCAGAGCCACGGTCGGGCCGATACGTTGCAATGTTTTGCCGAAAGTGCGGCGACACAGGGCTATACGCTTGGCATTGCACGTAATGCGATGCTGACCCCCGATGGTCGTGGGGTTATGTTCCTGCGCAGCGGCGCGCAGGATACGGCCCAGCAGCTATGGTATCGTGACATTGCTTCGGGACGCGATGTGGCATTGACGCATGTTGCGGTCGCGAACGAGCATCTTTCGGTTGAGGAAAAAGCCCGGCGGGAGCGGGCGCGCCTGACGATGACGGGTGTGACCGCTTTTGAAATGGCTTATGGCGGGACGATGGCCATTGCCAGCCAGGCGGGGCACCTGCTGCGGGTCAACCTGACCAGTCAGGAGGTAACATCGTTGCCGGGGGATGACTGGGGTGCGCCACGCCTTTCCCCCGACGGACGTCATGTCGCGGTTATAAAGGATCATGATGTCCACGTCATCGCGCTTGAAACAGGAAAGGTGCATCGCGTCACCCGCGGGGGCACGGCGGACCTGACCCATGGCGTTGCGGAATTCGCGGCGGCCGAAGAACTGGATCGTCATGAAGGCATGTGGTGGTCGCCTGATAGCCGTTTCCTTGTCTATGAGGAAGCAGACCTGTCCGGTGTGGAAAAACACTATATCGCCGATCCGGAAAATCCGGCGACACCGCCGGTGGCCTTTCGTTATCCCAAGGCAGGCACGCCCAATGCAAAAGTACGTCTTGGCATCATAAGGCGTACTGGTGGCCATACACGCTGGATACATTGGGATCGGGAGCGTTATCCGTATGTCGTGCGCGTGGTCTGGTCAAAGGAAACCGGGCATCTGTCGATGGTGGTGATGGACCGTGCGCAGGACGAGGAACATGTACTCGACGTCGATCCCCGCACGGGCCAGACAAAGGAACTGTTGTCCGAGCATGATGCTGCATGGGTGAATATCGCCCCTACGGCACGGACGACGGGCCTTCCCCTCCCCTATTGGATGCATGATGGGCAGCATTTTCTGTGGGCATCGGAACGTAGTGGTCGCTGGCAGTTGGAGATGCGGCACGCGGATGGGTCCATGGATCATGTTGTGACGCCATCGGCGCTGCCATTTGCTTCACTTGATGATGTGGATGCGACACGCCATACGATCACCTTTACCGCGACACCGGATCGCATGGGAACCGCAGTGTACCGTGCGGATCTTGCGACGGGGGCTGTCACGCCACTGGCGACGGCGGCTGGGTTGCATCAGGTGAATTTTACAGCCGGTCACCATGACGGCTTCATCGACCGTTTCAATGCGGCGGACGGCAGCCTGAGTGTGCTGCTGCGTGGGCGTGATGGGCAGGTTACAGGTGTATTGCCTGACGTCGCGCATCCCGCGCCTGTGTTCAACATGCAGTTCCTGACAATTGGCACGCGGGATTATGATGCCATGGTCATCCGGCCGGTTAATTTTCGCCATGGGCAGCGCCTGCCGGTTATCCTGTCGGTTTATGCCGGGCCGGGATATAAGGAAGTACTGCGCGCACCGCGCCTGCATGCGGAAAACCAGTGTCTTGCCAATCAGGGATTTATTGTTGTCAGCCTTGATGGGCGCGGGACGCCCGGTCGTGACCGTGACTGGGAACGGGCCATACATAATGACCTGATTGATGCCCCTCTTGACGATCAGGTTGCGGGTGTGACCGCCTTGGGCAAGGCATTTCCTGAAATGGATATGAAGCGTGTAGGGGTTTATGGCTGGTCGTTTGGCGGATATTTCACGGCCATGGCGGTCATGCGTCATCCCGAACTGTTCCATGCAGGCGTGGCGGGGGCGCCACCTGTTGATTTTTCAGATTATGACACTGCCTATACCGAACGTTATCTTGGGCTGCCGGATCAGGATGTATCTGGATACCGTATCAGCAATGTGCTGACATACGCATCCGGCCTGTCACGTCCCCTGCTGCTGATTCATGGGGTGACGGATGATAATGTCTATTTCATCAATACGCTGAAGCTGACACGCGCATTGGTGACTGCTGGGCGTCCCTATGACCTGATGCTGTTGCCGGGGACGCATATGCTATCTGATCCGACGCTGCGTTCGCATGTTGCGATCGCACGCATGCGGTATCTGAAAGACAATCTTGCCCCCCTGCATCCGATGTCAGGAAAGTAGGAGGTTCTGTCCCGGCATGCCGGGACGATTTCTGAGGGGCAACTTATTTGTCAGGAATAAAAGTTTTGTGGCGTCGCTTTGTTTTTCAAAAGTGACGTCTTGCAAAAGATTTTGGGCAACGTTTATTTGAGTGGGTTATTCTATCTAAATTTCACATAATTCTCTGAGAGTCTGACCGAACATAAATTTATTTCAGTTACTTAAGAGGTGCTGATGTTCACAGTGAAAACCAGATAGGTTCTTTTGGTTTCTCAATCGCAGTTTATGGTCATAAGGTTGGAGACAATTTGCCCTCCAGCCTCATAAGATTTGATCCCAACCAAGTGTTGTTTTCTGCCAAAAACCACTCAAACCGCTTTTTGAGTCAGGCCCTAAGAGACTGTTTGAAAAAGTAAGTCCGATAAGATCGGGAAATAAGAAAAGTTTTTGGTGAAGCTTTTTTCAAAAATCTTCAAAAGACACTGTGTTTTTGAAAAAAAGGCGGCGCCCAAGAAATTTTCTTATTGTTTATCAATGAGTGGTTTTCAAACAATCTCTAAACGAATTGATCGGAGAAATTTTCAAAAAATCCAGTGTTTTGCATGAAGGATAAGGAATAATTTTTCCGGAAACTCGTGCTGTCCCGTATTTTAAAGCAGTTTTCAACAAACCATTTAAAAACGGGCCAACTGCATTTATGAATGCAGTTGGCCCGGGCCTTATCCATGTTTATCCTGTGATTTGGCCGTAATGGTCGGATTTTGGACCGTCTTTTCCGTCCATCCCCCGCCCAGTGCACGGTACAGCGTGACCAGGTTCTGATATTTAGAAACCAGAACGAAAATCTGCCATTGCTGTGCCTGATAGAGCGAACGTTGGGATTCCAGCGAGGTCAGATATGAATCTGTCCCTGCGTCATAACGCATCTTGGCCAAGCGGTAGGAATCAGCCGAGGACGCGACCAACCTGTCCACCTGTATTCCTTCATCATGATAGGCGGCACGGCCCGCCAATGCATCCGCGACTTCGCGGAATGCGGTCTGGATCGTTTTTTCATAGGCGGCCGCCTTGACGTTCCGTTCCGCACGGGATGCCTTCAGATTTCCGCTATTTTGTCCCCATGTCAGAAGGGGCACCTGCAACTGTGGTGAGACCCCCCACGTTGTCGCTGCCGCCGTAAACAGGCGATGCGGTTGCAGGCTGCTGATTCCGTCGGATGCGGTCAGGGTGATGCGGGGATAGAAGGCCGCCTTTGCTGCGCCGATATCGGCATTGGCAGCCTTCAGATCATGTTCCGCCGAGATGATATCCGGGCGGTGTTCCAGCACATCGGACGGTAGGCCCGGTGGCAGGTCCTGCATCATCGTCTGCTGCCCAAAAGGGCTGGCCGGGGGCAGATTATCGGGGATCGGTGCGCCAATCAGCAGGGTAATCAGGTTCTTGTCCTGCGCCACGCGTCGTTGGGAGTCAGCAAGGAAGGCGGCACTTTGTTCCACCTGCGTTTCGGATTGGCGCAAGGTAAGCTGATCGGCTTCGCCATGTTCGAACTTGGCGCGGATCATGTCGAGCGTCGCCTGCTGTGATGCCTGTGTGGCCTGCGACAGCTTGAGTGCTTCTTGATCGCCTAGCCAGGAAATATAGGCGTTTGCAACCTGCGAAATGATGCTGATCAGCATGGCGCGGGCATTTTCGCGCTGCATCAGTGCATGTTCCGCGGCCTCACGCGACAGGCTGCGGATACGTCCGAACAGGTCGATTTCATACGATGAAAAACCGATACCCATGTTGAAATACTTGAACATCGGCGGGTTGGCCTGCGCATCAAGGCCTGGTGCGAAGCTCAGACCTGCAGCACTGGATGGAGCCTGGAACATGGCTTCGCCATTGCCGCCAATCTGGGGGAAAAGGGTGGCATGCTGGATATCAAACTGCCCCTGCGCACGGCGGATATTGGCTGCGGCTTCGCGCAGGTCGCGGTTTTCACGGATGGCGATGGCAATCAGCGCCTTTAGACGTGGGTCCGTGAAGAATTCCGACCAGCCAAGGTTGGCCGATAGCGTGTTTTGCGCCATCGGCTGGCTGTCACCGCCATAGGTCGGCCAGTTTTGGGAAACTGGCGCGACGGGCCGGTGATAATGGGGGATCATGGTACAGCCCGCCAGCAGCGCCGCAGCGGCACCAAGCGTTATACCATGCAAGGAAAACCTTTTCATTATTGTTCTCTCCCCGCGATTTCTGGGGCTGTGGCGGGTTGCACGCGTTCATTCATGCGGCGCACCTTGAACAGGCGCAGGACCACGACAAAGAATAGCGGCACGAAATAGACCGCCAGTAATGTCGCCGTCAGCATGCCGCCTACGACGGCCGTGCCAATGGCGACACGTGCGGCCGATCCTGCACCCGATGCAATCGCCAGCGGGAAGACGCCGACCACAAATGCGATTGATGTCATCAGGATCGGACGCAGGCGTTCGCGTCCTGCTTCCATGACAGAGTCCTCAAGCGTCTTGCCCTGCTCGAAAAAGGCCTTGGCGAATTCCACGATCAGGATGGCGTTCTTGACCGCCAGCCCGACGGTGGTCAGAAGCCCCACCTGGAAATAAACGTCGTTGGCAAGCCCACGTGAAAGCGTTGCGACAATCGCCCCCAATACGCCAAGCGGGATCACCAGCAGCACGGCGAAGGGGATGGCCCAGCTTTCATACAATGCGGCAAGGCACAGCAGGATAACGATGACCGCCAGTGCATAAAGTGGCCCGGTGGAGGAACCGGACGCAATCTGTTCATAGGACAGGCCGGTCCATTCATACCCGATCCCGGTTGGAAGCTTGGCCAGGATCTCCTTGATCGCCGCGATGGAATCACCCGAACTGAAGCCCGCAGCGGGCTGACCAAGGATTTCAAAGGCGTTGAGGCCATTATAATCCTCGACCTTCTGCGGCCCCATGATCCATGTGCCGGATACGAACGAGTTGAATGGCACAAGGGAACCGCTTGCATTGCGGATATACCATTTGTTCAGGTCATCGGGAATCATGCGGGCGTCGGGTTCGCCCTGGATATAGACCTGCTTGACACGGTCATCACGCAGGAACTGGTTTACGTAGATCGACCCCAGCGCGCCTTCGACCGTAGTGTTGATATCGGCGATGGTCACACCAAGCGCGTTTGCTTTTTCCCGATCAATATCAAGGTGATATTGCGGTGCGTCTTCCATCCCGTTGGGACGCACGGCCACAAGGCGATGATCCTTGCTGGCCATGCCCAGCACCATGTTGCGCGCGGCCAGAAGCTTGTCATGGCCAAGGTGTCCCCTGTCCTCCAGTTCCAGGTCAAAGCCACTGGCATTACCCAGCTCCAGCACGGCAGGCGGATTGATGGCAAATATCTGGGCCACGGGGTCGCTCCAGAAATGCATCATGATGCGCATTGCGATCGCGGCAGAGGATTGGGACGCGGACGGACGTTCGTCCCAATCCTTGAGGCGGATGAAGAACGCCCCCGCCGTCTGTCCCTGCCCCGCAAAGTTGAAGCCGTTCATGGAATAGACGGATTCGACATTCTTTCCTTCGGTCTTGAGGATATAGTCCGCGACCTTGTGGTTGATGATTGCGGTCTGCTCCATCGGGGTGCCAGGCGGCATCGTGATCTGACCGAAAATCAGGCCCTGATCTTCGTCCGGCAGGAAGCCGCTTGGCAGCTTCATGAACAGGTACCCCACGCCGGCAGTCACCAGCGCAAAGGCAAGCATTCCAGTGCCGGCATGCCGGATAATGCGGGTCACACCCTTCATGTATCCTGCGGTCATCCGTGTGAAATGACGGTTGAACCAGCCGGCCGGGCCCTTGGTCTTTTCATGCGTGCCGGGTTTGAGCATCGTTGCGCACAATGCAGGGGTAATGACCATGGCCACCAGCACCGACAGCCACATTGCGGCGACGATGGTGATCGAAAACTGGCGATAGATCACGCCGGTCGATCCACTGAAGGCCGCCATCGGCAGGAACACAGCCGTCAGCACCAGCACGATCCCCACCAGCGCGCCAGAGATCTCGTCCATGGACTGTCGCGCCGCCTCCACGGGGGACAGGTTCTTTTCCGTCATGACACGTTCGACGTTTTCGACAACGACAATCGCATCATCCACCAGCAGCCCGACCGCCAGCACCATCGCCAGCATGGTCAGGGTATTGATGGAGAAGCCCAGGGCCGCAAGGATGCCAAACGTGCCCAGCAACACGATCGGAACCGCAATGGTCGGGATCAGCGTCGCACGGAAGTTCTGCAGGAAAATCAGCATCACCACGAACACGAGGGCAATCGCCTCCATCAGCGTGATGATGACTTCCTTGATCGACAGGACAATGAACGGTTCCGTATCAAGCGGATAAACTGTCTTCAGCCCGGGGGGGAAGAATTTCTCCAGCTCCGCGATCTGTTCGCGTACCGCCGTTTCGGTCTTGAGCTGATTGGCGCCCGGCGCCAGTTTCAGTGCCATGCCCGATGCAGGCATGTTGTTATAAAAAGAGTTGGTATTATAGGTCTGCGGCCCAAGTTCCACACGTGCGATATCGCGTATGCGCACCTGGGAGCCATCCTGCTGGACCCGGATAAGGATATTATTGAACTCCTCGGTCGAGGTCAGGCGCGTCGGACCAATGATGGTGGCGTCAAGCCGTGTCCCCGCCCGTGCAGGCAGCCCGCCGAGTTCACCGGACGAGACCTGTATGTTCTGTGCCTGGATCGCGGCCTGCACATCACCCACCGTTACGGCGTATTTATACAGCTTGGACGGGTCAAGCCATATGCGCATCGCATATTCCGCCCCGAACAGCGTATGGTCGCCCACGCCGGTGACACGGCTGAGGGGGTCGGAAATATTCGATGCCACGTAATCAGCGATATCCGCGCCATTCATGCTGCCGTCGGTGGAGATGAATGCAATCACCATCATGAAGTTCTTGACGGCCTTGGTGATGCTCAGCCCCTGCGCGGTGACTTCGGTCGGCAGCTTGGGCTGCGCAAGCTGCAGCTTGTTCTGCACCTGGACCTGCGCGATATCGGGATTGGTTCCCTGTGCGAAGGTCAGGTCGATTTCCATCTGCCCCGACGCATAGGATTGCGCCGAGATGTATTCGAGGTGATCGAGCCCGAACATCTGTTGCAGGATGGGGCGTACGACGGTGTTGTTGACCGTATCGGCGGATGCGCCGGGATAGGTCACGCTGATCGCGATCTGTGGGGGGGCAATGCTGGGGTATTGTGCGATCGGCAGCGCAAAGATCGACAGTCCGCCCACCAGCATGATGATGATGCCAATCACCCAGGCAAAGACCGGGCGATCAATGAAGAAACGTGAAAGGGACATGACTTTACCCTGCCTTGCCCGCAGGCTGGGCCTCGATGGGGGTTACTGTCGCACCGGGGTGGATCTTTTGCAGGCCCACGGTGACGACCCGCTCCCCGCTTTTGATCCCGTTCGTTACCAGCCAGCTTGTACCGATTGCCTGGGATGTCTGGATCTGGCGTAGCGACACCTTGTTGTCCTGATCCACGACCCACACCTGCGGGTCGCCATGGGAATTGCGGCTGACGGCTTCTTGCGGTACCAGCAGGGCCTGTGGGTCCGTTCCTTCGGTCAGTTGCGCATGCACGTACATCCCCGGCAGCAGCAGCTTGTCCGGGTTGGGCATGATTGCGCGCACCACTACGGTGGCGGTCGACTCATCGACATTGACTTCGGAAAATTCCATCCGGCCTGCATGTTCGTATGGCGTGCCGTCCTCCAGTTGCAAGGAGATGCTGGCGGCATTATCGCCTTCGCGCTGCAGGCGTCCCTGTGCCAGTTCGCGACGGAAACGCAGCAGTTCGGTGGCCGGCAGGTTGACATCGACATAAATCGGGTCAAGCCGCGTTACGATCGCGACGTTATTGCTCTGGTTCGCGATGGCCAGCGCGCCAACCGTCAGGATGGACCGACCGATCCGCCCGCTGATGGGGGCATTCATCTTGGTATAGCCAAGGTCCACCGCGGCGCGTTCCACCTGCCCCTGCGCGGTCAGGATTTCTCCCTGCGCTTCCTTGTCTGCGGCAAGGGCATCGTCATAATCCTGCTGGCTGACGGCATGGGCGCGCAAGAGCGGACCATAGCGGGTCAGTTTCGCATGGGCCGTCAGTTCGGCTGCCTGTGCGCGGATAAGCTGCCCCCGTGCCGAATCATAGGCGGCCTGATACGGTGCGGCATAGATCTGGTAAAGTTGCTGCCCGGCCTTGACATCGCTGCCTTCGACAAACAGGCGTTGTTCGATCACACCGCTGACCTGCGGGCGGACCTGCGCGATTTCAAAGGCTTCCGTGCGTCCTGGCAGGCTGGTATGGATTTCAACAGGCTGCGCCCTGAGCGTCACCACGCTGACCTGCTGTGGCTGTATCGCAGGGGCGGCCGCCTTGCGATTGCAGCCCGCCAGAACAAGCAGGACAGCAACAGGGGCGAGGGCCTGAAAATAATGCTGGCTTTTCACAATCTTGACCTTGCCTTTACAGTCTGTCTCCCGCAGCATCCTGAAAATTCTGTCTCAAGACGTAACATGCATGACGTGCTCGGCGGAGATGGGGTAAAGAAACCACTTGGTTTTCTGATAAACGAAAACTATATCGTCTCCATAGGGCGGTCAAGCCGTCATGATGATGTGGCGCACGTAACTGGGCGAGGTGATGGAAAACAGCAACAGCCATAAATTGAATGAGGCGAGCCAGGCCTTTATGGAGGAAAAGCCCCGCTGCGGACGCCCGCCAGAGATGGAGGAATGCGTGCGGCGGGAGCGTATCCTGGAGGCCGCGTGCAAGGTTCTGCAAAAGCATGGCTATCACGGCGCGTCTATGGATAAGGTTGCTGAATGTTCAGGCATGTCCAAGCGGACCCTGTACAAGATGTTTCCGTCCAAGCTGGAGCTGTTTCAGATCCTGATCAGGGAGCGCCTGTTTGATGTAAAGCCGCAGGTCGCACCGGATGCCATGACAGCGGAAGAGGAACTTTCCACCCTTCTGATCGATCTGGCGTGTACGATCCTGCGCCCTGACCGCATCTCCCTTATCCGCGCAATCATCGCAGAAAGTTCCGAATCAGGGTATGTCCGCGAAATTATGGCAGCCCTTGAGGCCGGGGGCGAGGATAACGCGCTTGAGGCATGGTTGCAGGCTTATTGCAGGCAGCAGGGATATTCCAACACCAATGTCCGGCTCTGGGGCAAGATGCTGTTTGGTATGACCGTTGGGGATTTTTTGCTGCAGGCACTGGGGTGTGCGACACAAGCGCCAACATGCGAAACGATCCGTCATCATACCGGCGTGGCGGTGCAGATCTTTCTTGCGGGTGTGCAGGGCGTAAAGCCGAAGGGCTGAAGGCCCGCCAAGACCTTCAGCCCTTTTTCACATAATAAGGTTTGATCCCTGTGATGTGGGTCCGGGTCATTTGATGACCCGGACCGCCATGAGGCATGCCTTGGGGATCAGGCCATGGGATCAGGCCTTGGCCCTTTCGAACAAGGTCGAGACGACCTGTTGTGCTTCTTGCTGGATTTGCCGCAGATGGTCCGCGCTGATGAAGCTTTCAGCATAAATCTTGTAGACATTTTCCGTTCCCGACGGGCGCACGGCGAACCAGCCGTCCTTTGCCGTGATCTTGATGCCGCCAAACGCGACATCGTTGCCCGGCGCCTTCGTCAGCTTTGCACGGACCGGCTGTCCCCCAAGTTCCGTCAGATAGGCCAGTTGTTCGGCCGTCACCTTCTTGAGCAGTGCCTTTTGTTCGGGATCAGCCGCCACATCAATACGGGCGTAGAAAGGCGTGCCCAGCTTTTCAGTCAACTGCGTATAGATCTGGCTGGGGTCCAGCTTGGTCTTGGCCGTGATTTCCGCCGCCAGCAGGCCCAGGATGATGCCGTCCTTGTCCGTTGACCATGCGCCCGCATCCGTGCGCAGGAATGATGCGCCAGCACTTTCCTCCCCACAAAAGCCCAGAGATCCGGTATTCAGCCCATCAACGAACCATTTGAACCCGACGGGCATTTCCACGAACTTACGTCCCAGCATGCCGGCGACACGTTCGATCATCGCGCTGCTGACCAAGGTGATGCCAACGCCAGCGTCCCTGCTCCATCCCGCACGGTGTTCGAACAGGTAGGCAATGGCGGCGGAAAGATAGTGATTGGGATTCATCAACCCGGCTGTACGGGTGACAATCCCGTGGCGGTCGGCATCGGTATCGTTGGCGAAGGCAACATCGAATTTATCACGCAGGTCGATCAGGCGCGCCATCGCGTAGGGGGATGAGCAATCCATGCGGATCTTGCCATCCCAGTCCGCCGTCATGAAGCTGAAGGTCGGATCGACCTGTTCGCTGACGATCGTTGCATTGATGCCATACCGTTCGATGATCGGTTTCCAGTAATGAACCGCCGCGCCACCCAGCGGGTCGATGCCGATCTTCACGCCCGCATCCCGGATCGCCGCCATGTCAACGACGTTTTCAAGGTCCGCCACATATGGCGTGATATAATCGTATTTATGGACGTGTGGGGACTTTAGTGCCTGCGCATATGCAATCCGGTGTACGCCTTCCATCTTCGTTTCAAGGAAGGCGTTGGCCTTGTCCTGTATCCATGTCGTGACGTCGGTATCCGCAGGGCCACCATTGGGGGGGTTGTATTTGAACCCTCCATCTTCGGGGGGATTGTGGGAGGGCGTAATGACGACACCATCCGCCAGTCCCGATTTGCGGCCATGGTTATAGGTCAGGATGGCGTGGGAAATGACCGGCGTGGGGGTATAGCCCCCGTCCTGGTCAATCATCACCTCCACCTTGTTGGCGGCGAAAACCTCCAACGCGCTGGCCAGTGCCGCTTCGGACAGGGCATGTGTGTCAATGCCAATGAACAGCGGCCCGGTGATCCCCGCCTGCGTCCGGTACAGGCAGATCGCCTGGCTGATGGCCAGGATGTGATGTTCGTTGAAACTGTTGCTGAGGGAGGAACCCCGGTGTCCTGATGTGCCAAAGGACACCCGCTGTGTCGGAATTTTCGGGTCTGGCTTGCCTGCGAAGTAGGCGGTCATCAGGCGGGGAATGTTGACCAGGATGGAATCCGGGGCGGGCTTTCCTGCCAGGGGACTGATCTGATTGGACATTGGTGGCTCCGTGAAAGGATTTGGGGGATATCAGGGGCACCCGCTGGGACAATCACGGGAACATCTCTTTGATTCAGGAACAATCTGTAAAGGATGAAATGTCCCCCCGTCGAGACGGGAAATGGCGATGATCCGGTTTTTTCGTGCGATTACGGCGGGCTGCGCAGGATGTGGGAATTATTATGTAAAAAAGCGATGTCGAAATACAACGCTGTGTCTGTTTTGCAACGATTGGCACACAGACAGGCGGTTTAGCTTAAATATGCATGTTCACATCCACATTTCCATAAAGGTCTTCAGGCATCTTTCTCATACGTTATTCATGCGTGGCAGTAATTGACGCAGATCATCCGGCACCGACGGCCTATTGGATGTTGACATGTCACGCCACGCTGTCCGGGTCGTGCTGTTCCGGCTCATGGGCATGGTGTGGATTACGTTGTGCCTGATGGTAGGAAAAAACAGTCTGGAATAATCATTTGATAAATTTATCGGACATTACATTTCAAAAAAATGTTTATTTGTAATTGTTTTTGTTAAATCCATCGAAAATTATGGCATTTCAATATGCTTGTGGATGGATGTTTTGAAATATTTCATTGGCATATTATTTCATATTATTAATACCGTGAGTCGATGAAGTAACTTACAGGCTCGGTATTATTTTTGCCGTTCTCGGGCTGGATATCACTTAACCGTGATTGTCGCACTGTTATGCCCAGGCTGCGTTGCACAAAAACAGACTATTCCATGGTTTTTTCAAATGGGGACATCCAGCGGATGAGTCTTGCCAATCTGCATCCTGCCAGCCCAGTGGAACTGCTCTCGGTTGCATCGGAAATGTTTCCTTTTGTGAAGACAGGAGGGCTGGGCGATATAGTCGGCACCCTTCCCCGCGCCTTATCGGGGCATGGCATCCGTACGCGCACGTTGCTGCCGGGATATCGTGCAGTACTCGCGGGGCGGGAACATGCGCGTTGCGTCGCACGGTTTGCGGACCTGTTGGGGCATAGGGCTGAGATCTTGGAAAATAGCCTGTATGGGAATGATATTTTCATACTCGATATCCCTGCCCTGTATGATCGCGGGGGGGATCCATATGTTGGTCCCGACGGAAATGACTGGCCTGACAATGACATCCGTTTTGCCGCGCTGTCGCGCGCGGCTGCGTATATCGCACAGGGAATGGTGGAGGGGTATCGCCCCGATCTGGTGCAGGCCCATGATTGGCAGGCGGGATTGACGGCGGCCTATCTGCATTATGACCAGCACGCGGCACCGCCTGTCGTGCAGACGATTCATAACCTGTCGTTCCAGGGATGCTTTCCTGCTTCCACCCTCATGCGGCTGGGCCTGCCTGCGGATGCGCTGCGGATGGAGGGGGTGGAGTATTATGGGCAGGTCGGGTTCCTGAAGGCCGGGATTTACTTTGCCGACTGGATTACGACCGTCTCCCCCACCTATGCGCGCGAAATCCAGACGCCAGAAGGCGGGATGGGGTTGGACGGTCTGCTGCGGGCGCGGACGCAGACCCTGACGGGCATACTGAACGGGATTGATACCGATATCTGGAATCCTGAACATGATCCTGATGTGCATTTCCCCTATCGCCTGCGCGATATTGCAGGGCGGGAAGCGAACAAGCGCGCATTTCAGGCGGAATTCGGCCTGCCACAGGACCCTGATGCATTCCTGTTGGGGAGTGTCAGTCGCCTGACGATGCAAAAAGGTGTCGATCTGCTGCCTGATGTGGTGGCGGATATTTTTCGTGATAATATCCAGCTCGTGGTGGTGGGAAGCGGCAACCTATCGATCCAGCGTGAACTTTCCATGCTGCAACGCCGGTTTCCGCGTCGTTTTGCCTGTCATATCGGGTATAGCGAGGCGCTCGGCCATCGGATGCCTGCGTCGGTGGATGCATTACTCATGCCTTCACGCTTCGAACCGTGTGGCCTGACGCAGATGAGTGCATGCCATTACGGCGGCGTGCCGATTGCTGCGCGTGTGGGGGGGCTTGCGGATACCATTGTCGATGCCAACGCGGCGGCCATCGCGGGGAATGCTGCGACAGGGTTCCTGTTTTCACCAGTGGACGCAGGAACGCTGCTTGGTGCTGTCCGGCGCGCGCATGTGACCTTCCGTGACAGGCAGGCCTGGTCCGCATTGCAGCGTAATGCCGTGGCCTATGACGTGTCATGGACACAAAAGGCCGCGCAATATGCAGATCTTTTTCGCACGGTCGTCGCCCGTGCCCGCTTGAAGGGGGACATCGGGGGGAATGTGGTCCCTCTTCATCACATGGATCACGTGGCCGCCGCCCGGCGCAGGATTGCGCGCCAGCCCCGCCTGCGTGCCCCCCTGCCGCGTTCCGGGCAATAATGGATGCGACAGACCGGGTGGAGCACGCAGCGGGGTTTGGGACATGCGGGGATGGTCGAGCAATGCCCAGATTAGATGACAAGATCCTTTATGCCCTGCCGGATGGAACGGACGCGCTGCTGGAGGGTACATGCGGGGCCCCGTTTTCCATCCTGGGCCGCCATAATGCCGGTGGCGTTGATATCGTGCGTGTCTTTTGCCGCGATGCACGACGTGTACGCCTGCTGATTGGTCGTCCGCAGGGGGGATGGGGCGAACGTGCGATGCGCCGGATTGGGGATACGGGCCTGTATATCGGACACATCCCCGCCGGTATTTCCTATCGCCTTAAGATCACATGGGCCGATGGGGTGGAGGAAACGGAGGATCCCTATTCTTTTCCTCCGCTGCTTAATGAACGCGAACTTGAACTGTTCCGCAATGGCCATGCCGCCGGGTTGGAACGGATCATGGGGGCGCATCCCCTTCAGGTCGATACGGTGGCCGGTGTGCGTTTTGCGGTATGGGCCCCCCATGCGCGGCGTGTTTCGGTCATTGGGGATTTCAATATATGGGACGGCGGACGCCACCCGATGCGGCTGCGTCATGAGGCGGGGATATGGGAAATTTTCATCCCCGGTATCGGGGCCGGTGAACGTTATAAATACGAAATCCTTGACCAGGAGGGGCGGATTGTCCCGCATAAGGCAGACCCGTTTGCACGGGATGCGGAAATACCGCCTGCGACCGCATCGGTCATTGCATCGTCGGCTCCTCCCATCTGGACGGATGCGACGTGGATGTGCGACCGCGCACGCCTGCAGGCCGATGATGCCCCAATAACGATATACGAAGTGCATGCCGCATCATGGCGTCGGCCAAAAGGGGACCCGGCGCTGACCATGTCGTGGGATGCACTTGCATCCGAACTTGTCCCCTATGTCCAGGCGGCCGGGTTTACGCATGTCGGTTTCCTGCCGGTCATGGAACTGCTTTCAGGTGGGGTGTGGGAATGCGCGCCGCTTGGCCTGTTCCGCCCTTCGGCCCGGCATGGCCCGCCAGAGGGGTTCTGCCGGCTTGTCGATGCCTGTCATCGTGCGGGGCTTGGTGTGATCATGGACTGGATACCCGACCGGTTGCCGCCGGACCTGCACGGCATTGCCTGTTTTGACGGCACGGCGCTGTATGAACATCCGCATCCCCACCCGCATGAGCGGTCCGTGCTGGAGGGCCCTCCCCTGTTTTACAACCTTCATCGTGCGGAGGTGCGCGGTTTCCTGATTTCAAGCGCCCTGATGTGGCTGGAACATTGCCATGTCGATGGTCTGCGCGTGGATATGCGTGGCTGTGCGCGGGAACGTCATGACGAACTCATCAGTTTCCTGCGTGAACTGAACGAAGTCATTGCGCAGCGGGTGCCCGGTGCGCTGGTCATTGCATCCGGCGGGTCGACAGGTCCTGATGCCACGGTGCCGGTGTCACGTGGTGGATGGGGTTTTTCGCTGCAATCGTGCACTGCCGTCCCATGCAGGGTGGGTGCCTATCTGGCGCAGGAAGCGCTGTGGCGGGGGCCGCGGCATTTGGACATCATTGCGGCGTCGGCGCAGGCGTTTTCCGGGAAATACATCCTGTGTTCTGCAGATGCGGGTAATGCGGGGGGTGTGCCTTCGCTGTTTTCGCAGTTGCCGGGGGATGCATGGCGCCGGCATGCGGCGTGGCGCATATATCTGTCTTTCCTGTGGGCATGGCCGGGCAGGAAGCTTGTGTTCATGGGACAGGAATTCGCGCAGGAAACCCCTTGGAACCCGGATGGGCAACTGCCGTGGGATGCGGCCTGCCTGCCTTTTGCGGTGGGAACGCAGCGGATGGTGGCGGATATCAATCACCTCTATCGTGCCTGTCCCGCCCTGCATCGTAGAGAGTGCGTCCCTGCCAGCTTTGCCTGGGTCATCGCCGATGACACTGCCAACAATGTCTTTGCATGGATACGCGATGATGGGGAAAGCGCGCCTGTTCTGATTGTATGCAACATGACGCCATCGGTGCGCCACGACTATCATGTCGGTGTGCCCCATGGTGGATACTGGCATGAACTCTTCAATAGCGACGCACGCGAATATGGTGGATCGGGTGTCGGGAATGGCGGCGGCGTCCACAGCCATCCATATGTAATCCATGGATATGCCGAGGCCTGTGTGCTGACGCTGCCGCCGCTTGGGGTGCTGTATCTCTGCATGGCGCGGGTGGCGTCATGACGACGCCCTGGCCAACCACCCTGCATGCGGGCAGGCCCTATCCGCTGGGGGCGACATGGGATGGGCTGGGGGTTAATTTCGCCGTATTTTCCGCACATGCGCAGCGTATCGACCTGTGTATCTTCGATAAGGTGGGACGCAGGGAAGTGGCGCGGATGTGCCTGCCTGAATTCACCGATGAAGTCTGGCATGGCTATCTGCCTGACGCCCGCCCCGGCCTGCTCTATGGGTTTCGTGCCTTTGGTCCTTATGACCCGATGCGCGGACACCGATTCAACCCGCACAAGCTGTTGCTTGATCCCTATGCGCGTGGTTTGCATGGTGCGTTGGTGTGGTCGGATGCATTGTTTGGATATCGTATCGGCGCATCGCGTGGTGATCTGTCGTTCGATCGGCGCGATAGTGGACAGGCAATGCCCAAATGTGTCGTGGGTGGAGAGGCCTGCGCATGGGGTGATGACCACCTGCCGGACGTGCCGTGGGGACAGGTGGTCATTATGGAGGCCCATGTGCGCGGTATGTCCATCCTGCGTGAGGACGTGCCGGTGGCCGAACGTGGCACGTTTCGTGCCCTGTCACATCCGCGCACCCTTGAATATCTGACAAAACTTGGTGTGACCTCGCTTGAGCTCATGCCGGTGCAGGCATTCGCGCGCGACCGGTTCCTGTTGGAACGGGGTCTTACGAATTACTGGGGGTACAGTACGCTGGGATTTTTCGCCCCGCATGCGGCGTACCTGTCCGACGGGTCGCTGCATGAAATGCGGGGCGCCATCCGTCGCCTGCATGCCGCCGGGATCGAGGTTATCCTTGATGTGGTGTACAATCATACCTGCGAGGGAAACGAACTTGGTCCGACGCTGTCGTGGCGTGGGCTGGACAACGCGACTTATTATAGGCTCGTCCCCTCTGACGAACGGCATTTCATCAATGACACCGGATGTGGGAATACGCTGAACCTGTCGCATCCGCGCGTCTTGCAGATGGTCATGGATTCCCTGCGCTACTGGGCGACGGAGTTCCATGTCGACGGGTTTCGCTTTGACCTTGGTACGACGCTGGCGCGTGAATCCTATGGCTTTGATCCCTGGGCGGGCTTTTTCGATGCCCTGCGACAGGACCCGGTGCTTTCACGGCTCAAGCTGATTATGGAACCGTGGGACCCGGGGCCGGGTGGGTACCAGCTTGGCAATTTTCCGCCCGGTTTTTCGGAATGGAATAACCGTTTTCGCGACACGACACGGCGCTTTTGGCGCGGTGATGCATTGCAACGTGGGGACATGGCCGTGCGTCTGTCGGGATCTGGGGACCTGTTCGACCGTCGTGGCCGACGCCCCTACGCTTCCATCAATTTCATCACTGCGCATGACGGTTTCACCCTGATGGACCAGGTCAGCTATTGCGCACGGCATAATGAGGCGAACGGCGAAAATGGGCAAGACGGCCATGCTGATAACCTGAGTGCGAATTGGGGGATGGAGGGGCCGACCACCGATCCCGCCATCATGCATGTCCGTACCCTGGTGCGCCGTGGCATGCTGGCGACGCTGCTGCTGGCGCAGGGTACGCCGATGCTGCTGGCGGGTGATGAAATCGGGCAGACGCAGCAGGGTAATAACAATGCCTATTGTCAGGATAACGCGACAAGCTGGCTGGACTGGTCCCTTCTGGACCATCCGCAGGGGCATGAGATGCGCGCCTATGTCGCAAGGCTGACGGCCCTGCGTCGCGCGCATCCCTCGGTGCGGGGGGATACGTTCTGGCATGCCCGGCACTGCCCTTCCCCCGACATCACGGATATTTCGTGGCATGCCGCTGATGGGACGGCGATGACACCGGAAAAGTGGAACGACCCCAACGATCGTATTCTGGGCCTGCGTCGCGCATGTCGCTGTCCGGGGGATGCGACGGATATTACGTTCCTTGTGCTCAATCCCGGGTTGCAGGAAGCCATCTGTACATTGCCCGAACCCGAAGGTGACTGGCTGTTGCTGCTTGACAGCGCCGATCCGTTTGGGCCGGGCATGGGGATGGCCGTTTCCCGAACCTTCAGGGTCGCGGCATCTTCGGTCCAGTTCATGTCCTTTACGCCGCGTAGCGTTGCGAAAGAGAGGCTATCATGAGCGAACGCCATGCCTATCGTTGCACGATGGGGGCTACGTTGCTGGACCCGTCACGGACACTGTTCCGCCTGTGGGCGCCCACCTGTACCGAGGTTTCCCTCCTGCTGGAGGGGTATCCCGATCTGCCAATGCATGTGGCGGCCGGGGGGTATTTCGAATGTATCGCCCCGGTGGGGGCCGGGGCGCGGTACCGTTATCGTGTTGGTCCTGATCTGATCGTGCCCGATCCCGCATCGCGGGCGCAACCCGACGATGTGCATGGACCCAGTATGGTGGTCGATCCGCGCGCCTTTGAATGGCGCAGTACACAATGGAATGGGCGCAACTGGGAACAGGCTGTCATATACGAAGTTCATGTCGGTATTGCAGGTGGGTTTCGTGCCTTGTGCGATGATCTGCCACGGATTGCGGCGCTGGGCATTACGGCCATCGAACTTATGCCATTGTCGGAGTTTCCGGGCGGCCGGAATTGGGGATATGACGGGGTATTGCCCTATGCGCCGGAGTCCTCCTATGGGACTGTGGATGACCTGAAGATGCTGGTTGATACCGCGCATCGCATCGGGCTGATGGTTTTTCTGGATGTTGTTTATAACCATTTTGGCCCCGACGGGAATTACCTTGCCCAATATGCCGCGCCGATGTTCCATGCCGGATCGCATACCGCATGGGGGGCCGCGATTGATTTTCGCATACCGCAGGTGCGGACATATTTCTTGGATAATGCATTATACTGGCTGATGGAATATCGTTTCGACGGGTTGCGTCTGGATGCGGTGGATGCGATCCCGGAACGGGACTGGCTTGTCGAATTGCTGGTGCATGTGCGCGCATGTGTCGAGCCGGGGCGGCGGGTGCATCTGATGCTCGAAAACCGAAATAATGATGCCGATCTGTTGCGGCGTGGCTTTGATGCGCAGTGGAATGATGACGGCCACAATGTTCTTCATGTCCTGCTGACTGGGGAACATGAAGGGTATTACGGGAATTTTCAGGCCGGAACGGCATGTGAACTGGCCACGGTGTTGCGCGACGGGTTTGTATTCCATGGACAGGTCGAACCCGTAACCGGCCAGCCACGAGGCAGCCCGAGTAGCGACCTGCCAGCCACAAGTTTCATTTTATTCCTGCAAAATCATGACCAGATCGGGAATCGTGCCTTTGGGGAGCGGCTGGACCGCCTGGCGGACCCCCGTGCCCTGCTGGCAGCGTATGCGCTGCTGCTTCTGTCGCCACAGATCCCGATGCTGTTCATGGGGGAAGAATGGGGCAGCACCCGTCCCTTTCTGTTTTTTACCAGCCATAACGCAGCACTTGGCCGGATTGTGCGTGACGGGCGGCGCGCGGAACTGGCGGCATTTTCGCATTTTTCCGATCCCGCCGTGCGCGAAACCATTCCCGATCCCAACGATCCTGCAACGTTCGAGGCCAGTTGCCTGCCAAAATCCGACCGTCAATCGGCGCGCGCGCAGGACCGGA
Organism: Novacetimonas sp. GS1; assembly: GCF_036686925.1. Taxonomy (NCBI): domain Bacteria; kingdom Pseudomonadati; phylum Pseudomonadota; class Alphaproteobacteria; order Acetobacterales; family Acetobacteraceae; genus Novacetimonas; species Novacetimonas sp. GS1. The sequence continues at coordinate 2,046,470 of NZ_VSZP01000001.1, forward strand.
TCAACCTGATCACACATCTGCTTGCACTACGGGCGAAGTGGATTGTCCCACGCCTGCGGGATGCGCATGCGCTTGATGCCCGGGCGATCGGGCAGGCCGCGGTCATTGCGCGATGGCGTATGAATGACGGCGCGGTCCTGACAATCATGCTCAATCTTGGTCCCTACGCGCAGGCCGACATGCCGCCCTGCGCCGACAGGCTGGTCTATGCCCATCCCCCTCCCGATAGGGGGAAAGGCACACCCGTGGTGCTGTCGGGCTATGGTGTCATGGTCTTCATGACGGGGGACGGCCATGGATGAGCGTACGCTCTGCGGGCGTGCCCGTGCCCTTGGGCTGAGCCGTCGTTGGCGTGATGCGTCGGGGCGGATGCATCACGTGGGTGATGACAGCCTGCGTCACCTCCTGCGTGTCCTGCAAAAGGAGGAAGCCGCCCTGCATGACGCCCCGCTTCTTCCGTCCCTGGTGGTAACGGAGGTCGATCGTCCCACCCCCCTGCCCCTGGCGGTGCTCCGTGGCACGGGCAGCTTCCGGCTGGAGCTGGAAAATGGTGGCAGTGTCGAAGGTTTTCTCCATCCGCGTGATGAAAAGAGCTGCACATTGCCTGCCGTGACATTGCCCGGCTACCATCGGCTGTATCTGCGTGATGCCATGACGACACTGGCCGTGGCGCCCGCGCGCTGTTGCAGTGTGGCGATGCGGGCGGGACGCCCCGATCCGCGCCTGTGGGGGGTGGCGGCGCAGATCTATGGCCTGCGTATGCCGCGTGACGGTGGGATTGGTAATTTCGGCGCGGTGGAAACACTTGCACGGCAGGCGGCGGCACAGGGGGCGGATGCACTGGCGCTAAGTCCGGTCCATGCGATGTTTGCCGCCACATCGGGACAATACAGCCCCTATTCCCCCTCCAGCCGCCTGTTCCTTAATGTCCTTCTGGCGGACCCGCAATGTATCTTTTGTGCCCATGACATCACCATGGCCATGCATGCGCAAAAGGATACGGTCGATCAGCTGTCGCATCTGCAGGATGCGGTACTGATTGACTGGCCACTGGCAGCACAGGCCCGGCTTCGCCTGTTCCGTTGGCTGTATGATCGTATGATTGCACCGGCCCCCCCTGCCGCCATGACCGAATTTATAACGGCAGGGGGAGAGGCCCTGCGACACCATGCCATATTCGAAGCATTACATGCGCAGGAAACCCGCAAGGGGCCGCATGGGGGCAACTGGCGCATGTGGCCACCCGCCCTGCGTTGTCCCGACAGCGAAGAGGTACGTAACTTCGCACGGCTTCATGCCGCGGATGTTGCGTTCCATGGATTTTTACAGTGGATGGCGGCCACCAGCCTGCGCCGTGCGTGCGAAGGTGCGCGTGGCGCAGGTATGAAGATCGGCCTCATCATGGACATGGCCGTCGGCGTCGATCCGGGTGGCAGCCAGTGCTGGGCGCAGCATGAGCAGTTCCTGACGGGCCTGTCGATCGGTGCCCCCCCCGATATGCTCAGCCCCTCCGGGCAGAACTGGGGCCTGACCAGCTTTTCACCCATAGGCCTGCGGCATCATGGTTATGATGCGTTTATCCAGACATTGCGTGCGGGATTTTCCCATGGCGGGGGGCTGCGGATCGACCATGTCATGGGCTTGCAGCGGCTGTGGATCATTCCCGAAGGAGGAAGCCCGATGGACGGGGCCTATCTCGCCTTTCCCGGGGGGGATCTTATGCGCCTGATCGCGCTGGAATCCATGCGGCATGATGCCGTGGTGGTGGGCGAGGACCTCGGCACGGTCGCCACTTCCTTTCGCCGTGACGCGCGGCGGCATGCCATCATGGGGATGAGCGTGTTGTGGTTCCAGCGCGATGTGGATGGTGCATTCATTCCCCCATGTGAATGGACGGCGGGTTCAGTTGCCATGACCTCCACCCATGACCTGCCCACTGTGGCTGGGTGGTGGCTGGGAACCGACCTTGACTGGCGTGAGCGCCTGCAGCAGGCCGCTCCACGCCAGTGTCAACGCACCACGATACGGACACAGCGCCAGACGGACCGAAAGGCCCTATGGTCCGCCCTGATCGCGGCACGGGGGATGGGACATTTCCCGTTACCACCCGTGACGCCTGAAGGGGCATCGCTGGTGGTGGATGCAGCCGCGCATTTTATCGGGACATCGGCAGCGGAACTGGCGATCCTGCCGCTGGAGGATGCGTTGGGCCTGGTGGAGCAGCCCAACCTGCCCGGCACGGTCGATGGCCACCCCAACTGGCGCCGCCGGTATCCCCCTTCCACACATCCTCTTCTGTCACGTCCGGACGTTTCCCACCGGCTGGCCCTGCTGCGCAAGGGACGCGATGTCATATGAACGAACTGCGCGCAACCGTCAGGGTGCAGTTGCATGCGGGATTTACACTCGATGATGCAGCAGCACAGGTTCCCTATTTTTCAAGGCTGGGGATCAGCCATGTCTATGCCTCGCCCATCCTCATGGCGCGACCAGGATCATCCCATGGGTATGACACACTTGATTACGGTCGGGTAAATCCCGAATTGGGGGGGCGTGATGCGCTGTGCCGCCTTGTTATGCGCCTGCGTGAATATGCGATGGGGCTGATTGTCGATATCGTGCCTAATCACATGGCGGTTGGCGGTACAGGCAACCGATGGTGGGAAGATTTGCTGGCATGGGGCCGGGCCAGTCAGTACGCGCATTATTTCGACGTGGACTGGGACGCCTTCGCCCCATGGCTGCATGGGCGTATCCTCGCCCCCTTTCTGGACCGTCCTTATGGCACGGCGCTGCGTGATGGCGTGCTGCGCCTTGTGTATGAGGCGGAAACGGGGATGTTTTTCATCCATCATAATGACCATCGTTTTCCTGTCTGTCCGCGCCATTATGCTGCCCTGCTGGACAGTGCGGGCGCCCCGCATGCGTTGTGCGATGCCCTTGGGGAACTGGCGCCCCTGCGTGGGGCGTGCATGACGGATGCCCCTGCGCTGTCCCGACTGGCACAATGGGGAAAGACACCGGATGGGCGGGCCGCGATCGCGCGGGTTATGGAACAGCATGATACGGGTACAGCCTGCGGGCGATCGGGCCTGCATGACCTGCTGGTGCGGCAGGCATACCGGCTTGCTTGGTGGCGTACGACGCCTGACCTTATCAACTGGCGGCGATTTTTTGATATTACCGGACTTGCTGCATTGTCTGTCGAACATGATGATGTGTTCGATGCCGTGCATGGCCATATCGTCGCCCTGTATGCGGACGGCCTGATTGATGGGGTGCGGGTGGACCATGTGGATGGCCTGACGCAGCCCCGATCCTATTGCCGGCGCCTTCGGCAGCGGCTGATGGCCGTGCAACACCTGCGGCCTGCCATGGCGCCGCAATCGCTTTCCATTCATGTGGAGAAGATCCTTCATGACCGTGAACACCTGCCCGCATCGTGGCAGGTGGATGGAACGACCGGATATGATTTCATGGATCAGGTGTCCGCCGTGCTGCATGATTCTGCAGGAACCGCGCCCCTTGACGGATTGTGGCGTGACCATGCCATTGAAGACCCGACATTCGCCACCACGCAACGAAAAGCGCGTGTTCAGGTGCTTAATGACGTGTTTGCCGCTGAGCTGTCACGTCTGCGGACGCACCTGGGCCACATTGCGCAATGCAATGTCGATACCCGTGATTACAGTATGGGCCGGATTGGAATGGTCCTTCAGGCCTTGCTGGTGGAATTTCATTCCTATCGCACGTATTTTTCCGATGATGGGTCTGGTGGGCATCAGGCCGACCATATCGTCCTGAGGGGCGCAGCGCGTGAGGCGCGCAGGCACCTGTTGCCTTCATGTCATGAAATGCTCGATTGGATTGTCGACACGCTGGGTCAGGCAGGCCCGCGCGATGGTTCCATTCGCGTGGCGCAGCAGCAGTTTGAACACCTGACGGCGCCTCTTGCTGCAAAGGCCGTGGAAGACACGTCCTTCTACCGATATGGACGTCTGCTGTCGCGTAACGAGGTCGGGTCCGATCCTGGGCGCATTTCCCTGTCCTGCGCGCAGTTTCATAAGGATAACCTGCATCGGTACAAGGCATATCCCGCAACCTTGCTGGCCACTGCGACGCACGACCATAAACGCGGTGAGGATGCGCGCATGCGTCTTGCAGTCCTGAGCGAGGTTGCACCGCACTGGCGTGATCTGGTCAATCGCTGGATCATCGGTAATGCGCATCTGCGTCAGCGGCGCATGATACCCGACCGTGCGGATGAAATGATCCTGTATCAGTCGATGCTTGGCGCCTGGCCACTGGAGCCATGGCCGGATGCAGAGGCGCGGCAGGTGTTTCACGACCGGATCGTCGCATGGCAAGTCAAGGCATTGCGTGAAGCAAAGCGTCATACCAACTGGATCGATCCTGATGCAGAATATGAAAGGGGCTGTCGGGAATTCGTGGGACGGCTGCTTGACCCGCATGTTTCTGGTGCATTCATCGCAGAGATGGATGCAATCGTGGCGCGCATTGCGCCAGCCGCAGCGGTGAATTCCATAACACAGGTCGTGCTGCGCCTGACGCTGCCCGGTGTGCCGGACCTGTATCAGGGAACGGAGTTATGGGATTTTTCACTGGTAGATCCCGACAATCGGCGGCCTGTGGACTTCACATTGCGCCAAACGCTGATGCAGCATGATACGTCCCTGCGCAGGCAGGCCGCGCAATGGCGGACGGGAGGGGTGAAGATGCATCTGATACAGCGTTTGCTGGCGTTTCGTGCACGATATCCCCTTATGTTTTCGAAAGGCACTTATGAACCGGTGAAGGTGTCAGGGCCTGCTGAACAGCATGTCATCGCATTCCTGCGCCGCGAGGGAGGGAATGTGCTGCTTGTGGTTGTGGTGCGTTGCGTCTGGGGGCTTGTCCCCTCCCCGCACGACCTGAGCCTTGATGCCCCGACGCTGGGACAGACCTATCTTTCTCTCCCTGTCTCCGGGAATGGGGAATGGTGCAGTATTCTGCATGAAAACAGGACATATCCGCAGGATGCACGTCTTTCACTGTCATTCCTGCAAGAGGGCATCCCTGTTAAATGCCTTGTTCAGGCGCAGGGCGGTTTTTCGTAAGGTAAGACCCGGAAGATATTGATAATACGCATTAAATAATTTGATATCAGAACAAAAAGCCAGATACAGTAAAGTTTCCGGCCTGTATTTATTTTCTTCAAAAATAAAAGTGTTCGGGCCGGTTCCTGTCCGGTCCTGAAATAAGCTGGATTTCAGCCGACGTTCAAATTATGTTAATTTTATGGCAGACGCCCCAATGCCGGCGCGCCAGATTGGATTTATGTCAAAATATCTTCCGGTAACGTCCACATGACACCTGTTTCCTGATGGATGCGGGGCGGCTTGTGGCGCATCTCTCGACAAGATCAGGACCGTTTTGGTTCAACCCGACATTGATGGGGGGCAGTCGTGCGTCGCGAAACAGAACTTGATGCCGTGCGTGGCATTGCCGCGCTGATTGTCATGTTTTTCCATTTCTGGTTGATTATTCCAGATGAATGGAAATCACATGCGTATATTACGCATATGGCGGGGATATCCATTACCCCCGAAATCCTTTTCCATTTCACCCCCCTGCGCCTTCTGGTATCAGGATCAGGTGCTGTGGGGCTGTTTTTTGTACTGAGTGGATATGTGCTGTCCCTATCTGTGGCACGACAGAGAATGGCGTCCTATGGGCGTTTTGTCATAAGGCGGATATTTCGGATCTACCTGCCTTTTGTCGTCGTCATCCTTTTCAGCGCCTCTCTCCTGCCTCTTGTCAAAACGGCGCCACTGCATGGGGTTAGCCAGTGGTTTGCAAACGGGCCATGGTCCGTTTATCCCACAGAACAGGTGATCATGGGCCATCTCATGATGATCGGCACGGTGCCGTTGGTCAGCCTCGATAGCCCGATCTGGTCCCTTATTATCGAAATGCGGGTATCCCTGATATTTCCAATCCTGTTTATCCTTATGGAAAAATACAGGAGTGAGACACTGACCGGTGTTGTGGCTGCATATTTTTTCTCTAGCATTTTTCTGAACCGCCTGGGGGAAAACCCGCCTACCACTTTCATGCACAGCATTTTGTTTACATTCGAATACCTGCCACTTTTCGTGGTGGGCATTCTTTTTTATCAGTTCAGGGAGCAGATACGGGGGTTTTATGGTTCCACATGGCCAGTTATTCGCAATATTGCCCTGCCACTGGCGGTCCTGTTGCTGGGGACGCCCACCATCGGGCCGGAAAATGCCGTCGGGATCATGAAAAACCTTATATGGATCGTCTGTACGATCGTTGGATCGTGCGCTGTAATCTGCATCGTGCTGCATAATGAAAAAATCTCTCTTTATCTTCAGAAATCACATATGCAGGGCCTGGGTCATATTTCATACAGCCTGTATCTCAGCCATATGGTGGTCTTGCTGGTCATGGCTTATACCTTGCTGCATCATATGTCCCTGTGGGAATGGGGAATGCTTGCACTGCCGACCTGCTGTGTGGTTGCAATGGTCTGCTTCTGGCTGGTGGAATCGCCCTGCATGAAGGCTGGCTACTGGTTGACACGACGCAGGTACCTCAAACCCGGACTTGTGGGATAAAACAGCCAGGTGGGTTGGAAAACCGCCGGATGATACAGGACGGCAGGTTCCGCAACCGCCTTTTGCCAAAAGCAAAAGGCGGTATTTCCATGCGGATTCCCGTGCAAGGCGAATGTAAAATTCATGATATATGAAGGAGCATAAAAACTTTTATCACGAAAAAGACTTTTTACATGCATGACAGGAGCATCGTGCCATGAAAAAAGTCTGCTTCCTTCTCGCGGTATTATTATGTTCGTCTTCTGCCGTGGCGCAGTCATTGACGGAAAAGACGGGACTGAATTCCGTGTTTGGCGTGGCGCCCGCAACTGCGGATTTTCTCAGGGAAGCGGCCATCAGTGACCAGTTCGAAATCCAGTCCAGCCAGCTTGCGCAGGAGGAGCATACGGCGTCGTTGCAGGGCTTTGCATCGCGTATGATCACCGATCATCAGGCAACATCGGGACAATTGCAGGAAATGGTGCAAAATGGCGATCTGCAGATTGACCTTCCCACTGCACTCGACAGTTCGCATCAGGAGATGCTCGACAGGCTCAGGAAACTGCACGGTAATAATTTCGTGGGACGCTATCGCTCTGATCAGATCAGCGCACATGAAAGTGCGATTTCCTTTTTCCAGCGTTATGCAGATAGTGAGGATAACATGAAACTGAAAAGCTGGGCTGTAAAAACATTGCCAATCCTGAAATCCCATCTGGAAATGGCACGCGCCCTGCCGCAATAAAGGGGGAATGGAATATCTGAAAAACGAGCATATGGACCAGTCTGCGCCCGATCAAGACCATCCTGCGGGCTTTTCTTCCCGCGATTATGAACGTCGCATGGCGTTGCTTGTCCGCAGGCTTCCTGCGCGGATACAGGGCCTGATACACAGGTTGCGCCGTCCGTCCGCGCGGTGGGTGCGGGTGCCGGTTGGTATCGTGCTGGTTCCGGCAGGGTTTCTGGCGGTGTTGCCTGTTTTTGGTCTGTGGATGACGCCGCTCGGGCTTGTCCTGCTGGCAGAGGATATTCCGTTTCTACGTCGGGTCATGGCGCGCCTCCTTGCATGGATCGAGCGACGTCATCCGGGCTGGATGGGCCTGCCTGAAGCACGCGGTGCCCCGCCACCGTAAACACTGTTTGTCATATCATCGGCTGTAAGGGATCAGCAGGCCATGCCGCATGGAAGCCCCCTTGTCACGATCCTTGTCATTGGTCTCAGTCTTGCCTTCGTACTCGGCACGATCGCAAACAGGCTCAGATGTTCCGTGCTTGTCGGTTATCTGCTGGCGGGTATCGCCATTGGCCCGTTCACCCCTGGTTTTGTGGCGGATCAGGATCTTGTGCCCCAATTGGCGGAAATTGGCGTTATCCTGCTGATGTTTGGTGTGGGGCTGCATTTTTCCGTCAATGACCTTGTCTCCGTCAGGGCCATCGCAGTTCCTGGCGCCGTGTTGCAGGTCGTCATGTCCACAATATGTAGCATGTTTCTGGCACGACTGCTGGGCTGGTCATGGGGAAGTGGCGTGGTTTTCGGCATGACCCTTGCCATCGCCAGTACGGTCGTGCTGCTGCGGACGTTGCAGGAACATCGCCTGATGGACACGCAACGTGGGCATATCGCCATCGGCTGGCTGGTGATCCAGGACCTGCTGACGGTGATGGTTCTGGTGCTTTTGCCGGTTATGGCGCCGTTGCTGAAACATGATCCGCATGCAGCCATGGTCGGTCCGTGGCAACTGGTCATCGCGGTCGGGCTGACGATTGGCAAGGTCGTGGCTTTTATTGCCCTGATTCTGGTGGTCGGGCGACGGCTGATCCCGACAATGCTGCATTATGTCGCGCATACCGGTTCACGGGAACTGTTTCGCCTGTGCGTGCTGGCAATTGCACTGGGTGTTGCCCTGACGGCGACGGAAATCTTTGGCGTTTCCTTTGCTCTGGGGGCGTTCGTTGCAGGCATGGTGTTGAGTGAGTCGCCACTGTCGCAGCATGCGGGGGCCGAAACCCTGCCGTTGCGCGATGCCTTTGCCGTGCTGTTCTTCATTTCGGTGGGAATGCTGTTCAATCCCGTCATCCTGTTTCGCCATCCCCTGCCCTTGCTGGGTACGTTGGCGGTCATCATGGTGGCAACGCCATCCCTGACGGTCGTGATCCTGCGTATCCTGCGCCAGCCATGGCGGACAGCCCTGTCGGTCGGTGCAGGACTTGCACAGATCGGAGAGTTCTCTTTCATCCTTGCCGCCCTTGGGGTGCAATCGGGGGTGCTTGCCGAACGTGCGCGCGACCTTGTGCTTGGTGCGTCCATCATATCCATACTGCTTAACCCTGTCCTTGTTGCGGTCATCAACCGGATGAACGACCTGCTGGACCGACGGGCGCGCCTGCGCACTGATGGCACGGAACGTGAAAGCCCTGTTGCAGGATTACGGGGGCATGCCATCCTGATCGGGGGTGGCCGGGTCGGTGCCCTCGTGGCGGAAGGGCTGCGTGCGCATGATGTCCCGTTGCTGGTGGTGGAGGAAGCGGACACGCAGGTAAAGGCATTACGTGGGCGGGGGATCGACGTGATGCTGGGCAATGCGGCGGACCCCGGGCTGTTGCCGCTTGTGGGGCTGGATCGTGCCCGTATCCTGATCGTGGCCATTCCCGATGCGTTCGAGGCGGGGGAGATCATCCAGCAGGCGCGTGGCCTCAACCCCGAAATCGATATCGTTGCACGTGCGCACTTTGACAGTGCTGCGAACTATCTTTTGGAATATGGCGCCAGTCTGGTCATCATGGGGGAGCGCGAGATCGCACGCGCGATGCTGGATTATGTCACCCATGGCGCCACGTCCGGCAGCCGTGTTGATCCTTCGAGCATGTAAGGACCTTTTCATGTCCCCTACTCCCACCATCACGCATCCGATCGAAGATTATGCCATGATCGGTTCCACCCACAGTGCCGCGCTGATCCACCGTAACGGCACTATCGAGTGGCTGTGCATGCCACGTTTTGATTCCGAGGCGATTTTCGCCTCTCTCCTCGGTACGTCTGAAAATGGGGAGTGGGCGGTACGTGCCACCGATCCGGCGGCACATATCACGCGTCGTTATGTTCCGGATACGATGATCCTTGAAACCACGATACAGACGGTGTCAGGGCGTGCCGTCGTGCTTGATTTCATGCCGACACCCGTTGATGGTGATCTTCATGAACTTGTCCGCATCATCCATGGTGTCGAAGGCCAGGTCGATTTTTCCGCCGAACTGCGCCTTCGTTTCAATTATGGCGCATGGATTCCCTGGGTGGAACGGCGCGAGGGGGCGATCTTTGCCTTTGCCGGACCGGATGCCATCCGCCTGAGCAGTAGCGTTGACCTCAGCAACACCAACTTTTCCACCACATCGGAATTCACCATTGTTGCGGGGCAAAGTGTGGCCACGACACTGGAATGGTTCCCCTCACACAAAATACCGCCCCTGCCGCGTGATCCTTACGCCCTGTTACGCCATACCGAGGCCCAGGGACGGCTGTGGGCGGCGCAGTGTACCTATAACGGTCCTTATGCCGAGGTTGTGCGACGCTCTCTCATGACGCTCAAGGCGCTGACCTATCAGCCGACCGGTGGGATTGTTGCGGCCCCTACGACCTCCCTGCCCGAAGATCCCGGTGGGGGGCGTAACTGGGATTATCGTTATTGCTGGCTGCGTGATGCGGTCTGGACGCTGCATGCGCTGACGGTATCGGGATATATGGAGGAAGCAAGCGCATGGCGATGGTGGCTGATGCGCGCGACCGCTGGCGCGCCAGACGGGTTGCAGGTCATGTATGGCCTGCATGGAGAGCGCAGGTTGACGGAAACCACGCTGGACCATCTGGCGGGATACGAAAACAGCCGTCCTGTGCGCATCGGAAATGCGGCGCATGAACAGCTCCAGCTTGATGTCTATGGCTCTTTGCTGGGTGCATTCGATGCGGCGCGACGTGACGGGCTGGCGGACATGGACGCGGTATGGCCGTTGCAACGTTCGATCGCCGACCGCCTGCTTGTCCTGTGGCGTCAGCCGGATTCCAGCCTGTGGGAGGTACGTGGCCCGAAGCAGCACTTTGTTTATTCCAAGATGATGTGCTGGTTTGCGTTTGACCGCACGATTGCCAGCGCTGTGGATTTCGGGCTTGAAGGTCCGGTTGACGCCTGGCGTGCGGCGCGTGAGGAAATCCATGCCGAAATCTGTGAAAAAGGGTTCGACGTGGCCAGTAACAGTTTCATGCAGTATTATGGCGCGGACCGTGTAGATGCCTCCTTGTTGCAGATCCCGCTGCTGGGTTTCCTGCCGGCAGATGACCCGCGCGTGCAGGGCACGGTTGCCCGGATCGAAAAGGAACTGCTGCATAACAATGTGGTCTATCGCTATCTGCCCGAAGGGGTGACGGCCGATGGGCTGGAGGGACGGGAGGGCGCGTTCCTTGCATGTAGTTTCTGGCTGTGTGATGCCTATATCATGTCCCGTCGCATGGAGGAGGCGCGCATCCTGTTTGAACGGTTGCTCTCCTATGGCAATGACCTTGGCCTTTTTGCTGAGGAATATGACCCCGTTGCGCGGCGGCAGCTTGGGAATTTTCCGCAGGCCTTCAGCCATTTTGCCCTTGTCCATACCGCCCATATGCTGGCAGGTGGGGTGATCGATGCCAGTGGACAGCGACGCCGGAGAAAGTAGGCTATGGGCGCCTATCTGCCGGATGATTAGGGATCGGGTTTTTCAATCTGCATATATGGCCGCAGTTTTGTGAAAAAACATTGGAAGCGAATTTGCAGGTGGTTGCGCTGCCTCTTAAGCGATCAGGTTGTGCGCGTTCTGTATGAAACCTTTCGGTAGGCCATACGCTGTATGGGCAATGGCTCAAGGGAGGGAATGATGAGTGTCATGAAATTTTCCCTCTATACACAGACGGAAAACCAGCCCCTGTTTCACTGGGTACGACGTGAACTGCATGAATGTTTTGACTTTATCATGCATGAACCGCCCCCGGACGAGATACTTGCCCTGCTGGAGGGTGCGGACTCCCTACGTTCCTGAAGGCAGCACGTATCCATGGTACCCAGTTCTTATGGGGCGGAGTGTCGTGTGGCTGAGGGGATTTCCCCCAGCCTTGGAAATGGTTTGGGGATCACCATTCCTCCTTCATGAGATGTGACACAAGGTTGACGCCAAGGGCGGTCAGGCGCTCCACCAGTTCCCGCCCCGCGGTTGGGGAACACAGGCGCGGGTCGGCCTGCATGACCCCCTGCGTTGCGATTTCGTCAATTTCAAGGGGAAAGTGGATACTGGACCCCTCGAACCGTGCCGTGGCGAAACCATTGACGGGCAAGCCCATGAACTGCTGTGGATGGGTGGCAGGGGCCGGCAGAAGGTCGGGACGCACCAGGTCAGGAAACAGCGCCATGGCCACGCTGGATAACGGGTTGCCACCGTGCCCGGCGGAACGTTCCGCCACATCGCGGTTGCCCATTACTTCGGGGAGCATACCTGCCGCGATGCTCCATAGATAGACACTTGGGATCACCACGCCATGTGTGTGTCGCATCGACAGCGTGACATCATGCACGGCCTGTGCATTGCCGCCATGCCCGTTGAAGATGATGATGCGTGTCAGCCCGTTACGCAGCAGGCATGACATGATATCGGTCAGGACGGCACGTAACGTTGCCTGGCCCAGTGCAATTCCGCCGATGACGCTGCCGAAATAATCCGCCCCGCCATAAGGCAGGACGGGCGCGACGTAGGTTCCGATGCCACGTGCCCGCGTGGCAAGTGCCACACGGCGTGCGATTGCATCCGCGCACAGGTAATCCCCCATGGGGGCGTGCGGGCCCTGATCTTCATGGCTGCCAAGGGGCAGGATGATAACGGGGTTATCGGCAAGTGCGGTGCGTGCTTCCTGCGCGGTGAGTTCGGAGAGACATAGTTTTTCTGTGGTCTGTTTCATACGGAAAATTCCAATTCGGGAGCATGTATATCGCGAAAAATTTTAGTAATTTGAAAATATTTTTCAATCCGCCCTGATGTGCAATCATGCTGCATGTCGTGAGAATTCCTGAATGGAAGAATTCTTTTTCATATGTTGGGGGATATGCAAAAGTCGGGGCGACAGTCCCTGATACCCGCTTTTTCCGTCCACATGTCTGTCTTTGCCGGGAACATGTGGCGTAACATATCCCGATTTTTCATAATAACCGATGGCAGGTAAACCCACATGACCCAACCTCCCGCCCGCACTTCCGAGACCTCGGTGGATCGCCTGATCCTTGACCGCTGGTCTCCCTATGCCTTTACCCCGGCCCCGATTGAGGAAACGGAACTTCTGTCCTTCCTTGATGCCGGGCGCTGGGCGCCTTCGGCCTATAATTCACAGCCATGGCGTTTTATCTATGCCCGGCGTGACACTGCGGATTGGGAACGTTTCCTGTCGTGGTTGATCCCGTTCAACCATTCATGGGCACAAAATGCCTCCGCCGTTGTTTATGTCGCTTCGCATACGGTCATGAATATCGGACAGGTGGAACCTGTGCCCGCCCCTACCCATTCATTTGATACCGGTGCAGCGGCAGTTCTGGTGCAACTGCAACTGAACAAGGCTGGGTGGGCGGCCCATCCCATCAGCGGCTTTGATCATGATCTGGCGCGTGCAGGGCTGGAATTGCCCGAAGATTATGCTCTTGATGCCGCCATCATCATCGGACGCCCAGGCGATGCCGGGAGCCTGCCAGAAGGGCTGCGTGCGCGTAATGTCCCCTCCTCCCGACGTCCTCTTGCTGATGTCGCGTTTTCCGGGCGGTTCCCAGGCCAACAGCAGGATGTGGACTGAAGGGGAACGCGCACACACGGCGGTATGCGTATATGATCTGTAAATGGAGGGGGGATTTGGAAAACAAACTATTTATATAAATGTAAAAATTTCCAAGATACTGTCTTTTCGCAGTATCTTGGAAAATATTCACAGAATTTTGTAATTTCAATCGTATATTGGTTCTTCCTCTTGAGAAGTGTTTAACAATCCATCGGATTGGAAAGTTTTTCGTAATAATATTTCTAAAATACAGGATGGTAATTTTAATAATCGTAGTAACCATTGCTTAGTTTTCGCGACGCTGGTCCCACCATGCCAATCGCTTCAGGATATCGCGTTCATATCCCCGTGCGTTGGGACGATAGATTTCCGGTCTGTCTGGCCCGCTTAATATGTCGGGAAAAAACGGCTGACCGCTGAAGGCATGCGGGAAATCATGGTCGTATCTGTATCCATCCTTGAAGCCCTGCGCCTTCATCAGTGCCGTTGGCGCATTGACCAGATGCTTTGGCGGCATGATTGAACCATGTGCCTCGGCAAGGTCCATGGCGGTGTAGAATGCCTTGTAGATTGCATTGGATTTGATCGCGGTTGCCAGGTATCCCACGCATTGTGCAAGTGCGGGCAGTCCTTCTGGTTCCCCGATCCGTTCAAACACAGCCGCGCAGGCGGCGGCCTGTTCGATGGCGCGCGGATCGGCAAGACCGACCTCCTCCGTCGCCATGACCATCAGGCGGCGCAGGATCGCGCGTGGTGGTTCCCCACTTCTGAGTAGCCGGGCCAGCCAGTAAAGTGCTGCCTGCACATCCGAACCCCGGATTGATTTCTGAAACGCGGACAGTAGCGCATGATGAATATCCGATCCCTTGTCGCCGGCATGTGCTTTGCGTTGTACAAGGGTATGAAGCTGTTCGGGCGTAACGGCGGCGTCAGGGCCGAGATCCGACAGTGCTTCGGCCATCACCAGCAGGTAACGCCCGTCGCCATCCGCCATGTTCAGCAGTTCGGTGCGCGCCTCCGCCTCAAGGGGAAGCGTATGGCCCAAATGCGCCTCCGCCCGTTCCAGCAGGATCGACAGGTCGTGTGTGGCAAGCCGTTCAAGCACCATGACCTGCGCCCTGCTGGCAAGCGCGCGATTCAGTTCAAAAGAGGGATTTTCGGTGGTTGCACCGATCAGGACGATGGTCCCGTCTTCCACATACGGTAACAGTGCATCCTGCTGTGCCTTGTTCCAGCGATGGATTTCATCGACGAACAGGACCATGCCCTTTGTCTGCCCCTGCTGGCGAAGGCCCTGCGCCCGGGCGAGTGCTTTTTTCAGGTCTGCCATACCTGACATGACGGCGGAGATCTGTTCAAACGCCATGCCCGAACGCGCGGCGAGTATGCGTGCCAGCGTGGTTTTTCCCGTTCCCGGAGGACCCCAGAAAATCATGGATGACAGGCGCCCCGATGCCACCATGCGGCCAATGGGCCGATCTGGGGCCATCAGGTGGGCCTGGCCAATGACATCCTCGATCCGTTCCGGACGCAGGGCTTCGGCAAGGGGACGGGGCGCTACGGTCTCGAACAGGGATGTCACGTTTTCTCCATGGTGTTCATGTCTATGCCGGATTATGCATTTTCCAGATGCGTTTCAGAAGACGGAAGCCCTACATTTATGTTCCCTGTTCTGTCGTCCCTGATAAAGGATCGGATCATGTCATCTTGTCGCCTGGGTCGTCATGGTATCGTGCTCTCACTGTTTCTGGGTGCATCATTTGGGCATATGACTTCACAGGCCGCCCCACGGCCAGAGGCGCTGCAACTGCCAGCGGGGTTCCATATTGCTACTTATACCAGTCATGTCCCCGGTGCGCGTGAAATGGCGCTTGGTGATCGGGGGACGATTTTTGTCGGCTCCATGGGGGCGGGCAAGGTCTATGCCCTGACATACGGCGCAGACGGCCATGCGCCACAAGTGCGGGTGGTGGCCCATGGCCTGAACCTCCCGGTTGGTGTGGCCTTTCATCAGGGGGATCTGTATATTTCCGATACCCGCCGGATTGTCGTCCTCCGGGGGATAGAGGACCGGTTGGACCACCCGCCCACGCCGCAAACGGTCGCGGATAACCTGCCCTATCGTGCGGGAGACCATTCATGGAAATTCATTGCGTTTGGACCAGATGGCAAGCTGTATGTTCCGATTGGCGCACCGTGCAATGTTTGTGATATCGGGCATGAGTTCGGTCGTCTGATCCGCATGAATCCCGACGGCACCGGGCGTGAGGATGTGGCGTATGGCATCCGTAACACCGTGGGATTTACGTGGCAGCCCGGAACGGGCGCCCTGTGGTTTACCGATAATGGCCGCGATATGATGGGCGATGACATCCCATCTGATGAGCTGAACCGTATTGACAGGGTTGGGCAATCCTTTGGCTTTCCCTATTGCCATCAGGGTAACATTCCTGATCCTGTCTATGGCAAGGGTCATCCATGTGCTGGGTTTACACCGCCTGTCCTCAGGCTGGGCGCACATGTCGCGGCCCTCGGGTTACGGTTTTACGAAGGAACGATGTTTCCCGCAATGTATCGTGGTGGCCTGCTGATTGCGGAGCATGGGTCATGGAACCGTTCCCGTCTGTCGGGATACAGGGTGGTGGCAGTTCCTGTCAGTGCGGGTGGCAGCGTAGGGCCAGCCTCTGTCCTTGTAGATGGTTTTCAACATGACGAGACCCCGTGGGGGCGGCCTGCGGATGTACAGCCACTGCCCGATGGCAGCGTCCTTGTCAGTGATGACCTGGCCGGTGCGATCTATCGTCTGACCTATGATGGACATGCGGGTTGAAATGGGGATGGCAGAATATCCGAACACCATAAAATTCGGATATTTCAGTAACGGTATGTAAAAAATAAATAAACCACTGACGGGGAATGAGTAATTCGCGAATGTATTTTATAATATTTTCCACGGAAAAAGTGTAAATTCAAAAACCGTGATGGTCATATTTAGAGACTGTTTGAAAAGGCAGGCGTAATAACATACTGAAATCATAAAGGTTTTTGGTGAATTTTTTCAAAAAGATTCAGAAGACGCCGCCTTTTTTCAAAAAGGCGGCACCCAAAAACTTTTCCTGTTTTTTTTTCAAACAATCTCTTAATCTGTGTGCTTGATCGATTCTGCACCCAATCCGATTTGAAGCATCTGTCTGGACATTATCTTGTCGCCATAAGAGTCCGGTGGGTGTTCTGTAATGTTTGCAAAAAGCAATCCTCACAAAACACCTGTGAAATTTAGTCCCGTTTCTCTCAGGGCTGCGCATTCATCAGGGCCAACCCCTCTGCGACCGAGACGAACTCTCCGCCCGTATCAACACGTTCCGCGCCAAAGCGACGGGTGAACAGGTCCCGCACCGCAGGTACGAACGATGTGCCACCGGTCAGGAAAACGCGGTCTATCGCGCTTGCAGGCAGCGCCGCACGTTCAAGGGCGTTTTCAACGGCCGCATCAAAGCGATGCAGGTCCGGGGCGATCCAGTTTTCGAATTCGGTGCGTGTGATTGTACGATTGATGTGAATATCCCGGTGATCATATGTCAAGATCGCGCGGTCGGCCTGTGACAATTCCCGCTTTGCCGCGCCCACGGCACGATAAAGTGCCTGCCCCTGCTGATCATCAATCAGGTTACGCAATGCAAGTAGTCGATCCGGTTCTGAGGCCGTGCGCGCCACTTCCGAGATATCGCGCAGGGTTTGTGGCGTGCGCATCAGGGCAAGGCGATGCCAGCGGCCAAGGCTTGCATACCATTCCGCCGGGACCGGCAGTGGTGCGCCACCCATCACGCGATAAGTGGTATGCCGTCCCAGTTCAGGGGCAATGACATTATCAATGATACGGTAATCGAACTGATCGCCTGCGATGCCAACACCGGAATATCCTAATGGTGTTGCCCGATGCGGGGTATCGGGGTCGAAACGCAGGATGGAAAAATCACTGGTGCCCCCACCGAAATCCCCCACCAGCACGGTGGCTGGTGTGCCAAGGCGGCGGGCGAAGCGCCACCCTGCGGCTTCGGGTTCGAGGGCTACATCGACATGGTGAAACCCTGCGGCACGGAAACTGTCGCGCAATCGCTGCTCCCCAAAGGCATCATCGACGCCGTCCCCCGCGAAATGCACTGGGCGTCCCACCGTGGCGGTGACTGTGGCGGGATCAATTCCGATCGTGCGCATCAGGCAACCCAGAAAGCGCGCGATCATCATCTCCAGCGTCATGACATGCCCAAGCAGGCGCGTCTGGCGAAAGGAGGCCTGCGCCAGATAGGATTTCATGGACATGATCAGGCGGCTTTCGGCCGGATCCTCCAGATAGGCATCGATAGCTGCGGCACCTATGGCTTCGCACAGGCTGATGCGCCCTGCCTGCGTTTCCTCATGCCACAGGCACAGCAGCGAACGGCAGGTTTCCGTGGCCTCGTGATGGGGAAAGGAAAAGCGTGCCGGATGGGGGTGCCCATTTTCATCCAGCAGGACAACAACAGTGTTGGTCGTGCCGAAATCAATGCCGAGCCTGATGCTCTGGGGGGATCCGATGGAAGACATGGCGCCTCAATAATCATCCATCTGCCGTATGTCCATCCATCGTAACATCAGTTGCCTCAGGCCAGGGTCTCATTGTTCAGCAAGGCATGGGCCAGACGGTTGTGTCGTTCGGCAAGCATTCCCGTATCACATGTCAGCAGATGTCCGTCACGTACGACGACCTGTCCGTTGATGATCGACAGTGCCACATTGCGCGGGGTGCAGAACACAAGGGCTGCGACAGGGTCCACCAGCGCCCCGGCATATTCGATGCCACGCATGTCAAAGGCGACAAGGTCCGCTGCCATGCCCGGCGACAGATGCCCGATATCATCACGTCCCAGAACGGTGGCCCCCCCTCGTGTCGCAAGTTCGAGAACGGTGCGTGCTCCCATCATGGGGGTATCGTCCCCATTATCACGCAATCGCGAAACAAGCATCGCCTGGCGTGCCTCTGTCAGCATGTGGCTGCTGTCATTGGAGGCCGAACCGTCCACCCCCAGCCCTATGGGCACACCATGGGCCATCATGTGGCGCACGGGCGCAATGCCTGACCCCAGACGCATATTGGAACATGGGCAGTGGGCAACGCCTGTCCCGCTGCGCCCAAAACGTTCAATGCCGGCATGATCCAGACGGACGCAATGTGCATGCCATACATCCGGCCCAAGCCAGCCCGTATCCTCAGCATATTCTGCCGGAGTCATGCCAAAAGTTGCGCGGCTATATTCGATATCGCTGGCGTTTTCAGCAAGATGGGTGTGGAGCCTTGTGCCCGTTGCACGCGCCAGTGCTGCTGATTCGCGCATCAGATCCCGACTGACGGAAAATGGCGAACAGGGGGCAAGGACAATGCGTCGCATCGCAAGGCGGGAGGGATCATGATATGTTTCGACCACACGTTGCATGTCATGCAGGATGGCTTTTTCATCCTCCACCAGACTGTCGGGGGGCAGTCCCCCCTTGCTTTCACCGACGCTCATTGCGCCACGGGCAGCATGAAAGCGCATGCCCATCGTGGTTGCCGCCTCAATCTGGTCATCAAGGCGGCTGCCATTCGGGAACAGGTACAGATGGTCACTACTGGTGGTGCAGCCCGAAAGAATCAGTTCCGCCATTGCCGTGCATGTAGAAACCCGGATCATGTCCGGCGTCAGGCGTGCCCAGATGGGATAGAGCGTACGCAGCCAGCCGAACAGGGAGACATCCTGTGCTTCGGGCACGGCACGGGTCAGGGTCTGGTACATGTGGTGATGGGTGTTGACCATGCCTGGCATAACCACATGACCTGACATGTCCATGACCTCGTCCGCGGTGGGCGGTACCTCGTCGGCCATGCCAACACGTGTGATCTGCTGGTCCTGTATCAGGACCCAGCCCCCGGCGATTTCACGTCGCTGCGTATCCATCGTCACAAGCATCAGCGCGTTTTTAAGCAGTATGGAATGGGGCATGGATTTCTTAACCAATGTGGGCGTTGTACGTTGTCCTATAGCGGGATCGGCATGAAATGTGCACCCATGTCATGGAAACAGTATGGGAATTAGTCAGGGGGACGGACATGATTTTAGAACAAGTCACTGACAAAAAACGATAAAATTCTTTAACAGTCAGTTTCTCCCAAAAGGGGAAGGCGTGTGAACCCTATTAAAAAAAACTTTATAGACCGTTTGAAAAATCAGGCTCGATAACATCTGGAATTACATAAGGTTTTTGGTGAAGATTTTCCTAAAAATCTTCACAAAACGCCGCCTTTTTTAAAAAGTCGGCACCAAAAACTTTTCTTATTTTTTGTCAATGATTTGGTTTAAAATAATCTCTTACCAAAAAATGCATGAATATAGCTCAGAAATATGCGTTTCCCTGTCTTCAACAGCCTGCCGAAAGGCGTGGCCCTTGTGACGTTTTTTGAAGAATTCTCGCAAGGGCTTTATGAATCCTCTTCTTTTGTCAGGGTATTGTTAAAACCATTTCTTATCGTTCACGCACGGCTTCCGGCATACCTAATGGACCTGTTCTGGCTGCGGATGGATGTCCGTTCTGTTGCGCCATGTGGTCCTGGATGCGATGGGTGGGATGTGGTGCCGGTGCAGGATGATGGGTCATCCCCTCCATCCCTTCCATCCCCTCCATATGTTCCATTCCCTGCATATCGTGCATCTGCATCGCCGGAGTGGTGGCTGCATGGGCGTAAGGGGCCATCAGGAAGATCGTGCCCATAATGGTCGAAAGGGCAAAAAACCGGGAACCATGTTTCATCATTGCTTTGTAATCCTTATTTATACAGGAATATTTTTTCATATCTTGGGGGAACCGGCCCTGCCCTGCCTTCAGAACCATGTCCGTAGCCCGAATGTGAAATTCAGGTCATGCAGGTCATGTTCGCCACGCGCCCGTGCCAACGTTGTGGCCTGATTGAATGTGCCGCTATAGGTGACGCCAATATAGGGGGCGAGTTTGCGATGCCATTCATAACGCAGCCTCAATCCTGTATCGATATCAGACAGGCCCCGTCCGTTCGCCCGACCCGGATCGGATTGTGAGTAGAAATTAAGTTCGACCTGAGGTTGAAGGATCAGGCGGTTGGTCAGCAACAGGTCATATGATCCCTGCAGGCGGCCGGCTGCGCCACGATCGCTGAAATAAGCGGTCGCTTCCACGTCAAAGAAATAAAGCGCCAGCCCTTCTATCCCGACCGCACCCCATGCGCGGGTGGGACCATTGTCGATATCCATCCGAACCCCGGTCTGGACATCGAAATAGCGCGAGATGGCACGATCATACAGAATTTCATGATCGCCGTCGCCAAACCTTCCGTTCGTCCCCACCGTACCTTCGGATTTCAGCCACAGCTTGTTGTAATCCGTGCCGACCCACGCCTGTCCGTCATATCGGAACTGTCCCCCATTGGCGTTATAGCGTGCCTCGAACTCATCAAGCAGGGCATGGGCATAGAGATTATGATCCATGACCGGTGGCATTGCGTTGACATAGGCAACAGGGGCAGAAGACAGCCCTTTTTTCTGCACGCCACTATTTTTCATGGTGTGGGCCTGTGCCATCGGGGTGACGGCCTGTGCATGAAGGGAGGAGACGGGGATACATGGTAATATCGTGGCAATGATGAACATGTGTTTCATGACACGATGACCGTGCGGAACATGCCCAGTTCCATATGATAGAGCAGATGACAGTGATAGGCCCACATCCCTGGTTCATCGACGGTGACAAGGTAGCTCAGTCTCTCGCCTGGCTTGACGATGATCGTATGTTTATAGGGACGGTACTCCCC
This sequence comes from Novacetimonas sp. GS1, assembly GCF_036686925.1. NCBI lineage: Bacteria > Pseudomonadati > Pseudomonadota > Alphaproteobacteria > Acetobacterales > Acetobacteraceae > Novacetimonas > Novacetimonas sp. GS1. The sequence continues at coordinate 2,067,780 of NZ_VSZP01000001.1, forward strand.
CTGCCCGTTTTCCAGTTCACTCCAGAATCCATGCAGGTGGATCGGATGTTCCATCATCGTGTCATTGATCACGATGAACCTGACCCGTTCGCCCAGCGTGAGGCGGATTGCGTCCGCTTCGGAGAATTTTTTACCGTCGAACCCCCATATGAAGCGCTGCATATTGCCCGTCAGATGCAATGTGATCTCACGCGATGGTGGTCTGGGGTCCGCGCCTGCGATGGTCGCGCGCAGATCGGCATAGGTCAGGACGCGGCGGCCATTATGATCCAGCCCATCCCCGGCTTCTGCCAGGCGGTTGATGGGCATCATGGCGATGCTCTGTACTTCCACACCAGGGCGCAGGCGTGGGGTGGCATGGGCGGGCATATCATGCGTCATGTGCGACATGTCCATGCCTTCCATTTCCTTGGACTTAGGCGAAGATGGGGTATGCATGTCCATATTCCCCATCCCCATGTCCGTCATGGTGCGCAGTGGGCGTGGGTCCATCGGGGGGATCGGCCCAGAAACTCCTGCACGGGTCGCAAGCGTACCACGTGCATATCCGGTCCGGTCTTCGGCCTGTGCGAAGATGGTGTATGGACCTGACCCGCGTGGTGTGACCAGAACGTCATAGGTTTCCGCCGTACCGATGCGGAATTCATCTATTGTTACAGGTTCGACTTCGTTGCCATCGGCCTGTATGACCGTCATCTCCAGCCCTGGGATGCGGATATCAAACAACGTCATGGACGAAGCGTTGATGAAACGCAGTCGTATGCGTTCTCCCGGCCCGAACAGGCCCGTCCAGTTGGCCTGTGGCGAGTGCCCGTTCAGAAGGTAGGTATAGATGATACCTGACACATCAAGGATGTCGGTCGGCGCCATGTTCATCCCGCCCCATTGCAGACGGTCATGCAACGTTGCCGATATGCCCTTGTGGCGCATGTCATGGAACAGGGTTCCCACCGTGCGCTGGCGGAAATTGTAATAGTCGCTGTCGAATTTGAGGTTGGAGACGATGTCTGCTGGGGCCACGTCTGTCCAGTCGGACAGAACCATCACATATTCACGGTCATAATGATGGGTTTCCCCATGTCTGGGGTCGATGATGATCGCCCCATACATGCCCTGCTGCTCCTGAAAGCCGGAATGGCTATGATACCAGTAGGTGCCACTCTGGTGCAGGCGAAAGCGGTAGGTGAATGTCTCGCCCGGGGGGATGCCGGCAAAGCTCAGCCCCGGCACGCCATCCATGGCGGCAGGCAGGCGGATGCCGTGCCAGTGGATGGAACTGTCTTCATGCAGGTGGTTCGTGACATTGAGTTCAACAGTGTCCCCCTGTCGCCAGCGCAGGATCGGGGCCGGGATGGAACCATTGACCCCCACGGCACGGACGCGGTGTCCTGTCATGTTGGCGTGCAGGCGTTCAATGCCCAGGTCAAAGCGGGTGGACGGCGTGGCGGCAGGTTGCCCCGTCATGGGGGATTGCGCACGGGCATGGGGGCTTGTGCCTGCGGTCACAAGCGCGCCCCATATGCCTGCGCCGGTTACGAAACGACGACGCGTCAACGCCCCGCCTTTCGCATGCGATACAAGTGTCATGGATAGATATCCGCCAGAAAATATGGACGGTACCGTGTCTTCCCATGCGGGAAGTCCGGTTCCGAAACGGTCAGGAAGGGATCAGACCGTTTTTCTGGGGGGTGGAAGTGCGGGGGCGGATGCCACCCCGCCTGCACCAATGGCATAACGGCTGCCAAAGGTCACTGTGTCTGCACGTGCCTGCATCAGTGGCACAAAACCTGGTGTCACCGCCCAACCGGTCATGCAGGCTGGACCCGACAGGCAGCATCCTGCATCGCCATGTTTGCAGGATTGGTGTGTGTCGCACGGCTGGTGATGATGGTATTGGGGGGAGGATTGATGGACGCCTGGCATTGCCGCCATCGCCGGGGTCGCATATGTGGCCGGGGCGTTTGTATCCCGGGCGTGTGTATCAGGCATCCCCTCGATACCAGTGGGGCTGGGTGCAGCATATACCGGCACGACAGACAGCAGTATCCCGACCTGAAAGAACAGGCAGGCCACCATATACCGCCACTTTTTTGCGCCGATCGCGTTCACACCCGTTTCCCTGCCATCCACAGGACTTCTTTGACATGCCCCGGTGGGACAATCGGCATCATAGCATGTCGCCGGGTGCCCATGTCCACCCCTCCTTTCGTATATGCACGTCAGATATGTGCATCCGCATTATGTTTACCACATGCGCCAGGGTGCGTTGCGTGTTTCCCATAGATGTTCCAGATGACGCTTGTCACGCAGGGTATCCATGGAATGCCAGAATGCATCATGTTTGAGCGCCATCAACTGCCCATCGCTGGCCAGGCGCTCCAGCGGGGTGCGTTCGAAAACGGTTTCATCATCTTCCAGATACCCAAAGACCGAAGGTGACAGCACGAAAAAGCCACCATTTACATAACCGGGTTCGATGGGCTTTTCACGGAAGGCTTCGACGCATCCATTGACGATTTCCAGTGTGCCAAAACGCGCCGGGGGCTTGACCGCCGTGACGGTTGCAACACGGCCGTGGCTGTGATGGAATGCAACCGTCGTGCGCACATCTATTTCGGCGACCCCATCGCCATATGTCATGCAAAACGCTTCATCCTGCAGATAGGGTTGCAGGCGTCGCAGACGACCACCCGTCATGGTATCAAGCCCGGTATCCACCAACGTTACACGCCATGGTTCGGCACTGCGTTTCAGGGTGACAATAGTATCGTTTTGCATATCAACCGTGATATCCGATGACAGGAGATGGTAATTGGCAAAATACTGCTTGATCATCTCTGCCTTGTAGCCAAGGGGAATCACAAAATCATTGATCCCCGCATGGGAATAGATTTTCATGATGTGCCACAGGATGGGACGTCCCCCAATTTCAACCATAGGTTTTGGCCTGCTGTCGGTTTCCTCCATCAGGCGTGTTCCATAACCACCGGACAGGATAACGGCTTTCATGATCACTGCTCTCCATTCAGGTCTCAGGTAAAATTTGACAGCCTGTGACGTTGCACACCTTTTGTCGCATGTGTGTTCATGTCGGCAGGTTCAATCGGCGGCGCACGGTCACGCCAACACTCGGCAGGCCCCGGCGAAGCCATTGTCCCATGCCGATCTCCCCTCCCTCACAACGGAACCTCCAGTTGGAGACCATGTGTTCCATGACCTGGAGAGGGTAGAAATCCTCAAAGAAATCAAGCCCGTTCGTGGCTGCGAAACACTCCGCCAGAAATGAGCCGCGTGGCGGGGCAAAGCGTTTCCATATGCCGATGCGCACCATCTGGTCATTCCACAGATGAAGCGTATAGGCGGATGCGCACAGTTTTTCGCATTCCTGCCGGTATTGCGGCAGGAGGATCTTCCATGCTTCCCGGAAATGGATGGGAAAGAAATATTGCGGGGCATAGGATTCCTGCATGATCACCTGTTTTCCGAACAACGATGTCAGCAGACGCGGGCCTGTCGCCCCCCAGACCAGATCGCGATCCCGCAACGCCAGCGTTTCATGGACCAGATGATCAAGTTTGGGATGATTGCGTTCCAGGCGCATGATCGCGCCACACACCGAAGTCGGGTCTTCTTTGGCAAGGAGCATGTCCCATCGCGGCAGGTCGATGCGGCGCAGCATGAGCATGTCCGCATCGACCCATATGTGATCAGTCCGGCGCGACAGTTCATAGCGGAACAGGTCGGAAAAATGGCTGAGGTTCGGCTTTCCCCTAATCAGGAAACGCATCATGTTGGCCGGATCGGTAATGTCGCGCGCATCACCATTTATCACACCCGCAGGGAGGTTCTTGACCGCTTCGTAACTATAGACGGTGAAGGTATACCCATGCGCCACATAGGAATTGAGGCAGGCAGCCTCATATGCCGAAATGGTTTCACTGCCCCAGAACGTGGCGAATGTCGGTTGGAAAATGGTCATGGATTCTATCCTGCTGCCGCATGCTGGCTGATGATGACCTGCCTTGGGGTCATCTGACCCATCTCAGGTCCTGTCCCAGATATCCTGCATCCATCATGTTCTTCAGCGCATGCAGGCGTATCAGGGAGGAATTGCGAAAATTGCGGTCGGAAAAGCCAATGCCCCGCAGACCTGAAATGAGTTCGGCGATGGTCTCCGACAGGCTGACCCTCGGAACGAAATCAGGTGCAATATTCTGGAAAAAGGAAAAATCAACCTTGTAAGAACGTCGGTCTGGCGGGGCCTCGGTGTTAATACGCACCGAGGTGCCTGGCAGATGCTGTGCCACGGCCTCGGCAAGGTTACGGACAGTATGGTTCCAGGCATTACTGCCTGCATTGACCACAAGATGCCGTTCCCCTTTGCGTGTTATCGCCCATTCGAGCGCGCGTGCCATATCCCGCACATGGATCAGCGGACGCCAGGGCGTTCCATCGCTCAGGACAGTGATATCCCCACAGGTCAGGGCGCTGGCGACAAAATCATTTACTACGAGATCAAGTCGTAGGCGATCTGAGAAACCACAGGCCGTTGCAAAACGCAGGCAGGTAATGGCCATTTCACCTGCATCCATGTGCATCAAGGCACGTTCAGTCTCTATTTTCGAGCGGGCATAGGCGGTCAGGGGTTCGACCGGATCACTTTCCTTGCGTGGCAGGCCACCCGCTACGCCATATACACTGCAACTGGAGGCAAACGCGAAGTGCTGCACGCCAGCACGGGCGGCCATTTGGGCCAGATGCAGGCTGCCGCCACGGTTGATCTGGTCAGTTACTTCCTCAAATCGCGATCCCATTGGATCGTTTGAAATGGCGGCCAGATGCACGACTGCATCCGTTCCATTCAGGAAAGGAGCAGGAATATCGCGTACATCCCCAAAATATTGCGCATCAAGCATAATTTCCGGGAACGGACCGGATGTGGTCAGGCATTGGCCAAACAGGCAACTGTCATATCCCACAAGTATCGCCGTCGGGAATCGATCCCGCAGATGTCGTATGACGACTGGACCGACATAGCCCATATTTCCCACAATGAGTATGCGCATATTTTTCTTATGCTCCAGAGGGAGGTAAACTGTCTCAGGTTACGGATATTGCAGCCATGCGAAAAATGTTCCCAAAATTTTAGGACATTCCATACATCGGCACATATGTGCCACATCATCCTCGGATGACGGTTTTTGTGCGCATGTTCCCTTTATCGTCTATTCTGTCTTGATCTACGACGACGAACGTCATTTCTTCGATCGGGTTTTATGTTCTATAAAACAAATTTCAAATGAACCTATACAATGTTTCAAACCTGTCAGATATCTGGTTTTTTGCGCATATATGCAGAATTAAAGAAACCGTGTCAGTTCGACAACGTTCTATAGGAGGCTTGGGAGCGTAAGAACGTTATAAATACGAAGAAAATAAATCTATAAATTTCAAAATTATCAGGAATATATTATTTTTTATTGCCGGTATCTTGTTTCAAGGTGAACTCTGGGACAGGGAATGATGACCCCATGGAATCTGAAAATATATTTGTGCCTTCCAGGTGTCCGCATCATGGAAAGGCCCTTGTAACTGGGGCGGGGAGTGGTATTGGCCGTGCGGTTGCCTCTGCTTTATGCCATGCCGGTTATCATGTTATTCTGGTGGGGCGGAAAAGTATTCTGCTGAATCTGTTGGCAGATCAACTTGGGAAAGATGTTACGACTGTCTGTCCCATTGATATTACGGATGAAGATGCTCTTCCTGCCCTTATACGCAATATCGAGTCACTTGATGTCCTCATCCATTCTGCTGGAATGTTCCATGGGGGGCTCATTTCCGAGATCTCCAATGATATGAATATTTTACTTCATCATGTAAATGTCGATGCCCCGCTATGTCTTTCAAATCTATTATTGCCTGCCTTGGAAACGGCGGGTGGACAGGTGGTATTTCTTAATTCGACAGCATCGTTAGGCGAGCGTGTTTCGATGGATGCGTATGCAGCAAGCAAGCAAGCTCTGAAACAGGGGGTTTCACGCTTTCGCGAAGAGAGCCGCGGGCGCGGCATCCGCATACTGAATGTCTATCCTGGCCGGACAGCAACCCCAATGCAATCCGAGGTTTTGCGTCATGAAGGTCGGTCGGATATGAGGATCCCGCTTCTTCAGCCAAAGGACATTGCGGATGTCATCTTAGGATGCCTTTCTGTACCACGAAGCGCGGAAATCACGGATATCGTGATCCGTCCACCAGATCTGCCAAGGGATTAAAAAAGACGAAGATTCTGTATATATGCGCATATTATGATGGTTTATAAATAATATTTTTTAAAACAGGAAACTTTCTCTCTGGGGCACTCTTTAGCACGCATCCTGGGGTATGCTGTTGTACTTTGGAAAATGCCATAAGCGTGATCAGAAGAAGATGATTTTTGAACCGACCAAAATATTTGGTGTCCAGAAAATCACTCTCCCCCGTCATTGCGACGAACGGGGATCATTTGGACGTATATTCGATCAGGGTTGCTTGGTGGAAAATGGGATATCGTGCGATTTTATACAGACAAGTATTTCACGCACATCCTATGCAGGTACATTACGAGGACTCCATTTTCAGCGGCCACCCTATGCAGAAGCTAAATTGGTGCATTGTCTGCGGGGGGAGATATATGACGTTATATGTGACCTTCGTCCTGATTCACCTACATATCTGTTATATGAAAGTTTTTATCTGAGTTTTTCTAGTAATGAAATGGTTTATATTCCGCCAGGTTGTGCCCATGGGTTCATGACACTCAATGATGATGTTGAGGTATTATATGCCATGTCAAGCATATATATGCAAAGTCATGCATCAGGTGTCAGATATAACGATCCGAGACTTGGGATTTCATGGCCACGACCAGTCACTTATATTTCAGAAAAAGACCTGAATTGGCCTTGTTATGAAACAAAAAATGCAACGATTCCCTGAAATACTACATCCCTCCCCGTCACTCGGTATAATGGATCATCACCATGGACAATTTAACCCATTCCGCCCCCCATAATCGTGTTCATGTTCATTCGAGTATTCCCTACTCATCGACGGGGGCATGCCGTTTATGTGCTACCCCTCTCCGGCGGAGTGTTGCTGATCTAGGGCTTTCGCCACTGGCGAATTCATTTATCAAACCTGAGCTGCAGAATACAATGGAGGCATTCTACCCTCTCCATGCGTTTGTATGTGAAAAATGTTTCCTGGTACAATTGTCTGAATTTGAATCCCCTCAATCCATTTTTGGGGATTATATCTACTTTTCGTCATATTCCGCCAGTTGGCTCCAGCATGCAAAGAGATATGTCGCACAGCAAAGGGCGCGTTTCTCGCTAAATACTGAATCTTTGGTCGTGGAAATTGCAAGTAATGATGGATATCTTTTGCAATATGTGAAGGATGCTGGAATTAGAAGCCTGGGAATAGAACCCGCCGCGAATGTAGCAGAAATTGCAATTGCAAAAGGTATCCCCACTGAAGTCGCTTTTTTTGGCGTACAGACTGCAATGCGGTTGAAAGGAGCAGGATATGCGGCTGACTTGATGGTGGCCAATAATGTTGTTGCGCATGTCCCTGACCTTCATGATTTTCTTGAAGGGTTCAAAATTCTTCTTGCGCCCGGAGGAGTGATAACATTTGAATTTCCGCACCTATTGAAATTGATGCAGGAATATCAGTTCGATACCATTTATCATGAACATTTTTCCTATATCTCTTTGCTGGTTATCCGTCGCGCACTATTTAATCATGGATTGCGTGTTTTCGATGTCGAGCAGCTTCCTACGCATGGGGGATCCTTGCGGGTTTATGCGACGCATGAAGAAAATACGACATTACAGGAAAATCCTGCCGTCAATGCACTTTGTATGGAAGAACGTGAATTCGGCCTTGAATCCCTTGATACATATGATCAATTTTCAAAATCTGTTGTGAATATAAAATGCAATATTCTTCAGTTTCTTATTGATGCTCATCACAATGGAAAAGTTGTTGTTGGGTATGGTGCGCCGGCCAAAGGGAATACGCTTTTAAATTATTGTGGCGTTGGGCCAGAATTGCTTTCCTTTACGGTCGATGCCAGTCCACATAAACAGAATATGCTGTTGCCTGGCACGCGCATTCCGGTCCTTGCCCCGGATGCAATCCGCGAAAAGAAGCCTGATTTTGTCTTGATCCTTCCATGGAATCTGAAAAACGAAATCATTGATACCATGTCGTATATTCGTGAATGGGGTGGAAAATTTGTAACCTCGATACCGGGCATAGAAATATTATGACTGATGAATGTCCGTTGACATATATATCTAAACCATATCAGGGAATTCAAAGGTGGTTCGTACACCTAAATATGCGATCCTGTTTCGTACTCATGTATGGGACAGCTTTGTCGAACGCCAGTTTCTTCGTCTTCGATCAATGATCGGAAATGGCGACTTATTCATTGTTGCCAATAATACATCAGGAAAATGTCGTATCCCGGACAATTTTCCTGTTGTTATTTTCCATGAAGCAGATTTTCGTGATCAGGGATTAGAGTTTGGGGTCAAGGTAAACCCCATGTGGTATAATGTAGATTATGCATTATATTTTTTTGCCGATCGATATGATAAATATGATTACTATATATTGTTTGAATATGATGTCCGTGGAAACATAAATTTTGATCGCCTGATGGAAAATATATGTCGCGATGGAAGTGACCTTGTCGGATTGACCTCAAAAGACATATTCAGGGAATGGTATTTTTACCGTTCCTGCAGTGATCTTTATAGGGAACGGGATCTGACGAAGACATTCCTGCAGATAGGTATTTTCTCCAGGAGGGCCGTAAGTCTTCTTTATCAACGCAGGCTGGCGTTATCGGAACAGTTCAGATCAGGATCCCTGAAATATTGGCCACATTGTGAAGCGTTTATTCCGATTGAAACCAGATTGGCAGGGTATCATTATACTGAGCTGTCAAAATATCTAGATGTTCGACGTTATAGCCATGAACCGGCATATCTTGAAGAAGATACTCATATGCTCTTGGAAAACGAAGTTGTTCATCCTGTTCTGGATCGGGAACGCTACATTGCAAGTACGATCCGATATGAAGGGCGACCTGAGAAATTTTTTGTTCCGAAGAGTATTTTTGGAAAAAGGCTTCGTCGTTTTCCTGTCAGTACCTATATCTTCCCGCTTTTCTTGGCGTTGTGGCACCGCATACGAATGCTGCCTGCGGGGATCATGGGAAAGGTATTTCCTTAATTAAAATAAAAAATAACAATTCTAATATTCTTAAGAGGAAGGGTCTGGGGATGCGATATGTTTCACGGACAATCATGGCCCTGCTTTTGGTTGGGTTGGCTGTTCTTCCACGAAATATTGTAGCCGCCACCGCCCCTGCCAGTATTGATATTGCCAGAGACCTGCCCGCCGCGCTGCAGTCCTGTTACGCGGGACATGGTACATGTGTTCTTAATCTTGGGGGACGTACCGCGCACCTTCCCCATGGTATCCTGATCAATCCACTGCGTGTTACGTTACAGGATGGGCGGATTGACGCATCTGCCCTGCCGGCAGGTGACGCGGCAATTACGGTCAGTACTGATAGCGAGACAACCCCGGATTATGGAACATTCGTTCATTATATTAAGGGTATACGCCTTATTGGTAATGAAAATGTGGATGGTATTGTCTTTAACAGTGTGCATCATAACAATATTCTTGCAGCGGCAATGACATTGGAAAGTATGTCAATTTCAGGTTTCCGACGCGCAATCACTTTTTCCAACCATTCCTATGGATTTGGTCTCTCACACATACAAATATTTAATAATAAAGTTGGAATCTATACCGTAAATGGTGCGGAAGATGCTGGGGAACGCATGACTTTTGTTGACGTGGGTGTTTTTAATAACCAACTGGGTATTGATGATGAAGGTGGGTTTGAAATGGACTGGCTTGGGGGGCACTGGGATTATAACAGCAAAACGGCGATCCTGTCTGCCCTTGTCGAATTTGACGGACATATTGAAACCGGCCCATCTGACCAGCCGGTGATTGAACTGCGGGCGTTACCCAACATGGTGGCTGCACAATTATTCATGACGCCGGGGTCATTTGTGATGGTCAATGGATATAACGGGAAACCGACAGCAGATGCATGGATTTCATCACATAGTGAGTATAATATAGTACAGTTTCCATTTAATACATGGGGAGTTACTGGAAAAATGGGTGTCATGCAAGGACCTGGAAAGGTTATTGGGTCTGCAATCGGAACCTTTATTCCACATTGAGGATATTTTCCCGATAGAAAGGTATATCGTCCCAATGGAGAACCTCCCTGATATACTTTATAACCATGTCAAAGATATATTCCCTATTTTTCGCAGTATAACCGGCAGGGGAATAAGAAAGACACTGGGATATATCGCTACGAGAGTTAAAAATTTTTCCATCTACCATATCCAGTCCGGTACTAAAGTGCTGGATTGGACTGTGCCAGATGAATGGAATGTCTATGGCGCGACCCTTCGTCGTACAACTGGCGAAGTGGTGATTGACTGGGCATGGTGTAATCTTCATCTGATGCAATATAGTATTCCGGTATGCGCACGTGTTTCACGTAAGGATCTGGAAAAGCATCTGTACTGGCTGTCGGATCAGCCCGACCTTATCCCTTATCGGACATCCTATTACAAAAAGGACTGGGGATTTTGCCTTTCCGCCTATCAATATGCACAGTTGACGGATGATGAATATGATGTGGAGATCCGGACTGAACTTGGCCCCGGGCACCTCAGTTATGGTGAAGTTGTCATTCCCGCGACTATGACGGCAGGTGATGAGGCTGATGAAGTCCTGTTTTCAATTCACTGCTGTCATCCCGCCCTTGCGAATGACAATGCATCGTCCATTGCAATAGCGGTCGAGGTAATCCGTGCGTTGCAGGAAACTGCTCATCGGCGCCTGTCTTACCGCTTTGTCTTCATTCCGGGGACCATAGGCTCAATAACATGGCTGGCCCGGAATGGTGACAGGATTGGCCGTATCCGCCATGGCCTGGTTATGAGCTGCCTGGGGGATGCGGGGAAGCCGACTTATAAACAGTCACGTCAGGGGAACGCCCCGGTCGATCGATATGCAGCTTATCTGGTGCAGACACGCTGGGGTGGGAAGGTCGTGCCATTCGAACCATATGGCTATGATGAACGGCAATATTGTTCGCCCGGGTTCAATCTGCCGGTGGGATGCCTCATGCGTTCTCCCAACGGGCAGTTCGAACAGTATCATACATCCGCCGATAACCTGGATTTCGTAACCCCCGAAGGGTTATACGCCTCCTTCGGTTTCATCATGGACCTTATATCCATGATGGAGACGGATTTTTATCCGCACAGCCTTGCGCCCTACGGCGAACCGCAACTGGGGCGCAGGGGGCTTTACAAGGCGATTGGTGGTGGGGATGGCGATGCCTCCTCCCGTCCTGCCTTTGACCAGATGACCCTGCTCTGGGTTCTGAACCTTGCCGATGGGACGCATTCCCTGATGGATATCGCCCAACGTTCAGGTAAACCCTTTCCCGCTGTGGCAGCAGCGGCAGAGGCGCTGGTGCTTGCAAAACTGATTGCGCGTGAACCAGCGCAGTCAGTCCCTATGCCGGCCGCCTCCAGCGTGTCACCAGACGGAACATCGGTCCAGTAAGGGTCGTGGATGTGACCGCAAGCACCATTAACGATGCATATGCGAATTCAGATATCATGCCCTTGTTGTGCAAGATGGTGGCGGCAACGATTTCCATCAGCCCCTTGCATTGCAAGAGGGCCCCCATGCCAAGTGCCTGCTGGCGCGACATATCGGGTGATGGCGGATAAAGGACGACGGCCCCCATCTTGGTCGTAATGGAAATGACCACCAGCAGCAGTGAGGCAATAACGGACGGCCATGTCAGCGCCTCCCCATTGATGTGCATTCCGCTATGGCCAAAAAACATGGGCGCAAGCCAGAGCAGGGAAAACGTCCCCACCCGTTCCACAGGCAGGCGACGGACCCATTTGGGGGGCATGATCGCCCCTGCAAAATAGGCGCCGATTAATTCATGCAACCCGATCTGCATGCTGGCCCATGCACCACTTGCCAGCCATAGGGGAACTGCCGCCCATATGGCCCATAACGGGGGATGTGGCAGGCGGTACGCGGCGGTACTGCTGATGAGTGCCAGTCCGCCAAGCACAGCCACGGCAATGAATTGTGTGATATGCCACCCATGAAAGGCACCAGGCCCTTCGGCCGCGAATTGCAGGCATGCCAGCCCGATCCACAGGGCCGCATCATCAACAATCGCCAGCCGTAACGCCAGATGCCCCATCGGACGTTCGGCGGGGGAAAGTTCGCGCACAACCCCGATCAGTACGGGTAACGCACTGACCGCAAGGCATAGCCCAATGGACATGGCACCAATCGTGGAACTACCATGCGGGGTTTCCCAGCCATGCAATGGGAGGAAATAAAAATAGATCAGCACGGAGCCGATACAGAACGGAATCCCTAGGGCGACAAGCGCACTGCCTAACAGGCGTCCCATAGAGGGAGCGGTAAAGTTCTGGTTCGGGTCAACCCCGTCGGAGAACTGCCACATATCCAGCCCGGCCGTAAATGCCAGTACAAGGACGGCAATCCACCCGACATCTTCCCCATATTGCGATGGGATACCCCATGTTCCCACGGGATATTTCGTGACCGCAATCACGATCCCCACCAATATCGGAATTACGACAATCGGTATGGTTTTCTGTGACCAACGCCATAATAGTGAAGGAATAAAAACGAACAGGAGTACGTCCGCAAAAAAATGAAGAAGTTGATCCATATCGTTCTCTTTATTTTTAATTTATGCGAATGACATTATATATTAATATATCAGATATGCAAATGAAACATGGTTCATGTGTTTTTCAGATTTTCATCATCAAAGATGAAGATCCAATTTTTCATTTGCCGTAAATTCTATTGACAGAAAATATGATATCACAACCATGTCACATAGTGTCATGAAAATCAGTTTTCTGCCTGAGGGTTTTGAAATACTATCCTGAATAAAAAATGTATTTATATATTTTCGTGCTGTAAAATGTCAGGACCTTGGGAAAAGCAGGCTGTTGTCAACAGGCCTTATTCCTGGCTGGTGCGGTTCTCTGTCACACAATCAGAGGCGGCGCGCCCGATCCCGTCAAGACAGCCCAGAACCCGCAGCAGCCACAGGTTATCCGGTTCCCGCCGCAGCATCAGCAGCACGCGGCGACGTGCCACGGATATCATGGCGATCCCTCGTCGACTGATTGGCCTGTATCGTGCCAGAGCCCGCATCAGCAGGGTCAGCGTCTGCGATGCTTCGTGACGTTGTTCACGTTTCAACTGCCGCAGCAGCAGGATATTAAGGCCAACCGCCGACAGCAGCAATGTCTGGCGTATGTCGCCTGCCGCAGTATGATCTGAAGTCCGTGCAGCATGCCGCACCAGGCGCCCGATCCGGTCCACGCTTGCGCCGATCCACCACTGTGGCAAAGGCGGCAGTGGCATGACACATAATCCGCGCAATTCCACCCGTATATGCCTACCATACCGCCCCCGTTCGTTGCGTGCATCAAAAGGTAGTACCAGACGGAATACCAGCAGGCTTAGTCCCACAGCAAGCACGGTATGCAGGGCTGCGTTCAGGAACGTGACCTCATCGACGCGAAGCTGGTTGCCGGGCATCAGCAGGTTCGGCATCAATAATCCATAGGCCGCCGCCGCCCCTGCCGTGGCGGGATTGTATTTTGCCAGTCCCCCAACGAACAGAAAAACCCCAAGGACGAGGGCCAGTACCTCATAATCCGCAAGATACGGAATAATCCACAGGTCAAGGCATCCTGCTGCAACAGCGGACCATATTGCCCCCGACAGGAAGCGCGAGGTTCCTACGACCGGGTTCTCGCGGGTTGCAAACAGGCCACATACCAGCGTCGTGATTGCAATAAATCCCATTCCCCCCGGCCATGCCGTCATTTCGTAAATCATGCCCGCGCCAACGATGGCGATTGCCCCCCGCAATCCGTTGTGAAAGGCAAGACGCAGGTCCCGATGGCCAGGCAGCCGGAAGCGGAAACGGTCATGCGGCGGGGGCATGAAAATGGCCTGGCAATGTGTGATGGCGGTGGCAAGGTCTGCCATTGCGTCACACAAAACGCTGTGTGTAATCCGGCGCGTTTCATCATTTTCGTATCTGGTCAGGTCCTGGAACAATGCATGTAACTGCGTTACGTGACGCAACAATGTGTCCAGCATGTTGCGTTGCAGTCGGCAGGATACCAGGCGATCACACAGTTGCAGCAACCTGCCGCGCGTATCCACCAGAAGTGGGTCTTTACTCAGTTCCGCGCGTTCCATGCTGCCCGACAGGCCAACAAGGCGTGTTACCATGATCGAGATATTGGCAAATACCGCCCGGGCATGATCACCTGCGTGCGAATGTCGCCCCATTTCAATGGCTGGGAATTCAATTCCATGATGGACGGAGACCATCACGTCCGAAAATTCCCCTGCGTGAATCAATGTTTCACGATCATACATTACAATTTCACGCAGGAGGGATGCCAGGCGGTGCAGGACATCCTCTACCCGCGCCAGCATCGTGGCGCGGGCGCGCGATGCAAGGTTATGCGCGAACAGCAACGCCATGGCAGCCTCGCACACTACACCCAGAACGATATAGGTCGCGCGCGATACCGCGATGAAAAATACATTGTCAGGCTGCGACGCGGCGGCCACGGCAATAATCGAACAGGTATATCCGGACAGTACAAAGGCGTAAGATCTGAAGTTGACACTGAATGTCGCAAGAAAACTGCACAACCCGATCCAGGCTGCGACCGCCGGGAAAAACAGCCATGCCTGTTGTGGAAAGGCGGCAATGAACACCACGGCCGCAACGGCCCCGGCCAAGGTGCCGACAATGCGCCAGCGCGCCTTTGACATGCTTTCGCCACGGCGCACCTGTGCGACCGACCATACGGTGGCGACTGCCCACTGCGGACTGTCCAGTTCCATCCACAATGCGGCGGCCAGCGCGATAAGCGACGCCAGCGTATTGCGTGCGGCAAAGCCGATGGCTGGTAACGATGGGCAGTACAGCCAACGCAGCCTGTCACGACACGCCTGCCACGCGAAACGGGGCAGAGTGGTACTGGCAGAATACAGAAAGCACATCAGCAGCTATCTGTGCCGATGTAATAATGACATCATTTGGAGCTGAAGAGTTTTCAGCTTACCGCCTTTTCATATGGGCGGTACCGCGGTGTCCATATCGCTCTGTCCAGCGCGACTTCAATTTCGTCCTGAGTGGCTGGCGGGGCCACACCTTCTGCCTGACCCTGGTTAATAACGGCACGCGCGACTGCGATCGCGGCCTTTGGCAGGTCGGAAACCGGTGGCAGCAGCGCTGCATATGCCGGCTCCTGAAACGTTGAAACGGGGGATATCGCCGCCAGCGCCCGCGCGGCAGCAAGGAACATGCCGTCAGTCATGCGGGTGATCCCCCCGGCCACGACGGCGAGGCCAATGCCGGGGAAGACATATGAGTTATTGATCTGGTCCACCGGGCGTTCGCGCCCGCCAAAGACAACCGGAGCAAACGGGCCGCCTGTGCCGATAATGGCGCGCCCATCCGTCCATTCCAGCAGATTGGATGGCGTGGCCTCGATATTGGCGGTCGGGTTCGACAGGGCAAAGATCACGGGGCGTTGCGGCATATCGGTCATGGGGGCAATGATTTCGCGCGTGAATGCCCCCCCCTGCCCTGATGTGCCAATCAGCATCGTGGGACGGACGTGCGCCACCACTTCGGACAACGATACATGCGCAGGATCCGCGACATTCCATCGTGCTGCGATGTCGTGTGGCTGTGCAAAAGAAGCCTGCCCGTCCGTCATTCCCGCCATGCCGTGCCGGACCAGGCCATCGACGTCGATCATGAAAAACCTGCCCCGTGCTTCCGCCGGTGGCATTCCTTCGGCCATCATCATACGTGACAGAAGGTCGGCAATGCCGCACCCTGCCCCGCCCGCGCCAAAGATGACGACCCGCTGTTGCGCAAGCGGCGCAGCACCTGCACGAATTGCAGCCAACAGGGCGCCAGCAGTTACCCCGGCCGTGCCCTGAATATCGTCATTATATGTACACATCCGTTCGCGATAACGGCTGAGGATACGCAGGGCGTCTTCCCCGGCCAGATCTTCCCAGTGCAGGGCAATCCGGGGCCAGCGCGCTTCCGCCGCCGTGACGAATTCCGCGATAAATGCGTCATAGTCAGCACCGCGTACGCGCCGGTGTCGCCATCCGATGTAATCCGGGTCGTTGAGCAGTGTTTCATTATCGGTCCCGACATCCAGCAGGATCGGTAGCGCACAGGCAGGGTCCAGACCACCACAGGCGGTATAGAGCGCAAGCTTGCCGATCGGGATACCCATCCCGTTCGCGCCCTGATCGCCAATCCCCAGGATGCTGCCACCGTCACTTGCCACGATGACGCGCACATCGTCCCAGCGCGTATCGGACAGGATGTCTGCAATGCGTCCCCGGTCGTCGTAATTCAGGAACAGACCACGTGGACGGGTCCATATCTGACTGAACTGCTGGCAGGCGCGCCCGATGCAGGGGGTGTAGATAATGGGAAGATAGTCTTCGAGTGACTGCGCCACGATGGCATGGAAAAGTGTTTCGTTGCGATCCTGGATTTCACGCAGCGCAACATGGCGCGAAAAATTGTCCGGCAGGGACTCAAGGCGCCGCGTCGCACGGGCAACCTGATGTTCCAGTGTCGTGACATTATGCGGGAGGAAGCCATGCAGTCCGAACAGGTCTCGTTCCCGCATATCGAAGGCATTTCCCTTGTTAAAAACAGGACTTTCCAGAAGGTTATGTCCATTAAGGCTAATTTTTCGCGAGGGGATGCACGACGGTTGCGCGGAAGCAGGCATGGGAACTCAATATTGCGATGACGATGAAACAGTGCGCACAATACCTGTCTGCACAATCCCGTGTAGAGCCCGTTCATGCACGGCAACCGTACGCCACATGCAATCATGGAGGTCGCATGCCCGACGAAATCAGCGACCTTAAATTCTTTTGCATCCTCGCCGCCGCAGGCAGTATTGCAGGCTGTGCCCGTGTCATGGGCATGTCGCCCGCCGCCATGAGCCGGAGGCTTAGTGGGTTTGAGGCACGGCTTGGCACCCGGCTTGTCACCCGTACGTCGCGTCATTTTGCCCTGACGGCGGAAGGACAGAGGTTGCATGAACGTGCAACCCGTATCATGCATGAAATCGAGGAAGCCGAGGCCGAGGTCACGGCCAAGGCCGGTATTCCCCACGGGGTCCTGCGGGTGGGGGTTCCATCTGAACTCGGGCGGAAGATGCTTGCGGGTATCGTCGCCGCATTTGTAGAGAAATATCCCGATGTCACGGTCCACCTGACATTGTCGGATGCAGGGCTTGATGTCATTGATGACGGGCTTGATATTGCAATTCGCGCGGGCATGCCGCCCGATCAGGACGTCATGACCACGACATTGATAAGCAGCCGTCGCGTGGTCTGTGCCTCCCCTGCATATTCCGTGCGCAAGGGATTGCCTGCCACGCCCCATGACCTGCTTAAACATGACTGCATCTGCCTGTTGCGGCGGCAGAGGATCTTTAATGAATGGGCATATTATGATGGCAAGACGCGCAAGGAAATCCATGTCACACCCCATCTTGCCGCTTCCAGCAGCGAGGTCGTCCATGACTGGGCAGTAAGTGGGCAGGGAATTGCATTGAAGGTTTTGTGGGATATCGCAGATGACCTGAAATGCGGACGACTGATTGAATGCCTGAGTGCGTATGCATGGGAAGATGTCGTGTTGTGCGCGATTTATCCGTCACGCACGCATCTGCCACCGCGGGTGCGATTTTTCCTTGATTTTGTTAAACGTGCCTTGAGGCAACATGATTTTGGAACCTGATATTCCAGATGTTATTGAAATGATCGTTGGAAAAGCACCTTAATATATAACAACCATTCAATATAAAAATTCTGCGGACTTCGTGTGAAAATAAAACGTCTCCTGACTGTTTTGTTCAATAGTCTACGAAAAATGCTTCGTTCCTGTGAAACTGGTGTCATGCCAAGGCTTTGACCGGACGTCATGAAGGCGTGCTCACTCTGTTTTAGGGCGTCCCACGAAATATGTGATTGCGTGGGAACACGATCCACCTGCAGCCGTTGGTGGTGGACGAGAGTGCTACTTCCTTCCTTTTCCATCGTTGATGGAGGCCGTCTATGGCCCTGCGCAATATCCCCTTACCGGTCAGGTTGGGACCGTGCCGTACGTCGTTACCACGCAATCCCGTGCGGCGTGATGGCAGTCGCCTGGGCGGGCGGACGATTGCAATACTTGCGACAGATGGGGTGGAGGAAGTGGAACTGACCGATCCGGTCGCTGCCTTGCGGCAGGCTGGGGCACGGACGTTGCTGATTTCCCCCAATCGTGTGGATATCCAGGCGATGGAAGCCGATATTCATCCCACCAACCGGTATCATGTCGATATACAGGTAGGCGCAGTACATGCCGCAATGTTTGACGGCCTTTTGCTGCCTGGGGGGATCACCTGTTCCGATTGCCTGCGTATGGATCGCGACACTGTGCGTTTCGTGCGGGAATTCGTGAAGGCGGGACAGCCGATCGCCGCCATCAGTCACGGCCCATGGCCCCTGATTGAAGCCGGGGGCGTGGGGGGACGTACGCTTACATCATGGCCTTCCCTGCGCACCGATCTGACAAATGCCGGGGGAAACTGGGTGGATCGCGATGTCGTGACGGATGGTATGCTGGTGACATCACGTCATCCAGATGATCTGAAGGTTTTCTGCACTGCCATCGTGGCGCTGTTTGCCATGCGTCCTGTCATGCTTTCGACAGGGCATGGAGCTGTCGGGTGACTGCGACAGATCTTTGGTAAGAAACAGAAATTTTCAGAAAATGTTCTGGTAATGGACGTAATGCAGCCACCGGCCGGGTACCGGTCATGCCTGCAACGGTTCAAAAGGGGGCATATGATGGCTGCCTTATGCCTGCACGGATGTCCATGCAACATGCGATGCGATGGTGCGTTGTCTGCACGCTTTCAAACGATCATGCCATATTCGTAAAACATGCGAATGACGCCCTGATATGCAGGGTCCAGATCGTTTCCACATCGACAGATCGGGGAGAAAGGGCATGGGATTTTCAGACATTACGCAGATCGCTGAAGAAAAGCGGAAAAAAGATGATGTCGCGATAAAACCGCCGGTACGATCGCCCTTTTCCGGGGACATCCCTCCCCTGTTGCGACAAATTTCCGGGAAAAAGGATCAGCGGCAGAGGCAGACCCTTTTTCGGAAATAGATATTTAAAAGAAATAGAGTTTTGACCTTCTTCCCCCCCAGGGACCGGAGCAGAGCATGGACGCGCATCCTGTATTGACGTCTGCCCCGTCCCTGACGGCGGGGGGCGGATGGTCTGGTTTCATGCGTCGCCTCTTTCGCAGGGAGCCGTGGCCAATATGGCAGGCCGATGATTTTCCTGTCAGAAGCGAGATTTTTGGCGCGGAGCGGCTGGAGGATCATGCCCGCAGCCTTGCTGCGGCGCAGGAGATTACCTTAGCGCACGCGCGACAATGGGGCACACAACCCCTGTCGCGACGCCTTGCGCAGAACAGTGCCTTTTTATGCAATGCCGAACGCGAGATCACAAAGGCGATCACACAAGACAGGCAATTGACGCCAGCAGCGCAATGGTTGGCGGATAATTATGCCCTGGTCGATATGCAGATCCGTGAAACAGCACTGGATCTTCCGTCGGGATATTATGCGCGGCTGCCCAAGCTTGCGAATGGTCCGTTTGCCGGCCTGCCACGGATATTCGCCGTGGCGTGGGCGTATGTCGCCCATACCGACAGCAATCTGCAACCCGATATCCTGCGTGGCTACCTTCTTGCCTATCAGGAAGTGGAGGCGTTGACGATCGGGGAATTATGGGCCGTTCCCATTACATTACGGATTGTGCTGATTGAAAACCTGCGTCGCGTTGTCGGTGCGATCATGCACAACAACACCCATCGCCGTGCGGCCGACCAACTGTGTGAACAGTTGGCTGCTGCACGGAAAAATGGTCATCCGGTGCCGTCTGTCCTTCTTGCCGCCGTGGCGCCTGACCTGCTTACTCCCGCCTTTGCCGCCCAGATGGCGCATTGCCTGCGTGGACTGGACCCTGAAAAGGATCCGGCCCTTGTCTGGCTGGCGCAACGCCTGTCCGACAGGGACAGCACGATTGAGGCCGCTGTCCGCGACGACCTGCATGAACAGGGCGCCTTCAATGCCACGATCCGCAACATTATCACCAGCCTTCGCCTGATTGCCGGGATTGACTGGACCGAGGCGTTTGAGCGTATCTGTCTGGTGGATCGGGTATTTGCGGAATATGACAGTTTCACGCAGGCTGATTTCGCCAGTCGCGACCTGTATCGCAAGGCGATAGAAGAGATCGCCCGTGGGTGCGATCATACCGAAACAGACATCGCGCAGACTGCCGTTACAATGGCAAGAGCTGTGCAGCAGGCACATCCTGATGATCCACGGCGGGGCGACCCGGGATATTACCTGCTGATGGATGGTCGCCGGGGGCTGGAACAGGCGCTGGGATTCAGGCCCACGCCCCTGATGTGGGTGGTGCGGGGGGGATGTCGCTGGGGGATCGCGGGATATAGCATCGCGGTCACGCTTCTCACGCTTGTCTTTCTTGTGATTCCGTTCTGGCTTCTCTCATCGGCGGGGACTACGACACCTCTGGCCATGGTGGTGGCGCTCCTTACGTTCGTGCCCACGACCGATGCCGCCGTGGCGTGCATCAACCGGCTTGCGTTACAGGCCATTCGTGTCACTGCGCTGCCGGGACTGGAACTGCGCGATGGCATTGCCCAACATCTGCGTACGATTGTTGTGATGCCGGTCATGCTGGTAACGCAGGAAACAGTTGCGGAGCTTGTCGCACGGCTGGAGGTACACTACCTCGCCACGCGTGATGACGCGGTGCATTTTGCATTGCTCAGCGACTGGCACGATCATGACAGTGCGCATGCACCCGATGATGAGGCGTTGCTGGCACTGGCTTGTGACGGGATCGCGCGCCTCAATCATCGCCATGGCCCTGCAACCGGCGGGCCACGTTTCATGCTGCTGCATCGCAGGCGTGTGTGGTGCGAAAGCGAACGGATCTGGATGGGGTGGGAGCGCAAGCGTGGCAAGCTGCATGAACTCAATCAGTTGTTACGTGGTGCGCGTAATACGACCTTCCTGCCGGACCCTGCGCGTGTGCTGCCTGATGGTATCCGCTATGTCGTGACCCTTGATGCCGATACGCGCCTGCCGCTGGAGACGGTGCGTCGGCTCGTGGGGAAAATGGCGCATCCACTGAACCTGCCGCGGTTTGATCCCGTATCCGCCCGTGTGGTTGAAGGATACGCGATCCTGCAGCCACGGGTTACGCCTGCCCTGCCTGTCGGTCACAAAAGCACCGTGTTCCAGAGGGCTTTTTCCAGCGCCAGCGGCATTGACGCCTATTCCGCCGCCGTGTCCGACCTGTACCAGGACATGTTTGGCGAAGGATCGTATGCAGGAAAAGGTATTTACGATATCGACGCGTTCGAGGCCGCGCTTGCGCATCGCATACCGGAATCGACCCTGTTGAGCCATGACCTGTTCGAGGGGATTTTCGCGCGTGCGGGCCTTGCCTCCGATATCGAAGTGGTGGAGGACTCCCCCACCGATTACCTCGTGGCGGCACGGCGGCTGCATCGCTGGACGCGTGGGGACTGGCAGCTCCTGCCGTGGATCTTTCCGGTATTTGGGCGCAGGGCGGACCCACGGCGTCGGCTGTCGGGAATTTCGCGATGGAAAATGACGGATAACCTGCGACGCACACTTAGCGCACCTTTCGTGCTGTTGGCACTGTTCACAAGCTGGTTCCTGCCCCTGCATGACGCCATGGTCTGGGGCCTGTTCATCATGACGATGATGGCATTGCCGGTGTTCCTGCCTGTCCTTGCGGATTTTGTTCCCCGTCGCGAATGGATCACGTTACGCAGTTACGGCAGCGTTCTGATGGCCGATGCGGCGGATGCATGTGTGCTCGCCGCGCTCAATATCATTTTTGCTGCACATCTGGCGGTCCTGATGGGGGATGCGATCGTACGGACCCTGATCCGGGTGTTCATAACCCGCCGCAATCTGCTGCAATGGGTGCCAGCGGCACAGACAATCCCGACCGTGCATCCGGGGATGGTGGAATATTACCGCCGGATGCTTGCAGTCCCGCTGTTGTCCCTGGTGATGGGGGACATGATCGCACGTTTTGCGGTACGGAGCCTGTTCGTGGCCGTGCCGCTGATCATGGTATGGGGCATGTCACCTATCGTTGCGATGTGGGTCAGCAGGTTTCCGGTCACGGCGGCGCGGTCACGGCCATCACGTACGGATATCCGCGCATTGCGGATGACCGCGCGGCGGACATGGCGCTTTTTTGAAACATTTGTGACGCCTGCGGACCATATGCTGCCGCCCGACAATTTTCAGGAAGATCCCGATGCCGTACTGGCGCGCCGTACGTCGCCCACCAATATCGGGCTGTATCTGCTGTGCTGCATCAGCGCACGTGATTTCGGCTGGTCCGGGCTGACCGATACGATCGACCGGCTGGAGGCTACGTTCGCTACGCTTGATGGCATGGGACGTTATCGCGGGCATTTCTATAACTGGTACGATACATCCGACCTGACGGTGCTGGAACCCGCCTATATTTCCACCGTGGACAGTGGCAACATGGCGGGCCATCTCGTGACACTGGCCAGTGCCTGCCGCCAGTGGCGCCATGGCGATGACAGGCTTTGCGCATCATGGCGCGAAGGGGTCGCCGATGCGCTTAATATCGCCATTACGGACCTTACGTTCCACAATGGTGCGCGCCTGTCCCTGTCCATCGGGCAACGGCGTCTGGTGCGGGCACTTGCAGCCCTGAAAAGCGCGGTCCTGTCTGCCCCTGAACTGCCATCGTACACGCAGCTTTCCATATTGCAGGCACGTGCGTGTCGTGTGAGCCAGCAGGTGGATGCCATAGCGAACATGTCTGTGGACACAATGCCCACGGGACGTGCGGACCCAGGATTCTGGGCCAATGCGGCGTTGCGCGGGCTGGAGAGCCACATGCGGGATCTGGCGTCCGCCTCCCCCGCATCGTCCCTGCGGGCGCGTCTGGAGGCGCTTGAACGCAAGGCACGTGGCATGGCGCAGGACATGCAGTTCGGTTTTCTGTGCAATGAATCACGCAAGCTGCTTTCGATCGGCTTTGTGGTGGCCGAAGACATACAGGACAGCAACTGTTACGACCTGCTGGCATCCGAAGCGCGACTGGCGGTTTTTTTCGCCATCGCCAAGGGGGACATACCTGCACGCAACTGGTTCCGCCTGGGACGTGCCATTACCCCCGTGGGCAATGGCGCGGCGTTGGTATCATGGTCGGGGTCGATGTTCGAATATCTGATGCCATCGCTGGTCATGCGCGCGCCGATCGGAAGTCTGCTGGAACAGACCAATACACTGATCGTGCAGTGCCAGATCGCCTATGGGCAGGGGCATGATGTGCCATGGGGGATCTCGGAATCCGCATATAATGTGCGTGATCTTGAATATACCTATCAATATTCGAATTTTGGCGTCCCGGGTCTGGGCCTGAAACGTGGCCTTGGGGCCGATATCGTCATTGCACCTTATGCCACGATGCTTGCGGCGATGGTGGATCCGCAAAAGGCGGTTGCCAATCTGTTGGCCCTTGAGCATGTAGGGGCGCAGGGCCGTTACGGATTTTATGAATCCCTTGATTACACCCCGCAGCGCGTGCCCGATCATGAACGTGTCGCCGTCGTGCGTGCCTATATGGCCCATCATCAGGGCATGTCGATCCTGGCGGTGGCCGATGCGGTCATGAACGGCATCATGCGTTCGCGTTTCCATGATGATCCAGCCATCGCATCGGCTGAACTGCTGTTGCAGGAACGCGCGCCGCGCACCGGGGCGGTGGCCCGCGCCCTGGTGGCAGAGGATGCGGCCCCTGTGCCGGTGCGGGCGGTGACGGCGGCGGCCGGACGATATTATGGGACACCCGATACACCGCAACCCGTAACGCACCTGCTGTCAAACGGGCGGTATTCGGTCATGCTGACAACTGCCGGATCAGGATATAGCCGGTGGCAGGGGCAGGCCATTACCCGCTGGCGTGAAGATCCGACATGCGATGATACGGGATCGTATATCTATCTGCGGAATGTCCGGACCGGGCAGGTATGGTCCGCAGGGGTGCAGCCCTGTGGCGTGCGGGGGGACGATCATGCCGTTGTGTTTCATGAGGACAGGGCGGAATTCGCCCGCCGCGACGGTGCTGTCACGACCATGATGGAGGTCATGGTCTCGGCCGAGGACGATGCCGAATGCAGGCAGGTTTCCGTCTTTAATGGTGGTGGTGATGTGTTGGAAATCGACGTCACGTCCTATGCGGAACTTGCGCTTATTACCCAGGCGGCTGACCTTGCGCACCCTGCATTCACCAAGTTGTTCGTACAGACAGAATACCTGCCGGATTCCCGTGCCATAATTGCCACGCGCCGTCGCCGTACGGCTGATGAAGCCGAAATCTGGGCTGCGCATCTGGCGGTCTGCGCAACACCGGTGCAGGTGGAAACGGACCGGGCGTACTTTGTCGGGCGCGGACATGATACGCGCCATCCGCGTGCGCTCCAGCCTGACGGGGTTATGTCAGGGCGCACGGGAACAGTGCTGGATGCTGTCTTTTCGATCCGTAGCACGATGCTGATAAAGCCCGGTGCGATGGCCCGGATCACTTTCTGGACGTTGGTTGCCCCGTCGCGTGAGGCGTTACTTGACCTGATCGACACACACCGTGACCATGCCGCCTTTGAACGGGTACGTACGCTGGCCTGGACACAGGCGCAGGTACAGTTGCGTCATCTGGACATCACCCCGGCGGATGCTGACCTGTTCCAGCGTCTTGCAGGGCACATCATATTTGCAGGCCCGGCCCCGCGGGCCGAGGCGGTGTGCATCAGTAAGGGGGCCGGCGCGCAGCCCCTGTTGTGGGAACAGGGGATTTCAGGGGACCTGCCGATCGTACTCCTGCGGATACGCGACAATGCCAATACCGATGTAGTACGTCACCTGCTGCAGGCGCAGGAATATTTCCAGCTTAAGCAGCTGGCAGTGGATATCGTCATTCTGAATGAACACCCGTCGTCTTACCTGCAGGATCTTCAGATTTCGCTGGATGACCTGGTGCGTGCGACCGGACGTCTGGTCGCGGGTGCGGGATCGGTGCGTACGCTCCGCGCGGACCTGATCCAGCCTGCCATGCGCGACCTGCTGCTGTCGGTGGCGCGTGTTGTGCTGTCAGC
Organism: Novacetimonas sp. GS1; assembly: GCF_036686925.1. Taxonomy (NCBI): domain Bacteria; kingdom Pseudomonadati; phylum Pseudomonadota; class Alphaproteobacteria; order Acetobacterales; family Acetobacteraceae; genus Novacetimonas; species Novacetimonas sp. GS1. Next base: position 2,093,378 of record NZ_VSZP01000001.1, read on the forward strand.
GGCCCGTCCCATTGCAGAGCAACTGGAACAGGCGGAAGCCCTGACCTCCTCCCTCCCCGTCATGACAGGGGATATGCCGGGGGCCGGCGTTTCCGCCCCTGTGGTGCCTGTCCTGCCTGAACTGGAGTTCTTCAATGGCTTCGGGGGTTTTGCTGATGATGGCCGGGAATATGTCGTAATTCTTGCACCGGGTCGTACGACGCCTGCGCCGTGGGTGAATGTCATCGCCAATGACGATTTTGGTTTTCAGGTTTCTGCCGAAGGGGCGGGATATACATGGGCGCTGAACAGCCGCGAGCACCAGTTGACGCCATGGTCGAATGACCCGGTGAGTGACCGTGCCGGCGAAGCCTTTTATTTTGAGGATCAGGACACACGTGACCTATGGTGCCCATTGGCTGCGACCCGCCGGGAAGCGGGGGCGACCTATGTGGCCTGCCATGGGCGCGGTTATACCCGCCATGAACGCGTGGCCCATGACATTGCCAGCACGGTGTTGCAGTACGTACCTGACACCGACCCGGTCAAGATTTCGCGCATCCAGTTGCATAACCTGTCCCAACGCCCGCGTACGCTGTCTGTCACCGCGTATGTCGAATGGGTGCTGGGGGCCGCACGTGCGATGGCCGCCCCGTTCGTCATTACCGGGCTTGATGCGCAAAGTGGGGCGCTGTTTGCGCGTAATCCGTGGAACGTAACATATGGCCGTCGTGTCGCCTTCCTTGATATCGGCGGATATAGCACCGCAGCCTGCGGGGATCGGGCGGCCTTTATGGGACGTCATGGCACGCTTGACGCGCCGATGGCCTTCATGCGGCCTGGCGGCGTGGCCGGAGCTCTGGGCGCGGGGCTGGACCCGTGTGGGGTGTTGCAGACGATCGTGACCCTGCCCCCCGATGGACGGGTGGAGGTTGTCTGCCTGTTGGGGGAAGGAGAGGATGAGGACGCCGCGCGTACCCTTGTGGCAAAATACCGTGCGACCAGCCTTGATGCCGTCCTCAATGACGTCAGGGCCCGGTGGGAGGGGCTTGCCCGTTCGATGCAGGTTCGCACGCCTGATCGCGCGATGGATATCATGCTCAACGGCTGGCTTCTTTACCAGACCCTCAGCAGCCGTATCCAGGCGCGGGCAGGTTTTTACCAGGCCAGCGGAGCCTTCGGGTTTCGCGATCAGTTGCAGGACGGCATGGCTGTGGTGTCTGCCTGTCCCGCGCGGGTGCGGGCGCATCTGCTGCATGCTGCATCGCGCCAGTTTGTCGAAGGGGATGTGCAGCACTGGTGGCTGCCCCAGACAGGGGCGGGCGTGCGTACTCATATCTCGGACGACTGTGCGTGGCTGGCCCATAGCGTTGCCCATTACGTCCGGGTCAGTGGCGATCGCGGCATCCTTGATGAGCCGGTCTCGTTTCTGGAGGCGCCGCTGCTATCCCTGACCGAGCATGATCGTTTCATGGTACCTGCCATTTCGGCTGTTGCCAGCTCCCTTTTTGAACATTGTGCACGTGCGCTGGATCACAGCATGCGGGTGGGCGTACATGGCCTTCCCCTGATGGGAACGGGCGACTGGAACGACGGGATGAACCGTGTGGGGGAACAGGGCCGTGGGGAGAGCGTATGGCTGGGGTGGTTCCTGCATGCGGTCCTGATGGATTTTATCACGTTTGCGCGCGAACGTGGGGCGGATGCCCGTGCCGATGCATGGCAGGCCCATGCGGATGCGTTGGCGGGGGCTTTGGAACAGGCATGGGATGGGGATTGGTACCTGCGGGCCTATTTCGACGATGGCACACCATTGGGCTCGCACCTTAATACAGAATGCCAGATCGATGCGATTTCACAATCATGGGCGGTCCTGTCGGGGGTGGCAATGCCCGAACGTGCCGCGCACGCCATGCGGTCCGTCATGCAGCGTCTGGCGGGGCAACCGCATGGGCTGGTTCTGGTGCTTGCACCGCCATTCGGCGGAAATGGCCCAGACCCCGGCTATATCCGTGGGTATCCGCCGGGCATCCGTGAAAATGGCGGCCAATATACGCATGCGGCGCTGTGGACTGTCATGGCGGTGGCTGGGTTGCATGATGGGGATCGTGCCCATGCCCTGTTTCACGACCTGCTTCCCATTACGCACGCCCTGACGATGCGTGCGGCACAACTTTATCGGCTGGAACCGTATGTGGTGGCGGCGGATATCTATTCCCGTCCCCCGCACGAAGGGCGTGGCGGATGGTCATGGTATACAGGGTCCGCCGGATGGATGCAGCGGGTGGGATGTGAAACCATTCTTGGCATCCGCATAGAGGGTGACGAACTGATACTTGATCCCTGCATTCCCGCTGGCTGGCCTGGTTTTGAGGCAAAGCTTGCATGGCGAACGGCGTTGTATGTCATCACCATTGAAAACCCGAACCATGTCTGCCGCGGGGTGACGCGACTGTTGATGGATGGGCAGGTTGTGGTGATGGGGCATCGGGTCAGGATGTCAGATGATGGGAAGCAACATACGATATCGGCTATACTTGGATAGTCATGGTGATCATGAAAATAATTATTGGATATACCTGATGTATATGGTGGGCATATGATTTTATTAAAACCTAAAGCACATATATAAATATAATAAAATAAGTGAATATGTTGGGTTATCACGATGTATTTACGATTAAAACTGTTAATATGACCTATGTATTCCAATGTCATGACAAAAAATAATATGGGAATATGATGTGTTTCCGCTTTCATGGCATGAATACATGGACAGGATAATGTCGGAACATCAGGACAGTACGGAACACAAGGATGGGCCGCGGCATTTTCATATGCCGCATATGCACCTGCCGCATATCCACTGGCCGCATTTCCACATTCACTTTCACGACCGGCCCCTGTCGGGGGCCCCCCACCCCGACCGGCCATTCCACTGGCGGCTTTATTGGTGCGAGGCCCTTGCCACGGCCGTGCTGATGATCGTCGGGCTGGTCTGTGTCATCCTGCTGAGTGCGCCAGGCACGTTCCTTGCCCGCCTGCTGGCACCGTATCCAAATATCCAGACCGCTCTGTGTGGCCTGTGTTTTGGTATGGCGGGAACAACAGCGGCGATGACACCGTTTGGCAAGATCAGTGGCGCGCACCTCAATCCCTCCGTCACCCTTGCGTTCATGCTCTCGCGCAGGATCGTCTGGATTGATGCCGTTGGCTATGCCATTGCGCAGATCGTGGGCGCGTTGGCAGGAACGGCTGTGGTTTATGCCCTGGGGCTGGTTTTTGCCCCGTGGCACCTGTTGTCGCGCGAGGTGCATTACGGTGCGACCATCCCCTATACGAGCATTTCAGTCTGGTACGCCCTGGGGTCTGAGGCACTTGTGACCGGGTTATTGATCATCACGCTTTACTGGCTTGCGGCGCATCCGCGTTACAAGGCTGTGACCCCATGGATCGGCGGGATATTCTTCCTTGTCATGAATCCCCTGACCGCATGGCTGTCGGGCAACAGCGTCAATTTTGCACGCAGCCTTGGACCGGCACTGTTCGATGGGACATGGACCAGCCTGTGGATTTATCTGATCGGTCCTTTTGCAGGATCGTCACTTGCGGTTCTCGCTATCCAGTGTGACCTGTTTGGCAAGATTCATCTTCTGGAGGCACGGTTGGTCAATTTCGGTCATCATGGCCGCGTCCCCCATCTGGATGATCCCCACTTTAAACATGCTGCCCCTGAACATTACGATGCCTATCGCGCATATCTGGAGGAACTGGCAAAAGCCAGGGTCACGCCAACTGCGGATTGAAAGAGAGACAGCAAAGAATGCTGTCAGATTGGGGAACAGCCACGGGTGGTGATTTTTCATCACCACCCGTAGGATAAAAGACAACTTCCTGCCCTGCCCCAACCTTCCTATCCCTTTTCCTTCACTCCCCTGCGATGACAGGCATGAAAGGAAAACGGCAATGACGACCACCAATCAGGAACTGCGTGCCCGGCGTGAACGCGCCGTTGCACGTGGTGTTGCGACTTCGACCCCCATTTTCGCCGACCGTGCCCTGAATGCTGAAGTGTGGGATATTGAAAATCGTCGCTATATAGATTTTGCGGGTGGCATCGCAGTCCTGAATGTTGGGCATCGCCATCCCCGGGTCATGGCGGCGGTACAGGCGCAACTGGAACGTTTTACACATACCGCCTTTCAGGTCTCGGCCTATGAATCCTATATCACTCTGGCGGAACGGCTGAATCTTCTCGCCCCATTTTCCGGCCCGGCAAAGACCATCTTTTTCACCACTGGCGGGGAAGCCACCGAAAATGCCGTGAAAATCGCCCGTGCCGCAACAGGGCGTACAGGGGTGATTGCGTTTTGTGGAGGGTTCCATGGCCGCACGCTGCTGGCCTCGGCCATGACAGGAAAGGTTCGACCCTATAAGAAACCGTTCGGGACGCTGCCGGGTGAAGTCTATCATATCCCCTTCCCCGATGGGGATATTACGGTGGATGACAGCCTGAAGATGCTTGGCTTTGTGTTCGCCGCTGATATTGATCCGTCCCACGTTGCCGCGATTATCATTGAACCCGTGCAGGGAGAAGGCGGCTTTCGTGTGGCGCCGCCTGAATTGCTGCATCGCCTGCGCCAGATCTGCGATGCACATGGGATCAAGCTGATTGCGGATGAGGTGCAAAGTGGCTTTGGCCGTACTGGCCGGATGTTCGCCATCACCCATTCCGGGGTTGAACCGGATCTTGTGGCGGTTGCAAAATCCATGGGGGGTGGCCTGCCCCTGTCGGGTGTCATCGGGCGCGCGGACCTGATGGATGCGGTTGGACCGGGTGGCCTGGGCGGAACCTATGCCGGTGCGCCACTGGCCTGTGCCGCCGCACTTGCCGTGCTGGATATCATGGAGGAAGAAGACCTGCCCGCGCGCGCCAATGTCATTGGCGAAAGGATGCGCGCGCGTATCATGCAATTGCATGAGGATACGACGCTCCTGCCGATCAGCGCCCCACGGGGATTGGGGGCAATGATTGCATTCGACATATTGCACGCCCATGGTGACGTAAGATTGCGTGACAACGCTGCCGCCGCGATCTGTGCAAAGGCATGTGACAAAGGTCTGATCCTGCTGTCATGCGGGGTGCAGGGTGCGACCATCCGCATTCTTGTCCCGCTTACGGCATCAGATGAAATCATTGACGAAGGCATGGATATCATAGAGCAGGTGCTTGCCGGAGGCTGCTGAAACCTGCCCGGCAGGCCGGCATGGAAACATGCCGGTGCAAGAGTGATCTTTCAGACGCCATCTTTTTCAAAGATGGCGCCCTGTGTGCGGTTGCTTACCCGATTGCCATCAGGCTTGCATTACCACCCGCTGCTGTCGTGTTGGTGCTGCGGCACTGTTCCTCCAACAGGAATTCCCGTCTCAGGTCGCCATCTTGCAGCAGGAAGGCGGACGTAATCGCCCCTGCCCCATTGGCAAGGGTGTGCGTGATCGTTCGGAAACTGTCATTGTCGCGGGTGCCAAGTACGACCGCATATGTGTGCTGCCCCACGTCATGAACAGCGTGTACATGTTGTGCGATATGCGTGGGCAGTCCCGACAGCCATGTCGTCTCCCCTTCTGCTCCGGTCACGAACACCGTATTACCACATGACAGTGCCATGGATATGACTGTCAGCAGTTCCCCGCGCGTGCCGCCGCCGATGCACAAGACGTTGCCACGCGGCATGAGGTGATAGAGATTTTCCTCTCCCACCGGACCAGGCAACATCATCTGTGCGCCGACAAGCGGGGCTTTCATCATATCAGCCACATATCGTGCTACCTGGCGTTGCCCGGTTCCCACCAGCCAGTCATGCCATGTCTGCATCATTGCCGGCACCTGTCCGGCGGTCATGCCGCGCGGCAGGGCGATCATCGCGGGGCATTGTGCGACAAGACGCCGCAGGATCAGCGGCCCCCCCCGCCTTTGGTCCCGTTCCTGACAGGCCACGCCCACCAAAGGGCTGTACCCCGACAACTGCGCCAATCGTGTTGCGGTTGATATACAGATTCCCCACGTTCAGGCGTTGCGTCACATGTTCGACCGTGGTTTCGATACGGGTATGCAGCCCCCCCGTCAGGCCATAGCCCAATGCATTGATGGCATCGATGACGGTATCGAGTGTCTGCCGACGGTAACGCAGGACATGTAACACGGGCCCAAAGATTTCTGGCCCAAGGTCAGAGATGGAATCAATCTCGATCAGGGTTGGGGAGACGAAGCTGCCATGGTCGCATTGTGGCGGGGCCTGCACGCGGAACACGGGCGCGCCCTTTGCACGCAGGGCCTCGATATGCGCCTCTATCCCTTTTGCCGCATCGGGCGTGATGACCGGCCCGATGTCGGTGGACAGCATGGCGGGATTGCCAAGTTGCAGTTCGCGCATCGCCCCACGCAGCATCGCCAGCACATGATCGGCGCAGTCTTCCTGCACACACAGGATGCGCAATGCCGAACATCTCTGTCCCGCGCTGTCGAAGGCCGAGGCAACGACATCGGTAACGACCTGTTCCGCAAGGGCGGAGGAATCCACGATCATCGCGTTCTGCCCCCCCGTTTCAGCGATCAGCGGTACGGGCTGTCCCATGCGGCCACGACGGGGTGCAAGCCGCCGGTTGATCGACTGCGCCACCATGGTTGATCCGGTAAACATCACGCCTGCCACCTGTGGCGCTGCAACAAGGGCCGCACCCACATCCCCTGCCCCAGGCAGCAGTTGCAGGACGTCTGTGGGAATGCCCGCCTGATGCAGGATACTGACGGCCTGTGCCGCAATCAGGGGTGTTTCTTCCGCCGGTTTGGCGACGACGCTATTTCCCGCAGCCAGTGCTGCTGCAACCTGTCCCGTAAAGATTGCCAGCGGGAAATTCCATGGGCTGATACATATAACAGGGCCAAGGGGGATATGGGTGGCATTATCGAATTCAGCACGGACCTGAGCCGCATAATAACGCAGAAAATCAACGGCTTCGCGAATTTCGGCAATGGCGTTTGGAAAGGATTTCCCCGCTTCACGCACAATCAGGCCAAGCAGCGCATCGCGGCGTGATTCCATGATGTCCGCCGCGCGCGTCAGTATTTCCGCACGTTCTGTGGGCAGCACCCCGGCCCAGGCCTTGCTACCTGCAACGGCACTGTCCATGACGGCGGGGATGATGGCGATATCGGCGGGGGCCCATGTCCCTACGATGTCACGCCGGTCCGACGGGTTTTCAACATCCAGCGTAAGTCCGGCCGGGATGGATGTGGCAACCATCGGTGCACATGTCCATGAAGGCATCTCCGCCACCAGCCCCGCACCCAGTGCTGCAAGGGTATTTTCATCATTCAGGTCCAGCCCCGCGGAATTACGGCGTTCCGGTGCGAACAGGTCGGGCGGGGCGGTGATCGCCGGATTGGGGGCGCCGAACGGCACGATGCCGTGTGCAATGGCCATAGGGTCCGCCACCAGGGCGGAAACCGGCACGCGTTCATCCCCGATCTGGTTCACAAAGGAGGAATTCGCCCCGTTTTCCAAAAGGCGTCGCACCAGATAGGCCAGTAATGTTTCATGTGTCCCGACAGGGGCATAGATGCGCGCGGGCCGGTCCAGCTTTCCGGGGCCAACGACTTCCTTGTACAAGGGCTCCCCCATGCCATGCAGGCACTGGAATTCATAGGAACCGACATGGAATTCCGGCCCCGCGAGCGTATGTATGGTCGCAAGCGTGCGGGCGTTGTGGGTCGCGAACTGGGGGAATATGACGTCGCGGGCATCAAGCAGCTTGCGCGCGCAGGCGATGTAGCTGATGTCGGTATGGACCTTGCGCGTATAAACGGGGAAATCCTGTACCCCCTCGATCTGCGCCTTCTTGATTTCACTGTCCCAGTAGGCGCCTTTTACCAGGCGCACCATCATGCGATGGCCGGTACGTCGTGCGAGGTCGATTATGAAATCCAGCACGAAGGGCGCACGACGGCCATAGGCCTGAACGACGAAGCCGATGCCGTTCCATCCCTGCAGGGCCGGTTCATGGCACAGCCCTTCCAGCAGGTCGAGCGAGAGTTCAAGCCGTTCACTCTCTTCCGCATCAATGTTCAGGCCGATGTCATACTGCCGCGCCAGAACGGTCAGTTCGATCACCACCGGCAGAAGTTCAGCCATCACGCGTGCGCGCTGCGCCCTGCTGTAACGCGGATGAAGCGCAGACAGCTTGATCGAGATGCCGGGACGTTCATATACATCCGCACCCTGTGCCTGCCTGCCGATTGCATGGATGGCCGTGATATAGTCCTGCCGGTACCGTTCGGCATCGTGTGCCGTCAACGCCGCCTCCCCCAGCATGTCGTAGGAATAGCGAAAGCCCATTGCCTCCAGATTTTCGCTGTTCTTCAGGGCGGATTCGATGGTTTCACCCACGACGAACTGTTCGCCCATCATGCGCATGGCCAGATCGACGGCCTTGCGGATCACGGGTTCGGCGCATCGGCCCACAAGTCCCTTCAGCGCCCGTGCAAGACCGGCTTCTTTGTGTGTTTCCGTTCCCGTCAGGCGTCCCGTCACCAGCAGTCCCCATGCGGCGGCATTGGTAAATAACGGACGGTCGCGCGAAATATGCGCCATCCAGTCGCCTGAGCCGATCTTGTCACGGATCAGGGCATCGCGCGTGGCGCTGTCGGGAATGCGCAGAAGTGCTTCGGCCAGACACATCAAAGCCACCCCTTCGGCCGAGGAAAGGGAGAATTCCTGCACCAGTGCCTCCACCCCACCAGGTGCGCGGTTATGGCGCAATCCCTCGGTCAGGCGTGTTGCAAGTGCGGTTGTATGCGCGCCCTGCGCCGGGGTCAGCGTCGCAGCCGGAGCCAGCGCGGCAATGCACTCACGTTCGGGCCGACGCCACGCATCGGTTATCCGTTGCCGCAGGGGTGAAGGGGCATCCACCGGACCAGAAAACTCTTTGAAAAACACCATGATGAAGATCCCAAGGCAGGCCAGCACATCCGGGAGAAACCCGAGATGATATAATTTCTATATTATAATATACGATCTAAAAATTCATAGCATGTTTTTGCAGCATAATGGCGTGGTCATGCGTCCATCGCGGAAGGCAATGGCAAGCTATTTTCAAATCAACCCGTTGATAACAGGTGATCAGAATTTACGGATTGTCTTGTTTCAGGCAGAGGAAGTTTCCTGAAGCTTTGAGGAAAAGCTTCACCGGGAACTTTCGGTGCCTGTGATTATGGCTGGAGGCCGTTTGGGATGATGTACGGCCCTGATATCGTCAGGACTGTGCGCGCTCGCGGATGACCCGGATGGAAATGTCGGCGGCTTCAAGGATATGTCGCCGCGTCAGATTCGCAACCGCATCGCCATCACGTCGTCGGCAGGCCTGCATGATTTCCGCATGTTCCCTGTCGGTTACAAGCTTGCGCCCCTCAATTTCAAGATGGCTGCGGATATAGCGATTGAGCCGGATATGCAGGTCATCAATCATTTCCAGCAGGCGTGGGCGTTGTGCCGCGACATAGATCGCATTGTGAAAGGCCCGGTTCAGGTCGCCGGAATCATGTTTGCTGGTGGCATTGGCCGCGCCTTCGACAAAGGCGTCATAGGCGTCCTCCACCCGGGCAAGGTCCATGCGTGACATGTGGCTGACGGCGTGACGGGCAGCCATTTCCTCCAGCGAGGCGCGGATTTCGGAATATTCGATGATGTCCTGTTCGGTCATGCCGGTCACCATTGCGCCACGATTGGGCAGGAACGTTACCAGCCCCTCGGCTTCTAGCTGCTTCAGCGCCTCGCGCACGGGAATGATACTGGTGCCAAAACCACCAGCCAATTCTGATTGCGGCAATGCCTGCCCGGCCGGAAGCTGTCCCGTCAGGATGGCATTGCGCAACGCGGCCCCAACCACAATGGACGCGGCACCACGTTTCTGGCCGGTTTCCACATCAAAGATGGCAGATGGCAGCATGCAGATATTTCCCCTCGCAAGATGGTCGTGTCCCCACGCAGGGCAGACGGGGAAATGGCAATCTCCCGGACATAGGCTCCCGGCGCCTCCCCCTCTCCTGCCATGGTGCGGCGGGCAAGTTATACGACAGGAGCCTTGGTATACATTATATATAAAATTATATGATACGCTGCCAATGCCGTCAAAGGGTTTGCCCGCCGTCCGGCCATCTTGCGATTTCAGAACCATGAAATGATTCGAAGAAGGTGTTTCAACCGGCCTTTCAAAGAGAAATAACAGGTTCCTGGGCGATAAGTGTATCTGGCGTCATGGTCATCGGGATACTGGCGGGTGCATCGGGCAATGTCATATTGCGATGTGCGGTATGTTCGCCCCATATGAAAATCAGCCCGGCAAAAATGACCACCGCCATATCGTCGAATGGATGGGGCACAAAGCCATATCCCCCAAAGGATCCACTGGCCGAAAGTGCAAGCATGCCCGTGAAATAGGCCAGCACCCATGCGCTACTGCGGATATCTTCGCCTGTATTGCCCATGGCGCGTAACGTGCGAATGGCGAGGAACCCCACCGCAAAAATAAGTTGAACCGATAAAAGCCAAGATAGCGTGTACCATCCTGACCAGAATACGATCAGGCTGGCGATCATGAAGGAAACCGGGCCGATAACCCGGATGCACCTGACCCGGAACGGGCGGACAAGGTCGGGGGCTGCGTGTCGCAATGCGGCGGCGGCAACCGGGGCGAAAGCATAACTCATGATCAGGGCGGATGACACCACGCCAATCAGTGCTTCCCACGATGGAAAAGGCAGCATCCAGAAAAGGCCGAGCCCGAATGTCAGGAAAGCCGCGCGCCGGGGTATGCCATGGCGCGGATCCAGATGCCCAAACCATGAAAGGAAGGTGCCGGAACGCGACCATGCGTAAATGATGCGTGTGGTCGATCCCATATAGATATTGCCCGTGCCAGTGGGGGATACGACCGCATCAATGACAACGGCAAAGCCCAGCCACCCGAGACCCAGCGTGATGGCGATATCATGAAATGGCAGGGGCAGCAGGCGGTCGATACCGGCCCATCCATGTGGTGCAAGCATGCGGGCGGGCACACTTCCGATAAAGGCGACCTGCAGCAGGATATAGACAAAGGCGGCAAGAAAGATCGAAAGCGTCAGGGCGATGGGAATGGTTCGTTGCGGATTGCGGACCTCGCTTGCGACCGCAATGATGGGGGTCAGGCCCAGATAGGCAAAGATGACGCCCCCGACGGAGACGGCGCTTTCCATGCTTTGTCCGCCAAAAGGCATGAAGCCGTATTTCGTGAAATTATCAGGACGGAGAAACAGCAGCAGCACACCAATGACCAGCATTGGCACGACGAATTTGAAGAATGTTATGATATTATTGAATAATGCGAATGTCTTGACACCAGAAATATTCAGCCGCAGCATCCCTGCCAGTACCGCGACCTGCATCCCCCACCCCAAAAGGGTCGGATCCCCTGCCTTGTTGGCTGTAAGTCCGGGGACCCATGATCCCGCATACTGGCGTGCTGCGATGATTTCGATGGAAATCAGGCTGGAATAGGCAATGACGGTAATAAACCCCAGCAATGCACCCAGCAGGGGACCGTGTGCATAGGCCGGATACCGGATCATGCCCCCTGCCTCTGGCAGGGCGGCGGCGAGTTCGCAATAGATCAGCCCCAGAAACAGGACCGCAATCCCGCCCATCAGCCATGAAAGGATACTGGCGGGACCGACAATCGCCGCGACATGCGACGCCGCGAACAGCCAGCCGGACCCGAAAACCGCCCCAAACCCCAGTAATGTCAGATCGAGGAGGGAAAGCGAACGATTGAATGTCGGTGATGGCGGGGCCATGGCGCACTTCCTTGCCGGTTGATGCGTGGCGCACAAGGTCATGGACAGATGTGCGCCGGTGCGGACACTGGATCAGGCGGCGGCCTGTGGCCTTCCATCCACCAGCCGTGTCAGGCCCAGAGGATTGGCGCGCTCCAGTTCAGGGGGCAGAAGGATGTCTGGCAGATCCTGATAACAGACTGGCCGCAAGAAACGTTCAATGGAAGCAGTCCCTACCGATGTGGTGCGGGTGTCCGTGGTGGCGGGGAACGGGCCGCCATGGACCATGGCAGGACTGACCTCTACTCCGGTGGGCCACGCATTGACCACAATGCGTCCTGCCTTGCGTTCGAAAACCGGCAGCAGCATCCGTGCAAAGTCAATGTCGCCGTCATCCATGTGCAAGGTCATGGTCAACTGCCCCTCCAGGCTTTCGGTCAGGGCATGCAGCGTGGTGATGTCGGGACATGAAACCAGAAGCGAGACCGGGCCAAAAACCTCGTGCCGCAGGATGCTTTCACGCATAAAGTCAGCGGCTGTCGTACGTAACAGCATCGGCCGCCCCCGATTGGGTGCCCCGTCATCCGTCCCCTGCCCTACGACCGTGACGCCCGGACATCGCGCCAGCTTCCCCGCCCCTGCATCATAGGCAGCATGGATATCTGGTGTCAGCATCGTCATCGCCGGGCGTGTGGCGATGTCCTGCGCGGCTGTGTGGACAAAGGCCTCGAACGTCTCTCCTTCCAGGGCGATGACAATGCCCGGATTGGTACAGAACTGCCCCACCCCCATGGTCAGGGAACCGACAAATTCCCGCGCCAGTGTTTCCGTGCGTGCGGACAATGCCTGCGGACATAGATAGACCGGATTGATGCTGCCCATTTCCGCGAATACGGGAATGGGCACCGCACGCTGCGCCGCGATTGCCGCAAGGGCCGTCCCCCCGGCGTAAGAGCCGGTAAAACCGACTGACATAATGGCAGGATGCTTTACCAGCCATTCCCCCACCTCATGCCCGATCCCACCCAGCAGGGAGAAAACCCCTTCGTGCAGGGCGCAGTCCTGAATTGCCTGGCGGATGGCGCGCGCCACAAGTTCACTGGTTCCCGGATGTGCGGGATGGGCACGGCAGATCACCGGGCATCCCGCAGCAAGCGCGCAAACCGTGTCACCACCGGCGACAGAGAACGCAAGCGGGAAATTGCTGGCACCGAATACAGCAACCGGCCCCACGCCAATACGGCGCTGGCGCAGGTCGGCGCGCGGCATTGGCGTGCGGTCGGGTAATGCAGGATCAATGCGCGGCTGACTCCATTCCCCCTGCCGCACCAGCGTGGCGAACAGACGTAACTGCCCCATTGTGCGCCCCATCTCTCCGCGCAGGCGTCCTTCGGGCAATGCGGTTTCCGCGCCTGCGCGCGCTATGATGGCATCGGCATTCTTGGCCAGGCAGGATGCGATCCGTTCAAGGAATACCGCACGTTTTTCAAATGACACGGCACGATAGGGATCGAATGCGTCGGACGCCAGACGGCAGGCAGTATCCACATCTGCGGACGTGGCGCAGGCAAAGGCCGGTTCCAGATGTGCGTTCGTTGCGGGATTGATCGCATGGAAATGCGTGTCACCCCCGACATCGCGTTGCCCGATCAGCAAGGTTCCGCTTAATGTCATATTTTCTTTTCCTCCTGTCATATTTTATACCTTTCGTGCATGTGTCCGTCCGAAGCGATCCGGGCGGAAGGGATGCAGGTTCAGCGATATGTCTTCGTCAGTGGCTATGGCTGCCACAATTTCCGCCGTGAATGGCGCAAGTGTCAGGCCCAGATGCTGATGTCCGCACGCGGCGATGATCCCCGGCAGCCCGGGAAGACGGCCGATGGCAGGCAAGTAGTCGGGTAAAGTGGGGCGGCAGCCGACCCAGCGGGAAAAGCCGGACCTGACGGGCAGGCCGATTTTCTGCACCGTATGTTCCAGTTTCTGCCATTTCCTCATGTCAGGTGGTGCATCGGCACGGGTGAATTCAACAAACGTCGAAGCCCGCATCCGTGCTTCAAAGCGCGATACGATGACGGCGTGATCTGCAAAAACCATCGGTGGCCCTTCGGGTATGCCGCCATGGTCCCATTCGATATGATAACCACGTTCCGCGATTAGCGGGGGCGTCCAGCCATGGACGAGGTCGCGCGTCCCCACCCCTGCGGCCATCACGACGATATCAGGCGTAAGGGATGTGCCATCCTGCACGATGACCTGCGCCCCCGACGGGCCGGATGAAACCCGGATGACGCGTTGCTGTCGCAGTTCGCATCCAGTTTCCGCGCGCAGACGGTCCTGCAATATTGTCAGCACCAATCCGGGGTCACGGACCTGACCTGTTCCGCCAAAAGCCAGCCCTGCGCGTGGAATATGACCAAGCAGCGGGATCAGGTTTTCGCGTTCCTGCCGTGTCATGGCACATGCCGTTGCGCTCCCAAGGTCGGACGACATGACCGCACGCATCGCGCGGCGTGGGTCGGTCGTTCCATCCCAAAGCATCAGGTGCCCTTTGTCGATAAGCAGGTCAGGCGCACCAAGATCATCCACCATGCGTCGCCATGCGGGCATGGCGTGCGATAGCAGGTCACGCAGGGCCATGTGTCCGCGTCGCGCCGTGGAAGGTGCGCACGCGCGCACATAGCGCATGCCCCATGGCAGCCATGTACCAATATGCCGCCAGCCGATATCCAGTACCCCACCCGTCAGCGTGAACATGCGCCCCGGTGCGGACAGGAGCATGCGTGGCGAGGCCAGCGGCATCACCTGCTCTGTCGCGATATGCCCCGCGTTTCCCCATGACGCGGCGTCGCGTGCCTCACCCGTATTCAGGACCACGACATAAAATCCCTTCTGTCGCAGGCGCAGCGCACACGAAAGCCCTATGACCCCACCCCCGACCACGACAGCGGATGCAACGCGACCGGATTTTGGGGGCATGGATATTTCGTCCTTTCCAAATCAATACGTATACGATAGACGAAACGATATCGAAATCAAGTGGAGAGTTCCAATGCAGTGGACAGGTGTTTTTCCTGCGGCGACCACGCAGTTCGCCCCGGACTTGTCGATCGATTTTACAGCGACGCAAACAGTTCTGGACAATCTGATTGGCGATGGCGTCCATGGCCTGACGATCATGGGAACATGTGGCGAGAACAATTCGCTGGAACCCGAAGAAAAGCTGAAGGTCCTTGCCGCCGCATGTGAAACGGCAAAAGGGCGTGTGCCCGTGATTGTGGGCGTATCCGAATTGACGACGCCGCGCGCGGTGAAGTTCGCGGCCGATGCCGCACGGATTGGTGCCGATGCGCTGATGGTGCTGCCAGCGATGGTCTATGTCCCCAAGGAAGCGGAGCTTGTCGCCCATCTGAAGGCCGTGGCGGGGGCGTCCGACCTGCCGATCATGTTGTATAACAATCCCACTGCCTATCGCGTGAACATCAGCATGGAGGTTCTGCAAGAGCTGACGGATGTGAAGACGATCGTTGCGGTTAAGGAAAGTTCAGCCAATACGCGTCGCTATACCGATGTGGTCAATGCGTTTGGCGCACGCTATATCATGATGGCGGGGCTGGATGACGTGGCGTTCGAAGGGTTGACCCTGGGGGCTGCGGGATGGATTTCAGGGCTGACAAGCGCATTTCCACAGGAATCGGTCGAGCTGGTGGCGGCATTGAACAGGGGGGATATGGCGCGGGCGCTGGAAATCTATCGCTGGTTCATGCCCTTGCTGCATCTGGATGCGGAACATGACCTGGTGCAGTCGATCAAGCTGGCGGAACAGATCATGGGGCGTGGCAATGAACGCGTCCGTATGCCACGCATGCCCCTGACCGGCGCGCGTCGCGCCGAAGTCACGGCCATGGTGGAAAAAGCGGCCGCCACACGCCCCTGCGCACAATAGGCCACACGCCTGCGTCCGCCGCGTTTACATCAGGGATATGACAATGCGACATACGTTTTTCTGTGTTGATGGGCATACAGCGGGCAATCCCGTCCGCTTGGTCGCGGGCGGGGCACCCTTGCTGCGCGGGACAAGCATGAGCGAGCGGCGTCAGGATTTTCTGACGCGTTTCGACTGGATACGCACCGGACTGTGTTTCGAACCCCGTGGCCATGACATGATGTCCGGCGGTTTCCTGTATCCCCCTACCCGTCCCGATACGGATGGGGGGATATTATTCATTGAAACCAGTGGCTGCCTGCCGATGTGTGGCCATGGCACGATCGGGGTGGTAACATTCGGGCTGGAACATGGGCTGCTGCAACCCCGCAAAGAAGGTGAATTGCGGTTGGAAGTTCCTGCGGGCATAATCGACATCACTTATACACATGCACATAACCGGGTGACGTCTGTCACCATCCGCAATGTGCCGGCATGGGTGGCCAGAACCGGGATTTCCATTGAAGTGCCGGGTTTTGGCCCATTGACGGTGGATGTGGCCTATGGCGGGAATTTCTATGCCATCGTGGAACCGCAGGGCGCATACCATACGCTCGATGAACTTGGCGCACGCCGTATACTTGAACTCAGCCCCGTGATCCGTGATCTGGTGCGCAAGGCCTATACCCCGGTCCACCCGCTTGACCCCACAATCAAGGGGGTCAGCCACGTCCTGTGGGCGGAACCGGGTGAAGATCCCGCACGCCAGGGACGTAATGCCGTGTTCTATGGTGACAAAGCCATTGACCGTAGCCCTTGTGGCACCGGGACATCGGCGCGACTGGCACATCTGTCGCACAAGGGAATCCTTGATCCGGGACAGCCATTCATCCATGAAAGCTATATCCGCAGCCGTTTTACCGGACGTATCGACAGCAAGACGAAAGTAGGCGACCATCAGGCGATCGTTCCGCTGATTACGGGAAGCGCCATTTCAACCGGGTTCAACACGATCTGGATTGATAAGGAAGATGTTTTCAGCAACGGTTTCCAGGTGGTCTGAAACCGGCCATCCGCTGCAGTCCTGACCTTCATCTTGCATAAAGGCCCCCTGTGCATGGGCATCGTACGCCATTCCGCATCGCTGCAGATACGCACCATTGCGGATCAGCTTTACTACCTGATTCGCAAACGTATCCTGCAAGGAGAATTGGCGGAGGGAGAGCCCATACGCCAAGACACGATTGCAGCCGAACTGGGAATCAGCAAGATCCCGCTGCGTGAGGCCCTGGCCCGCCTGGAACAGGATGGCCTGGTCAGGTCACACGTCAATCGCGGTTTCACAGTCAATACACTGAGCGCGGAAGAAGCGGACGAGGTCTTTGCGCTGAGGCTGCAACTTGAACCAACAGCTACCGTAGCAGGAAGCCGGCATGCCACGGCTGCGGATCATGCACATGCGCGCGCCATGCTGGCGGCGGTGGGAAATGCCTGCATGCAGGGTGACGGGGATTGGGGGGAATGTAATCGCGCCTTTCACATGTCCCTGATCCGCCCTGGGGCGGGCACGTTAACCTATACAATGATTGAACGCCTTAATGTCATCGCGGACCGATATGTGCGTTTTCATCTTGGTCCGATGGGGCGACCGGAACAGGCCAACATACAACATGGCAAGATATTGGCGGCCTGGATCGACAGGGATGAAAAGACCCTGTTGAAGCTGTCACGCAACCATATTCGCGATACACATGAGGATCTGCGTAAGGAACTGCCGCGGGCTGGTTCTAAATAATAAGAAATTTTCGGATAACCCACTGAAATACAATAATAAAAACTCTGATCTATGCCTTTTTTCAAGAATTTGACATTTTTCAAAGCGTTTCCAGGACAATATCGACCAACAATATTCATGATTTCAGCGGGTTGTTGGACCTGTTTTTTCCAGCAGCCCCCAAGAAACTGTCGGAAAGATAATTGCAACGCCCTGAAAATTTCGAGGAATCTTTCCCGTGATATCCTCGACAGTTAGCTTTTTCGAAAAATGATTCGGTATTCATTGTTTTTTATCAGGACATTATTCGCAAATCATTCAGTGCTGTTTCAACCTGCGGCACGCCGGATATAACAGCACGAACGGGGCGGAGAGTTCGCCTGACATATCCAATATGATGAAAATAACGGCATATGCATATATTTTATTCCAAATATGCCCTATTTCGCGACATGAATGGAATATTTTATATATAAAAATCGCAATATCATATAATATATGATGTTGCATCTTTGGGCGGATGGTGACATGCTGACGTCTGTCGTTGTACAGATGTGCGCGCAAAGTGGATTGTAAGTAAAAGCTGTAGTTTCGATTCAAGTTATACCGTGATATAATTCCAGAGCATATGCATGGAATATAATTCATTATAATAATTTCATTTCATTATATAATTATTATATATATGGAATAAATCATTAAAATTCATGGGAATTTTCTTTGCTTATTTTTAAAATAAACAAACATATTCTTAGAACTTTCCGCCGTAAAATGTGTGTTAAATATGCAACGATCTGGGAAATCAATCTCTTTTTTGTCGCGGAATAATGCGGAAACGTATTGATCATATATTATATTTCATGCACGGTATACGATATATTCGATACCAATCGCGGGGTTTAAGGAAACAAAAATAACGAAACACTTTTAATGAAAGCAATTTTCCCACAGAAATCCTGACTTTGAGATGCATAAATCCTCAAAGGGGGAAGCCATACCAATTTCTGCAATATTCCACACATCAGCGATGTCAGGTGATTGTGACGAAAAAGACACTTTGGTCATGTGCCCATATTCGGGGAATACTTTCATATTCATGCGGGTTTCATGTTTTTGTTCTTGGTATTCTAAAATATATACAGAGGGGTTAGGAATAATGCTGTATGAAAACGACCTGTTCCACCGACTGTTAAACCGGGTTGCCGCCATGGGCTGTGATGTGCCCGCGCATGTTGTGACCCTCTCCTGTCCATACGCCCGGTAGGAACACAGACGCATGAGCAACCGTAAAATTTTCTCAGGCCTGCTTTTGATGACAACGGTCCTGTCGGGCGTGTCCTCACATTCGGTCTATGCCGCCACCAGTACGATCCAGACAGGACATGCCACATCGCGGGGCAATATGCGCCCGATGGGCGTGCATGCAGCACATCATACGGCCACGACGCATGATACCGGTCCGGTCCGTTCACGTGCCGCACCTGAATCCCTGTCGGTTTCGGCACATCGCACGGTGCATGGTGCGCACCTGGTTGTTGGCAAGAAACTGCTGGAGGCAGCGCCACCGGGTACCAACCCGATGGCGGCGTTGAACACCATGCCCGGTGTGGATTTCCAGTCCGCCGATGCGCAGGGCATCAGTACGTGGAGTACGCAGATCTTCATGCATGGTTTCCAGCAGCAGGAAATCGGCATGACTCTTGATGGTGTGCCGCTGGGTGAAATGACATATCGAAATTATAACGGTCTGAATCCCGTTCTGGCTGTTTCGTCCGAAAATGTACAGGGCATTGACGTGTCGCAGTCAGCGGGCGCCGAAGATGTGGCGGCGACCAATAATCTTGGGGGTTCCCTGGCGTATACCACTACTGACCCGAGCCATAAGCTCGGCGGCACGGTCAATCAGGGCTTCGGTAGTTTTAATACGTTCCATACATTTGCACGGGTCGATAGTGGTGACCTGAACAGCACCGGCACCCGCTTTTATGCATCCTATATGCGCAATGATCAGGATAAATGGAAAGGGTACGGGGAACAGTTCTATCAGCAGGTCAATGCCAAGCTGGTTCAGCCGATCGGGAATAATAGCTCACTTTCCGCCTATTTCGACTGGAGCGACCTGCATGAACTGGAATATCAGGACATGTCGCCTGATATTCTCAATCATCTCGGCCCCAATGCCGATAATTATTATAATGGCCGGGCAAGCGGTTATATCCGTGCTTATGACGCAGCATTGGCGGCACAGAACAAGGGCGGTGGCTATCCCGCCGGATATGGCAACCTGAGTGATGCGTCGGATGCATCCTATTACGAAGGGGCGACCAACCAGGACGACATCGTAGGCTATCTCAAGGCCGACCTGGCACTGACGGACAAGGTGCGCTGGACCACCACGGCCTATGGTCACGGGGAATCACAGCAGACCACCTGGACCACGCCCTATAGTGGTTCACCCAATGGCTCCCCCCTGAGCGAACTGGTCAAGCAGCCTTCCATCCGGCGCTTTGGCGTGCTGTCGCAGGTCACATATGATATCGCGCATAATCATATTGGTGGTGGCGTCTGGTATGAAAACAATGATTATCAGTCCCCGATGTACCAGTATGCGGAACCCAATGTCGTCAACGGCGTCGTGCAGGGCAACCTTGTCAATCCACTGGGACATTTCAAAGACCCGTTTGCCGAGGTTTTCAACCAGAACTATAACACGAATACCTTCACCGCCTTCGTGCAGGATACATATCGTCCGATCCGTAATCTTGCGCTGCATTTCGGGTTCAAGTCACTGTTGAATACAACACGTGTGGGTGATGGGTATCTGAATCAGGATTATTACGGCAATATCGGTAATATCACGAGTGGCGTCAGCCAGACAATTGCCAAGCCCTTCCTGCCACATATTGGCGTGGACTGGACATTCCTGAAACGTCATGAGCTGTTCATCGACATTTCAGAAAATGTCCATACTTATGCGGAGTCAGGGTTCAAGCTGTCCAACTCGCCGTTTGCGGTGACACAAACCGCCTATAACGATGCGCGCAGCACCCTGCGACCGGAGACAGCGTGGACCTATGCCATCGGTTATCGGTATCATGACCGGTTGCTTGGGGCTTCGGTTTATGCCTATCGCACGAATTTCAACAATCGCTTGCAACAGATTACGTCTGGTCCTGCGGTCAACCCGATTTCCAGTGTTGCCAATGTGGGCGGCGTGACCATGAATGGCGTGGATGCGGCCCTGACGATAACGCCACTGCGTAACCTCGCGATCACCAACAGCGTCAGCTACAACCATGCCGTTTATGACGATAACATTACGGATTCCAACGGCACACATGCCACAAAGGGCAAGCAGGTCGTGAATTATCCGCGGTTCATGTACAAGGCACGGCTGTCCTATGACTGGCGTTCACTCAGTTTCTATATTGATGGAAACTATGTCGGGCAGCGTAATTATGATTATGAGGGAGAATACCGGATTCCGGGTTACTGGCTGTCGAATCTTGGCCTGCAATGGCATGTAAAGAAGACCAGCGATACCGGTCCGCGCCTTGGCGGTTTCCTGCGTGGCCTGACCTTGTCTTTCAACCTGACCAACCTGACCAATACCCGCTATATCGCGACGATGGGGGAAAATGGCAACCCGATGAATGGCGCATCTGCCTATGGTGATCAGTCGATGCTGCTTGGCACGCCACGTATGGCCTTTGGCGCCATCAAGGCCGATTTCTGATTACACAGCATATCGTTACCCCACACCATTGCATGTCCTGTATGGTGTGGGAGAGTAATATGGTTGTTTTATTGAATTTTATAAATAAACATGATGGAAGGTGACATCAGTTTCAGAATATAAAATCCTGAAATTCGCATGATATCTTTTCGGATCTGAAGCGAAAAATATGTAATAAAATATGGAAAACATAAGAATATAAAGAAGATTTACGTTACGATTTTGGACATATGCCATGAAAGGTGGTATCGTTCCCACCACACAGGAACTAACATGATGTCGCCCTTTCCCTGATGGGCAGCAGACGGTTCTGGCGGGCCACAGACGGTCCGTGGCCCACGAAGGATATTTGATGACACAGGATGCCGTTTCTGGCCGAACGCTGAAAAATCGCCATATTGCCATGATCGCCCTTGGTGGTGTCATCGGGGCGGGCCTGTTCGTGGGCAGCAGTTCCGCCATTACCGTGGCCGGCCCGGCGGTTCTGTTGGCATATGCTCTGTGCGGCGGACTGATTATGGTTGTGATGCGCATGCTGGGCGAAATGGTGATGCAGCAACCGGGCCTGGGCTCGTTCGTGGAATATATCCGGCAGGGATATGGCAGCAGGTCCGGGTTTGTCGCGGGATGGATGTACTGGTTTTTCTGGGTGGTCGCAATGGGGAGCGAGGCCATCGCAGGCGGTCTACTGATGCAGGACTGGATCGCATTGCCCATCTGGTTGTTGGCGGTGGGCATTATCCTTGTGCTGATGGCTGTCAACCTGCGGTCGGTGGATGTATTCGGGGAATGTGAATTCTGGCTATCCTTGATGAAGGTCGCAAGCATCATCATGTTCATCGTGATGGGTGTGCTTTTCGTGGGGCATATGTTTGGGCCAGGCATTTCCGTGCGGGCCAATTACCTTGGGCATGCAGGGTTTGCCCCCCACGGGATTACGGCCATACTTGCGGTCATACCGACGATCATGTTCAGCATGATCGGGTCCGAAGTTGCGACGGTGGCGGCTGCGGAATCCGCTAACCCACGTGTGGGGGTTGCCCGTGTGACACGCAGTATCGGTGTCAGGGTCACGGTATTTTACCTGACATCCATCATGCTGCTGCTTGCGATCGTGCCATGGACTGAGGTGACGGCGGGGAAATCTCCCTTCATCGCCGCCATGAATGTCATGGGTGTTCCCGGTGCCGCAACGATCATGCGTGTTGTCGTATTCAGCGCGATCCTGTCATGCCTGAATTCCAGCCTTTACATAACATCGCGTATCCTTGCCGAACTTGCACGTTCAGGCAATGCCCCTGCCCTGCTGGCGCGGCATTCGGCACAGGGGGCCCCGCGGTCGGCCCTGATCGCCAGTACGTTTGCTGGCCTTGTTGTCGCATTCTGCTCCATATTGTCGCCAAACGTGATCTTCTCTTTCCTGCTAAGTTGCAGTGGCGGCGTCATCTTGCTGGTTTATCTGCTGATCGCGGTCAGTTACCTTGTAATGATGTGTCGCAGGAATACTATGGGTCGTATCTGGCAGGGATATGTAAGTATTGGCGGGATCTGCATGGTCTTTGTGGCAATGCTGCTGGATCCGACGGAACGCATGACGGCCATCGCCAGCCTGTTGAATGCCGTGTTTTTTGTCTGTCTTTATGACGGGTGGCAGGTGGTGGCACGTCGCCGTAATCGCGCCAGCACAACATCGGTGGGACAGGGATATCCATAGTCCGTGGAACCGGGTGGCATCAAAAAACATGGGATGCTTTTGGCGGCCTGTCTGAAAATATGGAACCGACACCCCATTGGAATGATAAAATTTTTGCGAAGATTTTTAAAAATCTTCGAAGGTCGCTGTCCAGACGGGGTTGTCATTCCTTACCAATAGGTTGTTTTTAAACAGTCTCTTATGTATCAACAGGGTCGTAAAAACGGCCGCTTATTTTCCGCCGATTCCTTCAGGGGGCGGCAGGCTGGCACGGATTGCAATTGAATAATCTGGCCCCGGGGTTGCACCGGGGGGGCGGATGATATGGCTTGCTTCATGCAGGGCGGCAAAATCCGGCAGATGGGTGGAATCGTACGGTCCCAGCAGGTTCATGTCATAAGCCATGGCCGCTGTATGGCCACTAAGGATCACGCGCCAGTCCAGCCGGTAGCGCAGGCGTGCTCCTGCCCGTGCCAGAATGCCGGTGGTACAGTTGTCTGTCAGGGTATTGTACCATTGTGGATGGCGGATCAGGTCATGGATTGCATCGACATAACTTATGAACAGGCGCTGACGTACCTGTGCCGACAGATTCAGGCGATAAAGATAGACACGTTCGCGCCGGATATCGGTTCGCACGCCGATCAGGTCACGTTCGTCCGCCGTGACATAGAACAGTTCATAATGATGAAAGAAACCGGCAATGGTGGAATAGGCAAAACGTGCCTGCCGCCGGGTTTCTATGGAAATGGCAAGGTGTTGCCCGTCGGTGAAGCCGAAGCTCAGGAAAACATGTGCAATGGAGTCCCCTGCCCAGTAAGAGGTGACGAGGTCAACACTCTGTAACCCGTTAAGGTGATAGGTCGCATCATACCATGCGGGAAGATAGTCATCTGGCGTGCGATACCGAAAATTACGGACATTATGGACATGGACGTCATTACCGTCGCGCCATGCGTCGGCGGGGATGGCATATTCGCGTGCCCATGACCGATCATTGCGCGGCGGGTCGGTGACATACCATACACCCATGCCCCCGACCAATGCCATGCGCAGGATACGCCTGCGGCGCGGCAGGCGTATCCATGCACTACCAAACAGCAGGATGGGAAAAACCAGGGTGCCTCCCACCCGCAGCACGTCCGGCTGAATGGTGGAGTAGTAGACTGCCGCCGCCCCCAGCACACCATACAGGACCAGCGTAATATGACCGCCCCACCTGAGTGCGTTGCGCCAGTTCATTGCCTTGCGGCCTGTACGGACGAACCCTGTGGGGCGGTAGCAGGGTTTTGGGCCAGTTGCAGCAGCAGGATGCGTTGTATTTCGGCGATGGTAAACGGATTGGATTGCGTGGAATGTTCTGAATGGCGTACGATCAGTTCGGATTCCACTCCTGGGATATGGGCGCTTTCATACGACACCACCCCATCATTCGCGTTGGATAGCGGGTTCCCCGTGCCACAGACCGGTATGATGGAATGCGTATGCACATCAGTCATGATCGGGATTGTGGGCAACGTCCGCATGAAGGCGCTGCGTGGGGACATGGCATAGACACTGCCCAATCGTGGTATACGATTGTCAAGACGCGTGCTGTCGCCTGCACCGGTGACAATTTCGCGCGCGGTTTCACTGACCCGCCATGGCAGGCTTGCCATACCGCCAACCAATTGGGCCAGTGACATCCCGGCCAGATAACTGCCATGCTGTGGCGTGGCGATGAAGACGACCCGCTGTATTTCAGGCATCGGGGTCGGAAACATGGTGTCCTTGATCAGTTGCCGCGTGCGGGTATTGAGGTGAAATGTCGAAAGCGGACGTCCCGCCGTTCCATCCCACAGTCTGTCTCCCGGGTTGATAACCAGCATACGCGCCAGCAGCCCCCCCTGGCTGTGTCCCACCAGCGTGATATGTCCCAGTGCGGGATCGGCCTTTGTGCCGCCCAGACTGTCCACCGCCTGGGTGATGGCACGGCGCAGTTGCCATGCGGAATATGGGATGGGGTTGCTGGTGGCGTAGGAAAAGAACCAGAAATCAAAATGATCGCGGATGGTGCGATCTTCCAGAAGATCGTTGACCATGTTGGCCCAGCGATACGGGCTGGAGGCTGTGCCATGGATGAAGACGACGGGCATGTTGCCCGGTCGGTGCGGCGTCATCGCGACCAGTCGTGGTTGCGTCCCATCATAGGTGGTGCCATCAAAGAAACCGCGATATTCCTTGGTCCATAATGCAGTTTCATGCAGGCTGATGGCGCGGGCGGCTGTCTGATCATATGCGGGCGGGATGGAAACGCCGGGAGTGTCATCCATGACATGCACAACCAGACGCCCATGAAGGTGTCCGGTCAGTACCTGCGCGCGTGGATTGCGGATTTCCAACATCATGCTGGTGGGAATCCGCAGGCGGGTGGAAACGTCAAACAGCCTGCCTGTCTGTGTCCCGTCGCCTGTGGCCTCTATTGTGCCATCCTCAGGGCGGCCCAGGGCGGTCAGGGCCTCGCCCAGCCCAGGGGTGCGATAGACATTGCTTATGCCGCTGACGGCAAGTGTGGCCGTCGGTAGGAAACTCTCCAGCAGGCGGCCATGCCAGTGCAGTTGTGCCGGGTCGGCGCCAAGTTCGATATCCCCGAACGGCAGGAGGCGGTTTTGCGTTATGATCGCAACGGGGGCGGGGAATGCCGCCGTCAGGCCAAGATTGTAGAAATCGGCCGCCTGCCGAAAACGTGGATCATAGGGGCTGGGTCCCCCCACCTCTCCGGGTTGGAGGAAGGCGTAGGCATAAACCGCAGCCGCCAGGAAATCGGCCACCCGCCGGTGACGCAGGCCCTGACGGTAGCTGAGTTCCGCCAGTGCAAACAGCATATCTGGCAGTTCATCGCCGGTGCCCTTGCCCGCCAGCCCACGCAGGGTTTCGATCGCGCGATCGGGATGACGCTCCCACAGAGGGGCCAGCCCGTGCCGCCTTAGGACGATCTGCGTATTGGGACCAAGGCCATGCCCCTGTAACGCGGTCAGGCGGGCGTTGTTATAGCTTTTGACAAGGGAAACATGCCGGACCTCAACCGGCCCCGCGCATGCCGCCAGCATCGTCAGGGTAAAAATTGCGGCAGTGCGTGCCAGGCCCTTTATGCGGGGCCGGGAAGGATGGAGATGGCGAGATGAACTATGTTTCATTGCAAAAATCAGGTACCTAAACTGCACTAATGGGAAAAATCCCCTGCGGTCTTCACACTACAACCATTCCTTGCAATGACGCACCATCATTTCATGGCCAATGATCGGACTTCCATGGCGAGGGGCAAGGCTTGAAATATATCTCCCCCGAACCGATATAAAAAATATGCCCAATGATTCCATGGGCATATCCAAAGTGATGATAAACAGGGACGAACCGGATCATGAGTGTTGCCGAAAACCTACGCAAGCTGAGCCCTGAAGACCTTCAGGACATCACAAAGCACGTGGAACAATCCCTTCACCAGCACAAGGCGGAACTGCACAAACAGATTGCCGAACATCTGGGCGCGCTGAAAGGGGAAGTACGGGTCCATGAAAACAAAATCCCGACCTCATGCAAGGTCTATGGGGTTCTGATCCTCGCTGCTGCATCGCTGGCGAGCTATATCTTCGGTCGTAAATCCGCCGACTGAGTTTTTCCCCATTTGGGTGCTGTCCCTGTCATAATCGATGCATGACCTGGCCATGGCAGGGACAGAGCCATCATATGTCACGTGGCACCTGTCCTGGATAAATGACGGTGACAGGCCGTCTGGACAGAAGCTGGTCGCGGGATTTATTATTTTTATATATAAATTATTTCCAAAATAATTCTTCATATATAAGTAATATCATAAGCTGTATTCTTCATGCATGGCTGGTAATGTGTGACAGCACTGGTTTTTATGCCTGCTGGCCCGTAAAGCCCCCTGGGGCGGAATACTGATCATGGATGTGACAGATGAAGATGGGCTTTCTTTCCTCGGGGATGGTGCTGGCGTTCGCCGCCTTTTCTTCGTTTTCAATCAGTGACGCTTTTTCCAAGCTGCTTGCAGGACAGCTTGACCCGTTTGAGGTTGCCTTTTCGGGTGGGATCTTCGGTTTTCTGATCATTCCGTTCATCAGGCGGGACAATGAATCCTATCTGGATATTTTCTCCCCACAGAAGCCGGGCATGTGGCTTGTGCGTGCGATCGCGACCTTTACCGCTACCGCCGCAAGTGTTGAAGCATTCATGCTGCTTCCCATGCCCGAAGCCCTGTCACTGATGTTCCTTATGCCGCTTTTTGTGACCATGCTGTCTGTCACCTTGCTGCATGAAAAGGTATCAGCGTGGGCGTGGGTATCGGTTATCGTCGGGTTCATCGGGGTTCTGATCGTTCTGCGGCCGGGGATGCGTGCCCTGCATCTTGGACATCTGTGCGCCCTGATCGCGGCGGTTGCGAATGCCGTGGGCGTTATCGCCTATCGCCTTGCGGGGAATGATACGCCACGCCTGTCACTGTTCGGGTCCAGCCTGTTTGGGCCGCTGGTGGGTGATGGCCTGCTGATGCTGGCGCATGCGCATTGGCCGCATGGCCTGCAAACGTGGTTTTTCCTGTTCGGGTATGGTTTCCTGGCGGCGTTGGGACAATTGCTGATGATGGTGGCAACAGCCCGTGCCCCCGCCAACCGGGTGGCCCTGCCCCAATACAGCCAGATGTTATGGGCGGTGGGTTTTAGCTATTTCCTGTTTCATCAGGCGCTGGATGGATGGACCTTTATCGGTATTGTCGTCGTGACATTTTCAGGCATGCTCAACTGGATACGCCAGCGTGTTCGCTATGAACATCTTGCTTTGCAGGAACGCCGCGCTGCGCGACGGCGTCTGCGGGAACCTCAAACAAGTCCATAAGCTGTTTAGTCCCGTGGTTTGATGGTGCGAATTTTGCATGAACCGTAGTGGCTCTTTTTCCCACTACGTTTAAATGAATTCATCCGAAGTAAGTCCGCGCAGTGTTTTGAGGCTGCGGGCGAAATTGCAGGTGACGACGAAGCCTGCGAAGTGCTGGCGCAGTTAGTCATGCGTTTCATAATAGAAGCGCTTGACCGTCGCCGCCTTGATCGTCCGGTTCATGCGTTCAATCTGGCCATTCATCCACGGATGGCAATGGAAGACTGCAGATGCGGAATGGGCATTGTCATCGCATATGCGCGTCAGAATGCCAGACCAGCAACGGCTGTGGCATGTGCCGCCCACCCGGCGACCATAGAGAGAGTGTTACGGGCATGGTTACAGGACAAGCGGACCATCGCAGCTTCCCGACGCGTCACCATCAAGGTGTCGATACAGGCCACTTCCATGTTGTAGAGACGTTCGAACTCAAGATCTACCAGCCCCTTCATGACTTTCATCATCCCCGGAACTCCCGCCGCTCAAGTTCATATGGGATAGCGAAACACGCCTGATAAAGCCTTACTGGCTGGTTGCTAAACGAGGATGGGTTTTGATGAAGATTTCTTCAAAACGTCATGACTGCACGACAGAAACCCTTACGTATCTCCAAGTACTGGTGTTTCAGACAGCGTGCGTTGTCCGGCATGAGGCATGGCCCCTGATTCCCCAGAGGGTTGGGATATTGTAAGCTGACATCGCCGTGAACCTTCGCCAGGTATAATGCTGTCACGCACCTTTCAGGACGTGGCCGCCCGTCATGGCCCCGGCGCACAGGGCCTTCAATCGGAGCTTATACGGCCAATGCTGCTCCGGTTTGCAATTCTGGTTACGTCGACACTGGCCTTTGGGATCAGTGCCGTTTCGGGCGGCGGTGCAGGGCTGATCCTGATGCCCCTGCTGGGGCTGGTATTGCCTGACATGCAGGTGCCCGCCGCCCTATCAATTGGCACTGCTACCAGTTCGGCGGCGCGCATCATTTCGTTTCACAAAGCGATCCGGTGGGACATTGTTCGTCATTTTGCGCCAACCGCACTGCCATTTTCCGCCCTCGGTGCCTGGGCGCTCAGTCGCATGAATCCCGTCTATCTATCGCTGTTATTGGGTCTGTTTTTGGTGGGTCATCTCCCCCTTCTATTTCGCACACCTCCAATCCAGCCCAACAGGAAACCAGTCCGTATCGCATCGCTCCATGCGCTGGGTGCCGCCGCAGGCTTCATTTCCGGTTTTACTGGGGCGATTGGTCTGGTCTTCAACGGTTTCTATTACCAGCTTGGTCTTCGCAAGGAAGAAGTCGTCGCAACTCGCGCCGCCAATGAAATCATGCTGCACGGTCTTAAGCTCATTCTCTACGCGGCATTCGGCCTGATGAGTATTCATGTCGTCATCGTGGGTATCGCTGTTGCCGCGGCCGCAATCCTGTCTTCGATCATCATGCGCCATCTGCTCCCTTACCTACATGACCGACTGTTTCACCATATCGGTCACGCAGCCATGGTTGTAGCAGGCCTCATGATGGTGATCACAGCAGGTGGCCAGATTGCACGTCAGAATGCTGCTGTTCTCAATTATTCCCACGCATCCGGGGATCTCTCTGCTTCCCTGTCATGGCAGCAGCATATCTTCGCAGTTGAATGGGAACACGGCAATGAACTGGAACTGATCCATCGGGTGTATATCCCATCAACAAATCTACCAGGCACTCCCATATTCCATGGTTTCATCCTGCACATGTCTCCCCACACAGGAATCCAGACCGTTCGGAGTGTCGGGGTTTAAATCGCACGAAATTATTCACCTAAAGATAGAATAATATGCTTATTTTTTAATGATACTTTACTGATGCTGTTCCTCGTCAAGGATTTCTGGGAAGGAAATCCCGAACCATGTGTGCTTCTGACCGCCGATTTATCCGCCTGCTGCCCAAATCCGGAGTCTTACTCATGATCTACCACAATCCGGCCTGTGGCACGTCGCGTAATGACGCTGATCCGCAACAGCGACGATGAACCCCGGATCATCGCGTTTCTGAAAGCGACCTTTCGGGTGACAGCCGTCCCTTACGGGACAGCAGGACCAGCAGCACGCCCAGCAAGCTGATGCCTAGGCCCGCGACGGAAACCATCGGATAGCCGAACCCCATAGACAAGACAGCCCCGCCCAACGCCGCCCCCAAGGCATTGCCCAGATTGAACGCGCCTATATTGACCGACGAAGCCAGGCCCGGTGCATCGTGTGCGGCCTGCATGGTGCGCATCTGCAGGGCCGGCATAAGGGAGAAACTGGCGATGCCCCACAGCAGGACTCCGACCAACGCACCGGCCGACGTTTGCGCGGCGAAGGGAAAGGCCAGCATGATCAGGCCGAGGAGTGGAAAGAACACCAGCAACGTACCGGCCAGCGACCGGTCTGCCGCCTGACCGCCGATAGCATTGCCTATACTGAAACCAATACCGATCAGCATCAGTGCCACCGTCGTTAAGGTTGGCCCCGCATGGGTGATATGTTCTAGCATCGGCACGATATAGGTATAGAGTTCGAACATCGCTCCAGCGCCGATCACCGTGACGCCCAGTGCCATCAGCACATTGGGGCGCATGATGACCTTCATCTCGGCCACCGCGTCCGGCCTTGGACCGGCCTCAGCCAATGGCAGGGCAACCGACAGGGCCGCAGCCGCGATCAGACCCAGCACCGAAATGGCGGCGAACGCACTGCGCCAGCCCAGCGTGTCACCCAGCCATGTCGCGGCCGGCACGCCAAAGATATTGGCAACGGTCAGACCCATGAACATACTGGCCACAGCACTGGCCTGCCGGTTGGCCGCAACCAGGCTGGCTGCCTCCACCGCGCCCAGCCCGAAGAATGCCCCATGGGCCATGCTGGTCAGCACCCGTGACAGCAGCAACTGCATATAATCGCCACTGACAGCCGAAGTCAGGTTGCCGATCGCATAGAGGATCATAAGTCCGATCAGCGCATATTTGCGTGGATAACGTGCCAGAAAGAGGGTGACGAAGGGTGCGCCGCCCATCACGCCGAAGGCATAGGCGCTGATCAGGCTGCCTGCCTTGGGTACACTGACATGGACCCCGTCTGCCAGGACAGGCAGCAGGCCCATGGGGGTGAATTCCGTCACCCCGATCGCGAAGGCCCCGCAGGCCAGGGACAACAGCGCACGATCTGACGAAGAATGAGAATCCGGCACATTCGCCTCTTTGGTTCGATAAGAGATTTCAAATACATGGTCATATGCAGCCGGTGTGGGAAACACGTCCGGCATGCTACACTCGGGCGAAAATGCAACCACCCTGAGCATGCATCACATTGATGACCAGGGGTAGCATCCCCTCGCGCTGGGCGCGGGAATGTGTCGTGGGCGGCATGATGATACGATTGGGCAGGTTCAGACCACCCAGTGAATAAGGCGAAAACAGCATCAGCAACCCCTTTTGGCCAAAGATGGGCGAAAAAGGGAAATTGCCAATATGGGATAAAACCGACCAGAGGCTTTGTGGCCACAAGAGCTGTGAACCAGGATCACAAAAAAGAGCCCAATGGGTTGGAAACGCCCCTTACACTCCGTTCCGCATGAATGCCTGCAACCTTGGTACCATGAAATCGAGGAACAGCCGGATACGCTGCGGCATGCGCTGCCCCCCGAGATAAAGGGCGTGGACGTCCTCCGCATCGCCATGCCCCGCATCTGCGAGCACCTCGACCAGATGCCCATGGGCAATATCGTCGCGGACATGAAAGTCGCCCAGACGCGCCAGCCCCACCCCTGCCAGGACCAGGCGGCGCACCGTCTCGCCATTGTTGGCCAGCAGGCTGCCGCCGACCATGCGGTCCACGATCCGCCTTCCTTCGCGCAACGGCCAGACCGGCGCAGCCCGGCGAAAGTTGAATCCCAGGCAATTATGGTGGTTGAGGTCGTCGATCGTGATCGGGGTACCATGATTCTTGAGATAGTCGGGTGAGGCGACGATCTGCCGACGTGCCACTCCGATCTTGCGAGCCAGCAGGCTGCTGTCTGTCAGGGGGCCAACACGGAAAGCAATGTCGGTACGATCAAGATAAAGATCGACGATCTCGTCCGACAGCGACAGATCAACGATGACATTTGGATAGGTCCGCCAGAATTCCGGCAGCAGCGGCTCGATCCCCAGGACGCCGAATGGGACCGAGGCGCTCACCCGCACAATTCCGCTGGCACCACCCGCCCCATGACAGACCTCGCGCTCGATATCATTCAGTTCCGCCAAGAGTGCGACACTGCGTTCATGGAACAGGCGCCCCTCGTCAGTCAGCGAAAGCCGTCGGGTCGATCGCTCAATCAGCCGCACGCCCAGCCGCTCCTCCATGCGGCCGATCAGCTTGCTGACCGTCGATGGTGTCATCAGGAGATGTCTTGCCGCCTCGGAGAAACTGCCAGCTTCGGCCACTCTCACAAAGACCTGCATCTCTCCCGCGCGATTATCCATATTCCTGAGCCCATCTGTGAATTGGAATCCAAGATTATGTGGAGGAAAAGCCGATTATCAAGCCCGTCCGAAAGCGGCATCGTTCAGCGATGATACGGTCACCCTGTCATTGTCATTCCCCATTAAGGAATATTCTGAGCTATGAAAAACATTCTTCTTTTGAATGGTGGCAAGGTCTTTGCGCATTCGCATGGCCGCCTGAACGATACATTGCATGATGTCGCGGTACGGGTGCTGACAGAAGCAGGTTTCGCGACACGCGAGACCAAAATCGACGCAGGCTACGATATCGAACAGGAAGTCCGGAATTTTTTGTGGGCAGATCTGGTCATCTACCAGATGCCCGGCTGGTGGATGGGCGCGCCATGGATCGTCAAGAAATACATGGATGAGGTCTTTACCGCCGGTCACGGCACGCTCTATGCTAATGACGGGCGCAGCCGGGCCTGTCCCGAACGCAAATATGGCTCGGGGGGCCTGTTGGGCGGTAAGCGTTACATGCTGTCCCTCACATGGAACGCGCCGGATGATGCCTTTACGGATCCTGTGCAGTTCTTTGAAGGCAGAGGTATAGATGCTGTCTATTTCCCCTTTCACAAGGCCAATCAGTTTCTGGCACTGTCAGCCCTGCCGACCTTCCTGGCCACCGATGTCATGAAAGCCCCGGATGTCGACGGGACCATTGACCGTTATCGTAAGCATCTGTCGGAAACGCTGAATTTCGCACGTTCTTTGAAATAATAAACCTGCTGGCGTACCTGATGGTTGTTCCTGACATCTTGAAAAAACATGCTGACCTCGAAAGATAATATTCAGGAACTTCTATTATTGAAAAATCATCTTTCGAAAGCCATCGGGAAAAGTTCTGGCAACCTGCTCTCCGGCCCTGGGGAACGAGGCAGGGATCATGAAACCCCTGCCCTACTCTTTATCAAATGCTTTTTATGCTCCGATGCGCTTGCTCAGAAATCGAGCGACGTCTTGACATAATACATGCCGCCATTGAACCCGTAGGGCGAATAGGAAGCATATTTGGCAAGGCCTTGCTGCGACTGGGCAATAGCGGAGGAAATACGGGTCGGGTATTTGTTGCCTAGGTTGTTCGCACCTATGCCAATGGTCCAGCGCGGAACAGGCTTGTAGTCAATTTCCATATTGGTAATGAAGGCAGGATTCTGCTCGAACGGCACGGACCCCGGGCCCGTCGGCGCCGCCATGTAGGTCATGGAGCCATAGCGCATTTCCTGCACGAAAACCGACCACTTTTTATACTGCCAGTTCACGCTGATCTGCTCGCGGTTTTTCGGCGCGGCGTGTAGCACCATTTCCTTGGTATATTCGTTAACCAGGTTGCTCTTGCTCGAACGGATTTCGTTATCCGAGAAATTGATGCCCATGGCAAAGCGGAACTTGCCGTAATGACTGGTATGCAGTGTGTAATCAGCGGTCAGGTCGCCACCGAATGTCTGGGTATTATACAGGTTGGCATAGTAGCTGATCGAAGTCACGTTACCCAGACCGGTAATATTACCCGAGTCAACGGCAAAACTCTTGGAGCTGCCCATCCGGTCATTAATGGCGATGTAGTACAGGTTGCCCGCCAGGTGGAAACCATCTACGGGGGTCGCATCAATCCCAATGGTATAGCTACGTGAATATTCACCCTTCAGGGGTGTCGCGCCATAGGACTTGGCCAGGGCACTGTTGGAGGGAACCTGATCCACAACATAGCCGGGATATGGCGCCGAATAGAAGTACGAAATCTCACCCAGCGTTGGCGGGCGGTAACCGGAATTGATATTGGCGCGGATGGCCCAGTGCTTATTGAAGTTGTAGCGCGTGCCGACCGAACCTGTCTCGACGGTTGCCATGTTGCTGTAGTTGGCAACACGGCCGCCCAGCGTCCATTCCCATTTTTTGGTGATATGGAAATCAAGGTTGGCAAAACCTTCGTACACGTCACGGTTCGTGTTCGATACGGCCAGCGCCGGATTGCCAGGGTGATCGGTTGCGCCCTGCCCACTCCACGACGCGGTCTCACCTTCGGTCATCTGGAAGGTATCGTGGCGGTATTCCGCACCGAACCGCAGGTTGATGTCCCTGGGCAGCAGACCGGTATGGAACGAACGTGATCCCCTCAGCCCGGTTGTCAATTCGGTCGAGATCGACTTGCCATCATAAAAGGATGTCTGCGTCGGATCGTATGCATATGCGCCGCCAGACGTCAGCGAGGCATTTTCGGAATCCTTCGTACCGTATGTCTGCTGGTCACGCCCAAAGGTTACGTAAGCATCCCATGCGAAGCCGAATTTGCGCGTACGGATGCCATTATCAGTCTCGAAGTCGTACTGGTCCATGGTGATGTAAGGCTGGTTACCAGTAGGGTACAGAGCCGAATTAATCCATATATCATCACCGTTATTGGCACGATAGGTTTCGGCCACGTTGGCACGACGATGCGAAAAGGTGGACGTGCTGTAAAAACTGAACCCATGCCCAAGTGGCACGGACATGTTTTCGCTCAGGGTTTCCAGCGTACTCTTGGGCAGGCCCAGGCCACGCTGCACGTTACGGTCTGCCGTGGCATTACGCGGGTCGTTGGCAGAAAACAGGTTGCCATAGTAATCACCGCCACGGGTAGTAGGCAACTGGTGGGTCACCTGTGCCGCAAGGTCGAGGTAGCCGCCCCTGTTGCCGAGCGCCATGGCATAGCTGGCCGAGCCATCAAGCGCCTGGCCGTCGCCTGCGTAATAACCACTGTTCTTGAAATTTACGGTGCCACCATGCGTATCGCGTTTGAGCACGATATTGACCGCACCTGCAATGGCGTCCTGTCCGTACAACGCGGAAGCACCTTCGGTCACCACTTCAATATGGTCGATCGCGGTGATGGGAATGAGCGAAATGTCAGCCGGCTCACTGCCCCAGTTCGTGCCTGCGTTGGCGTTGAAGTTGGCACCAATATGGCGACGATGACCGTTGACGAGGATCAGCGTATCATCCGGCGACTGACCACGGAGCTGCATGGTCTGAACAAAAGAGCTGGCACCGCCACCGGGCAGGGCTGCGGTGGTAATTGCCGGATTGGCCTGCGACAGCGCCGACAGCACATTGGTCTGGCCGGTCTTGAGCAGTTCCGCGCCCGTTACGACCGTAACCTGCGTGGTGCTGTGCTGTGCTGTGCCAGGTGAAAAGATGGAATTGGTCTGGTGACCGCCAACATGGATTTCTTCGGGGCGGCTCGATGCACGCAGGGCTGCGGGCATGGCCTGTTTGGGGGTGGGTGCCTTTTTATCGGCGGCAACCCGATAATGTTTTTGCACTGACGAAACGGTCGAGGTCGCGGCTTCACCTGCAAGCGGCACGAATGCGCCAAATGCTACCCCGGCCACCAGATATAACTTGTGCTTTGACAGGCCTGACATCTGCCTCTCCCCCCCTTGGAACTCGACCGAAACGTTTCGCGTGAATATGTGTAATGATATGATGCGCATTCGTTATGATTTGGCGTCATATGAATTATTGATATGTTCCGAACCCGGATTGTTTCTTGCTTGCAGATAAAAAAATATATAATTGAAATTGTTTCGTTTTTTGTGCGAATGTTACTTTTCGCACAATATTTCCAAGTATCTGCAACCCTGCATCAGGCATGTTCGGGCGGTCCCGCACTGCGTATATGCAGTCAGGTGTAGCGCAGGACCTTCCATATGGCCTGCTCCTGGTACAATATGTTGACAGTTAAATAAAAGTCCTTAATGTCAAGTCTATAAATCCATAGAATATAACCTTTACGGAGTTCCCGTTGGATATACGCCGATTACAGGCTTTTATTAAGATTATTGACCTTGGCAGCATTTCGCGTGCGGCTGACCTGCTCAATATTGCTCAGCCCGCATTAAGCCAGCAACTCGCCACACTTGAAAATGCTTTCAAGCAGAAGCTGGTCATCCGCAGCAAGAGCGGCGTAACCCCCACCACGGCCGGGGCGGAACTGTACCGGCATGCACAGACCCTGACCAAACAGTTCGACCGGGCCATGGTTGAAATCACGCAGGGTGCAGGTCCACTGGTGGGCAAGGTCTCGGTCGGACTCTCTCCCTACAGCGCGGGCTCCACACTTTCGGTCAAGCTATTGCAGCTCGTGCGCGAGCGCCTGCCCAACATCACCCTGCACCTGACCGAAAGCTTTGATGACATCTACAGCGAACTGATCATGACCGGGCGGCTGGACATGGCCGTGATCCATGGCGCTGGTCCCATCAAGGGGGTTATTTTCACGCCGTTGATGAAGGAAGAATTCTTCCTGCTTGCACCCCATGACCTGGAATTTCCCCAGAATGAAAAAGGGGCCGTGCAGCTTGCGGATATCGCTGACATTCCCCTTCTGCTTCCGCCCAAGCATAATTTTGTGCGCAAGAGCGTGGACATGGCCTTCATGCGCAAGCAGCTTGATCCCCGCATCGTGGCTGAAATCGAGGCGCTGATCACCCTGCAGGGCGCCATCGAGCAAGGCATCGGCAGCACCATCCTGCCATGGTCGGTTGCCAGCCGCATTGTCATGCCGGGTAAGTCGCGCATCTTCCCGCTGCACAACCCCGTCATTCAGCAAGATGTTTCGCTCTGCATCCCCGAGATCATTCCTGAGACTGAGGCCTCGGTGGCCGTGCGCGAACTCCTCATCGGCCTTGCCAAGGCGATGGCCGCTTCACATAACTGGCCGGGTACCCAACCTTTCGATTAAGAGCCTGATCCGAAAGTTTTTGAACAATACCGGCATGTTGTGATTCATTCGTCTTTGCGAAGAGATGGAGTGAATGGTGGCATGGACTGGTATTGCCCGACACGAACATAGCCGGGAGGGATTGCGATATCCATCGGATATGACGGATGCGGAGTGGGCTTTGATTATGCCGTTCGTGCCCCCGGCGAAACGGGGCGGACGGCCTCGCACGGCGGATATGCGCGAGGTTGTAAACGCGATACTCTATATCGCCTCGGGTGGGTGTGCGTGGCGTCTGCTGCCGAAATGCTTTCCACCGGTCTCGACCGTCAGGCGCTACTTTTACGCATGGCGTGATGCCGGACTGTTCGAAGCGATGAACACAGTACTGGTCATGAACCTGCGGGAGATCGAAGGGCGTAAGGCCTCCCCGAGCGCGGGCGTGATTGATAGCCAGTCGGTGAAAACCACGGAAAGTGGGGGAATTTCCGGTTATGACGCTGGAAAGAAGGTCAAAGGTCGCAAGCGCCATATTCTGACGGATACCTGCGGCTTCCTGATCTTCCTCCTTGTTCATGCCGCTGACATTCAGGATCGTGACGGGGCTGTCGATGTCCTGGCGGCAATACGCAAACACTTTCCATGGCTTCGCCACATCTTCGCCGATGGCGGCTATGCCGGTAATAAACTGCGATCCACGCTCGCCAGCATGGGAAAATGGACGGTCGAAATCATCAGGCGATCAGACACAGGCAGGGGCTTTGAAATCCTGCCTCGCCGCTGGGTGGTCGAACGAACATTCGCCTGGCTCGGTCGATGCAGGCGGCTCGCCAAAGACTGGGAAAAGTCCATAGCCTCATCAACAGCGTGGACTTTGATCGCCTCAATCCGCATGCTGACCCGCAGAACCGCAAGGCATTGTCAGTGCTGAAAAACTTTCGAATCAGGCTCTAAGGGATCAGACCGGTACGCACCCGATATTGGGGCGGGTCAGTACATCGGGTTGCAACAGGGCTGCAAGCCGTTCGGGAGAAAGCAGTTGCTCCTCCATGATCAGGTCCGTGACCTTGCGGTCTTCCGCCAGCGCACGCTTGGCAAGGGCCGAACAGGTATCATATCCCAGCACCGGCACCAGTGCGGTAATGATACCGATATTCAGGTCAAACAGATATTGGCACCGCGCCCGATCGGCAGAAATACCGCTGATGCAGCGCGTGGTCAGGGTTTCGATGGCGGCGCGTAATATCTTGATCGATGTAAACAGGCAATAGCCGATCATCGGTTCAAACGGATTAAGCTGTAACTGGCCACCATCGGCGCACATGGTAATGGTCAGGTCGTGCCCCGCAACCAGATAGGCCACCTGATTGACCGCCTCGGGTATGACGGGATTGACCTTGCCCGGCATGATGGAAGACCCGGCCTGCACCGCGGGCAGCACGATTTCACCCAAGCCCGTGCGCGGCCCGCTTGAGAGCAGGCGCAGGTCACTGGACATTTTCGACAGTTTGAGCGCCAGGCGCTTGAGCGCGCCTGAAAACAGCACGAAAGCGCCCACATCCGATGTTGCCTCGATCAGGTCGGGTGAACTGCTCATGGGTCGCCCGGTCAGGCTGCGCAGTTCCGCCATGACGGTAGAAGCATAACGCG
Source organism: Novacetimonas sp. GS1 (assembly GCF_036686925.1). Taxonomy (NCBI): domain Bacteria; kingdom Pseudomonadati; phylum Pseudomonadota; class Alphaproteobacteria; order Acetobacterales; family Acetobacteraceae; genus Novacetimonas; species Novacetimonas sp. GS1. Next base: position 2,132,140 of record NZ_VSZP01000001.1, read on the forward strand.
GGTCGGTATTCAGTCCCGTGCCAATGGCAGTACCACCAAGATTGACCTGCTCAAAGGCTGCGGCATGGGCCTTGATGCTTCTGATTTCTCCCGCCACAGCAGTCCGGAACGCCCCGAATTCCTGCCCCAGCGTCATGGGCACGGCATCGCGCAGTTGCGTGCGGCCAACCTTCAGGATCCCATCAAAGGTCTCTGCCTTTTTATCTAGTGCTTCGTGCAATCCTTCAAGGGCCACCAGTAGCGGATCAACCGCAAGCAACAGCCCCAGGCGGAGCGCCGTGGGGTACACATCATTGGTGGACTGCGCCATATTGACATGGTCATTGGGGTGCAGCACGCCATAGGTGCCCGGTTTTTCGCCCAGCAGCCCCAGGGCAACATTGGCAATAACTTCATTGGCATTCATGTTTGTCGAGGTACCCGCCCCGCCCTGCATTGCGTCTACCACAAACTGCTTATGACAGGCGGGGTTTTGCAGTATGTGCTGACAGGCACCATCAATGGCACTGGCGCGCGTGGGGTCAAGGTAGCCGAGCGCAAGATTGGCCCGCGCCGCAGCCTGCTTGACCACGACCAGCCCCCGCACCAGATCCGGAAAACTGCCGATGGTGTTGCCACTTATGGGAAAGTTATCCAGCGCGCGCTGTGTATGCACGCCCCACAACACGCCCGGAGGCAGTGTGACCTCGCCCAGCAGGTCGCGCTCGACGCGGGGGGCGGACTGCGCACCCATGGGGCTGGCCTTGCCTGTCAGGGTGCTAGCTGCGCCATCTCGTGCCGGAGCGGGCATATTAATCATTTTGATCTATCCACGTTGAGAATAATGCCAGGACGAGGGTGGAAAAGCGCCCGCACCATGCAAATATTCGCCAGTAATGACATGATAACAGGCCAGAAAAACGCGCCGGATACAGCCATGTGCACAACCCCAGGGCTCGGCCTGAGCGTATCAGTCCGGCTGGATCTGCATGATCGTGGTGCCATATCCAACCAGCGCACCAGCCTGCCCCGTTACTGTAGCTACTGTGCCCGCAACCGGTGCGTGAACAGGCAGTTGCAGGCTGTCCAGCGTGAGGAGTGCTACAATATCACCTTGCGCCACCTTTGCCCCGACCGGAGAAAAAGCGCTGTCGCGTTGCGGATGAGTCAGGCACAGATGGCCGAAATACGGCGTTTTCACCGCCACCAGTCCCGCCGACGCATCGGGCTGCGCTGCTGTCGGGGCATCGGGGGCTGTGGCCCCGGATGCGGTCTGTCCCACACAAATCCGCAGCTTCAGCCCCGCTGCCTCGTTGCTCAGTTCCAGGCTTTCCAGCCCTGCCTGCGCCAGCCATGTCGCCATCTGGCCAATCTGTTCAGGCTCAGGCAGCCGATCAAAATGGGGCACCATCTGTCCGGACCGGTTGCTCATAAGGCTGTCCTTTTTGCAAGCCAGCGTTCAAGATAGTGAATATCCACCCCACCCTGCGCAAAGGCGGGATCGGCCAGAAGGTCCTGATGCAGGGGGATATTGGTTGATATCCCTTCCACCTTCATTTCCGCCAGCGCCACGCGCATGCGCGCAATCGCCTGCTCACGGGTGGCGCCGTAACTGATGACCTTGCCGATCAGCGAGTCATAATAAGGCTGCACCGTGTAACCCGCCACGACATGCGTATCGACCCGGATGCCGGGGCCACCGGGCAGATCCCAGCGCGTGATGGTGCCGGGCGAGGGCATGAAGGTGAACGGGTCCTCCGCATTGAGGCGGCATTCAATGGCATGGCCCCGCAGCCCGATATCCGCCTGCGCGATGCCAAGCCTCGCACCCTGGGCAATGCGCAGTTGCTCGGCTACGATGTCGATGCCTGTTGTCTCTTCCGTAATCGGGTGCTCGACCTGTACGCGGGTGTTCATCTCGATAAAGGCGAACACGCCGTCTTCATACAGGAACTCAAACGTGCCTGCACCGCGGTAGCCGATACGCCTGCATGCTTCAGCACAGCGCGTACCAATTTCTGCAATGGTTTGCGGTGTGATGCCAGGGGCGGATGCTTCCTCCAGCACTTTCTGGTGGCGACGCTGCAGCGAACAGTCACGCGCTCCCAGCCACAGCGCAGTGCCATGTGTATCACACAGAACCTGAATTTCGATATGACGCGGCTTCTGCATGAAGCGTTCAAGATACAGCGTCGGGTTGCCAAAGGCCTGCTCGGCCTCTTTTGCGGTGAGCGTTACGGCCTGTGCCAGATCGGCCGCACGCTCGACCACACGCATCCCGCGTCCACCGCCACCGCCAGACGCCTTGACGATAACGGGAAAACCTACGTCCAGTGCAATGGCCTTCACGGTCTCCATGTCAGCGGGCAGCGGCCCGTCCGATCCGGGCACGCAGGGCACGCCTGCCTCACGCATGGCGCGTTTGGCGGTAATCTTATCGCCCATCATGCGGATGGAAGCGCCGGTCGGGCCGATGAAGGTCAGGCCCGCTTTTTCCACAGCATCGGCAAAATCAGCATTTTCCGACAGAAAGCCGTAGCCGGGATGAATGGCCTGCGCCCCGGTCAACCGGGCGGCAAGCAGTAGCCCGTCGGCGTCGAGATAGCTGCGGGCAGCCGCGGCAGGGCCAATGCACAGGGCTATATCAGCCTCGTGCACATGACGGCTGTCGGCATCGGCTTCGGAATACACGGCCACCGTCTCCAGCCCGAGCTGGCGGCAGGCGCGCTGTATGCGCAATGCAATCTCGCCGCGATTGGCGATCAGCACCCGGTTGAAACGTGGGGTCTCATTCATGACAGCCGGAACAGGGGGGTGCCTGCCTCTACTTCGGTGCCATCTTCCACCAGCACGGCGGCGATCTTGCCAGCCTGCTCGGCACGGACGGCGTTGAATACCTTCATGGCCTCAACCAGCCCGACTTCCTGCCCGGCCCGCACCGCCTGCCCCACCGTGACAAACGGCGGCGCACCTGGCGTGGGCGCGAGATGGAACACGCCATAGGACGGAGCGGTAATGACCGTCTCCGCCACCACGCATGCCTCTGCTGACTGCGGGAGCGCTGCGGGCGTCCCCACCACGGGACTCACCACGGGGGGGGCAGATGGCGCAACCTCAGGCTGCGCGCCGCCGCCACGGGTGATGCGGATGCGGCAGCAGCCTTCCTCAACCTCCAGCTCCGTAACCGGAGCCGTGGCCAGCAGGTCGATCAGCCGCCTGACATGCGTGAGATCCACCGTCCTTACGCCGCGCCGGATGTCTTCTTGGCGAAGTTCAGCCCACCCACGACCTGCATGGTCGGCAGTACTTCCATGAAACTGACATTCATGCGCTGCGGTGACATGACGGCGAAGGCGACGGAGTTTGCAATATCTTCGGGCAGCAGGGACTCATATTCATCAAAGAAGCGCTTCTTCGCCTCTTCCATGTTGCCGATCAGACGGCCGAACACTTCGGTTTCGCAACGCGCGGGCGAGATTTCGGTCACGCGGATACGGTGGCCGAACAGGTCGCAGCGCAACTGCTGCGAGAGCGAATGCACGCCTGCCTTGGTGGCATGATAGACCGTGTTGCCGCCAGCAAAGGCATAATGGCCTGCAATGGAGGTGATGTTGACGATATGCCCGCGATCACGCTCGATCATGCCCGCCACCACAAGGCGGGTCAGTTGCAGTACCGCACGCAGGTTCACGTCCACCAGCGCATCGATATCCTCGGGCGTGGTGTTGGTGATGTTGCCCGTGCGCGACTGCCCGGCATTGTTGACCAGGATGTCGATCTCGAGCGTCTTGACCAGCGCCTCGATCCCCGCCTGATCGGACACGCTGACGGCATGCACAATGCAGCCGGTTTCCTTCGAAAGCTGCTCCAGTCGGGCCGCGTCACGCGCCAGGGCATGAACCTCAATCCCTTCCAGCGCCAGGCGGCGCACGATCTGCGCGCCAATGCCAGAAGATGCGCCAGTGACGAGGGCGGTACGGTACGGCTGGTTGCTCATGGTAAGAAAACCCGATCCTGAACAGAAAAACTAATACCACCCGGCCTACAGCGGATACCGGATGTTCAGCTATTGACCGGCATGCTAACGGCCATGAACAGCTTGCGCCAAGAGCACTTCGTTCTCACGCCATAACATAATATGATGGCCCGGATATCATGCTGATCCATAAGATTATTCAATAGCCTCACAACCATAATGGCACTGGCCATTGTTACGTAAACGCTCATACTCTTGCATTCAGCACTTCATGCCGTGAAACCTATATTGTTACGGTTCAGGCTCAATAACCAGCGCCATTCCAGGGACTGTGTATTTTGAACACGGATATAAAGAACGATGTGGCGCGCAATATGGCTGCGGCGCCTGCCATCAGCATGATCGGCACACGCGCCATGCTGTTCGAGGCGCCGGGTGATTTCACCATGGCCCACCAGCGCCGGGTCTGGGCGCTGATGGATGCGGCGCAGGCGCGCTCCGACGTGTGCGAACTCATTCCTGGCGTGACCAACCTCATGCTGATCTTTTCCGCCCCGCCCGAGCGCCCGCAGGCGGTGGCGGAGTGGCTGTGCCATGCCTGGAACACCCTGCCCGAGCGGCATATCGAGGGGCATCTGTTCGAGATCGGCGTACACTATGGCGGCACTCTGGGCGAAGATCTGGCGGCAGTCTGCGCCCATTCCGGCCTGCCTGCGCAGGACGTCATTTCCATCCATCACGGTAGCGAATACACGGTCTGCGCCATTGGCAGCGCGCCGGGTTTTGGCTACCTGCACGGCCTTGACCCGCGTATCGCAACGCCGCGCAAGACCGTGCCATCACTGAACATGCAGGCGGGAACTGTCATCATCGGTGGCATGCAGGCTGGCATTTCCGCGCTGACGGGGCCCAACGGGTGGAATTCCATCGGATTTACCGACCTGCGTGTGTTCGATCCCACCAAACAGCCCCCTGCCCTGTTTGCCGTTGGCGATCGCATCCGCTTTTACCCCGAAAGCATCGAGTTGTGATTACGATCCTTGAAACATCCGCCCTGAACACGGTGCAGGATCTCGGCCGCCCCGGCTACCGTAATCTGGGCGTGGGCACGTCGGGCGTCATGGATGCGCTTGCGCTTCAGATCGGCAATATCCTGCTGGGCAACCAGATGGATGATGCCTGCATCGAACTGCAGACCTATCCTTTCGTGCTGCGCTTTGAAACAGCCACCACCTTTACGGTGACGGGCATTGACGCTGCGATCGAACTTGATGGCCGCACGATCCTGCCCTGGATGATCGAGACGGCGGCAGCCGGGCAGGTCCTGCGTGTCGGGCCGCCAAAAGCGGGTGCGCGCGGATATATCTGCCTTGCTGGCGGTATTGAGGTGCCGGTGGTGCTGGGCTCTCGCAGTACGCAACTGCGTGGCAGCTTTGGTGGGCTCGACGGTCGCCCGCTGGAAGCAGGAGATACACTCGAAACCATCGCTACCGCGCTGGATGTGGTGGGGTACGGCGCCCTGCCCCCCGCTGCGGTGCTCGATGCCGTGGCCACCGCAGAGGACAGCAAGGTCATTCACCTGCGCGCCATGCCCGCAACCGATTACGCCCTGTTCACGCCCGAAGCCCAGCAACGGCTGTGGGATACGCCCTGGCGCATTACGCCACAGAGCAACCGTGTGGGCTACCGCCTGTCGGGTGCTCCGCTTGAACTGCGCCACCGGGTTGAACTGCGCTCTTATGGTGTGATTGCCGGTATCGTGCAGGTTCCGCCAGCGGGTGAGCCGATCGTGCAACTGGCTGACGCCAATACCGTGGGTGGCTATCCGCGCATCGCTACCGTGATCGAAGCCGATCTGTGGCGACTGGCGCAGGCACGCATTGGTACGCGCATCCGTTTGCATGAATGCAGCTTTGCCGAAGGCGTTGCCGCCATGCAGCCGGTCAATGCCTATCTCGACAGGCTGCGCATGATGGTTGCCCATTACCGCTCATCCGCCCACAGCCGTGCTGGCATGAAATCTGGAGCCAAGGCATGAAAATCGACCTCAATTCCGACATGGGCGAAGGTTTTGGCCGCTGGCGCATTGCAGATGATGACGGGCTGATGGACACCGTCTCATCGGCCAACATCGCCTGTGGTTTCCATGCCGGTGACTATGCCATCATGGACCGTACCGTGCGACTGGCGAAGGAAAAGGGGGTGGGCATTGGCGCCCATCCCGGCCTGCCGGACCTGATGGGCTTTGGCCGCCGCAACATGGCCGTATCCGACGCGGACATGGAATCCATGATGTGTTACCAGATTGGGGCATTGCAGGGCATTGCCGCCCGTCATGGCCACCGGGTCACGCATGTCAGTTACCATGCTGCCTTTGGTAACATGGCCAATGCGGATGAGGGCCTTGCCCTGCGCCTGACCCGTGCCATTGCCGCCATCGACCGGAACCTGAGCATATTCTGCATGTCCGGCCAGGCAACCGAGCGCGCCGCCGAGAAGGCCGGCCTGCGGGCCCAGACCCTGTTCCTGGCCGATCGTGCCTATACCACCGCAGGCACGTTGGTGCCGCGTGGGCAACCGGGTGCGGTCATTCATGATCTGGCAGGCGTGCGGGCGCGCGTGAAGCAGTTCCTCGATGACGGATCGGTCACGACCATTGATGGCGCGCGCCTGCCGGTTAAGGCGCAGTCCATTCTGGTGCATAGCGACACGCCCGGATCACTGGAACTCTCCCGCGCCATCCGTGCGGAAATCGAAGCAAGCGGCGGCGTGTTGACTCCGGCCTGCCAGCTTTAAGGCCGGCATCGCCCTTCACCCATAAGAATTTCCTATCGCATCGCAACGAACGCCTATGACCCGAAATCCGCCCCCTGCGTTACGATGTCGTAACATGAAGCGCGTGGGGATATCGGGCCAGCATTGATTGATGACATGCACCGCTGTCCATGTCGTGCATTGAGGTACGGATAAAATGAAGCATGACCTGAAACGTGGCGCCCTTCTTTTAGCATCGGCAACGTTTTTTACTGCGGCCCTCAATGCCCTGCAGAAACTGACCGGCTCCACGCTTCCAGCACTTGAAATCATTTTCTTCCGGAACCTGTTTTCGCTTCCCTTTGTGCTGCTGATTGCTTCACGCACGGCCATTATACTGAAAACGCATCATTTTTTTGGTCATGTCCTGCGCTCGGTCGTGGGGCTGATCAGCATGATCATGATCGTGATCACCGTGACCCGCCTGCCACTGGCCGAACAGCAGGTCCTGTCCTACACGCAGCCGCTATTTCTGGTCCTGCTCTCGATCCCGCTGCTGCATGAACGTCCCTCGCTCCAGCGCTGGGTTGCGGTCTCGATCGGGTTTTCGGGGGTGATCGTGGTGGCCCTTGGCAAGGGGCTGCTGCATGGACATGACATGACAGGGAGCGCTGTGCCCATCTGGGCGTATTTCGTGGCCCTGGCGCAGGGGGGCGTCGGCGCGCTGACCACCATGCAGATCCGCCAGCTTTCCGCAACGGAATCCAGTACCACCATCTCCCTGTGGCAGGCCATTCTCATGACGGTCATGACCGCGCTACCTCTGCCCTTCATCTGGACCACGCCCAGCCTGACCGAGGCCGGCTGCCTTGTTGCGGTGGGTGCCTTCGCCGGTATTGCGCAGGTGCTCCAGACCGAAGCCTTCGCCTCGGCGCAGGTATCTGCCATTGGCCCGTTTGCCTATTCCGGCCTGCTCTGGGCCGCGCTGATTGGATGGTTCGGGTTTGGTGAGATACCCGGCATTGCCATGTGCATTGGCGGGCTGCTGATCATTGGCTCGGGTGTGTGGATGCTCCGCCACGACCGCCCGGCCAAACAGAAAGCGGTGGCGGAAGGCACGATGGATGCGGCCACCGGCACCCCGCCCTGATCGCGCAGCCCTCCCCCTTCCTTCCAGTAATTCATGGCACACCAGGAGTCCTCCAGCGTGACAACAGGTGAAATGACCACCAATGCACGAAGCAGGCGCGCAATTCCTGCTCGTTACGTGTTCTTCTTTCTTGTCTTCCTGATGTACGCCATCAGCTATGGCGACCGCGCGGCACTCTCCATTGCCCTGCCTACGATGGGCAAGGAGTTCTCGCTGACACCGGTGCAGATGGGCTGGGTCTCGTCGAGCTTCCTGTGGTCGTATTTCCTGCTCAACCTGCCTTCGACCATCGTGCTCGACATGGTTGGCGCGCGCGCTATTGGCAGCCTTGCCGTGGGCGTCTGGTCATTTGCCATGCTGCTTGGTGGCATGGCACAGAACATTACCCAGTTCCTAATGACGCGCGTGCTGCTTGGCGTAGGCGAGGCGCCAACCTTTGGTGTAGGGGCCACGGTTGTGCGCAACTGGGCGCAACCGCGCGAACGCGGCTCGGTCATGACCATGCTGCTGACCGGCATGCAGCTCGGTCTGGCGGGCGGCACGATTGCGGGGGCATACCTGATCACGTTCTTCGGGTGGCGGTGCGAGTTCATGGCGCTGGGCGGCATTGGCATTGCCTGGGCGCTGGTGTGGTGGCTGGTTTACCGTAACCCGCAGGAAAAGCCCGATGCAGCTCCACGCAGGCCCATTTCGGCCGGCGAGATCAGGAACCTGTTCCGCTCATCTTCCTTTCTGGGGATACTGGCGGTGCAATGCACCCAGAACTACCTGAACTTTCTGGTCATGTCATGGATGCCGCTGTACCTGATCCATGAACTGCACATCAACACCACCGGTACGGGCAACAGCACGGCACTGTGTTATCTGGTCGCGGCCATGGGCGCGGTCGTTATCGGGCGCATTCTGGAGCACCTAGTCTTTCGCAGGGGCATTCATCCGCCCAACCGGCGTTTTGTTGTTGCAACCTGCCTTCTGGGGGCAGCCACGATCGGGCTGCTGCCGTATTTTCATACCATGATGCCCATCCTGCTGGTGCTGTCTGGCGCGCTGGCCTGCCTGATGGCAGCCAATGGCGCCAATACCGCACTCCTGACGGATATGGTGGAAGACGGTGGCAAGATGGGCGCTGTAACGGGTGTTACCCTGACATGCAGCAATTCTCTGGGGCTGCTCTCACCCATCCTGACCGGATATATCGTGTCCTGGACAGGAAATTTTGACATGGCATGGTATATCTGCGCTGCAGCCCTGCTCATTGCGGGCGGGCTGTCACTTGCCATGGTGCGCAACCCGATCCGGATGGATGGATAAGCGGAAGGCGCTGCCGCTCATAGGATTGTTGTATGGGGTCAGACGGTTTTCACCGGTATCTAACCTGTGGCGAAACGATCTACGATCGCTATGAACATCTAATATGCTGTTGCATTGAGTAAAATTGGAGAACGTGTCTGATGCCCGGGTTTGCTGATCGACTGAATGGAATTGGGATTTCGGCCTCGGCCGCGATGACCGACAAGGCATCGGCACTGAAGGCTGAAGGGATGAAGATCATCAGCCTGTCATCAGGCGAGCCAGACTTTCCCACGCCCGGGCATGTTGTGGATGCCGCGATTGCCGCAGCCCGCGCGGGTGATACCAAATACCCGCCGCAGGATGGCAAACCCGCGTTAAAAAAAGCGGTCCAGGCCAAGTTCCAGCGTGAAAACCACCTTGATTACGCCCTGGACGAGATCCTGGTGGCCAATGGTGCCAAGCAGATCATCTATGATGCCATGATGGCGACGATCAACCCCGGTGACGAGGTGGTCCTGCCCACCCCGAGCTGGATCAGCTATGCTGATATCGCGCGCCTTGCCGGGGCTTCCATCGTTTCCGTGCCCTGCCCTGCCGAAGGCGGCTTTCGCCTCTCGGCTGCGGCACTGGAGGCCGCCATTACGCCCAAAACCAAATGGCTGGTGCTCAACTTCCCCGGCAATCCCACTGGCGCGTGCTGCCCGCGGGCGGATATGGAAGCCATTGCCGCCGTGCTCATGAAGCATCCGCAGGTCTGGATCATGACCGATGATATCTATGAACACCTGATCTATGACGGCTTCACCTTCTGCACGATCGCCGAGGTTGAGCCGCGCCTGAAGGATCGGGTACTGACAGTCAATGGCGTGTCCAAGGCCTATGCCATGACGGGCTGGCGCGTTGGCTATTGCGGTGGCCCGCGTGCGCTTATCGCTGTCATGAACAACATGCAGGGCCAGTCGACCAGCGGCATCAACACGCTGGCGCAGGCTGCAGCCGTGGCGGCGCTGAACGGCCCGCAGGACTTCCTCAAGGACCGCGCGGCTGAATACCAGACCCGGCGCGATCTGGTGGTTTCCCTGCTCAACGCCATTCCCGGCGTGCGGTGTCACACACCGCAGGGTGCGTTCTATGTTTATCCTGACATCAGTGACTGCATGGGCAGGACTTCGGCCGGTGGCCGCCTGATCGCAACCGATGCCGATTTTGTCATGGCCCTGCTTGAAGAACAGCAGGTTGCCTCCGTGCAGGGGGCAGCTTACGGCATGAGCCCGTTTTTCCGCATTTCCTACGCGACCGATACAGACACCCTGCGCGAAGGCTGCCGCCGGATCTCAGCTTTTGTGGATGGGCTGAAGTAAGAATATAAACGGCACACGGCATGTGAACGTGTAAGGTTTTCCGTACTGGCCCCCGATGCAATCGGGAAGCCAGTGCGAGACCCGTGCCGCCTCTGGCTGGGTTATGTCTTTTTAGTCTTGGCGGAATCCCATTTATCGGAACCCGCTCAACGACGACATGCGCCATAGCGTCGGCCGGAAGCCACGACTTCAGGTCGGGTGGCAGAAGATACGGCTGAGACCGTTCAAACGGGATGAAGTGGCTTATCATGTCCCCTTACATCCTCGCCGCGTCAGAGCGGCACCCCAACCCGACAGGCTGTTAAATCATAAAAATTCCATCGAGATGTAATGTCCCGATCGTATTGACTCTGAATTTAGCGCATAATCCACGAAATATGACCGTATTTAAATACGTGGTACGGGATAACTATCCTATTGACATATAAATTTACGTTTATAATGTTGTAAGTACATATTCACGTTTTTTATTGTTTATTTAATATCTGCCTGCCGGTCTGATCCATCGACCGGCAGGAACCCACCGGATGGCATGCCCCACTCCTGTTACAGGTAAGCCTGCAATGAAACGGCACTCACGTTGCGCAGTCCTGACCGGTCTCGGCATGCCGCCCCTCCCGGATGTCCGGGCCATTGTACAGGAGGCATGAAGCCGTGTCCGCAGACCTTCATTATACCGCACGGGATGCCATCGACGCAGCCACACACCTGCAGGCGCGTCTTGCCACACGGGCGGCGCACCATGACCGCACCGGGATTTTCGCACAGGAAAATATTGACGACCTGCGCCGGGCGGGACTGCTGTCGCTGCGCATTTCCACTCCCGAGCGCCCCACGCCGTTTACCCTTGGCGTGGTGCAGGACATCGTGGGCCGGATTGCGCAGGGGGATGCCTCCACCGCGCTGGTCATGGTTAATCATTACATGGTGCGGGCCGCGATCGCGCACCATGAATTCGGATCCGGTGATTTCGTACGCTGGATGGAAGAGGAACAGCATGACCGGCTGATCAATATCCTGCTGGCGGAACCCGACCTTGGCTCCGCATCGCGCGGCGGCCTGCCCGGCACGGTGGCAACCCGCACGACCACGGGATGGATGCTGGACGGACGCAAGGCCTATGTTACCGGCATTCCCGGCCTGTCGTGGCTGCTGGTGCGTGCCCGCACGGATGAAGACCCGGTACGGGTGGGCACGTTTATGGTCCCGACTATTGCGAAGGGCGTTCATATCATTGAAAACTGGGACCATATCGGCATGCGCGCCAGCAACAGCCATGAAGTTGTCTTTACGCAGGTCGTGCTTCCACCCGATGCGGCACTGGCCCTGTACACGCCCGATGCACCACCGGCAGGACGCAATACCCTCATGTTATGGAATACAGGGCTGCTGGGGGCCCTGTATAATGGCATCGTTACATCCGCGCTGGCCTGGTTTGGCGAATTCCTGAAAAACCGCGTGCCATCCAATCTGGGCGCACCGCTTTCGACCCTGCCCGCCATGCGCGATGCCGTAGGGGGCTTTGCCATTACGTTGCACATGAACGCCATGCTGCTGCGGCTTTATGCCACGGATGTCACGGCCGCCTGCCCGCTGCCTGAACTGAACGCGCATGCAGCGGTCATAAAGTCACGCGTGGTTGATGCGGCGGTCGATGTTACATCCGCCCTGTTGGGCCTTGCGGGCAATGCCGGGCTGTCCGCCCATAACCCGCTGGAACGCGCCCATCGCGACGCGCTGTGTGGCCGCATCCATGCGCCCCATGACGAATTGTTGCGTCGGATTGCAGGGCAGCAGGCGCTGTCATGAATCCCGACCATTACTGATCGCATCCAGACTGGACATATCATGACCCTTACGGAATTTGTCGGCACAGGCGAAACTGATGTCGCCCCGTTTCCCCTGCCTCCCGCGGGCGTGCCCGTCATCGCGAATGATGCGGAGGCATTGCGCATTGCCGCCGAAGTCGCCCGGCAGATTGCGCCGGGTGCTGCGCAGCGTGACCAAGATAACCGGTTTCCTGCGCGTGAACTGGACATTTTTTCCAATTCTGGACTGTGGGGCATCACCGTGCCACGTAACTATGGCGGGGCCGAAGTGTCCTACCGCACGTTGGGACACGTGATCCGGCTGATTGCAAAAGCAGATTCAGCGGTGGCGCAACTCAGTCAGAATCACTTTGCCACCATCGCCTGCCTTGCCTCCTGTGCCAGCCCCGAACAGGCGCGCGATCTGTTTGCACTGGTGCTGAAAGGATATAGGTTTGGCAATGCGTTTTCAGAACGCGGCATCAAGAATGTCGGGGCGCTGAAAACACGTCTCCAGATAACGGGCGACACCGTGACCCTGAACGGTGTCAAGCATTACTGCACGGGGGCGCTGTCGGCGCATCTGGTCCAGATCGTGGCACTTGATGAAGACGGGCACAGCCATCTTGCCATTGCCGAGCGTAATGCGCCCGGCCTGAATGTCATCAATGACTGGTCGGCATTCGGCCAGAAAGGAACTGCAAGCGGTACCGTGCAACTGACGGACGTGCAGGTGCCACGCAGCCGTGTCATTCCGGTCTGGAAAGCCTACAGGCCTGATGCGCCGTTTGCCGACAGCGCCATATCGCAGTTCATTCAGGCGGCGATTGACGCCGGTCTGGCCGATGCGGCTATCGATACGGCCATTGAACTGATCCATACGCGCGCACGCCCGTGGATCGATAGTGGACAGGACAGGGCATCGGACGATCCATATACAATCCAGACGATCGGAGCATTGAAAATACGCCTGAATGCGGGTCTTGCCCTGCTGGACAGGGCAGGTGACGCCATTGACCATGCCGTATCGACCCCGGGTGTGCAAAGTGTCGCCACCGCCCAGATCGAGACGGCGCAGGCCAAGGTCCTGACCACCGAAAGTGTCATCGAGGCGACAAACAGGTTGTTTGAACTGGTTGGTACATCCGCCACGGACCGGAAGCTGAACCTTGATTACCTGTGGCGTAACGCGCGCACGCATACGCTGCATGATCCGGTGCGATGGAAATATGCGATTGTGGGAAATTACTACCTGAACCAGACCTTTCCCCCGTTACATGCATGGAGTTGAGGCGCGGGGTGGCAGCGCCATAAATAACACCTTAAATTGTATAATTATCCCATCCAGACAGGTCGCATGTCCCGCCGGATATGCGGCCATTCGCCGTTAAGAGAAGTATATTCTTAATTTTCGGTGTAAGCATGGCAAGTGTCAATTACGACATGACCCTACATTGCTTTTCTTATTATCCATTTGATAACAAAAGATATTATTTTTGAATTTCAGAGATGTCCAGTCTGGATAGCTGTATGAGTCTGCCTACAATTCACTATTATATATGAGCATATTTTATTTTATTACATATATTACGTATTTTAACTGGTTTGTGGGCATAACACTGTATGAAAAGTCATTTTTGCCTGCTAACAGATTAGTGCATTCCTCGCGGCCATAATAGAAAATCACAATGATAAAAAGTGAATTATCACTTCCCCCAACTGTCCCGCCCCGCCTCCATCCTCTGCCTTACAGCGACCGAGGCCCTGTCGCAGAGGCTTCAAACAGACTGACCTTTGCGCTCGCCAGCAGTCTGTTCGGTGTTCTGGTTGCTTCCCATCACGCCATTGCGGCCGCATCCATCTCGTCAGACGACATCACTCCGCATCGTATTCCCCACCATAGCCCACCCCATCATGCCGCAGGTGGCCATGATGCCGTCGGCCATCATGATGAACATGCGGCCAGCAGCGGGCTGAATGCCAGCACGGTCGAACATATCGCCGTGCACCATCACAGTGCGGCAACACATCAGGCGGAGGTGTACCTAAAAACCATTCCCGGCGGCACCAGCGTCATTGATGCGGCCACCGTGCTGAAGGGACGTAACGCCACCAATGCGGATGCATTCAAGTATCAGGCCGGTGTCTTCGCCCAAGCCCCCTGCGGATCGGATGACCTGCGCATTTCCATTCGCGGTTCTGGCATCCAGACAGGCCTGAACGCAACGCGTTCGGGTATCATGTTCCTGTTTGATGATATTCCGCTTACGACGCCCATAGGCACGGTCAATGAACTTCAGGAACCACTGGGCATTCGCTATACGGAAATCCTGCGTGGCGGCAATGGGATGGATTTCGGTTCAACGCAATTAGGGGGTGCAATCAATTACGTCACCCAGACCGGATATAACTCTCAGCGTTACCAGGCACGTGTGGAAGCAGGCAGCTTCGGTTATGTAAAGGAACAATTGAGTTCAGGATCGGTTATTGGCAAGTCTGATTATTATATCAGTGTCACCAATTCTTATCGTGCAGGCTATCAGGACAATACAAAGAGCACGAATTTTGGTGTGAATTTTAATTATGGATACAAATTTAACGACAGGGTCGATACGCGCCTGTTTGTCCGGTACCGACAGACATCGGAAGGCAATCCTTTCTACCTGACGCGCGACCAGATCCGTGAGAACCCGAAACAGGTACAGACCGGTTATGCCGGATTGGGCACCCAGACCATTGAACCAGGCACCACTTTCGTCGCTGATCGCACAACCATCCATATAGATGATCAGTCAAAACTCGTGGCGGGGTTTGCCTATTTGAATGCCCCCATGAACCACGAACTAGGGAGCACGTCTTCATTGTACGACATTGACTATGCCACCGGTATGGTTGACTATACACGTCATGACAACCTGTTAGGTCATAACAGCGATACAGATATTGGGATTTATACGTCACATGACCTGACGGCAACCATTGACAACCGGGTGCGCGTGAAATCAGCCTATCCCGATTATGCCATTGGTACGCTTGTGACCCGATCACATCTTGGCGGCAGCGATACTGTTCTTCATGTACGCAACAATACAGAGATCTTTCATAATTTCTGGCTCACGGCTGCTGGAGCTTTAAGTTACACGCCACGTTCTGGATCGCAGACCTACCCCCAGACCAGTTCCTTCAGTCAGAATGCCCTGTATTTCGCGCCCCGAGCTGGATTTCGCTATGTCATTACTCCCAATGTTGAAATTTATGGCAATGTGACGCGCAGCGTACAATCACCGCAGGACTGGCAATATCTTTCCGGCGCGGTTTATACATCTGGTATAGCCAAAGGACTTACATCCGGTTGGGTCAATCTCAAGCCACAAACAGCAACAACATTTGAATTTGGTACTAATGGGCATTTCAAAGGTACCGAATGGAGTGTCAGCTACTATCATTCAGCCGTACATAACGAACTATTATCCGTCATGACCCCACTATCTGAACTTTATAACAACGCAACCTATGGTAATGCATCGGCCACTACGCATCAGGGGGTTGAGACATCTTTTCATTCAACATTGTACAAATGGCAAGGTAACATCATTTCACTTCGCCAGGCATACACATTTCAAAGTTTTCGTTTTAACCATGATTCAACATGGGGACATAACTACATTCCTGGCATTCCACGTCATTTTTATCAGGGAGAACTCCACCTTGATATGAAGAACGGTTTTTATACATCTTTCGATGTGGAAGTATCCTCTTCGGTTCTGGCATCATATGATAACCAGTATAAAGCTGCGCCTTATCACATCTACAACTTTGATATCGGTTATCTTTGGCCTAACAAACACAGGCAGGTGTTCCTGAGCTTACATAACTTGGCCAATAAACATTATGCTACCGGCGTGGTACCTGTTTATTCTACCGCCAACGGGCAGCAGCCGGCCGCCATGCTATCAGGAGATGGATTTGGCATTTTTGGTGGTGTGTCTATTGGATTTAATTGACAAATAATAAATTCAGGAAAGTTAATGACATGTTTTGATATTAGATGTTTGGTTCCGGGATTTTATGGTGCGGATTATGTGTAAACCGTGATGATTCTTTTTACTACGACTGGTAAATGAATTCATAGGAAGTGAAACAGTGCACGTGTCTTGGCTTCGTTGTTACAACTGGGCAGGTTGGCGATGTCACCCAGGCACAGGCTCTGCCTGCAGGTCAGGAAGAGGCGGCCGTTATGGCCGACAAAGCCTATGACAGCAATGCATTACGTGTTCCTGTCGCTCAGATGGGCGCAGAAGCTGTCATTCCCTGCAATCGCACCCGCAAGATTATCATCCCGTATGATACCAGAGTTTACAAACTGCGTAATCGTATCGAGCACTGCTTCAACCGCCTCAAGCACTTCAGACGCTTTGCTACCCGAGATGATCGACGCACCATCCATTTCCTTGGCTTTGTTCACCTCGCCGCAGCCATGATCTGGATGGCATGAATGTCGATCGGTCCTAATCCTGTGATGGCACGCTCTGTGCTGCATTTATCAGGGCACGAATAGCGGCCGGGTCTGTCTGGCCAGGCATGGGGCCAAATCCGAATTCTCCTCCCTCAGTCGCAGGAGAAGATGCAGGCCTCCGGCATGACGCATGGACTTCACGCACACCCGTGGCACGGATCAACGCGCCAACATTGCCTGCGTTCACACCGCTACCGGCAAGAATGGCGATACGTCCCGCCGCCTGTGCATGCAGCAAGGCCAGGCATTCCTGCCCCTGTGGTGCGGTGGGGCGTTGACCCGATGTAAGGATACGGGTGAATCCCGCCTTGATCGCGAATTCCAGTTCGGCCGCAGGGTCACGCACCAGATCAAAAACACGATGCAACGTTCGTTCCATTCCCGCGCAATGCCCGGACAGGTGCAACAGCAGATCATGATCCAGATTGCCATCAGGCCGGATCGCCCCAAGCACGACCCCCTTCAGGCCGCACTCACGGGCGGTGCGGATGTCATCGACCATGACGGCAGCTTCATCATCATCGAATATAAAGGACCCGGACCGCGGACGGATCATGGCCAGTGTCGCGACATCCCCGCGTGCCGCCTGACGCATCAGTCCGGCGCTTGGTGTCAGTCCCCCCACCTCAAGCGAGGCGCAGAGCTCGATCCGGTCTGCCCCGGCCGCATTGGCTGCGGCAATGCCCTGCGGGGTCTCCACACAGATTTCAACACGCGTCATGAAATATCTCCGGTCGCAAGCAGGCAACCCATCGTCCCGGTGCGACTTCGTTCAATGGGGGGACCACCGTGGCGCAGGACGCCATGGCGTGGGAACAGCGGGTACGGAACGCACAGCCATAGCGCAGGTTCGGTGCTGGCGCGGGCTGTTCGGTGGTTGTCGGCATAGCACCCGCCTCTGGTGATCCGAGACCCGGCGCCAGGGTCACAAGGGTGCGCGAATAGGGGTGAAAGGGCGTGGTACGGAAGGCCTGTATCGGGGCGATTTCCATGATGCGTCCCAGATACATGATCACGACGCGATCACACAGGAACATGACGGTTGGCAGGTCATGCGATATGAATGCCATCGCAAGGCCCAGCCGTCCGCGCAATTCACGCAACAGGTTAATGACCTTGGCCTGCACCGACACATCAAGGGCGGAAACAGGTTCATCTGCGACAATCAGGCGTGGCCTGACCGCCATGGCCCGGGCGATGCCGATGCGCTGCCGTTGACCACCGGAAAATTCATGTGCGAACCGCATCAGCGCATCCCTGCCCAGCCCAACGGACGCCAGCAGGTCAATGACTGTCTGCTGCCGGCTTTCACGTGTGCCGATCCTGTGGATTTCCAGCCCTTCTGCAACGATGTCACGCACCCGCAGGCGTGGGTTAAGGCTGGCGGCCGGGTCCTGGAAAATCATCTGCACCTGACGACGGTACCAGTCCAGATCCGTGCGGGATAATGAGTTGATATTACGTCCCTCGAAACTGATATGCCCTGCCGTAGGGGTTTGCAGGCGGAGCATGCAGCGACCAACCGTCGTTTTGCCAGAACCGGATTCACCAAGGATACCGACGATTTCGCCTGCATGGATATCAAACGACACTTTGTCTAATGCCTGAACATTTCGCAGGCTGCGGCCTAACAGGCCGCGCGATGCGCTAAATTCCACGCTCAGGTCACGAACCGACAGTAATGGCTGGTTGCTCATATGTCGGTGCCTCCTTCCATCTCCGGCCATGCGATGCAACGTGTGGCATGGCCACGGACCGCATTGACCATCTGCAGGTCGGGATGACCGGCACGACAGGCATCCCGCACCATGTCACAGCGCGTGGCAAAGGCGCAGCCTGCTGGTCGATGGGCCAGGTCGGGGGGATGCCCGCGGATTGTGGGGAGTTCAGGCAATGTCGCGCCTTCCCGTGCATCAAGATGACGCACCGGCAGGCAGTCCAGAAGCGCGCGGGCATATGGATGGCGCGGTGCCTCCATCACATCGGCCGCACGCCCATATTCGACCACCTGTCCCGCATACATTACCATGACCCGGTCCGCGAATGCCTCCACCAGTGACAGGTTGTGCGTGATGAACAGCACGGCCATACCGGTATCATGGCGCAATTGTTTCAGGATATCGAGAATCTGCGCCTGTGTTGTAACATCAAGTGCCGTGGTTGGTTCATCCGCGATCAGCAGTGCGGGACGACAGGCGATGGCAATGGCGATCATGACACGCTGGCGCATGCCCCCCGACATCTGGTGCGGGTAGCTGCGCACCCGTGCATGCGGGTTGGCGATACCAACTGCCGCCAGCAGGTCCGCCGCACGCGCCATGGCGGCATGGTTGTTTGCCTGTCCATGTAACACAAGGGCCTCGGCAATCTGTTCACCAACCGTCATCGCCGGATTGAGCGAGGTCATCGGTTCCTGAAAGATCATCCCGATCCCGCCGCCCCGGACTTTGCGCAATGCCTTTTCCGGCGCGGTGGCCAGATCCACGATATCCTGCCCGGCGGGTTGAAACAGCAATCGTCCCCCTGCGATGCGTCCGATACGCGGCAAAAGCCCCATCATCGACAGGCTGGTGACGCTTTTTCCCGAACCGGACTCCCCTACCAGAGCCACAATCTCGCCAGGGTTGATGTCGAATGTCACGTCATCCACGGCATGGACAGTGCCACGTCGGGTGTGAAAATGAATATGCAGCCCTTCGACCGAAAGGACAGGACGTGACACCGTCATATGTCATCCTCCCTTTCGGGCCGAGGAATAGACATGCGGTAGCCAGGCAAAGGACGTGTCGAACGGGAATGTCGGCCGGGCCTTGTGTGCCCGCACAAGGCGTGTGACATGCTGGTCCACGGCCCCGGGCGACAACGCCATCAGCGCCGGATTGGCAATCGGGGCAAGTTCCGGCGAAAGATAGCCGGATTTCACCACGACAATCCGTGCGCCATGCGGGTCAAGCCCCAGTGCCGTGAAATCGGCGATGTTATGATAGGGCCTGCGCCGTCCTGCCACGACCACCTGTATCCCGCCAACGGCGATGACCGCCTGGCATTCACGCTCGTTCGGATCATCAATTACGAAACGGACTTCGCCTGTCACTTCGACCGGGGTCGTCCCCGCAGTGTCCAGGGCGCCCCCAATCAGCAGCGTAACCTGTGCCCCCACCCCGGCGGCACGGGCAATGCGTGTGGCCCGTGGATCGGCAATTCCCGCGACAATGACGTCCTGCGCCCCGCATGCAATCAGCGCGCGCAGCACGTCGACACGGTCCCCCACGCCACCACCGGTGGGGTTATCACCTGAATCCGCCACAATAACCGGGCCACTGGTGACCTGAAACGCCTGCTCGAGGGTCTGTCCGATATTCCCGGTCCAGCAGCCGAACTGGAACTGCGTGCGCGCGTCCCAATATGCCGTCGCCATTTCTATGGCCGCGCTCTGCAATGCCGCGGCATCTGTTCCCGTCATGACCGAGGCAGCCGTTGCACGCGGTTCGTCCGCCCATACATATCCCACCATGAGGGAGGCATCCCAGATGCCTTCACGTCCGTCGATTTCAGGCAGGCGTGCATACAGGCTGCGGGCGGGTTCGTCCTCGGTACTGGTTTTTTCGCCGGGCAGCACAACTGGAACCGGTGCCCATACGACATGCGGTCGTACCCCCTGCGTCAGGCTGCGCACCAGCATCGTCACCGCCCTGCGCATCGTTTCCTGAACGTCGATATGCGGTGCGGTGCGATAGGTCGAAAACATGTCGATCGCGTCGATGATGCGCTGTGTCACATTGCCATGCAGGTCATAACTGACGGAAATTGGTACATCGTTACCTACCACGGCGCGGGTTGCGCAGATCCAGTCACCTTCGGCATCTTCCATACCCTGAACATACATCGCGCCATGCATGGACAAGTACACACCGTCCAGCGGCCCGGCCGCACGCAAGCGGTCAAGGAATTCGTCGCGCAGAGCCCGATAGGTCTCTGCCGTGACGGGGCCGCCGGGAATGGCGCGGGCATGCAGGGTTGGCACGAATTGCGCCGGATAATCGGCCAAAAATGCAAAATAAGGTGCCTGCAACAGCTCATCGCCACGCATCACCCGAAAATCCTCCATCCGGGTTGGAACCGGATTATAAGTGCTGCATTCGATATGAATGCCACCCACGGCAATACGCATACCCTTTTCCCTTTTGTTTAGAATTCGTGGAACAATGACCGGTCGGCCGCGACGCTGGCTGCGCCGAACGCCCATGAGTCAGCCATGACATCGCAGGTCATGATCTCTGGCCGGGGTGCAAGCTGCGGCAGGATGTTGCCTTCTGCGGCCTGGCGCATTGCACGTCCGAACAATCCCGTCAGTTCACCGCCCTGGCGTGCAACCAGTACATGCTGCGGGTCCATGATCTGCACCATCTGTGCGATCATCAGGCCCAGTGCGCTGCCCGCGCGATGCAGCAATTCGACCGCACCAAGGTTGCCCTGCGCCGCAAGCTGTTCAAGCTGGTCCAGATCCCCCGGCAGCCCCGCCCGCGTGGCAAGATGGGCAATGGCCGTCAGAGAGGCAACGGTATCGAGGCAGCCTGTTTTCCCACACAGGCACGGCAGCCCGCCCGGTTCCGCCGTGGCGTGGGCGATTTCGCCTGCCCCGCCCCGGAAGCCACGAAACAGTTCGCCGCCAAAAATGTGACCACACCCGATCCCCTGCCCGACGGAAATAAGGCTGAAGGATGCGGCTTCCCGCATGGGTCCGAACCTGTATTGCGCAACGGTAAGGGCATTGGCGTCATTTTCGACATACGCAGGCAACCCGCAGGCCTGCGTTATCAGCGGGCCAACAGGCGCATTTTCCCATCCCGTCAGGGTGGAACGCACGCATATGCCGCCCTGTTCATCCACAAGCCCCGAAACCGCCAGCCCGATGCCACGCATGCGTTGTGCATGGAGCGAACCCTCCGGTGCGATCCGGGCAATCAGGCGGCGGACATGCGGGCCGATATCCTCCACCCTGTCCGGCAGGTCGATATCCTGCCGATCCAGTATCGTCCCATGCAGGTCGCCCAACACCATGACAGGACGGTCCGCCAGCGATATCCCGACGAAAAATGCGCTGTCCGCCGCAATCCCCAGTCGTATCGACGGTCGCCCCCCACCATGTACGGTATCGCGTGTTTCAATCAGCCCATGCGCCAGCAGGTCTGCTGTCACCATGGAAACCGCGCCTTTGCTCAGCCCGGAAATACGGATCAGCTCAGCGCGGCTCAGGGGGCCGAACTGGTTGATCAGGCGTAGCAGTTGCACATGCGACCGGCAGGACACATGCCCCTCCATTCCGGATAAAGATCAATTTATATCATTGATTGATCTTTCATTCGTCAAGTAAGTTTTTTATGTGATATAAGTCAGAACAGATCGAAACAAACTGGTGATCGTGGCCGATAGATGAAATGTCAGTACCGCCCGCCCCTATCCCGCATGACCTTTTTTGCGTGTATCGGTATGTTATGTGCGTCTTCGGCCCATGCATCGCCCATAACGGACGCCTCGCAGTGCCTGAGCGTGATGCAGCCCGAACCCCCACGCAGCATGGACCCGGCGGACCAGGTGGCGACCGATACATCCTCCATCCTGACCGCGATGTATGAAGGGCTGGTGCGTTCCGATGCGGATGGCACGATCCATCCCCTGCTGGCAACGGCATGGACCCATGACCCGCAGGGTACGACATGGGATTTTGTCCTGCGTCGCAATGTAAGGTTTCATGATGGACATCCCATGACAGCGGATGCCGTTATGCGCAGTTTCCGCCGCCTGCTGGATCGGACAGCCCCCCTTGCCGGAAGCAGCCGTTTCATGGCCGTGGTGGATACGGTGACGACCACCGATGATGACATGACGGTACGGTTTCACCTGCGCCGTCCCTACCCCGATTTCCTGCTGCTACTGTCCTTCAGCCAGGCCTATGTGACGTCGCCTTTCGCGGGGACATCACTGTCGCGGCAGGCGGACGGAACGGGGCCTTTCCGGTTTGTGGAGTGGAAAAGTTCTGAATATGTCATGCAATCACGCAACCCGGATTACTGGGGAACACAATCAGATATCACCAATGTACGCTGGCTGTGGTCTGCTGAACCATCAGTGATGGATATGTCGCTGCATACCGGTGACAGCGATATCGTCAGTAATCTTCCTGCCCTTTATGCCCAGCAGATGCAGGGCGATCCCCGCTTTGTCATTTATGATGATCGTAACGGGCCATTATACTGGATTGCCATCAACATGGACCGGCGGTCGGGGTCTGACATACGTATCCGTCAGGCGCTGAATTACGCAACCGACCGACATGCGCTTGTCCATGCCCTGCTGCGCGACAGGGGGCAGCCCGCGCGATCCCCGCTGCAACCGGTTTCCCCCTATTTCGTAAGCTATGCCCCTGATCCGCAATATGATCCGCAACGCGCCCGGACCCTTCTGTCAGATGCGGGGCTGGCTGCTGGCATGACATTCAACCTTGCGGTTCAGGACATGGATGAACCGATTGCCGAAGCCTTGCAGGATATGTGGAAAAAATCTGGTATAAAACTCAGGATTTCACGGCTGGAAGGAGGCGTCTATGCGTCCGAGGCCTTTGCGGACCCAATGCAGAAGGAGGCGCTGCAACTTGATGGGGTGCTTGCGTCCTGGTCATCAGGATTTATTCCCGACATGCAGCTACGCCCCCTGTTTTACAGTGCGTCGGCTGCGCCCGCAGGGGCCAATCTCGGCTTTTTCCATAACCCGGACGTGGATACCCTGATTAATCAGGGAGCAGTCGAAACATCTGAAGATATCCGAAAGGATATCTATGCAAGGGTGCAGAAGATGATCATGCATGATGCACCTGCGGTGCTGATCTATACCCGCGATACGCTTGTGGGCATGCGTGCCGATATAACCGGGCTGGTTGTGCGTCCGGACGGGGCGCTGGACATTACGCATGTCACCCGTAACCGGCAGCCGCATTCATGAATGCACGTATCATCAACAAAATGCTTATGCTGCCTGTTGTCATGCTGGTGGTATCGTTTGCGGTGTTTGTTGCGGTCCGTCATCTGCCCGGAGATCCTGCACGCATGCTGGCCGGTCCTGCCGCAACGCAGGACGCAGTTGATGCGGTTCACCACAGTCTTGGGCTGGACCGGCCGGTCATGCAGCAATATGGCGGGTTCATGCGTGGTGCGCTTGCTGGCGACCTGGGTGTATCCATTGAATCACGTCAGCCGGTGGGGCGCGAAATCGCCAGCCATTTTCCCTATACATTGCTATTGGGGCTAAGCGCCTATGCCCTTGCCCTGTGCTTTGGCATTCCCGGTGGGCTTGCCGCCGCGATGTTTCAGGATGGGATGTGGGACAGGATCTTCATGGGGATTACGATCGTGCTGGCGTCGGTACCCAATTTCTGGTTTGCGCTTTTGCTGATGGAACTCTTTTCCGTTCGCCTTGGTCTGCTGCCCCTGATGGGTGCGCATTCATGGTCCAGCCTGCTGATGCCGTCGCTGACCCTGGCGCTGATGCCCATGGCGCTGATTGGTCGCATGACGCGTGCCAGCATGATTGCCGTGCTGTCGCGGGATTATATCCGCACCGCCCGGGCAAAAGGTGTCGGCCTTATGCGGTTGTGTCTGCGCCATGCCCTGCCCAATGCCCTGCCGCCAGTCATTACCGTCATTGGCATGAACCTTGGCAGTGTCATTGGTGGCGCGGTTGTCACTGAAACTGTGTTTGGTTGGCCCGGCCTTGGCCACCTGATGATCGAGGCCGTGCGCTGGCGCGACTATCCCGTGATCGAGGGCGTGACACTGGTTGCGGTGCTGTCGGTCATACTGGTCAATCTTGCGGCGGATATCCTTATTTCCCGGATTGATCCCAAGGCACGGCGCATCTGAAGGAGAGATATCGTCATGACTGTTCCCTTTCGCGCCCTTGCCTCACGCCTGCCCCTCTCCTTGCTGGTGGGGATGGTGCTGACGACATTTCTGGTGATGGGTGCGCTTGTCGCCCCGCTCATCAGTCCGGCCGATCCATTGTCGCAGGATCTGTACGCCACGTTCCAGCCCATGTCGTGGGGACATCCCTTCGGCACGGACGCATTCGGGCGCGATGTCTTCAGCCGTATCGTCTATGGCACACGCTACTCCCTTGCCGAGGTCTGCATCAGTGTCCTTGTCTCCTGCGTTGCCGGGACGCTTGCGGGTATGCTGGCCGGTCTGGTGGGGGGGTATGTGGAACAGGCGATCATGTGGGCCGTGGATATCGTCTTTGCTTTTCCCGGGATTGTACTGGCCCTGCTGATCCTCAGCCTTCTGGGGCCAGGATTTATCAATATGCTTCTGGCGATTTCACTTTTTTCCATTCCGGTTTATGCACGCCTGGCCCAGAACCTGACACATACGCTGCAACGCACGGAATATGTGGAAGCCGCCCGCACGCTGGGTGCGGGAACATGGCGTATCCTGTATGTCCATATCATGCGCAATGCGCTTGGACCGATCCTGGTGCAATCCACACTGACGGCCGGATCGGTGATCCTGACCGCGTCCAGCCTGTCATTCCTTGGGCTGGGGGTTGCGCCTGCCACGCCGGAATGGGGCGCGATGATGAGTGATGGCCGCAATTATCTGGGGATCGATATCCTGCCGTCGCTGTTCCCCGGTCTTGCAATCACGATCGCGGTGCTGGGGTTCAACCTGCTGGGCGAAGGTGTCCGTAAGGTCATGGAAAGATAAAGCCCCTTGCATGACCACAGGTGAATAAGACAATTTTCAGGATTTGAGGAAACGGGCATGGCGCAATTGCACCATGCCCATCCCCGTCTTATTGAGGCGGGGAACCATGATGCGGGGCGGAAAAGATTTCCGATACCCGCCAATCGATGCAGCGCGCGGTCATGATCCGTTCACCCGGGGCGGTCACGGCAGCCCCTGCCACATCAAGGCAGGCGCCCCCTGCCGTCAGTGTTCCGTTCAGGTGATAACGGAATGTCTGTTCCACCCGTCCCGAATGACAGGCCGCCATCTGAACCAGACCAGTCGTCGTATCAAGTTCAAGACACTTACCAGCGAAGGCCGCATTATGGATCGGACCTTCGGCGCTGGTGGGGGGCATGACCCATTGCTGCGCAGGACTGGCGGAGCAATTGGCCGTCATGACGCGGCTTCCCTTTGTTGCGTCAAGGCACAGGGGCGCACGCCCGAACGACGCCTGCACCGTTGTGATCTGTCCCACCGGCTTCAGCGCAGCGCAGGCTGCAGGCGCCACACGAAACATGGCGTTGTCATGTCCGTCGATGTGCAGTTGCAGCGTTGCGTCCGCACGAACGTGGGAAATATCCCCCGTCCAGACATTGGTCAGGGTCAACCCGCAATGTCGTGCTTCCACCCCCAATCGTGACATCGGCAGCGCGTAATCCGCCGGTTGTGCATTCTTGTTCAGGACGAGGAAGGCAAAACCGCCATCCGCAAGTGGCTTTAGCGCGATATCCGTGCCGCTGTCATCGGACGGATTATCACGCAGTACACTGTATCCCCCCGCCCCCAGCGGATCTTGGTCAATCTCGATTACACGCGGGTTGTTGAGGATGGAGAGTGATTGTGCGAAATGCGGATCATTGGGAGTGTGCGCCATTTGCCGGACGTCGGCACTCAGTACAAGGGGTGCCCCCATGATGGACCACAAACCCATCTGGCTGCGTTCCTCGGCCGTTGTCAGGCCATTGTCCCCAAGCAGGAGCTGATCCGCATCGTTCCAGTTGCCCGGGCCGACATAACGCGACAGGGCAACGGTATCGGTATATGCCTGATACACACCATCAAGGCTTGCACGTGCGGGATCATGCACGACCCACGGGTCATCCATTGGATGCCCCTGTGCATCAAGGCGGGTGGTGGCGACATCAGGGGCCACGCGCCACATCTGCCCCAATCCGCGTACCCATTCCATGGACTGATATTTCAGGGGGTCGGTTGGCCCGAATTCTGCAGGCCCGGATTCATCAAACAGGATCTTGCGCGTGGACTCTCGCGTTGCATACCCCAATGCGTGGCCCATCTGTCCGAACAACCCTTCCAGGCTGGTTTCCGGTGCGCCACAGTTATCAAGCTTGAGGAAATCGACCCCCCATCCGACGAATTTCTTGGCGTCAGCTTCCTGATGCCCGGCTTCGCCAGAGGGAACACGTTCACATGTCAGGGCGCCAGAGGTGTTATAAACCCCCGCCAGCAGGCCCATTCGATGCAGTTCCGCAACATAAGGCGACAGATCACGTGCGAATCCGGGCTGGGTGCTGCCGCCATGACGCGGGGAAGACCAGTGAGAAGCACCGTAAAGCTGTCCGTCATGGTCACGTTCCATCCAGCAGTCATCAACCACCACCGTCTTATAGCCTGCTTTTGCAAGGCCACTGGAAACAAGGGCACGCCCCTGATCGGTCATGAAATCCTGAAAGCTGTAATGCGACCGGTCCTGCCCGTCGAGCGGTGCCTGTGGAACGCACATGAAGCGCGCCCAGTTATTGAACCCCATGGGCGGCAGGGGTGAAAGCGGGGTGGACGTATTGGCCGCAAGTGTATCCGCCCGCACGGCATGGGGCGCAACGAGTGCCGTCATGCAAAGAAGGCCAATACCAAGGAGCCTCCCCCGTTCCAGACGTTGCAAGGGCTTCAGACAGTGTTGCATATCCCTGGCGATCCTTTCCCGGATGCCCTGCCGGCATGGCGTCGGTCATGCCGACAGGGACTGTTTTTGTGTATGGGCCACGTCAGCGGCCATGGGCCAGTGACGCGGCATGGGAGTGTGGTCTTATTTGGAAGGGGCCATATTCCCTTGTGTCAGATAGTCATGGATGTCCCGCGCAACCGTGTAACTGTCGCCTTCGGGTGTGGGGGAATAGACGCGGCCGTTATGGCACCATTCTTCGCCCACCTTGTACCAGTCGATTTCACGTGGCGGTCGCCCTGTCGCAAGCGATGTCTCAAGGCTGTCAAAGAAAAGCTGCCACCGTACGCGATAATAATCCTTTGTCAGGCCCGCCCAGTCCTTGTTGGCGTAATCACGCAGGTGCCCGACCTGGCTTGCGGTCCGGCCACCCCAGTTGGTCAGGATGACGCGTGCGTCATAATCCATCAGCTTACGCTGCGCCGGATCGTCACTCCATGCCTGCGGCCATGACAGCCACGTGCCGACACGAAAGAATGTGTTCGTCGCCAGCAGGCTGTCCTGGCGGTCCATCAGTTCCAGCCAGCGGGTGGTCAATGCATGCAGCTTTGCCCGATCCCTGGCGGCGAAGGCATCCCCGATCTGGGGCAGCATGGCGCGTGCCTGATTCGCAACGGCCTGACGTGTGACATCAACCAGATCATAGCGATAGGCCTCCGTCGCGCGGGTGGCAGCCGATGCCTGAAGCAGTTCCGCCATGGCGGCTTCTACCAGATGCGGGTCATAAGGCAGTACCTTCATGCCGTTCCATGCCGCCGAATGGGTATCAAGTGAAGGCTGTGCATTGAACAGGGAATCCGGCGCTGCACTGGCCTCACCAAAATCCTGAATCCCGGTGGCACGATACGAAAATGCACTGTGCAACAGCAGGTCCCATGCCTTGCGTGCATGCACATCCCCCGGCTGCCCGTAACGCCGGTCGGCATAATCACGCGTCCATTGCGTGGTATCCACGCCGTCACGCCGCCATGCGGCTTCTGTAAACAGGTCAAAAATATACGGGTTATTGTCCATCCCTTCGGGGAAGACGGCCGTTCCGATCATATTTTTCTGTGTACGCCACAGTCCGGGCAGGCGTACGCCATAATCATACGATGATCCACCCAGCGATGTCCGTCCGCCAAAATCCCACAAACCACCATACAGGAAGGGCGCACCCTGGAAATCCGCATCGCGGTTTTCCCGCACACGGGTGTTCTGCTCAAGGTCAACGATGAACAGGCGCTTGCGGTCCACACCGGCCAGCATCCGCGCATCGGGTTCCTCATACCATGCCATCAACATCCACATCGCACCCGGATGTGCGGTATCCAGTGCTTTTTGTATTCCCTGCCCCGCATCGGCAAGCGGTACATCCCCAGGGGTGCCGCCTTCCTGAAATGGCTGGATGTCATAGACAGGCGCATCGCCGAAGAGTTTTTTCTGCTCGTCATAATAAATGGCGGCAACCTTGGCGAACATCGGATCACGCGGGTCCAGCCATGCAGGACGGCGGAACCTGTTCCATTCCCCCTGCCCGATCACATGGGCCTGTGGGAAACGTTTGCCAAAATCATCCGGAACCATGCCATAGAAACCCGGCAGGACAGGACGCATGCCCAGTTCGCGCATACGTCCAATGATCTGCTGGGCGGATACAGCGCGTTTTTCAATCAGTTCGCGTGGGACAGGACCACCATAACAGCACATGTTCGCCATCAACTGCCAGTTGATATGGGCAGGCATGCTCAGCCAGGACCTTACCTGTTCGTCCTTGTAACCCAGGCGCATGAACGTGCGATACAGGACCGCATCCGTTCCCCGTTCGATCAGGAGCGTATTCAACCCGTTCATCGCATAGATGTCGAGTTCGTGCTGCCAGCGTTCCCAGTTCCAGTAAGGCGAGGTATACCCGTCCGTGTTTTCATTCAGGGCATAACGGTACGGGAACGTCGCCTCACCCTCGATCGGGTGGCCAGGTGCTGGAAGCTGCGCCATCGCGGGAGGGGTGATGCCGTTGGGCGAAATGCCCGCATGCGCCACGTATTTCAGATACCAGTTCAACCCGAACAGGAGGGCGCTGTCACTTGATGCCGTGACATGGATATCCCCCTTATGGCCCGATATGCGGTAATGTTCAGCCGTTGTCCCCGATGCGGGACGCAGCGTCAGTGTGACCTGCCCGGCATGGGCGGGCAATAAACGGGCGACGACGTCACGTGCCGCCTGTATGTCATCCGCGCGTGCCCTCCCGCCACTGGCGAGGAGGCCCCCCGCAATCATGACGCCCCCCGCCACGCGCAGCCATTTCGCACGTCCCTGCATGAGGCGTTTTTTATGTGAGGCCCCGCGAACGGGGCCTTTATGAAGCTGATCATTCATGTCTTCAGAACCCTGTTGTGACCGAGCAGATGACGGCAGGGGTCGCACCGACAAAGTATGTCGGGGCACTGCCGTTGACAGTGGTGCCCCCCACATTCACGGCATGCGCATTGGCGGTATATCCGTAAACACCTGACAGATAATGCGCATTGGCAAAATTGGTCACGTTGATCTGGATCTGCGGATGATGCAGGTAGGAGAAGTTGCCGAAACGATAACCTGCGGTAATGTTGCCCACGGCATAGGCCGGCAGCGACTGGTCATTCATGAAGGTCGAATACTGGCGGCCGGCCCAACTGACGAACAGGTTGCCGAAGAAGTGGCCGTTATCATAGTTCACACCCGCCGAGCCACTTTCGGTCGGGCTCATGACCATGGTCTTGCCAGCGGTCGGCAGATAGACATTGCCTTCCTTGAAATTGCTGTCGATGGTTGTGTGCAGGTACTGGAACGCGACATACGGGCTGAAATGATGCCACGGACGCAGGGCGAATTCCGCCTGGAAACCACGGATGGTTTCCCCCCCCATGTCGATTGGCTGCGTCACGAGTTCGGTGCCGATATAGTTTGACGAATTGACCTGGTGATGAACAAGGTTATAGTTGAACGCCGCAAGTGAGAAATTGACAAATCCCTTGTGTCGATAACCAATTTCTTCACCAATGGCGAATTCGGACTTGGGATTTTTCTGACGCTGCATGGTCGGGACGCCACCGCCGTTCGGATCCCACAGGTCAACATAGATTTCTTCCGACCCAGGCGCACGGAATGATGTCGTGCCGTTGATATAGATCTGGTCATGCGGAGAGATGAAATAGGTCGCCGAAAACTGGGGCAGCGGCTCGGCATAATTGCCGCCGTTCAGGTATGGTCCCCCACTCTGGTCCTGCATGTTTTCGCCGGGGATGTCGTTGGTCGCGGTACGGCTGATCATGACCTCGCGGAAACCGGCCTCAAGGATCAGTTTCCCATGCAGGGCGGCATAGCGGTCATTGATGAACAGCGCATTGGTCTGCTGCTTGAAGTTGATATTATAACCAGTCAGGATCTGGCCATTGACGCGAATGGGGTCATTTCCGAACGAATTGCTGACGCCGCCCTGGTAATTTGCTGCGGTGAAGGATTCAAGTTCGGAATGCTGCAGGTAGGCGTACCAGTCACCTACACTGAGTGTATTGTTCCCTTTTTTCCATGAAAGCTGCGTCGTAATGCCGCCGGTTGATTCGAATTCATGGTCGAAGCTCATGGCGGTGGTCGTGCCATTGGTGGCATAAGGCAGGTCGAGCGTACCCAGTGCCTGGCTGCCCAGGTAGCTTCCCGTTGCATGGAGGTTTTCACCGCCATTATACATCCCGGCATCCGAGATGTAATAAGGCGTGACATTAAGCGTCAGCCCATGATGCAGATTGAGGTGAAGCTGGAGGCTTCCCAGCGTATCGACGCGCTGCGTTGTGTGGAACTTATGATAGCTCGTATCGCCCGGGGTATAGCTGCGATCCCAGTTATAGTTGTTACCATACTGTTCGTACTGCGCCATGGTGGGATAACGCAGCGCCTGCGCTGTCTGGTGATTCCAGCCAAAGTTGGCGGTGATACTGTTGTCGTTCCCCCATTCCTTTACGGCCTTGAAATCAATGTGGTTACGATCGACATTGCCGGGACCACGCCACTGGTCATAACGGTTGTTGGAATAGGATACAAAGGCACGGATGCCGGTATGGCCAAGTTCCCCGGAATCAAGCCGCAGGAATTCGCGACGCATGTTGTTGTTGCCATAGCTGAGATCAACAAGGCCACCGAAACGCGAACTCGGGTTTACGGTATCCATCTTAACCTGGCCGCCAACCGCGCTGTAGAAAGGGGCGGAGATATCGCTGCTGCCCTGTGTCAGTGTGACCGATGACAGATTTTCATTATCCACCATATCAGCACTGAAAATATTGGGGTTGACCGGATCGCCAAGCGGGATTCCCTGCATGACAAAGCCGATTTCCCCCTGTGTCAGGCCACGCACGGTCAGGCCATCATGGGTTGAACCGCCATAAGGGTCAGATGCCCCCCCGACGACACCCGGCATGGCCGAGAGCATGACGCCCGGTGAAACGGCAGGGCTCTGTTTGGCGATATAGTCGCGTGTCATGCCACTTTGGGAACGGGCGGCCGTCTGCACAGCCATCAGGCCGCCACCCGGCGTCGTGTTCGTCACCCCGGTGGCCGAACTGATCCCACGTGCATGGACGGTCAGGACCTCGGCCTTGCCGCTGGCCTGTACGCCTGATGGGGTGGCCGTGGTGGCGGCTGTGGACGACGCGCCCTTGGCTTTTGGCTGGGTCGCGGCATGTGTGGTCGTCGGGGCCGCCCTTGTGTGATGCGTCGTATGCACGCTGACGGTTTGCGCCATGGCCTTGGACAGCAATGCGCCCGCATCAAGCGCGATAAAGGTTGTGCAACATAGAATCAGGGTCTTCCTGCTTGGGTTCAACACCTTCTTCTCCACCGTTTCATTATGGGACGACAACGTAAATCCGCGAACTGGAATCATGGATAGCGATGCCATCTGTGATTTCATTCCGTTTTCATAAAGATTTGTGGCGTCATAAACGCGCACATTTCAAGATATATTTTGCGTGAAACGATCATTTTGGTCGTTATCCGCAGCTTGATGCGCAAAAAACTGTCAAGTGTGACTTTTCTCACACTATGGGAAATCACCGGAAAACGGACAGTATCCAGTATAGAAAAAGTTTGTTTTTACAAAAAACTTATATTTATATCATAAAGTTAGTAATTATACCTTGATACATGCCCGTAACGCACATTGGCCCACCCTATCATGTTATAGCACAATAAGATCATAAATATGATTGTTCATGATTTTTTATGCCGTTTCCATGGCATGATTCGATAGAGGTCGTGGATTCCTCTCGCTATTTTGCGCAGGATCATATCGAATCTGACCAAATCAATCATTTTCATGCTTGCATATGATGCGACTGAACGACAAAGATGTTGCCAGAGAATGTTTCAGGGAAGTTCCGGCATGGATTTCACACCATATACATCATCATCCATGCCTCGCACGGGATCGGCGCATATCATGAACATGCGTGGACTGATGATGCTGATGGGGTTCCTGTTTTTTATTATCGGGGTGCTGACATGGATCAACGGACCGCTGATCGCATTCTCCAAAGTTGCATTCTCTCTTGATGATAACAAAACGTTCCTGATTCCGACCGTATTCTATACGGCCCACCTTCTTGCGGCATTTCCCTGTGCGTGGCTGACGGGACGGCTTGGTGCCAAACCGGGCATGATGCTGTCCCTGTTGGGCATGGCGGGGGGATGCATCGGGTTTGTGCTGTGTTCCGTCATGCAGTTCTATCCCGGCGCCCTTGCTGCGCTGTTCGTAACCGGCAGCAGCGTGACCCTGTTGGGGATTACGATCAATCCTTATGTGACGGGAATGGGGCCTTTTGATTCGGCGGCATGGCGCATTGCAATCATGGGTCTGTGCAATAAGGCAGCAGGGATCATTGTTCCCGTCGTGTTTGGCAAAACTACGCTAAGTACATTGGGCAGCACGACCCGGGCCCTGTCCACAACCACCGATCTCGCCAGCAGAACCGCCCTGCTCAGCCATTTTGCACATCGGATCGTGTTGCCATACCTGCTGCTGGCGGCAGGGCTGGCGATGACGGCGCTGGTGATCAGGTTCATCACACTGCCGCCATTGCGCTTTCACGCCATGGAAGATGGAGAGGCACAAAATCCGGGACAGCAGCCGTCTGGACATGGACAATGGCTGTTATGGCTGGGGGCTGCGTGCCTATTCCTGTATGTCGGGGTGGAAGCCATTGCTGGCGATGCCATCGGCACGTATGGCAATCACCTCGGCCTTGATGTCGATAACACCAAATTTTTCACCTCGCTGACATTCTGCATGATGATCGTTGGCTATCTGTGTGGACTGGCGGTTATTCCCCGCATCATGTCGCAGTTGCAGTTCCTCGCCTTTGCTGCGACCGTGGGCATGTTCCTGTCTGCGGGGGCGGTTCTGACATCGGGGATGCTGTCGGTCTGGTGCATGGCGGGGCTTGGTTTTTCCGACGCCATGATGTGGCCGTCACTCTATCCTGTCGCCATTCGTGGGTTGGGGCGTCGTACGCTCCACGGCACGGCGATTACCGTCATGGCAACCAGTGGCGGTGCAGTCCTGCCTAAACTGTTTGTCTGGCTGGCGACGATGCATGATTTCCGGTTCGCCTTTGGGATCATCCTTGTCCCGGCTTACCTGTTCATCCTTTCCTATTCCCTCTGGGCGATGCGCATTACCGCAGACAAAGGGCAGGCAGCCGGTCGTGATGCCACCCTGCCCGATATTCCCGCCCTTTAGCATGGAGCTTTGAAGTCAATGAAAGTTGGTATTGTTGGTCTTGGTTACAGGCTGGGCTACCTGGCCCATGTTTTCACTCAGGTGCGACCTGATTTCCAGATCGTGGGTTATGTGGACCCTGAACCCGCTGGCCTGCCATCCATGCAGGAACGCGGGATTTCTGCTGGCCGACATTTTTCCTCCCTTGAAGAAATGTTGGCTACGGAAAAGCTTGACCTCCTGATGGTGGGATCGCCCAATTTCTGTCACCTAGAACATATCCGCATCGGGCTGGAACACGGCGTCAAGATCTTCAGTGAAAAACCGGTCGTCACGGATCTTGAACAGACACTTGAACTGGCGCGATTGCTGTCACGTTTCCCCGCGGATCAGCTCATGGTCGGGCTCGTGATGCGCTATGCCCCGCTTTATACCGAGCTTCGTCGTGCGCAGGCACAGGGCATCCTCGGGGATATTGCCTCCATTGAGGCGGCAGAACATATTGCACCGTTCCACGGGGCATTCTTCATGCGCGACTGGCGGCGTTATGAGAAGTATTCAGGCGGCTTTCTGATGGAAAAATGCTGCCATGATCTTGATCTTTACAACAGCATTGTGGGCGCACGCCCCATGCGGGTCGCCAGTTTTGGTGGGCGACGCAGCTTCACACCCGAAAACATGCCGACTAATTGGGGCGTCAATGATACCGAAGTTTATTTCCGTAAGCCCAGCGGTTGGATGGGAACCGACAAGGTTTTTGACAGCGATGCTGACATCGTCGACAGCCAGACAGCGCTTATTGAATACGCAAATGGTGCCTCCCTTGCTTTTCATGCCAATACGAATGTAGCGGATCAGTTCCGTCGTTTCTGTATCATTGGTGCGCAGGGCATGGCCGAGGGCGATTTCATTCGTGGCTTCCTCAAGATGCATGACGCGCGCACCAGTGAATGCGTTATGGACAAGGCATTCCCCCGCAGCACCGCACTGTCACTGCATTATGGCGCGGATGAGCAGATGGCGGCGGACGTGTATGACCATGTGACCGAGGGCCGTCCGCTGCCGGTTTCCGCCATCGACGCGTTGGAGGCGGGCCTGCTGATTTTCATGATTGAAGAGGCACGCCGTACGCGCACTGTCATCGAACTTGCCGATAGCTGGGCGCAGTTTGATGAAGCCCTGGGGCGGCGCAGCTAAAAAGCGCCATTTGATGGGCATATGTAATACAGGATGCTGCCTTACTTTCGGAAAGGCAGCATCCTGCAACGCTTCATATGTTACACGAAATATCGTGCGTGGCCGGGTCAGGCGATGGATTCGACCAGGTTTTCTGGCTGCGTCAGGGGAATGTTGAGCTGTTGCATGCGGGCGATCCACTCCTCGCTCAGATGCGCGTCAGTGAAGATCTGTGTGATCTGATCCAGTCGCCCGACGCGATAGGTGGAATGCCGGCCGAACTTCCCACTATCGACAAGCAGGTAGCGTTCGCTTGAATGTTTAAGCATGGCGGCGTTCAGACTGGCTTCATCACTGTCGGGGGTGGCGATGGTATAGTCTGGCTGGACGGCGCTGGCCCCAAGATAGAGCTGATCGAACCACAATCCTTCGATAACCTGTTCGGACAGTGCGCCGACCACGCTGCGATTGCTTTGCCGCACGCGACCGCCCAGCAGGATGACCTGGATATGATCGAGGCCCATCAGGGCCTCCGCCACGGAAATATTGTTGGAAAAAACCGTAAGCGGCATCGGATCAAGCCGCAGTCGCCGCGCCAGTTGCAAAACAGTGGTGCCCGCATCCAGAAAGATCGCGGTATTGGGGCGCAGCATGGCGAAAGCGGCATCGGCGATTGCCCGCTTATCTTCCAGATTCTGGTTCTCCCGGGCCTCGAACGCAATTTCCAACCCCACGGAATCCGCAATCGTGGCGCCACCATGGGTCCGGATTATGATGCCCTGCTCCTCCAGCCTCTGCAGGTCGCGCCTGATCGTGGCAAGGGAAGCATCCACCTTTTCCGCCAGTTCATGAACCCCTGTCGCACCGTTCAGGTATAGATAGCGACGGATCTGCGTCAGACGGTCGGGCGCCACATTGATTCTCCTGAAAAAATAGAAATGCCCCATCCCGCGACGGCTGGCACGGCCACGGGACAACCGCATGGGGTACGCAAAAACTAGACACAGCGACATATGCGGTCAATGCCATGAGCGCCCGGGTGCAGATCCTGATGCACCTGACGATCACGGCATAAACTGGCGTTATGGCGACATGGTTGCTGAAACATTCCATGGAACCATATCATTTACTACCGGCATTTCCTGTAACTTCGGTTACCGACAGCTTCTGGAAAGCATAATAAAACTTTTCCCTGTCCTCCGGCACGGCCACACACAGGTCATGCGTCCCCTGCGCCGGCAGCGAAAGCACAAGCTCTATCGCCTGCCCGGGCTTTGGATGATGGGGTAGGCGATGGGTTGCAAGAGGTTTTCCCTCGCACCGGTCTAGCCAGATGCTTACGGCGTGGTGTGGCGCATCCTTACCCATTGCCGGCGCCTGAGGATCGCCATCAAGCGGAGTGTTGAAGAAGTGTGTAAGCGGCATCATCCGAACCGAAAGCTGCTGCGCCCCGGTCAGTGAAGCCGACGGATACATGACGCAGTCACGTGTGCGGTCAATGGTTACATATGGGGCGGCAGTTGCATCCGGGGTGGCAGGCACCCGAACCGACAGACGGCCGCCTGCGCAGGCCTTGAACTGTGTTCCGCTTCTCGTCGCGACCTCTGTCGTGGTGAGGGTGCGTGCCGTGACGGGGGCAAGCTGCATGCCGCTCTGGTCAAACGCGGCGGCATGGATGACGGTCCCTTCCGTCACGACAAAAGGATGAACATAAGGCTGTGTGTTCGCATCAACATTACCGCCGTCAAGGGTATAGCGGATTGTCCCCTGCCCGATCTGGTTGGACAGGGTCACATCGTAATGCCCATCGGTTGCCGGGGCGGTTGTGATATCGACGGCATACCCCATCTGGTTTACCGGCACGCCATAGGATAGCTGACGTGCGATCTCGTCCTTCAGGCGTGTGGTGAACCCCTGCCAGTCCTGTCGTTCACGTGGGGTCCATGCGATTTCCGCCATCGCGTCGAGACGCGGAAAGGCCGCCTGCATCGCGGCTGCGCCCGATGTCAGGTATTCCGTCCAGATTGCCCCTTCTACACCCAGCACATGCTGTCGCACCGCCTCCGGCGTTCCAGGCGGCAGCGGGTCGAAATGATAGACAGTGGACACGGATTCCGCCGGATAGCGTCCGCCAGTCGGTTCGTCATTGCGGTTGGTCTGCATGTAATCAAGATAAAGCGTGTTCGACGGCGCCATGACGGCATCATGCCCGGCCCGGGCGGCCGTGATCGCCCCATCAATGCCGTGCCACGACATGACCGATGCAGAAGCAGGCAAGCCACCCTTGAGGATTTCATCCCAGCCGATCAGGCGACGTCCATGGGCGGACAGATATTTTCCCAACCGTTCGACAAACCAGCTCTGCAAGGCGTCTTCGTCATGAATGCCCAGTTCATGCATGCGCGCCTGTACACTGGGGGAGTGTTTCCATTGATCCTTTACCGCCTCATCACCCCCGATATGTATGAAACGGGAGGGGAAAAGCTCCATGACTTCGTCAAGGATATTGTCAATGAAGGTGAAGGTGTCATCATCGACATTATACAGGTAGGAATGCACGCCCATCGTCGTGGAAACCTGCGTCGGGGTGCCCCCTGACCCTACCTTGGGATAAGCCGCAATCGCCGCTTGCGCATGACCGGGCATGTCGAGTTCCGGGACAATCGTGATCTGTCGTTCGGCAGCATACGCCACGATGGCGCGTATTTCGTCCTGCGTATAAAACCCGCCATAGGTCGCACCATCCCCTTTCGGGCCGGAATCCTGCGCGCGACGCCATGCCCCTATCCGCGTCAGTTCAGGATAACGCCGGATTTCCAGCCGCCATCCCTGATCATCCGTCAGGTGCCAGTGCAGGACGTTAAGCTTCAGTTCAGCCATGGCGTCAATCAGGGCGCGCACTTCATCAGGTGTCTGGAAATGCCGCGAAGAATCAAGCATGACCCCCCGCCATTGCAGGCGCGGCCAGTCGCGTACCCGCATTGCAGGGATGGTTTTCCGTCCCGCCCCGAGAAGTTGCGAAACACTGACCGCACCATAAAACAGTCCGGTCATGTCGCGGGCCGTCACAACAATGCCCCCATGGTCCACGCGCAGTTCATATCCCTGCGCAGGAAGGGAAAGGGCATTCGCAACCAGCCGCATCCTGACCTGCGCGCCCCCGGCATGCACCAGCGTCAGGATCGGTCCATGTGGTGCATGCAACCTGTCGAACAGGGTTGCAGCCCCATGGGCATCCACCCCGTCGATGGTGACATTCAGGGATGCCGGAATAAAAAACGAACCCGATTGCATCGACATGCTGGCAGGTTGTGGCAACAGCGACGGTATCGCCGCGTGTGCCTGCGCCCGCGCATCAGGCGTACCAAGCAGTGCGGGCAGCGCCGCCAGCGTCAGGGCAAGGGCTGTGCGGCAGCCACGTGTATCTGTCATTCGGGATTCCTCAATTTCGGCCTTGCTGACCAATTGGACGATTCCTGATGAATCTGACACCGGAACGATCTTATGCAATCGTTTTTTTGATTATGTATGATATTTATGTGCATCATTCTCGCACCATCAACGGAGAATCTATATTTTTCTCTGTCGTTTCATAAAATTTCTGTTGTTTTTCATAATATGATGATCATGGAATTTGGGGATTCACGTCATATCATGTATGGATCATAGGGAAATATTCAAAATTCATCCCCAAAAAGATCATAAACAATCAATTCTTTGACTTGACATGAAAAGCGCGAAACGCGAAGCATATCCATGGACGCACTCCCTGCGGGACAGGCGCCCGTGCCATAATGCAACCTGCCCCATATCGTGGGGCTGTCTCATTGGGTGGACAATGAGGATTTCCATAGTGCCGATCATGAACCATATGATTCCCTGTTCCACCATCGGCCTGTTGGCATGAAACACCCGTCAGCGCATACGGGTGACACGCCATGCCTTGTCGCGGTGGATAGCGGGGGCACCAAGACGCTGCTGGTCGTGGTCGATCGTGATGCAAATGTCGTCCTGACGCGCAAGGGGCCGGGGTCCAACCCGTTCGACCGTTCCGACTGGCGCACCGTTCTGGCCGATCTTTTGAATGATATTCCACACCATATTGCCGCCGTTGCACTGGGGCTGGCGGGATATGGGGAAAGTCGGAGCATCACGGCACAGCAGGACAAGGCCCTGGGCGAGATCCTCGATATACCCATGGATAAGTATGTCGTCCGCAATGATGTGGAAATGGCGTGTAGCGGTGCGTTTGCAGGTGCGCCGGGGGTTCTGGTCCTGTCGGGTACGGGGTCGATGGGATGGGCAAACGACGAAACCGGGCACAGTCTGCGTGTCGGGGGCTGGGGGCCGCTGTTCGGGGATGAAGGAAGTGCATTCTGGATCGGGCGTGAAGCCCTCTCGCTCCTGACGCAGGCGCTGGATGGGCGCGCGGCGGATGCGCGGGCATTTATCGCACCGATGTGCGGCATCATGGGCCTTCCCTCCTCCCCTGCCCTTGCCGGGCCGGCGCTGCTTGAGTGGTATGGCGGCCTGTCGCATAAACGTTCGGCCGTGGCCGCGTTGGCGCATGGGGTCAGTGAAATGGCGGCACAGGGCAACCAACAGGCCTGCGCCATCCTGGATCGCGCGGCCGCCCACCTCGCACGGCATGTCGCAGTGGCGCGGGAGGGGCTGTCGCGCCCGGCCCTGCCATGGAGTTATACCGGCGGCACATTCAACAGTGTCTATCTACGCCATGCACTGTCGGTTTTTTGCGGGACGCCACAGGCGCCGCGGCTTCCGCCCATCGGGGGCGTGATCCTGCGGGCTGCGCAACTGGCGCAGTGGCAGACCGGTACGGCATGGACCGAACGCCTGTCACACACCCTTGAAGGGCTGCACAGGTAAGCCTGTTTTTTCAACCCGGGCATATCCCGGATGCACTTGTCAGACAAAGGATCCATCAATGAATGCAACGGAACGCGGTATCCGCGAGCAGTTTCCACTTTGGGACCAGGTCATGGATGAACCTGTCCCGCCCTGTGCGGATGACGTCCATGTCGTCGTGGGATGTGGTACATCCGTCCATATCGCGGATTCCATCGCAACCGCACTGAATGAACATGGGGTGTTGTCGCGTGCCATACCGGGCAATGAATGGACCTGCCGCCGCAGTTCCTACATCCCCACGAAAATCGCCCCCCATGTCATCGCCCTTTCCCGCAGTGGGGAATCCACCGAAACGGTTGCCGCGGCAAAAGCCAGCCGTGAAGCCGGCCTGAAGGTCACGGCCTTCACCTGCGCACCCGGCAGCGCCCTGTGTGATCAGGCGGACACGCTGATGGTGGCCCAGACCCACCCGGAAGAAGGCATCGTCATGACGGCCTCCGCCAGCCTGATGCTGCTGATGGGCTTGCGTTACGCGGGTGTCACGATGGACAGCTCGACCACGCGCGCGGCACACGACCTGCTTGCGGCGGCGGACCGGCACCTGAAGGAGCAGATCGAGGGGCGTTCGCATTTCGTCTTCCTCGGCAGCGGGGCGCTTTACGGTGTCGCGCGCGAAGGGGCGCTGAAACTGCAGGAAATGAGCCTGAGCCAGACTGAGGCACATCATCCGCTGGAATATCGCCATGGCCCGGTCAGCCTGATTGACGAACGTTCACTTGTTATCTTCCTGTATCATCCCGATACGTTGGAGGAAGAAAGCCTTCTGGCGCGTGAAC
Organism: Novacetimonas sp. GS1; assembly: GCF_036686925.1. Classification (NCBI taxonomy): domain Bacteria; kingdom Pseudomonadati; phylum Pseudomonadota; class Alphaproteobacteria; order Acetobacterales; family Acetobacteraceae; genus Novacetimonas; species Novacetimonas sp. GS1. The sequence goes on from NZ_VSZP01000001.1 coordinate 2,173,337, forward strand.
TGATGGCAAAAGGGGCCCGTGTGCTGGGTCTTGGCGGTCCCGGCACGGTAGAGCTGCCGATTGCGACGGGCGCGGACGTACGGCCGCTGGTCTGCCTGCCTGTCCTGCAACTGCTTGGTGAATACGTGGCACGTATGCGTGGCCTTGACACGCTGGCCCCCCGTCACCTGACCAAGGTGGTCAAGATTGCCTGACGGGCAGTCCCGCGTCGCCATTGCCCAATAAGGATAGCCCGTCATGACCACAGCCGCAGCCCCGCTCCTCGCGCTGGCACATCAGGCCCACGACAGCACGATCCCGCCACAGGCGCGGCGGGGTATGACATCGGTATGTTCCGCCCATCCGCTGGTGTTGGAAGCCGTCCTGTCGCGTGCGGCACAGACAGGGCGCCCCGTCCTGATCGAAGCCACCTGCAATCAGGTCAATCAGGAAGGCGGCTATACCGGTATGACGCCGGTGGCCTTTCGGGATATGGTCTGGGATATCGCAATGCGGGTCGGTTGCGATCGGGGCCTTATCCTTCTTGGGGGGGACCATCTGGGGCCTAACCCATGGAAATCCCTGCCGGCGACGGAGGCCATGGAACGGGCACAGGCCATGGTCCGTGCCTATGCCGAGGCAGGATTCGTCAAGCTTCACCTCGATGCCAGCATGGGGTGCCGGGGCGAAGCGGCAGCCCTGTCGGACGAAATCGTGGCCGAACGGGCATGCGGACTTGCGGCATCAGCCGAGGCGGCGCGTCCCGGGCAGGCGGCTTATGTCATCGGAACCGAAGTGCCGGTTCCGGGTGGTGTGGCCGATGCCCTTGACCACCTGAAACCGACCGCACCGGCTGCGGCACTACAGACATTGCGCATCCATCAGGACATGTTCACGACCGCACTGGGCGAGGATGTGTGGAAGCGTGTCATTGCCCTTGTGGTGCAGCCGGGCGTGGAATTCGGGGTGGACAATGTCGCTTTTTACCGACGTGACGCCGCACGCGACCTGATTGATACACTGCCCCGCATGCCGGGACTGGTTTTTGAGGCACATTCCACAGATTACCAACCCGCAGTCGCGTTGCGCGAGCTGGTGGAAGATGGGTTCGCCATCCTGAAGGTCGGACCGGGCCTGACTTTCGCCCTCAGGGAAGCACTATATGCGCTTGACGGCATCCGTGCTGCGCTGCGACCTGGTGGTGACAGGCTGCATGACACGATGGACCGTCTTATGACCGACAGGCCGGGATACTGGGCAGGGCACTACGCGGGGACGGATCAGCAGGTTTCATGGTTACGGCATTATTCATACAGCGACCGTATCCGTTATTACTGGGCGCTTCCTGAAGCGCGCGAGGCCGTGGAAAACCTGTTTTCCGATCTGCGGGAAACAGGCATGCCGGACCCGTTGCTTAGCCAGTTTCTGCCCGGCCTTTATGAACAGATCCGCACGGGGCACATCCCCCGCGACCCACGACAGATCACCATTGAAGCCGTGAAGACCGTTCTGTGTCTCTATGACGGGGCTGCTTCGCGATAGCTGCTTGAACAAAGGCGTCGGGCAGCGGCTGTCTGCACCGGCGCGGCCCCTTGCCTCCCGTATCACATCGTGATGACGGGTTCGTGCCCGGCGGACGTGGGCCACAGGGCGGACTGTAATTCATAGGTCTTTTGCAAAAGCGGCACGAGCGCGGGCCGCCCCTTCAGGCGTATCCATTCATCAAGGGCAGTACGAAAGATGGCGATGCCACCACGCGCCATCAGGCGGGCGGCAGCGCGACGGCTTTTCCGGTCGGTCATACGTTTCGCCAACCCTTCGGCAAGGCAGTCTTCCCACTTGGCATATTTCTGGAAGCTGACTGTCTGTAGCGAAGGTGTCTTTTCGATCAGGAATACGAACGCGTAAGTATCTTTCCTGTTTTCCGCGATCTGCGGAACCAGCGCGGTAAAGGCATGCATCATTGCATCGGCGGGGTGCATATCAAGTGTGCATGCCGCCAGCGCGTCACTCAGGCTCTGTGTCATGCCACGGGTCCATGCAAGGACGATGTCCCCCTTGGTCGCGAACATGCGAAACAGTGTGCGCCGCGAAATTCTGGCCGCATCGGCGATTTCGTCCACTGTCGTCTGGTCATATCCCTGCGCGGAAAACAGGTGCATTGCCTCTGCAATCACGGTGGCGCGGACGCGGCCCTGCTTGCGCTCCCTCAGGCCGGGCTTGGGCTGGTCCTCACTGGCGTCGGGCTTCATACACTCTCCTTATGTCCGCCGGCATCATGCCGCAGGGCGTCGCGGACATTCAAGGTGCAAGGGCTGGCGCGCGACGATGTCCTATCGTCCAGATTTCGCGGTTTCTTGCCATGCGGACACCCCGCTGTCGAGCCATGATCCCGTAAGGATGCAATGTGAACGCATGACCGAAGGGCATAATCGCGGCTTTCTGCATCCCGTTTGGGATGCGTGTCATAACAGGCAGAGTGCAGCCATTCTGGCATGGCGCCAAAAGTTTCTTAAAAATATTCTCATGTATTATAAGTAATAATATCATAATCTGTGTGTATTAGAAAAATATTTTAAACATTTTCCGTTCATACTTTGTCAAAAAACAGGTATCTACCGGGCAAGCCGCTACCCCATGAACCCATGTCAGGCATTTGCTGCCGACTTTGCCGGAGTGTACGCATATGTCACATTTCACAGATATGGCCTGTATACCCTGAACCTTTCGTGTTCATACGCGGTCAGAAATGACCGGGACCCGGAAACAAAAATGAATCCCGCGTGTTGAATACATGGCTTTTGCCATGCATGCGGGGTCCGTTTCACGCATGAAATACATATCCCATGAATGCCATCGTAGTTACCGCACTACGTCGGCCCTATACCTTTGTGGTGCTGTCGATCCTTATCGTGGTCTTTGGCATCATGTCGGTATTGCGTACGCCGACGGACGTGTTCCCGAACATCCGCATTCCCGTGGTGTCCGTTGTCTGGACCTATGGCGGTATGCTGCCCGAAGAATTCGCCGGCCGTATCATATATAATTACGAACTGATGGTGACCTCGACAGTCGAGGGCATCGAGCATATGGAAAGCAGTTCGTATTACGGCCGTGGTATAGTCAACATATACTTTCAGCCCGGAACCGACATCGGCAAGGCCGAAGCCGAAGTGACCGCGATTTCCCAGACGGTCATAAAACAGCTTCCTGAAAACATCCCCGCCCCCATGGTGATGAGCCTTGATGCCTCGTCCGTGCCGGTACTGACGCTGCAGGTCACATCGGACCGGCAGACGCCTTCTGACCTGTTCAAGCTGGCGATGATCCGTGTGCGTCCCCTGCTTGTGACCGTGCCCGGCGCCGTGGTGCCGCAGGCCTATGGCGGCATGGACAGTTTTGTCATGGTCGCCCTGAACCAGCAGCAGTTGCAGGCGCATCACCTGTCCGCCATGGATGTACAAAACGCCCTGCGCGGACAAAATATCGTCCTGCCGGCCGGGGACCAGAAAATCTCTGCCACGGACTGGATGGTGCAGACAAACGCCACACCACGTTCGATGAAGGAACTGGGTGATATCCCTGTCAAGCGCGTGGGCAATGCCGTCATTTACGTACATGACGTGGCCGAGGTCTATCGTGGCGGCCATCCGCAAACGAACCTTGTATTGGTCAAGGGCAAGCAGGGTGTGGAAATCGTGGTCATGAAAAGTGGCGATGCCTCCACGCTCGATGTCGTGGCCGGGGCGAAGGCGCTGCTGCCGCGGATACAGAAACTGCTGCCCCCCGACGTGAAGGTCAGCATCCTGGGCGATGCCTCTGTCTTTGTGAAAGATTCGATTTTCGACGTCGTGCGTGAAATGCTGACGGCGGCATTCCTGACGGGCATGGTCGTGTTGCTGTTCCTTGGGTCGTGGCGTCCCACCGTCATCATTGCAACCTCCATCCCCCTTGCCATCCTGTGCGCGATCATCGGCCTGCATATCGCGGGACAGACGATCAATGTCATGACGCTTGGCGGGCTTGCGCTGGCGGTTGGTATCCTTGTCGATGACGCCACCGTCATGATCGAGAATATCGACGCCCACCTGGAGATGGGAAAGGAACTGGAAACCGCCATCATTGATGCGGCGAACCAGATCGTCATCCCGACCTTTGTCGCCACCACCTGCATCTGCATTGTATGGCTGCCCCTGTTCGCGCTGAGTGGCGTTGCAGGATGGCTGTTCATGCCAATGGCCGAAGCCATCATCTTTGCCATGATCGCGTCGTTCATCCTGTCACGCACGCTGGTGCCGACCATGGCGAAATACCTTCTGGCGGGCCATAGCGTCGCGGGACATGGGGATTCACACCATTGCGAACCCCAGCATCACAAGCTGCAATATCCCCGCCGCCTGCCCGAACGTTTCCAGCAGGCGTTCGAACGGGGGTTCAACACCTTCCGGGAGCGGTATTCCCTTCTCCTGCAATGGGCGATCGGGCGCAGGCGGATGTTTGTCGGCACGTTCCTGGGCATTTCCGTCGTTTCGATGGGGCTGTATCTGACCGCCGGGCGGGATTTCTTTCCCGAGACGAAATCAGGCACGATCCAGATGCATATGCGTGCGCCGCTTGGCACCCGTATTGAGGTTGCAGGGCGTGAGGCATCGTTGGTGGAAGACCGCATCAACCAGCTTTTCCCCAACCGTGTGGACACCATGATCGAAAATTGTGGCCTGCCCGAAGGTGCGCATAATCAGGCCTTCATCCCCACACCGACCATCGGCACGCAGGATTGTGACATCACCATCGCCCTGAAGGACGAGGAAACGCCCGTGTGGGACTATCGCGCCATCCTGCGGCGCGACCTGTCGGCGCGCTTTCCCGGCACGGTCTTCACGTTCCAGCCTGCGGACCTGACGGCACGCATCCTGAACTTTGGCTCCCCCGCGCCGATCGACGTGCAGATTTCAGGGCCTGACCTGCGTGATAATTATGAATATGCCCGCCACCTGGTAAATGAATTGCGCAAGGTGCCCGGAACCGCCGACGTGGTGATCCAGCAGACGATGAAAACACCGACATTGTTTGTGCAGGGTAACCGTACCTTTGGTCAGGCGACCGGCATGACCGAAGCAGACCTGGCGAATAATGAACTGATGACCCTGTCAGGCAGCCAGACGGTGGACCCGCAATACTGGCTGGACCCGAAGACCGGGATTACTTTCCCGCTGAATGTCTATGTCTCTCAGGACCAGTTGACGCATTTCAGCAACCTCATGACCATCCCGGTGGACAAGGGGGATGGCGATCCGCAGGGTCGACACATGCAGCTTCTGGGCGGGATCAGCAATGTCACCGCCACCGGCACGCCGGGACAGGTGTCGCATTTCAACTCCATGCCGGAAGTCGATATCTATGTCTCGGCCGAAGGCGCCGACCTGGGGCAGGTGACATCAGGCGTGCAACGCGTCCTGCGCCAGACGGCACACATGGTTCCCTCCACCGCTGCCGTGGTGATCCGGGGACAGACCGAAACGATGCGCAATTCCTATAACGAACTGATCTTCGGTCTGGTGGTGTCTGTTCTCCTGATCTACCTGCTGATCGTCGTGAACTTTCAGTCATGGCTTGACCCGTTCATCATCATCACCGCCCTGCCCGGCGCGCTTGCCGGTATCGCATGGGCGCTGTTCCTGACCCATACGCGCCTGTCGGTACCCGCATTGACGGGGGCCATCATGTGCATGGGCACAGCCACGGCCAATTCGATCCTTGTCGTCTCCTTTGCCCGCGAACGGATCGAGGAACATGGTGACGCCCTGCGCGCAGCGGTGGAGGCGGGATATGGCCGCATCCGTCCGGTCCTGATGACCGCATTGGCGATGGTGATCGGCATGGTCCCCATGGCCATGAGCAATTCGCAGAACGCACCACTGGGCCGTGCCGTCATCGGCGGCCTGCTGGTGGCAACGGTTTCCACCTTGCTGTTCGTGCCATGTGTTTACGCAATCCTGCACAATCGTCCGTCCCGCAGCCGGGGGGAAACAAAGTGATGTCGATCCGGAAATCGCAAAAAATACTGCTGGTATCGGGGGCTGTCGCCGTCATGGGATGGTGCGGATACCTTGTGGCCGAACGTGTCCACCATGCAGCCTCCCTGCGCAGGGAGGCCCAGATGGCCGCCATTCCCAACGTGATGGTGATCTCCCCCCATACCGAGGCCCATCATGTCAGCCTCGAACTGCCTGGAACGGTGGAGGCATGGTACCAGGCCCCGATCTATCCGCAGGTGTCGGGATATGTGCGCATGTGGTACAAGGATTACGGCGCACGTGTCGCCGCCGGTGACGTACTGGCTGAAATCAATACGCCCGGCCTCGATGCACAGTTCGCACAGGCCCAGGCTGACCTGCAATCGTCACAGGCCAAATACGACCTTGCCGTCGTCACGGCACAGCGCTGGCGGCTGATGGGGAAATCACAGGCCGTATCGGGACAGTCGGTGTCCGTGCAGGACGCGAATGAAAAATCGGCCGCGGCTGACCTTGAGGCCGCGCGCCATAACCTCGATCGCTATGCCGCGCTTGAACGTTTCAAGGTGATTGTCGCCCCCTTTGACGGGGTGGTGACGGAACGTGACATCAATGTCGGGGATTACGTGCACGAAGGTGGCGGCAACCTCAACGCCAATGGCGGGGCCAGCGAATTGTTCAGTGTGGCGGACACCCACCAGATGCGCCTGTTTGTCTCCATCCCCGAAAACATGTCCTACATCCTGCAACCCGGTCTGCATGCAAGCGTGCGCGTCCCGCAATTTCCCGATCGCGTGTTCGAAGGGCAATTCCTGACTGTATCGGGGGGATATGATCCCGATACACGGACAAGCGTCAGTGAATTCGTGATTGATAATAAGGACCACGCCCTGTGGCCCGGCACCTTTGCCGCAGTGACGCTGAGCGCACCGGAACAGTCCGGCCACCTTGCCATCCCCACCGGCGCGTTGGTGTTTCAGGAACATGGCATGCAGGTTGCGGTGGTGGATGACCACGATATCGCGCATTTCCATGACATCACGGTGGGCCGTATGGGGGATGGGGCCACACAGGTGCTTTCTGGCCTGTCGGCGCAGGACCGGATCATCGACAACCCACCCGCCGACCTGCTGGAGGGGGAGAAGGTCCATGTCTCCGCACCCGCCGCAGGATACAGCAATGATGTCTCTGAAAAGGACGATGAATGATGAAATCAGGTCTTCGTCGTTGCACGGCCATGCGTGGGGTCGGTCTTGCATCCATGCTGATGCTGGCGGGATGTGACCTTGCCCCCGCCTATCACGCGCCACATTACGTGATCCCCACCACATGGCAGGGGCAGGCCCCCTTTGCACCGGCGCATCCGATGGATGACAGCGTCAGGGCGGAATGGTGGAAAGCATTTACTGACCCCCGCCTGGATGAGCTGGAGGCCGAGGCCACAGCCCATAATGGAAACCTGCAGGCCGCGGCGGAACGTTTCCTGCAGGCGCGTTCCGTCGTCAGCGAGGCGCGTTCCGACCTGTTGCCCCATTTCGGGCTTGCCTTTGGTGGCAGCAATAACAAGAGCTCGGCCGAACGATTGTTCCGGTACAAAGGCCCGATCACGGATTCTGACGAATTCTATGGCGGCATGGCCTCGTGGGAGCCGGATTTCTGGTCATCCATCCGCAACCGTGTCCGCCTGCAAAAGGATTATGCACAGGAACAGGCCGCCGAATATGCGTCCGCCCGCCTCAGCTTGCAGGCGGAACTTGCCAGCGATTATTTCACCCTGCGCGGTCTCGACGCGCAGGCAAACATCTATACCCAGTCGATCAGGTATTATGAGGACTCGCTACGTGTGACGCGCACGCGTCTGCAGGATCAGGCCGCCTCGCGGCTTGACGTGGCGCGTGCGGAAAACCAGCTCTACACCACACAGGCGCACCTGCTCGACATACAGGCGCAGCGTGAGGTGATGGAACATGCCATCGCCGTGCTGGTCAATGTCGCGCCGTCTTCGTTCCATCTTGCCCCCGACAGCCACCTGAACACGAACCGCGTTGCACTTTCACCCGGGGTGCCGTCGGAGCTGCTGGAACGTCGTCCCGATATCGCCATGGCCGAACGCCAGATGGCACAGGCCAACCGGGCCATCGGCATCGCACGTGCGGCCTTCTATCCACATGTCTCTTTCCGGATGGATGGCGGTTTTGACGATAATGGCTTCAACCTCGCCAACCTTGCCAACAGCATGTGGACCTATGGCGCCACGGTTACGTTGCCCATTTTCGAAGGGGGCCTGCGACGCGCACAATTGCAACAGAGCTGGTCGGCCTACCGCGAGACGCGCGACCATTATCGCATGACGGTGCTGACGGCGTTTCGTGATGTGGAGGACGGACTTTCACGCACAAAACGGCTGGATGATGAAAATGCACGCCTGCGCGCGGCGGTAGGTGCCGCAAGCCAGACACAGGATATCACGATGAACTTGTACAAGGGCGGGTTGGCCGCATATCTCGACGTGCTGATCGCGCAGGTCAGTACATTGGAGGCGCGTATCCAGCAGGTGGAGGTCCAGACACGCTATCTCCAGGCGCAGGTCGGGCTGATCCGGGCCTGTGGCGGGGGATGGAATGCATCACTGCTGCCGGCGTCGAACCGGCTGTCGTCTGTCGGAGCGTTGCAATATTCCGGTCTGCACCCGGCACAACCTGTCGGCGATGTTCCTGTGCCGCGCACCAAGGGCGAAGACCCCGAAGATAACCTGACCGGCCCCAAGCTGTCGGCCCTGTCAGTAAGATAGGGCTACCGCAAGGTAGCCCACCCGCACGGTGGGATTGCACAGGAAAGGGTCATAGCTTTTATTATTTATACAAAACATACATACGCGACATATGTATGTTTTGTAAAATATATCCATATCGTGCGGGTTTTATGCTAGTTTGAGGCACCTATCTCTTAACAGGTGCTCTTGTGATTCTGTTTTTATCTGGCCTGATTTCTCTGGTTCTTCTGGTCGCACTCAATATTTTTATTTCACTATCGGAAATATCATTCGCTGCGGCGCGTGATGTCCGGCTCCGCTCACGCGCGGATGCGGGCGATGAACGCGCCGCAGCCTTCCTGCGTCTGCGCCGCAACAGCGGACAGGTCATGACGGTACTGCAGATATGCCTCAACGGTGTGGGGGTACTGGGCGGTATCATCAGTTCGGAAATGCTCGCCCCATCCCTGACCCATGGGCTTATGACATGGGGACTGGGCGAAGCCACGGCCCAGACACTGTCCGCGACGGTAGGGTTTTTCATGGTGACAGGCATGTTCGTGCTGTTTGCCGACCTGATCCCCAAACGTATCGCAATGAACGCCCCGGACAAGGTTGCGCTTGCTGTCGGGTGGTTTCCGGCGATGGCGCTGAAACTGTTTTTTCCCCTTGTCTGGATCTTTTCCAAGATGTCGGATGCGATCCTGCGGGCGCTGAAGATTCCGGCGGCATCGGCGGTGGAACCGGTCACGCCAGAGGATTTGCGTGCGATCCTTGCGGCGGGCACAGCCTCAGGGGTCCTGCTGGAGCAGGAACACCAGATGATCCAGAACGTGCTGGGATTACAGGACCGCTCCATCACATCAGCCATGACGCCACGCGATGAAATTGTATTCCTTGACCTGCAGGAAAGCGTCGAGGCGCAGAAAGCCAAGGTACGGGCAAAGCCATATTCGCGTTATCCGCTATGTGATGGCGGGCTGGATAATGTCGTGGGGTCCATCCGGGCAGAAGACGTGCTGGCGGCGGTGGTGGATCGCCCCCCTGCCCCCGCCACGCCGTCACCAGGCACGTCTGCGGGTGACAGGGCGGTTTTTGAGGTGCGACGTGATGTCCTGTCGGTGCCTGAGACGATCAACCTGTGGGATACACTGGCGCAGTTCGACACGCATGGGGTCGGGTTTGCACTGGTTGTCAATGAATATGGGCTTGTCGTCGGCCTTATCACATTCAAGGACATCATGGGCGCGTTGATGGGGGGAGTGGCAAATCCGTTCGAGGAACAGTTGATCGTCCGACGTGATGCCAATTCCTGGCTGATAGATGGTGCGGCCTCGATCGAGGATGTGCGACGTGACCTTGAGGTCATGGACCTTGACGAAGCCGGGCCGTTCGACACCATCGGCGGGTTTGTCATGCACCGGCTGCGTCGCATGGCGCGCAAGGCCGACCGCGTGGATACTGCACGCTTCCGCTTTGAAGTGGTCGATGTGGAAGGGTTTCGCATTAACCAGCTGCTTGTCACCCGCCTCCAGAACTGAACGGTTCTGGCGCTGCCTTGTCTGGACAAGACAGCGCCAGGAGAGACCTTATCGTTATTGGATCAGTTTGAAACAGCCTCCAGCGTCGTGGCATGTTTTTGCACGATTGGGGGAACACGGATCAGGTAGTCAAACGCAGAAAGCGCAGCCTTTGCCCCATCCCCGATCGCAATGACGATCTGCTTGTAGGGGGTTGTCGTGGCATCACCCGCCGCGAATATGCCGGGGATCGAGGTCGCGCCATGATCGTTGACGACAATTTCCCCAAAATCGGTCAACTGTATCGTGCCCTTAAGCCAGCCGGTATTGGGCAGCAGGCCGATCTGCACAAATACGCCCTCAAGGTCGATCTGGTGGTCCGTGCCATCGCCCCCGCGATAGGTCAGGCCTGTAACGTTCTTTCCATTTCCTTCGATCCGGGTGGTCAGGGCCTCCGTCAGAACCGTCACATTGGTCATGCTGTGCAGTTTATCTTGCAGCACCTTGTCCGCCTTCAGGTGCGATCCGCGTTGCAGCAGCGTGACATGCGCGACAATGCCCGCAAGGTCGATCGCAGCCTCGACACCGCTGTTTCCGCCGCCCGCGACGGCAACACGCTTGCCCTTGTAGAACGGGCCGTCACAATGCGGGCAATAGGCCACGCCTTTGTTGCGGTATTCCTCCTCGCCCGGCACGCCCAGATGGCGCCAGTGCGCACCGGTGGCGATAATGACCGTGCGGGAATGCAGGATGGCCCCACTTTCCAACGCCACACCATGCAGCCCCCCTGGTTGTGCCGTAGGAAACAGTTCACTGGCGCGCTGCGATGAAATCACATCGACATCGTACTGCCGGACATGCGCCTCCAGCGCGGCAGAGAGTTTCGGGCCGTCCGTTTCCTGGACTGAAATAAAGTTCTCGATCCCGTCCGTATCCATCACCTGACCGCCGAAACGCTCTGCCACGATACCGGTACGTAATCCCTTGCGCGCGGCATAGACAGCAGCAGCAGCCCCAGCAGGGCCACTACCAATAATCAGCACGTCAAAGGGGGGGATATCCTTCAGCTTTTCCGCCGCGCGACGTGGGGCGTCCGCATCCAGCTTTGCAAGGATCTGTTCCACATCGGCGCGCCCGGTCTCGAATGCTTCGCCATTAAGGTAGACCTGTGGCACGGACATGATGTTACGTGCGGCAACCTCGTCCTGGAACAATGCACCATCAATCGTGGTATTATGGATGTTGGGATTTATCACGCTCATGGCATTAAGCGCCTGCACCACGTCCGGACAGTTCTGGCATGACAGCGAGACATAGGTCTCGAACGTGTATTTTCCCGGCAGGGCACGGATCTGCGCGATCACGTCATCAGAAAATTTGGGCGCACGCCCGGCCACCTGCAACAGCGCCAGTACGAAGGATGTGAATTCGTGCCCCATCGGGATGGCCGCAAAGGTCACACCCGCCATAGTATTTCCTGCCGCCGCATCGGCGCGACGGATGACGAAGGAGGGACGTCGCGTGGCCACGCCCTGTTCAGAAACCTGCACCTTGTCGGAAAGGGCGGCGACTTCATGCAGAAGCTCATGCATCTCATGCGATGGTGCGCTGTCATCAAGCGAGGCTTCCAGCACGACCGGATGGGACAGATTCGCCAGATACCCCTTGAGCTGTGCCTTGATGGTGTCCTGCAACATGGAAAGAACTCCGCTTTTTCCGAAAAGGTGGGGAATGGTCCGGCCCGCAAAGGGGCCGGACCACGAACCTGCGATCAGATCTTGCCGACGAGGTCCAGCGACGGGGTCAGGGTCGCACTGCCTTCCTTCCACTTCGCCGGGCAGACTTCGCCCGGGTGGGAGGCGACATACTGCGCGGCCTCGATCTTGCTGAGGAGTTCGGTGGCGCTGCGACCGACGCCGCCCGCCGTGATCTCGATATACTGGATCTTGCCTTCGGGATCGATCAGGAAGGTGCCACGGTCGGCAAGGCCCGCTTCCTCGATCAGGACGTCGAAGTTACGTGCGATATGCCCGGTCGGGTCGCCGATCATCACATATTTGATCTTGCTGATGGCCGGCGAGGTATCATGCCATGCCTTATGCGTGAAATGCTTGTCAGTGGAGACCGAATAGATTTCCACACCCAGCTTCTGGAACGCGGCATAGTTGTCGGCCAGATCTTCAAGCTCTGTCGGGCAGACAAACGTGAAGTCCGCCGGGTAGAAGAAGAAGACAGACCATTTGCCCTTCACGTCGGCATCGGTCACGGTAATGAACTTGCCATTGTGGAAGGCATCAGCCTTGAAAGGCTTCAGGGGCGAATTGATGCGTGCCATGTAAAATGCTCCTCACTTTTTCGCTTGTCATTGATGACAGGCCTGTTGTCCCACGAACACGGATGACGCGGAAACTGTTTGTTCTGATAGCTCTGATCGGCAAAACCTTTCAATCCCCATTCAGGAATCCGTTATACCTATACCCATGAGCTATATCCCCCTTTCCGGCCTTTCGCTGCGGGACATTGAATATGTTGTTGCGGTGGATGACCTGCGCAACTTTTCACGTGCGGCAGAACGCTGCGGCGTCAGTCAGGGCGGCCTGTCGGAACAGGTGCGCAAACTTGAAACCCTACTGGGTGTGGTGCTGTTCGAACGTACCCGCCGCCATGTCGCCCCCACCCCGCAGGGCGCGCGCCTGATCGCGCTTGGCCGAGAGGTGCTTGCCGCCGCACGTGCCATGATCGAGGCCGCGCGCGTGCAGGCTGGCCCGCTTGAAGGCATGCTGCGTATCGGGGTCATCGCCACGCTTGGCCCCTATTATGTTCCCAGCCTCCTCCCATTGCTGCGACATGCATATCCGCAACTGCGTCTGCAACTGACCGACAGCCAGACACTGCCCATGCTCCAGATGCTGCGCCATGATGAACTTGATCTGGTGTTTGCCGCCTTCCCCGTCAGCCATGATGCCCTGCATTGCACACCGATTTTCGAAGAACCGTTTGTCGCTGCCTTTCCTGCGCAGCATCCTCTGGCGGCGCATCAGGGGTTGGCGATGGGGGAACTGGACGGGCCGGATCTGCTGCTGCTTGAAGAAGGGCACTGCCTGCGTGAACAGGCACTTGCCCTGTGTGGCATGCCCCCACATCATGACCGGCAGCGCCTTGCCACCAGTCTGGAAATGCTGTGGCATATGATTGGTGCTGGCGAGGGATATTCGCTGATACCTCATCTTGCCCTGCGGCATCGCGGTGAATGGGAAGACCTGATCACCACCCTGCCTCTGTCGGATGCGCGGCGCACCATTGGCCTGGTGTGGCGCGCATCCGACCCGCGGGAGGACGCATTTCGCGAGTTCGCAGCATTCCTGCGTGAAAACACGCCAGATGGCTGCCATCCGGTGACTGATCCCGATCAGGGCGGTTATGGGATACAGGGGTAACAGTCCCCCATCCCGTCAGGTATCATGCCTGTCACCGGTCCGGGTGGCGCGATGCGTCGCCACGTTCACCACGTTCATGGAAAATCGGCCTTGATCCCACAGTCTTCCTCCCGGTCATCACGGCCTGATATGTTTACATCATGGCGTATATGGCTGTTACGGCGTTTCGGGGTGTATGCACATCTTCCGCGTATGTTCCGACAGTTATGGCAATGCAGCCCGGCGCTGACACTCGGCAGTATCGGGTTGCGACTGGTGCAGGCGATCCAGCCGCCCCTTGCGCTGTATGTCGCGAAACTGATCGTCGATGACGTCATACGCCTTGACGGGCATGCGGGTTCCCTTGCGGGTTCGCCCCGGCTGGAAATGTGGCTGGCGGTGGAATTCGCGCTGATTATCATGTCAGACCTGACATCACGCGCGATGGCCCTTGTCGATGCGCTTTTGAATGAACGTTATATCAACGCCGTCAGCATTGCATTGATGGATCATGCGGCCACACTTGACCTGGCGCAGTTCGAATCGAGTGAATTGCAGGATCTGCTGGAACGTGCCCGGCGGCAGGCATCCGGGCGCAACAACCTGCTGGTGCAACTGTTCAACATTGGCCAAACGGCGCTGACGGCCGTGACGCTGGTGATCGGGGTGGTTGCTTTTGCGCCGTGGATGGTTGTTGTCCTGATTGTCGGCCTGTTGCCTGCCGCAGCGGGCGAGGCCCGTTTCAATGCCGAAGCCTATCGCCTGATGCGGGCCAAAACGGCGGAGCGGCGGGAGATGGAATATCTGCGCCATGTCGGGGCCAGTGCCGAACATGCCAAGGAAATAAAACTGTTTGGATTGGGTGGGTTCCTTGTCGGGCGCTTCCGTACGGCGGCCAACACTGTCTTAGAACAGAACCGCGGGCTTGCTCTGCGCCGGTTCGGATGGAGTGGCCTGTTCGCCGCGATCGGGTCACTGGCCTATTACGGTGTTTATATCATTATCGTACGCGATACGGTGCGGGGACAGTTTTCGGTGGGGGATCTGACATTCTTGTCGGGTTCATTCCTTCGGTTGCATGGCCTGCTATCCAGTCTCCTGCTGGGGATCACCCAGACGGCGGGACAGGCGCAGTATCTTGATGATTTCTTTGCATTCCTTGACCTGCGACCGGTCATTACCACGCCTGCCGTGACGCAGCCTTTTCCCTCCCCCATCCGTCATGGCATCCGCTTTCGAAATGTCGGTTTCCGCTATCCCGGAACGAACCGATGGGCGCTGCGCCATCTGGAACTGAGTATCGGCGCCGGGGAGACCGTGGCGCTGGTGGGGGAAAATGGCGCGGGCAAGACCACCATCGTCAAGCTGCTGACGCGCCTGTATGAACCTGATGAAGGGGAAATCACGGTTGATGGCGTCTTGTTGCGCGATATGGACCTTGATGACCTGCGTGCCCATATCGGGGTCATTTTTCAGGATTTTGTGCGCTATAGCCTGACGGCAGCAGAAAACATCGCCGTCGGGCGTATCGGTGCGTTGGAGGATGGCGCGCGGATCATGGCGGCAGCCCGCGAAGGGCTGGCCGATGGCGTCGTAGAAAAACTGCCGCTTGGGTATGATCAGCCCCTTGGCAAGAGGGTCGCAAAAGGACGGGACCTGTCCGGTGGGGAATGGCAGAAAATTGCCATTTCACGTGCCTATATGCGTGATGCAGACCTGCTGATCCTTGATGAACCGACTTCGGCGCTGGATGCGCGTGCGGAAGCGGATGTGTTTGACCGTATGCGTGCGCTGCGCCAAGGCAAATCGGCGCTGGTGATCTCGCATCGTTTTTCCACCGTGCGCACTGCTGATCGTATTATTGTCCTGGAACATGGCCAGATACTGGAATCTGGCACACATGATGACCTGCTGGCCCGCAATGGACGTTATGCCGAGCTGTTTGCCCTTCAGGCGGCAGGATACCAGTAAGAGACTGTTTGAAAAGTCAGGTTCAATAACATCCTGAAATTATAAAGGTTTTTTTGTGAAGCTTTTCCCAAAAAGCTTCAGAAGACGCCGCCTGTTTGAAAAAAAGGCGGCACCCAAAAACTTTTCTTATTTTTTATCAACGGTTTGTTTTCAGACAGTTCCCAAGGAACAATATGGCCGCAAGCGTCGCGTGCTAACCCGTGCAGGCGATAAACAGCGTCATCGTCAGAACCGACAGGATGGCGCTGAGAAACAGGGTGGATGCGGCCTCACGTTCATCAACCCTGAAGCGTACGGCAAGGATCACCATCACGGTCCCCACCGGGATCGACAGCGCAAGAACTGCTGCGCGGATGGTATCATGCGGCATCCCAACCAGCACCAGTACGCCCCACGATACCGCCGGTACGATAAGATTGCGTGCAAGCACCGTCATGACCACGGGCAGAGTTATGGATACACGTTGCGCAAACAGCACGATCCCCGATGCAAAAAGTGCAACCCCAGCCGCAGCATTCCCCAGGAGACCAAGTGAATCGAGCAGTACCTTGGGAAGATGCAGGTCCATGACCACAAGCATCGTGGCAGCGATGGGAGCCCAGACGATCGGTTCCTCCAGCGAGGACAGGATCTGCCTGTGGACACTGACTGGCGTGGTCACGCTGCCTGCATCCGCATTCTTGGCCAGCAACATGAAACATAGCGGCGTCTGCACAAGCACCATGGCGAATACGGCAGCGGAAATGGCGACGGTGGCGCTGCTGTGCCCGATCAGGGGAGGTAGCATGGCCGAACCGATAAAAGGTACGGATGGTGCGCCAATCGCCAACCCCTGTAATGTCGAGGTGGAGGCATCACGCCTGAAAACGTGACGTGACATGAAGTACGCTATGACGAAGCTCGCGCACATCAATGAAAATACGGACACCGCAAGTGGCACCTGCTCCGCCAGGATTGCGCGGGGGGTATTGGTGATCCCGACGAACAGGTTCAGCGGAAAGGCATACAGCATGACCATCCGGTTCAGGGTGGAAACCTGTTCCCCGTTGAAATCCTTATGCCATCCCGCGCGATAACCAAGGGAAAACACCACCACAAGCGGTAGCATCGCGGCAAGTATGTTTGAAAGCATGCAGTCGTGTTTCCCGTGATATGCAGGGTCAGGTCAGTAAAGTTCTGGCCCCCCCATAATATTTTACAGGGGTGGCGGATTATGGAACGGGGATATGACCACGGTCTTGTTCATGACCGTTCACAGGGCGCTGACCCCGCGCCACAGGTCGATCTTGCCATCGCGGGCGTATGTGTCGATCCGCGTCAGTTCGTCCCTGCTGAAATGAAGGTTGTTCAAGGCATCAAGTGAATTATCCAACTGCGCAACATTACGTGCGCCGATCAGCGCGGATGTCACCCGCGGGTCGCGCAATACCCATGCGATGGCCATCTGGGCCAGACTTTGCCCCCGTTGCGCCGCCAATTCGTTCAGGGCACGCACATGCGCCAGGTTTTCCGCCCCCAGCATGTCACGACTGAAGGACTCCCCCCGTGCCGCCCGAGACTGATCCGGGATTCCATGAAGGTATTTGTCCGTCAATAATCCCTGCGCAAGTGGAGAGAAGGCGATACACCCCACCCCGAGTTCCGCCAGCGTATCAAGCAATGACACCTCCACCCATCGGTTCAGCAGGGAATAGGAGGGCTGGTGGATCAGCAGGGGCACGCCTTCCGCCTTCAGGATCGCCGCCGCCTCACGCGTGCGTTCCGGTCCATAGGACGATATGCCGACATAAAGCGCCTTGCCCTGGCGCACCATCTGCGTCAGCGCGCCCATCGTCTCCTCAAGGGGAGTATCAGGGGACGGGCGATGGGAATAGAAAATATCCACATAATCAAGACCCATGCGGTGCAGGCTCTGATCCAGGGAAGCAAGCAGATATTTGCGTGATCCCCCCATCCCATACGGACCAGGCCACATGTCCCATCCCGCCTTGGACGAAATGACCATTTCATCACGGTGGGCGGAAAAGTCTTTTTTCAGGATCTGGCCAAAATTTTCTTCGGCGGAGCCATAGGGCGGACCGTAATTGTTTGCGAGGTCGAAATGCGTGACGCCACGGTCGAATGCCCGACGGATAACCGCACGTCCTGTTTCAAACACGTCGCTTCCGCCAAAATTCTGCCATAACCCAAGGGATATCGGGGGCAGATCCAGTCCCGAGCGACCACAACGCCGAAAGTCGGCCCGTTCATAACGGCGTGCATCAGGAACCCATGTCATCTTTTCTGTCTCCCCCTGTGGTTGATACCGCAGGGTCAACGATATACGCCAATAAGGAGAACGGGAAAGAGGGCGATGGCCATACATCGCACGTGGCACAAAGCGTTATGCTGGGCGCCTTGCTACAGGCATCAAGGGATTACCTGCCGGGGATTTCTTGGGAAATCCGCGGAAAACATGGGATTTGTGGAAAAATTCGATATTCGCGAACCCTTATCCCATCCGATGGGTATGTTCAAAGCCCCCTCATCAAAACCTGTCTGCGTTCTTGATGCTGCGATCATATAAAAGGACGTCCTGATGATAGATCGCATGAATGCGCGCGGTCTGCCGTCCGGTCAGGACGATATCGTGATCAAGGCTTTCATTAAGGTGCTGGATACGCACGCCACGGAATGCGGGCAGGACCCTGTGCAGGTTCGCAACAGCCGACAGCGGAACCAGATGATCCACCAGCACCTGTTCGGAACGGTCATTGACGTACCATGACTGGGGACGAAAAATATGATCCATTCCATAAATCGAACGGGCGTTTTCGACATGGTCGAGAGCATCATCCACTGAACGGAACTTCATGTAACGATCACGAAACGTATCCACAACCTGTCGATGGCGGCCACCCCCTGCCCTTGCATAACAGTAAGAGGAGACAAACCGGGCAACGGGATCGCGCAGGATGGCAACGCTGGGTATTTGACGCAGGGTTGCCGGGGCGGTCCGGGTAAAGAAATGCATTGTCTCATGTAACATGGGACGACCGTACAGTGCCGTGGCAATGGATGTCCCGGCATTTTTCGGCACATGAATGAACAATACCCCCCGTCGTGCGATCAGATCCATGCGCTGCCGACGTTTGCGTCCATGTGGGACATATAACCCGCGATCCGCCGCCCATTCATGAAAATCTGAAGGAAGTTCGAATCCCATCCCACGCGTCAAAGAATGAAATAAACCTTGGGACAAGGTGGAATGTGAGGCCGTGTATCGCGTATTCACAGAACATTCGGGGGTAGTACTATTGGCTCTCATGATATTGCGATCTCTGGCTGGTAATGAAATCCAGGAAAACACTCTGGAATACAGGCAATGCCTATCATACCCACCACGGAAATCGAGCCATGGATGATGCTCTGTTACTTTATTTTTCATAAAAACTACATGATAGAAAAATTTTGTTACATTAATAATCAAAAAATCCAGACATGATTTGTAATTTATATTTTGAAATATTTCCCTGCATTTGATGAATGGTCAGGATTGTTATTTTCCATTACCGTTTTTGCCCATTATTTTGCGGATGGTTGCTATTCCCCAAAGGAACGCTCAGGCTGCATCGTCCCCCATGTGTCTGCTATTGATTATTGAGACATGACCACCGACATGATCGGACATCCATGTTCTTATATGGTGCCCAATCAACAGGGCTGTGTGTAACACCGTGATGGGGGCGACCATTTACAGGGGTCAGGCAGGCTGTCTGTCAGATGGATTTCCACGCACTGCCCAGAACTGTCACACAGGGAAGATGGTGCTGGGCAGGGCGGTATTTCTCTCACTCAAAGATCCGTCAATCCTGTTCGAAGGAATGAATTCTCCCTGAAAATAATAATCATGTGTGATAATATCTTGAGGATATCCGAAAGCCATACCCGCCTGTCGTGATTATTTTCATGCAGATTCAAGGTGAAGGCTGCTGTCCTGCCATGTTTTACCCTTCTGCATTCCCTGAAATTCAGGGTGCATCCAAAAACAGATTCAGCAGGTTCAGAAATTCTGCCGGGGCCTGTGCATGTACCCAATGGCCCGCATCTGGTATGACCTCCAGTTGGTAATGCGGGAAAAGCTGTCGCATCACAGGATAATTTGCAGGCTGGATATAGGGTGATCGCCCCCCGGCAATAAACAGCGTCGGGCCATCATAATGTATTTGCGCGCCCAGTTGCGGCCATCCGATAATGGCAGGCATCGACGCCACAATATCCTGAATGCCGATATTCCAATGCGGACGTTCCCCAAGGGTAAGGTTCGTCATCATCAGATCACGTATCGGCTTTTCCCCGATAAACTGTTGCAGGAGAGCATCCGCCCCTACCCGGTCCAGCATGGCGGGCAGACGTAACGCCGCCATCTTGTGCGCAAGCTGGTATGACTGTGCAAATCCCCCTGTCGCCGGGGCGATATCGGCAACCAGCAGGGAATGCACATCCGTGCAGAAAGACAGGGCAAGCATCATCGCGACCTTTCCCCCCATTGAATGGCCGACAACCGTGGCAGGTAATGCATCATGCGCCGCCAGTGTCTCGCGCACGTCAGCGGCGAGGGTGGGATAGTCCATCGCCCCATGAGGGCTTTGCCCATGGTTGCGCAGGTCAAGCGCCAGTGTACGTCGTGTGGCTGCGATGCGCCGCTGGAAAAACCCGAAATTACGTCCTCGCCCGAACAGGCCATGAAGGAAAACGACAGGAGGACGTGACAGGTCGCCGTTTTGCGGTCCCTGTTCAATCATATTCAGCAACATAGGCAGAAAAACTCCTGTTTTCAGTCTGGTCTCGTTCCCTATCCTAGGGTAATCGCCCTCCTGCCGCCCGTCATAACTTTGTGGGGATGGCTGCCTGGCGGAATTGACCGCGAAATCCGCGTATGTTCCGGTTGTTCAAACATCTTGATCCGCGCCGGATGACGGGAACATGCATCGTGGAAAACACGCCGAAACTGATCCAGTCCATCGAACGGTCCGCAGCCATATTGGAAATCATTGCACAGGAAGGCGGCGCCGCGCGATTGCAGCGGATCGCATCCGTTTCAGGTATCGGCAAGACGACAGCACACAATATCCTCCAGACGTTGGGCCAGCTTGGTTATGTGCAACGCAGGCCGGGCGATATGCGATATCATCTTGGGGGACGTATCCTGAATCTTGCGCGGATCGCAGGGGACGACACGAGGCTGCGCACCCACCTGCGTCCGATGCTGGAGGCCATCGCGCGTGAAAGTGGCGCCACTGCCTGGCTGGCTGTACCCAGTGGCGATGAAGCCACCTATCTCGACATCGTGGATATCGCCAATCCCGCGATGGCGATATCGGGCATAGGCCGTCGCGAAAGGCTTGAAGGGTCGGCTGTGGGTCTGGTTTTCCTGGCCTTTGTCCCCGGATTGGGAAAGAGGGTACTGGCAACCCGTGCCAATGCGTTGGGCCAAGATATCCGCACACAGATTGAGGCGGTACGGATAAGTGGATACGCACTGGATTTACAGGCCTATCAGGCCGGACTGCATGGTGTGGCCATCCCGTGGCGTGAAAACGGGGAAGTACGGGCCAGTATCTGCCTGACGGGATCAGCGGCGCAGTTTCCCCGGCACCGGCTTGCACGCATGGCATGGATGATGATGCGGCATGCCGGATGCGCGCGGTTCAACAATGCTGAATAAACCTGTTTTCCCGGCCGCGGCATGTTCCCATGCGGGGGAGGATGGTTATTGTGCGTTTTCCATTCGGGACAGCGGTTAATAGGACAGGTGCGATGAAATTATCTTCTGCAACACTCATGCTGAACGCTGCCCTGACCGAGGCGCAGCGGCTTGGCGTCAGCGTGTGCATTTCCATCGTGGATGCCGCAGCATGGCCTGTGGCCTTCATGCGTATGGATGATGCCCCGATGGGGGTCATAGATGTCAGCAACAAAAAGGCACGCACGGCAGTGCTTTTTCAGATGGACAGTGCAGATTTCGCAAAAGTTGCCCACCCCGACGCTGGTGCATATACGCTGGAAAACACCAACGGTGGCCTGACCAGCTTTGGTGGCGGTCTGGTGCTCAGAGCGGCTGACGGTGCGCTTGTGGGGGCAATCGGCGTTTCTGGCGCCTCCACCGAGGATGACATCGCCATCGCCCGCGCCGCGGCCAATATCCTAACGGCCTGAATGGCCTTTGTCCGGGAACCCTCATGACGATTGAAACCGCACCGCCCAAGCCCATCAATGGGATTGTTGTCCCTCCCCGTGGCAGGACAGCGGCGCTGCTTACGCTGACATTCGGCACGTTCGTCGTTGGCACCGGGGAGTTTTCCATTATGGGAATGCTGCCCGAATTCGCATCGTCGCTTGGCCTTTCACCCGCTGATGCCGGATATGCCATCACTGCCTACGCGCTTGGCGTGGTGATTGGCGCGCCGCTCATCACCGTTCTGGGTGCGCGCCTGTCGCGACGTGAACTGCTGTTGCTGTTATTGCTGCTGTTCTGTGCTGGCAATGTCCTGAGCATCCTCATGCCGACGCCTGGACTGGTGGAGGTCGCGCGGTTCATCACCGGCCTTCCCCATGGCGCACTGTTCGGGATTTCCGCACTGGTGGCGGCATCCATGGTTGAACGGTCCCGACGTGGCTGGGCGGTCGGGCGTATCCTGTCCGGCATCGCGATTGCCACGTTGCTTGGCGCACCATTTTCGACATTCGCCGCCGACCATATGGGCTGGCGCGTGGCGTACCTGATAATCGCCGTCCTTGGCTTCGTCGTCTTCCTTGGGGTCCTGCGCTATATTCCGGCTGACACACCCAACCGCGCCAATTCCCCCCTGCGGGAGGTCACGGCACTGGGTAACACGCAGGTGCTGCTGACACTGCTGACGGCGGCCATCGGGTTCGGGGGCATGTTCGCCATCTATACCTATCTGACCAGCGTGTTGCAGGATGTGACGCATGTGCCTGAATGGCTGATCATGGTGTTCATGGTCGTCTGGGGGCTGGGCATGCTGGCCGGTGCGAATATCGGTGCATGGATCGTGGACCGTAACCTGGATCTTGCTGCAATTTTGGCACTGGCGGGCAGTGTCCTGGCCATGGTGGTCTTCCCGGTACTGCTGCATAACATCTATGGCTTGATGCTTGACGTCTTTCTTATTCCCGCGTTTGTCAATGCACTTGGTCCCGCGCTACAGACGCGCCTGATGGATTTCGCAGGGGATGCACAGACGCTTGCCGCCTCGCTCAATCACTCGGCCTTCAATATCGCCAACGCGCTGGGGGCCTCACTCGGCAGTCAGCTTCTTGCGTGGCATTATGGGTATGGTGCACTTGGCATGGGGGGGGCAGTCCTTTCGCTTGGGGGGCTGCTTGTCTATCTTCTGGCGGTGGCAATCCTGAAGAAAAGCGGTATTGCCGAAGTCCGCGAACCGATCCTGTAGCCCTGTTATGTGGCCTGCCGCGTGGGGCAGGCCATGTTCCTGCCCCACACCCGCCCCCGGTTTCAGGTGATTGCACGCGGAGACAGCGTGCGTGCAAGTGCTGCTAGCGCATCGAGCTGACGGGCCAGAAACTCCCGCGTTGCGACATCGCGCAGTTCCAGCGTCTGTGCATCCACCTTGCCTGTCACCTGCCCGATCATTGCTTCGGGCCGGTTGAGCACATAGGCGTCGAGGAATACAAGACTCTGGCGCAGATGATATTGCGCCCGTGCGCCCCCGATCATTCCCGGGGACGCGGTTACAAGTGCCACGGGCTTGCCAGCCAGCGGTTGCGGCGACACACGCGACAGCCAGTCGATCGCATTTTTCAGAACACCGGGGACGGAGTAGTTATATTCAGGTGTCACGATCACCACGGCATCCGCTGTGGCGATCTGTTGCGCCATCGTCAGCACCGGGGCAGGGAATCCCTCTTCCTGCACATCCTGACTGTAATGCGGAAAGGTGCCGATGGAGCCAAGCGGAGTGATGGCAATCCCTTCCGGTGCGATCTCCGGCAGGGCACGTGCCACTGCTGCATTGAATGACGCCTTGCGCAGGCTGCCCAGAAGGGTAACAAAATGCAGGGGGCTGGTCGTGGTCATGCTGCTTCTCCATAAGGGTATGAGGGTTACAATCGGGTATCCGCGATACTGCCGCCCACGTTGCCCGGCCCGACGATAACATCACATATGGCGGGAGAGACTTGTTCAACATGGTGACATTAGCAGTCGCGGAAGGCGAATATCCGGCATTCCAGAGCTGGAAAGATGAATTTTCCGCCATTGCCCCGGATCTGGACATCATCTGGTGGGAAGATGCCCAGTGTATCCCTGACCGTGTGGATTACCTGCTTGTATGGAAGCCTGCGCATGGTGCTGTTGCGCGCTTCAGGAACCTCAAGGCGATATTGTGTGCGGGCGCGGGGGTGGATCATCTGCTGGCAGACCCGCACTGGCCCCATGACGTACCGCTTGTGCGCATGGGGGGCAGGGAAACGGCTGCCCTGATGGAGGAATATGTGACATGGGCGTGCCTGTCCCTTCTGCGCGAAACCCGCACATGGGCACGGCAGCAGGAACGCAGGATCTTCCATCGTAGGTTGGTGACGCGCACGGCTGCCACCACGACCGTCGGGATCATGGGGATGGGGCATCTGGGCGGGCATGTGGCACGGCGGCTGCATCACTTCGGGTTTAAGGTGCGCGGCTGGTCACGGACACGACGCGAGGTTCCCGGCGTCAGATCATTTGCAGGGGCAGGCGAGCTGGGAGAATTCCTGTCGCAGGTTGATATCCTTGTCTCCCTCCTGCCCAACACGGCACAGACACGTGACATGATCGACGCAGCCCTGCTGTCGCGGCTGCCGCGCGGGGCCATGCTGGTGAATGCCGGGCGTGGGGAACAGGTGTGCGAGGTCTCCCTGCTTGCGGCACTTGATAATGGCCACCTTGCGGGGGCGGTACTTGACGTTTTTCGGGAGGAACCCCTGCCGATGGCCTCCCGCCTGTGGGAGCATCCGATGGTGACGGTTACACCCCACGCCGCCTCTGAAGCATCCCGGACGGAGCAGGCTGCCTATCTGGCGGGTGTCATTCACGAAATCGAGCATGGTGTGCCCCCTGCCCTTCTCTATGATGCAGGGCGTGGATATTAGGAATAGGATGGGCGGTACCTGATCGAAATGTTCCAAACCACATGATGACGAAAGATGCGCCAATGCAGAAGCGCCGCATGGGACTGGTGATGATGGGTCTTGTAATGGGGGTGGCCGCGTGCACCACCGCCCAGCCCGCGATCCAGACGCAGATGACCGCCGGGCAACGTATCTATCGCGCACCGGGAACGGCGGATGACCCATGGGGGCCATATATCCAGCAGGCCGCCAGCCAGTTTTCCGTTCCACAGGCATGGATACGTGCTGTCATGCAGCAGGAATCCGGTGGAAAACAGTATCTGGATGGGCAGTTGACCACATCAGGCGCGGGTGCAATGGGCCTGATGCAACTGATGCCCGAGACCTATGCCGACATGCAGGCGCAATACGGGCTTGGTGGTGATCCATATGACCCGCATGATAACATCATGGCAGGCACAGCCTATATCCGGCAGATGTATGACCGTTTTGGCGCCCCTGACTTTCTGGCTGCCTATAATGCTGGTCCGGATCGGGTGGAGGAATGGCGCCGCAATGGTGCGCCGTTGCCTGATGAAACCGTGCAATATGTGGCGGCCATCACGCCCAGTCTGGGAATCGATGCATCCCCCCTTCGCGCCCCCACCCTGCTGGCACGGGCGGATGGGGTGAACCCGGATGCCGCCTATGTGCCCCCAGTCAATGCTTCTCCGGTCAATGCTTCTCCGGTCAATGCTTCTACTGACACGGCGTCTTCCACTACTTCCGAGCCTATCAGGATGGCGGCATCCCTGTCACGGACGGCGGATGGCTGCCTGCGTAATGCCGATGCGGCCTATGACCCGGCGGCGCCCTGCCTGATGGATCAGGATACACCGCATGATGATGGGGGGAATGCGCCCTCAATGACGGCTGGCGCCATCGCGATTGCCGACAGCGCCCCCCTGCCCGATACACAGACGTCATCTGCACCATCCCCCATACTTCATGCCGCAAGCTATATACCCGCCGCGCCGGGGCAGTGGGCGGTGCAGATCGGCGCATTTTCCACGGATGTGGAGGCACGCCAGGCCCTTGATACAACACGCCAGATCATCGGGACCGGACGTGTGCCTCTGGCCACCATGGTCATGCCGGTTCCGGTTGCTGGTGGCACGCTTTATCGTGCCCGTTTCGTCGGGTTCGCCGCCGACGATGCATTGCGGGCGTGCCAGACATTACATGCGCATGCCATGGCATGCCTGACTGTGCCCGCACATGCATGATATACTATCATTGGTATCGGGAACATCCTGTATGCGCCCGGGCCCCCATCATGACAGACAAGGATATGACGTGACGATAACACGCAAAGCGGCAATGACCGTGTTTCTCCCCTTGCTTCTCGGTGCATGCCACCACCACAGGACACCTGCCCTCATGACACATCAGGACCCATCACATGTCCAGTCGATCGGCATGCCCAATCCCGCATCCGCACATTGCATCAAAATCGGCGGGCGGTTGGAAATCCGTAACGATGCGGATGGTGCAGTCGGTATCTGCCATTTGCCTGATGGCACGAAAATGGAGGAATGGGCGCTGTTCCGCAGGGATATGGGCCAACGGTAGCCAGTAGCTGTTTTGTGATATGGATCATGCGTCATCATCCCTTTTTCCCGATGTCGCATGTCCCATATCGGATGTGCCGGGCAATGTTCGTTCCGGCATGGAGGTTGCCATGACAATGGGAACACAATACCGCCCCACGCCAGAGCCGGAAATGCATCCCGGTCGCAATGCCATGGACTGGCTTGGAATTGGCATTGTTGTGCTTACACTGGCGCTGTGGGGCGCGCTGATGGTGCTGTAGGCACCGCGAAGTCCTTATAATATTGTTCGTGCAATATGTCTTCCCACACTCGGGAGGGTTGGATGTCCATGTAACTGCGCCAAACCGCATATAATAACATCCCACGACTGCGTGGGCCGAACCGTTGGGATATCGTTGGTCCCACCCTGCTTGCCGTCGCTTTTGCCCTGTCAACGGCATTGATTTTTCTTGAATGACAGGGAACATGGGAACACGAAACCCGGTCAATCAATAAAGCCGGGTTTCGTGCCCCAATCTGTCGGCAGGTTACGGGGCCGGATTGGAATGAATCTGGTGAATGGCGTTGATCTTTCCTTCCAGCTCCGGGGACATGCTTATTTCCGTCGATCCCAGAATTGTCTTAAGCTGTTCAATACTCGTGGCGCCAATAATGTTGGATGTCACAAATGGGCGCGACGTTACAAAAGCAACAGCCAGTTGTACCGGGTCCAGCCCCAGTTCATGGGCGAGGTCGATGTAAGCGCGGATTGCAGCATCCACACCAGGTTTTTCATAACGTTGCCCACGATTGAACAAGGTGGTGCGTGCCCCCTCAGGCCGGGCGCCATCGAGGTATTTTCCCGTCAAATAGCCCTGCGCCAGAGGGGAATAGGCCAGCAGGCCCACCTTCTCCCGCATGGCGATTTCAGCAAGGCCCGTCTCAAAAGTACGATTAATCAGGTTATATGCATTCTGGATTGATGCGACACGTGGCGCACCGGTTTTCGCGCATGCCAGATATTGCGACACCCCCCATGCCGTTTCATTGGACACACCGACATGTCGGATTTTCCCTTCATTGACCAAATCGCCCAATACGCCAAGCGTGTCGGCAATGGGAACTTCGTCCGGATCGGGGGTGGCCGTAAAAGTCGTTCCCCCTTCGCCGAACAGGCCAATGCGACGATCCGGCCAATGTAGCTGGTAAAGGTCGATGTAATCTGTTCCAAGGCGACGCAGGGAGCCTTCTATCGCGTAACGGATCTGTTGTGGGCTCAACCGGGTTTCTTCTCCGCCGGGTCGGAACCATGGCATCGTACTGCGCCCCACCACCTTGGTTGCGAGGATGACCCGGTCGCGGCCACCACGGGCCCTGAGCCAGCTTCCGACAATCGTCTCCGTGGCGCCATAGGTTTCAGCACGGGGCGGAATGGAATAAAGTTCGGCAGTATCAATGAAATTGATGCCATGTTCCAGCGCAAGGTCAAGCTGTGCATGACCTTGCGCTTCTGTATTTTGCTGTCCGAATGTCATTGTGCCCAGGCAGATTTCACTGACCATAATGCCTGTACGGCCAAGTTCTCTTCGTTTCATCCTAAAATCCATCGCTTGAAGCAGCACATGACTGCCGGGGACGCCGGTGCGGCGCATCGGAAACAAGTGTGGCAAGGGATTTCATATGGCGCAACCATCCCCGAAATCATTGAAAGCGGATGGTGATTGCATTGCACCTGCGTGTAACGCCTGTCTGGACATATTGCGTATGCATATTGGAAATTGCGTATCGAAAGGACATCGGTCCCTTCCAGGATGTAAGAGCCTGATCCGAAAGTTTTTGAACAATACCGGCATGTTGTGATTCATCCGTCTTTGCGAAGAGATGGAGTGAATGGTGGCATGGACTGGTATTGCCCGACACGAACATAGCCGGGAGGGATTGCGATATCCATCGGATATGACGGATGCGGAGTGGGCTTTGATTATGCCGTTCGTGCCCCCGGCGAAACGGGGCGGACGGCCTCGCACGGCGGATATGCGCGAGGTTGTAAACGCGATACTCTATATCGCCTCGGGTGGGTGTGCGTGGCGTCTGCTGCCGAAATGCTTTCCACCGGTCTCGACCGTCAGGCGCTACTTTTACGCATGGCGTGATGCCGGACTGTTCGAAGCGATGAACACAGTACTGGTCATGAACCTGCGGGAGATCGAAGGGCGTAAGGCCTCCCCGAGCGCGGGCGTGATTGATAGCCAGTCGGTGAAAACCACGGAAAGTGGGGGAATTTCCGGTTATGACGCTGGACAGAAGGTCAAAGGTCGCAAGCGCCATATTCTGACGGATACCTGCGGCTTCCTGATCTTCCTCCTTGTTCATGCCGCTGACATTCAGGATCGTGACGGGGCTGTCGATGTCCTGGCGGCAATACGCAAACACTTTCCATGGCTTCGCTACATCTTCGCCGATGGCGGCTATGCCGGTAATAAACTGCGATCCGCGCTCGCCAGCATGGGAAAATGGATGGTCGAAATCATCAGGCGATCAGACACAGCCAGAGGCTTTGAAATCCTGCCTCGCCGCTGGGTGGTCGAACGAACATTCGCCTGGCTCGGTCGATGCAGGCGGCTCGCCAAAGACTGGGAAAAGTCCATAGCCTCATCAACAGCGTGGACTTTGATCGCCTCAATCCGCATGCTGACCCGCAGAACCGCAAGGCATTGTCAGTGCTGAAAAACTTTCGGATCAGGCTCTAAGATACATACGCCTCCCCCAATGCAGGCCACGCATAACCCCAGACATGCTGTCTTTTATGCCTGGTTTCTTCTGTTACATGATGTCCGACGTCTCTGCTCCCTGCAAAGGAAGGCTTGACAGATATTTTTTCCTACATTCCAATCCTGTCTTTATCCTGAATGCGGCATAGGAAATCCCGACAGATGTTTCGATCGACCTGTCTCGTTACGATATCGTTCTGGTCACTTCTGCAGGTGGCGCATGCGGCGCAGGAACCTGCTGGCGCCGTATTCCACATTACCCCAGGCCGCCCCGTGCCGGAACTGATGGATTATGCCCTGAAAGCCACTCCCCCTGCCCCCTCAGCGCAGGAAAAGAAACCCGACCTTGTCGATCTTTCCAGCCTGTCGCCGCTTTTCCATTTTGACGTACGTTATGCCACAACACGGAATTTCCTTAGCTATCCCGTTTATTCCTCATCCCATGCGTATTTGGAACGTCCCGCGGCACAAGCACTGGTACGGGTACAGCGCGCCCTGCATTCACAAGGTTACGGTTTGCTGATTTATGATGCATATCGACCGTGGTACGTCACGAAACTCTTTTGGGATGCAACGCCCCCCGACAAGCACCAGTTCGTGGCCGATCCTGCGGTGGGGTCTATGCACAACCGGGGATGCGCGGTTGACCTGACGCTTTATGAACTGAAATCCGGCCTTCCGGTGTCAATGCCCAGCGGGTTTGATGAAATGACCCCGCGTGCCTATGCCGATTATACCGGTGGCACACAACAAGAGCGGAAAAGCCGGGAAATCCTGCGTCAGGCCATGGCACGGGAAGGTTTCACACAGATTCCAGAAGAATGGTGGCATTTTGATTACAAGGATTGGCGGGATTATCCGATACAGAATCTCCGTTTCGAGGACATACCCCCTGTTGTGAAACGCACAGCGGCACCATAAATACACAATATAAAACCAGAAATTAATTCACATTATTTTATAATTAGGTATATTTTTTAAAATATTATTTAACCCCCCCCAAAAAAAACGATGACTTTTAAAAAAAGTCATCGTCCAAATTTTCTTTTTTCATGCAGCGTTTTTAAATACTCACCTATACATTATTACGGGGTGGCCGTACATTTGGTCGCAGCGACGCCCCCAGGAGATCACACTCGATCAAGGGCGGCCCTTCATGGTTCTTCAATGCCTACGCAATTGTATTGGTCAGTTCCCCACCTGTCGTCACACGTAGACCAAGCCCTTTTCCATCTTCCGTATTGAAGGCGGTCATCAACCAGACGAGGATATGATTCAAGACCTCCAATCCCGACCTTCACGGATCCACCGGTAGAAATTCTCTGTACCTGCATGATCGTGAAGGGGGAAATGATCTGGCAGTTACTGCCACTGGCACCCAATCGTGACAATATCAAATGGCCTCAACGATCTGCCGCAGGTTTGTGCACGGGGAAGCAGCCCAACCGCCCTTCCTTCGCTGTATCAGGGGGCAATCAGGGCCCACAGTGCATCACACAGTTCACTTACATATTTCCTGATTGTCCCGACGATACTGCGCGCAGGTGGTTTCAGTCAAAGCCATCATGATCTCATCAGGTTATCGCAAACCCATGGATCATACCGTGCAAAAATCACCCGATTCATTTTCCATCAGTTGCTGAACTGTGTCAGCGCCAATCCGACCGTGGACCGTAATGGACAGGTGTCGTTGCCGAGGTTGCTCACACTTATTATATTGGTGGTGACGATGCCACGATTGTATAAAATCTGTATGGAACCAGATATTTGAAAAGTAATGACAGAACACTCTGGCGTTGCCTTTATCTCAAAGGCAATATCCTTCAAATATGCTGATAAAAGATTTCCTATTGTCAGCGCAAGGCATCTTCCACCAGTTCCTCCAACGACATTCCCACCCCTTCGCTGGCAAGCAGCCTATCAAGGAACCCATCGATCGCCAGCACGGCCAAGCCATGTACACGTCCCCACAGGGCGGCACGTGTTCCCGCGCATGTGTGTGATGCCTGCCGTTCCTGCATCCCCTCAATCACCTGTGTCAGCATGGCTGATGTCCGGCTTGACGCCAGGGCTAGTGCAGGTGTGCTGCGATCAATGGCGTCACTGCGAAACATAAGGGTAAACAGACCGGGGTTGAGAATGGCAAAGCGCACATATGCCATTCCCGTTGCATGCACCCCTTTTTCCAACACCGGGGAAAGCGTTGCGGCCAGTTCTTCATATCCCATGCCTGCAAGCGCACTTAGAAGGCCGGTCAGGTTACCAAAATGCGGTGTTGCGGCTGCTGAAGACACACCCGCATGCCGCGTGATGGCGCGTAGCCCAAGAGCAGCAATGCCCTGTTCCTCCAGCAGATGACGTGCAGAATTCAGCAAAGCCGCACGCAAGTTGCCATGATGATAGGCTTTCCTGCTTCCGCCTTTCCGCCTTGGCGCAGGGCACGGCAAAGCCAATATCATATGATCGTGGGAACTTGACACCTGCTTGCCCTGATGGTCATTCTTTACAGTGTTAAGTTTAAGCCCGCATGGTGGTCAAGCAAAAAGCAGGCTGCCTTATGGAAAGGATTCCGCGTGCGTTTTCCCAGCCCTGTCCGCACCCTGACCTGTTTTGCCGCAGGCCTATGCCTTGTCGCCCTGCCATCCATCGTTCACGCAGCGCCCATCATGCATGAAAGCAGGCCGGGACAACTTACTGCCACGGCCTCGCTGCCTGAAGCATTCGGCCTGCCGGATGCGGGACGTGCCATGCGCATTACCTACCTTTCCACAAACGGCATTACTGGCAATGGGCTGGTACCTGTTACGGCCGAAGTGATCCTTCCCCCCGGTAAGCCCCCGAAGGGAGGGTGGCCTATCGTTGCATGGGCACATGGCACTGTGGGGGTTGCGGATCATTGCGCCCCATCCTCCAATCCATGGACGGATCGTAACAAGCAGTACCTGTTGACCTGGATGAAGCGCGGATTTGCTGTCGTAGGTACCGATTATCAGGGGCTGGGCACACCAGGCACGCATGCTTATCTGGATACGCGGGTTGAGGCGTACAGCCTGCTTGATGGGGTTCGCGCTGCCCTGTCCTCCACCCCGGAACTACGTAACAGGGTCATGATTGTCGGACAGTCGCAAGGCGGTGGCGCCGCATTTGCATCTGCGGCATTTGCCCCCACTTATGCCCCCGACATCGATATTCGTGGTACGGTGGCGACCGGCGTGCCGTATCTTACGCCGGAACTGTTGAAACAGCTCATGACGACTTCCGCCACACGGCAGCAGGGCGCGACGTTTGACCCTCTTATGGTCTATACCCTTTATCTCGCACAGGGACTGGCTGGTTATGACCCCGCCTTCCGACCACAAGATGCCTTCACCGCAAAGGCCCTGCCCGCCTATCAGGCCGCGAGTGACCTGTGCGTGCATGAACTGACCGACCAGGTGAAGGCTGAGGGCCTGACGTTCGGTAACTCGCTTACACCGAATTTTGCAAAGGTCCTGGCCCCGGCACTCGCTGCGATGGCATATCCTACCATGAAACTGAATCAACCCTTGTTCATAGGCACAGGTGAACTGGACCGCGATGTTCCGCCACCGTTGCAGTTCGGCCTTGTCAAGGCTGCGTGTGCGGCAGGAACAATCGTGCAGGCACATCTTTACAAGGGACTGGACCACAGCCAAACGGTCAATGCCTCCCTGCCGGATTCAGCCGCGTTTACGCAGGCGGTCATGGCAGGAAAACCCGTAACGCCACACTGCACGCCCACCGCGCAGTGATTATGCGTAAACAGCCCGACAGACCACATCACATTTATCGTGGGCACATGCATATGTTCTGGTGAACAGCTATTTCCCATTCCCGAATGCAGCCCTGCTCCCACCGGCCATATGCTTGATGGGGGAGCAGGTCAAAGCACTGGTCCGACCATCGCGAGGATATTGTTCCACAGCACCCGATGGATCGGCCAATGTATCACATCATCAAGCGTCACGCGTGCGGCCGCAGCGGTGTAGCTTTGCTGCCTTTCGTATATGGCCGCCGTAAAATCCCGATCCACCAGCAGGATATTATTTTCAAAATTAAGGTCGAAGCTACGCCGATCCAGATTTGCCGATCCGATCATGGTCATATGGCCATCTACCGTAAGTGCCTTGGTATGCAACAGGCCGTGGGGATATTCATGGATCATGACGCCGGCTTCCAGCAGTTCACGATAATAACTGCGGCTGGCACCCGCGACGATCCATGAATCATTACGACGCGGTAGGGTCAGGACCGTTTTTACACCCCGCCGCGCCGCCGCGCATAGGGCGGCCTGTATCGGTTCATCCGGAACATAATACGGCGTGGTGATCGTCAGTTCCCGCGCCGCTGCATTCATGAGCGAGACGAATACCTCAGGCATTGCCGCATAACGGACTGCGGCACTTGTGCCAATGACCTGCGCGACGAATCCTTCTTCCACCGCCATGGGAGGCGGAGCAAGGAGAGGTGTCAGATCCTCGTCCGTATGGGCGATCCAGTCCGTCGCGAAAAGATGCTGGTTCTGAAGCACGACGGGACCTTCGAAACGTGCGACAAGATCTACCCACGGTGCAAAGCGGGCCTTGACCCGGAATTCTGGATCGGCGCAATTCTGGCTTCCGCAATAGGTGATCCGGTTGTCAATCACGACAATCTTGCGATGGTTTCGCATGTCGAAACGTCCCCGGAAAGGACGCTGCAAAAGATTTCCGATCGGCAATGCGCGCACAACCCGCACCCCGGCCGCACGCATATCCCCCCAGTGGTGACTGTGTATCAATCGCCGTGATCCAAGATCATCGGCCATCACACGGCAGACAACCCCACGAATGGCCGCACGTTTAAGGGCCTCGACAACCTTCATACCATTATTATCAGACAACCAGATATAAAAGCTGATATGAACATGTGCGCCTGCGGCATCGATATCGGCAACCATAGCCGCGATCGCAGCATCGGAATCCGACATCAGCCTGGCCCGGTTACCACCGGCGGGAGGATAGCCACTGATCGACTGCCCCACCCGGAACAGGGGTGCAAGGCGGGGCGGAAGGCCGAAATCATGTTCGGCGTCAATGAGGGCATCATTCTTTTTTCCCGCAACCGGCAGATCCCGGATTGCTTTGTGGATACGCTGGACAATCCGCCAGTTGAGGTGCGTTTCACCCAGCAGCAGGTACGTAACCATCCCCAGAACAGGCAGCGATCCGATAATCGCAACCCACGCCACACGTGACGCTGGCTGACGATGGGGTCTTAACAGCACCCTTCCAATAAACAGTAACTGACACCCAAGGGTCGTCGCACCAACCCAACCCCACCCCATATCGTTCGCCCCGCCCTGATCCGGTAACGCCTAAAGCTGCATGAAATGGTATCGCGTGCATGGCGTATGGGCAATATTGACCTTTAACCTCCTGCTTTTCCTATAGATATCAGGCCTTCTGTATTCTTGGGTATCCACGCTCCACAGCGAAGCTGGCATAAGTTGATAATTTGCCATCACGTTGCGTGACCTTGTCGAGCACCTTAAGGTCGGCATGCCAGACATCACGTCCGACATCGCACAGCACATAGCCACGCTGGTCCGTCGTTGCCATAAGCTGCGGGTTCTCACGCCGGACCGAACGGCTGAAACTGTCGTTATCCCCGCCCCCATCCGAACCCGATGATATGGATGTCGCAAGAAATTCCACCGATACCGGGCTGGAATCATTTCCATCAAGAAGCAGGTTCCCGGCGAAGTGACGATGTGCATCTCCCGTCACGTTTACTACATTCCCGGGGCAGTTCTGCCTGATGAACTGCAACAGGCGATTGCGGCTGTACATATATCCAGACCATTGATCCATGCTGTACAGCAACGCGCCATGATCGGATTTGCGAAAGGCAAGATTCATCATCATGACCTGATGGGCCAGCAGGTTCCACCTCGCATCTGAATGGGCAAGGCCATTGAACAGCCATTGTTCCTGCTCCCGTCCCATCATTGTCCGATCTGATGACCAGACATCCTTCCCTTGTGCGGCGAACTGATCCCCATATGCCTGGTCACTGCGATACTGCCGTGTATCAAGCACGAATATATTCATCAGGTCGCCATAACGCAGGCTGCGGTATATCTGCATATGATTACCATCGGGCAGCGAAGTCAGGCGCAGTGGCATATGTTCATAATAGGCCTGCATGGCCGATGCCCGGCGCAGTCGGAATATATCCGGTGGTATGCCGTCCTGATCACTGTCCCCGGCCCAGTTATTATCGACTTCATGGTCATCAGACGTAACGATCCAAGGTACTGCGGCATGGGCCGCCTGCAGGTCTGCGTCCGCCTTATACTGTGCATAACGGCGACGATATTCATCAAGGGAGTAACATTCAGGTCCGACATGACGGCGCAATGCCTGAAACGATGTGCTGTTCGGCGTTATGCCGACCTTGCTGCCGCCACTTTCATAAATATAGTCACCATAATGGAACACGAAATCTATTGGTTCGTTCGCAATATTACGCCAGGCAGTATAATATCCCTTTTCATAATGTTGACATCCTGCTGCGGCAAACCTTACGCGCGCGGGGGATGCATCGGGTTGTGGGAATGTATGGCTGCGTCCGATCGTGCTGTCGTAACCGGCAATGCGGAAGCGATACCAGTATGGTCGGTCAGATTTCAGGCCTGTCACTTCCACATGCACCGAATGCCCCAGTTCGGGATGGGCAAAAGCCTGCCCCCGACGCACGATATGCGAAAGGGCCTCATTTTCACCTACTTCCCATATTACCAGCATCGGGCGGTTATTATCCATACCCGCGTCAAGCGAAAGTGGTGCAGGTGCAAGACGTGTCCAGATTACAAAACCATCTGATGAAGGATCGCCTGATGCGACGCCAAGTTGAAAAGGTGATATATCAAATTTCGGATTTTTATCGAGGTTAACTGGAGTAGCAGCCTTCAAGGCCCTGATCCGCGTAGAAAGCAGCAATCCTGTGCCCAAGCCTGCCAAAACCTGCCTGCGTTTTAGAAATACCATGAAAATCCCTTTCTGGATCTGAATATAAAATACAGATTTCTGCTTTGTCTGCCTTTGCTCCCAGATCCAGAATGCCTTGACCCGATCATTGAAGATCCTCCCTTACATTATGTAAAATCGTCAGGGGACCTTGTGTGATATTTTTATGAATTTCTATTGATATGAATCTATGCGCTTATACAAAATATTAATATAATATTTTACAAAACTTAAAAATATATTCATGTTTTAATCATATTATCAGTAAATAATTTTATTAATACTTTTTATATTGTGTGCGAGAACGAATATATTTCTTGGAAATTGTTTTAAAATAAACCCTTGATAAAAATAAGAAAATTTTGCGATTGCCGTTTTTTTGAAAAAGGCAACGTCTTCCAAAAATTTCTAGGAAACATTCACAAAAAAAACCTTGATATTTTCTTGATATTATTTATTCAAACTTTTGAAATAATCTCTGAAATTATAAATCAGAAAGTAATCTGATTGATTTTTCGCAGGACTCTACGGATATGGGCGATCATCAACCACGCGTGGGATAATGATATTGTTGCCTCGACATCCTTCGTAAGGCGACGGCAGCGTCCAAGCCATGCAAAGCTACGCTCCACAATCCAGCGTTTGGGCAGGACGACGAAGCCTTCGGCCCGATCGCTACGTTGATGGTCTCGATCGTACATCGGCCGAGTTCAACCAGCGCACCACACAATTTCTTGCCAGCATATCCCCCATCACCGATCAGATAGCAAAGCCAGGGAAATAAGGACCTGATTTGGGCCGCTACGCGCGGCACGCCGTCGCGGTCCTGGATGTCGGCAGGATGCACTATCGGGCACGGTTCTCGGCGGTCCACATCAGCAACTCCTTCAAATCAGGCGCGCTGACAGAAAATCATAAACGATTCCAATAATCCAACATGTTCTTGGACGGACACTAAGAGCGCAATCAATCTGAAATTGAAAAACTGAATATCAAAAAAGGCCCCGGTTAAACCGGAGCCTTCCTTGGGGTTTTATTGATCTGATCAAGTCAGGCCTTTCGGGATGACAGGCAGGATCAGTTGGAACTGGAGTTTGAGTTTGAATCTGAGTTGCCATTCCGGTTCCAGTCACCACCGTTACGATCACCGCCGCCATGACCGCCCCAGCCACCGTTCTGGTTGCCGTTATTCTGGCCGCCACCATTCTGGTTCTCGCCATTGCCGTGACCGCCACGACCGCCCCAGCCGCCGTTCTGGTTGCCGCTATTCTGGCTGCCACCATTCTGGTTGTCGCCATTGCCGTGGCCACCGCGACCGCCCCAGCCGCCGTTCTGGTTGCCGTTATTCTGGCCGCCACCATTCTGGTTCTCACCATTGCCGTGACCACCACGACCGCCCCAGCCGCCGTCCTGGTTGTCGCCATCCTGACCGCCACCATTCTGGTTTTCACTACCATGATGATGACCATGGCGCCCGTCCTCGGCATGGGCAACCATCGGTACAGAGGCACCAAGAGCCAATGCGAATAAAATCGAGCGTTTCATAATGTCTCCTATAATCTGACCATCAAGAGATTGTCCCGCATGCTTTCAAATGTAAGCCCCAACAATGTTACAAATAGAATCAAGGAGAAGAAGAAGGATATGTCCTTCATATGGCGAATCGCAATAATAATACAAAATGTAACATGTATTATATATGAATAAATCCCCTGGTCTTTATTATATATTCATGAAATACATAAAACATATTTGATATTTATGGATGTTAAATTATCATTAAAAGTAAATGTGGCATGGAAACAGAAAAAGAGCCATTAGCGAACAATTTTTTCATAATTCAAAATATTCCCTATGAAATTGGAAATTTGCACAATTTATAAGTAATGTTTCGAACGTATAATTATTCCTGTTATTTTATCATAAACAGGGATTATGAATGTGAACGATTTTTGATGGTTTTGTTTATCTGCCTGCATTCCGTATCTTGTCATCATCCACCACCTGCCTATGCTGGCAGGACATGCATGATCATGCGAATACAACCTGCAAGGGAGTTTCAGACAGTTGGCAACACCTCAACCTATTGATACCAAACTGACCCAAGCGGCTGTATTTCTTGTTGTCCGCCTGAATGATGACATATCTGTCAACAATCAGGTGCGAGATCTGCTTGGGGATATTTCCTCCCTGGTACGTGGTGTCGGTTTCCGGGTGCCTGACGGCAGGTTAAGCTGCATCACAGGTGTTGGGTCTGATGCCTGGGATCGCCTTTTCGGCCTGCCCCGCCCAAGGGAACTGCACCCGTTTCAGGAAATCCGTGGCGTGCATCATGCGCCCGCCACCGCCGGGGACCTGCTATTCCATGTCCGTGCAACACGCATGGATCTTTGCTTTGAACTTGCGACAGCAATCGTCAGTAGGCTGGATGGTGCCGCAGGTGTTGTGGATGAGGTGCATGGCTTCAAATATTTCGATGAGCGTGACCTGCTTGGCTTTGTCGATGGAACAGAGAATCCTACGGGGCAGGCAGCGCTTGAATCCACGCTGATTGGTGATGAGGACCCTGAATTCGCTGGTGGTAGTTATGTGATTGTCCAGAAATACCTGCATGATCTGAAAAAATGGGATGCCATTCCCACAGAGGTTCAGGAACATATCATTGGTCGTCGAAAGGTGTCGGATATCGAACTGCCCGATGCGGCCAAACCCAGCTATGCCCACAATGTCCTCACCAATATCGAGGAAAACGGGCAGCAGCTTCAGATCGTGCGTGACAACATGCCTTTTGGCGAAGTTGGCAAGGGAGAGTTTGGCACTTACTTCATCGGTTATGCGTGTTCGCCCGCACGGACAGAGCAGATGCTGCAAAACATGTTCATCGGAAAACCACCGGGTAATTATGACAGGTTGCTTGATGTCAGTACGGCGGTGACAGGAACCCTGTTCTTCATCCCGACCGGCGATTTCCTCGACAATGCGCCAAATATCCCGGCAGACAATATATCTGCCGCCTCTCCTGCCACACCTCCCCTTACGGAGCCAAGGCCCGGCTCTCTTGGTATCGGATCATTAAAATAAGGAATTCCTGACATGAATAATCTTCATCGGCACCTTGCCCCCATCTCCAGCAGCGCATGGGCACAGATTGAGGAAGAGGCAGCCCGCACCATCCGGCGGCATCTGGCAGGACGTCGCATTGTTGATACGTCAGAGCCAAAAGGCGAGGCTTTCTCTGGCGTCGGGACGGGACGCACGCGTCAGATCACCTCCCCTGGCGAGGGTATAGAAGTCACGCAGCGTGAAGTCCTGCCACTGGTAGAATTGCGCGTCCCCTTTACCCTGTCACGCGCTGAAATTGATGCCGTGGAGCGCGGCTCTCTTGATTCCGACTGGCAGCCGGTCAAGGACGCCGCACGCAAAATCGCGTTCGCTGAAGACCGCGCCATTTTCGATGGATATGCCGCCGCCGCAATGCAGGGCATCCGTCAAAGCACGTCCAATACCCATCTCAAGCTACCGGTATCCGCAAAGGATTATCCCCGTGTTATTGCCGATGCCCTTGGTGCATTACGTCTGGCTGGGGTAAATGGGCCTTATTCGATTGTCCTTGGCACAAAAGCCTATGAAGTCATCAGTAGCGGCGACGACGAGGGCTATCCTGTCCGCAAGCATATTGAAAGCCTGATTGATGGGAAGTTGATCTGGGCCCCAGCTATCAAGGGGGCTTTTGTGGTCTCTACACGTGGGGGGGATCTGGCCCTCGATATCGGACAGGATTTTTCAATCGGTTATCTGGCGCATACGGCGCAGACAGTTGACCTCTACCTGCAGGAAAGCTTTGTGTTCCGCGCACTTACCAGTGAGGCAACTGTCGTCCTTGACCCCACCACCAATGAGACAGACCTGGCAAAAGAACCTGCCTGATTTCTGCGGCAGCATGATATTACGTCTGTCAGGCACAGGTTCGTAAACCTGACAGACAGGCCAGAACCATGGATAAAGGACATAAAGATGGACAATCCACTTCAAGATTCCCCGCAAAAGGAAGCCCGGATCCTCGCCAAGGCAAAGGAACTGTGGATTGCTGATGGCAAGCCCGGATGTGGGCCCGAAGCCTATAGGGAAAACGCCTCTGAACTGATCGGGATGGAAAATAACCCTGATGCAGGACAGATTCCGGTGGCCTCTTCCGTCCCGCTTGATGCCAATGGACAGCCGATAGAGCCGGCATGGATAGAAGAAAACCTGGGTAATCCCGGGGGAAGCATGAATGAACTTGATGATAAACAGGAAGTCCCATTTGCGACGCGCAAAGAAGAGAAAGACGCCCTGAACAATTAATATTATTTCCGAAATGTGAGGGCATCGGGAAATTCCAGAAATTATAGAGCAATAAAAATTCTGACGCCGCCTTTTTAAAAGGCGGCGTTTTTAGATTCATACAGTTCTAATTATAGAAGTGAGTATTTGAAATTTTAACCCCAGCATTATGTCTGGCTTATTTTTAAAAATTCAAACCCCATGAATTTCAAAATATACGTGAATATATCCATATATTATTATAATATTATCAGGAATTATTTTTATTTTGCAAACGCACGTTTCAGCGCGGAAAAATATGAATTTTTGAATGTTTTACTCAATGGTGCTTCCGGAATAAAAACGTCAAACACATGATAGGCACCAGGAATGACACAAACTTCCGTTGGGACACCTACTGCCATAAGGCGTTTTGCATATTCAAGATCTTCGTCAAGGAACAGGTCCAGAGATCCAACACCAATATACGCTGGTGGCAGGCCATGCAGATCTGCCGCACGAAATGCCGCAGCATATTCCGAAACACCCGCACTACCTGGTGCCTGACCCAGATAGGCATTCCAGGCATAATGGTTGGCAGAACGAGTCCAGATATATTTACCCAGTTCAGGGGATGACATGACAGTCGTACCCGTCCGGTCATCAAGCATCGGATAAATCAACAACTGAAAACACACAGGCACCTCTGCACGATCCCGTGCCATCAGGGCAAGGCATGCCGTCAGTCCCCCACCCGCGCTGTCTCCCCCGATCGCGATGCGCGCCCGATCAACCGACAGTTTGTCGGCATTTGCATGCGTCCATTTTAATACAGCATAACAGTCTTCTATGGCAGCAGGATACGGTGCTTCAGGGGCAAGGCGATAGTCCACGGAAACAATGACAATACCCAGTTCATTTACAAGGTTCCGGCATCGCGCATCATCCACTTCGGGCGTGCCGCTGACGATACCGCCACTGTGAATATAAACCAGCACAGGGATATTTTCGTCCCTTTCCCGTGGGGTATAGATAACCACGGGAACCTGTGGTGCCCCCACAGGTCCAGGCACAGTGCGCGTTTCAACATCTACATCCGTATATGAAGGCACCTCAACCGTACGGATGGCGGCAATGAATGCCTCTCTTGTCTGCGGAAGGGTCTGGTCACACAGCCCGTCAAACGACGGCAGAACCTTCAGGGCAGCACGGAATTCAGGAGCGACGGGATTGTGAGGCATGGGGATTTTCCTCCGTTATCTATCGCTACGATAAAACGCACTTCCCACACCGACATCATCACAAGCCACTGATTGAACAGAAGTTGTTTATGTATTTTTCCGCCATGACAGCGACATACACAAATAGCGGCTTCCAGATTTCAGAAGCCGCTATTCATCAATTTCCCCGTATGGAAATGGGGTATACTACATGATGCAGTGCCCTACTTCAGGACTTTTGCGTGGATGCTGCATAAATCTGGTTGATAGCCGTTGAAAGAGCCGCATCGAACTGTGCGTCTGTCATGGTATAGCGCAATTCCTCAAGCAACGCGCGGGAGAAGCTTGCAATCATGCCATGGTTTTCCGCCAAACGCTGACAGGCTTCATCGCGTGAGTATCCACCGGACAGGGCCACAACACGCTGCACACGGGGATGTTTCACCAGATCAAGGTAAAGGTCGGGTTTTTCCGGGATTGAAACCTTGATCATGACCTGATAATCGCCCGGCAGGGCATCAAGACCGCGATGTAGTTCATTATGCAACAGTGTTTCGGCCCCAGCCTTATCCGGGCTCTTGATCAGGACTTCGGGCTCCAGAATGGGAACAAGCCCTCGTTCCGCGATTTGCTGCGCCAAGGTAAACTGTTGTTTCACAATCGCCTCCACCCCGCGGCGTTCGGCAAGGTGAATGACAGAACGGGCTTTGGTGCCGTATATGCCCTTCTTTGTTGCTTGCTCAAGGAGTGCGTCAAGATCCGGGATCGGCTTCATCAACTGCACGCCGCCGGCTTCGGCTTCCAGCCCCTTGTCCACCTTCAGAAATGGCACGACACCGCGGTCCTTCCACAAGAAGGCCGGAACCGGTGTATCCTTTACCAACCCATTCATTGTCTGTTCAAAGAGAATGGCAGCAAGGATTTTTTTCCCCGTGAAAGACGGAGCCGTCACGACCCTGACCCGCATTTCATGCATGAGGGCAAACATTTGGGCGTCAGTGCTATAGGCGCTGTCGGCAATGCCATAATGGCGTAACGCACCCGGCGTGGAGCCGCCGCTCTGGTCCAGGGCCGCGATGAAACCCGCATTTTCAGACATGTTTTTACGCATCTGGGCGATTGACATAGCTATCTGTACCTCCTGTTTTCAATATTCATATACCATCGGGATGATATTTTGAATGTCATATATAATTGTCTTCCTGTCCGCATCTTTCAGTCCCAGAGATGCGATTGCAACTTGGCCTCTTTCCCATATCCCCAAAATACCCTGTCCAGCATAAACCATAGACAGGACCGCCTTTCCGGGTCGGTCCTGTCTTTCAAATCAGTCCATAGCGTTCCAATAAATCGCCAATTTCTGTTCCTGTGACCAGATGGCGTACCACACCCGATGCCGGGACTTTTCTGCCATCGCGCAATTCCGCTGCCGCCTGAATCAGCATGCGCACATCATAAATGCTACTAAAAACTTCCGGTACGGCGCGATCAATATCGAGGAGCGTATAAACCGCCTCCATCGCGGTACGAACAGAATATTCCGTGGTAAATACAGTATCACGTGGTGTTTCTGCAAACTGTCCCAAAAAGGCAAGGTTGACACTGCCTTGCGGCACCACCTGCGGTCGATCCCCACTGGAACGCGGCATAAACTGCGCCGTAATGAATGGCATCATGCATGGACGTGTCAGGGCGCCTGTTGCCGCCATGTCATCAATCTCTTCATCGGGCACGCCCATGTGAAACAGCCATTCGCGGGTAATCTCCTCCCCCGTGCATTCCTGCATCGGCTTCTTTACGTAATTCCCAGGTACATCGCTGAACAGGCCATAAAGCCACGCAACCATCTGCCCTTCTGGCTGGCCTTTGAAGTGTGGCTGGCGGCTGA
The DNA here is from genome assembly GCF_036686925.1 of Novacetimonas sp. GS1. Classification (NCBI taxonomy): domain Bacteria; kingdom Pseudomonadati; phylum Pseudomonadota; class Alphaproteobacteria; order Acetobacterales; family Acetobacteraceae; genus Novacetimonas; species Novacetimonas sp. GS1. The sequence continues at coordinate 2,216,904 of NZ_VSZP01000001.1, forward strand.
CGACCCAGCTCATAAGCCATGCGGAATCTGCGATGGTAACTGGCCCCCCTGTCACGGTGCGACCGGAAAAAGGGTCACGACCCGTGATTTTGTACACAAGGGCAGGAATACGCGCATCCAGCGTCGTAACGGTTGCGGACTCCCACCGGGATTTCATGGTATCTCCACAAAATACGTCTGGCCGACCAAATGCCGGATCCTGTTGCGCGATATTACGCCATAGCTGCCATGTCCCGCCTTGTGCAATGGTCACATCCACCGGTGCAGGCGTATGGTGATCACCCCAGCGGGAATTTTCCACCATCGACCCATTGGTAACGAAAACAAGGTCTCCACCACCAAGATCGGTGCCCCCTGCCTGCCCTTTCTCCAGCCATTCGATACGGGTTGCGGCCTTCGCTTCCCCCGATATCTCAACCTGCACATTGGTTACACACACATCGTGTCGGAATACAACACCCTGTCCAGCAAGCCACGTAGCAAGCGGTCGACTGAGGGACTCCTGCTGATTGAAACGGGTAAATTTCAGCGTATGCAGATCCTTGAGGCCAAGGATCTGATGGACAAAACGCCCAAGATAACGCTTCATTTCTATTGCGCTATGCCATGTTTCGAATGCGAACATGGAACGCCAGAATAACCAGAAGTTCGATTTCATGAACTCTTCTGACAGAACATCTTCAATTGTTCTATCCGCCAGCTTTTCTTCATCCGTCAGGATCAGTGAGATAATTTCCCGTCGCGCCCCACCTGTCAGTTTCAGGCTGCCCCGATCAGGCAGGGGTCGGCCACGCCCACACATGGCCCGTATTGGGCTACTGCTTGGGTCCGTCCGATTCAAACGATGGAATTCATCCAGTACGGACGCCCCGGCAACCTCCAGAGAAGGAATGGACCGGTACAGATCCCACAGGCACTGAAACTGTTCCTCCATTTCCCGACCGCCGCGAATAAGCCAACCGGTCTGTGCATTGCCTGCACCATCAAGCGCGCCGCCATCAGCATCTGAAGATTCCAATATGGTGATACGTGACGGGGGCATCTGCGCATCACGAACCAGAAAGGCTGCTGCTGCCATCCCCCCAAGGCCACTACCCACAATCCATGCGGAACGTGTCTCGATCCCGGCAGGTTTTTCTGGCCTTACAAAGGCTTCATAATTGCTGTGGGCGTATCTCATGGGATATTATGCCTCTGTTGGAGCCATTGCATGGCCCATCCATTTCAAACCCTTTATAGCCATAGCGTGCTTCTTTAGCTTCGCCTGTCGTTGATATAAATCAATTGCGCAGGGTCAAACGATGCATATCATATGTTTTGATAATACAGGGATCACAAAAGAAATTTCCTGTACAATTTACTTGATTTATAATAATATTTTATATATGAATATTTATAAACTCATTGGTGACTATTATTTTTTATTTTTTTATGAGACAGTGACATCTTATCCAGACATGTTGGGCAAAAGCATCCCGATGGCGCATCTATGGGTACAGGCAGGACAGGCAAACGTTCCATGCACCAGCATGCTCCATTTGGTTGACAGGAAAACTCGGCCCCACAGGTTTCACATTTTGCCATGATAATTCTCTTCGCCTGACTGATCCGCATATGTGTTATATGACACTATAGAAATATCAGGTAACGGATACCCACTTGCCTTAGTGCCTGACCGAAAATAGATTTAGCGATTTAAGCCGGTTATGATTCATGGGGTTGAGAGAACCTGGTGAGATCAAGATGACCTAGACTGAAATAACCCGAGCGCAGTATCAAAGGGACGACCTGAACTATGCAAGCGACCTGTGCGATGCGCAGTGGGCACTGATTGCGCCGCTGATGTCCAGAAAGAAACGTCTGGGCAAACCACAACGTACGGATTTTGCGCCGGGTCATGGAGGAGGCAATCCTCTATATCGTCGCGGCCGTAGTGCATCCTGCCGACATACAGGCTTGCGACGGCGTTCCGCTCGTAGCGGCCTAAATCAGGTCTTTGTTGCCCTGGTTTCGCCATCTGATCAGTGGTAGGGGATAGAAATTGCGTGGTGCGCTGGTTGAACTCGGTCGATGGATGATCGAGGGCGTCAAACGCAGCGATCAGGCCGAAGGCTTCGCCGTCCTGCCCAAACGCTGGATCGTGGCGCGAACTTTACATGGCTCATGACGTTGCCGTCGCCTTACGAAGGATGTCGAGGCAACAATATCGTTATCCCACGTCTGGTTGATGACCATCCATTCATATAAATTATGAAATTTAAAATTGTATTTATGCCAATAATAATACGACACATCCCATCATTCATGGAATGATACTTTGCAAATATTACTGAAAACATTCTGTAAATTATACATTACATTATCTGTATCTGGGACTTAAACCCTATAAATTCAACATTTTTCAGGTTTCTTTGTGCATTGGGATGAAAATATATCTGAAAATCTGGCGCCAGTACGACACCACGCATGACATGGATCTGGTAATTCGTCTCGAATATCGTTGCATGTCCCTGCACGCCGGTTGCATGATTGGGGGCAGTCCTTGCCGGCATCATGGAGAGATCAAGTATATCCGTATCCGAAACTCCCGGAGCAATCTTCACATATGTCATGACCATGCCAAAAGCATCGTACGGTCTGCTTCTAATAAAACCGCGATCTACAAATGCTACATATGTTTCGTAATTGCGCAAGGATGTACGAGGATCATTATAGATCACTCCTCCCATGACCGTCAGTCCACCTTCAGAGTTGGAATAGGGATGATGGAGAATTTTTTGATCTACTTCCAGCCATGTACTCCATGTCTGTTGGTGATTACGGGCTGTCCTTCCCGACAGGGCATAAGGTTGTCCATTTACGTCATAGTAATTATCAGGGTTGGGGGCTGAAATAAGCTGTCCACCAATCTTGTAATGTCCAGGCAATTCATGTTTGCTTCCCAATACAGGCTCCCACCCAAGTTCAATGGGGGCCAACTGACCAACAATATTCGATGAATTAAAATGAAATCCGGTCCTATGTTGGCTGTTGGCATATATTCCGCGTTCAGCGAAATAAACACCTGCCTGTATGTAGGTATAACGTGATGGACGTCCGCGGACACGAAATCCCCATTCCCCAGCGGGATAGGAGGTGATGTACTGGTTATCAATCGCAGCCTTTGGCCGTCCACAAAAACTGTTATTCTGGAAATTGCAAAAAAGAGAACTGGCGCTGAACTCGCTCATTTCCGTTAAACGTCCTCCAGCAATACTAACGCGCCCCCCAAGCAGGTTTTCTTCTCCATAAGCCGTAACCAGGTGGACGACGACATTACCTCCGCCCCCATATATTTCCGACGAATGCGCCAGCCAGTCTCCCATCATGCGATTGGCCGTTGTGCCATACCTGCTGGTAAAAAGCGTATGCGTGGCAAAGCCCTTTAGACCCAGTATCTTATCCCAGTTAATATGCAGGGCAGTATTGACCTGACCTGCATTACTTGATCCCTGCCGGTAATTCGGATGACCGGCTGTAGGGGCGGAAAGAGCATCTGTATATTCATTGGTATTGTCCATGGTCAGGGCAACCCCCCGCGACCGTAACCATGACGTCATGCCAAACGGGTTGGTAAACAGGGCTTCTGGCCGTGAAAAGGGGGGGACTACAGGCTTGCTGGAGGGATTGGCCATCAGCGGGGTCGCGACACGCAATCTGGCATCACTGTTTGCATTGTCCTGAAAAGTCTGCGCCAGCGCCTGTACTGATGATATAGTGACGAGGGCACCGAATATCAGGGTCGTTTTGACAAAAGACCATCCATGACAACATGTGTTTTTACGCATTGCAAAAAATGCAATCATCCATCTGGCCCCGATATAATTTTACTTAGTCACTATCAGAATACACAATGAGAAAAATAAGTTCCTGGTCATAGACCTGCTCTGACAGGTCATAATTCCAGAAACATTTTCTTTCTGATATTTGTTATTTCTTCAGAAAACCCTGAAAAAAGCTGACTAACACAAAATCTTCTGAGTCCGTTACCAAAATTCCCGATAGGATGTCGCCTGTATAAACAGGCGACATCTAAGGAATATTATTACTCTCATTAATAATCTATTTTAAGCAGCCGCTGATTCTCTCGTTGAGAATCATACGGTCGCAAAGCCGTTACAATCAGATAACGGCCGTCAGCAATGCCTGCCCTGCAAAATGAGCTGCAAGGTTGCGCACGACCAGATTACCCATTTCCAGGCGCGTCTCCACCGTAGCGCTTGCGCGATGGGGCTGCAGCACGGTGCGATTGGAATGCATCAGGGCAGTTGGCACATTGGGTTCATGTTCGAACACATCAAGGGCTGCGCCCCCCAATGTTCCTTCTTCCAACGCCTGCACCAATGCCTGCTCGTCCACGACTGAACCACGGGCGACATTCACAACGACCCCATGCGTTCCTACCGCGTCAAGAATATCGCGATTCACCAGATGCCGCGACCCGGGCCCACCGGATGCAGCAATCACAAGGATCTCACTCTCCAGCGCCAATGCCTTCAGGTCAGGAACAAAATGATATTCATCCAGCCCGAAATCCTTCAGGTCGGTGTAGGATATGGGCATTGAGAAAGCTTGGGCGCGCCGGGCAATCGCTCGACCAACCTGCCCCATTCCGATAATGCCCAGCTTTTTTCCTGTGACCTTATGACCAAGGGCCGGTGCGGGTGAATGACCCCACGCACCATCACGCACATACCGATCACTTTCTGGCAATCCACGCAGCAGGGACAGAATCAGACCCAGCGCCATGTCTGCCACATCATCAGTCAGGACGCCTGGCGTCGTCGTGACATGAATATGCCGCCGCCGGGCTTCCTTCAGGTCCACGGCATCGGTGCCAATACCATTTATGGCAATGATTTCAAGTGCGGGCAGGCTGTTCATGACCGGCGCGGGCACACCTGTCGCCCCGCCCGTTGCAATCGCACGTATGTTGGGGGCAATCGCCTCCAATTGCTCCACAGAGTTAAAGCGATGAACGGTATAAGCCGCATCAAGCTGCTTTTCAACTTCAGGCATCATCGGTTCAATTAACAGGATTTCAGGCTTCATGATGTATTGTCTCCTGTTTCAGGCAAGAATGGTATGTACGGACCCAATGGCAGGGAAGCTTGCGCTGACCCTCGCACCATGATCCACAAAGATAGTCCCGGTGGTGGAACCAGTTGTAACGATACTTCCCGCATCAATACCCAGATTGCGGCGCGAGGCGTGATTGGCAAGCCATACCAGAAGACGAAGCGGGTCACCGGCGGAGTTTCCCCCCACATGCTCGGCAACAGTCTCGTCATTGATGCTAAGGCGCACATGCTCCACGACAGGGTTATATTTTCGCCACTCGGCAACCCCTGGCCCGACGATCAGTGCGCCATGACTCTGCTGGTCAGCAGTGTGCAGAAATTTATGCTGTGATCCCGGTGTTTCGAAACGTGTGTCCAGAATCTCGATAACAGGATGGATAGTACCGATCCTGTCCATGACCTCATCACGTGTCCAATCCCGCTCACGCGGGGGCAGAGCCTGGGCAAAGCGATAGGCTATTTCCGCCTCAACGCCCAGATGGCGACACAGTCCATGCGGGACTGTCGCACCATCATTGAAGAGAGTTGATGCATGGATGGGGGCACAGAACGGTTCAGATGATGGCGTCTGCGCCCCGACCTTCCACCCCACAATCGGCCCGAGATGCTGCGCAACCTCGTCCTGGATACGATAGGCATCTTCAATCGACAAAGGCACAAGATTATCATCCACATGTGCCGGTGGTGGTGTTTTGCCATTTCGCACCGATAACAGCAGATGTACCACGTCGGTCGAGACAACATCAGTCATTGTTACATTTCCGTCTAATCATAAAATTTACAGAATATCGTTCTGCTCAAGCAGGTCGCGGTTGCAGCATTCCGGAATAAAGAACGTGGTTGCAATTGTGGTCATCGAAAGAAGGACGACATATCCAGCGATCGGCAGCCACGCCATCTGTCCGGGATGAACCGCATCGGGATGGAATGCCGCGACCCAGCGAATGATGAATGACCCCACCAAAGGCGTCACGCCACCGGCTATTACGGCCGATACTTCGCGTGACATGGATACCGCCATGTAGCGATGACGTGCGCCGAACATTTCCGGCAGCATCGCCGCCTGTGTCCCAAACATGCCCCATGTCGTTATCCCCAGTCCCATCGACAGCGCAAGCACGGCCAGCAGCGGGCGACCCGTGCTGAAAGCATACCATACGGGAAACGCCGTGACGCCCTGCAGGATCGCAAAACTGCGATAGACTTTTATGCGTCCGAACCGATCGCTCAGCAACCCGGCGATGGGCACGGTAAATCCGCCCACCACGGCAGCCGTTATCAGGGCCGACGTACCCCACAGGCCCGGCAGGCCCATCGTATTGACGATATAGCTGATCGCCAGCACCTGATAGATGGATGAGCCGCCATTTTCCGCCATCCTGACGCCAATCCCCGCAATGATGGTCCGCCATGAGGTACGGATGACCACAGCCAGGGCTTCATGCTCTTCTTGCGTCTTACGCTGGATTTTCTCGAACGTCGGCGATTCCTTCAACTTGAGACGCATATAGAGGGCAACCACCAGGATCACGGCGCTGACCAGGAACGGAACACGCCAGACCCATGAATGCGTAATGTCCGTCACGCCAAACAACAGGCTGCAATAGACAATGGCGGCAATGATGGTGCCGATCTGGATGCCAAGGAACGGTAGCGAGGCATAAAATCCACGATGTCCTGCCGGGGCATATTCCGTCATCATCACGGCCGCGCCTGCCTGCTCTGCCCCGGCGCCAAGTCCCTGCAGCACCCGCGCTGTGACCAGCAGGACAGGGGCCCATACCCCTATTGTCTGGTACGTGGGGATCAGGCCGATGCCTGTGCTTGCAAGACCCATCAGCGTCACCGTGATGAGCAGGACTTTCTTGCGCCCGATAGTATCACCCAACGTGCCAAAAATAATGCCACCGACAGGCCTTACGGCAAACCCGACGAAATAGGTTGCAAAGCTGGCGATGAGGCTCGTCACAGGGGAAACCGACGGAAAGAAGAGCGGTCCGAACACCAGTGCGGATGCAAGGCTGTAGAGCGCGAAATCGTAATATTCGAGCGCACTGCCCAGCGAGCACGTCCATGCCGCACGTCGAAGTTCGCTTACGCTCAGGGCCATTCGTGTTGCGCCCGCGCCCCGTATTATCCGACCGTCCGCACCGACGGCCCCGAATGCTGCCTGTGTCATGGAATGTCCACTTCGATCTGACGGCCCGTCAGGGCCGATTCACGAATGGCCAGCGCTATGGCAAGCGCGGCTAGTCCATCTTCGCCAGTGGCGGCAGGCTGTCCCCTGCCCCGCACCGCACCGCTGAAGGTGGCAAGTGCATAGTGATAGAGATTGTGGTGATGGATGGGTATTTCACGCTCCCCATCGGCATTACGGATAAACAGCCGACCCGCAGGCCGTTGGCTCATGCAATCGCGACCGACAAGGACACCATCGCTGCCATAAAATTCCACGCCGCCTTCTGAAAATGGCACGGTATAGGATCCATGGATCTGCACCAGCACGTCACCGGGAAAACGCATAATGACCATGATGCCATCTTCCACCCCGTCATGAGCCAAACGACCGCTTTGCGTCATGGCCATGACGTGGGTCGGGTTGCTGCCGATCAAGAAGCGGAGCGTGTCAATATCATGGATCGTGCTGTCAAGGATCAGCCCGCCACCACCCGCATCATTGATCCGCCATCCATGCAGGGCCTGGGCCAGGAAATTGGCGTGGAACACACGTACGGCGTTAAGCCGCCCGATGGCACCTTCCGCCAGAAGCCGACGCAGTTCCTGGTGCATGGCGTTGCAGCGCAGGTGATGATTGATCCCCAGCACCACCCCTGCCGTACGACACGCGGCAATCATGTCATGCGCGTCGGTGACACGAAGGGCGAGCGGCTTCTCGCAGAGCACGTGTTTACCTGCCGCCGCAGCAGCCATGGTCTGCGCATGGTGAAACTGATTGGCAGTGCTGATATAAACGGCATTCACCCTGTCATCGGCAAGGATTGCGCCAATATCTGTCACATGTGCAGGAATGGCGTTTTCATTTGCGAACTTCGCCCCACGTTCTTCACTGGAACTCAGGACGGTTACAATGCTGCTGTCATTCTGTACACGAATGGCATCCACAATCCATTGCCTGGCGACGTTACTTGCGCCGATCAGGGCCCAGCCGATATGTTCATTCATTGAATAGCCACGGGCATCACGTGCCCTCCCCGTCTCTGGCACGGCTTCGTGCAGGTCTGTATTATTTTTATATTCAGTTTGGGAATGTTACGTATGTAACGATGGTTTTTATTAACCTGTTGGTGGAAGTTCTGATTTTGGCAATCATGAACTTTAACGCCACCCTGACAGGCAGGTTTTCCAACGATAAAAACAATATCGTGAAAAAGGATCAGGTTTCTGGCCCTACACCCGATCCTTCGTCGCCCTGCCTGTCTTTTTGCGCAAGTGGGAATACTTGTCTCAGCTCGGCAGGGTCATCAGCGCCTCCGTCGTGGTTATGATGGTACCACCATGCGCCAGAAGCCTCACCAGAAGGGGCGTCTGTCCCGCATTCCACGCCATGCTGAGCAGGCCAGAGGGAACATCGGCGTCGGTGTATGGATATGCCATTTCCATGGCATCGGACGCCATGCGCCTGTAATCCCCCACCGTATGGGTTACAGCGCAGGCACCATTGCGACCACCAGAGGAATAGAGCACGAATAACGGATCGTCGCGGTACATCGCTTCTGGCGGGAAATCAGGTTCATACCAGTCCACCATGGCATCATAATAATGGTCACGACCGGCCGTCATCGTAATTTCCGCACCGTTGATGGCAGTAACCAGAACCAGATGCACCCGCGCCCGCGTCCCCGCAATTTCCAGCGCACCATCCAACGTAGCCTTCAGCGGAACGGGACCGGACGCGCCACCAATACCATCCCCCGTCAGGACGGCAACCGCGCCACATTCCATCAGACGTTCCGCCATTGAATGTGCATCAAGTTCCGTGTCCAGCACGACATGCACCGCACCAATACGGGCACAGGCCAGCAGCGCCACGATGCTTTCAACCATAAGGGGCAGGTGAATTGCGACCCTGTCACCACGCTGCACGCCCTGATCCTTCAGCGCATTCGCAAGGCGGCAGACACGTTCGTGCAGTTCGCGATAACATACCGCCTCCGCGCCTGCATTGGTGCGGATAATCACGGCCGCCCGGTCTGGACAATCACCCAGGTGGCGGTCAACACACAGGGCGGACACATTCAATGCCCTGCGACCATGATCAGGCTGCGGGCGGAAACGATGCTTTCCGGCCGTAGGGGGCTGTTGCGGGAGGGCCGCCCCCGTACGGAGAACTGACCGAAGGGCGGAATTTGCATAATTCATGCTGATCATGGTCCTGTTCCTTAATCCATCGGGTTGCGCCCGCATCCACCGCCCAGGAAACCGCGACGAATAGACCGGCGGGAAAGATTGCGTACGAAGTGCATCACAACAGGCAAAAGCAGGGATGCAGTATGGCATGCAGCCTGCCGGACATTGCACAAACGATGTTTCATGTCCGGCAGGCCGTGCCAGAAAGCACAATCCGCACGTTATGTTTTGCGGAACATGTTTATTTTATAATTGTTTTTGTTCCGTCATGGCGCTTCATGTTTTCTGCTCTTGTTTTTTTTGTTACCCAGACTTTGGCAAATCCTGATTGTGGACGAAAGATGTTTTGCCGTTTAAAGGGGCGAATGCCGCGCCGCGAATTGCAAAGATTGCGAAGATGAAAAAAGCCGCCACCAAAACCTTTACCGGATCACGTATCCGTCATCAGCGACACCGCGTCGGAATGACACAAAGCGCACTGGCGCAGCGACTGGGTATTTCCGCCAGTTACCTGAACCAGATTGAACATGATACACGACCGCTTCCCATTACATTGCTTGGCGCGCTATGCACTCTCTTCTCCGTTGGTGCGGATTATTTCAGTGATACCGAAGAAACCCGCGGTATACAGGCCGTGCGGGAAATTCTGGCTGATCCCGTATTTGACATGGATGCCATACGGCTTGACAGTATTCACGCCGCCATGCGTGTGGCCCCAGACCTGTGTGCGCAGTTCGTGCGGCTTTATCGCGCCTATCTCCTGCGGCAAGAACATGCCGAAGCGGCGCTGATCGGGGGAGGATCTGCATCATTACGCGCAATGCAGCATGACGGCCCCGATCGGGTTGAACCTTATGAAGCCGTGAATGACTGGGTTCAGGCGCAACGTAACTATTTTGACGAGATTGATCGCTGTGCGGAACAGCAATTCGAGATGATGCGCCTTGATGAAGGCAGTCCTGGTGAGCAGCTTGCCCGCTACCTGCTTGACCGCCATGGCATCCGTACCGAAATCGACCTCAACCTGAGCCAGAAGGGCCTGATGTGGCACATCGACCGTCGCCAGCGCATCCTGTTCCTATCACGCCTTGCCCCTTCGGAAAGTAGCACGTTCTGGATGGCACAGGCATTGGGCCAGATCGAACATCAAAGCCTGTTCGCACGCGTAGTCCGCCGTTCACGCCTGAAGGAAAGTGAGGCGCGGGGATTGGCACGCGTGTACCTTACCAACTATTTCGCGGGCGCATTGCTTCTGCCTTATGAGCGGTTTCGTGTTACGGCACATGAAGTGCGCCATGACCTGGAACTGCTGCAACGCCATTTCGGTGTCAGTTTCGAGCAGGCCTGCCACCGGCTGAGCACCATGCAACGCCCAGGGCATGAGGGAATCCCCTTTTATTTCCTGAAGACGGATATCGCGGGAAACATTCTCAAAAGTTTCAGCGCGAACCGCTTTACACAGTCCCGCTTTGGCGGTCCGTGTCCGTTATGGAACATTTTCCGCGCCTTCAGCACCCCCCAGCAGGTGCAGGTCCAGCTATCCCAGACGACCGACGGCGCGGTCTATCTCAATATCGCGCGGACGGTCGGGCGCAACAGCATCTCTTATCTTGACCGGCCACGCCTGACGGCTGTGGTCCTTGGCTGCTCCATCACCGATGCGCCCCAGATCGTCTATTCTGCGGGGCTGGACCTGAAAGATCCGCGCATGATCATTCCCATTGGTCCTGGCTGTCGCGCATGCACCCGCGAACACTGCCACCATCGTGCCCTGCCGATGATGGGTCATCGTGTTGATGTCGATAACGAAGGACGTGGCATCGCACCATATCGCACGGCATTATAGGCAACCTGTGATGGAGCATGATGGAAACCTGCCTGCATGGCTGCGTTCATGGCACGCGGCGCGTGCGTCATGCACCTGATGGTGTAAATATGCTATCAGTATGCTGCATTTTGTCAAATGCGGGCGATGTCATGGACATGTATCCTTTCGACGACAACAAAACCTTCCCCAGCATGACCGAATCACTGGTCATTCATGCCGCACATGACCTGAGGCTGGAGCCGGTTCCTCTGCCCCAACCCGCACCCGATGAGGTCTGGGTGGACATGGCATGGGGTGGCATATGCGGTTCTGACCTGCATTACCTTGCCCATGGCGGCGTGGGGGCATCGGTATTACACGGCCCCATGGTTCTGGGACATGAGGTCAGCGGCATTATTGCGCGTATAGGAAGCGAGGTCAGAGGATTTGCGCCAGGCGATGCGGTGGCGATTCATCCCGCCCGTCCCTGTGGCACCTGTCCCGAATGCATGGCGAGGCGACGCAACCTGTGCCGCAACACACGTTTTCTGGGGAGTGCAGCGCGTGATCCCCACACCGATGGCGGCTTTCGTCGCACGATGGTGCTGGCGGCAACGCAACTGCGTCACCTGCCACCAGGACTGGATACATGCCGTGCCTGCCTTGCGGAACCGCTGTCCGTCGCGTTACATGCGGTTGCGCGCGCGGGTGACGTCAGGGGACGCACCGTAATGGTACAGGGGGCCGGACCGATTGGGCTGCTGCTGGTGGCCGCCCTTGCCCATCATGGGGCCGGACATATTGTCGTCACCGATCTGGTGGATTTTCCCCTGCAACGCGCGCGACTGCTTGGGGCCAATGCATGTTACAATACCAGCAATGTCGAGGTTAGAGACGAATTCGACATCCTGTTCGAAGCTACTGGCGTGCCGGCAGCCCTGTCACATGCGATTACCCACACACGGCGCGGCGGCATACTGGTGCAGGTTGGTATGTTCCCGCCGGGTGATATTGCAGCGCCGATGGCCCTGATTATCAACAGGGAAATAGATGTCCGTGGCACCTTTCGATTTGATGTGGAATTCGATGCTGCCCTTGCCCTGCTATCCGAAAAACCGGAAATTGCCGATATCCTCGTGACGCAGAAATTCCCGTTAAGTGATTTTTCCTCAGCTTTTGCCCTTGCCCCGGATCGCAGGCAGGCTGCAAAAATATTACTTTCACTGCAAGACGAGTAAATTTCCTGCTTTGATTACGATCAGGCGCAGAGAATTCAAAGAATATCCAACCAGGAAAATATTGAAGAATCTTAAAGTATCCGTTGTGGTCAAGCTCATTTTGGCGTTCAAAGCCGCTTGACCCCAACGGATACGCTTAGAGACTGTTTGAAAAGATAAGTCCGATAAAATCTTGAGATAATAAAAGTTTTTGGTGAGTCTTTTTCAAAAATCTTCGAAATCCCCCCCTTTTTCGATCAAAAGGCAACTCCAGAAATATTTTTCTATTTTTTATAAAAGGTTTGTTTTCAAACATCCCCTTATGTCCGATAGGTTTGAAATCTCTTTGAATGCCGCAATCCTTGAATTCATAAAAATACGATATTTCGTGAATATTTATAAAATACCTACAATTTTATACTAATTATTTACCTCATACTGATGACGTAAGACCACCGTCGACCATCAGAATATGTCCATTTACGAAACTTGATGCCTCTGAGGAGAGAAACACTGCCGCCCCGACAAGTTCATCCACCCGTCCCCACCGCCCCGCAGGGGTACGCTGACATAACCATTTCGTAAAATCCTTATCAGCAACAAGATTTTCATTCATTTCCGTCTGAAAATACCCAGGCGCCAGCCCATTGACCTGCAACCCGTGCCGCGCCCAATCTGTGGCCATTCCCTTTGTCAGGTTCTTTACCGCCCCCTTGGTTGCCGTATACGGCGCGATCCCAGGACGTGCGAGTTCACTTTGGACTGAGCAGATATTGACGATCTTACCCTGCTTGCGCGGCAACATATGTTGCGCCACGGCCTGCCCTACGAAAAAGACCGCATTGAGATTGGTCGCAATCAGCGCATCCCAATCCTTACGGCTGAACTGTTCCAGCGGTGCGCGACGCTGGATTCCAGCATTATTGATCAGGATATCAATGGGACCATGATCACGTTCGATCGCCTCAACACCGGCGATGACGGCATCTTGGTCCGTCACATCGAACCGGGCTGTAACAGCCTCAATCCCGTCCCCATCCAACACCATGCGCGCTGCCTCCAACGGTTCACGCGTGCGACCATTCAACACGATTTTCGCACCGTATTGCCCAAGCCCCCGGGCCAGTGCCAGCCCGATACCACGCGAAGCGCCGGTAACAAGCGCCCGTTTGCCCGCAAGTGAGAAAAGCGTATTATCCCGCATGGTAATTCCTGCTTTCATTATTAAGGTCTCACTACCCTAACAGGATTATCGGTCCTGTGCTGCACACGTCTATGCGCGTGGCACCGGATTTTGTCCTGCATGGCAGCTATCCTGGGGAAAGTTTTTTCGATCCACTTTCATTCAAATAGATCTTTTTCAAAAAATCTACCATACCGTGTACTGTCCCCTCCCCCACAGGCATTCCCTTATCTTGTGATGCACACGCTTGACACCAGCATACAATGCCCTGTCGCAACCCGGCACAGGTACTATGGTCTTCTTGCCACCGCAGACCTGAACGGATACCCCTCTCTCGATTTTCAAACCGATCCGGGGAATGCATTCATTGCTATTGGAAAAGCTGCCGTGACAGACCGCCACCATTCCCCTTCCCTGGTTGGCACGGATGACATGACCATCCTGCGTGAAGCCGCCCTGCTGGGGTAGGAATTGTGCAGTTTCCCATCATGATGATCTGACGCGATATAGAGACCTGGCATCTGGCACCAGTTCTGCCCGACTGGAGCCCAACAGCGGGGATCGTTCATGCCGTATTCCCCACATGCCACGGGCGATTCCCTGCCGTGCAAACTCTACTCGCTTTTCTTACGCATAAGTGCACTGCCCAGCGGAACCGGGCAAACAAAACTTTTGCCAAGTAGTTTATGGTTGGAGGCTAAAAGGTCGTTTGGAAATACCGCTGTCAAAAACATAAAATTTTTTGATGAATATCTTTATTTTATATTGATTTTTAACAACCACGATTTTTTAATGCCTGTAAAAATCATTCCAAAAACTGGTATAGAATTTACATGTCATTCTTCAATAAGGAATGGAATAATTTATGGAAACACATCATTTCCGGATTTAGCCTGTTCTGATGCAAGCAAGGATATATGATCGGGGGGCTTTGCACGTTGCCTGCAAATCCTGTTCATATGCTATCCTCAAGAGGTCTCAACCATGCCCAAAGTTCTTGTGCTTTATTATTCATCCTATGGTCACATTGAAACAATGGCCAATGCAGTGGCAGACGGTGTCCGCTCTGCAGGGTTGGAAGCCAATGTAAAGCGGGTTCCTGAACTTGTTCCGCCAGAGGTAGCCAGTGCGCATCATTTCAAGGTTGAACAGGATGCCCCCATCGCGACAATTGATGAACTGGCGGATTACGACGCGATCATCCTCGGTGCGCCCACCCGCTTTGGTCGCCTGCCGGCACAGATGGCCAATTTTTGGGACCAGACCGGTGGTCTGTGGTTGCGTGGGGCCCTGATCGGCAAGGTAGGTGCGGTATTCACCTCCACCGCGTCCCAGCATGGTGGGCAGGAAACCACTCTTTATTCGCTGATGTCGAACCTGATCCACCATGGCATGATTATTACTGGCCTTCCCTACAGTTTCCAAGGCCAGCTCAAGCTTGATGAAGTGACCGGCGGTTCTCCTTATGGCGCCACAACGATTGCCGCAGGCGACGGCTCCCGGCAGCCAAGTGCGAATGAACGTGACGGTGCAACATTCCTTGGCCAGCATGTCGCTGAAATCACAAAAAAGCTTGCATAAAGGACAGGACGCCCTCTTGCCCAGATAATGGGCCAGAGGGTTGGCGCCTTTCCTGCACAAGAGTTTTCATGTAGCCATGCTGCTGACTCAAACACATTGACTACATACAAGGTCATAAGGGCACGGATCAGTGCGGGAATAATGTTCCTGATCGACCTGAAAACAGACCGTTGCAAGCCGTGGATTCCAGAAAAATCCATGCCTTACGCGTGATTGCAATCATGTATGATTGCACACCACCGCTTGCTTCGGTTTCTGCACGCCCCCCACCAAACTGTTGGTATTATCCAGCAGGAAATCGCCAGTTCAGATGCAAACCTGGTTGGGTGAATGATAATGACGCAGAAAACTCCCGAGTGAAGTTTCAAAAGAACCGCCTATCTTTGATAGAGCGACTTTGAGAAAACTTTATTTTTCTTACTGTCGGGCGATATCATACCCATATTTATTATATTTTAGAAAATGATTCGTAGTTTCACAGCCATCCATGAAACGGTCTTGTGATATTATGGTTATATATCACCCATCATTACCTGATGACATATACCAGAAATTTCTTCCATTTTTATTTATAATATACATATTTATTTTAAATTTCACAATGTATAAATAAAATATACAAAATAATTTTTATTTTTCCAGATCGGGGAATGAATATACTGTCCCTGCATGGACTGTGGCAGCCGACAATGCGATGACAGGAAAAAATAGACTACAGGTTATTGATTTCCTGTGACCCCCGTCAGGGAATAGACTAATTGGTCTTTATGATACCGACCAAGACCAAAAGGTTAACGTCTCCTATATTATTCTGAATTCAAAATAGTTCCTTCCATAGATAAAAAAATAATAACAATCTTGGAACCGTGCGAAAACCGCAGGTCTGTCTGTTAAAAATGGAATGAAATACGTGGTTTTTTGGCGGAATACAGTTCACGCAGTAACAATACTCATAAACTCGTGACCATTTTCACGACTTCGTTTTTTCACGTTCAGTAAAGGTGGGATTAGCCTCCGCATCACCAATACTGGAGGAACATCCATCATGTCCGCTTTCACAGTCCCCCAAACCGCCGGTGGATGGGCGACGCTTGGGCTTGCGATCATTATCACCTTACTGGGCCTGCCACTTGTTTATATGGGTGCGGAACTCGCGTTCCTTGGTGGGTCTTGGTACTACATCATTGTTGGCCTTGCCGTAACGGTGGCAGGCATTCTCATGGCCATGGGCCGGGTTGCTGGGGGTATGCTTTACCTCGCGGCGGTCGCGTTCACATGGCTGTGGGCATTGTGGGAAGTCGGTTTTGACGGCTGGGGCCTGTTGCCGCGTGTATTCGGCCCCACCCTGCTGGCTATTGGCGTATTGCTAAGCCTGCCAGTCCTGCGTCGTATACAGAACGCGCGTACCCTTAACGTGCGGGAGATTGCATGATGTCTACCCCCCCGATGCTGCGTTCCTTTCTGCTGGGCGCCACAATCATCGCAGGCATGTCCTGTACGGTCGCCCTGGCGCAGGTTCCCCCTGCCGAGCAGCCACCCGGCAAGGACAACGCCACGGTCCCGCCCACGGAACCAGCCCCCTTGGCTGATGCATTTTCCGCACCATCCCCCAACGCGCCGCAGGGGCCGGGCGTCAATGCCGCAAACATTCCAGACGGACCACCTGCCGAGCCCAGCGAAGCCACCCCGATGGTGGAACAGGTCACGGCAAATCCGGCGCATGATGACTGGCCCGGCTATGGCCGTGATGACAGGGCGACCCGTTTTTCCCCGCTTAACCAGATCACGCCACAAAATATCGGCCATCTGAAGCGTGCCTTCATCTATCACACCGGCAGCAAGCCTGGTCCGGGGCAGGTGAACAAATGGGCCGCCGAAACCACCCCCATCAAGGTGGGAGACGGGCTGTACATGTGTTCCGCACTGAATGACATGATGCGCATCGACCCGGCCACAGGCAAGGAAATCTGGCACTTCCATGCCAACGAGAAATATGAAAGCATTCCCTATACGGCGGCATGCAAAGCAGTTGTGTACTACACGTCCTCGACCGTGCCCGAAGGCGAGCATTGCCATCACCGTATCCTAGAAGCCACGCTGGATGAACGCCTGATCGAGGTAGATAGCGAGGATGGCAAAGTGTGTGAAGGGTTTGGCTGGCACGGCATGGTCAACCTGATGAAAGGCATGGGTGAGTCGGTGCCCGGTTTCGTGGCTGAAACTGCGCCGCCGCCCATCGTCAACGGTGCGATCATCACCAATCAGGAAATTCTTGACGGTCAGCGCCGCTGGGCCCCCTCTGGGGTGATCCGTGGATATGATGCCGAAACCGGGCGCTTCCTGTGGGCATGGGATGTCAATCGCCCGCATGAACATGGAGAACCAAAGGAAGGCGAACATTACAGTCGTGGCACCCCCAATTCGTGGGCAGCCATGATCGGCGACAATGCACTGGGGCTGGTTTATGTGCCCACCGGAAATTCGGCGGCCGATTATTACAGCGCCATGCGCAGCCCGGAGGAAAACAAGGTTTCCTCCGCCGTTGTCGCGATCGATGTCAAAACGGGCGAGCCACGCTGGGTGTTCCAGACTGTGCATAAGGACGTATGGGACTACGACATCGGGTCGCAGCCCACACTGATGGATTTCACCAGACCTGACGGCTCCACGGTCCCGGCATTGATTATGCCCACCAAGCGCGGACAGACCTTTGTACTCGACCGCCGTACAGGTGATCCGGTGCTGCCGGTGGAAGAACGCCCTGCGCCCTCTCCTGGCATGGTCCCGGATGATACGCGTGCCCCCACACAGCCCTGGTCGGTGGGGATGCCACGCCTTGGCTTCGCCCCGCTCAAGGAAACCGATATGTGGGGTATGTCCCCCATTGATCAGCTTTACTGCCGCCTGAAATACCGTCGTGCCCATTATGTGGGTGAATTCACGCCGCCAAGCATCGATAAGCCGTGGCTGGAATATCCAGGCTATAATGGGGGATCCGACTGGGGCAGTGTGGCATATGACGAAAAGAGCGGAATCCTGATCGCCAACTGGAACAATACACCGATGTATGACCAGTTGGTCAGCCGCAAGAAGGCCGATAAGTTGGGCCTGATGCCGGTGGATGACCCCAACTATAAACCCGGTGGCGGTGGGGCAGAGGGCGCAGGCGCCATGGCCGAAACCCCGTATGGTATCGTGGTTTCACCCTTCTGGGATGAATATACCGGCATGATGTGTAATCGGCCGCCCTATGGCATGATTACAGCCATCGACATGCACACCCAAAAAGTACTGTGGCAGCGCCCGTTGGGCAGTGCGCGTGCCAACGGACCATTTGGCCTGCCGACGCACCTGCCGCTGAATATCGGGACGCCCAACAATGGTGGACCGGTCATCACAGCCGGTGGCCTGATCTTTGTTGCGGCAACAACCGACAACATGATCCATGCCTTTGATATCCATACAGGTAAGGAAGTGTGGAATGACGTCTTGCCCGGTGGTGGGCAGGCCACACCCATGACGTATGAATATAAAGGCAAGCAGTATGTTGCCATCATGGCGGGTGGACACCACTTCATGATGACACCGGTGACGGATGACCTCGTGGTCTATGCACTGGATAATACGAACTGATCGTCTGGTCTCTTGCAGACACAGCGAAACGGGACCGCACAATGCGGTCCCGTTTTTTTACGACAGGAATATATAATTTATAAAAGATATATATTATAAGAATGTTTTTGAAATCTACACTCTGTCGGACAGGCTCGTGCGCTCACAGATCAAGAGTCAACGAAGGGGTGCGACTACGTGAACAGCATAGGGCAATGTGACCACCCTGCTCTTCTTGTGTCAGCACCACGTCACGATGATCGCCCACCCCGGCCAGAAGCGGGACGATACATGCACCACACATGCCCTGCTCACATGCCAGATCGATTTCTATCCCCGCAGCCAGCAGGGCGGATGCGATACTCTGTCCTGCCTGGACCCGGATGGTTTGCCCGGATCGGGCCAACACAACCTCAAATGGCTGGTCCATAAGGCTATGGGAGGACTCTGCGGGACGGAAATATTCAGTATGGATCTGCTCTGCGCGCCAGCCCGCAGCAACAGCATGAGAAGAAACGGCATTCATGAACCCATCTGGCCCACACAGCATGATTGCCGTATCGGGTGAAGGTATGTTCAGGCAATCGGGATATCCCTCCCGCAGGCTTCGTCTGAAATGGACATGTTCCTGATACGAACTGTTGCGGAGCATATCTGCAAACGGGGCCTGTTCCGGTTCCCGTGTGTAATAGTGCAATTCCCATTCTGCATTGTTACGCTGAAGGCGCAGCAGCATCGGCAATAGCGGCGTAATGCCGATCCCACCCGCCACAAGCGAATATCGTCGTGCCTCAGGCAACGTGAACGCATTGCGCGGGCTGGATATCTGCAATTCCATGCCGGGGCTGACTTGGGTGCATAATGATGCTGACCCACCACGTGATGTGGCATTGTCATGCTTGATACACACTTCATAAGCAGAAGTATCATCCGCTGAACCACACAGCGAATATTGCCGGATCAGGCCAGACGGCGTCATGATATCCACATGCGCCCCAGGCTCAAACCCTGGCAGGTTTTCATCATCCGCGCGCGCCACCAGACGCAGGCGCACGCACCTGGCCCCTTCTAACGTGACACTTTCAACAAGGACAGGAAACAGGGAAGACATCGCCACAGCTACCTTCACGCCGTGAAAAACTGGCTTAGCCCCATCGTGCGCAGGGCACGGCGATAGGCAATAGAACTGCGGTCCGCCATCACATGGGCCTCCAGCGTGACATCAAGCGGCAGGTTCTCGGGCCTCTGCGCCTCCACCAGGGCACGATCTTCTTCGAAAACCCTCAGGTTGAAATCGTAGACATCCTGCAGCGGCAATTCCTTGTCGAAATTACGACACATCGGTGCAAACATCCGCGTCTTGCGCGCAGATACAGGGGATGCCGCATTCATGATTACAAGGCGCCCATTATCGGGGAAATGGATTTCCAATGTTGCGGTAAATGGTACATGGACCCGGAAATGCCGTAACCATTCAAAACCCGGTCGTCCCCTGTCGGTCACGCCAATGGGGTAATTCCCCACGTTGCTACGGTATTCCGCCTCAAACCCGTCAGGGGTCAGCCTTGTCCTGTATGGGGGCACGACCGAATTTTCCGGGTCGGCAAACGTATCGGTATGGACAAAGGCAAAATGGGCCACGTCAATAAACCCCTCGACCTGCCGTCCGGCAAAACCGGCGATATCGATCCAAGGACAGTTGATCTGCTGATAGGAAGGATCGTCCCAGTGTGGCATGGGCGGGATTTCCGGCACTTCGCCTTCCGGCCGCAGGCATGTCCAGATCAGACCATAACGTTCGGCCACAGGATAGGTACGCAGGTTCAGCTTCGACGGAATGGCACTGTCGGGGTGCGCCGGCACCCTTACACACCGCCCCTGCGCACCAAAACGGAAACCATGATACGCGCACGCCACCGTCTGGCCATCCCCTTTCCCCATGCTGAGTGGAACGCCCCGATGGGGACACAGGTCATCGGCAATCACAATATCACCTTCCCCCGCACGATAGATAACCAGTGGGGCATCCAGCAATGTCATGGACAGCGGCTGCGCCCCCAGATCCCGCACAAGGGCCACCGGATACCAGCATCTGGCAAGGATATTCCAGTCATCCACATCGAACGTCATGTTCCGTGGCAGGATATTGGCAGGGCTGTTGGGCGGGCATGGGCGGGTGGTCGTGGTCACGGCGGGTCCTCCTGAAGGGTCGCCGGACTGTGTCCAGCGGATCTGGAGAAAGATCATTTCACAACCAATGTGATCTCGGATATATCATAATTGATCATTTCCCATTCTCAAAATAAGCACACATGCAACCGTTCTCCCGCTTCCTTGTCTATTTCCTGGCGGTTGCGCGCCATAAATCCATACGTAAGGCGGCAGAAGAACTCCGCATCGCCGGCTCCGCCATCAACCGGCATATCCTGTTGGGGGAAAAACAGCTCCAGACGCCACTTTTTGAACGCCTGCCCAGCGGCATGCGCCTGACGGCGGCAGGAGAGCTGCTGTACGGATGCGCCAGACGATGGGGAAAGGATCTTGACGACCTCAACCGCCAGATAGATGACCTGAAGGGCATACGGCGTGGACAGGTTGACCTGCTGGCGCCAGAGGCGCTGTCACGCACCTTCCTGCCCGAACTGGTTAACCGCATGAAACACAGCCATCCAGGCGTGATTCTGGACATGAACATCCGCGACAACAGACAGATCTGTCCGACCCTGCTGTCTGGCGAAGGGGATCTCGCCCTTGTGCTGGACCCTGAAGAAACACGCGACCTTGTCATAATCCGACGCATGTCCTTTCCCCTTGGCTTTGCCTGTCGGCCCGATCACGCACTGGCACGACATGGCGCCGTCACACTGGCGCAATGCGCAACCTATCCCATGATTGCGCCGGAACAGCCGCTGGCACTGGCCGCCATGTTCACATGTCTTATGGAGGCAGGCCGGATCGTTCCGGCTGTGGCCGCCCGGGCAAACAATGTGCAGATGATCATTTCCCTTGTCACCACAGGTATCGGGATCTGTTTTCTGAGTTCCCTTGACGTGATGTCCGAAGTGGCACGCGGGGATCTGGCCTTTGTACCGCTTGTCGGCACCGACATGCCGCACCTGACGCTGGCCCTGGTACATGACCGCACCCGGCAGCTCTCACGTCTTACACATCTGGTCGGCACTCTCATGGGGGATATCATGGCCCGGCATGCGATCTGAACCCGCCCACAAAAAAGACGACTGGTCTAATTTTTAGTGGACAGGGGATATATCCTCTTTTATATAAGCTGACATGAAGATCGCAGAGAAACATCGCGCTGCCCGGCAGCACATATTGCAGGCAGCAAAACCACTGATCGGCCAGCGTGGTTTCTCGGCCGTCGGCCTGGCGCAGATCCTTGATGTCGCGGACATTCCCAAAGGGTCATTTTATCATTACTTTGAATCAAAGGAAGCCTTTGGCGAAGAACTCCTGCGGACCTATGTGGAAGAATACCTGATCAGGATAGACGATATCCTCAGGAACCGCGACGGCAATGCCGCACAGCGGATTACCCGATACTGTCAGTTCTGGCGTGATACCCATATCGACGGACAGGTCGGGAACAAATGCCTGATTGTAAAACTGGCGGCAGAAGTGTCTGACCTGTCCGAACGTATGCGTGCCATCCTTGAAATTGGTACTGCCACCGTTATCGAGCGGATCAGCACGGTCATCGCCATCGGGCAGGAAGAAGGCTCCATCGGCAGCACGCAACCTGCCGGAATGCTGGCGTCATCGTTGTACCAGCTTTGGCTGGGATCAACGCTGATGGTCAAGATCACACACAGTTCCCCGCCTTTTGACCATGCGTGGCAGGCCAGCAGGCGACTTCTGGAAATCTGATCCTGGTGCATGGGGCAAAAGGTCCTGCAACAGGATTTTAATAGATGACCGATCTACTAAATACGACCGGTCTAATAGGTGCATGATGCAGAATTTCGAATTCTATAACCCAACACGTGTCCTGTTCGGCAAAGGCATGATTGGCCGTCTGGATGATCAGTTGTCACCCCAGGCCCGTGTCCTCGTCCTGTATGGCGGTTCAAGCGCCGAGCGCAGCGGGACGCTTGCCGAGGTACGCGCCGCCCTCGGTGGCCGGACCTTTCGGGAATTCGGTGGCATCGAGGCCAATCCCACCTATGAAACCCTGATGAAGGCCGTAACCATGGTGCGTGAAGAAGGGCTCGACTTCCTGCTTGCCGTGGGTGGGGGCTCTGTCATGGATGGGACCAAGTTCGTCGCTGCCGCTGTCCCATATGAAGGTGAGGCATGGGACATCCTGACCAGCAAAGGCACAGCCGCGACCAAGGCCCTGCCACTGGGCACGGTGGTCACCCTGCCTGCCACGGGGTCTGAAATGAACTGCATGAGCGTGATTTCACGGCAGTCCACTGGGGATAAGCTCCTGTTTTCCAATCCCCTGGTCTACCCACGCTTTTCCGTGCTTGACCCGACACGCACCATGAGCCTGCCGATGAAGCAGGTTATCAACGGTGTTGTGGACTCTTTCGTCCATGTGATGGAACAGTACATGACCTATCCTGTGGACGGAATGGCGCAGGATCGCTTTTCCGAAGGGCTGCTCTCCAGCCTTGTGGAAATCGGGCCACGTATCATGGCGGCACCCGATGATTATGACCTGCGCTCCAACCTCATGTGGGTGGCGACACTGGCGCTTAATGGCCTGATCGGCGCAGGGGTGCCACATGACTGGAGCACGCATATGATCGGGCACGAAATCACGGCAAAATACCACATTGACCACGCCCGGACGCTGGCCATGGTATTTCCTGCCCTGCTGAAGGTGCGTCGCGAGGAAAAGCGTGCCAAACTGCTTCAGTATGCAGTACGGGTATGGAACCTGACCGATGGAACGGAAGATGAGCGGATCAATGCGGTTATCCGCAAGACGGAGGAATTCTTTAAAAACCTTGGTGTGCCGACCCGCCTGTCCGCCTATGACATCGGTGCGCAAGGCATTACCGACCTGGTGCAGCAGTTGGAGGACCACGGCATGACCCATCTGGGTGAAAACGGCGATATTACCCTTGACGTCAGCCGTCGGATACTCGAAGCCGCCGCCTGACCTGTTGGCAGGGACCATCGGGATACAGTCCGGCATCACATGCCGGACGCAACGAATTGACAGATACGAGGACTGAAAATGGCTTACGCAACAACCAATCCCTATACCAACGAGGTCGTCGCGACCTTCCCCGACGCCACAGATGCCGAAGTGCAGGCCGCCCTGTCGGAAGCACATGCCGCATTTGAATCCTGGCGCAACACCTCATTTGCCGAACGCGCAAAGGTCATGAACGCTGCCGCCGCCATCCTGCGTCGCGACATTGACAAATATGCCCGCCTTGGCACGCTGGAGATGGGCAAGCTGTTTGAAGAGGCCAAGAAGGAAGTCATCCTTTCGGCGGAAATCTTTGAATATTATGCAAAATATGCCGAAGAACTGCTGAAGCCCGAGATACTGCCCGTTGCCGATCCCGCCGAAGGCAAGGCCGTCCTGGTCCATGAACCGCTGGGCATTGTGCTGGCGATCGAGCCGTGGAACTTTCCCTTCTATCAGGTCGTGCGTATCATTGCGCCGCAGCTTTCGGCCGGGAATGCCGTCCTGCTCAAGCATGCGTCCAACCTGCCGCAGTGTGCGGCGGCATTCGACACGCTGATGGTCGAAGCCGGCCTGCCCAAGGGCCTGTTCCGCAACCTGTACGCGGCACGTCCCCATACCGCCATGATCCTGAACGATCCACGCGTATGCGGTGTTGCCCTGACGGGGTCAGAAGGTGCAGGCACAGTCATCGCAGGGATTGCGGGCAAGGCACTGAAGAAGGCGACCATGGAACTCGGCGGGGCAGACGCCTTTGTGGTGCTTGACGATGCCGACGTGGAAAAGGCCGCCCACTGGGCCGTTATCGGTCGTCACTGGAACGCTGGACAGGTCTGCGTTTCAGCCAAACGCCTGATCGTGGCCGACGCAATTTATGACCAGTTCCTTGCACTTTACAAGGAAGGCGTTGCAGCCCTGAAGGCGGGCGACCCGATGGACCCTGCCACCACGCTTGCGCCCCTGTCCTCTCAGGCCGCAGCAGATGACCTGCGCGATCAGGTGACGCGGGCGATGGATCACGGTGCAAAGGTCGAAGTCATCGGGGCACCGGTGCCTGAAAAGGGCGCATTTTTCCAACCGCTGCTCATGTCGAACCTTGATGAAAAGAATGCCGCCCGTCATTGGGAATTCTTTGGTCCCGTCACCCAGATTTACCGGGCAAAGGACGATGCCGATGCCATCCGCATCGCCAATGACTCTCCTTACGGGCTGGGCGGATCGGTCTTTACCCGTGACGAAGCCCGTGGAACACGGGTGGCCCACGCCATCCGTACCGGCATGGTGTTCATCAATCATCCCCTCGTGCCCAAGGCAGACCTGCCATTTGGCGGTATCGCCCGCTCTGGTTATGGACGTGAACTCGTCGGATTGGGCATCAAGGAGTTTGTCAACCACAAGCTGATCAACATTGTGGACATTGACGCCCCCTTCTGATGCGCATGGCCGGTCATTGCGTCGGCATTGCAAAAAATCGGACCTCCCGCGGTGATTGCCGCGGGAGTTTTTTTTTGGGGGGGGCACCAGATATTGTCTTTTGAAAACGCCCCACCTTGCAAAGGTTTGGAAAAACCTTACCCAAGATTGCTTCGTCATTCACAGCCATGACAGACAGGTTGAATGCGCGCTTATGCCGGGGTGTGCACCAGTTTTTTGTTAATGAATTCCTCGATACCCAGTGAGGACAATTCACGACCATAACCGGAATTCTTGACCCCGCCGAACGGAAGACCCGGAGCCGTCCACGTCGAACGGTTGATAAAAACCATTCCCGTTTCAATCTGGGCGGCCACATGCCTGCCGCGTTCTATATCCGTCGTAATGACAGAACCACCAAGCCCATAGGGGGAGTCATTGGCAAGATCAATTGCGGCCTGTTCATCAGGTACGCGAAAAATCATGGCTACCGGTGCAAAAAATTCCTGATGAAAGGCCGGATTATCCTTGTTGATGTTTTCCAGGATTGTGGGCTGTATGAAATAGCCCGAACGCGCGATACGCTTGCCACCAGTAACAATGCGGGCTCCGTGCGCGACTGCGCTTTCAATCTGCCCCAGCACAAGTTTCAACGCACTTTCACTGCAAAGCGGCCCGAGTGTTGTCTTTTCATCCATGGGATCACCAGCCACCAGCTTTTCAAGCTCTGCCTTGAAACGGGCAGTAAAGGTGTCCGCAACCTTTTCATGAACGATGAAACGCTTGGCCGCGACACAGCACTGCCCCGTATTGTTCATCCGGCCCCATACCGCCCATTTGATCGCGATATCAAGGTCTGCATCATCCAATACGATGAAAGCATCGCTTCCGCCAAGTTCCATCGTGTTCTTTTTCAATGCGCTACCCGCTTCGGCGGCAACGGCCTTGCCCGCACGCTCGCTTCCGGTCAGGGCAACGCCACGCACATGCGGGTCCGCCACAACCGTTGCCGATTGCTCATTGGTGATAAAGACATTGGTATAGGCCCCGGCGGGTGCACCAGCATCGGCCAGAAGGTCTTCAAACATGACAGCACATTGCGGCACGCCAGGCGCATGTTTCACGATCAGCACATTCCCCGCCATCAGGTTTGGCCCGACAACGCGCGCAAGCTGATAATAAGGGAAATTCCACGGTTCAATACAAAAGATGATGCCAATCGGCTGATTCAGGATCGTCGCCTCGCCATCATCAACCTGCAAGTTGACGGGAGCCAGGAATTTTTCAGCATTATCGGCATAATAATCAAGGATATCCGCGCTAAGATCCACTTCCGCCTGGGCTTCACGGAACAGCTTGCCCATTTCCACGGTAATGGGGGTTGCAAACGCATCGCGATTATGCCGCATGAGTTCCGCAGCCCGGTGCAGAACGGCGCTGCGCTCTGCATAGCTCTTCTTGCGCCAGATATTAGTATATGTTGCATCAGCATTTGTGATAATATTTGCAAGCTGCGCATCCGAATGTAAATCGAATGTCTTGAGAATTTCTTCCGTATACGGATTTATTGTCTGGTAAAGCATGGTTATACCGTGACCTCCGGATATATTTTATCGGCCATATAGCAGGCCATCCTGACAACCAAGCGCAGATCACGTCAGGTGTATAAGCCGCTTTTGCCGGATGGCAGACTATTTGCCGCGCTTGTCTATATACTAATGTATATAGACACTCTCACCAGACAAAGTCTTTCGTGCTCAATATCGCGTGAAAAGTCCTTTTGACGCAGGGTGTTATGCGCTGTTGGCAAACCTTTTCACACTATATGATATAGGCTTCGGCCCTTGTCCGTCTACCGGGACTATCTGCGGCCCATGGCGGATCATGCGATGCTGGACTGTCATCTTGATCATACAGGCACACAGGATCATGGCGCCCGGCAGGGCACGAAGGCAGCGTCAGCCAACAACCACGATCGGGGGGATAGACGTGGCAGATACGCAACATATCCCCTCCATCACAATGATTAATAGGCACACGCGCATTATCATAGGTTATGGGCATGCAGTTTATTTACAAATCATATCGACATTTTTATACTTCTATGAAATCTAACATATTTTCATCTACTTTGCTGACATGCGAACCTGATCTACCTCCCCTCCCCGTGTTTGCACGAATTCCATCGTCTGGTTACACCCACGTTTTTGTTGCGACAAAGTTATGATGGGCCGACCATTCCACCTGCCAAGGACGTATCGCATGACCAACCAGAAACGTGCCCTGTTCGCCGCCATGTCCGGCTATGCGCTTGATGGTTTCGATCTGCTGATGCTGGGGTTCATTCTTACACCGCTTGCAACGGCGCTGCACCTGACGACCGCGCAAAGCGGATCTCTTGTAACATGGACGCTGATTGGCGGGGCGCTGGGGGGATCGGTCTTTGGAATCGCCGGGGATTATTTCGGTCGTGCCCGGGTTCTGAGCATTTCCATACTGGTCTTTTCCTTCTTCACCTTCCTGTGTGCGTTCTCGGTGGGGTTCAAGGATCTTTTCATCTATCGTTTCTGCGCTGGAATCGGGCTGGGATGTGAATTTGGTGTGGGCATGACGCTCGCGACCGAGGCCTATCCACGTGAAAAACGTGCACGGATCGCGTCCTATGTGGGGATGAGCTGGCAATTCGGGGTTTTATTTGCTGCCCTGCTTACCCCTTTCCTGCTGCCTTATGTAGGATGGCGCGGCATGTTCATCATTGGGGGCCTGCCTGCGGTGGCGTCGTTCATGATCCGGCGCACAGTCCCTGAATCCCAGGCCTTTGCCGAAGTCAAGGAAACGGGCATACCGCATTTCCCGCTGAAGGCGCTGTTCCATACGGTGGAAAGCACCAAACGCAGCCTGGCCATACTGATCCTGAGTACAGTACAGAATTTCGGATATTATGGCATTATCATCTGGGTGCCGTCCTATCTGATGAAAGTCTACCACTTCACACTGAATGTATCAGGGATCTGGACGGCCGTTTCAGTATGCGGCATGATCCTTGGTGTCTGGGCCTTTGGCGAAATTGCCGACCGGATCGGGCGTAAACCAACCTTCCTGATCTATCAGGTCGGGGCCATTGTTACCGTCCTGCTTTATACAATGCTGCGTACCCCAACCGAACTTCTGGTGGGGGGATTTGTATCCGGCATTTTCATTAACGGCATGATGGGGGGATATGGTGCCCTGATTACCGACCTGTTTCCAACCTATGCCCGCAGTACTGCACAAAACGTGATCTGGAGCGTGGGTCGGGCGCTGGGTGGTTTTGGGCCGATGTTTTTTGGGGCATTACTGGTTTACATGTCGTTTGATACTGCGCTTAAGGTACTATCTGGCATCTATATCATCGACCTCATCACCACCATCTTCCTTATCCCCCGCAACAGCGACGCACGGAATGCTGATCCCGACTGACATTCGGTCGGGGGTATATTCATTCCTTTGCGCTGGTGTGCGTGGCCTCATACTCGCGGTCGATTATGGCCATCAGCCTGTCTGCGAACAGACCTGCCGCCACCGGTAATGGTGAAGATGCATGGACAAACAATCCGAGTTCACTGCGTATCGGCATATCCCCCTGCATCAGCGGCACATGCGCCAGAAGACCCTGACGAAGTTCAGGCTCGATACCAATCCGCGTCATGAATGCAACGCCCAGACCACGTAATACAAGTTGTTTCATCAGGTCGATCGAACCGGATTCATATTGTCCCCAATCCTCCATTCCTGCCTTGAACAAAAGAGAATGAACCTGTTTGCGGTTGGCAAAATTTTCTTTGGGAAGGATGATTGGGTGTTCTGAAAACTCACTTATATCTACGATTTTTTTCTGGACCATGGGACTTTGTGGCAGGATGACGGCCCCAAGCGGAAATTGCGCGACATGCATTGCATGTATCTCCGGCTGGCGGGGCACTTCAAACGCCAGTCCCAGATGCACATCCCCATTGACGATGGCTTCCGCAATGGCATGAGTATCAATGATCCTTACCCCCACGGTAATTTTCGGATAATCCTGTGCCATCTGCGTGATCGTATCCGACAACAGGCAGGCACAGGTTCCCGCAACAGTGGCGATTTCCACATGCCCCGCACGCAGCCCACGTAATTCATCAAGTCGCGACGCAACCTGTTCCGCATCACGCAGAACCGTACGGATATGTGCAGCCAGCAATT
This sequence comes from Novacetimonas sp. GS1, assembly GCF_036686925.1. Taxonomy (NCBI): domain Bacteria; kingdom Pseudomonadati; phylum Pseudomonadota; class Alphaproteobacteria; order Acetobacterales; family Acetobacteraceae; genus Novacetimonas; species Novacetimonas sp. GS1. Next base: position 2,246,590 of record NZ_VSZP01000001.1, read on the forward strand.
GTCCTGCCTCCGTCAGGCGCAATCCTGATGAGAGGCGCAGGAAAACAGGAGCACCAATTTCCTCCTCAAGACGTAAAATCTGTCGGTTTACCGCAGATGACGCGATATTCAATCGCCGTGCAGCCTCGCGTATCGTGCCGGCCCGGCAGACCGCATCGAAATAATGCAAGGAAGCCGCATGTATCCTAAGGCGTTTCCGTTTCATGGCGTTTTCCATTCCACATCCGGCAAAGGGAAACCCTACCTGATACTGCGTATGGGAGGTGATGCTATTACAGCATCATGACGCTCTATATTATGATCTATCGCGCACATCCTCACCAGCGATAATATCCTTTTTTCGTAATGATTTTCATGTTGTCAAGTAATGCCGCGCAGGTTCCCGATATCCAGAACGGGCATCATGAACAAAATGGGAAAGCAGATCCGCCATGGCGCATACCATACAGCACCTTTCCCATGATCTGTATCCTGAACCGGGTCAGGAACATGCAACAGGCGTCCCCGCCCCCGCCTTTCACCCGACAGTCGCAGAAGAGGACGCCACGGTCCTGTCCAACATGGCGGTCAATGCACAGTACTGGCATCTGGTGATACAGGCATCCCCCCTTGCCGCGGCCGCATCCCCGGGTCAGTTCTATCAGTTGCAGTGCCCACCTGCCCATGGGGCAACACCCTACCTGCGCCGCCCGATGAGCCTGTACGGCACGGACCCGGCGACGGGACAGATCCAGTTTCTGTATAAAGTGACAGGCAGCGGCACACGGGGCCTGAGCACGCTGCTCCCATCCGATACCATCAGGATTCTGGGACCGTTGGGAAAAGGATACGATCTTGCCGGACACCTGCGCCATATCGTCGTAATCGGGCGCGGCGTCGGGCTTGCCACACTCGCACCGCTGGCCGAGGCTGCGCACATAGCTGGCATTGGCGTCACCGCCATTCTGTCGGCCCGCAGTCCTGAACTTATTGTATCGGCAGACCGATTTAACATGAACGGCATGTCTGTCATCCCGGTTACGGATACGCAGGGCAACAGCGATCCGGCCTGGATCGAACAGGCATTACGCGGGCTGATCTCGGCGGATCGGTGCGATGCGCTTTTCACCTGTGGGTCTTCACGCCTCCTGCACATGCTACGGGCACTTGCGGTTGAATTCGACCTTCCCGGACAGGTCGCGCTGGAACAGCAGATGGCATGTGGGTTGGGAATGTGTTTTTGCTGCGTCCGCGATTTTGCGTCGGCCCATGGGACTGTGACAAGGCGTGTCTGCCTTGACGGTCCGGTCTTTGACATCAGGGAGACACTGGCATGACGGACATGTCGGTCATGATCGGCAACCTGCGCCTTGACAGCCCCGTGATGCCGGCTTCGGGCACATTTGGCGACGGGCTGGGCCAGGTCATGGATATCCGCAGGTTGGGGGCCATCGTCACCAAAACCATCACCCGTGAAAGACGTGCCGGCAATCCCCTGCCCCGTGTCGCTGAAACCACGGGGGGCATGCTGAACGCCATCGGGATTCCTTCATGTGGCGTCGAGGATTTCATCAACCGGACGCTGCCACATTACACCCAATGGGGTACGCCACTGATCGTTTCCATATCTGCCCCCGACGCGGCGGGGTTTGCAACACTGGCCCGCGCCGTCAGTATTGCAGGCGTCGATGCAATAGAGGCCAATATCTCCTGCCCCAATATCGAGGCTGACGGCAAGGCTTTCGCCATGGAGGCCAACGCCACCACAAAGGTGGTTGCGGCGTTGCGTGCAGCCACAGACCTGCCCCTGTGGGTAAAACTGACCCCGAACTGCCATGACATGAGCGTGATTGCCCGCGCGGCGGAGGCGGCGGGCGCCGACGCGGTGGTCGTTGCGAACACCATCCTTGGCATGTCCATCGACACCCGCACATTCCGCCCGCGTCTGGGCAATGTTATGGGCGGCCTGTCGGGCGCGGCGATAAAGCCGATCATACTGCGCCAGACATATCAATGTGCCCGCAGCGTGGCCATTCCGGTCATTGGATGCGGTGGCATTACAACCGCAGACGATGCGGTGGAATACATGCTGGCTGGTGCTGTGGCCGTACAGGTGGGCACGGCCTCTTTTATTAACAGTCTGGCCATGACCGATATCCTTGATGGGCTGGACCGGTTCTGCCACGCCCGCAGCATCACACGGGTGGCAGCATTGACAGGTGCCCTGCGCGACGCGACCAGCCCCCGCTGCTGCGATATGGACGCATAATGCAATGCATGACCACCCGATAATAAAGACACTCCCATCGCACATGACCAGCCTTACGCCGTCCATCCTGCTCCCCGACAGCCTGAAACTTGCGCAGAACATGTTCGAAGAACTGCGCCTGCAGGGGACTGATGGCATCGGCATCACCCGACTGGCCTATACAGAACAGGAAAATGCGGCACTTGGGATCATTGCGCGCCATGCGCGTCAGATGGGACTGGACACTGCTTCTGACGCGGCAGGAAACCTTGTCATCTCTCTTCGGGGGAAAGATGCGTCCCTGCCTGCCCTTGCCTGCGGTTCGCACATGGATTCCGTGCCACAGGGCGGCAATTACGATGGCGCGGCCGGTGTCATCGCGGGCATTATCGCGCTTGCATCCCTCCATGCACGGGGCGCGCGGCCACATCGCAACCTTAGGGTCTATGCCCTGCGGGGAGAGGAAAGCGCGGCCTTTGGCAAACCTTACCTCGGGTCGTCAGCACTGTTCGGACGACTGGGATCGGCAGACCTGGCATTGCGCCAGCATGGTAGCGGCCGCCCGTTAGGGGAGTGCATGCGCGCCTGCGGGATTAATACAACCGCAATCGCGGATGGAAGATGCCTGCTTGATCCGCACACACTGGCTGGTTGGATCGAACTGCACATCGAACAGGGCCCCGTTCTGGACACATGTGACATCCCGTTAGGCGTGGTCAGCGCCATCCGGGGCAATTTCCGCTATCCCTCCATTACCTGCATGGGTGAAAGCGGGCATTCAGGCTCTACCCCCCCTGCCCTGCGACACGATCCCGTTCTGGCGGCAGCGGACTTGCTCTCGACCATGGAAAAATACTGGCAGGCACATCTGCGCAATGGGGAAGACCTGGTCATGACAAGTGGCTGTATCGGCACCGATGCACGAACGCATGCCATCGCCAAGATCGCGGATACAGTGTCATTTTCCTTTGAAGCCCGCAGCACATCATCTGGGATGCTGGAACGCTTCCAGTCGGAATTCCTTGCCCAGTGCGCCCGAATTTCTGCGCAGCGTGGCGTCCGGTTCCAAATGGGACACAAGGACACGACGCCCCCGGTGCAGATGGACCCGCAATGGGAAGCACGGCTTTGCACAATCATGAAGGCACAGGGCGTTGGCTTCATGCAATTACCCAGTGGGGCGGGGCACGATGCGGCAGTTTTTGCAGCTATGGGAGTTCCGTCGGCCATGATTTTCGTGCGCAATCAGAATGGTTCCCACAATCCGCGAGAAGCCATGCGGATGGATGATTTCATTTCGGGTTGCGAAACACTGACCCACATGCTCATAAACTTCATGTAACGATAAAATTTATCGGTATGACGCTGTTTTTGCACACGGATGGATAAGACATATCATGGATCTGGATATCAGCGGACGTCGGGCACTGATCATGGGGTCCAGCCAGGGACTGGGGCTTGCCTCCGCACAGGCGCTGGCATGCGAAGGCGTTGATGTCGTTCTGACGGGCCGGTCCACAGCACGCCTTGAACAGGCGCGACAGTCCGTGCAGACGACGCGGACGCAGGTAGATATCCATACCGTGGACTTTTCCGACCCCACGCAGGTCGAAACATTGCTGGGCCTTATACCGACATTGGGTATCGATATCGTCATTACCAATTGTGGTGGTCCACCAGCCGGTGACATTTCCGCCGTGGATGCACAAGCCTGGCGCGCGCAGTTCGAAACGATGGTCAATGTTCCCATCCAGATTGCACAGGCGGCCCTGACTCATATGCGCCAGCAGACATGGGGCAGGATCATCAATATCGCCTCTTCGAGTGTTGTCCAGCTCATTCCCCAGCTCGGGCTATCGAGTGCATTGCGCATGTCGGTCATTGGGTGGGCCAAGGCCCTGTCCATGGAGGTCGCGGCAGACGGGATCACCGTTAATTCCGTTATTCCCGGACGCATCCATACCCGTCGCGTGGACCAGATTGACCGCGTTACAGCCATCAGCCGTGGATGCACACCACAGGATGTGGCCGCAGCATCGCAACAGGCCATTCCCATGCAACGCTATGGCCGTGCAGATGAATTTGCGGATGCCGTGGCCTTCCTCGCCAGCGGAAGGGCATCCTACATCACCGGTAGCACGCTTCGTGTCGATGGTGGCCTGATCCAGACCATGTAGTTTTGGAAAACTAATGATTATAAAATATTCTTGGAAAAATTTCCAAAAACTACCCCATTCATAACTATAAAAGGGAATGATAATAGGTCATTTTAAATTATAGGGCATCTTCCATTTGCGCGTTGTCGGCAACGATATTGCGCGTAAAATCGTCGTGCCTGATTATATATATGAACAGGCAAAAGCAGACATTCCCACATCTTCTCACTTTCCATTATGGAGAGCCCGCATGGTATGGAATAACCTCCCGACTGTTCCCGCCTCACTTGATACCCGGCAGCAGCTTGCATCCATTTTTCGCATCCTGAACCATTTCCGCTTTACGGACCTGATTCATACCCACTCCTCCGCACGGATCGAGGAAACGGCGGATACGCTGCTCATCAACCGTTATGACCTGCTGTTTCATGAGGTCACGGCCACCAACCTGGTCGAAATTGATGAAGAGGGGCAGCGCAAACACGGCAATGACCATCTGCGGGTGAATTTCGCTGGCTGCAATATTCACAGCGCCATTCACAAGGCGCGCCCGGACGTAAAGTTCGTGATCCATACCCATACCCGTGCCGGCGCTGCCGTTTCCGCGCAGGCCAAAGGCCTGTTGCCCATCAGTCAGCAGGCAATGATGTTCCATGATGCCGTGGGTTATCATGATTTCGAAGGATTTGTGCTGTCACGTGAAGAGCGCACGACGCTGGCGCGTGACCTTGGGATGAACAAGGCGCTGATCCTACGCAATCATGGCCTGATCGTCGTGGGACGTACTGTGGCGGAAGCTGTAAACCGGATCTATAATCTGGAACGCGCCTGCGAAATCCAGATTGCAGCACAGTCGGGGAATACGCCACTGGTGGTGCCCGCACATTCCATACAGGCTCATCTGGGCGCACAAGCGGATGCACAGGTCCAGCTTGATATAGAACAGATGGCATGGGAAGCCTGCCTGCGCCTGATTGAAAATGAGGGTACGGACTATCGCCTCTGAAATACGATGCGGCCATGATCGTATATTGACATCACCTATCGGGCTGTATCCGATGGGTGATGTCAACATGATCCGGCAGGTGTTTTTGCAGAAGACAAGAACAAGAAACTTTTATTGTTTTTCTTGACAGGTTATTTTCAAAATATTCCTGAGCATCAATACATATGGTAAAAGGTTGTATTTAAGTGAACCTGAGGCAGCTGGAAATCCTGAGGGCGATTGTGCGCTACAATACCACCGTGGCCGCGGGCCGGGTGCTGGGGCTGTCACAACCCGCGATTAGCAACGCCCTCAAGACCATGGAAGAACAGGTTGGTTTTTCCCTGTTCCAACGTAGTAATAATCGTATCTTCCCCACCGAAGAAACGAAAATCCTCCTCAACGAGGCTGAAACGATCTTCGAAATCCATAAACGCATTGAGATGCGCATTGAAGATTTGAAGAACAACCGCATCGGGCAATTGCGCCTGGTCGCGACCCCTCCCCTAGGCTATGGTGTCGTTGCAAAGGCAATCCAGCAGATCCAGAAAAAGAAGCCTAACCTCAAGGCTTTTTTTGACGTGCATCGTTACGAGGATGTTATAGAATATATCCTGAGTCACCGGTCAGAAATCGGGTTTGTCATGGGATTTGCCGAACATCCCGGCATTGTATCACAAGTCGTCTATAAGGGGCATATGGTGTGCGTCATGCCGCCCGAGCACCCACTCATGAAACTTTCGGTTGTCACACCCCAGGATCTTGTCAGGCATCGCTTTATCGCGCTGGAACACGGAACGAAACTGGGCGATGCATTGCGACATGCCTTCAGACAGTCAAAACAGGACCTGCATTTCGCGGTGGAAGTGCGCTATGGGCTGACTGCATGCGCGCTTGCCAATGCAGGGGTTGGCGTGGCTGTAGTTGATCCCCTGACGGCGGATTCATCACAATATTCACTGGCGCAACGACCATTCGTTCCTGAAATTTCGGTCATGGCATCCGTCGTGTGGGCAGAAAACCGTTCCCTGACGCGCGTAAGCCGACAGTTCATCAGGGAAGTGGAAAATATTGTTCATGACCGCTGAGCATGCTGCGGTTCTTCCCGCGCACGCGCCTGACGCAATCCCATACGCCCCATGGCCATTGCCAATGCCTCGATCGTAGGTTCCATCACCGGAATGCCCAACGCAGATTCAAGGATGGGACAGAAATGCGCCATACCCGCACATCCAAGGATGACGGTGTTTGCCCCTTTGTCCATCAACTGCCGACCTGCCTGGATCATACGCGCCGCGACAGCAAGGGTTGCCGCACTTTCCGCACTGGCGTCAATCGACTGGCTACCAACATAACGTTGCGTCAGCCCCATCATGCGTATGATCCGTGCCTGCCTTATGCATGACAGGGGCGATAACGCAATGATGCCGAATTTATCACCATGCGTCAGGGCATGCAAAATCGCGCTTTCACCGCATCCCAGAATGATACGACCTGTCCCGGCATGCTCTTCACGACTGCCCAGCAGGCCAGGATCGCTGAAGCACGAAATGATGTAGGCATCGGCGGGTTCAGTGCGGATTTTTTCCTGAACAAGCACTGCCGCCCTGTCCGCATCGGCCTGCGTTGCAATACCCAATGGTCCTTCGGGCAGGCAAATGACATCAATGTCGTGCGCAACAATGCCACGCATCCCAGCAATCCCCGCCTCGATTACATCTGTCACCTTTGCTGAGGAATTGGGATTGAGAATCAGGATACGCCCACGTCCATTCATGTTTTATCTCCTGAAGGAAACCGTCATCCGTCGGACGGCGTGCCGAAATATTTTATTGATCACAGGTCTATGCAACCGACCTTTAATGAAAAAACACCGGCTTTCCTGTGGCCTGTCCAAGAACCTGATCCTCACGCATGACAATACGGCCCCGAATAACGGTCGCATGCGGCCACCCGTGGCAGGAATAGCCATGAAACGGCGTCCAACCACATGGGGATGTAATCCAGCTTTCCTCGATTGTGCGTTTTTTCTTCATATCGACAATCGTGAAATCAGCATCATAATCCAGGGCAATCCGCCCCTTGTTGATTGCGCCATAAACCCGTGCAGGCCCATGCGCCATAAGCTGCACCATACGCGCAAGCGACAGTCGCCCGGCATTCACATGATCAAGCATGATGGGTAGCAGTGTCTGCACCCCGGTCAGACCGGCCGCAGTCGACGGCCACGGGCGTTCCTTTGCCGCACGCGCATGGGGGGCATGATCCGACCCGATACAATCGACATGACCTTCGTTGATCGCCCTCCACAGGGCGTCATAATGCTCGCGCCCCCGGATGGGCGGATTCATGACCGCATATCCTCCGTGCGTATCATAAACTTCCGGCCCAATCTGCGTCAGGTGATTCACCAGGACTTCTGCCGTACAGATGTCACGATACGACTGAATATATTCAATTTCCTGCATGGTGGAAACATGCAGGATATGGGTCGGGCGTCCTGTCCTGCGCGCCAGAGCCAGCAGCCGGCGCGTGCCAAGGAATGCACATTCCACATCCCGCCATTCACTGTGCATGCGATGGGGCTGTCCTTCGGTGAACAGTTTGCGCCTTTCCAGCAGCCGGTCATTATCCTCTGAATGATAACATACACGCCGGGTGCCGCTGCGCATCAGGGCCTCAAGGCCTGCATCATCGTCCACCATCATGTTGCCCGCCATGAATACCTTGATGGCACAGACGTTGGGTTGCAGTTCCAGGTGGGACAAGGCAGGGATATTATCGTGCACACCCCACACATACATCCCGATATCACACCATGCCTGATCCGCCACAAAATCACGTTTGCGATCCAGTACCGCACGCGAGGTCACAGGTTCCAATGTGTTGGGCATATCGAACACCGTGGTGATCCCCCCAAGGATCGCCCCGCGTGTGCCATCATGTATCGTCTCGACCGCCGGGTTTCCCGGATCACGCAGATGTACATGAGGATCAATAAGCCCCGGCAGGATGACAAGATTGGAACAATCCATGACCGTACGCCCCATGGAGGGGGGAATATTTCCTATGGCTGCAATACGGCCATCGCGGCATCCGATATCACATTGGTGAAGTCCATCGATCTGAACGTGACCGTTTTTCAGTATAAGATCATATTCAGTCATGGAAACTCCCACTTTTTATTTTAAAGTCAGGCTCTATATTCGTTTCGATTTATCAATTTTACGAAGATAAAAACAGTTCCGGTCTACTGTTCCCTGTCCAATGGTGGCTGACAGCCAGGGCACCAGAGAACCCGGTCATAAGGCTGCACCAAGCGGTGCGATTTTTATTCCGCCTTGGGCAGTTCGATGCCAACCTGGTCCACGATACGCCTGTACCACTGTGGACGGCGATGCAGGTCAAAGTTGAACATTTTGGTGCGTCCCTGCAGGCACATGTCCAGATCACAATCCGCAACTAGCACTTCATCTTTCAATGTGCTGGCCTGTGCCACTATGACCCCGTTCGGGTCAACGATACAACTCCCACCGATCAACGCCGCCCCGTCTTCGACACCGGCCTTCGCCACAGCGACAGCCCAGCACGCATTCATGTAGGCATTACCCTGTACGGCAAGCAAGGCATGAAACGTGCGCAGTTCCGGGCTTTCACTATTGCCACCATTAGGGTCATAGGCAGCGGAGTTATAACCTACACACAACAATTCCATTCCCTGCAACGCAAGGCAACGCCATGCTTCCGGCCAACGACGATCGTTACAGATCAGCATGCCTATACGGGCATCTTCCCAAGCCTGTGGTCCCTGAAAGACGGGGAATCCCGTGTCACCATATTCAAAATAGCGTTTTTCAAGCTGCTGAAAACGTGAATTTGGCCTGGGTTCAACCGAACCAGGCAGATGGATTTTTCTGTATTTCCCGATGATCTCCCCTGTTGGTGCGACAAGGATGGACGTATTGAAACGCTGCCCCTCTGGCGTCTGTTCGGCATAGCCCACGTAAAAGCCAACCCCCAGTTCACGGGCACGCTTAAAAAGACGTTCTGTTGTATCCGAGGGGATATGTGCTTCAAAATATTCCGCCAATACACTACCATCAAGCAGCATCCGCGGGAAAAACGTCGTAAATGCAAGTTCAGGAAATACGACAAGTGTCGCTCCCTGCTGTGCGGCCTGTTCCAGCAACCCGATCATGCGGCCCAGAATGGACTGACGGCTATCGGTGCTCTGGTTTCCGCCCATCTGCGCGGCCGCGACACGTATAACACGGCTCATGCCGTTCTCCTGTCTTCAAAAAACAATGTAATTCCAACATTGTGTCGAAACAAACCAGAGTTCATCGGGTAGCAGAGAATCCAGAATGCCGCCAATCAGGAAAAGATCCATCGTATTCATGCATCTTATTGCTACCCTTTCTTTTATAAATACGTTCCCTTCCCCCCTATGACCGGAAAGCGCCGTATCCATTCATACTATATGCCGATTGATATTCCCTGCCCCATCGGCTGGCACAATAGGGCATGGGCGTGACATACGATCAGAAATGGATCCCCATCTGTACCGCAACCGTAAATCCGGCCCCCATGAAGTAAGTTGGGGTGCCAGTCGCCCCAACAACGGCTGTATTACCGACATTTTCATGGCTTTTGGCCGATGCCATGACACCACCGATCCCAGACAGGTAATGATTATCACCCAGATTAATGAAGTTTACCTGCAGTGTCGGCTTCTGCAGTCGTCCATAAGACGGAAAGCGATAGCCAATGGACATGTCGGCATGTACCTGCGAGGGCATCTGCTGATCATTCATGAAGGTCGAATATTGTGTTCCAATATATTTAAGCGCGAAATTCCCGAAGAAGTGGGAGTCATCGTAGGAAATACCCACGGAACCCTGAAACCGTGGGGAGGCCACAGCTTCCTTGCCCTTGGTCGGCAGGTAGTTATCCCCAACCTTGAAGTTATCGCCCAATCTCGTATACAGATATTCAAACGAGACATATGGGCTGAAGTGATAGAATGGGCGTGTACCAAATTCCACATCGACACCACGCGATGTCTGTCCGCCAACATTGATGAAGGTCGAAACCGGTGACGACCCGATATAAGTCTGTGATGCGATCTGCCGATTGGTAAAGTTATAGTTGAAGAACACGACAGATGCCGTAAATGTCTTGTCCCGATACCGGTAGCCAAGTTCCTCCTCGATGGAATATTCATCCTTCGTCTTGCCACCGCCAAGCTGCGTTGCCGCACCCGTGTTGGGGTTGTAGATGTCAAAGAAGCTCATGCTCAACGGTGGCCGGAACCCGGTTGTGCCGTTTACATAAATCTGGTGATGGGAATTGATCTGATAATGAATGGAAACACGCGGAAGTGGCTGAAAACTGTTGCCACTGACGACATACTGCGTGTTCGGCATCTTATCCGTCCCACGCCGATCAACCATCATTGCCTTCAGGCCAGCCGAAATTTTCAACTTGTCATTAAGAAGGGAAACAGTATCAGCAAGGTAAAGGCCATTGGTCTGTTCCACCACATTATAATCCATTGCACGCAATGGTTTACCATTGGGCATACGGATGGCATATTCGTTGCCCCATGTCGCCGCAGCCAACCCATTTGAACCAACGGCTGTAAAATCAGACCAATAACTGAAATCACCATATTCATACCAGTTACCAAAGATCAGTTCATTGATCCCGGTCTTGTAAGTCCATTTGGTATTGAATCCGACGCGCCACGGCGTATCTGTGCTGCGCTCGCCCACCACTGCCGATCCATCGACAGTATTGGGAAGGGCGCTCATGCCCGTGACCTTTTCAGATCCGTAATAGGCATATCCAGATGGCAATGTCTGACCCGCAATCGTGCCACCCCACCCATGCCACAGATAGGGTTCCGCATTGAAATGCCACTGCTTGTTCAGCTTTAACGATATAGGGAGGCCAACATTGATATCGTCCCATGGATTATGGTTTAACTGCCAGTAGTTTTTATTATACGATGCCGAGGCCCCCTTTACAAAAGTCGGGTTATAATAATTAGATGTCCCCTTGGCATTCCATTGCGCCAATGTCGGTTCGTAATATTGAGACAGTTCCTGATCCGCCCACGAGAACACGGCGGCAACACGATTACCATCGCCCCATTCCTTCGTAAACTTAAGATCAATATGCTTGCGGTTATCAGTTCCTGGTCCCGTCCAGTGCTGATCGTGGAAGTTCGAAAACGATACCCATCCCTTGATGCCAGTATTGCCAATATACCCGGTATTCAGGCGGATAAACTGCTTGCGAGACATCCATGTGCCAAACATGGCCTCGGCATACCCCCCCATCTTGTCGGTGGGATCTATGGACTTATATGCCACCTCTCCGCCCAGGTCAGAAAAGACAGGGGTATCAATGGCAGAGGACCCCTGCGATACATGGGCTTCTGCCAGATTCTCGGTGTCCAGCAACTGTGATGCAAAAACCTGCCCGGAATTGATGTCATTTTGTGGTGTGCCATCAACTGTAAAGGCAATTTCCTGCTGGTTCAGGCCACGCATTGTCAGCAGAGAATGATTTGTGACGCCAAACGGGTCTGATGCCCCGAAATTCACGCCTGGTGCATTCTGGATCATCTGCATGACGCTCTGTGCGCCTGCCTGCTTTTCAATATAAGAACGCGAGACCGTGCTGATTGCCCGCGGGTCCGTATGATAGGACATCTGCCCACTGGCCAATGCGGGTTGCCGGTTGCGGCTGACATTAATGGTTTCGGGCGTTTTCTGCGCTGTGATCCCTGTCGGCTGCTTTGCCGCGGCGGCTCGGGCCGTAGAGGAGTGTTGTGTATCGCCCCCCGTCACGCGTGTAAGCTGCCCGGCAGCCTGCGCTTCGCTGATATGCGGAAGCAAGATAAAAGACACAAGTGCTGTATAAAGAAAATACGTATTCTTGGTCATTATTTCTTACCTCGCCACCAGAATGAAAGAAGGCCAATGAATGGTTTCAAAGCCTCATATTGTTCCTTTACGATAACGATGTGCCGAACAGATTTCCAACAAATCATGAAGTCGAAACGACTACTCGCAACGAGAGAAAAGAAGCATAAAATGACATGATAAACAGTCATTTACTGCCAATATCCAACAGATACATATAAACGATCTTTATGATCTATATGTTTTTATGATAGCTGAAGGATGCCTGTTCGCACCTCTTGTAAAATGGATGCACAGCAGCGACAAAACATATGTCGTATGTACAAAAAAATCATATTACACATATATTTATTGAAATTATTTGTTTTATTTCAAATATTGTGTTAAAAATTAAACTATATAAATATTTATAATTTATTTACGATATGAAATATAAATGAATTTTATTTATGAAAACATACAGAACATGAATGTTTTTAATTATAATAAACATCGAATTTTATTATGAATATTCTTGCATCTTATGCTGTATTCTTGTTGCTGCCATCATTCCCATATGACATTTCGTACTGATCTGGAAATATAAGCATACTCTTCCCATCGGGCTATACCTTCCCCGCCCTCGAACGGTCTGGGATAAATCTCGCTCACAGACACTGGCAACGCAACTGTTCATATCAGGACGCAACGGTGGTCTTTGGACGCTTTATATTCCCCCTTGTCTCTTATTGTATGCCGCTGGGACGACAAAAGAACTTTGATCAAAGAGGGATATGGATAGGGGCCAGAAAATCTTTCAAAAAAAATGCCACCCTTTAAAAGGTGGCATTTATAAAACTTCCATTGTCATTTATGAAAATGAAAATCACCCTACATCGTGCTTTTCCTGGCTGCCCATCCAGCAAGCGCCGTCATGGCTGTATCCAAATCCTTAAGCGTCACATCAAGAGTAATATCCCTGCCGCGCAGTCCGGTGAACCGCAGATGTGCAGTTTTTCCATGCGCAAATTCAGCCAACATCGCATCGGAAAGCGCGGGGTGGTTCGCAATACACTCCGTCCCCATGCAGGTCATCCATGACAGCGGGATCGCCGCACCCCCATCCACTGCAATTGTCGCAGGTTTGCCCAGTGCCAGCCCCTGCGGCAATTCCACCATCAACGTATAAGGACCGAGCGTAGGGGCCCCCATCACACGTTCTCGGGTGAATGTCACCGCCCCCATCACAATCGGCTGTTTCCGTGCATTCTGCACAACCAGTCGCTGCTGTATCGTACATAATGCCGGACCATTGGTACCCCCATGTGGATACATGCAACGGGCAAGCCATGGGCCAGATGTCTGTGACAGGGTTTCCATGGCGGGTGCGGTCGGCGCGGGTTTCGCGCCTACTGCCGTCGGGGATGCAGACGACGTTGCTGCCACGCTACTGGCCCCGGCACCTTTCGCAGAACCCGAACGCGCCCGATCAGCACGCGCCACACCCCAGCCAAGAAGACCCGTGGCAAGGACAACGACCAGTGAGGTCGTTTTTTTCATAATTATCCCCCAATCCTCTCCAACCTATCCTGCCTGTGGGTCACAAGGTGCCCATGGACCGGGAAAGATCAGAATTTCACCCGGATATTCCCCGTCAGCCCGCTATCCACCGAACGACGACCATACTGACCGATATAGGACAGACCGATATCGAGAACCCGGCTCAGCTTCGCACGCAGGCCAAGCTTGACGACTGCGGTATCCTGGGCCAACGGCACACCGGCAACCTCGAATGTGTCACCGCCGGACATGAAGGCTTCACGCGCAGTCGGCATGGTCAGGCCGAACGCATGACGATATCCCAGCATTGCATTGGGCATCAACACAACACCACCGGCATTGAAGCTGGAAGAGAAACGCGCCCCGAAAGTGGAATAAGTCACCCCGGTATCAAGCGCACGTCCCGCAAGCGCAGCGGCACCGCCATGTTCGGAAAAACGGTCCGTATGCAGGTTAACATAGGCGATATCGGCAAAAGGTTCGATCCCAACCGGCCCCGCGTCAAGGTGATAGCCAATATCCCCAAACGCCTGCGCTGTGCCGCCGTTATAACGGCTGCTCAACCGATCGGAAAAGCCGGTAAAGCGCGCATTACGGGTCATGGACAGCATATCCCACGTATAGGTCGCCCCCATCCGCAGCGCCAGACGTCCCCAATGCGTCCCGGCATATCCACCAAGGCTGACATTGCTGCTGTGACCATAGGACGAGACCCCGGAACTGTCGAAAGTGGAATGTCCATATCCAACCAGCCCACCGACATGCCAGCCCAACACCGGCGCATCCGCCCCCAGCACGAACCCACCAACAGAATGCCCCATGCCTGACGCATTCCCGTCGCCCGCATTATGCCCGAACGATCCATAGGCCTGCATCCACAATGCTGCATGTTCAGACCTGCAGGCCCCGTCGGTCCGCTGTCCATTCGCAGATGCCGTTTTCATGCCGCTGGCTGCACCGCGCTCGCAATCCGCGCCACGCAGACGCTCTATTGCCGCATCGCGAATGTAATAGCTGTCCTGAATCAGCGCGGTACGGGCAGATGCATGCAGTTCGCCCGACAGGCCGTTTAGGGCATGACGTGCAGTGCTGGCATCCGTCTGGACCAACGCATTGAACAACGATCCGCTGCTAATGCTATCCATTGCGCCACCAACGGCACGTTCGTTGCGTGTATCCCCCACCGACGCGAAACTGACTGTATTGCGCCCCAGAAGCAGATAGACGTCATCCGCGCTATAGGTCAGGATCGGGTTCAGAAAAGCAAGGTTCGACGTCACGGATGCGAATTTCCCCGACACGCCATCCGTGGCACTGAGGATCGTATACCGGACATTCGTGTTCCAGCTTCCATCTGCCGTGATACTGCGGACAGTACCACCTTCCAGTGTGGCCTTACCCTGCACTGAAACCAGGTCATGGCCACCATCTTCGGAAAGGTTGACCACGTAATTTGAACCTGCGGCCATCGTCAGGTTCCCTTGGACGGTCAGGGTTCCCATCGGATCACCATCATTCCCGGGCGAGAGCGTCCCTCCCGAAGAAATGGTCGTGGTGCCGACCGTACCAGTGCCCGCCAGGGTGGTGCCTGCATCCGCGACAACTGGACTGACGATGCTGCCATCGACTTCAAGTGTGCCGTCAGCGATTTCGGTGCCGCCACTATAGGTACTGTCCCCTGAAAGGATCAGTGTGCCTGCCCCGACCTTGACCAGATCGCCCGGCGATGTGCCATCCGAAAGCGTACCAGATAGCGTACCCTGGCCACTGGCCACATTGACGGTGGGATCACCGTTCAGGACCAGCGCATTTGACAGCACCAGCCCATCCGCACCGAAATTGAGGGTCGTGCCCTGTGCCATGTTCAGCGCACCCGTGCTGAGGGCTGATGCGCTGGCAACCGTCAGTGCCCCCCCAGCAAGCGTCGTGCCCCCGGTGTAGCTGTTCACACCCGACAACGTCATGTTGCCCGTGCTGTCAATAACCAGCGCACCAGTGCCCGAAACCATATTCGTCAACGCACCGTCCGCTGATTGACGGAGTTCCAGGGTGCCATTATCGACAATTTCGCCTGTGCCGAAACTTCCCGTCGTACCCGTCAGCGTACCGCCGGTAATCGTGGTTCCGCCGGTATAGCTATTGTTGCCCGTCAGCGTTTCATGCCCATCAAGCAGCGTCACGCCCCCCGTCCCGGCAATGGTGCCCGCGAAGCTCCCCGCCGCATCGGTCAGGGTCAGCGTTTCACCACCCAGCGCAACGGCGCCACCGCTATTGCCCGACAGGGAGGCAATCGACGCCCCATCCGTGGTACCGGAAATATCAAATGTACCGCCGCTGAGCGTAACCCCGCTTGAGGCCGCAATGCTGCCATCACCCGTCAGCGCCAGCGTACCTGCATTGATCGACGTTGCCCCGGTATAGGTCTCAGCTTGCGCCACACTCAGCGTGCCAGTTCCATCCTTGAACAGCATGCCGGTGCCAGAAACCAGATTGGTTAGCGTTCCATTCGTTGACTGGTCGATATCCAGGGTGCCGTTATCCACGATCGCACCGCTGCCGAAACTTGCTGTCGTACCCGTCAGCGTGCCAGCCTCGATCGTGGTCCCCCCCGTATAGGTATTGACGCCCGTCAGGGTTTCATGTCCCCCCGCCAGGGTCAGGCTGCCGCCGACTGTATCTGTCTGTGTGCCGAGCTGCTGATTGGCGATGCTATCATTGGTAATCGTGCCGGAAAAAGTATCCGATGCATCCGTCAGCAGCAGGTTCTGGCTGCCCAGTGACACAACGCCATTCCCAGCCAACGATGTAATCGCGGTGGAAGATGCGGCGATCGTCCACTGCGTATCATTATTGCTATCGCTGTTTGTATCCGATGTGTTGGATGCCACCGTACTGTTAAGCGAGATATCAAAAATACCATTATCCACCACACGGCTGGATGATGCTATGCTGGCCTGTGAGGATGAGCCGTCAGTCTCTCCGAGTGTACTTGCAGAGGCAAGCAATAAAGCAGTTCCACTACCGATGGTCGTCGCACCGGTATAAGTGTTCTCCCCACCAAAGATGGTGATGACAGTCGACCCCGACGTGCCGGGATTCGTGAGGGTTATCCCCCCCCCGACACCACCGCTGATCCCACCATCCACAATCGGGCCGACAACCCCGTTCACAATATTGCCACTGACACCACCGGCGAGAAGCAGTTCCGGTGTCTCCACTCCCTTGGCCCCTGCCCCGATTGTCAGGGTATTGCCGCCAAGTGCAATTGTTGCATTTGCATCATTTATGGCAGTGACGGATGCACCGTCGGATGTGCCTGAAATATCAAGAACACCGCCGGTATACATTGAGAGCAGGCTGGAAGACGCAATACTTCCATCACCCGCCAGTGCCAGCGTTCCTGATGAAATCTGTGTCGAGCCGGTATAGGTATTGACCCCGGTAAGTGTCTCGGTCCCGCCCGTCAGATTCAGACTGCCACTGGTGCCGCCTGCTACACCACCATCGGCAATAACCCCGCCAAACGTGCCACTGGCATTGGTTAACACCAGCGTCTCTTCGCCCAATGCAACAGTACCATTACCCGACAGGGATGCGACCGAATTCGCCTCCATGGAGGACCCTGAAATATCGAGCGTTCCGTTATCAACAACTCCGCCTGACGTTGCGATCGAACCTGCCCCCGAAAGTTCCAATGTCCCGGAACTGATCGTCGTGACCCCGGTATAGGTATTGCTACCTTCCAGCACCAGTGCCCCTGCCCCATCCATCGTAAGTCCGCCCGTGCCACTGACAGGCGCAGTCACGTTCAGGGTTGTGCCTGCATCGGGGCTAATTTCGCCCCCCCCTGTGCCAAGCGTGATGCTACGGGCAGTCGTGACGTTCGCTGTTGTCTCCAGGTTCCCGTTATCCGTCAGGCTTAGGCCGCCAGCCGTATTGCCCAACGCGGAATCAGATGAGATCGACAGGCTTCCGCCATCAATCGTGGTCCCCCCCGCGTATGAATTGACACCACTGAGGACCACATGCGCCCCGTCGGCCACCGTGACGGCACCCGCACCGGAAATCACACCAGAAACATCGAGCGCATCGCCCGTCCCCTTGGTAAAGGACAGCGCGGACGACGCATCATCCATTACAATGGCGTTATTCAGCGTGCCCGCCCCCCCTGACGCGATGGCGAGGCCAGAGGACGCAGCAATTTCAATATTGCCTGAAAGGGTACTACCATTTTCCAGTAACAGTGCGTTGCCGGTACCACTGGCAAGGATCGCATCGGCTTGCGTTGTGCCATCACCAGCCATCCCGCCGGTAATGGACCCCGAATTATCCACTGTATCGCCACCAACCATGACAAGGCCGACACCACCAGCACCGACACTTCCGCCTGTGCCACCCGCACCACCGGTAATCGATCCCGCATTGGCAAGGGTCAGCCCCTGCCCCATAAAGGCCACGCCGACACCACCGGCGCCACCGCCACCATTCGTGTTGGCCGCACCATTGACGGCCTGCCCCGCGCCACCGGTGCCACCTGCACCACCTGTGATGTTCGCACTGTTGGTACTGGTCGTGGCCGTGGCATTCCCACTGGCAAGGAGGTCGAGGCCATCGCCACCGCCGCCGCCACCGCCGCCGCCGCCCTCACTGGAGACACCCGCCTCACCACCGTTCCCACCGGTCCCGCCAGTTACGACATTGGACACCGTAACACTATCGGTCGCAATAACACCGGCCCCACCGCCGCCGCCGCCGCCGCCGCCGCCGTTCCAGGTGCTGTTTCCCCCGCCACCGCCACTGCCCCCCGTGATGGCGGACGTAACGGATGCGCCGGCACTTTCGATCACACCAGCCCCGCCGCCGCCGCCGCCACCTGCGTTGAAGCTGTTATCATAGGCCGTGGTACCTGCGGAACCGACCACGCCGCCCGCACCGCCCGCACCGCTTTCTCCACTAAGGCTTAACCCGTCATGCCCGGCGCCGCCCACACCGTCGGACGACGCGGCACCCGCGCCTGCCAGCGAAGTTGCGGGCCAACCGCCACCAGCGCCGCCCCCACCATTACCGGCACCGCCCACGCCGCCATATCCAGCCGACGCCACCACCCCGCCAGCACTCTGTCCCATCGCCACATGGGGCACGCCCGTACTGATCAAGGCCGCCAGCACGGCAACCGACCACGGCGAAGATGAAACAGCACGCGACAGGCTGGTGCCTGCACGCAGAACATGCTGCAAACGCGGATAGGAGTGTGGGTTGCCACCCGCAGGAAAACGGGTGACCCGAGCAGGAAGGGGGCTGTTATGCATCAAGACAAATCCTGGGTGGCATCGCATTGGAAATGATAGGGGGAAAACACACATTTCCAACGATATTACGTTGCAATATCGGAACGATTTACGTCCGGCACAGTCCCTGATTTCGGGACATAAATTCAGATAATTCCCTGACAGGAAAAGGTTTGTGAAAAACATGCATATACATGGGACACCACCGATCTGGTCCCCATATCAGACATGCAATCGACATCTATTTTCAAAAACCCGATATTTCATGAATTTATTTTTCTTATATTTTTAAAAAGTTTTTCAATCCCATATTCCATACCCCTGTCATTCCGGGATCACCGGGCATATCCGGTGGCATCCTGTTTTACGGCGCAGATATCCTGTCAGTTCACATCCCGAAGTTTGCCCGCGACAGAGGGTGGTGACAACCGGAAAGACGATGATTTTGTCAACCTGCGTTAACAAGTCATTCCGATCAGATAACTTTACATAGTGAACGGATATATCGAACGTTTTTTAAACAAGGTCGAGACGATATCCGCTGCGCCGCACTGTACGGATCACGGGGCGTGGCAGGTCCCGCGCCGTGGAGGCCGGTGGTATTTTACGACGTAAGCGCGTTATCAACGTATCGACCGTGCGGACGGTAACATCACGGTCATCCCGCCTGCCGATGGCCTCCAGCAACACGTCACGCGACACGACATTCCCGACCGATACAGCCATGGCCATCAACAGCGAAAATTCCCCACCCGTCATGACTGCCTGTTCCCCACCGGGGGAGACGAGCTGCTTGCGCACAAGGTCAAGGCGCCAGTTCCCTACCATCAGGAAGGAAGACCTGCTGCCCCTGCGCCGCAGGACGCTACGCACCCTTGCCGCGAGTTCGTCAAGGACGACCGGTTTGACCACATAATCATCACCACCATCGTCAAGCGCCTGGATACGGTCAGAAACCTCGTCGCGGGCGGTGACAAAAATCAGCGCGGCATGGTCATGTATGCGCAACCTGCGCGCGGCCTCCCGGCTGTCACCATCAGGCAGGTTAATATCACACAGCACGAGATCAGGCAGGCTGGCACCCCATTTTTCCTGCATTTCCGCAACACTGCCCGCAACCGTAACCCGGTAGCCGCACCGTTCCAGATAACGCCGCATCACACCTTGTAATTCCGGGGCATCCTCGACAAGCAGGATCGCTTGTGCCTCAGATATGGGACCATCGTGTTTCATGTGACAACTTTTCTGGAAATGGTCTGTTCGGCAGGATTAAAACGCGCAATCGTCGCCTCCAGCGCCGCCATCAGGTGATGCGCGACATCCAGGCGCGCCGGGTCCGCGCACAGCACTTTTTCAACGTCCATCGCAATACGCCCAAGCCCCGCGAACCCAAAGACAGGCGCACTGCCACGCATCCGATGGGCCACGCGCCGTATACACTCCCCATCCTCCCGGGCCATGGCGTCGCGTATTTCCGACAGACACTCCCGACATGCAGCGGCAAAGACAGGCATTTCAGCCGCGATGGAAAAACCGGCATCCGAAGTTTCGCCCCCCTTGCGCATGCCCCCCCCACACAGGGTAGCGATAGTGGACAAAAGCACATCGAAGGAAACAGGTTTGGCAACGGTATCACTAATGCCGCTTGCCCGATAACGCATGATATCCGGCCCCATGACATTTGCCGTCACGGCAATGATCGGCATTGCTGCTGTCGTGGCGTCGGCACTTGCACGGACATATCGTGCCAGATCCTCCCCCTGCATGTCGGGCAACACCATGTCGAGCAGCATCACGTCAAAATATCCACTTTCGAGTTGCGCACGCGCCTCCGCCCCGGAGGCGGCAACAGCAATATCCATTCCGTAAGGGACGAGCATTTCCAGCATGACCAGCCGGTTTTCCGGCGTATCTTCCACCAGCAGGACCGACAGGCCGACACGCGGTATCAACGCGCCCTGCGTGGTCGCAACCGGGATCGCACCGACCTCGCCAAGGGGTAAGGTAAAGGTGAACCTGCTGCCACCATCAATATTGTCCAGTGAAACGCGCCCCCCCATTGCAACAGCAAGTCGGCTGACAATGGCAAGGCCCAGCCCTGATCCCGGTACGAATTCCGTATCCGGGCCACGTACAAATTCATCAAAGACACGGTTCAGCACATGCGGCGGGATTCCGGGACCGGTGTTGGTCAGTTCGAATGCGATCTCCCACACACCCGGACCGCAGCGCTCCGCCCGGACAACAAACCTGATAGAACCTGTTTGTGTGAACTTCAGCGCATTATCGAGGACATTGCCCAAAAGCTGGTGCAGCCGTGTCGGATCACCCGATATCGTCGTCGGCAGGGGATCGAATTCATGTGTAAACGCCAATCCCTTTTCCGCACAGCGTTCCACCATGACATCCGCAAACTGCGTGCACAGATCCTCCAGATTGAAGGGCACATGGACAATCTCGATCCGGGCAGTCTCCAGGCTGGCCATATCGAGTACGTCATCCAGAAGCCGCACAAGCCCTGCCCCCTCGAAGCGCATGAGTTCAAGCCTGCGTCTCTGGTCCTCTCGCGGGCTATCGCGCAGCATCAGGCTTGTCATGCCGAATATGGCATTCAGCGGTGTTCGTACCTCGTGGCTCAGATGCGCAAGGAAACGCCCCTTGTTGCGCGCATCGTTTTCCGCCCGGTCCTTGGCGCGATGCAATTCGGCCAACGTAAGTTCAATCTGCTGCGTGCGTTCAGAGACCTGCGCCTCAAGGCTGGCATTCAAAAGGGCCAGGTCATTCGAAAGGATACGCACATGGCTGAGTGACGCCACGAAACGCTGTCCAAGGATAATGATATGGAAAAATAGCAGCATCAGCCCGCCAAGTGGCGCAAGGTCGGTTCCATACCGCCACCAGTGGGCATACATCATGCCATCATGCAGGACGCAGGTAATGAAGATCACGACGCCAAGGCCAAGGATTTCAGCACTGCTTTCCTTATTACGGATCGCCCGGATAACACACCATGTGTAGTACCAGGCGGAACATATCAAAAACAGGATGGAGACATCGCGAAACCGGGTAAACAGCGCCACAGGGGTCAGAATCGTCAGCAGGCATCCCATCGCGGCCGAAACCTGTATAAACCGCCCCGCGAAACGATGCAGACACCCCGGAAAAAACTCCCACAGCAACCGGAAATAGATCGGCCATGACATGTAAATGGTCAGGTATTCCAGCCGATACAGGAATGTAGCAGACAGCGAAGGAAACATCCGTGCCAGCAGACCGCTGGTACAGCCCAGACGCGCGGCAAGGAAGATGATCAGAACAAGAAGCCAGCCCCATCCACGTGAATGGGTCGTGACACCAAAAGCGGCGATATAGAAGGCAAGGATCAGGAGGGCACCCAACACCCCGGCGTCAAAGACAAGCCGGAATTCAAGCGCCTGCCGAAGGTCATCATGCCCACCGACCAGCACGGGGCCAAGGATCCCACCCTCGAAATGGAAATGATTTGAAACCTCCACAGCAAGGGTAAGCGTGGAATGCCCCGGTTCAATCGACACGTACTGGTTCAGCAGGGTGCGCGGCGTTTCATCACCCGCATGCAGGCCCGGCACCCCTGATTGGGACACCACATGCCCATCCACCCACACGCGCGATGCCGACAGGATCTGCGGAATCTGGAGCGTCAGTTGCGGTACGTTCTGTGGCAGACGCACCACCATGCGGTAGGTAAGTGCCCCAAACCCGGCAGGTCGATTATCATTAACCCGCCGACAGATGTTGGTGGTGTTCCACAGACCGGGCACGTGGAGCGTTGCATCCGGCACCAGCGCATCCCCTGAAGGCATGGACAGATGCGCCCCATCCAACCTGCAGAAAACCTGCCAGTCACCATCCAGGGCAATGGTGTGCCGTGCATCCCATTGCCTGAGGTCAATGACGCCATTGCCTACAACCGCCCGATAAAGATCCTCTGCCACGGCGCCGGAAATATGAACGCCTGCAACCAGACCAATCGATACCAAAAAAATCAATATCGATCCTAAATGCCAGCCCCGGCCACCTGGAAGACGCTGGAAATGCATCATGTCCCCTTTGCCGGTGCAGTGCGGGACGTCATCGCCTGCCCATGCATCAGAAAAAAACCGCAAGGACACAGAAATCCTGGGGTAAAATTAAATATTTCTTTATTACGGAGCGTATTTGTAAAAACCACACATATATCCCGCGATCCGCGGCCATGGCCTGATGCAGAGATATTACAATCCCGATTGCCGGCACATACATGACAGACGCACCCGACATTCGACATATATCTCTGGCAACGCTTTCTGATCAGGTTTCCCTTGTCATGGCAATTTGTAATTACATGGTGCTGACGCTACTGTTTTCATGGTTGTGTAGGAGTTATGCAGTATGGTCATAATTTGCCCCCGGCGCACAAGCGTGACAATCGAAAAAAAAGTGAGTTTGTCAACGTGGGTTGACAATTCATCCCGTTGAAGGAACCTGTCGCGGAAACCGGTATGACGGGGCAGGATGTTTTCCGCCGGAACCAGCCCCCTTCAGGGCGCGGGATGACACCGCCACCATGTCATGTAAAATGCCGTGTCCGTAATGATCCACAGCCAAGACAGGATGCATTCATGAAACGCCGCCCGATCCTGTACGGCCTGCCCGTCATGCTGGCGGCTACCGCCTTCATTTTCCCATGCAGCGGGCATGCCAGCATGCAGCATGCCCCCTCTCCCGCCGACATGGTGGACCCGCGCATCGGTACGGGCGGCGCCGGACATACCTTCCCCGGGGCAAGCATTCCATTCGGCATGATCCAGCCTTCTCCCGACACCGCGATGCCGGAATTCCACCATGCCTATGACTGGGCCGGGGGATACCAGTATAATGACCCCACCATCATGGGATTTTCACAGACCCACTTCTCTGGCGCGGGGCATTCCGACCTTGGCGACTGGCTGCTGATGCCCATTGCAGGCGATGTCCGCATGGAACCCGGCGATCCGGCCAAGCCCCTAAGTGGCTATCGCTCACGCTTTCGCCATGCGACCGAGGAGGAACATCCCGGATCTTATTCCGTAACGCTGGATGATTATGGTGTCCGTGCTGAACTGACGGCCGGATTGCGGGTAGGGTGGCATCGTTATACCTTTCCCACGGACAAACCCGCACATATCCTGCTGGACCTGCGCCCCAGCATCTATGACTATCCGGGAAAAGTGCTGTGGACGCGCCTGCGCGTGCGTTCAGACGGAACCGTGTCGGGCTGTCGCACCACACGTGGGTGGGCACCGGGGCGGACCACATGTTTTGCAATGCGCTTTTCACGTCCGATGGTCGCGCGGACCCTTTATAATCGCGAAACCAACCTGACCTATCACGGGTTCCGTGGACCAGGGAATGCCCCGGTTGACCCCGATGAGCAGAATGGCCGCGCTGTCGAGGCTGTATTCGATTTCGGCACTCTCTCCACGCCACTTGGGGTGAAGGTCGCAATCTCTCCCATCAGCGAGACAAATGCCATCGCCAACCTGGAGGCCGAGGGCAGAGGCTGGGATTTCGATGCGCGCCGTGCCGATGCCACAACCGCATGGAACCGGGCACTTTCGGTCATTGACGTCTCAGGCTCAACTGATCAGCGCACACAGTTCTATACCGCGCTGTACCACGCGATGCTTGCCCCTACCCTAAGCATGGATGCCAACGGGGATTATCGCGGCCCGGATCAGGAAGTCCATAAGGCGCGCGGCTTTGGCTTCTACTCCACATGGTCCACATGGGACGTATATCGCGCGCAACAGCCGCTCATGGCGCTGCTGCGTCCAGATATGAGTTCACAGTTCGTGCGCTCCCTTCTTGCGGCGCAACAGGCCAGCCCGGTTGGCGTGCTGCCGATCTGGTCCTATCAGGGGCTGGAAACATGGTGCATGACCGGATATCACGCCGTGCCGATCATCGCAGACGCCTATTTGGCAGGGGTGCGGGGGTTTAACGCGGATGCCGCACTCGATGCGATGGTTGCATCTGCCACATCACCCGTTTACGGCGACCTGACAGATTACATGAAGCTTGGTTATGTCCCGATCGACCGGGAAGCCGAAGCCGGGTCAAAGACATTGGAATATGCCTATGATGACTGGTCGCTTGCGCGGATGGCACGTGCAATGGGCAGGACACGCATTGCCGAGACCTTTGAAAAACGCGCCCGTAACTGGCACAATGAATGGGATTCACAGACCGGGTTCCTCCGGGCCCGGTTGAGCACAGGGGAATTCCACACTCCCTTCGACCCTGCCGCCGCGGCCTATGGCAGCGATTATACCGAGGGCAATGCCTGGCAATATCTGTGGTACGTGCCACAAGACGTGCCCGGCCTGATTGCGACAATGGGAGGGAATGCGAAATTCACCACCAGGCTCGACGAACTGTTTGATACGAAAGTCGATCCTGCCCGCTTCAAAAATGTTGAGGATATCAGCGGGCTGATCGGATGGTATGCGCATGGCAACGAACCAGGCCACCATATCGCCTATCTTTATGACTATGCCGGTGCGCCATGGAAAACACAGCAGCGTCTGCAACAGATCATGGACAGCCAGTATAATGCCCGTCCCGACGGATTGGCCGGTAACGACGACCTGGGGCAGACATCGGCATGGTACCTGTTCACCGCGCTGGGCTTTTATCCCGTTGCACCAGGCAGCAATGATTACACCATCGGCCGGCCGTTCGTGCCCAAGGCGGTTATTCATCTGCCCAACGGACGCATCTTTACCATGGTGGCGGATGGGCTGGATGCTGGCCATCCTTATGTTGCGTCCGTGACCCTCAATGGCAGGGCACAGGACCTTCTGCATCTGCGACACGAAGATATCCTCAAAGGAGGAGAACTGCGCTTTGTCATGCAGGCCACGCCGAAACGCTGAACATGGTATATATTATAAACATTCCCCGGATTGGGGTGCATCAGAAACCTGCCGTTCCTCCCACAATCGCGCCAGACGGGCATGCAGTCCTGGTTCGCTTGCGTAAATATACAGCCCCCTTACCCCACGGGTCATCAGGACGTTGATTGAATTGAGAATGATCCGTACCATGACCTTTGCCGGGTTCTCCACCCCGTCCCGACCGGTAAAGGCGGCACGGTCCTCGTAACGGGAGGGGTCGATCACGATACGATCCGTCGCGCGGTCATAGGTGACAGACGGCCCAAGGATGACACCAGCATAATTAAGGTCGAACCCTTGGATGGTATAGACCGACCCCACTTCGTCAATCGTATCGGGCCGTTCCGCCCACGGCAGGCGGGCCTGCGGCATGGCACGATCCCAACGCAGGTGAAAACGCCCTTCTGTAATGAAATGATCCTGCCCATTCAGTATGTAGGGATAATCATAGGTCGCCAGCATCCGACACATACCATATTGCATGTCCCGTTGCCTGATGGCGTCATACATGTCCTGTGCATCATCAAAAATACGGAAATCAAACGTTTGCGGTGCGGGCAGTGGCCGCAGGATGCCATCCCGCAGCGCACGTATCCACTGCATGACATCCGTGTGGGCATGCATACGAAACTGATGTTCCAATCGCCGTGTCACGACCGGAACGCCCGACAGCAATCGCGCAAGGGAGGCACCATCCCATAGACTCTTGAATTTCAGAACCTGATGAGCATCAAAGATAATCACCACAACATGCGCATGGCGGATGATTTCCTCAAGCTGGTTATTCTGGCGAAAACGGTTATAAGGATCGCTGCGGGTCAACAGCAGGTGGGCTTCATCCACCAAAACTATGTCGGCACGTCGCGCCCCACCATATGCACGGTTTATGAAGGTTGTCGGACGTTCGAAATCTTTTTTACGTAGTGCAGTCTGATTTTGTGAAATATTACGGTAAAGCTTGATCATTTCCGGATGATTGACCAACAGGAAATTATGGGTGCCATAAAGCGGATCATGAATATCCTGTCCCCGTGCCGCCTGCTGTATCGCGGTAAACAGGGTATTAAGCAGCAGGCTTTTTCCAGTACCCGCATCCCCCTCAATCACAAACACCGCGTGGTCATCCGCCTGATGGGCGCGACAGAAAGACAGCACCTCCGCCATCAGGGCATCCTGTCCCTGTGTTAATGCCATCGTAGGCGCAAGACGCGACACTGCGCTGTCGTTACGGGAATGGAGAGGCTTAATCATATATTTTTACCTGCCAAGGAGAGGATCTGAAAATCCGGTTACAAATACACCATGACAGGCATGAATTTTTCGGATTTTTACAAAATGCTTTTTGTGCAGACCTGTCCTGATTTCCATCACTCATGACCGCCCCAATGCCAGCATATAAGATCACCGACCATGATCCTGTCGCCCATTTGGAAAATTATCAAAACAAGGTAAAATATTCAATCAGGGTCTGGAAATTTCCAAAAATTTTTGATCTCGGCATTGGCGGATTTTCCTGTTCGATACCACGGCTGTTAATTACACATATTGCGGGCTGCACCTCATACATCGGCAGATTTTATCACCATATTGCATAAGGTGTAATAGACAGTTCGCCATCACCCGTATTTTACAGACCGTGTGCTACGACAGGAAATGCGTGGACACCCCACATCATTTACAGCAATGCGTTACCACATACATGATGGCATCAATGATGCCGATGCATGTTTGTTTCCCTTGGGCAAGCGCCTGACCCTGTCCTTGGAATGTAATGCCTGCTCAATCCCACTGTTCATCAGTGAGGTCCGCGCCGTAGTTCATTGGCATGAACACCGATCAAACATCCCCCATACATATTAATGATAGCTGCTAAAAAATTAGGCTATATTTTTGTAATATTGTTTTAAATCAGTACCTTAGATTTGACTGTAGTAGTGCAACCCTACATGTGCTATAGTGTGAGGTGGCGTGTCGTAGCGCCGTTGAAACAAGGAGGCCCCTATGTCGGGTGGCCTGCCGAATACAACACCCGGACTATGGTCCAGCGGTGAACAGTATGTGCTGTTTATCGTCTGGGGAATAGGTAGGGCGTGAGTTCACCTTGTTTCACACGCTACGACCCACCCGACGCCAAAAGGCGTTGATGTGCAAGCACGCCTGTCGTAGGGCAATGAAACATGGTGAATAATGATACTTCAAAAGGTGGCGGAATCACCGCCATTTGTTGTGCCCATTCAGGAACATAACACAAACACACCCCCCTTCGGAACTTATCCTCCAACCCAAATACAGAAACGGATACGCACGGTATTTTTCGATACCCTGTTTGGATATATGCGTTTTCGACGCCCCTTTGTCGAAAGGTTCAAACAGGAATGTAAAGGCCCTGTGGATTCATATCTGTTCGGGTTGAAAGTTAGGTTCTATCCACAGGATAACCAGACTGATGCCAAGTCAGCGGTCTGCGGAAACTGCTACAATGCCAAAGAATGGCGATGGCTGGACAAATGCCTGCCTATTGGTGGCACCTTCGTTGATATCGGGGCAAATATGGGGTTCTTTTCCCTGTTTGCTGCCACCAAAAAGGCCAAAATCATCGCCATTGAGCCCAATGGCATTGTCTTTGAAAGACTTTTCACCAACATGGCCCTTAACGGGATCAAAGCTTTTTTGGTCAAGGCAGCCGTAGGTAAAAGGGATGAGCCCGGCACCCTGATCCAGACCAATATGGATTATGGGAGTGGTAGCATTGGTCAGGGTGAAGGAGAAACCGTTCGTATTCGACCCTTGCTTGATATCCTGACAGACGCCCAAGTAAATCATGTTGATGTGTTGAAGATTGATATTGAAGGATATGAGGATAGGGCCTTACTACCCTTTCTGGATACCGCACCTGTCGGCCTGCTACCCGGTCATATTATCATTGAATACAGTGAACGTGATCGTTGGCAATCAGACCTGATGGGCAGGTTGGCTAAATCCGGATATCGCCGCAAGGCACGTAGTCGCGGCAACATCCTGCTATCACGAAAATAAGGGAGAATAAGCAGACTGCCCGGCAGGCCCAACCCTGCCGGGCAGTGTAGTTTTGATGTGTCTAGTCATTGGGATATAAGCAGCCGTTTGAAAAGTCAGACTCAATAACATACTGAAATTATAAAGGTTTTTGGTGGATATTTTCTAACAAAGCTTCAGAAGATGCTGCCTTTTTCGATCAAAAGGCAGCACCCAAAAACTTTTCTTGTTTTTTTATTAATGATTTGTTTTCAAACAGTCTCTAAGCGGCAAATATCACGTTTTGCTATTTTTTAAAAAGTTACTTATCCCGGCAGTCCCCGGAACATGCCGAACCTTTTGCGATCCTGCACGTTCCAAACATCTATACAGTCAGGACATCTTATGATGCGCCCATTCAATATCTTCGTCATCATGGCTCTTGGCCTTTCCATCGCTGGCTGCCATGCCGCCCATCGTGATCGCCATCCCGTTTACTGGCATGACGGTTATCATCGTGGTGGTTACGGCAGCCAGTATGGCGCACCGGGACGCAGGTAAAGATCATGCCGCCACGCCTATCGCGTAAGACGCATCCGGCCCTGATACCCTTTCCTAATGCCCCGGCGCGTAATGCAGCATAACCATCCCATGGACTTCATCCCAGCTTCCTGAACGGGAATATCCGCCCTCCACCCCAAGGCGGAAAGACGGGGTGAGCTGATAGATCGCCCGAGCCTGCACATTACCAGCCAATCCTCCCGTGGACTGGCCGGCATATTTCTGCCGGGCCGCGATCCCCCCTTCACCCAGCGGGAACATCGCGGTCGCGTTCTCGGTATAGTGCTGATATCCCCCTTCCCCCTTGAACATCCATGTCCATCGCCCCGCATGTCCGTCATAGGTCAGCGGCATCAGCGCCGCCATGAACGCATGCGGAGAGAAGTAGCCCCCCTGCCCCCACGTAAAGAAATACGAATTGCGGCGATATCCGAAATAGACCAGGTCCAGCCCAAGCCGCAGATGTTGGGCATCATGGCGGTGCCACACGAGGGCGGAGCCACCCGCACCTGCTTCGGCTTCGTGGTTGGCCACCGTGTTCGTGCCCTGCATAACCGCATACCCGCCGCCGGCATAGAGATTGTATCCCGGCTGCGACCACTCCAGTTGTCCATGCCCCCTGTTGCGGGTCACGCCGCCCCACACACGTCCGGTTCCCGGGTCCCGCGCGCCAGAATAGGCCACAAGGCTGTCTGTCACCGCCCGACGTTCCCCCGTCAGGCGCAGGGTCAGGTCATGTGTCAGGTGTGGGGTCAGTTCGATCCCCCCCAGAACGTTGGATGTCGCAAATCCCAACGGTGTTGACCCGACATCAGCCGACAGCCACCGACGCTGGTAATGCACAGATAACGCCACACCGGCAACAGCCGGAGCCACGCGAAATCCCGGACGCACACCATTGCTGGCAACACTGCCATACTGTCGCGCCGTGGTGGTGGAGGACAGCGGATCGCCCGACATCAGCACACTTGGCATTACCGAAACAAACAACTGATTTTGCGTAGAGGATAGCGGCAATGTGGCTGTCATGGGCATGTTGACCACAGTCATATGGCCCAGTCCCGACTGCCCTGAACGATCGCGGATTTCGATATTCCCGTCTGCCTGCGGTGACAGGGCGCGGGATAGATAATCGCTTTGTCGGTCGAGCGCCTGCACAGGGGTCAGATGCGGGTCATAATGATAAATCTCTGGCATCGTCGCCCCCATGTCGGGCACGAACCCTGTGCTTATGTCGGGCCATTCATCGCCGGCATGCACGTGATACGGGGCGCAGCCTATATCGATATGCGTACCATGACCGGTGGAATCATCCTCATTTTGCGTGGGCGTACAGTCCAGCATCCGCGCGTGCCGCACATCGCGCAGGCGGCGAAGGTCATGCCCATGCAGGCCGTCAATCTCGGCCTGTATCTCCCATGTATCGCCCCATTGCGGATGCCCGGCCGCCAGTTTGTGCGCCATCTCCAACGCCATGTGTTCATGGCCACTTGCAAGGCCGTCACGTGCAAAGGCCGCCTCCGCCATCCTGTCTTCCGGACGGAGCGCCAAAGCCTTGCGGTCATAAACCATGGCCTGACCGGGCTGGCGCAACGCGGCTTCCACACGGCCCCGCGCAAGGAGCAGGTCCGCATCATCTGGCGTCTGTGCCAATAGTGGGTCAAGCAGGCGCCGCGCCATGTCGGGATGCCCGTCCAGATCGGCGCGGTCCGCACGTGCGATCGCAAGGCTTTTTTCCATTTCACCCAGGTCCCGGACCTGTGCGGGGGTAAGACGCCTTCCCTGCGTGATGGACGGAAGCGCATCAAGCAGTTGCTGCGCCGCCACGGGATCGCCAATCTGCATGAACATACCGGCATAAGACAGGCTCTGATTCACACTGACATGTCCCGTGCTTTGCGTCAGGGCACGATGCAGCACGCCTGCTGTCGCCTCGGTAGGGGCATGACGTTTAAGCATTGCATCCACCACCAGCCGCGCATGCGTTCCTTCGGGGTCGGGCACAACGGGCATTCGTTCCAACATGGGAATCGCGCGCGCGTCGTCTGTCGGCAGAACACGGATCTGGTGCCACAGCATGACCTGCGCCACGCCATCAGACATCTGTGCGGTGATATCCGCAGGTGGCAGGCGCGCCAGAAGCGCATCGGCCCGTGGCATATCCTGATCCTGCAGGGCGAAGATGAAACAGGCCTGTACGTCCCCATTCATTTTCGGCAGGGGATCGCACAGGACCGCCATCAGGTTCCGCGCGCGTGTCGGCTGCCCCTGCACCAACCATGCCTGCGCAAGATGCAGGCGCAGCCAGCCATTATGCGGGGCATCACGCAATGCCTGTTCCAGCAGTACGATGCGCTTGCGCGGGTCCGTCTCGGCCTCCGCCATGGCGCCAAGCACCCCGGATTCCAATGCCGTGACGCCGGGATAACGCGCGGCTTTCAGACGTGCGATCCAACCTTCGGCTTCATGGATCTTACCTTCCTCCACCAGCACATCGGACAGGGATGCTGCTGCGGGCATGTCGCCGGGAACAAGGCGCAGCACCCCGCGCCAGGCGGCCTCTGCATCGCCAAGCTGGTGACGCGACTGTTCAATGATGGCGCGGACCCTGAACGTATCGACAATCCTGCCATGGTCCTTTTCCACAGCAGGTAACATGGCCCATGCCTCTTCATATTCATGATGCGCCACCAATGCCCACAGGCGGGCCAGTTGCGGATCACCGCCCGGCGCATCAAGCCCTGCAAGGGCATCACGAATCCCTGCATTACCGGGCGCAAGGTTCAGGGCCTGCGTCAGGAAATTACGCGCCGATTTCAAATCCCCCCGGCGCTGCGCCACTAGACCCAGCCCCTCCAGAGCCTCGGCATGGGGGGGATCGGACTGCATGGAATTATGGAAATCACTTTCTGCCTGATCCAGTTCCCCATGCGACAGCGCGTGGTACCCTGCCCCCACCAACGCCAGTCGTTCCGCCTGTGCCCGCGCGGCCTCCACTGTTGCCAGACGGCGACGCATTTCGCCATCATCTGGATGCAGGGACAACCATTCGCGATAATAAGGTTCGGCCTGCGGGTCTGTTCCCATCCATTCCAGTGTTTTGCGCCATGACTGCATCACCTCGTCATGGATAAAATCCGGTGTCGTGGGGGACGTGGCCAGCACACGCATGTCCTCGATCGCGTCCGGGCGGGACGCGGCCCGATAACTCAACGCCTGCGCAAGGGCCATGCGCACCTCAAGGTCATGTGGAAAGATTGCACCCAGCGCGCGCAGGCGCTGGATCGCCTCGCCATATCCCAAAAGGGAACCTGCCAGAACCCGGTCATATTCCAGTTCCTGTTCCGGCAATGGATGCGCCGCCCGGAAAACCGTGCGATAGGCAAGGGTTGCCTGCAACGGCTTACCACGATCCGCAACGGCACGGGCATTCGCCAGCGCCCCCGGATCAATCGGCTCCTGCCCGATCCAGCCACGCAGGGCCGCGACCTGCGCATCTGTCCCCTGCTGCGCCTGCAGGATCTGCAATGTGGCACGCGCCGCGATCAGGTCGCCATGATGGACCTGCACCGCACCAAGCATCAAACGGGCCTCGATATTCTCCGGCTCGATCCGCAATGCACGCTGAAGCGCATGAAGGGCATGTGCGTCATCGCCATGATGGATCCAGAATGCTCCCTCCTCTATCTGCTCATTGAGGATATTTTCCGCATAACGCACGGGCGTCTGCGCGCAGAGGGAGGACACCGGCCTGCAAAGGCTGACCGCCCCGACAAGGGCAAGCCCCCTCCATATCCATGCCCCGGTACGGCGGATATCGGGCAGGAAAAGACGGCAAGGCACAGAAGGCCCATCATACATGGTCGGTTTCCTTCTGTTACAGGTCGCCAGTCAGGTCATCATTCAATATGCGTCGCCTGCTGCGCGCGCTCAGGAGCATCATCGCGCATGATGTCCCGCACAGCGCGGCCAGCAGCGCCAGTGCACACAAGAGCAGTGGATGGCCGCCAAGATACCAGTCAGGCAGCATCCATATCGGCATATTCCCCACGGTATAGATCCCACCCGTGCGATAATTATCCAGACGCGCCCCATGGCGGATCACCATATCACCCTGAAAACGTGCAAGATCAGCGGGATCGCGCAGGTCACGCACCATGGTCGACAGCGCAGCAGGTGTCGCACCGAGTACAGCAACCACCGAACGATGTGCAGCGAAAGGCGACTGCGCGGCCACCACGGCGCCCCCGGCAAGGTTATAGGTGTGAGGAGCCGCAGCCCCGTCAGGGGGCGTGACATGATCGCAGATCCACCCAAGGAGGGAGCGGCCACGTACATATCCCGCCCGCGCCAGGGCCGCCTGCCCGTTACCCAGTTCCGCCTGCGTGGAAAAAACAAGGATATCGCCTGTAATCGACGCATCAACCGGCATATCCGTCGTCCGCACATCCAACCCGGTTGCGGGATAGCGGTTAACCGCCCCCACGAACCCCATCATGTCAAGAAATGCCCCCACCGTGTCCGGGGCAGGATGCGGCGGTAACAGGACGGTCGTTTCCGACAGATCGGCCATACGGGAAAAAGGAAATGCGGCAGTCGCAAAAAGATTGATGTCAGGCAGGACCGCGAAATGGCGTGATTTTGAAAAATCCACGCTGGAGGCAGGATCCAATTCCACCACATCATCTGATGCATCGGACGCGACAGCGAGGGGATGGCGTGTTTGAACATCGAAATACAGCCGCAGTTCATTATGCTGCGACATTTTCCATACCGGCAGTTCCAGCGCATGTTCCACCGGTGTCCCACGTGTGCGGAACGGGTTAATCGACCAGGGCACCAAGGGATAGGAATGCACAAATGTATCGTTCAGCGTTACACTTACATGGGATTTTGTTCTGTCCAGCACACCATCTTCGGGTGCGCGAAGAAGCAGATGCGCCATGAAGGGTCTGGAACGCCACGACCGCAGGTCCGGCGGCAACGTGATCTCGACCCTGAGGGTTTTGGACGTCAGGCCATGGGTACGCAATGCAGCTGTTGATACCAGTTCCCCAAACGTAACAGGTCGGTCGGTACGCACCAATCCGGGCGCGTCATAGGGCTGACGCGCTGGTGGATGCAGGCTCGGCGCAAGGGCGTGCGCGCCCATTTCATCATGTTCCGCCCCAAGGACCAACGCCCCTGCCGCCGTCCGGACCTCTGATATCGTTCGTCCTGTTACCAGCAGGATCGTGCCAAACCTGTCCTGCGGATTTGGCACAACTGCAAGTTCCGGTCCCGACGGCCGCGTACCCCATGGTCCGGGCAGGCCCGCAGCGATGGCCACCGCGTTTCCTGCGGCAGGTAGGACACCCGTCACGTTGAAATGGATCCGGCGATCCTGTGACTGCACGCCCAGCCATGATGCCACCATCCCGGCAGATGCAAGCAGCGCGGGGTCTGACATATCCGGCAGGACAAAAGTAACCGGCATCACCTGCGCCGCGTCCGGGTCCAGCACCGGATAAGGAAGTGTCGAGAGCAGACGATGCGGCACAAGACTTACGGTTGCCACTGTCATGGTTGATTGCTGTGAAATCAGGATTTTGACGGACTGATCCGTGACCTGCACCACATTCCCCACCGGACCACGCGCATCCGGCCCGCAGGCAGGCACAGCCCCCCCCGGCGTCCTGCGACATGCGCATGAACAGGCGGAAATTTATCCTGTTGCGTGTATCAAGGAACATCGTACTGACCGGCAGGCTGACAGGCCCGAAATTCCCGTCGGCGGCGGGACAGATAACGCCTACACCCTGGTTATTTATGCTTACGGCAATGGCAAGATGACCTGCCGCATGCCCCATGTGCGAGATCCCGGAAATATCAAGCCGCGCGGATGTGACGATGGCGTCACGGCCCACTTTGGCAGTCAGGCCATAAAGCGGTGCCTCCGCGCCCAGCACCATGTCCTCCGTTCGCCCCATCTCCGCAAAGGTGCGGGTGAACGTGACTGGCGTGCGGGAGACTTCGTCCACATCCGCCGTGGTCATGTGCGCATCATCAATCGCCACAACGGAACCGCCATCCACCGTGGGCGGGGATGCCTGCGCACGGACCAGCGCACCCGAACACACCATCAGGGCGGCGATCGCAACCGTTTTGCCGATGCCACATAACCGTACATTGCGATCTGGCGGGATGACAAGCTGCTGGGGCGGAAGCCGATCTTCCGGCGGTGCCTTTTTCTCCTCCACGGGCGCACTCGGCGCGGGCGGCTTCGTCCGTCGGGCAGGACGAAATAGCGCGCAGATGCTCAGAACCAGCAGGTAGAGGCTGCGAAGCGGATGGTCTGGCTGAAAATCGGACCACTGCGCCCATGCATCATCGCGACCGAAGACAAGGCCCACGACCTCGTTTTCTTCTGCAAGGCCCGGAATGACCCATTTCAGATGCACACGCCCTTCGCGTCGGGCAATGATTGTGGCACGCATCGTCACCTGCCCTGACGCAAGGGACCAGCGCACCGATACCTCCGCGCCTGCTGCATCGGATGATGGCACCGGAACCTGAAGCTGGCAGCCACCCATCGACACATCAACGGCATTACAGGCGATAACCTGCCCCTGCCCATCCGTAAGTTCGAAGGGAATGTT
This sequence comes from Novacetimonas sp. GS1, assembly GCF_036686925.1. Taxonomy (NCBI): domain Bacteria; kingdom Pseudomonadati; phylum Pseudomonadota; class Alphaproteobacteria; order Acetobacterales; family Acetobacteraceae; genus Novacetimonas; species Novacetimonas sp. GS1. The sequence continues at coordinate 2,282,866 of NZ_VSZP01000001.1, forward strand.
CGCCACGACGCGATGGTTACGTCGGCGCTGGCGTGTTTCACGTGCCGCCGCCACACCGCCAAGGACGATAATCAGGCTGAACAGCACCCATATCGAATTGACAGCCATTGCCCGAAACACAAGCGTTTCATTGTAATGGACAATCGCCGCCCATATCCCCGCGCATAATCCCACCGCCAATATGACGGCCATGATCACGCTGGGATACGAGGCGCGCCAGTCGAAACGCTCCTGGTCCAGCAGCCCCCCCTTGTCCGTGACATTAAAACTGCCCTTGTGGGGCGCCAGCATTGTGACGAACGTCATACGCACAAGAAACGGCGCGAGCATGGATTCGTAAATCTCGCTCCAGAAGGAATAACGCCACCGTCCTTGCAGGCGGGACATGGTCATGGTGGTGTGAAACAGATGCGGCAGGGCATAGACCGCAAGTTCATACGGCGAAGCCGCAATCATGGTCACGCCCAGGAACAGGTAGGCCAGTGGGGCCAGCAGAAACATCATGCGCGGGATGGCGAAAAAATAGTTCGTGGCCGCCGCCATGTAACAGATCCGCTGCGTCAGGCGCAGGCCACGCCCGAACATCGGATTATCCAGCCGCAGCATCTGGAACATCCCGCGCGCCCAGCGCACACGCTGCCCGATCTGAAGCAGCAGGGTTTCCGTCTCCAGTCCTGCCGCAAGCGGTTCACGCAGATAACCCGTCCCCCATCCCCGGCGTTGCATGCGCAGGGCCGTATGGGCATCCTCGGTCACGGTTTCGGTAGCAAACCCGTCAATCGATACAATGGCCTTACGTCGCAAAAGCGCACATGATCCGCAGAAAAACGTCGCATTCCAGAAATCATTCCCATCCTGCAGCAACCCGTAAAACAGGTTGCTTTCAGGTGGGACCTCCATACCGCGGCGCATGTTACGGCGAAAAGGGTCGGGCGAGTAGAAATGATGCGGGGTCTGCAACAGCGCCAGATTGGGATCCGCCAGCATCCACCCGACGGTTTTCTTGAGGAAGCCGCGCACAGGCACATGGTCACAGTCAAAAATCGCAATGATGTCACCCGTCGTCACGCCGATGGCATGATTGAGATTTCCGGCCTTGGCATGCATGTTCTGCGCACGGTTGATGTAACCGGCCCCAACCTGCCGGGCGAAATCACGAAATACCCGCCGCCGCCCGTCGTCAAGGATATAGACATTCAATTTATCCGCTGGCCAGTCCATCGACAGGCACCCGAGCACCGTTGTCCTGACAATGGAAATATCCTCATTATAGGTCGGGACATACACATCAATGACCGGCCATGTGGCCATGTCGTCCGGCAGGGGATGAATCTGTCGCCGCAGCGGCCATGCAAGCTGGAAATATGTAAACCCGACGCGAATGGTGGTGTAGATTTCCCCCACAGCCAGCGCCAGAACCAGAACGGTTTGCAAGATTCCGTCAAAATCGAGGGTGGAAGTAAACCGCCAGACCAGATAACGACCGGATACGACGATAGAGAGGATCATCAGGAAACAGCGCGACCATCGTTCATTATGTCGGCGGACAAGAAAAAACAGAATTCCTCCCCCCACTGCCACAAAAAACTGACGGTCAGGTGAAAGATATGTCAGGCAGACCACCGCCATCAGTAGAGCGAAAAGCAGGCCGGAAATAAAAGGAGACTTTACAATACGCCAGATCATGGAATTCAGGACTATATCTTGCATTTAATATGCCGGTTTAAGGGATAATCAGGGCTTTTTATGAAAATTTTCTACAATTTTACGTTTGCATTGTAATATTTTAACAAACAAAAAGCGATCAACCCGCATCTATTACTCATGAAAATCCCGTTCCATACCCTGAACTCAAAAAATAAAGCACACAGATAATTGCAATATATCCCAATTAAATTGAAATAATATATATGTCAATGCTTGTTTTATGAAAACAACATGATTCTTATATTTGAATTGCAACTCACACACAAAAACATACGTCATGAGGACTTTTGCCCGAGCTGTGACCAGACAGTCTGGCTGGATGAAAGAAGACCATCAGGTCCATATTCCCATCCATTCGGAAAAGAAAGAAATGCCACCTTAGATTGGAGGCGAAGGCCGGAAATGATATCATATCTTCCTCTCCACAAAGCCGCAGGTGGCATTCCCCACGATACGCAGGAAAGAAGATTCGGATGACTTCGCTTCAAGATGGCACAACGGACCTGATACACTTTCCCAGGAAATCCATTCTTTCTCCTGCGGAAGCCTCACAATACCTTGGAATACGTAAATATCATTTATTCATTATGCGCATATTGCGATGTGGGCCACCAACAATCTCCATCAACAAAAAAACTTTGTATAAAAAAGATGAATTGGGTAAATTTCGCCTTTTTTTGATGGATTCTATGGGAATATGTGAAAATAATGGGATATATAAGGAAAAAGAGGATAAGATACGCAAAAATATTCATGATCCACTTATGTCCCTTCTTTCAATTAATATCATAAAGAGAAAATTTATTCTTGTTACGCTATGGAGTATGGTGCTGTTTGGGATTTCAATAAACTTGCTATTATTCTAACATCTACCCTTTATGGTCCTTCATAATTTCTTCTCAGATGGCATTTAAAATATACCTGACAGGCACTTTTTATGAAAAAACAGATCGTCTATAAAATCCTGACCGCATCTGAATATGCCGCACTGGTACATGACGGGATTTTCTCCGGCTCTTTATTGGATATTTCTGATGGATTCATACATATGTCGACCGCGGTCAAGTAACTGCAACCGTTGATCTGTATTTCAAAGGACAATCCGGCCTCATGCTCGCTGCGATTGACCAAGAAGTATTGGGACCATCGCTGCGGTGGGAGGTATCTCGGGCAGGACAGATATTTCCACACTTTTATGGGCCATTGACCCTCGCTGCAATTATCAGGCTGTCCCCAGTAACACGTAATCGGGAAGGTCAGGTTGAAATTATAAGTCATTAAAATGTATCGCCACCACGATGAACGTATCCATACCCCTGACCCGACGGGAATTTAACAGTGCGTCAACATAAAATGAGCGACAGAAACAGGCGACATTCAGCCTTGGACAGCCTGTTATTCACAAGAAGAGCGCCTTGCATTTAGGGGGCTTCAACATGCTCTATTTTTTACCACCATCGTATAAAACCCGTCTGATAGTATATTACAACTGTCTGGTATAAAAAATCCGAAATTTACCAGTCTTTTGCATTACCATATATAATTTCGAACTCTCTTCAAACCAACTCCCGCATATTCGATACGATGCGCACCTCCTGTATATCATCAAGCAAGATCTAGCGTAGGTGACTGGCCATTATAAGCTTATCTCGCCAACAATCAAACAATACATAATACGATATAAAATATCAGAATATTAATATAATATATTGAAACATAATTAATTTACAAAAATCTCAACCTTACATAGCTATATAGTCTGACTGCGATAAATTTTCCTTGCTATGATCTATATATAATTTCGAAAAATATGTTATTATAAGGAATATATCTGCCAGTCAGCTACAATACAAAGGAGAGAAAGTTGAGAAATATAGTTAAATTTATGTCAAATGTTATTTTTATATTCATATTATTTTCTATTATATCTCTATTTATTTATAAATATGCCAATACTTTTAGTTTATCGGAAATCGGAACAGGAAAGATACATTGTGACCTGAACGAAAATCTAAGGACATGCCGCTTTACCCCGGTTGATACGGCATCCCTCTCCGCAGGAGTCAATACATATACTTCATATATCATTAACTACAATGAAATTGATGAGAAAAATAAAATATATATAGGAAGTAACTGTTCAAATTTCAATCTATCATCTGATGGGATTTGTACTTTTAGCGTATTTGGGAAAATAGATAAAAAAAATCACTCAATAAAATCCATAAAAATTAAAATGCCCGAATAGGCATTCCATGTAGATATGCCCCTTCCAAATATTTAGTGAGAATGAGACGAACACTTGGGTATGATAAATATATCCATATAATTATAGGTTTTAGATTTTTTAAAATACATCACCTTAAAAAATTAAGGTGATGTTCAGAATTTTTATGGATAATTATCTCACGGAATACTTCATGGAATAACATCAGTGCGACAATACAGAATTATCATTCTGTTATGGGAGTTATCAATGCACAATTACTCCCAACAAACCCCAATCGCCTGTTTTTCCTCACTCGCCATTGCGGATAACGCTGCCACCTTTGGCAACAAAGCGCACGGCATACAGTGTTTTGATATCGTGAGTCGGATCCCCCATAACAGCGACCAGATCGGCCAGTAGGCCAGGCCGTATTGCGCCAAGCTGATCGTCAATATGGAATATCCGCGCATTGCCAGACGTCGCAGCCTGCAGAACAGCAGAGGCAGGCATCCCGGCGGCAACCATGGCCTCCAGCTCCCGCGCATTGGTCCCATGGGGAAAAACACCAACATCACCACCGACACACAGAATAACACCTGCCTTTCGCGCAGCGGCAAAACTTGCGCGACTGGTCTGAACGGCTTTGGGGGCAGGTTCCTCGCCGTTCCAGCCACGATAACGGGCAATGCTTTCCATGGCAGACAAGGTGGGACACAGCGCCGTACCGTGATCATGCATCAAACGAAAGACGTCTGGCGTCCCTTCTGATCCATGTTCGACAGTATCAACGCCTGCCAGAACGGCGCGGCGCATGCCTTCGGCTGAATGCGCGTGGGCGGCAACAATCCGTCCTGCCGAATGAGCAGCCTCCACCGCTGCGCGCATTTCTTCCATCAGGAAGGTTGGCCGACTGGGTTCACCCGGTCCCCAATGGTAATCGGCATATAATTTGACCACATCCGCGCCAGCAGCAATCTGTTCACGCGCCGCGCGCACCAGGTCGGGGCCATCAGCTTCCTGCGCGCCCTGCGGAATTGGGACGCCGGGTTCAAACCCCTTTGGTCCATAAGAGCCTGTCGCCACCAGCGCACGTGTCGCAACCAGCATGCGCGGACCGGGAATAATCCCCTGCTCTATGGCCTGCTTAAGGCCCACATCTGCATAACCAGCCCCTTCGGTCCCCAGATCACGCACCGTGGTAAACCCTGCCATCAGGGTCGCCCTTGCCGCAACAGTTGCGCGTGCAGTCCGCAGCGCAAGGGATTCATGCAGAACCTGATCGTCCCATTTCGTTTCGTTATAGGGATGGAGGAACAGGTGTGAATGTCCTTCGATCAGGCCGGGCAGCAACGTCATACCCGGCAGATCGATCACATGTGCGCCAGCAGGCGCGGACAGCGCAGGGCCGACGGCGGTGATACGTGTGTCATGAACCAGCACAGACCAACCTTCGTGGGGATGCGGATCAACCCCGTCAAAGACCCGCGCAGGACGGATCAGCAGGTCATCGGCCAATGCCGGAACCGCAAGAAGCGTCACCATCAGCCCAATGATTGGAAAATATTTTGTAAAACGCATTACGGCCTTTCCCATGAGGACGGTCAGTCGATCTTGCATATCGTTGCGCCTGTGGATAGATTTTTGCCGATGATAACCGTGCGTCCCCGTGTTGCAACCTTTCGTATTCTCTTTCTTGGTGCCCTGTTCATGGGGCCCACCCCATGCACGCGCGCCGCATCCCCCGAGGAGTACGGCCGCCTGCGACAGGAAGCCACGCGGGTGACAATCATCCGCGATGATTGGGGGATTGCCCATGTACGTGGACATACAGATGCCGATGCCGTGTTCGGCGCCAGCTATGCACAGGCAGAAGACGACTTTAACCGGGTCGAAACCAATTACCTCGTCTCACTCGGTCGCCTGGCAGAGGCAGAGGGCGAAAGCGCACTCTGGCAGGATCTGCGGATAAGGATGTTTGTTGATCCGGTTCGCCTGCAGGCGGATTATGCCTCCTCCCCCCGGTGGCTGAAACGTCTGATGGATGCATGGGCTGATGGGCTCAACTGGTATCTCCGGACGCATCCGCAGGTAAAGCCACGTGTCATTACCCATTTCGAGCCATGGATGGCGCTCAGCTTTACCGAAGGCAGCATCGGCGGCGATGTGGAGCGTATCTCACTCTCTCGGCTTCAGGAATTTTACGAAAAACGTCCTGTCACGCCAAGCGAGGAAGAGCGCGGCATAAAACCGCAAGAACCGAAAGGCTCCAACGGGATTGCGATCGCCCCCGCCCATACGGCAGCGGGTCACGCGCTACTGCTTATCAACCCACATACCAGTTTCTTCTTCCGCTCCGAACTGCAAATGACCAGCGACAAGGGGCTGAATGCGTATGGCGCGGTCACTTGGGGGCAATTCTTTATTTATCAGGGCTTCAACCCTCACGCCGGATGGATGCACACATCGAGTGGCGTGGACGTGGTTGATGAATTCGCGGAAACAATCACCCGTTGCGGCGATCAAACCTGTTACCGTTATGGCGACAAGACGATACCTGTCGAAACCCGCAAGATCACATTGCGGATCCGCATGCCGTCAGGCGCACTGGCGGTGCGCGAATTCAATGTTAACGCCACACATCATGGCCCCATTGTCCGGACAGACGGAAATAAATGGGTCAGCACCGCCCTGATGTGGAAACCAGTTCCAGCACTGGAGCAGTCCTTCCTGCGCACCAAAGCAGAAGATTACACGCATTTCATGAAAGTATCTGCGCTGCAGGCAAATTCATCAAACAACACCATCTTTGCCGACAGCAAGGGGGAGATCGCTTATTTACACCCGCAATTCGTGCCACGTCGCAACGACCGATTTGATTACCGACGCCCCGTTGATGGCAGCGACCCGGCGACTGACTGGCACGGGTTACATGCGCTTTCGGAACTTCCGCAGGTCGTCAATCCATCCAGTGGCTGGGTCATGAACACCAATGACTGGCCCTGGTCTGCATCTGGTCCCGATAGCCCCCGACGGGCCTCTTTCCCACGTTATATGGACATGGTGGGCGAAAATCCACGAGGCATCCATGCCACACGGTTGCTGAGTGAAGGACATGATTTCACGGCTCAGTCGTTAATGACTGCGGCCTATGATTCATGGCTTCCCGAATTTGCGATATTGGTGCCACAACTTGTTTCCGCGTGGGAACACCTGCCCACCAATGCACCACAGAAATCACGGCTAGCCGAACCAGTGGCCTTGCTGCGCAAATGGGATGATCGCTGGTCGGCGCAGTCCACGGCCACTTCTCTGGCCGTATTATGGGGGGATGGGTTGTTGGAACGGGTACGCCCGTTGGCCAAGGCAGAGGGCGGATCACTTTATGAATACCTGACCACGCGCATCAGCGACGGGGAAAGGCTGGAACGATTGGATTCGGCGGTAAACCGGTTGGTTCACGATTTTGGATGCTGGCAGGTTCCGTGGGGCACGCTCAACCGTTTTCAGAGGATAAACAGCGATCTGACCCAGAACTTCAGCGATGCCAAGCCCAGTCTGCCTGTGCCGTTCACGTCCGCCATATGGGGATCCCTCGCCTCGTTTGGGGCAAAACGCTATCCCGGCACAAAACGCTATTACGGCACAAGTGGGAACAGTTTTGTCGCCGTAGTGGAATTCGACCAGAAAGTCCGCGCGTGGGCAGTCTCCACAGGTGGGGAAAGCAGTGATCCGACCTCACGCCATTTCATTGACCAGGCCACACGGTATAGCGAAGGCAATCTGCGCAAAGTCTACTTCTACCCAGAAGAGCTGCAAGGTCATGTCGAGCGACGCTACACGCCGGGGGAATAGCAACGGTCTAAAAATAATCTCTTGAGGAGCGGCCTGACAGAAATTTCATGGTTTCCGTATATTATCGGAATGATCTGTTCAGGCCGTTCGATTGGCGCAGCAGGGCAGCAGGCTATAGGCCACACCTGTTACGGGGGATAAGTTTCCAGACCGTTTCCGTTGCCGGACAGATGCCTTTCAAGCCACCGGGAACATCATGATTTTTCAAACGGGTCAACAAAAACTGCCCCTCATAATGCTGCCGGACCTCAGCTTCATCGACACTGAACGGCGGTCCGGCCCTACATGACTGCTCATAATGCAGGCAAATAAGTAATTCGGGGGCTGAGTTCGTGATGGCCACCAGGTGTTTGGCGTAACGCTGCCTCAGATGGGCAGGAAGGGCGATAAGTGCCGCACGGTCATAAACCCCATCCACATGACCAAGAAACTGGGGCGTCAGGTCAAAGAAATCGCCAACAAAAATACATAGATGTCCCGCTTCGTAACGCTTTAAAACACCCATTGGCGTGATGCAGGGAGAAAGGCCAAGTTCAGCAAACAACTGCTGGACTGCAATGTGGCTCAGTTCAATACCGCTGACGTGGTATCCCCTTGCCAGTAACCAATGGATATCAAGGCTCTTTCCACACAGGGGTACGAAAATGCGTGCCCCTGTCGGGAGGTGCAATTGCGAAAAATAACCGATAAGCAACATATTAGGTTGCGGTTCATGAAAACCGATTTCGTTACGTTGCCATTTCGCATGCCAGAAGGCATCATTTACTGATTTTTCTTCCATATGCGCAGTATATACGGCCCGGCCAAAACAGGCACAAGACGAAGAATAACGGCCGCATGCAGCGCAGGTCGCGGGCATCGCAAAGGCAAACAGGGGCAGGCACGTACCGGTTCGTCCCACGCTTCATAGGGAAAATATGGAAACTATATATTTCCATCGTTGTTATTCCTTCTACAAAATTCCGGCGTTAATGAAGGGGTCAGCAAAACAGCACACAGCATGCTTATGAGCGCATGAAGGAGCTGTTTTTCAGACAATTTTATGATGAAGCGGAGTTATATCATATGAACTACAGCTTTCTTTCACTCCCCGCCACCGCTCTCGCTTTCGCCCTGGTGACTGGCAATACGGCCTCTGCGCAGGTTGTAACCAGCGCCGCACAGGCACAGTCCGGCACCTATGATGTCGAACCCGGCCATACACAGGTTGGTTTTTCCGTGCTACATTTCGGGTTTACAAACTATCTTGGTATATTCTCCAATGTCTCGGGCACACTGATACTGGATCCCAAAAACCCGACCACGTCCAAACTATCTGTTACCATTCCTGTCGATTCCGTACAGACAACCAGCAGCAAGCTGAATGATGAACTCAAGGGAACGCAGTGGTTCGATGCCGCGAAGTTTCCCAATGCCACATTTGAATCCACATCCATCCATGTCACTGGCCGGAATGATGCACTCGTCACCGGCAACCTGACGCTGCATGGCGTCACGAAGCCCGAAACCCTCAAAGTGCATTTCATCGGTGCAGGTATAAATGCGCTGGACAAGAAATATACCACTGGGTTTGAAGCCACCGGCACCCTCAAACGCAGCGACTTCGGCGTGAAGATGTACGTGCCCTATGTGTCGGATGAGGTGCAGTTACGCATTAACGGTGCTTTTGAAAAGCAGGGCTGACATCATGTCGATGCCCGCACGCACAGCGAGCGGGACCACACGGTATTCCACAGTGGCGATTATCCTTCACTGGCTGATCGCGCTGGGAATACTGACGTTGATCGCAATGGGTCTGGTCATGGACCACCTCCACCTTGATCCGATACGTGTGTTCCAGCTCTATCAGTTACATAAATCCATTGGCATCAGCATGATGTTCCTGATCCTGCTTCGTATCGGGTGGAGACTGAGCCACAGGGCGCCCCACCTGCCGAACGAGATGCCACAGGGGGAAAAGACAGCCGCGCATCTGGCACATCTTGCCCTCTACAGTCTGCAGGTTCTCCTCCCCCTGAGTGGCTGGGCAATGGTATCGGTTTCGGTTCTGGGCATTCCTACAGTGCTGTTTGGAACAGTGCCATGGCCGGATCTTCCAATCTTTTCAACCCTACCTGACAAGGCACCTGTCGAAGCAATCTTGAAATTACTTCACCACTGGGCTTCATGGGGGTTACTTGCGCTGATCTTACTGCATGTCGCAGCCTCTTTCAGGCATCAGTTCGTACTGCATGATCATGTTCTTCGCCAGATGCTGCCGCCCTTTTACATGCTCTCCATAACACGCAAGAAGAGAGAAAACCCATGAAGGCTCCTCATATCTTTCTACCCGTTTCCGCTGCTGTTGGCCTCTTTTTCTCAACGCCAACCTTTGCTGCAGATTGGACGCTCGTATCAGGGAGCGGCACACTGGGGTTCTCCGGTACGCAGACCGGCAAGACATTTGAAGGTCATTTCGAGAAATATAACGGCACGATCTCGTTTGATCCAGCCTTCCCGGAAGCAGGCCATGCAAAGATCATCATCGATATGGCAAGTATCACAACCAGTGACAGCCAACGTGATGGCGCCCTACCCGGTCACGACTGGTTTGACGTCAAGGCGTTCCCAATGGCTATTTTCGAAGTGAAGGACTTCAAAGCCAAAGGTGGCAACGTTTATGACGCCGAAGGTACATTGACGATCAAGGGAGTGAGTAAACCCGTGACCCTTCCTCTTACCATCGACATCTCAGGCTCCGACGCGCATGCCAAAGGCCATCTCCAGCTTGTCCGCTCGGCATTCAATGTCGGCATTGGCCCGTGGAGTACAGGCCAGTGGGTTGCACTTGAAGTAGATGTGAATATCAATGTTACAGCGCATAGTGGCTGAATGCACACTCACTTGCGCTGATTGCCGCCATACAGCAGCAATAGATTCATGATATCCCTGTCCCACATACCGTGTCGCAGGACACCGGCAGCGCGCATTCCCTCCTGTTGCCAGGGTTATATTGAGGGCATTCCAGTTGGTATCAGTCCTCTACATCTGCTTCTGTCCGAACCTTGCCAGATCAGGCCCAGCCGCGCCACCATGCCCCGATGAGTTGGAGCCCTATAAGAAAGCGCCATCAGGTCGAATATTCCTCCAGTAAAATCAAACGCTTCCGCAGAATCGCCCTGCGATGCAAGAAAACGCTCCATGTATTTATGGCCATGATCTGGATAAACTCAATGCAGACAGGTGCCCAGTACTTTTAACATTCTACATCTGCACCGATCTCGATGAGGTAATCATCGAGAAGAAAGGGCTATTTTGCATATCCCAACCATCCGGTCTGTCCAAAACATTCCACCAGATAGTCAAGCAGGGCTGTCACTCGCACCGGTCTTAACGAACTGGACGGTGTGACAAGATACAGTGCAATGGCGGGTGCTTCCCAATCTGGCAATATCCGCTCAAACCTGTTGGAAGCCAGCCCCTCGCCCACCATGAATTCAGGGAACAGACCAAAGCCCAATCCAGCCGCAAGAGCAGGTAGGAAAGCCTCTGCATTATCCGCACGGAAACGGGGGGTTTGTGTCAGGACAAATTCATTCCCATTATTGACCTGCCGAAGCCGAACCTTTCCAGGTGCGGATGTATTGGTATAGACAAAACTTTTATGTGTCTCCAGATCACGAGGATGATCAGGACGCCCCACCCGCTCCAGATACTCGGGACTTGCAACCAGCAAAAGTCGAACTTCGCACAGCTTACGGGCCCGCAATGAAGAATCTGCAAGAGAGGCAATACGCAGTGCAACGTCGTATCCCTCGGCGACAAGGTCGACAAGTGCGTCACTGAAATCGACTGTAATATCAATGTCCGGATATTTCGCAAGAAACGCAGGCAAAACAGGTGAAAGATGCCCAATGCCAAATGTCATGGGCGCTGCAATCCTGATACGGCCCGATGGACGTTGTGTGCCTCCCCTGGCTTCTGTTTCCGCCGCCTCTGCTTCAGCCAAGATACGATTAGCGTGTCCCAGCAACATCCGTCCCATTTCCGTAAGGGAAATATGACGCGAATTGCGGTTGAAAAGTGCAACCCCAAGCGCCTGTTCCAGACGTCCTATAGCTTTGGAAATAGTGGGTTTTGAGAGCTGCACCTCCTCTGCAGCCCTGGCAAACGAGCCAAACTCAGCCACTTTTGCAAAAATGGCCCATGCTTCAAAATCAGGAAGGCGCATAATAAAATCTCTGGAAATGATTAATGTCAATAATTTCTATATCTTATTTTCATTATGCCTGTCGCCCTTTTGGGCATCAAAAATAGAAACGATGCCTTTCTTTGATTGCCATATACCGCCTGCCTGCCCATAGATAATCTGCCCTAGATAACTCACTCGATTGATCCGGGGAAAACAGATCATGATTGAAGTTCGTCCTTACGACAAACTCGGCCACGCCAGCCATGGGTGGCTGGATGCAAGGCATCATTTTTCTTTTGCCAATTATTATGATCCCACGCGCATGAACTGGGGCGCACTGCGGGTCTGGAATGATGATATCATAGCACCCGGCACAGGCTTTGGCATGCACCCGCATGAGAACATGGAAATCATCACCTATGTGCGCGAAGGAGCGATTACACATCAGGATAGCCTTGGTAACAAGGGTCGTACTGTAGCAGGCGATGTCCAGGTCATGTCCGCAGGTACAGGGATCAGGCACAGTGAACATAATCTGGAAGATGTGGCCACCCGCCTTTTCCAGATCTGGATTCTCCCGAACCGTGCCGGTCATGCACCATCCTGGGGCACACGCTCCTTTCCAAAAGACGACCGGGCAGGGAAATTCATCACTCTGGCATCAGGTTACCAGAACGACGGTGATGCCCTTCCCATTCATACCGAGGCGCGCGTACTGGGCGCAACGCTGACAAAAAACGAGACCATCGAATACCATCTTGGTATTGAAAGGCTTGGATACCTCGTTGTCGCTAAAGGCTGTGTGAAGATTGAGGGCAAAACCATTGGAGAGCGCGATGGCGCTGCAATCTCAGGCACTGATATTGTCAAGGTTAGCGCACTTGCAGACGCTGAAGTTATCCTTGTTGATACGGCGCCATAAATTCTGGAAATAGCGAAGGAGGAGATAATATCTCCTCCGATATTATATGACCAAAATATTATTGTGATGGCCTTTACGAAAGCATCCTAACTTTTTGAATGAGGCGAGGCCGCGAACTCAATAAAGTTCCGCAGATAATGAATTTCCTCATCGGTTTCCCGATGACCCAGGAATATATGTTTCGCAATACCCTTTTTACCAAGCCTTACAGGATAAAGTTTAAAGCGTGTAGTATATTCTTTTACAAGCCAGCGCGGAAGTGCAGCAACACCCCGTCCATGGGCCACCATGACAAGCATGATGTCTGTCGTTTCAATCTGCTTTTGTTGACGTGGGGCAATACCCGCAGGTTGTAGAAATTGCGTGTAGATATCAAGCCGTTCGGATGGCACGGGATAAGTAATCAATGTTTCATCCGCAAGCTGCTCCGGCGCTATAAACTTTGTATTCCGTAAAGGATGGTCAGGACCAACAGCCAGCACAAGTTCATAATCAAAAACCGGCGTAAATTTCAAGCCAGGTTTATAAAGAGGGTCAGGCGTAACCAGAATATCAATTTCATTGCTGAATAACGCGCCAATTCCTCCAAACTGGAACTTTTGACGTACATCCACATCCACTCTGGGCCATCTTTCCAGATAAGGTGATACAACCTTCAGAAGCCATTGATAGCAGGGATGGCATTCCATACCGATACGAAGCGTACCGCGTTCTCCATTACTGAACTGTTCAAGACGTTTTTCCGCCAGTTCAAATTGTGGGAGCAGGCGGTTTGCCAATGACAGCAGCCATTCACCTGCCTGAGTGAGTACAAGAGACCGCCCTTCCCGTCGCCAGATTTTTACATCAAGCTGGTTTTCGATCTTGCGAATAGCATGACTGAGCGCCGGTTGGGTCAAATTCAGACGCATTCCGGCTGCCGTTAACGAGCCCTCCCGTGCGACCTCCTGAATGATGGTCAGATGATGGCGCTCCAGAACACCCATGCTTCACTCCATAAATGCACATAATTCATATAATCATCAGAATATATCATTTTAATTCATTTATATAAACTTCTATCACGCGGTCTGAACATCTCTGCATGATTTTTATTAATGCATCCTCCTCCTACCAGAGCTCTGAACACGAAATCAACCAACTGCCTAAGGCGGATGGGCTGCGCATCATATGTCGCTTTTTTTATGATACGCACACGCAAAAGCTAACTTCCTAGCAAAAGAGAAAATTCACTATCATGCAATTCAGACATACGGATTTCCTGCATCCTCTTTTAAATAGATAAGCTATGCATGTGGTATCTGGCGCACGATGATCTGCGGGCTACTCTCTTGTCCTACAGTGTTATGTCTATGCGCATGTCATTGTCATCCATCTGGTCAACATCAGTACAACACGCAAGGATACATATGCCATTATATGCAGCGATTGGCCATTCCCGCTGATCGAGCCTGATAAACCCTATCATGAGTAGCAGCGGGGAATACGCCCATCAGTGTGCATATCCGTGTCACATGCTTCCTTGGCTCCATAAAGCCACACAAAGTGCTGCCCAGACATTCATGTGCACGATGCTTGTATATCTTTACCAAGAATATTTCGCATCATCACAATGACTATGAAACAATAATAGATAGATCGAAAACACTTTATCTACCACTCACACTTCCGAACATTCTAATATCATTCATATATAAAAACTTTCTCGTAAAACGAGATAGAACATATATCCGCATCGCTGCGCATCCTCACCGGAATACCAATCCACCTGCCTATCAGGCAGAAAGTTCTCTACGGACGATTTCTACGCCGGCCCCCAAAGCATTGAGCTTGCTTCGTGCCACGTCGCGCGACAAAGGGGCCATACCACAATTCGTGCAGGGATAAAGTTTGTCCACATCGACAAATTGAAGTGCCTGTCGCAGAAGATCAGCAACTTTTTCAGGTGTTTCAATGATATTTGATGCCACATCAATGGCACCGACCATCACCTTTTTCCCACGAACAAGTTCAATCAGATCCATTGGAACGCGGGAATTCTGACATTCCAGAGAAATCAGGTCGATACTGGATTTTTGCAATTTCGGAAAGATCTCCTCATATTGGCGCCATTCTTTCCCCAGAGCATTTTTCCAGTCAATATTCGCCTTTATGCCATAGCCATAGCAGATATGGACCGCAGTGTCACACTCAAGTCCTTCAATCGCTCTTTCTAATGTGGCAATACCCCAATCATTCACTTCATTAAAAAATACATTAAACGCAGGTTCATCAAACTGGATGATGTCCACCCCTGCCGCCACCAACTCTTTGGCTTCCTGATTCAGGATTTTAGCAAATTCCCACGCCAGCTTCTCACGACTTTTGTAATGCACATCATAAAGCGTATCAATCATGGTCATAGGCCCAGGTAATGCCCACTTAATGGGTTTGTGCGTCAAGGTACGCAAAAACCTCACATCCTCGACAAAAACAGGCTTTTCGCGTGTCACGGCACCTACAACAGACGGTACACTTGCTTCGTAACGATTGCGAATTTTTACCGTCTGACGATTTTCAAAATCTACACCACTAAGATGTTCAATAAACGTCGTGACAAAATGCTGACGAGTCTGTTCACCATCACTGACGATATCAATCCCTGCTCGATCCTGATCATCCAGCGCCAGACGCAGCGCATCCTGCTTCCCTTCGATCAGTTGGTTTCCCTGTAATTGCCAGGGTGACCAAAGTGTCTTGGGCTTGGCAAGCCAGGATGGCTTAGGCAGGCTACCAGCCGTTGAAGTGGGGAGAAGTATTTTCATAAAGAATAACCTTGTATTTCTGATTGATCCGGAAATGTCACTGATAGAGCCTTATGCAAGAAGATTTTGGTACGGTTTTATGAAATGCTCTTCAGTATATATCCCCTGTGCCGTTGCCAATTGGCTGCGCTCCTCACGGTCATAAATAATTCTGGTGATAGAATAATCCTGGTTCTTCAAACTTGGCTGATAGCAATCGGATGCTGCAGAATTGGCATTGTAAATTTCAGGACGATAAACCTTCTGAAAGGACTCCATCGTACTGATAGTAGCAATCAGCTCAAGCCCAGAGTAATCAGACAGCAAATCCCCACAAAAATAGAATGCCAACGGGGCCATACTGTTACGTGGCATAAAATATCGAACCTCCATACCCATTTTTCCGAAATATTGATCAGTCAGAGAAAATTCATGCTGCTGATATTCAAAACCTAGGATAGGATGATGATTTCCTGTTCTATGATACGTTCTATTAGTTGAGACACTAAGGCATATGACAGGAAGTTTTTTAAAATTTTCCTTATATAAATCTGAATTAATAAAACTTTTAAAAATATTCCCGTGTAAATCTCCGTAATTATTTGGGACACTAAACTCTGCTTTATCTTTATTATATTTTGGCAGAAAAACACTGAAATCATAATCTCGCACATACGAAGAAAAACTATTCCCTACCAGACCGTCTATCCGCTTGCTTTCCTTTTTATCGATGATTGTTGTATTTAGAACTTCAATCAACGGGAAACTAATTTTCTTATTAGAAGAATTTATATCCATACTGACAGAGACTATTTCAAGTTCAACTGAATAGCGATCCCTATCTAGGTTATCCCAATGTGCCAGATCATTGAAACGATTATTTATCATCAACAGAACATTACGCAGGTTTTCCTGACGGCACTCCCCTCTCGCCAGGTTTGCGAAATTGGTCGTAAGGCGCGTTCTATCGGATGGTTGATAGTTTTCATCAAAACAAATTCTATCAATACTGAACTTATAATTATTTTTCATTATTACACTCCCACTTTAGAGAAAAATAATATTTTTATACTATATTAAAAATTCCTAATTCTGCATGATGGTAACCTTCACTATAAATGCGATTAAGATTGGTTCATGCTATATGCCTTAATTATACCATAAATAAAAATGATTTTATTTCATGAAAACATAAATATTATTCATGAATTGTCGTGGAAACCGCCTTTCAACTAGAGAAAATTCAGTTTTTAAGGGGTATTTAAAAAGCTTTTTGAAAATTATCGTAGACTGATAAGATTCCCCACGAGGTGGCCCATGGCAGCAAAAAATCTGTCAATCTTCTCGCTACGGCCACGATCCATCGTCTTGCCAAAGCACAGCAGTTTTATTTTCGCTCATTGGGCATCTGTCAGTATGAAGCGATCCATATCAATCTTGGAACACCTTTAAACATCATAAAAGACTGTTTAAAAACAAAGTATTTATGAAAAAAGAAAAGTTTTTAGATGTCGACTTTTTTCAAAAAGGCGGAATATTCTGAATATTTTTAGAAAAATATTCGCCAAAATTTTTATAATTCCAGGAGGTTATTAAGGATAACTTTTCAAAAATTCTCTAAAAATCATAATACCCAGCAACCCCCAACTCCAAATTTTTCGAAGGACAGTTAACAGGTTAACCTTCTGACGCCGAAAGACCTATCTTCCCTATGTCGTCGGTCTGGCAACAAAGATAACCACCACAGAGTTAAACCTGCAGGCAGCCTCTCAGCTAACGACTGACTGCACAGGCCACGACCATACATTCGTGCTATATCAATCTTGGCCAAAGTATCATGAATGAATATTTTGTTATCAGAAATTATGCTGCACTGATGTGTGTACTGTGGCAGCATTAAACACTGCCTTCCAATGGAAATTCATCGAAATATCAACGTTTTTTATTCAAAAAATAAACTCGAACAACGAATAAAATACACACCACGCAGGTAATTGAGCTGAATATAAATATCGAAACAAACATGATTTTACATATCATATATTAATTTAATATATTTTTTATAATATCTATCCCTGAACCCTAAATATCTGACCGATACCAGCCGTCACTGCCATGGCGATGATACCCCAAAAAATAACCCGCATTGCCGGACGCCAGGGTTCGGCGCCACCTGCGCGGGCTCCCACAAATCCCAACACAGCCAAGCCCGTCAGCGATACGGCAGAAACTGTCCATGATACTACTGCAGCCGGTGACAGCAGGGCTGCCAACACAGGCAATATGGCACCAGATGAGAATGCACCAGCCGATGCGAAAGCCGCCTGTACCGGACGCGCTGCCGTTGCCTCGGAAATTCCAAGTTCATCGCGGGCATGGGCACCCAACGCATCATGTTTCATCAGTTGAAGAGCAACCTTGCGCGCCAGAAGGTCGTCCAAGCCGCGTTGTCTATATATACTGGCCAATTCACCAACCTCGGCATCCCAACTGGTACCAAGTTCGTTTTTTTCACGTGCAAGGTCGGCTTTCTCTGAATCTGCCTGCGAACTGACAGAGACATATTCCCCTGCGGCCATTGACATGGCCCCTGCAACCAGACTGGAAATTCCTGCCAACAGAATGCTGGCCTGTGTTGCATGCGCACTGGCAACGCCAATAATCAGGCTTGATGTTGACAAGATACCATCATTTGCCCCCAGAACAGCAGCCCGCAACCAGCCCAGCCGCGATGTCGCGTGGATTTCCTGGGGACGACGCGCAGTATTATTTTCCATATTCATCTGCTCTATCCTCTGTCATCAGCATTCTTTGAAGGACATGGTCCCGAAGAATGAAGTAATGAAAACACGCAGCCAGTGCGTGCCCCATCGCCAACGCCGTGATCAGCCAACCATTGCACTGATGCAGACGGTGCAGCAGATAAATCGTTGAAGCTGAAAATTTTTCGAATGGTGGCCTTATCTGCAGGATCAGGAAGCTCATGGGCTGTCCGTTTCCCCATCGCCACAAATACCCCAGGGCAATTTCCAGTATCACCAGCCCGTACAGACTGTATTCCACGCCACGCGCCATTACACAGTCCAACCAGCGGTCAGCCGCGCGGATATGGCGCCCCCACCCCATGCGCCAGATCATACGTATAGGAAACAGGACACTCAGCACCATGCCTGCTGTCAAGTGGAGTACGACCAGATGATGATGCAGCGGATTACGGAAAAGACCCCATATATTGGCACCCACGAACTGCAATATGATAATAAAAGCACAGACCCAATGAAACAGGATGGTCGGTTTATCATACCGCACGACAGCAAATGGGGTTTTCTGGTTCATCCCGACAACCTTATCTTGCAAACATGACGCGAACCTGAACGCGATCCCTTCACATATCATCAGGAATGGTCATGACCTCTGCATTGGGAAAACGTAAGGAAACCCGAAGCCCCCGTGCTGAACCGGCAAGGGGCGAGGACAACAGCAGGCTGGCATCCATCTGCCCGGCGATATTGCTGGCAATGGCCAGGCCAAGCCCGCTGCCATGGGCCACGGTACTGCCCCGCACGAATGGGCTGGTCAGTCGTGCCAGGGTATCCGGCGCAAGGGCGGTACAGTCATTGGCGATATCAATACTACCATCAGGGCCAACCACGACCACCACGGGTGCAGCGGGATTGCCATGCAGTAATGCGTTTTCAAGCAGGTTGCGTATCAGGATGCCTGTTGCGTCCATATCCCCGCGAACGAACACATGGCCAATGCCATTTGTCGTCAGGACAAGCCTCCGGCCATCGGACAGGTTATGTTCCAGATCGTCCACCAGTACATGCAGCACCGACAACAGGTCAAAACGGTCACGCCGAAAAGCAACACCGGCAGAAGCACGCGAAAACTGGAGTAATTTTTCTACTGTCCGTCCCAGATGGCGGGTACGGTCAACAATGATATCCACCCTTTTACCTGCTTCAGACCCAGCGGGCAGGACCCGTCCCATCATCTGCACCTGTGCCAGAAGGGCGGCAAGCGGATTGCGCAGTTCATGCGCGGCACTTGCGGCAAAAGCCCGTTCGGTAGACAGGGCCGTTTCCAGCCGTGCCAGCAATGTATTAACCGCACTTTGTATGGAAATCAGTTCGATCGGCAGATCAAGCGGTGGAATAGGTTGCAGATTGCCACTGCCGCGTGCACGCATTTCGTCATGCAACCGGTCCAG
The DNA here is from genome assembly GCF_036686925.1 of Novacetimonas sp. GS1. Lineage (NCBI taxonomy): Bacteria > Pseudomonadati > Pseudomonadota > Alphaproteobacteria > Acetobacterales > Acetobacteraceae > Novacetimonas > Novacetimonas sp. GS1. Next base: position 2,302,723 of record NZ_VSZP01000001.1, read on the forward strand.
CGGGCGCATGGCGCGACGCACGATCAGGCGTACCAGCCACCAGATAACGGGCAGGAAAACCACCATCGGGACAATGGAAATCAGCATCGCCCGCCGCATGGCTTCCCGCCGATGAAACATTGGCTCCCCCACGATGACACGATATTGCCCAGTAATGGGAGCTGCCATGTAAACGCGGAAATGCGGCACATTGGCAAAGCCGGTTTGCCCCCCTCTGACAAAGGGGTCCTGCGGCGCATTTTGCGAACGCAGTACGACGTGACCGGATCCATCCATCACCTGATAGGCCAACGTACGCGGGCCAACTTCCGGCAGCCAGGCGATGGAAGAACCATTACTCAAATCATGCGACCGAGTGGCCACAGCCGCCTGAAGACGTTCGGCAACCTCCTGAAGCGAGTTGTCCAGCCGTTCAGTCACCTCATAGCGGGTGAACCCGCCTACAGCAGCACTCAGCAACAGCAGACCCAATATGACGACCAGCAGTACGCCGCTGACGATTCGTGTCGACAGGCTCCAACGTTTCATTGGTTGCCCTTTTCACCCAGGCAGTACCCCCGACCACGTATCGTACGAATGGTCGTATTGCCCACTTTGCGACGAAGGCGGCTTATGAACACTTCGACCGTGTTGCTCTCCACGTCCTGATCCAGTGCATACAGGACCGTATCAATCTGTTGGCGTGAATAGATCCGGCCGGGATTGCGCGATAGCAGTTCCATGATCGCCCACTCACGTGCGGTCAGATCCAGCACCCGCCCATCGCGCGATACAGAACGGCTTTCCCGATCAATTGCAATCTCGCCAATACGGCAATGCCCCCGTTGACGCGGGGCGGCATAACGCCGCGCCACGGCCACAATGCGGGCCACAAGTTCATTAAGGTCATAGGGTTTGACGATATAATCATCTGCACCTTCGGACAGGCCGGCAATGCGGTCACTGATCTGGTCTTCCGCAGTGGTGATCAGGATGGCGATATCGGATGACGTCCTGCGGATGTCACGCAGCAGGTCACGCCCGTTTCCATCCGGCAGGCCAAGGTCAAGCAGCATGAAATCATAATCTACGGTCGCAATCGCCGCGCGTGCGTCCTCCAATGTCATGAACCAGTCCACCGCATGCCCATCAAGCCGCACGCGCTCCTGCACCGCCGCCCCAAGATCATGTTCATCTTCGACGATAAGAATACGCATCAACCCTGAACCTTTTCCCGCATGACCCGTGCATAGAGCGATGGCAACACCAGAAGCGTAAGCACCGTAGATGTCACCAGCCCACCAATAACCACACTGGCCAATGGACGCTCGACCTCAGCCCCTGCGCTTTCGGAAAACGCCATGGGAAAAAAGCCAAGGCTTGCCACCAGCGCCGTCGCCATGACGGGACGGAAACGGGATTCCGCAGCCGCGAACGCCGCCTGTGCCACAGCCATCCCCTGCCCCCGCAGGGCCGCGATCTCACTGACCAGCACCACACCGTTAAGGATGGCCACACCAAACAGCGCAATAAAACCAATCCCGGCCGAAATGCTGAACGGCAGGCCGCGCAATGTCAGTGCCACAATACCGCCGGTTGCCGCCACCGGCAGGTTTACAAACACCAGCAATGCGGGCCGTACTGCACCGAAGGCCACCACCAGCAGTGCAAAAATCAGGCATAGTGCAATCGGCAACACGATTTCCAACCGCAGTACCGCCGATTGCAGGTTACGGAACTGCCCATCCCACTGCATCGTATAGCCTGCGGGCAGCTTCACATCCCGTGCCACGCGGGCCTGTGCTTCAGCCACGTAGGAGGCAAGATCCCGCCCACGCACGTTGGCCTGCACCACCATCCGCCGGCGCACCCGGTCGCGACTTATGCGCGGCGGTCCATCGACTTCATGCACATGCGCCACCTGGGAGAGCAGCACATTCCCCTGCCCGTCCATCCGCCGGACCTGCAGCGCGCCAATCGCCGATGCAGACCGGGCGGCATGGGGATCAAGGCGGACCTGTGTGCTGATGATGGCGTTATCGACGATCACCGGCCTTGCGCCAATGTGTCCCCCGATCGCCTCCACCGTATCCAGGATGTCCTGTACCGCCACATTACGGCTGGCAGCCTGTGTACGGTCGATATCAGCCACGATCAGCGGCACGGTGCCATCACCCGCCGCCGCCACGTCCGCCGCCCCCTTTACACCCGACATGGCGGCCACCACCCGATCACCCAGATCAGCCAGCGTGGCAAGATCATCGCCAAAGATCGACACAGCAATCTGGGTACGCACGCCTGACAGCAGATCATCCATACGCATCTGGACCGGCTGGCTCCATGAATAGAGCGCATCGGGCAGTTCACGCCGCAGGGCATCGTCCATCGCCGCCACAAGCCCCGCCTGCGTGCGGGCGGTTTTCCAGGTGGCAGGCGGGTTGAGAAAGATGAAGCTATCGGTTTCGTTCACGCCCATAGGATCGGTCGGGATGGCCGATGTGCCAGTATTGCTGACCACGGAGCGAACTTCGGGAAACCGACGCAGGATCTGCTCCTGCTTCGTGACCGACACCAACACGGTATCGAGCGAAGCCGAGGGAAGCCGCGTCGTCGTAACCGCCAGCGCACCTTCGTCAAGCTGGGGTATGAACTCCCCCCCCAATCGTGTGGCCAGCAATGCTGACATAACCAGGACCGCAATCGTGCCGCCAAACAGGATACGTGGATGCGTCTCCCCCCATGTCACCATATGGGTATAGGGCCGGCGGAGCCACGCAATCAGCCGTGTATCGCCCACAGGCCGCACGCCCCCCAGCGCAAGGGTGGCCAGCACGGGGATACAGACGAAGCAGTACGCCAACGATGCAAGCAGCGCCATGATGACCGTCTGTGCCATGGGACGGAACATATGTCCCTCAATCCCCTGCAATGTCAGGATGGGCAAGTAGACCATGATGATGACAAGTATGGCGAACCCGACCGGGCGCATGACCTGCTGCACGGACGAAACCACCAATGGGACGAATTGCGCCTCCGGCTCCTCCTCGCGCCGCGACAGGACATGTTCGATCACAACAAGTGAGCCATCGACGATCATGCCAAAATCAATGGCGCCAAGACTGAGCAGGTTGGCCGAGATGCCAAACTGCCGCATGCCAGCCATAGCGCAGACAAGCGCCACTGGAATGACCGAGGCAATGACCAGTGCCGCCTGCCAACTGCCGATCACCACCACCAGCACCCCCACCACCAGTACCGCCCCCATCAGCAGATTGTCGCGAACAGTGGCGATGGTCTGTCCCGTAAGGGTGGCGCGCGTGTAATAGGGGTCCAGCGTCACACCTGCGGGCAACGCCTGCCTGATACCCGGCAGGGCGCGCCCTATCGCGGCCAGGGTGGCATTGGAACTGGCCCCGCTTTCCATCATCACCACACCGATCACAATCTCCCCCTGCCCATCGCGTGTGACAGCACCCAGCCGGGTACGGGGGGCCGTGGTGATGCGTCCGAGATCACGTAACCGCACGACGGAACCATCGGCGTTGGTCCGCACGGCGATGTTGCCGAAATCCGCAAGACTGCCGACCAGCCCACGTCCGACCACGCTCTGCTGTTCGGCATGATGCGTGATCCACCCACCACCGGACGCCGCATTGGCGGCATCCACCGCGCGATAAACCTCGCCCAGCGACAGGTTGCCGCCAATCAACCGCGCAGGGTCCAATGTCACCTGATAGGTTTCTTCCGCCCCACCATTGACATTGACATCCACCACACCGGGAACAAGACGCATCTGCGGCACCACGGTCCAGTTCATGATGCGGTTGAGTTCCATAAGCGAACGCCCCGGACCACGGATCTGGAACTGCATGATCTCACCCATGCCGGTCGCCAGCGGTCCCATGCTGACGCTAATGCCTGGTACGGATATGTTCGCACGCGCCTGCTGTATGCGCTCGTTCACACGGGTGCGGTCAAGATTGATATCGGTTTCATCGGCGAACTGCACATACACCACCGATACCCCCCCGCGGGAGACTGAGCGCAGGTCGGTCATGCCGGGAATCCCGGTCATGCTGGCCTCCACGGGGAAGGTGATGAGTTTTTCCACTTCCTCCGTCGCAAGGCCGGGCGCCACGACCGAGACAAGCACCTGCTTTGGCGAAATGTCGGGCACGGCCTCCACCGGCAGGCCTGACACCGCCATGATGCCTGCCGCCAGCACCAGGCCCACCCCCCCCAGAACCAGCATACGTGCCTGTAACAGGGCCTCAAGGTATCTGCGCGCCATCAGTCCGCATCCATCCCGGCAAGACCGATGACCGACCGCAGGGCGAAACTGCCATGCCCCACGACAGTCTCCCCCGCCTTCAGGCCGGACCGCAGCACGGCCTGCGTTCCGTCATCCAGCGCGACATCGACCACGGCAGGTCGGTAATCGGTCTGGTCCATGCGCACGAACACGACGTTTTGCCCGTTAATCCGCTGAACCGCCTCTGATGGAACGATAATGCCCGTCACAGCGTCATGCTGTGCCAACGTGGCATCCAGCACCATACCGGGAACCAGCACGCCTGTAGGATTGGGTACATTGCTGATAACCCGGACCAGCCCCGTCAACGGGCTGGCCATACCATCGACCGTATCAATATGGGAGAGCAGAGGACGACCTGCCACCTGTGTTACCTGCTGCCCCCCGGGTGCGACCCTGACGGCCTGGTCAGGGGGGATGTCGGAGACAAGCCACACAATGGACAGATCCGCGACCGTGGCCACATCAATAGTGGGGTCCACATCGCCCGCCACGGATGTACCAATCGCCTGTACCATACCATCAACTGGGGAAATCAGGGTCGAGGTCTCGTCCTCCCCGCTCTGGCCGCCCTGCTCAGAAGAAGAATTGAACTCCTCCGCAAAACGATGGCCCAGTGTGCCAACATCCGCCTGACGGGCACGCAGGGTTGCATCCGCCTGCGCCAGCGTATCCTGCCTGCGGCGCAGTTCGGCCATGGATACGCTTTCACCCACCAGCGCCCTTGCGCGCTGCACAGCGCCTGCCGCATCGGCACGGGCCGCAATCGCAGCCGCAAGTGCCGCGCGCATCTGAACCGCCTGCAGGCGCGCGACATGCAAGGAGTGATCCTGATAACGCAGCAGCGCCTGCCCGTGATGCACAACGCTTCCCGGTTGCACAAGAATGGTCAGCACCTTGCCTGTTCCGGCGGGGTGAATATGCACAACCCGTGCCGTGTCGGGCATGACCCGGCTTATGACGGGTTGCGTGGCGGCAATCGTGCCGGACACGGCCAGGACGACGCTGATGCCTTCATTGGGCACGGCTGCGGCATCCAGTTTCACAACCGGTGGCAACGCCACCTGTTCAGCGTGCGCCGACATGCAGGACAGGCCCACAAACAGCAGGGCAGTCGGCAGATGCTTCATGGCATCACACCAGTTGCAATCAACATACGGATGGTGGCGACATGCCACTCTACCTCTGCCCTCTGACTGACCAGTCGGGTATTGGCGGCGGCCTGGCGGGCCTGAAGTGCGATGTCCAGGCCGCTTTCCCCCACGCGCCAGGCCCGTTCCTGCGCTGCCGCACGCTTTTCCATGTTTTCTGCGGCAAGCTGCGTTGCCCGCCGTGCCGTGGTGGCGGCAATCAGGCGTTCACGCACCCGCGTCATCTCCAGATGTATCATACGTCGCGCCTGTATTTCCTGACTGCTGGCCGTGGCCAGCCGGTTGCGGGCTTCGGACATGATGGGGGTATTACGGACCTCACTGGGCAGGGGGATACTGAAATTCAGTCCCACACGGTCATCCCACGGGCTGCCGTACTGCTTTTCATGGATCGCATCGACGCCGATTTCAGGGTTGGGCATGAACGAGCGACGCGCCAGCTTCATGTTGGCCTCTGCGGCCTCCACATTACGGTGTGCCACCTTGATACGGGGATCGTTATCTTCCATGTCACGTGGTGCGATGAAACGAGCATGCGCAACATCGTCCCCCCCATAACGACCCAGATCCGGCACCGCCGGATGGCCGAGCAACACCTCCAGAGAAGCGGCTGCATTCGCGGCCTCCTCCTGCGCCAGTGCCAGTTCATTACGGGCATTTTCCATAGCAGCCTGTGCCATCTGCCCATCGACAGAGGCCAGTTCGCCGCCATGTACTGCACGTGTGGCGCTGCCAGCCATGCGGGCCGTCGCATCGTACAATGTATGGGCGACATCCACCCGGGCACGCGCCATCAGAACCGCAGCACCAGCATCAAGCACGCGAATGGACAACGCCATATGTTCAACATTGAGCTGTTCGTCCAGAGATGCAGCTTCCGCGTTTGCGACCTTTTGCGTGGCACTTCCCTGGCCGGGCAACCATAGCGGCACAGACACACCACCCTGATAGGTTGTGTATCCTTCATTACTGCCCAGCATATGGTCATCCATATACTCACCCGAGAGGGTCGGGCCACCTGCAAACCATGACCCCGCCGCGTTGGCGCGGGCACGGGCGGAATGGTGGCCAACCTGCAATTCCGTACGGACAGGATCTATGGCCCAGGCCATGCTGACTGCTTCATGAAATGATGTGTCAGGTCCCGGCATCGCCATCACGGGATTGGCCCATATGACGGAAAAAACCGCGGCTATAAACAGCTTTGGACGCATTGGGCCTGTCAGTTCCCTTCCATCATGGAATAACAGGCCCACCACGTTCGATCCGTGCGGCAAAGTCGTTCCACAGGCGTGTCGTCGCCAGGTTGATATCTGCCTTCACTGAAAAAGGAGACTGGCTGCGCGAAAACACCGAAAGCGACATCCGTTCCCCGATGACGAAACGCCCCTGGGAAAACAGCATGACAGACAGCGATCCCTGCTGCCCCTGTCCCATGGGGCGCGTTACTGCGATCCTCATGTGAGGTGGCGGCGTGGCAATGCGATGAAACGCACGCAATTCCCCTTCACCTGATGGGCAGGTTACGCTGTCCAGCACCGCATCGCGCAGGACAGAATGTGGATAACCGCCATAGGCACCATCAACATGCAGGCGCACACCCTGTTCCACATTGCGGCATATATCGTCCGTATCCGCCGCCGTTTCGGCATGGGCGACACAACCACACATGCTGATCATCATCAGGACCGGCAGCCCGTAACGTACCATCCATTGCATGATTTATATGCCCAGCCTTCCGTGATACGATCTGTCCAGACCACCGAACCGGTGGCCATTGATCGTATAACAGACCAACATGACGCGAACCTGAACAGGCGCAAGACATGGCACGGCGTTATCGCACAAGAAGACAACCGCGCAACAATATTGAGGAAAATATAAATTCTTCAAAAAACAAATAATTTTTAAGTTTATTTTTTATTATATTTGAAAATAATAAATAATAAACGGCATGAAATTATTGAAAATTTAGCAAAAACGTCATATTGCGCAGGATGTTCTGTCTGTATAATAACGTCTTTGATTGCAATATTTTTGCATAAGAATATGAGAATCACTTGCAAGTATGCGAACTGACATCCTGCAAAATACCAGAAGTTTCCAGTCGTGGATATTTCCATTGGCTATGTCATGGCATGCTTGTCGCAGGTTTCTTCGCTTTCGCCCCCGATACCGGTTATACCCAAACTCCCCTTATGGATGGACAGACCATGCTTGGTCGATCTGTGCCGTTCCTGGCACAGATCGACCCGGCAACCGCACGTAATTCGTGGCAGGTCGATACACTCACCAACAGCCAGAATCGCGACATACCCTATGGTGGGGGCAGTAACCTGCTTGGGACCGTCGGGGGGCTGCGCCCATGGCTAGGCCGCTATGGCATAGCCTTGAACATTCAGGATACAAACGAGCTATGGGGTAATATTACGGGCGGGATTGCCAGCAGCAGTGGCAATGGCAGGGGATCGGACACCGGTCCGGCCTATATCGGCGTGACCATGCCAACACTGACGGCAGATCTGGAAAAACTGATGGGCCTGAAGGGGGGAACTTTCAACATAAGCGCCCTGCAGATTCGGGGACGCCCCATTACCCAGGACCGTCTGGCCGATTTCAATCCCATCAGCGGATTTGAAGCTGGTTGCTCCACCCGCCTGTTTGAGCTGTGGTACCAGCAATCCTTTCTACGGGGCGCGCTGGATATCAAGCTAGGTCAGCAGGATCTCGACACGGAATTCCTGATCAGTGATTACGCAGCCCTTTATCTGAATGCCAATTTCGGCTGGCCGATGGGACCATCGGTCAACCTTTACGGTGGTGGTCCTTCATGGCCCCTCGCCTCACCTGCGATCCGTCTGCGCTATCGACCCAAAGGGAACTATACGGTCATGTTTGCGGCAGCAGATGACAATCCGTCAGAAACTGACAACAATCCATCGAACAGTTCATCTCCGCGCCCGAACGCAAATCAGAGCATCGCCATAAGCCAGACAATGAATGATAACAGCGGTACCCGGTTTAATATGGGGACCGGCGCCTTGCTGATAACTGAACTTCAATATGCCCTGAATCCACAATCTGGTGACCGCGGACTGACCAGCAGGCAGTCCGGCTTGCCCGGCATCTATAAGCTTGGTGGCTATTACGACACAGGACGATTTCCAGATTACCGTTACAACACGCAGGGGCAATCTCTTGGCACAGATGGTGGCACACCGCGACAGGATCGGGGGAACTGGCTGATTTACGGAATAATAGATCAGTTGATCTGGCGCCCTGCCCCTGATGCATCACGCTCGTTGGGTATATTTGTACGGGCGACGGGAAATCGTGGCGATCGCAATGCCATAAGCTTCGCCATTGATGCAGGCCTGAATCTGAAGGCCCCCTTTCCCAACAGGGTCAATGACACCTTGGGGTTCGGTTGGGGGATGGGCCGGGCGACATCGGGATTACGCGCCTATGACCGCATGCGCGGCGCAATGGTGCAAGGGAATGAAAACCATTTTGAACTGACCTATCAGGCTCAGGTCATGCCATGGATGGTTGTGCAACCTGATTTTCAGTATGTCCTGCACCCCATGGGCGGTGCGGGCGACCCATCCCATCCAGCACGCGCCATCGGAAACGAAGCCGTTTTCGGCCTGCATACAAACGTTAACTTCTAACTGGATAAGATCAAACGTGATGATGCATGCACACGAACCGGGTTTTCCTGGTACATGTCACGCAGGACAGCAACAGGAAATGCCTGCATTTTCCGTTGCTTCAGAATGTTACACTGCTGTGTAGCCCGAAAATAGCTGCGTCATGCACACGCAGGCCCTTACTATCGAGAATACCGCCACTGGGTGACACGATACCCTGAATATCAGGCTGAAGCATGAACCATGGCGTAACCTCGATTTGATAGGTCAGTTCCAGATGATATTCGGTTCCCTGTGCGGGTTGGCCGGAACGCCGGTCAGCCCGTGCCAGATCGGGGCTAGCCGCGCCCAGGCCGGCTCCAAGCCCCACGACATCGCCTTCACGTTGAAACGGTCCCTTCAGAACCATTCCCCCATCAACCGCATAAACAATCTGGTTGCGGTCCGTATCCGCAGTCCAGTTCCCACGGATGAAAGCATCGAGTTCCGTCACTCTGCCCAAATGCTGCAGGGTCTGATCGCCAAGGGCATAAATGGCCCAGTTTGTTTTATGGCTTTTTGTAAAATCAGCCTGATCTGGAAATCGACCGGTATCAAAATAACCACCAATTTTATATGTGCCTGCCCGCCCCGATATGTCCCGCCGGTATTGCATCTCCCCAAAGAAAAGCGCACCTGTATCGAAATTAAATCGTGTCCCGCCGGGATCGCGGTTCTGATTCCATGGGTCCCTTACATTAATGAAAGGGGCACCAATGGGATTATCATCAGCAGCCGCAACCAAAAAATTCCATCGTGGAGACAGGGTATAGCGCAGCCGTATCGCCGGCGTCGTCACGGGTGATACAGGCCCCTGATCATACAGGTCATTATCGGGCATGATGGGCCAGGAAAAGGAAGCATTCAGGAAATTCAGTCCAACGCCGCTGACCATGAAATCATGCCCAAGGTCCAGCTTGCCAATACGGAATGCCAGTCGTTCCCCCATGAATTTCTGGCTGTACCATAATTCATATAATCGACCGTTATCATCAGCTTCGATATTCGAGGTCTGGTTGAAAACATACAAAGGGACATTACTGAATGGTCGTCCACGAATCTCCATGGCACTGATATCGAACGTTCCCAACGGCAGACCTGTCAACAGATGCAGATCCGTCACCATTTCAATGGCCGTGGAGCCAATATAGTTATTTGATGCCTGCGCGCCCCCCACAGGATCAGACCATAATTCGTTCGTATCGGATATGCGGATATCAACCCCCTGCCTGAGCAGCCAGTTCCGCAATCCACCCCAGTCACCCGAAAGATGGGCATGCGGGTCAATATGATCAGGGATATTCTGTTGCGGCGTAACACCTGCGCTTAATACGCTGATGGGAACCGTTTGTGCATATGCGGTGGAAGTCATCATCGCGAGAGTCATTATATATGGCAATAAACGAAAGAGCCTGATTTTCCATATATACGACAATTTATTTATGCACACTCAGATATAAATATAATATATTTCACAATATTCATTATTTTATAAATGTCACTCCCTGAAATATCAACCCTGGCCGTCCTGAACTACAGCAACCCAAAGGGAGCATTTGCAAAAAATATGTTATTTCAACCACTTAATTTTCTATAATATATTCTCTCCCCATCATTATCAGTCAATATTCTCTTTATGAAAAAGCCCCAATATGCCAAGCGCAATCTTGTTCTCCATGGCAGCCCCATATATTATATATGAAATTCAATTCGTTCTCATGCTCAATCTTTATGCCCTGATATCCTGTTATCCGGCATCATACCCAACCATGACATAGGCCGCTTCATCAACACCTGCCTTAATTCTTGAAATATTGATGACAATACGCATTCCACCCGGCTGAATACCCATGATGCATTGCTTTTTAACCTAATCACACAGTGAAGTCATCAAATGAACTCTCGTAATCAGGAATCCCCAGTACATGTCCTGCTTGTGGAGGATGACCAAAATACGACCCGTTACGTCAGCGAAGGGCTGTTGCCTGAAAATATCGTCGTTCATACAGCGTCAGATGGACATGAAGGACTGCGCCTGGCGCAGCAATGCCGATGGGATGTTATTCTTCTGGACAGGATGCTGCCGGGAATGGATGGCCTGTCCATCCTGACCCGTTTGCGCGGGGATGGCATGGCAACGCCGATTATTTTTCTTACAACCATGGATAGTGTTCCCAGCCGCGTCGGCGGTCTGCGGCAGGGAGCGGATGATTATATGGTCAAGCCATTCGCCGTGCGGGAACTTGCAGCACGCATTCAGGTACTTCTGCGGCGTAGCAGACTGACCCATCATGCGCTGCTTATCCGTATAGCAGATATCGAACTGGATCTGCTTGCGCGTTCCGTTACACGAAATGGCAGGAAAGTTCTGCTACAGCCGCAGGAAATGAACCTTCTGGAATTTTTTATGCGCAATCCACGCACTGTTCTTTCGCGTCAGACGCTGCTGAAATACGTATGGAACATGGATTTTCCCGTCCGCACCAACATCGTGGAAACCCACCTTAGTCGCCTGCGCGAAAAACTGGGGCGGAATGCGGCGCCCGTCATCCACACAGTAAAAGGCCGTGGCTATATCATGACACCGCCTGAGGATGCACTTTAACAGGATGCCTAGATTTGGTATTATAGAGATACGCCGCATCATCGCCAGCGCCTCATTTCGTATCGTGACACTATTTGCCTGCCTTTTCATATTGGGCGGCACGATCATGACAGTTATGTCCGGCCTTTACAGTCAGGCTGCCCTGCTTCAGGAAATACGACAGCAGGTACAAAACGAAGGACATGAAACATTTGCAGATGCCCTGATTGCCGATGTTCCCCACCTTCTCCCGGTTGTAAGGGGGGTGGTGCAACATGAACCCGGTTTTCATTATCTGCTTCAGGGGCCAGGACAGAACATTGTCGCTGGCAATATGCTGCACCTGCGCCCCGTTCCTGGCGAACGCTGGCTGTCATGGGCCCATCGACTTCCCATGGAAACGAATCAGAATATTGTTTATGGGGTTGGTTACATCCTCAACGATGGTGGGTATTACTTCGTTGGTATAGATGCATCCTCCCTGACGCATCTGCAACATGACTTATGGACAACGCTCCTGTGGGAGATTGCAGGATTCGGCCTGATCGGGATTGCGGGTGGACTTTTTCTTAGCAGTATAATCCTGAAATGGATCGAAACCACAAGCATGGCTGCACGCAGCATCATGCAGGGTGATATGTCACGCCGCATTCCGCTGCGGGGAACGCATGATGAACTGGATCACCTTTCGGAAAGCCTCAATGCGATGCTTGATCGAAATGAAGCACTGATTGTTAGCCTGCAACAGGTATCCAATGATATTGCTCATGATATGCGTCGCCCTTTGTCACGTATGCGTCAGAATCTGGAATGCGCCATTTTGGAACATGTTCCCGCCGATACAATGCGTGAGCAGGTCGGGTTTGCAATCGATGACCTGGATGCCGCACTGGAAATATTTTCTTCATTGCTAAAACTGGCTCAGCTTGAATCGGGCGCATGGAATGATGAACTGGAATTGCTTGATCCAGACCAATTACTGGAATCAGTTCTTGATCCCTATTGTCCAGTTATGGAAGATCGTGGTCAGGAATTGATTACCAAAGTCATGGATGCCTGCCCAACCATCATGGGCCATCCCGTTCTCCTGCGGCAGGCTTTTTCCAATCTGATTGAAAATGCCATGCGCCATACACCAGAAAAAACCATGATAACAGCCAGCATCCAGACACTGGATAACAGGATCTGCGTGGAAATCGCGGATAACGGCCCTGGCATTCCACTGGGGGCCATGCACCAGGTGTTCGACCGCTTTGTCCGCTTGGATACAAGCCGCACACATGACGGCAATGGCCTTGGGCTGAGCATGGTAAAAGCCATCATTCAGCTTCACAAAGGCACCATCACCCTGTCCGACAATAATCCTGGCCTGAGATGTATTGTCATGCTTCCTGTAGATATACGTAAATAAAAAATATACCCCAACATTCAGAACAAAATGTATTAAAAATTACCAATTTATAAAATACAATGAAAATATGTTCTTTTATTATGAAATATATCGCGTTTCAGTCCATTCAATGCCAACGATCAGGATACGGTGATAAAAAATACGACATACCGCACCTGATGAATGGATTATTTCATGTGCCAGAACCGAAACAAAATCCTGTCAGAGAAATCATAATCCACGAAAATTGTCCCATTTGATACATATTTTTTATCAATGGGCATCAATCCAGAACAGGTTACCAATAGCAGGAACCATCTGACATCGGATCTAAACACATCACACTGATTTTATTAAGTTTTTTCCTTCGGGTCTGCTTTCTAAAATAGTCCCAATATTGGGATTATTTCATACACGCCTGCATGATTTTTTATATTTTAATAAAGGAAGTTTTTAAAAATTTCCAAATTATTCTTTAGAACGTAGGATATATATGACACATTCAGGAACCCAGCATATCCACGCAGGGCATAAAATTGGCAACAAATAATTCAGGTGGAATTTTCACGTATATAAAAAAATAATGCTCCTGATAATAATATTCTCTTGCTCTTTGTCTGCATGAAGCCAGATGGAATGTTTTCTTCCTGTCGGGTAACAGTCATCCTGTCCCGAACAAGACAGAATATTCATGATTGCGTTGATATTTCTATACAAGATACAACTCAATATCGACCGGGGAAGTGCGTAAAATGACGGAATATTTTTTACTGTCTTCCCGCGTATTTTATCGACCAATGATCGCAATTATAATTTTTTGCACAATGATGACCATGATTGTCGCATCCCTTCTGGCCATGACGTTGTGCCCGATTATCCGCCCCCAGCCCCCTGGGTTGTGGCCAAATGTACTGGCAATCGAAACGGCAATTGACACCCTGCGCACCAGTTCTCCTACCACGCGTGAGGCCATCGCACGCAGTATGTCCACGGCTGATACACGGTTTCGAACCACAGCGCCCTTCCCCTGCCTGCCAATCCAGACCAAACATGTTTCTGTCCTGCTGCGGCGCATTCTCAAGGCACAGCCAAACAATCGGGATGCCATCATCACGGACTCAACCTGTATCGTCGACCCAAGTGGCCTGACCTCCACCCATATCGACATGCCGCAGGACAGGATTTTCATTGCCGTCCATAACCATATCAATCATCAGCGCTCACAATGCATACGTACGACATTGCCGATGATCATAATGTTCCTGTCGCTGCCTGTCGTAATGGGCTCCCTTTTGTTATGGTGCCTGTGGCGCATTAACCGCTCACTAAGCTTACGGCCAGACAACGGACAAACCTTTGTCCATGGCATAACGTCCATGCCCCTGGTCAGACATAAACCGGTGGCACCGCATTACATCTCCCGGGTCTTTCACAACATGATGCTGAAGATCAGTCATGACCTGCATGCGCCGCTGACACGGCTCTCCATGCGGATTGAAATCATGGGCAGCCCGGACGCCGCCCCTGCCGCGCTGCGCAATGATTTATGGCTTATGAACCGGATACTGAATGGGACATTGTCATTCCTGAAGCGGCAGGGCGACACGGAACCGACAAAGCAGGTTGATATCAGTAACCTGGTGCAAGAGGTCTGCTGTACTTACCGGGCGAGCAACACGCACGTAAATTATCAGGGCAATTCCAACCTGATCTGCATCTGTCAATCTGTCGCCATCACCCGCGTGGTGAAGACCCTGATCGACAATGCCAGAACATTCAGCAGTCAGGTGCAGGTCCGTACTTTCAGTGATATTCATGAAGCCATTATAGAAGTTGCCGATCATGATCCCGGCATCCCATATGACATGCATGATATTGCACTCCCTCCCATCGCTCGGCTGAACCCGGTAGGCAATGCGGATAGGGGCCTGGGGCTTCCCATCATTCATGACATCGTGCAGCGCCATCGGGGCAGGCTGACATTCCACCATAACCAGCCAACGGGCCTGTGTGTGCGTATTGCCCTGCCACTTGATCCGTATGGATCCATGGTCAGCATCTCGTGAGCAATCATCTATCTGCAGATAGGGCATCCGCATGAAACACTTCATCGATCATTGCCAGCTAACCCGCCCCTGATACCCCCTTGTGACCCCAGGCCCCCTTAATCATAGAGATGGACGAGACATGACGCACATACACCGGAATATTACCGTTTTACCAACGGCAAAACAGTTAATGCACCTTCCTCTTGCGATTGGTTCCAACAAAAGGATTCAATCATAATGACCGACATCTGCAAGGTTCTGATGATCTTTCCCCTTTTCAATGCAGGATCATTCTGGAATTACAAGGAAGCCTGTGATCTGACCGGTGCGCGTTATCCTGCCGCGCCGCTTGGCCTGATTACGGTTGCGGCCCTGCTGCCCAAAGAATGGGATGTCAGGCTGGTCAATCGCAATACCGAAGACCTGAGCGATGAGGACTTCCGCTGGGCCGACATGGTGATGACCGGCGGGATGCTGCCACAGCGTAATGACACGCAGCATATCATCGACCTCTGCCGCGCCAGCAACAAGCCGGTGGTCGTTGGCGGGCCCGATGTCACATCCAGTCCCGCCCTGTATGGCAATGCGAATTTCCAGGTCCTGGGCGAGGCCGAGGAAATCATGGGCGATTTCATCGCGGCATGGCGCCGCGGCGCGCGGGAGGGCACTTTTCAGGCCCCCATGGGCAAGACCGACGTCACTAAAAGCCCGCTTCCCCGCTTTGACCTGCTGAAACTGGACCAGTATCTTCATGTCGGGGTCCAGTTTTCACGCGGGTGCCCGTTCAGTTGCGAATTCTGCGATATCATCGAACTGTATGGCCGCGTGCCGCGCACCAAGACGAACGCGCAGGTCATGGCCGAACTCGATGCGCTGTATAACCTTGGCTATCGCGGCCATGTGGATTTTGTCGATGACAACCTGATCGGCAACAAAAAGGCGCTCAAGAAGTTCCTGCCGGACCTGAAACGCTGGCAGGCCGAAAGGAAATTCCCGTTCGAGTTCTCGACCGAAGCCTCCATCAACCTCGCCGATGACCCAGACCTTCTGCATAGCCTGTCGGATACGAATTTCTTTGCGATCTTCGTCGGGATCGAAAGCCCGGATACCGATACGCTTGTCATGACGCAGAAAAAGCAGAATACAAGGCGCAGCCTGCAACAGAGCATCGAGACAATCCACAGGGCCGGTATTTTCGTAAATGCGGGGTTCATCGTCGGCTTTGACAGCGAAAAGAGCAGCGTCGCCGCCGGCATGATCGCATGTATCGAGGATACGGCAATCCCGGTCTGCATGGTCGGGCTGCTTTATGCCCTGCCCACGACGCAACTGACACGCCGCCTGCTGGCCGAAGGACGCCTTTTCCCCGCCGATGACCAGACGCAGTCGGGGGACCAGTGTACGGCGGGCCTGAATTTCGAAACGAAACGGCCACGTCGGGATGTGCTCAATGATTACCGGACGGTGCTTAAGGCGATCTATGACCCGGTGGCCTATTTCGGCCGGGTGCGCCGCCTGGGCCGGATGCTGAAGCGGGAGCGCGTGCACCGGATGATCAAGGGCGACCTGCGCAGTTTCGCCCGCCTGATACTGCGCATACACCGCGCAGGCCCCGGCACGGCCGGACAGTTCTGGCGCATGCTGATCGACTGTGCCCTGCATAACCCCAAGGCCGTGCCCTATGTTATCATGACAAGCGCCCTCTATCTCCATCTCGGCCCGTTCTCACGGCAGGTCATCGAAGAAATCGATCGTGAAATCGCAAATGTCGATCAGGGGCATAAACAAGTTATGCCCATCATGCAGCCTGCCAAGGAGGTACTCGTGCCTGCATGATACCACCAAAGCCCGGACGATCGATCATGCCAAGATAGCCTGCACAATCAATGACAGGACTGCATCGCGACCTGGAGCACGCAACCCGGTCTCTACTTTTTTATCAACCGGGTCGGGACAGTAGCCGTTCCAGCCGCAGTCTTCCCCGATTGTCCGTCAATCGCCAGACCGTAAGATATGCTGCGACCGTTGCGCCGATCAGGTTGCCACTGACGATCAGCGACATCAGCAGAACCTGATATCTGGATGCATCCAAAGGATTCATGCCTGCCAGTATCTGTCCTGTCATAATGCCGGGCATGGTAATGATCCCGGCGGCGGCCATCTGGTTTAGCGTGGGAAGCAGGGCGGTACGGGCCGCCTGACGAATAAGTCCATTCATTGCCTGTGCACGGGTCGCCCCGAGAATGATCCGCGCCTCAATTGCCTGGCGTTCACGTGTAATGGCAGACAGCAGCGTGTTCATCGACAGGCTGGTTGCATTCATGACATTGCCCAGCAGCAGGCCCGTCAGGGGAATTGCCGTGCGCGCCACATACCATGGATGGGGCTGAAGTGCTGTCCTCAACCCGATCAACGCCACAATGAGCGTTCCTGTCACTGTCGCTGCCCCGGCAATCCCGAAATGCCAGCCTGAACCCAACCGATCATGCTGGCGCGCCCCTGCCTCATAAGTGGCAGCGCAGAACATGCATGTCAGCAACCCGACCGTCAGCCACACCGAGGCGTGACCGAACACAAACAACAGCACGCTGCCAACAAGGGCAAGCTGTGCCGCCATACGCACGGCGGATACCAGCAGCAGTCTATGCAGCCCCAATGACAGAAAAAATGACAGGGCGGCACCGGTAACAATAAGCGCAACAGCAACCAGAAGATCTGCTGTCGTCAGTACGATCGGACTCATGCCAGTATCTCTTCCAGATGCCCATGCCTCATCTGAAACTGTCGGTCAGCCATACGCTCGGCCTGGCGCATATTGTGGGAAACAAGAACAATGGCCACTCCTTGTGCCCGTAACGCCTGCAGGACAGTTTCCACCTTGTCCGTCGTTGCACCATCCAACGCCGAACAGGGTTCATCCAGCAGGAGGACACGGGGATTCAGCCGTATCGCCCTGATCAGCGCCAACCGCTGACGTTCCCCCGTTGACAGGCGCGAGAGCGGCGTGCGCAAACAATCCGTCCGAAGACCAAGACGTACGACCAGATCGTGTACTTCGTCCGTATCCGCCATATGGTCCGTCACGACATCCGACCACCATGCAGGTTCCGCCGGAACATACTGCACCAGACGACGCCACCGGTCCGCAGGCATGGCTGAGCAGGCCTTCCCATCAACCTGTGCGTCCCCTTCATGCGGGTCAAGGTCGGCAATCATACGCAGCATCACCGTTTTTCCACTGCCTGACTCCCCGGTAATTGTGATGCATTCACCGGCAGCAAGCGCAAACGTGAACGGACCACCATGAGCCGACTGTAATGCCAGAACTGCCAAGGCCGATACCATCCCTGTGGCAGTATCCCCATTCGTCATCATCCATCCCCCGGAACGGCCAACACCCATCATCACATAAAAAGTCAGTCATGTTGCATTTGCTTCAGGACTGTTGCCTATATTGGCATATGCTGGATATACGCAATATTATGACCCGTTAGACCTTGAAATTCTTCCCATATTTTAGGGATGAAAAAAAGAGATAGAACAGGCACTTTTACGGATGAGACGTGGACGATCTGGGACATGGGACATGGGAGCCTGACCAGCCATTCCCGCGAAACGACGTGATGCACCGGTCGCCCGCTCGAAATGGGCCTATCGGTGTCGGCATCTCGTTGAGAACCTCTGGTCTCGCCTCAAGAAATGGCGTGCAGTCGCAACCAGATATGAAAAACAGCAACATCGTTCCTCGCGGTCATCCATATCGCTGCCGCAGCAGAATGGATCAAGCCCTAACACGCCGTAGGCTGCAAACACAGTCAATACATGCCTGCATTTCGAAATCTACCTGTTTTCTGCATGGTCTTACCATAATTCTGGTACATGCGCGCCGTGTCTCTTTTATTGCGGGGACCAGACGAACATAGAGACTATATAAAAATAGAAATATCAGAAATATTTTTCAAAACCCAAAACGAACAATACATGATTCTGGAAATTCCCCTCCCTGAAAATGGATCATACGCTGTGGCGTCCACTAAGAAATACAGACGAACATTTGACATTTTTCATGATATTAACAGGTCAGTACTTTTAATATGTACAAATTCTCTTTCCACCGCAATCGACCAGATTTTTATTCCCACTAACGCGATATCAGAATTACATATTACTGTGTTTTTAGAATAACCGGAGTGCTGCTGGCCGGGACAGTCTTGTCCCTGAGTTTTTGAATATCACTTACCAAGACGCGAGCCCCCCGGTTTCCCCATGACGAACGGATGAATGTCAGCACATCTGCAATGTCTTTGTCCGAAAGCTGCGCGCGATATGATGGCATCCGATAGGCATCTGGTATACCATTTGCCACGATACGGGCGGAACCATTCAGCGTGATGTTGATGGCCGAAGAACTATCAGACGCCAGAGACGACGCAACCCCGGCCAGCGGTGGAATCCACTGCCCCTGCCCGCGGCCATCCACGCCATGGCAAAAACGACATTGCGCCATATAGATCTGCGCACCCGGTATCCGCTGTTGTCCTGCAGGTTCCAGGGCGGCAGTCTGTGTCGGTTCATAATGCCACGAGGACGTATCACGCTGTCCATCGGTGGGCAGGGATTTGAGGTAATGTGCAACAGCACGCAGATCATCATCCGTGAAGAACTGCGTTGAATTATTAAAAACCTCTGTCATGGAGCCAAAAACAACGGCATGCGTATTCCGACCGGTCTTCAGGAAATGAAAGACATCGTCTTCACTCCACCGACCCAACCCCGTATTGGGGTCATTACGCAGACTGGGTGCAAACCACCCGTCAATCAACGCGCCGGACACAAACGTCCGACTGTGGCTGTCTGCCCCCTTCTCATTGAACGCCAGCCCTCGTGGCGTATGACACGCCCCACAATGCCCGGCCCCTTCGACAAGATAGGCGCCCCGGTTCCACTGGACGTCCTTAGAGGCATCTGGCTGATAAACACCAAAGCGGGCAAAAGTTACATTCCATAATGCTAGAGGCCACCGCATGTTCAGCGGCCAGGGGATCGTGCTTTTCCGGTTTTCCTGATGAACGACCGGAACACCATGCATGAAATAGGCATAAAGCGCACGGACATCGTCATCCGATATCCGGGCATAGGACGGATATGGCATGGCCGGGTAGAGGCGATGCCCGTCTTTTGCCACGCCAGAGCGAAGCGCCCTGTCAAAATCCGCCAGCGTATAGGTGCCGATACCCGTGTCACGATCAGGCGTGATGTTCGTGGCTAAGATCGCACCCATCGGCGTTACCATCTTCAGCCCCCCAGCATAGGCCGTCCCACCCGGCGCAGTATGGCAGGCCACACAATCCGCCAGACGCGCGACATAGCCCCCGCGTGCGACAAGTGCGGTCGCGCGTTCCTCCTGCGGGTCTGTCTGGTCAAAAGGCGATGCTGGCACCCGGGTCACGAACCATGACATTCCCGAAACCAGAACGGCTGACACAGGAACCACCACTGTGAAAATTTTCTTCAGGCGGTTATTCATTTTATATTCCGCAATCGAATTCTCAGCTTGAAAAATCATGGCGTGACAGTGGCATGCTACGGATGCGCCGCCCCGTCAGGGTCGAAACCGCATTGGCAACAGCAGGCGGAATGGCGGGCAATGGGGGTTCACCCACCCCACCCATCTTTTCCCCACTCTCGACAATTTTCACATGCACGCGTGCCATGTGATCCAGCGTCAGGATCGGATACCCGTCATAATTACGCGCACGTGGCTCCCCATCTTCATAAACCGTCTCTTCCAGAAGAACCTGTGACAGGCCAAGCGCCACGGCCCCGTTCACCTGTGCCTCGACAATGGCGGGGTTCACAACCTGTCCGGGATCTATTGCTTCCCAGACGTCGTGTACACGAACACGACCGTTCTTGATCGACACTTCGGCAATCGCCGCTGCATGAGATCCGAACGGTGAAGCCATGGCGACACCACGTGCACGACGCGAACCATCCTCCGCCGTGAACGGGCCGCGCTTCCACCCACCGGACAGTTCCCCGACCGCCTTGAGCAGGGTGGTCAGGCGCCTGTTATCATGCAGCAGATACAGCCGCAGCCCATAAGGGTCCTGTCCTCCCCTATCGGCCAGTTCATCCAGAAATGTTTCATACAGAAAGTCATTCATGGAATTCCCGACAGAGCGCCAGTAACCAAGCATTACGGGACTTTTGACATAATGCTGGGCAATACGCCTGTTCGGGATATCATATGCTTTCCCGGTCAATCCTTCGAGGGCACTCTCGTCCAGCTTGTCACCGCGCTTGTTATTCAGGCCTTCGGTGGGCCCTTCCGTCACGCTTACGGCTTCGAGAACCACGGGAATGCCGTTCTTATCCAGTCCGCCCCGAAACTGCACAGCCGCCATCGGCCGCAGCGTATCGCGCAGGAATTCTTCCTCGCGGCTCCAGATCAATTTGACGGGACGACCTGTCGCCTTTGCAAGCATAATTGCCTGAGGATAGGGACTTGCCGTGTCATAAAGAAAATGACGCCCGAAAAATCCGCCAAGCATCTGTGAGTGAACAGAAATTTTTTCCACGGACAGACCCGTGCGTCTGGCCATGTCGGCCCGGAACATATCCGGTGCCTGATTGGGTACCCAGATATCCAGTGTGCCATCCGGATTGAACCGGGCCAGCGCGGATGGCGGTTCAAGCTGTGCATGATTCACATACTGGCTGAAATATGTCGCCTCCACGACCGTATGCACATTTTGCAGCGCCGTCCCGACATTACCTCTTGTTTCCGCCTCCTGACCCGGCCCGCGTATATCGGCCAGCTCCTTCCTGAAGGCCTCCGTCGAGAAATCCGCAGGCATGACACGCATGCCCGTATCCGTTCCGGCTTCCTTCCAGTCGATCTGGGCGGCTTCGGCAGCACGCTTCGCATGCCACCAACGCTCGGCCACAACTGCGAACGCGCCCGGAAGATGATGCGTGGAATGCACCCCTTTCATCAACCGGACCTGATCCTCATTACGCACGGACTGAATATCCATGCCAAGGCGTGGCGCATGCTGCACGGCGGCATGAAGCATTCCCTCCACGCTGACATCAATCGTGTAGACAACCTTACCTGTCGATTTGTCATGAACATCCACACGCGGTACGGATGCACCGATCCAGCGAAACTGCCCTGACTTTCTGAGTGTGACACTCTCTGGCACCGGCACAGGAAGATTCATCGCTTCGTGGGCAAGTTCACCATAGGCAATCAAACGCCCCGAGGCCGCATGAACCACCTGACCAGGCTGCGTCGTCAGTTCCCCGACCGGTACACCAAGATGCCGTGAACCGGCCTGCAGCAGCATTTGTCGCGCCAGTGCCCCAAGTCGGCGCATCGCGGAATAGCCATTGCGGATGGACATGCTGCCGCCGGTGATGCGCATGCCATTATCCATGACCACATATTCATCACCGGGCGGTGCATTTTCGACAAGGAAAGTCGCGGGATCAGCATCAAGTTCTTCGCCAACAATCTGCGCCATTGCCGTAAATGTACCCTGCCCGCCTTCGACAAAGGGACTCTGCAACCGCACCGTACTGTCAGGGCGGATTTCCAGAAATGCCGGCACATTCGTACCCCGCAGCTTCGTCCCCTCTGCCCTGGCGCGCCCTAAAGGCACGCCAATTCCCAGCACGAACGCTCCGGCCGCCACACCTGCCGAAGAGAGCATGAAGCCCCGCCGGGAGAGATTGACCGGGATTTCCTCCATCCCCATCGCAACGAACGGAGCATCAGTCACTGTCCAGCCCCTTTCCTTCCGTCGTGTCAGCCAGTTCGTGGATTGCCGCCCTGATGGCGTTATAGGTGCCACAACGACAGAGATTGACCATCGCCGCCCTGATATCCTCATCCGTGGGATGCGCAGTCCGCATGAGTAGCGATGTCGCCGCCATCACCTGCCCGGACTGGCAATAGCCGCATTGCGGTACCTGATGCCTGACCCATGCAGCAACAACCCGTTTGCCGATCCTGTCCTGTTCGATTGCTTCGATGGTTGTAATTTCTGCCGCACCCACTTCGCCAACCGGCATGACACAGGATCGGACTGCATTGCCATTGACAAGCACCGTGCAGGCACCACACTGCGCAAGGCCACATCCGTATTTGGTGCCCGTCATCTTCAGGTCATCACGCAGCACCCACAACAAAGGGGTATCCGGCTCAACATCAATGTGGTGCCGCGCACCATTAATCGTCAGTTCCATCAACGCCCCGTCGCCAAGTAAGAATGTCCAGCTTGCTGTTTGCATGACCAATGGGACCAGTATACGCCCCGATCCTGTTGGGAGACATTGATCGGAAATATCCAGTAAATACAGAAATATTTCTGCACCCCCTATAAAAACCTAACCTTTTCTGCCCCGGTGGCAGATATGCCTGCATCCGCCTTACATCGTCATGGTCAGGCATGCCCTGTCTTCATCGTTGCAAACGCCAGTAGTGCCGCAATCACAAGCACAAGCGCACTGGCGGCAAATGTGGCCTGATAACCGATCCCATCAAAGAGGAGGCCCCCACAGGTCGCCCCCAGCGTGATGGCAAGCTGGACGACGGCAACCATAAGCCCACCTCCGGCTTCTGCATCCTGCGGAAGCGTACGGGCCAGCCACGTCCACCATCCCACAGGCGCTGATGTCGCAAACAGGCCCCATACAGTCAGTATCATGGCAGAAACGACAACCCATTTCCCCAGCACAATGAGGCCGACGGCCATGATGGCCATCAGGAGCGGAATGACGATCAGAACCGGATAGACACTTTTTTTCAATGCCCCCCCGATCAGCACAGTACCAACAAAGCCGGAAACCCCCATCAACAGCAGGATCAGCGACAGGGTGGACACATCGACATGGGCAACTGTTTCAAGAAATGGCCTGACATATGTAAAAAGTGTGAACTGTCCCATGAAAAAGAGACTGACCGCGACCATTCCCATTCTGACGATCGGTCGCGTCAACAGAGCAAAAACGCTT
The DNA here is from genome assembly GCF_036686925.1 of Novacetimonas sp. GS1. Taxonomy (NCBI): domain Bacteria; kingdom Pseudomonadati; phylum Pseudomonadota; class Alphaproteobacteria; order Acetobacterales; family Acetobacteraceae; genus Novacetimonas; species Novacetimonas sp. GS1. The sequence continues at coordinate 2,326,897 of NZ_VSZP01000001.1, forward strand.
GCAGAGTGTCGGTGACGCTCACTGGGCATGGACGGAAGGCTGAGACCCTGCCAGGCGAAAACAATGACAGCCACAGGCACCACGCAGAAAAATGCACCGCGCCATCCAATAAGACTACCCAGAAAACTTCCGGCGGGCGCCGCAATAACCGTCGCAAGGGCATTTCCACCATTCAGGATCGCAAGCGCACGTGGCACATGATGATCTTCGACAAGGCGCATGGCCGTAGCAGCCGACATCGACCAGAAACCGCCGATCACGACACCGATCATCGCCCGCCCGAACATGAAGATGATATAGTTCGGTGCAAGGGACACAACTGTCCCGGAAACAATCATCATACCAATGAGGGCCAGTAACAGCGTCTTGCGATTCACGCCCTTGGCAAGCGATGCAATACACAGACTTGTCAGGACCGCAAATGCGCCGGATACCGAAATGGCCTGTCCCGCCTGCCCTTCACTGATATGAAGATCCGCTGCAATCGGGGTCAGAAGGCTGACAGGCATGAATTCGGATGCAACGAGCGCAAAGGCCCCCAGAGACATGGCAAGCACGGCGCCCCAAGACCCTGCCTGACTATCGGCATTCTGGATCATTTCAGGAGCTGTTTGAGAGATAGTGTCCATTCTGCCTCAATATTACGATCATTTACACCCATGGACCTCCCTCATAATCATGCAAGAGATCAACAAGGCACCATCCATCAGACACATTATTGCCATGTGCCAGCCTATCTCATGCATTGTGGCAGGTGAGGTGTGATAGAAGACATAAGGAATGAATGGCATATAGACTAGCCCCAATAAAACGAGTACTATCATGAATTATATTCATGAATGCTCTGGGGCTGGTATTATGCTGTGCCGACAGATATCAGGACATGTGCCGGCACTCAGGCAGAAGCTGCCGATAATTTCTTCATGGTCTTATGCAAATGGGCCGCAATGTCCAGGCATACGGCGCATCCACAATAAATTTATATAAGCTGCCCCATCTTAAATCTGTTGCCTGGTAGGACGGAAAAGAATTTCGTTGATATCGACATCTTCCGGCTGATTAATGGCGAATGCCACGCATCTTGCAAACGAGTCAGCACCAATAGCAATATTCGGCACAAACTTCTGGAGCTGTTCGGCAGTTGCTTCATCATGGATGCCATTAAGCAGTTCAGACTGAACCGCCCCCGGTGAAATGACCGTCGTGCGCATGTTATACGGCTTCACTTCTCCCCGCAGTCCTTCCGAAAGAGCACGGACAGCAAATTTTGTGGCCGAATACACAGCACTGTTTTCAAGAACGCGATGGCCTGCGACAGACGATACGTTGATGATATGGCCGCTCTTCTGTGCTTTCATATGGGGCAGAGCTGCCGCAATGCCATACAGGACGCCTTTGATATTGACATCAATCATCAAGTCCCACTCATCAACGCGCAGTTTTTCGAGTGGCGACAAAGGCATAACCCCTGCATTATTCAGAAGCACGTCAATGCGGCCATAAGTTTTGACGGCCGTATCAACAAGTTTCTGGACCGAGGCACGGTCCGTCACGTCCGTTTCAATCGCCAGAGCCTTGCCACCTTTGGCAAGGATACTGTCGGCAAGTGTTTTGATACGGTCTTCGCGCCGCGCACCAAGTACAACAGTGCCCCCCAACCCAGCCAGGTGCCGTGCGGCTTGCGCCCCCAGACCGCTGCTTGCCCCCGTAATGACAACGATCTTGTCCGCAACATTGTTATTCATGATCATTCTCCGTATTTTTAACGGTCGATTTTCTGGAATTTGAGGACAAAATTATCCCCCTCCCCGATCGCGGCATATTTGGCACGATCCGTGTCCCCAAGGGCAAAGGTCGGCGGTAGTGTCCACACGCCTTTTGGCCAGTTGGCCGTATCACGCGGATTGGCATTGATTTCCGACGTACCAACCAGCTTGAACCCTGCTTTTTCAATCAGTGAGATCGCATAAGACTGGCGCACATACCCATCACCCGCATGCGGATCCTGCACGGCATCCGTATGGCCGCGATGGTCTTCAACACCGAATATTCCCCCCGACCTGAGAACCCGGTGGATTGCCGCGAGCATCTGTGGCGCGTTCCCGGCTTCCATCCAGTTATGAAGGTTACGGAATGTCAAAACAAGATCGGCACTGTCAGGCGGGGCGAAATCAAGATGTTCGCCATCAAACCGTGTGGTCCTGAACGTCTGCGCAAGTTGCGGATGTGCGGCCAGCATCTTGCTAAAAGCGGAACCGGCCCCATCTTCGGGACCAAACGCCAGAGTATAGCTCCCCCGATCGTGCAAATAGGGACCAAGGATCTGCGTCCAGTATCCTCCTCCCGGCCAGATTTCCACAACGCGGGCATCAGGGCGCAGACCAAAAAAATGCAATTCCTCCACAGGATGCCGGATTGGATCGCGCGCGATAAACTTGGCATCCCGGGTGGAAGAATGAACAGCCTGTTCCAGCGTCGGCGCCGCCAATGCCTGCCCTGTCATGGTCATGGCAACCGCGCATACGAGAGGATAAATTGCTTTCATGATTTTTCTATATCCGTTCCTATGCCAGAATCCCTGATATTTCCCTATATAGGGTTTCATCACAAGCGCGATTAGCCCCCTGTAGACGCATACGCCCTTCGATTGTGCTCATGAATGCGACAGTCAGGCCGTCTCATGATGCATTCCCTCGACAAATATCAGAGAGGCGCATCAATGACGCAATACTTCATTTTATCCAGACAGAATTTTCAGGGCTCCATATCCTGTGGATGATTAATGAATGAAATTCATAATCATATTCAAAATATAGCGGCTAGTCGTAAGAAGATGGGATAAATTACTATGACCATTCATGCATCAATACCGATGCCATCTGACATCGCGCAACATGGCAATCAATTTTCCACAGTTATCCCCCACCAGATGCGAAAAGAGGAAATTGCCAATTCATGGGCATTGTTGGTCTTGCGCTCCGAAAGCCATATACTTTTATCGTTGGGGGAGTGCTGATCCTTCTGCTTGGCATTTCGGCCATCTTCAGGACACCAACCGATATTTTCCCGAATATCGACATCCCGGTCGTTACTGTCGTCTGGTATTATGACGGCCTGTCAGCACCAGAAACCGAAAAGCGCATCAGTACCTATACGGAATTTTCCCATAGTTTTTTTGTCAATAACCTACGGACAATCGAAAGCCAGACAACACCGGGCCTGGTACTTCAAAAGCTGTATTTCCAACCTGGCGTGGATATTGGCGTGGCACTCGGCCAGACAGTGGCCGCGACACAGTCGATCCGCGCCCAGCTTCCCCCCGGTGTGCAACCCCCCATTATCATGCAGTACAGCGCATCAAGTGTTGCGGTCCGTCAGCTTTCCCTGTCTTCCGACAAACTCAGCGAAAGCGAACTGTACGACTATGGCGTGTATCGCCTGCGCCAGCAGATGGCCCCGGTTCCAGGCACGCTGTTGCCTCCCCCACACGGAGGCAAGATCCGCCAGATCATGGTCGATATCGACCCGACCAAGCTGCAGGCCCTAAAGATCAGTCCACTGGATGTGTCCAACGCCATCAATGCCCAGAACCTGACGCTGCCCGGTGGAACGGTAAAATTCGGGCCATCGCAATATAACATCCAGATGAACGGCATCCCCTATTTTTCTGCACAGTTGAATAATATTCCCCTGCGCAAAGATCCCGTGACAGGCGCCATCATCCGTATCCGCGATGTTGCACAGGTTCGTGATGGCTGGGAAGTACAGCACAACATTGTCCGCCGTGAAGGTCAGCGTTCTGTCCTGTTACGAATCATGAAGGCCGGGAATGCCTCCACACTTGCCGTCGTCAACGCCATGCGTAACACCGTGCTACCGATTTCCCGGGCTGCCGCACCGCCTGGCATGAAGATTGACGAACTGTTTGACCAATCCCTGTTCGTCAAGGCGGCAATCAAGGGGGTTGCGTCAGAAGCCATCATCGCCGGGCTGCTGACTGCTGCCATGATCCTTGCGTTCCTGTCGAGCTGGCGTTCGACATTGATCGTCGCCGTGTCTATTCCGCTTGCCATTCTTTCTTCGATTGCCATCCTGTCTGCAACCGGTGAAACCCTGAACCTGATGACGCTGGGCGGTCTGGCACTGGCTGTGGGTATCCTTGTTGATGACGCAACGGTCACGATCGAGAACATCCATCGCCTGCATCATGATGGCGCCGAACTGCGCAGGGCCGTACTGGATGGTGCCGCGGGTATTGCACTGCCAACTCTTGTGTCAACGCTGGCAATTTCATGCGTATTTGTGTCCGTCGAGTTCCTGACAGGACCATCAAGGTTCCTGTTTACACCCATGGCACTGGCCGTAGTGTATGCCATGCTGGCCTCCTACGCCATCAGCCGGACACTTGTACCGATTTTTGCAGCCCTTCTCCTGCGCTCCGAAGAACAGGCCAGAAAACGCCGCAAGGAAACAGGCAAGCCACCTACGGTATTCGAACGTTTCGGTGCGAAATTCGACGCCCGGTTCGAACGTCTTCGCACGCGTTATGAAAATGCGCTTTCCGCCCTTCTGCAAAGCACATGGAAAGCCCCGGCGCTGGGGGGGATCTTCATCTTGGGGGCCGTGCTGCTTGCAACACAGGTTGGGCAGGACTTCTTTCCGAGTATAGATGCAGGCGAATTCAAGCTTCATGTCCGCGCACCTGCCGGGACCCGGATCGAAACGACAGAACGGATTTTCGATCAGGTCGAAGATACAATCCGGGAAATCGTTCCCACAAATGAACGCGAACTGGTGCTTGATGATATTGGCATTCCCTTTCGCTATTCCATGCCATTTGACGATGGCTCCACAATTGGCCCGAATGACGGACAGATTATGGTGGCATTAACGGAAAACCATCACCCCACCGCGCAATATATCAGCCGCCTGCGCACTGTGCTGGCCAAGCGGTTCCCTGATGTCGTGTTTTACTTCCAACCCGCCGACATGGTGACACAGATCCTCAATTTCGGCCTGACTTCCCAGATTGACGTCCGGATTACGGGATATGATCAGGCGAATAACCGTGTTGTCATGGATAAAATCATGGCGGAGATGCGTCATGTGCGTGGTCTGGTGGATGTACATCTGCACCAGCAACTCGCAGCGCCGGCCCTGAATGTATCGATCGACCGTGAACGCGCGCAGGACCTCAATCTGGTAATGAACGATGTCGCACGTAGCGTGATGGTCTCACAGGCTTCTTCCAATACCGTCACACCGAACTTCTGGCCTGACCCGCAGATGGGAACGCTGTATCCGGTCGCTGTGCAGACACCGCAATATCAGGTCAATACCGTTGATGACCTGGGCAAGCTGGTCGTGGCCGGAAACGCATCCCAGGCCACATCTGTCCCCACCCTGTTAAGGAATGTCGCCACCATTGAACGCACGGTGGCCCCTGACGTAATTTCCCACAGCAACATCCAACCCGTTCTGGACATTGATGCCAGCGCCGAAAATCGTGACCTCGGGAGCATTGCACACGATATCGGTCGGATTGTAATGCGGCATAGATCTGAGCTGAAGCCTGGTAATAATATTGAGATTGCAGGACAGATCGACAGCATGAACACGTCGTTCACGCGTCTCGAAATCGGCCTGCTGGTGGCGGCCATCGCGGTCTACCTGCTCATGGTCGTCAATTTCCAGTCCTTTATGGACCCGCTGGTGGTCATACTCGGCCTGCCGGGAGCCATGTGCGGCATCGTACTCATGCTTTTCGTGACAGGAACCACTTTCTCTGTCCCCTCCCTTATGGGCGCGATCATGAGCGTTGGTGTCGCGAGCGCGAACTCCATCCTTCTCGTCACCTTTGCAAAGGAGCGCCGCGCGCACGGACTGAATGCCATGCAAGCCGCAATGGAGGCCGGTCGGGAACGTCTACGGCCAATCCTGATGACGTCCCTGGCGATGATAATCGGAATGTTGCCGATGTCGCTCGGTCTTGGGGACGGCGGCGAACAGAACGCACCGCTGGGTCGTGCCGTGATCGGTGGGCTGATGATCGGAACCTGCACGACCCTCTTTATCGTCCCCTGGCTCTACAGCCGCCTGCGCCGGAACGAGACCCGCATACTTGAGGAATATGAGAATGTCTGACCCCGTTCCCCCACGCGCCAGTCGTACGCGCAGGCCGCTGTCCGCCAGCCTCCTCGCCGGGACGGGGATTATCGTCGCGATCGGATACGGGGTCTACCTGCATGTCGAACGCGCGGCCATAGCACGCAGCATTGCCGCCGAACGCAGCCAGCAGATCCCTGATGTCCGGACCATGATCGCACGTGTATCGACCAGCGCCGTGCCACTCGATCTGCCAGGGGAAACGGTGGGCCTAGAAACCTCGGCGATCAACGCCCGCGCGTCAGGCTATATCGAAACACGATTGGTGGATATCGGTACGCCGGTGCATACCGGACAGGTTCTCGCGATCATTCGTGCCCCCGAACTTGACCATCGTGTCGAACAGGCACAGGCCACGTTGGCACAGGCACGCGCCAATCTGGACCTGGCGGGCGTTACGGCGCGGCGCTCAGGCGGGTTGGTCGGCGGCGGGGCGGTCAGCAAACAGAATTTCGATGTGGACCGCCTGACCCAACGGGCACGCCAGGCCGAACAGGCAGCGGCCAATGCCGTTCTTGCCGAAACGGCACAACGCCAGTCCTACACGACAGTAAGAGCCCCTTATGACGGGGTTATCACCATCAGGAATATCGAAGCGGGCGACCTGGTCAGCGCCGACGCTACGCAGGTGCGACCACTCTTTGTGGTAACACGCACCGACCGTCTTCGCGTACGTGTCCATGTGCCCCAAGATGCCGCCCTGACGCTCAAGGTAGGCGAACCAGCCTCCATCGTGGTACCGGAACGGCCAGGACAGACCTTCCGTGGAACAGTGACGCGCACGGGTCATGCCCTGGAACAGGGCAGCCGGATGCTGCCTGTGGAGATCGAGATCGACAATCACGATGGTCGCCTGACAGCAGGGCTTTACGTGACAATCCATTTTGATTTCCCGCGCGCAACGCCCGTTATCATGATTCCTTCAGAAGCCCTGAACTATGAGGCTGACGGGCTTTCGGTCGAAACGGTCGGCACTGATAACAAGGTGACGATCCACAAGGTCAAGGTCGGGCGGGATTTCGGTGACAGGCTGGAAATCCTCGACGGCCTTCCCGAGGGAAGCCAGCTTGTGGTCCATCCTCCTTCCGCACTGCATGACGGCAGCACTGTTGCACCACAACTTGACAAAAACCTGAAGGTGATCTGATCGTGCGGTCCTCGCTCTTTCTTCACGGGATTGCGCTGTCAGCGATGCTCGGCGGCTGCACCATGATCCCACATTATCACAGACCGGCCGCACCGGTTTCGACAACCTGGCCATCTGACGGCAAAAGCACTCCGCCACTCAAGAATGATACGGCGCTTATGCAGGACTGGCGGGAGTTTTACCGTGACCCGGTCATGCAGAACCTGATCGCCACGGCCCTGCAAAATAACAGGGACCTACATATTGCCCAACAGCAGACACGGGCCGCCAGTTCACAATTCGACATTGAAAATGCCGCCCTCTTCCCGACCCTGAACGGCACGGCAGGCGCCAATATCCAGAAAATGAATTCTCATATCTGGAGCCTTTCCCGCACGAATGAACCTATTTATATGCGGCAATATGCAGTTGGTTTTGGCGTTTCCGCTTATGAGGTCGATTTGTGGGGACGTATCCGCAGCGCATCCCGTGCAGCGTTCGACCGCTATATGGCCAGCGCACTTACTCAGCAGGCCATGCGCCTGAGCATTATTTCAAGTGTGGCGACGGCCATGCTGAACTGGATTGCCAATAATCAGGCAGTTACGGTCACACAGAATGTACTGGAAAACAGGCGCCATACCTATGACCTTGTCAAACAGACGGCCACTGTCGGCACCGGCACGCAACTTGACGTAGCTGAAGCCGAAGCCGCCCTGCATGATGCTGAAACAGATCTACAGATCTATACACGCCAACGTGCGGAAACCCTCGATCAGTTGACGTTGCTGGTGGGTACCCCCCTGTCCGACGCCACCATCCAGTCAATGAACGCCAAAACATCACTTGATCGCGTCACGGCATTCCCAAATATCCCGGCTGGCCTGCCGTCCGATATGATTGCCCGACGCCCGGATATCGCGGCCTCAGAAGGCGAGTTACGGGCCGCCAATGACGATATCGGTGCAGCCCGGGCCGAATTTTTCCCAAAAATCCAGATCACGGCCGCCAATGGAACGGCAAGCAACAATATTACCCGCCTCTTTCAAAGCGGCATGGGAGCCTGGAACGTCGCCCCACAGATCACCCTGCCCCTCTTCGACGCGGGTCGGCTGACAGCCCAGCTCAAGCAGGCGCATGCGCGTAAACGAGAAGAGATGGCGCGCTATGAACGGACGATCCAGGCCGCATTCCGGGAAGTCGCCGATGCACTGGTCGGACGGGAAACCTATGTCGGACAGATGACGGCCCAACAGGCGTCAGTTTCTGCCACCCAACGACAATATACCCTCGCCCTGCAGAGATTCCGGGCTGGCTATGACCCCTATCTTGCGACACTTGTCGCCCAAAGAGCATGGTATACTGCCGAACTCACAGCCATTACAACGCAGCTTCAGGCACTATCGAACAGTGTAACCCTCTACAAGGCGCTTGGCGGTGGTTGGGGTAAGGAAATTGCGGCCCGCAAGGCTCCTCTTGCTGAGCATATCCTTTGAATATGTCCCTCCCCCCACATCCCCCCAGAACTATGGCACGCAGCTATATGCAGGACATATATGATTGAAGCCGATAGCCGGTTCGGGGATAGCCCGCCCCGATTGTCACGGTCAGATGCCGCGACCTGCACCGCAGCACCAATATCGCACTGTCCATGACGTTCCTCAGGTCACGACGTGAAGCCGCGCGCCCGACATCTGCAATCACAAGCAATCTCTATGCTACCCAAGGCGCTTTCGAAAAACGGAACGATATAAAGTTCCTGGGGTTTGACGGCATGTTGATGGGCATCTTCGCCAAACCCACGCGAATGCGCCTGTTCCCCGGCGACAAAAAGCAGGTGCCACTTCTGACAGATAGCATTGAACAGAACCATCAATCATTATTCCTTGCACCGCACATTCGATGACAAAGACATCAACTGATGGTTCTTCAATCCTTATATCTGAAAAATTGGATTTATTGCACAATCAGATATACGACGACAGTATTCAGTGAGGCAGTGCATAAACAACCAGATCATCACTTACTGGTGTCTGCATGAAATGATGTCCTCCCGCCATGATGGCGACATACTGATTGCCATTATATTCATACGTCATAGGCGTTGCTTGTCCGCCGCCAGGCAGTACATCATTCCATATTTCTTTCCCGGTTTTCAGATTATAAGCATGGATCAGGTTATCTGTTGTCGAAGCCACAAAGATAAGACCACCCGCTGTAATGATCGGTCCACCATTTAAGGGAACACCAATCGTAAGCGGTAAATGCGTTGCCAATCCCCATGGACCATTTGCACGGGCTGAACCAAAAGGTACCTGCCACAATACCTTACGGCTATGCATATCCACGGCAGTCAACATGCCATACGGTGGGGCATTGCACATCATCCCGGTATATTTATTCAAAAATGGTGAAACCGAGATGCCAACGGGTGTATCTGCCTGTGGTCCGTTCCCTTCCGATGCAGATGGATCAGGTCGGTAATTTGGATTATCAACTGCCATCAAGCCCAGCTCATTGGCTTTCTTACGTGTAATAACCTGATCATACATGGGAGTATTATTCCAATTCCCGACCAGAATGCCTGTTGTCGAGTCATAGGCGATACTCCCCCAGTCACTGCCGCCATCATAACCAGGATATTCTATATACGGCTTATGAATTTGTGGCGGTGTAAATTCACCTTCATAATGCGCCTGCCGAAATTTAAGGCGACAGTAAAGCTGGTCGATCGGTGACATGCCCCACATGTCAGTTTCCTTAAGATCCCGTGTTACTTCAAACGCAGGGACATCGGGCGAATAAGGTTGGGTTGGGGAACGCTCGTCTCCCGGTACATCCGTATCGGTCGGTACAGGACGTTCCTCAACTCGTGAAAGGGGCTTACCTGTACGTCGGTCAACAATGAAATTCTGGCCACGCTTGCCCGGAATAAAGATGGCAGGAACCGTATGATCACCTTGTGGCAGGTCAATCATAATTGGTTGGGAACCAATATCATAATCCCACACATCTTTATGAACTGTCTGGAACACCCAGCGTGGCGTACCTGTTTTCACATCCAAAGCTACAATCGACGTGGAAACTGCATTTTCTTCAGGGGAACGCATGGCACTGTAATAATCAGCAGCAGCACTGCCCATCGGAATATAGACCTGCCCCAGTTCATTGTCACCCGTCATGATAGACCATGAATTCGGAGTTCCACGACTATAATACTGACCTTCTAAAGGTTCGCCATGATTATTTGGTTTTTTGACGTCCCATGCCCATAGGAACCGACCTGTTTCCGCATCATATCCCCTAATGACACCCGACGGCGCCCAGCGACGCTGGCCATCGAGAACTTCGTGATTGGCAATAATGGCTCCGTTCACAATGGGAGGTGGAGATGTGACCGACACATATCCAGGCACGGAATACCCCATACCCTTCATCAGATTAACCTGCCCGTGATATCCAAATCCATCACACAGCTTGCCGCTATCCGCATCGACTTCAATCAACCTCATATCCAACGTACCCTCAAGGATACGGTTATGGCACGGTTGGCCCTGCGGGATTGTGGATGATGTATAGTACACCACCCCCTTGCATGCTGCAGTATAAGGAATACTCTCGTATTTTACACCCGCCTGATAACGCCACAGTTCCTTACCCGTCGCAGGGTCCAGTTTCATCATGTCGTTCATGGCCGAACACATGTACAAACCATCCCCCACCTTGATGGGTGTTGTCTCCGCCGCCCATTTATTCTGCTGTCCGGGACGAGGAAGACTGCCGGTATGATAGACAAATGCCTTCTGGAGTCTGGTGACGTTTTCAGTCGTGATCTGTTTTAGTGGAGAGTATTTCTGTCCGGTCGCGTCATGACCATATGCTACCCAGTCACCCTGTTCAACATGATCGACAGCCTGTGACACTGCCGGTGTAGGTTCGGACGGTGCGGCAGGAGGGCCATCCGGAATATTGGCCGCATTAATGCCCGGTGGCTGCGGCGTATCTGGTGACGGGGACTGAAAACGGCTATCGGATGTCTGGCCTGGGGAATTGGAAATCGCATTACCCGGTTCAGGCGGAACAACATTCGTCGCTTCCTGTGCCTGTATTTCTCCTACACCAGCTAGTGAATAAATTGTACAAAATCCAACAAGGAACGTACCAGATAGAAAATAAGGATGCACCTTCATCAGACTTTCCTTGTTACGACTGTTTTTTCTCCATCACGTCGATGGAAAACCGGGATGGTCAAAACGACTGCAATTGCAAGCAGTGAGGGACCAAATACACGGGGCAATAACGCCCAGACATCAGTACCCACTTCCCAGAATGCCCAAGGCCACGTCAACGCTACGGCCATCAGATATAGCCAGACCCCCTTAACAGATCCTGCCAGCATGAGCCCACCACTTACGATAATGGCAGCCCCCGCAAGGGCATAGTAAGCTGACCCTCCTGACGTGCCCCCCGAAAATGTAACCATTTTAAAGTAGAGTCCGATCGAGAAGGATACGGACGAATGAAACGCAGTCGTTTTACGGAAGAGCAGATCATAGGGGTGCTGAAGGAACAGGAGGCTGGGCTCAAGGTCTCTGATCTTTGCCGCAAACACGGGATCAGTGATGCGACGTTTTACAAATGGAAGACCCGCTATGGTGGCCTTGAGGTATCTGAGGCCAAACGACTGAAGGCCTTGGAAGATGAAAACGGTCGTCTGAAGCGTCTCCTGGCGGATGCGATGCTGGATAATGCGGCGTTGAAGGAAATTGTTGGAAAAAAGTGGTGACGCCTGTCGCAAAGCGGCAGGCGGTCCTACACCTTCAAAAGGCTCTGGAGGTGAGTGAGCGTCGCGCCTGTGCCCTTGTTGGTCTTGCCAGGCGTGTTGCGCGGTATGTTTCCACCCGGGCAGATGATGCCACCCTGCGCCAGCGCCTGCGGGATCTGGCGAGCCAGAGACGCCGCTTTGGCTATCGCCGCCTGGGTTATCTTCTGGCACGCGAAGGGTTCAGCCCCAATCACAAGAAGCTGTTCCGTCTTTACCAGGAGGAAGGGCTGAAAGTCCGCCATCGGGGCGGCCGCAAGAGGGCACTGGGGACGCGTTCTCCCATGACCATCCCTCAGGAACCCGGGCAGCGCTGGAGCCTGGATTTTGTCTCGGATGCCCTGATCTGTGGCCGCCGGTTCCGCATTCTGGCTGTTATCGACGATTTCAGTCGCAAGAACCTGGCATTGGTTGCCGACACGTCATTATCAGGTGGACGTGTGGCGCGGGAACTGACGGCCCTGGTGGAACGATATGGCAAACCCCTCATGATTGTCAGCGACAACGGTACGGAGTTCACATCCCATGCCATCCTGAAATGGGCGGATGAGATGAAGGTTGAATGGCACTATATCGCCCCCGGGAAACCGCAACAGAACGGCTTTGTCGAAAGTTTCAACGGCCGGTTGAGGGATGAATGCCTCAACGAGACGCTGTTCACGTCTCTCAGCCATGCCCGACAGGTTCTGGCTGACTGGCGGGAAGACTACAATACGGTGCGTCCCCATTCCCAGCTGGATGGCAGGACACCGGATCAGATCGCCAGACAAGGGTCTCGGGGGCATGCCCCCGAGACCCTTGTCATTCCATCAACCCCAAGCCATAAAAAACGGGAACTCTCCTTTTAAGTGGATACAAAAAAGGGGGCACGTCACTCCCAATACGAGAAGCTGAACCCCCATGATAAACAAAGGCAATCCCAGCAAAACCAATAAAATGGCTAAAGCACAGACTGCCCAATCCGTATATGTTTTTGGCTTATTTATTTTCACTACTCCCCCCTATTCAATAATTATTTTATTTAATTATTAATTATATATATGCACTCCTATGAAATTTGTTTTATATTGAATTCTTTTGAGAATTTTTTATTCCTGAGAGCATTTTCGATATCTTCAAGTGATGCACCGGCGGTTTCAGGAACAAAAAAGAAAACGAATATAAAAGACAGCAAATTGATACTGGCGTAGATCCACATCGTTACGCCGAGACCAACCGCATTTACCACGGAAAGAGCAGTCCCAGTTACGACCAGATTACTGCCCCACAATGTCGCCGCATGAAGTGCTGTTGCTGGCCCTCGCATTTCAAGAGGAAACAGCTCTGCCCCCAGAAGCCAGCCACAGATCTGGATACCCCCTGAATTAAACATCATGAAAAGAAGCAGGCATAGGATTGTCATAATCCCACCCAGCCCCCCATGCGTATCCAACGCAAACATGATACCCAACCCAATCAAACTCAGGACTGAGCCAGGAATCATGACAAGCATCAGTCGTCGCCGCCCGATCCGGTCAATCAGCAGACACCCCGCCAATGTCACCAGCGCATATACAAGCGCCACGCCCACACTGGAGAGAAGAGCGGCATTCCGGCCAAATCCCGCATTCAGCAGAAACGTCGGGGAGTAGTAGATCATCATTTCCAGGCCGCCACACTGGGTAAAAAATGCCACACCCAATGCAGCAACAAGAGCAGGCCGCACCCATGGCTGGGTAATGCCACGCCACCCCATGGCGTCAGATTTTACCGTGCGTTCGATATCATCAATCTGGGTCAGTTCATGACGAATCTCACCATGACTGGACCGGACTTTCTGCAATGTCTGGGCCGCTTCGAATAAACCTTGTTTTTCGGCAATCCAGCGCGGACTGTAAGGCATGAACAACATAACCGTGAAAACAATCCCGGCCGGAATGGCGGCAACCATAACCATGCTGCGCCATGTCCACACTTCATGCAGCCCAAAACCGATAATATTCGCGAAAACGATCCCGGCACCAATCGCAACATTGAAGACGGTAACAAGTGTGCCCCGCCGGTCATGTGGGGCCAACTCGGAAATATACATAGGCACGACCTGCGTCGATGCTCCGACCGCCATGCCCAATACGATCCGTGTGATAATCAGCACATCAACCGTCGGGGCAAGACCACAAGCCACAGCCCCCACCGCAAAGAGGGCGGCGACAGCAAGAATCGTATGTTTTCTGCCAAACCGTTCGGATGACCAGCTTGACAGTAAGGCACCGATGACAGCACCAGCCAAAATGGCGGCAGCCACGATCTCCTGCATCTGATGATCAAGATGGAATTCCGATGTCATCGATAAAAGCGCACCGGAAATAATCCCAGTATCATAACCATAAAGGCCACCACAGATGGCCGCTGCAATGGATGCAGCGGCCAGAACGATACCGGCATTCGGGCTTGGTTGTGTTGCCTTTACAGCCAGATCAATGCGTGCATTACGGTCATTTGGACAAGTATCCTGCACGTTAAAACCTCCTGATCGTGCCGTGATTTTTATTTCTTGGTTATCTTCACGGCGACGGATTACGATGCAGTCAGTCAGCTCATCCAGTTGCCACCATCTACGTTAAATGTTTGGGCAACGATGTAATCAGAATCTGATGAGGCAAGGAAAACCGCAACGCCGCGAAAATCATCTGGGCGTCCCATTCGTCCCGCCGGCACGGCCAGACCTACCTGACGCTTCTTTTCACCCAATGGCAGGTTTTCATATTTTGCAAATCCGGCATCGACCTCGTCCCACATGGGCGTATCGACCACCCCTGGTGCAATACCATTAACGTTGATGCCATGGCTGATCAGGGCCAGACCGGCAGACTGGGTCAAGCTGATAACGGCTGCTTTGCTGGCACAATATGTTCCAACCAGCGGTTCCCCCCGACGCCCTGCCTGCGATGCCATATTGATGATTTTTCCTCCCTGGCCCTGTACAATCATCTGTGCCGCAACAGCCTGGATTGAGAAAAGCGTACCTTTGACATTTACGTTGAACTGCTTATCGAAACTTTGTTCCGTAATCTCAAGGATTGGTAAAAGTTCAAAGACAGCGGCGTTATTAATCAGGATATCCACACGGCCGAAAACCCGGATGGTCTCTGCCACCATCGCCTCCACAGAGGCTTTATCGCTGACATTGACCTTCACTGCGTGCGCGGCATCGCCAAGTTCACCAGCGAGGGCATTGGCTTTTTCCAGCGCAAGATCCGCAATCATGACCCGCGCGCCCTCACTCGCAAGGGCACGCACCATAGCGGCACCAATCCCTTGTGCCCCACCAGTAACAATCGCAACTTTTGATTTTAGTTTCATTTTTTTATCCGTGTTGCATATTTATTATTCTGAACTGGATATCTATTTTTCCTGATCCCAATTCAGTGAAACCTGAATGCATTTCCATACAAAAGCATAGCTCTCTAGGAAATCATGCATGCATTTTATGCATTCAGGCAGTTTCCATTATCTGCTCAGACAATGAATTACGATGGTACTCTGGCCTATCCCACCGCAACTGCATATTCCGCCAATACCTGCTGGACTGACGCAATAACAAGTTCCCGGGGCGCAGGGACCAACTGACCACTCATAACTTGGGGATATACACGTGCGAGATATTGACTGATCAACGTCTCCGGGATCGCAACATCTTCCAGCATACCGAAAAGCCGAGAAACAGCAGCCATAGCGTCAGGGTGGGTCCAATAATAACGGATACGGTCGCTATAGCTGAAATGCCTTTGGATACGAAGTGCCTGATCCGATCCATGATAGTAACGTTGCCAGTATTCCGGCTCACGCAGCATCAGTTTTTCCATACATACGCGCAGACCGGTACTATCAGTCTCCAACTGCAATTCTATGGCAATATGATCCAATCCATACAGGGCTTCACGCAGGGCAAACGTCAAACCAGGCCCGACTTTCAGGATGGCAAATCCATCCTGCACCAATGCCGCCAACGCTTTTTCCGGCTGATAGTCGGTTGAATGTGCCTCAAATAGAATCGGGATCGGCATGCTATCAAGACTTGCACTCAGTGCCTGTGCTTTTTCACGATCATATACAATGACGTTCTCATTGCCGAATTCGACGCCAGGCTGCACAACAGCAGCGATAACACGAATAAAGGCATCTGATAGACCGGCCTCCTCAAAAGCCCTACGATGTATATCAAGCGTTGCTATTGCCGCGTCTGGCTTGGTGACTTCCAGACTGTCAATTGCTTCGAGAGCGCCACCCGGAACCGGCACTTCGGTCCCTATCACATATACTGGTGCTTCCGTACCCCTTTCACGAACGGTATCTTCCGCAACTTTTGCCAGCGTTGCCGCTCGGGATGCTGTCAATGAATCTGAAAGGGCAATCGGCTCGCCGCTGCACCCCATACTTGTATCGAGATGGAGTTTGGTAAATCCAGCTTTAGCATACGCCTCAACCATGGCCCGTGCTTCGGTCATTGCCGCATCTGCTGACAAGTTCTTCCAAGGATTAGGACCCAGGTGATCTCCCCCCATTATGATCCGTTCCACCGGAAAACTGACTTGCCGGGCGATTTTCTCTACAAAAATACGGAATTTTTCAGGTGTCATGCCGGTATAACCGCCACGATGATTAACCTGATTGCAGGTCGCCTCGATCAGCACAGCCGTGTTTTCCATCAATCCTTGACGGAAAGCCGCTTCGATCACCAAAGGATGTGCCGAACATACAGATACAATCCCGGAGCACTTTCCTGCACGCCTATTTTGAACCAGTTTCATTAACATTTCTGAACTCATGTATTCATTTCCATCATGCGAGTAGCGAGAAAGGCCTCCAGTTCCAGCATGCTGGCGGTCCCTTCCATTGGGCCGCGCCGGGTAACCGCCATGGCACCACTCGCATTTGCCAGACGCAGACACTCTTCGGGTATCCTGCCAGTCAACCAGCAGGCAACGAACGTCGCCCCAAAACAGTCCCCTGCCCCCGTCGGGTCAATTTCGTTTACCTTCAATCCCGGCACATCAATTCTTGTCTGCCGATCGCAATAGCTCGCCCCCGCTCCGCCACGTTTGATGACGACTGCCGAAATGCCAAGATCCAGCAGTTCAGCCAAAGCGCCCGCTTCATCCTGAGCCTGTGTCAATGCGGTCAGTTCTTCACCACTGGGTAAAAACAGATCAGTCTGGGCAAGGAATCCCATCAAGGCATCACGCATTCCGGGCTTATCAAGCATTTCCTTACGACCATTGGGGTCAAAGGAGACACTGCCCCCGCGTTTTTTCACGTCATCAACCGCAGCCTGGATAACGGACACCATCTGAGGAGAAAACAACGATGAGCCCATGATATGCACATGGTGACACTGCGCGATTACTGAGCGTGTTTTTTCATCCAGCACGACGCGCGCAGCAGCGCTATCATGGATATTGAATACAAAATCCCGATCTCCATCAGGGCGATACCGCACAAACGCACTGCCGGTAGCTGCGTGCGGAATTGATCGAAGGCCGACGATATCAACCCCATCACACGCAAGACGTTCACGCAGCAAAAGGCCAAAATCATCATTGCCAACAGCACCAACCATTGATGCAGGCACTCCCAGCCGGGCAACCTGATCGATGAAGATGGTTGGTGCGCCCGACGGAAAAGGACCAACCAATGCAATTGGTTCGCTAAATCCCCTGCCTAAACTCGTCGCCATGATTTCGACAATCACCTCGCCAATGGCAAGCACTCGCTTTGTCATGCTGCTTTCCCGATAGGAAAGCCATCATGCGTCTGCGTGGATCGACATGGTTGTTTCACGTTTATCTCCTCTCGCTGTCTCCGCAGCGTTGCCCCAACCGGAATCAAGAAATCCGATACCGCATTCTTTAACGATATTACACCGCGCATCAACATAAAAATTTACGCGCGAAAAAATATGGTTTATCGGATTGCAAATATGTTCCCGATAGGCAAAATAGGAAAATAGCTCTATGAAGTTTAACCTGGGGTCGAAGTGGCAAAAAATATCCGCACCATGGATGAGTTATCTGAAGTAATAGGCATTTCTCGCCCAACATTATCAAAGTATTTTAACGATCCAGACAGTGTTAAGCTCACGACACGAAAAAAAATTGAAAATGCCTTACATGAACATGATTACAGGCCCAATCTGTTTGCCACCAATCTAAACCGAAAATTACCCAAAAATATTGGAATTCTGGTACCGACTATTACCGATCCATTCTATGCCCAGATTGTATCGAAAATTGAAAAACGATGCGCGGCAGAGGGATACTGGTCAATTATCCTTTGCTCTTACGGAAACGAAGATACCGAACGCAAAGCGATCGAAACACTTCGTTCACTGCCTTTGGCTGGCGCGATCGTGGCCCCTTTGGGAAGCAAAAAAAATACGTCTCTTTTCACGGCACTTAAAGAGAAGACATCCCTCGTATTTATGGATAGCCATATTGGGACTGATATACCATTTGTTGGAAATGATAATTTTCAGAGCATAGGTCTTTTATATGACTATTTAATAAGAACCGGTGAACCACCATGCTATATTGATATGCCCAAGATAAACCAGAATGCAACAGAACGCCTTGCTGCCTATCGGGTGGCAGCACACAAAGCTGGTGTGCCCCCCATGATTGTTGGCATAGAAAAGAGCTCGTGGGATTTCGAACAAATCGGGTTTGAAATCGCTTGCATGGCATTTGAAAATAATGGTTTCCCCGCCAATACTTTATTATGCGCCAATGATCGCATTGCCTTTGGGGTGCTTTCCGCAGCTTATAAATATAACATATCGGTTGGCATTCGCCCTTCCTGTCAATTAAAAGTAGCAGGACATGACGATCATCCATTAAGCCGCTTTACCAGCCCGGACCTTACAACAATTGCCCAGGACTATGAAGGATTGGTAAATCGAACATTTGATATCCTCATGCTGGCAATTTCAGGAAAAAAAACGCATATTCCCCTTAAAACACCACTAAAGGGAACGATAATAATGCGGTCGTCCGCATAAAACTCCAATAAAATATTTTGCATGATTAATTATTTTTTGATGATATCGCAAATATACCCATCATCATTGATATTATAATATTTAAATTTACATGATTATTCTCTTTTCAAAAAAAAACATTATACATAAACATGTAAAAACACACATATATATCGGGAAATTTTCTTAAAGTAACAGAAACATCCTCAAAAAAAATCTGACTAATCAAGAGGGTTTCCCGCATCCGACAGGTCTCAGCACACGCTGTCAGGAGCAACGATCTCTATCGAGTTTTCAGAAACCCGTACATCGATTGGGAGGTAAAAATTCCATAAACAGGCGAACTTGAACATTTCCCCTCATCCTTCAATCCCCCCACCCAGTCACCACATTTTCCAGCAGGGAATATCAGAAATAGCAACGCCCCTGCCTCATTTGTGCCCAGAACAATATAAAATATGCCCAAAGCTGTCGATCAGATAACCTATGACAGCGATTTGTGACTTGTTTCATTGCGTTACGAGGGCAAAGATGCAGCTATGACCGTCACACCAGATACAGCCCGCCGTGTCCTGCGCTCCTGGATTGCGCTGGAAGTCCTGACCCCGCAAGCCACGCGGGAGGCGGGCTGGAACGACATAGCCGTGGATCGCGAAGGCCGCATCAAAAACCGGAGAACCGAGGCAGCAGACGGCCCGGACCTGTGGCATCCACCACAGCCGGACGATTCCACACCATGGCCTGTCCTGCCAGATCCCTCCCCGGAGTCTCCGGTCGCGTCTGTTGAGAGTGATCGGAAGAAGACCACAGAGTCGCAAACAGAGTCGCAAACAGAGTCGCAAACTGCCAAAAAACCGCGTGTTAAGCGACGTTGGTATAATGTCATTCTCGGAGCTATGCCGACCCGCGCATCATTCGAACGCTTGAATTCCGCCCTTGGCGAAAACGACCCCGATGAAGACGACAAAACTGATCGAGCCACCAAAAAAGGCAACGTGATCGCCGCCAGCGTTGTACTCGACGAATGGGGGATCATGGTGCCAGATACACTGGCCATTGCCAGTTTTGCCTGGGGTGTTGGACATATTCTTGATGGTGGCAGCCCTGCCGGCCTGGCAGAATGGGACGGTCAATCAGAAGCCCTGCAATCGCGTTTTGCCGACCTTCTCACCCCATGCGGCAGTGAAGGCAAACCGCGCTCCCTGACATGGACGGACCTGCATGGCGTTGCTGATGAACTCGCCGGGGCGTTATCTGTGCCAAACGATCTCTGGATCCCTGTGCCATGCGTGATCGAGAGCGAGAAAGTCAACGCGCCGAATGGTGACTTGCTCTCAAGCTTCTACCTTCCCGACCTTGGTCGCGCCCTGCGTGATGCGGATACTCTTCCAGCTGCCCTCGCCGCCTATCTTGGCCTGAACCCGCCTGTCGCCCCTTGGGACGCGCTGACCGATCGCACGCAACTGGCTGCCCTTCTGTCGCCAGAACTTTTTCCCCTTGGCCGCTGGCCCGGCCCCGGGCTCCATCCATTGACCCTTCTGCAACAGGCAGCGGTCAACGTCATCACCCGTGATCTGGCGACGGAAGGTCTTGCCGCCATCAACGGCCCTCCCGGCACGGGAAAAACAACCCTGCTGCGCGACCTGGTTGCACAGGTGATGATTACACGCGCAGAAAAACTGGCCGATATTGAAAATCCGGCTGATGGTGTCGGGGATCTCGACCTGATGGATTTTGCCATCGTGGTCGCCAGCAGTAACAATGCCGCGGTCGAAAATATCAGCCTTGAACTCCCCGTTCGCGAGAAAGCACTCGACAAATCTGTCTGGCGGGATGAAGGCCTCGATCATTTTGGGCGGACTGCGACCCATCTGCTCGGGTTGAAGCAAGACGCCGAACCTGAAAAGCGGGCCTGGGGCCTGATTGCAGCCCGCTTGGGTCGGGCAAAAAACCGGCAGCAATTCTTCGACCGTGTCTGGTGGAACGAGGAATGGGGCCTGAACGACTGGTTGAATCGCGCAGCATGGCCGAATGCGCAACATCTTAAGGAACGTCGGCCAGGCAAATTGGCGGAAGTTGATCCGCCGCCAAGAAATCCGCAGGCCATGGCACAGTGGCGGGAAGCCAGGGACGCATTCCGGCAGGCCCTTGACCATAGCCGAAGGCTGAGGAACGAACTGGTTGCACTGTCCCAGGCGGGAGAGGCCCTGCGTAAGACGGAAACGGAACTCCCACAGGCTGACGAGAGGCAAGAACAGTTCCGGCTGGATCATGAGGCTGCATCGCACGCAGCAATGGTGGCCAAAGGTCAGGTGGATGAAGCCGAACGCATTGAAGGGCTTGAAGCTGGCAAACTCACCGCCCTGACTTCCGTTCAACCCTCCTTTTTCTCAAAAATGTTGCGCACTCAGGCGTGGAAGACGCATGAAAGCGGAATCCGCGAACAGGTTGTACGACTTGAAGAAGCGCAGCGGATAACCCATGATGCCAGGGCGCGCCTTGACATCGCAACAGCCGAAGAGACGCGGTTTTCTGAACAATATGCGGACGCGAAAGCGCGCCTGGAAACATTGCAGGCCAAAGTTGCGCGGCTTGGACAACAACTGGAAAAAGGCCAACAGGAGCTTGGAAACTGTTTCCCCGGTCCTGGGTTCTGGTCGCAGCCAGACGATCTGTTCCAAAAAAGCAGCCCATGGAATGGCGGGCAATTTCGCCATGCACGCGACGAACTGTTTATCGCAGCGGTTCGCCTGCATCATGCCTTTGTGGCCGCTGGCGCCCAACCCCTTAAGCGCGCGCTGAACGCGGTTGTCAATGGCGCGGCAAATGCGAGCCCGCAGGACTGGGGATACTTTTTCCTGCTGGTGCCTGTCGTATCATCGACCTTTGCATCGATCGGCCGGATGTTCCAGACCTTCCGAGAAGCATCAATCGGATGGTTGCTGATTGACGAAGCAGGCCAGGCCGCTCCACAGCAGGCGGTCGGTGCCCTCTGGCGCGCCCGTCGGGCCGTCGTGATTGGCGATCCACTGCAAATCGAACCAGTAGTCACCACACCGCAGCATACAACGGCCCTGATCTTTCAAGGCAATGGCCTGCTCCCCACTCCCTGGGCGGCACCTGCGGTCTCGGCACAGGTTCTGGCTGATCGTGCAAGCATTATCCAGGGGCGTTTTCCGGTCGAGAACCCGGTGCCGGGAGGTCCAACCAGCCGGGATACTGGCATGCCCCTGCTTGTACATCGGCGCTGTGAAAAACCGATGTTCGACCTTGCCAACCGGATTGCATATGCTGAACGTATGGTCCATGCCACAGGCGCAGGCCAATCCGCCATCCGCGAGAAACTTGGCCCAAGTGCATGGATCGATGTGGATGCACCTTCCAGTGGCAAGTGGGTCGAGGCAGAAGGGCAACTTATTACCACTGCAATTGCCGAACTCTGCCGGATGCAGCCCAAGGGACCGGACCTGTATGTCATTTCCCCTTTCCGTGTGCCAGCAACGCGTCTACGTCAATTGCTGGTGCGGACACCAGCCATCCTCCCCGGAATGAATCAAACTGATCGGGAGGACTGGATTGACCGTCATGTCGGCACTGTCCATACCTTCCAGGGTAAAGAAGCTGAGGCTGTTATCCTCATGCTGGGGGCTGGACGCGGCGCACGGCCAGGATCGCGGACATGGGCCGGTGGAACGCCCAATTTGCTCAATGTCGCCGCGACAAGGGCAAAGCGTGTACTCTATATCGTCGGAAATCATGAAGAATGGCGAGGCGCAGGGGTTTTCGCGCATGCCGCCGACTCATTCCCTGATATCTCTCCAGAGGAATGGATGAGGCATAATCCATTAGAAGCCGCATCATAAGCGTATGTCGGTCGAGTTAGCTGAATATCCGCGAGCTGACTGAAGGAGATGCACTCCGCGTATTAATATCATATCTGGCTGCTTACAGGCCGTTTTAAGATAACCAATTGATAGGAAAGTAAAATTTCAGAATTTACCATGATTTTTAAAAATGTAATTTCTTTCAAAGGCATTTGAAAAATATTTATACTTTTAGTGATTTGCTGGTGCCGACTTTTCAGATAACCATCATAGATAGTGAAATATCGTTATATGGACATCCTGTCTGATATCAGCAAACCTGCCCTTGTCATCATAATGCATAATTTACTGTACTAAAAATATTGAATAACATGCTTTATATATTCATAGCGTCAAAAACATCTTGCATCACACAAGTCCAGCGGCAGTAACATATGACGGCAAAATATCACGATTACGGCTTCTTCTTCAATCGACAGAACGCTTGATGCGGGAGTGCGGAGACCGGTGGAACGATCCAGCATATCTGATCGTTTTTTCCATTTCGCGACCGTCTTCGGGTTAATCCCGTAGCGTTTCGCCAGAACTTTCAGGTTCTCTTGACTATGCTACATCGCTCGACGGACCACCGCTGTCGTTATGGCGCTCACGTGGTGAACCTGGTCCATAGTGCTTCCTTCCATTCGCGTGAAAATAATGCACCATCAAAGCCCGGGACCAAACACCTTGATTGGGATAATGCATTAACATGCCATAAATACCCGATCCAGATATTGCGCCCCTTTCATTTTCCACGTTCGGAAAATGGGTCTGGCCCTGCTTTTTTGATCGACAGAGGGATACGGCATGCTATCAAGTCAGAATGAAAGCGAAAAAACTCTCCGGCTCCCGAATACGTAACCACTCCCCGCTCCTGACGGCTCCTCTTGATGAGGCCCACCCCCTGACAGTATCGCGGCCTGAGCTTCTGGTTAACGGGTCGGATCGTATTTTCCGTGAAATGCTGCACAATATTCTGGCATTTTCAGCCAGGATTCAGGAAAATCGCAGTCGCCTCGGGCGGTATATTGGTTTGAGCGGAACGCAATATACTATTCTGATTTCTATTGCACATATGGAAAACGAAGAAGTCGGTATCATACAGATTGCTGAGCATATTCATCTCAGCGGCGCATTTGTCACGATCGAAGTCAATAAACTGGTTGAGGCCGGACTGGTAAAAAAAGAAGTCAACCCACATGATCGTCGGCGCATTCTGCTTCACACTACAGCCAAAGGCCGTCTCAGTCTCAAAAAATTGACTGAAATCCAAGTGCCAGTCAATGACACAATTTTTCGTGATATTACCCATGAACAAATGCAGCAACTCAGACGAATATTGCCGCTCCTGCTGCATGGTTCAAACGCCTCCTTACGATTGATGGATGCTCCTGAGCCTCTGGAAGCTAGCCCAAAATGAATTGCATAAATCCCTAGGGTTGCCTGCATTCAGCATCGCCAGATCATCGCGCATGCGAGGTGAACGAACCCCATAAATCCAGGGAAAGCTTTCTTGCATCGCAGAGAGATTCTGTGGAAGAACTTGATTTTATTGATGAAACATTCGATCTGATGGCGCTTCTTATAGAGGTTTCAACTCATCGGGGACATGGTCGTGCCGCTGGGATTGGCTTTGACCTGTGCGGTTGCCCCGAGATCATCAACTATGCAGGCACGTAGAGGGTCTGCATCGTAAGCGGTATTGGCGATGACATGGCCGACGCCCTGTAAACCGGATATAAGAGCGACGATCTGGGGCAAATCGCATCGACGACAGGCGTGCAGCTCGGATCGTGAGCCTGCCACATGAACGGTCGATAGTGGTAGATTCAGCGCACCAGTCGCACCAGCATAAACTTTCAAAATATTACTGTCGATCAGGGTGTGTTCGAAGTCCGTGGTATCAGCTAAAGTATGGAAAAGCCTTTACCAGCCCCCGGAATGTCACCAACGTTGAAAACGGACGCGGGCTGCAATCCATTTGCCAAATACATCCGGCAGCCCACTAGCGCTCTGTATTGCCGACCGCCCACAAGATGGCCTTCAATCCGGCTCCATTACTTATCTGTCAATGTCCGTATGCTCAAGGCTTACCTTCCATCGACAGCCTTGAAGCAGAATTGCAAATCAAAGAGAATCCATGAATGCAGCCAGCGCCTAGTAGGCATCACGCAGGTTCGCCGCCTTTCCCCCTCCATGCTTGATCCATCCCACAGTGTAGCTTTTCCCATGGTCTCCGCGCTTATCGGGTCAGGGGCCCCATTTTCTAATTCAGGTGTTCGTTTCTTTAGCAATCGAACCAAGCTGGTCGGTTTCAGCGATCTTCTGAAATTCACAAAGGTAATCCTGTTGATGGGTTTCCATCCAACGTACTATCCTATTGTTTGTAAGGAGTTTGGTGATATAACCACGTGCCATGGTTAAATGCAGATTATCAATGCCGTAAGTTTCCTCGACAGATTTTACTTGTGTCTGAAGTGCCGCGAGTTCTCGTTCCATACGAGCAATCTGCTGTCCTGATGGTGTCGCTCTACCCTCTTTTTTTCCTCTTTTGTTCGGTACTAGCTGATTTTCTGACGTCGCGGCCCGTAAGGCTCGGGCGAACATGACTGTGAAGTTGTTCTGGCCAATCATGAGATCAGCGGATTCGATCTGTCGTACAGCCGTCATCTGGCGTAAAATATCGAATACTTTCATTGAGCAGGGGGTATCTTTCAGCATTTCCGCGGCTTCGGGACTGATACCGTCCAGTAGCCGGAAACGCCTCAATACCGCTTCTACCTGAACATTGAGTGCGGTAGCGATATCAGACGATGATACTCCGCGCTCCATGGCGCGTGCGATCATCCGATGTTCCTGGATCGGTGGTATACGATTGACCCGTTTATTGTAGGTATAGGTATCATCATCAGGAGCCAGAAGACATTCGACTTCTGTGAAGCCGAGTTCTTTCATGGCTTCAATTCTTAAATGACCGTCGAGTAGGAACCATCGTTCAGCATTCGTTGTATCTGGCGTAACCGCCGGAGATTCTATCGGGTGTCCGATCGCTTTTATGGAGGTCAAGATCTGTGAATATGTGCGGCTCAATCTAATATCAGGCGGCAATGTCTTGAGTGGAATGATTGAGGCAACAGGAATCGTGAGGAAATCCATGCCGAAAGCCATATGAATACGGCTATGCCCTGGAGCGGTCACTTCATCAGTCATGCTCGTTTCCCGATATTCTAACCGTTAGGCCGCGAGGCATGGTCGCCAGTCCCTCGGCTCTGAGCAGGTTAATAAAGCCATCATTTACCAGAAGATCCTTCAAGGCTTCAACGATGAACAAAAGTCGTGTCTGAGTAAAATCCGACTTCTTGACCAACAGACGCTGCTTTTCGGCCTCCCGTTGATAGACCTGCATTAGATCAGCGGCTGTCATTCTACGACTGCTCGTTTTACGTCCTAACTGCCCTGTTGGCAGGCCTTTACGTTGGCTTTGCAAGCGCATCTCGAGCATTCGCCGAACTGCTGCCAGCTTTTTGCCCCTCAGCTTACCCGTTTCATAGGCATCAAGAAGTAGGTTCTGGGCTTCTTCTGTTTCAGCCCGGGAAATCTCCATTGCCAGAGTAATCGGAATAAGACCGGTTTCGACTGCGGTCAGAAGCCGTTCCTCACCACGTTCAAGGAGAGAAGCGGCCATATTAACCCAGGAGACACCGGCACCGATTTTTTTACCGATTGCCGTATCACTATAACCGCGTGATCGTAATGCGCCGACCTCGCGCATGAGATCAATGGGGCGCGGTGTACGTCGGGCGATATTTTCAATCAGGCTCATGACGAGACACTCGCTCTCGCTCGCCTTGATGACAACTGCTGGGATATCTGGCTGGCCGAGCATCTGAAAGGCTTCCAACCGACCTTCGCCGCAAACGAGGTCATATCTTGGACCATTGGCGGTCTCTCGGCGACTTACGGTGATGGGCCGTTTCAAACCGATAGCCTCGATATTGTTAACAATTTCCCGATGCTGGCGTTTGTTGCGGGCGCGTGGATTTACGACTGTAATCCGGCTAATGGGGATCATTTCAATCCTGCTTGGACGAATGACAGACATCAGGCGACCTCCACAATGGAAATAGGAGTGGCGATATCATATAGGAGTTCAAGATTGTCGAAACGATAGGCATCAAGAGCAAGACTGTTTTCTTCCGACAGGTGGAGCTTTCCGGAAAGTATGTCGATGCGTGGAAATAAATAATAGTCCAGAGGTTTACGATTGGCGCTGTCCATACGAACGACGATCGTAATGTCGGGTATGAGTGAGCTATCGAAATGCATTTTCCAGCGCAGCAGTCCGGTGGATGTTTCTATACAGCGCGCTATTGTCACGGAAAGACTGAATTCATCATTGACGACGATGCGATCATTCTCCGGAGTCTGCCATACATCACTTCCTTTGATCCGCAATTCAGTGATTATCTGTCGAATGATTTTTGGATACAGTCTGCGTAGTTCACGGTTTATTGCGATATAGCGATAGTCACGATCCGGCTTGAACCCGACAAGATGATAGGCACGGAGCAAGCTGCCAAAACGGGCGCTATAGGCGCCGCTGGAAGGCAAGTCATCACATTCATCAATGATTATACCCGATAATAGGCCTTTCTGGTGATAGAGTTCCTTCAAGGAATGCAGCATTTCTTCATCAGTCAGACGGAAAGAGCGCGTATTGATGATATTTCTTGCAGATTCAAATAACTCACGCTCGACGATGGCTTCGAATGCATTTTCCGCTTTGATCCACATCTCCGGTTCATTTCGAACTCGTTTTTTCTTTAGCTTGAAGGAGCGGCGATTCCATACGTTGTCGCCGATATATTTCTCATTGATCAGTAATTGATGTACTGTTCCTCTGGTCCAGAGACGTCCACGATCTGTCAAAATGCCACGTCTATTGAGGTCGTCGGCGATCTCGCTCTCGCTACGTTTCTGATAAACGAAAGACTGATAGATGGTGTGGACCAGATTGATTTCCTCGATCGGACCGGGCGTCAGGATAACGCGGTCAGTCTGGATACTCTTATGTTCGCCCTGCCCAAGAATGCCCTTGATGGTGCCGTTCTCATCAATAAGGGTTCGACGCAAGCCAAACCCAGCAGGCCCACCCTGACGATACCCCTTCTCGATCAACCTTCCCTGACCTGCAAATACTTTGGTAGAAAGTTCACGGCTATATTCACCAGCCATGGCACGCTTAACGCCCTTGACGATGGTTGAGATCGGACTCCCATCATTCTCGAACTGTTCGGCGCAATACTCGATTGCAATACCCGCACGACGACAGATATATTCGTAGTAAGCACTTTCATCCGCGTCCTGAAATCGGCCCCAACGGCTGACATCGTAAACAAGAACTAATGTGAAATCAGTGTTTCCTGCCTGAACGTCTTCAATAAGTTGTCTGAGTGCATTGCGCCCCTCAATTTTAAGACCACTCTTCCCGGCATCGGCATACGTGCGGACGATCTTAATCCCGCGTGCCTTGGCATACTGCCTGATTGCTTCCGACTGATTTTCGGTCGAATATTTCTGAAGATCCGTTGACATCCGGACGTATTCGGCAGCTCGAACAAAGCGTTCCATCGGCCCTGTCTGATCATCATCGTAGAATCTCCAGCTCGTCACGTTTTGCCCTTTCCGAGGCCAATAATGAAGGTCTGGACATCTTCCCTCGCAGTGAGAATGAGTCCGTTCCGTCATTCTGAAGCAGTATTATTTTAGCGTCGGAAGGATCGGAAGATGTTGCCGAAAAAGGGCAGGAAACTACCTCTTTGGAAGGGTATTCTTGGGCATCGTGAAAACTATGCCAAGACGGTTGCCGAACTGTTACGCAAAGAGCATGAAGACAGCCACGGTATAATCAAGAGGCTTATGCGACAGACAGGCGCAAGTGAGAAAAGTGTAAAACACTGGCTTTCAGCGCAGCATGGCCCAGATACGATATATTTCTTGCGTCTTGTTGTTTCGTCGCCGGTTATCCGGGCATTTGTTTCTGGGCTGGTCGCAGGACGCAATGCTGATCTCTCGACATACTCGGCAGAGTGTTCTTCACTTGCTGCAGCCAGAGAAGCTTATCGGCTTGGAGTGGTGGCAAGTGGCAGACAGGCAGTGCCTGTAAGAGGAAATGACCCTGAACATGTCCTTGAACACGACCCTGTAAATGTCCCTGATCATTGGGAACTTAATGAACGGCAACGGTGGTTCCTGCTAAGACTCGAGCAAGGAAGCAGATGTAGAGCTACAGACATTGTATCTGTATGGAATGTAAGCCTGAAGACCGCCCGCAGGGACATTGGAGGTCTTCAGCAAGCTCAACTCGTAGAATATGTCGGCTCACGCAGAAAAGGGAGATATTGCCGCAAAGCCGGGACCTGAATGGACGATTTCTTCCAAGTAGCAAGCCTGGCCAATTACAAGGCTACGATGACGGATGACGTCAACATCATGGCCCTGAGCACAGCTTCGACCATGAAGCCAAGTTCCGCATCGCTAAGAGATTGTTTGAAAACAACGCGTTGATAAAAAACAAGAAAAGTTTTTGGGTGTTGCCTTTTTTCAAAAAAGCGGCGTCTTCTGAAGCTTTTTTGAAAAAGCTTCACCAAAAACCTTTATAATTTCAGTATGTTGTTCAGCCTGACTTTTCAAACAGTCTCTAAGCTGCTGCGGCAGCCCTGCTGGCACAGGATTTTGAGACTATTGTTGCTGGGCAGGACGTCGTTAAGCTGCCAGTCAGCATTACTCATGCCCGCATGGCAGGCGAGATGAACATTGCTCATAAAGAGCAGTTTGACCGTTTTCTGATTGCCCAAGCGCAGGCCAAGGGGGCACCTGTTGATATATGAATTATTACTGCTGGTTGCCTTGACACAATGCAAGCTGTCGGGCGGGCTTACTGTTCCATAAGAAAGAAGATTAACTGATGAAATTCCTTATATTCGTAGCCTGCTTGCCGCTGACACTGGCATATGCCCACGCAGAGACATTGTTCGATGCTTATCCAAGTTGCAACCTTGCACAACAGCGGTCGCTAACCGGTGAAATGGGAGGATCAATCAAAGACCCAGCCCAAGCTCATATTTCAATGCGCGCCAACATTTTGGAAGCTGATATCGGGAATGTGCGCAAAGCACGACGCATTACCCAAGATACTGCAAACCAGTTATGGAAAAACGTTGAGCAAGTTCGCACTGACATGAATGAGCATACGCACAAAACGCGGCATCTGAGTCAAGCGGAACGTAGATCATATGATCGCATACTTGATTCTGTCGCAATGCAAATCTGTCAAGAATAATGGTTTTGTGCCGGTCATCTGCGCGTTTTAAGCTCGTATCAGGAGACCGACAAAACCATGAAGCATACGGAAGATCTCAAACGCGAGGCTGTGAAAATTGCATTAAGCAGCGGGCTGTCGCGCACGCGCATTTCGGCCGACTTTGGTATGGATGGTGGATTACCGTCTGACGTGCCCCCCGAAAATGTAACCATTTTAAAGTAGAGTCCGATCGAGAAGGATACGGACGAATGAAACGCAGTCGTTTTACGGAAGAGCAGATCATAGGGGTGCTGAAGGAACAGGAGGCTGGGCTCAAGGTCTCTGATCTTTGCCGCAAACACGGGATCAGTGATGCGACGTTTTACAAATGGAAGACCCGCTATGGTGGCCTTGAGGTATCTGAGGCCAAACGACTGAAGGCCTTGGAAGATGAAAACGGTCGTCTGAAGCGTCTCCTGGCGGATGCGATGCTGGATAATGCGGCGTTGAAGGAAATTGTTGGAAAAAAGTGGTGACGCCTGTCGCAAAGCGGCAGGCGGTCCTACACCTTCAAAAGGCTCTGGAGGTGAGTGAGCGTCGCGCCTGTGCCCTTGTTGGTCTTGCCAGGCGTGTTGCGCGGTATGTTTCCACCCGGGCAGATGATGCCACCCTGCGCCAGCGCCTGCGGGATCTGGCGAGCCAGAGACGCCGCTTTGGCTATCGCCGCCTGGGTTATCTTCTGGCACGCGAAGGGTTCAGCCCCAATCACAAGAAGCTGTTCCGTCTTTACCAGGAGGAAGGGCTGAAAGTCCGCCATCGGGGCGGCCGCAAGAGGGCACTGGGGACGCGTTCTCCCATGACCATCCCTCAGGAACCCGGGCAGCGCTGGAGCCTGGATTTTGTCTCGGATGCCCTGATCTGTGGCCGCCGGTTCCGCATTCTGGCTGTTATCGACGATTTCAGTCGCAAGAACCTGGCATTGGTTGCCGACACGTCATTATCAGGTGGACGTGTGGCGCGGGAACTGACGGCCCTGGTGGAACGATATGGCAAACCCCTCATGATTGTCAGCGACAACGGTACGGAGTTCACATCCCATGCCATCCTGAAATGGGCGGATGAGATGAAGGTTGAATGGCACTATATCGCCCCCGGGAAACCGCAACAGAACGGCTTTGTCGAAAGTTTCAACGGCCGGTTGAGGGATGAATGCCTCAACGAGACGCTGTTCACGTCTCTCAGCCATGCCCGACAGGTTCTGGCTGACTGGCGGGAAGACTACAATACGGTGCGTCCCCATTCCCAGCTGGATGGCAGGACACCGGATCAGATCGCCAGACAAGGGTCTCGGGGGCATGCCCCCGAGACCCTTGTCATTCCATCAACCCCAAGCCATAAAAAACGGGAACTCTCCTTTTAAGTGGATACAAAAAAGGGGGCACGTCACGTCCGATCGGGCCAATATCCGAGCCTCAGGAAAACCTGGCCCACGAGACTGAACGTCTTCGTCTGGAGAACCCGATTTTTCTGAAGGAGAGGGAAATCATTAAAAAAGCTACCCAAAAGTCATGAGGTTCGCCTTCATCCATGGTCATCAGCATGAGTGGCCACTCTCCAAGGGATAGACTGCTTCAACAACGACCGTATCGTTACGGCGTGTCGGCAACATCACGCCAGACGTCGCAGCAAGCGGCGACGTTCAATGTCGTGGTCCAGTTCCTCGATAGACAGGCCAGATTTTACCCGCCGCACACTGGACTGGGACAGCAGCAGCCGGTTGAACGGGATGTCGCGCGAAGAACTCAGGCTGATCTTGGGAATAGCGGTTGCCATGGCGAAAAACTCCATGACAGACGGACAGGAGACTCTCTCCTGCCCTTTCAACCCGTCACGAAAATCCGCGCAGCCTTCTGACTCCGACTGCTAGGGCCTGTTAGGCCTTGATATAGTCTGCTGTAGCAGCGATGAGAATGACGGAGAGGAAGGATGCGGCGGTTTTCTCATATCGGGTCGCGACAGCCCGCCACTCCTTGAGCCTTGCCCACAGGTTTTCGACCAGATGCCGGTGTCTGTAAGCCCATTTGGGACAAGCGACTTCTGGATCATTCTTCCTTGGCGGGATGACAGGACGAGATCCACGGTTCCAAAGATCTTCACGAAATTTATGTGAGGCATACCCACGATCGCAGACGACATGGATTGGTGGGTATGGCAGAGCGTCAAGCAGGGCGTAGGCACACGGTAATTCATGTGCCTGTCCGGGTGCCAGCGTGAAGGACAGTGCCCTGCCATGACTGTCCGCAGCTACGCAGACCTTGGTGCCAAATCCTCCACGTGAGCGGCCAAGAGCCTCACGATCCTTTCGGCGTTCTCTGTGCCCCCTTTTTTAGCCGCTCCGGCCGCTTTATGATGGGCACGGATTGTCGTGCCATCAAGAAAGACCATGCCGAGGTCTTGATCCCTGTCTTTGGCCTTTTCAAAGAGGCGCTGCCACACACCGAGTTTCGACCAGCGAATGAACAACTGTGCTGCAATCCACCAGGGACCAAACTCTGATGGCAAGGCAAGGCACGCCACTTCGCGCCGTTCTGATGGCGCCAGAAAATCGCGGATATCGTCCGTCGAAGGTTCTTTGGTGGGGTCTTGCCCTTCGGACGGACTTCCTCGATCAAAGGCTCCCAGACAGACCATGCGGTATCGGAAAAGACAGACTGCATCATGCTCATCATAAACAGCTATGCAATCCGTTCCGTCATTCAAGGCCTAACAGGCCCTAAAGCATGGAACTATGTGCAGGACACAATGAACGCGACATCTTCATTAATTATTGTTTTTATTTTCAATAAAAATATTAATATTTACAAATAAATTGTTTATAATTTAATAATATCTAAATCACATTCGATATGACACTTTAATATCTTCATCAAATTACACGCCACCTGAATATCATCAATATTCATTTCTTCCGCCAAGGCATTTACACGTGGCGTGTACACCTCGATTACGGCGTCATAAATCTCACGTCCCTTTTCCGTAAGAACGACAAAATGTGCCCGTCTGTGGTGAGGATTGGGAGCAAAAACAACCAACCCTTCATGATGCAGATCATTAACAATTCTTTGCACATTCTGGCGGTTGGCTCCGAGATCGCGCGCAAGCCATGCGACCGGCTGGGGCCGCTCTGCATGGACGATAGCCCCCAGAATCTGCCATCGGGCGCTGGTCAGACCGAAAGAGGAAACCAGACGGTCTCCCCAGAGCAGAAGCAGGTTATTCGTCCTGAAAACCGTCAGAATCAGATCCGTCAAAGCCTGACCTTTCGGATCAGCGGGAACTTCCGGCATTTGTCATCATCCATTTTTATTGACATCATGATGTCATGTAGACATATAATTTTAGACGTAGCGAACTGTCGCTATGCAATCAACATGGATGGTGTCAAAAATGTCTCATCGAAAGCCGCTGGACGATAATTTCCCGATTGAGCGCCAGCTTGAGATCGAGGCGGCTCCGGTTGTCCTGATCAATCTGTTCACCCTTGATGCGGCGGATGAAGAGCGGTTTCTTGAAGTCTGGAAAGACGATGCCGGTTTCATGAAACGCCAGCCCGGATTTATTTCGACCCAGTTGCACCGTGCCCTGGGTGATAGCCCGACATACCTGAACTATGCCGTCTGGGAATCAAATGAGGCATTTCGCGCTGCCTTCACGCATCCTGAGTTCCGCTCGAAGCTGAAGGCCTATCCGTCATCGGCCATTGCAAGACCGCATCTGTTCCAGAAGGTGGGCGTCGCGGGTATCTGCACAGCCTGATCCTCTGGTCCGTGGCAATCTGATGCAGGGAAGCGTGTCATGAGTCTTTTATGCCGCATGCTGGCCATTATCGGCCCCGCCATGTTTGCAGGCGTCATGCTTGCAATCGGGGCCATTCTCGGAAATTACTGGAAAAGCCTCCCTCCCGAGTAATTCCTGGCATGGTTTGCTCACAATGGGGGATACATTCAGAAAGCCATTCCGCCTGTCGTCCTTCCAGCTCTTATCGGGCTGATGAGCATGATCTGGATTGACCGCGCCGATCCCGTCAACCGGCTTCTCTGGACAGGTGCCGCCCTCTGCATCGTCGCTGTTATCTTCCTGACAATCGGCTGGTTCGTGCCTGCCAATACAGGTTTCTCCTCCAGGAGCCTCCCTCTGGATCAGGTATCAGGAAAACTCGATACCTGGCTTCGTCTTCACAATATCCGCATCGCACTAGCTGTTGCCACATCGGCGCTCGGCGTGTGGGCGTGTAACCGGTAGAGACTCTCATCATGCCGAGACTGATTCATCCCCTTGCCGGAGTGGTGGCGCTTCTGACCATCGCAACCTTCTGGCTTTCTACGGTCATCTCCGAGCTTTTTCTGGCCCGGGATGTTGTGATTGCCGTCAAGACGACAATACCATGGGGATTTCTTCTGCTTGTCCCGGCACTCGCTGCAACAGGAGGTTCGGGCGTCTTTCTGTCACAGGGGCAGCGCACCGGGCTGGTGGGTAAAAAACTCAGGCGCATGCCCTTCATTGCCGCGAACGGTATCCTGATCCTTATTCCGTCGGCCCTGTTCCTCGCCGCGAGAGCTCGATTGGGTTTGTTTGATGCATCATTCTATGGTGTGCAGGCTCTGGAACTTCTTGCAGGTGCGACGAATATCACGCTGCTTGGTCTGAATTTCCGTGATGGCCTGAAACTGACTCAATGGCGTCGTAAAAGCCGTCCGAAACCGGCATAACGCTACCGGACCATTCTTGAGAAGAAAGAGGACGTTGCCGATAGCACCGCCGCATTCTTCCTGAAAAAACCTGAAGGATTTACTTTTACTTCAGGTCAGCATGAGGTAATCCCCCCTTCCCTCTACATTCCGCCCCCCACATGTCGCACTCGACACCCGAGACGTGCCAGCCCCGCTGCTTTTCCCGCGACGAGGGCCAGCGCACGAACTGAGACTGAAGCCTGTCATCAATCATGGCCATGGGTGCAGCCGCCAGAACAAAGCGCCGACGATAGGTTCTGGTAACATACTCTCCCGCAACAGCAGGGCTGTGGGCCATCCCCGTCTCGCGTTTCAGTTTGAGGACCAGATCATCGGACCAAATTCTCATGGCCGCGTAATTTGTAAAATCCGGTCCCTGTCAATCATGGGGATGATTACATCGCGTATCTGATGATCGACAGCACGATCGTTCAGTCACAGCCTCGCGGCTGGCGCAAAAGGGAAGCTCATAAGGAAGGCTTTGGTCGAAGCCGCATCTTCTGTCTTCTGGTGTTTTTCTGTAATGCCCATGACGCGTATTTTACGCGGTTTGCTTAGAGAGTGTTTGAAAGCAAATATTTTTTCAAAGAGGCGGCGTCTTCTGAAGCTTTTTAGAAAAAGCTTCACCAAAACCCTTTATGATTTTGGTTTGTTATTGGGTCTGAGTTTTCAAACAGCTTTTTAATATTCCCCATCACAACAAAAAAACCCTTTCCATAAAATATGGAAAGGGTTTTTTCATTCAGGGCTGACTGGAAGATCTGGCGGCGACCGACTTTCCCGTGCCTTAAGGCACAGTATCATAGGCGCTGGGTTTTTTCACGTCCGAGTTCGGGATGGGATCGGGTGGAGCACGTCCCGCCATGGCCACCAGATCATCCAGTCAGTCCTGAGGGACTGTGTGGGAGGTTGGTGCTGAGAGGATAGAGTGGGTGGATGACTGCTGTGCATGTATGTTTTCCACGTTGAGTGGCTGTGTGAATGAGCCTATTGGGCGATTAGGACCAGTCAGCTGCACGCATTACTGCGCTTCCACACCTGGCCTATTGACGTGATGGTCTATCACGGCCCTTGGGGAGACCTTGTTTTGAGGTGGGTTTCCCGCTTAGATGCTTTCAGCGGTTATCCCTTCCATACTTAGCTACCCGGCTGTGCCGCTGGCGCGACAACCGGTGCACCAGAGGTATGTTCATCCCGGTCCTCTCGTACTAGGGACAAATCCTCTCAAGTCTCCAACACCCACGGCAGATAGGGACCGAACTGTCTCACGACGTTCTAAACCCAGCTCACGTACCACTTTAATCGGCGAACAGCCGAACCCTTGGGACCTGCTCCAGCCCCAGGATGTGATGAGCCGACATCGAGGTGCCAAACCTCCCCGTCGATGTGGACTCTTGGGGGAGATCAGCCTGTTATCCCTAGAGTACCTTTTATCCGTTGAGCGATGGCCCTTCCACGCGGGACCACCGGATCACTATGGCCGACTTTCGTCTCTGATCGAGCTGTCACTCTCACAGTCAGGCGGGCTTATGCCATTGCACTCAACAGTCGATGTCCGACCGACCTGAGCCCACCATCGCGCGCCTCCGTTACACTTTGGGAGGCGACCGCCCCAGTCAAACTGCCCACCATGCAGGGTCCCGGACCAGGCTTACTGGTCTCGGTTAGACATCAGAAACAGTCAGGGTGGTATTTCAAGGATGGCTCCACCGGAACTGGCGCCCCGGTTTCAAAGCCTCCCACCTATCCTACACAGAATGTCTCTGATGCCACTGCAAAGCTGCAGTAAAGGTTCATAGGGTCTTTCCGTCTGACCGCGGGTACCCCGCATCTTCACGGGGAATTCAATTTCGCTGAGCCGATGCTGGAGACAGCGGGGAAGTCGTTACGCCATTCGTGCAGGTCGGAACTTACCCGACAAGGAATTTCGCTACCTTAGGACCGTTATAGTTACGGCCGCCGTTTACCGGGGCTTCAATTCGGTGCTTGCACACCTCCTCTTAACCTTCCGGCACCGGGCAGGCGTCAGGCCGTATACGTCGTCTCTCGACTTCGCACAGCCCTGTGTTTTTACTAAACAGTCGCTACCCCCTGGTTTGTGCCACCCGCCTGTGGTTGCCCACGGACGGGTCTTGCTTATCCCGAAGTTACGCAAGTAATTTGCCTAGTTCCTTCAGCATCGTTCTCTCAAGCGCCTTGGTATTCTCTACCAGTCCACCTGTGTCGGTTTCGGGTACGGTCTATATGCCAGAGCTATTTCCTGGAATGCTCCAAAAGCCGGGTCAATCCGATAAGACCCGACAACATATTGCATTCGTCACTTCTGGCAGGCCCGGGAATATTCACCCGGTTTCCATCGACTACGGCTTTCGCCCTCGCCTTAGGGGCCGGCTCACCCTGCGCGGATTAACCTTGCGCAGGAACCCTTGGACTTTCGGCGACAGTGTTTCTCGCACTGTTTATCGCTACTCATGTCAGCATTCGCACTTCCGATATCTCCAGGGAGGGTCACCCCGTCCCCTTCACAGACTTACGGAACGCTCCGCTACCGCGCATACAAAGTATGCACCCACAGCTTCGGCACGTGGCTTGAGCCCCGTTACATTTTCGGCGCAGGGTTTCTATTAGACCAGTGAGCTATTACGCTTTCTTTAAAGGATGGCTGCTTCTAAGCCAACCTCCTGGTTGTTTTGGAATCCCCACATCCTTTCCCACTTAGCCACGATTTAGGGGCCTTAGCTGGTGGTCTGGGCTGTTTCCCTCTCGACAATGGACCTTAGCACCCACTGTCTGTCTGCCTGGCTCATACTTCCGGGTATTCGGAGTTTGGTTAGGTTTGGTAAGGCTTTGGGCCCCCCTAGCCCATCCAGTGCTCTACCCCCCGGGGTAATACCAGACGATCTACCTCAATAGATTTCGCGGAGAACCAGCTATTTCCGAGTTTGATTGGCCTTTCACCCCTAGCCACAGCTCATCCCCGACTTTTTCAACAGGCGTGGGTTCGGCCCTCCAGTGCGTGT
>NZ_VSZP01000001.1:2370000-2730000 GCF_036686925.1 Novacetimonas sp. GS1
CCATCCCGCCCAATGCCACCCTGCCGCCGTTTTTTCAGGAACATATTGTGCGTCCAGTCTCTCTCTGCATTCCGGCCCTCCTGCTGGCTGGCCTTGTTACCACACAGACCGCTCGGGCCGATGACGCATTGGGACAGCCCATGGCCCGGCTTTGCTTCTCGGTGCAATCTGTTGCCGTGGCAGGGGGGTATACATGGGGTAAGGGGCGGCTGTTTTATGGAACGCACTCCTACCCCGTGCGAATCCGTGGCGGCGGCGCGGTTGGCATCGGCTATTCACATGTCCTTGGTGATGGGGCCGTCTATAACCTGACACGCCTGCCGGACCTCAATGGCACCTATTGGGCGGTCAAGGCAGAAGCCACCGTGGCACGCGGCGGTCATTGGGCCGTGATGGAAAACAACAACAACATCAACATAAAAATTTCCGCCCATACCAACGGCGCCCATCTTTCCGCCGCGGTGATGCGTCTTACCCTTAAAGTGGACCCGACGCGGGGCGACAATGTGAGTGGGGAAGGTCTGTCCTGCAAGGTGGCGCTGTCGCAATATCACCTCCGCTAAGGTCGGGCCTGCCTGCTGACCCGTCCCCTGTATCGCCGGATGGGGATGGGATATGATTGGGTTTTACCCCAAGAAGAAGCAGGTTTTTTATGAGTGATATCCCCCGCGACCTGAACATCACCAAAATACTGGGGGGACGTCCTTCCCCCGATGGCAGCAAGGTCATTTTGGAAGTTGAGGACGCCAACGGTGCAAAACTGCATCTGTCTGTGCCGCCCGCACAACTGGTCAACTGCCTGCCCCTGTTTTCCAAGCTGGCTGCCGACAGTCAGGCCATTGGCGGTGGGACGCCAAACCCGGTTTATGAAATCACGCAATGGGAACTGGCGACCGACAGGACACGGCGCGAAGTGTTCCTGTCCTTCAGCATACCGCCGGGTGGACGGCTGACATTCCACCTTCCCCACCCTGCCCCAAAAGATATTCATGACACGCTGGGACAAATGCTCAAGGCACAGACGCAGGTCACATCCGCCACCCATTGACGGCGTTTACGGCTGTATTGCCATTATGGAACCGAAAGCGTGCTGTCCTGCCGCATCAGGACGTCGCGATACAGGCCAGGCATGTTTTCAAGTTCGGATACACTGCCGTCCTGCACAATCCGCCCGTGGTCCATCACCACGATCCTGTCGAACCCCTGCAAGGTAGACAGACGATGGGCCACGGCAATGACCGTGCGCCCCGCCTGCAGACGATCAAGCGCATCCTGCACATGCTTTTCACTCTGGCTGTCCAGGGCACTTGTCGCTTCGTCAAGGACAAGGATCGGGGCATTGCGTAAAAACGCGCGTGCAATGGCAATGCGCTGACGCTGACCGCCCGACAACATGACGCCCCGTTCCCCCACGATGGTGTCGAACTTCTGCGGCATTGCCATGATAAAATCGAGGCATCCGGCAGCGGAAGCAGCAGCAGCGACCTCTGCATTGCTGGCACCGTCACACCCGTATCGGATGTTGTCGCGCACGCTACGACGCAAAAGCGCGACCTCCTGCGCGACGACCGCCATGCAGCCACGCATACTGTCTTCATCAAGTGCAAGAATGTCGATCCCGTCAATCAGGATCTGGCCCTCCTGCAGGAAACGCTGCCGTTGCAGCAGGGCCAGCAAGGTACTTTTCCCTGACCCCGACTGCCCTACAAGCCCGACCCGGCTGGCTGCACGGATATCAAGGTTGAAATGCGACAGGACCGGTTTACCACCAGGATAGGAAAAGCATGCATCGCGTATGCTGACATGGCCATGCGCGCGTTGCGGGAGGCTGCGTGACGGCGGGGGATGACTTGACGTTTCATGCGCCAGCAGAAGCTTTTCCAGTGTTTCTGACAGGCGGGAGACATGCTGCACCGCTTCCACCAGGGCGAAAGCGAGGTCACGGGTGCAGTTAAGGATGACAAACCCCAGCGTCGTCACCATGACCACATCACCGATGGTGGCGCGATGCAGATGCCACAACGTCACAACCCAGATTAGCAGGCCACCAGTCATCAACATCGTCAGGCCGGCGTGAAACATCCGCAGTTTTTCAAGATAGCGTAGCGAACGGCGATGTAATCCCGTCTCGTGCCGGATACGCTGGCCCATACGCCGGCACTCCCGCACGGTCATGCCATATGCACGCACCAACGGCATGTTATTGACAATGTCCAGCATCTCGCCATCATTTTCCGCAGCCTGCGCGGCATAATCCCGATGCAGGCCGCGCCCCCGTGTCCCCAGCAGGAAAATCAGGATGGCCGCCCCCACTGTCATGCCCACGATCGACAGTGCCATCCATGGGCTGACGGTCATCAGCATTGCGATGGACATGATGATATTCAACCCGGACGGCAGCAGGGTCCATGCCGTAAGGTTTTCAAGGCTGAAAACCGCATTCGCCGCCGTGGAAATCCGGGCGGACAGGGCACCGGACATACGTTCGGCGAAATAGGCGACCGAATGCCCCGTCAGGTAACGGAACAGGTCACGACGGATATCGCCCCCGACCTCGACAAACAGGCCCGACGCCATCCAGCCCGCCACCCGCCATGCACAGCCATCCACGAAAATGACCCCGCAGAACGCCACGACCATGGACCATACCACCATCATGTCCGGGCGGGGGGACGCCGCCATGGCATTGACCAGATGCCGGATGATGTAGGACGTACTGACGCCGCACGCCATCGCAAGTGTGACCATCCCCAGGACCAGCAGATGTGCCCACAGGTGGCGACGGACGTAATACGCCATAACCCGCGCCGGATGATGGCGCAGACCTGGCATCGCACCATCGGGAATGGTCACGTCGTCGGAAGGCGGCGTCTTGTCCATAATATGTCCCTACTGCGTGGTGGTTCCACTCGCCTCATGAACGGTTGCGGTCGCAAGGTGCGTGGCAAGCGCACTGGGAATGCGGGGATCCTTGTCCTTGCTGACGGAAGGCGGCGTCAGATACAGCATGCCCTGAGGAAAGGCCATGAGAACTTTCCTGTTACGCAGGAAATCCATGCCCAGAAGGTTGTATTTCGCCTTCTCTACATTCACATCAAGGGACCGGTCCTTCCATTCCCCGATCGTCACATTGTCAAAATGGTGCCGATGCCCGACAAGAATGCGACCAACCACGGTACGCACATGCGGGTCTGCATGCAGCGTGGCATGGGTCAGTCCCAGGGCATGCGCATCCTTTTGCCGCACGACCGACGCATTTGACCCCGGCTCCACCTCCAGCCGCAGGGGAACGCCCCCGACCTGCAGCTCCACCCCGGTCTGCACCCCCCGGCCATTGGACAGCAGCGTAACCGGCGTGGCGTCCGGCCCAAGCCATTGCGGCATCGTGTTGCAGGACGCCGTTTCCGACATGCGGAAAAGAACCATCCTCTTTGTCACGAAATCAAGCAGCACATCATAATTGCTCAGGACACTATAGCCGATGATGCCCAGAACAGGCTGGTCGCCTATCATCTCCTGCCTGTCCCCGACCACAATAGCCGGCACATCCGCAGCTTCCCCCTGTGCGATGTGCAAGGATTTGATCGTGGTTGCAAAGGAATAGCTCTGCCCGGCAATGGTCTGGATCTGGAAGGTCTTGCCAATGGGATAATCCATCGTGGGGACGGCAAACACCCCGATATCTTCCTGCGTGAAACTGACATAGGCCACCCCGGACTTGCCATTGATCACCACGGGAATGACCGGGCTGCCACTGTGTGACATCAGCGGCACATTCATGACATGGGCCACGCAATGCGCAGGCAGCACATTATCGATCATATCTTCGGCGTGGGCTGCCACATGTCCACCGACCATCAGGCAACATAATGCAAGCAGACCGCCCGCCCTGCCCCGCCATGCATGCCAATAACTGCCGTCAGCGGCGGGATTGCGGTGGGAAATGAAGGAAGGTGGCAACGGGTCATCGCGACCCGGACGGTTGAGATGGCTGGAGGACATGCTGCACGAGGGGGCTTTGCTGCGTTTGGAGATCACAGCAGCCTAGCACGAAATGCCCGCAGTGGCAGGCCATGAAATCCCCCACCCCGCAGACCGTCGCATGATCGCGCAGGCGACATAGTGACAGTCACCCTGCGACAATCATCCTGCGGCGGTTATCCAGCGGGTTGCCCTGCCATGGAAACTTTTATCATTGTTATCGGCGGGATATTTCAGACTGCCCCGTGGCGCATGCACAAACCCGCAGAGACAACCGCAGGGCGCACCCCATCAGTTCCCACGCATGGGCGCATGTGTAGTGGGACATTTTGCACCGCCTGCCCGGGCGGGGCCGTCATGACCGGAAGGCGCGATACCGACACGGCATAGGCAGTATCGATACCCCCGGCAAAAAAGAACCCCAGCGCACTGAGTACCATGCCCCGCATGTCGTGCCTCCCTGCCTGAAATGACGCTATCCCCCACAAACGCCCGGAAAGGAAAATCGTTTAGTCCCGACAGTAAAAATACGACCCGCAAGGAGCCACACGGATCAGCCTTCTGGCTTCATACGCAATATCCGCTTTATCCGTGCGAAGATTTTCAGACGCATCCCCAGCATCCAGACCTGCAGGCTCCATCCCCGCGCCTGATGATTGAATGGCCCCCTGCCCCCACGCACCCGATCGGATGGATGGA
The DNA here is from genome assembly GCF_036686925.1 of Novacetimonas sp. GS1. Taxonomy (NCBI): domain Bacteria; kingdom Pseudomonadati; phylum Pseudomonadota; class Alphaproteobacteria; order Acetobacterales; family Acetobacteraceae; genus Novacetimonas; species Novacetimonas sp. GS1. The sequence continues at coordinate 2,374,681 of NZ_VSZP01000001.1, forward strand.
ACAAGGTGGGTTCACACAATTCGACAGCACGCTGGTCACGCGTCAATTGTCGTTCCATACCCAGTTGACTGACACACCAGCCGATAACACCAGGCATGAAGCGTGTGGCCAAGGAAAAAAGTTCGGTCGTGCCTGTAATGAAAAGTTCGGAATGGTTGCCACGCGACGCCAGCCAGATCCCCTCGGCCGCCACCTCCGGCTGATAGATCGGCTTGGCTGGGCGCGCGGGCCATCCCATATGGCTCAGCGCATGGCTGAAAAATGGCGTATTCATCGCCGCGGGGAAAACAGAGCATATGCGCACATGGCTTTTTTCCAGGCGCAACTCCCCACGGATCGCCTGCGTAAAGGCACGCACCGCCCCCTTTGCCCCAGCATAGGATGACAGCAGCGGCACACCATGGAATGCAATGGCGGAACAGACATTGACAATGGATCCCTGTCCGCGTGCGCGCATGTGCCGCAATGCAATGCGCGTCCCGTTAACCGTGCCGTGATAGGTCACATCGGTCACACGCTGGAATTCATTTTCACGCACATCATCGAAACGACCATAAATGCCGGTCCCCGCGCAATTGATCCAGACATCCACAGGACCGAGTTGCGCAATGATCCCATCCGCCGCCGTGCCAAGCGCCACAGTATCCGTCACATCGGCTTCCGCAATGGCGACATCCCCACCCTGCGCACGCACATCCCGCGCCGTTGCCTCCATCGCGGCCATCCCCCGGGCGATGATGCCGACATTCCATCCATGGGTAGCGAACAGCCGGGCCGTGCATCGACCAATCCCAGATGAACCGCCAGTGATGATGACAACTTGTTTTCTGGAATCGTACAATTTACCAACCTTGACGAATTTTACAGGTAAAGCCCCAAAGGATGACCCCACCGGGCATAGTCATACATGCAAGGCATGCACATCATGCCCCCGTGTCACCATTCACAGGAAAATAAAGTAGAAAATATGGCCACGCGCTCAGAACATGGCCGGGAAAGGCAATCAAGCCCTCCCTGCGAGGCATCAGGGCTCTTCTGGTGAAGATTTTTCACAATACCTCACCAGGCATCATATTGCCAAATATCCCGCTCCCGAAAACCTTCAATCCCGGTCAGCGGATTATTCCGGCTCTCTTTTTCAGGTCTATTCTACCATAAGGAGGCGATGTTACCCTCCTATATTCACCCCCACGCAATGAATACGAAATGTCCCTGTTCAGGAGGCGGCGCAATCGGCACGACTGTCTGCCACGGCCGAACGCCATAGCGAAAATGCCACCGCAATGACGGCCGGCCCGATAAACAGCCCCAGCAGACCGCAGGCATGCAGCCCCCCCAGGATGGCGGTCAGGACAGCAAGAAACGGAATTTTGGTATTCCCGCTGATCAGCTTGGGACGCACGAAATGATCGCCGAAAAAATAGGCCATACATCCGATAAGCCCGACAATCAGCGCGGCCCCGCCCCCGCTTGCGGCAAAGGTCGTGGCAGCCGCCAGCGCAAGGATCACAGGCCCGCAGAACGGCACGATGCTGACAATGGCCGTCACCAGCATGAACAGTGCCGGATGCGGGGTGCCCGCCATGAAATAGCCGATCCCGATGATGCCCCCTTCCCCCATCCCGACCAGGACAAGACCTGCAACCGTTCCACGCACAGAACTAACGATATTGTCGATGGCATCGGTGGCACGACGGCCAAGGAATTTCTTGCCGACCGCACGGATATCGCCAATCAGGCTTTCAGCGGATACCAAGAAGAAATAGACGGACAGGACCGCAATCATGAAGGTTTCGGCAACCTCCATCAGGCGATGAGTCAGGTTTTTCCCATCAGCCGTGGCAAATGTATGCGAAACAGACCCCAGCCAGGTGCGCAGTTCGTTCGGGTCCGACAGATATTTTTGCCACAGGGGAGCGATCTTTGAACTGCCACCCGGAAGGTCGGCCACCTGCTTTGGAACCGGGATTCCCGTCTGTGATGCCGATTTGGCCCAGTCATAGAGTGACGGCAGGTCCGCCACCGCCTTTGCCACCATGGCCACCAGCGGAACCGCCAGCAATGCAAATATCCCGACGCTGATGACCAGTGACGCCACCATATTGCCGCATCCGCGCCGACGCAGGACCTGATAGAGGGGAAATGCCGTAATCGACAGGATGATGCCCCATACGAACGCCCCCAGAAAGGACTGCTCGATATACAGCGATGCCATGATGACGAGGCAGACGAAGACCCCCGTGGCAACATACTGAACCCGCGACGTGTTTCCCATGGATCATGGTTTCCTGATATTTCGGCAAGGACGGCACTGTATTACGGATACGATTACCATATCCCGAAGACAGGCGCGAAAATACCCACCGCCGTTCCCTTCGGCGGTGGGCAGGGCTTATTCCCGCAGGTCCCCACGCCCGACCGCGATATAGGTGAAACCGGCGGCCTTGGCCTCCTCGGGTCCATAGATATTGCGCAGGTCCACAAGGACAGGTGTACGCATCAGGCCGTATATTTTTTTCAGGTCCAGCGCGCGCAGGGACTCCCACTCCGTCACGATGGCCACCGCATCCGCCCCGGCAACCGCCTGATAAGGATCCTGGAAATAGGTCACATCGCCCATGACCTCACGTGCATGTTCCATCCCGGCGGGGTCGAACGCATGCACCACCCCCCCTGCATCACGCAGGGTCTGGATGATGGCAATGGACGGGGCATCACGCATGTCGTCGGTACGCGGTTTGAACGTCAGGCCCAGCACAGCGATGATGCGGTCACGGATTTCCCCGCCACAGGCGGCGACAATCCTGCGCCCCATCCTGCGCTTGCGCCGTTCATTGACATCGGCCACCGCCTCCACAATGCGGCTGGGGACATCATAATCCTGCCCCGTCTTGATCAGCGCCCTGACATCCTTGGGAAAGCATGACCCGCCAAAGCCCGGACCCGCATGCAGGAATTTCGGCCCGATCCGCTTGTCCAGCCCCATGCCACGCGCAACGTCCTGCACGTTGGCGCCGGTCTTTTCACAGATATCGGCGATTTCGTTGATAAAGGTAATCTTGGTCGCAAGGAATGCATTGGCTGCGTATTTCGTCAATTCCGACGTACGGCGATCCGTGAACAGCAGCGGTGCCTGATTAAGGAACAGCGGACGATAAACCGCAGCCATAACCTCCCTCGCACGCTCATCCTCCACGCCCACGACGATACGATCGGGAATCTTGAAATCCCCGATCGCGGCCCCCTCGCGCAGGAATTCCGGATTGGATGCCACGGAAAATTCCACATCGGGACGCAGCGAACGCACAAGGCGCTCCACCTCATCACTCGTACCGACAGGGACCGTCGATTTCGTGACGATGACCGCGTACCCCTCAAGGTTCTGCGCGATCTCCCGCGTGACCTGATAGACGAAGGTAAGGTCCGCATGCCCATCCTCCGGGCGTGACGGCGTACCAACGGCGATGAAGATCACTTCGGCGTCCTTCATGCCGACCGCCAGGTCATGTTCGAAGGACAGCCGCCCCGCCGCCACGTTGTCGGCCGTCAGTTCCGCAAGGCCGGGTTCGTATATGGGCATGCGTCCGGCGCGCAGCCCCTCGACACGACGCAGATCCCTGTCGATGCAACGGACCTCATGGCCAAAATCAGCAAGGCACGCGCCTGATACCAGACCCACGTAGCCTGCCCCGATGACGGCAATCTTCATCCGCTGTCAGTCCCTTCACAATCTCTTTTGTCTGGCTTAATCAGCACGGAGGCCTCGTCCTGACAAGAGGTCGCGCGGCGACCCGCGACTGCGCAATTTTCCGTAACATCGTGTGTTCGCAGCCCCCGAACGCATATGCCCCCGCCCGCGTTATGCCCCCGCGCCGCCTGCCACCATTCCTTCACAGCGGAAAGTCGCCCACCGATGAGTCATATCCTCAGCCTTCTGGGCAACATGCTGTTTGGTCTTGTCGGCCTCATCCTCGCTGGAATTGTGATGATCGAAGGCGTCCTAGCCGCAATGATGGACACCATCGGCGTGCATGGACAGGCGCAGCGGGCCGTGCTGACCATCGTGCTGATCGCGCTCATCATCGCCGCGTTCCGTGTCTTTGGCCGGATGTTCGGACTGCTGGCGGCGCTTTTCCTGATGCTTGTGCTGCTACAGGCGTTGTTTGGCGATCCGGCGGATGGCGGTCGCACGCACGACCATCATGCCGAAGCATCGAGTGCCGCCTGGAGGATATAGGCCGCCGCCACCTTGTCCACCACCTGTTCACGGCGCTGTCGGGTCATGTCCACATCCTGGATCAGCATGCGGTTCACCGCCGAGGACGACAGGCGTTCGTCCCACATCGCCGCAGGCAACCCGACCTGTTGCGACAGGTTCATCATCCAGTCACGCGCGGCCTGCGCCGCCGGGCCAAAGCTGCCATCAAGTGACAGCGGCAGCCCCCCCACCAGCGCACCGACATCGTGGCGCCGTGCCAGTTCCCCGATCTCCACCGCGACAAGGGACAGCTTGCGCCTGCGCACCGTGGTGCATGGCGACGCCAGCATGAGCGAAACATCGGACAGCGCGATCCCGATCGTTTTCTGACCGGGATCGATCCCCATCAGGCGTTGTCCGGGCCGCAGGGCCAATCGCAATTCGGGTATGTTGAACAGGGGCATGGTCTGGGGCTATTATCCTTGGACGTTCCTGCGCGCAGGATATTCTTACCCCGTCACGATGGAAAGTTATTGCTTCATGTCGCTTGATCCCGCGACCGTCCGCCGAATTGCCCGGCTGGCACGGATTGGTATTGACGAATCCGACCTGCAGTCCCTGCCAGGGGAACTGAACGGCATCCTCGGCTGGATCGAACAGCTCAACGAGGTCAATGTCGATGGTATCGCCCCCATGGTCGGGACCGAAACCGCGGTCCTGCGCATGCGCGAGGACGTCGTGACGGATGGGAACATACGCGATGCCGTCCTGTCGAACGCCACCGATACGGCTGGCCCCTATTATACCGTGCCCAAGGTGGTTGAATAATGCTGACAGAACTGACGATCGCCGCAGCGCATGACGGGTTGCGCCGGCGCGAATTTTCCGCATCCGAACTGGTTGGCGCGCATGTCGATGCGATCGGGCGGCTTAATGGACGGCTCAACGCCTTCATTACCGTGACCTCGGAACAGGCACTGGTTGCGGCAAAGCGTGCCGATGACCTTCTGGCGAGCAAGGATGCCCCGGCCCTGACGGGTATCCCGCTGGGGATCAAGGACCTGTTCTGCACCAATGGCGTGCGCACCACCGCCGCAAGCCGGATGCTGGAAGAATTTGTCCCGCCATATGAAAGCACGGTGACGGCAAACCTTCTGCGTGATGGCGCAGTGTTCGTGGGCAAGACAAACCTTGACGAATTCGCCATGGGTTCAGCCAACATCACCTCGGCTTTTGGCGCCGTCGAAAACCCATGGAAGCGTGAAGGCGATGCACAGACCGCCCTTGTGCCCGGCGGATCGTCTGGCGGGTCGGCTGCGGCTGTCGCGGCGGGCCTTGCCATGGGCGCAACGGGCACGGATACCGGTGGCTCCATCCGTCAGCCTGCCGCCTATTGCGGGATTGTCGGGCTGAAGCCGACCTATGGCCGGTGCAGCCGCTGGGGCACCATTGCGTTCGCAAGTTCGCTTGACCAGGCCGGGCCGATGGCCCGCACGGTGGAAGATTGCGCAATCATGCTGCAATCCATGGCCGGGTTCGACCCCAAGGACAGCACCAGCGTCGATCATCCGCTTGATGACTATCGCGCTGCCTGCTCCACCAGCCTCAAGGGCATGCGCGTGGGCATTCCGCGCGAATACCGGGTGGAGGGAATGCCCGCAGAAATCGAGGCATCATGGCGTCAGGGGATTGAATGGCTGCGTGATGCGGGCTGTGAAATTGTCGATGTGTCCCTGCCACACACCAAATACGGGCTTGCGACCTATTATATCGTCGCCCCTGCGGAATGTTCGTCCAACCTGGCCCGGTATGACGGTGTGCGCTTCGGACGCCGGGTTGCGGCGCCGACACTCGATGAAATGTACGAAAAGACCCGGCGCGAAGGCTTCGGCGCCGAAGTCCGCCGCCGCATCATGGTCGGGACCTATGTCCTGTCTGCGGGCTATTATGACGCCTATTACCTCAAGGCGCAGAAGGTCCGTTCCCTGATCCGTCGTGATTTCACCGAAGCCTTTGAGAAGGTTGACGTCTTGTTGACACCGACTGCCCCTTCCCCGGCCTTTGCGCAAGGCGAAAAGACGGACGATCCGGTCCAGATGTACCTGAATGATGTGTTCACCGTTCCCGCCAGCATGGCCGGCATGCCCGCCATGTCGCTACCGGTCGGGCTGAGTGAGCGCAAGCTGCCGCTGGGGCTGCAACTGATCGGCCGCCCCTTTGATGAAAAAAGCGTTCTGGCGGCGGGCCATGCGCTGGAACGGGCCGCGGCGTTCACGCATCGTCCCACCATCCGTGCGGAGGGCGTGTGATGTCCTACCTGATCGAAGGCAAGACCGGGACGTGGGAAATCGTCGTGGGCCTGGAGGTCCACGCGCAGGTCATCAGCAAGTCGAAGCTGTTTTCCGGGGCGTCGGCCACCTATGGTGGTGATGCGAACACCCATGTCAGCCTGGTTGATGCGGGTTTTCCCGGCATGTTACCCGTCATCAACCGCGAATGCGTGGCGCAGGCCGTGCGCACGGGCCTGGGCCTGAAGGCGCGCATCAACCTGCAAAGCCGTTTTGACCGGAAAAACTATTTCTACGCCGATCTGCCCACCGGCTACCAGATCAGCCAGTTCACCCACCCCATCGTGGGGGAAGGCACGGTGGAAATCGAACTGTCCGATGGGACAGTGCGCCATATCGGGATCACACGCCTGCATCTGGAACAAGATGCCGGCAAGTCGATGCATGACCAGGACCCGACCCGATCCTTCATCGACCTGAACCGCGCGGGGGTGGCGCTGATGGAAATCGTCAGCGAACCTGACATCCGCTCCCCCGAGGAAGCTGGTGCCTACCTGCGCAAGTTGCGCATGATCCTGCGCTATCTTGGCACCTGTGATGGCAACATGGAGGAAGGCTCCATGCGTGCGGACGTCAACGTTTCCGTACGCAAGAAGGATGAACCCTTCCGCACACGATGCGAAATCAAGAACGTCAATTCGATCCGGTATGTCATGCATGCCATCGAGGTCGAAGCCGCGCGGCAGGTGGAGATATGGGAAGCAGGCGGCAGTGTCGATCAGGAAACGCGCCTGTTCGACCCGTCACGTAACGAGACCCGATCCCTGCGCAGCAAAGAAGACGCCCACGATTACCGCTACTTCCCCGATCCGGACCTGCTTCCGCTCGTGATCGGGGAAGAATGGGTGCGTAATTTGGAAAAGGGCCTGCCGGAGCTGCCCGATGACAAGCGCGACCGCTTTGAAAAAGAATATAAAATCCCACATTACGATGCCAATGTCCTGGTGGCGGAGCAGGCGATCGCGGATTATTATGAAACCGTGGCCCGTGGTCGTGATGGGCGATTGGTGGCCAACTGGGTTACAGGGGACCTGTTCGCGGCATTGAACAAGAGCAGTCGCCATATCAGCGACAGCCCGATTTCAGCGCAGGCACTTGGCGGTATGCTGGACCTTGTCGCAGACGGCACGATCAACGGCAAGATCGCCAAGGAAGTCTTCGAAGATATGCTGGAGACCGGTGACAGCGCCGCTGATATTGTCGAACGCAAGGGCCTGAAGCAGGTCACGGATACGGGGGCCATTGATACGGTGGTTGCCGACATCATGACCAAGCACGCTGACAAGGTGGCAGAATACCGCAGTGGCAAGGATCGTTTGTTCGGATTCTTCGTCGGACAGGTGATGAAAGCCATGGCCGGAAAGGCCAATCCGGCCCTCGTGAACGAGGCGCTGAAAAAGGTTTTGTAAAAACTGGATATTTTTTTCATTTGAACGTTTGACGGCGCTGCCGGAACCAGCTACAAGCAGCGCTGCAAACGCCGTGTAGAAATATACGCTTTTCCCCGGCGGAGGGGTGGCCGAGAGGCTGAAGGCGGCGGTTTGCTAAATCGCTGAACGGGGTAACTCGTTCCGTGGGTTCGAATCCCATCCCCTCCGCCAATTTCCCCTGACATACAGTGACAGCAGTTAACGATCCCTCGGGATGTCTGCCGTTTTATCGCCTTCTGATCTGACATACGACGGCATGGAAAGCCGCCGAAGGACAGATACGATGGGGTATTCATGCCGACGGATACCGCGATCCGCGCGTGCAAAGCCAAAAGACGGATTTTACAAGCTCTCCAATGCTGAGGGGCTTTTCAGCCTCTCGAAAAAGAGCAGCGGCCTGCCATCATCACTCTGGATGATCTGCGGGGAATGCGCTTGCGGCGCTGGTGATCCGACTGTCAGGGCCGTCCAAATACATCCGGCACAGCATGATCCCTTCGCCCTCCCGATGCGCCTTTACAACGAGCAGACCACCATCCCCATCATATCAAAGAGATTTACGCATTATCCGCCCGCAGATGGAAAAGGGTAATTTCAGATGGCCTGCCAAGCCGCAGCGCAAATCCCGGCCACAATCCGGTACCATTACTGACATACAGCGTCATACCACCCAGATCATAACGCCCAGACACAAAACCGCTATTCCCACGTGCAACAAGGCGATCAAGGCCGAAAATCATCCCGCCATGCGTATGCCCCGACAGTTGAAGGGCAACGCCCAGCTTGGAAGCGGTATGTGCATCACCAGGTTGGTGATCAAGCAGCACAACCGGCGCACCAGCGGGAGAACCTGCAAGGGCAGCAACCAGATCCGGACCAGCCTGCCCATGCCCTGGTGCCGAGCGGTCAGTCACACCAGCGCATACCAGTTCGGCCCCTTCCCTTGTGATAACCACATGCCGGTTAAGCAGCATATGAAACCCCAATTCCGACAGGTGGTGCATCCAGTCATCATAATCGAAGAAATATTCATGGTTGCCCGGTATTGCCAGAACGCCATCCGGCGCATGAAGTCGTGCAAGCGGCGCCACATCAGCACAGCGCATGGCGACCGATCCATCAATAAAATCTCCGGTCACGACAATCATGTCCGCACCGGTCGCATTGGCGCGCTCCACAACCGATGCAGCCCAACTTGCAGGAAACAGCCGACTGATATGCATGTCGGTCAACTGAAGCAGCCGATATCCGTCAAACAAGGGCGAGAGGCCGGGAATGGTGACAGTCACGTCCCTGACCGGTGGCACCCTTATCGCATTGGCCACACCAATCGCAGCAAGCCCACCGGCAATTCCCCCCACCGCCGCCCGCGCACCGACAGGAATATAAACCGGCTGCCATGTTACCAACGCAACAGCCAGCGCACCAAAATCAAGCACGACCTGCAATAGCGTAAGGAAGAGAAGCGCCCCGAAGGCCCAATTGAACAGAATAACAAAAGGACGGGGAAATTCCGGTGCAAAGACTGAGCCCGAGGAAAGCCGGGACCAGTAGTGATAAAGTGCCGCCACGACCACCAGTGCAGCCGCAAGCATTTTCACCCCAAAAGGTAGAGGCAAAGGCCACAGCCAGTTCAGGATCACGATCAGCAGGGGCAAACCAAAAACAATAAGGCGCATTACAATCCATATCCTTGCATTGGGACATAGGGAACGTGTTTCGCCCCCTGCATACGGGCCACGCATATGCGCAAAATACCTGCGGGGTGCCAGAATTATATATTATGCCATAGGCTTGGCCGTTTCAGGAGAACTTATCCCCGGGCATCTGCGCGTTTTTATGCCCATGGCGCCGCAGGATACGCGCGATCAAGCACATATATACGCGTAACCGTCAGCCCCTTGATATAGCGGCATATCCAAAAAAAAACCGCCCCGAAGGGCGGTTATATTCAGTCATGGGGCATCATCGGGCATGTGCTGCCCCATAACAGGTTTGCGGAACCGCAATATCAGGCTGCAACCTCGGCAGGCGGCACCATAACTGCAACAGGAGCTGCGACGTGTCCCGGTTGTGCTGCGAGCAATTCCACTGCCGCCAGATAAATGGCGCTGAACCCGCAAAATAATCCTTCATATCCGGCAATAACCGTCAACATGGGCTGCTCAAGGATTTCGGCAAGGCCGAGCAGCAGAAACAATACTGTCAGGCTGGAAAACACCACCTGATGCATGCGCGAGGCACGCAGCGTGCCAATCGTCATAATGGCAGTAAACAGGCCCCACATCAGCAGGTAGCTGCCCATCAAGGCAGGTGATGAGGGTGCCACCAATCCCCAGTGCGGCAAGAACAGCAACACAACGAGGGACAGCCAGAAAGCGCCATAAGACATGAAGGCCGTCATGCCAAATGTATTTCTGTTTCCGTATTCCAGCAGGCCGGCGACAAACTGCGTCGCCCCGCCGAACACCAATCCCATTGCAAGAATAGCTCCCCCCATGGGAACGATGCCTGAATTATGCAGGTTAAGCAGGACAGTGGTCATGCCAAACCCCATCAACCCCAACGGGGCAGGATCTGCTTTTGCCGAATTATGGGTCATGCCGCAATTCCATTCCATGGCGGATAAATCATGACAAAACATGTCACGATCAGCCCGACCCGGCATATTAAAATCTATCTTAGAGAACGTCAGGAAATAACCCATTCATAAAACCCGACAAAGGGTCTGGCGGACGCGCGCCTTTCAAATGGCAGCCCCCCCTGAAGTCCTGGGGGAAAAGCTGCACCAGACCCTGGTTCCTGATTTCAGGCTGTTTGCGCACTTATCCCATTTTGGACAAGCAGTTGGCGCAAGGCCATGATAACCGGAAAAACTTCCTGATTCCGATCACCGCCCTGCTCCTGCCATGCCCGCTGTTCAAGTTCGACAATTTCGCGATCCTCAGCAAAGACACGTTCCGTAAAGGCAACCAGCAACGGCCATGCCAGATCCAGTATGAACGGAACCTTCAACCGGCGTATGGACAACAGTCCAAAGACACGGTTGGTTTGTTCCTCGCGATCCTGCGGCACATACGCAATCCACAGGTCCATGACCGGTTCCTCAACGCCCTGCGTCTCGATCCGCAATGCCTGATATGGATATTGCGTACGGATGGTCATGACATCGCGATAGGCAAAATTGCGCCCTTCTTTCCGACGCTGCCCATAAATCAGGGCTTCACTCAGGGGTTGCTTGCCGGCCATACGCGCAAAGGTATAGCGCGCCTCCACAAAATCATGACCACGTTCCATGCCCAGGAACCGGGGTTTCATACTTCCGACCAGACGGCTGTGCAGGACCTGATGGTTCATGTCCATCAGGTTTTCATGCATGAAACTGTAATGGCATTTCACAATTTTTCCAAAACGACGCGTCCGATAATGCGGATCGCGCACACGTGGAATATCCGGCAGAGGCACACTATCGGACTTTTCCATCGGTCCCATGAAAACAAAAATCAGCCCGTCCTTTTCCTGACAGGCCCATGTGCGCAGTCGGGGCAGATCATCTTCGATTTTCATATCCGGTGAAAAACACTGTCCACGTCGGCTATATTTCAGCCCATGATATGCACAGCGCACAAAATCCCCACATACATCTCCTTTGCTCAGAGGAACCTGACGATGGGGACAGACATCATCAAGCGCAAAGATCGCACCGGCCTCTGGCCTGACCACGACAATCGGCTGCCCTGCATAACGTACCCCGATCGCCCTGCCCCGACGCAGTTCACGCGACCAGGCAACGGGATACCAGAAATCAGGGTTACTCCGCACACGCCGGATATCATGGGGCAGACGCGGCATCCGCACCGGCGCGGTTATGTCCGATATAATCCGTGCCATACTCGCTTCAATGCCTCCCACAATATCGGCCACACGGGACCTGGGGTGGCGCAGTCAGAAAAGACGTTATTTTTCGTATGATTTTCATAAAACTGCAACGCGTGGATGCGTTACCTGCCATATCGCCATGGCACGTGGCTTCCTGCCTGATGGGCATAGGCTTCTCCCGCCTTCGGCACATCCCGTCCGACGGCTTGGCAAATGACGATGGCAGGTCTCCTGGCTCACGGATCATGGCCTGCCGGTTCCTGCCTTCCCATTCCCTTGATCGTGGAAACAGTGACCTACCCCATGGGGGTAAATGAACCGGCGACATACCGCCTACAGTTGCGGGAGCAGCCTCCGACTTGGCTCCCGGGCTTATGACCCGGCCGGAGCATGACGGCGTTCCCTGTTAGCCCGCTCGCACGGGACCATCGACTTGATAGAAGTTGATAGTGCCTGCATTTTTCCGCCAGATGCAAGATATCCTGAAGATTTTTTCGAAATGCATTCGCAGATCAGTCCCTGCCCCGCAAATGTCCTGAAAGGTTTTTGCAAACAATAATCCGGGGAAATAACGGATTCGTACAAAAACAGCCCGGATTACATCAAGATGCCTTATCGACGGAGTTCCCACGGAATGACAGCATCCCCGATCCGCCTGACCGTTACCCCGTACACTGCATGCATGATATCATCATCCAGCACCTGTGTTGCAGGGCCATGTCGAATGATGGAGCCATCATCCATCAGCACAAGTTCATCGCAAAACCGCGTCGCCAGCACCAGATCATGCAACACAACGACAATCCCCTTACCTTGTGCGGCCTGTTCACGGAAAAGCTGCATCATGGACAGGGCATGGGCAGGGTCAAGGGCGGCAATCGGTTCATCCGCCACAACAACAGACGTATCGGTCGCCAGCGCACGCGCGAGGTTCATACGCGCCCGCTCTCCACCCGAAAGATGACAGGCCGGACGGGCAGACAGGTCCAGCAGGCCTGTTGCCTCCAGCGCACGTTGCACCGCAGGATGCCCTATCGCATGCATGTTGGCCTGTCCATGTGGCAGGCGCCCAAGTGCCACCAGATTACGGACGGGCATCGGCGGCGGCATTCCACCATCTTGCGGGATAAAGGCCAGTTGCCTTGCCCTCATTGCGGGGGGGATCTGCCCCATGTCACGCCCAAGAAGCTGGATCTCCCCACAATCGGGGGTCTGTAACCCCGCAAGCATACGCATGAACGTGCTTTTCCCCGCCCCGTTCGGTCCGATCAGGCCCACAACCCGCCCCCGTTCCAGGGTCAGGGCAGCGGCGGAAACGACAGCCCGTTCCCCCCGTCTGAGCGAGACGCCGCACGCATGAAGCAAGCTCATGGGCTGCTCCTTTTAAGGATGATGACACGGGCGAAAAAAACCGGCGCACCAACCAATGCCGTCAATACGCCAAGCTGTAGTTCAGGCCCGCTTGCCACCAGGCGCACAACCATATCCGCCGCCAGAAGCAACAGTCCGCCCCCCAGAAAGGACGGCACAAGCAGGCGTGAAGGCTGGTGCCCCGTCAACGGGCGCAACAGATGCGGCACCACCAACCCCACAAAGCCAATCGCACCGGAAACCGCCACACACGCCCCAACGGCAAGAGCCGCGCCAAGCACGACGCGCGTCTGTATCCCCCATGGAGCATGAAGCCGGAACCCAAGGCTTTCCGCCACATCCGTACCCAGCGCCAGCGCATCGAGCGCACGTGCGCAGGACAGCATAAACAGCGTGCCACACACCACACCGGGCAGGCAGATCCAGACATGGGTAAAGGTCCGGTCAGTCAGTGACCCCATAAGCCAATGCATGATTTCAAAGGATGCATACGGACTGGGGACAAGGTTCAGCACCAGCGCCGTCAGCGCGGCGGTAAAACTGCTGAGTGCCGCCCCCGCCAGTAAAAGCACCAGTGTCCCGCCACGCCCCACCACCCCCATCAGCACGGCAGCCGCGCACAGGGCCCCCGTCAGGCCACCAAGCGGCAGGGCCGCAATGGAAAGCTGCATGAGGCCGGTATAAAACACGCATACCGCACCAAGTGCCGCCCCACCCGATACGCCCAGAATACCGGGGTCCGCCAGCGGGTTTCGCAGATATCCCTGCAGGACCGCACCCGACAGGCCCAGTGTGCCACCCACCATAATGGCCAACAGGGTGCGCGGCAGACGCAGTTGCGCCACGATGATCGCACCGGCCGTATGTCGCCCCGCCATCAGGTCCGCCAGTGCATGCGAAAACATGATGCTGGTTTCCCCCCACATCAACGACGCCCCGAACAGGCCCACCACCCCAAGCAGCAGCAGCGTATTGAGCAACAGGGTTCCATGCCCGAACTGTTTCACTGTAGGATTCCAAGATGACCGCGGGCAGCACGCAGCATCGCCACTGCATCCAGTGTCTGTGGCAGGCCACATAGCCACAGGCGCGCTGGCAGGTCGAGATGATGCGCACCGGCAAAGGCCTGCCGCAATGCAGGATGGTCAAGCATTGATTGTGCAAGGGAACGCCCCCGTCCCGAACGGTCGAGGACCAGCAGGTCGGGCGGATGCGCGATCAGCACCTCCATAGGAAAGCGTGAAGACCCTTCATGCCCCATGACGGTTGCATAATTACGCAGGCCCGCATGGGCAAGGACATCATCAGGCAACGAACCCGCATGGGTTACGAACCCGTTGGCGGCATAGACCGCAGCCGTGGGATCGGTGGCAGACCGTCCCGATGGAAAGGAGGCAAGGCGCAGCGCAAAGGCGCCAGCCAGTTCACGCCCACGTTCGGGCACACCAATCGCACTCGCCACGATCATGATCTGTGAGGCGATATCCGTCAGTGATTTTGCTGGTGGCAGGGTAATGACCTTCGCCCCGCTTTCCCGTGCAGCCTGCATGGCCAACGTCGCTGTATAGACACCACCCAGCACGACATCGGGATGGGCGGCCACGACATTTTCCGAGGTGGGCCGCATCACTGGCACGCGCGCGGCCTGCGCGCACAATACCGCGTTCCAGCAGTCGCGCGCCAGTGGTGTAATCCCCACGACCTGTCCCGGTGCGGCCAATAACAGCAGCAACTGGTCCGTGCAAAGGTTGAGCGACACCACACGCGCCACAGGCTGCGCCCGTGCCGCCATCGGGACACAGGCAAGCATCCCGGCGACAAATCCCGCAAGCATCCTTTTCATGTCAATAATTCAGCATGAAACCACCATAACCGGCACGACCGGGCTGCAGATAGCCAATCGGGTCCTCGAACTGGCGGTTCAACAGGTTGTCCGCACGGGCATAAACGGAAACATAGCGGTTGACCTTATAATTGGCAGCCACATCAATGGTGAAATATCCATGCCCCCTGGCGCAAACGCTGCATGTCGCCCCGCCGATGACCGGCACATCGCGCCAGGCACTGGTATACAGGATATTGCCCGAAAATGTCAGGTCGCGGATTGGTGTCCATGTCGTATTGAAATTGAACTTGTGCTGGGGACGGCGCTGAAGCTCGGCGCCGTCCGTTGCATCGCGGGCATGTGTCCAAGTATAGCTCAGATTGAATTCCAGGGTATTCAATGCCTTCCAGTTCAGGAAAGCTTCCACACCATACATCCGGGCCTTGGCAACATTGGCATAGGAATAGGTATAATTATACGATGAATCCACTGATACGGAAGACTGGATCAGGTTCCGGACCCTGTTGTCGTACCATGTTGCCCCAAAATTCAGATGATCGTGCAGCAATTTCTGCTCCACCCCCGCATCATAACCGATCAACTGCTCGGCTTTCAGGTTCTGATTGCCTTTTTCCGAATATCCGGCGCCCACCTGATTGGCAAATAGCTGATATAGCGATGGGCCATGAAAACCCGAACCGGCGCTGGCCTTGATAATGGTGCCGGTTCCCGGCACATGGATCGCAGGGGCAACACGCCACGTCACATGGTTGCCATAACGTGAGTTGGCATCATAACGAATATTGGCCGCACCATACAGAATATGGTTCCAATTCCCCTGATACTGTCCATAACCCGCGGTCGTATCCATGCTGGCGGATGTATTATATCCGCTGTCCCACATGCTGGCGGCGGTATGGCTGGTATTGAACGTATCGTGGAAATGTTCCGCCCCGATCAAGAACTGTCCATATTTTTTTAAATTGAATGTTCCGTGCCAATCCACTTTCAACCGGCTGGAACGGTAATAATCAGGATCGGGATTTATGGGGCTACCATCACTGGTGCCTGCCTCTGTCCAGCGGTTGCGATTGGTCATGTATCCAAGGCCAAGTACCTGATCGAACATGCCATGAAAGGAAACCAGATGCGCCGTTCCTCGCAAGATGGCCTCATTCTGGCTGTTCTGTTCCCGCACACCCCTGTCCCCATAAGCGTTCTCGCTTTGCAGGTCATATAATGAATAGGAATGGTTATTATTCTGTATAAGGCGTGCAGTCAGGCCAAGGTCAAAATTATGGGTAATGTCATATCCCAGCCGGATATTGGCCCCCCGGTTGTCATTGCGGTTGCCCTCGTGTCGCTGTTGTCGGTCGGCGCCGTAATACCGTTCAATATAGGCAGGGATATTGTTGAACCCATCCATACGGTAATGGGAAAGTTCAACATTGTAATGAAAACGCCCCTTGCTGCCGCGCGCGCCAAAAGTCTGGTTGAAAGTACCGTATCCGCCCCCTTCGACACGGACGAATGGTCTGAATCGTCCTTCCCCCTGCGCCGTGGTGATGTCGATCACGCCCGCCATGGCATCCGCACCGTAAAGGCCGCTTTGCGGACCACGCAGGATTTCGATGCGCCCCATACCATCAGTCACGAACTGCCCCGCATCAAACGCGCCTGATGCCGAACTGCCATCATTGATATCCATGCCATCAAGACGGACCTTGACCTCATTCGCATTATTGCCCCGCATGAAAATAGAGGACGCCCCCCCAGGGCCACCCGTCTGTACCACATTCAGGCCCGGCTGGCGCGTCAGGATATCCGTCAGGCTGCGTCGCTGCTGTGTCTGGATCTGTTTTTCGGTGATGATGGTCATGCTGGTGCCGATATCATCAACGGCAGTCGGCCGCCGCGCGGCACTGACACTGATAAGTTCTGGAATCCCGTCCCCTCCGGGTGAAATGACAACCCGGGATTTCTTATCCTGCACGACATAACCGGTTGCTGGCGGTTTTACCTGCCCGCCCAGATCATCAGCATACGCGATGCCGCCCCGTATTGTAACGAACATGGTCGAGGCAATCAGAAGATTACGAAAAAATATCATAGAATCCAGGTCTCGCGGTCACATCATCGTTGCCACGAGAGCGTGCTGCCACCCCAGGTTTCGATCCGTGCGAAACCCCGTAACACCACACCGCCAGGACGCCCCGCCCAACAGTTCCCGGTCGCAACCACTAAGGACGGCAGGTCTCCTGGCTTGCGGCTTGGCATCATGCATAACCTTCCCGAAAACCGTGGTTTTCAGTGGCCCGGACCGTTACATCCGGTAATGCAAAGACATACCGCTTACAGTTGCGGGGACAGCCGAAGCATTGGATGGTAATTCCGCACTTCGTTCCCTTTTAATCCCTCCGGCAGAAGGAACCGTCGCACCTGTTCTGATCTGATGAACAATGCTTGTCAAGCAGGATTCAATTTTGTGATACCCTGTCACGATCATTATCATTTTGGATTATATTTCCCGGCATTCAGGATATCCCCTGAACACGACGCAGTCGCACGACATGGCAAGAAACATCCTGTCGTGACATGGACTTAAAAAAGACCATGCCGCTTGAGGCATGCCACGCACCTGATTCTTAATTTCCTATAATCTTCATATATAAGCATCTATCATCATAAATCAGAATGTAATGCTGCCATGCAGGCCGAAAATGGCCTCGTTACCAACATGACGGTTATAGGAGACACCATAATCACGCACCCCGCCCGAAGGATGCCATACATATTGAAAATCCGGCTGCATAACCAGCCAGGGAGTTACCTGCGCCTGATAGGTCAGTTCGAGATGATTTTCATTCCCTTGCACCGGGCTGTAAGTACCAGTCTGTGCCACATTGCGGTCGAACTGACGCTCCCCCGAACTGGCGCGGCCAATCCCCCAGCCCAGCCCGAGTGTGTCATTGGCACGGCCACGGAATGGGGCCTTCAGGTTGAAGCCTGCATCCATTGCAAAGCTGATCAGGTTACGATCGCCACCATTGCCCGTGGCACGCACAAACACCCCGACCGACCGGGCCGAGGTCAGTGACGGACGCCAGATCATCTGGTCAATGATGCCGTAGACCATCCAGTCCCCGCGGTCCCAGCGCGGAATCCCGGTGCTGTCATCAGCGCCACCAAGAGGCTTGCCCATGTTGTTATAGCGATAATCGGGGAATTTTGCGGTATCATAATACCCACCCAACTTGTACACACCCGGCAAGCCCGGATCCTTGGTTACATTCGACATATCAGCCGGCTGTGGGTTCAGTGCGTATTGCAATTCAGTAATCAGCAGGGCGCCTGTGCCCATGTTGAACTGTGTCCCGCTGCCATCATTAGTGACCTGATTTGTCGGATCCGCGCCGTTACCGCCATTCTGTATGGCAAAGGAATTGGTACGGTTACCTGGCGGATTATCATCGGCAGCCGCGAACATGAAGGTGAACTTCTCGCTTGGCCGGTAACGGACGCGAACGGCAGGCGAGGATAGTGGCCATGACGGACCACCGCCATACAGGTTGACCGAAGGCGCCATCGGCCAGCCAAAGTTTGAATTCAGGTAAAGAGATGCATAATCACTGATCAGGAATTCAGTATCAAGATCCTGCTGACCGATCTTTACATCCAGTTTCCCATTCAAAAAGGATTGCTGGTACCATAATTCAAACAGGCGGGTGGAGCGATCAGCCTCGAAGCCACTGATGGGATTGAAATTGGCAAGATGATCCTGCGAGATTGAACGCCCGCGTGTCTGCAACGCACTGACATTGAACAATCCGCCCTTCAGGCCAAACAGCTTTTCAGTATCAATGCTTAACGTCGGCATGGTCACACCGTCATAGGCCGGACCGGTGCCCGAACCTGATGCACCATCATTGGACGACGGCGTGCCGCCTGTGCCATTGCCCCAGACTTCATCAACCTCCTGAATATCAAAAGTGACACCATGCCTGTACAACCATGATCGTGCCCCCCACATATCGCCCAGCAGATTGCCGCTGGTGTCGAGCCTGTCATCCCCGGCAGCCTTTTCCTGCGCATCAGCCTGCGCGCGTTGTGAATCACGCACGGTCGCGGGGTCAATCTGTTCCACCAATGGTGTGGAATTGCCCAGCCGGGCGCGGTCTTCCTCAATCTGGGTCTGGGGGGCCTGAGCATAGGCATGTGAATATGCGGCAACGCTGCTTGCCAGAGTGCAATTGACAAAAAATGCACGGACCCTGCGCCGCGAAACGCAGGGGGAGCGGAAATAGATCATGAAAAGGAGCCTGTCAGGTGGCAGTGTTGGTAAAAAAAGCAACAATTCCAGATGCCGCCAGCCCCCGACCGGGAAACCGACCTGCACATCGCCATGACACGGCATTACAGAAGAAAATACATGAGACCTTGACCCGCCTCCGGCTCAGCCCGCCCGGCGACAATCTGAACTCAACGGCAGGTCTCCTGACTTACGGGTCATCACGTCACATCCGCCTTCCCAACCGAAGTCAGTGGCTGCCACCAGATGGTAGCATGGTTGTAACATTCGCCGCCTACAGTTGCGGGGACAGTTGCTGACTGAACCCCCGGGGCGACTTCCCCAGCCGGAGTTGCACAGCATTCCCTTTTCACCCGTTCGCACGGGACCGTTGACTTGATAACCCGCTTTATAAAATTCTCTACCTTCAAAAAGCAAGGCTGCATATGCATTTCTTTTATGTCCCTTGCATACAGCCCACAAAACATATGACAAACCACCAAAACGTTGCCCTTGTAAAAAACATGGTGACAGGCATGCAGGTAAACCGCTTCGATGACCATGGTGATGATGATCCCCACGGACACAGCCTGCGGTACGGAGCCTTTGTCCCAAGACACCTTTTCATGCCATGGGCTTCAGTAACACTGATGCTCTGCCCCCCCCCTGCCGCTCAAACTCGCGCCCGTGGAATATCCGGCGGCACATAGCGTCAACACCATACGCGTCAGACCTTCTGACATAATCCGGATGGGCGCAGGAAATGCACTCAAGCACCCAACAAACAGATCGCTGATCAATGCATCATTTTGGATGACATCACTTGAAAAAATACTCAAAACCCAAATTAATTCACTGAAAATATTTATAAAATTATCCTTATTGCACTTCGTTAGCAGACGGACACTGCCAGACACTCCCCTGCTCTTTCCCATTCATCATTGCCATGGCTATTCGATCCCGCGCAGGTTGTATCGACGCCTGGCGGGCTCTGGCCCTACGATCAGCATGGCGGATGCGATCACGCGGGGGTAAGCTGTAATAAGCTTGAATTTCGTTAAAAAATCGAAATATATTGCCGCCTTATGACCTGACGATAAAATGTCAAAGGACTCTCATGTCTCAATCCGATGCCGAGGCGATAACAGAAGTCGAACACCGCAAGCATTTTGTTGCTCTCGACGGCCTTCGCGGTTTGGCAGCCATTTCCGTCGTCATCTTCCACTTTATGGAAATGGCTATCCTGGACTATACAAAGAATTTTATTGGACATGGCTTCCTGGCTGTTGATTTTTTCTTCTGCCTGTCAGGATTTGTCATGGGCTACGCTTATGATGACAGGATACGAACTCTTGGTTTCATACGTTTTGTTCGCCATCGCCTGATCCGGCTTCATCCCATGGTTGTGTTCGGTGCGATTCTTGGCCTTCTGGCTTTTCTGTTTGATCCTTTCATGCCGGTGCCTGCTTCTTATGGTGTCGGGCGCATCGCCATGCTTTTTTTAACAACACTTCTGGTTGTGCCCTATCCCACGATGGTAGAACGCACGCACAATCTCTTTGGCCTCAATGCACCAGAATGGTCTTTGTTCTGGGAATATATCGCCAGTATCGTATATGCGCTTGTTTTGTGGCGTGTCGCCCGGCCTGCACTTGGCGTTCTTCTCTGCATCGCAGCTCTGTGGCTGGGCATTTGTGGCTATCGTGATGGATGGATTTATAACGGATGGGATACAAATGGCTTCTGGACTGGTGCCGCGCGTGTCAGCTTTTCATTCCTGGCAGGTCTTTTCATTTATCGTTACCACCTCATATGGAAAAATAACCTACATTTCTATGCCATCGGTGCATTGCTTGTGCTGACGTTTGTAATGCCTTTCTTCTCGCATGAATGGCTTGCAGAAGAATTGGTCGTTTTTGTATTTTATCCATTACTCATCATGATGGGTGCGGGAATACATGTGTCCGGCGTTACGGAGAAGTTGTGTTCTTTTCTTGGCCGCTTATCTTATCCACTGTACATGACGCATTATGTCGCCTTATGGATTTTCATGAATTTTTACCAGCATCATACCATTGGTTACGGCATGACCGCATTCATTATCGGGCTGAGCGTGACATCTCTGACAATATTTGCATATGGTGTGATGCGATTTGTTGATGAACCCTTGCGACGTCGGTTACGGCATATGGAAAAATCATGACAACTATGCCGTGTTTCACCATACTCACCGCGTTACCTGTCCCCGCCAAAGCCGTTAATTACGATTTATCCTCTGCGCCCCGAAACATCTGACACATGCTGCATACCCAGTGAGGACAGCATGATATCGCTATTGCGATCTGTCACGTAATTCCCGACACCTTAGTTTAATTGTCAGGATGGATGTCCAGTTGCGATCCAAAGAATCAGGCTCGGCAAAAAGAAATAGGATATCACCCCCACCAGCAGCCATGGCATCAGGTACGACATATCGGTATGCAGTACGAAACTGCAAAACAGGTTGCCCAGGCCAAGCATGGCAATCACGCAGAAACACACCCCCGCATTCACCAGAAGCGTACGATCATGATTGATCTCCCGAAGTTTCTGTAGCAATGCCCCACTCCATCTCTTTATATATCCTGATCCCACGGTTTTCAGTGGGTCAGGCACTGGTAATCCATACCCTATCGGTCATGCAGGACTATCATCGCCCTTTTCCCATCGTAAGGGAAAACCCGATTTTATCTGTGCATACCCGTCCTGCTTACCCATGGCTGTCGCACACCATCGCCTGTCGCAACCGGCCGGCTGACAAACCTGACAGCCCGCCGATCATGACGCCGCCATCATTCATGCAGGCCCGGTGCTTCACGACCGGTTCGGGCAACATATTCCGTGTAACCCCCGTCATAACGATGAAGGCCTTCTGGTGTAAGTTCCAGGACACGGTTGGAAAGTGCTGCCAGAAAATGACGGTCATGGGAGACGAAAAGCATCGTGCCGTCATAATCGGCCAGGGCCGTGATCAACATTTCCTTGGTGGCAAGATCAAGGTGATTGGTCGGTTCGTCCAGCACCAAGAAATTCGGTGGGTCAAACAACATCATGGCCAGAACAAGACGTGCTTTTTCCCCACCGGACAGAACACGACACAGCTTGTCGATATCGTCGCCAGAGAAGCCAAAACTGCCCGCCAGTGACCTGAGCACCCCTTGGGAAGCAAGTGGGAAGGCATTGTTCAGGGTTTCAAAAATCGTCAGATTGCCATCCAGCAGATCCATGGCATGCTGCGCGAAATATCCCATCTTGACACTACCGCCAAGGGTGACGGTTCCTGCGTCCGGTTCAATAGTACCAGTGACCAGTTTCAACAGGGTCGATTTACCCGCCCCGTTGATACCCAGCACACAGCAGCGTTCCTGGCGGCGGATCAACAGGTCAAGATCATGGTAGATCACCCGGCTGCCATAGGCCTTGTCCACACCGCGCAGGTTGACGACCGCATCGCCGGAACGGGGGGCAGGCGGGAAGGTAAAGGCAAGTGTCTGACGGCGTTTCGGGGGCTCTATCCGATCAATTTTGTCCAGTTTCTTGACCCGGCTCTGCACCTGCGCAGCGTGGGAGGCCCGCGCCTTGAAACGCTCGATAAAGGCGACTTCCTTGGCAAGCATGGCCTGCTGGCGTTCGAACTGTGCCTGCTGCTGCTTTTCGTTCAGGGCGCGCTGTTGTTCATAGAACTCATAATCGCCGGAAAAACTTGACAATACACCACCATCAATCTCGATCACCTTGTTGATGATCCTGTTCATGAAGGCACGGTCGTGCGAAGTCATCAGCAGGGCACCGTCATAACCGGCCAGAAACTGCTCCAGCCAGATCAGACTTTCGAGGTCGAGATGGTTGCTCGGTTCATCAAGCAGCATAACATCCGGTTTCATCAGCAAGATGCGCGCCAGCGCCACGCGCATCTTCCATCCCCCCGACAGGCGGCCGACATCGCCATCCATCATTTCCTGACTGAATCCCAGCCCGTGCAGGACTTCGCGCGCACGCCCTTCCAGGGCATAGCCGCCCAATTCCTCAAAACGGCTCTGTACTTCGCCAAACCGTTCAAGAATGATGTCCAGTTCATCAAAGCGGTCCGGGTCCGCCATGGCGGATTCAAGTTGGGACAGTTCGGCTCCGATGGCTGCCACAGGGCCGGCACCGTCCATCACCTCTGCAACCGCGCTGCGGCCTGCCATCTCCCCCACATCCTGATTGAAAAAACCCACAGTGAGGCCACGTTCGATCAGGATCTGCCCTTCGTCAGGTTCTTCCTGCCCTGTAATCAGGCGAAACAATGTTGTCTTACCTGCCCCGTTAGGCCCGACAAGCCCGACTTTCTCCCCTTTCTGGAGGGCGGCCGAAGCATCGATGAAAATCACGCGATGGCCATTATGCTTGCTGATGGTGTCGAGACGGATCATGGGGCCCCAGATAACGTAAAGAGAGCGAAAAGCCGGAGCGCCCTTATCGCGCACCCCCCGGACCCCGTAAATAGCGACGCACCAGATGTTGCCGCCACGCTCATGCATCAATGCTTCCAACTGCGGGAAACATTATGCCCCTGTGGGGGCCATGCTGGTGATCCCCCAAATATCCGACCGGATTCAGCCCTTGATCCTGACTGGGCCTTCTCCTCCCATGACGAGGCATGAGGACAGCATGCGCTTCAGCGGGAACCTATTATATATCAACAATATAAATAACTTACGTGACAACAATAACAGGAAGCTACGACGCCCCTGTCCGCAAAAGCCTGCGGCTGCGTTGGGCTGCCTCGTTTTGATCTTTGCACCTATGTGCGGTGTATCTTAGAGGCTATTTGAAATAGTCAGGAGATATAACATACTGAAATAATAAAGGTTTTTGGTGAAGCTTTTTCTAAAAAGCTTCAGAAGACGCCGCTTTTTTGATCGAAAGGCGGCACCCAAAAACTTTTCTTTTTTATCAATGATGTGTTTTCAAACACTCTCTTAACGGTCGGTATGACCAAGGTCGCGTTCGGGTGCTATGATATCACGTACCCGCTGCTTCAGTTCCTTGGGGCCAGGAAAGCCACCATCGCGTTTGCGTTCCCATATCATATGCGGGCCGACATGGATCTCAAACCGGCCACCACTGCCGGGCACCAGACTGACCGCGCCCAGATCCTCGCCAAAGGAGGAAAGCAGTTCCTGCGCCATCCATCCCGCACGCAACAGCCAGTTACAGCGCGTGCAGTAATGTATGGTGATGGTTGGTTTTTCGTCCATGCCGTTTCCTCCGTCCTTCTTTTTCATTGTCTCCCTCCCGCACATGTATCAAGGGTCGAGAGGCAAAAAAGAAGGATGGGGGCACGAATATCATACGGCGTGGATGTATTGTTCACGCGGCCAGAAACGCAGCGCACCGCAGGCTTTTACAAACGATGCGGCATCACCCCCACTGCCCAGGCGGATGACACCATCATCACGCGCAGGGGCCGTGACACCGGCAGCATCCAGCAGCGGTTCGGCATCTGCCCCATATCCAATGAATTTGGCATGGGCATAGGCATCGGAAATGAAATCACGCATCGTCGCCTCGCCCAGCAGAAGCTTGCTTCCCTGTGCGGAAGGAAGGAGGACCACAGCATCATACAGCACCGACGGCCCGCCATTGATCTTCTGCATGACCGGCAGCACCTTGCCACGGTCGTTGCAGATATTGCCGATGCGCGGACCGACAAGTTCGGTTTCCGCGCCCACATTATGGGCAGCTTCAAGCACGGCAGACAGCAGGTCCGCATCCGTACCTTCGCTCACCACGATCCCGAGCTTGCGCCCGTGAAAGCTGCCGGGGCCATTTTTCAGGATACTCAGCGCATCGGAAGCCGGCAGGTCCGTACGCACGGGCAGGAAAGGCTTGGCCGCAGCGGGCAAGGGAGAAATACCAAGCCCGTCCGCCACGCCATGGGCAAGTGTTTCATCCACATTGCGCAGGTGCGCCAACATGCGCACGCGGATGGCAGGCGTTTCAACCTTGCTCAGTTCAAAGACGAACGCGTCCTTCATATGGGTCTGCTCGACCGGGGTCTGGCTGATATAAAACTGGCGCGCCTGACTGTAATGGTCACCAAACGCGGCAGAGCGCTGGCGCACTTTCGCCCCCGACTGTTCCTGTGCAAAGGAGCGGAACCCGGTGATGGGGTTTTCACGTGCGCCGCCATGTGGCTGTGACCATGAATTGGGTTCATAGTTCACGCGCCCCTTTGGGTTGTGCATCGCCATGTGCCCGTCCTGCTGGAAATTATGGAACGGGCATTTGGGCGCATTTATGGGGATATGCGTGAAATTGGGACCACCCAGACGCTTGGTTTGCGTGTCGAGATAGGAAAAGTTACGCCCCTGCAACAGGGGATCATTGGTAAAATCAATGCCCGGCACGATATTCTGGGTGCAAAAGGCAACCTGCTCCGTCTCTGCAAAGAAATTGTCCACCACACGATTGAGCACCAGCCGCCCGACACGACGCACGGGCACCAGTTCCTCGGGGATCAGCTTCGTCGCGTCGAGAATATCGAACGCAAATTTATCCGCGAATTCATCATCGAACAACTGCACGCCAAGTTCCCATTCGGGATAATCCCCGGCATTGATGGCGTTCCACAGGTCACGTCGATGAAAATCGGGATCAGCACCGTTCAGCTTCAGCGCCTCGTTCCAGACAATGGATTGCAGGCCCTGACGGGGTTTCCAGTGGAACTTGACATAGGTCGAGCGTCCCTGGGCGTCGATCAGGCGAAACGTATGAACGCCAAACCCCTCCATAAAGCGAAAGGAGCGCGGGATCGCACGGTCGGACATTGCCCAGCAGACCATATGCGTGGCCTCGGGCGAGAGGGAGACGAAATCCCAGAAATTGTCATGCGCGGTCTGTGCCTGTGGAAAGGCACGGTCAGGCGCCTCCTTGGCGGCATGGACGAAATCGGGGAATTTCATCGCGTCCTGTATGAAAAAAACCGGCATGTTGTTGCCAACGATATCCCAGTTCCCCTGCCGGGTATAAAGCTTCACCGCAAAGCCGCGTACATCGCGCACCGTGTCGGACGATCCCTTGGCGCCTGCCACGGTGGAAAAACGCACGAAGGCCGGGGTCTTTTCGCCCACATGCTGAAAAATATCGGCATGGCACACATCGGCAAGGGAATCGGTCAGTTCGAAATAGCCATGCGCGCCATACCCACGGGCATGGACGACACGTTCGGGAATGCGTTCATGGTCGAAATGGAAGATTTTTTCCCGGAAATGGAAATCTTCCATCAAAGCCGGGCCATCGGGACCGTTGCGCAGGGTATTCTGATCGTCGGATACGGGAACGCCCTGCTGGGTGGTCATGGTGGGCGTGCCGGCATCATCCGCCGTCTGGTGGGTCTCTCCCCCCTGTCCTGTCGTGGCATGTGATGGGTGTGGGCTGGCACTGGCATTCATGGCCGCTTCTCCTTTATACCGACGCGCCAGTCATGGCAGGTCCGGGTAAAATATCCGGTAACATAACGGGATGTCCGCCAGATGGTTCCGGCGCGGGCATTCCGCGGCTCTGGGGCGGGATGAAGGCGCGATGCGACGGATGTTGAAATGGGGCCGCACGATGGCCTGTGCGTGTACACTCATGGGGGGGATGACCCTGCTCCCTGACAGGGCGCATGCCACCGCGCCGCGTGACGTGGTGTTTGAACACCTGACATGGACGGAAATCCGCGATGCCCTTGCCCAGGGATGGACCAGCGTCATCATTCCCGTGGGCGGGACGGAGCAGAGTGGCCCCTTCATCGCGGTGGGCAAGCATAATGTCCGCGCCACCGTGCTGTCACAGCGCATCGCGCACGAGGTGGGCCACATGCTGGTGGCGCCCACCATCGCATATGTGCCCGAAGGCGGCACGTCACCCCGCACGTCGCACATGCGCTTTGCCGGAACGCTGAGCATCCCGCCCGCCGTCTTTCGCGAACTGGTCACGGGAGCGGCCGAAAGCCTGCGTGTGCAGGGGTTCCGACGCATCGTCCTGCTGGGCGATCATGGGGGATACCAAAAGGATCTCAGGACCGTGGCACAGGTGCTGAACCGCAGGTGGGCAGGCACGGGCGCGCATGTGGTTTATCTGGGCGCATATTATGATGTCGTGGCGGGAAGCTATGCCGATTACCTGCGCAGGCGGGGGTTGGGGGCGGATGTGGGCACGCATGCCGATCTCAGCGATACGTCGCTGATGCTGGCGGTACAGCCGGATATGGTGCGCCAGGACGCCCTGCATCATGCCGCCCTTCCCGGTCCGTCGCAGGGTGTCTATGGCGGCGACCCCCGCCCCGCAAGCGCAGCGCTGGGACAGGTGGGGACGGACATGCAGGTCACAGCAGCCGTCAGGGCGCTCCAGACCGACCAAAATGGTCCGATTTCTCCGTGATTGCCAGATTTTTGCCGCGTGCTATAGGGGCGCCAGGAGATTGGATCGCATGAGCGTAAAAAAACTGTTTCTGATGTCGGGGCTGTGCATGGCGGCCCTGGGATGTGCGGGATCGTCCGGGGCACGGGCGCAACAGGTGGTACAGACCATTCCCGGCATGCCGCCGGTCGTGGACCCGCGAAATATCTATACCGAAACGACACCCGCCCATATCGCACCAGAAGTGGCGCAGGACCCGGCACGGATATATGTTCCCAACCTTCGGTCGAACAATGTCTATGTCATTGATCCGCAGACCTACAAGGTCGTCAACCGCTTCCCCGTGGGCAAAAGCCCGCAACATGTCGTGCCGTCGTGGGATCTGCGCACCCTGTGGGTGACAAACAATGCCGAAGGCACGACCAACGGCAGCCTGACCCCCATCAACCCGCGCACCACCCTGCCGGGGCCGGAGGTCGCGGTCGATGACCCGTACAACATGTATTTCACGCCCGATGGCAAGTCGGCCATAACGGTGGCCGAGGCACGCGAACGCCTCGATTTCCGCGATCCCCACACCATGCAGTTACAGACATCGGTGGAGGTGCCACAATGCAAGGGCGTCAACCATGCCGATTTCTCGATTGACGGACGCTATGCCATCTTTACGTGTGAGTTCGGTGGCTATCTGGCGAAAGTGGATACCGTCAACCACACGGTGATGGGATATCTCAAGCTGTCAAGCGGTGGCATGCCGCAAGATGTCCTGACCGGCCCGAACGGGCATACATTCTATGTTGCGGACATGCATGCGGACGGGGTGTTCATCATTGATGGCGACACGTTCCGTGAAACAGGCTTCATCCCGACAGGAATCGGCACGCATGGCCTGTATCCCAGCAGGGACGGGACGATGATGTATGTGGCCAACCGTGGATCGCACAAGATCCATGGCCCCCCGCATGGCAAGGCCGGTGGCGTATCGGTCATCAGCTTCGCCACCGAAAAAGTGGTCAGCCAGTGGCCCATTCCCGGTGGCGGCAGCCCGGACATGGGCAATGTCAGTGCTGATGGAAAGACGCTGTGGCTGTCCGGACGGTTTGACGATGTTGTCTATGCCTTTGACACCACGACCGGCGCAGTGCGCAAGGTTGCGGTTGGCCAGGAACCGCATGGCCTGACGGTCTGGCCGCAGCCAGGACGCTATTCCATCGGCCATACCGGCATCCTGCGTTAACGGGCATACCAGAAGCCCCCGCGCGATAAAACGGCAACGGACTGTTTATTAAAACACCCCGTTGGTATGGAAACATAAAAGCTCCCGAAGGTGCGCCTTTTTACACCGGCGCCATCTTCGGGGGCTTTTATCGTTTCAACTGACCGGCGCGGCTGTTTCCCGATACCGCACGGGATGGATATGATCGCACCGTTACCATCATGGGTGCCCTGCATCTGTGATGATGGGCTTTTGTCCCCCAGGATATATTCCTGTGTCATCAGGGACGGGAGTGCGCGATATGTCAGATACGGATCTGGTCCATTTTTCCCCTGCGGTTCCCTTGGGGGTACACGACGCCGTGCGATCGGCGCCCCATTTCGTACGCTGGCGCGACGGGCTGGTGGCGCGTTTCGATGTCCGCCGCATTGATGTACATGATGTCATCATGTTTGGCCCGCGCGTCGGGTTCATCATGGCCGTTGCGGATGCCCGCCACGACGGAAAACCCGTACCGGGCGCAGCCCTGTTACGCGGAGATTCGGTTTCGGTCCTGCTGGTCCTGCACTGTCCGGGGACCGCGCCGCTTACGGTCCTGACGCGTGAAGCACGCATTCCCATCGCCCGGCCCGACCTTCTGGCATTACCTGCGGGCATGCTGGATGGCGGAGAGTTCATCAGCACGGCCCTGCGTGAACTGTCCGAAGAAGTCGGGACGGATCTGAAGGTCAGGCAGGAAGACCTTGTGCTGCTTGATACCGTATGGCTTTCCCCCGGCGGGACGGATGAAGCCATAGCACTTTATTGCGCGGACATAACGGTCCCCACTGATGTCGTGCGCACGCTGGACGGACGGCATACCGGACTGCCGGGTGAGCATGAAAACATACACCTGCATGTCCTGCCTTTGGCGGACCTGCCCCACATTGGCCGGACCGATGCCAAGACGATATTGTCCTATCACCTGTATATGGCACGCCGCGTCAGACAGAATGACGCTGGTGCCGATCTTTCTCCTTGACACATAAGCGTGAGGGACATCATAAATCCGGGAAGCAGATTTGCCTTGGCAACTGCTTCTTGGACGTTTCCTCCCTAAACTCAAGCGGTGCATATGCACCGCTTTTTTTTTGCGTGGGCTTATATATTTTTTTTATAATTGTCCAAGATCGCTTATGTTGGTGACATCAGGCAAATTTCAGGAACATGATCATGAGTGGCATTTTCGACGACGTAATGGGAAAGCTGACCAACCTGGCAGCCAGTTCGGGATTGGCAGAGCAGGTGCATACCTATCTGGCACAGTTGCTGACCCCCGATACAATTTCTTCCCTGATGGATCAGGCGCAGAAGGCCGGCCTGACCGACAAGGTACGCTCCTGGATCGGTACTGGTGAAAACCTGCCGATTTCCACCGACGAACTGCGTTCGCTGCTCAGCAGCCAGCAGGTGCAGGCAATGGTGGATCATACCGGCCTGCCCGCCAGCACGATCCTGCCGGTTCTGGCCCATCTGCTTCCTGTCGCCGTCAACGCACAGACCCCGCAGGGTGAAGTGCCGGCAAAAGCCTGAAACCCCACCGCGACTGTCTGTCAACATAACCTGTCAGGTCTGGCGTGCCATATGGTGGGCCAGACCTGACAGTTCCGCCATGACACGTGACAAGACCTGCTGCACGACAGGAAAACCGTCATGGCGTTCCAACGTGCGTTCATCCATATATAGATGGCGGCTGATCTCCATCTGCAGGGCATGAACGCCCCTGCGTGGCCTGCCATAATGCCGTGTCACGTATCCACCGGCAAACGGCATGTTCCGTGCCACGCGATATCCATGCTCCGTCAAGATTTTTTCAACCATAGCGGTGATTTCAGGCGCGCATGATGTACCCCATGCGTTCCCCAGAATGAAATCGGCACTGTCACGCCCCCCCTGCCGCGGCATCGAATGCCCATCCAGCAAAATGCACAGGCCATGCCGTGCTACGCTGGCCTCAATCAAATGAAGAAGTGCTGCATGGTAAGGATACCAGCACTCACGGATACGACGTTCCGCTTCTTCAAAATCCAGGGAATGGCAATAAATCGGCCCGCTATTCCCAACCAGGCGGGCAATGGTACCAAAACCTGCCTGCACCTTTTTACTGGAGGTATTGCACCAATCCGGCAACGCATCGCGAAACATGCTGGGGTCCAGTTCCCATGGCTCCCGGTTGGCATCGCAATAGGCACGTGGGAAATGGGCATGCAGCAGGGGCGCCCCATATAATGGCGCAGAGTGTAACAACTCCTCCACGAAACAATCCTCACTCCGTCGCAGGGCCGCAGGCGACAGACGGGATTGTTTGAGAAAGCGATCCGTATAATCCCGCCCCGAATGCGCAGAGGCCACCACCAGTGGCGAAATCGATGCACCTGGGGGAATGACCTCATACGGCGGCAACGTGGTTAACGGCATGGGAACACACATAAAACGTGGTGTCTGAACAGGAGGACGCGAAGAAATGGCATGTCGGACATAGGGACAGGCGACCAAGAGCTGGTCAATGTGATTTTTTCTGAAAAAGGGGGTTGCACGAAACCCCGGTGACAGTTAGAAGCCTTCTCACCGAAGCAAATGGGCGCATAGCTCAGCGGTAGAGCACTACCTTGACATGGTAGGGGTCACAGGTTCAATCCCTGTTGCGCCCACCATTTGCTTCGGTCATAACGCCCCGAAAATAAAGAATTTTTAGCAGCAGGTTGATGGGTGTATTTCGATACAGCCCGATACGGATCAGGCCACTTTAGCACGCATTGATCCATGCCAAATAATCCGTGCCACTATTTTCGCTGCATGTTCCTGTGGGGCTGCCGTCCACCTACAAACGGCGCGACCAACGCGCGCGGGATGCACTGTCTCGCACCCAACTCTCAACCAGCTCCATCCCGCGTTCCCGCGTTCCCGCAAGACCTCTCGGTCAGCAATCAGCCGTGCCGCCCCCTGGTACCAGCCGTCGTCATTCTGCGTGAATATCGCTGTCTTGCAACCAACCTGCCGGGACATCTCCACGTCAGGCAGGGAAGACAGAGTGGCCGACAGGCTAAGCTGCTGAGCGCGCGACCGGGATGCCGACAGTCGGGGCCGTGGTTAGGGCACCAATTGTGAATTGGCTGGATTGGGTGAATGACCCGGACAATCTCAACGTGACATCGCCTGCGATCGTGCCTACCATCAGGTCCGGCCGTGCCTGACTGCATTGCGCGGCCCGGCCGACGTGGACGAATAGTGCAACCTGCGCCGGGCCGCCAATCGCTTGCGTGCGATACCAACACCACACCGGCCTGCGCCAAAGCAGCTTCAATCGTCGCCATGGCATCGGGGAAAAGCCCTTGCGGATATGGTCATCAATAGTGCTATCAGCCAATGGTGCCTGGGCAGGCCGCTTTCCAGTCCGTCCGGATATTAGCCGACCTGCACCCTGGTTTCGGTTGTAATCAGTTCCGCCCCATTCTGCACGGCGCGGGCAATATTCGGTTCCACACGCTCGCGCAGATACTGTATGAATTCGTCCAACGTGTTGAATTTCCGGGTCATGGCTCCGCATCCACATATCGACCGACAGACCAGTCAAAACGGGTCGGGTTCCCCCCGTCACCTGCGGGGATAAGGCCGCCGGCGCAAGCGGGGCGCTGCCCGATGGCTAAACCTCATTGACATGATGGTATTGTGCCGCCCCTCCCCCCACCCCATATGACCGGGCATGGCACATACCGCATCCTCATCCCAGTTTACGGGGCCTCAGCCCCTCGACAGCACGGAAATCCGGCGTTGCATCCTGCGGTTACGTCGTCTGGCAACATTGTTGGACGCGGCTTTCGTCCTGCCCGGTACGCGCTTGCGCTGGGGGCTGGATACACTGATCGGGTTATTACCGGTCGCAGGGACGATGGTTATGGCGATCCCATCGCTGTACATCATATGGGAGGCGCGGCGACTGGGGGTGCCAAGCCGTATCCTCACACGGATGGTGGGGAATGTCGCGGTTGAACTTCTGGCCGATTTCGTGCCGGTCCTCGGTGATCTGGTCGATACCGTTTATAAGGCAAACCTGCGCAATATCGTCCTGATCGAACAGTATTTTGGCATGACGGTGGACGCGACCGGTCGTGAAACGTCGGGCCCGCACTGATCTTGCAGTAAAACGGATATACGGATAACCCAAAAGGAAGGATTACTGCCTGATGGGACTGCCGCTCATGTTCTCTTCCCTTCCCCCCGCGATCGCCGGGGTTGCCCGCATCCTGCACCAGCAACTGGGCGAGCGGGTCACGACCAACGACTCGATCCGTGAACAGCACAGCCATGGCGAGGGCTGGAAGCATGCCCGCCTGCCCGCATTGGTCATTTTTGCTGAAAGCACGGCTGATGTGGCGCTGGTCCTGCGCACATGTCATGAACATATGGTGCCCGTGGTGGCATTCGGTGGCGGCACATCCCTGGAAGGACACGTCACCCCCGGCGCTGACGCCATCAGCCTTGACCTGTCACGCATGACGCGTGTCATCGGCGTCAATGCCGACGACCTTGACTGCCGGGTAGAAGCTGGCGTGACACGGCAATCACTTAATGCCCACCTGCGCGACATGGGCCTGTTCTTTCCCGTTGATCCGGGGGGAGAGGCCACATTCGGCGGCATGTGCGCCACGCGCGCATCGGGCACGGCGGCGGTACGTTACGGCACCATGCGTGAAAATGTCATGGGGCTGCGCGTTGTCATGCCTGATGGGCGCATTGTCGATACGGGTGGTCGGGTACGCAAATCATCCACCGGTTATGACCTGACAGGCCTGTTCATTGGGTCCGAAGGGACGCTGGGCATCATTACCGAGGTGCAGTTGCGCCTGCATGGTATCCCCGAAACCATCGCCGCCGCGACATGCCAGTTCGAAAACCTTGCCGATGCAGTGCGCACTGCGGTTTCCACCATACAGGTAGGTGTGCCGATCGGGCGCATCGAACTGCTTGATGATGCGCAGATGAAAGCCTGCATCGCCTATTCCAAGCTGGAGGACTACCGCCCGATCACCACCCTGTTCTTTGAATTCCAGGGATCGCCGGAGGCCGTGCGCGAACAGGTGGAAATGGTGGAGGCGATCGCTGCCGACAATAACGGCCTTGGTTTCGTCTGGAGCACCAGTCAGGAAGAACGCACCCGCCTGTGGAAGGCACGACACGGTGCCTATTGGGCGGCACTTGCGGCCCATCCCGGCCATGATGGCATCGCAACCGATGCCATCGTCCCCATTTCGGCCCTGACGGAGCTGATCACCGGCGTCAAGGCAGATATCGAGGCATCGGGACTGGCTGCACCGATTGTCGGGCATGTGGGCGATGGCAATTTCCATACCATCATCATGGTTCCCCCCGGACCCGGCGGTTATGAACGCGCCATGGAACTGGACCGCAAAATCGTACGTCGTGCGCTGGCGCTGCAGGGTTCATGCAGTGGGGAACATGGCATCGGCACGGGCAAGCTGGAATTCATGGCGGCCGAACATGGGGAAAATGCCCTGCAGGTCATGCGCGCAATCAAGCACGCCCTCGACCCGCAAAACATCCTCAACCCCGGCAAACTGCTCCCCCCTGCCGCAGATGCATCCCCATCCGGCGCGAACGCCTGATCCACGTTACCGCAGGCGGACGCGACAAACATGGCAAGGACAGGGCAGACAGAGACACACCAGCACGATACCGCCCGGACAGAACGGTTGCGGCAGGCCATGCAGCATCTGGAAAACGGCGGGTTCGCACAGGCACGGGCCATTGTCGAACCCCTGTGCGATGACAGGCGGGCGGATATCATCCTCGCCCATGCCCTTGCGGGCTGCGGCCGCAGTGCCCGCGCGGCACGGATGCTGTGTCGACTGGCACAGGACAATCCGACGGCCCGCCATCCCGCACAGGACATGATGATACTGCTGCTGCGCCATTCGCGGCTGGAGGAAATTGAAACCACCCTGCATGCCACCTTGCGGCAGACCCCCAATGATATCCGCCTGTATGACCTGCTTGGGGAATTCCTGCTACTGCATGCCCGCACGGAAGAAGCGATAGAAGTCCTGCTCGAGGGATGCCGCCGCCATCCTTCCGCCCTGCGAACGGGGAATCTTCTGGCGGTAACGCAAAACGAAACGGGAGAAGCACACAAGGCGCAGGCCCTGCTGCGCCATCTTCTGACCTACCATCCGCAAAGCGCCATGACGCATGCCAACCTGGCGCATATCCTGACGATCGACAACAAGGTGGACGAGGCCCTGCATCACCATGCGCAGGCGCTCGCACTGCGGCCAGATGATCCGCATATCCACCTCAATCATGCCATGACCCTGCTTAAGGCGGGGCGCCATGCGGACGGATGGCCCGAATATGAATGGCGCCTGCGCATACCCGGTCGTTTAAAATATCCGCCCGAACGCCTGCTGCCGACCCTGAAGCAGGATGGCAAGCTGACGGGACAGCGGATCCTGATCCTGTCAGAGGCGGGTTTGGGCGACATGCTGATGTATCTGCGCTTTGTCCCAGCATTGATCCGTCGTGGCGCGCGTGTAACATTGCAGGTTCCGCGCGAAATCCTGCCACTTGCCGCACGCATCTATGGGGTGGAACGGGTGATCGACCCGCTGCGCCCAGTTCCCGCCCATGACTGGCACTGTCCCTTCGGCAGCCTGCCACGCGTTCTGGCGCAGACATCCGATATTATCGGCGCGCCCGTTCCCTATCTGCAGGCCGACGCGCACAAGGTACTGGCATGGGCGGATTACATGCCCCCCCGTCCCGGCCTGCGCGTCGGGCTGGTCTGGGGCGGCGCAAGCCGGCCGGGTGTGGCGCAGGCGCAGGCCATCGACCGCAAGCGTTCGATGAACCTTGTGCAACTGGCCTGCCTGTCAACGATTCCCGGACTTTACCTTGTCAACCTGCAGCGGGGGCAGCATGCCCGGCAGATGACCGACATTCCCGATGGCATGCAGCTTTATGACCCCATGGATGACGTACGCGACATGGATGATACCGCCGCGATCATCATGAACCTTGATATCGTCGTGTCGGTCGATACCTCCATCGTGCATCTGGCGGGGGCACTGGGCCGGCCCGTCATCATGATGGATCGGTATGACAATTGCTGGCGATGGCAGTCAGGACAGGAGGACAGCCAGTGGTACCCCCCATCTGCGGATCGTGCGTCAGTCCCGCCCCGGTGCATGGGCTGGGGTCGTGGCACGCGTGCATGACCTGTTGCAGGCCGCGACCATACCTCACACTGCCCCGATGCACTGACCTGACCGAACGAACATGCACATGCTGTCTCAGGAACATGATGGAATTAGTGCCATTTTTTGAATGACACCATGTTTTTCAGGGTTGTTGGCAAACGCCCGCCCCAACATCCTCCCCGTTTCCTGACGATGATTATTCTGGAATCTCTCGCCAGGGTCAGGACATTGCGGTAATCAACCCTTCCACGGCGGCACGGGCGGCATGTTCCGCCCCGGACGCATCCTGATTGCGGATTGCATCAAAAATACGCTGATGCGCCGCAAGATCAGGTTCCGGCAAAGTTGGTTCCACCACAGCGGTATGGGTGCCGCGACGCACTTCCGATACAAAATAACGGTAAAGCTCACTCAGCGCCGTATTATGCGACGCCTGCGCGATCGCAAGGTGAAAGGCCGTATCGCGCGCGACAAATGCCTCCATATCCATATCGGGAGATTTCTCCCCCCGGGCCAACAGCAGCTTTTCCAGAAGGTCAAGGTCACGTTCGGTCCGGCGCAGGGCCGCAAGGCGGGCGGCCTCCGCCTCCAGCACCACACGCAGTTCGAAATGGTCCCGCAGGCCGGAGCGGCTGATACGATGGATGACATCAGCAGGATCGGTGCGGGACCTTACATAGGTGCCATCCCCCTGCCGCACCTCCAGCATGCCCGCATGGGACAGGACGCGCACGGCTTCGCGCACGGTATTGCGCCCAACCTGCAACAAGTGTGCCAGTTCGGTTTCCTTGGGGATACGCTCCCCCAAGGCCCATGCCCCCTGCGCCACGCGTTCACGCATGAAGGCAATGGCCTGTTCCACAAGGGAATGCCGCGGCAGTGGTGGAAAAGAAGACATGACCTGCTTCATATCCCAAAATCCCCGCACGCAACAGGGTCATACGCGCCAGTGCGCGCCCCCATAATCAGTCGAGCCGGACCGCAGGACGGACAAATACATCAAGCCAGTCCACAAGGCAGGAGACCATGCCACGGAACGGCCCGTAAAGTTCAAACTGGTGCTGGCGATACAGCATCAGATGCACCAGACGCGCGGATAGCCCATGCAACCACCCTCCGCCAAAAACGGTTCCACCGGGGAATGTGCCCCACCCATTGTAATCCCCCAGCGCCACGACCGCGCCCTTGTTACTGAACACGAATGGTGGCAGCGGACGCCCGGCGATCCACGCAGGCAGGTGACGCGCCAGATGGTGGGCCTGCTGACGGGCGGCCTGCGCGGTGGGGGCCACGGGCTTTTCCGCGATGAAGGCACAGTCCCCCATCGCGAAGACATTGTCATCCCCCGTCACCTGAAGGGTCGGGCGCACCTCCAACTGTCCAGAGCGCGACAGCCTGATATCACCGAATTTCCGTGTCACATCGGGCGCCTTCACCCCCGCTGCCCAGACACGCAATGTCGCGGGGACATGGCTACCGTCCTTGAGCATGAACCCATTCTCATCCGCCCCACTGACCATGGCAGAGGTTTTCACCACCACGCCAATGGCCTCAAGCTGTTTCATGGCCGCCTCGGACACGGCCTCGGGGAAGGCTGGCAGGATACGTGGACCGGCTTCCAGCAAAGTGATCTTCAGTTCGGGCGGCTTCTGTCCAAAGCTGTACAGTGCCGCAAGGCCCAGCGCCTTGTGCAACTCAGCGGCAAGCTGCGTGCCGGTCGCACCGCCCCCCACAATGGCGATATCAAGTTCGCGGTGATAGGCAAACGCCTTGAGCAGTTCCGTGCGAAACCGGTCATTGAAACCATTGGCATCGACCAGGTTATCAATGAACATGCAATGTTCGGCCACACCTGGCGTGCCGAAATCATTGGCGCGGCTGCCGATCGACAGGATGACCGCGTCATAGTCAAGGGTACGTTCATCAAGCACCGTCTCCCCATTCGGATCAATCACCGGGGCAAGGGTGATGGTCCTGGCCCGTCGGTCCATGCCGGAAATCTCGCCGGGCCAGAAATCGAAATGATGACGGCTCGCCTGTGACATGAAGCTGATCCGGTCATTCTCGTTGGCGGCCGTGCCTGCGGCGAAGCAATGCAGCATCGGCTTCCACACATGGGCAAAACTTTTGTCCACCAGTGTAATTTCCGCGCGCCCGGATTTCCCGACCGATTTGCCAAGGCGGGTGGCCAGTGCAAGCCCGGCGACCCCGCCACCAACAATCACGATCCGAAACTTCTGCGCCATCTCACTCTGCTCCAACCCGTTCGCACGACCAGCCACCCGCCAATATGACGCGCGCCGCCTCATCCATCCCCCGGTTCATCGGGCACACATCCGCCATGTCCTGTGGTGAAAAACACACCATGGACAATGCCCTGCCCCGGGGCTGGCCCACGTTATACCCCATTATCCGTGACCAAAATCAAAAAACGGCGCGCCGGTTCGCGCCCGTCAGACACGCAGCATGGATCGGCATGAGGCCCCCGGAACAATATGCACAATATCTTTATTCAAAACCATGCAGGACATCAGTGCATGGCAACTGGCATGATGATACGCCACGACAATAACGGGACAGGAAGGCCCCTAACAGAAATGGACACAGCGCAGACGGGCCTTCTGGACATAATCCTGCCGCGTTACCAGTTCATGGAAACGCACCATATCGTAATCCGCGCATCGCCTGCACATATCATGGAAAGCATCCGCGCCTATCGCGCCGGGCATGACCCGCTGGTGCGCATTGCAATAGGGATGCGCGAACTGCCCGCCCGGCTGATGGGGACGCGGGGCGGACGGATGCTCGATCTTGATGATTTCACTGTCGTGGGCCAAGAGGGCAACGTGGAGATTGTCTTTGCCCTTATGGGCGCATTCTGGGAAGCCGATTATGGCCTTGTCCCCATCCCGTCGCCCGAAGCCTTTGCCGCATGCGACCATACTGGGATATGCCGGCTGGCCATGGGATTTCACATCAGAACGTGCCCCGACCATCCCTATAACAGGGTCGTGACACAAACGCGTGTCGATTGCCCTACCCACGCCTCACGTCGTCGTTTTGCCCCTTACTGGTACGCCATACGCCCTGTCAGCGGCCTGATCCGGCGGCGCATGCTGAACCGAATTCGCATGATGGCAGAACGTGCATAACCCCGGCCCCCACCGACCGGATCGCGGACGCATTTAGACAATCCGCTGTCAATCATAAAAGACAGTTTGAAAAGTCATGATCGATAACATACTGAAATTATAAAGGTTTTTTGGTGAAGCTTTTTCCAAAAAGCTTCAGAAGACGCCGCCTTTTTGGAAAAAGGCGGCACCCAAAAACTTTTCTTGTTTTTTATCAACGAGTTGTTTTCAAACAATCTCTAGTAGGTAAGGCTTTTCAAAATGTTGCCATTTTGGAAATGGCACCTCCAGACTCTCTCACTGCAAACCCGTTCAATACGCTCCCATTCCATGCGGGCCATCATCAGATACCCATAAAACTATCATAATAATGTGCGATAATATTTACATTCCAGCACGTAAAAACGCCCGCCTTTACGGCCGGACGCACCGAAAAATCCCCTCCTGCAAGCAGTGCCCCCCTTATGGCATCAATCCGGTTTTGAGCCAGCCTCCTGCGCGACATGCAATTGTACCTTATTGTCCTGCAGAACCTGCCGGATACGTGCCGATGGGGGACGATCTGTAAAAAATCCATGGATGTTTGACAGGTGCCCCAACCGCCCCATCGGGCGACGCCCGAACTTGCCTTGATCGGCCAGCAGAAACACCTTGCGCGCGTTACGCATCATCGCCTGCGCGATATTGATCTCATCCGCATCGAAATCCAGCAGCGTACCGTCTTCCTCAATCCCGCTGATACCGATCACCGCAAAATCGGTCCGATACTGGTCAATGGAGGAACTGGCCGTTGAGCCCGTAATGCCCCCATCGGAAAACCGCACCTGCCCACCGGTGACAATCACCTGAAAATCAGTGCGTGAAGACAGGGTGGAGGCGACATGCAGGTTATTGGTGATAACCCGCAGTGACCTGTGCTGGCGCAATGCCCGTGCGAATGCCTCGGTCGTGGTGCCGATACTGATGAACAGGGAGGAATTGTCGGGAATGGCGCGTGCCGCGATCTGTCCTATCGCTTCCTTGGCGTTGCGATTCAGGACCTGCCGTTCGGCATAGGCAATATTTTCAACCGAGGACGCAAGCCCCGCCCCACCATGGTGACGGGCCACCAATCCCTGCCGCGCCAGGGCATTGACATCACGACGGATGGTCTGGACCGCCACATTCAGACGTTGGGCAAGGTCTTCGTTGGAGACATACCCCTGAAGGCGCACGAGTTCCATGATCTCGCGATGCCGTTCTTCCGCCGATACGCTGGCCATACGTCGTCGATCCCGCTCTTGCCATTCTTTACCGATCCCAAAGCACAGGAGCGGTGTCATCGTAATCTATAGCAATTCAGGAACATGCAAAACAGCGGGCCGGATCATCGGAACATATCTCCCGCGCCCCGGCCCCTGAAATCACACTGAAATCA
This sequence comes from Novacetimonas sp. GS1, assembly GCF_036686925.1. Taxonomy (NCBI): domain Bacteria; kingdom Pseudomonadati; phylum Pseudomonadota; class Alphaproteobacteria; order Acetobacterales; family Acetobacteraceae; genus Novacetimonas; species Novacetimonas sp. GS1. Next base: position 2,415,467 of record NZ_VSZP01000001.1, read on the forward strand.
CACCATCAGATCAGGAAGATGCAACCGTCCGGCCTGTCGCCCCAAGATCTGCGAATGTCTGATCAAGGCGGGAGACGATGCTGTTTTCACCAACACGCAGCCACTTACGCGGGTCATAGACCTTTTTCAGTGGCTTGCCGGTGGAAGGCGATATCTGGTGACGGAATGCCTCAGGGTTTTCCAGCACATATCCCCCGACACCTTCGGCAAAGGCAAACTGGATGTCCGTGTCGATGTTCATCTTGAACACGCCATAGGACACCGCCTCGGCAATCTGGCGCTGTTCGGAGCCGGAACCACCATGGAAGACAAGTGCGAGCGGACGCTCCCCCTGCCCCGTCGCCTCTGACACGGCCTGTTGTGAATGCAGCAGGATTTCAGGACGCAGTTTCACATTGCCCGGCGCATACACGCCATGCACATTGCCAAAGGACGCGGCGATCGTGACAAACCCAAGCGGCGAAAGCTCGTTATACGCACGCAGCACATCGGCCGGTTGGGTATAAAGATGGGCATTGTCCGCACCGTCATCAAGGTCATGCCCGATACCATCTTCCTCGCCCCCGGTAACGCCAAGTTCGATTTCAAGGCCGATCCCAAGCGGGGCCATGCGGCGCAGGAATCTGGCGCATTCAGCGATATTATCGTCCAATGGCTCGGCCGAAAGATCGATCATGTGCGACGAAAACAGCGGCTGCCCGGTTGCATGGACGGCGGCCTCACTCTCGTCGATCAGGTCTGACACCCACGGCAGAAGCTTGCGATCGGCATGATCGGTATGCAGGATCACGCACACCCCATATGCCGCCGCAAGCGTATGCACATGCCGCGCCGCAGCCACCGCGCCCAGAACACGGGCGCGATGCTGGTCCTTCATCCCCTCGCCCGCATAAAAACGCGCGCCACCGTTCGACATCTGGATAATGACGTCGGAACGGTTGCGGGCGGCGGCCTCCAGCACGGCATTGATGCTGTCGGTGCCCACAACATTGACCGCAGGCAGGGCATATCCCTCGCTACAGCATGTCGCGACCAGCTTGCGATAGTTTTCACCCGTAACCACCCCAGGAGGCAGGGAAGGACGTGCGGAATGTGCCATGATCGAACCAGCCTTTCTTTGTTCTTGTTTTTTTATCGCCAGGTTTTGGTGGAAAAATCGTGATGCCCCTCGACAAAGCGAAGAGTTCCCGATTTTGAACGCATGACCAGCGAATGGGTAATGGTCCATCCGTTGTTCTGCGAAATCCCGCGCAGCAACGTGCCGCCCGTAACACCGGTTGCCGAAAACAGCACATCGCCACTGGCAATGTCCGTCAGGTCGAGCTTGCGCGACGGGTCCGCACCGGGATTCATCTTCTTTGCACGTTCAAGCTGGGTGTCATCCTCAAACAGAAGACGCCCCTGCATCTGCCCATGCACACACCGCACGGCAGCAGCGGCCAGCACACCTTCGGGCGCCCCGCCTGAGCCGAGATAGATATCGACCTCGTTATTCTCAAGACATGCGGCAATGGCGGCTGCCACGTCACCATCGCTGAGCAGCGTCACGCGTGCGCCCATCGAACGTGCCCGCCCGATAATGTCCTCATGCCGGGGACGATCCAGCGTACACAGCATCAGTTCACGGATGTCCTTGCCTTTGGCTGCGGCAAGGGCCTTGAGGTTGGCTTCGACACTTGCATCAAGGTCAACGACATTTTCCGGCAGGTTCGGCCCCACCACAATCTTGTCCATATAGATGTCTGGCGCGTGAAGGAAATGCCCCTCTTCCGCCAGCGCCACCACCGTCAGTGCGTTGGGCAGGTTCTTGGCGCAAAGGTTGGTCCCCTCCAGCGGGTCCACGGCGATGTCCATCGCAGGACCACCCGCGCCTACACGCTCGCCGATGAACAGCATCGGGGCCTCGTCCATTTCGCCCTCGCCAATGACGACGGTCCCGTTGATGGCGACTGTGTCAAAGGCGCGTCGCATCGCCTCCACCGCCGCGCCATCGGCCTCGTTCTTCTTTCCGCGCCCGGTCCACGCAGAGGCCGCGACAGCCGCCGCCTCCGTCACGCGCACCAGTTCAAGGGCAAGATTTCGGTCGGTGACCTGATAGTGGGTTGGCGTGACGGTCATTAAAACAGTCCTTCCTGTATGATTTTCTTATGATCGCTCAAGCGGCGACCGTGCTGGTCAAGGTGCGTTTCACAGCCTGATGCCACCCCTGAACCAGTACATCGCGCTGATCGGCGGGCATCCCCGGTTCAAACAGGCGGCCCTGTGTCCAGGTTCCGGCCAATTCAGGAATACTATCCCACACCCCAACGGCAAGTCCCGCAAGGAATGCCGCACCCAATGCGGTGGTTTCCACCTGCCGGGGACGCTCCACCGGGGTCTGGAGCATATCGGCAAGGAACTGACAGAACCAGTCATTGACGGACATCCCGCCATCAACACGCAGCGCGCTCAGTTTCCCGCCACCATCCTCGAACATGGCCCCGACCAGATCGAGCGTCTGGTACGCCACCGATTCCAGCGCCGCGCGCGCAATATGCGCCGCCGTGGCATCCAGCGTCAGCCCGCAGATCAGGCCGCGCGCATCCGGGTCCCAGTGCGGCGCGCCCAGGCCCACGAACCCCGGCACCATATAAACACCATGGCTGTGTGGAACGCGGGTCGCCATATCATCCGTCTGTGACGCATGGGTGATGAGGTTCAGCCCGTCACGCAGCCAGCGGATCGCGGCACCTGCAACAAAAATTGACCCTTCGAGGGCATAGGTGGTGGTCTCACCGATACGATAGCCGATGGTCGTCAGCATGCGGTTGTGCGACATGACCGGACGCTCACCAGTATTAAGCAGCGCAAAGCAGCCCGTGCCATATGTGGCCTTGACCATACCCGGTTCAAAACATGCCTGCCCCACCAGCGCCGCGTTCTGGTCCCCGGCCATCCCCGCCACCATGATCGGGTGGCCAAACAGGGCGGGATCGGTTTCGCCGAATGGTTCGCTGTTACCCTGGATACGCGGCAGGATCGCGCGCGGGATATGGAACAGGTTCAGCAGGTCATCATCCCACGCACCGGTATGGATATTGCACAGCAATGTCCGCGAGGCGTTGGTGATGTCGGTTGCGTGTACCTTCCCCCCCGTCAGCCGCCACAGAAGGAAGCTGTCGATGGTGCCACACGCAAGCTCTCCGGCCTCTGCACGGCGGCGGGCGTCAGGGACGTTATCAAGAATCCAGGCAAGCTTGGTCGCCGAAAAATAGGGATCAAGCAGCAGGCCCGTCCGTTCACGCACCAATGCCTCATGCCCCTCCTGGCGCATGCGCGCGCACTGGGCCGTCGTCCGGCGGTCCTGCCACACGATTGCACGGTGGACCGGCTCGCCCGTCTTGCGGTCCCATACGACAATGGTCTCGCGCTGGTTCGTGATCCCGATGGCCGCGATCTGTTCCGCGCCGCCAACCTGTTCCATCGCCTCACGCGCGGTAGATACGACGTTGCTCCATATCTCGATGGGATCATGTTCTACCCAGCCATGGTCCGGGTAATGCTGCTGAAATTCCACCCGCGCCGTGGCAAGTGCCGCAATTTCACGATTGAACACGATGCTGCGTGTCGATGTCGTGCCCTGGTCAATGGCGAGAATCTTGTTCTTCTTGTTCATTGTCGTCTCCTGTCCCATCGGGATGCAGATATCGCAAAGTGCGGCAACGTCAGGCCGCAATGAAGGATGTCAACGCGCCAGAAGCTTTTTCTGCACATAGGCATCAAGGCGGGCAGCGTCCTCATCCGTGACATGCAGACCCATGCGCGAACGGCGCCACAGGATATCGTCCCCAGTTTCGGCGCGCTCGTGCGTCATGAGGTAATCAATTTCACGCGCAGTCAGGCCACCGCCGAAGCTTTCGCCCATATCCGCCGCCGATTTCGCATCGCCCACGATGTCCGTCGCCCGCGATCCATAGTTGCGCACAAGGCGCCAGTGCTGGTTGGCATCCAGGAACGGGGCCGCCCGTGCAAAGCGCGCCAGCGCCCCTTCGAACCCGCCTTCGCCAAGATCCCCGCCCGGCAGGACCCGGTCCGCCGTCCACCCGGACGCCGAAAGGACAGGCAGGAAAGGACGCAGCTTTTCGATCGCATGTTCGGCAAGGCGGCGATAGGTCGTGATCTTGCCCCCAAAGATCGACAGCAACGGGGCCTGCCCATTGGCGGCGTCGATATCAAGTACATAATCACGTGTCACAGCCGACGCATTTTTTGAAGCATCGTCATAAAGCGGCCGCACACCGGCATAGCTCCAGACCACGTCGGCGGGTGTCACAGGCGTCTTGAAATAGCGGCTGACGCTTTCGCACAGATAGCTGATTTCCTCGCCCGAGATCTCGACCTTGCCCGGTGCCTGTGTCCATGGAACATCAGTGGTGCCGATCAGGGTAAATTTCTGCTCGTACGGGATGGCGAATACGATGCGCTTGTCCGGGTTCTGCAGGATATAGGCCTGGTCGCCCTCAAATATGCGCGGCACGACGATGTGACTGCCCTTGACAAGACGTACCTGCTTATCGGTCTGGATGCAGGCGCGCTCGCGCAGGATCTCGCTCACCCATGGGCCACCGGCATTGACCAGAATGCGCGCACGCACGGTTTCGCGCGTGCCGTCACGGGTGTTCTCTATCTCCACTTCCCACAGGCCATCGACGCGACGCGCGCCAAGCATGCGGGTGCGGGTGCGTATGTCGGCCCCACGCGCCGCGGCATCCATGGCATTGAGCACCACAAGGCGGCTGTCCTGCACCCAGCCATCGGAATAGGAAAACCCTTTGACACATGTGCCATTCAACGGCGCGCCGACCGGGTTGGTGGTGAAGTCGATAGATTTCGACTTCGGCAGGGTCATCTGCCTCCCCGCAAGATGGTCGTACAGGAACAGCCCGACCCGCAGCATCCATGCCGGTCGCGCCTGTGGCGTATGGGGCAGGATGAAACGCATCGGCCAGATAATATGCGGCGCAATGCGCAGCAACCGCTCACGTTCGATCAGGGCCTCGCGCACCAGACGGAATTCATAATATTCCAGATAACGCAGGCCGCCGTGAATCAGCTTTGTGCTGGCGGACGAGGTATGACTTGCAAAGTCATCCTGCTCCACCAGCAGGACGGAGGCACCACGGCCGACGGCATCGCGCGCGATGCCTGCACCGTTGATCCCTCCCCCCACGATCAGCATATCAACAGTCGTGCCGTTATCGCGCGGCATCCCGGACGATGCCTGGGACGTTTCATCCATGGACAGCATGTGCGTAATTCCTCCTGCCATGTTCGTAAACGAACATTTAGGGGTTATCAACATCAGTCCCGCACTTATTTCATTGATCTACATCAAGTGAAGGATTCCATAAAAACCATTCTATATAAACCTTATTCTGGCAGAAATCAGGCAGATGGACATTTTTCATCAGGTAAGAATGCGCGATTCCGCGCATTCGCCCATATGTCACAATATAATGCTGCAATGCACAAAATACTTTATAAGAACATGTTAAGGGCATGTATTCAGCGTTTCATAAAAAATTATATAATATTTTTCATCACATTTCCTTATGAACCAAAAATAATCATTTTTAAGGTTCATATGTTCGTTTAAGAACATGATAGATCACAAAGATCACGTGACAGCGGTCCATGCCGACCGTTTCCCATTGACCGAATAATAAAAGAACAAAGTAGGTCCGATGTTCACAAACCGACAATTCTTCGGGGAACTGATCTCCGAATGTCTCGCCGTCATGATTATCGTCCTGATCGGCGATTCCGTTGCCGCCATGTACACGTTATATGACCCCAGCCCCTATAAACTGTCATATTGGGGGGTCTGTATCGTCTGGGGGCTTGGCGTTACCATTGCCATCTATATCACCGGCAGCGTATCAGGCACCCACGCCAATCCGGCGGTTTCCATCTCTCTTGCGCTGTATCGCGGCTTTCCATGGAAAAAAGTGCTTCCCTACTGCGTGGCGCAGGTCATGGGGGGCCTGATCGGGGCGATTCTTGTCTATACGCTGTATCAACCGGTCATCGACCATTACAATCTGGCACATCACCTTGATCGTGCGATTGATGGCGGGGCGGCAGGTGTATTCTTTACCCATCCGGGGGAATTCGTAACCCCCATGCACGCATTCGCGGATGAAGTCATCCTGACGGCACTGCTGCTGTTCGGCATCTTTGCCGTGACGTGCGAATATAACACGCAGGCCCCGCAAGCAAACTCCAGCGCGCTGATCATCGGATTGCTTGTCGCATCCATCGGCGCCTGCGCGGGCTATCTGGAGGGATGGGCCATCAACCCCGCCCGTGATTTCGGGCCGCGCCTGTTCTGTTTCCTCAGCGGGTGGAAATATTCCGCCCTGCCGGGACCAGACAATTTCTGGTGGGTCCCGATCGTCGGCCCCCTGTGTGGCGGGGTGATCGGGGCTGGTGCCTATCAGTTCCTGGTGCGTCCGTTCATTCCCCGTTACGCTGCCACCACGGCACAACAGGCAACAGCGGGACAGGTCACCGACCACGAAGACATCCTGCATATCCCCTGATACCCTGACATATCAGGAACATATCTGGCCGGGTGACATTCCTGTCATCCGGCCCGACGTTTTTTCATGATGGTTTGCGAATGACAGTGCGAATGGCGAAATTGCTCTGGATACGGGCAACGCCGGGCATGCGTGACAGCTCCTCTTTATGGATACGTTCATAATCGGCGGTGTCACGCACCTCCACCCGCAGGAGATAGTCCGCATCCCCGGTCATCAGGTAGCATTCGCGCACATCAGGACAATCGCGCACCCTTGCCTCGAACCGGCGCTGACATTCATCGGTCTGGCGTTCCAGTGTGATATGCACGATCACGGTGGTCATGCCATGGACCGAACGTTCGTCGATCATGGCACGATAACCGCAGATGATGCCCTGCTTTTCCAATAATTTGACCCGCCGCAGGCATGCCGAGGGCGACAGCCCGACCTTCTGCGCAAGGTCCGCGTTCGTCATCCGTCCATCATGGGAGAGATGACGCAGGATGGAATCATTCACACGGTCCACGATCATGATACAATATTCCGCCATTCTTCGCATTTATGTGCGTAACATGACGATATCTTGGCATATTCTGCCATTGAATGGCAGGACATTTCGTTTTGATCCGGCATAGGATTTTTCATGCCTTCCACTGTGCCGGAATCCGTGCCCGTGTCGCCTTCCCCTTCCACCACAGCTTCCTCGCACTGGCCACGTCATCGTGCTGGCGCGACCCTGCGGATCGACCTTGATGCAATTGCGGCCAATTACCGCCTTGTGCGCGACAGGGTCAGCCCCACCACGATCTGCGCCGCCGTGGTCAAGGCCGATGCCTACGGGCTGGGCCTGGCGCAGGTGGCCCCGGCATTGCAGCGCGCGGGCGCGGATCATTTCTATGTCGCGCACCTTGAAGAAGGGATCGCCCTGCGTCGTCATGTCACTCCCGCGACGCGGATTTTCGTCCTGCATGGCCCCCTGCCGGATACGGAAGAGGAATTCACCGCACACGACCTGACGCCTGTCCTCAACTCCGCCGGGCAGGTCGCGGGCTGGCGTGCGCTGGCGCGGCGTCTGGACAGGGTGCTGCCTGCCGTCATACAGCTTGATACAGGCATGTCGCGTTTTGGCCTGTCGATGGCGGATGTACGCGCCATCGCCGATGATGCCGGCCTGCTGGCGGGGATCCGTCCGGATCTGGTCATCAGCCACCTTGCCTGTGCGGATACACCGCAAAATCCGGCCAACGCGCAACAACGCGCGCGCCTGTTGGAAATGGCGGCCATGCTACCTGCCGCCCCGCTGGCGCTTTCGGCGTCCTCGGGCATTTTCCTTGGTCCAGACTATCATTTCGACATGGTCCGTCCCGGTGCGGCACTGTATGGTATCGCCCCGAACGAGGCCACCGCCAATCCCCTGCGCCCGGTCGTCCGGCTTAGCGCACGTATCCTGCAGGTCCGTGACATCGTGGCCGGTGACGGTGTGGGATATGGCCTGACCTATCGTGCATCCGGCCCGCGCCGGATCGCAACAATCGGGGCGGGCTATGCCGATGGCTGCCTGCGGCAGGGCGCACACCATGGCGCCGCATGGTTCGGGGCGACGCGCCTGCCGATCCTGGGCCGTATTTCCATGGATTCGATCACCATCGACATCACCGACGTCCCGGTGGGGCAACTGGGTCCGGACATGGCAGTGGACCTGCTTGGGCCGCATTATGATGTCGATGCGGCAGCACGTGCCGCAGGCACGATCGGTTATGAGATCCTGACATCGCTCGGCCATCGCTATCACCGGGCCTATGTGGCCGGGGGCTGATATTTTTCCTTAATCCTACCTTTGCACGAAAGCACAAGCGCAATGAAAATCATCGTTCTGGGCAGCGGTGTCGTCGGCGTTACATCGGCGTGGTATCTGGCGCAGGCGGGGCATGAGGTGACGGTCGTGGACCGTCAGCCCGCCGCCGGTCTGGAAACCAGTTTCGCCAATGCGGGACAGGTCTCCCCCGGTTATTCCGCCCCATGGGCTGGGCCGGGCGTGCCGCTGAAATCCGTCAAGTGGCTGCTGATGAAATATCGCCCGTTCGTGTTCTGGCCAATGCCGGACCCGCACCTGTGGTCGTGGATGGTGCAGATGCTCGAAAACTGCACGACCGCCGCCTATGATCGTAACAAGGGGCGGATGGTGCGCCTTGCGGAATATAGCCGCGATGTCATGCGCGACCTGCGTTCAAGCACCGGCATCACCTATGACGATCGCCAGCAGGGTACGTTGCAGGTTTTCCGCACGCAAAAACAGGTGGATGCCGCCGCAGGCGATATCCGTGTGCTGGAACAGTATAACGTAGGGTATGAAGTGCTTGACGCCGCCGGATGTATCGCGGCGGAACCTGGACTGGTCAGCGCACGCGACAAGATCGTCGGGGGCTTGCGCCTGCCGGGGGATGAAACGGGAGACGCGTTCAAATTCACGCAGAACCTTGCCGCCATGGCGCAAAAGGCCGGGGTGACGTTCCTGTATGATACGAAAATCCGTGCCCTGCATAACGAGGGCGGGAAAATCACCGGTGTACAGACCAGCCGCGGCCTGCTGAGCGCGGATTCCTATGTCCTGTCACTGGGCAGTTATTCGCCCGCGATGGTGCGCGCGCTGGGACTGGACCTGCCGATCTATCCCGTCAAGGGCTACTCCATCACCACCCCGATCATTAACGAGGCGCGCGCGCCGGTTTCCACGGTGATGGATGAAACGTTCAAGATCGGGATCACCCGCCTTGGCAACCGGACCCGTGTGGGCGGGACAGCCGAACTGGCCGGGTTCAGCACACGCCTGCGCAAACCCCGGCGCGAAACGCTGGAACATTCCCTGACGGACCTGTTCCCCGGTGGCAACAACCTGTCGGATGCCACATTCTGGACGGGCCTGCGCCCCATGACGCCCGATGGCACGCCCATCATCGGTCGCACGCGTTATGATAACCTGTTCCTCAATACCGGCCATGGGACGCTGGGCTGGACCATGGCCTGCGGGTCGGGCCGTGTGCTGGCGGATATCATGTCCGGGCGCATGCCGGAAATCCCGTTCGAGGATCTGGGCCTCGTACGGTACGGACGCTGAAACCTTCGGGAACCGGCAGGCCAGGTCCGGCCGCCGGTTCCCTGAACCAGCAATCGCGGCAATAGCACAGGCATTCGGGTAAATCTGTATCCAAGGGCGTCCAGAGGCCAGGAACACCACCTGTTTCAAAAAAAGCCCCCCTATCCCAGCCCGACCCACGACAGTACGCCACACAGGACCAGCCCGCTCACCCCGATCAGCGTTTCAATCACCGACCACGTGGCAATTGTTTGCGGCACGCTCAGGCCCAGTGCCTCCTTGACCTGCCAGAAGCCCGAATCATTCAATGGTCCGAACATCACCGCCCCCGCGCCGGTGACGATGACCATCAGTTCTGGCGACACGCCCTGCCCATGCAACAGCATCGGCCCGACGACACCCGCGGTGGTCCCCATTGCAACCGTAGCCGACCCCACCGCAAGGCGCAGAGCCGCCGCCATCAGCCACGCCAGCAGCAGGACGGGAATATGCATCCCGATCGCAGCCGTCGTGATGGTGGTGGACAGGCTGCTATCCATCAGTTCCTGACCGAACCCGCCGCCTGCACCAATCATCAGAAACAATGACGCCAGTGGCCCAAGGCTGTCATTACTCAGCCGCAGTATCTCCTGCCGTGACATCCCCTGCCGCAGGCCAAGGGTATAGAAAGACAGGATAACCGAAAGCACCAACCCCACATTGGCATCTCCGGCGAAACGCAGGACCGTGCCCGATATACTGCCCGGTGCGCAGGCCAATCGCGCGACGGATCCCCCCATCATCAGCGCGACAGGCGCCACCATCGTCAGCAGCGTGACAGCAAACGATGGCATGGACCGCCGGGCGGGCGATGGTGCGACCGCAACCGCATCATGTGGGTTGGCCGCCAGACGTGGAACGATGAATGCTGCATAAAGCGGGCCGGATATGATGGCGATGGGAATGCTTAGTGCAATACCCAGCATGATCAGATGACCGATATCCGCATGATAGGCCGCAAGCGCGAACATTGCCCCGGGATGCGGCGGGACCAGCCCCTGCACCACCGACAGGGCTGCCGTCATCGGCAGCGCCACGCGCAGCATCGGCAACCCGGTCCGCCGCGCAACCGACATCGCCAGGGGGACAAGAACGACAAAACCGACCGTAAAGAAGACAGAAATCCCGACCAGCAGCCCGATCACCATCATGGCCCATGCCATGTGCCGCCGCCCCGACAGACGCACGACCGTCAGTGCAATCTGGTCCGCTCCACCTGAAACCTCCAGCATCTTTCCCAACATCGCACCAAGCGCGATGACCGACGCGACCTGCCCCAGAACCTGCCCCGCCCCATTTTCAAAGGCAGCGATCACATGCGTGGGCGACATGCCGGCGCACAGGCCAAGGAACAGCGACGTCACGAACAGGGCGATGAACGGATGCAGCCTGCATCGCTGGATCAGGACCACCGCCATGGCGATGGAGGCCCCGACGGTCAGGAAGGCCAGTGAAACCGGCATCCGCCAGCATCCTCCCCTGACTGGCGCGCATTACCCATGTGGCCGGGCATGCCCTTGCGACGATAAAGGCGCGGCGTCGCCGACATCGTGTGCCCAGCCCCCACCCAGCGCCCGCGCCAGATGGATGCTCGCCAATGTCTGCATCTCCTCATTACGCAGAACCTGTTCACGCGCATCAAGTTCATCAAGGCGGGCACGCAGGATGTCCTGCATCATGCGCTGCCCCCCTTCATACAGGCCTGTCACATCGCGCACGTTACTTCCCGCCTGTGACACGGCAATGGCAAGGTCATGGCCACGGGCATCGGCACTGGTGCGGGCCTCATACGCATCTTCGACTTCTGCCAGAGCATTGAGGACGGTGCGGTCATACCCGGCCACGGCGGCATCCAGGCGGGCATGGGCGGCATGGATGCGTGCATGCACCCGCCCGGCAGTAAAGATCGGCAGGTAAGTCGTCAGCGCGATCAGGCCACCGGTACCCGAAAGCCCGGGAATACCGTCAAAGCGCAATCGCCCGTCCCCCCCGAAAAATTCCAGCCCGAAACGGGGCAACAGGTCTGTCTTGGCGCTTTTGAGCCGTTGCAGCGCCGCGTCCACCTCGTCACGTCGTGCCAGCACATCGGGACGTCGGGCCAGCACGCTGTCGGGCATCTCCCCCACGGGGGCGGCTGGCACAAAGAACGCGCCTGGCGACGGCAGTGAGGGCGCACTTTCAGGCGCCTGGCCTGACAGGATCGCAAGCCTGCGCCGATGCAGGTCATATTCCGCCACCAACAACGGACGTTGCGCCTGCTGAAGCGACAGTTTTTCATCCACGGCGCGCATGTCGGCCGAAACCGCCTGCCCCGCCGCAAAACGCGCCTGAGTATAGGTGCGCAGGCGTTGCAATATACCAAGACTGCGATCAAGCAGGTCGATCTGACGCTGTATCCCCTGCGCCCGGAGATAGTTTTCCGCCACATCCGCCGCAACCAGCATCTGCATGCCATGATATGCAGCCTGCTGTCCCAACATCAACGCACGTGCGGCCCGGCTGTCGGCATGGCGACCACCGAACAGGTCCGGTTCCCACGATGCCCCGATCCCTGCCAGATGGCCATCATTGGCCGGGTCGCCGTCGGACATCTGTGACAGGGCGGCAGGATTGCGCCAGCTCATCCCGCCACCGCCAATGTTCCCTGTCGCCCCGACCGTGGGATACAGCGCCGAACGCGCGATCACATGCGCCGCACGCGCCTGCAGTACATTGTCACGGGCAATACGGATGTCTGGATTTGCGGCAAGTGCCGCCTCCACCATCCGGGTCAGGGCCGGGTCATTCCATGATCGCCACCATGTCGTAAGGTCCGTCGCCGGGTCGGTTCCGGCCGGGGCCTGCACGAAATGCGACGGGGGTGTCACACGCGATAAGGGCACGGCGGTATGGAACGGCGAACATCCACCGGCCATCGCCGTAACCACAAGCCCGGCCACAAGGCTGATGTTACGCGAAAGTCTCTTTTTCATTATCCCTGCCTTGCCAGCATGGAGCGGAAGCGCATGAGCGCACAGAACAGGAAGACCACCCCCGTCACCACGATCGTCAGCAATGGGACAGCAATCGTCCCCAGCCCCGCGCCGCGATAAAGAATGGCCTGCGACAGGTTCACGAACTGTGTCGTGGGCAGGAACCGCACGATCATGCGGATCACGGTGGGCATGTTTTCCACCGGCGTCGCCGCCCCCGACAAAAGATAGGCCACGGCATAGACCGGCACCGCCAGCAGCCCGAACTGCGGCATCGTCGGCGCCACTGTCGCCAACATGATCCCAAGCGACGTCACCGAGAACAGATAGATCAGCGCGCATCCTGCAAACAGCGGAACCGATCCCGCCAGCGGCACGCCAAGCCATACATGCACCACCAGCCATAATGACAGCATGGTGGCGACAAAGATCACGAACCCGTTGGTCGCGATCTTGGAAATCGCAATCTCGCTGGCGGAAACAGGCATGACCAGAAGATGTTCGATCGTGCCATGCTCACGCTCACGGATGACCGCCGCCCCCACCAGAATGATCGACAGGATGGTAATGTTCGTCACGATCTGCATCACGGATGTGAACCACTGCGATTCCCCGTTGGGGTTAAAGCGGATGCGGCTTTCAGCCCGAAACGGGATGACATCGGACAGATGGGCCGAATGCAGGACGGATTCGACCTCTCCCATGAAAATTCCGTCAAGATACGTCGTGCCAAGCCCCGCCTGCGTCATCGCCGTGGCGTCCACCAGAATCTGCACCGCAGGCGCGCGCCCCGCCAGCACATCAGCCTCGAACCGGGGGGGGATATCGACGACGAAGATATAATCGCCCCGGTCCATCAGACGCGACGCATCCTCCCGCGCGATCAGGGCTGGTGGCTTGAAATAAGGTGACAGCACCGCATCATGCAGACGACGCGACAGGGCGGAATGGTCCTCATCCACAAAGGCGATGGTGGCGTTGGAGACATCGGTACGCACCCCGTTCGCCACCAGCAACACCCCGGCCGTAAAGGCAAAGACAATCAGCCCGAGCAGGATGACATCATTGAACAGGCTGCGGAACTCCTTGCCGCACAGCAGGCCGACATTGATGATCCAGCGTCCCATCGGGGGCTATGCTTCCTGCTTCTTCAGCAGCAGGCGCGCGCCAAGCATGTAGAACGCGGCAAATCCCGCCAGCGCCGCATACATCCGCATAAAGGCAAAAACGCCCATGCCCTTGGTAAAGCTGCCAAGGCTGATCAACTGAAACCATGCGGCCGGAAACCCGAACCCGACAAGGCGGCTCAGCCCCGTCAGGGTGGAGGATGGATATAACATGCCAGAGAAATTCACCGCCGGGATCAGGCAGATGATGGCCGTGCCAAAAATGGCCGCAACCTGCGAATTGACAAAGGTGGAGATCAGCATCCCCAGTCCTGTGGCGCCAAGTATGAACAAAAGGGCCCCGATACTAAGTGCGATGAACGATCCCTTAAGCGGGACACCCAGCACAAGAACCGACAGCACCACCAGCACGACATAACTGCATGTCGCCAGCGCAACATACGGGGCCTGTTTGCCCACCAGATACTGCCCCACTGTGGCGGGCGAGGCATAGAGATTGACGATGGAGCCGATTTCCTTTTCCCGCACGACCCCAAGTGCGGTCAGCATCGTGGGAATAAGGATCAGCGCCAGCATGACCATCCCCGGTGTCATGGCATAGATACTGCGGAATTCCTGATTATAGATAAAGCGTGGTTCCAGCACGACGGGCACGCGCACCGCCTGCGGCAGTTCACGCCCCAGCGTCATCGCGTACTGCGCCAGCACCCCTTCGACATAGGCCCGCACATCAGCCGCAAGGAACGGCACCGCACCGTCGATGACCACACCAATGGCAGGACGGCGCCCCGCCTCCATATCCCGTGCAAAGCCGGGCGGGATATCCAGCCCCAGCTGTGCACGCCCGTCATGCAGGGCACGGTCCATCCGTGCCGGATCTTCGGATGGTGCGGCTTCGACGAAATAAGGCGACCCACGGAAACTGTCGATCAGGTCATGGCTGATGCTGGTACGGTCATGATCGCACACGGTAAAGGATACGCCATTAACGTCGAAGGAAATGCTCGACGCGGCAATCAGCAGCAGCACGACCGGACCGATGATGGCAAAGGTCAGGCGCATACGGTCCCGCAGCAGTTCCACCGCCTCGCGCCGGGCAAAGGCCCATGCACGTGGCAGCCACGTCCCGCCACGCCATCCCCGCCATTTCCACGCATGCCCGTGATGCGACGGCGCGACGGCCGCAGGTGTCCCGGCAGGTTCGGCCTCCGCTTCCTTGAGGTAGGCAATGAACGCCGCCTCCAGATCTGTTGCCCCGCGCCTGTGGACCAGTTCCGCAGGGGTGCCCACCGCCAGCACACGGCCACGATGCATCAGCGAAATCCGGTCGCAGCGTGCAGCCTCGTTCATGAAGTGTGTGGAAACGAAGATCGTGACATGATCCTGCCGTGACAGTTTGATCAGATGCCGCCAGAACATGTCACGCGCCGCCGGGTCCACGCCGGAGGTCGGTTCGTCAAGGATCAGGATTTCAGGATTATTGATACACGCCGCAGCAAGCTGAAGGCGCTGGCGAATACCCAACGGCAGGGCGGATGGACGGACATCGGCCACGCCATCAAGTTCGAAATCCGACAATGCCTGCGTCACACGCCGCGTCGCATCGCGCGCAGGGATCCGATAAAGCCGCGCCTGAAGCCGCAGGTTCTGCCGGACGCTCAGTTCCTCATACAGCGAAAATGACTGCGACATGTAACCAATGCGCATGCGCGTGGACATATCGCCAGGTGTGATGGCACGACCGAACAGTTCCGCCGTCCCGCTACTGGCGTCAAGCAGGCCGGTCAGCATCTTCATGGTCGTGGACTTGCCACAGCCATTGGAGCCGAGGAAGCCGAATATCTCCCCCCGCCCGATGCGGAAGCTGACATTATCCACTGCGACAAAATCACCGAACCGCTTGGTCAGGTTCTGCGCCATGATGGCGGGGGCCGTGCCGGGATCATGATAGGGCGGGATGGAAAAACCGGTGGCATTGGCGCGTTTTTCCGCAGGCAGGAGGGAAATATACGCCGCCTCCAGCGATGTGGTGTGCGTTCGCGCCAGCACGTTGGCCGTCTGGTCCGCAATCAGCACGTGCCCCGCATCCATCGCGACGAGATAGGCGAAATGCTCCGCCTCCTCCATATACGCGGTGGAGACCAGGACCGTCATGGTGGGACGTTCGCCACGCAACTGGTTCACCAGCGTCCAGAACTGCTGGCGCGACAGCGGGTCCACACCGGTCGTGGGCTCGTCCAGGATCAGCAGGTCCGGGTCATGCACCAGCGCACAGCACAGGCTGACCTTCTGCTTCATGCCCCCCGACAGATGACCTGCCGGACGGTCGGGAAACGGGGCAAGACCCGTCGCCTCCAGCAGGCGGGTGATGCGCTCCTCGCGCTCCTGCGCTGCAAGGCCGAACAGACGGGCAAAGAAATCAACATTTTCCCATACCGACAGGGTCGGGTACAGGTTGCGACCCAACCCTTGCGGCATGAATGCGACACGCGGCAAAAAGGCTTCGCGCTGCGCACGCCCGGCCATGTCGGTACCCAGCACCTCGATCCGCCCCGCCTGCATGCGGCGAACCCCCGCGATCAGGCCCAGCAAGGTGGATTTGCCCACCCCATCTGGTCCCACAAGGCCAATGGTCGTGCCCGCCGGAAGGGAGAGCGAGATGTCATCGAGCGCCTTTACCGCGCCATAGCGATGCGACAGCCCCCTGATGACAATTCCCGTGTCATGTTGCGTGCCCGCGCCCATGGTCACTTCGCATTGGCAAGAAACAGGCTGTCGGGCCACCGTATGGTGGGATCGGCACGGACATAGCCATCACCCGTCATGCCGGATTTCAGCATCGTCCCATATTGCCGTGCCGTTTCCGGCGAGACCTGAAGTTTCACGCGATAGACCAGCTTTTCACGTTCAGTCGTCGTTTCAACATATTTCGGTGTAAACTGCGCTTCGGGTGCAACAAAGGAAACCCTGGCGGGGATGACCTGCCGGTGCAGCGCATCAAGCACGATGCGCGCCTGGTCGCCCACATGCAGCCCCCCTGCGACCCCTGCCGGGTAAAAAACCGTAAGATACATGTCAGACGGGTCCAGCATGGCGCCAATACGGCCCCCACCGGGCACCACGGCTCCTTTTTCCACGATGCGATATTCAATGCGCCCGGATACCGGGGCATGCAGGACCATGTCACCAACGACCGTCCCGGCGCGATCGGCCTGTGCCTGCGCGGCCTGCATGGCCGCGTCTGCCGCCGCCACTGCATGGCCTGCCGCCTGTAACGCCGCATCATGGGCGTCGTACTCCGCCTGCCGCTGCTGCACCTCCATATCAGAGACAAGGTGCTGGCGCGCCATTACATGCACATGGTCAAGTTCAAGCTGTGCCAGATGGGTTGCTGCCTGCTGTGCGATGCGTTCGGCCTGCGCGCGCTGCATCATCTCATGCGCCTGGAGTACCTGCGCGTTTGCCGCAGCAAGCTGCGCCCGGGCCTCTGCATCGTCCTCACGCGCGAGGACCTGCCCCGCGGTGACATCATCTCCTTCGGAAAACGCAAGTTCGGTGACACGACCGGGATATTTCGCCGCGATGTCGATACGGGCAAGTTCCAGCCGCCCGTTCGCCCGCGCAATGCCCATCGGGAGTACATCGCGATGCGCGATATAGAACCACGCCGCCCCGCCACCAGCAATCATGATGGCAAGCCCGGCACCAATCAGCAGGTCACGGGTATTCACGCGCACACACCGGTGCATACGCGCGGATTCTTCGTGCAAAGACGCGACAAATATCCTGCTCCCATCAATCTTTTACGCGCGACCTGCCCTGACACCACCAGTACGGGCAACAACGTTATAACGGCCATTACAGTGTATAACAGGGATCGGGCAACAGCCGATTACATATTCAAATCGATTAACGCCCACAGGCGATCCCACAACCGGGCCCTTAACGTGTTCCGCGATGATCCATGGGGAAATATCATCCCTGCCGCAGATGACAACACGGGCATCAGCCCCCCCTTTCCGATGGCTTACCCCGCGGCAGACTGGTGCAGGATGTGGGCTCGTTCTCCTCCTGCGACAGCATTTCCGCGTAACGCAAGATCCGCGAAAGCGCGTGCACCGTCTGCCCCATCATGTCGGTGGGAATGTCACACAGCAGGCGCCCCTCCAATTCGGCACAGATTTCATGCAGGCGCGCGCATCTGTGCTTGCCACCAGGGGTCAGGAACAGGCTCTTGACGCGCCGGTCCACCGGATCGGGACGGCGTTCGACCAGTCCTTCCTTCTCCAGCAGGTCAAGCACGCGCACCAGCGCGGAACTGTCGGTATTCATCGCCTGCGCCAGGTCACGCTGCGATACACCATCGGGCATCATCATCAGATAGGCCAGTGGACGCATCATCGCCATGCTCATCCCCTCGGGGCGGATGGCACGATCAAGCACAAGGCGCCACGTATTGGACAGGCGCATCATCAGGAACGTTATGCGCATGTCCTGAAAACCGCTTCCTTCGAGATCGGGCATGGGGGAACGTACTGACATGATGCTCCAACGTATCTGTCGTGGTGGGCCTTCGATATCATGAAGGAAGGTGGCCGGGGTGCCGGAATTCTGCACGGCATCCCCGCACGCCCGGCGCAGGCATTTCCAATGCACACATAACATTGACATGGCAATCATTGTTATGAAACTAATGTGGCTCTTCCCAGCGGATGACTGTCCATGTCCCCTTCCTTTATGTCCCGGTCCATCGCGCCCCCCCTATTTCCCGGTCGCCCTTGCCGCATCCGGCATGGGGGCGCGCGTTGGTAAAATACCTGTCACGCCTGTACGACATCTTTCGCAACGATGGGCAATGGCGATCCTTCATGGCCACGGCGGCATTCAGCGCACGCGTACTGGTGTCCATGAGCATCGCACTGTTTCTGGCCTTCAGTTTCCAGTTGCAGTCCCCGATGAGTTCCGTCACCACCGTCATGATTGTCGCCAACCCGACGGTTGGCGCGCTGGTATCCAAAAGCATCTGGCGCATGATCGGGACGGTCCTGGGCGCGATCATCAGCGTCGCGCTGATGGCAACCTTTGTACAGTCGCCCATCCTTTACATCATGGGATTGTCAGTCACGGTGGGGCTGGCATGCATGGCGGCCACTTTCCTGCGGCTTTTCCGCGCCTATGCCGCCGTGTTGACGGGATATACCATCGTCATCATCGCGGCCCCCGCCTTTGGCGATCCCGATGGCATCTTCCTCAGCGCGCTGTCACGCCTGTCCGCCGTGGTGGTTGGCATCGTGACCACGGCGGCGGTCTTTCTGGTTACCTCCCCCCGTCGCTCCGACCCGCTGCTGGAACAGATCCGCACCGTGTTCTGCGATACCATCCGTTATGTCCTGTCACGCCATGACGGGGGGGCGAGCACCACGACGGATGGCGCATTCCATGCACAGCGCGCAGGCATGCTCGCGCGGATCGCCAGCCTGTCCGATGCGGTGGAATATGCCGCAACGGACAATTACGACATCAGCGTCCGCCACCGCGAAATCCGCGCAGGGCTTGCACGCCTGTCGGGCATTGTTGCGTCATATCATCCCCATGCCGTCATTGCCTTGGGGGCCGTTCCCGTATCGGCGTCACAGGACGCCCCCCCGGCCGACGGGCGGATCGCGGAACTGATGCGCACGTTGCTTCAGACGATGGAGAATGTACCCCTGTCCGAAGGGTGCCCGCCTGCCTGCCGGCATATCGCCAACACGCGCGAAGCCCTGCTGGAACAGGCGGAACACAGCCCTTCCCCCCGGCAACTGCTTTTCCTTGATGATGCGCGTGATCTTCTGTCGCGACTGGAACATGCGCTGTGCGACCTTGCCCATCGCGGGGGCAATGACCGCAGCCTGCGCCTGCGACCTTATATGGAGTGGCCAACAGCCCTGCGCAATGGCGCACGAGGCGCACTGACAACCCTGCTGGCTGGCCTTGCATGGTATGTCCTGCACTGGACGGGGGGGCCGATGATGATGCTGTATGTCGTCGCAGCCTCCAGCCTGCTGTCCACCGCACCATCCGCATCACGGGCATCAGGGCTTCTGGCCAGTGGGACCGCACTTGGCGTGCCGGCGGGGTTGCTGTGCCACCTGTTCATACTGCCCCGGATTGATGGCTATCCCCTGTTATGCCTCAGCCTTGGCCTGTTCCTGCTGCCGGGCATATGGTTGCAGTTCAATCCCCGTCTGGGGATCGCCGCATTCGGGTATTCCGTGTTTTCCACAATCATGCTGCAGGTCAATAACCCGATCCATTACAATGACATCCCACTCATGAACGAATGGGTGGCGATCCTGATGGGGTGCTGTATGCTGGTCCTGTCGTTCCGCGTCATCCTCCCACCAAACCATCGGCTGGACGGGGCACGGCTGGTGGCGTCACTTTCCCGCAGTGTCCGCAGCCTCGCACTTGCACGGGCTTCCTTTCAGGGGCAGTGGATCGTCTGGGAACACCTGCAACTGCAAAAAGTCGCACGCCTTGCCATGCGGCTGTCATTCTGCGCCCCTGCGGAGGTAACGAACCTTTACGTCGATGCGGCACTTGCGGCAATTTCACTGGGACGACTGGTGGAACGCCTGCATCGGCTGGCGGATCGTGCCGATATATCGCTGCCTGAACGTCAGCAATTACTTGCGGCATTGGGGGCTTTCGAAACGCTGACGCGCGATCCATTGGCAACCGCACGCACCTTGCACAATATCTGCACCAGGTCTGGCGCGGGGCAAGCCCTGACCACCCTGTCGCCACGACGGATGGAGGCCCTTGCCTGCATGGAGCAAGCCGAGCAGATCATCGTGGATATCCCCGCTTTCCTTGACCGCAATGGCCCGATCCAGTGGTCCGATGACTATCCCCGGGCGCGCGAATTCCTTCGGGCCGCGTATTCGGGCGGCGCCATGTCTGGATAATGGATGCATCCGGGGTCATGATCCACGATCATCCCCATCGCCTGCATCCAGGCATAGACGATAACCGGTCCGACAAAACGGAACCCGCGCGCGCGCAGGGCTGCCGACATCGCCTGGGACAGGGGGGATTGCGCCTGTACCTGTCCTGTACGGTTATGGACAGGGCCGTCAGGCGTCATGCTCCATGCGAATGTCGCAAAATCCTCGCCCTGTTCGTGCATGCGCAACAGGGCACGGGCATTGCCAATCGTGGCCTCGATCTTGCGCCGTGCGCGAATGATGCCCGGATCAGCCATCAGGCGGGCGATGTCGCCTTCATCGAACGCCGCGACACGTACGGGATCAAAACCGGCAAAGGCACGGCGGAAACCCTCACGCCGTTTCAGGACCGTGACCCACGACAGGCCCGCCTGGAATCCCTCCAGCATCAGCCCCTCCCACAGGGCGCGTCCATCATGTACGGGCTGTCCCCATTCCTCGTCATGATAGGTGGCCAGCAACGCATTGTTGCCCACCCATGCGCACCGACGTGCGGTGACAGGGGCGTTCATCCTCCGCACTCCATCCCCAATGTCGGTGGGGGCTCATGGCCGAAAACGGAACGCCCGCCATATGCGTGGGAGCGATGACGTTCACCCGCGATGAATTGCGGCAGCGACGGGCCGGTAGCATGACGTTCAAGGCGCCGGGCCTGCCGGTCAAGGCGGCGGATGGCGTCAAGACGCTCTTCATTCCCCAGCTTTGCCGCAGCGACCGCCGCTTTCATGACCGAAATCGTGCGGTCATAAACTGCAACCGGCACAGGATAGGGTTCGCGATCTTTCCCCCCATGGGCAAGGGAAAAGCGTGCCGGGTCCGAAAAACGGCAGGGCGCGCCATGCACAACCTCCGCCACCTGCGCCAGTGACAGCACGGTGCGTGCGCCGACACCGGGCACCAACAGCAGTTCGGCAAAATCCTGTGGTCCGCATTGTGCCGCCGCGGCCAGCGCGCCATGCAGGCGACGCAGGACAACATCGGCCGGTCGCACGTCATGATGAGCGGGCATCAGCAGATGAGGCAGGAATGGCATATCCATGCTGCCCGGCGTTGCCGTCCCACGCAGACGCGCGACTTCGTCCACAATGCGATCCGGCCCCAGATTGCCAAGCAGTTCGAGTTGCCCCAAACGCGAAGACGCGGCGCGATGATCCGTCAGATTGACGATCTGTCCCTGCCGCCGTCCTTCTATGGCAGCATGCGGCGCCTCCACGAAACTGCGTAATCCTTCTGACAGCCAGTGATAACGCCGTGCAAGGCGGTGCGTGCCGTTCATACCCTGCTGCACGACGGTCCAGTTTCCATCATCCGTAACGATGAAGCCATGCAGATACAGGTCAAACCCGTCCTGCACAGCCGCGCTGTCCACCTTTGCAACCAGCCGGCTGGCCCGTACCCACGCAGCGGCATCCCCGCCGGTCCGTTCGCCCACCAGCAACAGTTCATCGGGCGTACGGCGCGAATGCCGCCCCCTGCCGCCACAGACATG
Source organism: Novacetimonas sp. GS1 (assembly GCF_036686925.1). Classification (NCBI taxonomy): domain Bacteria; kingdom Pseudomonadati; phylum Pseudomonadota; class Alphaproteobacteria; order Acetobacterales; family Acetobacteraceae; genus Novacetimonas; species Novacetimonas sp. GS1. The sequence goes on from NZ_VSZP01000001.1 coordinate 2,437,740, forward strand.
CAGCCCAAGTTCATGCGATACTGGAGCCAGCCCCCGCTTGAGCGCACCAATCACACTTGTCGTAATGCCAGAGGAATGCCAGTCCATGCCGATGACCGCGCCAAAGGACTGAAACCAGAAGGGATGGGCAAGGCGCCGAAGGAATTCATCACGTCCGTAATGATGGATGATGGCCTGCGCGATAATACCGCCAAGACGGGCCATACGCTGTCCCAGCCATTGGGGCACCCGTCCCCCATGCAGCGGCATATCCGCGCTGCCTGCCCGTTGCGCCATGTTCCGCCCCCCCCAGAACATTAAGGAAACACGACCGATAACACAAAGCCTGCCCATGGGCTATTATGCAAATCGCAAGAACATGGCCGCCGTGGGTATGACGTTAGAAAAATCACCTGAAATCACGTTGAATTTAAGAAATGATTTGGAATCACCCCATCGACAGGTGATGGGTTTTTATTATTTACCATTATTTTTAATAAGTAGAGTATTTCCCAATATATTTGAAAAATACTCTCAAGAAATTTTTATGATCCCAGTAGGTGAATAACAAAAAAAATCTCTAATATTCTTTATTATACATTGATGTGACTTCTGTAAATTTTTAAACGACTTCTGACGGTTATTGATATCAAAATTTAAAAAAACACATTCATATATTTTATTTATAAAATATGCTCTGAAATTTTCATATTTATGATTTTTTATATTATCATTAATAAAATACATGCCATAAAATACTATTGCGCCATATGATCAGGTTTTTCTGTATCCACAACCTGTGTAATGGCGAAAATCTGCCGCAGAACGACGCAGTCCTCATCGGTCAGCAAACTGCCCAGCGTGGCCCCGTCCAGCACCATCATGAACGCGTCGATTGCCTGACCCAGTAATCCACGCAGGCGGCAATGTCGCGCCAGAACGCAGGAACGGCCATCAACAGTCGTGGGTTCACACGCGACAAGGTTCATATCTTCTTCGGTATAGCGAACAACATCACCAATTCGGATTTCATCCGCCGCACGTGCCAGTGTTAATCCGCCGCCGCGTCCACGCATCGTCTGAATGAAGCCACCACGCCCAAGTTTATGTATGACCTTGACGAGGTGATTTTCAGAAATGCCGTATGCATTCGCGACTTCGCGTATCGAGACCCTGCGGTCTGTATGCAGTCCCACATAAAATAATGTCCGCAAGGCGTAATCAGTATGTAAAGTCATCCGCATATGGACGTCATAACATCCGTCCCAAGCGTGCGAAAGAGAAAAAAAAGATACTAGTTTTATCTATGTTTCAGTAAATAACTTCAAATTCTTCATTTACGCCCGTAACCCGCGCCACCCGTGATCGCAGGGAGGATGCCCTTCTTATCATCACATATTCGTGATAAAATAATGCGACTGGTCGATTACTTTCATTCAAAAGATACATCGACGAATCCCGTAAATGCTTTTGTAAATACGCGATCTTTGAAAACAGGAATGCCGCCCGAATAAAACGACACGCCTGTATACATCCCTGTATTATCAGGAATGATTGCAGATACCCTGCGCGATTTCAGGAATTTCCGCGAATGTCGCCTGTGCGCTCTGCATCCACGGGATTTGTCATCCGGCGCAACGGGGGATGCGACATCATGTCGATGATCGCCGCTGCGGTTTCTTCCACCGAACGATGCGTCACGTTAATGACCGGCCAGCCATGCTGGGCACATAACCGCCGCGCCCAGACCAATTCTTCCTGTACGCGTGTCGGGTCAACATATGGGCGCATGGATTCATCTGACACCCGGCGTCGGGCGAACTTACGCCCCGGCAGCATCATCCCCACACGCGACCTACGGATTTCCACCAGCGTATGCGGGTCGATCATCAGTCCGACCACCGTTCCCCTGTATTCCAGCAATCCATCGGGAAGCGCCACCCCCTGCACCAGCGGAACATTCGCCGCGCGCACCCCACGATTGGCAAGATAAAAACAGGTCGGGGTTTTCGATGTTCGCGAAACCCCCACCAGTACCACATCCGCATCTTCGAGGGATTTGACCCGCTGCCCGTCATCATGACCGATGACATATTGCATCGCGTCAATCCGCCGTCGGTATTCATCATCCATGACATACTGACCGCCGGGATGGCGTTCCGCACGTGTCCCGGTTTCGCGTTCCAGAAAATATATAGTACTGTCGAGGATATTTTCCACCTGCACGCCCATGCTGCGACATCCCGTCCGCAGGGCTTCTCGCAGGCTTGGCGTCGTAAGAGAGGAAAGGACGGGGCCAGGTTCCGCCGCGATCCCCGCCAGAACACGCCCGACCTGTATCTGGGAACGGACAAGATTCCAGTTGCGCTGGATAAAGGACGAATCCCGAAACTGCGCACCACAGGCACGCACAACCGCTTCGAGTGTCTGGCCCGTAGCCTCCGACACCAGATGCAGGACAATCGGCTGACTATTCATATGCCTCTATACAGTGCGGTGCCGCCGCCATAATGACGGCACCGCCTGCCTCCGCGCTTTTACGCTGCCGCATTTTCCTTGCGATGGGCCAGTGCCGCCTGCGCCGCGGCAAGACGGGCCACCGGCACACGGAAGGGCGAGCACGAGACATAATCCAGCCCGACCGCCTCAAAGAACGCGATCGAATCCGGGTCTCCCCCATGTTCGCCACAGATCCCCAGCTTCAGGCCCGGATGCGTGGCACGCCCACGCTCCACACCCATACGCACCAGGGCCCCCACACCATCACGATCGATGGACACAAACGGATCCTTGGGCAACAGCCCATGATCGACATAGAACGGCAGGAACGAACCCGCATCATCACGCGACAGGCCAAAGGTCGTCTGTGTCAGATCATTGGTGCCGAAGGAGAAGAAATCCGCATGATGTGCGATTTCGCCTGCCTGGATCGCGGCACGGGGCAGTTCGATCATCGTGCCGATACGGTAATCAAGGGAGGCGCCACGTTCTTGCAGCACGGAGATGATTTCCGCCTCCGCCGCCCGTCGCGCGACCTCCAGTTCCGCCTTGGTCGCGACCAGCGGGATCATGATTTCAGGCACGATGCCCTTGCCCGTCTCGTCAGAAACCTGCAACGCGGCCTCTATGAGGGCACGGACCTGCATTGCATAGATCTCCGGGTTCGTCAGGCCCAGACGGCACCCGCGATGACCCAGCATCGGGTTCGCTTCAGCCAGGGAAGCACAACGGGCACGGATTTCCTCAACCGTCCGGCCCAGAGCCGTGGCCACTTCCGCGATTTCCCCCTCCGCGTGCGGCAAGAACTCGTGCAGGGGAGGATCAAGCAGGCGCACCGTTACCGGCAGGCCGGCCATGATGCGGAAGATGCTGACGAAATCATCGCGCTGGAACGTCAGAAGTGCATTGATCGCACGCTGCCGCACGGCCTCGTCATCCGCGATGATCATCTGGCGCACAAGACCGATGCGGTCGGGGCCAAAGAACATGTGTTCCGTGCGGGCCAGCCCGATCCCTTCCGCCCCGAAACGACGCGCGGTCTTCGCATCATCAGGAGTTTCGGCATTTGCACGCACACCAAGGCGCCGGGTGGCATCGGCCCAGCCCATCAACGTGTTGAAATCATCTGACAGGATGGGGGGGATGGTCGCGACACGCCCGAGATAGACTGCCCCCGTGCTGCCATCGAGCGTGATCCATTCCCCTTCCGCGATGGAATGGCCGTCGATCGTCATGACCATCGTGGTGTAATCGATATGCACGCTGCCGGCACCGGCGACACATACGCGCCCCATACCACGGGCAACCACGGCCGCGTGCGACGTCATGCCACCACGTGCCGTCAGCACACCACGCGCGGCGTGCATGCCATGCACGTCCTCGGGCGAGGTTTCGACACGCACCAGAATGACATCCTCGCCACGGGCGGCGCGGGCCTCGCATTCCTCCGCCGTGAACACGACCGCGCCAGAGGCCGCACCCGGCGACGCAGGCAGCCCACGGGTAAGCTGCACACGCTCCGCCTTGGGATCAAGGGCGGGATGCAGTAACTGATCCAGTGACGTCGCTGGCACGCGGCAGATGGCGTCTTCCTTGGAAATCAGCCCTTCACGCGCCATGTCGATGGCAATTTTCAGCGCCGCTGCCGCCGTGCGCTTGCCATTGCGTGTCTGTAGCAGATACAGCACGTTGCGCTGCACCGTAAATTCGATGTCCTGCATGTCATGGTAATGCCCCTCCAGCAAGGAGCGCACCCGCAACAATTCGGCATAGGCATCGGGCAGCACCGTTTCCATCGGATTCTGCCCTTCCTCCGCCCGTGCGCGCGACATCGGTTGCGGGGTGCGAATCCCGGCCACCACGTCCTCGCCCTGCGCATTGACGAGGTATTCGCCATAGAACACGTCTTCACCGGTGGAGGGATCGCGCGTGAAACATACGCCGGTTGCGCAGTCATCGCCCATATTGCCAAATACCATCGATTGCACGTTAACCGCCGTCCCCCATGAGGCCGGGATATCATGCAGCTTACGATAGGTATTGGCGCGCGGGTTCATCCATGAACCAAACACGGCCCCGATCGCGCCCCACAACTGCGCCTGCGGGTCGGAGGGAAATTCCTGCCCGGTATGTTCGCTGATGATCTCGTGATACGCCTTCACGACTTCGCGCCATTGCGTGGCGGAAATGGCGGTATCATCCACCACACCCAGCGTCCGCTTGAACTGGTCGAGCACGTCCTCGAAATGGTGATGGGCGACGCCCATGACGACGGAACCGTACATCTGCACGAAACGGCGATAGCTGTCCCATGCAAAACGTTCATCGCCCGAAGAGCGGGCCAACCCTTCCACGGTCGTGTCATTCAGGCCGAGATTGAGTACGGTGTCCATCATCCCCGGCATGGATACCCGCGCGCCAGACCGGACGGAAACAAGGAGCGGGGCGTCGGCATCGCCAAAACGCAGGCCCATGGCCTCCTCGATCCGCTGCATCGCCGCACCGACCTGGGCATGCAGGTCGTCAGGATATTTGCGCCCGTTGTCATAAAACGCCGAGCAGACTTCCGTCGTTATGGTGAAGCCCGGCGGGACCGGCAGGCCGATCGACGCCATTTCCGCCAGATTCGCGCCTTTTCCGCCCAGGAGGTTGCGCATCTCCGCGCGACCCTCGTTAAGGCCGTTTCCGAAACTGTATACCCACTTCGTCATGTCTGCTCGTTCCCACTTGCGATGGTATCACGCCCTGCATCCTGTTCTGGCGCAAGGAATGCAATGGCACGGCACCATATTTTTTCATATTGTTGTTTTTAGTAGGGCCAGATGGAAAAATTATGCGAGTTTAAAGGTTTCAGCAATAGATATTTTCGCATCATGGCAATCATGAAACATTAATAATGCGAATATATCGCAAATGATCGGCAACATGAAAGATGATCCGCCGGGTTGTGTTGCATTGCAGCATGTTTATTTCAATATTTTGCATTCACATGCCTGCCATGGACCTTTCTACTTGAGCAAACCCTTCCCCTTGGGCGATATCGGTGATACGCCCTATCCGGAAGAGGGGGACGACAGGCTTGGCGCCGCCCCTGTCATGAAACGCCATGCCCCGCGCGGGCATTCCTTCATGATCACTCCACCACACGACAAGGACAACAGGCATGATCCGCGATCCCAAGGTCATTGAACATCTCAACATCCAGCTCACCAACGAACTGACGGCCATCAACCAGTATTTCCTGCATGCCCGTACCCTCAACCACTGGGGCGTCACCCTGCTGGGCAAAAAGGAATATGAGGAATCGATTGAGGAAATGCGTCATGCCGACTGGCTGATTGAACGCATCCTGTTCCTTGGTGGCCTGCCCAACGTGCAGCGTTACAATCAGGTTCTCATCGGCCAGAATGTCGAGGAAATCCTGAAGTGCGACATGAAGCTGGAGGAAAAGGCGATCGCGGACCTGCGTGAAGCCATCGCCTATTGCGAAAGCGTGCGCGACTACGTCTCACGCGACCTGTTCCTCAAGATCCTCGACAATGAAGAAGAACACGAAGACTTCCTCGACCGTCAGTTCGACCTGATCAAGATGATCGGAATTGAACGCTATATCCAGCTCAACTCCGCTTCAGCCGAAAAAGAGTAAGCTGCCGCAGAAAGCATAAGCCACCGCCTGTGCCAGCCACCCCGCGAGGGTGGCTGGTGCATGGCGATGCCCCCCTCTATCCGACGATATCCTGTCCGACGGTATCCTGTCTGGCGATATCCTATCCGGGCAATTCCTGCGGCATGGCTGTCATGCCAGCGGAAAACCCACCCCCAGTCCCCGCCAGGTTGAGCACTGCTCCCTGCCGTTCATGTGCCGCCTGGCGCAATGCCCGGCGCAGCAGGCACAGAACCCCGGGAACACAGTTCCCGCACTGCGCCTTGCATCCTTTTGCCGCATAAACCTCCCGCGGGTGGGTGGCCCCATTGCTTACAGCGATATCTATATCTGTATCCGTCAGCATGTTGCACGAACAAACAAACATGAAACACCCATTCATTGCCGCGAGTCCGCATCACCATATATGAGAACAATTCTCAATATCAATGGGTAAAACCGCTTTTTCCGCACCTTCCCCAAACACGCCCTTGCGAACAGTGTCGCATGAAGTGATCCGCTCCTCCGGCCCCTCCCGGTTCTGATGGGATGAGCATGCGCATAATCACGAACGCCGCCACCCGGAAGAGGTGACGGCGTTCCTGAAACATCAGCCATGGCAAGGGCCTGCATAAAGGCCCCCTGAAGATATGCGTCAGCCCAGTTTCTTGCGCAGGCGTGCATCAAGGACATCAAGGAAGGGCTGCGTATCGAGCCATTTCGTCCCGTTTCCGACCAGTAGGGCGAGATCCTTGGTCATCTCGCCACCTTCCACTGTTTCAATGCAGACACGTTCCAACGCCTCGGCAAAGTGAATGACATCAGGGGTATCGTCAAAGCGCCCGCGATAGGCCAGCCCACGCGTCCATGCGAAGATGGAGGCGATGGGGTTGGTGCTGGTGGGGCGTCCCTTCTGGTGTTCACGGAAGTGACGGGTCACTGTGCCATGGGCGGCTTCGGCCTCCACCACATCACCGGTGGGGTTAAGCAGCACGGAAGTCATCAGGCCAAGGCTGCCGAAGCCCTGTGCCACAATATCACTCTCCACGTCACCGTCATAGTTCTTGCATGCCCAGACATACCCACCCTGCCATTTCAGGGCACAGGCCACCATGTCGTCAATCAGGCGATGTTCGTAGGTCAGGCCCAGCTTTTCGAATTCCGCCTTGAATTCGCGGTCATAAACCTCCTGGAACACGTCCTTGAACATCCCGTCATAGGCCTTGAGGATCGTGTTCTTGGTGGACAGGCAGACCGGAAGCCGACGGTCGCGTCCGTAAGAGAGCGAGGCGCGGGCAAACCCTTCGATGGATGCACGGGTATTATGCATACCCAGCGCCACGCCCGGCCCCTTGAAGTCATGCACGTCAAGCACCTGCTCCTCCCCGCCGTCAGCGGGCTGGTAACGCAGCGTGACCTTGCCCGGTCCCGGAATACGGGTTTCAGCCGCACGATAGATATCGCCATAGGCATGGCGGCCGATGACGATCGGCTTGGTCCAGTGCGGCACCAGACGCGGCACATTGGCACAGATGATGGGTTCGCGGAAAATCGTACCATCAAGGATATTGCGGATCGTGCCATTGGGCGAACGCCACATCTTCTTAAGGCCGAATTCCTTAACCCGGTCCTCGTCCGGGGTGATGGTGGCGCATTTGACACCCACGCCGTATTTGCGGACAGCCTCGGCAGCCTCAACCGTGACCCGGTCATCCGTTTCGTCACGATGGACAATCCCCAGGTCGAAATACTTCAGGTCGATGTCCAGATAAGGCAGTATCAGCCGATCCTTGATGAAATGCCAGATGATGCGGGTCATTTCATCCCCGTCCATTTCAACGACGGGATTTTTTACCTTGATTTTGGCCATATATTGGGTCCGCTTCTTTATTCTTACATCCATGCGGACATGGACGTTTCCTTCGGGCGAACATTAATAAAGGCCACACTGCCAAAGAATAAAGGGATAGAGCGACTGCCGCCCTTCACAAACGTGACAGCACGCCCCCTGCCCCTTATTACGGTCACATCTGTGTCATCACATGGCATTCATGCATGGAAACGTCGGATCTGGCGCGACACCATGCCAAAGACGAACATCAGCACCACCCCGAATGGCACCAGCCATGAAAAGGCGATGACATGGCCATAGGGATGAACGAACATCATGACACAGCACACCACCACCAGGGTCAGCAGGAACGCAGGCAGGACATCACGTACATCCGCCCCGGCAACAAACATGGCAAACACGAATGCGCCCAGCATTGCGCCATAGGAACAGGCGGCCACCGACAGGCCAAACACGACGGCAGGCCCATGGCTGTGTGAAAATCCCAACGCCGCCAGCACAAGGATCGCAGCCCACACCAGCGTGACCAGCCGCGCAAACGCCAGCGGGCGCACATGCAGGTGTCGTGTCATCCATGCACAGAATGCGGAAAAATCAAGCAAGGTCGCACTGGTCATGGAATTAAGCGTGGCCGACAACGACCCCATGGTCGCGCTCAGCAATCCTGCAATCAATAATCCGGCAAGCCCATGCGGCAGGCCATGGACAATGAAATCGGGAAACAGTTCGTCCGATGACCCCAACCCCACCTCCGCCAGGGAGCGGCCGCCATTTCGCGCCCATAACAGAACGCCCACCAGCGACAGCAATGCAAACAGCCCCCCCACCATAAACCCGCTGCCAATCAGGGCCTTGCGCGCATCAGGCAGGTTTCGCGCGGCCAGAATGCGCTGCACCATCAACTGGTCGGTGCCATGCGACGCCATGGACATGATGGCCCCGCCAACAATGGCAGCAAGCGGTGTATAAGGATTAAGGAAAAACAGGCTGGATTTCTGGAACAGATGGAAGCGTGCCGAATGCACCAGCATATGCGTCTGCTGCGCCGCCTGGTGATGAAACAGCAAGAAGACACAGGCCGCGGCCCCGGTGACATAAACCGCAAGCTGGATCGCATCGGACCAGACCACGGCGCGCAGCCCCCCAAAAAGCGTATAGAACAGGGTCAGCCCGACGATTATCAGCATCACCACCACATGTGGCAAGGGAAACTGCATGGCCGTCAGGATGGCCGCAACCGGCAACATTCCCGCGAACATCCTTATCCCTTCGGCCAGAACACGCATCAGCAGGAACGTGATGGAAACCGTGCGTTCCATTGCCGTTCCGAAACGCTGCCCCAGATACTGATAGACGCTGCTGAACTGCCCGGAGAAATAATGCGGCAGAAACAGCCATGCGACCAGTGCGCGCCCGATGACATACCCCATCGCAAGCCCGACAAAGACCAGCCCGTTCCCATAGGCGATACCGGGAATGCTGATCACCGTCAGGGTGGAGGTTTCCGTCGCCACCAGCGACAGGCAGATGACCCACCATGGCAGGTCATGCCCCCCACCCACATAGGCAGAGACTGAGTCCTGCCGTCCGGACAGGAAAAATGCAATGAACGGCAGCGTCAGGCAATAAATGCAGATAATCGAGAGATCGACGGGAGACATGCCAATTCCATCATTTCAGACACACGGATTCTATTACCAAAGAAATACCATATCAAAGCCAAAAATCATCAGATCCCCGAAACAAAATATTTTCACGACCAAAACGATAAAATTCCGACAAAAACATTCCTGACGCCTCACAAACCTTCTTTCACGATCATGTCAGCGCATGGGTGATACGAATCATCCACGTGAATGATGACGAAATGTCATTGTTATTGCCATTTCATAATGGTATTATTCCTGTATCAGATCTTGCCATGCCCATTCACCAGCGGACCCCCTGCACCATGCACGCACTCCCTGCCACGCGACATCTGCGCCGCCGCCATGCCCTGCTGCTTGCCACGGCAGCAGCCACACTCGGCGCATGTGCGCGCACCAGCCACGGACAGCGTACGACACGAAACATGGCGGAAATTGACCACCTGCTTGAACAGGCCGTCGCCACACACGCGACCCCCGGCGTTGTCTGCGCCATCGGGCATGCAGGCAAGGTCGTTTACCGATCAGTACGTGGGCAACGCGCCATTGCGCCTGTGGCCGAAACCATGACGTGGGATACCGTGTTCGACATGGCGTCCCTGACCAAGGCGGTCATAACGGCGCCGTGCGTCATGCAGTTGTGGGAACAGGGACGTTTTGACCTTGATGATCCCGTCTGTCGCTATCTGCCGCACTTCGCGGCTGCGGGAAAATCCGGCATTACGATCCGCCACCTGCTGACCCATTATTCCGGGCTGCAACCCGATCTTGGCCTGACTGACAAATGGCATGGTCGCGACGCGGCCTTCCGGCTGACGATGAATACCGTGCCGGACCATCCACCGGGCAGCCGGTTCGTCTATAGCGACATCAACTTCATCACGTTGGGTTTCCTTGTGGAGAAGCTGTCGGGCATGACACTCGACACCTATGCCACGCGTTATATCCTGGCACCGCTTGGCATGCGCATGTCACGCTTCTTGCCGCCGGAAACATGGCGTGCGCAGATTGCACCAACACAGTTCGATGATGACGGACACATGCTGCGCGGGCAGGTACATGATCCCTCTGCCCGGCGCATGGGTGGGGTCGCCGGGCATGCGGGCCTGTTTTCCACGGCGGATGACATGTGTGTATATGCGCAGGCGCTACTGGACAGGCGCGCGGGCAGGCCATCGGCATTCCCGTTACAGACGCGCACACTGGTGATGATGACCACGCCACAGCAACCACAGGGCCAGACGGACCTGCGCGGGCTGGGCTGGGACATCTCGACACATTATTCCTCCCCACGCGGGGACCGCTTTCCCATGAATTCCTTCGGACATACCGGCTTTACCGGCACGTCCCTTTGGCTTGATCCCGACAGCGATACCTATGTCCTGATCCTGACCAACCGCGTCCACCCTGATGGACGCGGCAATGTCATCAGGCTGCGCCACGATGTCGCAACCGCCGCCGCCATCGCCCTTTCCATTCCCCGGGCCTGACCTTCATCCCCCTGCCGCCGGAGACAGTGCATCCATGACCCCATCCCCCGCCCCCGCCCTTCCCATACTGACCGAAGGACAGGACCCCCGCTATGCGGATGTTGACCTGTGGCCTGTGTCATCGGTCCTTGATGCGCTGGTGGAGGCGCAGATGAGTGCGGTTGCTGCCGTTCGTGCCGCTGTCCCGGAACTGGAACGTGCGGTCAACGCGGCCCTGCCCCGCCTGTTGGCGGGGGGACGCCTGTTTTATGTTGGCGCGGGCACATCGGGCCGGATCGGCATGCAGGACGGGGTTGAACTGCTGCCGACCTTCGGATGGGAGCCAGAGCGTCTGGTCCTGCTGCTGGCGGGTGGGAATGATGCGATTTACCAGGCGGCGGAAGGGGCCGAAGACCGCGAGGATGTCGCCCGTGCGGAAATCCTGGCACATGACCCCGGCCCGAATGACGTGGTTGTGGGCATCGCGGCAAGTGGTTCCACCCCTTACACCTGCGCCGCAATCGCCACCGCACGCGCCGCCGGCAGCCTGACAATCGGCATTGCATGCAATCCATCATGCCTGTTGCTGAACGCTGCGGACATCGGCATTGCGATCGTGACGGGACCGGAAGTCATCTCCGGCTCCACACGTCTCAAGGCCGGGACCGCGCAGAAAACCACCCTTAACCTGATTTCCACCACGCTGATGATCCGCATGGGCCATGCCTATCGCGGGCAGATGGTCGACATGCGTGTCGTGAATGAAAAACTGCGCCAGCGTGCCTGTCGCATGGTGCGCAATTTAACCACCAGCACACATGAACAGGCCATCGCCGCGCTGGAGGCCACGGGCTTTAACGTCAAACGTGCGGTCATGCTGCGCTGGGGAATCGCGGCGGACCGGATTGATCCCCTGCTTGCAACACATGACGGCAACCTGCGTACGATCCAGGCAGAGCTGGACGCCACAGGCAATCAGAAAGGTTGAACCGGGTGGAGCATCACGCACGGTTTGAGGAATCACTACGGCTTGATCCCTCCAGCCACATGCCGCTCTACCTCCAGTTGGAGGCGCGGTTGCGCCATATGATCGAAAGCAGCCAGTTGCGCCGTGGCGATGCCATCCCGGCGGAACGTGAGTTGGCCAGCATGACCGGGGTGTCACGCGTCACCGTGCGCAAGGCCATGGCAAAGCTGGTGCATGAAGGACTCGTGGTTCAGAAAACGGGGGCCGGTACGTTCGTGTCGGGACGTTTCAGCCAACCGCTTTCGGAACTAAGCGGCTTTTCACAGGACATGCGGGCCCGTGGTTTTACCCCAGGGTCACACTGGCTGGACCGGCAGCATGCCATGGCTGGACCGGACGAGGCCATGGCGCTTGGCGTGGCGCCCGGCACGCGTATCATCCGCCTCAAACGCATCCGCACCGCCAATAATGAACCCATGGCCGTTGAAACCGCCATTGTAACGGCACGCGACCTGCCTGATCCCTATCTGGTACAGGATTCATTTTATGCCGTCCTGCGGGCACGGGGGCTTATGGCGGTACGCGCTCTGCAACGCCTGCGGGCCGGACTGGCGACACCGCAGGAGGCATTGTGGCTGCACCTGAAACAGCCAGCAGCCATCCTGCAGATCGAACGGCGCGCGTTTCTTGCCGATGGTCGCGTGCTGGAGGTTACATATTCCGCCTATCGCGCGGACATGTATGATTTCGTGGTCGAACTCAGATCTTCCGACCCGACATCATAAGGGCCTCGATACCAGGAACGATATCCTGCACCAGATCAGCAGGTGGTTGTGCCATGGTATGCGCCGCCTTTGTCGTGGCGGATGCTTCGATCTGCTGATGCGCCGTTGCAAGCGCATGACGCGCGGCATCCCGCCAGCTATGGCCACCGCCATCCAGCCCCCCAAGGCCAGCACGTGCCAGCGCGGCCAGTTCGGCCGATACCGGCAACAGGGGCTGTAATACCGGATATTGCGCCGCCAGCCGGATGATCGCCACATCATTGTCACGCCATGCGATAAGCCGCGCGCGAAGGTCGGGCTTCAACGCCGACTGGCCCGAAAGATATATCTGCACGTCACGATTGAATGCCTGCGCGGCAAAGCTGTCCGGTGCGGCAATATCGGCAGGGGTATCGAAATGCTGTTCCATGATCGGAACCTTATGCAGATACTGCCATGCCTGATGATTGCGGGCATAATTGCGCACCGGGCTTGTCACCGACAATAACGTCAGCAGCGATTGCGGATCGGCGGGTGCCAGTCGCGCGGCCATGCGGTATGTATTCGACTGGGCCTGATTACCCAGCACCTGCAATTCGGCCTGGATCGCGGGCAGGCGGGCAGACATGCTGTCAGGATCACATATGTCCTGCGGGGACCAGAAACGTTCGGAAATTGCGGCAAGGCGTGGCCATAACCGCGCATCAAGCATCTCATCCGTCACGGTTTCCGTCCATAATGCGGCCTCTGCCCCGACCACATGCGCCTTCTGCATGTCGGAAAGGGTATCCGTCGGGTCCACGCGGTAATGTTGCGCCGCAGGCTGCAACAGGTCGAGGTAATAGCCAGCAGACACCACAACAGGATGCCCCGCCGATGCAGCGGCGGCGGCATATTTCTGGCCACGCCATGCCTCCACCATAACGCCTTGCGGTACGGGTGCCTCGCTCACCTCGTCCCAGCCCATCATGACCTTGCCATCATGTTCCAAAAACCGCGCGATACGCGTGGTGAACGCGGCCTGCAACGCCTTGGGATCGGCATAACCATGCGCCTTCATAGAGGCGGCGATACGGGGGTTTTGCGTCCATTGCCATCCCCGCACCTCATCCCCACCCGCATGGAAATAGACATCGGGAAACAGGCGCGACATCTCATGATACAGATGTCGTATAAAATCATAGGTTCCCGGCAGTGTCGGATCAAACGCATCGACATAGACCTGACGCGGGTCCATCGCATCGGGGGGCTGCGCTGCATAACGGGGATATGCCGTCAGCAGGGCAAAGGAATGACCCGGCGTGTCGAATTCGGGCACAATGCGGATCGCGCGCTCCGCCGCATAGGCCACAAGGGCGCGGATCTGTTTTTGGGTATAATATTCCCCCCGCGCCGCGACCTTTTGCAACCGTGGATAGCGGCGGCTCTCAACGCGAAACGACTGCCCATCAGACAGATGCAGGTGCAGGACATTGAGCTTTGCAAGCTCCATGGCGTCCATCTGACGCTCCAGCGTCGCAGGCGTCATGAAATGGCGGCTGACATCAATCAGGATACCGCGCCATGCAAAACGCGGTCGGTCCTCAATCACGGCGGCATCAAGCACGGGGCCATCTGCCGTATGGTCCACCAGTTGCAGAAGCGTCGCAAGGCCACGCATCACACCTGCCGGCCCATCTGCCGTCAGCCGGACACCATCCGTATCCACCTGCAGGCGATAATGCTCATGCATATCCACCGACAGCATGCGCGTATCGTCCGCCATGCAGTCGATAGAAAGCCGCAATGCCGTGACGGGACCATATTCCGGCGCATATGTGCGCCCCGACAACGTATCAAGGCGTTTTTCAAACCGTCCCACCACCCGATCCAGCAATGCGGAACGCAGGCCCAGCCATGTAACCTCCATCCGCCCGGTCAGCGCAATGGCACCGGAACCCGCCACATAGGACGCCGGCATGGGCATCAGTGCCGGGCTGCAGGACGCCACCTGCGGCGCGACCAGAAGTGCTAAGACAAACCCGGCGCCCAGCATACGTGAAAAACCCAATGCCCCGCCCCCTGGAATACCCCGCCAGCCCATGATCAGCGCAGGCGTCGTCCGCCGACCCAGACTTCCTCAACCTGCAATGCGCTGTTCATGACAACGAAATCCGCACGGCATCCCGCCGACAGGCGACCACGATCATCCAGACCAAGGTATCGCGCGGCATTGGTACTGACGAGTGCCGCTGCTTCGGGCAGGGATTTCCCCGCATCGACCGCATTGCGCAGCGCCGCGTCCAGCGTCAGGACACTGCCCGCCAGGGACCCGTTATCCAGCCGCGCCACACCATCCTTGATATGCACGGTCTGTCCGCCAAGCTGGCTTATCCCATCGCCCCCCCCGGTACCGCGCATGGCGTCGGTCACGAACAGCAGGCGTGACCCCATGACACGGTGCGCCAGACGAAAGGTCGCAGGATGAACATGATGGGTGTCAAAAATCATCTCGGCATAGGCAACGTCACTACACATCAGGGCTGTCACCGGGCCGGGACGCCGACTTTCAATCGGGGCCATGGCATTGAACAGGTGCGTCGCCCCAGCCACGCCACCCGCGGCGCAGATACGGCAGATTGCGCGGTCAGCCCCTTCGTAATCCGTCACCGTATGCCCAAGGCTTACGCGCACACCCGCACGTGCGAATGTTTCCATAGCGGTCTGCGCATGGTCGAGTTCCGGGGCAAGGGTTACAACCCGCACCACACCTGTGGCCAGGGCTTCGTCCACATGCACCGGGTCCGGGGCGATTGTGAACGGCGGCTGTGCGCCAAGGCGATGGGGGCTGACGAATGGCCCTTCAAGGTGCGCGCCATGGACCTGCGGACCATCGGGAATCCCGCTGCGCCAGACCTCTGCCACCGCCCGCAGGGCCTCCATGACATCCGCCCACGGACGCGTAATCGTGGTGGGCAGGATGGTCGTGGTGCCGTGCGACAGGTGAAAGCGCGACATATGGTGGATGGCATCCACCCCATCCATCGTATCCGCGCCATCGCCACCATGCACGTGACCATCGACAAAACCGGGCAGGATATAACGGTCAGGCGCACTGGCCTGCGGGGTAATATCGCCGATCAGGTCGTCAAAGGACATCGACGCGCTGACAATACGATCCTCAAGGACAAGCTGGCCACTGATGTTCATGGGTTAGGTCCGATCATAAATCACATCCATCATTCATTTTGACCCCGCACCGGTCAATCACGCAACAGCCCTGCACGCAGCCGCGCAAGCCATGGCCCATCGACATCCCACCCTGCAAGGCGTGCAGCGCGCATCGCCCCACCGCCGAGGGCGGAAAACTGCGGGGCCTGCGGGGCCTCCCCCACATGGTGACTGACGGTGTCGATGACGGTCCGGCTCAGGAACACGCTGCCACTATGGCTCCATGGCAGAGGCTGCCCCAGGCGTTCGCGCGCCGTCATCACCTGCGATGACAGGAAACCCGCCGCCTGCCTGAGGATCTGCACCGCCTCGGCACTGCCTCCGTCGGCAAGGCGGTTCACCTCATGCGCCAGCGCCGCAATCGCGGAACGGGGATGGTCCTGCACACGCTGCCATTCCAAAAGGGCCTCTCCAGCCGCATCAGGATCTATCGGCAGGCCGAGCGCCTCAAGGATGCGGGTGGCGAACGCGGCCTCTTCCCGATGGCGGGTGTCAAGGAAATGCACCACGCGCCCCAGCGCGACAGAGCCAATCCAGTATCCACTGCCTTCATCACCGAGCATGTAGCCCCACCCCCCGATCCGCAACGGCGTGTTGCGGCGGTCATCCGCCCAGATGACCGACCCTGTTCCCGCCAGTGCAAGGATGCCCGGGCCGTCGGCAAAGGCGCCGATACAGGCGATTTCCACATCCGAACACATGGTGATCGCCACAGCCGGCCCAAGGGCGGTGCGGATGACCTCTTCCTGCATACGCGAAGACGGACGCTGCGCGCTGTATCCAGCAAGGCCGATCATCGCCGTGCGCAGGGGGACGGGACTGATGTCACACAGCAGGTGCGTCAGTGTCTCCGCCCAGTCAACCTTGTCATACGGATTGCTGCCCCCGGTATGCCGCTGCACCAGGACATGCCCGTCACGCGCGACGACAACGGCGCGTGTCCTGGTACCCCCGCCATCAACCGCAAGAATTGCATCATCCATCACGTCATGCCGTCCTGTCAGAATACCATACCATAAGGCCCTGCCCCATCAGGACAGCAGCGCCTTGAGTTCGGGGTCATGCTGCATCAGGTGTTCAAGATATGGACGACATGACAGCGCACCTGCCGCCGCCTCGTCCACGATCACCAGGCAATCCGCATGCATCTGCAGGGCCGTCGCACTGATACATGCACTCATGGCCCCTTCGATCACACGCGCCAGCATTGATGCCTTGGCCGCGCCGGTTACGACCATGACGTTGCGATGGGCATCAAGGATCGTACCGACCCCCATCGTCACGGCATGATAGGGAACCTGTTCGAGGTCTCCGTCAAACATGCCCACGTTCTGCCGCCGCGTCGCGGGGTCCAGCGTGACGACACGCGTGCGCGACGTAAAGGCGGAAAATGGCTCGTTAAACCCGATATGGCCATTTTCCCCAAGCCCGAGAAGTTGCAGCCCCACACCGCCGCTTGCACGGATGGCCTGTTCATATGCCACGCACCGCGCATCAAGGTCTGTCGCCGCCCCATCGGGCACATGCGTTGCCTCCAGCGCGATATTGACGCGGGAAAACAGGTGCGCATTCATATAAGTGCGGTATGAATGCGCTGAATCCGGCGCGATGCCAACATATTCGTCAAGGTTGAAAGTCCGGCAGGCCGCGAAATCCAGTCCGCTGTTCTGATGGGCCTGTACAAGATGGGCATAAACAGCCTCCATCGTACGTCCCGTCGCCAGACCGAGCGCGATATCCGGCTTCTGACGCAACGCCTGTTCAATGACACGCGCCGTCAGCGCGGTCGCGCGTTCAGCAGTCGGACAGATGACAACCTTCATGATATTCTCCATTCCCAGCGCACTGACATCATCTGTCCCGCCTCATCGGGGGACAGGAGAGACAGACAGCGCCTGATGTATCCAGTTGAGGTTTTCCCGGCGCAAATGACCGAAATTGTAAAATGCAAAATCGCGCACACCACGGCGTGACAGCTCATCCACCTGCGCAACGAAGGGCCCGGCATCGGTGAAATCGCACGGGGCCGGACGCAGGACAGCGCGAAGGGACCGATCAGCGGGAACAATGTCCCGGATATCCTCGAAACGCGCCAACAGGGCCTGTGTGTCGCGCCCGTACAGGCAGACTTCCAACCCGTCGCAAACACCCGACAGGGCAGCCAGGTCACTGCCTTCGACCCACGCCCGGACCGGATTGGCCTGGACCGAGGGGATGACATGCACCGTCACGTCCGACCGGACGGCGTCGCGGATATCCGCCACCAACGATGTCACCTGCTGACAACGCCAGCGCAGGACGTCACGCAATCCATCATCATGGACGATGGCATGCATCAACCTGTCCTCGCCTTCGGCTGCGGTGCCATCGCACCGGCGCGCCAGATAGGCGGAGATATGCCCGCGCACACGCGTACGCACTCCTGCTATATCCACACCCTTACGGGCTGCACCATCCATGCAGGCGTCGCAAAAGCACAGCCCAAGCAAGGTGTCAGCCCATGGGTTCGAAGCCAGCAGGCTCATTTCGTGATGGAAACCATGATGGGATGGCTGCCATCCCGGTGTTTCCAAAATAATATCGTCGATATGGGGATGGTCGGCAATATCACGGCACAGGGCGATGCCATAGGCACGCACATCCGCGTTCGATGGACATAGGCTGTAGGGATAACGGTCGCCAAATGCATTCTGGCACGCCGCCTGCGGGTGGCGCGTGCCAAGGGCGGTATTATGGAACAGGACAGTCCACGCCGAAAGCGCCAGACCATGTTCACGCAGCGTCCGCACCGCATCCATGCCCGGCATGTGCGCTGCCACGACAGGCTGGATATTCCCATACCTGCGTGCATCGGTGGGCAGGTACACCGCCCCGTCCTGCGGGAAAACCACACGCCCATGCTTGCCGTGGGGACGCAGGAATTTCCCCGTATGGTATGCCGTGGCCATGCATAACCTATTGATGCCAAGCGCACGCAACCCGGCGGCGAAACCAGGCAGGTCGTCCTGATCCTCGATATCCCACGGATAAATATACAACCCGTGATATGGGATCATGATTCAACCATCATCACCGGCACCGGGCGCGCCCGGTTCCGCCTGTGTATCAACACATTATACAGCACGATCAGGCCATATGCAGGCGCCATAAGCGCGACAAACGCACTTTGCACCCCCATTACCGGCATGAACTGTACAAAAAGCTGGGGCAGCACCGCCCCCCCTGAAAACGCCATGACCAGAAGCGCCGTCGCCTGTGCTCCACGCTCTTCCACATCACGGATGACGATTGGAAACAATGACGGCAGGATCATGGAATTTGCAAAACCGAATAACGCGACACACATGACCGAGACATATCCCTGCGTCAGCCATGTCAACACACACAGCACCAACCCGCAAAGTGCCGACAACCCCAGGTAGCGTTCCTGGGAAAATACGCGCGGGACAAGGAACATGCCCAGTATGTATCCACCCATCATCGCCGCGAGCGTCAGCGACGTAAGAAACTTCGTCTGGTCCAGCGGCAGGCCCAGACTTGCGCCATAGGCCCCGATGGCGTCGCCCGCCATGACTTCGGTCCCGACATACACGAACATGCACAGGACACCGAGCCACAGATAGGTCGGCCCCCGGCGGGTGTCCTGCCCATCATCATCGGAACCCGTGCCCTGCCCTGCCCCTGAAATGTCGATTTCGGGCAAAGAAGAACGTGCAAGCCCCACCGCCGTCACCAGCAATATGACCGCCATCGCAAGATAGGGCACCTGCACGGCATGGGCGAACTGATCCAGGATATGATCGCGCGTTGTGGCATCCGGGGCCGCCTTCACCCGCGAGGCGATGTCATTGATATTGCGCATGACAAGCATGGCCAGCACGATCGGGGCCACAATCCCCGCCAGTTTGTTCGCGACCCCCATGATCGCGATGCGCTGTGCCGCCTTCTGCGTGGGGCCCAGCAATGTCACATAGGGATTGATCGTGATCTGTAACAACGACAACCCGGCCCCAATGACAAACAGCCCGGACAATGCGCCGGGATACCATCGCATGCTGACACATTCGCCAAAAATCGCGATACCCACGGCCATGATGACCAGAGCCACCACAAGCCCACTGCGCAAGCCCGTCCTCTGCGCCAGCAACGTCGCAGGCAGGGGGAAGATGAGATAGGACAGGTAAAAACACATCGGCACAAGGAATGCACTGACGGTACTCAGATTGAATGCCACCTGAACAAAGGTGATGAGGGGGCCATTAAGCCACGTCACGAACCCGATAATGAAAAACAGGCATGCAATGATGATGATCGGTCGCCAACCATATGCGCCAGCCGGACTTTCGGGATGTGGTGCGGACAAAGAAGCCTCCTTGGCCCGAACGCAACAACGGTGGCCCGAAAAGGACCACCGCCACCACGCCAGGCAGTTATCAGAAACCAGCCGATATAGAAACCATCGCGGCGAATGCGCCACCCACAAGATAGACGGGTGAAGATGTTTTCGCCACACCATTACTTCCATAAAGATTCCCGGCAACCGTATGGGTCGCATGGGCATTGGTGGTGAAGCTCGACCCACCGGACAAGTAATGATTATCGCCTATATTCATGATGTTAAGCTGGATCTGCGGTGCCTTGGCCGGGCCAAGCTTCTTCAGACGATAGCCTAGGGCGATATCCGACGTAATGTAGGAGGGGATTTTCTGGTCATCCATGAAGGTCGTGTACTGGGAATCGACGTAACGCAGCGCGAAGTTGCCGAAGAAGCGACCATCGTCATAGTTCAGGCCGATGGCCCCCGTGAAGCGGGGCGATTCAACCGCGACCTTGCCAGCCGTGGGCAGGTAGTTTCCGCCACCGGCATTGAAGTTGTTATCCATCGTCGCGTGCAGATACTGCCCCGACAGGTACGGGCTGATGTGATGCCAGCGACGCAGGCCGAATTCGATCTGCGCACCGCGCGACGTCTGACCACCGATATTGATCGGTTCGGAAATCAACTGGTTGGTGCCGGGGATATAGTTCATCGATGTCACCTGATGGTTGGTCATGTTCAGGTTAAACAGCGAGAATGCAACGTTATAGAAACCAGAATGGCGGAAGCCGATTTCCTCACCAATGGAATATTCAGGCTTGAGCGATCCGGGCTGTTCCACCGCATGCGACGAATTGGGGTCGAAGATCTGGCTATATGCTTCCACCGATGCAGGCGCACGGAAGGCGGTGGTGCCATTGATATAGATCTGGTCGTGCGGTGTGATCTTGAAACTGGCGGAGAACTGCGGCAGTGGCTCGAAATAATTGCCCGCCTTGTAATACGGATCAGCACCCGGAACATTGTTGGTGCCCGTCCGGCTGACCATCGCCGCACGGAAACCCGCACTCAGCGTCAGACGGTCATGCAGCAGCTTCAGCGTATCGGCAATGAACAGCGTGTTGACCTGCTGCTTGAAATTCAGGTCATAGCCGGTCAGGATCCGCCCCGTATCCGCAACACGAAGCGGACTGTTGGAATAGGAACCGTTGGCATAAACTTCATTGAAGGTCGAAAGCTCCTGATGGGTGGTATAGTTATACCAGTACCCGATCGACAGCTTGTTATGACCCATTGTCCAGTCCAGGGACGTATTGATTGACGCGCTCTTCTGGTCCCATGGGTCGATACCTTCCGTCAGGATCGAACCGGTACCGGTTGGGACACCGACCAGGCCGCTATATTGCTGCGTGCCCATATACCCACCCGTGGTCGGGATACTTTCACCGCCGTTCGACGGACCGAACTGATGTTCATAATACGGCGTGACATGCAGCTTGAGGTTTTTCGTCAACGTGAAGTGCGACGGCAAAATGATGGTCTGCGCATTCAGGTTCGTAATGTTCAGGCCATAGAAAAGCGGGTCATTCTGCGTAAAGTCACCATGATAGTTGAAGCTGTCGCCATACTGCTTCCACTGCGCCATGGTGGGCGAACGCCACGAGGTCTGCTGCTGGCGGTTATAGGAGAAGATGGCAGAGACGCTGTTGCCATCCCCCCATTCCTTCACAAACTTCGAATCGATATGATAACGGAACAGGCCGCCCGGACCACGCCAGTTATTATAGCTGGTGTGGGAGAAGGAAACGAAACCACGGATACCGGTATTTCCGATATCCCCTGTTTCATAACGGATAAATTCCTTGTTTGCGCTATGCGTGCCGCCAGCAAGGTCGACAAATCCCCCCTGTCGGTGCGAAGGGTTGATTTCCTGCGCAGAAATCTGCCCGCCCACCGCGTTGTACAACGGCGCGTCCATGTCAGGTGACCCCTGAGAGACAGTCACCGAACCAAGGTTTTCAGAATCCACCATCATGCTGGTATAGGGCTGGTAATTGATCGGGTCGGCCATTGGCGCGCCCTCGAACAGATAACCAATCTGCGCCTGCGTCATGCCGCGCATGGTCATGTTGTTACCCGTCAGGCCAAATGGGTCCTGGCTGGAGTAATTGACACCGGGAAGTTCAGCAACAAGTGACGAAATATTGGCTGTTGGCGCCTGTTTTGCAATAAAGTCGCGGGTGATGCCACTTTGTGAACGCGCGGCGGTCTGGTGCGGCATCAGGCCGCCACCGGGCGTCAGGTTGTTCACACCGTTGGACGTCGTAATGCCGTGGCTGGTGACATGGATCTGTTCCACATCGGAATGGGGCTGCGCGCCGGCGCCCCTTGCAATGGCAGCCGTCTTGCCAGACCTGGCCGTCGCGGATGTCGATGCATGTCCTGCCTTAGAACGTAACGAAGCGTTCGCTCCCCCTTCGCGCGTTGTGGCCACACCCTGCCCAAAAGCAGGAACGACAACCAAACTCGCCAAAACAGTACAACAGAGGGATAGATTACGATACGAAACGTTCATGAACGTGAATCCCTGCATTCAGGTGGAAAATTCGGCGAAACAAACGTTTTGTTCCGTTAATGGATAATGGCAGACCTTCCGAAAGCAAGGCAATAGTTCGACAACCGTCCAATGATAGTTTTAGAATGAAAACAAAGTGGATGCGGTATTTTTCGAGTTGTTCTGAGCGCAAAAACTACCCGGTAATAACCAAAACCACCTATAATATACTGTTTTATATAGTTTATTTATGATCCCAAGCGTATCTGCAACGCCGATATGATCGTAGCATTTTTGTCACAATTCATCCGACTGCCTGGTCACGGCGACATTAAAAGCAGCTTTCCCCTTTAATTCTGTTTCCGGACAATCCGGGAAAGCCTTTCCTTCAGTCCTTCAGCCATGACGCCCCGATCAGGCCGGAATCCGCAGGCAGGCAGCCCGGCACAACCAGCGCCGCGTCCTGCTGTCGCAGAATGCGCGACCTTACCTTGAGATCCAGCGCCCCGATCAGTTCCACCTGATGCGCCAATCCGCCCCCCACCGGCATGATGGAAGCGCCAGTTACATTGGCGACCATAGCCAGCCCGGCGGACATACGATCCAGCCAGACATCCACCGTGCGGCGCGCGGATGCATCCCCCGACAGCCAGTCGGCAAGCAAGGCGCGGGCATGAATTTCTTTCCCGCTGAGGTGATAATGCAGGCGTTCGATACCGCGCGCGCCACCGATCGTATCCAGACAACCGCTCTGCCCGCACTGGCACGGCAGACAGGGAATACCATCCCCCCCCGCATCCTGCGCGATAAAGGGACCATGCCCCCATTCCCCACCAAGGCCATCCCGGCCGATGACGGGACGGCCATGTATGATCAGGCCACCGCCGACCCCTGTCCCCAGGATGATCCCGAAAACGATGTCATGCCCCTTCCCCGCGCCCTGCATGGCCTCACTAAGGGCGAAACAGTGCGCGTCATTCACCACCAGCACACGTCGTCCCAGACGCTGCGTCAGGAGTTCGCGCAGAGGAACGTCATTGACACAGGGGATATTGGCAGTGAATGTCCGCCCTGTATCGGGCGCACATACACCGGCAATCGCCATATGCAGCGGAACGGCGGCCGGATATGAGGCCGCCATACTGTTCAGCACGGAAACAAATGCGTCCAGATCGGACGTAGGTGTTGGCTGCCGTTGCCGGTGCGCCAGTTCGTGGCTGTGGTCGGCTTCGGCAAAATCAATATAGGACCCACCGATATCGGCGCAAAGTATCACCGGACCTCCTCCTGGCGGTTATGTATGACAGGCTGGTTTTGACGGGGGGAAAGGGCATCAATGGCAGGACATGCCCGCAGAAAAACGTCCGGAATCATTCAGCTAACTCACTAAGTTCGGCCTTTATACTAATTGTCTTCCGGCTTCGTATCAATTAAAAACAATCCATAGGGCACAGTCAGCGCAGGATGCAGATGTTTACGTCAGGACAATATCGGATACTGCGCGCCATCAGTATGATGGGCAATATAAGCCGGACGCAGTTGGTGGATATTACGGGTCTGAGCAAGGCCACGGTTTCGACCCTGACGCGCGAACTGCTGGATCGCAATATCCTGTCTGAACGTGAACTGGTTTTCGGGCAGGGACGCCCCGCCATCCTTTTGGGCCTGAATGCCGTTTCGGCCTGTTTTGCCGGCATTTCCCTGCAATCAGACCCCGGCCAGATCCTGTTGACGGATCTGCATGGTGAAATCCTGGTCCAGATGGATTTGCCACGCATGTCCGATCCTGACCTGTGCGTGGATCATATCGCCAGCGGCATACAGGCATTGCTGGTGCAGGCGGGCGACAGGGCCGGACCGCTGGGTGGTGTTGGTATCGCCATCCCGGGTTTTGTTGCACGTGACCGGCGCATGTGCCTGCGCTCCACCGCGCTGGGATGGCGCAATGTTGATATTGTCACACCACTCAAGGATCGGCTGAAAGTGCCGGTATTCGCAGAAAATGACGCCAACGCCCTGGTGCAGGGCGAACATCTGTTTGGCATTCTGCGTGACTGTCCGGATTTCAGCATGATCATCGTGGGTGATGGCGGCATCGGATGTGCCCATATTGTCGATGGGAAATTACATCGCGGTTTTCATGGTGGTGCGGGCGAAATTTCCCACACGACCGTTTTCTGGCCTGATGGGCGGGAAACTGAACGCCCATGCAGTTGTGGCAAGCGGGGATGCCTCGACACTGTCTCCTCACTTCAGGCCATACGATCCATGGCACAGCAACGCGGCCTGCCTGGTTCGCCAGCCGAGCTGGAGATGCTGGCGCGTGACGGACATGCTGACGCCCTGCGTATCCTCCATACCGCTGGCGGGGCGATGGGGCTGGCGGTGGCACAACTTGTACAGCTTTTCGATCCCAGCCAGGTGGTCGTCATGCTGGACCAGCCCTTTCGCGACGGCGTGTTCGGTGCTGTCCTGCGCCAGACGATGGAAACCAATGTCATGCCCCGCCCCGATTGGGAAACAACCCTGACCCTTCGGGAAACCCAGCATACCGACTGGGCCACGGGAGCAGCCGGGATCGCCACCCGACAGTTTCTTTTCAGTGAATGAAAAACAGCTTACAGCCTGAACGGCTGGGGTCAGCACCCCATTAAAATAACAAATTTTTGGCAAATATTCTGTATCATCCCCCCACCAAGATGATGAAAGTCTTTACAGGTTTCTTGAAAAGACAGTCTCAATAACATACTGAAATCACAAAGGTTTTTGGTGAATCTTTTTCCAAAAAGCTTCAGAAGACGCCGCCTTTTTGAAAAAAGGCGGCACCCAGAAACTTTTCTTGTTTTTTATCAATGAGTCGTTTGAAAACAATCTCTTAGAAAATATTCCATGAAAGTCTTTGGAATAAAAATTTAAAAAATTATAGCAACGCCTCGCATTTCCCATGCCCCATCAATGGGTCATGTTCAAAAAAACCGACAAATATCCGCACAAAAAGTTTTCGTTTTTTTGTCTGTCGGCATACCGACGATCATGCTGCGCATCCCTTGATCCATATTCAGGAATACAGGATATATTTTTTCCGTATTTCCATAAACTGGACCAACCCTGGCTGCCATGACTGAATAATCGCATCAGGCATCATACCCTGATCCAGTTGATGACGCACCGCATCTGTACCCATGATGAGGTCGAATGTCCGTGCATCTTTCCCCCGCCATGGCACCCCACCCGTCAGATTACGCAGCGTTGAAAGCAGCGTCAGCCCCGTCCGCACGGCATCAAACCGTTCACGCCCGGTAATGATTACCTGCACCCCATGATCCATTCCCCCCTGATCCACAAAAGCCGCGGGGGAAAAGGCGACTTCACGAAAAGCAACACCAGCCAGACCGCTTTGCCCCATACGGTCACGCCATGCCGTCGCATCCAGCTTTGGCCCGCCAAGATAAAGAAACGGCATTGCCGTGCCCCGACCAACCGACAGGTTGGTTCCCTCGAACATGCACGTCCCGGGATATGCAATGGCTGTCTGCAACGTTGGCATGTTCGGGCTTGGTGGAATCCATGGCAGGCCGGTCTGGTCAAAAAACATGTCTCGCGTCCAACCCGTCATGGTGATATTTCGCAGCCTTACGGACCGACCGGATATGGTGGGAATGAAACAGGCGTTAAACAGGCTGGCAAGTTCGCAGACTGTCATGCCATGCTGGATCGGGATGGCCTGCCGCCCGATAAAAGAAGCAAAGCGCGGGTCAAGCACCGGGCCACCAACACGAACACCCGAAATGGGATTGGGCCGATCCAGCACCACATAATCGATACCCAGCCGCGCACAGGCCGCCATCGTATCGTAAAGGGTGGAGATGTAGGTATAAAAGCGCGCCCCCACATCCTGGATATCAAATACCATCGTATCAATACCAGAACTGCGGATGATCGCATCAAGCCGGGGGCCGGAGACGTCATAAATATCATAGACCATGACACCGGTATTCGGGTCACGGGCCTTTTCTTCTGACGATCCGGCAGGGGCGGAACCACGGAAACCGTGCTCTGGTCCGAATATGGCCTGAAGGTCAACCCCACCATCGGCATGCATGATGTCGGCAATATGGTGCAGGTTGCGGCCCACGCTGGTGGGATTGGCAACCAACCCCACCTTGCGCCCGCGCAGGACCTCATAATGACCGGCGCGCAGCCCTTCGAAACCGGTCACGACGTTATGGGAAACCATACTGCTACAAACGTCGCTTTTCGCAATCGCGCCATGAATTCCCATAAATACGCCCCCACACAGGGCGATCCCGCCCCCCATGACGTCCCTGCGTGACAGCTTCATGGAACCTTCCTTTTCTGGCCTGGAACTATTGGATCAATGGGCGTGATTCACCAACGCATGCACACCAGGCAGGATGGCGATCAGAAGGCCCGAAGGCGGAAGTTCATGCGTGTAGGAGGCAACGGCCGTTGCACAGGCGGCAAAGGTGGCATCCTGCGTTGCAAGCAGCTTGTTGACGCGCGTGTGCCAGTGGCGGCCATGGCTGCGATGCTTCCTGATCGCCTCCAGCCCGACACGTGCCACCGCCGCAAGCTGCTGCGACACGGGGCGGGCATCTTGCAACAATGGCGTTGTGGCAACGGCAGCATATCCGGCATCATTGGCCAGATACAGATCCAGCATCTGCTTCAGTGGAGCGGCAAGCTCCTTTTCACCCGCGACATAGCGCGCCGCCATATCGTTGAACTTCATCGCAGCAAAGCTGTCCGGCGCGGCAATGGCCCCCGGGGCGTTGAGCATGGCATCGCCACTATGGGATGCCAGCCGGTTCATGGCGTAATTACGCACGGGATTTGTCACCGATGTCAGCACCGTCAGCGGGCCGACATTGCCCGGTGTCAGGCGTGCGATCATCGCGTTTTCATGCGCGCTGGCCTGCAGGCCCGTTGCTTCAAGCTCGTTCTGGATCACAGGCAGGCGGCGTTCCATATCCGCCACATCACGCACCGAAGCATCAGACCAGAACCGTTCGGCAATCGCGGCCGAGCGCGGCCACAGACGTGCATCGACCATTTCATCGGAAACGATCTCGCTCCACAACGGGGCCTCCCCGCCCAGAACCAGCTTCTGTTGCGCGGCATCCAATGGTTTTGCATCCGGGTCCAGCGCAAAGGCGTCGATCATCGGTCCCTGCTTGGGCCGGGCGCGCGCAACTTCCTCTGGCGAAAGCCCGACAGCCCTGGGGTCATACGGATCGACCTTGTAATGCTCTGACGAAGGATTGAGCAGGTCAAGATAATAACCAGAAGACACAACAACCGGATGCCCCGCCTGCGTTGCCGACCCGATCCATTTTGAACCGCGCCACGTCTCGACCACCACGTCACGGGGGATCGGGGCCTCGCTGACTTCATCCCAGCCCATCATGATCTTGCCCTGCCGTGCAAGGGCACGTTCCACCTGCGCTGTGAACGCAGCCTGTAGCGCAGGGGCATCGGCATAGCCATGCTGTTTCATATAAGCGAGGATGGCAGGATTGTCGTTCCACTGCTTGGGCGATACTTCGTCCCCACCCGAATGGAAATAACGGTCGGGAAACAGACGGCCCATTTCCGCATAAAGTTCGGTGGCGAATTTCAGCGTCTGCGGCTTGGTCGGATCGAATGCCGCATTGTTCAGATTATAGACCTTGTTACAGATCGCCTTGGTCTTGACCGTATTGATGGTGATCGAACAGGGGGACTGACGTTCCTCGGCGGACGGAACATGCTGGGCCGCGAGTTCGGGATAGGCCTCAAGGATCGACAGCGTATGCCCCGGCACGTCGAATTCCGGCACGATGCGGATGCCACGATCCGCAGCATAGGCCACAATCGCGCGCACCTGTGCCTGCGTATAATACTGATTATGCCCTCCCACCTGGTGCAGGCGGGGGAAACGCAGGCTTTCGACCCGGAATCCGGTCCCGTCACTCAGGTGCCAGTGCAGGACATTGAGCTTTGTCAGTTCCATGGCATCAAGCTGCCGCTGGATCGTCTCCACCGACATGAAGTGACGCGACACGTCGATCATGATGCCACGCCATGCGAAACGCGGGGCATCGTCGATCGTGGCCTCGCGCATGACCGGACCCTGGGGTGTGCGCACCACAAGCTGCAACAGCGTCGCAAGCCCGTGCAGCACACCAGCAGGGCCATCAGCCTCAAGGCGGATCCCGTTCTGCGCTGTAACGTTCAGGGTATAATGTTCACGTTCCTGCACACTTAGATAAGCGGGGTCGGATCGGCTGGAAATATGCAGCACAACCGGCGCACCACCAGATGCGGGAGCCCCCGCGACCTGGGCAAGGCGGCTGGAAAAACGCGCTGCCGCGCGGCGCAGCATCGGTGAAGGGGTACCAGCCCATTCGATGCGAACGCCCCCCGCGATCGCGACATCCTGTCCCGACAGGGATACGGACTGGGGACGCGGCATCAGCGGAACGGACGGCGTATCGGCAAGCGCCGGGGCGCAGAGCGCCGCAAGCAGCGCCATGGAACTACAGGCATTGTGGAGGAAACGACGGGAGCGGTGCAGGATGGGAAGCATCAGGTAAAAATCTTTCCGTTCTGGGGATCTGGGATCAGGCTCCACAAAAAACCGGCTCAGCGGTATGGGCGGCGCTTCATTACTGGCACGCTCCATTTTGTTCGGAAAGTAAAATAAATTACCCCCATCCATATGAATTCGCCCCTCTTTGCGCGGGACGATGGACCAGATGGCATAAAGCTCCATCACAATTCGGCGCTACACCATAAAATGAACTACCAACCTGTGAAATATGCTTTATAAAGGTGACTTTGTAATGCACCAAATCGACATGAGGCATAACCGTTCATGCCAACCACCGCTTACTCCGATGGGTCCCGCCAGGGAAAGCGCACCAAGGTACTTCACGCCGCGCAATGGCTGTTCAACCGTATCGGTTATCAGACCGTCAGCGTGGATGCGATACGGGTCCATGCAGGCGTAACCAAGGCCACGGTTTTCCGCCATTTCCCCACCAAGGACACGCTGGTGTCAGAAGCGATCGCCACGCATATTCACCATATTGAGGATGAACTGGCACAGGCGATCAACGCGCAGAAAACACCACTGGCGAAAATCCGGGCCATTTTTGACTGGTATGACGCGCTGTTCAACAGCGACGATTTCCACGGATGCATGTTCATGCATGCCGCCGCTGAATACCGCCGCAGGCATGATGAAATCACGCAGTTGCTACAGGCGCAGAAGGACAGCATGTGCAGTGCGTTCAGCCAGCTCCTGCAATCTGGCGGGATGGAGATCGAAACCGCCACCACTCTGGGGCGTACGCTGTGCATGCTGCTTGACGGGGCGATGGTACAGGCGGAAATGTGCAACAATCACGATGCCGCACGTGAAGCATGGCATGCGACATCACGCCTGCTGCTGTCACATGGTTTCATGACAGAAGACGACTTCTGATCCCATGATACATCCCTGATCTCTATCCATGTCATCCGTGCCACAGGCCATGGTTGGAAAGGAGCGGACACAACCGGAAGATATGGGGACCGGCCGATCACATATCGGCCCGCATATGCACCTTGGCCTTCAGGCTTCCTCGGGAATGCTCCAGCGCCTGATGCCTTTTTCGTTCGCTGCCTGCTGATGGGTCTGTATGATGACCGTATCAGACATCAGCGTCTCAAAAATCTTGCCCCAGCCCCGTCATGACACTATCGGCTGAAGCGACGATGTACGGTCTCCCATTTGCCATACTGCTCCGGCACTTCCGTCCAATGCACACCAGAGCGTAAAATACAGAGGCAGCCATTCACAAACAGGCGTCTATCCGCCTTATGGCCGCCTTCATCCTCAACTTCATCTGGACGCAGAGGTGCAATCCGTCGCCATTGCGCTGTGCTCCCAGCTCCTACTGTTTGATTCCCATCCCCCGTCTTGTGACATGACGTTCAGTGAAACATCCGCATCTATGAATTAAGGGAAATCCTGAATATCGACGGGGCCAGATTTTGATATAGGGATCCTTATTAGATACAAATCCATAATAACATATTGAACTTCAAACAGATTCCTAACGCTGAAGACCACTTTCAAGACACAGGAAAATGACAAACACGATATCCAGCCCCACAAGCATGGGCGTCAGCCGCCGCCATTGCCGCCGCCCCACAATCAGGATGGTGTGAAGCAGCAGGCCACAAGCCAGCGCGAGCATGAAATTCCCGGTCATAAGGGTAATCACCACCATCAGCAGCGGGGATGTCAGGTCATCAAGGGCCTGTGTCTGGGGTGACACCAGCGTGGATAACATACCCACCCCGACAACAATCAGAACCGGCGCGGTAGCGACAGCGGGAATGGCGGTAATCAGCGGCCAGAAGAATGACGACAGCGCGAACAGCACCGCGACGACCACGGCGCACAGTCCGGTTCGGCCCCCTGCCTCTACCCCCACAAGGGATTCCAGATAGGCCGAAACCGTACTGGTCCCGAGACTGGCACCAATCACACTGGCGGCCCCGTCGGCGCAAAACGCCTTGCGCCCCAGCGGAAGGGGCGCACCATCCGCCCCCTGTGTGGCGCGCTGGGTCACCGCCATCATCGTTCCCGTCGCATCGAAAAAATCACTGAGGAAAAAATATACGGTAACAGGAAACAGGACGAGGATATTCGCGACAAAGCCATGGAAATCAAACGCGAACAGCAGGTGATAGGGATAATGCGGCCAATCAGACATATGCGCGGGAAGCCGCGTCAGCAACCTGCCGTCAGGTCCATGCACAAACAGGCCCGCACAGCTTATCACGACAATCGACACCAACATCGCCGCAGGCACCCGCAGGTATGACAGCACCAGCGCCAGCGCCAACCCACCCAGCGCAAGGTCCACAGATGGTTCCCGCAGAAGGCCAAAGGCGAAACCATCATGCGCGGGCACAGCCAGACCGCCGGTTGTCATGCCAATCCGCACGATGAACGCGCCAATGGCGCAACGGATGCCACATACGACCGGTTCGGGAAAACCATCGATGATTTTCTGACGCCAGGAGGTCAGCGCCAACAGCACGAAAACGATCCCACCGAGGAATACCATCGCAAAGGCAACCGCCGGGCTGATCCCCATATGCATTACGACGACCTGCGCAAAGATGATATTGCTGCTCATCGCCGGGGCAAGCGCGATCGGCAGGTTTGCCATCAGCGCCATCAACAGCGTCCCGCATATGGAAGCCACGATGGTCGTCATGATCATGTCATGATGGTCCAGCCCCGCCATCGACAGGATCGCCGGGTTAACCGCCATGATATAGGCCACGGCACCAAAGGTTGTCACACCGGCCACGATTTCCGTTCCCAGCGTCGAACCACGTCGCGTGATGGCAAAATACCGATCCAGCCCCCTGGCCGCATTACGTATAACCTGCCTCATGCCATCATTCTTTCCATCGCCGTTCACCTTCCGCACCGATCGCACATGTTGCGCATTCCGCCCCTATCTACAATGTGCAGCATCGACGTAAAAACCGGAATAAATACCGATCAGGATAGTATGACAGCACCTGCATGACAGGGACATGCTGGGAAACCCGCGACCGCAAGAGGCACGGACTCTGGAGATATAAAATCTCAAAATATTCACGGATAAAGAAAAAATTTCCGGTTTAAAAACAAAAATGGAACAAAATATTCATTATAAAAATTCATCTCCAAAAAACTACTTCATGAATATTTCAGACAACTGTTCCCAGAAATTTTTCATGATCGCATGATGTCCACAACGACCTTCCCCCATCGGGGCACTGACATTCCCCCCTGTCATCACCCTGCACAAATTGACAATGATAACAATTATCATTATCACCACGTCCGGCTATGAAATCCCCGTGCATATGATGATTGCGGGACAGCACAAGGCAGGAAAACCGGCATGAAACGAAATTCCCATCGATGCAGGCGCCTGATGACGGCTCTCCTCGCGGCCATGCCTTTGCTGGGCGGCCTGTGTGGCGTGCAGGCGCACGCCACCACCATCACCGATATGGCGGGCCGGACCGTTGAAATTCCACATGACGTACACCGGATCATCCTTGGCGAAGGGCGGCTGGTCTATGCGCTTGCCCCACTGGAACGCGAACACCTGTTCGATCGCATCGTCGGCTGGCAAGGGGAATTCCGTGGCGCGGACACGCAGAGTTATGACCAGTACGTCGCGCGTTTCCCTGCTGCCGCCAGGATCGCGCTGATCGGCAAGACCACGGCCGATACCGTCAGCCCTGAGAAGGTGCTTGACCTGCATCCCGACCTTGCCATCCTGACGGTTTCCGGCCACGGTCCCGGCGCCTCCAGCGAACTTGTCAACCAGTTGACGGCCGCGCACGTGCCTGTGGTGTTCGTAGATTTCCGGGCCGATCCCCTACGTGATACCATACCGTCCATGCGCATCCTCGGCACTGTCCTGAACCGTGAAGCCGAAGCGCGGGAATATACCGATTTTTATCAATCCCACCTCACACGCATCACCAGAACAGTCGCCACCATCCCGGCGCAGCAACGCCCGAAGGTCTTTATCGAAATGTTGGCGGCAATGCGTGAAAGCTGCTGCCACACTGCGGGCAAAGGCAATATGGGCGCCTTTATCGAGGCCGCGGGCGGCCGCAATATCGCAGCCCCCCTCCTGCCCGGCTATATTGGGGATATCGCGCTGGAAAAAGTGATTGCATCTGATCCCGACATCTATATCGCCGATGGCACCAAAGGGCCAAAGGCAGCGGGACCCGGCCTGCGTATGGGGGCCGATGTTTCGCCCGAACTTGCGCGCTCTTCGCTCAAGATGGTGGAAGACCGTCCTGGCATCTCCACCCTGCGGGCCGTGACCGATGGTCATGCCTATGGCCTGTGGCACGCTTTCTATGACTCCCCTTACAATATTCTGGCGGTGGAAGTGATGGCGAAGTGGTTCCATCCTGACCTTTTTGCGGATGTCGACCCTGAACGGACACAAAAAGAGCTTTATGAACATTTCCTGCCGGTTCCCCAGACAGGCACATTCTGGATCACGCCCTGAGGCCACCACCGCATGAACAGCATCCCCCCCACCCCCATCATGAAACGCGGCATGGACGTGGGGGATATTCATATCCTTTATCGCGCGCTGCTACGGCGGCGCATGATGGTCATGGCGGTGATCATGGGGCTGATCATATGTTCCGTGACACTGGATTTCGCACTTGGCCCGTCAGGACTGTCGCCCACGCGGCTGCTGCATATCCTGCTGCATCCCGGTGATGCCCCTGCGGGCGAAAACGTCATCGTCTGGCAGATCCGCCTGCCTTATGCCCTGATGGCGATATGCGTGGGCGCGGCCCTGGGCCTGTCAGGGGCGGAAATGCAGACTATCCTTGCCAACCCGCTGGCCAGCCCCTTCACGCTGGGCGTATCCGCGGCAGCGGCGTTCGGGGCGTCACTTGCGATCATCCTGCAATGGCATATCCCCGGCGTGCCGGAAACATGGATCATTTCCACCGATGCGTTCCTTTTCTCCATCGGGTCGGTATTCCTGCTCGACCTTGTGTCGCGCCTGCGTGGGTCAGGCACGGGAACGGTTGTCCTTTTCGGCATCGCGCTGGTGTTCATGTTTCACGCCCTTGTCTCCCTCCTGCAGTTCATCGCCAGCGAAGACGCACTGCAGGATCTCGTGTTCTGGACGATGGGCAGCCTGACGCGTGCAACATGGCCCAAGATCGGCATCCTTGCCACGGCATGTATCCTGATCGCGCCGCTGTCATTTCGTGCGGCATGGCGGCTGACTGTACTGCGCATGGGCGAAGAACGTGCGGCAAGCCTTGGGGTTGATATCCCGCGCGTACGGCGCGCGGCCCTGCTGCGTATCAGCATCCTGTCCGCGCTGGCGGTCTCCTTTGTCGGGACGATCGGTTTCATCGGGCTGGTCGCGCCGCATATCGCACGCCGGCTGCTGGGTGAGGATCATCGTTTCTACCTGCCGGGCAGCATGCTTGTGGGGTGCCTTATCATGTCGCTTTCCTCCGTCGCGGCGCGCAACATCATCCCTGGTGTCATCATTCCCACCGGCATTGTCACGGCCTTGGTGGGGATTCCCTTTTTCCTGACGATCGTATTACGCCGGCAGGGCTTGTCATGACCGAAACCGGATTGCGTGCGCGGCACGTCAGCGTGAATTACGCCCGCCGTACCGTGCTGCATGACCTCAATCCCGCCCTGTTTCCACGCGGCCGGGTATGCGCCCTGCTTGGGCCGAACGGCAGCGGGAAATCAACATTCCTGCGCGCGGTTGCGGGGATCGTGCCATCACCCGCGATCATTACGTTAAACGGTATGGAACTGTCGCGCATACCGCTGGCGCAGCGCACCCGCCATTGCATCTATCTGCCGCAGGCGCTGCCCGCTCCGGTTCACCTTCAGGTTCTGGAATCCCTGATCGCCGCGCATCACGTCAACGGCATGCCTGGGATGGCCGATACAAACATCATTGACGAAGCCCTTGAAATACTCGCCACCTTCGGGATCGAAGACCTCGCCATGCGCTACATGGACGAACTGTCCGGCGGGCAGAGGCAACTTGTAGGGCTGGCGCAGGCGATGGGACGACATCCCGATGCCCTGCTGCTTGATGAACCGCTCAGTGCGCTGGACCTGCATCACCAGTTTTCGGTCATGAAGATCATACATCAGGCAACCATCACACGGGGTCTTGTAACGATGGTCGTGCTGCATGACCTTAATATCGCCGCACGCATGACCGATGACGCCATTGTTATGCGCGATGGGCGCCTGATTGCCGCCGGCCCCACCCGCACGGTCATTTCGCCCGAACTTTTGCAACAGACCTATGGCATTCATGCACGTGTCGAAACCTGTTCGCGCGGCGAACCCTTTATCATGGTGGACGGCACCATCGACTGATGATGTCTCTTTGCGCATGATCCCCTGACAGGGACAATCACATGATTTCGGGTCTCATGATTTTTGAAAGATACCTGAAATTTTTCTGATGTATCGGGACCATAAAAGGACGTGCGTACATAGGATCGCGCCATTCCCTGCTGCACACCCCATGCGCATGCACACAGATTTGTTATCGCATTTCCCCTGCCCCATCCGGTTCTTTTGCCGGGTTTCGCCGTTCTGAGCCTATCGACCGATTGCCCCGCTTCCTATGGGAACCCGGCATGCCGATAAGGCGCCCGCAACCGCCCGGCATGGATCGGCATGCCCATAGCGGCGGTACACCGTTTCCTCTCAACACCGCCCGCCCCTGCCGCGGCACAGGAAAAACGGCCATGACGCAGCATCTTCCCACCCTTTGCACCGGGCATGATGCCGACGGCAGGCTTGCGGCCCTGGTGGCGGGGCGACTGGATGATCCTTTTGCATTCCTCGGCCGACATTGCGGCGATGGAGATGACATCATCCGCGTTTTCATGCCCGGCGCCCGGACGGTCACACTTATCAATGCCGCCCCCGCGCGCGCAACGGGCCGTCACGCACATCTGACACAATGGCCGATGGAACAGGCCCACCCCGGCGGCGTCTTCATCGGCCATATTCCCACCGGCACCCCCTATCGCCTGCGTGTGGCATGGGACAGTGGCATGCAGGAGACCGAGGACGCCTATGCCTTTGGCCCGCTTTTGGGGGATTTCGACCTTCACCTGATTTCCCATGGCGAACATCAGGACCTGTATCGCGTTCTGGGCGCGCATGTCATGGATATTGATGGCGTCGCAGGCGTGCGCTTTGCCGTTTGGGCACCCAATGCGCGCCATGTCTCGGTCGTGGGAAATTTCAATATGTGGGACGGTCGCCGCCATCCCATGCGGCTGCGCCATGACCATGGGATATGGGAACTGTTCATCCCGCGGATCGGCGCGGGCGAAGCCTATAAGTTCGAGATATGCGACGCACAGGGACGCTTACTGCCGTTGAAGGCCGATCCGCTGGCTTTCGCCGCAGAAGTCGCGCCTGCTACGGCCTCCATCGTTGTGCCGTCCATAGATTTCGACTGGTCGGACGACGCATGGATGCGCACCCGCGGCGCACGACAGGACATCGCAGCCCCTGTCAGCATTTACGAGGTTCATGCAGGTTCATGGCGTCATACACAGGCAGGACATGTGAACTGGGATGAACTGCGCCTGACATTACTGCCCTATGTGCTGGAAATGGGGTTCACCCATATCGAACTGTTGCCAATCGCGGAATATCCCTTTGGCGGATCATGGGGATACCAGCCGCTTGGCCTGTTCGCGCCATCCGCCCGGTTTGGTCCCCCTGATCACTTCGCCCGGTTCGTCAATGCCTGCCACATGGCGGGGGTTGGCATCATCCTGGACTGGGTGCCTGCACATTTTCCCACAGACC
Organism: Novacetimonas sp. GS1; assembly: GCF_036686925.1. Classification (NCBI taxonomy): domain Bacteria; kingdom Pseudomonadati; phylum Pseudomonadota; class Alphaproteobacteria; order Acetobacterales; family Acetobacteraceae; genus Novacetimonas; species Novacetimonas sp. GS1. The sequence continues at coordinate 2,475,072 of NZ_VSZP01000001.1, forward strand.
CGCATGGACTGGCACGCTTTGATGGCAGCGCCCTTTATGAACATGCGGACCCACGCGAAGGATATCATCCTGACTGGAATACGCTGATCTATAACAACGGGCGGCGCGAAGTCAGTGGCTTCCTGATCGCCAGCGCCCTGTTCTGGCTGCGCCAGTATCATATCGACGCCCTGCGTGTGGATGCCGTGGCCTCCATGCTGTATCGCGATTACAGCCGTAGCCCCGGCGCATGGGTACCCAATATTTACGGCGGGCGTGAAAACCTTGAAACCATTGCTTTTCTACGTCACCTGAACGCAACAATCGCCGTGCGTTGCCCCGGGGCGATCACGATTGCAGAGGAATCAACCCAATGGCCGGGCGTCACACGCGCGGTAAGCGAGGGCGGCCTTGGCTTTACCTTCAAATGGAACATGGGGTGGATGCACGATACACTGGATTATATGGGACATGACCCGATGTACCGGCGTTATCATCATAATGAAATGACGTTCGGGCTGCTTTATGGGTTTTCGGAACATTTCATCCTTCCCCTTTCCCATGACGAAGTCGTACATGGCAAAGGCTCCCTCCTGCGGCGTATGCCCGGTAATACATGGCAAAAACATGCCAACCTGCGCGCATATCTTGCATTCATGTGGGGCCATCCGGGTAAGAAACTGCTGTTCATGGGGGGCGAACTGGCGCAGCAGGAGGAATGGAACCACGCAGCACAGCTTGCATGGCAGCAAATGGAAACGCCCGAAGGAAATGGTGTCCGCCGCCTTGTCCAGGACCTCAACCACCTGTACCGCACCTGTCCTGCGCTTCATTTATGGGACAGCCGCCCCGAAGGGTTCGTGTGGCTGATCGGCGATGACCGCGAAAACTCGGTCTTTGCATGGGCGCGCCAGGCAGCACATGGCCCCATGGTCATGATCGTGTGCAACATGACCCCCGTGCCCCGTCATGGATACCGTATTGGCGTACCACATGCGGGAACATGGCGGGAAATCCTCAATACCGATGCCAGCCTGTATGGCGGTTCGAATATGGGGAATTACGGCGCCATACAGGCATGTCCCGATGCCGCGCATGGGCATGCCTGTTCCGTTACGGTGTCGCTGCCCCCACTGGGCACGCTGTTTTTCCAGCATGAAGGTGACAGAACCATCTGAATATTTACATTTTCAGAAGAATAACCACGACATACATTCCGTTTTCTGAAATGAATTTACACAAGTTCAAACAGCAGAACCGAACGCGCCACCACGCAATAGGAAGCACCAGCTGTAAAGACCGGTTCCTTGTCTTCCTCCGGCTGCGTCACATGCGTATCCAGCAACACGCGCCAGTGCTGTTCCGATACGGATGGCAGAACGAACTGCACATCTTCATGCCATGAATTGAACACCAGCAGCAGGGTCGCATCTTCCCCGCGCTTCATGAGCCCGGTCCTGCGTGCCCGTCCATCCAGCATCAGGCCAAGGCAGCGTGTCACATCCCAGTCAGCAACGACCATTTCATTGCCCGATGCATTAACCCATGTCAGCTCCTTTATATCCAGTTCGCTGTTATAGGCTTCTGTCAGAAACCGCCCACGCCGCAGGATGGGAAACCGCCTGCGCAATGCGGCAAGATACGAAACAAACCGTACAAGCGCCCCGTTACGGTCCAGAAGCGACCAGTCCACCCACGAAATATCGTTATCCTGACAATAGGCATTATTGTTCCCCTGCTGTGTGCGTCCGAATTCATCGCCCGCCAGAAGCATCGGCGTTCCCTGTGACAACAGCAGGGTCGCCAGCATGTTGCGCATCTGGCGTTCCCTAATGCCAAGGATCTGCGGATCGGACGTGGGGCCTTCCACGCCATAATTGCTGGAATTATTGTCCGATGAACCGTCGCGGTTCTCCTCTGCGTTTGCATCGTTATGCTTGTCATTGTACGAAACGCAGTCATTAAGCGTGAACCCGTCATGGGCCGTAATGAAATTGACGCACGACCATGGCTTGCGCCCCTGATGGTCAAACAGGTCCGGGCTGCCAAGAAGGCGCGGGGACAGACGGCTTGCCAATTGCGTACCTTTCCAGTATTCGCGGACATCATCGCGAAACCGGTCGTTCCATTCGGCCCAGCCGGGCGGGAACGCCCCCACCTGGTATCCGCCGGGGCCACAATCCCATGGTTCGGCAATCATCTTGACCGTCTCCAGCGTCGGGTCCTGTGAACAGGATTTGAGAAAACCGGACTGATTGTCAAAACCATTGGGTTCACGCGCCAATATGGTCCCAAGGTCAAAGCGAAAACCATCGACATGCATTTCATCAGCCCAATAACGCAGGCTGTCTGTCACCATCTGTATGACACGCCGGTGCGACAGGTTGACGGTATTTCCCGTGCCCGTATCATTCACATAATATCGTGGCCGATCTGTAACGAGGCGGTAATACGAAACATTGTCGATCCCCCGGAACGATAATGTCGGGCCAAGTTCGTTACCTTCGGCAGTGTGGTTGTAGACGACATCAAGTATGACCTCCAACCCGGCATCATGAATCTGCGAGACCATTTCCTTGAACTCCCGCAAGGATTGCGCACGGTCAGATGCATATCGGGGATCAGGTGCAAAAAAACCTATGGTGTTGTACCCCCAGTAATTGCACAACCCTTTCTTCAGGAGATGATCGTCACTGATGAAACTGTGTACGGGCAAAAGCTCGACTGACGTTACGCCAAGGGATTTTATATATTCCAGCACCTCACGCACCGCCATCGCGGCATAGGTCCCGCGCAGCCCCTCGGGAACAAGTGGATGCTTTTTCGTATATCCCTTGACATGGGCTTCATAAATAACCGTCTGGTCCCATGGAAGCGGATTGCGTCCCGATTGTCCACGCCAGTCGAAATTCGGATCTATGACCACACATTTCGGAACAAAGGGGGCACTGTCGCGGGTATCGAAACTAAGGTCCGCATCACGATGCCCGATTGTATAACCAAAAAGCGCCTCATCCCATTTCAGATCCCCCAGATGCGCACGTGCATATGGATCGAGCAGCAACTTGTTCGGGTTGAAGCGATGCCCCACGTCCGGCTCGTACGGCCCATACACGCGATACCCATAAAACTGTCCCGGGCGCACATCAGCGACCCAGCCATGAAAGATCTGGTCGGTATATTCCGGCAGGGTAATCCGTTCGACTTCCTTTTCCCCATGTTCATCAAACAGACAGAGTTCCACCTTATGGGCATGGGCGGAAAAGAGGGCAAAATTGACGCCTTTCCCATCCCATGTCGCCCCACGGGGATAAGGAGAACCTTCGCGCAAACGTGGATTAAGCGGATTGGCCATCACAATTCCCTGCCTTGCAAGTCATGCCTTATCCGGGCTAACCCATCATGCGCGCAACAGTTGCGACACGACCTGTTCAGGTGATCGTCATGCCATCTGCAAGCATCTGAAGTAAAACCTGATGCTTTATCCATTTACTTCCAAAAAAGAGTCTTTTCAGAGCATACCCCAAGTCATGGGGATATTTTTTGTGCATTGCAAAAAACTTATAGGATATTTAATTTATTTGACTGGGGTGTTTTTTTTGATACGATCCCATCCAATCATAAAAAAAGAAAAACAATACTATGCCTGACATCTCATTGCAGTTCCCGGACCTTCCCACGCCCCACGCGGGCAGCCCCCCTGCGTCCTGCCCCACCCAATCCGGGCAGACCCCGTCTGGAATAAACAAGGAGAACGCAGTATTCGCACCATGACACGCCCCCGCATAATGGGGGCGATATGGGACATACATAATCCCTTATAAAACCTGACAATAATAAAAAAAAGAACTGTCATGGTCATGCAAAAGACACCGTACATCTTTCGCACGGGCGCGCGGTCGCCCTGTGCGCTGCCTGCGTTCATATGTTCCATCCTGGCAACAGTTGCGGGAATTGCCCTGCCGCATCCCGCACAGTCACAGCCAATTACAGACACCACGGTATCACGCGCGCCAATCACAACGACCATACCACCAAAGCATGAAAATGCCGAGGAGTACGGCCCCACCCCACGCAGCATCCAGCGCCCGCCCAACACCCCGATTCCCCCAAGCGGGGTGCCACTGATCCCCACGGCAGGGCTTGCCCCCCTCAGCGTGGCCCCCATCAGCAGTCCAGGGGACAAGACATCGTTCCATAAGATCGAACTTGATGCGCTCAGCCATCATGAAGGGCCTTCCGGCATGCTTCCGGCCTCGCTTGATGCGTTGCGTGATACCGACCTCGAAGATCCTTATTATGTCCCAACGGCAGGCACCGGCCACCTTGTCCCGCAACTCAAGGGAGTGAGGTCCACACTGCTTAACCACGGTGTCAGCTTTGCTTTTACCTACAAGGGGGAGGCTATGGGCGTCATTGATGGCGGTGTGCAGCGTGGAATGAGTTATGTCCATGAATTGACCGGGCAGGTCAACTTCGACCTTGAAAAGATGGCGAACCTGACGGGATGGTCAGTCCACACATTGGTCATGGAACGCGCCGGCCGTGCCGTCAGCCATGACCGGGTGGGGGAATATTACGTCAACCTGCAGGAGGTTTACGGCCTGTCGGGACATATGGTCGCACATCTGGTTGATTTCTATGCGGAAAAAAAGCTGCTGAACAATCACCTCGACATCACGTTCGGACGTATGGCGCTGACACATGTGTTCGCAACTTCGCCATTACTGTGTTCATTCATGGTGACATGTTCCGCCCCTGTCGCCCTGAAACTCGATCCAGGCTTCAGCGTCTATCCCAAGGCCACCTGGGGGTCACGCCTGCGCCTGCGCCCCACACGCGATACAGCAATCCAGTTTGGCGCATATGAGGTCAGTCCCCTCGCCAGCAATCCCAGCGGCTGGGCATGGGGCAGCGAACCCGCGACCGGCCTGATGCTGCCGGTCGAATTCACGTGGCAGCCATTCCTGACACGCAACCGCCTGCCGGGACATTATGTCCTGGGTTATGCCCACGACACCACACGTTATCCCGATCAGATCGGTGTCAGCCTGCCTGCCGCCCTGCGTGCCCAGGCCGGGCGGCAACGTTCTGCCCCGATGGATATGTTCTGGTTTGAAGGCGACCAGATGATCTATCGCCGGGGTGGGCGCAACCAGATGGCAGGTGGATACCTGATGGCGGGATATATCCATAATACCCCGCATGTGACATCCATTGCGGATGAAGCATATGGCGGCCTGTCATTCGCGGCGGTCATCCCGTCACGCATGACGGACCGGCTGGGCATCATGTATTCATGGTATCATGTCAGCCATCGCAAGGAAGAAGGCCAGACCATGATCCAGAATGCTGGCTATTCCCTCGGCACCGCCGTGCGGGGACCACAGACCAGTTCGCATATCATCGAGGCCTATTACGCAATCGACGCCGCACCCGGCGTCCTGATCCAACCTGAGTTTGAATACATGATCCATCCAGGTGAAACCCGCCACATCCCTAACGCAGCACTCGTCGGCCTGAAAGTAATCGCAAACCTGTAAGTGTCTATTGAAAACAATAATTTGATTTACAATAAATTTCCTGATGTGTCGCCCCAATCCAAAAAGGCGACACTCCTTGATATTTTACGCATGACTCCGTCACCAGAGATTTCATGACCATCTTTAACTTTTTTCATTCATGGGCACATTTTGTCATAAATCAAACACAACAGGATAAAATCAGACAAATATTTGACATAAACCAGAAAAAGACAGGAAATATATTCCCGTATATAACTTTTTTATGGAAAGTTTCAGTGCAGGGAAAATAAAATTCTGGAATCGCGCCTTCTTTGCGCCCCTGCTTCTTGCCTTTGTCATGACAACCCTGCTTGGTGCATGTTCCGTTGGTCCCCACTATCACCCGGAACACGCTTTCCTACCCGCGCATTATCACGAAGATGACGCCCGCGACCCGGATTTCCGTCCACAGGAACTGGTCCAGTGGTGGCAACAGTTCCATGATCCCATCCTTGATCGCCTGGTCTCGCTTGCCTTTGATTACAATCACGATATCCGCGCCACGGCGCAACGTGTCCTGATTGCCCATGCGCTGCGTGATATTGAGGCATCACAATGGTATCCCCAGATTGATTTCAGCAGCCTTAATGGCGACCTGATGAAATCGACAAGCCTGTCGAATTCCATGCCGCATGTGGATGACCTGCCGCGTGATCCACACGCCTCTTTGCTGTCTTACGGATTTGGAGCAAGCTGGCAGATCGACCTGTTTGGACGCATACGCCACCAGGTTGATGCCCGCGACCGGGCCGTTGAACAGGCACAGGAAAACCGGCACGCCATCATGCTGACTGTGCTTGCGGAGGTGGCACGCAACTATATGACATTACGGGGCACGCAACACCGCCTGGACATCATCAATCAGCATATCGTCACGGCCGGACATCTATATGACCGCGCCATACGCCTTCAACAAGCCGGGGTGGGCAATACGCTGCATGTCGCACAGACGGCATCGCTGCTCCACACACAACAGTCACAACGCGCGGCGCTGTGCAAGACGATCAGCCAGAGCATACATACACTGGAAATCCTGGTCGGGCGTATTCCGGGCACATTGCGCGCGGAACTGACCACCACCGTGCCATTGCCACGCGTGCCGCCTGCCCCACGGACATTGCCGGTCCGCCTGCTGCGACATCGGCCCGACATACGCCGGGCGGAACGGATCTATGCCCAGGCAACAGATGATATCGGGACCGAGGTGGCTGGTATGTATCCGAATATCGTGATCCCGCTGACATATACACCCAACGCCTCCACCGTTTCACAACTGTTTGCGGCCGGGGCGCAGGCGTGGCAGGCGCTTGCCATGACATCACTGCCTCTTGGGCATGGGGGACAGCAGCAGGCACGGGTAAGGTCGGCACAGGCCATCGCCGAAGCAGGGCGACTGCATTACCATCAGCAGATCCTGACCGCCCTGCGGGAGGTAGAGGACGCCATCGTCGCATGGAATGGCAAGAAAACCCATGTACACCTGCTGCATCAGGCGGCATTGCAAAGCCGTCTTGCCAACCTGCGCAGCCGCAGACTTTACGAGGCCGGGATTTCAGATCTTCTGAACGTTCTGGAAACAGAGCAGTCCGCCCTGCGGGCTGAGGATACTGAATTATGTGCCCATATTGACTGGCTCCACCGGACGGTTGACCTGCATGTCGCGCTAGGCAGTGGATGGGAAAGCCGTATCTGAGCCTGTATTTTTTCATATCCCAATGTAATGCAGACATTGTGCGACGCACAATTTATATCGTAATTTTATTATAATTACTTAAATATAAACATTAATACTTGACATCCATAAGCATTTTTCAGATGTTTTTGCACGGCCACTAAAAACAAAAAAGACGGTCAGCATGAAACAAGCCTGTTTGCTTCTCCTCCCTTTCGTGGGCCTGTTATGGGTTCCACTATATAACCGAACGGACCCGGTTCTGTTCGGTTTCCCATTTTTTTACTGGTATCAACTGGCATGGGTGCCCGTCACCTCGGTGCTGATCTGGTGCGCATGGAAAACGGGGAAACGCTCATGAATACGACACCCTTACCCGGCGCGGCCGGAATTGGCGTTTTCATCTTCTTTTTCGTCGCCACCATCGTGCTCGGCACGACCGTGCGCCTGTGGCGCCCACTGCTGCAACGGGGGCGGACACGTCCCACCACGGGGGGAAACGATGAATGGGGCCTTGGTGGTCGCGCATTTGGCCCATGGATCACATGGTTCCTGGTCGGGGGGGATTTCTATACCGCCTATACGGTCATCGCCGTTCCTGCCCTTGTCTATTCAACCGGGGCCTATGGCTTTTTCGCCCTGCCTTATACCATCATCGTCTATCCGTTCATTTTCGCCGTCATGCCACGACTGTGGACGATCGCGCGTAATGGCGGCCATTCCACGGCGGCAGATGTGGTGCGTGCACGTTTCAACAGCCGCACTCTGGAACTTGCCATCGCCCTGAGCGGCCTGGTCGCAGTCCTGCCTTACATCGCGCTGCAATTGATCGGCATCCGCACCGTAATCGAGGCGCTGGGTTTTTCCGGCACCCTGCCATTGGTCTTCGCCTTTGTCTCTCTTGCAGCCTATACATGGCTTGGGGGTCTGCATGCGCCCGCCCTGACGGCATTCATCAAAGATGTCATGATCTATATCGCGGTCCTTGCCGCAGTTACGATCGTGCCGATGTATCTGGGCGGATATGGACACATGTTTTCTGTTGCGGCGCAGCACCTGCCTGCAACAACAAACGGGCAACCGCTATCATCATCTCAGGTCATTCCTTACGCATCGCTGGCCCTTTCTTCCGCCTTTGCCGCATTCTTATATCCCCACACACTGACCGGTATCCTTGCAGCAAAATCCGCCGATACCATCCGGCAGAACGCTGTCTTCCTGCCGATCTATACAATTGTGCTGGGCCTGATCGCCATGCTTGGCCTGATGGCACATGCGGCGGGTATCGTGACCTCCTCATCCTCTCAGGTTGTGCCGCAGCTTTTCCTTGCGATCTTCCCGTCATGGTTTGCAGGGTTCTGCTTTGCCGCCATCGCCATCGGGGCACTGGTACCCGCATCAGTCATGGCGATCGGCGCAGCCAACCTGATTATGCACAATATCCTGACCGGTCATAAGAATTCGGTTGCAGGGGCACGGATGGCAGGCTTTGGCATCAAGGTAGGCGCATTGCTGTGTGTCCTGTTCCTGAACGCCAAATTTGCAATCGACCTGCAGCTTCTGGGCGGAGTGATAATCCTGCAAACTTTCCCGGCGCTGGTACTGGGATTGCTGCCACTGCGTATGCCTGCGCCCGCATTGATCGCGGGGTGGGTCATCGGGTCGGTTGTTGGGTTGTGGTTATGCTGGCTTGACGGGTTGAAACCTCTACACACGATTGGCACGGGCACGATGACGGTTGCCGTCTCCACTGGCCTGCTGGCACTTGTAATAAATATTGTCGTGACGCTGGGCTGTTCTATGGCCATGCGCGCACTGCGTGTCCCTGCATCACCAATGGCACTCCCTGCCGAACCGCAGGGAAAATGACCCAGCCAAGGCGGGAGATCATTTCTCCCGCCTTTAAATGGGAAAGGACCATTCCAGGGCATCGCTTTTTACAAAATGGAATGCCTGATTTTTTATACTGCATAAATATATGAAATAGGAGGGTTTTAGACCATTTTCTATTTATTCAGGACTTTTCCCTGCCATCTTCGCCGGTATCTGCACCTCTATGAAGATGATTTGAAAACAATGGAATTCATAAGAAAATATTTTATATATTACCTTGTTTTTGCAATAATTTCATATAATTGAAGGTAATTTATAATCCTAATAGCTTACTGATTTTCTTCATTCAGGCAGCCTGTTGCCTGATCCTCCCAATACCAGCAGGAACCGACCGGATATACTATTTTATCCAAGGTATTCCTGCCCCACATAAAATATATCACCATAAGGGAAATCACGCTTATGCGGATTTCGGCAAACGATCTACTTACCCCTTGGCAAGCAACAGATATTTTCGAATAAATTTTACAATACCCTGAAATAATCTGTCGATTACGATAGGAACGACACGATACACAAAGATATCGCATACACGCCAATTCAGGGCTTCCAGATCGGATGTCTTGCCCCAAAAAAAACGTAAGACACCAACATCACAGCCAGTATGTATCAGGAGGATAGTACCAATAGAAAACTTGACAGCAAGCACATCTGCATCAAATCTGTGCTTATTAAACACTACTTATATATTATTACAACAGGCACAAAAAAGGGGCGCCAGAGCACCCCTTTTTCCCATGGCAATCAGACAACCTGCAGGTTTGCTGCCGACGTCTTGCCATTACGACCTGTTTCCAGTTCGTAGGACACTTTCTGACCTTCGTTCAGACCATGCAGGCCTGCGCGCTCCACGGCGCTAATATGGACGAAAACGTCTGCTGTACCGTCATCCGCCTCAAGAAAGCCAAAACCCTTTTGGGCGTTGAACCATTTAACTGTGCCTGTAGCCATGACAGGACTCCTATATAACCCGGCAGCCATGCGACCTTGCATGGATTAAAACCCTTCATTTGCGGAGAAACCGAACAGTGCCGATTGGACACATAGTAGCTTTACCGTGGCAGAAAAGTTCAGCCGTGGGCCTTACATAAATCAAGGCGCTTTCAAATGCACGGTTTTTATTATTCCAGACACAGAATATTTCATGCCTGCGCCGGGAATAAGGATCAAATCCGGCTACAGGGGACTGTAAAAAATAACTTTTTTTGTCAATATATGAGCTTTCATCCGCCTGAGAATCAGCCATCAAGGTGAATAAGATCGCATGACCACATATCAGACCCGGTCCAGAAGGCGAAAGTCCTGCCAGTCGCTTTCCCTATCTGCACATGCTTTCTCCCGAGGGGGAGAATGCCAACACCGCACCATCCCAATCACCACCCAGGACCGGCAGGGGAAGCATATCCAAAATCAGGCTCGGTAATTAAATTTTATATATAATATATATTTAATTTTTAATTATATATGGATACAATACCCATTGAAATGGGAAATAAATACCATCCCACAATCAGGAAAATAAAATAATTTATTGCATATCAGGCTAGCATTTTCAGGCATGCGGTTTACAGCCCATCTCTGCGATAACGCATGCCGCCTGTGTGGCACGCTGAATGAAGGCCCGCATTTATGTCCACGGACAGGCTGAACCTTGCTGTCGGAACGGAACGTGGAACATGCGTCATTCTATGGATATTGCTTGTCAGGATGGGGCCTCCGCCAATCGGTTGCAACGGACATCAATAATACAGGGCGTCCTTACGCCCATGATCCAGCACATCGCCATCATGGCGATCCTGCTGCTTTCACTTGCGGGCCTCCATGGTGTCGCCCATGCGCAGGACACTGCCCCTGTTCTCGATAACGGTGCTTCTGCCCCCGGCATTAGCCGTGCACAGGCGCAACAGGTATTGTCGGTCATCAACGATCCTGAAAAGCGGGCTGCGTTTGAAAATACGCTCTCTGCCCTTGTATCCCAGTTGCCGCCCCCATCCTCCCCTCACCACGCATCCCCCACCGCTACGGATACCCTTTCCGTCCAACCCGATAGCCTGGGCAGCGACTTTGTGCAGGACATGTCGTCCCTGCGCGATCGCCTGCTGGTGCAGGCCCAGCATTTCGTCGCCCTGTTTGGGGATCTTGTCTTTGTTGCACACTGGACACACACGGTATTCGCCGACCAGCAATCACGCGGCATCATGCTTGATGCAGTGGGACGGGCGACGTTTATCCTGCTGATTGCCCTGATGGCAGAACATGTCATCTCCCTCCTGCTACGTCGCCCGCTCAAAAGTGTTACGGCACGTGCCATCGCTACCGAACATCGCCTTGCCATGACGGCATCCCCGGCCACCCCACAGGCCATGAATGATATGGATGCACAACAGGCCCAGCAACAGGATGCACAGGCGCAGCACGCCACATTACGCCTGCTGGCGCGCGTGCCATATTCCCTTCTGCATCTTTTGATAAAACTGCTACCGGTGGGGCTGTTCCTTGCATTGGGTTATGCTTTTGCCTCCCTTCTGACCACGACGCACCAGGCGGCACTTGTCACGATCACACTAACAAACGCCTATGTCGTCGCGCGCGTAGTGTATCTGCTGATGGAAACGCTTTTCGTTCCGCATTCGCCCGCCATCCGCCTGTGCAACGCCTCCGACCAGACGGCCTTCATGGTGACGCGCTGGCTCAATTTCCTTGTGGCGGCCCCTTCGGTTGTGGTCTGCCTGTCCACGCTTGGTGGCGTATTTGACATGCCCGCACGTGGGACAGAAGCGATTATTCGCACTGTGGTCCTGGTGGAACACGTGCTTGTAGCAATTTTTACATGGCGGGTACGCATGCATGTGGCGGCCGCCCTGCAACCGTCCGAACGTCTGCGCAAACAGCCATTCTGGATGTTCATGGGGCGGATCGTCTATCTGTGGTGGGTTCCGGCGATGTTCTTCAACTTCGCATTATGGCTGATCTGGGCAACACATATCAGCGGGGGATATGAATGGATCATCCGCACGGTCATCCTGACGACACTTGTCATCATCCTGTCGCGGCTGTTTTCATTATTGGCCTATAACCTGCAAAATCGTCTATTTCATATCTCTCCCACGCTGGAGGCACGCTATCCCGGCCTACAGGCACGCGTGAACCATTATTACCCCATTGCGCGCAAAACACTGGCTTTCCTGCTTTCTTTCGTGACCATGGTGCTTTTCCTGCAATCCCTGGGGCTGCCGGCCATCCATTTTTTCCTGCATGGACGGCTTGGAACCAAGATCATTGCCGCACTCCTGACGGTCCTTGTCGCCTACACGATTGCGATCATCGTATGGGAAGGCGTCAATGCGGCACTTCAGAAACAGATCGACCATTTCGATGCCACCGCACAGGAAGGCCGCGCCAGTCGCCTGCGCACCGTCCTGCCCATTATCAAGACGGTGCTACTGGCGATCATTGTTATCATTGTGGCAGTGACCACACTGTCGCAGATCGGGATCAATGTCGCTCCACTGCTGACAGGGGCGGGGATCATGGGCGCGGCCATCGCCTTTGGCGCGCAGAGCCTGGTCAAGGACTTCATCACCGGGTTCTTCATGCTGGCGGAAAATGCGGTGCAGGTGGGGGATTGGGTTACGGCAAGCGGTATTTCCGGCACCGTCGAACATCTGTCGATCCGCACGTTGCGCCTGCGTTCGGTCAATGGAGACCTGCATATCATCCCATTTTCCGAAGTATCCTCCATCGCCAATACATCACGCGATTATAACCTTGTGGTCACGAATTTCATGATCGACCTGAGCGAAGACCCGCAGCGTGTTGCCACGATCCTGCATGAGGAACTGGAAGAACTGCGCAAAACCACGCGCTACGGACACCTGATCCTGACGGAATTCTCCTTCCTCGGGATCGAGCAGGCAGATGGCAACGGGGCGAATTTCCTTGGGGCGTTCCGCACGACGCCCGGATCGAAATGGACGGTCTATCGTGCTTATTACAGCAGGCTTGCAGTCAGGATGAACAAGGAAGGAATAAAATTCCCAACACCCAGCAACATCAATCTTCTGGCTAACGTACCCGGGGCTTCGGCACTCGATATCCGCCTGAAAGGCACTACGCCCCCAATATCTGGACAGGAAGCAGGACCACAGGCGGTTCCCCCGCAGACCACCTGAACACCGCGCATCTCCGTCACCCTGCCTTGCGCGCTTACATGAGGCAAGGCAGGGAAAACTGGTATCAGGCCACGCGAATTTCCACTGTATGCAAGCCCTTGAGGTCATGTGCATCAGGATGACCGACATGGAAAGGTTCAGACGGCAGCATCTTTAGATCGGAAATGCCCGTCAGCGGCAGGCAACTCCACTGCCCGGTCGGCGCAACACCTTTTTGATGTGCATCTTCTCCACGATAAATCAGGACATGCGCGACACCATCGGTTTCACCCAGAGCATGCGGGGAACCGATATAATTTTTTTCATTAAAAGCAAATCCAACAACAACTTTTTTCTGAATTGCCTCACGCAGGCTATCATGAACTGACATTAATAATTTCCATTCCGGTCTGAAGAAGGTTTCATACACTACGCGTTATAACGCAGCCTGCCTTTTATACCCTTCCCGTCAGACCAGAGAAGTGCGCCACACAACCCGCAAGCGCAATTCAGCCCTGCATGCCCCCACCGCCATGCAGCCATGAAATCCCGCATGCCTGCTGCAAAGCCGGAGGCGTGCAGGCAGGACGGTCATATCATGCTGCATGAAGAATTTTTTGAAAAACCTTAGAGACTTTTTAAGAATGTAAATCCGATAAGATTGTGAAATTATAAAAGTTTTTGGTGAATATTTTTTAAAAAACCTTTGAAAGACGTTGCCTTGCGATCGAAAGGAAACACCAAAAATCTTTTCCTACTGTTTATCAAAGGCTTGTTTTCAAAAATCCCCTGAAAAAAAGAAAAGTTTTTGGGTGCTGACTTTTTTCAAAAAGGCGGCGTCTTCTGAAGCTTTTTAGAAAAAGCTTCACCAAAAACTTTTATAATTTCACGATCTTATCGGATTTAGCTTTTCAAATAATATCTTATGAAAATATTATTATGTTTCCTAAATATTTTCCCAACAGCCTCATCAATACTGAAAAAATGTCGCAGTTGCATCGGACAGGGCGGACATCGTCAACGCCCCGGTCCATGCACAATGCACGATCCAAACAAACAATGCGCCACAGATCATACCCACTGCCGCATGGTCGTGTCTTACTCCCCTGCCCGTTGAACATGATGCCGCCGCAGGAGCATGTAGGGAACGGGTTTGGATCAATTTTCTGCCCGCCTGCAAATCAGTTGAACTCCACAGTTAACTGTCGCGACAGGCTGGTGCGCCGAAAGGAAAGCGCCACCTGTTGTGTCAGGTCATCATCATGCGACAGCGAGCGGTTATGAAATGAACGTACACTGTCATGCGTGGCATAAAAACGTCGGGTCTTGCCATCCAGCTCTACAATAACCGTTCCAACAAACGTGCCGTCGATTTCGATAATATGAGATTCAAGCATCGGTTTACTGCCTTTCCTGCCCGTCATTACAGGCCATATGCCAGCAGCATTGCCACTGACTATCCTTTCCAGATGCGCCCTGTGGGCCAGGGACGCATATTCGATAGGTAACATCGGCCGATGCGACACATTCGTGCGGTCAGACGGGGCATGAACCTGTATTTCCTGTCCTGATCCCGGCATGGGAATGAACGATGGGCAAAGAATATGCGCGCCCTGAAAGTGCGTCAATAAAAATATCATTCTTTTTTGTTTTATATTTTTATATACGATTCATGTTGTAAATTTTACAAATCCCATGCCATATGGACGTGAGAATCGTGGATATGCCATGCTCACCATACAGGCGCCCCTGATCGAACGGACGGTCATGAAATTTGCAATTGCCTTGCCCTCCATCACCGGTCAAAATAGCGATAGCCCAGCCACATGTTCCCGCTGGTCCGACCATTTCCATAAAGGCCACGCAATGACAGCCAGACAGCAGCAGGGAGGCCCGACCATTATCGCATGGTCGCTGATCCTGCTGGCGCTGATCAGTCGCATCGCCTTTGGTGGACTGGCTTCCCCGGATAATGTGCTTCATTCGCAAGGCGAACAGCAATCACTGCTGTCGATCCTGTGCGAAGGCGACCTGCCCCCAGATGATGGCCATCACGCCCATCACCTGCCTGCCACCGATATGGCGACCCTGCTGGCCGAAGCACATGGGCTGGATGCCCCCCCCGATGCTGGGGACTGTACCAGTGGGCCCCGACATGCTGGCACTGCTGTCGGGGGTGTGGATATTCCCACCAGTGCGCGGCCCGCCACGTGCACGCTATTCCCCACTATGCCCGCAAGGCCCCCCTCACCTGAACTGAATCGCCTTCCTTATTGCCCCGCCATCGTGCGGGCGCACCCGATTCATATTTCAGGTCTATTCAACCATGTATTGTGCATTCAATGCGGCGTGGCGTCCTGCGCGCGTCGCGGGCTGCATGGCGGCATTCGCGGCCTGCACCGCGATTTCACTCGCCCATGCCGCTGACGCCCCCCATCATTATGGGGCGGCCCATCATCATACCCACACCACAACCAGCGCGCCGAAACCTTCAGTCAGCGCGGGGGAACGGATTGCGGGGGAACGGATTACTGTAATCGGGACATCACATGTCCCGGCGACACTGCGCCCCGCCGGTCAGACAACCTACAGCGCATCACGCGAAAGCTTTGCCGGTCATGTGGGTCAGAGCGTGGCCGACATGGTGGTCACAATCCCCGGGGTCAGCTTTGTCGCAGGAAATGGTCCACGCGACGTCGTGGTGTCCGTGCGCGGCTCGGGCGACAGGCAGGCCTATGGCATGAAAAACATCCAGGTACTGGAGGATGGTTTTCCCATGACCCAACCCGATGGGACGGCGCGTTCCGACCTGATCGACCCGCATGCCTATGACGGGGTGGATGTGTTTCAGGGACCGGCCTCCACCGTGTTTGGCAATTACGCAATCAATGGCGCAATCAATTTCCGCACACGCCGGGGCGCGGATATCCATGGGCTGGAGGTCGGGTCGGATTTCGGCAGTTTCGGCATGGTCAATAATTATGCCACGCTGGGCCTATCGGGCCGGAAATATGACCTTGTCATCTTTGGCAGCGACGTGCGCGGAAATGGCTTCATCGCCAACAGCGGTTATCAGACCTCGACTGAAAACCTGCGCCTTCGGGTCAACCTGACGCCATCAGACCGCCTGATCGTAAAGTTCGTCAACAACATCACCGATACCCACCTGCCGGTACGGTTATCACTGGCACAATATACCACCAACCCGTTCCAGTCGGGATGCGCCGATGCCAGCCATGCAGCCGCAGGATGCGCCACAGTCAGCCTGCTGTCGAACGGTAGTTATGGGGCGCGTGTCGCCACCAGCCCGCAGGCTGCCGGGCTGGGCCGGTTCGACCGCCGGACAGTCGCGGGCGTGCGGTGGGAACATGATATCAACGCATCCACCACGGTACGGACGCAGTTCACCTATGACCAGCGACATATCGACCAGCCCACGTCACCCTATGCCTATACCGGTCCCTATGATTCCTATGCTGCCAGCAGCGAGGTCACCAATACGGCGCATCCCGGTCGCATGGCGCTGAACAGTTCGGGGGGCATCAGCTTTGATGACCTGGATGGCCTGTCCAATGTCTATAATGTCGCCCCTGGCGGACATGCCCGTCAGGGTGCACTGACGCAATCAAGCTGGAGTCACCAGTGGAACGCGGGGCTGCATTTCCAAGAGGATCTGCAATTCGCACGGGCATGGCACCTTGTGGTCGGACTGGGGGGCACCTATTCAGGTCTGGAGGCGCAGGAAACCCTTTTGACCAACAGCGCCAGCGGTAGCACACGCCGCCTTGTCGCTGCTGACCGGCATTTCTTCAACCTTGCCCCCGAAGCCGCACTGACCTATGCGCCATCACGTAACTGGACGCTGCATACACGGGTAGGCACGGCCTATGCCACCCCCACCACATCAAACCTTTTCATCACGCCGCAGGGCACATATGGCAACAATACCCGGCTGAAGAGCGAAACGAGCCTTGGCTTTGACTTGGGGGCAGAATGGCATCCATCCTCCACCATTAATATACAGGCAACGGGTTTTTACGAATTCTACCGCAATGAACTGGTCAGTCAGTCAGCCGGGGTGAACACGGTGGGCGCCTATACGTTCAATGCCCCCGCGTCACAACATCGCGGCGTGGAAGTCGGGGCGACATGGACACCCCTGCCACGCGCGCTGTCAGGGGCCAGGGTCATGCTGAGCTACACCTATGACAACCAGATCTATACCCGTTATACCGAAGTCCTTTCCAACAGCACGATGTCACGCGCGCTTGACCGCTCCGGGAACAGCATTCCGGGCGTCATTCCGCATTTTCTCAATGCCCGCCTTCTGTATGACCAGCCAAGCGGCCCCTTACAGGGACTGGGTGGTTATGCCGAGGTGACATGGCGCGGGGATTACTGGCTGGACAATGCCAATCTTCTCAAGGCGCCAGGATACGCACTGCTCAACCTTGAACTGCATTACGATCCCCCTGCACGTTTCGGATGGATACGTCATCTGCATGGTTTTTTCGAAATACAGAACGTGGCCAACCAGACCTACATCGCCGGGGCAACCAATATTACCGATGTGCTTGCATCAAATGGGCATAATGCGGGGGCGGCTGTTCTTGCGACCCGTACAGGCTCGATCTACGCCGGTTCCCCACGCGCCTTTTATGGCGGCGTGAAGGTCCGTTTCTGAGGATAGATTGATGAATATCCCCCATAACGGTGCCCGCCACCGCATAATGCGCGCGCTGTGGCCCGATTATCGTATGGTCTGGCGATGGCATTTCCTTGCCGGCCTGCTTTGCCTGCCTTTTGTGGCCTTCCTGTCCCTGACGGGTGGCATCTATCTGTTCAAGCCACAGGTTGATGACCTGATCGACTGGCGTTACGAACATCTCGCCACGGGGGGCAATAACGCCCCCCCGTCACAGGTGGTCGCAGCCGCCCTGTCGGCGGTGCCAGGATCGCATCTCCTGGCCTATGAACTGCCACGCACGGCACACAGCGCCACACGTGTGATCGTAAGCCATGGGGCCGATGCGGTACGTGTCTATGTCGATCCCCACTCGCTTAAGATATTAAAGCATGTTTCTGAAGAACACCGTTTCGAGCGTATTATTTTCAACCTGCATGGGCAGTTGCTACTTGGCAATGTCGGTTCCGTAATCGTGGAAATGGTGGCATCGTGGACAATCGTTCTGATTGTAACCGGCCTGTATCTGTGGTGGCCACGCGGGCGCAAAGGACAAACCGGCGGCGTGGTATATCCCCGCCTCAACGCGTGGGGGCGGACACGCCTGCGCGATCTGCATGCCGTCACCGGCGCATGGCTTTCGCTCTTTGTCATACTGTTCCTTGCATCCGGCCTGCCCTGGTCGTTTGTATGGGGGCACGCGCTGCAATCCGTTGAAAAAACCATTGGTCGCATCACAACAATACAGGATTGGGAAATCGGTCATGTCCGCGTGCGCGACACCATCGCGGGGACACCTGCCACGCCCCCCGTACCGGACACGATGACAGGCATGAAGGGTATGTCCTCCATGCCTGGTATGGATATGCCCCCCGTCGCCACCGCACCGGTTCCTCCCCTGGATGAGGCCGCTTTTGACAGGGTTGCGCTGACGGGGGCGACGCTCGGCCTGCGCTATCCCGTGCTGCTTACCCCCCCCGCCACAGGCCGGACAACCATGGCAGGTGCGTTCCGATACACAGGACCGCCCCTGGCGCATGACGGTGCGCGTCACCCCCGACGGGCAGGTCGTAGGGCGCGACACATTTGCGGACAAACCGATCGTAGATCGGGTAATCGGCTATGGGGTGGCCGCCCATGAAGGCCAACTGTTCGGGATTGCCAACCAGATCATCAACCTTGTGGTTGCACTCGGCCTGCTGGCGATGAGTATTGCCGCCTTCGTAATGTGGAGCCGTCGCAGGCCACCGGGCCATATCGGTATCCCGCCATCGGTGCGCGACGGACATCTGGGGGGGGCAACCATCACCTGCATTGTGGTGATGGGGATTGTTCTGCCGGAACTCGGTGCCGCACTAATGGTGATTGTCCTGCTATGTGCCCTGACGAACCCCGGCAGAAACTCAGCCGATAAATCATAGTTTTTTTGATGAAGATTTTTTCGCAGGCTTTAAAAAGGAGATCTCCTGCCTGAAAAAACACGGGACCACTTAACCTTTATTTTCTTCAAGACTGTTTAAAAGTCAGGCTTGACAACATCCTGAAATGATAAAGGTTTTTGGTGAAGCTTTTCCCAAAAAGATTCAGAAGACGCCGCCTTTTTTGAAAAAAGGCGGCACCAAGAAACTTTTCTCGTTTTTTATCAATGATTTGTTTTTAAACACTCTCTTACCCTGCGGGCAGGAGATTGCGTAACCGTGTGGCAATTTCCTCCGCACTGGAATCCACGGGAAACATGGACACCATATGGTTCTGCCCATCCATCAGGAACAGCATCGAACTATGATCCAGTTGATAATTCCCGGCGGTGGCAGGCGTGGCCTGTCGTGGGCGGACCATCACGTGAAATTCCGCAGCCACGGCATGGATCGCCTGCGGGTCACCTGTCAGGCCAGTAATACGCGGGGAAAAGGATGTGACATAATCATGGACACGCACAGGCGTGTCACGTGCCGGGTCGATGGAAATGAAAACCGGCACAACCTGCGCCCCACGCGCACCAAGCCGATCCAGCGCCGCCGTCACGGTCGCAAGCGTCAGCGGGCAGACATCCAGGCAGTGAGTATAGCCGAAATACAGCAACGTATAACGTCCATGGAACGATTGCTGCGTCACGACATGGTTCGTATCATCCAGCAGGGTATAAGGACCACCGATTTCCTCCACCGGCCGGTTTGCGATCAGGGCACGAAAACCCGCCGCCGCGCATAACAGGATCGCGGTTGCCGCCGCCAATCCCAACAATGCACGGCGTTCGCGCCGTTTACGCACGGCCGCCGCAACGCCACGCCCGTCCTTTCGCGCACGCGCCCTGGCGGAAGAAGATGGTCCCTTCATGTCCTCCCACTACCTCATCCGCGCACGCAACGCCACGAATTCAGCGT
Organism: Novacetimonas sp. GS1; assembly: GCF_036686925.1. Classification (NCBI taxonomy): domain Bacteria; kingdom Pseudomonadati; phylum Pseudomonadota; class Alphaproteobacteria; order Acetobacterales; family Acetobacteraceae; genus Novacetimonas; species Novacetimonas sp. GS1. The sequence continues at coordinate 2,495,399 of NZ_VSZP01000001.1, forward strand.
ACGGGCAGGTCGCGGTTATTGGCGATGGCTTCCATCGTGATGTACGACGTGATGGAGTCCAGTTCGATCTGTTCGATAAGCCGTTGGTAGATCGCATCGAACGCGTTCATGTCCTCTGACATGATCTTGAGCATATAATCATAATCGCCTGCGATGCGGTAAAAATCGATCACATTGGGGATGCCCATGACGATCATGCGGAATTTCTGCAGCCATTCACGTGAATGATGGCGGGTACGCACCATGACGAATACCGTCAGCCCAAGGCCCATCCTGTCCGGGTCAAGACGCACGGTCTGCCCGGTGATGACCTTCCTTTCACGCAGGGCCTGCACCCGCCGCCAGCAGGCATTTTGCGACAGCCCCACACGATCGGCCAGTTCACGTTGCGACAGGCCGGCATCATTTTGCAGGGCCTGCAGGATGCAACGATCAAAATGATCCATTTCTTTAGTCATTTTAGATCATATGACCACAAAAATATAAAAATAAAGCAGAAAATGGGAAAACACCTCCTGTACAAACAGATAGGCTCTGCGCAGCACGACATTCACGGGAAAACCGACAGATGCAGGACGAAGCCACCCTCTATGCCTCCTTTGCCGCCAGCCTGCGTGAAGGGGACACCTTGGCGCTGCTGCGCGCGGGCCTGATCGGGGAAGGTATCATGATCCCCGGCCCTTTTGGGCCGCATGGGCTGATCTATGCCGATTACGTGGCTTCAGGCCGTCCCCTGCGGCAGGTGGAGGCGTTCATCGCAACCCATGTCCTCCCCTATTATGCCAACAGCCATACCGAAGCGTCCTTCTGCGGCGCTTACATGACCCGCATGCGCGCCCGCGCCAGGGGGGAAATTGCCCGGCTGTGCGGTGCGGATGATGGATTTTCGGTCATTTTCACCGGGTCGGGCGCCACCGCAGGGATCAATCGTCTTGTCCACCTGCTGGGCGTAGGGCCGAACGGCGACAATGGGGACGTGGGCAGGCCGATTGTTTTCATCGGGCCATATGAACATCACTCCAACATCCTGCCGTGGCGCGAAAGTGGCGCCGAGGTCATCGAAATCCCCGAGGCACAGACCGGCGGCCCTGACCTTGCCGCCCTTGAACGCGCCCTGTGCGCCACATCGCCCGACAGGATCAGGGTCGGGGCATTCTCGATCGCCTCCAACGTTACGGGCATCATCACCGATGCCAACGCGACCACTGCGCTCCTCCGCCGTCATGGGGCGCTGGCTGTATGGGATTATGCCGGGGGTGGCCCCTACCTGCCGGTGGACATGATGGCGCAGACCCCGTGGGAAAAGGACGCGGTGGTCCTGTCGCCGCATAAATTCATTGGTGGCCCGGCATCTTCCGGTGTCATGATCGTGCGCAACGCAGCCCTGCGCCGGTCACGCCCCACCATGCCTGGGGGCGGGACTGTGCGCTTCGTCTCCCCATGGGGGCATGATTATTCCCAAAGCCCGATCAGCCGGGAGGAAGCCGGCACCCCCAATGTCATCGGCGACATCCGCGCGGCGCTGGCCTTCATGGTCAAGGACGCCATAGGACAGGATACGATGGACGCACGCCATGCCCGGTTACGGCAACGTGCATTATCCGTATGGTCCACCAATCCGTCGCTGCGTATCCTTGGCAACCCGCGGGCCGATGCGCATCTGCCCTTCTTCTCGTTTCAGGTGCGCGACCCGGAGACGGGCGAACCCGTCCATCAGCAATTATTTACCCGCATGCTCTCGGACCTTTTCGGCATTCAGGCACGCGGAGGATGCGCCTGCGCAGGACCATATGCGCATCGCCTGATGGGCATTGAGCAGGCACATTCGGACCTGTTGCGCACGGCCATCCTGTCCGGGCAGGAAATTGACAAGCCAGGATGGGTACGCCTCAATTTCAGTGTCCTGATGGATGACGCAAAGGCAGATAAGATCATCCATGCAGTCGATACCCTTGCCCGCGACAGCAGACAGGCCGCATCCCTGTATGCGTGCGACACCAGCACCGCGCGCTTTACCGCCCGTGCAGGGGTAACACCACCGCCCATCGCGACACTGTCGCGATATGCAGGGGGCGGTGTTGCGTAAATATGCGCGCGACAGGGACACCGCAACAGGACCCGGCCATGCTGATACGGATTGCCTGAACGGCAGGTTCACGGATACGATGCCCGCTTGTGACGCACAATGCGCGATAGGGGATTTTGTTGTATATTAAGCGCAACCTGCTACTGATCGCGGCGGGCGTGACCGGTCTGTCGATCCTGTTGCTGATGGGCGGTTATTTCCTGTGGTCGGACAACCGGGACGTGGATTTCGCCAGGCATAACATCCTGATGAAACATTCACAGGAAGAGGCCGCCTATGTCCAGCAACTGGATGAAGTGAACCAGACGGTCGTCCGTGACCAGAGCGTGTTCCTTGACGTGCATCTCAAGGATTTTGACCAGATGGCCACCCAGGAGGAAAAAGCGTGGCTTCTGAAACAGTTCACAAAATTCGATATCAGCCGCATCAAGGTCTTTGATGGTCTGAATATTACACCCTATTCAGGGATTCCGTGCCATCTGGAACTCTGCTTCGTCCCCATCTTTGCCGAGGAAACATACAGGGATCTGGAAAAGCACCTTGAATATATCCAGGTTGACGCCCTTGATGGCATTTCGCGCACGCTGATCATGGATGCCGAACAGTTCTGGCACCTGCGAAAAATGGTGATCCGTAACGACCAGATCCTGTTCGCCCATATGCGGCCCCAGATGGTCGCCTATGAAAACGAAGTGGAAATACGGAAAATGAAGGATGAAATGGGTATAAAGTAGGACAAGGCCTTCCCCACAAAGGAAATAGCCTGCATAGGGTTCGAAATATACTTTCCAGAATTTTTTAATATAGTTCGTTTGAAATTTTTGCGAACATTCCCTTAATTGATACAGCAGACGGGACGGATATGCATGTTACTGCCCATTAAGGAAACTGCGGGAGTCATTCTCGACATCCGCTATGCTTCGGACAATAATTTTGTCGGTCGTGCGGTCTATGCCCGCCCTGTTGCCCTGCTGCATCGGGAGGCACATGCGGCCTTTGTCCGCGCACTTGCCCGCGCGCAGGTCCTGGGACTTGGCTTTCGGATATTCGATGCATTTCGCCCCATCGAAGTGCAATCCATCCTGTGGGACGCGGTATCGGACAAGACATTTGTAGCCGACCCGGCCCTTGGCGGCACCCATCCACGCGGCATCGCACTTGACCTGACGCTGTTCGACCTTGCCACGGGGGAGGACCTGCCCATGGGAACCGGGTTCGATGCCGTAACCCCACTCTCGGCCCATGGCGCGCTTGAGGACCTGTCGGCTGAGGTGATCCGCAACCGTGCCCTCCTGCTCGGGCTGATGAGTGCGGCGGGGTGGGACAGTTATGAGCCGGAATGGTGGCATTACAACCTGCCCGATGGCGATGCCCTGCCGGTCCTGTCGGCAGCGGACGTGCCCGAAGGGCCTCTATAGGTCATCGGTCCACAGCGCAGGAACGTGCGCTGCCCGCATCAAATGCGGCGGGATTATCCTGCACTTGCATCCCATCGCCCGGCGCATTTCCATCGTGGCGCTGATGCGATGGGGCTGGATCATGACAGTTTCCACCGCCAGCATGGGCATCGGGGGACGGCATCCGGCCTGCCCCCCATCATACCGGCCCATGGATAGCACATTCCCGTCGCCATGCTGCCACACGCGATACGGGGCAGTTCCCCCCCCCCACCAATGACTGAGTGCCAGCAGGAACGCAATCATCATATCATCGGTCATGGCGTCCGGGATGTGGACCATGGCTTTCGTCATGCTTAACTTTGGATCAAGTGCTGTCATTTACAAAACCGTTGAACGTACTCAGCTCCGGTTCAGGCAGGGCAGGCATGATATCGAGGGAAGCGTAGCGCCACCATTGCGCACCACAACATGAATAAAGGCAGCTGGCACCAAAAGCATATCCGACAGGTCACGCACCATACAGACAGCATCTGGCACATTTCCGATCACGGATGGCATCAGCGCCAGCGACACGATATCGGGCTTTATCAGCACTCCGCCATTCCCTGATGACGCAGGCAGCCACATTGCCTGCCCCCGATGGATCAACAATGCACCATGACGGCCAGAATCCCACGCGGTCCCCTTATGATGGCGGGAATATGTTGATAAATCGGCTACGTCGGTATTTTTTCTTTCATGAAACAATCGACAGTTATCGTGTCAGCCTGTTCTTTCATGATAGGAACCTGCAACAGACCGACCATGCCAGCCTACACTTTACTTTCGTGCCTCCATTTATGCGGTAGTCCATGAAGACAAAACTACGCCCACGCCAGTATGGCCCCCTGCGCACCCTGTCGCGCCGACTGACGCCCACCCGCCTGACGCACTGGCTGGGCATACGGGCCATCAGCATGGCGCCCGAACAGATTGCCCTGCGCGAAGGGCTGCGTGCGGCGGTGGCGGTCGGCATCATGATGGCGCTTGCGCTGACGTTGCAGATGCCGCTGATGGCATGGTCGGCCTTTGCCGCGTTCTGGACCTGCCTGGTCGACCCTGGTGGCCCGCTGGTCGCCCGGCTGCGTACGTTGCTGACATTCGGCACGATGGGCACTGTAATTGCCGCCATAATGTCCATGGCGGCGGGGTATGGTCCCGTGCTGGCCGCACCATTACTGGCGGTGATTGTCCTGTGCTGCGGATTGAGCCGTCTGCGTGGCGCCACCGCGACGCAGATCGGGGTACTGGCCGCCATCGTGGCGGTCGTGGCCATCTGTTATCCCATGCCACCACATGGTGCGCTTGTACTGGCCGGGTTGTTTGCACTGGGGGCCGGATGGGCCGTGGTGGTCTGTACCATTGCATGGCCCGTGGATGCATATGCCCCGCTGCGCCAAGCCTGTGCAGAAATATTTCGCGAAGAAGGGCGCATGACCCGACGCATGGTGATCCCACCGCGTCAGGGTATGGCTGGCATAAGCGGTGCGCACACTTCGATTGGTGCCTATCGTCGCGAAATCCGCAGTCGCATCGAACGGACCCGCGCACGCATCGAAATCCTGTCACCAGATGCCGCAGGCAGCCAGACACGCGCCGTTTTGTTGCCCACACTGGAAATATGCGATCGGATTTTCGTGGTCCTGATCGCTTTTGAACATGCGGTCCTGCTGGCACCGCCATCGCCGATGACGCGCCGTATCCTGCGTCATCTGATGGTCATGCTTGAACGTGCGGCCCGGGTGGTGGGTCACCCCCCCCCCGATACGATGGCGCTACAACGCCATATCGCGCGGATTGATATGCTCTGCGCCCATGAAAACAGCCTTTATGGCCGTGGCGCACGCACATGTGCCACGGCCCTGCGCGACCTGCTCTCCACGTTGTCCGAAACACCACGTCAGCACCCCGTGATCCATGACGGGGGGCGGACGGCGCATCAGGCACGATGGCGCGGATGGCCGATGGTACTGCGCCACGCCATGCGCCTGTCGGTATCGGTGCTGGTGGCTTATGGCATCACGCGGGAATTCTCCCTGCCCTATGCCTACTGGGCCATGATGGCGGTGGTCGTGGTCATGCAGCCACAGGGCGTGATCACCCTGCCCCGCACGATCGAACGTGTCGTGGGCAGCATCGCGGGCGGGTTGCTGGCTGCCATCATGGGCGTCGTGCTGCCCATGTGGCTGATCCTCGTGCTGATTTTCCCGCTGGCTGCGGCAACGATTGCATTACGGGCGGTCAATTACACACTGCTTGTCCTGTTCATGACGCAACTGTTCGTCCTGGTTACGGACCTTGTCAGTCCAGGCGCAGGATGGGATGTGGGCATGGCACGATCGGTCAATAACATCATCGGCAGCCTTGTCGGGCTGGCGGGATGCCTTGTGCTCTGGCCCGAACGCCGCGGCCCTGCCCTGGCGACACAGGTGGCGGAAGCCTTTATCGCCAATATCCGCTACGCCGTCATGGCGACCGGCACGCATGAGGCCGAACGTGAGAAAATCGAACAGGCCCGCCGCATGGCAGGCACCACAAGCACCCGGGCCGAAATCCAGTGCCAGCAGACCCGGCTGGAAGGATTGCACAGATCCGCCCGCCTGGACCGGGCGGAACAGATCCTGTTTGCCCTGCGCCAGATGGCGGGAATGGCCAGTGTCAACTGGATGGAACGCTCCCTGTCCCCCTCCAGCGCGGAGGCAACCACACCGGCACGGTTTGCACAGGTCATGCGCCAGATGGAATGGCCCGAAATCGTCTCCCCACCGCATCGCACCCTACCCTCCCTGGATGAAATGGCCGCGATGCTGCATGATATGACGCCTGTGGGCGAAGATACCCGTACATTGTAAGAGACTGTTTAAAAAGTCAGGCTTGATAACATACTGTAATTATAAAGGTTTTTGGCGAAGCTTTTTCTAAAAAGCTTCAGAAGACGCCGCCTTTTTGAAAAAGGCGGCACCCAAGAACTTTTCTTATCTTTTATCAATGAGTTGTTTTCAAACAATCCCTAACTTCTCTGCCGCGTCAGGGGGCATCCACAGGACGCGGGCGCCCGTTTTCGTCAAGTGCGACAAAAACAAAGTGTCCCTCCGTCACTTTCTGCCGCTGGCTTGCGCGACGCACCCTGCGCCATGCCTCCACAGCGATGGTCATGGAGGTACGCCCCTGTTTCGTCAGGTGGGTATAAATGCTGACCTCGTCCCCCACCGATACGGGGCGATGGAACACAACACGGTCGATCGCAACCGTCGCGCAGCGTCCCCCCGCACACAGGGCGGCGGTCGTGCTGGCGGCAAGGTCCATCTGCGACATCAGCCAGCCGCCAAAGATGTCCCCTGCCGGGTTGGTGTCCGCGGGCATTGCCACGACACGGATGGTCAGTTCACCAGATGGCTTGGCGTCGTCTTCGTGCATGGGCTTCCCTCTGTCAAAAGGCTGCCATCATTATTCCCAACAGGAAAAACGTTTCCCGGCACATACCTTTTTCATGTGGGACGATATTACATGATCGACGTTCACGACACGTGACTTTGCCACACGTAACAGCACACATTTTGGTGACGTGATGGCACGGCGTATCAAAAATCGCACGACACGCGACCACCGATGAAACGCGGGGCGCCAGGAATATAGAAATAGGTGGTAGTCGCCATGCCACCGCTTTCGGCATAACGTCGATTGAGCAGGTTCGTCGCATAAACCGTGGCCGACCAGTGCCCGGATGCCGGATGGAACGTCGCATGCGCACCCAGCAGGAAATAGGGCGGCAGGCGATAAAACCCCGTCCCGCCGGGCGTAATCGCCTGACTGTCGCGATACAGCCAGTCGGGACCGACATCAATACCATAATGCGTGCCCAGCGCCTGACGCCATTCCGCATTACCATTCAGGGTCAGCTTGGGTTGTCCGTTATCCACACCGGCAAAATTATCCTCAATCGCCTTCCACACCCCATGCCGTGCATAATAAGCATTGGTGGCGGCACGGTTCACGGTTGGAAAATTCTGGAAATTTCCCCGCTGCCACCCCAGATTCTGCGTCACGAACAGATGCGCGAACGGATGTATGTCCAACGTTGCCTCAAACCCCCAGCTTTCGGATTTGGGCGCATTTGTAATTTCACTCAACGGTCCATAATCAGGGATCAATACTGTCCCAACCAGTTGCTGGTTATGGTAATCATTGTAAAATGCCGCCGCATTAAGACGGATACGGTTGGGAATGGGGTCACTTTTCAGGCCAAGTTCATAGGTCAGGACAGTTTCGGGCTTGAACGGGTTCAACTGTGCCTGGATCTGGGTATTGTTTGCCGTGAACCCGCCAGGTTTGAATCCCTTGCTGATCTTGAAATAAACAAGCTCATGCGCTGCTGCCTGCCATGACACCCCGGCCTGTCCCGCATATTGCGCGGCCGCCGTGCTTTCACCATGAAAATCGCGCGATACACCGCCAAAGATGACAGATTGCAGGCCGGAGATCGACCGGTCATCAATTTCATGCAACAGCCCCACCCACAGGGTTACGCCATGTCCCACGCGATAGCTGACATTACCGAATTCTGAGGTGTTTTCCTGATCCATACCAAAATGGGTGGCCATCATATAACCGCGTTGCGGAACATAATCGGTATAATCAAAAAAGAAGCGCTGCTGCATGCGGCTGCGCTGGTAAAAGGCCCCCACCGTCCATTGCAACCGGTCATGCGGGTGGGAAGATTGCAGGCGCACTTCCTGTGTAAAAGTATTCGCGTCAATGGTGCGATAAGTATCGGCCTGTGCCAGTGCGGTGCCATCCTGGTCCGTATACTCACCTTGCCGTTCCGTCTCGAACGCGCTGATGGATGAAAATGTCACCGGGCCAAAATCATGGGAGAAATGGACATCCGCCCCCCAGAACTGGTTATGCTCGCTGGGTTTCAGCCCCGGCTTGCGCCCAATCAGGCGGGCGAATTCGGGACGCATGGACCATTGCGTCTGCTGCCATGACCCCGTGGGCAGGGGGGCTTTCCCCACCAGACGATCAACGGGAATGGGATTGACCACCTCGCTGTCATCTTGGGTAAAATGCCCGGAAACCAGCAAGGTGGTATGGCTGTCAGGTGTCCATTTCAACTTGCCGCGCAAGGCCCACAGGTCAGCATCGCCAAGGTGGGCACCATTGACCGGATCAGTCTGCCACCCGCCGCCCTGCTGCGTCTGTCCCGCAAGGCGGAAGCTCAGCCCACGTGCAAGCGGACCTGAAACATACGCCTCGCTGCGGCTGCGGGCGTAGGAGGCGATATCCTGCCGTGCGCCGTAATGCCAGTGATCGGTCGGGTCATTGGTACGCAACCGCACCTCTCCCCCCGTATCGGACTGTCCATGGCGTGTGCCCACCGGCCCCGGCGTAACTTCTGCCCCAGCCAGATCGAACATCATCCCGTCCGTCATCGTCGAAAACGCAAAAGGAACGTCATCGAAATAGGACAGTACCGACGGCATGTTATTCTGCGTAAAATCGTTGAAACCAACCCCACGCAGGTAAAAATTGGTCGAGGCCGTGCCGTTGATGCTCTGGATGGTCAGGTTTGGTGCCACACGCTCCAACCCGCGCAGGGATACGACCCCGCGTTCGATCAGGCGCGTACCGGTCAGGCGCGTATCCGCATCCGGGGAATGCTGCGCCTCAGGATAGGGGAAATCGCGACGCTGCGCATTGACCGTGATGGCTTCGGCCCGGGTGGGCATGGCCTTTGCCGGCCGTCGTGCATGGGTATGGCGCGCGACTGATGGTGCCGCATACGCCTGCTGGGACAGCGAAAACATGGCCATCCCCCCCATTGCCAGACATCCGCACCGAAACAACAGCGACAGTATCAGATGGTCAGGTCGTTTTGGGACATGGCGCATTGTCGGGTGTCTGTTACCTGTTGTATATTCAGATGTTTCCACCCTGCAATTGCGCAGCGCAAGGTGGCCATATTCATCATGGGGCATGATCGCCAGACCCGGACATCACCACATCATGCCCCATATGCCGGACCAAGCGTATAAAACCAGCCGATCACGATGTAAAAACATTTGTTCGCCGCATGATATGTCCAAACGCTTCATCCGGCATGTTATGACAATATTTGCCTTATTCGTGCAAAGGCGGTTTTTTACATTCCCACTTTGAAAAATACAACCGCGAGGCCGACTGTATCGTGCGTTCGATATTGGGGTGCCATCCATGCATGGATATCGCCACGATCATGACCACGAACAGGACGGACAGGATCGGACGAAATTTCGTTTGTCTTGGCGGGGTCCATGCCACAAACCCGGCCACCATCACAATACCGATCCCCCCGCCCACCATGACCTCAACCACGGTGTGATAACCCAGCGCAACACGGGTCCATCCCTCCAGCACCGCAATGGCCAGCACCCCGACCGCAAGGGAAACACGGTCAAGCCGCGTCAGCGACAGCAGGCCACCATATACCATGGTCGCCGCCATCGTATGACCGCTGGGGCTGTACAACACACGATGACGGGCGGGACCACATGCCTCGAAATACAGCTTCAGCAGCAGCATCACCCCTGATCCCGCAAGAACCATGACAGCCCATGCCACGGCCATACGCCAGCAGCGACACAGCATGAAGACAAACAAGACCCCTACCTCCATAGGGATCATCAGGGCCTGATCCCCCGCATTGGTCAGGACATGCATCATCTTCCATCCCGTCTCATGCATGGATCTGCGGCCTGTCCGTCTCCACCTCCGCATGGTATTGTCCCGTAGTGGCATATACCGGCGCCAGCGCGTGGTGCGCGATACGTGCGGGGTCCATGGCCGCGCACTGAAGGTCAATGCGCGCGATCGCGGCAACCAGCATGGCGATCAGCAGGTAAAAATCGAGAAAGCCCACAGTCGGACTGGAAAGCGATGCCGCAATCAGACGTGCGACAAGGGCGGGCACCACGCCTTCGATAACCAGGCGCTCCGGCCCCGGCGGCACACGCCTGCGCGCCGCCATCGCCGCACGTAACAACCGCCAGTCAAAGACCAGAAGGCCAATCGCCCCCACCACCCCGATGGTCGATAACAGACCAGGCAGTAGGCTGGACGCCCGGTTGCTGCCCCACCCCACCCCAAGCCCATAGGTTTCCCCGACAAGGGACATGGAATCCCGATCCACCTGGGAACGATCCTGATAAGACTGGCTGTCTTTCTTTTCCGCCGTGGACTGGAACACGAACTGTGCCGCAGGCACGACCTGTGGCGCAACCGTGACGACCACCAGCCCGCCACAGGCCAGCAGTGCAATCCCCACGACAATCATTCGGGTTATATTTCCCAAAAGCTGCATCGACCCGGTGGCGATGGCCGCCACGGGCAGGAGGCAGATTTCCATCGCCACGGTAATGAAACCCGTGGTCGAGGTCGTACAAACAAGCGCAAGGGCCGACGCAGGGACCAGCCATCTGGCACGGGCCACGGAATATCCCTGCAAAACGATCCAGACGCTGGAAAACAGGATTTCACCAAGAAAGGCGGCACAGGCGGCTGGTTCCGAAAACGACGCATTGATGCGTGGCACCGGCCCTGCGGTCTGGGTATTAAGGACGGCCCAACCGGGATTGGAATAAAAAAACGTATCGGGAAACGGGACACCACCGATCCGGTGCGCGAACTGCCACATGCAGATCCCCACGACACACCACCCCGACAGCAGGAAGGTCCGGTAAAGACGATCCAGCCGAATGTCGCTGCGGGTCAGGAAACGTGCCGCCAGCACCAGGAAGAGTGTATTTATCAGCAGATACATATCCTGCGAGATATTCCCGAAATTCGGCGCAAGCAGTACCCTGCCCCCCACTGAATCGCTCTTTTGCGGCCAGACCATGACCTGGTTCATGAACAGTCGTGGCATGATCATGGAGGCGAGCAGCGTCCATGCCACCACCGCCACGAACGGGAAACACAGCGCCATGACCGTACGTTCCCCTGGATAATGAACCCCCATCACCCATTGCAGCATCACGAAGCTCATGAACGCCATGGCGGGCACCATGGCAGGCTGTACCCCCAACCCACCCAGCACCAGTGCCGCCGCCGCAGGCAGAATCCCTGCAAGCAGCAGGATATGGAGCATCAGCAGCGGACGCATCCATAACAGCAGGCACAGCGGAAACAGAATCAGTCCGACAACCGGGATCGTCATTGCACATAGCCTCCGCCTTACCTGTTTCCATGCGCGACCTATCGCGGCGTGTGCATCCGGCGTGCGCAGGTATCACGCATCGCCTGCCCCACCACGTCAGACATGGACTGGCGGAAGGCCTCATGCGAAAAACGCCGGGCGTTGGCGCGACAGGCACGTGCAGTCATCCGGTCGCGCATCGCCTCGAACCGTTCGACCGCATCAATAATGGCGTCCGGCTCCTGCTCCTCGAAAAACACACCTGTCGGCCCCTCGGGATCATCGGCATCACGAACAATGTCACATGCCCCACCACGCCCGAAAACAATCAGCGGGGTGCCACATGCCTGCGCCTCCACCATCGCGATCCCGAAATCCTCCTCCGCCGCGAAAACAAAGGCGCGTGCCTCCTGCATCATCTCCAGAACCTGCGCATCACTGACACGGCCACGAAAGATGATGTTCGGCGCGCCTGCCGCCACCGCCTCGATCCGGTCACGCTCCGGTCCGTCACCCGCCACATGCAGGACACGATGGGGCATGCGCCGGAATGCCTCCACCACAAGGTCGATGCGTTTATAGGGAACCATGCGTGATATCACGACGTAAGCCTCGCGTCGTGGAAGCATTTTTTCATGAAACCTGTCGATATCGACAGGGGGATATACAATCACAGCCTCCCGGCGATAGACCTTGCGTATCCTGCGCGCGATATAGCTTGAATTGGCCACAAACACATCGACACCGGCGGCGGACCGCACATCCCAGTTGCGCAACCGATGCAGCAGCCAGCGCGCGTATATCCCCTTTATCCCACGCTCCATCCCGCCATGGCGCAGATATGCCGCCTGCATGTCCCATGCATAACGCATCGGTGAATGGACATAACAGACATGGACCTGGTCCGGCCCCGTAATCACCCCCTTGGCCACCGCATGGTTACTGGAAATCACGAGATCGAATCCCGCAAGATCAAGCTGTTCCACGGCAATGGGCATCAGGCCAAGATAATATCGAAAATACCTTCTGGAAAAAGGAAGTTTCTGTATGAACGTTGTCTCGACTGATCGCCCCCCCAGAAAGTCGCGGCGATCAGGGGGCATGAAATCAACGATCGCAAAGAGTGCAGCGTGCGGATACATCAGCACAAGCTGTTCAAGCACCCGTTCAGATCCCGCATAATGCTCCAGCCATTCGTGGACGATGGCAACACGCGGGGCCATCGGCTGCGGGCGTGCCGCAGGAAGAATATTCATGAATTACCCCTCCGCTTTGCTGACTGTCACGTCCCCTTGCCGTGCATGTGTCCACATGCTTTACAGGGCAGGCACGTGGGCATTATCCATATCTTCAGACATAGGCATGAAGATATCGCCGACATTACGTAAACAGGGCCTGACGCGGCACCGAGCAGGAGATGATCTTTGCCCCTGAAATCCCGCCACAGGCCACAAGGTACCCCCACATCGTCATCGCGCGCCCGATTGCGCCCCACCGTACCGGACCGCCTGCGCCCCGCGCGGGGCATGGTTATCGGCATCATGATCGGCCTTGCATGCTGGGGGGCGATCATCGCGGCCTTCTGTCTGCTGCGATGAGCGCGGGTATGGTATCAGAAGTGACGTTCGTATATTTTTATGACATCGCCCGGTTTTACGTAATCATGGGGCTTAAGATACCCGACAACCGCATGATCCCCTTCCTGCCGCACGACATAGGCACGGGTTTCCAGCGCACGATAGGTAAATCCCCCCCCCGCCGCAACCGCCGTCAGCAGCGTCATGGCCGGCTGGTAGGGATACTGGCCAGGCTTTGCTACTTCCCCCAGCACTGACACCAGGCGATAGGCCGAAACCTCGACCGAAACACTCGGGTCACGCAGCATCCGCGCCGCCTGCAGGGCCTTTGACACCTCGGCTGCGAATTCCACTGTGGTCAACCCTGCTGCCTGCAGGCTGCCCGCAACGGGAAAGGCGACCTTTCCGCTGCTATCGACACGAAAATCCGATGTAAACTGATCCTGTTCATATGTCATGACACGGATTTCATCATCCACGCCCAGACGGTAGTGTCCGGGGTCATAAGGGGGAACCGGTTTCAAATCCGAACCGGGCGCGCAACCTGCAAGCAGGCCCCCCATCACGCCCATGATCGCCGGCAGCCAGATGGCCGCCCGGCAGGGTCTTGAACAGGTCGTCGGCATTGCGTCGTATGCTCCTGTCATCATATCCATCCCGGCAGGAAGACCAGACGCCCGGATACGCGTCGCCTAAAGCGAGAGATGAAACCCGACCAGAAAAGTATGTATCGGGAACTGTCCGCTTCCCACCGTATTCTGACTGCTGAAATCATAATTTGCCGACAGGCGCATGTGGCGGTTGATCAGCCACTGCACCTCGGCCCCCACACCATAAAACGTCTGGTTATTGTGCTCCTGGTACAGGACCGTGTTCTGTAGAAAGGCCGGAGCCGACGGATAGTTCGCTTTCTGTATCTGTCCATATGCAGAAAAAACGATATTACGCTGATACGTGTGCGTTACACCGATCCTCGCGCTGGTAAATGTATAGCCAACCACATTTTCAAAGGCGCTGTCCTCAATCCCATGCCGGACGCTCAGGGTTGCCGTGGTCAGGCGCGTCGGCACCCAACTGAGTTCGGCTTCCGCCATGGGGGAATTGATGCTGCCATATGCGCTGGCACGGTAACGCCGGGTCTGGTACCCTACAAGGGCACGGAACCGTAACGGACCGCGCATGCCGAAATCATACCCCGCCATGACCGATGCACCGTTGGAATCACGCGATGGCGCATTTTCCAACGGGTTCTGGTAACGGATTTCCGTCCCCTGCATCACCAGCAATACATGGCTGTCACCCCGCAGCTCATATTGCGCGGTTACCCCTTCGGTCACAAGCACACGGTCACGATATCCCTGGCTTGGCTGATTCGCGGTCGGGGTAAAATAATCAAAATGATAACGCTGCACGTCAACCTGCGGGATGATACTCAGCCGCCCATGTGTCGTCGCGGTATAGCTGAGCCTGCCGTCATCAACCTGGTACGGCACAGGACGATTGACAATCAGCGCGCCAAGATCCGTGGGCATCTGCACAAGCGACAGGTGAGTATAGGAGACACCAATCGTATCGTGACCAAAATCATGCACCCCGCCAAGGTTGGCGGTCCAGTTCGTTCGGTTCTGGATGCTGCGCGACGGATAGCGGATATCGTCCACGTTGATATTACCATGGACCTGATCGCGCTTGCCCCACCTTGACACCGCCGACAGGTTCCCCTGTGTGGAGACAACCGCGCTGGAATGACCGCCGACGTTGCGGTCAACGTTGCTGGCATATCCTTCCGATTCGCTGCCATCGGCATCAATGCGCAAAGGTCCGTACCGCTTACCCAGCGGCGTATAGGCCCCCATCGCACGCACCTGCGCCGGTTCCTGCGCCAATTCACCCGCCCCGCTTCCAATGGCCGGGAAATAGTTGTCGATAACCTGGGCATATGCGCCATCGGCCAGGAAAATCGGAGCCGCAGCAGTCAGGCCCAGCCTGAAGACAATTATTTTGCGCACCAGAGACCTATTGAACATTCATGAATGGAAACGCCGGGGAACAGCCATCTGGGAACCTGCCTTAATGGGGTATTCTTGCTTCTTTCTTCGGACAAGGAGGCATAGGCACGCAGATTTAATTCCTTCTTAATATTAAATTATTTCGGCGTCTTTTCCATTTTCGCGTTTTCATAACAAAACTGTGGTCACTTTCGCGTTATTGTTGGAAATAAATTTTTAACCTTTCGGCGAAACTTGCTTCCACGCTGCCACGTATAGGGCCTGTCACGGTGAAACCGGCAATCGTCAAAAGTGCTTTCATGCAACTGCGTTGCCGGACCAAATAAAAAACGCGGCACCAAGTATTCTTGGCTCTACATATTTTGAAATAATGCGGAGTATATCATGGATACTCATCTCTCCCCCGCGGCCGTCGGCCCCATCCCTGCGGCAATACCCCGTAGTGATGCACCCTTGGGCGAGGTGGAGGGAATCCATACGCCTACCATCCAATTACGACATATACATTTTTCCTGCACAACAGGTCTGATTGCCGCGGATTGTGCCGCATTTTCGCTATGCCTGGCCATCGAAGAAATGTTTTTCCCAAAAAACATTCATTACATGGAACTGGAAAACGTGTTTTTCCTGTCCTGCGCCATGCTTGTGGTCATGATTGGTTATTTTACATATCAGCGCCATTACACCGATCGCCCCCCATTCTGGAACGAGGTGGCACAGATCGTCATGGCGGCAGCCATGGCGGGAATGGTCGTTTTTGTGCTGTCATGGCCTGACACACATGTCCTTTCCGCCTTGTTTCCATTCATGATGTTCCCCTTTGTCGATGTGGCACTGCGCCAGATCACGAAACGGGTGCTGCATGCCATGGGACTGTGGCGCATTCCCGTACTGCTGGCTGGCGAACCCGAGGATTGCGGCCGCGCCATCGAGATATTTTCCAGCGAACGCTTCCCCGGCCTGCGCTCGGTTGGTTGCATCCCGCCATCGCGGCTGCTGCATATGTCGGGCACCCACCTGCACCGCATGCTGCTGGCCCGCCACGGGGCGGCGCGACTGCTGCTGGTCATGGACGTGCATGATGGTGACGGGCGGCGCGTGGTCGAACATGTCACCCGCACACGCCTGCCATTTTCCCTGATGCCGTCAATGCACGGACTGCCGCTGGACCACGGGTGCCAGGCATATTTCAGCCATGACGCCATGATGATGACGTTCCGCAACAACCTGGACCGACCGGTTCACCGGGCCATGAAAGTGGCGCTCGACCTTTTCATAGCCTCCCTTGTCCTGGTGGCGATCTTTCCATTACTGGCGTTGGTATACGCGCTGGTCCGCATCGACGGCGGCCCCGCCATCTTTGGCCATATGCGCATCGGGCACAATGGCCGTCCTTTCCGCTGCCTGAAGTTCAGGACGATGGCGGTCAATTCCGACGCCATTCTGGCCGATATCCTGGCGCATGACCCACAGGCGGCAGCCGAATGGGCGAGCACACGCAAACTGACGTCAGACCCACGCATTACCCCCATCGGACGGCTGCTGCGCAAGACGAGCCTTGATGAACTGCCGCAGATCTTCAATGTACTGCGCCTGGAAATGAGCCTTGTCGGACCGCGCCCGATCGTCATGGCCGAAGAAGTCCATTATGGCGAGGACATGGAATATTACATGGCCATCCGCCCCGGGATTACCGGCCTGTGGCAGGTCAGTGGCCGCAGTGACACATCCTATACACGCCGTGTCCAACTGGATAACTGGTACGTGCGGAACTGGAGCCTGTGGCGCGACGTCGTCATCCTTGTGAAGACCGTGCCTGCCGTCCTGGCACAGAAAGGCGCGCGTTAAAGATTGCCCACAGGACAGAGGCAGCCACCATGCCCCTTTTGTCCACAGCGACCCTTTCGGAAGGACGCAAGTGATGAATACGCTCCAATTGCCCGCATCCTTCAACGGCCCCGCGCCGGAACCAACGGCAACACAGCAGGTTTCACCCTTGCATGCCTTCAGCATCATGGGGCGCCACCGGCTGGCGATCGCCCTTGTGACATTGGGGATCGCGGTCCCTGCGGGGATCGGCATATTCTCGCTCAGGCCGTACTACAATGCATCTTCGATCCTGATCATCGGCACACATCAGGCCCCGTTTCGCGATCTGCAGGCCACGGTTTCCTCCCCCGAGGTGGACACCGTGGCCGTCAATAGCGAGGTCAGCATCCTGCGCAGCCCGGCCATTGCCCGTGCGGTCGCCCAAAAACTGGATCTGGTGAATGACCCGGATTTTCGGGAAGCACTCGATCATGTCCCGATCAGTAAACGCATGATCGACGCAATTTCGCGCATGTTCGTGACACCACCGCCACAAATTCCGATGACAGCGGACGAACGCCTTCAGGCCACCAGCCTGCTGCTCAACCAATGGGTGACGGTCCTCAATGACGGCCGGTCATATATCATCACCATCACGGCCAGTACGGTCAATGCGGCAACCAGCGCGCGCATCGCCAATGCCTATGCGGATGTCTATCTCGATTTCAAACGCCACATGAAAATCTCGGCGACATGGCAGGCCAATGCCCTGCTTGACGAACAGATCGCCCCCCTGAGGGAACGCCTGCGCAAGGCAGAACAGGCGGTGCAGGCATTCCGTGAAAAAAACGGCCTGATCGCGGCGGAGCTGGAGCGCGCGCCGGGCGCGAACGGCAACAGCAATGCCGATGGCGGTGGCACGACCGTGACCGACCAGCAACTGATCCAGATGAACCGTGAACTGATTACTGCACGCGGCGACCTTGAAAGCAGACGTGCGCGTTATACGGAAATACGCAACGCAATCCATAATGGCAGCCTCGACAGTATTCCCGATGCAGTTTCCTCCCCCCTGATCCAGCAGTTGCAGGCGCAGGAAGCCCAGATCAGCAGCCGCGCCGCAAGCCTGAGCCAAACGGTCATGGACGGCAATCCCGACCTGCAATCGGTACGTGCGGCCGCCGCACAGGTGCGTGCGCGCATTGGTGCGGAAATCCAGCGTGTCGCCAGCAGCGCCGCCAAGGAACTCTCCAGCGCTGAAGCCCGCGTCGCAGCCCTGTCCGCCGAAGTAGACAGGCTACAGGGGCAGGTCACTGCTGAAAATGAGGCGGACGTGACCCTGCGCCAGTTGCAAAGCGAGGCAACCGCGGCACGCACGGTCTATCAGGACTACCTTGGCAGGTTTGCCCAGACCTCCACACAGGCGGAACTTCAGGTAGCGGAAGCAGACCTGATTTCACGGGCCGAAACACCACTTGGCCCCTATGGGCCACCGCGCAAGCAATATATGCTCATTGCCTTCATCTTCGCACTTATGATGGGGGCAGGCTCCGCGCTGGTCATCGACCGGATGCGCAAGGGAGTACGCAGCACAGCCGAACTTGATGCCATACCCGGCCTGTTCGCGCTGGGACTGGTGCCTGCCTTCGCCGGGTCACTGTCGCGCCAGTATGCCAGCCGGGACCGTTCGGCGTATCTGGAGACGGTGGAATCCATCCGCAGTGTCCTATCCTTTGGCCACAGCCGTTTTCGCGCCAAGGTCGTACTCGTGACTTCCGCCGAGCAGGCCGAGGGGAAGACAACCTTCGCCCTGTCGCTTGCGGCCAATACGGGACGGTGTGGCCAACGCGCGCTGGTCATTGATTGTGACATGCGCAATCCATCGGCCATGCGCATCATGGGTGCGGTCAGTATCGTACGCAACACCCATGCCCCGGTGTCCCCGCTGCTCGCCGGGCTGGAACGCGACGTACTGCCCGGTGTCGACATCCTCACGCCCGAGGGAATGATGCATCGGGGCGGCGGTGCAATGCTCCTGCCCGAGGAACTGGGACAGATACTGGCGCAGGTGGGATCGCACTATGACATGATCCTGCTCGACACGCCGCCTGCACTGGCATTTCCCGATGCGGCCGTGCTGTCACGCCTGACCGATGGGGTGGTGATGGTGGTCAAATGGGGACGCACCAGCGCCGCGACACTGGTGCAGGCGATGCGTACGCTGCACACCTATGACGCACGCACGCTGGGGGCAGTACTGACGCAGGCCCCACCGCACAGCCTGGGTGAAGCAGAGCGGCACCCCTTCCGGATTTACAGCCATTATGGACTGCTCCCCCCGACCTGAGGTGGCGCGCAACGTTTGGAGTGCTCTGGTGAGACCTGCCATCTATGTCAATGGCCGCTTCATGACCCAACCCCTGAGCGGGGTGCAGCGGTTCGCGATTGAAATCTGCCATGCCCTGGCCAGGGTCAGCCATGCGCAGGGACGGCCCACGCCGGTGCTTCTGACACCATCGGGACATGTTGCCGAACATGATGCACCAGCCCTGCCACGCCGCACGGTGGGTACACGCCATGGGCAGGTGTGGGAACAATGCGAACTGCCCATGGCTGCACGTAATGGAATCCTGCTCAACCTTGGCAATACGGCCCCCTTATTCGGGCGCCGCCAGATCGTGATCATTCATGATGCAGGCGTATTCGGGCATCCTGAGTCCTATTCATGGAAATTCCGGCTGTGGTACCGGGTCCTGCATGTCCTGCTGTCCCGTACGCGTACGCGCCTTGTTACAGTTTCCGAGTTTTCCCGCATGGAACTTGCGCGGTACCTGCGCATTCCCGCCGAACGGATTTCGGTCATGGGCGAAGGGGCAGAGCATATCGTGCGCGCGCCCGCCGACACCACCATCCTGGCCCGTCATGACCTCAAGGCGCAACGCTTCGTCCTCGCGGTTGGCAATCTGGCCCCGCACAAGAACCTTGCGCGGCTGGAAGTGGTGGCGCGTGCGCTGTCGCTGCGTGGCATCCCGCTTGTCATCAGCGGCAGCGTGAACACAACCATATTCAATGCCAGCGGCACACAGACCCTTCCCCACCCTGCCACTTATGTCGGGCGTGTCAGCGACGGGGAGCTACGCGCGCTGTACGAGGCTGCGGCATGCTTCGTGTTTCCATCCCTGTATGAAGGTTTCGGCCTTCCCCCGCTGGAGGCCATGGCCTGTCACTGTCCCGTGGTCGCCGCAGATATCCCCGTCCTGCATGAGATCTGTGGCATGGCCGCGATCTATGCCAATCCCGCCGATCCAGACGCCATCGCACAGAGCGTGGTGCGTATCCTGGACACACCCGTCGTGGCGCAGGAACTGCGGGCCGCGGGCAAGGAGCGGGTTGCGGAGTTCACATGGGACAGGGCGGCACAGTCGCTGTTACAGATTGCACAGGATATGACCGCATGAGGCACATCCATACCTTGGGCTGGACATTCGACTGGCTGGGGTCGCTATATCTGGGGGGCATGATGGTCATGGCCTGCGCGCAGGGGGCAGGTGCGGCCGCCACGCAGTCGGTATGGTGCAGCATCAGCGATCCCGCCAGCCAGCAGATCTTCATCAGCACTCCCTACTCCCTGCCCATGACATCACGGATGGCGGTATATGCCTATGGCGGCAGGTTTGCCCGCACGGTCAACCTGCGTTTTGGCATGCATGTGGTTCTGGAAGGCGCTTACTGCCATGCCTTTCCTACCCGCCATCGCGCCGCGACAGCCCATGCTGACCTGATCGCACATATGGCGGAGCGTAATTTCAGGATTGTCCCGGTCGGTATTTTCTAGATCCGCGCATAGGAGACGCCCCCATGCCCACAGATACTGCCCCCCCATTGCGCGCCTTTGTCCAGCTCAGCTACGGCTATGGCGCGACAAACTGGCATACACGCTGGAAAAAGGGGGAGATTCCTGGAATTAACGAACCCTATGCCTATGGGTATTATCGTGCGGCAGGACCCGGCATCGTTATCGCCCAATCCGAGGACAAGGTAGAAGGCCCGCTGTCCCGCCTTGTGCGTTATGGGGTACGCTTCATCCTTGGCTTCGATTTCGTACAGGCCTGGCGCAACCGGGGGGGCATTCTGTCCGCCGACGTGGTCTGGACCCATACCGAGGCACAGGCCCTGGCGGTGCTTTTGCTGTACCGCCTGACATCAGGCGCGTCCCATCCCCCCCTGATCGCGCAGAGCGTGTGGCTGATGGATCGCTGGCCCCATGAACCCGCATGGCGGCGACTGTTAATGCGCAGCCTGCTGTCACGCGCGGACATACTGACATTCCTGTCCCCCGAAAACCTGGCGCAGGCACGCACCATTTTCCCTGGGCAGAGGATGGAATGGATTCCGTTTGGCATCCGTGCGGACGAAATGACGGACCACCCTGCCCCCCGGCATGCACCGGGTGCCCCGATACAGGTCCTGTCACTCGGGAATGACCGCCATCGCGACTGGACCACGCTGATTACCGCGACCTCCTCCCTGCCTGCCGATGTGACGTGCCATGTCACCATCGCAACCGCCAGCCTTCCGCCCTCTGCCGCCCATGTCACGCGCGTCACCCCGACACACAACGACGCACTGTTCGGGCTGTATGATGCCGCCGATATCGTGGTGGTCCCCCTGACACATAACCTGCATGCATCCGGCATTACGGTGATCGAGGAAGCCACCTTGCGCGGGCTGCCGGTCATTGTCACGGATACCGGCGGGTTGCGTCATTATTTCGACGGGACATGTGTTTTTTATGTCCCGGTCGGGGATGCACAGGCCATGGGGCACGCCATTGTCACGCTGGCATGTGACCCGGACCGATGCGCGCGGATGGTGCGCAATGCGCGTGAACGCATGCACACATGCCTCAATTCCAAATCCTATGCCCTGCGCCATGTCGCGCTGTCGCGCGAACTCCTGTCACAGCGCACATCCACCACACAGGCCCCGATGGCTGATGCGCCCTCTGCCGCCGCACGGAACATGAAAATTACGGTCGGTATCGCGACAAGCGGTCGACCGGACATCCTGCGTGAAACGATCGCGGAATTGGGCCGGCAGACCCATCAGGCACACAGGATCATCGTGTGTGCCCCCACCATGCAGGACATGACCGGACTAACCCCGTCCGAAGGGCTGATCCTCCTTCAGGGACCGCGGGGCCTGGCGCATCAGCGTAACCTGCTGCTGCGGCATATGGGGGATGCGGATATCATCGTGTTTTTCGATGATGATTTCCTGCCCGATCCCGACTACCTCGCACACTGTGCACGCGCCTTTGCCATGGACCCCGATATTGTCGTCGCGACCGGGCGCGTACTGGCGGATGGGGCAAAGGGGCCGGGCCTGACGGTGGAGGCCGCGCGCGACATGCTGGCGAACCCGAGCGTGAATGACACGCCCCCCCCTGCCCGCCATACAGGCGGCGTGGAACGGTTATGGGTGCAATATGGCCTATCGCCTGTCGAGCATCGCATCGGCAGAACTGCGTTTTGATGAGCGCCTGCCCCTGTATGCCTGGTACGAAGACATTGATTTTTCACGTCAACTGGGACGGCAGGGTCGTATCGTGCGCGTCAACGGCGCAAAGGGCATCCATCTGGGCAGCAAATCCGGACGTACGCCGGGGCGAAAACTGGGATATTCGCAGGTGGCAAACCCGCTTTACCTGTCGCGCAAGGGAACGTTCCCCCTGGACCATGCCTTGCGCAGTATTGGCCGCAACATGGCGATGAATACCATACGCAGCCTGTGGCCCGAACCCTATATCGACCGTCGGGGGCGTATCATTGGCAACTGGCTTGCCATACGTGACGCGATCCTGGGGCGCATATCACCTGAAAAAATGCTGACACTTTAACCCATGGGGGCTTTTTTCAATGTTCTTTTCACTGATCGTACCGACGCTGGGACGGGTTGAAGAATTACGCAACCTCCTGCTTTCCCTGTCGCAGCAGTCGCTCAGGACATTTGAAGTCATTATCGTGGACCAGAACGGCGATGACCGGCTTGCCCCCGTCGTGGCGGAGTTCAATGACAGGCTGAGTATCCTTCACCTGCGCAGCAGCATCCGAAAATGCAACCATGCCCGCAACCTCGGCGCCAGTCGCGCGGGGGGCGATATCCTTGCATTCCCTGATGATGACTGTGCTTATACAAAAGACATCCTTAAGACCGTCAACCGAACATTCAGCGGTGTGCGTTCGCCTGAATTCATAACCGGTTCCGTCATCACGCATGAAGGCCATACAGGTCGTTCAGGACGATGGAAGGCCGAGGAAACCGTCATCGACACCCATACTGTCTGGACATGCCTGATCGAGTTCAATTTCTTCATTCGTCGTCACGCCTTCAATGCTGTCGGCGGGTTTGATGAAAATATCGGGCCGGGCACGCCCTTTGGCTCCGCCGAGGGACAGGACCTTGCCTTACGCCTTCTGAAAAAAGGATTTTCAGGTCTTTATCTTCCTGATCTGCGCATCATCCATCCTGACAAGCCCGTTTCCCTTAATATCGCACGCGCCTACAGCTATGGCGCGGGGATGGGGCGGGTTATGCGCAACAACCACCTCAGCCCCGGCACCGTCCTTACATTCATGCTGCGCCCCATCGGGGGAAGCGCATTTTATCTGCTCAAGGGGAATATTCCATTTTTCCGTTATTATGCAATGACATTCCTTGGTCGCGTCAGAGGTTATCTTTCATTATGCACCGGCATGACAGCCGAAGCCTCCCCCACCACCGGATAGGAACGCCCACCCGGTGCATTGGGGGGACTGCGGTGCGACAGCATGCGACGGACCGGTTCATCAACCTTCTTCAGGACAAATACAGAAACCATAATAGCCATGACAAAGACCAGCGGGATTTCGACAATCGCAACGCGTGCATGCACCATTGCCTGGAACAGACCATTAACCCAGCAGAAAACCGGGTAATGCAGCGCATAAAGCGGGTATGAGACCTCCCCCCCCAAAAGGGACAGCCGCGTCAGGGCAGCCGGCATCCTGACCCGGGCGCCAGAAATGACCAGCAGGGGGGAGAAGATGGCAATCCATGCCATTTCCACCCCGCGCGAGGCCACACCGGGCCAGAAAAACAGTACCAACATAAGACAGAAACATGTCATGAACATGGACACGCCAGAAATGGCAGCCGGAATAACCTGCGTGAAACGATACAGCGCCACCCCCATGAAAAAGGATGCGCCAACCCTTGGGAAACCGCTCCAGAAAGTGGCGGGCACATCCCCCCCCAGTCCGGTCACCCATACCAGCGGCAGGCACACTCCCACCATGGCCACCGCCAGCAGGCGCTGATCCAGACGACGGGTCATCCACCACAACAGATTGATGAACAGTTCAAGGAACAGAGAATATTGCGGCCCATTGAGCGGAAAAACCTGCGGGCCGCCGATCTCATGGGGCGCAAAGAGATATGGCAGATCAAGTAACGCCAGGACAAGCGCAACACACAACGCCGCATAGGGGACATCCCCACCATTGAGATACGCCCGCAATATGACATAAGCCCCGCCCAGAATAGTGGCCACAACGACCACGGGCATGAGGCGAACAAGACGCCGACTGAAGAACTGTCCCATCGACAGGCCGCGCGACCCCGTCATGCGCGTGTCATATGAAAGCGACAGCACATAACCGCTGAGGCAGAAAAAAAGGTCCACGGCAAGACCACTATTGACCGCCAGTTGCGGCACATCCAGCCAGTGCCCAAGGTGATAGATCATCACCGACAGGGCGGCAAAGCCACGCACCCCATCCAAAGCGGCGTAATGATGTCTGGGTGCATCCATGTCCCGTTCCTTTCGCAGATCCTGTCTGCTGCATGACCTCCGCAAGGGAACAGGCCAGTCACCGGACGGGTTTTACATGGGATCAAAAATATTTCCATCCCGCCATACGATTTCCGTACCAGATGATCCTGTTCATTCCTTTACAGAGAAAGGAAAGACTGCAACCCACCCATGACACGGCATGGCAATTCCGGCAGGGGATGCAAAATTCCCCACCAAATACAGCATGATAAGATAAATTTTATTATTTCGTGATATAATAAAACAGAAATGAAATATTAAATTTCACTCTATCCCCCCAACATCATGCAACCGTAGCCACAGCCCTGTCGTTCGCGAAAAGCAGCCAGAGGCATGGTCCCACCGGCATGTCCCTGCCACACAAGTTCATATCGCAGTGCAGTACCACAGGGAAAATACGATGCATTACCTTGTCACAGGGGGCGCCGGTTTCGTTGGCAGCCATGTTGTCCTTGCCTTGCGCGATGCAGGCCATTCCGTCGTGGTCTTTGACAATCTCAGCACAGGGCATCGTGCCGCGGTTCCGCCGGATGTCACACTTGTTGTCGGCAACCTGTCGGATCAGGCGCTCCTTAACACGGTTATGACGCATGAACGCTTCGATGGTGTCCTGCACTTTGCCGCCCTGTCCCTTGTGGGGGACAGCATGCGTGTTCCCTTTACCTACCTTCGACAAAACTACCTCAACAGCCTTCAACTTATTGAAATGTGCATCCATCATGCCATTCCACGTTTCGTCTTTTCATCCACAGCAGCCCTGTTTGGCACCCCTGAACAGCAGCCGATCATGGAACATGCCACGGTCAATCCCGGCTCCCCTTATGGGGAAAGCAAGTTCCTGATTGAACGTGTCCTGCACTGGGCCGAAACGATTTATGGAATGCACAGTGCATGCCTGCGCTATTTCAATGCGGCGGGGTCCGACCCGATGGGGCGCGCAGGCGAAGACCACCGGCCCGAAACCCACCTGATCCCGCTGGCGATTGATACGGCGCTGGGCCGTCGCCCCGACCTGTCGATCTTTGGCGCGGATTATCCAACGGCAGACGGGACATGCGTGCGTGATTATATTCACGTCACCGACCTTGCCCATGCACATCTTATGGCACTGGAGCAGATCGAGACCCGCAGCGTTACATATAACGTTGGCAATACAACAGGATTTTCAAACCTTGACGTCATACGTGCGGTCGAACGCGTCACAGGGCGCACGGTGAACTGGTCATGGTCGGGGCGACGGCAGGGCGATCCTGCCACCCTGATTGCGGGATCGGAACGCCTGCGTCGTGAAACAGGGTGGACGCCACGTATCGCCGCACTTGATGACATTGTTGAAACCGCATTCCGCTGGCGCCTGATCCATCCCGACGGATATGCGCTGCCGTCCCCCACCACAGTGCGGGCAGTGGAAAAGACCAGCCCCGCCATCCCCCTGGTCGCGGATTTTCCTTTACCTGCCACACCCGAAGAGGCCTTCCGGCCGTCCTCCCCCTGATAGCGGGAAGATTGTCGCGCCACGCCCTCCCCTCTTCCCGCCAGGTCAGCCGATCGCGGCTGCCATGCCATGGCGGACGTCACCATCACCTGATGCATCAGTATCGCAGAACGGGCAGGATCATATTTCAATGACACCCACGGACCATGCACGCCTGACCCGAATGCAGGCAGTATTATTCAATGCAGGCTGGAACATGCTTGGCCGTATCGGGCCGGTTGCCGTCGCCCTGCTGGTGACACCGCCGCTGATTACCCGGCTGGGGCTGGCGCGATGGGGGGTGCTGACCATTGCGCTCAGCCTTGTCGGGACATTCGGTATTTTTGATTTCGGGCTGGGCCGCGCGCTGACACGCGCCATCGCAGAACGTATCGCGGACGGGGAAGAAGAAGAAAGCGCCAGCCTGACGTTAACGGGCATCCTGACACTTGGCCTTTTCGGGGTGATCGGGGGCGGGATCGCAGCATTGTGCGTGCGGTTCTGGGTCTATCACGGGTTGAAGATTCCAGCCGACCTGCAACACCAGACCATGATTGCGATGTGGGTGCTGTGTGGCACCGCGCCACTGGTGATGATCAACGCCGCCATGTGGGGCGTTATGTCGGCGTATCAGGCATTCCGCACGGCCAACCTGATCAATATCCCAATTTCCATCATGTATTATCTTGGCCCGCTGCTTGTATTACAGGTCTGGAACAGCCTGGTGGGCGTTATGCTGGTACTGGCGCTGTGCCGCCTGGCGATGACTGTGGGATATGGTGCGGTCTGCCTGCGTATCATGCCATCCCTGCGCCGCGCACGTCCGGCGTTCGGCCTGCTGCGCCCATTGTTTCGGATTGGCGGGTGGATGACCATTTCCAACCTGATGTTTCCCATCCTGTCCTATATGGACCGCTTTATGATCGCCACCGTCCTGTCCGCTGCGGTCACGGCATATTATACCACCGCCTTTGACGTGGTCGCACGCCTGTCGATGATCACCATGGCAGTGACCAGCACGGCTTATCCTGCAATGGCCGCATGCTGGCGCACCGATACCACCGCAACGGTCGCACTTTATCGCAACAGCATCCTGACAGTGGTGGGATTGCTGTTTCCGTTCTGCCTGCTCGGCTCCCTTTTCAGTCACGATATCCTGACGCTGTGGGTCGGGCCGGATTTCGCGCTGCACAGCACACTGATCATGAAATGCCTCAGTATCGGGGTCTTTGTCTTTGGCATGGATGCGGTGGCCGCCGGTTTCCTTGATGGGATCGGACGTGCGGAAATGAACGCCATCCTCTCGGTAGTGGAGGTGGTGGTCTATATCCCGCTGCTGCTTTTGTTCCTGCACTGGTTCGGAGTTGATGGTGCCGCCTTTGCTTGGGCCAGCCGTAGCGTGATGGACTGCGTGGTGCGCATACGCCTGGGTATCCGCCTTTATCCATGGTTGTCACAGATGCTGCGCCACCTCATTCCCACGGCAATCGCCGGGGTGGGCACGATGCTCCTTGCATTACCGAACATTACGCACCTGCTGGGCGGCGCCATCGGGGCCGGTGGACTTGTGGTGTTCTATACCGTGCTGTGGCGGCAGGGACTGGCCGACGAGGAACGGGCCTCCCTGCGACACGGCATGGCCCAGGCATGGATGCTTGGCCGACAGGGCCTACGCTGGCGCTCTCAGGGCTGAACACGGCCTGAACCGTGAAGGCGGCAAATATCCGCCATGTTGCCTTCCAGCGGCGGGGAATGAGGGTGCTGGGACTGCTGCGGTCTGACAGCCTGCTCTATTATACTGGCCTGCCCCCAATATCATGGGTACGTATCCGACAGGCAAGAAACAGGCTGCCGTTCGATAGGAGCGGGCATCAGGCCCATGCGCGTGTCATGGGGGTCTGCATTAATGGGGCAGATGGTGTGACACACCATGGTCAGCCATGCAGGCTACGCCAGATCATGTACGTCGCCACACAGAAAATCACCCCGGCGAAAAAAACGGTCAGCATCCCGGATGACCCCGCCATACGGCGCGACACCCGCATGCCACCATAACTGCCGAGCGTTCCCCCCGCGATGAACAACACCGCAAGCCCCCAGTCAACATATCCCGACATCATGTAGCTGATGGCGGTACTGAGGCCGAATGCCGCCACCGCCACCAGTGACGTGCCCACGGCGTTGAGTATGGGCATATGTGTCGATGCGATCAGGCCGGGTACGATCAGAAACCCACCCCCAATACCGAAAAATCCCGACAGCAGCCCCGTCACCCCACCAAAGGCCATGACACGCGGTGCGTTGTCGCGATTACACTGCGCATCGGCGCACCCCCGATCATGCCGCCCACGCAACATCAGGAACCCGACACCAATCATCAGGACCGCAAAACACAGCAGAAGTTTCTGCCCATCCACTGCCTTGCCCGCCGATGCACCGACAAGCGCGCCAAGGATCCCGCATGAGGCAAAGATGCCCGCGCACCGCCATTTAACCGTACGTGCCCGTGCATGGTACCCCAACCCGGCCAGCGCATTCGCTGCCACGCTGACGGCGCTGGTGCCGATTGCCACATGTGCATTGGGCACACCCACGACATATACCATCAGCGGCACGGCAAGGATCGACCCGCCCCCCCCGATCAGCCCGAGTGTAAACCCCACGACCACGCCAGACAGAAGTTCAAGCAACAGATGCACCATCTCAGGTGACATGCCCATACCACCCATAAAATGTAAAAACACGCATCGATACCGCCCCCTGCTGTCATGGCCTCACGGCCCGCCACTTACTGCGCCCGCCCGCACCTGGCAGGCCGTGGTACGTTTACAGGTATCAGCAGCCTTTTGAAAATCCGCTTCCATGACTTCGCAGGGGGACTGCGGGAATAAACATACATACCCATCCCAACCGACCTGCCAATATAATGCCCGTGCAATGCATGTATTTTATGCAGTGCATGACGTCACCGGCCTTACAAACCGCCAGGCACAATTTCATGCCGAAGCCCCCACGGTTGCAGTGGGGGCAAATGTTTTTACCTGCGGCCCCTGTTTCGGGAAAGACGACGCCATTGATGTTTTCCCCGGAACGGGATTCACCAAAAACTTTTATTATTCAGAATATTACAAATCTCTAGCGGGCGGACAGGGTTTCCTGAAGACGTTTCAGTTTTCCCACCAGATATCAATAGTAAATCACGAAGATCAGACGCCCCATGCCAGCACTGGCGCAGCCACAGGCGGTATGAAAAACCCAATGACATGGCGGATGCCGTCCGCCTGCATGACCTGCGCAAAAAGGATGACGTTCTTGCCTGTTGCACTGCTGGCCCTTGCGATCGGGGCGTTTGGGCTTGGGACCACCGAAACAATCGTCATGGGCCTGTTGCCCCAACTTTCCGATGGGCTGGGCGTTACCATCGCGCAGGCCGGAATGCTTGTGTCGGGATATGCGATCGGCGTGACCATTGCCTCCCCCCTGGTCGCAATCATGACCAACAGCCTGTCGCGTCGGGATACGCTGTTGCTGACGATGGCGATCTTCATCGCGGGAAACGCCTGCAGCGCAGTGGCGCCGGGATACTGGTCGCTGATGATCGCACGGGTTCTGACATCATTTTCCCACGGCACGTTCTATGGCGCAGCGTCCATCATGGCGGGCAAGCTCGTTCCGCCAGAAAAACGCGCCGAGGCCCTGTCCCTCGTCTATATCGGGCTGACGCTGGCGATGATCCTGGGCGTCCCGCTTGGCACGGTTGTGGCACAGATGACGTCATGGCGTATCGCATTCTGGCTGATCTGCTGTGTGGGTGCTGCCGCCTGGGGCACCATATGGCTATGGATTCCACAGGACGGAAAGGCTGGCCCCACCATACGCCTGTATGAGCAGTTTCGCGCCATGACGCGCCCGCTGGTCGTCACAATGATGCTGGTTTCCATGTGCACATCCGCCAGCATGTTCACGCTGTTCACCTATATCTCGCCATTCCTGCACATCCGGACGGGCCTGACGGAACATGTGATTGATGGCGTCCTGCTGATGATTGGCGCGGGCCTGTGTCTTGGGAACCTGTTGGGCGGGCGGCTGGCGGACTGGAAGATGCTTCCATCCTGCGCGGGCCTGATGGGCGCGGTGGCCATTATCCAGATCCTGCTTGCACCAGGCAGCCTGCATGTATGGAGCTGCCTCGTCCTGCTGTTCCTGTGGGGCGTGTGTATCTATGCCCCCATGGCGCCGTTGCAATCCTATGTGGTGGCCTGTTCCGGATCTGCCCCCAATATTGCCGCAGTGATGAACCAGAGTTCGTTCAATTTCGGCAATGCCATCGGCGCATGGGCGGGGGGAATTCTGGTGGGAATGCACGGATCATATGGCGGCCTGCCGATCCTGTCGGCAGAATTTGCCGCGATCGGCTTCGGATTGGTTATGGTGGCGCAATATTTCCAATCCCGCGATAGAGTACGCAATACTGCCCCCCATGCGGACGCGTCGGGATCAGGTTCGGGGCCGGTGCCTTTGCAATCCTGAAACATCATGCCCCGCACCCAGCCACAGACCGCCAAAGCACATATTACGACACGATGCGCGCAGACCGAGGAGATTCCTATGCCGGAACTGAACAATCCCGCCACCCTCGCGGAAGTCACCGCCATGTCAGACCTGTATGAACAGGCATTGGCCGATAACCGTATCGAAACCCTTGATGGCCTGTTTTATGACGGTCCGGAAACGGTACGATATGGCGTGGGCGAAAACCTTTATGGCGCTGCAGAGATCGCAGCCTTTCGCCGAGCCCGTACCGGTGGGTCGCCGCCACGCACGGTCCTGCGACGCGTCATCACCACACTGGGGCAGGATGTGGCGACGGTTGACCTTGAATTCCAGCGTATCGGGGGAACCCGCATAGGCCGCCAGAGCCAGACCTGGCTTCGTACACCCGACGGGTGGAAAGTCATCGCCGCGCATGTTTCGCTGATGGCCGACATCTCC
The DNA here is from genome assembly GCF_036686925.1 of Novacetimonas sp. GS1. Classification (NCBI taxonomy): domain Bacteria; kingdom Pseudomonadati; phylum Pseudomonadota; class Alphaproteobacteria; order Acetobacterales; family Acetobacteraceae; genus Novacetimonas; species Novacetimonas sp. GS1. Next base: position 2,526,831 of record NZ_VSZP01000001.1, read on the forward strand.
TGATACGTAAATACGGGCTTTCCCACCCATAACAGCCCGTAAAAACCCGGAATAAAAATACATCTTTTCTTGCTGCCGGATCATCATTACCCACAAGCCGAAAATCTGTTCATCACGATTGAGGAACAGGGAGGAAATTCCCCTGTTTTTTGGCTGTAATATGCGGATTTTATGAAATCCATATGGAATATACCACCTGTTCGCGCGGCAGCCATTCCATAGGTGAGTAGGTCAGAGGTTGCCGGAATAAATGAAAAAGCTGTAATGATGCGGACATTATTGCATCGTTACGGCCATACCCTGTCATGGACATCGCGGTTGGACCAAACGTCTTCGAGAGGCGACGCTAAATGGCTACAGAGCAGCGCTGTTTTCCTGCTGACCTACATCTTTCCACCCCCAACGGTGCGCGACTGAACCGGCTTTTGCGCATGTCGCGCCGTGATGTCCTGATGGGTGGGATGGGGGCCGCACTGGCTGGCGCCACCGGGGCTGCTGCCGCCACATCCGATGATGCCGACATCGCGGCATTCATGGCCGTGTCACAACGCCTGACGGATCGTGACACCCTCGACATGCGAATTGGCCATGCCCTGTTCGCGGGAATCGTTCATGCCACGCCCACGCGCCGCGACCAGGTCAGCCGCCTGCATGACCTGATGACCAAAAACAGCTTTGCCAGCGCGCATGACCTGGCAAAGGCCGCCGAACAGGCTGACCCGGGTTTCAAGGACGTCATCCATGACATCATGACGGGGTGGTACCGCGGCCTTGCGGATCACAAGGTCGTCGTCTACCGCTCCGCCCTGATGTTCGACATCACCAAGGACGCCGTCTATCCCAAGACCTATGCGGCGGGTGGCCCGTTCTACTGGACCCAGACCCCACCGGAAGTGGCCGTTCCAACCGGCGAGCCAGCCCTTTCGCCCTCGACATTCGTCGTGGAACCCACCTGACAGCCGGAGCGTCGCGCAATGTCTTCCGAACAAACCCTTTCTGCGGATGTCGTGATCGTCGGGTCCGGCGTCGCGGGCAGTTCCATCGCCAACGAACTGGCCCGGGCCGGTATTTCCGTCATCGTGCTGGAGGCTGGCCCCAGGGTGGACCGCCAGCATTTCGTGGAAAATTTCCGCAACCTCGAAAACAAGCCCTCCTATCAGGGGCCATTCCCATCGGTACCGTGGGCGATCCATCCCCCCAACCAGATCACCCCCAACGAATACCTGCACACGACCGGCCCCGATGCCGAAGCGTACCAGCAGGTGTACCTGCGCATGATGGGGGGGACCACATGGCACTGGGCCGGCTGCGCATGGCGTTACCTGCCGTCTGATTTCGAACTGAAAAGCCGCTATGGGCAGGGACGTGACTGGGCGCTGAAATACGAAGACCTTGAGCCGTTCTATTACCAGGCCGAGGTCATGATGGGCGTCTGTGGTCCCGACCCGTCGGTGGAAGACCTCGGTTCCCCACGCCAGCAACCATACCCGATGGAAGCGCTGCCGATCTCCTATGCCGCGCAACAGTTCCGCAAGCTGATCAGCGAGAAGACCCCCTGGCGCGTCGTGCATGAACCGCAGGCACGCAACACGCGTCCCTATGACAACCGTCCCACCTGCGAGGGGCATAATAACTGCATGCCGATCTGCCCCATCGGGGCAATGTATAATGGCAGCTATTCAGTGTATCACGCCGAGGCGGCGGGCGCGAAGTTCATCCCCAACGCCGTGGTCTACCGGATTGAGCGCGACAGCGCGAACAAGCGCGTGACGGCGGTCCATTATTATGACCCCGACAAGGGCAGCCACCGCGTGACGGGCAAGTATTTCGTCATTGCGGCCCATTGCATCGAAACGGCAAAGCTGCTGCTGGTTTCCGCGGACGAACAAAGCCCCGACGGCATCGCCAACAGTTCGGGCCATGTCGGTCGCAACATGATGGACCATACCGGCGTGCAGGTCAGTTTCATCAGTGGGGACAAGGCGCTATGGCCTGGGCGCGGGCCATTGGAAACAAACGTCATCGACAATTTCCGCGATGGTGCATGGCGTGACACCCGTGGTGCCTACCTTGTTCACATGGTCGATGACAACCAGGTGGATCTGGCGACGGCGCTGGCGATTTCCAAGGGGTATGTCGGACGCGAACTGGAGGAGCAGATACGCTATCTCGCGTCCCATACCGTCCGGCTCTTCAGCCATAATGAAGGGATTGCAGACCCGCAGAACCGCCTGACACTGAGCCAGACGCACAAGGACGTACTGGGTATTCCGCACCCGGAAGTCTATTACAAGCTTCCCGAATACACGGTAAAAAGCTGCGAACATACGCGCGGCATGTTCCGTGAGCTGATCGGCCTGATGCATGGCACGGACGAACAATGGACACCGGGATATTTCCCGCAGGACCACCCCGCCGGCAGTACCATCATGGGCACGGACCCGAAGGATTCCGTAGTGGACGGCTTTTGCCGCACACATGACCATGAGAACCTGTTCATGGCGAGTTCGTCGGTCTTCTCTTCGGTTGGAACCGGCAATATTACCCTGACGGTGGCTGCCCTTGCCCTGCGTGTCGCCGATACGCTGAAAAAAGAACTCTCCCATGCCTGATATCGTGCGCAAAGCCCTGTGGTCCATCATGGCGGCAGGGACGACCCTTGCTTCGCTGTCGTTCCCCGCCGCCCGGGCGCAGGATACATCGGCGGCTGTCCTCGCCCGTGGGGAATACCTGGCCACGGCCGCCGACTGCGTGGCCTGTCATACCGCTCCGGGTGGGAAGCCCTTTGCCGGGGGGCTGAAGATCGCAACGCCGATGGGCGATGTCATCTCCACCAACATCACGCCCGACCCCGACCACGGGATTGGAAAATATACCGAAGAAGACTTTGAAAAAAGTCTGCGCCATGGCCTGCGCCGTGATGGCAGCCACCTTTATCCCGCAATGCCTTATGTATCGTATTCCGGGATAACGGACGAGGGCGTCAAGGCGCTGTATGCATGGTTCATGCACAGTGTAAAAACCGGTGGCGGAAAGCCCGCCCACCACGTCGCTTAACTTTCCGGCCAACCTGCGTATCGCCATGAGTGCATGGAATATGGTGGCAGGCACCGTCCCGCCGGAAAGTGGCGATTCCGCAACGTTCGACAAGATGCGGCGTGGCAAGTATCTGGCTACCGCGCTTGAACATTGCGGCACCTGCCATACACCGCGCAACATGATGATGAGCGAAGAGCAGGACAACTACCTTGCCGGTGCGCCGCTGACGGGGTGGTATGCCCCCAATATCACATCAAGCAAGACAAGCGGTATCGGTGGATGGAGCGAGGACAGCCTTGTTCAGTATCTTCATACCGGCCATGTCGCGGGCCTCAGCCAGGCTGCAGGCCCGATGGGTGAAGCGGTCGAACACAGCACGAGCCACCTGACGGATGCGGACCTGCATGCACTTGCCGCCTATATCTTGCAGGTACCGGCCAAAGAAGACAGCGCCGAACAGAAACCCCGCCAGAATTTTGGTCACCCTGTGGAAGAGGCCGATATACGCAGCGGCAATCTGACTCGCATCGACGACCTGACGGAAATGGACGGACAGCATGTCTATGACGCGAACTGTGCCGCATGCCATGGCATGAACGGGGCGGGCACGGCCGATCATTATGCCCCGTCTTTGTTCCATAACTCGGTCACAGGGGCCGGGCGCCCAGATAACCTGATCATGACAGTCCTGCAGGGCGTGGACCGGACGGCAGATGGGTTGCATACGCATATGCCGGGTTTTGGCGCCAGTTCGGATGTCCAGCGCCTTAGCGATACCGAAATCGCGCATGTGGTCAATTACGTCATGAAAACCTTCGGGAGCGGCGACCCTGCCGTCACTGCGGCACAGGTCGCAAAGCTGCGCCCAGCCGGTGCGCAGAACACACCCTGAGCATTTCCCAGAGTGAAATGGAACCGTCATTCATTACATGCCGTGCATGTGACGGATGACGGTTTTCCTTTTGCTATATTCCCCAAAAGACAGCCATTGCAGTTTCATGGGATAACAAGTGCCATAAAGGGTGCCTCCCTTTATTTAAGGAACTGTTTGAAAAGTCAGACCAGATAACATACTGAAATCATAAAGGTTTCTGATGAAGCTTTTTCCAAAAACCTTCAGAAGACGCCGCCTTTTTGAAAAAAGGCGGCACCCAAAAACTTTTCTTATTATTTATCAATGAGTTGTTTTTAAACAATCTCCCGGCATTCCAGAAGGAAATCGATACAAATTTTCAGGCGGCCTGCTACGGGTGGCATGACCCGAAGATTTTGGGACAAGGTTCACCCAAGTCTTCCATAACCTCATTCATGCAGATCTGGCGCCATCGGTTTACCAGTTGCCCCAGTCCTGGCCGTTGTTCCACTGTTGGCCATTCCAGCCTGCTCCCCCCATCTGTTGCATCTGCTGCATCTGTTGCTGACGCATCTGCTGCGCCTGCTGACGTAACTGCATTTCCTGCTGCTGGTATTGTTGCTGCATCTGTTGCATCTGCTGCTGGCGCTGCATTTCAATCTGTTGCTGACGCTGCTGTAATTGGAATCCGGCATTCGGCTGTCCGCGCATCTGCTCGGCCTGCTGGCGCAACTGGTCCTGTTGCTGACGGTACTGCTCTTCCATCTGCTGGCGCTGTTGTTCCATCTGTTGGCGTTGCTGCTCATGCTGCTGTCGCAACTGTTCGCGCTGCTGGCGGAACTGTTCCTGCATCTGCTGCATCTGCTGTTGTTGCTCCCCACTCCACTGTGCCAACTGAATATACGGCACATGGGCCGCATCAGCCGGAGACGCCATGATCCCTGCCCCCACAAGGGAGAATGCCAATGGAACCGCAAGCCGAATACAACGATGCCTCATGGCATGTCCTCCTTAGTCCTTCAGGGGCCGGTTGCCCGACATCATCACGACATCTTGCCCATTCCCCTTGCGCAGGCAACCATGGCCTTGCGTCCATATAAAGGCACGGATCGATGCCCATCAGGCCCTCCATCATCAGAAATCTGCCCGCACACCTTGGGGTGCAACATCATGTCATCAACGATGGTGGCGATACCACTTCATCCCCTGTACCTGCGATATCACGGTAAAACCTGTATGATACGGGTGACACCCTCTCTTATGTGAAGGAAAGACTGACAATGGACACCCCGGCAATGGACTTTCCGGCCGCCGCCGTACGGCATATTGATGAAATTGCAAGCTATCACGCGCACATCTATTTTTCTGCTGAGACAATGCCTGGCGCCGTCGCCCTGCGGGACGCGCTGTCGGCCCGTTTTTCCGTTCGGGTCGGCCATATGCACCAGACCCCTGTGGGGCCACATTGCGCAAATATGTTTCAGGTTGCATTTGAAACGTCGTTGTTCGCAACCTTCGTGCCTTGGCTTATGCTGAATCGCAACGGGCTGACGATCCTGATCCATCCCAATACGACCTATCCGCGCCACGATCATGATCGTGACAGCCTGTGGCTGGGCACGCCACTGCCGTTGCGCACCGGAATCCTGCCACTGGTGCATCCATCGGCAGATGAAGCCGGGCCGCCCAACACCACACCTGATCCCAATATGCGTGCATGATTTTTTATGTTTTGTAACAGCCCGAGAAAGGAACCATAACGGGATTGCAATTTATCCCCCCCTCAATTCATAAATGCCGACGGGTAGCGCTCAGGAGCCAAGACGTTGCATTGTCGGAAAATGGGTGGGCGGCATATTACCGCCTTTGTATCAATTCTCCTGTGTTGTGCCTCATCTTCCCCCCCGCCGGCCCATGCCCTTGATCGGCAGGGCGTGAACATCATGCAGCCCCCGGCCCCCTTACCGGCGACCACACCTGATCCCGGTGCGGCAGACACCATCCTGATAGACGATCTTGAACATCGGACATTCCAATGGTTCTGGGAGTCGGCGGACCCGGCTTCGGGACTAATTCCAGATCGTTATCCTTCGGATCAGACACAGGCCAGCGTCGCTTCAATCGGATTCGGGTTAACCGCCTACGGCATTGGCGCGACGCGTGGATATATCACCCGTGAACAGGCCGCAGAACGGACACGCGCCACCTTGCATTACCTGTTGCACAGCGAACAGAATGACAGCGAAGACGGTGCGACCGGCTATAAGGGTTTTTATTATCACTTCCTCAGGAAAAACAATGGACTACGCCTGAATCGTGATATCGAGCTATCAAGCATTGATACGGCCCTGCTGATGCAGGGCGTCTTGTTCGCTCAGTCCTTCTACGACAGGGAGACGCAGCCGGAGCACGACATACGCGACATGGCCGACCAGCTTTACAGGCGTGTCAACTGGCAATGGATGCGGCGCCCGGATAACCGCCTCAGCATGGGATGGAGTCCCGAACACCAGTTCATCGCCAGTTACTGGGAAGGCTATAGCGAAGGGATGATGGCCTATATCCTTGGGCTTGGGTCCCCCACACATGCACTGGACCCGATATCGTGGCAGGCATGGCTTGCGACCAATAACCGTCGGTGGGGGGATTATTATGGGCAGACCTTCCTGAATTTCGCACCGTTATTTGGCCATCAATACAGTCACGCATGGATTGATTTCCGCGGCATCCAGGATAAATGGGCACACGAAAAGCAGATTGATTATTTCGAAAACAGCCGCCGCGCCGTATATGCGCAACGTGCCTATGCCATTGCGAACCCTGGGAAATGGCGCGATTACAGCGCGACGACATGGGGGCTGACCGCCTGTGACGGACCTGGCGAGGTCACACAGCGGATGGATGGACAGGACCGGCATTTCCTGTCCTATTCCGCACGTGGGGCGGGACGGGATTATACGCAAGATGATGGCACCATTGCACCAACCGCTGCCGTTGGGTCGATCGCCTTCGCACCGGAAATCGTCCTGCCAACGGTCAGGGACATGAAATCACGTTATGGCAGCCGGATTTACGGCAGATACGGTTTTGTCGATGCGTTCAATCCCAGCTTTCGCAACGGAACGTCATTCTGGTCTGATAATGAATATCTTGGAATTGATCAGGGACCGATCCTGCTCATGATTGAAAACTGGCGCTCCGGGCTGGTATGGAATGTCATGAAGCATAATCCCTATATTCGCGCAGGATTGCAGCGTGCAGGGTTTCAGGGGGGATGGCTTACCCCTTCCTCCCCTGTGATGAAAATCGCCAAAATCATGCCCCTGCCCTGATGGGCAGGGGAAAAATCAGGCCCGGAAATTCATTTTCTTCAACAGGTTATCTTCAGACATCCCTTAGAAACTGCTTGAAAAGTCGGGCTTTCTAACATACTGAAATCATAAAGTTTTTTGTGAATCGTCTTCTAAAAAGCTTCAGAAGACGCCGCCTTTTTGAAAAAAGGCGGCACCCAAAAACTTTTCTTTTTTATCAATGATTTGTTTTCAAACAATCTCTTAACGTATCTTCTGACGCGGTGGCGTGGCGGCAACCGCCCCCTGCCTTACCACACGCGTGGACAGCACAATGGCGGATGTCGTACGGTCCACCCCTTCGAGCATGCCAATCCGGTCAATCGCATCATTGATGGCCTCCGTCGTCTGTGCGCCAACAACCGCAATCATGTCGATCTGTCCGCTGACGGCATGCAGTTCACGGATTTCGGGAAAGCGGCGCAACGCATCTTCGACCGAGGAAACATGCCGTGGCGCCAGCGTAATCATGACATGCGCCCGGATCGCATCACGCGCAGCCGCCCCCATCACCACCGCATACCCGGCAATTGCACCACCACGTTCCAGCCGTTCGATCCGGCTTTGCACGGTCGTGCGCGACAGGCCTGCACGCCGGGCAAGTTCGGCCGTCGGCATGCGGGCATTTTCCTCCAGCAGGGAGAGGATGAGGCGATCAGTGGCGTCGATATGCATAATGCCGATAATTAGCAGCATAACGCCGAAATAAAAGTGCCATCTGCCGTCTATCCTCGGCTTGTTGCCGACAGTGGGGCGCGGTCTGATCCAAGGGTCATATGCCATGGAACATGCAGAGGATGGTCATGCGGAAAATACTTGTCATCGGGGCCGGAAACATCGGGTCCACCATTGCCGATTTCCTCGCCAGTACGGGCGATTATACCGTCACCCTGACCGATCGTGACCAACACACGCTTAATACCGCCAACGTCCCGGACTCTGTGCGTCGCGTCACCGCCGACCTTGAAAGCGGGGATGTACTGCCCGACCTGCTGCAAGGCTGCTTCGCGGTGCTTTCCGCCGCCCCTTTCCATCTGACAACCCGCATCGCCAGTGCAGCCGCAGCGGCCGGGGTCAACTATCTTGACCTGACGGAAGATGTTGCAAGCACAAAGATCGTGCGCGAACTGTCGGCCAAGGCACCATCGGTGGCCTTTATCCCGCAATGCGGCCTTGCCCCGGGCTTTGTCTCCATCGTGGCCCATGACATCGCACGCCGGTTCGACAGTGTGGATACGATTCAGTTGCGTGTCGGCGCGCTGCCGGAATATTCCACCAATGCGTTGGGTTATAACCTGACATGGAGTACGGATGGCGTCATCAATGAATATATCGAACCCTGCGAAGCTATCGTCAGCGGAAAGCGCCGCCTAGTGCCCGCGCTGGATGGGCTGGAAAGCCTGACGATCGACGGCGTGAAGTACGAGGCATTCAATACCTCCGGCGGGCTTGGGTCGCTGTGCGATACATATGATGGGCGCGTGCGGGAACTGAACTATCGCACCATCCGCTATCCGGGGCATGCCGCAATCATGAAGGTGCTGCTTAATGACCTGCGCCTGTCTGAACGGCGCGATGTCATCAAGTCGATCTTTGAACATGCCCTGCCGGTCACGATGCAGGACGTCATCATCATTCTTGTGACGGTTTCTGGGCAACGTGACGGCCGCCTGACGCAGGAGACGTTTGTACGTGCCATTCATGGCACAACCGTCAACGGTCGGGCACGTACCGGCATCCAGATCACGACGGCCGGCGCAATCTGCGCGGTGCTTGACCTGCTGGCCGAAGGGCGCATCCCCGCATCCGGGCTGATCCTGCAAGAAGACATCGCCCTGTCGCAATTCCTCGAAAACCGCTTTGGACAGTTTTACCAAAACTACAAGCACTGAAAGACTGTTTGAAAAGTCGGGCGTAATAACATCATGAAATCATAAAAGTTTTTGGTGAAGCTTTTCCCAAAAAGCTTCACAAGACGCCGCCCTTCTGAAAAAAGGCGGCATCCAGAAACTTTTCCTGTTTTTTATCAATGATCTGTTTTCAAACAATCTCTGAGACATGAACAGCATCATCCGACCCGATAATGCTATGGTCCCGTGTTTCACGGGGAAAACTTCTTAAAAAAACTTCGCAAAGATGTCGCCCTTCAAAAGGCGACATCAGAATGTTTATTTTTATCAATACCTTATAAAAATACGTTTGTTATTCTGCTTCTGCATAGCACCGGCATCGCCCCCTGCCGGTTTCTGTATTGAACAAGACGGCCCGTCATTATAGCATCATAATGTATACATCCCTTTCCCGGAGGGGTGCTGGCGGCCTGAACCTGACCATATATGCGCTGACACCCATCCCAATCGTGGAATCTGTCAACACGCCATGCCCCAGGACAAGATACAGCACATCTACGCGGCGCACGCATATTACGATATTCGCCAGGAACTGGAAAAGCGGCCCGGCGCACCGGCCTGTACGCAGGTGTCCACCCTGGATGACCTCAAGGCGATCATTCCCCAGGCCGAAGTGCTTGTGACTTCCATGCTCTGGCGGAACGAGTTGCTGGACATGGCGCCCCGGCTGCGCCTGATCCAGTCCATCAGTTCCGGCGTGGATCAGTTCGACCTGGACCGCCTGAAGAAACGCGGTATCCGACTGTGCAACGCCCGTGGCGTCAACGCCAATGCGGTTGCAGAACATGCGCTGGCCCTGATGCTCAACCTTGCGCGACGCCTTTACGAAGCACGCGACAACCAGAAACTCCGCCACTGGTCAACGACAGGCACTGATCCGCGCCCACGCCTTCAGGAACTGTCGGAAAAGCATGTACTGATCGTTGGCATGGGCACGATCGGCGATCGTGTCGCGCGCCTGTGCCTTGCACTGGGCATGAAGGTCAGTGGCGCACGCCACAGCGCACGTCCCCTCGACGTTGCGGGGGTGGAGCAGATCGCCATGGATGACCTGCATTCCGGCCTGAAGGTGGCGGATTACGTCATCCTGACATGCCCGCTCACCGCGCAGACGCGCCACCTCATCAACGCCGCCGCATTTGGCGCGATGAAACACGATGCCTGCCTGGTGAACGTGGCGCGCGGCCCGGTGGTGGAGGAAACAGCCCTGATAGAGGCGCTTGATGCGGGCCGGATCGCCGGTGCGGCACTTGACACCTATGACGAGGAACCCTTGCCATCGTCTTCCGCGCTGTGGTCGCGCCCCAATCTGGTAATGACCGGGCATACGGCGGGGGAGACCCAGTTTTATGAACGCAATGTCGTCGATATCCTGATGAAGAATCTTGCAGCACTCGAAACCGGTGGCGTCATGACAAACCAGATCATCTGAAACCTGATCTACGGGATGCCTGTTTTCAACCGATCCGTTGAATAAGGGATCGGTTGAAAAGGCAGGACTAGAAATCCGCAGAAACAATAAAAATGTCTGGCGAGTGTTTTTGAAAATTCCAAAAGCACGAATTAATTTTAAAAATATCCAGAATTTTTTAAGTACCGACTTTTTTTGAAAAATGTGATGTCTTCTGAAGATTTTTAGAAAAATCTTCACCAAAAACCTTTATAATTTCAGGATGTTATTAATCCTGACTTTTCAAACAGCCTCTGACAGGTTGTCGGATTAGGGCCTGTTAGGCCTTGATATAGTCTGCTGTAGCAGCGATGAGAATGACGGAGAGGAAGGATGCGGCGGTTTTCTCATATCGGGTCGCGACAGCCCGCCACTCCTTGAGCCTTGCCCACAGGTTTTCGACCAGATGCCGGTGTCTGTAAGCCCATTTGGGACAAGCGACTTCTGGATCATTCTTCCTTGGCGGGATGACAGGACGAGATCCACGGTTCCAAAGATCTTCACGAAATTTATGTGAGGCATACCCACGATCGCAGACGACATGGATTGGTGGGTATGGCAGAGCGTCAAGCAGGGCGTAGGCACACGGTAATTCATGTGCCTGTCCGGGTGCCAGCGTGAAGGACAGTGCCCTGCCATGACTGTCCGCAGCTACGCAGACCTTGGTGCCAAATCCTCCACGTGAGCGGCCAAGAGCCTCACGATCCTTTCGGCGTTCTCTGTGCCCCCTTTTTTAGCCGCTCCGGCCGCTTTATGATGGGCACGGATTGTCGTGCCATCAAGAAAGACCATGCCGAGGTCTTGATCCCTGTCTTTGGCCTTTTCAAAGAGGCGCTGCCACACACCGAGTTTCGACCAGCGAATGAACAACTGTGCTGCAATCCACCAGGGACCAAACTCTGATGGCAAGGCACGCCACTTCGCGCCGTTCTGATGGCGCCAGAAAATCGCGGATATCGTCCGTCGAAGGTTCTTTGGTGGGGTCTTGCCCTTCGGACGGACTTCCTCGATCAAAGGCTCCCAGACAGACCATGCGGTATCGGAAAAGACAGACTGCATCATGCTCATCATAAACAGCTATGCAATCCGTTCCGTCATTCAAGGCCTAACAGGCCCTAGGATTTTTTACGTAACGGCATTGCGTGAATTATGAATAACCATAGAATTTCAATGCAAAAATAAATATGTTTTCATCAGTTATGAATAATATCCATTTCAACTCCAATCCGACGCCCTGTTAAATAATCAATGTCTTTCAATTCTTTTTAATTTTTACATTCCAGCCGGTCATAGGCCGCCAGCACAAGGCGACGGGTACGGTATTCGCCATAGGTGGCCATTTCGTGCTTGCGCAGCACCCTGAACGTCTGTGATGGATAATCGGTCCCCATAACATCGTGGGGATCGAGAATATATTCCAGTTGCCTGCGATCCAGGCCATAAGCACACGCGTACCATGCATCGAGTTCCGCGCGAAGCAATGCGCGTCGTGCCACATCCCATGCAAAAGGTGCCCCCCCATACCCCATACCCCGCGCGAACAGGGCCATGGTCTCGGTGGTATAGGTCAGTTCCAGCACCCGCGACGCAATGAATGCCACATCATCCGTACCATAAAAATCAGGGGGCAGCACGGGAAGCTGTCGCACGATAAAGAAATTCAGGTTAACCCCCCCCGCTTTCTGCCGACAGACAAAATCAAATGGCAACGACGACAGATTGGCAACCAGACAGGCTGCCCGCGGGTCGGCCCATCCCATGCGGGGCGACAGCAGGGTCATGCTGTTCCCCACCCCCCATGGCGGTAATAGATTACAGATGAAGGTACGCCCGTTCGTGGGGGACATGATGTTGCGAAATCCGAAAAATACCGGTGCATCCGCTATATTCCCGACCTTGCGCACGACCTCTGCCTGCGGAACCCAGTAATGGGGCGTGATCTCGAATGCAGGATTACGATGTTCACGCAACCCGGTCTGCGGCAGGACGCGATGGCCACGCTCCCCTTTGCGCGCGCCGTAACCCGCATGCCTGTGGTCATAAAAATACCCCATCTTGGCCTCGTACAGCGGGACATAACGTCCTGCATGTCCATCTTCCGCCGCATCCTTCGCCCTTGGGGCAGGATGGACCCAGTCCACCCCCCTGCGTCGCCAGCCTCCCCCCGCCAACTGGGCCGCAGTACGGAACAGGCGGCTGTCACTTGTCATGTTGAACAGGCCCTGACGGAACTCTACCCCCCATGGATTCCCGGCTGGTCCATCAGACTCATGCACGAAAACGGGGACATGGGCATAAATCGCGGAGGTCAAGGCGGCATCCATGCGTGAACGGAAAACAGGCATCGTCCGCGTATTGGGATTGATCCGCGCGATTTCTTCTGCCGACAGGGAAAAGCAGCGCCGCATGTCGTGGCACTGTTGCGTATCGGTCAGGCAACAGGCGAATTCCGTTTCCACAATCGCGTTACCAATCGTCAACAGACAGAATTTAAAACTGCGATGAACCCCGGGAAACAGCGGTGCGCTGTTTTCAAAATCCATCAGGCGCGCCAATCGCCTTTCCCCCACCAGATGCCCCAGCAGTGGCGCAGTCGTGGCATCGGTCGCAATGCCGGTCGGTACCACCAGCCCCGCCCGCCCCTCACGCCGTACAAGAAAGAGGAACAGTTCGGTAAAAAGCGCGTAGGTATTTCCCTTGCCCCGCCCGGCAAGGGGAAAGCGACCGCTGGCACGTACGAAAAGACCCATCGCCTCGCTATGTCGCCGCGCATGGGCAAACTGCGCGAACAGGTCGGGTCGCACTGTGCTGAGTGCTGAAATCGCAGCCTTGCGCGCCGCCCCCTTCAGGGTGGATATCTCGGACAAGCGTGACCCGAAATATTCTTCCTCCTCCAGTTGCATTACCTCCCACGGGGGGTTGCCGATCACGACGTCAAATCCCCCATGCCCCCCCATGATGTCGGCAAAGGCCAGTGACCAGTGCAATACGCGTGCCCCGCGTGCAATGCGAATGGCCGCGTCCTCATACCCGGCGGGGGGAGGATCACCCGACAGCCGCGTCCATATCTGCGCCGTCGTAGGCACCATGTCGGCGGTGCTGCCCACGGGGCGGGGCAGCATGAACGCCGCGACATACATGTCACAGGCCCGGCCAAGGGCGGAACAGGACACGAAAGACCACCAGTCCTCGAAATACTGCTGCTTTCGCGCGATTTCATGCACCGTATCCTCCGCCATTTCCCGCAGGCCGGACAGGCCCGCCACAAAAGGGGCATGAAGCGGCAGAACGTCTGGTGGGGGCAATGCAGCCTTTGCGCGCTGGTTGCGCTGCAGGCAACGACGGACGATGGCGGGATCATCATTGCCCATTACACGATAGGCCGTATCTGGCACCCCCTGCTGGAGCACCGCCACATCAGCCACGCCAAGCAACGCATTCCCACACAGGATATTCGCCGCCAGAAAGCACAAAGGACGTCCGGGGATGCCCATTTCGATCCATAATGCCATGCGCGTCAGTTCCACCGCCATGGGATTGCAATCGACCCCATATATACACCGCGCCACCACCTCACGCAGGATGGTGCGATATTCCCCCCCCTTCGGGGCATGGTGGCGCACGATACGCATGGCCATGCGCCGTGCGGCAGCAAGCAGGAAGTGCCCCCCACCACAGGCCGGGTCAATCACCCGCAGCGCAAGCAGGGCCGCCGCCCCGCCGGACGCCTCGGCCCGGTCCATGACGGGATCGAGCGTACTGTCGAGCAGGGATTGAACAAGGCTGTCAGGTGTATAGTAACTTCCCGATGTCCGGCGATCGTTACCGCGCCCGGCATCATCAAGCGTGAATAGCCCACCGACACTACCGGGCCGTATTTCCAGCAGGCTTTCATACACGGTCGCAAGATCTCCGCTGCCAACACGGCACCAGTCAACCCGAAGCGATGCATGCGCTTCGCCGCCAATAAAGCCGAGGTGACGAATTGCACACAGGCATGCCTGATCCTCAATCCGTGCGGACATCAGCATAGGCATCCCCACCGGATCCCCCCACGCCCCTAATGCCGGAATCCCGCGCTCAGGATCACCAACATCCATTGCGGCAAGGACACGGCGCAGGCTTTCCCAAACCCTGTCATCCATCGCCCCGTCCGGTGCGCAGGCCCGCGCCAGCCAGTATGAAAAATAACGCCCTGCATCCCCCTCTACATGATGCAGCAGGCCACGCGCCTCCATCCCCGCAAGGAATGCAAGGCGACAAACCACCCGAAGCAGTTCGTCAAACAGACGCGACAATATGCGACCATCCGCCCCAACCGCATCACGGATATCCACATTGGCATCGAGTACTCCCTGCCCAAGTGCCAGCAGGGCCGCCCTGACCCCGGCATGCAGGCATGCTTCCCCCTGCGGCGGGATGCCCCCGGTCGCCTGTCCTTCCACTTTATCAGGAGCGCCCAAAGGGAAGGCATCCTCCGTCCCCGACCTGGAGGAGGAAATATATATGGGCTCCGATCGGGATGGCATCTTATTCCTGTAAAGAGAGCATCTGAGGACAAACTTTCATCGCCTTTCACCGGCGTGGAGGCAAGGCCGAAACCCGTCCATGCACCCATCAGCGTCAGAGGCCCAACCGCCGCCACAACATGATGCATGGCCGTGGCATTTCCATATCGCCTGCACTATTCCATACTGACCACAGACACCTGAAACAGGACGGACATGAACAGTTTACGCGCCGGGTCTCCTTCTTCCCTGCTGGCTGGCCTGGGCAATGGCGTGGCCGCCGGGGCCTGCTGGGGCCTGGTGTTCGTCGCACCGGCCATGATGCCGGATTTCACGGCGCTGCAACTGGCAACGGTACGCTACGTTATGTACGGGGTCTTTTCCGTGGCGCTGCTGCTGCCACGCGCAGGCCGCCTTGCCGCGCGCATCCCGCGTGGGGGACGCCCCGCCCTGCTGTGGCTGGGGCTGACTGGCAATCTTGGCTATTACATCCTGATCGCAACAGCGGTCGGGCTCTGCGGTATCAACATCACCTCCATCGTCACAGGTTTCCTGCCGGTAATTGTCGGGGTGCTGGGCACGCGTGAAGGCGATGGGCTGGACCTGCGCCGACTTGTGCCATCCATGCTGCTGATGCTGATGGGGATCAGCCTGACCGCCGTACAGGCCCTGTATGCACCTGACACGCAGGCAGGTTTCGACACCGCCCACCTTACAGGTTTCATATGTGCTGTCGGCGGACTGGCATCATGGAGCATCTTTGCCATTTCGAATGCACGCTGGCTCAGGCGGCTTCCTGATACCAGTGCGGAGGAATGGGGCCTGCTGACCGGGGTTGCCACAGGGGCCGAAGCACTGTTCCTCATCCCGTTCGCCTGCCATGGCGCGGCATCGCATACGCCATCTCAATGGGTGTGGTTCATTGCGCTTGGCACCGGTATTGCACTGGTGTCATCACTGCTGGGCGGGATTTTCTGGAATCGCACCTGCCGCCTCCTTCCCATGACGCTCAGCGGGCAGATGGCGGTAGGAGAAACCCTGTTCGCGCTGCTCTATGGCTGCCTGTGGACGGGACGATGGCCCACCGTGATGGAGGCAGGTGCCGTCATCTTTCTTGTGCTGAGTGTCGTCTTCTGCACCTTCGCGCACGCACCGCCATCGCGCAACAGGGACCATGCCCGCCATGATACGTCGCGCCTCTCCACCTGATCGGGTTGGTTCAAGATAAGATCATGAAATGATAAAGGTTTTTGGTGAAGCTTTTTCCAAAAAGCTTCGAAAGACGCCGCCTTTTTGAAAAAAGGCGGCACCCAAAAACTTTTCCTGTTTTTTATCAATGATTTGTTTTCAAACACTCTCTAAGTAAATGCGACATCACTTCCCAAGGGCCTCTTTGAAAACAGTCCTCCATAAGGCGCCTTACCAGGCCTCCCCCCTCAGCCTTTACCTGATAATGCGTGAGAGACGCCCCCTTCGATCAGGCAGGTTTCATCCTTGAGGTTGATACCGCTATACCCGCATTGGCGCGCATTCTTCAGCAGCCATGCCAGGCGGTTTGCCGCCGTCACCGGCGACTGTCCCCCCTGTCCATGGATATTGGAAATGCAGTTGCGTGCGGAATCACGCATGCCGGGATGCGGGTTCCATGTCATGTACAGGCTCAGGCTTTCGGCACATTCAAGGCCGGGGCGTTCGCCAATCATCATGACCACGCTGCACGCGTTCAGGCAGGTGGCGATTTCATCGCCCAACGCCACACGGGCACGATGGGCAACCACCAGAGGTGCGATACGCCACCCCGTCAGAAGCGGCAAAACCCCGGACAGCACCCCCGCCGCCTGTCGTTCTGCCGCGCGGGCCGACAATCCGTCGGCAATCACAAACACAATGTCATAGGAGCGCCCGGGACCATAGGCATCAGGACCAGAGACCGCGCGATCATGTCCCGCCTGCACAAGGCGTGCCCGGCTGTCGGCGCAGAGCTGCCGCCCCAGGTCGGGACGACGGACGAATTCATCACGGTCACGCGCCGCGCTTTCGACCTCCATCCATGGCCGGTCGAGCCCGAGGCGTGATGCCTCCATCACCATGGACACGGCATGCCGCGCACGCAGGTGCGCATGCCTGAACTGCCGCACATGCGCGCCTGACATCGTATCCCCCGTGCGTACCAGCCCGATCCGCGCCGATGTCTGCGCCCTCAGGATATCCCATGACACGACAGGCGCCTTACTCATCGCCATGCCTCCCCAAACGGGCATCGCCGCCCGGATACATATTGGAAAACATATCGGCAAACATGGCAGGGGAATTGAGACGCATCCGTCCCCGCCCGTCGATCAGGCCACGGATACGGAGCCAGTCTTCAAACTCTGGCGCAGCACGAACACCAAAGACAGAGCGTAAGGTCTGGATATCATGATAGGACAGGCTCTGGTAATTAAGCATGATATCGTCACTGCCGGGGACGGCGATAAGGAAATTCACGCCTGCCGTACACAGGAGCATCATCAGGTTGTCCATATCATCCTGATCGGCTTCCGCATGGTTGGTGTAACAGACGTCACAGCCCATCGGCAGGCCCATCAGCTTGCCACAGAAATGATCCTCCAGCCCCGCGCGGATAATCTGCTTGCCATCATAAAGATATTCCGGGCCGATGAACCCGACGACGGTATTGACCAGCAAGGGTGAAAACGCACGCGCAACGGCATAGGCACGGACCTCTGCCGTCTGCTGGTCCATTCCATGATGGGCATCGGCCGACAGCGCCGCCCCCTGTCCCGTTTCGAAATACATGGTGTCCGTGCCGACCGTGCCACGTCCCAGCGCACAACTGGCAAGGCGGGCTTCCTCCAGCAGGGACAGCGAAACCCCGAAACCCGCATTCGCATCCTGTGTGCCGGCGATGGACTGGAACACCAGGTCAACCGGTGTCCCACGTTCCATCAATTGCAGTGTATTGGTCACATGCGTCAGCAGGCAGTGCTGCATCGGGATGGCATGGCGAAGGCGTACATCCTCGATCATGCACAGGACGTCGTGGGCGGTGGCCATGTTGTCGGATGCCGGGTTGATCCCCACAACCGCATCCCCCGCACCAAGCAGCAGCCCATCAAGCATCGCCGCCGCAATTCCCGGCAGACTGTCCACAGGATGATTGGGCTGCAGGCGCGACCCCATGCGTCCGGGCAGGCCCTGCGTATTGCGAAATGCGCTTTTCACAGTGATCTTGCGCGCCACCGCGACAAGGTCCTGATTACGCATCAGCTTGCTGACACCCGCCACCATTTCGGGCGTCAGTCCCGGGGCGAGGGCGGACAGGCACGCGCCGTCGGTTTCATGACACAAAAGCCAGTCACGCAGTTCCCCCACGGTCATGTGCGATACAGGGGCAAAGGCGCGCATATCATGGGTATCAATAATCAGGCGCGTGACCTCGTCCGCTTCATAGGCAACCGGAACCTCGTTCAGGAATGCCGCAAGCGGGATATTGGCCAGCGCCTCGCACGCGGCGGCGCGACGCACGGGATCTGGGGCGGCAACCCCGGCCAGTTCATCGCCACTGCGATAAGGCGAGGCATGGGCCAGAACCTGCTTGAGGGAGGGGAACGTAAAACGCTCCCCTGCCAAGGATGCGTAATATGCCACGATATGCTGACCTTCGATACGAAAACGGGCGTATGCGCAACGTGATTACGGGACCGCGCCATCGCCCGACGTTGCGTTTGCCATACACCATCGCGCAATATCGGCATGCGTCGCAAACCACACATTGCCGCGCGCACGCGCATGGGCAATCAGGTCGGAGATGATGCCAATCCGGCTGCGATGTCCACTGACATGCGGATGCAACGTCAGCAGGAAAAGGCCGCCTTCGGCATAGGCCCCATCGAACTCCGCCCGGAAAACCTCCGCCACGCCCGAAGGCGGCGTGTAGGGGCGCAGGGCGGAAAACCGTTCGAAATTGAAATAGATCGCATCGTCACGTATCCATTCGGGTGGCAGTTCGACAATTCCTGTGGGCCGCCCATCGGCAAGGAGTTCATACGGGTCGTCATCCGCCATCAGGCTGCTGTCATACAGTAAGCCCATCTGCTGGATGATGGACATGGTATGGACGGAAAAATCCCAACTTGCGGTCCGCATGCCGACGGGTTCCACGCCGCCAATCTCCGCAAGCACTTCGCGCGCGCGCAATGACAGACGCAATTCATCCTCGGGCGGGAGCAGGGTATTGCGTTCATGTATCCATGAATGAATGCCTATTTCATGCCCGTCGCCCACCAACGCCCGTACTTCGTCAGGATACAGCATGGCCGATACTGCGGGATAGAAGAACGTCGCCGGAATCCCCGCCGCCTGCAACAGGGCGCGGATACGCGGGATGCCACGCCTGCTGCCATAATGACCCTGACTGATGCGCATGGGGCTTTCATCCCCATCGCGCAGGGGAATCGTATCGTGATCCGCATCAAAGGAAACCGCAAAAGCACAGCGGGCACCACCGGGCCATGAGGGCGGCCGCAGGCTGCGCCCGGCCCTGACGCGGTTGACAATCCCGCGCCACCGGCTTTCGGGCCACTGCCATGGTTCATTCCCATCCGGCCGCGAAACTTTCCTCTCCATGACCATTCCCGTCCTGCATGCGTGTACGCCATCCCGATCATGCGGCGGGGATGGACATCTCTTTTCATCATCACCCACATTGCTTGGGCGTCAACATCATTACATAATAATAACATAACATGACATCGTGGCCCGCTATCATGACGGCGCGCGCACCATGCCCGCCATCCATCCCACCTCTCGCACGATTTCGGACAATGCCCGCATCACCTTCCGAACGGCCTTCGCATTCGCCCCATTCCCATACGGGGGCGCCCTCCCTGCAACGGCGACTGGGGACTTTTCACCTGTGGGGGATCGCGGTCGGCCTTGTCATTTCGGGCGAATATTTCGGCTGGAGTTATGGCTGGGCCACAGCGGGCACACTGGGATTCCTGATCACGACGGTCATGGTCGCGCTGATGTATGCGGCGCTGATCTTTTCCTATACCGAACTGACAACCTCCATCCCGCGCGCCGGTGGCCCATTCGCCTATGTACTGGCGGCTTACGGGCCGGTGCCGGCCTTTATCGCGGGGTTCGCCTCCATCGTGGAACTTGTCTTTGCTCCCCCGGCAATCGCACTGGCGATCGGGGCCTATCTGCATGTGCAATATCCATCCATCACCGAGCAAATGGCGGCGACCGGGGCCTACGTAATTTTCATGGCGCTCAATATCGCAGGCGTCAGCATCGCCGCCACATTCGAACTGATCGTCACCATCGCCGCGATTGTGGAACTCCTGATCTTCATGGCCGTGGTCGCACCAGGATTTTCCTGGGGGCATTTCATCCATGACGGATGGGCGGGGTCGGATACGTTCACCCCTCATGCCATCATCGGCATATTCGCCGCCGTGCCGTTCGCGATCTGGTTCTTCCTTGCCATAGAAGGTGTGGCCATGACGGCGGAAGAGGCACGCGCACCACAACGCACCATCCCCATGGCCTATATCGCAGGGATCACGACACTGATGCTGCTGGCGTTTGGTGTCATGATCATGGCGGGCGGTGTTGGCAACTGGAAATTACTGGCAAACCTGAATGACCCGTTGCCGCAGGCGATGCTGAGCGTCGTCGGACCGCGCAGCGGGTATGTCCACATGCTGGTGTGGCTGGGGCTGTTCGGCCTCGTCGCCTCCTTTCACGGGATCATTATGGGATATTCACGCCAGATCTATGCCATGGCGCGCGAAGGTTATCTTCCGGCCCTGCTGGGACGGGTACATCCACGTTTCGGAACCCCATGGGCGGCGATACTCGTGGGGGGGAGTGTCGGACTGGTGGCGATTTATGCAGACCAGTACGTCACCATCGGGGGACAACCGCTGACGGCCAATATCGTGACCATGTCCGTCTTCGGGGCGCTGACGATGTATGTCTTCGCCATGGGAAGCCTGTTTCGACTACGCCACACGCAGCCGCACCTGCACCGCCCATGGCGCGCGCCGGGTTATCCCATCATTCCCGGATTTGCCCTTGTCGCCGCGGTGCTGTCGTTTATGGGCATGGCCATCAGCAACCCTGCGGCGTTCGGCCTCTATCTCCTCATCATGGGAACGGGCGTTGGAATGCATCTACTGGCAAGATGGCAAAAAAACCGCGCGACGATGGAAAAGGATACGGCCATGCATTAACACTCACCCACCCCATGCGTGGGGTGGATCAACCTGTGGGGCCGAAAGAGCGTGAATTACAGACACAGCTACCATGCGGGCAATTTCGCTGATGTCATGAAACATGTCGTGCTGATGGCGTTGGTCGAGGTACTGCGACGCAAACCTTCGCCCTTCTGTGTCCTCGACACCCATGCGGGCACTGGCCTGTATGACCTTTCCAGCATACAGGCACAGTCAACAGGGGAATGGCGCGATGGCATCGGCCGTCTGCTTGACGCCCCATCCCACCCCACATCTGCCGGCGCCCCGGCACCGGGCGTGGAAAACTGGCTGCGGATCATCCGTACGGTCATGCGGGATGAGCAGGCAGGGCGCTTGTCCTATCCCGGCTCCCCCGCTCTGGTCGCACGCCTTCTGCGTCCAGGCGACAGCCTGATCTGTTGCGAACTCCACCCCGAAGACCAGCAGACACTGCGCCATCTGTTCCGCCATGATCGCCATGTCAGCGTACATGGGCGCGATGGTTACGAAGCCATCACGGCGCTGCTGCCCCCGCGGCAGGCAAAACGCGGGCTGGTCTTCATGGACCCGCCTTTCGAACGCGGTGATGAGTTCCAGCGCCTTGCCACCGCCATCATGACGGCACGCCAGCGATTCCCCGCAGGCATTGTCGCGGGGTGGTATCCCATAAAACATCGCGCCCCCGTCCGCGCCTTCGTCAATACCCTGAAGGATGCGGGACAACGCAAGTTGCTGACCCTTGAGTTGACGTTACGGCCACCGCTGGACCCGTCACGCCTGAACGGCAGCGGCATCATCATCGCCAATCCTCCTTTCCGCTTTGAAGAAGAGGCTCGCACCATCCTTACATCGCTGTGCCATTTCCTTGGGGATGGGCAAGCGGAGTCACATGTGGAATGGGCCGTGCCGGAATAAGCGCTGCGCAAGGGTTCTACTGGCGGGGATTTCAGGATATCGCCTTCATTCCTGACCAGGCAATGCCTGTTCAGGAAGAGCAGAAAACAGATTTACCAAAAACCTTTGCGGCTGGCAGCCTGCCCCGGTGGTATTTTCTGCCATCCCTGTTGCGCGATTGTCATCCCTGCCCGATGGGCGGCATGACATCCAGCGGCAGCGGACAGACATAGGGATCCTGTGCCAGACGTTGGGCATGGTCTGCCTTCACACGGTCCAGCAGGACCGGATCTTGCAGCACGTCACGCCCCGTCGCAGCCAGCACTTTGGCCATATGGATCATGCCCTTATGGGCGATACCGCTCTTGCCCTGTGCTGTCATCTGCCATGAATGCAACTGCGTCCCGATGGCACATGTCGCCCCCCAGGCCTGGACCGTTGGCACTGCCCAACTGACATCCCCCACATCAGTGGACCCGAATGGCGGCGGCACGAACTCACGCGGTGCAATCACTTCGCATAAAGGGCTGCCATCACGGGGGGGAACTCCCGCCGCCAGATAGGCCGCCCGGATATCCTGCGCACTTAGGGTTTCCTGGATCTCTCGTGCAAAGTCGTAATCCTCAGGTGCATATACAGGCGGGCCAAGACGGGTAAGGTTGGCGAACAGCGTATCTTCCAGCGGCAGATTGCCCATCAGGTTGGAAACCGCGCTTACGACACGTTCCTGCACTGTTGTTTCGGTCATCAGGGTCGCGCCCTGGGCAATCGCGCGCACCCGTTCGACCAGTTCGCGCAACTGCCGCAGGTCATCGGCCCGTACAAGGTAACGGATCGTGACCCGCGATTGCACCACATTGGGGGCCTGCCCCCCTGCATCCATATAGGCATAATGAACCCGCGCGGACGATGGCATATGTTCACGCAGGTAGTTGGCGCCAATATTCATGAGTTCCGCCGCATCAAGGGCGGAACGACCCAGATGCGGTGCCGCCGCCGCATGCGATGCGCGCCCAAGGAATGTAAAGTCGATGCGCGTATTGGCAAGGGAGGCCGGATAGAACGGCCCCATGATCGACCCCGGATGCCATGACAGCGCGATATCCACGTCATCGAACACGCCATCACGCACCATGAAGGTCTTGGCCGCGCCGCCTTCTTCCGCCGGGCAGCCGTAATAGCGCACCCGTCCGGGCATCCCCTTTTCCGCCATCCAGTTCTTCAGCGCCGTGGCCGCCAGCATCGCGCCCCCGCCCAGCAGGTTATGCCCGCAGGCATGGCCGTTGGACGTCCCGTCCATCGGATTGCAACTGGCGACCCCGGCCTGCTGGCTCAAGCCGGGAAGTGCATCGAATTCACCAAGGAAGGCGATGACCGGGCCGCCCTCACCTGCCTCCCCCATGACGGAGGTAGGGATTCCCGCAAGGTTGCGCGTAACCCTGAACCCATTGCGTTCAAGCATGTCGCGCTGTGTCTCGACAGAGCGATATTCGTCATATGCAAGTTCGGGCGTATCCCATATGCGGTCAGCAAAACCACAAAATGCCGCCCCAAGCGCATCCACGCCGCCCCATATTTCATCGGTATTTTTCATGTTTCCCCACCGCACAAAACTGGTTTCGCCGCTTTTCGGGCTGGCATCGCACATGGATGCCGCAACAATGGGCCATGCGGCAGGAAAACAAGGCATCCATGCCCGCCCTGCCGGAAGGAACATCGCGCGATCCGATCCCCGCCCCCGCCAACCAGGGCGGGAGTGGCAACATTATACGCTCCGCGTCGCGCATGCCAGTCGCATCACATACAGCCACATCACATACAGATCGCATGACCCGAGACAGGCGCATCTTCGCACACGCAGGATCAGGGATCAGGGATCAGGGATCAGAGCATCACATGGGTTGACTTTCACATCGTGCAAAACGCATCCTGTCACCCGGCAATGGACTCTGCCAGGTGCAGCCTTCACGGCGAACCGAACCGCCCCTTGGGCTGATGATTCCTACCTCGCCATAACGGCAACAGAGGGAGGAATTTGTACAGAGCCATGAAATACCCGTCCCACGACCTCCGTCCGTCACTTGTTAGCCTTGGCCATGCGCCGGCTGCCGGGACGCCATCCCCAATCCTGCACAGGCATATTTTCCCATGAATCTTTCCCGGCTCATCACGCTGTCGGCGGTAAACATGCGCGTCCTTCTGAAATGGGGGGGGCTTCTCGCACCGATGTCTGCGTGTATTGGTACATTATGTGCGATATTTCTTTGGCTACTGGACCAGGTTACAAACGACCGCATCGCCCATCCGGGCCTGCTATGGCTGCTGCCGCTGGCTGGTGTAGGTGTTGGACTGACCTATCACCATCTCGGGCGATGTGCTGAGGGCGGGAACAACCTGATCATTGACCAGATCCATGAACCCGGAGGGGGCGTCCCCCTGCGCATGGCCCCCCTTGTCCTTGTTGCCACCGTCATCAGCCACCTGTTTGGTGCATCTGTCGGCCGCGAAGGGACAGCCGTACAGATCGGGGGTAGCATTGCATCCGGCTTTGGCCGTCTGTTCAGACTGGACCACGATGCGGTGCGCATTGTGCTGGTATCGGGCGTGGCCGCAGGTTTTGGGGCGGTTTTTGGAACCCCCATTGCCGGGGCGATCTTCGCGCTAGAGGTCTTAAGTATCGGACAGATCAATTACCGCCCCCTACTACCTGCTGCTTTTTCCTCCATCCTGGCCGATTGGGTATGCCACGCCTGGGGGATCCACCATACGTCCTACCACGTGGCATCCGGCATTATTCCTGACTGGGGCGGCAGCGTCTTTCACACGCACCCTGCCCTGTTGATCAAGGTTGGACTTGCCGCAGTCTGCTTCGGCCTCACCAGCCTGCTGTTTGCCGAGGGCATCCATCGCCTGACCCCGCTGGTCCGTCGTGCCTGCCCTGTCCCATGGCTACGTCCGGCCATTGGTGGCGTTGCAACCATTCTGCTGGTCTATCTTGTCGGGTCGCGCGATTACCTTGGCCTTGGTGTCGTGTCCATGGGACATGACGCGCCGTCGATCGTAAACTTCTTTCACGCGGGTGATTATACGTGGAGCTGGCTTTACAAGCTGCTGTTCACGGTTGTTGTGCTGGCGACGGGATACAAGGGCGGCGAAGTCACGCCCCTGTTCTTCATTGGTGCGGGCCTGGGCAATACATTGTCCGGCATACTGGGCGTTCCCGCCGACCTGCTGGCCAGTGTGGGTTTTGTCGCGGTTTTCGCTGGGGCCGCCAATACACCGCTGGCCTGTACCTTTATGGGGGTCGAACTGTTTGGGGCAACTGATATTGTCTATATCGCCACAGGCTGCTTCGTGGCCTACCTATGTTCGGGCCATTCAGGCATCTACCTGTCCCAACGGGTGGGGGTCACGAAACATACCCATCCGCTGATCGTGGCGAACATGCCCCTGCGGCAGGCGCGAAGCCTGATGGGCGTGCCTGAAAAAAGCCACCCATGAAATGCCCTGAAAACCATCACGACACGGCATACGCCAGTTGACCAAATCAGCCCCCCCAACAGCCTCATTGGGCTACAGTTTTTTCAAAAACATCCTGAAAAGATGATGCCTTTTCACAAGGCATCATCCAAGGGGTTTCATCACCCGATATCAGGACCGGCGGGCTTAATCCCCTGCGGGAAGCACGGGGAGCGTGATATGTGACGGGCTGGCGGGGGTTGCGAAAACCTTTTGCGTGGCAGGGCGGAAATCCGCTTCCTTTGCCTGATAGATACTCTCCATCCATGTCTGCGGATTACGGTCGATCAGCGGGAACCAGGTGGATTGCACCTGCACCATCACGCGATGCCCCTTGAGAAATACATGATCGTGGTCACGCAACGGCACCTCCCAATCCTCTACCTTGCCTGGGACAAGCGGTGCAGGATGCGAGAAATCATGCAGGTAACGCCCGCGCCGGACCTCCATGGCGATGGGCAGTTCATATCCATCAAGGGAATCCGCCCATGTCGCAGCATCAGGATGCGCGACGAAAGCCTTCTGGTCTTTTTCGGGGAAGACATCAATAAGTTTCACCACGAAATCCGAATCCCGACCTGACGTGGATGCGAACAGGTGCGCCTCCAGCGGGCCTGCAACGCGCAGATCCTCTTCAAGCGGCGCACTGGTGAAGGTCAGCACGTCAGGGCGATGATCGACAAAGCGCTGGTCATTGGTTTCCCAGGTCCGCCATTCCGGCGTGGGATAGGTGGGCGAAATCGGACGCGTACGATAGGGAACGGGATTGGCCGGGTCCGACACATATTGCCTAAATGCGACCTCGCCAGACTTTGGCGCGGTAAAGGACAACGTGCCGTCGGAATGGAAATACAGTTCCTTCAGCGTTGCACCCGCAGGCGGCCATGTCGCGTACTGGCGCCACTCGTTCGAGCCGGTTTCGAACATCTTGGCCTTCCAGTTAGGCTTTTCCCCTTTTTCATGCAGGTAATAGCGAAAGAAGGGGGCTTCTATCTGTCCGCGAAATTCCTCAGCCGTCCTGTGCCCGCCCATGGGCAGCAGGCCGATATTTTCCCCATCCGTCCGCTGCCAGCCACCATGATACCATGGACCACCGACAATGAAATTCGTGTTGTCCGGGTCATGCTGTTCTGCTCCACGGAATATTTTCCACGGCCCCCACGGGTCCTCCTGATCCCAGAAACCCGCGACATTCAGGTTTGGAACAGTGGAGGCATGAACCTTGTTAACCCATGCTTCCTCTTTCCAGAACGCATCATAATCTGGATGCGCCATGACGCTGTTCCAGTAATCAAGTTTGCCATGCAGGTATTTCGCATTGATATTCGTTAGCGGACCAAGCGAAAGATACCAGTCATAGACATCATGTTTACTGAAATCAAAGTTTGTGTTCGCAGTCCGGCTCGCCTCCTCCAATACGGTATATTCAAATGTATAGGCTTCCCTGAGCGCACCATAATGATGATCATCATCATTCATCCACTGATCCGCGGGGGACGCCTGCTCACTGATCGCCTTAAGCGCGGGATGCGGGTTCAAAAGCGTCAGGCCGGCCGTCAGACCAGCATAGGAAACCCCATAGATCCCGACACGGCCATTATTCTGCGGGACATTTTTCACCAACCAGTCAATGGTATCCCAGGCGTCATTGACCTCATTGGCCTGCTTGGGATCGTTCTTGTCATAGCGCGAGGTCTTGAGGAACTCACCTTCGGACTTGAACCGCCCCCTGAGATTTTGATAAACCATGATGTAGCCGTCCTTCTGGAAGGCCTGCCAGCTTGGCAATTCCCTGGAGACGGGCTTGATGGATTCCCGATCGACGATCCCCTGATCCGGCACACCATATGGTGTACGGGTAATCAGGATCGGCAAGGGACCGTTCTGGTGGGCGGGGGTGACGATCACGGTCTGCAGATGCGCGCCATCGCGCATGGCAATCATCACTTCTTTCACGACATAGCCACTTTTGGTCGTGGCCTCCCCCACGGCATCCGCATGGGCACTGCCGGGTGGCAATAACGCAGGAAGCACGAGGGCGGAAAGCAGAAGCAGCGTTCTGAAGGCCGGGGGACGGTATCCTGGGGTCATCGGGATCTCGGTTACATGGGTTTCGATACGATTGTGTCACAAAAAAATCCCCTGCACAAACCGTTTGAACACCCACGATATTTTCACGCTACATCACACGGGATATGGAAAATATTTTGGTGAATCCGTATCCAGAAATCTCCACAAGTCAGGTCATATTTTCAAAAAATACTTTTTCCACCAGATTTCATTGCCCCGATCAATGACCTGCTAATCCACAAAAACCCCCAAGGCATTGAGCAGCGTCGTGCGCAATGCCTCAAAATCAGGGTCGGCATGGTGGCGTGGACGGGGTATGTCGATGCACACATCCATATGGATATGCCCCTCTTGCAACACCAATACCCGATCCGCCAGCAAAAGCGCCTCGTCCACATCATGTGTTACCAGCAGGATCGAACAGGCATGCCGCGCCCATAGCCGCAATACCAGATGCTGCATCTGCAGGCGTGTCAGTGCATCCAGCGCGCCAAAGGGTTCATCGAGCATGATGAAATCCGGATCACGCACCAGCGCACGCGACAGGGCGACCCGCTGCGCCTCCCCCCCCGACAGCGTCAGGGGCCATGCATCCGTCCGATGCGACAACCCGACCTCCCCCAGCAGGCGTTCTGCACGAGTACGATCGGCCTTTCCTTCCGGCAGGGTAGCCAGCGCGACGTTCTGCCATACACGCATCCATGGCAACAGGCGGCTTTCCTGGAACACAACCGCCTTGTTTGATGGGACATGCACCTCCCCACGCGTGGGCTGCCCCAACCCGGCGAGCATGCGTAACAGTGTAGATTTTCCCGAACCACTCCTGCCAAGCAGAGCGACGAACTCCCCCGCCCTGATCGTCAGGTCAAGGTTGTCCAGCACGGGTCGCCCTGCACCGAAACGATGCATGAGCGCACGCACCTGCACCTCACCACGCTGCTGCACAATATGCGGGGTTTGTTGGGACTGCACCATGTCACGCATTCCTTTCGCTGGCGGGTCGCCATGACAGAAGACGTGTTTCCAAAAACCGTACGACCTGATCGGACACCAATCCCAGCACGCCATAAATCACGAGGCCGACAAGGATGATGTCAGTGCGCAAGAAGTCCTGCGCATCCATCATCATATGGCCGATCCCACTTTCCGCATTGACCTGTTCCGCCACCACAAGCATCAGCCATGAAATCCCGACGGCAAAACGCAGGCCGATCAGGAAATCAGGCATGGCACCCGGGATCACAACGAACCGGATGGTTGCCCATCGCGACAGACCCAGGATCGACGCCATTTCCATCAGCTTTGGGTCCACGGCGCGTATTCCCTTATGCAGGTTGAGATAGACGGGAAACATTGCCCCCAATGCGACCAGCAGGATCTTGGGCCATTCCCCAATCCCGAACCAAAGGATAAACAGTGGCACCAATGCCAGCGCGGGCAACGTACGGACCACCTGCAGCGGGGCGTCCACAATGTTTTCCCCCACACGCGACAGGCCCGCCACAAGCGCCAGGACCACCCCCACCACCACAGCCAGCCCCAGCCCTGCCGATGCCCGCAGGAGCGATATTTCCAGATTGGCGGGCAAAGTCCCATCACCGACCAATCCCCACCCCGTCTGCAGGATCTGAAGGGGTGATGAAAGGATGCGCGGCGGGATGATGCCCCCCCCAGGACGCGGCCTGCCATGCACAAAGCACGATCACGGATGATACATAACGCTGCCACCCATGGCGCCACAGCCCCGCGCGCGCACGATCCGCGGCGGGCTGTTGCACGCGGTCTGTCACGTCATGTCGGCATTGCGCGCTGATTCCCGTTAATTCCTTCATGCGCCTGATTAATCCTCCTGACCCGTAAGCACCTGTGGCCCCTCACGCGCCTTGCTCCTGTCGCGCTTTCACGCCCCTGATCATGCAAATCCATCATATAACTAATGTCAATGCATATTTACGAAACTATTGCTAATTTTTCACGATCATTGGATGTTGTTTTACCTTCAACCGATTCGGTAGTGTTGTTTCATGGCTTTCACAAACAGGCAGAATCCAACATCCCGGCACATGACGAACCGTGCGGCCCTTAACGCCCCGGAACGCCTTGTCATGACCTCGACCCTTTTTGCCTGTTGCCTGTTCAGCGCTGCTGACGCCCATGCAGCCGACCTGACCGGCACACCACACGCAGCCCACCACGCTCAAGGCAGACCAGGCGCCGCCAGAGACACCGCAGCAGATGCCAAAAGCAGCGGCATGGAAACCATACATGTGCGTGCTGCGGCCTCGACATCCCGACGTCAGGCGCTTGCACACCAAAATGACCCGGTTTCCGTCACAACCGTGACGGAAAAAGACCTGCAGTCACACCAGATCACCAATCTTCAACAGGCGCAGAAACTGATGCCGTCCGTTACCCTTCAGGTCACGAACCCACGTAATACGGCAATCAATATACGTGGGCTTGGGAATTTCAGTTCCACGGCGCAGGACGGGCTGGAAAACGGGACGGCGGTTTATATCGACGGAGTTTACCAGACACGACCGGGATCTGCCCTTTACGATATCAGTGACCTGAGTGGGTTCGAAGTGCTCAAGGGGCCGCAGGCGACACGTGGTGGCGTCGATAACGATGGCGGGATGATCAATATCACCACAGCTGCCCCGTCATTCAAGCGACAGTATAGCGTCACCGGGGATTACGGCAGCTATAACACGGGGAATATACGGCTCCGCGCAACAGGGGCAATCGGAAACAGTGACAAGGTTGCCTACAGTATCTCAGGTTTTTCCAATAATCGTGATGGGTATATAAAAAATGTGACGACTGGTCGCATGTATCAGGATTACCATGATATCGGCGTCAAGGGACAGATACTCGCGAACCCGACAGACAGGCTGAGTCTGCGCCTGATCGCCGATTATACCCACATGCGCGGCAGTTGCTGCGTGTCCGTTCCCTCCACCATGCTGTCGCATTACGCCAACGGCGCGGCGATTGCCGGGACCTATGCACAACGCGCGGCCTATGCGGGGGCGACGGCAATCCCGGCGCACAGCTTTCGTGACATGCTGATCAGCGGGCCAGGCAGCCAGGCCTATGACCAGGAATCCTATGGCGTGTCGCTTGACCTCAATTATCGGCTTGCGCACGGCTGGAAGCTGGAAAATATCGCGGCGTGGCGAACCTGGTACTGGTATCCCCACAATGCCTATACCGGTGGCACGGGTATCATTCCGGGCATATGGGCCCAGACCGCCGGAAATAATCAGGTGTATGAACAGCATGCCACCGAAGAGCTGCGTATATCTTCACCAGAAAACCGACCATGGCAGGTCAGCGGCGGGGTATTTTACATGTACGAGGCCGTACCTGATTCAATCTATGACGCCATCACGCCACAAGGGGCGAAATATTATGGTTATGGATACAGCCCGGCCGTCTATAACGCCGCCCTGAACGGATATGGATATAGCGCATCAGACGATCCGGTGACGAATTCCCTTGCTGGATATGTAAGGACGAAATACCAGATCAACCACCAACTGACGATCGAAGGCGGCTTCCGATATTCTTTCGTAACCAAATCAGGAGGGTATGAGTCCAGCACAAGTTCAGGCGCGTCATTTGCAGGTCTGTCGGCAACGGATGCCCGTACGGCCGCGACATTGCGCAATTCCATGTTTGGATCGGCCATGTCTTATCGTGCGTTTCACCGTGAAACGGAACCCAGCGGTAGCCTCAGTCTGGTTTACCGGCCCAGTGAGGCACACCTGCTGTATGCGACATACAGTCGTGGCGTCAGAAACGGGGGAATCAATGTGGCCAACCTGAATGTTTCACAAGGGGCGAATCCCGATGTGAAGCCTGAACTGAATGACATGTTTGAATTTGGGGTCAAGAACGCCTTTTTCAACAAAAGACTGCTGGTGAACGCATCGGCATTTTGGAATAACGTCCATAACTATATCACCAGCGCCAGCTATTATACGCCTACAGGCACGATCATTTCCTATCTTACCAACGCAAAGCACGTGGTTTCACGGGGATTCGAACTTGATGCGCGCGGAACGATTGCACCGGGGCTGGAAGGACGCCTCTCCGCTGCCTACACCGATGCCTTCTATGCATCGTTTAGAAATGCGACACAGCCGCTGGAGTCCTCAAATATCAAAACCATGCGCGATCTTTCTGGAAACCAGATTCCCCTTAATTCCAAATGGAACCTATCCGCCGGATTGGAATATACGATCCCGTTTCAATCGTTCCTGCCCACATCGTCACACTGGGGATCGGATCTCCTGCTCTATATCGGTGGAGACTATACCTATCGCAGCAGTTATTACGCAGACCCATCTGAATCTGCCTATACCCGGATCGCGCCGTATGGCCTGTTTGACGCCCATATCGGTGCACGCCCACGTTCCGGGAAATGGGATGTCAGTTTCTGGGGACATAACATGCTGGACAAACGCTATTTCATTACAATGACCCCACAGGCCCACGGGGGAATGTTTTACGGGCAACTCGGTGATCCCGCCATGTTTGGCGGTGAATTTACCTATCACCTTTGAAGGGAACGTTTTTATGGAAAACAGGATGATGCTGGATCGACGCAGCTTAATGACATTCACGCTGTCTGCCCTTGCCAGCATATCGATGGGAAAGAAAGCATTTGCTGCGCCCCAGACAATCAGGATCGGATACCAGAAATATGGTACGCTTATCCTGCTCAAGGAAAAAGGATTTCTGGAGACGGCACTTGCCAATACAGGCATTGCGGTTGAATGGTCACAATTTCCTGCTGGGCCACCATTGCTGCAAGCCATGGCCGCAGGTGCAATAGATATAGGACAGACTGGCGATCTGCCCCCCGTATTTGCACAGGCGAACATACCGGATTCAATTGTATATTTCGGACATGAACCCAAATGCGGATCGAGTGAGGCAATCATCGTCCATGACGACAGCCCAATCCGCAGCATTGAAGACCTGAAAGGCAAGAAAGTCGCCGTAACAAGGGGATCAGACGCCAACTGGCTGCTATTATCATCCCTTTTGCAAAAAGGCCTGTCATTCCATGACATTCACCTTTCCTACCTGTTGCCTGCGGCGGCAAGACCGGCGTTTGAGGCCGGAACCATTGACGCATGGGCCATATGGGACCCCTACCTTTCCGCCGTAGGTCAGAAGGTCCGCCCCCTTGCCACGGGCGCAGACATCAAAGGGGCGATGGCATTCTATCTTGCCAGCCTTCCATTTTACAAAAACAATCCCAACCTTTTGTCCATCGTCAGAAATGCCATTATTGAATGCGACAACTGGGCACAGACACACAAGGAAGATGTAACGCATATCCTTGCCAGCAGTACTGGTTTGTCACCGGACATTGTGGGGAATTCCGTTGAAAAACTGACCTTCAGATTCAACACCATGGATGACGACGCGATTGCGCAGCAAGAGGCCATCTCAGCGGCATTCTACAAGGAAAAGCTGATTACCACCCAGCCTGATATCAGAAAAAGTATCGCCCAACTGGACAGATAACATCCAGATACAGGTTTCATAGACCCAAGACATGAAACCCATTCAGGGAATATCCATCCAATAAATATCTTTACAAGGAACACACATATTCCGGGGCCAGAAATTCATCAGTCAAAGAAGCCCCGGGATTTGATTGAACCATTCCGAAAGGGTTTTGGACGCCGTCCGCTGTCATAAAATCTTCATTCAAACCGTACACTTCCTGAACATAAATTACCCTAAGATAACATCTTCCTTCCTGATGTTACCTTAGGAGCATGCCATGCAACGGTCGGATCGCCGTTCCTTTTTAAAATTTCTTGGAGCAGGCGCGACTGTCACCGCACTTCAGGATAGCATTCGGCTGGCACTTGCCCTACCTGCCAATACCCGCACACGCTCCATCAAGGATGTGGAACACGTTATCATCCTCATGCAGGAAAACCGCTCCTTTGATCATTATTATGGGACTTTGTCGGGCGTGCGTGGCTTTGGTGATCCACGGGCGATGCGATTACCCAACGGACAACCCGTCTGGAAACAGCCATATGGCAAAGATGTCCTGCTGCCTTTTCGCCCTGCCAGCGACAATCTGGGCTTAAGCTTCATCGGGGATCCCCCCCATGACTGGAACAGTACACATCGCGCCTGGAACCAGGGGCGATGGGACGAGTGGATTGCACACAAGACGCCGTCAACCATGATACACTTCAACCGCACCGACATTCCGTTCCATTATGCCATGGCAGATGCATTCACCATCTGTGACAGCTATCATTGCTCGGTCATGGGACCGACATACCCCAACCGCAATTATATGTTCACCGGATGGACAGGCAATGATGGCAAGGGATATGGACCGCAACTTGACACGAATGACATGGTCTGTGACTGGCACACCTTACCAGAACGGCTGGAGCATGCGGGTCTGTCATGGAAAATCTATCAGGATGTTGGCAGCGGCCTGACAGCAGCAAACAACTGGGGCGATGACCCAAACCATTATATCGGGAACTCTGCCAACAATACGCTACTGCGCTTTGTCAATTACCAGAATGCAACGATGCAAAGTCCACTGGCGCGCAAAGCACGAACCGGTACGAACATTGCCGTTTCCGGCACGCTGTTTGATGACCTACAGAAAGATGTGACCAATGGTACACTGCCACAAGTTT
The DNA here is from genome assembly GCF_036686925.1 of Novacetimonas sp. GS1. Taxonomy (NCBI): domain Bacteria; kingdom Pseudomonadati; phylum Pseudomonadota; class Alphaproteobacteria; order Acetobacterales; family Acetobacteraceae; genus Novacetimonas; species Novacetimonas sp. GS1. The sequence goes on from NZ_VSZP01000001.1 coordinate 2,561,370, forward strand.
CATGGTTGATGTGCCCCAATGCATATGATGAACATCCAAATTGGCCTGCAAATTACGGGGCCTGGTTCATCTCGCGGATCATCGAGACATTGACGTCCAATCCGGATGTATGGAGCCGCACAGCGCTGTTCATTACATATGATGAAAATGATGGTTTTTTTGACCATGCCATGCCCCCCACCCCACCGGCGCATCCAATGCAGGGACAATCCAACATTTCACCAGAACATGAGATTTTTCCAGGTAACGCCACGCATGATGCAGGCCCATATGGCCTTGGGCCACGCGTTCCCATGCTGGTCATTTCCCCATGGAGTAAAGGAGGCTGGGTCAACTCAGAAGTGTTTGATCATACCTCCCTCATCCGCTTCATTGAACGTCGGTTCGGGGACGAACATCCAACGCTTATGGAAACTCAAATCACCCCATGGCGGCGCGCCATCTGCGGCGACCTGACATCAGCATTTGATTTTACGAATCCCAATACGATCCTTCCGGCCCTTCCCTCCACCAAATCCTACGCACCACAGGACCAGAAAACACATCCCAATTCCAACATCACCCTTCCACGGCACCAGGCCATGCCGATCCAGGAACCCGGCATCCGTCGTGCCCGGCCCCTTCCCTATGATTTGCATGTGACGGCAGAGATTGACAATTCGGATAAGGAAATAAGTCTTGTTTTTATCAATACCGGAAAAGCCGCAGCAGTTTTTCATGTCCGTGACATTACCGACAATACCCAGCCCCGATCCTATAGTGTCCAGCCGGGAAGCACCCTTGCAGACAGGTGGACAACAAAGCACGGTCATTATGACATCGATATCCATGGCCCTAATGGCTTCTTTCGTAGCTTTTCGGGATACATGCATCATGATTATGGAAAGACATCGATTTCAACAGAAAATGACCCCAAGCGTGGCATCTGCATTCTTACATTCCATTCCCCATTCACTCATCTGAAGATAGAAAATGGTTATACAGGCCATGTGACGGATTATGCCCCCACCCCCGCCCCTGTTTGTATCGAGGTTGATACACGGCACACATCCGGGTGGTATGACCTGATCTTACGCAACAAGCATCATCACCATATTCGATGGCATATTGCTGGACATATTGAAACAGGAAGCAACAGCACAACAGACCCGGCAATTGGACGCTATAGCAAATAAAATTTCACCCTTGTCGAGATATTTCTAAGTGTCCGTCCAAGAACATGCAAAAATATATTTAAATTTTCATCAAAAAACTTGTATCCCTTGTGTTTGTAATATCCTGCCCCCGCTTGATCTTTACGGATCAAGCGGGTCCATCGGGTCCGTAACATTGCAATGCACATCAGGATGAAACGGGATGGCAAACAGGGATATACGTGCATCAAGCACTCCTGGCGCGCATCCTAACTCCCTCAGGTTACGCTGTGCAAAAGTCTGACTTGCAATATATGCGCTCTGATCCTGATCCGTTACAATCAAGGCAGGCTGTTGTCGTGGTGCGTTCATCGTGGCAAGAAGCCTTGATGCGTTACGCAGGTTGGTTGTCGTATGCCTTGCATAGGGCTCTATAATAATATTGCGTTCCGCAATACCAAAGCGGGAAATCAACTCACGACGCATTTCTTGCGCCTCAACATAATGGGTTTGTGCGGGATGGACTGCTCCACCTGAAACCAGAATAAACGGCGCCTGCTTCTTACGGAAGGCATCCACCGCCAACATCAGTCGCAACTTTCCCATTGCCGACAAAGATACGCCCTGCGCCTCCGGCCCCGCCCCAGGCACAATGATTGCTGTATAAGGATAGTGACGCCAGTCAAGATTCTGCGCGAGATGAAGGGCTGGCGCATTCCACGTCTGCCATAACATCGGGAAATGTATGGCATCATCACGATCATTCATATCAAGCAGGATCGCTGCATACCGCAGAGGGGCAGAAAAAATATCCATGTCCTGTTGTGGCCAGTTCTGAAGCTCCTGCAATTGCAGACCTGAAATCAACTGATTAAAGTCTTTTGACGTTGTATCCTGTGTCATCGCGTCAATATGTGGATAATGAGGCGGGCTACCTTCGCCATACACTGACAGGATGTAGTTAATTGCATCTGCATCATGTTCCCATTGAGATATGCCATAACCACGGGATACCGGCAAATGAGAGGATATCTGTCCAAGAACCTCCCCAATGATGCGCCGTTCATCGGGGGTGATTTTCCATGCCTCCACAACACAATGAGGGGCAGGAATACATTTGGTTATATCTGAAAACCTGGCACGGCGGTCTTGTAATATTTTCTGTATATTCTGATCAGAAAAGAAAATTTTTCTCCAACCAGCATCAGCTATCATGGCAGAAAGTTGCGGAAATATCCGACGCTGCAGGCTTTCTGTGACATGGTCATGTATTTGCGGAAGTTCTTGTGCCACCGCTGGCAACGAGAAGCTGAGAGAGCCTACGCATACAAGCACCAGAGACGTCTTATATAAGATTTTCTTCAAATTCCATTCCCCGTGTCAATATCCATCAGCATTATCAACACTGACTTTTACATCCTCAAAAATTACAAGGCATCATAAACGATACTTGATCCAGAAAAAATAAAGAAAATCAAAAATATTAATAAATCGTTTTTACACGATAGAAACAAAAATATCATAAAATAATAACACGTCTCCTCTCATAGATTTTGTAGCATCTCCTTCTCCCCAAAAGGGCACATATGCGAGGCTGCTTGATATATTCTGATACGAAATGACCGGAAACCTGTTGATACCGAACAGTATCACAAACTGCCTCTCATTCAAGATGTGCGCTGTCTTTCCATGCAATCTGCCCTGATTTTTACATGCAAAAATTTATGGTTTGTAAACCATATCTTCCTGTCCAACATCTTTACCAATCCAAGGTTTCTTCTATGACGATTCTGACCATCGGAAGAGATAGTACCCGACATGGCCGATTGCGTCGCCATCTTCTCTCTTCATGCATCATGATGAGCTGTGGCATTCTGATGACCACGGGGCATGCCCTTGCGGCAAGATCAGACCAGCAACCATCCCCTCGCAAAGCCAAAGAGGTGGTATCAGGCTCCTCAGCCTCACATAGACCCACCACAAGCCAGAACAAGCAGCCTCCGCAGAATGAAGAACTGAGCGTCACCGCGCAGCACCATAATTCTGGTGGTGGCCTTCTTGTACGGCAGACGGCCCCAGTGTCAGTCAGCGAGGTTTCGCGCGCCTATATTTCAAAACAGGTACCAACCGTTTCACCAACTCAGTTGATCGCCAGCCTTCCGGGTGTTCAGGCCGGCAATGAAGGGCCATTGAATACCGAAACGGAAACCATGCATATCCGCGGCCTTGACCAGACCCAGATCGGTTTTCTGTTTGAAGGTGTTCCAGTTTCGGATGCTTTCAGCTATGCCCCTTGGGCATCATCGATGGTTGATAACGAAAATATCGCTTCGGTAAAGGTAACACAGGGATCTGTTGATCTGTCTGCACCGCTTTACAATGCCGATGGCGCAATTGTTTCCATGCAGGAAATCCGCCCATCAGATAAATTTGGTGGCAGCGTTGACTTCGCTGGCGGCACTCATAGTCTGCAAAAGCAGTTCATTCGTCTTAATTCAGGCGAAATCGGCCATAGCGATGTAAGGGCTTTTGCTTCTTTTTCACATTCCGCTGGCAACCTATGGCGTGGAATGGGTAATATCGAGCGTTATCATATTGATGCGAATCTTGAAAAACGTTGGTCAAAAAATAGTTCTTCTGATATTGTATTTGGATATACAACATCGCACCAGAATATTTATCGTAATCCATCTCTTGCACAGTGGAACCAGTACGGAAGCAGCTTCAATTACGACGGAAAATATAAGGCAGGGGATTCGAACTATTACGCCATCAACGAACGTTTTACGAATGTCGTTTTTGGTGCGATACATAATGATTTCGCCCTTGGGAACGGCCTGACATTACATGTCGAACCTTATACAACGTTTCAGAGCGGCCCGAATAATTACGGTTCCACAATTCCCATTTCTGGTGGTTATATCGGCACACAGCAATATGATCACCTTGATGGTTATGCAGCTCAATCAGGCACCGTCACTGTTGAGAGTGTCCATCCCTGGCGTCAGAATACCAGTGGCTTTACGACAAACCTCAACTGGAAGACAAAGCATAATTCACTGTCTGTATTTTATTGGTATTCCTATGGGGGGCATACCGAATATCAGGACCAGTATCCTCTGTCGGCCACGGGATCGTGGAATTATGGCGAAAAATACCTGACGGCCAATGGGATGCGTGTTACCGGATATCAGGAAAATACACGTCAGCAGGTCAATGCCATAGGTATTGATGACAAGGTTATCCTGCTCGGGGGCAGGCTTGTCCTTGATGCTGGTTTCAAAGCCTCCATGGCTTCAGTGACTTCAACAGAAAATCTGCCCGGCGCTTCACCTTACAAGGCTGGGAAAAATTATTTTGAACCTACACCACAATTCCTGGCCAGTTATAATATTACTAAATCTGATCAGGTTTATATGAATGCGACGACATCTTATCGACTTCCTGCCGGATGGAGTCCTTACGTACAGCAGTTCTCCATGACATCCCCTAAACCCTCCAGCCAGCCTACTTCCAACTTGAATGCTGAATATTTTATTGGGGAGGAAGTCGGGTTCCGACATAATGGTCCTGTCAATTTCTCTGCGGCATGGTTTCACTACAACCTGACGAACCACCAGATTTCTAGTTCATCCTACCTTCCGGGAACAAGCGTACTGATCAGTACGCCCATTTCTGCTGGCGGCGAGGAAGCATGGGGCTTCCAGGGAGAAATTGGTACCCGCCCATGGCATCATATCAGTGCCTATGCTTCAGGGCAGTATCTAAATACAACCATCGGGAATAACGTGAATGCAGGCACTGACTATCTGCCGACCAAAGGAAAAGAAGAACCGGGCTCTCCTAAATGGAGTGGTGCGATTGGCCTGACATATGATGATGGCACCTATTTCAGTAATTTCAACCTGCGCTATCAGGGGAAGCAGTATTCAACCCTGATGAATGACCAGAAAATTCCCGGATATTTTACCGCGGACCTGAATATAGGCAGGACACTTCCGTCATTCCACACACATGTTCGTCCCAGAATTATGCTTAACTTGGTAAATATGGGAGGGGTTAACTACCTCTCCTCCATCAACGGTTTTGGCATGACTGCCGTGACCCAGAAAGGTCTTCAGGGCAACACGGTTCATGCATCGACACCGACTTATGTCGTTGGTTCTGCTTTTACGGCCATGGTCTCATTAAGTGCTGATTTCTGATTAACAGTTCCGGCATTCCAAAACCAACCCTGAATAATGTGACGTGCCCCCCGAAAATGTAACCATTTTAAAGTAGAGTCCGATCGAGAAGGATACGGACGAATGAAACGCAGTCGTTTTACGGAAGAGCAGATCATAGGGGTGCTGAAGGAACAGGAGGCTGGGCTCAAGGTCTCTGATCTTTGCCGCAAACACGGGATCAGTGATGCGACGTTTTACAAATGGAAGACCCGCTATGGTGGCCTTGAGGTATCTGAGGCCAAACGACTGAAGGCCTTGGAAGATGAAAACGGTCGTCTGAAGCGTCTCCTGGCGGATGCGATGCTGGATAATGCGGCGTTGAAGGAAATTGTTGGAAAAAAGTGGTGACGCCTGTCGCAAAGCGGCAGGCGGTCCTACACCTTCAAAAGGCTCTGGAGGTGAGTGAGCGTCGCGCCTGTGCCCTTGTTGGTCTTGCCAGGCGTGTTGCGCGGTATGTTTCCACCCGGGCAGATGATGCCACCCTGCGCCAGCGCCTGCGGGATCTGGCGAGCCAGAGACGCCGCTTTGGCTATCGCCGCCTGGGTTATCTTCTGGCACGCGAAGGGTTCAGCCCCAATCACAAGAAGCTGTTCCGTCTTTACCAGGAGGAAGGGCTGAAAGTCCGCCATCGGGGCGGCCGCAAGAGGGCACTGGGGACGCGTTCTCCCATGACCATCCCTCAGGAACCCGGGCAGCGCTGGAGCCTGGATTTTGTCTCGGATGCCCTGATCTGTGGCCGCCGGTTCCGCATTCTGGCTGTTATCGACGATTTCAGTCGCAAGAACCTGGCATTGGTTGCCGACACGTCATTATCAGGTGGACGTGTGGCGCGGGAACTGACGGCCCTGGTGGAACGATATGGCAAACCCCTCATGATTGTCAGCGACAACGGTACGGAGTTCACATCCCATGCCATCCTGAAATGGGCGGATGAGATGAAGGTTGAATGGCACTATATCGCCCCCGGGAAACCGCAACAGAACGGCTTTGTCGAAAGTTTCAACGGCCGGTTGAGGGATGAATGCCTCAACGAGACGCTGTTCACGTCTCTCAGCCATGCCCGACAGGTTCTGGCTGACTGGCGGGAAGACTACAATACGGTGCGTCCCCATTCCCAGCTGGATGGCAGGACACCGGATCAGATCGCCAGACAAGGGTCTCGGGGGCATGCCCCCGAGACCCTTGTCATTCCATCAACCCCAAGCCATAAAAAACGGGAACTCTCCTTTTAAGTGGATACAAAAAAGGGGGCACGTCAAATGGAATGCCGGAATGTATTATAGAGTCTGTCAGGAAATATCTATATAAACTGTACCAGATTTATGAATGCCTGATGGGCAAAGATGAAACCGCTATTTCCTGACAAAAAGACGCATCACGAACAGAAAGTTGCTTTTTAGGAAGAACTTGTAGATTGCAATGTTCACAACCTGTCAGTATGTTCCAAACACGACTTGATGTATGTTCTTGGAACAGGTTGCCAGTGACGTGCAATCCCGAAAGATCTGCCGTCGTGCAGCATAGTGAACTACTACTTTCGCTGCTGGCAACATGAAGGTACACTCGATCGTCTACACCATGCGTCCTACGTCCTGTGCCGAGAACAAACAACCCATTATGGCTGCCCGACAGCGGCAAAAACATCAAGGGGAAGAAACGTTATCTCCTCGTCGATACACAGGGCCTGCTAATGGCAACCTTGTTTGGGCTGCATCCATTCCTTCTGAAACTTCTATATCAGCACTGGCTATCAGAGATCGAAATTTCGGCAAGGACTGAACCAGGTTTGCTGCGCTGTAAACGTCGAAATCGTGCACAATGCGATGCGGAAATTTTATCCGAACGCTGGATTGTGAAACGCATGTTCTCCTGTCCAAGCCGCGATCGGCACCTGAGCAAGGATTGAGAGGGCCTCAATCAGAATGCGCCCCCTTTCCGCCAATGTGTATCAGTCCTGATGATGCTCGGGTAGCTTTGCAATCCATGCAGATTATGGATCTGTTGCTGTCAGGTGTACATACAAATAAGCCAATTGATAACACCATCGATATGATGATCTGTCCTCACCCGAGCATCATATTGAATCACAAATCAAGTGGCCTGAACTGCCTACGCATTCAGCCAGATGTAAACCTTCGTGTGATAGGTTAATATCAGACTGAATGCGTTCACTGAATTTCTTTGCCTGGGTCAGGCCTCAACAAAGACAGGAAATCGCCCGATGACTAGCAGAATCCTTATTGTCGGCGCAGGCGCTGTGGGGGGATATTTTGGTGCCCGCATGGCCGCAGCCGGACATGATGTGACATTCCTTGTGCGCCCAAAACGGCGGTCTCAATTACTGGCAGACGGCCTTTGCCTGCGCAGCACCATCGGAGATATTACGCTCACGCCCAAAACCACCAGCACCCAAGATATCACAAATCCGTATGACATTGTGCTGCTCAGCGTAAAAGCCTATTCCCTTGCGTCTGCCATGGATGATTTTTCTGCTGCTGTCGGTACAGGCACTCATATTATACCGCTGCTCAATGGCATGCGGCATCTTGATCTCCTGACAGCACGTTTCGGCCAACATGCCGTCATGGGCGGAACATGCTTTATTGTCAGCAAACTGAATAAGCAAGGACATATCGAACAAAGCGGCTTCATGCCGCGGCTGTCTTTTGGGGAAATATCCGGTCGGGAAACAGCCAAAGCACAACAAATCAAAAAAATTATTTCCAGCCCTGGTTTTGAGACAATATGTTCGACGCATATCTTGCAAGATATGTGGAACAAGTGGGTACTTCTCGCATCTCTGGGAAGTATTTGTTGCTTGATGCGCGGAACAGTTGGGGAAATATCAAGCCAAAAATACGGAACAAATTTCATACACGCCGTCATTGACGAATGTGTTGCCATTGCCACAGTAACAGGATATTGCCCTGATGGACAAACCATAGACGGCATTATAAAGCTACTGAGTAAGAAAGACTCCTCGCTGACATCATCAATGTTTCGCGATCTTTGCCGGGGTGGACCGATCGAAGCCCAGCAGATTATTGGTGATCTTGTGATACGGGCACGCAAGCATGATCTTTCAACTCCCCTCCTTGACCTCACAAACATAAATCTGGGTATTTATGAGCAACAGCACAATCAAATGCCCCTTACATAAACCATTTTTGGAAAATACCTTTTATTAAGGATAAATACAAAAAAGCCGTAGCAAGTCATGCCACGGCTTCCTGTAGTCTTGAAAAATCAGAACGCAACGTTGACAGCGGTGCTCAACACAACAGCATCTCTGAAGGTTGTTGTGCCACCAACATGATTTATATACTGGAAATCCGGCTTGATCGACAGGCCATCCATTATATGAAAACCGTAATATGCTTCATAAATGCTCTCATGCCCCTGAATACCATATGGAACACCGAAATTTGCCCCTGGCAGTGACAGCCCATGCCCAGCAGCAGCTTCTTGTGACAGGATTGCGGAACGGCTGAAACTGGCCCATAAGAACGCAATACCCACACTATCCAACGGACGTTTCCATGCCGCGCCGGTATCCATCAGGGCCGCCACAAAGGCATGATTAATCTGCGATGTCTGACCGGATGCATAGGCATAATATCCACCCAGTATCAGACCATTCAGTTCTCCTGGCCCATGGCGAACCAACATCTGGTCTGCAATCACCCACAATGATGTCTGGCCGCTCTCTCTGCGTGCGGGCTGACCGGTTAACACCCATGGATTGCCATTGATATCTTCATACAGATGACTGTAACGGGAATTATCATACATCACGCCAACCTTGTAATGCCCTACAAGATGGTCGCGACCGAACGCAGGAATCCAGCCGATTTCAACCTGTGTCGAAAGTTTTCCCAACCCATCCTGCGCCCAGGACCATCCAGAAATACCACCATTATAGGGATGTGGCGACACGGCGAACAATCCGCCCATGACATATACCTGTTTTGTCGGCATCACCCGCAGGACCGTCCCAATATTCCCCGATGGCCAGCCACGACCACCCGTCAAGAATTTTGTAGGTGCCTCCCCACCACATAACCACACGTTCATATAGTTACAGACCCATGGAGAATTCTGGAAGAAAACGCCGGTTGGTATCCACCCCATGGACAAATCAATCCTGTGATCCAGCCAGGATTTTTCAAAATAAGCCCAGACCATATGTGCAATTACGTTACCACGGCTTCCATATATCTGCTGCACCTGGTTGCTATTGTCACCAAACAGGCGACTCAGATTCCGACCATGCCCATTTACAACAAGCAGATGCAGCCATAGATCCTTTGACCATGATCCGGCATTCAGCAATTTTTCCCAGTCCACGTCGAGTGTAGAACCGACCTGTCCAGCCACACTGTAATCACGCTTTTTACCACCAGCCACATTTCCGGCAAGATCCTCATAAACATCAAATGCAAAATATAGCCCCCGTTTCTGAAGCCAAGGCTGCACCCCGCCCCAATCACCCAGCAAATGGGTAGTACCGAATGGCGGACCAAAAGAAGGTGGGCCATATGGTGCCTGTAAAAATCCCGGTATCGCAAGATAAAACGGCGTTGTAGGCTGCGTTTCGGCATATGGTGTAGGGTTTGATACCTCCTCTGGACCTGTGGCCTTGATTTTTTTTCCTAGTATTTTCTGAATCCAGCGTGGCAGTTTAACATCCTGCGTATCTTGATCTGCCGCTTTTGTTTGCTGTTGCTGAACCGGCAGAATTACCGAATCCTGATCTGTCGCAGCCAGCGCCACAGATTGAAGCAGGAGACAGCAGCCAAAACAGGCGGCGATCCCCAATGGAAGCTTCACGGCATTCCGACTTCGTGAAGTCCATGTTGCTGAGCGAATATGATTTAAAACATAAAGAAAAAATGATTCATGAAGGACGCGCATGCCCTGAACCTCATCCGATGAAGATCATGAACCGGAATCAACCAGCGCTGATAATATCAATACGAATTATTGATCCATGGATACCCATGACAACATCACCATTACCCAGGAACTATTACCTTATGTTCCTTAAGCTAACATCCATGGACATGTTGATTTTATGCATCAGCCTGAGTTCGCTTGGTTCATGAATTATTTTTATTTTTTGGAACACGGACTTAAGGAATATTTTTCCAAAACCTACAGAAAAATATATTACTTACATAGTGCAAAAATACTTCATTCTGCCATTTATAACCCATCCACACATTGCAAGAATTTCGTTGCCCGTCATAACGAACACTGCTCTGTATGGGTTGCGGTCATTCAAATGAATATTACTGTCATTCAGGCTGACGCAGGCTGCCACAACATAGTGGTTGCTGTGCGTTCATACCGCTTGCCTTCTGGAAAACTTACCAATTCCAATTGCATCCCCCATGGGGTCAGGAAATATACCCATGTCTGACCAGCACTTGGCCCCGTGTTGCGGTATGTGGGCTTGCCCAGTAGACGGACACCATGCAACTTCAGATGTGTAAGTGCTGCGTCGAAATCGTCTACATAAAAGGCCAGATGATGCCCACCGACATCACTGTTCAGGGGCGGGATACAATGCTGGGCTGGTGTTTCATACTGGAATACCTCAAAGTTTGGACCATTTCTGCACCGGAAAAACCTTAATTCCCGCATAACCGCATCTGCAGGAACGTTCAGATGCGTGGTCATCCAATCATCAGGCGACTGAAACGGTCCCAGAGAATAGACATATTCACATCCGATGACATTGACGAAAAAACGCGTGGCTTCTTCAATATCCGGCACGGTGAAACCAATATGTTCCACACCGCGCAATCCCGGCAATCCGACCATGACCGCATTCCCTTCGTATGGTAAATGGTGTTACCTCTCCCCTGTCGCGACAACCTTGTTTTTTTCAAACTCAAGGCGTGTCCGACGGATATGCACCTGAAGCAGGCATTCCGCATTGTAACTGTCACGTCGCCGGATTGCATCCATCAGCAACCTGTGTTCAGAATCGACGATCGTGCGCAGGCTGAATCCCACCTCGTTCATATATGTCCGACGATACTGCTGCGTCGTGTTCCAGTATCGCAGGATCATCGCATTCAGTTCAGGAAGTGATGAATGCTCATAGCTTCGTAGATGGAACTCCCGATCCAGGGGAATGAACGCATCAACAGTTTCCGCCTGCTCCATACGATCGACAAGTTCCTCAAGCACGTCCATGGTTGCCGATGGCATGCGTTGCGTACTTTCGCTCAGGGCCAGTGGCTCTATACGCTCGCGTATCTTATAGATCTCCAGACATTGTGCCTGGTTCATATGGGCAACCCATGCCCCCCTGTTCGCCTGAAGGACAAGCAATCCTTCGCTTTGCAGGGCTTTGAGGGCTTCCCTCACGGGAATGCGACTGGCACCGAAATGGGTCGAATAATCTTCCTGCCGGATACGTGTTCCCGGAACAAGCACACCCGACAGGATGTCATGTCGCAATGCATCTGCAATCCGGCGGGCGGTCGGGGCCAATGGCTGCGAAGCGGCATTCTCTGTCATACGTTACTCAGCATGGAAAATTATCCCTGTCACCCTCAGGGCTTCACCGTCCCTTCATCCACCTGCCGGACAAGGGTATTGTAATCCCGCATTCCGGTGGTTCCCCAACGGGTGTAAAGGATTCCACAAGGATGGCAATAGCGACAAAACCCGCCAGCAACATCGCTGATGCGCACGTGAACGCCGCCCCGAACGATCCCGTCAGGTTGACCAGATACCCGGTCAGAATCGTTGCCACGATGCCCGCGCCGTTATTTACAAAATTGGCAATACCAGTCACCGTTCCCCCTACCCCACGTGGTGCGACAAGAGAAGGCAAGCTCCAGATTACTGGCGCGGCGCTCGACAAGCCCCCGAGGGAAAGTGAAATCCAGAATACCGCCCATCCGGGACGATGCGTGAAAATGGCGCCGATCATGGCCATGCCCAGAATGAAACCAAGCAGGAGCATCCCCTTGCGCGTCCATGTATCGTCATAACCGCGACGGCAGAGCGCATCAATAAACCAGCCACCGACCAACAGTTCGCCAAGCGTGGCAATACCCCACGGGATCATGACATACATCGCCGACTGCATCGTGCCGACATGCAGTTCACGAACCAGGTAATTTGGCATCCATGTCAGGAACAGCGTAAAAAAATACCCATATGCCGCAAACCCCAGTATGATACCCCATATTTTACGCTGCAGCAGAAGGTGTGGAATAGTGGCCCAGCCACTTCCTGCGCTTGCATCCCCTTCGACACAGGCACCACCCGCCAGCATATAACGATGTTCATGTGAACTCAGTCGCGGATGCTGTGATGGATCGCGATAACCAAGAAAAAATGTAATCGCGTAACACAGGCTGAAACATGCCGTCATGACGAATGACCAGCGCCAGCCCAGGTAAACGGTCACAAGTGCCACAAGCGGAACCCCAAGCACATTCGCAAACCGTGCGGATGCGTCGAATACCGCCGTAGCTGTTCCACGTTCACTGCGTGGGAACCAGTATCCGGTCGCTTTTGTACCAGCCGGATAAGCAGGAGCTTCCGCCAGTCCCAGCAGCATGCGTGCCGCAAAGAAGCCGGGGAACCCACGCGCCAATGCCATCAGGCCGGATGAAACCGTCCACAGGACAGTACTGACCCGCATTGTCGCACATGCACCATATCGGTCAGCCAGCAGCCCGCTGGGGATCTGGGCAAATGCATAGACCCAGAAGAAACCACTGAAAAGCCAGCCAAGCTGAATACTATCAAGACCATATTCAGCCTGTATCTGCGGTGAAGCCACCGAAAGGGCGATACGATCAATATAGTTGACGAAAACCCCAAGGGCGAGCAGACAGCCGATACGCCATCTGAACCTTGGAAGCGGATGGGATTGCTCCATGATGACTGTCTTTCATTCCCATGGATTCGATACCGATATATTTGGAAACAGCCTGCAGACACAGATCAGAGATATCCATTCGCTGTCCAGCCACCATCCACCGAAAGGACATGACCCGTGATATGCGCGCTGCGCGGTTCACACAGATATAACACCGCGTCTGCAATCTCGCTTGCCTTACCCAGGCGATGCTGTGGTGTACGACGCTCCAGCGCCGCCATATCAAGCCGCCCTGCCGCGGCAAGTTCGCGCGTCAAGGCACTGTCCACATATCCAGGCGCCACGCAGTTGACACGAATGCCAGCGTCCGCCCACTCCAGCGCGAGGCATTTCGTCATCATCGCAATCGCAGCTTTTGTCGTACAATAGGACAGGCGTTGCGGGGCGGCGACAATGGAATAAATCGAGCCGATATTGACAATCGTCCCCTTCCGCGTTGCGCTCATGCGACGCGCGGCCTCACGGCTACAGAAAAATGCTCCATTCAGGTTGATGCCCACGACACGCAGCCAGCTTTCATCCGTCAGGTCCAATGTTGGTCCATTTCCACTGATCCCTGCATTATTGACTAAAATATCAGGCGTTTTCCCTTCATCATCAAATATTTCAAACAGGGCGCGTACCGCATCCGGGTCCGCCACGGACGCAACATAAGGAGTGGCCTGCCCACCGGTTTTACCAATGATCGCACATGTCGCACGTGCGGCATCGCCCGAGACGTCATTGACCAGAATGGCCGCACCTGCATTTGCCAGGGCTATAGCTGTTTCACGGCCGATACCCGACCCTGCACCGGTCACAAGCGCCGTACTACCAGATAGTGGTTTCATGAAAGTTCCTCCGCCGAGCGGTATTTTTATTTTATGACAACCGGATTGACTGGCGCACCCGATCCACCAACCACCTTCAGCGGTGCTGCTGTATACAGGAAAGACCACTGCCCGTCGGCGGCACAATCCTCCGCCAGTGCATCAAGGGCGATGATTTCGGTAAAGGCCACCCCAAGATTACGCATCAATGCGCAATGCAGCGGAAGAGTTACCCCACTTTCGGGATCAACGGTCACTTCATTGGCGATCGTATCCGTTACAAGGTTGGGAATTTCCTTTTCATGAAACCAGCGCACCAGCTCCGGGCTGTAGGTCAGGCCGGGTTCAAGGAAGTCGCGATAGAACTCCTCTTTTGGCGTGCGATAGAATTTGCCAATCCAGCCTGTGCGGATCACCAGAACATCATGGGGCAGGATCTCAACCCCCTGCTGCGCTGCTGCGGCTTCAAGGTCCGTATGTGTAAAGGTCTCGCCACGATCAAGGCATTCCTTGCCCCGGAAACGGGCCATATCAATCAGGATACCGCGCCCAACCACGCCACGTTCGGCAATGGGAAGGACACTGGCCTTGCTCATGCCCCCCACTGTCGTCACGGCGGGGTAGCCATTATAAAGGGTATTATCATACCATACATGCCCCAGCGCATCGTACTGGCTGGATCCCTGCAGATACATCACCACCATGTCGTCGGCCCATTCGCCCCCACCCGACAGGGGTTCGGCCTTACCACACATAAAATGGCCACGATCCATAACGTTGACCCGGTGCGCCGTCGCACGGCCGGGCCAGATCGGGTCCCCTTCGGGGGCGGCGATACGAATGCCAAGCGTAAACACTTTTCCTTGGCGGACTGATGCCACGCCGCGCAGGACTTCTTGCGCGGTCAGGAAATTAAGCGAACCAACCTCATCATTTTCGCCCCACCGCCCCCAGTTTTTTGGAAGCTGCTCCAGCAGACGCCCAAGGTCGGGCATATAACACCGTAATTTGCCGTCAGCCATAATCCTGTCTCCCATGCCCCAATCCACAGGGGCATCATCTGAAGAAAACGTTTATCAGGTCAGCAATCTTATGGGGTGTTCGACGATATTCCTGAACGCGGCCAGCCATTGCGCAGCCAACGCACCATCCACAACGCGGTGATCGACACTAAGGGTGCAGGTCATAAGGGATGCAATTGCAATCTGCCCTTCCCTGACGATTGGCAGGCGACGGATCGCCCCAATCCCCAATATCGCAGCATGGGGTGGGTTGATGATCGGTGTCACGCTATCAATACCAAACATTCCGACATTCGAGATTGTAAAGCTGCCACCGCGCATTTCCTCCACGCTCAGCTTTCCTTCACGCGCACGCATGATAAGTGCGCGGACTTCGCAACTGGTGACGAGCAGCGATTTTCCACCCACGTCACGCAGGACCGGCGTCAGCAATCCATCAGACACAGAAACCGCCACGGCGATATCAACCTGCCGCGGGAAAAGCAGCGCATCTTCGGCATACAGGACATTCATGGATGGCACCGTGGCAAAGGCCACACCACAGGCACGGATCAGCATGTCATTAACCGAAATGCGAAACGCATCGGGGGCGCCGTGGAATGGCGCCACGCGATTGAGTTCTTCGCGCAGGTCCAGTAAGGCATCAACCTGCACATCCACGGAAACATAAAAATGCGGGATCGTCTGCTTTGCGTTCGTCAGACGCGCGGCAATGGTCCGTCGCATGCCCGACATAACAACGCGATCAACATCCGGTTTCGTCTTTTCCTTTACCTGAATGATTTTTTCATTCGACAGCAGGCATTCGATATCGCGACGCAGTATCCTTCCCCCTGGGCCACTTCCCTCAACCCGTCGCAGGTCAAGCTCATGCAGCCGCGCCAGACGGCGCGCAACTGGTGAGGCAAAAACCCGCGTCCTCGTAACGTCCCCACTTATGTCCGGCAGGGATATTCCCCTCTCGCTACACGGGGACACAGCCTGCGTCATGGGGCCTGTATCGGGACATATTGCCGCCGGGGCCTGAACATTCAGATTGCCGGGCGCATCCGGGATGGGTTCGCCAGGATCGACGACCATTCCGATGACCTGATCAACACTGACACCTTCAGTACCATCCGGAACCAAAATACGCCCCAGAATCCCACCTGCCGGTGCCTCGATTTCTATCGTCGCCTTGTCAGCTTCCATCTCCGCAAGGATATCCCCGGCAGAAATCGCATCCCCTTCGGCCCGAAGCCATCGCGACAGCGTTATCGTTCCGGACGATGCGCAAAGGTCGGGCATGCAAATATTGACGGCCATGAAGATCTACCTCACTGACAGGGCTCAGCCGGCCATATAGAGGCCACCATTGACATGGATGACCTCCCCATTCACAAAACTTGCATCATCACCACACAAAAATGCCACGACGGACGCCACCTCACGCGGCTGACCAAAGCGGCCGCACGGTGTCTGGGCCTTTAAGATGTCCCCTTTTTCTCCACGGAGTTCACGCGTCATCGCGGTCTCTATAATCCCCGGAGAAACCGCATTGACGCGGGTACGCCCGCCAAGCTCAATGGCAAGCGAACGCGTCAGGCTAAGAACTGCGCCCTTCGATGCGGAATAATGGGCATGATTCTGGCTACCACGATGGGCCGCAACGGATGTCAGTGTGACAATGGCGCTATTTTCACGCAAAATGGGCATGACCGCCCGACAAAGATAGAAAACACTGTCGAGGTTGATCGCAATAACCCTGCGCCAGTCAGCCCCCTCCATCTGCGACACCGGACAATGGGGATAAATCCCCGCCCCCGGCACCATGAAATCAACTCCGCCGAAATGATCATGCGCCAGACTGGCAATAATCCCGGCATCGTGTTCACACGCGGCATCATACCGCGCGGCAATGATACGTTCACCCTGAGGGTCCATTTGCCGCGCCATGTTGATTACGGCGCTTTCATCAAGATCCGCCAGAAGCAGGCTGGCGCCGCGTGCAAAGAAAAACGCGGCGATTTCACGGCCAATGCCCCCTGCTGCCCCGGTCAGGAGCAGGATACGACCTGTAAATTCCTGCATTGCAGTCTCCATTATTAAACGGGACCAATGCCCAAAGGGGCCCCCACAACCGCCATTAGGCGAGCGCGAGCAGTTCCCCCAGGGCAATACTGATTTCATCCCGTCCGGCACATGCCGCACGTTCCAGAACTTTCGAGATGCTGGGCGAAGCTTCTCCCCCCGTCACCCGCATGACCGGGCTGTCCAGCCAGTCGAACAGACGCCGCTGGATTTCATCTGCCAGCCAGCCGCCATAGGATGTCCCACGTGCGCCCTGTTCCACCAGAAGTACACGGTTTGTCTTACGGATACTTTCCCCTATGGTATCCCAATCAAGGCTGGCCCGATCCAGCCAGCGCAGGTCAATGACATCCACATCCGCATTCAGTTCATCCACGATATCAATTACGGGCTGAACCATCGCCAGATAGGTAATAACAGTGACCTTGTCCCCGGTCCGGCGCAATGCTGCTGAACCGGGCGGGATAATACCATCAAGATCATGCGGCTCCGGCGATATGGTCTGGTAAAGATCAACATGTTCAATAACCAGAACGGGATCATTGATCGCAAGGGCAGCATTCATCAGCCCCACATAATCAGCAGGGCAGGACGGTGCGACAATACGCCACCCCGGAGCCGTCGCGAAAATACCAGCGGGGTCCATGGAATGCTGCGATCCATATCCCGTTCCCATTGCAACCTTGGTACGCAGGACAAGGGGAACATCAATCGCACCACCAAACATATGCCGCGCCTTCCCAACCTGATTAAAGACCTGATCAGCCGCCACCCACATGAAATCGGGATACATGAACTCCACCACCGGCCGGAAACGCCCATCCATGGCAAGGCCGCCTGCAAGGCCCATAAATGCATTTTCGCTGATTGGTGTTCCAAAGACACGATCAGGAAAGCGCGTCGCAAGGTCACGTGTAGCACCGTTCGTGCCACCTTTGAGACGATGGACATCTTCTCCCAGAACAACGATACGGGGGTCACATTCCATACGTCGGTTCATGACATCTGCAACGATATCAACAAATTTTCGTTTCTTACCTTCAGATGAAACATCTTTCGACAGGATGGGCAGATTACCGATCTCACCAAGGTCACTGCGAATCCCGACATCGCGGAATGATGCCGCAGGCCAAAGCTCAGGTCGGATGCTGCGCTGGTTCCCTTCCATAATCGTCAATTCTGATGATATATTCTCCATAATCGCCCGGCATCGTTCACGCAGGTCGGATATGTCCTGCGATGTGATAAGCTGGCGCCGTATCATTTCACGCCCGACATGCTCTATCGGGTCCCGTTCACGCCAGGCGGCTTCTTCATTCTTGTCACGATAGCCAAAGGCACTGCCAGGAAGTTTTCCATTTTGGTGAAAGTAACGATAAACTGTGGCTTCGATGACCGCCGGACCATTGCCCGCCCGACATACCGCCAGGGCTTCGTTCATCGCCATGAAGGTCGCGACAGGATCCATCCCATCGACCTGCCATGAAGGAATTCCAAAGGCCAGCCCCCGTGACGACAATCGCGCTTCGGCCGTTGCCTCATTCACATGGGTGGAGACCGCATAAAGGTTATTTTCAATAAAAAAGATCAACGGCAGTTTCCATGCCGCCGCAAGGTTCATGGTTTCAAGGACGGAACCGATATTGACAGCCCCATCCCCAAAATAGGTCACGGATACATTGTGTGTCCCAGCCAGGCGGTCTGCCCACGCTGCCCCTGCGGCAAGCGGGACACCACCACCGACAATGGCGTTTGTTCCCGTTACCCCGGCCTCGGCCCATCGCAGGTGCATAGACCCACCCCGTCCCAGGCAGAACCCGGTACGCAACCCCATGATTTCAGAAAGGGCACCATGCAGTGTTTCCCGGATTGCCCCATCGAAAGGGGCCGTGCATGTCAGCGGTTGATGTTGCGCGACATATCCCAGCGCCTTTGCCAGAAACTGGTGATGACCACGATGGGAACCATTGACCTGATCCCCCGGCAACAGGGGAAGGATGCTTCCCACGGCACCGCCTTCCTGCCCAATCGAAGAATGGGCAGGCCCATGGACCAGACCACTACCAGCAAGATCGAGAACACTTTCTTCAAACGCCCGTATCAGACTTAACCGAACCAGCATTGTATCCAAAATGGCAGGTTCCATCGCATCCCAGTCTTCCTGAGTAGAGCGAAGCTGCACCCATGATGCCTGGGGTTCCAGAGGAATGGTGCGCATCAGGCCTGTTCCTTATATGACGTCCCCCCCACACGGGCGGGTAAGGTTGCCCGCAACGAGTATCAGTTAATTGGATACATTCGTATAAATATAACTGCTCTTTATGTAAAAAATAGGTGATATTCATTCAAAGTGGATACATTGTGGCGAAACATGTCCACACGTTTCCCATGGAAGGGGCTCCTGACACAATAAGATGCCAGCCGCCCATGGTATCCAACAATGGAAATGCTCAGGATGCGCTATGATGGCGATCTGCACGATCATGACATGGCTGTGGTGCGGCTAAAGACCGTGAAGCCGGATCAACACACCGTCAGAAGGGAAATTGAAAAGCCAACTGAAAACTGAAATTTTCGTCCAGTTTCCGAAATGCCCAGCAACCGCAGTCCAATGCCTGAATTGCTTCGGCAGGCCTCTTGTCATGGACTATATGCACGGATTATCCATGATGGACGCTCGCCCATGGCACGTGCTGTGGATCTGTTGTGCCATTACATCGGGATGGGCGGTTATGTCCTGCCAATTTCAGCGGGCCTGTTCATCAGCCATCTGAAACATTGTGCAGATTCTTCTTTTGGAATTTTTACAAAAAATCAGGATATGCCGTCCTCAAACAACGGGAATGCGCCTGCATTCTCATGACGCGGCCCAAGGATGCGGGATTTCAGACATGCCAATATAATAGGATTTCTGCCGCATGTATGAAAGAAGTCCCTGAAGACCTTTTTCCCTGCCCATGCCGCTTTCCTTCTCTCCGCCAAAAGGCGTGGATATGGAAAACTGCTTATAGGTATTGATCCATACCGTGCCAGTGGTAATACGCCGTCCCACCTGCATGGCCTGCACGTTATCACGTGTCCATATACCGCATGCCAACGCGTAAGGATTATCATTGGCCAATGCAATAACTTCCCCAATATTAGAGAATTTCTGCACCGTCAGCACAGGGCCGAATATTTCCTCCCTACAGGCTTCCGACGTATTTGGCAGTCCAGCAATCACTGTAGGCTGGTAATAGATCCCTGCATCATACATGCTGCCTTCCGGTCGCCGCCCACCCGCAAGGATATCACCACCCGCCTTACGTGCTTTTTCCACCCATCCCTCCACCGTGCGCAGATGTGCGGCATGAACCAGCGGCCCCACCTGAGTCTGTGGGACGAAGGGGTGTCCGACCTTCAGGCCTTTTGCTGCCCTGACAAGACGCTCCAGAAAACTTTCATATATGTCTTCATGGATGAAAAGTCGCGATCCCGCGACACAGGATTGTCCTGATGAAGAGAAGATACCATAAAGAATCCCGGCGATTGCCACATCCTGATCCGCATCGGCGAATACGATGGTGGGCGATTTCCCACCCAGTTCCAGCGATACCGGGATCATGCGTTTTGCGGCATGCAGGGCGATGGCATGCCCGACACGGGTGCCACCGGTAAAGGAAATACGCCTGACCATGGGATGATTGACCAGATATTCGCCAACGATCTCCCCACTTCCGGGCAATACTGAAAACAGACCTTTCGGCAGGCTGGTTGCATCAATGATACGTGCGAATTCCAGCGCAACCAGCGGCGTCCATGTCGCAGTCTTCAGCACCACCGCATTGCCTGCCGCCAGCGCGGGGGCCACTTTCTGCGCATCGCTTGCAATGGGCGAATTCCATGGTGTAATCGCGCAAACAACACCGACCGGCTCATAACAGGACAGTGTCATATAAGGGCCACGGGCTGGCGTTATCGCTTCTTCGCGCGTCTCCACAACGGCGGCATAATAACGGAATGTCGCGGCGGCACTTTGGGCCAGCGCGCGCGTTTCCATCAGGGTCTTGCCTGTATCACGTGTCTGTATCCACGCGATCCTGTCAGCATTGCGTGCAAGTGCCTCCGCAATTTCATACAGATATGATGCACGCTGATGGGGAAGGAGGTTGCGCCAGGCAGGGGCCATCGCCGCCGCCTGCGCCCGTTCGAGTGCGAGCGCCGCATCGGCGGTTCCCGCACCACGCATGACCCGATTGATCCGCATATCCGCTGGAAAATAGGACGTAATTTCCTCGCCAGTACCAACACGGAATTCACCGCCGACATAAATCCTGCCATCGGGCATATCCGTTTCTGGAAAGGGATCTTGTAACGTCATTGCGTTGCTCCGGATTTTTCAGATCACTTCACATGTCACATGGTTTATTACCAGACGCGCCAGGCTGTACCCAGCAGTCTGGGAAGTGCGTGGATTATCAGGGGATGCACGTCCCTCCAAACGGATGGAAACGGTTGTACACCCTGAATCAAAAACAATCTCGTGGATGTTGCCCGTAATACCGGGATCCGCGATCAGCCTGACACGGGTCTTTTCAAAACCAACCCCGGCCAAGGCAATGGCGGCGGCCACATTGGCATTTTTGGGATAATCCAGAGCTGCGGCACGTGCCGTGCCATCAAAAAATACTTCTGGGACAGACAGTGTATCCAGCGACATTTTCTGCTCAGCCAGTGTGCCACGCCATGCCTGTGGTGGCTTGCGGGAATGATAGATCACCTCGCGCAGACCCGACAGACGGGCCGCCACCAGAACATCAAGCGCCCCGATCGCACCTGGCGCGACCAGATAACGTGTGCCGCCAAAAGATGCAGCACGCTGCAGGGATGTACGCACATCATCATCAGCCAATGCCCCGACAGAGGCCAGAACCAGCGGCACGCCCGCCGCCAGAACATCCGCGCCGTACATCATGACCGCTTGCTGTGAGGCACATTCGACCACGATATCGGGACGGGCCGCCATAAACGCATCATATGTTGTCACGACCGCCGGGCAGGTGTCACCCTCCTGCCATGTTCCGATACGGTCGCGAACCCGCTCCGCACTTCCTTGCGGCACCAGGAATGTCAGGGTCGGGAAACGCATTCCCGCTGCGTACAGGGCCTGCATCATCGTGGCGGCCATCGCACCACATCCGATCACCCCCATATTGACCCGCATGCATCCCATCAGGCCACACCACTGCCAGCGGCACCTGCGGGGGGGCCCGTAAAGCTGCGTGCGAACGGACCAATCGCAAGCATGTCGACCTCCAGCAAGACCGGTCCTTCCATTCGCAAGGTCTGTGCAAATGTGCCGGGAAAATCCTGCGCATCATCGACACGGCGATAAGCCATCCCCATACCTTCCGACAGTTTTGCAAAATCAGGCGTATTCGATAATGTATAACAATGCCGTCCACCGTACTGGGAATCCTGGATATTGCGGATCACGCCATATCCCCGGTCATTCATCAGTACAAAGACAATATCAGCCTGCTGCTCAACAGCCGTGGCCAGTTCCCCGATATACAGCATGGCCCCGCCATCCCCCAGCAATGCCACGGTTTTTCTAGAATGTGCGGCGCATGCAGCTCCAATCGCCATTGCGATCCCCTGCCCGATGCCACCGCCAAGCGCATGCACCCCCAGGTTCGGGGCGGCCAAAGTCACATAACGGTTGCCAAACATGGAATTTGCGATCGTGACATCACGCACGAACGGGAGCTTTTCCTCCGATACATGATGACGCAATGTATCCGCAACGACAGCATAAGGCCCCAGCGCCTGCCGCAGGTCTGCCTCGGCGCTACAACGTGCATGCCTGACATCTTCAAGAAATTTTCTGTCTGTATCAAGATTTTGAGGAATACGATCCACAACCCCCTGTAGCACGAGTTGCGCATCGCCATGCACAAACAGATCAACCGCGTAATTCCGTCCCCCCTGGGTTGCATCCGCATCCACCTGTATACGCGCCTGCCCCAATGGCATTGTATTATTACATGTCTCGTTTCCACGCAGGCGTGACCCGACAATCATGACAAGGTCAGAACGTGCATAGATTTCCTGTGCCGATAGAGACATATTGAATGCCCCCAACGTGGCCGGATGGTTTTCTGGCACGATAGCCCGCCCGTTCGTGCTGGTCACGACAGCGCATCCCCGATCCGCCAGCAAGACAGCCTGAGCCATGGCCTTCCTTGCCCCCCCACCCAACCACAGGACGGGCCGTCGCGCGCGGCGCAACATTGTCGCAAAGTGATCAAGCGCCACCGGATCGGGGATGACTGGTGCAACATATGGACGCGGCATATAGAGGGGAACAGCAGCACGTTCACGCTGGACATCAATCGGGATTTCAATGGAGACCGGCCCCATGGGGGCGCTGAGCGCCGCCGCCGCCGCCGCCGCCAGCATCGGCAGAAGGGTTCGGGCTTCCCACACACGGAACACGGATTTGGATACACCACGCAGCATGACGGGCTGGTGCGGCACATCATGAATGGCCGCACGGTCGCGATCCATCAGGGGGCGATCAACCTGCGTCGTGATATGCAGCACCGGTGAACAGGCGGTCAGGGCCTCTACCTGGCTGCCTGCTGCATTCCCTGCGGCCGTGCCGGTACTGGTAATCACCACCCCCAGACATCCGCTGACACGGGCATAGGCATCGGCCATGTTCATTGCACCTGCCTCCCCCCGCGCGGGAACAAAACGGATGCAGCCCTTTTGATATAATGCGTCCAGTATTGGCATGTTATGGATCGAAATAACGCCGAACACGGTCGTAACCCCGATTGTCTCCAACCATTGCGCAACCTGTTCGCCCACGGACATCCCCGTATCGGGAACCTCCCCGGTCATTGCATTCACCATGAAGTGTTTTCCATCATATCTGGCGTGAAAGACCGCCTGAGACCTCAATTCGGGCACCGGTAATATAATGTGCAGCGGAAGAGCCAAGAAATACGATCGCCTGAGCCACATCTTCCGGTTTTCCCAACCGGCCCAGCGGTATAGTCCTGCGCGCTGCGACATCAGCCAGCCATGCGTCATAACCAAGATTGCGGTTGGCCCGCACTTCGAAACGCCGTCGCCATTGACCGGATTCAATCAACCCGACCACAACCGAATTGACCCGGATGGCAGGCGCCAGTTCGCATGCAAGCGATTTCAAAAGATTCTGCACTCCGGCACGTGCCGCCGAAGTGCATACCATATGGGGTTCCGGCTGATATGCCAGCAATGAGTTCACCGCCACAATAGCCCCCGCGCCATCATGGGACAGGGTTTTACGAAATGCCCTGATCGGGTTTATCTGACTGAAGAATTTTAAATCAAGCTCTTCGCGCCACCCTGCATCATCCGTATCCGCGAATGTGGAAACACGCCCTTGGCCCGCATTATTGACCAGCAGATGGCACCCACCACGCCACGCCATCACCGCATCATGCAATGCCTGCACCTGCCCGCTTTCCAGGACATCGCATTGAACAGCCAATACCCGTCCCGCCCCTGCAAGACCTACCAATTCGGCATGGGCATGGGCCAACCGATTGGCGTCACGACCACAGATGGCTACATAAGCGCCATTACGCAGCAGTTCACGCGCCGTCGCCAGCCCGATCCCCGATGATCCTCCCGTCACGACGGCAACGCGGTCATTCAATCCCATGTTCATAGGAATACCCCTGTCATCTTCCGACATGCAGGTCACAATGGCTGCCGACTGGTGGCGCAGCCTCTTCACGATCACCGATACGCACCGACAATGTATGCGCAGCCTTGCAGACCTGTTCGATGATCTGTGTTTCCCTGCGAAGAGACATCTTGAACAAGGAGGTAGGACCAGTCACATTCAGCGCGGCCAGAACCTTGTGACCATGCCCGAAAATGGGTGCGGCGACAGAACTGACCCCATTGCTGTAGATACCATCACTGACAGAATATCCCATCTCGCGCTCCGCCCGAAGGCGTGCCTCAAGGCTTTCCCAGGTGGTTGGTGTCATGTCCGTATATTGCCCAAGCACACATCCCGCATACATTGCCCGCACTGTCTCTGCATCCATAACGGCAAGGATCGCACGACCCAGTGTGGTTGCATGTGCGCTGATACGCGAACCCACCGTAATATTGCTGGCCAGCGGGACATTTGGCACCCGACGGGCAAGGTACATGGCATCCAGACCGTCCAGAACCCCAAGATGCGCTGACAGTCCGGTTTCCTCCGCAAGCCGGGCGATCACCGGCATGCCGATCCGCACAAGGTCCTGCCCATAGGCATGGTCGCCCACCATGCCGACCAGGTCGATACCAATCTGGTAATCCCCACCGCCAGAGACCTTTTCGATAAAACGTTCGGCCTCGAACGTATGCAAAAGCCGCAGCAATGTAGTACGACTTATGTCAAGTTGCGTTGCAACGGCCCTGATGTTCGCAAATGAACCACCCTCTGCAATATATCGCAAAAGCCGGCAGGCGCGTTGTACCGGCGGGGACAGGTAATGACTTTCCCCCTCCGGCCTGACCACGGTGACTTCGTGCATATCCTGCCCATATTCGTCCATTTCGCAGCCACGCCTTTCATGTCCAGACAATCCTGCAGCAGCCCTGCCCGTAACTTACGCACATAAGCACATGCTTTTGTAAGCAAGTCAGCGCATCGTAAATATGTTCATACTTGAACATTTAATCACTATATGAACATTTTATATCCCGGATAAATATCTCGATCAACTTATTTCGGCATCACATCATTGGAATGACAACCAGCGCCATTAAAGACAAAATCCATTTATTTTTCTTTATTTAACAACATAATATTCATTTTTAGGCATATACAAGGCAACGTCCATTCAGACGAATTCCTGCAAATTCTGTCAGATTCCCACACAGACTCCGATCCATATATTTGATTGAATACGAACCTATGGTTATATTATGAATAATTATCGGCGTGTGGCAGGCGGCTTACACAAAGACTGAAAGCCCCCATCACGCACCCTCATCACCCGATCCAATCCCGGCATAAGGCCGGCAGGTCAGGAGTTCAGAACATGTCCCTGCAAGACGATTTCCAAGGCCACATACAACGTTATGCAACGCGACAGTTTGATTGGAATGCCTTCCCATCGAACGCCGGATACCCGGAACTGGCCCGCGCACAGATGCGCATGATCGGATCTGGTGGCTCGCCCAAAAGTAGCGATACCACCACGTTACGCCCTGAACATTTCACCATGAGCCTGATTTATAAGGAACCGGGGAAATTTGCGGCATGCCACGCCCATGAAATCGAAGAAGCCTTCTTCATCCTGTCCGGCGTGCTGACCGTTGGATGGGAATCAGAGGGTGAAGTGGTAGAAGTCGCACTTGGCCCCAAGGATATGATACTGAATGCCCGTGACATAGCACATGGTTTTCGTAATTCAGGCATAGAACCTGTCATGCTGTCGGTCATGGTCGGGGCTGGAAAACCACTACCACCACGCTATCTTTACCACCCAAAGGATACCAGCGCGGAACTTGCGGCGGCCTTTGGCGCACAGCCTGGGCATACGCATCTGCTGACATCGGCAGATGAACTCCCGTTGCGTGAACTGATGGCCCGCAATGTCATCCGGTATGACAACCAGAAAACGCACTGGCTGCCCGCAGGGTTTGGACGCAAGATTTATGTGGGTGAAGGCGGTGTGAAGGCGACGACCGTGCGTAAGGAGATGTTTCTGATTCCACCCTTCGTCGGGGTCAGGCCCTACTGCCGTGAAGTGGAAGAAGCCTTCCTGGTGCTAGAGGGTCACATTACCGTTGGGTGGGAGGAAGACGGCATATGCGTGGAGCAGCAGATCGGCCCACGCGATGTCATCCTTACACCCGCCGGGCGTCGTCACTATTTCCGCAATAATGAACTTCCCCCTGTTACGCTGCTTTGCGTTATCGGCACCGCACAGCCCGATGATATCCAGTTCGAGGCACAGTCATGACATATGACATCCGCTCCACCCTTCTGCAGGGTTTGCGCAACGGGCCATTGAACATAAGCTGGGCACACGCCATGCCAGCACAGGAGGCGATGTTACGTCCCCTTGTACTGCTGCATGGTATTGGCTCCGACGCCCGGTCATGGCAGGCACAACTGACCTCATTTGGCACCCGACGACAGGTTATCGCATGGAACGCTCCCGGTTATGCCGAAAGTGCGCCTTTTCCCATGGAACGCCCCGTCGTTGATGATTATGCAGATATTCTGAGCAGCCTGCTGGACAATAACGGCATAAAGCAATGTGATCTGGTGGGGCATTCTCTGGGCGCACTGACGGCTGCCCGCATGGCTTTGCGCACCCCATCCCGCGTGACAAACCTGATCCTTTCTGCACCGGCAAGCGGACTGGGGCTGCCGCCCAACAGCCCCTTTCCGCCGGCATTGCAGGGCCGGATTGACGATATAACCCGCCTGGGACCGGCAGGAATGGCCGCTCAACGCGCCCGACGCACCCTGTCCCCGCAAGCAACAGCACAACAGATTGCCGAAGCAGTGGCCGCAATGGGCCGGGTATCAGTGGCAGGATACACACAGGCGGTGCATCTTCTGGCAACCGGGAACCTGATACAGGATCTGCGGGGACTGCAACGACCAGTCTACATCATGACCGGCCGCGAGGATGTGATCGTGCCCATGCGCGCAATACAAGAGATCACCACTGCCGTGCCAGGCTGTATCCTGCAGATCATGGAACAGGCGGGACATGCGTCTTATTACGAATATCCCGAAACCTTTAACAAGATTCTGGAGGAATTCTGCAAATCCCCTCCCGCCTGAAGCAGGAGATTACGACAGATATCCCATCGAGCGTGAAATATCGCGTACCGTACGTTCCACTGCGGCGCATATCCGGGTTTCAAATTCTTCCCGTGAATAGGTATCAAGCGGGCAGGTCGCATTAACCGCAGCCTCCACCTTACCTGCCCGATTACGGATCGGCACGGCAATCGTCGCGACATCCGGTTCAAAATATCCCCAACTGACAAGGCTGGGGCGATTACGATCCAACTCCAACTGACTCACCAGTTCGCCAAGCGTCCCGACCGTGGACGGGGTGTAGTGGTGAAAAGCATGTTTTTCATATTCCATGACGACTTCAGCCATGGGCAGATGTGCAAGGATCGCCCGCCCCGTCACGGTGGCATAGGCAGGAAAGCGCGTGCCGACAGTAATGCCGCTGATCAGTCGCGTATTTCCCGCACAGCGCGCCAGATACACGATATCCTTGCCTTCACGGACGACAAGGTGGGTGGAACACCGCGTCTCGTCACGCAGCCGTTCCAGAAATGGCGTCGCGATATCCACCAGATCCCGACCGGCCAGCAGGCTATATCCCAATGACAGCACCTTGGTCCCAAGCCGATATGTCCTGCCGCTGCCGACACGCTCCAGATAACCCAACATGTCCAGTGTGTAGGTCAGGCGAAAGGCGGTGGCGCGCGACAAGCCTGTCATACGCACCATCTCGGCAATTGACAGTTCCTGTCGTTCCGCCCCGAAACATTCAAGAAGCGCCAGCCCACGCACAAGGCCAGGGACAATATAGCGGTCATCAACGACCGCGCCATCGACGGCACACTCAGGCGACGAAAGATCGGTGGGCATAACCATATACCGATCCTAGGCCGTGATGAAATTTTTTACCAGTCCCACTTTTCCGGGATTAAACACCCAAAATTCCCTTCCCCATGTCCTGCAATATATTGCAGCTTTCGTCCTGCCGGGGATTATGCTTCAAAAACCCGCATGATCGCTTCATACTGATCGACATGCCTATATTCCCGGCCTGCACGTATTTCTAAACCGCGATGCCCTGTTACGACGCGACACGCTCCATGGCTGTGGAATATACGAAATCGTCCGCGTCCACCCCGCCAATCACAACCCACGCCACTGCCGTCACATCCCCGTCATTGCGGAAATAATGTGCCTGCCCCATTGGCGCCAGCACGAGGTCATGCCGTCCCAGGCGTCGTTCCACACCACCCGCCGCCGACTGCCAGCCCACGACGAGCGCCCCTGCGATCACAAGCATGGCCTCTTCTACTGGCCGCGTAATTGCCATGATCGCACATCCGGGGGGAATGATGAACAATTCCTTGCGCACCGCTGTGGCTGGTGCGCCCCCCACGCCGACATACACCCGGCGTTCAAAACCTGCGGCCTCCGTGATCTGATGGCTGTCAGCGAAACGTACCAGATACGGTGCAATCAGGGTGTGCAGCGGACTGTCGGTAAGCGTTCCCTCCCGCACCGTACATCCCGGTCGCGCGCCAAATGCGCGGGCCACCGTACCCTCGACCTGTGCCGGATGGAAAACGTTATGTGGCGGCAGGGGACGCCCGGAATCAACGGTCACGGACATCAGCACCTTCTGCGCACCGTCATTACGAAACCCATGTGGAACATCGCGCAGATTCTGGACCATATCCAGCGGCCCCAAAATCGCCTCGATGACGGAGCCGTCTTTTTCCCATCCCACCGTCAACTCCCCCTCCAGCACAAGAAAAGATTCCTCGATTTCGTGCGAATGTCCGGCCGCATAGGTACCGGTCTCCTCCTCCAGCAGGCTAAGGGTAAAATGCGTGGGAGGAAGGGTCGTCCTGTCTGAAACTTTAGGGGATCCCCCTCCCCCGATATAGCGCATCTGCCCACGCGCCAGTTCGGCATAACCAATATTGGCCGGAAAAGCTTCCCAATCAAAAACCTTATCGGCAAAACGCCCGATATGCTGATCCAGACTGATCTGCATATGCGCGCATGTGTCGGCGGCATCTGTCATTAACCTGATATCCTGTGAAAAAGGTCGGGACAGGGTCACGGCAATGGCATCACATAACCAGATGCCGGGTCTCCCGAGCCATTACGAAACTTATGCCGCTGACCATCAGGCCAACAGCGGCGAAAAGCATGAACACCCCGGCAATGGAACCGTGGCTCATGCCCAGTCCCACCGCACCGGGCGCAATCATGGACGCAAACCTCAGAACGGCGGCATTAAACCCGGTAAACGCACCCCGCGCCTGCGCGGGACAGAGTTCGGGGGTATAGAGATAAACAGCCAGCATAAGGACAGCGACAAAGAAACTGGTGATAAGGGTCATGAAAAACACCCACCCAGCGGTCATCGCGCTGCCCATGAGTGCCAGGGCAACAAGTGGCAATGCCGCACAGAGGAAGCCCCCCATTACGATCTTACGGCGTCCAATGGCGTCGATGGCCAAACTGCACGCGATCGTGCCGATAAAGATGATGACACTGCGAATGATGCTATAATCCAGTGCATCGGACACAGGCAGTCTGAATTGACGTGTGTAGATGATGGGCAACCACGTCGCGAGCCCATAATTAAGGAACCCCAACGCGAACCATAACGGAACGGTCAACAGCAGCAGGCGCAGGCTATCGCGCGGCAGGAATAAGGACACGCGCAGGCGACCGGCAGCCCCACCATGGACCGGTGCAGGCAACGGGCCAGGGCCCTGCTGCTTGCCCGTCTCAAGACCACGGACCAGATCAAGGGCATAACGCGCCTGCCCGCGCGCGCATAACCAGCGTGGCGATTCCGGCAGGCGCATGACAAACGGCAGGAGTAGCACACCAGCCACACCAGAAAGCCAGAATATCGACTGCCAGCCGAAAGCCGCCAGGAATATACGGCAGATAACCGCGGCCAGCACATTGCCAACCGCAAAAATGCTTTCATAAAGCAGGACAAACCTGCCCCGTCCGGCCTGACGGGAGATCTCTGTTATATAGGTCGCGGCAATCGGCACATGCCCGCCCAGTCCCAGCCCCTGTATGAACCGCAGGGCCTCGAACTGCGCTGCGGACTGCACCAGCGCGGAGAGGAGTGTGGCCACCGCGAATATAAACACAGCAACCGAAAGTGCGCGAATACGACCGTAACGTTCTGAAAAAAAACCGAATACCACAGACCCGATCATCTGCCCCAGAAAACCGATAGAGAACACCATCCCCACCTGCACGGGTGAAAGATGCCACAGGGGCGCCATTACCGGCATGACGAAAGCAATCGAGAATATATCGAAGGAATCAAGGAAAGTTGCCATTCCAACGACCAGACGTACCCGATGCCGCCAACCGTCCGAAGATGGGCTTTCGAGGCGGGCAATACATTCGGCAACACTCCCGTCATCAGCATTCATTATTATGGACACCCGATTGCCTTATCCATGGTTTTTATAACATGCCCGTGCTGCCTCCCCTGCGGCAGGCAGCACGCAGTGCGCATCAGAACGAGGAACTGAATGTAAACAATGCGGCAAAGCCGGGATTGATGTAATAGGTCGGGGCACTGATCTTTGCACTGGGCGTAAAGGTGTAGATGCCGGTCCTGTACATGCTGTTGGTCAGGTTCTGAAGGTTAACCTGAAGTTGCGGCACCTTAAGGAACGCAAGCTTTGGGAAGCGATAGCCAAGGGTGATGTTATCGGTGATATAACCCGGGATACTTTCATCATCCATGAATGTTGAATATTGCCTTCCGGTGTAACGCAGGTTCAGGTTCCCGAAAATTCTCCCATCATCGTAATCTATCCCCAGAGCCCCCTGATAGTGCGGCGATCCGATCGCCGTCTTTCCCTTTGTATTGAGGACAGTCGTGCCATACGCCAGATTATTGTCCATCCGGGCATAAAGATATTCAAAAGACACATAGGGACGGAAATGATGGAAAGGTGCCATCCCGATCTGCACATCGACCCCGCGGGACGTCTGACCACCCGCGTTCACATTTTCAGAAACAAGGGTATCATTCTGCCAGACCGGAAGGGCAAGCTGCCGGTTGGTAAAGTTGTAATTGAAGAATGAGACATCTGCCGCAAAAATATGGTTCTGATAGCGATATCCAAGTTCTTCTTCGATGCTATATTCCGACTTCTGGGAGCTTATGCCGGTGCTAAGGGTACCACTGGTGAGGTTATAGAGATTATACATATTGGAATCAGAGGGAACATGGAAATTTGTCGAACCGGCAACATAGATCTGCTGATGTGAATCAATGTTGTAATGCGCTGAAAAATATGGGGTTGGAACCTGATACAGGACATGTTTGCGCTGGTTTCCCTGCTCAAGGTAATTATATCCATCCCGGTTCAGGTACGTATACTTGAATCCGGCGCTCAGCGTCAGCCTGTCCTTCAGGAGCTTCAGCGTATCACCAATGAACATCATGTAAGTCTGTGAATAGGTCATGGTGTTTCGCGTATATAAGCGCTGACCTCCGGTCGTATTCAGATAATAGCTGTTGCCCCACATATTCGCAGGCACGCCGGTTGTCTGATCCATCCGCGTGACGCTTCCCAATGAATGGTTGGACATCCATTCATACCAGAATCCTGCGGATAGAGTATTATGGCCCTGCTTCCATGTGAATTTTGTCACGCTTCCGGGACGGAACATTTGCGACACCTGCGCGGTGGACGCAACACCTGTCGTAGCATCCTGGCTAAAACCGCTGGTGGCCTTATTGATAAAGACTTTCTGTGTCCCGGAATAAACCGGATTGTTAAGGTTGAGGTTAACCGCACCATCGACAGGACCCCAGCCATAAAAGAAATACGGGGTTTCATCGATACGGAAATGCCCTGCAGTATCAATGTTCCAGACACTCGGCGCACTGACGATCACGTCATTATACGGCAGCAGATGCTGTTTATAATATGAAGTACTACCCGGAGTGTAGGTGGAGCTATAGTTGGCACTGGCCCCCAATTTGTCAAACTGCGCCTTGGTGGGAAACAGAAGGTTCTGGATAACCTGGTTATCATAGGCGACGGCAAGTGCGATCCGGCTGTTATTATGAAAATCCTTCACAAGCTTGAAATCAAGGTGCTGGCGTTCATTGTCACCTGAACCACGCCATGAATCCGAATCTGTGTGGGAAAAGGACAACCATGCACGGACACCCGTCCTGCCGATATCGCCGGATTCAAGGCGAATAAACTCCCGGTTGGTTTTGTAGGTGCCGTAGGCGAAATCAACATAGCCCCCGCGATGATGCGAAGGATCAATCATGAAAATCTGCGACATCCCCCCCGAAGCAGACATCGTGGGTGTGTCATAATTCGCCGAACCGGGCTGCGTTACAAGACTTTGCAGATTTTCCGCATCTGCGACCTCGTTCCCGAACATCAGGTTCGTGGCGGAGTTGTTTCGTGGCATGCCCTCGAAAAGCCAGCCGATTTCACTACTATCAAGTCCACGTATGCGGATCTGCGACATTGACAACCCATAAGGGTCGGCACTGACAACATTGGCCCCAGGGTTCATCGACATCAACGTAATCGGATTCTGTGTGGGGGCCTGCTTGGAGATATAATCGCGAGAAATGGTCTGGACCGAACGGGCCTCATGCTGGCGCGTCATCAATCCGCCCCCCAATGCGGTCCCGGTGACGCCATTACTGGACCGTATGGTACTGCGTACAACACGGATATGTTCCATCTGCCCGGATGGGGCCGTGGTCTTTTCCGTCGTGGCCGCAGATTTTTCATGCGATGGCGCCGCCGAATCCGTAGGGGTCTTGCGCTTCTCCGCGGCCTGCATTTCCGAAGGCATATTAGATAAAAGTGCCGCAAGCGCACACGCGGTTGTCATGCTGACCAGAGGAATTCGACACCTCTCCTGACGGGAAAAATTACGCATTTGTATCATCCTCGCAATGATCAACTAAATAACGGACAGAGAGAACGAAGACGCAAACTGAAAGCCAAAAAAGACAGCAGGAACCATCCTTATGGAAATCGGCGCTTACGGAACTCAAAACAATTGCATTGGCTGCAAACTTGTTCATATATGAACATGTGCTTCAAATATGTTATGTATTCGCTACTTTGCTTGTCAATTATATTTCTTTACCAAAACATATTAATCCAAGCTGTGCAGCATAAGCGCAACATGAACAGATGCATGGCGATACGCCGCCATCTGTCCATATATGAACAGATCTTTCTTTTATATTTATGGTTTTATTTTATATGACGAAGACATACACAATAATCATGTGTATTTTCAAAAAGAAGCCGACACAGATCCTGTCATGGGAAACATGGCCTGGACTTTCTCACGCAGATATTGCGTCACAATATCCTGCGCCTGCATGAAATGCGCATATTCCTGTGTGGCAAAACTGACGGATGCAACCGTGTGATTTTCGTCATTCCGTAACGGAACGCCAATCGCAAAAATATTTTCCAGATTCTCGCCCCGACAGAATGCAACATCGTCACGCTGCACCGCCTTGATTTCCTGCATCAGGTTTCGCGTGGATACGATACTCCTGTCGGTACGGGGGGTCAGGTCGATCATCCGTGCAATTGTGTTCAGCTTACGGCTTTCCAATCCCGCCAGCAGGGCCTTTCCCAAAGCCGTAGTATGAAGATAGGTCTGATCTCCCACCGTTGCATCTGCCGTTGTAAAACGTGTTGCAGTGGTCGCGACATAGATCACGCTGTTCCCACGCATCACCCCGACATAGCCATCCATCCCGACATGCTGCGCAAACTGTGTCAGTCTGCCAATCATGCCTTTGTCAAGGAATGCGCAGGCAGGTGGCAGTGACCCCGCCGCGTTGAAGATACGGGCACTGACACGATATTTCGTAGTCACCGGATCCTGTTCAACGTAATTACGTTCACGCAGGCTCACCAGCAGGCGATGGACAATACTCGGGGCGAGGCCGAGTTCACGCGACAGTTCGCGCACCCCCTTGTCCATATGACTTGCCCGCAGCACATCAATCAGGGACAGAGCATTGGAAAGGGACTGGTTTCCTTCCACTTTCAATTCATCATGTCGCTGCGGGCCTGTCATTGGCATAATCCCTGCAAGAATGAACCATCAGGCTGTCAGACCCGAGAGAGCATTTCAACGGGAAAGATGCCACCTGCTATGATGCTTTGCGTGACGGAAGCGCAAGCGTCAACGCAATGCAACCGGCAATCGCATAGGGCACACCGTAGAATACGACGGGTCCCATCCCCACGCCCAGATGTTTCATGACCTGCTGAAACACTGGCCCGGATACCGATGCCGTTCCATAATAGATACATAACAGGATACCCGTTGCGGTCGGCGCAGCGAATGCCGCCACATGACGCTGTATGATGGCGCAGGCATTCACATAGATCCCCCCCACCCCAATACCAAAAATAATGGCCAGAAACGTTGTGGAAATGGCATGGAATGGCAACATGAAAAGCAGTGTTCCCGCAATCATCTTGGTAAATGCGGAAGCGACGATAACCCGTTTCTGCCCAACGATATCCGCAACCAGACCCAGCGGCGCCCCGCCAAGAATGCTGCCGATGCTAAAAAAACTGAACAGCATCGCGGCACGGGCCAGCGAGAGGGAATTGTAGGTGCGTTCGAAATTCACCAGCATGGTAATCACCGAATAGGTTCCCATGCCACTGATTGCGATGATTGCGTATAAGCGCGGCATCTGCCCGGACATCGCACAGGCGAAGCGTTCCCTAACCGTGGCCGTACTCTGGTTCAAAGCCACGAAAGTCATCTGTCGCAGGGCAAATTTCAGGATGACCCCGAACACCAGCCCGCCACCACCCAGCAGATAGAAAATGGCCCGCCAGTCCCCGAACCCATGCTGTACCGCACCGATCAACGGTGCGCCCACAATGCCCGACAGACCATAAATGGTCGTGGACAGACCAATGAACATGCCCTTGCGCCGTTCCGACAGGCTGGAGAGGAATGACAGCAGACAGACACTGAAGACCGCTTCGCCAAGTCCCGTTACACACCGCGCCACCAGCAGGTCCGGCGCGGAGATCCCGATGGCCGTATACCCCGTTGCCAGCGAAAACAGGATAATGCTGCCAACAAAGCAGGTCGGTATCCCCAGATAACTGACGACCAGTCCCGCAGGCAGTACGAACAGCGAGATACCAAGCGTGAAGATTGATGAAAGCGTTGCCGCCGTGACAGGTTGCAAGCCATAGGCACGGCTGATTTCCACCAGTTCGACGGGTATCGCCATCCGGTCCCACGCATACAGGATATACACAAGACACAGTACGATCAGTGGCACCAAGGCGTAGGATGTCGCTGTGGGCGATGTCCCTGTGGACCGCCCTGCCATATCTTCCAGCGATTGTCCCGGCACTTCGGAGCGGGTCTCTACATAACCTGACATGGCTTTTCTACCTTGATCTCACCCCTGCGGATGGCCTGCTCCACAAAACGTCCCGTTTCCGTCGGTGACGCCAGCATCCACAGATCATATATATCCAAACTCGTATCGATATCGAATCCAAATCCCGGAAAATCCATCACTGTGTGGGACAGGCCATGGCTACACGCGAGTTGCCTGTGCCGATGCAGACTGTGTATGCCGAAATGAGGCACCATGACGTCTGGACCGCGTAACAACAGTCCATTTGTACCAATCCCGTCCCGCGCGGCCAGGATGGCAACCTGCATCGCACTGGCCGCAGACAGCACGGCCTGCACCTCACCTGATGTCAGCAGGGGAATATCGGCAGGCAGGATCAGCGCGGCATCCCCCCCCTGTTCCGCAATACGGCATGCGGCCTGCCGGGCAACCCGGTTGTAATCAGTGGGCGTGGGTTCAGCCATGATTTCGACCCCGTACCGACGCCCGATGCGGGTGATTTCCGCATCTGGTGTCGGTACCATGATCCCCTCAAGCCCTGGTGCGTGCAGCAGGGCTGTCAGCACATCTTCGAACATGATCAGGGCCAGTTGCCGACGCATCCTGTCGGACATCACCGGGGCAAGCCGGCTTTTTGAAAAATGTGTGTCCTTGATTGGTACGATGGCCCATATCCCCGTCATGTCACCCGT
Organism: Novacetimonas sp. GS1; assembly: GCF_036686925.1. NCBI lineage: Bacteria > Pseudomonadati > Pseudomonadota > Alphaproteobacteria > Acetobacterales > Acetobacteraceae > Novacetimonas > Novacetimonas sp. GS1. The sequence goes on from NZ_VSZP01000001.1 coordinate 2,598,454, forward strand.
TCCTGCTCATGGCCTGCGCCAGTTGGCACACATACCGGGCCAGCGCCACACGATCCTCCAGCGTGGTCATCAGCGTTTGCGCCGTTACACAGGGCACATCAATGTCATGACGCAATGCCGCATCCGTTTCATCAAGTACGAACAGATCGACAAAATCGGCATAATGCCGTGCGACAGATGCTGCACTGACCTCCAGCCCCAGTTCAGCCATCAATTTCGCGGTCGGTCCCTTCACCGCCTTTCCGGCAATCACGGGGGATACGGCAATGACCGGTGCGGGCGATTGTCGCAATGCGTCACGCAGGCCAGGCACGGCAAGGATCGGATCAATGCTCAGAAAAGGATTGGAGGGACACAGGATAATCCCCGCCAGCGCCGGATCAGACAGACGGACCAGGATCTCCGGGTGGGGCTGGACCGCGCCGATGCTTTCGAAGGCAATCCCCGTCGCAACCGGGATGCAGCGTTCACGCACGAAATAGGTCTGGAAATCCAACCGTCCTTCGCTGGTATCAACAAAAGTTCGCAAGGGAGCATCACTGGCGGGCAGCAAGGTGCAACCTACGCCCATCCGGCGCGTGATGTCGGCCATGATCGCCGACAATCCCTCCCCACGGTGCAGGCGGCGGGTCCGCTCCACATGCAGCGCCAGATCCCCATCCCCCAGCAGAAACCAGGCATCATCCCCGATCTGGCGCAGGACCTGCATGAAGGTCCATGTCTCATCACGACGCCCCCATCCCTGCACAGGATTTGCAACGCCGGACAATGTGTAAAGCAGGGTGTCAAAGTCAGGGCAGATATAAAGCCCGAGATGTTCGAAGTCATCGCCAATATTGGCAATGATACACAGATCCTCCGGTGGCAGGGCATGATATAGCCCAAGTGCGAGCTTGGCGCCCCCGACACCGCCTGAAATTGCCAGGAACCTGCGTCCTGCAACATGGTCATATGTCATCGGAACCGATCCTCCGCAAGCGGACGCACAAGTGCGCGGGCATTGCATTCCGGCGCGTCCCATGCATATCCGCGGATCAGCACAGCCGGTTGCCGCTGTGCCGCCTGCCCCATCAGCAGGGATGCCGCGGCGGCGATTTCATCGCCCAGTCCCACGACGGTGCTGTGCAGGACACGACCATTCATATCGCATTCCCCGCGAAGGTCCTGCACGGCAGGAAACCCTGCCGCCCCCAGGCACACCCCGACGGTACCCTGTCGCCATGGGCGACCGAAACTGTCATTGACCAGCACCGCGATACGACACCCGGTGCGGGCATACAGGGCATCCGCTACCCTGCGTGCACTTTCATCAGGGTCAACTGGCAGCAGCAAGGCGCATGCCTGCCCATCAGGGCTGCTGACATTGGACTGGTCTATGCCTGCATTCGCCATGACAAATCCCAATCGATGCTCAAGGATCAGCAATCCCGGCAGCGCCCGCACGACACGCGCCGATTCCGCAAGCGCAAGAGTGACAAGCCGCGGATCTTTCTTGACGCGGTGCGCCAGGTCGCGGGCTTCGGGCGTGACAGTCACCTCATCAAGGAGGACAACGCGACCTTCCGCCTTAGAGACGATTTTCTGGGCCAACACGATGATATCACCATGCTGCAACACCTGCCCCATCTGATCCAGCGCATCCATGACAATCCGCGCCAGGTCATCCCCTTTGCGCACGTCGGGAATGCCAGGCAGGGCAATGGCGGTGTACTGTGCGGTATTCATGCCGCCCCGAACCGTCGCCGCAGGCGCGGAAGGATCTCTTTCGCATACAGCGACAGGAAACGCTGCTGGTCCGGGCCGGGAGCATGAAACACCAGATGGTTGAAACCACGCCTGATGTAAGCTGCAACCTGTTCCACATGTTCCTCTGGATCGGCAGAAACCTGCCACCGGGCGGCCGCTCGCTCCAGCGGGAGCGCGCGGGCCAGTTCCTCCATTTCCATGGGGTCGGCCACCGAATGCTTTTCCTCGGCGGACAGAGCCAGCGCTGCCCAATGGCGCGTGGCCTCCCGCGCGGCCTTGATGTCCGTATCGAATGACACCTTCATCTCGATCATCCGGCCATAACCGCTGGTCGCGCCCTCCCGCCGTGACAGGCCCTGTTCAATATTTGGAATGATCTTTTCATCATAAAATGCGGGTTCCTTTCCGCTGGTACAGATGAACCCGTCCCCCATATACCCGGCATAACGCGCGACAAGCGGGCCGCCCGCTGCGACATAGACAGGGGGCGCGACATCTGGCCGGTCATACAGGGTGGCGTTCCGGGTATGATAATACTGCCCGTCAAAAGTGACCCGCTCCTGCGTCCACAAGGCACACATAAGATCGACGGCCTCACGCAGGCGGGCAAAACGTTCGCGGAATTCCGGCCATGCAATACCTGTCGCCGGGACCTCGTTCAGGGATTCACCCGTTCCGACCCCGACGATGAAGCGGTCGGGAAACATGACCCCCAACGTCGCGAACGCCTGCGCCACCATAGCCGGGTGATAGCGGAATGTAGGGGTCAGAACACTGGTGCCCAGCACGATCCTGTCGGTGCGGGCCGCAACCGCGCCAAGCCATGATAGCGAAAATGGCGCATGCCCGTCCGTATGCTTCCACGGCTGGAAATGATCGCTGATGAAAACGGAATCAAACCCCGCCTCCTCCGCCGCGCAGGCAAGTGCCAGCAGTTGTGTGGGCGAAAACTGTTCTGCCGAAGCCTTGTAACCAAACCTGAGCATTATACCCCCATCCCGATCGGGATAACGTTTGCTTGCTAGAAATGATCCCTGCGTTTTTTCCACGGTGTCTGCACCCTGGCCTCCAGTGGGCGCGCCTGCATGCTGCAGGCCCGGCGTTCTTCGTGTACCGCCTGATACAATGTCGTACGCTGCTGGGGCAGGCGCCCCGATGCCATGATTACGTCTTCCATCTGCGCCGGGCTGAACTCCTGCCCATGCACGGCGCCAGCAGCACGCGAGATACTCTCATCCATCAATGTCCCGCCCAGGTCATTCGCCCCGCACGATAACAACCGCCCGATCCCCGGCGCGCCAAGCTTGACCCATGATGCCTGGATATTGGGGATTGAGAAATTCAGCACCAGCCGCGCGACCGCATGCATCAGGACCACTTCGCGCCAGGTCGGCCCGATGCGCGATTCACCGCGCAGGAACATCGGGGCCTCCATATGTACGAAAGGAAGGCAGACGAACTCGGTAAATCCCCCCGTCCTGCCTTGCAGGTCACGCAGGTGCAGCAGGTGCGCGGCCCAACTGTGGGGGGATTCGATATGGCCGAACATGATCGTGGACGTGGTGCGCAGCCCGACCGCATGCGCGGCCTCCACCACCTCCAGCCATCCGCGCGTTCCCAGCTTACCGGGGGCAAGGCGCTCACGCACCCCATCATCAAGGATCTCGGCCGCTGTCCCTGGCAAGGACCCCAGGCCAGCTTCCTGAAGGCGTTCGAGATATGTTGTCAGCGATACACCGGCCAGCCGGGCGCCATGCGCGATCTCCAGCGGGGAAAATGCATGGACATGCAATCCGGGTGCTGCCTGCCGGACCGTACGCAACAACTGCATATAGGTCTGATGTGTATAATCAGGGCTGATCCCGCCCTGCATGCACACCTCCGTTGCCCCGCGTTCCCATGCCTCACGCGCGCGTCGTGCAACTTCTTCCAACGCAAGATCATAAGGCGCACCGCGCAGATGTTCATGTGTCTTCCCCTTTGAAAACGCACAAAAACGGCAGGAAAGCCCACATACATTGGTATAATTGATGTTACGGGTCACGACATAGCGCACAACATCACCACAGGTCGTACGCCGCAGGTCATCGGCCGCGATGCGTACGGCCTCGACCTCATCCCCACGGGCCTGGAACAGGCGCACGATCTCCGCACGACCCAACCTGTCACCATGCATCGCACGCCCAAGGATGCACTGCAGGTCACGCCCGACATTGTTCCCGCCCATGGCGGGCGCGGGCAGACCGACATCCAGACCGGGGCTCCAGCCATCCGTCCGCGCAAAACCTTCCGCATCCATGTTGCGCCGTACCATCGCATGCAGCGCCGGATCGACCCACCGTTCCAGATCCTGCGCATACCGGGGATAAATCGGCAGGCGCTGCGCCAGTTCCAGCCCGTATTCACGGCAGGCACGGGCCAGTTGCGCCACCTGTGGCCATGGCGCCTCGGGATTGACATGATCCGCCGTCACGGGCGAAATGCCGCCCCAGTCAGAAATGCCACTTTCGAGGATACGGGGAAACACGGCATAGGACAGGTTGGGGGGCACCTGTATGCTGACCTCATCATCCATGATACGCCGCGCCATGGCTGCGGTCCACAACAGGTCGTCAAGATCCGGCTCTGCGCACCCATGCATACGCGTCTCAGCCTTGGCACGGAAATTCTGGACGATGATTTCCTGAATATGGCCGTATTTACGGTGAAGATCACGCAAGGCAAGAAGCGCGTCGATACGTTCGAGGCGTGTCTCCCCGATCCCGATCAGTATCCCGCTGGTAAAGGGAATAGCCTGTTCCCCCGCCTCGGCGATCATGGCAAGACGGATTTCGGGGCGTTTGTCCGGCGCCCCGAAATGCGGTCCCCCACGTTCACACAACCGCGTCGCCGTACTTTCCAGCATGATCCCTTGCGAGATACTGACCGCACGCAGGCGCTGCATTTCTTCTTTGGATAATATTCCCGCATTTACATGCGGCATCAGCCCTGTCTGCCGCATGATGGCGTCACAGACATGCACCAGATAATCAACCGTGGAGTCAAAACCCATCCGCGCCAGCGCCTCGCGTGCGACGTGATACCGGCTTTCCGGTCGATCCCCCAGCGTCAACAGGGCCTCGTGACAGCCGGCATCCCGCCCGGCCCCTGCGATCGCCAATACCTCCTCGACCGAGAGATACGGCGCGGGCACATCCACCGGGCGCGCGGCGAAAGTGCAATACCCGCACTGATCGCGGCATAGTCGTGTCAGTGGAATAAAAACCTTGCGCGAATAAGTCACGACACGACCGGACAGCGATCGCGCACGGGCGAATGCCCCTGCATGCAAGGACTGTGCCGACATGCCCTGTACTTCACGCAGGAGGGCTTGCGCCTGTGCATGATGTTCCGGGGCGTATTGCGTCGTTTCAAATATGGCCATCACATTGCCCCACGATACACACCTGTTGCGATACATCCGTAACGAAAGCAGGATACCAACCAGAACCAGAAACAAAATGTTCTATATAACGGAACAAAAAACGCGATTTTGTTATTTTCGTGAAATAACTTAAACAATGAATTGACAAGAAAGCAAGTCTCAATTCATCATCGAAACGTGTTCAAGGAAACATATTGTTTATTCCGCTCAGCGGAACAGATTTATTCTTGTGAACCCTGATATCGGGAACGCACGCATGCCTGACACTTATGCCACGGGATTAAGATGCCTGCGATGTGGCACACCCTACCCCCTGCGCGACAGCCTCGACGGATGCACCCGTTGCACGGGGAGCCTGGCGGCCGGCCTGGAAGTTACATATGACCCGGCCCTGACGGCGCCACGTCCGTGTACACCACAGGGACGCGGCCTGTGGCGATATGGCCCCATGCTGCCGGTCGCGGCGCAACAGGCCGTTACCCTTGGCGAAGGGGGAACGCCACTGCTTGCGCTGGACAGGACAGCAGAAGCACTTGGGCTTGCGACATTGCTGCTCAAGGATGAAACGCGCAACCCAACCGGATCGTTCAAGGACCGGCTGGCCTGCGTGGGGGTGTCCTATGCCAGGGCATCGGGCAGATCCGTTATCGTCTCAAGCTCCTCGGGCAATGCTGGGGCATCCGCTGCCGCCTACGCCGCCAGGGCGGGGATGCCCTGCGTGATTTTCACAACACCCGACGCACCACGCAACATGATGACACAGATGCGCGCTCTTGGCGGGATTGTCCTTGTCACTGCGCATGCCGACGACCGACTTGCCCTCCTGCGGCAGGGCGTCACGCGGATGGGCTGGTTTGCAATCTCCCCTTTCTGCATGCCGGTGACAGGCAGCAACCCCATCGCGATTGAGGGATACAAGAGCATCGCATATGAAATCGCCGAAGACATGGGCTGGGACATTCCGGAATGGGTTGTACTCCCTGTCTGTTATGGCGACGCGCTTTCGATGATCTGGCGCGGGTTCAAGGAAATGCTTGAAATGGGGTGGACCCGGCGCTTGCCACGCATGGTCGCGGCGGAAAGCTCTGGTTCCCTATGTCATGCCATGGAAACAGGGGCGCAATATACAACCGCCACGCGCCAGAACAGGAGGTCGATCGCGACATCCATCGGGACCGACCGTGGCACGTTCCAGTCACTTCATACCTTGCGGCAAAGCCAAGGGATCGCGGTCAAGGTCGAGGATTCCAGCATGCTGCAATGGCAGGACAGGATTTCACAAACAGAAGGTTCCTGGCTTGAAATTTCTTCTGCCGCTGCATTTTCCGCTGTGGAAAATCTGGTACGCGCAGGCACGATTTCCGCGCATGACCGCGTGGTCGTACTGGGCACCGCGAGTGGTATGAAAACCCCCTCCTCCCCACCCATCGCCATGCTGGATTCCGCCATCCTCGATGATGCCCTTGATACGGCACGCGATGTCTATGGCGTGGATCTGGCCTCACTTCATACAGGGCATGGCGCATGACCATGCCGGACACCCAGAATTCAGTCAGGGAATATCATGCCCACTCCGAAACTTTCCGTTGATATAGGCGGGACTTTTACCGACCTTGTATTAAGCATGGGGGACAGGGTCCACACGCGCAAAGTACTGACAACCCCTGCAATGCCCGATGATGCGTTCCTCCAGGGGATGGACCTGATCCTGCACGATGCAGATGTGGGATATAATGACTTATCCCTCATCATCCATGGCACGACGCTTGCCACCAATGCGCTGATTGAACGCAAGGGCGCACGGTGCGCCATGCTCGTGACAGAGGGTTTTCGTGATTCTGTTGAAATGGCCTATGAAAACCGTTTCGAACAGTACGATATCCTGATGGAACGGCCACCGCCGCTGGTACCGCGTCACCTGCGCCTGCCGATCCGTGAACGGCTGGGGCCTGCGGGCCAGGTCATAACGCCACTGGACGAAGACGCCATCATTGCCGCCATTGACGTCTTTCGGCGCCACGATATCCAGAGCGTGGCAATATGTTTCCTGCATTCCTATGCCAACCTTGCCCATGAAAAGCGGGCACGCGAAATTCTCCAATCCCATGCGCCCGACCTTTCCATCACGATGTCGGGACAGGTCTCGCCCGAAATCCGGGAATACGAACGCTGGTCCACCGCCTGTGCGAATGCCTATGTGCAACCGGTGATGGACACCTATCTCGGGCGCCTTGAAACCCGGCTGCATGAACGGGGCGTCACGGCGCCCCTGTTCATGGTGACCTCCTCAGGCAGCCTCGCTACATGCGCGCATGCGCGTCACTTTCCGATCCGGCTGGTGGAATCCGGGCCTGCCGGTGGGGCTGTACTGGCCGTGGCACTGGCCGCGCATTATGGCCTGCCGGAAATCGTATCATTCGACATGGGAGGGACGACGGCAAAAATCTGCCTGATTGACAATAACCAGCCCCTCTTTTCACGTTTTTTCGAGGTCGCGCGCCATTACCGCCACCTGAAGGGAAGCGGGCTTCCCATCCGCATTCCTGTCATAGACATGGTGGAAATCGGGGCAGGCGGCGGTTCCGTCGCGACAGTGGACGCGATGAAACGTATCCAGGTCGGGCCGCAAAGCATGGGATCAACCCCAGGTCCGGCCTGTTATGGTCGCGGTGGGACATGCGGGACGGTCACGGACGCCAACGTGGTCTGTGGACGCATTCGTGCCGAAACCTTCGCCGGGGGCAGCATGAAGCTCGATACGACTGCGGCACAGTCGGCCCTTGTTGATGCCGTGGGCATGATCACGGGTCAGTCCCCCGCGGCGGCAGCCAGTTCCGTTATCGAGATTGTCGAGGAATCAATGGCCAATGCCGCGCGTGTACACGCCATGGAAAAAGGTTGTGACCTGACATCACGCACCATGATCGCGTTCGGGGGCGCCGCCCCCCTGCATGCGTCGCGGCTGGCGGAAAAACTTGGTATCCGACAGGTTATTGTCCCAACGGGCGCGGGCGTAGGATCGGCGATCGGCTTTCTGCTGACCCCGATCGCCTGTGACATCGCGCGCACCCATCTGCTGACGCTGGATGCAACCTCCGGGCTGGGTGCCCTTGAACGCCTGCATCAGGGCATGCTTGAGGAAGCGCATGCTGTCATCGGCCCGGCGATACGCGGTAATCTCAACAGGCTGGAAGCCCGTTGGGTTGCTGACATGCGCTATCACGGGCAGGGGCATGAAGTGCAGGTACACATCCCGCCCACGCGGATACGCGACCCAGATACCCTGCGCACCTTGTTCGAGGCAGCATACGCCCGGCAGTTCGGGCGGACCATCCCCAACCTTGCGGTACAGATAACGGGATGGACGTTGCGGCTGAGTGCGCCGGTTGATGCCCGGCTGCCCCCGCCATCGGGCATTCCCACCACGGGCACGGCGCAACCGGTCATGGGCAGGATCATCGCCCCCGGCACGTCACGGCAGATCGATGTCGCCATATACCAGCGCGCGGAACTGCCGGTTACGACCACCGTCAATGGCCCGGCCCTGATTGTGGAAGATGAAACGACAACTTTTGTATCCGCCTGCTTTGGCGCGACAATAAATGAACTGGGCCATATCGTCATGACAAGGATCGAGGCATGACCAGCCAGGATAAGAACACGCCCCCCCCGCCGACGGACGGCCTGGAACGTATCGGGTTACAGGTCATGTGGGACCGCCTGCTGTCGGTCGTGGAGGAACAGGCATTGATGCTGGTGCGGACAGGGTTCAGCACCTCCACCCGTGAAGCAGGCGATGTGTCCGCAGGGATTTTCGATGTGCAGGGACGCATGATCGCCCAGGCCGTGACCGGAACCCCGGGCCATGTCAATTCGATGGCACGCGCGATCCGGCATTTCATCGACTGCTTCCCCGTCGCCACAATGCGGGAGGGGGATACGTTCATTACCAACGACCCGTGGAAAGGTACCGGGCATCTTCATGACTTTACCGTTCTGACACCAATTTTCCGCGCAGCGAAAGTCGTGGCGATGGCGGCCAGCACCTGCCATGTGATCGACATTGGCGGTCGCGGCATGGGACCAGAAGGCCGCACCATTTTTGAAGAGGGCCTTTTTGTACCGATCCGTTATCTGACCCGGGGGGGAGAGGTCGACCAGACCCTGATGGACCTCATCCACTGTAACGTGCGTGAACCCGAACAGGTGGTGGGCGATGTCTATTCCCTGATGGGATGCAATACAGTAGCCCAGCAGCGTTTCGTACAGATGCTTGATGAATTCCACCTTGATGACATCGAAATGCTTTCGGAACACATCATCAACACGTCGCGCCTTGCCATGCTTGATGCGATACGCGCCCTGCCCCCTGGCCGCAGCCATTACGAGATGTATTCCGACGGATATGACCTGCCCATAAGGATCCGCGCGACCCTCAGCATCGAAACCGATGGGATCTGTGTCGATTTCGCAGGGTCGTCCCCTCCGTCGCGTTTCGGTATCAACGTCCCGTTCTGCTATACGGAGGCTTATGCCAGTTTTGGCGTGAAATGCATGGTCGCCCCCAGGGTCCCGAACAATGCGGGCTCGCTGGAGGTGATACGCATCTGCGCGCCCGAAGATTCGATCCTTAACGCCCCTTATCCATTACCAGTCGCAACACGGCATATCATAGGACAGCTCCTGCCTGACGTCGTCATCGGGTGCCTGTCACAGATCCTTGGCCCGACTGCCGTACCGGCGGAAGGCACATCATGCCTGTGGAACCTGTTCGCCTCTGGCGGCGCAGGGATGGTGGATGTCGCCCCTGCAGAGCTTGCAAATGCACGGACATTCAATGTGATGTCATTCCATTCAGGCGGGACCGGCGCACGACCCGGCCGCGACGGCCTGTCCGCCACCGCATTCCCCAGCGGGGTACGCAACGTGCCGGTGGAAATTACGGAATCCATGTCACCAATCCTGATCCATTCCAAGGAATACCGGACCGATTCCGGGGGGGCGGGCGAATTCCGGGGGGGACTGGGACAGGTCATGGAAGTCTCCAGCACCGAGCACAGCCCCTTTACCCTGAGCGCGAATTTCGACCGCGTTCTTCACCCGCCACGTGGGCGTGCGGGTGGAATGGATGGGTTGGCCGGGCGGCTGGTGCTGGGCGATTCCACGCCCCTGCGTGGCAAGGGGCGCCAGGTTATCCCGGCAGGCATGCACCTGACCATCAAGATGCCCGGCGGCGGCGGGATCGGTGATCCCACGCGACGGTGCCCCGAACGCGTGGCACACGATGTCAGGAATGGCCTGGTTTCCCCCCGATGTGCCGTCACGCTTTATGGCGTCATGCTTGATGCCAATGAACAGGTTGATCTTGACGCAACATATCGTCATCGTAATGGCATGGCCAAGGCAGGAACACGAACATGACCGTACTCGTCAGTGTCGGCCTCCCGACCGGGATGGAGGGGCTGACCTTCCCCATCCCATTTTCCGACCCGTCAACGCTGCTACGGATTGCAAAACATGCCGAGGCCCTCGGCTATCATTCCGTGTGGGGCAATGACCACATGACGACCCAGAATTATGTGCGGTCGGAATTCCCCACGCCGCCACGTTTTTGGGAACCCTTGATAACCTATGCATGGCTGGCCGCGCAGACCACGACGCTACGCTTTGGCACGGGCATCCTTGTCCTGCCGATGCGTCGTGACATTGTGGTGACAGCCAAACAGATCGCAACCCTGGACCACATGTCAGGCGGCCGGCTTGAAATCGGCGTGGGCGTCGGTGCCTACCGGGAGGAGTTCAACGCCCTGTGGCCAGATGCCAAGGTGCATCGTGGCGAGATGGTTGAAGAGGGCGTACGTGCCCTGCGCGAATTGTTTAATGAACGTGAGGCAAGCTTTCAGGGTAAATACTATCATTTTCGCGATGTCGAGTTCTTTCCCAAACCATTACAACCCGACCTGCCGCTATATTTTGGTGGCAATTCGGTGCAGCACCTGCAACGTGTGGCGCGGTGGGGCAACGGATGGATCCCCGCCGGCATGCCTGCGGGGCAGCTTGGCAATATGGTTTCCATGCTGCGTGACTATACCGCGGCGGAAGGCCGAGACCCCGACACGATTGCCATTGCCCCGCAATTCGTCGCCTATGTCGCCAGGACAGACGAGGAAGCGATTGCAAAATACCAGCAAAGCCAGATGCACAAACACCTGATGTCGCTGCGTTCATCCACCCTGAAGGGACAGTCCGCCACAGGGATGGAGGACATCAACCTTGTCGGTAGCGTGGAGACCGTGGTGGCCAAGATGCATAGGCTGATAGCCGCCGGGGTAACCCATTTCCTTGGTCTGTATTTTGCCGCAAGTTCGCCCGACGAATTATGTGAACAGATGCAGATTTTCGCCGAACAGGTCATCCCGGAGTTATGACGGAATGAAACTCAGCCTGTCGTCCGATGGGGCGACACCTCCCGCCGACCTGACGCAACTGGCCCTTGCGGCGGATGAATGCGGCCTGGCGCGTTATTGGATGGCATCGCACCTGTTCCAGCGCGAACCCATCGTCAACAGCACCATGGCGTTGCAGCAGACGCGACGGCTGGGTATCGCGCTGATGGCCATGAGTCCCTACACCGTTCACCCGGTCTATGCCACGATGGCGGCGGCTGCGCTGGATGAATGGTTTCCCGGCCGTGTGGTCCTGTGCTTTGGCACGGGATCACCACGCGACCTTGAATCCATATCCATGCAGGCGGCCCGTCCGTTGCAGACCATGCGTGAGACCATCGAGATCGCCCGCCGACTTCTTGATGGCGGCAACGTTACTTATGCGGGCCAATGTTTCACGATCGCCGGTCGTACCCTTTCCGCCCGGCCGCACGATATTCCCATCATGGTGGCCGCGTCAGGGCCACGCATGCTTGAACTGGCCGGAGCGCAGGCCGATGGCGTACTGATCAGTGCGGGCACTTCACCACAATTCATCGCCCGTGCGCTTGATCACGTCAGGGCGGGCGAGGCACGCAGTGGACGGACGGTGTATAAATCGGCACTCGTTTACACCGCCGTCGCCCCTGATGGTGACGAAGCCCGCCAGCAGGTCCGCCGCGCTCTGGCCTTTGTCCTGCGTGGGGAACATCATCGCGAAAACCTTGCCTGCGCGGGCAGCACCCTGGACCAGAACGCATTACGCGAAGCCTATGCCGCAGGCGACTGGGCACGGGTGGACGACCTGATTGACGACCGCATTATCGCCAACCATGCCGCTGCAGGCACGGCAAGGGAAGTCCGTACCGCCATCGACGCCTACAGGGATATAGGGCTTGACGAACTTGTCCTGTCATCGCTCCGCTTTCCCGACGAACTGCGGCAAATCATCGCCCCCCCTGCCCCAGCCGCCTGACCGGCCCCTTCCCGAGGATAGCTGCATGAACACCGCCCCCCTTTCCCCCACCGGGACAGCACATCGCACATGGCGTCCCGGCATGTTCTGGCAGGTTGTCATCGGCAGCGTGCTGGGCCTGGGGCTCGGGGTGATCGACCCTGCCCTTGCCATGCAGACACGTTGGGTCACGGACATTTTCCTGCGCCTGATCGTGATGGCCGTGGGGCCTTTGCTGTTCTGCATCGTGACGATGGGCATTGTGGGGGCCGGCTCCCTGCGCAACGTCGGGCGTCTTGGGGCGAAAGCCCTGCTCTATTTCGAGGGCATGACCACATTCGTGCTTCTTGGCTCGGTCGGGGTGGCCATGCTGCTCCAGCCCGGCAGGGCCATTGTCTTTACCCCGACGGACGAAGACACCCGCATGGTGGCGTCTTATGCGCATAATGCCAGCCTCCTGCATGATGGTGGCATTACGGGGTTCATCGTATCACTGGTCCCACATTCGCCCGCCGACGCCTTTGCCCAGGCCAACATCTTGCAAATCCTGTTCTTTGCGATCCTGTTTGGATGCTGCCTCAGCCTGATCGGCCCGGCGGGAACGCCGCTTGTGCATCTGCTGGAGGCCCTTTCCACCCTGTTTTCACGCATGATGCGCGTTATCATCTCGCTTGCCCCGCTGGGGGTCTTTGGCGCGATGGCAACGACAACCGCCCGCTATGGCATAAATGCGATCATGCACCTGGCGGCATTCGTCGGGCTGTACTATCTTGTCATCATCGTGTTCCTGACCGTGGTGCTGGGCGGCTGCCTGCGGATGGCAGGGGTCAGGCCTTTGCGTTTTGCACGCTACTTCCGCGAAGAACTGGCCATCACCTTCACGACCACCACATCTGATGCGGTGCTACCCAGTGTCATGGCAAAACTAGAACGGCTGGGTGTATCCTCACAGGTTGTCGGGATTGTGGTTCCGGCGGGATATTCCTTTAACCTTGACGCCCTGTCGATCTACCTCGGGCTTGCGGTGATCTTCCTTGCGCAGGCAACGGGAACGCACCTGAGCTTCTGGCAGATGGCCATCATGCTAACGGCGGCACTGTTTACATCCAAGGGTGCACATGGTGTGCCCGGCATCGCGATCGTAGTGCTGGCCGCAACCCTGCAGGCCATGCCCTCCATCCCGCTCGCCAGCCTGACCATGTTACTGGCGGTGGATTGGTTTATCGGGATTGCCCGTGCCGTGGGCAACCTGGCGGGGAACTGCGTCGCCCCGGTCATTATCGGTGCATGGGAAGGCAAGCTGGATCGTGAAAAAATGGCACGCGAACTTGGATAGGCATGGGCCGGAAATGGCGGGACAAGCAAGTTAGGGCAGATCCTGTTTGAATGCGTGCATTCAAACAGATGAAGATGCGCGTAAAAACCATAAACTGGAGCATTTTCACCGAACCGGTTTTCGATGGAAATGCTCCAGACAGCAGGCTTTTAGCCCTGCGCCCCTTCGTCCGCCCCGGACACAGGGATTACAAGTGCGGGCTTGCGCATGAAAATCACCCACATCATCTTTCGTGCGTCCCGGCCACACCGGATGGCATCTCACTGACATTCAGAGACCATTCAAAAACAACCCATTGATAAGCAAAGGGAACATTCCAGACGTTATCTTATCCCTTGATAAAGCGATACCTCTCAGAACTTTTGGCAGAAGCATCACAAAAACTTTTATCATCCCAGTATGTTATCAGTCCCATATTTTTCAACAGTCCCTTACATGCCTGCCTGCTATCTTTTTGGGGCATCTGCTATAATGATGCTCCATGGTTGATCGTTTGAACCTTGACCGACTGTTTGTCGCCATTCTGGAGACGGGAAGTTTTGTCGCCGCATCTGAACGCATCGGCGTCAGCAGCGGGCAGGCATCCAAGATGCTGTCCCGCCTGGAATCCGAACTGGGCGTACAACTGATACAGCGGACGACGCGCGCACTGTCCCCAACGGAAATCGGGCAGGCCTATTACGAACGGATCAAGGTCATCCTCGCACAACGCGACGACCTGGATGCTTCCATACGTAATATCTCCGGCACTCCATCAGGACGGTTGCGAATCACCGCGCCAATGTCATTTGGCAATATCCAGTTGATGCCTGCCCTGCTTGCCTTTGCGGACCGCTACTCCAGCATTCGCCTCGACGTCAGTTTTTCGGATCACCTGGCTGACCTTGTGGAGGATGGCTTTGATCTTGCCGTGCGCATCGGGCGGCTTTCCGATAGCAGTCTGATCGCACGCAGGTTATGCGACACCCGGATCGTTACCGTCGCCTCGCCCGGGTATCTTGCGATACACGGCGTCCCAACCCACCCGGACGAACTGTCACGCCATGCCTGTATCATCGATACCAATTTCCGAACGCCCAACATCTGGTCCTTCTGCAACCCGACTTCGCGTCAACCTATGTCAGTGCCCATCTCGGGGAGGATTGCATTTTCAAACGGTGAAGCCTGCATGACTGCGGCGGAGCGGGGGTTGGGCATCGCATGCCTGCCAAGCTTCATCGCTGGTCCCGGAATTTACAAAGGCACGCTGGTTACGCTTCTGCGCGATGCTGAACCACCTGCGCTTGGCGTTCACGCACTATATCCTTCAGCACGCCATCTTGCCTTAAAGGTCCGCGTACTATCAGATTTTCTTGCCGGTCACTTCAAGGGCAAACCAGAATGGGATATGCACTAACCACAAGCAACCTTCCACAAAGGCGGCTGGACATCGACAACAGCCATGCCGCACACAGCCTGCTTTCACCCGGCCTGCCAAAACCAGTGGCTTCGACAGGCCCGATGCAGGGGGGTGCAAAACGTCATTCCTGCTTTTCAAATGCGCCTGCGATACGCAACTTCACTTCATCACCGACATAGGGGACGTACGTCTTCACACCGAAATCGCTACGCTTTATTGTACCCGTTGCTTCGAATCCAGCAGTGTATTTTTTGTCCATCGGGTTGGTGCCCGCACCGATGAAATGTACCTTCAATATCTCGGGTTTCGTCACACCATGCAGGGTCAGATTGCCCTTGACCATGGCGTCGGCCTTACCAATTGACTTTACCTCTGTGGAAATGAATGTTGCGGTTGGGAATTTCGCAGCATCAAGCCATTGCTCCCCCTTGAGCTCCGCCGTAAGCTTATCACTTGTTGTCTGCACGGAGGCAATCGGGATCGTTACAGACAGCTTCGATTGTGCAGGGACCCTGGCATTCAGATCCAGTGTCCCGGAAACATTCGAAAACATACCATCATAATAGGTAAACCCGAAATGCAGGAGTGAAAAACCAACCTGTGTATGGCCGGGTTCGATGGTGTAGGCACCCGATTGGACCTGTGCGGGATCGGCAACAGCCTGGGCAGAGGCAAAGGTCGGGATGGCGGAAATGGATGCCACCAGCAGGACAGTACGGGACAGACGTTGATACATGGCAAAGATCCTTAACCACAGCATGAAACCACAGCATGCAAGACCTCAAGAGCTTACCTGCATGCCAAGCATGGTCATTGTGCCCATGTAGGGGCTATTGATCCATGAAAAGTGCGGAAGGTCATTCCATCCATACAGGAAACAATACTACACCAGCCACGCCGGAAAGAAGGGATAAGACGTCCATGGCTTCCGACGAAATGAAGGACCGCCCCCTCTTCCCGATCCCAGCCAGAGTGGTAGATAGTAGACGTCTTGGAATAAAATTCACCCATCAAAAAAAATAAAACTCTTCTGCCATATAAAGTGAAAAATAAAAAACTATCCATTTACAGGTATTGTAAGAACCGCACCTGGATTTTTTGTGGTTTTTGAAAGTTCCATAAGTATCTGAAGCATTGTAAAACCAAGCTTACTAGGAAAATCCGTATCAGAAATATAATAGAATTTTTTATTGTATTTTATCTCAACAAATGACACACGAGGGAGTTCATTGCTGACATGAATAAAAACTGTAGGTTTTGTATTGCGACCAATTGATATTATTTTTGGAAGCGTGCGCCCAGAATCAATATCCTCTTGGGGAACATCAATCTGATATGCAATCTGCCCCAGAACCCCCAGCATTGTGCGGGTCAGAAGCCTGATCTGGCCATGTTGCGGTTTTCCTGCACCATATACCACTTCCACACGCTCATCCTTTGGACCCATTTCAAAGAAACGACGCGTAGCCTTCACAACTTCGGCCAGAAGTGGATCATTGGTTGGTGACACCGTAAGGAATACCCGATCAAACGCAGGGGTCTTCCCCGGTATTTCCTCACTATGTTCAAGCTGAATCCCTAAAAGGCCAGCTATCTGCAAGCGACGAAGGTCATAGATAAGTTCAAAAAATTCGGGCGAACCTTTCCCGACATCTCCCCCTATGGAACCCGCATTATTAATCAGATTAACAGACTGAACCGCCAGACGGAACAAGATGTCTATCGGCAATCCCCCCATCGCCAGGGGCAGCAGGCTACCTGGAGGAAGCGGACGCAAAAACGTCTGGGCATAAGCATCCCCTGTCACCGGCTGGAATGTAAAAGTCGGGCTTTCTTGTATCTGCGCCCCGATAGAGCCTGCAGGTCGCAGCGGATTAGAGTCTGACCCCACCCCGATGGAAATGTTGCGTTGCAATTGGTACCCAGAAATCAGTTGGGTTGTATCCAGAAATCCTGGCGTATCCGCATATCTCAAGCGTACGACATTCAAAAGCGTTTGCTGCTTGGAAGAGCCAATCAGTGCTTGGGAATAATCGAGTTGATCACGATCCAGTCTCTGGGAACCGACACCAGAACAGCTACTCAATAACAGAATGAGCGGCACCATCGTAAGTTTTTTCATAAAAATATAACTCTGTATCTCTCAATATGGTGCGTCATATCGTATTTCGAATATTCTAGGGCATTGACTGAACACTTGCCGTTACAAATGACCCGGTCATTTCATATCATATAACATGTTCTTCTCTTAATTTATATCAGCATTAGACTTCATCTCTCAACGACCATAACCAGACCTGTCATCATTGCAGGCATATTCATTGAGGATGCAGGTCAGAGCCTCAGTCTCAAGTTACAAAAAAGCAACATATCATTGATGATGGATCTCATCACATATTGGCCTACATAAAATTACAGCCGGGTTTATTAACCTATCACCTGACTTATCTTGATATGTCGCATTCTGCGCCCCATATCGCGACAGTCGGTAAAGCACTGGATGAAATTTTTTGTAACTTCGATGCGAGGGAGATAAGGCCCGTTCAACCGGAACTGCATTTTCCCACCAAAGCCATAGCGGACAAAAACATGCCAAGGGATGATATAACATGCCACCGTCATGCATTGCACTGGATGCATGATATATCCCCACAAATGCCATCGCCGGGCCTCATATGGCACTCCACCTCACTCAATGGAAAGATTTTCCAAAGGGAATATGTTATTATAAGATCGTATGTTAACTGACCGATGCTGCTACGCGTATCCTGTGGGGAGAAATTTAAACCATCAGATAGGATTGTGAGTTTATCGTAATTCTCCATAAGGTGTCTCTGTAACTATGAGAAAAATGTTTTTTGCCCTTGTTCCAGCGTTGACAATGATTGGTCACGCATATGCGACCGATGTGAAACTGCCCGATGGCACCCCGGCCAGCGTGACAACCCAATCGCCCTGCACCAGTGATAGCTATAAGGAATACGGAACATGTATTTCCGCCATCCTGAGCATTCCGTCCAACCGCGGGGGGGACGTGGATATCCGCGCGATTGAAACATTGCTGCCGAAAGATATCCAAAAGGCTGCCATCATAAGCGGTATTACCGCCACATCATCTATGCCTATGACGGTGTCTTTGAAGCATTATGATGACAAAAACATTACGTGGCCTGCAACAGATACACCACTCGACCATATCATCATTCCCAATAATGGAACATATCAGGTTGTTCTCACAACAAATGATGCCGGGAAGACATGGGGCATAAGGGTTATTATCGAACAGTCCGGGTCAATAGATCAGTAATGAAAATCTGCCACAGATTTTCACAGGAACACCAACGATTACTGAACATTGACCCTACAATCCTGACCTTTCTCGGGTTTGCTTAAACGTAAGCCCGATACAAGGACACACGAAAACATCGTGCCATGCCCCAAAGCCAGTGGTGGCCCGAGTGACGGTTCAAGCCTCCATAATGCCCGGCCTTGCCTGTTCAGAGCAGGTTGCAAGATTTTACCCAAGGTTGAATGCCTTGAAAATAGGCGGCCGACAGTAAATTTCCGGTTTATTTTTACGTAAACCAAAGACTATTTATCATGTTTTTTCGTGAAATTTGACATGTTCGATCTGATAAGAAAATCAGACAGTATGGAGCAGATTCAACACTACAAAATGACCATAAGAGATACATATAAAATAAAACAAATATAAAAACAAAAATAAGCACCATTAAAAACTTTATTATTATACAATTTAAATACCAAATTACATATAAATACCTTATAAAAATCCGCAATAACTTGATGCCATTTCTTACTACCATGATGCCGAAGCCGTATCAGATCAGGCAACAAATGCCTTTACAGTTACATATAGAAATCTGTTGGACGTGATATCTCCCCATAAATAGCTATAAAATATAGTGTTTATATATTGTTATTTCATATATTAATCAATTGACATGATATATGTCGAAAGATAGAAGCCAAAAACAACTTTTAAAAAGTTAATTTTGGATTCCACTCATGAAAACGTTTAGTCTGTTCCTATTCTCAACGGTCATCATATGGACTGGACGGTCCTACGGAGCGGACGTTGCCCTCACACATCGTACGATCAGTGGTGGGAATAAGGCACGTCATCACGACAGGCAGCAACAGCCACACCCTGATACCGCACCGAGCATGGAATCCATTGCTGTATCAGGGAACCGGCATGTCTCCCACGGGCCAGAACAGTTCGTCAGCCGCGAAGTCATGGATCGCTTCGTGCCTGGCACAAGCCCGCTCCAGATCCTTGCCGCAACCACGCCTGGCGTCAGCTTCGGTTCGGATGATCCTTTCGGCCTCGATGGGGTTGCCAATACGCTATATCTGCGTGGGTTCACCCAATCGCAGATCGGGGCAACGCTGGATGGCATTCCTCTGGGGGATCAGGGGTTCATGCAATATAATGGCCTCGATATTAACGAAGCCGTGATTCAGGACAATATTTCATCGATTGGTGTTTCACAGGGGGCCGGGGCCGTGGATGTTCCATCGGCGCAAAACCTGGGCGGCGTGATCCGGTATTTTACATCCGATCCAGCGGACAAAGCCGGAGGGAACCTGTCACAGACATTTGGCAGCAACGCAACATTCCGCACATTTGGTAGCGTTGACAGTGGTGCCCTTAATGCAACAGGCACAAAATTCCGTGCCAGTTTTGCCCGCACCGACAACGACAAATGGAAGGGGTACGGCGACCAGCTAGAGTATCAGGCGAACTTCAAACTTGTCCAGCCGATCCAGGATCGGGGCAAGATCAGCGCCATCTTCGACTGGTCCGAATTCAACCAGTACAATTACATGAATTACAGCCTGAACATGCTAAAGAAATTTGGGGCGACAGGCTCTGACTTCCTGACACCCAATTATGCGGAGGCATATGCTGCGGCACAGGGCAACTACACATCCAACATCGCCTCACTGGGCAATGCGACCGATGAATCAAATGCCACACAATATGACGGTGCACAGATCCAGCGTAATTATCTGTCCGCCATTACCAGCCAATTGACTCTGGCCCCGCATCTTGAAGAAAATACGGTCCTGTATGCCCATGTGTCCAGTGGTGACTATGAAGCAAGCCCGACGTTCCCATCCCCGACCGGGGCACCATTTTCCCAACTCGTCAGCCACCAGGGCATTCGCAGGATCGGGTTCACGCAGTCTTTTCGTTATACGATCGCCGGAAATCACATTGACACCGGCGTATGGTATGAAAACAATTCATACTCGTTCCCTGCCGAACTCTACAGTCAGCCAGCACTTGGCCAGGGAACGCCACGCAATGCGATGGGCCCTTTCCGTAATCCCTATGCAACATGGTTTTCGGATTCCTTCAACACCAACACTTTCCAGTTTCACTTGCAGGACACTTACGACATCCTGCCCAATCTCCAGATCAGTGCGGGTTTCCGCTCCCTGATAACGACGACCCATGGCGGTGCAAGCTATAATAACCAGTCCCTGACCGGACAGGCCGAACTTCCCCGCGGCAGCCTGACAGCCGCTAGCGCCTTTCTCCCGCATGTTTCATTAGATTATCATTTCCTCAGCCATCACGAATTCTATATCGACATTGCGGAAAACATGCGCGCCTATACTTATAACCCTTTCCTGATGTCCGATGGCGCGTGGTCGGTTGAAAACCAGTCTGAATTCCAGTCTGTCAAAACAAAAATCCGCCCTGAACGTACCTGGACCTTCCTTGGAGGTTATCGTTACAATGGCGCAAAAATTTCAGCACAGGCAGATGCCTACCACGTTGAGTATTACAACCGGCTGGAAAATATCACGGCGGGAACACCAACCGATCCCATCAATTCCTTCGTCAATACAGGCAAGGAGGCAATCACCGGCGTGGATGCATCCCTGACGTTACGTCCGGTCAAGGGGCTCGAATTCTTCAACAGCCTGAGCTACGCCAAGGAACAATATGGCGGTGGCGTTGACTATGAGGGGACCTATTATAACCTGAAGGGGAAAAAGCAGGTGGGTTATCCAAGCTGGATGTACAAAACCAGCCTGTCCTATGCCTATCGCCGGGCACGCGTGACCTTCAATGCAACTTATACCGGCTCCCGCCCGCTTTCCTATGTCAACGATACCCATGTTGCGCCATACTGGCTGGCCGGTCTGTCGGCATCCTATAATTTCGGATCAATCGGGTTCATGAAAAACTTCGGCATCAATTTCAACATCTATAACCTTTTCAACACCACCTATGTCGGCGGCATGGGGCTGTTCGGCTATCCCATCTCCGGGGATTCTCCAACCCTGTTCATTGGCGCACCCCGACAGTTCTTCGGATCCGTGCACGCGTCTTTCTAACATGCCCCCCAAAATACCGGGCAGCCCCCTGCCAGCCACCTTACCAGCGCGACAATACGGTCTGGCGGTGGCCCTGTTCCTGGAAGCTGCCGAGCGGTTCAGCTTCTATGGCATGCTCAGCATTCTGCTGATCTACCTGCTGGATATACGCGGGCTGCCCGCGCCGCAGGCCAACCTGTTCGTTGGCAGCTTCAACGCTCTTGCACTGGTCAGCACACTGCTGGGCAGCCGTCTGGGTGAGGCGCTACTTGGCCCAACGCGAACGGTCCTTTATGGCTGCCTTATCCAGTTTACAGCCCTCGTCCTGCTCGGTCTGTCTACGACATGGCCCATGCTCTTCCTTCCGGCCACGGCAACCATCGCGGTTACGAACGGCCTGACACGCACGAATATGGCAATGCTGGTCCTACGCCATGCAACCAAGGAACGATCGGCTGACGGTCTTGCGACCCTTTATACCTTTGCCGTCAATCTTGGGGCCATGTTCTCGTTTCTCCTCGTGCCATGGATCGGCAAGCGGTATGGCTATGCCTTTGCATTCGGGATATGTGCGACGGGGCTGTTCCTCGGCGCGATAACGGCCCTGCTTAACAGACATAGCCTGGGCGGTGAACCGCAAGGGGGCACCACAACAAATCGTGCTGGCGAAAGGTCTGACGCGGGACAGGCCGTCCCCCGGGCGATGGGCGAGATCGGCCTTGTCGCCCTGTTCTACTGGATTATCCTGAATTTCCCGGCTGGCGGTCATTGGATATTCTGGATCGTTACCAGCGCAATCCCGGTATTCTGGACCGTGCTATGGCACAATGCCACAGTCACGGAGCGTCCAGGCATCATACTCTGTCTGATCCTGGTTGCGGAGGCCATGTTCTACGGCATTTTCGATGAACAGACGACTTCGACCTTTGTGCTTTATGCCTTACATAACCTCAACCGCCAGTTCAGCCTGGGGGGGATTACGCTCTTCCAGCTTGATGCACCGCAGATTGTCGCCATCAATGCGGGCCTGACCATGCTGATCGGGCCCGCATTCGTCGCGCTTTACCGCTTTCTGGATAAAAAGTTCGGCACCATTGCACTCTCGACGAAATATGCATGCGGATCACTTTTCATCGTCATAGGCTTTCTGATCCTATACATGAATACGGCGGGTCCGGCATCCGGGCTCCGCGCCCCATGGGGCATGTTCGGGGCCTATGCCGCCATCTCGGTGGCTGGACTGATCATGAATGGCCTCGGCCTGTCGGTCATCATGACTTACCTGGCCCCACGTGTGCGCAATATGTCCGTTGCCGTCTATTATATTTCCACCGGTGTGGCGATGTACGGCGGCAGCGTACTGGCAAATACAATGGGCATCCGCCATCTGCACACCACGGCGTCTATCAGGGACAGCCTCTCCATCTTCCATACATTTTTTCAGGGTTTCACCCTGCTGGCTGCCGCGGGGGCGGTAATGATTATCCTCCTGTTACCAGTGCTGCGCATACTGGAAAAACGCACGCGTCCCATCCCGACACATCAGGACAGGTACAAGGAAAATGAAACAGCCCCGAATTGATGAAAAACAGTAGATTACATGATGTCCCGATGGGACAGCCATAGCCACACAACCTGAGAAACTGCCTGAATAGCCGTTGCCCGTATCAAGGGAGTTCAGCCCACAAGGCAACGGCGCACCTGTAGGGAGAGCGGCACCCAACACCCCCAAAAGTCATGCGGTCCCATCCTGTCAAATGTTGCATGACCCGTATTGCTGTCCCCCATTTGCTCAGCTCACGGGCTTTGGCAAATTCCGATGACCGCCAATACCTATGGCAAGGAAGGCAGCCATCACGCCTGCGAGACCCGCAAGCACAAGCATATCCTGATAACTTCCCTGCGCCTCTCGCAGCAGGCCGGCGAGAGACGCAGCGCAGGCAGCCCCGATCTGATGTCCGAAAACGATCCAGCCAAACACAATGGGGGCCGAATGCTCACCAAACGCAATGTTGCTTAGACGCAGGGTTGGCGGGACTGTTGCGATCCAGTCGAGACCATAGAATATTCCAAAGATGGTCAGGCTTTCGGGCGAAAAATCGATGAAGGGTAGCGCAATGAGCGACACACCCCGTAGGCCGTAATAGGAAAACAGCAACCAGCGCGCATCCAGCCGATCCGTCAGCCACCCAGAAAATGTGGTGCCAAAAAGGTCAAACATCCCCATCATGGCAAGGTATCCCGCCGCCGGGACCTCACCGATACCATGATCGGCACAGATCGCGATGAAGTGCGTGCCAATCAGGCCATTGGTGGTGAAGCCGCAGACAAAAAAGGTGGCAAACAAAAACCAGAAATCCCGCTTTTGTGCGGCCATCACCAATGCTGTGATGGCTGTTTGTAATGGGTTCTGGTCCATATATCGCAACGGCGCATGATCCGGCGCGGCCCCATGGGGCACCAACCCACGATCTTGCGGATGTTCGGGCAGGAAAAAAGCCACAAGCGGCACCAATATCAGGGTCATTGCGGCAACAGCCATGACTGCGGCCTGCCACCCGAACTGATGAACAAGTGCGGCCAGGCCAGGCAGGAACAGTAATGAACCGGTTGCCGTGCTGGCGGCCAGCAGGCCCATGATCGTACCGCGCCGGGCCACAAACCAGCGGTTTACCACCGTGGCCCCCAGCACCATTGCCACCGCCCCGGTGCCGAAACCGGTCAATACGCCCCAGGTCAGAAAAAACTGCCACGGCTGTGTCATATCCAGTGACAGCAATGCGGACAGGCCAATCAGCAACAATGCACCGATCAACATGCGGCGGATTCCGAATTTCTGCATAAGAGCCGCGGAAAATGGCCCGACAAGACCATAAAGAAAGATTCCTACAGCGGCAGAAATGGAAATGCTGCTCCGGCTCCAGCCCAATGTTTCCTGCAACGGCATTATCAGAACACCCGGTGTCGCCCGCACACCGGCAGAAACCAGCAGAGAGAGAAACGTAAGCCCAACCACCAGAACGAAAACATGTGGTCGTTGTGTTCTCTTGTTTCGGGGAACGGAAATCTTCATATTACTGACCGGTAAGTTCTGTTATCCCAACCATAAGTACCGATCGGTAACATCGTCAAGTCATGAGTTTGGAAATGTCGTCTCACAAAGCTGTGCCCCATCCCTGTGCTGCAGATAAAATCCGAAGCTCGGCGCGTGAACTGTTCTATAATCAGGGGATACGTGCGGTTGGGGTCGATGAGATCGTTCAGAAAGCTGGCGTCACCAAACCCTCCCTCTACAGGGCTTTTGAATCCAAGGATGGGCTGACGACTGCGTACCTAATTGATTACCAGCAGACGTTCTGGGGGCGGATCGACGCAATCTGTCACAACCACCCAGATAACCCCCGCGCACAGATTCTGGCCTATTTCGACGATCTGGCCCTGCGGGCAGCCCAACCCGGCTATCGTGGTTGTGCGCTGACCAATGCAATTGTCGAATATCCAGATCCAGACCATCCCGTACGCCGGGAGGCTGCACGTCTGAAACACGAAATACGCGAATGGATACAGCAGAAAGTATCTAACCTGAAAGCAAATGACCCCGATCTGCTGACGGACGGATTGATCCTGTTAATGGAAGGCGTCTATACTGCTGGCCAAGTCTTTTACCCTCCCGGACCTGTGATAAAGGCCGGAAAACTGGCACGACTGCTTCTTCAATCATCAGGCATATCGGCGGATCAAGAATGATTTTTGAATATCCCAGTTCCACAAAGGGATGCAGGATAAGGCGATTATTATACAATACTCTTTTCCCGACAGAGAGATATTCTAAATTTATTAGGAATGCCGTTTTCATTTCATATTTCAGAATTTTCAATAAATACAGATCAAAAAATCACAATTTTCATGAAGATGTTTCATCCCATTACATCACCATAGAATGAATGGGCACTCCGATCATGAAGGTTTCAGTCCAGCCCGTGCTTACACATACAAAAGGCATGTGGAGACTACAAAAAATGCCTCCATAATCAAAGGTTTCTGCCAACTCCCCACTTCATGATTAGCTTCGATAACGCATTGCCTCGACAAACGCCGCGAAAGCTGGTGAATGCAAACGTCTGCTGGGATAATAAAGATAGGGCCCTTCACACTCCAAACTCCAATCAGATAGAACCTCCATTAATTTCCCTGCCTCGATATAGGGTTTTGCAAGATCATAAGGGACATATCCAAGGCCAATACCATCAATGGCCGCGCCCAGGACCAGCATTGAATTGCTGAATGTCGTTTGTCCCGAAACGCGAAGTGCAACCTCCCGCCCCTTTGGTTCACGGAATTCCCATCTAAGATTTCCACCAGCAGTTGTCATCCGCATATTAATGCAGTTGTGGTTGCCCAATTCACGAGGCATGACAGGTGCGGGACAGCGATCAAAATAATCCGGCGACCCGATAACACAAAAACGCCAATCTGGACCTATGCGTGTGGCACACATATCCTTTTCCACAGATTCACCAATACGAACACCAGCATCAAAACGTTCCGTAACGATATCGACGAAGGCATAATCCATACTCAGTTCGACATGGATATCTGGATATTTCCGCAAAAATTCTGCCAGTTTTGGTCGAAAAACCAGTTCTATGGCTGCATCCGTACATGTAATACGAAGTGAGCCGGCAGGTTTTTCACGAAGAGATGTGATGAGGTCAAGTTCAGCGGAAACCTGCTCGAGCAGTGGCCCCACACGTCTGAGCAACCGTTCCCCGGCATCTGTTGTTGCCACATTCCTTGTGGTACGAGATAGCAGACGGAGTCCAAGCCGTTCCTCCAGCCCCCGCACCGTATGACTCAATGCAGAAGGCGTCACGCCAAGTTCCGCGGCAGCGCGCGTAAAGCTTCGTTCCCTGGCGACGGTCAGGAAGGCCGTCATTTCGTTGATATGATCGCGTGGCATTGCTGAACTTATTTCAATGATGCACGTACGCCAAACAGTCTAATCAGGCGCAACAAGATACTTTACCTGTTTTCAGGCTTGGCCAGTCAGCCACCCAAACAGACAGGAACATATCATGGAAATTTTCCGCGTAGGTCATACAGCATCTCTCAAGGGGCCCGCCGATTGGTTCACGGGGACGGTTCGTGTTGATATGCTTTTCAATCCGACAGCCCCCGATCGGGTGCAGGGCGCGAACGTAACATTCGAACCGGGTGCGCGCACAGCATGGCATACGCATCCGCTTGGCCAGACCATCATTGTGACATCAGGCGTTGGTCGTGTGCAACGATGGAATGGAACTATCGAAGAAATATATCCTGGCGATGTCGTCTTCTTTGCACCAGGGGAGAAGCATTGGCATGGGGCGGCACCACAAACAGCCATGACGCATATCGCCATTCAGGAAGTGGAGAACGGGAAGGTCGTCGACTGGATGGAGCAGGTTTCCGATCAACAATATGGCGCCTGAATAAAGGCATTTATAGAAAGTATCCATTCAATGATCAAAGATAAGGTTGTGGTCATAACCGGTGCATCATCAGGCATCGGCGAAGCAACAGCACGCCTTCTGGCGCAGCAGGGGGCAAAGGTTGTTCTTGGTGCGCGCAGGGAGGGCCGCCTTCAGACGATTGTCAGTGCTATCGAAGCACAAGGGGGCACAGCTACCTATGCTGTAACGGATGTGACGAAAGCGGCAGATAATGAAGCGCTGATCAACACTGCCATAAAAAAATACGGCCACATTGATGTCATCTTTCTCAACGCCGGTTTCATGCCAACAGCACCTGTGTCTGCCTTGAAAACAGATGAATGGAATGCTGCCGTTGATATTAACATCAAAGGAGTGTTGAACGGTGTCGCCGCCGTCATGCCACACTTTCTGAAGCAGAAATCAGGACAGGTGATTGCCGTTTCCTCAGTCGCTGGCCTCAAGGCCTATCCGGGCAGTGCGATCTATGGCGGCACCAAGTGGTTTGTTCGTGATTTCATGGAGGTCCTGCGCATGGAATCCGCACTGGAAGGCACCAATATCCGGACTTCCACGATTTATCCCGCAGCCGTAAAGACCGAGTTGCTTGGCGGTATCTCTGATCCACGATCTGCACTCGCTATGCAGAAACTTTACGATCAGCATGCCATCCCTGCCGAGCGGGTCGCCAATGTCGTCGCATTTGCCATCTCAGCCCCGGCAGATACAACAATTAACGAATTTACAGTCGGTCCCACGAATCAGGCATGGTAAAGTACCACTCCATAGAAAAAATCCTTCTGATACCATAAAATTTAAAATATGCTGCGTTGGCGTTGGCAGACCAACGCAGCACCGACATCAGGTCTTGAAGCGTATCTTGGCAATTTTCTTGATACGCTCTGGATCACGATGGTCGGTAAAAGCGCTCTCCCCGGTATCCAACGTAGCAATTGACATCATATCTTCTGTATCAAGGTCAAAATCAAAGATCGAGAAATTTTCTCGAATACGCTCTGCATTGACTGACTTTGGGATGGACACCACCTGTCTATGCAACAGCCATCGCAACACGACCTGCGCGACGGAACGATTATGCCTGGACGCGATCTCCGTTAATACAGGATTACTGAACAAATTGTTCCTGCCCTCGGCAAAAGGTCCCCAGGATTCGATCTGAACACCATTTTCGCGTAGGAATTCCTGTGTTGCTCTCTGCTGATGAAAAGGGTGCGTCTCGATCTGATTGATCGCGGGCCTGATCCGGTTAAAGGTAATCAGGTCCATGACCCGATCAGGATGAAAGTTGCTTACTCCAATCGCACGGGTCCTGCCAGATTCCTGAAGCTCCTCCATTGCGCGCCAGGACCCATACACATCCCCATACGGCTGGTGGATCAGATAGAGATCGAGATAGTCGAGTTTCAAACGCGCAAGGGAACGGTGAAACGCTGCCTTGGCATTTTCATAGCCCGCATCCTGCACCCAAAGCTTTGTGGTAACAAAAATCTCGCTTCGTGGAATCCCACTCGCAGCGATTGCACGTCCTACTGCTTCTTCATTCTCATAAGCAGCAGCAGTATCAATCAGGCGATAACCTGTTTGCAAAGCTTCCAGTACAGCGGTTTCACACTCAACCGCATCCGCCATCTGATAAACACCAAACCCGAGCAGGGGCATTTCCACGCCGTTATTCAGTGTCACAATGGGACATTGCGTCATGTCATACGCCTCCTTATCCAAACAGGTCAAAGCAGATGATGTGGACGCCCACCATCATCAGGGCAGGGCATAAGGACACGCCTTGATCGTCACGATCCGTCACATGCCATGCAACCGGAGCCTGCACCTGCATTCCTTAACACTTGCAGTTTTGCGCCCATCCCCCAACAATCCGGCATAGGATCTGGTTACGACTGGCCTGATACCTGAATGCACAAAATGGTCCGTTCCAACTCCTACCGCCACTGAGATGCATGTGTTGCACATCGCATACACCACACATGTCAATCATTTGCTGGGTGCCCTTATTTATCAATACACCTCACTGACCACTAGCGCACCAAATCAGCATGTTGTTATGAGAAAAATTCATCAATCAGAAATAAGGGCGATACGCTGCCTTGTTTTGTAAATAAGAATGCCTTCTACACAACATATATAAAGAAAATATTATAACTTAGCAGCCCATCCCGCATTAACATTATTAAATAAAAATTAATAACAAACAAATAAAAATTAATTATTTTCCAATCATTTGGAAATCCGTGATTTTAAACAAAAATCAGAACTTAATAAATAAAAACTCCAGACCAATGCCGTGTCCAGAAAGAACATAAACGGATATGCTGCAAATGATGGTACAGGCTCTGATCTTGCCGGCCCGTATTATGAACATGCCCACGGTAAATAGCCAGACGTCAGCCCCCTCCCCTCTCTAAGCGCACATTATCAGTGACCGTCCTCATTCCCACAACGACCCACCTGTCATCTGCCAAGCCCCCTGATCCCGCAGGACAGATGCATCGGCTCTCTGCCCTCCGCCTTGCTCATTTCAACAGTATGCAAAGAACCACCTACCAGTTGCCCGTCTTTTCAATTAAACACTACATCCCGCACATCAGGATGAGGATATTTCATAAATGCCGCGCGAGAACCTCAATGATCTGCAAGTTTTCCTGTCCGTCGCGCGGGAACGGAGCTTTACCAGAGCAGCAGCCAAAATCGGCATCTCGCAATCAGCCCTCAGCCATACCATACGTCATCTTGAATCCAGGCTGGGCATCCGGCTCCTGACCCGCACAACCCGGGCTGTATCCCCGACCGAGGCTGGCGAACGGCTGTTAAACAGGGTGGGACCACTGCTTGATGAGGTCGATGCCCATATTGATGCACTTAGCGAGTTACGTGACAAGCCTGCTGGCACCATTCGCCTCAGTGCGTCGGACCATGCAATCAAGCACATCCTGTGGCCCAAATTACGGACCATCCTGCACCAATACCCGGACATCAAGGTGGAACTTGTACAGGACAATGGGCTTACGGATATCGTAACCGAACGCCTGGATGCAGGCGTCCGCATGGGCGAACAACTGGCCAAGGACATGATCTCTGCCCGGATCAGTCCCGATATCCGGTTTGCGGTCGTCGGCGCGCCATCCTACCTCAAGAATAATCCAGCACCGCTTCATCCCCGCGATCTGGTCAGCCACACCTGCATCAACAATCGCCTGCCGACATTGGGTGGCTTCTGGCCTTGGGAGTTTCAGGAGAAAGACGGACCAGAGATCAAGATCCGGGTCGATGGTCAGCTTGCCTTCAACAATATTTTTAATATCATCGAGGCAGCACTTGACGGCTTTGGCCTTGCCTACCTGCCGGAAGACCTTGCACTTCCCTATATCTCTCAGGGATGCCTTGTTCGTGTCCTCGAAAAATGGTCGCCTTACTGGGATGGTTATTACATTTATTATCCCAGCAGGCGCCAATCTTCACCGGCTTTTCTTACCCTGGTTGAAGCACTACGCCACCGTTGAAGTATAGAAATGAAACAAGATGAATATTATATATAATTATTAATAATAAAGAAATGTATACAGGACATTTTAGATAAATTTATCATACATAACCTACTTAAATACCATAAATATATACCCATGACACATCAACAGAAGCGGAACGTATCTCTCTGCCCGTCACCGCGTCGTATCATGGCAGATGGTCTACGGTTCCGGATCTACCGGTATTATTGATACAGTCCCAGCGTCATGATCGAAAATGACAGGGGACTGCGCCACGAGATCATATCCTGAACATATTAAACACTCAGTTCATGACCATGACCTACGCCAGATCAAGGCCAATAATAAATATCCCAGGGATAACTATATGCGTGGTGATCTCATCGGTCAGGCTGGTTCATGATTTTCGACCTGCCGCCGCCAGATGGGAAACGGGTCCGCCAAACCGGTATAAAGATCCGGATCAAAAAATCTCACCTCAGCGACAAGGCAGGCATCGAGATCACGACGCAATGCGATCTCATCCATCTCTCCCGTTCCAATAAAGACAATTTCCTGCCGACGATCGCCGTAAACTGGATCCCAGTTCCCCAGAACAAAGTCACGCCATTGATCGCTGTCTGGCCATTGGTTTTTTGGAATTGAGGCCCACCATAATCCCATGGCCTCGCTGCGCACCAGCGCGCCTGCCTGGCTCATCTCCCCCACCCATTCAGGACGTGTCGCCAGCCAGAAATGCCCTTTTGCACGGACAACCCCGGACCAACTTCTGTCCAGAAATGCCTGAAATTTCTCAGGCACGAAGGGACGACGCGCACGATAAACGAAATTACGGATGCCATATTCATCAGTTTCTGGCATATGATTGGAAAAACCATAAAGTTCCTTGAACCACAATGGATGCTGATGCGCCTTGTCATAATCAAAACGCCCGGTATTCAGTATCCGGTTGATTGGAACCTGCCCCATATCGGTTTCGATGATATCGGCATCTGAATTCAGGGCACGAATGATCTTGCGGGCTGCCTCCACCTGATCGGGCATGGCGGTAGAGACCTTGTTGATCACGACGACATCCGCAAATTCAATCTGCTGGACCAGAAGGTCAACCAAAGCGCGCTCATCATCCTCGCCCGCAGTTTCGCCGCGATCCCTGAGGAAATCACGCGAAGAGTAGTCACGTAGCAGGTTCACCGCATCCACCACCGTAACCATCGTATCAAGCCGCGCAATATCACTCAGGCTGATATTATTTTCATCACGGAATTCGAACGTAGCCGCCACTGGCAATGGTTCGGCGATCCCTGTCGATTCAATAAGGAGATAATCAAATTTATTCTCTCCTGCGAGACGTCGCACTTCCTGTAAAAGATCGTCACGCAAGGTGCAGCAGATACAGCCATTGGTCATCTCGACCAGCTTTTCATCTGTACGCGACAGATTACTGCCGCCCTCACGCACCAGATCAGCATCAATATTGACCTCGCTCATGTCATTTACGATAACCGCAACCTTATGTCCCTGGCGATTGTTCAGGACATGATTAAGCAGGGTCGTTTTGCCCGCGCCAAGAAAGCCGGACAGTACGGTAACGGGAAGCCTGTTATCCATCAGAGATCGTCCTTCAGTGCTGTGTCGGGTTCGGCACATCGCCGCACGCGAAAGTCGGGCCGAAAACCTTCTGTATGTTGCAAAAAACAAGACGGGCTAATGGCACCGGAACAGCATCATCGGCAGGAAGATCGACATGCCGATAAAAGCAGTTCCAATCCCCCACATGGCAGTTTTCCCCGAAGCCAGCCGTACTGACCCATGATATTCGGGCGAGCATCCGCGACGATGGATGCATCTCGACGGTTGTGTCCATTAGGCCCTCGTGATCGGCGTTGAAAAACGTTATGTTATAATATAACAATACAGGCGACCATCACATAACGTCAAGCATCCGATTCATGCCTTCGCTTCCCCGGACATAGCCTTTTATGGAAAGACACCCCATGGAGTTCCAAGCGGCCCTCGACATCCCGCCCCAGAAGACTCAACAATACGGCACCGCCATGCTGTTCATGGAAAGCTGGCCGGCTCCAGCACTCGGCGATACCGCCCCTCCTCCCTCGGCGTATCCTGCCCCTCATGTGATTGCCTGTGCCCATGCTGCGGTCCTGCTGGATCTGCATCGCGCAGAAATCGACATGGTCGTCTGGGGGCGCAGGGTTCCGAACACATGGCAGATGGCATTGGGGAAGCCCGCTTCGTCCGGGACGATCTTTGACATGTTGGCCAGTTCCACTGAGATTGCCAATGTCCTTGCATCGAAAGCCGCAAACCGGGAGCTGTCGCCGCTGGTCCTTGGCGATGCAATCGAATTATCAAGCCTGTTTTCGGCGATCACACATGACAGCCGACAACACCTCAGATTATTGGTGGGGGCCACGGATGGGCCCGAGTTTGCGCCTGCCCCCAACAGGCTCAGGCTTGTATGCTGCTATGGGTCCAGCAGCACAGAGTGGCGCAGTTCAGCGGGTATCACGTCCCTGCCACCATACGCCGTGGCGTTAATCAAAGGGACGCGTGACAGTGGGCATGGATGCCTGCATCGCTTCTGTCGTGCGGCCCCTGACGAGACGACATCTGGCATTCACCTCATCATTGATACCGTCATCTGATGACGGAGACGGAGATGGAGATACCCCGCTTTTTCATTGCGCCCTCGCCTGTCACAGGCCATGCGACCATCACGGCTCAACATCAGTCCATATGAAGTCATAAGCGCACCATCATCATGCATGCGTCACGACATAATCATCGCGCCCTCATGGCCAAGGCATGCCTGCAGTGCCTCAACAACTCTGTTCTGGTTGTGGGAGTCGAGTGGCAGGATCGGCAAAGGCGGTCGGGCCGTCAAAAGCCCCATGGCATTGGTCGCAGCATAGACCACACGCAGGCTTCCAAACTCCCTGAAGAGCAGCCACATCGGCTGCAGGGTTTGCTGGTAATGGTTCACTGCATGAACATCACCTGCATAGGCCGCAGTCACCAGTGCCTTGGCCAGTTTTGGCAGGAAACCACCCAGCACACTAAACCATGCATCACATCCGGCCAGCAGGGCTTCAGCGGCGATCCAGTCCCCGCTGTAGCCGATGTTGAGTTTTCCAATCGGGCTGCCCCGTAATGCCGTCAACTCCTGTGCCAATGCCCCCTCTGGCAGAGGGGGCATTTTTATGGCCGCGATATTAGGGACATCAGACAGCCGCTCCAGTAACTCACGTCCAAAACTGAAACGGGTCGTGCTGGGGTTATTATAAATGCACAGCGGCAAAGACGTGACACCGGCCACTGCAACATAATGCTGGTACACTTCGTCCTGTGTCAGGGGGGTATAGGAAACCGGGGCCATCAATAATCCATCCGCCCCTTCGGCTGCGGCATCACGTGCAAGGTTCTGCGCATCATCAGTACGCAGCGCACCAATGCCCACGATCAGGGGCGTTTTCCCCCCGACAGCCTTGACCGCAGCACGAACAGCGCGACGCCGCTCGACACGGCTTAGATAGGCATAAGTTCCGGTACTGCCCAACAGGCCAATGGAATCCACGCCATTGATCGACAGATGATCTGTCAGACGCATGACACCTTCCGCATCAACGGCACCATGTTCATTGGCTGGTGTAATGGGAAACGCCGACAGACCATGAAAAATAGACATGTTAAATATCATTCCCTGATGAAACATTGAGGCCCATCGATTTCAGATAACGCTTGATTCAGCACGTCACCTGGCAAAGACGCTGTTTGTTTACCACCACTACGACACAGGCAGAACCTTCGCCCTGAGCACGATATCCAATCGCTGCGACAGCCGCCACCCTGGCATGGGCACAGAGGCCGTCTGGAAAACTCCAGACTCCCCAGATATGTAAGTACTGGCTGCACAAGCGCCCATGTGCACATGCAGGCATCTGGCGCGGAACTATCCCCTTCCAGAGCAGGAAAAACTCCCGGATAGCACATTACGCCGACGATGATGAAATTACCTGTTGCATTCCATCATATCCTGCGGGTAGTCAGCCCCCCGCAGTCGTTGGTTTCGGCGAGGACATAGGTCGGCAGAAGTCGCGATTATACAACGATCTGTATTATCCACCACAGTCAGGAAAAATGTTTTGCACCAGCCACACACAAAACAACGCTAAACGTTGAAGCCAGCATAGTCCACGCAATCGGTTCATGAAGCAAAAATGCGGCAAGCAGCAGCCCGAAAAAAGGTTGAAGCAACTGAAGCTGCCCGACACTGGCAATCCCCCCCATCGCCAGACCACGATACCAGAAGATAAAGCCGATCAGCATGCTGAAAATTGAAACATAACCAAGGCCAATCCATGAAGAGACATGGATATTCCCCCAACTGGTGGGCAGGTAGGCCAGGCCAATCAGCGCCATGAGCGGTAGAGACAACAGCAGGGACCATGAAATGACCTGCCATCCCCCCAGGCGGCGGGAGAGTGTTGCCCCTTCCGCGTATCCAAGACCACAGACAAGAATGGCCGCCACCATCAGGAGATCACCTGTAAAATTCCCTGCCTGACTGCCATAAAATGCAAACCCGGCGACAGCAGTCGCACCAATAATGGAGAATAACCAGAAAGCAGGCTTTGGTCGCTCGCCACCACGCAAAACCCCGAAAATTGCTGTTGCCAGTGGTAACAAGCCGATAAACACAATTGAATAGGCAGCGGTAATATGCTGCAGCGCCAGTGCCGTCAGCAGTGGAAAACCAACCACCCCACCGACCGCCACGAGAATGAGCGGAACACTATCGCATCGTTGCGGCCGAGGCTGACGGAATGCGCCCAGGAAAATGCCCCCCAGCAGGGCAGCAATCACGGCCCGTGCACAGGTCAGGAAAATCGGGGAAAAATCAGCAACCGCAACCCGCGTTGCAGGAAGAGAACCGCTGAAGATGATGACAGCGAGCAAACCGCTGCCCCATCCTTCTGTTGTCCGTTTCATCGACGGGAATCCTTGGTATCATGATGTCTGCGTATATTCGAAATTATGAAGATAAAATTGCCCGGACCAGCCACAATCTGATACAGTTGTAAAAAACTGTATTGGTAATAATACCCATACACTTTCCGGGGCTGGCATTGGGACATCCACAGACACGCACATCCACCATCATGGAGGCGATCAGACAGCGCATAGCAACCCGCGCCCTGGTTCCTGGTGATCGCCTGCCATCCATCCGACAGTTGGCCAGAACCATGCAGGCCTCCCCTTCCACCATCGTGCAGGCTTATGATCGGCTTGCTGCCGAGGGAGTTATTGCACCACGTCAGGGATCGGGTTTTTATGTGACAGGGCGCGCACTTCCTCCTCTGGCGCTGGCAGATGCCACGACACCGGCGGCAAGGGCCATCGACCCGTTCTGGGTATCGCGCCAGTCCCTTGATTCCGACCCTACAGTTCTAAAGCCGGGATGCGGCTGGCTTCCGACGGAATGGATGCCCAATGCAGCCCTGCGCAAGGCATTTCGGGCCGTGGCACGTAGAGAAAACGCCATTCTGTCAGAATATGGCAGTACCAGGGGCGCAATACGCCTGCGCCGCTTCCTGACAGCCCAGTTTGCTGAAGAAGGGCTGGAGATCAGCCCCGATCAGGTTCTGCTGACAGGTTCGGGTACGCAGGCTGTTGACCTGATCTGCCGCCTGCTGCTGCGTCGCGGTGATACGGTACTGGTGGATGATCCATGTTACTTCAATTTCCAAGCCTTGCTCCGGGCACATGAAATCCGGATTATAGGGGTTCCATATACCGCAACTGGCCCGGACATCGAAGCTTTCGAACGGATTGTCCTGCATGAAAAACCGCATCTTTATCTTACCAACTCGGTGCTGCACAATCCTACGGGGGCGATGGTTTCACCCCAGACTGCCTTTCGCCTTTTAAATACTGCTTCTGCTGCGGGTCTCCTGATTGTTGAAGATGATATCTTCGCAGATTTCGAAACGATACCCTCCCCCCGACTGGCTGTGATGGATGGGCTGGATCATGTGATCCGGGTTGGAAGTTTTTCAAAAACGCTTTCTGCCTCCGTCCGGTGTGGCTATATCTCTGCACGCAAGGATCTGATTGACGGCCTGATTGATCTGCAAGTAGCAACCAGTTTTGGCGGCCCCAGTCCCGTGATTACCGAAGTAATCTCCGATGTGCTGGAAGGGGGGAGCTATCGCAAACACATGCTTGAAATTCAACGACATCTGGAGAAATCCCGCAAAACAGTAATACATAAATTGGAAATGCTGGGGATATGTCCCTGGGTCGTACCAAAGGGCGGTTTTTATTTATGGGGCCGACTGCCCGATGGGCAGGATTCCACACAGATCGCCCTACGTAGCTTGGATGACAAAATCATTCATGCCCCAGGGAACGTCTTTAGTGTCAGTCAGTCAGCTTCTTCATTCATGCGTTTCAATGTCACGCAATGCATGGATGAAAAAATCTTTCATTCTCTTGAAAACATACTGACAGGCCGTCGATAATTTTTATCCCACAAATTCCATACAAGGAAAAACAGAAGGGGCTGGCATAGGTACGCCAATAAAGGCTTGGTATGTCACATGAAAACACGTCATCGTGGGCGGCTGCCTGTCAGCATCCAAAAATACCTTCTGGAGCACTTTGTTGCGGACCCGCCGGTCTGGGGGGCCGCCGAACTTGTCGGTGTCAATCGTAATACAGCAACCCTGTATTACCGGAAATTGCGAGAGATCATCGCGGAACAGATTGCTCATGGAGCGCCGGTATCTCCGGGCTGTATATATTATTGCATGATGCAAAATTCCGAACTCCAGCAGAACAGACAAAGACCATCGCATGGCCGCTTGCCGATCATCTCGAATTCGGTCACGTACAATCTGTACCCCGTGACAATCCCGGCACGATTCGCCTGCTGCTTTTCGCCAGGCACTTCCCGGCCAGAACCGGGGCAAGGCAGGCACGGCAAGGGATTCATCATCGCAGCCTAAAGGGATATATCCGATCATGAGCCAGCTTCCTTCCACCATCCGTGTTGGCCTGATTGGCTACGGATTTGCGGGCAAGACATTTCACAAACCTCTGCTGATGGCGGAACCGCGCATGCGGATCACCCGTGTCGCATCCAGTGACAGTGCAAAGGTGCATGCCGACCTGCCGGACGTTACGGTTGATGCTGATCCCGCGGCCCTTATCGCATGCAAGGATGTTGACCTTGTCATCATCGCAACCCCGAACGCGCACCATGCCCCCTTGGCACGACAGGCACTGCTTGCGGGCAAGAACGTCGTCGTGGACAAACCCTTCACACTGACGCTGGCACAGGCGCGTAATCTGGTGGCGCTGGCGGCACAGCAGGACAAGTTGCTGTCGGTCTTCCACAACCGGCGCTGGGATAGTGATTTCCTGAGTGTGAAAAACGCGCTCACAACCGGTCTGATCGGTCGGATTACGCATTTTGAATCCCACATTGACCGTTTTCGCCCCATGGTCCGCAAACGCTGGCGTGAAGACGATCAGCCGGGCGCCGGCCTGTGGTTCGACCTTGGCCCGCATCTGGTGGATCAGGCGCTATGCCTGTTTGGCCTGCCCATTGCCGTGCATGGCGACCTTATGAGGCAACGCAATGGCGCCGTGTCGGACGACTGGGCGCATGTCGTATTGGAATATGATCACCATCGTGTCATCCTGCATTGCAGCATGCTGGTTGCCGGCGGCGTGCCGCGTTTTGTCATGCATGGTGAAAAAGGCAGTATTCTCAAACGCAAGCCCGATGGCCAGGAAGCCCAGCTTCTTGCAGGCATGGCACCTGGTCATGATGGCTGGGGATATGATCCAGACCCGCTCCTGATGTATGATGAACATGGATCAGAGCAGGAAATTCCTGCACTTATGGGGGATCAGCGACGCTATTATGCCCATATTGCGGATGCGCTGACAGGTGTCGGGGCGAATCCCGTGCCCCCGTTCCAGGCACTGGCCGTAATGGCCGTTATCGAAGCCGCAAACCAATCCGCCCGGGCGAAAGCCTCTGTCGGGCTGGATCTGACAAGTGAGGAAATCGCCGCATGGCCATAGCAGATGACCTGCGCATGATCGCGCAGCAGGAACACGAACTTCTTTTTCCAACATTCGATGAAGCCAATGCGTGGCAGCTTGGCCAGTTCCTTCGGGAATGGGGACAGACGAACGGGGCACCGATCGCCATAGATATCCGTACCTTCAATCGCCCCCTGTTCTTTGCCGCCCTGCCGGGATCGGCACCGGACAATACCGACTGGATCCGCCGCAAAAGCAATATGGTCGATCGCTATCGGCGAAGCAGCTATGCAATCGGGCTGGACCTGAAGGCGAAGGGAACAACCCTCACGGAACGCTATGGCCTGTCACTTCAGGATTATGCTCCGTATGGTGGGGCGTTCCCGATCATACTGGACAAAACCGGCATTATCGGTTCCGTGACTGTATCAGGGCTGGATCAGCGCGAAGACCATAATCTGGTTGTCACGGCACTCTGCGTGGCTCTCGGGCTGGACCCAAAGCAGCATACCCTTGAAAGCAACATCCCCTGAACCTCCTCCTACCGCACCACGGGTCCTGCCCGCCCATTTACCTACACCCGGCATGATGCAGGATCGCAGTGGACTGATGCCCCCGGAAGCACGGACGATCGGGCCTGTCTATAATCTGCGGCCTGCCTGATCGCCCACATGCGACCTCAAACCGTCTGAGCATGGTCAGGCAGCCGCTCTTTGCCTATCGGGCCTCCATCATACACATGCCCCAACCTTTTCCATCAAGGGGCCATCGTCGCCATCTGTTCTTTTGTCATGATGCACCGACTTTACACGCGATATCATGGGCACCACCACGCCAGAAACCGTTTCATCATCGCCAGGGATCAAGCCGTGCGCACAGATACAGGCGATTCATGCGACGCAGTTCATCGGGGGCACCGGGTGTCGTCGGGGCCTCCTTGAGTGCCATGCCCAGCATAACTTTCATGTTGTTCAGCACCACTGCCGCAATATCTTTTGCCACCACTTCGTCCAATGCTGGCGCACAGACCCGCAATGCTGCTGAAATCCCCTGTATTGCCTGCGCGCGCGAAACATTGCGGATTTCCACGCTGTCAGTGCGTGCCTGCATCAATGCGGGAAGCGATTTGACACGGGGATAACGTGTCACCATCAGGTCGATCAGGATATCGGCAAGTTCTTCGGGCAAAAGCGTCGATGCCCGCCCTGCCAAGGCTTCATATTCATCATGCAGAACGGCCATCTGATGCTGTAACAGCGTTTCGGCTATCGCTTCTTTGTTGGGAAAGAAGCGATAGAGCGAGCCGACCTTCGCCCCGGCGCGTGCGGCAATTTCTGCCATGGTGGTGGCGTCATAGCCCCGTTCTGCCATGAGATCGGACGCCGCTTGCAGCAATTCCGCCACGCGTTGACGTCCGGCCGCCCGACTTGGCTGGAGGGGCTGGCGTTTCTCACTTGACGTATTTGAGTTCATCCTCAAATAATGTCCATACTTGAGTTAATCCTCAACTTTTATCCACCCTGCGACTGTCGGACAATAAGTCCGCGTAAAGCGCGCACAGACGGGAAACAACTGGTCATGATTTCTCTCCCGGCATCCCGGACGGCCCTGATCCTGATCGATCTGCAAAAAGGCATCGTCAGGCGTCCCGTGGTCCCTTTTACAGGCGAAGTGGTCGTCGAACGATCCCAAAAACTTGCCGCCCGTTTCCGCGCGGCAGGATCACTCGTAATCCTGGTCAACGTCGCCTTCGCACCGGATTTCGCAGATGCCGTGCGCACAGAGGTGGATCGTCCCCTCTCACCTCCGGCAGGTGGATTCGCCCCGGACTGGACCGACCTTGTCGAAGGGCTGGCAAAACCCACGGACCTTCTGGTGACGAAGCGGCAATGGGGGGCGTTTTATGGCACGGATCTTGATCTGCAGCTCAGGCGGCGTGGGATCGAAACCGTTGTACTTGGGGGGATCGCGACGAATATGGGCGTTGAATCGACAGCCCGTGCCGCCCATGAACATGGATATGGCGTTGTCATTGCCGAAGACCTGACAGCAACCTTTTCCGAAGCCATGCAGCGTTTCGCCTGTGATAACATCTTCCCAATGCTCGGGCGGGTGACAACAAGTGATCTCATCACCCTTGCCGCATGAAGACGGGCTCATCCGGCATGCCTGTATCGAACCATGACGCCGATATGGACACCGCCCCCGCGCAGCAGCAGGAGACAGGCCAGCTTCCAGCCGGCATCTGGAAAATTGTCAGCGTTGCTGCAATCGGCTCGTTCATGTCACAGCTTGATGCGACGATCGTGAATGTCTCGCTGCCGGATCTTGCGGGGACGCTGCATGCGCCGTTTTCTGTCATCCAATGGGTGGTCAGCGGATATCTGCTGGCCCTTGCACTGACGCTCCCGCTGAATGGATGGCTTGTCACCCGGATCGGCAGTCGTGCAGTGTATCTGCTCTGTTTCGCAGCCTTTACGATCACTTCCGGCCTATGCGCCGTGGCGTGGTCCGCCCCCTCCCTTATCGTCTTCCGCCTGCTACAGGGCATGGCAGGCGGCCTGCTGGCGCCCATGGCACAAATGACCGTTGCACGGGTGGCGGGCAGACATATGCCAAGAGTCGCCAGCGCTGTTACCATGCCGATCCTTCTGGCGCCCCTTCTTGGTCCAGTCGTGGCGGGAGTGATCCTGTCGGTGGCATCCTGGCGATGGATATTTCTTCTCAATCTGCCATTCGGCCTGCTTGCGCTGCTCCTCGCGCTCCTGTTTCTACCTGATGATCAGGATACGATACGCCCCCGCCCGCTGGATGTTATCGGACTGGCGCTTCTGGCCCCTGCCCTGACGGCGTTCCTTTACGGCATGGATCATGCAAGACTGCGCATCGGGCAGACCGCGCTGTGTGGGGCATTGCTGCTTTTCATCGCCTATTTCTGCTTTGCGCGACGGAAAGGTGATCTGGCGCTGATCGACCTGCGCCTGTTCAATAACGCGACCTTTTCAACGTCGGCTGCGATATTGTTCATGATGAATGGTGTTTCGTTCGCGGGACAGATGCTCCTGCCGGTATGGCTTATCCATGCCTGCGGGGTCTCGCCCGAACGTACGGGACTGTTCATATTGCCGCTGGGCCTGGGGATGTTCTGCACCTATCCCCTGATGGGACGCCTGACGGATTGTTTCAGCATTCGCCGCCTCACCTCTTGTGGTGCCCTGTGCGCCATTGCGGGCACAGCCCTGCTGGCCGTCCTTGCCCATACCGGCCTCGGCATCGGTGGTCTGGTGATCGCCCTTTTCCTGCGCGGTGCCGGAATGGGCGCTGTTGGAATCCCCACGATGAGCGCGGGTTATGCCGCCGTCAGGCGCACCGACATTCCCATGGCAACAACCGCCCTGAACATCATGCAGCGGATCGGGGGGCCAACCCTGACAACATTATGTGCAACATTCCTTGACTGGAGAATATCTACCACCGGGGTGTCAGGGATATTTTCCGAAACATTCGGTTTACTCTGCATATTTCATATTGTGCTGTTTCTGGGAACTTTGAGATTACCCCGACACCGCGCAGGCGCAGCCCGTTCATAACACAGCGCAAAATTTGGCCCTGTTCATTCATCAACCCCATATATCGGGGACGTGATGCACGCCCCCCGACCGCGCACACAGGAGAAAATATTGTCCCCTGCGAGGCGTCAGAGACGATCATGGTTCAGTCAGGCCGTACGGCACAATGTCGGTCATCAGCTCAGGTTAGGTCAGGAACTTCATGTCATAGATCCCACACGAAAGGGGTGTTGCATCCGATTGATATGCACTTATGCACGGACCACTCTTCCCTCCACAGGATGACCGGGATCACTGAAACCGGGGGTAGATGCATGACCTAGGGCCACCAGAGTATCAATGAATTCCTCGTCTTCCTTTGTCAGACTGACCTTCCGTCCCTGCAGATATCCTGCCCACTGCTCCTCCGTGCGTGGCCCCGCGATCGTTGATGTGACAAGTCGATTACCCAGCACCCATGCAACGGCAAAATCTGCGATCGAAATTCCTCTTTTTCGAATATAGGAACGAATTTTCTCCGCCACTTCGAAGGAGTGTGGCCGCCACTCAGTTTCCAGCAAACGTTTATCCGCCCGCCCTGCCCGGCTATCTCCCTGCGGAACGCTATCAGTGCGGTATTTTCCCGTTAAAACACCTCTGGCCAGAGGACTGTAGGAAATAACACCCAGGCCATAATGAGCCGCCGCAGGCAATTCCTCGACCTCAGCCTGTCGTGTCACGATGTTATAAAGCGGTTGGCTGGCAATCGGACGCTCAACCCCCAGCATATCCGCAATGCGACAGACTTCCGCGATACGCCAGCCGCGAAAATTCGAAATTCCGAAATAACGGATCTTACCCTGACGAATCAGGTCGCCAACCGCACGCACCGGTTCATCCAGCCTCATGCCAAAGATCGCACGGTGGAAATATAGAATGTCGATATAATCTGTTCCAAGGCGCCGAAGACTATGATCAACTTGCTCGATAATCCATTTACGCGACAATCCTCCTTGATTAGGGCCACTCCCCGCCCTGTTCGCCAGTTTTGTCGCAAGGACCCAATAATCTCTCTGCGCCTTTATCGCCTTACCGACGACAACCTCCGACTGACCAGCATTATAGACATCGGCCGTATCAATGGAGTTGATGCCATGATCGCGCGCACTTTCGATAATACGTCGTGACACGGCTTCATCCGTGACACCGCCGAACATCATTGTCCCCAATGTCAGCGGTGAAATTTTCAATCCGCTGTGCCCCAGATAACGATAGTCATCCACGAATATTCTCCTTTAGATTTCAGGCAGTCGGCATTTTTTCGCTTCGCCTATACCGCAATCCCGTGAGTTTTATATATCAGTCATCAGAAACATAATTATGGTGCATATAAAACTGAATATTTTTTAGAAAATAATTTTAAAATACATTTATAATATATAAATAAAATCCCTGTTCGTGATATTATAAAATAATGTTATAAAATTTTTATGATTCCGTGAGTTATCGACGATTATTTTTTAAATATTAACTTTGAAATTTATCATTTTAATATTCTACACAGAAGCCTTGGATGGAACAGTTTTTTCAGAGCGTTCCAATAACAGGGCATCGGCCAGGGAACGATGATCCAGAATATCCGCAACAGCGGTGCGGACCTCGGCAAAAATTTTGCGCAAG
Source organism: Novacetimonas sp. GS1 (assembly GCF_036686925.1). NCBI lineage: Bacteria > Pseudomonadati > Pseudomonadota > Alphaproteobacteria > Acetobacterales > Acetobacteraceae > Novacetimonas > Novacetimonas sp. GS1. The sequence continues at coordinate 2,642,392 of NZ_VSZP01000001.1, forward strand.
GCACAAATTTCCTCGTTACTGCAATCCTCGCATTGTTCATAGAAATTGCGGCTGACACATGGCAGCATCGAAATTGGACCATCCGTAACGCGAATGATATCCGCAAACATAATCCGATCAGCCGGACGCGCCAGCCTGTAACCGCCACCACTGCCACGCTGGCTGGTCACAAGTCCGGCGCGACGCAGGTCACTCATGATGGTTTCCAGGAATTTTCTTGGGATATTCTCCTGATCCGAAATATTTCCTACTTGCTGTGACGGTCGATCAGCCCTCGCAAGATTCAAGAGCGCCTTAAGCGCATAACGTGCACGCTGCGAGAGCATTTTCGATGCCTTTCCCTAAAGATTATCCACAATCCTGATCTGGTTGGTATTATATGGTCATACATGCGGACTGAGAAGCGGCATCACGGAACAGAATGTGTCCCTCTTTACATTCAGTGGTGCGCATAAAACGGTTCCCCAAGGATCTGACGCGACTGAAACCCGCCGGGACCGTGCGCGACATCAGGATCGACAGTGGTGCGGTGAACGATACGTTCATTTGAAAAATAGGGATCATCGACCGGTCCCCAATGCGCCGTTGCACGATTATCCCATACGGCAAGCGAATGCGGCGTCCAATGGAATCGCGCCTGCAAATCAATCCGTCCAGCAAGTTCCTCAATCAGAAAGGACAACAGCGTATCACTTTCCCCCTGGCGCAATGCCGGGATATAACGAATGAACCCCGGACTGAGGAAAAGCGACCTGCGTCCCGTTTCGGGATGGATACGCACAAGAGGATGTTCAGCAAGGAAAGCACCATTGTACCGTCCATCCCGACGTGGTGGCAACGGAAAGCCAATCCGGGCATCATCCCGACCATGCACCGCGCTCAGACCGTCAAGGAAACCACGAAGCGTGTCCGACAGACTATTATATAAAGCCTCCAGGTCAACCCAGGCCGTATCCCCCCCAAATTCAGGAATTTCGATCCCACGAAGGAAAGAAATAGATGTCGGGTTGGCAACGAATGTGATGTCGGTATGCCAGCCACGGCTACGGAAATGCCGACTATTTGCACGAAGCTGCTGTTGCTCCACATCACTCAGGATGTTCTCGCGCAAAGCCTTGAGAGATTTTATGTTCTCCATGACCTCTGGCTGCTCGACAAGGCCATTCTTGATAGGATGCGCGGGCGTCACCTGACCGAAATAACGCGAAAAACGGACCTGCTCAGCATCGGTGATTGGCTGGTTGCGAAAAAACAGGACCTTGTGCTGCAGCAACGCCTGCCGCAATCCTGCGATGGTGGCAGTATCAAGCGGATTTTTCAGGTCTATTCCCAGAACCTCCGCACCGATAACAGGACCGGTCGGAATAACGGTCAACTCCTCCCCTCCACCCACAGCAGATGATTTTGAAGCTTCACGGACTTCGGTAAGAATGGTTTGAGACATGATGTAAACTCCGTATCATACGAGCACAGTAATCGGGGAGAAGATGTTGCGTAATCACTATATCCGATTGGTAGAAAACTGGTTTTTCGGCTATATCAGCCAAAAATTTTCATAGTCTGCCATTTTCGCAAGATCCCTGTAATGGGCGACATGGTGCCCGGTGTCCTGCAGGAAGTCTGGGTCGTTGAAGCGAATCTGGCCTACGGAACGCCTGCCTTTCATCCATATCACATAAAACACATCAATTAAGTATGGTTAGTCAACAACATTTTCCCTTATTCGTTTTTCATAGGTTTCAACACAGGTTTCCAGAAACGGGAAGTTTTCCTTTCTTACAAGTCGGCAGATACTTCCATCGCTCCGATCATTTTAATATTCCGACAAAAGAGGCTCTATCCAAGTTTGCCCAGCTTCGACACGCCAGGCATGCAGCCCTCCACGAAGATTATAGACCTGGCTGTAACCAAGACGTCGCAGACTATCCGCGGCCAACGCACCACGGTTCCCGCCTGCGCAATACAGGATCAATGGCGAATGACGATCGCTGACTGCATCGCCAATCAGGAATTCCAACCGTCCCCGACTGAACTGCAACGCGCCGGGCAATGGACGATTACGCCGGATTTCCTCTTCATCACGCACATCAATGACAAGAACGCCCTGCGCAATCCTGACACGCGCTTCCTCCGGGCTGATCTCCACGATGCGTAACCGTGCCTCAGCCGCCAGTTTCCGGATGTCGTCATAACGAGACATCGCACATTTCTCCCTTCTTTGTCCCATTTCACATGTAATATTATGAATGACTGTACACTTCACGACCGTAAAAGACGTGCATTATTACTGCGGCTCTACACCAAGATAACATAACAGCTTTTTTCTAAGCTCTAAACTTCTGATCGCGCGCGCATCCTCATCGTCAGGCAGAACAATTCTTTCCTCATGCATCACCTTTCCATGATCAAGAACAATAACCCTGTCCGCCAAAGCAATGGCCTCCTCGACATCATGGGTCACAAGCAGAACGGCTGGCCTATGAATGACCGACAGGCGGCGCAACAGCGTGTGCATCCTGATTTTTGTCAACGCATCAAGGGCACCGAACGGCTCATCCGCCAAAAGAAGACGAGGCTTCCTGACCAGAGCACGCGCAAGAGCAACGCGCTGCTGCTCCCCACCTGATAATTCATGTGGCCATGATGTGCTCCGCCCACTAAGCTCAACTTCTTCCAAAGCATGTTGCGCACGCGCAGCGGCATCAGAACCGTCAAGCCCGAACACGACATTATCCATGATGTTCTTCCACGGCAGTAACCGCGCATCCTGAAAAACGACGGCCAGATCTTCTGGAACTTCAATCACACCACTACCGCGTGCTTCATGATCAAGACCGGCCAAAGCGCGCAGAAGCGTTGACTTACCCGAACCACTACGCCCAAGCAAAGCAACGAACTCACCTTTGGCGATATCGAGATCGACACCATTCAGCACCCCTTTACGCGTAAAATGCCGTTCGAGATTTCGAACCCGCACGACGCTCATGCCGCAAGGGTCCGTCGCCAGGAGAGAACCCTCCTTTCAACCCTCAGCAATGTCTGATCCGCAATAACGCCAATGACAACATACGTTACCAGACCAACCAGCATGACATCCGACTGCGCATATGTGCGTGCAAGATCAATCATATAGCCGATACCGCTGGTGGCATTCACTTCTTCGACCACGACCAGGCCAAGCAGTGCCGCCATGACACCAAACCTCAGCCCCAGCATCATTCCCGGTAAGGCGCCAGGCAGAACGATATGCCAAACAAACTTCCAGTATCCAATACGCAGCGTTTCTGCCAGTTCGACATAACGAATATCGATCGCACGCAGTGCCGTATGGGTATGAAGATAGACCGGTGTAAAGGCGCCGACGGCTATGACCATGATTTTCATGCCTTCGTCCACACCGAACCAGAGAATGAAAAACGGAATCAACGCCACTGCGGGCACCGCACGTTTGACCTGTGCAATACCATCGACAAAATAATCACCAGCCCTGCTGAGCCCAGAGAGTAAGGCAAGAGCTATTCCGGCAAGCCCCCCGATTACAAAACCTTCTACAGCACGCACGAGAGAGATCAGAAGATTACCCAACAGACGTCCATCATGCACCAGATCCACCCCTGTACTGACGACAACCCACGGTGCAGGCAGTATCCGCGTGTCAATCAGGCCGGAAGCCGATGCCGCCGCCCAATAGGCAAGCAGGAAAACCGGTCCGGCCAGCCAGCCATAACGCAGGGCTGGTGGCGGTGACAGCCGCTGCGTGGTCATCCTCATATGTCTGCTATCGTCCTGTGCTGCCTTGTCCTGTAGGGGATCAGGCTGTGACCAGGCAAAGAACATCGTCAGAAAAGGAGGCAGCGTTGATTTTACATTCATTACAAGGCTCCATTTTCTTGGTGATTCAAACGGCTTTTTTCCTGCATGGCGGGTGCCGTATAATTCGCAAACCCGTCGGTCGCCACAGATTCAAAACGACGATCGAACAGATGCTCCGCATCGAAAGAATGGCGACCGGTCTCTTTTGCCAGCAGATCAATCGTTTCCTGCTGGTAGCCCACCATCCACGACCAGTCATGCGGGATATCGGCATGTCCAGCACGCTTCACCTCAGCCCAGGCGGCGTCGGGCGATAATCCAAGGAATTTCACATAATACAGCCTTGCCCATTCATCAGGATGCGCATCCCTCCAGGCGGCAACCCTGGCCCACATGCGGACATATGCCTGCAACGCCGCAGCCTTTGCCGGATTTTGCAAAGTCTCAGTGCGCACATAAAGGACATCAGGATCGTCACGAAAGGCTCCATGATCAATGACCGTTCCACCCGAACTGCCCCATTCAGCCAGATAACGTGCCGCCAGCGCCCCGCTGGCAATCGGCGCCACATCAACAATTCCCGCCCCCAGGGCGCCGTTGTAATTATTTATCCGCGTCGTCGGCAGATCCACCAACGTCACATCAGCCGGCGTCAAACCGGCGGCATGCAGGGCACGCAGCACAACCACTCCCTGGGCCTGCCCCGGGCTGAATGCGATCCTTTTGCCCCGCAGGTCCGCCAGCGTCTTCACATCCGCTTTTGGCGCGACGCCCAAGACGTAAATCGGATGTAAAAGCGGTTGCTGGCGCAGACGCACAGCAATGATCTTAACCGGTATACCGACCCAGATTGCCCTGATGGGTGGGATATTGGCACCGCTGCCAACATCAATGGCACGCGCATGAAAGGCCTCGGTCGTTGCAGGTCCCCCCGTAATATTGGCCCAACGGACAGTGAACGGCAGTTCGCGTTCCCATCCGGTATAAGCCAGGACCTGCTGGGTCATGGGATCACCGATCGCAAGCGTTACACCTGGGGGCACCTGTTGAGGAAGAGCTTCGGATAACGCCAGCCCGCCACGAACGGCAGGATTGCTCCTGACACCGTGCAGCACCAGTGGGATCAGGGCAAAAAACAACAGGATGGCCACGACGGCTGCCCCTATGCGGTCTCCCTTTGTCATCGGCAATCACACCAAGATAATAGTTATTAATAAATATAACTTTGCACGTTCGTTATAATTTATGCAATTCAAATTTGTTGGTGTATTTATGCCTTGGGGAAGGATCTTAATATGCGATTAAATATAGTATTATTCCCTGCAGAATTTTTATCCGCGAAGGACATATCCGAATGCTTGATGCACCAACGCCTGAATCGTATCACACCACCATCCCTTTACGTTCGGCATGAGGTTGGCGCGCCTTAAATCCTATTATTTCAATAGATATAATAGGATTCCTTCCCGGCCGCGCGCACCGTAACCGCCTTCGAAACATCGGAGAACAAGGACATGTCACGCAATAACACAGAATTTCTGTGGTACATTCCCAACCAGATCGCGCCGGGCCATCGTGGGGACCCGACACAGGACAATCACAACAGCCTTGATACCTTGACCAAGCATGCCCATGCGATTGAGGCCCATGGATGGACAGGCGCCCTGATCGGTACAGGATGGGGACGACCAGATACATTTACACTGGCGACAGCCCTGGCCGCCCGCACATCCACATTCGAACCATTGGTCGCCATCCGCCCCGGCTACTGGCAGCCAGCACATCTTGCTTCTGCCGCAGCGACACTGGATCATCTGGCAGCCGGGCGCTTACGGATCAATATCGTTTCGGGCAAGGACAACCTGGCCGCCTATGGCGACACCGAAGGGACACCGGACAAACGCTATGACCGCACCCGCGAATTCATGCATGTCCTCCGTCGTCTGTGGACCGAAGAAAATGTCACGTTCGAAGGGCAGCATTTTCACCTTGTTAATTCCACAGTGAACCCCAAAATTATTGAACGCAACGGACGTCGTCATCCCAAACTCTATTTCGGTGGAGCTTCGGCAGCAGCAGAAAAAGTGTCCGCGACCGAGGCGGACGTACAATTATTCTGGGGCGAACCATTGGAGGATATAGCAGCGCGCATTGCACGCCTGACATCACTTGCCACATCTCTTGATCGCAATCTTCCCCCTTTGGAATTCGGATTACGCATTACTACCCTGATCCGCGACACGACCGAAGAAGCATGGAGGGACGCCGAAGCGAAAGTCCAGGAAATGGCCCGCATTCAAGGACAGGGCTGGCAGGACCATCGTGGCGCACCAGCCGTCGGACAGCAGCGGTTACTTGATCTGCAGGCCCGGGGAGATGTTCTGGACGATAATCTTTATACTACGCCAGGCCGGTATGGCGGCGGTGGTGCCGGCACGACATGGCTGGTCGGTTCAGCGGCAGACGTTGCCCGCTCATTAAAAAAATATGCGGCATTGGGCATTTCACACTTCATCCTGTCAGACAGCCCATATCTTACGGAAATTGGCCGCCAGGGACGTGAACTCCTTCCCCTGCTGCGGGAATGATCCGATTTCTTGCAACCATGGCAACATCCTTCCGTGGATCCGAACCTATCCGTTCGAATCCCGGAAGATGTGGGAAAGCCTCTCACTTCAACCCAAACCCCATATTGCGCAGCGCTGCTGCCAGACGATCGCGACCATGTAAGGACGCCGCATCATGCAGACGCCGCGCCACAGTTTCTGTCCAGTTCCGCTGCGACATATGCTGTTTCGTCTGGAAATGTTTCAAGCGCAGATTGTAATCGTTGAAAGCGGTAGTTTCTGTAATTTCAGACAGTGCATAAGTTTCGCGAAACAGAACGGCTTCTTGTGACAGACGCGGTTTTACTGCAGTGCGTATCGTCGGGTCTGGATAACCAACAGTCAGTCCGAACAGGGGAAAGACATGCGGGGGCAAGGCAAGTTTCCTTGCTACCTTTTCCGGATTATTGCGGATTGCACCGATATACACCGCCCCCAGACCAATGGACTCCAGCGCAATGACGGCATTCTGCGCAGCAAGCGTTGCATCCACGGCCCCAAGCAGAAAACTTTCCAGATATTGCAATCCTTCGGATGGCGAATCTTCAAGACGGCCAATCGTTTCCAGCCGATGAAGATCCACCAGCCAAACCAGAAACAGCGGGGCCTGGGTAATCTGTGCCTGCTCCCCCGCCAATGCGGCCAAACGTGCCTTACGGTTGGAATCCTCGACAGCTATGACACTCCATGCCTGAAGATTGGAAGAACTTGCAGCGGATTGTCCTGCGGCTACCAGCAACTCTATTGTACCTTCCGGTAAAGGATCTGGGCGATAATGACGGACAGAACGATGCCCCAGCACTGTTTTAAGTGTTTCATTCCATACGTCCAGATTCGGCGCCGTAGCGCCATAACGTGCCAATAGCAACGTAGTAAGCCGAACGTCGCCAGCAGCTTGTGTCTCGATCCCGGAGGCATGGGTCATATGGGTCGTCATCACAAATTCCTTCCATTGAAAATCAAGGCACGGGTACGAATGGCACCGTATATTACTAATTTTATTCGTGATATACGGCACTTTTCACATACTATACATTTCACACTTGTTTAATATGGTTTGTTGATATACAAAATTAATTGCAGATATGATTAATAACGTAGTTTATAAGTGAAATTGTCCGCAATGCTGCCCAGATCAAACCGGGAGGCATCACGGACATACATCGAAAGTAATGAAAATGCATTCCTGTCCCTGTTGCTGACCAGAACACCGTTTCTCACACATCTGGCGCCTTCTAATTCATTGAAAACGCGCCATCGGTTAGGCGACACTCTGGAGCAGTTTTAGTATGTTGATCAAACTTGATTGGAGTAAGCACCCGCTATTAAAGCGATCGTTACCTGCTGTGCTGGTAACACTGCCATTGGGAAGTAGTCTTGGGTATACAGGCAAGGCATCTGCAAAAGATATGCAGATGTCATCTGGTATGCATCATGCATCATCGAAAAAGCATCATGATGATTCACATGCCCATATGACAGGACATAATGCCAAATCTGGCCATCATAATCACGACATGGATGATGATAATGGCAATATGGGAAGCGCAACGGAAAATATTCATGTGACTTCTGCAATGAGTGCAGGAGATCGCAAAATGCATGAAGTCATGATGAAGACATCGCGTTTTGGTGATGTTGTAACAGGGAAAGAGGCCCAAGAACAGCAATTTACAACTTTGAATGATTATTCATACAAGGTTCCAGGATTCCGCCCCAATACAACAACACCACATTATTCGCGCATGTCGATCCGTGGCCTGGGACAACCATTATCCGGCTCTGCCGGGATTGGATATCTCTCAGAAACAGCATTTTCTGTTGATAACGTAACCTGGTTACAACCCGATTATCAGGCCGGAGACTGGAGTAATATCAGCTCATTTGAAATCGGTTATGGTCCGGGCGGAACAGCAGGTGGGCATAATTCTGATGTTGGCGTCATTTCCATCATGACGGCATTGCCTTCCTTCAAACGTAGTACACAATATGAACAGACGGTTGGAAATTACGGCCATACCATTGAAAAGCTTGATAGTACAGGTTCCATTGTACGTGGCCATTTGGCATATCGTATTACTGGATACTATGATAATGCCAATGGCTGGATTCATGATATCCTGAACGGAAAACGTTACCAGAACATAAATCGTGGCGGCGTTCGCGCGCAGCTCTTGGCGACGGAGGAGAATTATACCGATCGCTTTATTTTTTCTTATAATGGCTCCAGTGAATATAGTCAGTATGGTGAATCAGCAGGCACCGGTGGTGCAAGTGCCCCAATCGGGGATTCGGTGCTGGTTTACGGGAATGGGCGATATGCCGGAAGCTATGCCGCGACATTAGCATCGCGTTTAAATAAATCCGTGCTGACATATAATCCTTATCGTCCGGCCCTTGCTGATCCAGGGAAGGAGCGAAGCAATGTGTATACAGCATCAAATGAACTTAATTATCATATTGGAAGAAATACGCTAACTTCAATCAGTGCCATGGGGCTTTTTTCTGGGGTAAATAGCGGAACGACAGACAACCAGAATGTATGGATTGGTACTGGCGGTGAAATGGATGATTATGGTGTCCAGGGATCACAGGAAATTCGCTTGGCTTCTCCTCAGGAAGATAAAATTGCATGGACTGTCGGACTGTATGGCGTTGATAATTCGGCGTGGAACAGGATGCATCATACCGCGTTTGGTACCGATGCGGCAGCCTGGTATTCCCGCCCCGCTGCTGTGACCGGGCTGACGCAATGGGAAAAAAACTATAATACCAATATCCAGGCCGCGATTTTCGCGCAGACAGTCATACATGTTAATAATAAATTCTCTCTGACACTTGGCCTGCGAAACAGTTACGATATCCAGAAATTCAATAATAAATTTGAGGTTGGATATGTCCCTGGTACGGCATATTCCTATGATCAGCAGCGTCAGGCGCTTATGGCCGCGGGGGCCGGTGGTGACGCACGCACCGGGTTACAGCGTAATGACCATGATGGCGTAACAGCAATCATCAATCCCAAATATCAATTGAACAAGAACACTATGTTCTATATCCTTATTGGTCATGGTGACAAAACCGTTTCCGCAAACGGAAATTCCGTTCCGATAAATGAATATAACTCCACAACGAAACAGTATACATTTTATGGATGGTCACCATATTTTTCAAAACCCACGACATCATGGGATTATGAAGGTGGCGTAAAAACGATGTCGTTTAATGGGCAGCTTGTTTCCAACGCGAATTTTTACTGGAATGATTTATATAATTACCAAACAAATCGCGTTTACAATTACTATCTCTCTAATGGTGATCTCGCTAATGTCAGTTATATGGGAAATGCCCCCCATGCCAGACTATATGGTGTTGAATTGTCTGAAAGCCTGACACCTGATTTTATTCCTGGCCTTAATATTCATGCCAGTGGGGCATGGCAACAGGTTCGATATGTAAAATATAACGGTGCCCCTGCACCAACAAGCTATGCTTATTCAGGAGGATCATCAACGGTTGATGAATCCGGTCAAAGCCTGCCTGGCATACCAAGCTTTACCTTTAATATCGGTGCAAATTACGAGCACCCCGTAGGTGCGATTTTCAGTAATTTTCTGACATCCCGTCAACACCGTGCCGCATGGCTGCAACGTGCGTTTACGGCTTTTGGATATATCAATGAAGCATGGTGGAGCAGAAATCGCCTGACAGACCCTCTTGCAGCACATCAGTTTTACCAACGTTCTTATTCCATCCTGAATGCTGGTATCGGTTTACGTACGGCAGATCAGAATTTCAGTGTGACATTATGGGCCAAAAACCTGTTGGATGCCCGTCCATGGACAGGATACAGCCCCGGCAGTGCAAGTTCCCCGGAATCTGTGGACCTGACCCAACAAGGACCACGTTATTTTGGTGCCACAATGCATATGGGTTTCTAGTTCCAGCACCAGTTTTATTATCATTATTTTTTATATGACATAATGATAACAGGATGCCGCCCCTCCGGGACACAAGGTACGGTAAATGACACTGAATCGTAGAAAACTTCTGACCAGAACAGTTCTATTTTCAACACTGTTTCAAAAAAACAAAACGTCGGAAGCTGCTGACCTCGATATACCGTCCTGGACCAGGGAGCCAGGCGCACCAATTTTAAAAAACCCGTATGGAAAACCGTCATCTTTTGAAAAAGATGTTGTTAGACGAACATTTACCAAGATGCGTGGAGGTCAAGGATCAACCCTGACCCCATTGGCCTCTTTACATGGCATAATAACACCGGGCGGATTACATTTTGAACGGCATCATGCCGGGGTGCCGGATATTGATCCGGCACAGCATGCTCTGATCGTCCATGGTCTTGTCGATCAACCAATGCGTTTTTCTCTGGATGATTTGCACCGTCTTCCCTCTGTTTCGCGCCTTTGCTTTATCGAATGTTCGGGCAACACAGGCACCGAATGGACAAAAGCGACCAGAACGGACGTGCAAAGTACTCACGGACTGCTCTCATGTTCTGAATGGACTGGCGTTCCTTTGCCCTACATTCTGGCTGAAACTGGCATAAAAGCAGATGCACGATGGATTCTTGCGGAAGGCGCTGATGGAGCAGCCATGTCACGCAGTATCCCCCTGGCAAAAGGGCTAGATGACGTCATTGTTGCGTATGCCCAAAATGGCGAAGCACTTCGTCCAGAGCAAGGATACCCGTTACGGCTGATCTGCCCCGGATACGAAGGTAACATGAACATAAAATGGCTCCGGCGTTTAAAGCTGGGCCAGTATCCATTCTATACGCGTGAGGAGACATCTAAATATACTGATCTGCTACCTGATGGAAAAGCACGGCAGTTCAGTTTTACGATGGGTGTCAAATCTGTCATTGTTCGCCCTTCTGGTGGCATGAAGCTTTCCTCTCCAGGCTTGCAGGAAATCAATGGTCTGGCATGGAGTGGACATGGAAAAATCACAAAAGTCCATGTTTCAACAGATGGTGGAAAACAATGGACACCTGCCCGTCTTGATGGATTGGTATTAGATAAATGCTTGACACGCTTTACTCTTCCTTGGGTATGGAATGGACAAAAAACAATCCTACAAAGCAAGGCTTACGATGAAGCTGGCAATGTTCAGGAAACCCGTCAGATTTTGCGAGCACGCTATGGGGATAATTTATATTACCATAACAATGGCATTCAATCTTGGCTGGTTTCTGAATCGGGCGATATCTCAAATGTATTCATATAATATTTGTGCATTTTTTATTGCTATTTTTATTTTTAGCGAACCATGCCTGGCCGCCCAATGCCCAGGAACATCAATATCTGAAAATGATATTTCACGATGGAACATAGATATTTCCAAAAACTCTCCACTTCCTTCGGGAAGTGGCACGCCATTAATGGGGAAAAAGATATATCTTGAAAAATGTGCTGCATGTCATGGGGAAACCGGTGAAGGAATGATGGGTATATATCCTGCGCTAAGCGGTGGTATAGGCAGTCTTGCGACAACAACGCCCCTACGGACAGTTGGAAGTTTCTGGCCATATCCAGAAAGTGTTCTTGATTATGTCAGACGTGCAATGCCTTTGAATGCGCCTCAATCTTTAAACACCGATGATTTATATTCTGTTGTATCTTATCTGTTTTATATGAATCATATTATTCCGCAGGAATTTTCCCTCAATGAAAAAAATATTCATTCCATAAAAATGCCAAACAAGGATGGGTTCATTAATGAAAAAGAAGGAAATTTAAATAAAATTACCCCTCGCGATGAACTGCGTTCACGATTAGGAATTTGCTTACACCCATGATGATTTACGTTATACGCATTCATATTATATGAAATATTTCCGTTTATTTAAAAATAAAAACGCATACAGATACCAGATCCCCTCTCCATCACTCCCAATGCGTAATTTACAGCATGGAGATAATCGTGAGTTCATCAGTAGCGAGGTAGTTCATAGCCAATTTTCTGCATAGATTACTATCCTAGTTCTCCAGCCATAACGCATTGATTGTTTTTGCACTGGGCAATCCCCGCTTGCAGCCTGCATGTGAAACACGCTTCAGCCCTCTTGAAAACTCATCATATCGATTTTTCCTTCAGGACTCTTACATGTTTTACTTGAATTATTATATTCAAAAGCACGGTCTATAATAAGATAGCCTGACTACCGGCGCATGAGCAGCCCATACAATATGGCAGCGATCCCCCCACCGATAAACAGGGACATATTATGGATGGGCTTTAATGCAGGCATGAAGACAACTGCACTGCCTGCAATAACCGCGACCACCATAACCAGAATGGCTACCGGATTGATGCCGTTATGGTACCAGTACGGCAGGTTGCTCTGACGACGATAAAGGGCATTCACATCCATCACGCTGCGACGCACGATATAATAATCAGTCAATAAAATGGCAATCAGTGGCCCGATGAAAGTAGCCAGCACATCCAGTGTGAGGTGGATAAGTTCAGGGCGCGCATAAAGATTCCACGGCGTCATGACGACAGCCCCGGCCGCCGCCATCATGCCCCCACAGCGCCATGAAATTCGATGGGGCGCAAGATTTGAGAAGTCAAACGCAGCCGAGACAAAATTAGCAGCAATATTGATCCCTGCCGTCGCCATGACAAAGGTGAGCACGCCCACCACAACGGCAACCGGACTGTCAATCTGGGCCACGGTTTCAACCGGATCAAGGATGATGCGGCCAAAGACGGGCTGTGTCAGCACAATGGTGACAAGCGTAAGAAGTGAAAAAACCATGAAATTGACAGGCAAACCCCAGAAATTACCGCGCCTGATAGCTGGCATTGAGATGCCATATCGTGAGAAATCACCAAAATTGAGCGCAATGGGGGCAAAGTAGGACACCACAAGGGCAATGGCATTAATCATTCCCATGATCCGCGCCGAAATCGCATGATGGGTAACACCGGGGATATCGAATGAAAAATTACGCCATCCCGCATGCCACAGCAGCCATATATCCAGCCCGATCATCACGATATAGATGACAGGTCCGGCCCAATCGACGAAATGGCGGATTACATCCATCCCCCGCCAGAATACCAACGCCTGTACAATCCACAGGATGATAAACGCCCCCCATCCCAATGCCGACAGTCCGGCAAAACCGTGGCTGTCGGCCTGCGCCCAGAACATCAGGCCCGGCCACTGGTGTAAAAGCAGGACAACAACCGCGTTCGAGGCCAGCCATGTCTGTATGCCGTACCAGGCGACTGAAATGATTCCGCGTATGAAAGCAGGGACAAGTGCGCCATGCACACCAAACGCCATACGCGCCATGACGGGATAGGGCGCGCCCGATATCTGGCTGGGGCGCGCGACAAGATTACACAGGACCTGAACAATAATGATCGCGGCGATCAGCGCGATGAACACATCCACCACAGGCAACCCCATGGCAAACAGGCTACCCATCGTGACATATCCCCCGACGCTATGGATGTTTGACATCCATAACGAGACATAATCAAACCAGCCCCACGTCCGCGTGCCGGTAGGGGCAAGATCCGCATTGGTCAGATGCGTATCGGGTGCGCCGACCCCATCATGCATGTAGCTCTCCCGCTTGCTCGATATATGGTAATCCAGGGGCCATACGGGCGCCCGATCATGATCGTATTATTCCGCGAGTTTGCGCAGCACATGCAATGCCGCGATCCGTTCGCACGCATCAAGCGGTTCAAGCGTGAGTTCGGAGACACGGGCGGCCTGAGGCAGATAGGTACGGACCATTTCCATGCCCTCCTCACTCAGCGACAACAGGCGTTCGCGTCTGTCGTCGGGGTTCCCGCGTATATTGATCAGGCCACGCTGCTTCAGGCGTGAACAGATGCCACGCAGGGTGGCATGATCTATGGCCGTAATCCGGCCGATATGAATGAGCGAGCCTTCCTTTTCCCTGAATACGGTTGCAAGGACCGCAAACTGGACGGACGTCAGGTGATCATCGGGAATGACGGTCTGGAACAGGGAAGTATGACGTTGGTACGCCCGGCGCAGAAGATGGCCGATCTGCTCATGCAGGTCATAGGTGGTGTATGTCGTGTCGTCTGTCTCGGTCATATGCAGTCCTGCCCGTTGCATGCATGGCGCGCGATCCATTGACGCAACGCCATCAGCTATTGTGTTCCGTCGGGGCAGTACGGGCAACATTGATCAACCGTGCTGGAATTGTCGCGACCAGTCCGGCCCCCACGGCGACACACCCGCCAAAGACGACGAAGATACCCCATGAACCCGGCATGATGCTGCGTGCCCAACCGATCAGGTCGGTTGCCATGAAGCCCGCAAGATTGCTGATCGCCCCGACAAGCGCAAGCCCGGCTGCAACCGTCGCCGCCTCTGGCAGGAGGAGCGAGGGTAAGGTCCAGAATGGCGGCAGCGCGCCGAGGATACCCATGTTGGCAAGCGTAATCAGCATGATCGCCGCCATCACGCTCCCCTGCGCCAGAGGCAGCAGGGCAAGGGCCGCCGCCCCGATCAGGACGGGCACGATAATATGGCGCTTGCGCTCCCCCTTGCGGTCCGAATGCCACCCATTGACGATCATGGCGATGGCGGCGGCAATGTTGGGGATGGCCGTAAGCAGCCCCACCTGCAGCGCAGACACCACACCGGCCTCCCGTAAAAAGGATGGCAGCCAGAAGGCAATGGTATACAGCCCAAGTAGCAGCGCACCATCTGCCAGGCCCAGCAGCCATATGCGTCTGTTACGCAAAGCATCCACCATGGCACGCAGGGAATGGGTATGATCGACGGGCACGCAACGTACCGACAGCAGGACTTTCTGCTCAGGCGTCAGAAAACGTGCCTGGGCAATACTGTCGGGCAGATATAGGAAAACGGCGATCCCGATCAGAACGGGGGGAACCGCCTCCATAAAAAACAGCCAGCGCCAGCCTGCAATCCCGCCATATCCTGCCATCATGTCCAGGATCATGCCCGATAACGGGCCGCCCAGGACACTGGCCAGCGGAATGCCGATCATGAACCGTGCAGTAACACGCGCACGGTATTCGGGTGGAAACCATTGCGAGAGATAGAACAGCACACCGGGCATGAAACCGGCCTCGGCAATGCCCAGCAGCAGGCGCAGGGCATAGAATTCGGCCGGGGAACGGACAAACGCCATCGCCCCGGAACACAGCCCCCATGTAATCAGGATACGCGCCAGCCACCGCCGCGCACCAACGCGCACCATCAGGGCATTACTGGGCATTTCACAGACGATATAGCCAAGGAAGAACAGGCCTGCCCCCATCCCGTAGCTGGCCTCGCTCATGGACAGGTCGGACAGCATCCGCAATTTGGCGAAGCCTACGTTCACCCGGTCCAGGTAGGATGCCAGAAACCCGAGGAACAGCAACGGCAGCAATCTCCATGCCACGCGGCCGCACAAGGAAGCGAGAGCGTTATCCACACGAGGCGCGTCAGTCGTCGAAGGGGGTGCATTCATCAAAATACCCTGCTCAGGCCCAGTACGTTCTTTTGATCGCCGCTATGTCCGGCACTCATTCCCCGGCCACCCGCCCCGATACGGGGCGAATGAGGTCATGGTTCAGGGCAGATTGAAGCCCTTGAACGACGCCATGAAACCAGCAAGGTTGTCCCATGGGATCATGTGGCCCGCATCAGGCACCCGATCCATGGTGATGGAAGGCAGCAGGCCCGCAATCTCTGCTTCATCCTCGGGCAGGATGACATTGCCGCGCGTCGCGATCATGAGATAGGTCGGCACCGTAAGGTGGGGAAGATCCTGATGGATATCCTCGGTATGGAAACCTTCATAGGTAATGCGGGTGACCAGTTCGTCGCAGGTATGCAGCCATTCTGCACGCAGTTGGAGCTGTTCCTTAGTCCATGTTGGGCAAAAACGGCGCATCGCCTCGGCATCCATGCCCTTACGCGCAAGGCGGATGGAATCGACATACCAGGGCAGGCTGGATGGATAAGGCCTGCGGCCCGGACCACTGACCGGCGGATCAACCAGAACAAGTGCCGCAATGCCCGATGCATCCTGACGCCCAAGGCGGATGGCAATGCGTGCGCCCATGGAATGGCCTAACACCACGCAGTCCTTCAGGCCCAGCGCATCAATGAAGCCCCGTACATCGCCTGCATAGGCATTCAGGTCATAGGCAAGGTCCTCTCCCCCCTGCGACAGGCCGCGTCCACGTATGTCCAGCACATAGACATCATGTGTGCGGGCCAGTTCCTCGGCCACGAACCCCCATGTGATGGCAGGGCTCGTGATGCCAGGCACCAGCACAAGCGGCGTGCCCTTGCCCCCATAACGCAGGTAATGCTGGCGGATGCCATTGGCGTGGACATGCGCACCATACTGAAGGGATGAGGTCATAACGGGTTTCCTGTTTCGAATAATCAATATGCACCGGACAGCAGCGCACCACCGCCCGGGGCGATACGTTCCAGCCCAAGCCGGGTCAGCATGGCGTGCGTTGTCGCGATGGCAGCACTCAGCACGGGCTTGCCGGTCTGCGCCTCGATCATGGGGACAACAGAAAGCGAAGGCATCTGAACGCAGGCCGAGGTCACGATGGCGTCGGCATCGGCATAATTCAGCTTTGCCACGATGTCAGGCAATAGACCGGGATCATGGCGGGCAACATCAAGGTTATCGGGTATTTCCAGGGCAATATGGTCGATGATCTCGTATCCCTCGTCGGTCAGGTAGTCGATGACCATCCGCGTCAGAGGTTTCATGTAAGGCGCAACCAGCACGATGCGACGCGCACCCAGTACCCGCAGCCCATCGACCAGCGCACCCGCACTGGTTACAACCGGCGCAGGGCCGCCATTATCGACCGTACATTGGTGCAACCGCTTTTCTGAAACGCGATGATAGCCCGATCCCATGGACATGGTCGCCACAAGGCAGGCATAGCCCAGCACATCAACCTGTGCATCGCTCAGTTCCAGCGCGCAGCGGTCGGACTGCGCATCCATGGCCGCCAGTTCTTCCTTGCGCACCGTCTTCATGCGCATACGCGCGGAATGGAAGGTAAACCGTTCAGGCCGGATCAACTGCCGTGCGGCCAGCAGAGCCGGAATTTCGGTTTCCATGGTCAGGTTCGAACTGGGTACGATCTGACCAATCCGGTAGGACGTCCCGCGCATCAGCATGCCTCCAGTGTTGCAGGGGGAAGCTGTTCAAGCAGTGCATCAAGCGTAATCACATCGCCGCATTTCTGGCTCATGTCGAACAGGTTGGCTTCATGTGGGCCGATGGCGCGATCGCCCACGCAATCAGCAATCACAACCGGGCGAAAGCCAAGCTGCATGGCATCAAGCACGCTGGCCCGCACGCAGCCACTGGTTACGCAACCTGCAACCACCACGGTCTGCACCCCCTGCGCTGCATACCAGCTTGCCAACGGTGTGCCGGCAAAGGCGGAAGGGACGGTCTTACGCACCACATATTCCCCCGGATCGGGCGCCAGTTCGGGCACGATGGCACTTGCGGGATTATGCTCGGTCAAACCCAGCATACTGGGCACTTTTTCAGAAAAGATATTGGCATCCGCGCCATCATCAGCAAAGACGATGCGCGTATGTGCAACAGGCCAGCCCAGCTTTCGCGCCGTCGCAAGCAATGTAGTGGTACGCGCGATTGCAGGGGGAATATTGCCCCCACCGAACTGTTGCGGATCGGCAAAGCCATTTACAAAATCGACAATAAGCAGGCCAACCTTGCCAACAAGACCAAGCGACCGACCAAAACCCTGGCGGTGGTACAGCGCGCTGTCCTGTTCGGGGGCGGATGTCTCGATAGGCGGCATTGTCTATCCTTTTCGTATTTCAGATCATATCATAACTTATAAGAAATGATATTAGATTACGCGTCCCTTTTCCACTACGGGCCTGCCATCAAGCATGACTGTGCAGTTGCGCATGGGGATATCGATATGGCATGCCGTATCGCGCGTACCCCCGGCCTCATTATTCGGACCGGTGGACCACAGAAAGTTTCCAGCCACGGCGCGCGGATCCATGCCGATCGTATTTTCAGAATCATAGAACCCCATGACCGACCAGTGCGCGCGATCCTGCAACCCCCACCCGACATGCGACAGGGCATAGGCTTCAGGATCGCGGAAGGAATCCATGTAAGATTTCAGTAGGTCCGCATCCAGCCCACCGGAAATATCGGTCACGTACCCGTTGCGGATGGTACAGGTGATCGGATCGCGTATATAGGATTTATGGGGCAACAGGATATCGCCACGATCCAGCACGATCACACCGTTGGCGGATCCTTCGTTCGACCATGTGGCCAAAAAGCCGCTGGGCCAGTGGTCCCACCGACCGGGGCGGTCACAGAAACCATATTCCTCCAGAATGGGGAAATCACCCAATGCACACTGCATGTCCGTGCCCGCATCGGACACAACATGCATGGTACGCGCCGCACGCAGCACGGCAGAGGCCGCCAGCACGCGCTCACGGTCCTGCAGCGTAGGCAGCAGCCGCACCAGCACCTCGGGCGGTTCCACCGCCAGCAGGATACGACCGCCCGATGCCAGGATCTCATGCTGTTCGGGCGAAAAGAGCAATGTCATGAGATCGAGGACCAGATCGCTTTCCTTCAGGATCGCCATGGCCGCACGGTTACCCGTAAGCGGCGTGGTCCCGACATAGGCCAGCGGATCGCGTGAAAGCGACAGGCCGCCGTTGGTGGGCTGCAGGTCAAGCCGGTTGACCACAAGCCCCTTCAGCCCCGCCGCGATGATGGCACAGCGCATGGTCTGGCGATTGGTCTCGGATGAAGTCAGGACCGTAACGCTCTGTCCTGTGGTCATGTCGGACAGGTCAAGCACCTGCGTCCATGCCTGAATGAGTTCTGCATCGCTGATTGAGGGCATCGGACCTGCTCCATAAATAAGGGCCTGCGGGTGGGCCGGAACACCAGTCGGAACATCCGTGTGGCCATGTTCCCCATGACCACACGCGAGAACGGTTTATGCGTGCAGGTCGATCCCGTAGACGTCATAACCATAGACCCATGATGGATCTTCATTCGTGCGTAGCCATGTATTGGCGTTCGATACTTCCTGCACGCGGGAGGCACGCCCCATGCGATGGTGACGATAGGCCTCGAAACAGGTATTGGGATCGTTCGTTTCGATTTCGGACATGCAGCGCACCAACATGGCCGCATCCTCGATCGCCATGGCAGCACCCTGTGCCATATGCGGCTTCATCGGGTGGCAGGCGTCACCAAGCAGGACCACACGACCACGGTGCCAGACAGGCAGCGGCCTGCGGGTATAGAGCGGCCATTTGGTAATGTTTTCGGCCGCATCAATATAGGCCCGAACCAGCGGATCGTAACCAGCAAAGGATTTGTGCATTTCCGCATGCGTGCTTGGCACCCATGAAACCCCAAGCGGCCAGCTTTCGGCAGGTTCACCCGTGACGAAATAGAATTCTTCCTTTTTGTGGTCAAGGAAGTACGTCATCATATGCCGGTCAGACGACCACCATTTCACGCATTCACCCACATCCAGACCGGCCAGTTTGCTGGCCTTTATCATACCGCGATGACCAATCCAGCCAGTAAAAAGCGGGTCTTCCGGGCCAAGCAGCTTTGCCCGCACACATGAATTGAGGCCATCGGCACCAATCAGGATATCCACGTCATCGGATGTACCATCCATGAACGATAGACGCACCCCCCTGTCATGCACATGCAGGTCGGCAAGGCATTTGCCAAACTGCACATTGGCGACATCCACCGCACCCAGCATGATCTGGTGGGCTTCACCACGATGAATGGTAATATACGGCGCCTGATAACGCGCACGGTCGGCATTAAGCGGAATACGCGACAGATAAGCACCATCCGTCGCATTACGACTGCACCAGTATTGTGGTTCGTTCGCGACTGCGGCCATACTCTCTTCAATGCCAAGACGGCGCATGATTTTCATGACATTGGGACCAAGCTGTATGCCAGCGCCCAGCCGGGAAAAAGCGGGCATCTGATCATACAGCACCACACTGAAACCCGCGCGCTGCAACAGGCCCGCCGCGGTCGTACCGCCCAGTCCAGCGCCAACAACTCCAATACGAAGAGAGCGTTCCATTCATCCTGCTTTCAACTTGATCTGGCGGGCACGCACGGCCGCCAGGCGTTAATTCATGACATATAACGTATACACCACATATGCCCGGATCAAGATTTATTATCCCTGAATAACGTTATTGAGATTCTCTCCCGGAAAACGCCCGAAAACCAGGGAAACTCCCTCCTTGGAAAAACGGTATCGGCCAAGGTTACGCTGAAAAAAATCGTTCCCCCAGATCTATAAACTGCGCCCTTAATTTTAATAAAACATTGTTTATAAACAAAATTATTCTTATTTTTCCGTATCCAGGAAAAAGCCTCATCCTCCTTTGATAGAGACAGGAATCATATCGAGCCTTAATAAGGCTGTGTCTAAAAAGACACAATTCGTCCTATTTAAATTCATAACGAATAAAAAACAATTCCAAAGGGGCGCCTGCATAAAGTAGCGTATACAACGTTAATGCCGGAATCGGCTGTATCCTGCCAAGCAGAAGGGGTTTCAATCCGTGCCGAGGATGCACCGACCTTCACGACCAGAGAACAGATTTCAAAAACAGATGCTTGGGCAAAAACGCCGCCTGCCTACCCACCTCTCCCTGATATGAAAGGAATACATGCATGATCTGGAAGCATGTGAAATATCTGTACCTGCCCTTGTCCCCGATCATCATGCTGGCCCTGTCCACCCAGCACTTCGCGCATGCCGCATCCGCCCCGCACAAGAAGGCGGAAGAACATACCGCCCCGAAAAACACTGCCACACACAGGGTCATTCATGCAGGTGCCAATGCCACGGCGGCACCGGAAAAGATCAGCGTTGTGGGATCAGGTTCGACCCGCCAGATGCAGTCGCTCTCCCGCCGTGACCTGCAATATCTTGTGCCAGGCACCACGCCACTCAAAGCCGTGGGGAATATGCCTGGCGTACAGTTCAGTTCATCCGATCCGCTGGGCATCGACCTGTGGTCACAAAGCTTCTACATGCATGGTTTTACCAGCGACCAGCTTGGTTTTACCGTCGATGGTATAGCTCTGGGCGGCCAAGGATATGAATCCCATGATGGCGTGCCCGTCAACCGCGTCATCAGCAACGAAAACATTTCCCATACGGACGTGTCACAAGGCGCCGGTGGGCTTGATACCCCGTCCACCAGCAACCTTGGGGGCACCGTACGTTTTTACAGCGACGACCCAAGCGACAAGATGGGGGGAAAAGTTTCGCAGACATTCGGCAGCTATAATGCATTCCGTACTTTCGCACGGTTTGACAGCGGCAAGCTGAATAAAAGCGGGACGAAGTTCTATATGTCCTATGACCGTCGCGCCGAGGATAAATGGCTGGGTGGGGATTCACAGTTTCAGCAGATGGTGAATACCAAGTTGGTACAGCCGATTAACGACCACACAACCTTCAAGGCCTATTTCGACTGGTCCAGCGAGGCCGCTGCCTCCTATCTGGACAATTCACTCGAAATGCTGAACAAGGTTGGATACGATTCAGATTATTACTATCCGAACTACGGCGCGGCACTGAATGCCGCCAACGGTAACTATCCCTCCAAATATCAGGGCCTGTCTGATCCGAAGAATGCGGCCTATTACCGCGGCATCGAAACCAGTTCCTATTACGTGGGCGGCATGAGCCTGGACAGCAAGCTCACTACGAACCTGGAATCCAAGACCACCTTCTACGGTGTGGGCAAGCGTTACGATGCGTGGTGGACCTCGCCCTATGTCAGTTCACCCAGCGGCGCACCGCTGGCGGCACAGGACCAGGCCATGAGTTCACGCAGGCTGGGGTTCCAGACCGACCTTATCTACCATTTTCGGCATCATACCTTTGATGCGGGCTTCTGGTACGAGAACTCCACCTACAACCCGGAAATGGATTACTTCAACGAACCCAATTCCGCCAATGGTACGCCTTATAACGAAGTCGCCCACAAGGGTGAGCCGTTCATGATCGGATATGGCGAGGCATTCAACACGAATACCTATGTCTTTCACCTGCAGGATACCTATAAAATCCTACCTAACCTGACCCTGCATGCAGGTTTCCGCACCATGGTCGTCAATGCAAGCGACCGCGTGACCCATAACGACATACGTTACACGAACAGCACGCAGATTCCGGCCGGTTCACTTACGGCAGAAGCCGCCGCCCTGCCACAGTTCAGCGGCAACTGGCGTTTCGCACCCAATAATGAATTCTATTTCGATATCTCCAAGAACATGCAGGCCTATCCGGAAGGGGGCTATAACATGTTCTCGCCATGGGGCGCTAAAACGCAGTCCGATTTCAATGCACTCAAGAAAAACCTTCGCCCTGAAACCGACTGGGTATATGAAATCGGTTATCGACTGCAGACCCGTCGCGTTATCGGCCTGCTGAATCTGTATCATACCGACTTTTCAAACCGTCAGCAGTCAATTTCCGTAGGGCCGTTGGTTACTGCCCACTCGCTGTTCGAAAATGTCGGCAGCGTCAATATGAATGGTGTTGATGCCAGCGTGACCTTCATTCCGGTACGCCATCTGTCGATCTATAACAGCATCAGCTACAACAGTTCCAAATTTGAAAATAATCTGACTTCGGGCGGTGTCCTGTATCATCTCAAGAACAAGCAGGAACCCAACTATGCTCATCTGATGTACAAGAACTCCCTGAAATACTCGATCAAGGGGATCAACATTCACTTCGATACCCTGTTCATGGGCAAAAGATACCTCAGCTATACCAACGATTCCCGCGTTCCATCCTACTGGCTGGAGAATTTCGGTGTCAGTTACACCCTGCATGATGTGTCGGTTGCCAAGAACCTCAAGTTCGACTTTAACATCTATAACATTACCAATGAACGCTATATCTCCAACATGGGTAGTGGAGGCAATCCGCTTTCGGGTGATTACAACAGCCTGCAGGTTGGCGCGCCCCGGTCCTTTTATGGCACCATAAGCGCGGATTTCTGATCTGTTTGCATAAAGCTGACTGGGAAGATGACTTACGGGTTGTCTTCCTGATTACCGGCTTGAGTATCCGCTCCCACTGGTCATCGCGTAAACCGTATCGCCGCATCCGTCTGTCTCCCCCAAAAACCGGGAAAACAGTCAGCACACACAGCCACAAAGTAGCCCCGCACGTGCCACACTCAGGGCTTAAATGACGACACGCCGTATAGACCTCATGCAGGGTCGAAATGTTCATCCGCCGCCATAATCGCGCGCATCAGCACGTTTGCGCCTGCCACGATATCCTCCGGTTCGGCGTATTCCGCCTCATTGTGGCTCAATCCATCACGACAGGGAATAAAGATCATCGCAGTCGGACAGATCCGGGCCATATAGGCCGCATCATGTCCCGCGCCGGAAATGATGTCGCGATGGCTCAGCCCCGCCTTTGCCGCCGCATCACGCACTATGCCGATGCAGGCGGGGTCAAACGGCACGGAAGGCGAGGCCCAGCTTTCCTCGATCAACAGGTCGATGCCCGCTCCGCATGCAATCTCATCCGCCCGGGCACGAAAGTCGGCTTCCATCCTGTCTATCACCGCATCGTCGGGGTGGCGCAGGTCCAGCGTCATGCGCACTTCACCCGGCACCACATTACGACTGCCCGGACGTGCGTCGATGATGCCGATGGTTGTCTTGGCATCAGGCCCATGCGCCGCCGCCACATCCGCCGCCAGCACCATCAGGCGGGCCGCTGCCAGCAGAGCATCGCGGCGCAGATCCATGGGCGTGGTACCGGCATGGGCCTCCTGGCCGGTCAGGGTCACGTCAAACCACCGCATGCCCTGCACGCCTGTCACGACGCCGATGGTTTTGCCTTCATTTTCCAGCACCGGTCCCTGCTCGATATGCAGTTCGAAATAGGCGGCAAGCGGGTGCGCGCCACAGGGTTCATCTCCCCTGTAGCCAATCGCCTGCAGGGCATCACCCAGACGGACCCCATCACGATCAGCCAGGGCGTAAGCCTGCTCCAGCGTGAAAACACCGGCAAAAACGCCCGATGCCGTCATGGCCGGGGCAAAACGTGCCCCTTCCTCATTGGTCCAGTTGGCCAGTTCAATTGAATGGCGAGGCACATATCCCGCCGCCCGGAAGGCACGCAATACCGCCAGCCCCCCGAGCACGCCATAAATGCCATCATACCGGCCGCCCGTGGGCTGGGTGTCGAGGTGGCTGCCCATCATCAGTGGCGGAAGGGTGGGATCACTCCCCTCCAGCCGCAGGAACTGGCTGCCCATGGTGTCTATCGTAATGGAACACCCAAGCGCCTCACCATGCGTGGCCAGCCAGTCACGGACAAGGCGGTCCTCCGCCGACAGGGCCAGCCGGCGGATACCGCCCCGTGGGGTCGCGCCAAAACGGGATGTGAAGGCAATGTCCTCGTTCAGGCGGGGACCATCAATCGTGATATTTGCATTCTTGTGCATCTGACTAACCTTTTTTCATGGTCCTGTGCTGATGCGCGGCTCATGGCCGGCCGTATCATATCAGCCCGTATATCCCTTGCGGTTAAGCTGCTGCGAAGGTCAGCATCCTGTCGCGCAGGGTGTCCTGCAGGGCTTCCAGCCGGGACAGGCCCTGCCAGGCGATGGCCTGGTTACGCGTGATGTATTCGGTATCGGCGGGATTGCGGCTGGCCCGCCATGAACTGATGCCCAGCGACATGACCAGCCGCGCCCCCATCATGGCGGGCAGGCACGCCAGTTCCGCCCGTGTGAGCGCAACGGTCTGGCAATAGCCGGAAAGAATGGCCATGAACTGCTCCAGCGGCTGCGTGCCACTCCCCATCATGTACGATGCGGCAATTGCAAGGTCCTGCACGCGCGGGGCGCGTATCACATCGCCAAAGTCGATCACGCCCTCGATGACCTGATCGCTACACAGGATATTATGCACATTGAAGTCGTTATGGATCACCTGCGCTGGCAGCGTCGCCATGACAGGCTGCACCTGCTGTTCAAATGCCGCCAGTGCCCCGCTGGCCAGCGCCCTTTGCGCCCCGGTGGGGAAATAGCGGATGAAATTGCGCATATAGGCCGCATTGCGCAAATTCCATAAAAGCGCATGGGACTGGGCCGGGTGGTCAAAGCCCGCCAGGGCCTGGTCCAGCCGCCCCAGCATACCCCCGATGGAGGTGCATAACGGCACTGTGGCCGGCCGGTTGCCCAAGGGCGTGCCGGGCAGGAATGTCACCATCCGCACGATCCGCCCTTCACCCGCACCATCGCGCCATACGGCCTGCGGCACGGATGGGGCCAGCAGTTCCGGCACGGCCAGCGTCGGGTCTTTCACCCTGAGGTAGCGCAGGACACTGTCCTGCAGGTCAAGCATTTCCGGCTGTTCGGCACAGTGGGCAATTTTCAGCACGTAATCGCCGCCCTGCGTGGTACGAAGGCGGAAATTTCTGTCGCGCTCTCCCGGCAGACGTGACACCACGCCGGTCATGCCAAACATGTCATGCGCGATCCGGGTTGCGTCCTCCACCGATACGGACCGCGATGGCTGTTCAAGCAGGATCAGCGCCGTTTCAAAATCGGCCCCGGTTTTTCCCATGCCGGTAGAAGAGACAGGCACGCCCATCGGATGCCCCCTGTTCACATATAATCCATTGATGTCACCATACGGGTATCAAGATAGGCGTCGAGTGCCTCCGACCCGCCTTCCGAGCCATAACCGGAATCCCCGATCCCGCCAAAGGGAATTTCCGGCAGGGACAGGCCTATATGGTTGATGGTCAGCATGCCCGTGCGCACCGTATCACGCAGGCGACCCGCAACCGCACCCGAGCCGGTAAAGGCATAGGCCGCAAGCCCGTATGGCAGGCGATTGGCCTCGGCAATGGCGTCCTCCAGCGTATCAAAGGGACAGAGCAGCGAGATCGGACCAAAGGGCTCCTCGTTCATGATGCGCATATCGGCCGTCACCCCCGTCAGCACGGTAGGGGCATAGAAATAACCCGGCATTGCAAGGCGGGTGCCGCCGGTTTCCACCCTTGCGCCGCTGTCGCGCGCCTCATTGACCAGAGCCTCGATTGCCTCCAGCCGCCGCTGGCTGACCACGGGTCCCATCTGCGTGCCGGGACACTGGCCATTGCCCACCACCAGCGCCTGCATGTGCGCGACATAGGCGGAGCGGAATGCCTCAAAGACCCCCTTTTCGATCAGGAACCGCGTGGGGGAGACACAGACCTGCCCGGCGTTGCGGATCTTGGCTTCGGCAAGGAGGGAGACGGCACGCGTAATATCGGCATCCGCCGTGACAATGACCGGGCCATGGCCGCCGAGTTCCATGGTCACCCGCTTCATGTGCGCGCCGGCAAGGGAGGCCAGGATCTTGCCCACCGCCGTTGACCCCGTGAACGTGACCTTGCGGATGATGTCATCGGCAATCAGCGTTTCCGAAATTTCGGCGGGCGTGCCGTATACCAGCCCGATCACCCCGGCGGGTACGCCCGCATCGGCAAAGGCGCGGATCAGCATCGCGGGCGAGGCCGGGGTTTCCTCCGGGGCCTTGACGATGATGGAACACCCCGTGGCAAGGGCCGCGCTGACCTTGCGCACGACCTGGTTTACCGGAAAATTCCACGGGCAGAATGCGGCAACCGGGCCAACCGGCGTGCGGATGACGGACTGCGTGACCCCCATGAACCGCGCCGGTACGAGGCGCCCGTAAGCGCGCCGCCCCTCTTCCGCCATCCAGTCGATAATATCGGCGGCAGCGGCCATCTCGGCACGCGCCTCCGCCACGGGCTTGCCCTGTTCGAGCGACATGTAGCCTGCCGCCTCTTCCGCACGTTCACGCAGCAGCACGGCGGCCCGGCGCATGATCTGGTAGCGCTGGAAGGCGGGCGTGGCGCTCCATACGGCAAAGCCGCGCCGTGCCGCGGCCAGCGCCTGCGCCAGTTCGGGCTGCCCCGCATGGGCAACCGTGCCGATCACCTGTGCGGTCGCGGGGTTGATTACGTCAAGCGTCCGCCCATCGCTGGCCGCCTGCCACTGGCCACCAATAAACAACAGGGTATCGGGATAGGACATCATCATGTTTCTCTTGCGGAAGTATCGACACAGGCGTGGCAGGGGCACCGCACCACAAGGGACGCGACCGCAGCACCCGTGGCACTGCGGCCGCGTGCGGATCAGCCTTTGCGCATGGCCCTGTCGAAGACAGCCGACGGGTCGGGGCGGGCCTCCGCCAGCAGGGCTTCAAGCGTCATGCTCAGGCGCAGCACGCCGATATCATTATTGATACGCCCCCCGATCTGGATGCCCACCGGCAGGCCACAGGAAGAATATCCTGCCGGCAGCGACGAGGCGGGCTGGCCCGTCATGTTGTACAGCAGGGAGAACCCGGCCCATTCCAGCCAGTCCGGCCAGCTGTCATCAGGCACCGTAAGCCCCGCCCTGAGCGGCAGGATGGAAACGGTGGGCGAGATGACGAAGTCAACCGTTGCATGCTGGCGGGCGCATTCCTGGCGGTAGGCCAGCCGCGCTATCATCGCATCAACGTAATCCCCGGTGGGAATATGCGCGCCATGATCGCCCCAACCACGGAATTCGGGGTCGAGCAGGTCACGCTCGGCCGGGCTCAGGCGGCGCTGGGACTGCCATGCCCCCACCTGCCACAAGGTGCGATAGGTCGGGCGCCAGTCCTCCATGGGGGCCAGCGGCACCAGCACGGCCCCTGCGTCCTCGATACGCGCGATGGCGGCACGATAGACCGCCGCCACTTCCGGATCGACCTTCATGAAGCCGAAATCTTCCGTCACCCCGATCCGCACTCCTGCCAGTGGCAGTGGCGTAACCGGAAAATCAGAGGCCGGGAGCGGGTCGGTGGTAAAGGGGTCCATCGGGTGGCGCCCTTCAATAACCGAGAACATCAGGCCAGCATCCGCCACAGTGCGGGTCATCGGGCCAAAATGCGCCATGTCGGAATAATGCGGACCAATGGGGTACATCGGCACCCGGCCAAAGGTTGCCTTAAATCCGAATATGCCGCTGAAACTGGCCGGAACACGGATGGAGCCGCCGCCATCGCTGCCCAGCGCCAGCGGGCCACAGCCGGCGCTGATGGAGGCTCCGGCTCCACCACTGCTGCCGCCGGGCGTATGATCGGTATTGTGCGGGTTGCGGGTGATGCCGGTCAGCGGGCTGTCAGTGACCGCCTTCCACCCCCCTTCGCAGGTGGTGGTGGAGGCGAACAGCACGGCACCCGCCCCGCGCAGACGCCCGACAGAGGGGGAATCCTGTGTTGCGGGCGGATTATGTTCGGCAAGGCGCGACCCACGGGCAAAGCGCCAGCCTTTCACCATGGCTGTATCCTTGACGGAAACCGGCACGCCTTCCAGCGCGCGTGTGGGCAGGCCAGCCATCCAGCTCCGCTCGGCCGCGACAGCGGTGGCGAGGGCGCGCTCGGGGTCAAGGCTGCAAAACGCATTCAGCACCGGCTGCACCGCCTCGGACCGGGCAATGACGTCGCGGATCACCTCTACGGGCGAGAGTTTCCGCGCTGCATACAGAGACAGAAGCTCAACAGCCGATAGTTCACATAATTCAGTCATGGAAATCATCTCTGCTTCTTGATGTGCCCCAAAGCGGAGCACGTACACCGGGGGCGATCACCATGCGCACCGCCACGGACCGGCCAGACAAACACGGATATGGAAAAAATCACTTCACCCCGGGAACGGGACATCTGACACACGAGACCACGCAGCGAGGTCATTGCGACATCGTTTCATCCCGATGCGCCAGATCATGCGGATTTGTGAAATGGCATGGGCATATCATCATGTTTTCTCCCTATGTATTCACGACAGTTTCAGGTCGGGCCGCACCGCGCTCCATGGTCTGGCCTCTTCCCATGCGGCGCAGGCCTGCAGCACGCCCAGATCATCAAAACGGCGGCCGACAACCTGTAGGCCCACGGGCAAATTGTCCGCGCCAAAGCCACACGGAATGCTGGCCGCCGGATTGCCCGCCCAGTTGAAGGGATAGGAAAACTCCGCCCAGCCCAGCCAGTCCCAGTCGTGTCGCGGCCATGTATCGGGCTGGAGCTGCGTGGCGGGGAATGCCGCCACACTGGCCGCGGGCGTGAGCAGGAAGTCCCATTGGGTAAAGAATTCATGGATCTCGACCGCATAGGCAAAACGCTTCTCACGCGCGAGTGTGAATTCCTGCATCGTGCGGCCCTGCGTCTCCCTGATCATCGCCACCAGACCGGGGTCCATCAGCGGTCCCCACTCCGACAGGAGCGTGCATTTTGCGCTATAGGTGGCAGGCCAGAAAAAACGCGCCAGTTCCGGCCCTTTCGGCCCCCAGGCCGGAGTAACTTCCTCCACCGTGGCGCCCATGCCCTCAAACACACTGACCGCCGCCGCAACGGCCGCAGCCACATCAGGATCGACACGGGCATGGCCAAGATCGGGACTGTAGGCAATCCGGCGTCCTTTGAGCGGGGCGGACAGCATGGTCGAATAGGGCAGCGGCGCGGCCTCAAGGGAGGTATAATCCCACGGATGCGGGCCACTCATGGCCTCGAGCATCAGGGCCGCATCCTTTACCGTACGTGTGAGCGGCCCCATATGCGTTGCAAGGTCATTGTTGCTGATGGGCCAGTTCGGTATCCGGCCATGGGTCGGTTTCATGCCAAACACCCCGCAGAAATGCGCGGGCATGCGGATGGAACCGGCCCCGTCACCACCCTGATGCAGGGGGCCATACCCGGCTGCGGCCGCAGCCCCCGCCCCGGCTGATGAGGCACCGGCGTTATAGCCCGCCTTCCACGGGTTGCTGGTCACGCCGGTAAGCGGGCTCTGGCTGACCCCTTTCCAGCCGAATTCCGGCACGGTGGTCTTTCCCAGCATGACGGCCCCGGCCTCATGCAGGCGCGTGACGCACGGGGCATCGACGGTGGGCACATTATCCTTGCGCGACCATGAACCATAGCGGGTCGGGATGTTCGCGGTTTCCTGAAGGTCCTTGATCGTCACCGGCACGCCTTCAAGCCTGCGGTTCACGCCCGCCCGGTAGGCTGCCTCCGCCCGGCGGGCGCTGTCCATGGCGTGCCTGGCGGTCACCTCGACCATGGCGTTGATCTTCGGTTCCGTGGCTTCAATATGGCGCAGGACTGCCGCCACCACCTCAACGGGAGAAAGACGGCCACGCTCATAATGCACCATCAGCTCCGCGGCGGACATGAAGCCGATTTCCTCGTCAGACATTGCTTATTTTTCCCACCTTGTGCAGCAGGGACATTGTCCGCCACATGGGGTCATGTTCCGTCATTCCGGGTAGTGCCTGCGGTCGAACATGACCCAGCACAGGCCAAGGCAACCCGATGTGAGCAGGAACCATGCGAATATCCAGACCATGAAGAAAGGTAGTCCCGCCACTTCAATCCTGACCTTGTCAATCATGGGAAAAAGCAGGTCGATCATGACCATGGGAATGACAAGTCCAATAACAAAGCTGCTTTTTGAAGGCATCGGAAGCTCGCTTTCATGTAAAGGGATGCCGGAACCGGCCGGAACAGGAAATGACTGGCTGTGGCAGGAGCCTCACCATCCCTGCCCCATCCCGCCCTGTGACCAGATGCGCGCGGTATCAGAACCCGACCGTCAGCGCACCGGACATTGCAAAACCACCACCAATATTGTAGCCGGGCTGGCCAGCGGCGATCCACTGCCCGTTTGCCGCGCGGACACCCTTGGCCGTGGGCGTGAAGCTGGCGGCCTGGGCATAATACAGGTTGTTGCCGATATTCATGAAATTGAGCTGGAGCTGCGGCTTGTAGACCATGAATTTGTCGATACGGATATTGTGTAGCCGGTAGCCAAGCGTGATGTCGGATGTCAGGTAACCAGGAATGCTCTGGTCATTCATGAACGTAGTGTAACGCTTGCCAATATAGTTCAGGCCAAAATTACCGAAAAACGTTCCGTCATCATAGGAAAGACCAATCGCCCCTGTAAATTCCGGTGTATTGACCGAACGTTTGCCACGGGTGTCAATATAGGTACCCTGGATCTGAAAATTGTTGTCCGTTGTGGCATGAACATAGGACCCCGAAATATAGGGGCTGAAATGATGCCACGGGCGCAACCCGACCTCCAGCTGGGCGCCGCGCACGGTTTCACCCCCCATGTTGATCGGCGTGGTCACGAGCGAACCACCTGCTGAATAGGCGGTTGAGTTCACATCGTGATTGGTCAGGTTATAGTTGAACAGTGATGCGGCAATATGCACCAGACCGTTATGGCGGAAGCCGATTTCCTCACCAATTGCATATTCCGGCTTCAGGTTTGTCGGATGCACATCAATGGGCGTGGGAGACTTGGCATCATACATGTCCAGATAGGCTTCGGTCCGGTCCGGGGCGCGGAAGCTGGTAGTGCCGTTAACGAATATCTGGTCATGCTTCGTGATATTATAGCTGATGGCGACCTGAGGCAGCGGCTCCGCATAATTGCCGCCATTCTTGCGATCGGAAATGCCGGGCAGGTCGTTCGTAGCCCATCTATTGATCATAACCTCCTTGAAGCCAGCCGTAAGTTTAAGGCGGTCATTGAGCAGAGATAGCGTATCGTCAAAATAGATGGAGACCTGCTGCTGGCGGAAAACAAGGTTCCACGGGCTGAGCGACTGACCCGCTGCATCCTTGATACTGTATCGCCCCCAGGCATTGGCGGGCAGGCCCTTGGGTCCTACGGCGGCATAATTGGCCGGTTCAACCATATCAAGATAGGAATACATGGACCCGATGCGGAACAGGTTGTTCTTGTACTTCCAGTCCAGATGCCCCATCAGGGCCAGAGTGTGCTGGTGCTGTTCATCCACGACCTGTGTCGTATCGACCCTTGTGCCATTGGCCAGGGTCACGGCCGTTGGCAGGTTGAGCGCGCCTACATTCTGCGTACCGAGATAGGCCTGTGAATCATTGATGTTTTCACCAAACCCGCTGTCCTTGTCCCAGTTGATGAAATAGGGCGTCAAATGCAGGTTGAGGTTATGGCCCAGGTTGAACTTCATCGGCGCCATGACCGCGATGGTTTTGTTCATCAGGCGGTTCATGCGATAATAATTTGGACTGCCTGGGGTATAAGTGGGGTTAAGGTAAAGGGAGGACGTGCCTTCAGCCTCAAAGACTGCCTTGGTTGGCGTTGCCGCACCGTTGGAGTTGATCCCGCTGGACGAATACTGTCCAAAAATCATCTCCATGGCAACCCGGTTCCCCTGCCCCCATTCCTTTACCAGCTTTGCATCGACATGGTGACGGTTGATGGAACCCGGGGTCTGCCAGAAATTGCTGAACATGTAGGAATAGGACATGAAAGCACGGATGCCTGTATGCCCGATTTCACCGGTATCAAAACGGACGAATTCCTTTTTCATGTGATAGCTGCCATAGCTGCTTTCAATCATGCCGCCGCGACGGCGGGAAGGATCGCGCACGGTGACATCAATAGACGAGCCAACCGCGTTATAGGACGGGCTCGTGATATCAGGCGACCCCTGCGTAAGGGAAACCGAAGACATGTTTTCGGCATCTGGTGAACTGCCGATTGAATCCGGCTGGTAATACACGCCATCCACCAATGGCACGCCGTCAACCAGATAACCGATTTCACTCTGGTTCATGCCACGCACCACAAGGGCGCGGGATGTCAGGCCGTAGGGGTCGGTACGGGCGTAAGCCACACCCGGCATCATGGCCACGAGAGCCTGTGGCGTTGTATTGGAGCTCTGCTTGGCGATAAAATCGCGGGTCACCTCACTGCGCGCCTTTGGCACGGTCTGTACCGGCATGAGGCCACCACCGGGGGTTGTACCGGTCACGCCATTTGGCGTGCGGATGCCGGTTCTGACGTGAATGGTTTCCCCATCACCCCGGGCGGCAATACCCGCAGGCTGGGCATCCTGCTGCGGTCGCGGTCGCGGGCCGGCATGCACTCTGGCGGGCCGATTGCGGACCGTGGCCGCAGGGGTGGCCGCTTTTGCATTGCTGTGCTCTGTCACAATCAGGCCCGACAGGACGGTTGTAGACAACACAAGAGCACCGAAGGAACAAAATCGCATTCATATTCTCCCTGTCGTCCCGTTCGGGAAAAACTGATGGCATAAATGAAAAGATGAAGACCGAGCAGGAACCAGTGGGCACCTGCATTTTCAATAGGAATACCGTAACGACATTTAATTATCATCTCGTAACATTTTTCAAGAGATAAATGCCAATTATTTTAATATTCCAAATTATATTGTTGTTTTTGCATCAATATGCGTGATGGATGCATTAATTTAAGTATTGGTATAATTTATGATAATGCAGGGCATAAATTTATTTATGCCAGATGGTGGAAAGCCTGCGCTTTCAGTAACCCCGGCTGATATCAAAAATCTGCTCCGGGCGTTCCCCACGCTGCATGCTCCTTATGCAACCAATCAGGTAATCGACCCGGGCAACGACCGATGCCTGAGATGCGATATGCGGGGTGACGATTACGGATGGGTGCGCCCACAAGGGCGAGGTCACCGGTAACGGTTCGTGCTGGAAAACATCCAGAACAGCGGCTGACAGCACGCCGTCATCCAGTGCCGATAAAAGATCGCTCTCAACAACATGCTCCCCGCGACCGACATTGATGAACGCCCCTCCGGGCCGGAGCGCACGCAGCACCCGGGCATTGATGATGTTGCGGGTCTGGGGAGTATTGGGCAGCAGGCAGATGAGGATATCGGTCCCGGCCAGAAAAGGCTCCAGCCCGGCCGCCCCGTCAAAAGTCCTGACCCCTTCGATCACCTTGGGCGAACGTGACCATCCCTGCACGGCAAAGCCACACCGGTTGAGATGCCGCGCCGCGTAACGGCCAAGCTGCCCAAGCCCCATGATGCCCACCACACAGTCCGCAGTCGAACGCGTGACGACCATGCGTTTCCACACCCGCTCGTTCTGCTGCAACGCCCACCCCCGCGCGCCACGGATCGTGCTGATACAGGCCCACAGCAGGTAATCCGCCATCAGGCGACCGGTTTCCTCCCCCGCCATGCGGATAAGGGGCAGACAGGCGGGCCAGTCGGGGTCGCGCGCCACGATATGATCAACCCCCGCAGACAGGCTGAAAACTGCCCTGAGCGCAGGCAGGCGCGCAAGATCGCCTATGGGAGGCATCCATACCAGCGCATAGTCGATACTGTCGGGCGCCCCCATGGCGGTCGCCCAGTCCACTACATGGATATCTGGCGCCCGTTCAGCAAATGCTTCCTTTACCTGCCTGGGATAGTCAGCATCGTCTTCAACATAAACGGCGATGGAAACCATTCCCTGACTCCATTACAAGAATATTTCTTTATTAATGGCTTATATTATTCAGTTTTACCTGAATAATATAAGCCTCCTCCAATTATCACTCAGTGGAACTGGCCGGAGCCGATCTCATGTTCCATCTGCGCAAGAACCTCCGTCACGCCATCAAAGATCATGTCGACCTGATCGCGCGTAATGATCAATGGCGGCGAAAATGCCAGCGTATCGCCCATGGCACGGGCAATGACCCCCTTATTCTGGAGCAGCCTGAACGCATATTTTGCCAGTTGCCCAGCCTGTAGCGACGAGGAACGCGTGGCCTTGTCCGTCACCAGTTCCAGCGCCCCGATCAGCCCGACGCCACGCGCCTCCCCCACCAGTGCCGAGGATGCGCCCAGCGCGCGCAGCCGCGCCTGAAAATGCACGCTGACATCACTGACATGCGTCATAAGGTCGCGCTCTTCCATGATATTCAGCACCTCGATCGCCACGGCAGCGGCCGTCGGGTTGCCGCCATTGGTAAAGCCATGGGCAAAGGCGCCAATGGCGTGCGACTCATCAGAGATCGGTTCAAACACCATGTCATTCATGAGAATGGCGGAAATAGGCAGATAGGATGATGAAAGCTGCTTGGACAGGATCATCATGTCGGGCCTGATATCAAAGGTCTGGCTACCAAACATACGTCCGGTCCGGCCGAACCCGCAGATGACCTCATCCGCGACAAGGATGATGCCGTATTTTTTCAGCACGGGCTGCAGTTTTTCCCAGTAGCCCTGCGGGGGAACGATCACCCCGCCTGCCCCCATCACGGGTTCGGCGAAGAAGGCGGCAATGGTCTGTGGCCCTTCGGCCAGGATAAGCGCCTCGATTTCGTTCACTAGCCGTGTCGAGAAGGCCTCCTCGCTCTCGCCCTCCTGGCCTTCGCGGTAATAATGCGGCGCGGTCACATGCAGGAAGCCGGGCAGCGGCAGGTCAAAGGACTGGTGATCGACAGGAATGCCGGTGAGGCTGGCAGAGGCAATCGTGATGCCATGGTAGCCCCGCCTGCGGCTGATGATCTTCTTGCGCTTTGTCTCTCCGAGCGCATTGGAGCGGTACCAGATCATCTTGATCGCCGTATCATTGGCTTCCGACCCGGAATTGGTAAAGAACGCCTTGCTCATCGGCACAGGCGCCATCTGCACGAGGCGGGCGGCCAGTTCTATCTGCGGCGCATGCGATTTTCCGGTGAAGGTATGATAGTAAGGCAGCTTCTCCATCTGGCGGACAGCCGCATCGATCAGCCTGCGTTCACTGAACCCAAGGCCGACACTCCACAGCCCGGCGACCGCCTCAAGATATTTTTTGCCCGCATTATCATAAACAAAGACGCCTTCGCCCCGATCAATCACCATCCCGCCGCCCTGCAGGTTGGCCCGTGCATCCGTAAAGGGATGCATCAGGTAACGGGCATCGGTCATTTCCAGGGTATCGGCTTCGTCAGACATTTTTTCCATCATTCCCAAACCTTCTGACCACTTGTCGCATTATGAACAGTATGAATCTTTTTCATCCGCAATCAGGCTAAGGGCCGCTGTCCAGGCACGCTGGATGATTTCTTCAGCTTCATCACGCTGGAACTGCTCCGCCGTGCGCAGCCGGACTTCCTCCGGCGGGTAGGAGAGCTGCCTGCCTCCGGCAAGGGCATGGATCTGTATCTGGCATGCACGTTCAAGGAAATAGATTTCGTGGAAGGCATGCGCCACATGCCGCCCCCCCACCAGCAGGCCGTGGTTGCGCAGGATCATGGCATTATTGGTGCCAAGGTCGGCAATCAGGCGCTCCTTTTCCTCGGCCCGCAGCGCAATCCCCTCATACCCGTGATAGGACAGGCAGCCATAAAATTTCAGGGCATGCTGGCTGATGGGCAGCAACCCTTCCTCCTGCGCCGAGACCCCTGCCCCGTGGGGCGTATGGGTATGGATGATGCATTTCAGGTCAGGCCGGGCCTGATGAATGGCAGAATGGATGACAAAGCCCGCCGCATTCACATTGGACTGCTCAAGCTGCAGGTCCTTCACATGGCCGAATTTATCAATCCGCACCAGATCGCTGGCGCACATCTGCTCGAAAACCTTGCCGTAGCGGTTGATGAGGAAATGCCCCGGATCACCCGGAATGGCCATGGATATATGGGTGTCGATCAGGTCCGTCATGCGGAAATAGGCAATCAGCCTGTAAAGCGCAGCAAGTTCACAACGTGCTTTCCACTCATTTGCGGAGAAGGATTCGGATGGAAGGGTCACAGGCAAGCCTCCGGAAAACATAAAGATGCACACAGGGCGAACGGACGCAGCCGTATCATTTTTCCTACTATGGCATAGATGATTACACGAACCTTTCGATATGAAAACGATAAATAGACATTAAAATTGATAATAATGCCCATTAACTGCATGCCTTGTGAAATATATTCGTTATTTATAGAGAATATATACTTTAATACTCTTGCAAATCATCCTTCATCTGTCCAGACTCTGCCGCATCGCATTCTCATCCGCATGTGATGGCCAGAAACAGAAATAATGATGGGCAGGCCAAATGATTAATTGACATCATGCTTTCGGGTAAATCATTATGTATATGTAACGTTTTGATGCTCTGTGCCCTGTCAGCAATACCGCTGCAGGTCTGGTGCAATATCCGGCGCCCAGCGCCATGAAATCGCGAACGAGCCTCATGCAATGCGGCAGGTTAGGTTTATGAAACCCCGTACCCTGAAAACTGAAATCAGGCTGTATCCCCATGACCATGCTCTCTTTTCCGTCCATGCCCGACCCTGTGAACCGAAAGGCCGAAACGGGCCATGACATCCCCAGGAAAAGTGAACAACTGATCGACCGGCTGGACTGGAACCTGCTGCGCACGTTCATCGCCATCGCGCATGAAGGCAACATAACACGCGCGGCCAGCAGCCTGCGCCTGACGCAGTCAGCCGTCAGCCAGGCCCTGCGGCGGCTGGAAAAGCAGATCGGTTATGCCCTTATTGTCCGTAACGGAAGCCGCTTTACACTTTCCAGCCATGGCGAGAAAGTGCTGCGTCTGGCATCCGATATCTATGGCTCGATCAAGGCGATCAGCAACGAGATCGAATCCGGGACGGAAGAAGTAGGCGGCCATATCCGCCTGCTTACGCTCAGCAGTATTGAATCCGTCACGTATGACACGTTCCTGGCCAACTTTCATGAACGCTTTCCGCGCATATCGCTTGAAATCATCTGCATACGCAGCGAGGACATCCTAAGCTCCCTCCAGAAGAAAACGGCCAATATTGGCATAGGGCTCTGCCCGCGCCCCCTGCCCCGCATCGGGCGCTCACTGATCATGGAGCAGTCCTATGGCCTGTACTGCGGTCGGCCCCACCGCTTTTTTGGCAAGAGTGACATTTCCCTGCGGGAACTGGCGCAGGAGAATTTTGTCCGCTCTGAAGCGGACAGGATTGACGGGCTTCTCTCCAACATCACCATCTTTCGCAACGAGATGGATTTCAGCGGGTGGATCTCGGGCACATCGTACTCCATCCAGGAAATCACTCGCATGATTGTTGCGAATTACGGAATCGGGTGCCTGCCTGAACATATCGCACAGCCATGGGTAGATGCAGGCAGGCTGTGGCGCCTGCCACCGGCCTCGGGCATCACTACATCGGGGATATTCCTGCTGTGGAACCGTGACGGTCGTTACAGCAATAGTGAACGTATCTTTCTCGAGCAGTTCCAGAACCATCTACAGGCATCCCCATCAGCACCTGAAGGCAGACCTGAAATTACCACTGCCGCCAATACAGGGCAGACCAAAACAGGGCAGACCAAAAGCTACCCTTTACAGAATATGTTGAAATAAAAGACCTTCTGTCTGGCACGCCGGGAGCATATTAATGGCAATCATCTTCTTCATTCTTATCCTCACCGCGTCGATCATCGTGGCGATCATTTCAAAGCGGCGTGCCGGTGCGCAGAACATCAAGGACTACCTGACGGCCTCACGGTCCTTTGGTTCGATATTCATCTTCTTCCTCGGCATTGGCGAGACCTACAGTATCGGCATGATGACCGCCTTCCCCGGGGGCATCTATCATTCCGGCTACCCGTTCGCGTCATGGTTCCTGTCCTATGTGCTCCTGGCCTATCCTGTCGGCTATTTCCTGACCCCACGCATCTGGCAGCTCGCGCGCAATACCAACGCCGCGACGGTGCCAGACATTTTCCGCAAGGTGTTCAACAGCCGCGCGCTTGAAATTACCGTTGCCTTCAACATCATATTGTTCATGATCCCGTGGGCGACCATCCAGTTTTCCGGCCTGACCCTTGTGCTGTCAGGGCTGAACATCGTCTCCTCGCGCTGGCTGCTCATGCTGACCGCGGGCGGGATCGTTTTCCTGTATATCGCCATTTCCGGCATCCGGGCCTCCGCTTATGTCTCGGTCATGAAGGATCTGCTCGTGCTGTTCATTATCGGCACGATCGTCATGGCGCTGCTCAAGACAGACAATCCGGCCACCCTGTTCCAGATCGGCACGGATGAGCTGCACAATACGGGGATCAGCGGTCGGCAGGAAAGCTTTGCCATGTCCACGATGTTTTTCCAGGCCATTGGCCTGCCCATCTTTCCACTGAGCTGCGCTTACCTCATGACGGCACGCAGCGCACGGACCGTCATGCGGGCACAGATCTTCATGCCGCTTTACATGGTGATCTTTCCGTTCATGATGCTGATCGCCTTTTATGCAAAATATCATCACCTGGCACTCACGTCCCCCAATGATGCCTTTATC
This sequence comes from Novacetimonas sp. GS1, assembly GCF_036686925.1. Lineage (NCBI taxonomy): Bacteria > Pseudomonadati > Pseudomonadota > Alphaproteobacteria > Acetobacterales > Acetobacteraceae > Novacetimonas > Novacetimonas sp. GS1. The sequence continues at coordinate 2,682,075 of NZ_VSZP01000001.1, forward strand.
GAGACGGTAAAAACCCTCCTGCCGCCCGCCATGATCGGGATTGTGGCCGGCGGGGCTGCCCTGTCCGCGCTGGTGGTGCTTTCTGGCACGTGCCTTGTCATCGGGTCGCTGGTGGCGCGCAACCTTGTGCCGGGCCTGCCGGAAAAACACCAGAAAACCACATCGCAGATGGTCATCATGCTTTATATTGTTGTCTCCATGATTCTGGCGACCATGGTGCCAACACTGGTTTCCCACCTGTATAACATGACGTATTTTGGTGTAACACAGTTGCTGCCCTGCTTCCTTCTGGCAATCCTGTCAATCCGCGCCAGACCCCGGGCGTTGTGCGCCGGGATCATACTGGGGGATGCCGTAGGGTGCGGGCTGTACCTGAGCGGGATAGATACGCTCGGCATCAATCCCGGCCTGATCGGCCTTGTTGCCAACACGGCCATCGTGTTTCTGGCCGGCAACTGCCAGCGGCCGCAGAAGGTGCGGCATCATGCGGAGCAGGAATACATTGTGATCAAGGAAAACTGGACAGACCGCCCCTTATCCACATCTTCGGGATCATGATCCCGTTCCGTGGGGACATGGCCTGCCTCACGGTTCGTGCCTTCCGGCCCTTTCCGCCATCCACAGGCCGCTGCTACCCACATGCCCCCGCCTGCCTGTTTCAATTTTCCATCCCAGACTGGATACCCCATGACGCAGCCCCTTCTTGAACGCCGCCATCAGTTGCTCAGTCCGTCTTACCGGCTGTTCTATGATGAACCGCTGCACCTTGCATCAGGCCGGGGGGCATGGCTGACCGACGTGCATGGCCGCCGCTTTCTGGATGCCTATAACAATGTTGTCCCCGCCGGGCACTGCCACCCGCGCATTGTGGCCGCCATCGTGGCCCAGACGGAACGGCTGAACACGCATACACGTTACCTGCATGATACCATCGTGGATTATGCGGATGCCCTGCTCGCGACCTTTCCCTTCCCCGCGCAGGCAACATTTACGTGCTCGGGCAGCGAGGCCAACGACCTGGCCATCCGGATTGCCCGCCATGTCACCGGCGGCGACGGGCTGATCATAACCGAAAATGCCTACCATGGCGTGACCTCCACAACAGCCGAGATTTCTCCCTCTCTGGGCAAAAGCGTCAATCTCGGGACGCATGTACGCACGGTGCCCGCCCCTGTGGCAGGCACAGATTTTGCCGCAGGTGTCAGATCCGCCATCGCGGACCTGCAACGCCATGGTATCCGGCCTGCCCTGCTGGTGGTGGATACGATCTTCTCCTCGGATGGAATATTTTCTGATCCCGCCGGGTTCCTCGCTCCGGCGGTTGAGGCAATCCATGACGCGGGCGGGCTGTTCCTGGCCGATGAAGTGCAACCCGGTTTCGGGCGCACTGGCAGCCATATGTGGGGTTTTGAACGCCATAGCATCACGCCGGACATGGTCTCGATGGGCAAGCCCATGGGCAACGGATATCCGGTTGCAGGGCTTGTATGCCAGCCGGACGTGATCCAGAATTTTGGCTCCAGCATCCGTTATTTCAATACGTTTGGCGGCAACCCGGTCGCCATGGCCGCCGCCATGGCAACACTGGGCGTGATCCAGGACGAGAACCTCATGGAAAACGCCAGCACCGTGGGTGCCTACCTGCGGACACAACTGGCCCGGCACCCAGGCATTCATGATGTTCGCGGAGCAGGACTTTTCATTGGCGCCGAACTGGCGAATGAGGCCATCGCCTCGCGGGTGGTCAATGAAATGCGCGCCCGCGGCGTGCTCATCAGCTCTTCCGGCCCGGCCGGGAATGTCCTGAAAATCCGCCCGCCTCTCATATTCTCCCGTGAACAGGCGGATATCCTGAACGACACGGCAGCAGCTGCCCTGGAAGTGGCTCTGGCGGATGGCTGATACCAATCTCTCATCGATGGGGATGCCATTGTCGCCGTGCCTGGCGAGGCAGTGACAGACGACTATCTGCGCATGCTTCAGGAACGTGGGGGATCTTACTGCTTCGCCGGTACAGACGGACATGACATCCGGAAAGCTGTCGAGGTTCTGGGGAAGATATTTGGACGTAATAAGCTCCTGCTTGAAGGAGGCGGTCGAATCAATGGGGCTTTCCTGAAGGCAGGCGTCATCAACGATGACCAGTCTCATGATTTATCCGGGCATTGACGGACTCTGCGGTGTCGCCAGCAGCTTTGACTGGATTGGCGCCAAAGATGAGGACCTGCAAATGGACAGGCCTTGCGTCTGAAACACGTTGAAAACCGTGAGAACGGTGTTTTGTGGTTACAGTATGATGTGGAAAAAGGCCGTCCTGAGTAAATGTCGGCTTTATCCGCGATAGCGTAAGGCCTCAACAACCAGCCGGAAGGCGGCGGAAGACTGTCGTCTGCTGGGGTAATACAGATGATAGCCGGGGAATGGGGGGCACCAGTCCTCCAGCACACGGACCAGACGCCCGTCTGCCAGATAAGGCGCGCTCTGGTCCTCCATGATGCAGGCCAGTCCAAATCCACCCAGCGCGGCCTGTCGGATCATTGGCACATTATTGAACGTCAGTTGCCCATCCACACGCACGCGCAGCGCACGTTTCCCCTTTTCCAGCTCCCACGCATAAACACCGCCAGAGGTCGGAAGACGCAGATTGATACAGGTATGATGGGATAAGTCCTGTGGCTTTCTTGGGACAGGATGCCGTTCGAAATAGGACGGTGCCCCGACGACGGCCATACGCAACGGCGGTCCGATGGGAACGGCAATCATGTCGCGGGCGATTGTTTCCTCAAGACGCACGCCGGCATCGAAACGCTCGGCAACAATATCGGTCAGACTGGAATCGACCGCCAGTTCAACATGCAGATCGGGATACTTGGGCAGAAGCTTGCTGAGTGCTGGCCACAGCAACGTATTGGCCGCATGTTCCGAGGTCGTGATCCGGACTGTCCCCGACGGTTTTTCAGAAAGTTCGCTGAGGGAGGCAATTTCACTGCTGATCGTATCGAGAGCGGGGACCAGCGCTGTGAGCAGGCGCTCGCCGGCTTCCGTAGGAGAGACCCGACGCGTCGTGCGGGTGAGAAGCCTGACATTCAGACGAGTTTCCAGTCGGCGGATCGTATGGCTCAGCGTGGATTGGGACGTACCAAGTTTCGCAGCCGCCCGTGTAAAGCTCTGTTCTTCCGCAACCGTCATGAACGCATTGAGATCGACCAGTTCCTCGCGACGCATTTATGAACTCCAAGCATAAGATCAAGCGGACCCTAGCATCTAATCATGGAAATGGCCTCATGCTTTGATGTCTGACAAACCTGTTGGGGTGTGTTTTTTACCCGTCAGGCCCTCTTTGAAGGAGGATATTTATGGATATCCGTCGTCCTGGTTTCAAACCCTCCGTTAAAGGATCAGCCGAATGGTTTACTGGCACGGTCCGGGTCGATGCACCCTTTGCCGGCAGTGGTGCACTTTCCTGCGCAACCGTCACTTTTGAGCCGGGCGCACGCACGGCCTGGCACGCACATCCGCTCGGCCAGACTCTCCTCATCACTGAAGGTTTCGGCTGGATTCAGCGTGAGGGCGGACCGATCGAAGATGTACGCCCTGACGTGCCCCCTTTTTTGTATCCACTTAAAAGGAGAGTTCCCGTTTTTTATGGCTTGGGGTTGATGGAATGACAAGGGTCTCGGGGGCATGCCCCCGAGACCCTTGTCTGGCGATCTGATCCGGTGTCCTGCCATCCAGCTGGGAATGGGGACGCACCGTATTGTAGTCTTCCCGCCAGTCAGCCAGAACCTGTCGGGCATGGCTGAGAGACGTGAACAGCGTCTCGTTGAGGCATTCATCCCTCAACCGGCCGTTGAAACTTTCGACAAAGCCGTTCTGTTGCGGTTTCCCGGGGGCGATATAGTGCCATTCAACCTTCATCTCATCCGCCCATTTCAGGATGGCATGGGATGTGAACTCCGTACCGTTGTCGCTGACAATCATGAGGGGTTTGCCATATCGTTCCACCAGGGCCGTCAGTTCCCGCGCCACACGTCCACCTGATAATGACGTGTCGGCAACCAATGCCAGGTTCTTGCGACTGAAATCGTCGATAACAGCCAGAATGCGGAACCGGCGGCCACAGATCAGGGCATCCGAGACAAAATCCAGGCTCCAGCGCTGCCCGGGTTCCTGAGGGATGGTCATGGGAGAACGCGTCCCCAGTGCCCTCTTGCGGCCGCCCCGATGGCGGACTTTCAGCCCTTCCTCCTGGTAAAGACGGAACAGCTTCTTGTGATTGGGGCTGAACCCTTCGCGTGCCAGAAGATAACCCAGGCGGCGATAGCCAAAGCGGCGTCTCTGGCTCGCCAGATCCCGCAGGCGCTGGCGCAGGGTGGCATCATCTGCCCGGGTGGAAACATACCGCGCAACACGCCTGGCAAGACCAACAAGGGCACAGGCGCGACGCTCACTCACCTCCAGAGCCTTTTGAAGGTGTAGGACCGCCTGCCGCTTTGCGACAGGCGTCACCACTTTTTTCCAACAATTTCCTTCAACGCCGCATTATCCAGCATCGCATCCGCCAGGAGACGCTTCAGACGACCGTTTTCATCTTCCAAGGCCTTCAGTCGTTTGGCCTCAGATACCTCAAGGCCACCATAGCGGGTCTTCCATTTGTAAAACGTCGCATCACTGATCCCGTGTTTGCGGCAAAGATCAGAGACCTTGAGCCCAGCCTCCTGTTCCTTCAGCACCCCTATGATCTGCTCTTCCGTAAAACGACTGCGTTTCATTCGTCCGTATCCTTCTCGATCGGACTCTACTTTAAAATGGTTACATTTTCGGGGGGCACGTCACTACGCAGACCTTGGTGCCAAATCCTCCACGTGAGCGGCCAAGAGCCTCACGATCCTTTCGGCGTTCTCTGTGCCCCCTTTTTTAGCCGCTCCGGCCGCTTTATGATGGGCACGGATTGTCGTGCCATCAAGAAAGACCATGCCGAGGTCTTGATCCCTGTCTTTGGCCTTTTCAAAGAGGCGCTGCCACACACCGAGTTTCGACCAGCGAATGAACAACTGTGCTGCAATCCACCAGGGACCAAACTCTGATGGCAAGGCACGCCACTTCGCGCCGTTCTGATGGCGCCAGAAAATCGCGGATATCGTCCGTCGAAGGTTCTTTGGTGGGGTCTTGCCCTTCGGACGGACTTCCTCGATCAAAGGCTCCCAGACAGACCATGCGGTATCGGAAAAGACAGACTGCATCATGCTCATCATAAACAGCTATGCAATCCGTTCCGTCATTCAAGGCCTAACAGGCCCTAGTGATTAAGTGATAAAAACAGCATTCAGGTCAGCAAGTGTCACGAGAAAATTTCAGCGAACTGCTTTCTTTTCTGGCGGTTGCCCAAGAACGGAGCTTTACAAAGGCGGCGGCCCGCAGAGGTGTTACGCCCTCTGCAATAAGCCACACCATGCGTCTTCTGGAAGAGCGACTGGGCGTCACCCTTCTGACAAGAACAACACGGCGTGTCGTTCCCACGCCTGCGGGAGACTATCTGCTGCAAAATATTCAGCCGCTTTTCGACGAAATCGAGAACCGGATGGCTAGCCTTGATGAATTCCGCAAATGTCCCAGAGGCAATCTGCGGATCACCGTAACAGATGAATCTCTGGGCTTCTTTCTTCGACCTCGCATTGCAGATTTTCTAAAGAACTACCCAGAAATCTCCCTTGAGATCTCAACGGATCTGCGCCTGATTGATATTGTGGATGAGGGCTTCGACGCTGGCGTGCGCCTTGGAGAACTGGTGACACAGGGGATGATTTCAGTGCCTGTATCGCCTGACATCCAATTTGCAGTTGTTGGGGCTCCGACCTATTTCAAAAGCCATGCCCTCCCCAAAGCCCCGGCCAGTTTGCAAGAGCACAACTGTATCGGGGTTCGCCTGCCAACCCATGGAAAGATTTATCCCTGGCGTTTCAGACAGAAGGGAAAAGACCTGAAGTTTCAGCCTGTCGGCCAATTTGTATGCAATAATGTATTCGGTGCACGAGATGCCTGCCTGGACGGCATTGGCCTCGCCTATATCCCTAAAATTGTTGCAGAAGAACACATCCAGAATGGCAAACTGATATCAGTTCTGGAACCCTTCTGTCCGACGCATCTGGGGTTTCATCTCTTCTACCCCCGACACCATCGCCATTCGATGCCTCTGTCGCTGTTCGTCGAGGAAATGAAAGTAAAATGAGAAAGCCTGTCTTCGAAAATACAGGCTTTCTCGGGCGATGGTTCAACCGCCGATAAGAGGAAGCTGTTTGAGCATTTCCTGCAGGTTTAGCGCATCCCAGGGCATGTGCTCGGCAATCGTCATACCGACCACTTCTTTTTCGGTCGTCACTTCCTGAATGAGTTTCAGAACATCGGGAATATTGAGTTTTCCCTCGGCAACGTCTCCAAAATCATGCTTGCCCCGACCCGGTTTTGCAAACAGTAAAGAACGGAAGTTGTGCGGATCCAGCACATCCAGATCCAGATGAATGGCAAGCACTTCGATCTGACTGTCTTTTAGCCATTCCATGACCGGCTGTGCGCCATCACGCACCTGCTGGGGTGAACATGTCCGCAATCCATGATCCGCAATGAACTGGGCTTCGAACGGAAGTGGATCGTGGATGCCCGCAATCATCACATTCTTTGCAGGAACCGGCCTTGTCACTGCTTTCGTCAGGTCGGGGTCGCCATGGCCTAACAGAGCCCCCAGAACGTGTGCATGTGCGTTGGTATACTGCTTTGGGGTCTGAACGTCTGGATGGGTATCAATCCAGAGCACCCCCAGCCTGTCACCATAACGTTCTGAAAGCCACGAAAAAGGCATGAGCGAGACAAGACAGTCCCCACCCAGAACCGCCAGTGACTTTGGTTGATGGCGTTCAATGATTTTCCGGGCTTCCTGAATCTGTTTCAGCAGCACACTGCGTCCACGCATTTCATCCTCGACTGGCAAAGGAACGTCAGTCGGAGCGTCAACCGGAACTTCCTCAACAGGGCCAGCAGAAGGGGGAGCCAGCCAGGCCAGAAGTTTTGATCCAAGATAATAGGGGGGATTATCGCCGCCCTGCCACTGAGGGAAAATGAGTCTCAAAGTTTGGGCATTCTGATCCGTCATGGAAGACCTCCTGTCAGGTAAGTGCATGCGGTATGCCTCGGCACCGATCAGACAACTCGCCATCACGCCAGACGTGAGGGCGATTATCTTTCTTCTTTCGTAAAAAATCCGAGATTTTCCGAACCACTTCATACACTAGAGTATTTCATGAGGGGGATAGAATTAATAGTCATTCATTGCTGAAATTTACTCACAAACATTTTGATGAAAAACTCTATAGTCATGCAAACCCTTCGATTTTAAGACAGGAAAATCTCTAAAAAAGGCCAAGGCTGTATCCACATCGTATGGATTGGTCCTATCTGAGTTCATATGGAAATTGGCACCATAAATGAATATAATTATTTTATGTTCAGAAAATAATACATTAATTTTCGTTTGTATTATTGGTGTGAAATGTTGGAGTATATTTTTGCAACATGAAATTTCAGAAAAAAAGGCTCCCATCATGCAGCATTTGATTGCTCGGGAGCTTTCACCTGCTCGCCAGAGACTGGCCGTCCTGTCTCTGGCGTTGGGATCATTTGCGTCCGTCACCACCGAATTTCTTCCCGTAGGTATCCTGCCTGATATTTCGAGAACATTTTTTGTAACTCCTGGAACGGCAGGGCTTACCATGACCGTTCCGGGCATGATGGCAGCGCTTTCTGCTCCTGGGGTCATGCTTTTTTCAGGGCGCACGGATCGTCGCAGGATTATTTTATGGCTCTCCCTTATTCTGCTGGCAGGTTGCCTTATTGCCACCCTGGCACCGACATTTGCAGTGATGCTGCTCAGTCGGGCACTGGTCGGTATCAGTCTTGGCGCATTCTAGGCGATGGGCCTTTCTGTTGCAGTAGAACTCGTTGCCAAGCAAAAAGCGCATAAGGCAGCCGCGGCTGTTTTCGCAGGGGTCACAGCAGCCATGATCCTGGGGGTTCCAATGGGATCTCTTGTGGCAGAATACTCTTCCTGGCGCGGTGCATTCGTGGCTGCCGCAATCATTGCCATTGCCGCTTTACTTATGCAGTGGAGAATGCTTCCAACTATTCCAGCGGAAAGCCATGTGCGGTTTACCGGCATAGCCGCCATCGGCGAAGATGTGGCGAAGCCATGGAAAGTGTTTGCGTATTGCCGCCAGGACATCGACAGCCCCGTCACGATCCTGAATGTCAGCGGCATGAACAAGGAGGAAGATCAGGAAGCCGCAGGTATCCGTCAGAATATGGCGCTTGCGACCTTTGACCTTCTTTCCAGCGTCATAACCGGAAATTCCCCCACTTTCCGTGGTTTTCACCGACTGGCTATCAATCACGCCCGCGCTCGGGGAGGCCTTACGCCCTTCGATCTCCCGCAGGTTCATGACCAGTACTGTGTTCATCGCTTCGAACAGTCCGGCATCACGCCATGCGTAAAAGTAGCGCCTGACGGTCGAGACCGGTGGAAAGCATTTCGGCAGTGTCTGTCCAAGAACATTGTTTTTAAGCTTTCTGACCATCAAACGGACTGATGCCCATTGAAGGAAAGCCAGCGCATTGTGATTGAGACACTCCCAATCCTTGCTCAGGCGTCGACAGCGGTTCAACCAAGCGATGGTGCGCTCCACGATCCAGCGCTTGGGCAACACCACGAACTTTCCGAGGTCACAGCGTCGCACGATCTCGACGTTTACAGAATGGCAGACATGAGCCAGTCCCTGCTGGAACTTCGTCCCCTGATAGCCCGCGTCGGCGTAGAGTTTCAGGAGGAACGGATACAGTCCGAACAGTGTCGCCATCAGCATGACACCGCCATCACGGTCCTGAATATCGGCCGCGTGGACCGTTGCCCTCATCAACAGGCCCTGCGTATCGACGAGGAGATGCCGCTTCCTGCCCTTGATCCTCTTGCCGGCGTCAAAGCCGGACGGATCGATGCGCCGCCCCCTTTTTCAGCGCTTTTGACGCTCTGGCTGTCGATGATCGCCGCTGTAGGACTGGCCTTACGGCCCGCCTGCTCCCGACACAGGACATAGAGTGTATGGTGCAGACGATCGAGTGTACCGTCATGTTGCCAGCGGCAGAAGTAGTAATTCACCGTACTGCGCGGCGGCAGGTCTTTCGGGATCGCACGCCACTGGCAACCCGTTCCAAGAACATACATCAGGCCGTTCATGACCTCGCGTATATTCACCGTTCGCTTATTGCCGCCACGCCGGGCAGCCGGGATCAGCGGTGCGATCAGCGACCATTCCTCCTCCGTCAGGTCACTCGGATAGCGAAGCTGGCTCCGGTCATATCGGGCCCGGTTCTCGGCGGTCCACATCAGCAACTCCTTCAAATCAGGCGCGCTGACAGAAAATCATAAACAATTCCAATAATTCAATATGTTCTTGGACAGACACTAAAGAATGAGCATTCCGGTCTCTATATGTCAAAATGACATAAATAATTATCCTACCTTCATAATTTCCATTTTTGTGTCACTATCTGGCTATCGTCATCACTACGTAGCACATAGGAAAATATCTCAGGTGTCGGATCGGTCACAATGCAAAACTGAGACGAGCGGGACATCACTATCCGCACGGCCATTGCATATCCTGATCGTTGAAGATGATCTTGAAATTCTATCTCTTCTAAAGCATTTCCTGTCGCAGAAAGGCTACATCATTTATGCGGCTGAGGATCTGGCTGGTCTCCAGGCTGTATTGCATGAACAAGCTGTTGATATGGTTCTCCTTGATCTGATGCTGCCCAAGGAAGACGGAAAATTTCTCTGCCGGTACATCAAGAAAAACACGGCTCTTCCTCTTCTGATTATCAGCGCTTTATCAGAAGTAGACGACAGGATTGTGGGTCTTAATCTTGGTGCTGATGATTACATCGCAAAACCTTTCGATCCCCGCGAACTTGAGGCACGGATCTGTGCGGTGTTTCGTCGGAACCAAAATGCCGGAGCACCACAGGAATACTGTTTTGGAAACTGGCGCTTCCTTCCCAGAAAAAGCATTCTTTATAGCCAGAAGGGTGTTCGCGTTACCCTGACGGGCGCGGAAACAAAACTCCTTCAGGAATTTTGCCAGAATCCCGACAAGGCCATGGCGAGAAGCACATTGGTTGCAGCCCTCAAGGGGGATGCTGACGAAATCGATCCGCGGGCAATTGACCTGATCATCAGCAGATTGCGCCGTAAGCTGGCTGAAGAGGGTGGCCAGCTAGAACTGATCCGGACAATCCGTGGCGAAGGTTACGTTTTTCAACCCCATCTCCAGAAACCAAAAGGCGGATTTCCGGCCCGATGAGCAAGACTATTCTGTGGCCTCGTAGCATCTCAACGCAGATGGTGACGATCGTGATCCTGTGCATGGCAACGACCATTTCAGTCATCATGTTCCTGCTCGTCGCCTTTCGGCCTTATATTCCGCCTTTGCCTGATGGTCCCTGGCCAAACAGTCTTGCCATTGAAACCGGCCTGACCGCATTGCAGCATGTACCCGAGCCGGAAAGAAAAAAGCTCGCGCAAATGATTTCTACGCCGGATCTCAGGTTCGTCGTCGGGGAACGAGCATCGTGCAAAACGATTCCAACCCGTATGCCTACAGAAGACCTGCGCCGTATTCTGCAGGACAAACATCCTGAATTCATCGTCGAGGCCTATAGCTGCGCGGCCGACAGTTCGGGTATGACGACAAGCACTCTGGTCATCAATAATGGCTATTATGCTGTTCAGGCGCATGACGGGGTCAATTTTCACTGGCCGCAGATCATGCGTCTGACAATGCCTTTGATTGTCGCTTTTGCATCCGTATTTCTTATGGTGGTTGCTCTTTCCGTCTGGTCTGTCAGGAGAATCAACCGGCCGCTTTCCTTTCTGGCCGAGCACGTCGAGGCATTCGGGCAGGATATTACCCCGATGCCTCTGGAAGATACTGGTCCTTTGGAAATCCAGCGTCTGGCACGGGCCTATAATCGTATGCAGGCCCATATTGTGCGTTATGTTGAAGAACGGACGCGTATGCTGATGAGCATCGGACATGACCTGCGTACGCCCCTGACACGTCTGGCAATGCGTGTGGAACTCGGCGCAGAGATGTTGAGTCCCGACACTGTTCGGCGTGAGGTCATCCTGATGACCAGAATGCTGAACGGAACACTTTCGTACCTTCAGGATCAAAATGACCTTGAACCCGAAGAGACAACGGATCTTGACTCGCTGATCGAAAGTCTCTGCTCAGGTTTTTCCGATATGGGAAAACCGGTTTCCTATACTCCCGTCGGTCAGATGGTCTGCCAGTGTCAACCGATAGCACTGTCCCGCGCCATCAATAACCTGATCGAGAATGGCCTGAAATACGGCGGTTCTGTATCGGTTATTTTGCAAAACAATTCGGAAAAAGCGTTTATTCTTGTGAAAGATCATGGCCCGGGAATACCAAAGCAGGAGCGGGACAATATGTTGCTGCCCTTCACGCGCCTCGACCGGGCGCGTACCAGTCACGGGGGGCTGGGACTGGGCCTTTCCATCGTGCAGCAGGTTGTCGAACGTCATCATGGCTTACTTGAGCTTATGGACAATAAACCATCCGGCCTTGTCGTGCGCATAACACTTCCTATTGGGAAAAACTATTCCCTGTTCAAGAAAAAATAAGATCTTTTTAAGTCATCAATCACCCTAACAAGGAGGGTAGAAACTCCATGTCTGATCAGAACAATCCTGAGGTGCATGCACCGAAAAAAATATCTCGTTGGAAGTTACTGGGTGCTGGGATTGTTGTCGCCGGTATCGCAACCGGTCTTTACTATGTCACGGCTCCTTCAAAAAAGGGCGGTGAGAATGAAGATACAACACCTGTCGCTGTCGCAACAGTGAAGCGCGGTGATATGCCGGTTATCCTTACGGAACTGGGAACCGTTATTCCCATTACGAATGTCACGGTTCAGACACGTATTTCCGGATACCTCACACAGGTGTTGTTTACCGAAGGTCAGGACGTCAGGGAAGGCGATTTGCTGGCAGTCATTGATCCGCGTCCCTATCAGGCCCAACTGAAGCAGTACGAAGGACAGCTGGCAGCCGACCTAGCGCAACTGGCAGAGGCGCGCATGGATTATGCGCGTTACATGAAACTGCAGAAGCATGACGCTGTAGACACCCAGACATTTCAGGATCAGAAATACAAAGTCGAGCAACTGGAAGGAACCGTAAAATCAGATGAAGGACTGGTCGATACCTATCGACTGGATCTTGAATACTGCCATATTTATGCTCCCACCTCTGGAAGGATTGGTATCCGCGCCGTTGACCGGGGAAATTATGTCAGTGCTGATCAGACCAATGGTTTGGCGACATTGGCGCAGATGTCTCCCATTTCTGTTATTTTCACTATTCCTCAGGATAAACTTGGTCTTGTCTGGAAAACGTTGCGTAGCAAAAAGGAACTTCCTGTCGAAGCATGGGACAGTGCCAATGAGGAGAAGCTTGCTGAAGGCACAGTCAGTTCTCTTGACAGTGAACTGGATACCTCAACGGGAACAATCAAGCTCAGGGCCATTCTTCCCAATACGACTGAAGAGCTTTTTCCGAACCAGTTTGTAAATGCCCATCTCGTTGTAAAAACAGAACACAATGTGCTGCTGATGCCGGAGAGCGCCGTTCAAACTGGACCCAATGGATCATATGTTTACGTCGCGGGGCCGGATAACATTGTAAAAGTTCAGAACATCAAGACTGGTACCAGCCAGAATGATACGCTCGTGGTGACGTCTGGCCTTACGGAAGGAAACAGGGTCGTCATTTCAGGCGTCGATCACCTGCATGACGGTTCTAAAATCTCCATTCCCGCAAATTCGTCCTCCCCGTCTGGTTCTGAGACAGTAAAATGAATCTGTCCCGGCTTTTTATTGATCGTCCTGTTGCGACGACGCTGCTGTCTTTTGCCATCCTGCTGGCAGGCCTCATCAGCTACCGTTTCCTTCCCGTCTCGGCTCTTCCTGAAGTCGATTATCCGACCATTGTGGTGCGGACTTTTTATCCGGGAGCCAGCGCGGATGTCATGATGACGTCCGTGACAGCGCCGCTTGAAGGGGAAATGGGACAGATGTCCGGCCTTGAGCAGATGACGTCCCAGTCTTCTGCCGGGGCTTCGGTCGTGACCCTGCGTTTCTCGCTCGCAACGTCTCTCGATGTTGCTGAACAGGAAGTGCAGGCGGCAATCAATTCAGCCAACTCACTTCTGCCATCCTCTCTTCCGGCTCCCCCAATTTATTCGAAGGTCAATCCGGCGGATACGCCAGTCCTCATTCTCGGTGTAACGTCCACGACGTTACCTCTTCCTGAAGTCGAAGACTACGTGGCAACCCGTCTGGAACAGAAAATCAGTCAGATATCAGGTGTCGGCGAAGTTTCGCTTTCGGGGGGAAATAAAAAAGCGTATCGCGTCCGGGTCAATATTCCCAAAATGACCGCCTACGGGCTGGATATGGATACGTTGCGCACGACGATCGGCAACGTCAACGTCAATACGCCCACAGGAAGTTTCAACGGAGAGTCCCAGAGCAAAACCATCAATTTCCAGGGACAGATCTCCAGTACGGAGCAACTTCTTGATCAGGTGGTGGGGTGGTCCAGCACCAGCAAGGGGCCTATCCGTATCCGCGACATTGCGACGGTTTCCGAAGGGCCGGAAGATACGGAACTGGCAGGGTGGTCCGATGCTGATCCAGCTATTATCCTGAATATCCGACGTCAGCCTTCGGCCAATATCCTGAGCACAGTCAACGCGATCAAAAGCCGACTTTCCCAGTTGCAGGCTGATCTGCCTGCGGGCGTGACAATCAAGGTGTTGACGGACCGTACAACGACAATTCAGGCATCGGTTTCCGACGTCGAGTTTGAACTTCTGCTGTCTCTCGCTCTGGTCGTCGGTGTTATTTTCGTCTTTCTGCACGATCCTTTCGCGACACTGATCCCGGCATTGTCTGTTCCCTTGTCGATTGTGGGAACACTTGCCGTCATGCATTTCGAGGGCTTTTCCCTTGATAACCTGTCACTGATGTCCCTGACGATCGCAACAGGTTTTGTTGTTGATGATGCCATCGTCATGATCGAAAATATCGCGCGTTATATCGAGAAAGGTAATGATCGCTACAAGGCTGCCGTGGATGGGGCTGGCGAGATTGGCTTCACAATCATTTCTCTGACGGTCTCCCTTATTGCCGTTCTGATCCCACTGCTTTTTATGAGCGATGTGATAGGAAGGCTGTTTTATGAATTCTCTGTCACGCTCGCCGTAACGATCGTTATTTCAGCCATTGTGTCCCTGACGCTGGTGCCCATGTTGTGCGCCCGTCTGCTGAAGGACCACGATCATACCAAAGCCAAACCGCACTGGGCCGCAGCGACGGATCGGCTTATCGCTCGTGTGATTGGTGCCTATGACCGCGGACTTGCTCATGTTCTGCGGCATCAGACACTCACAATGATCTGTTTTGTGATAACGCTCGTCGTTACGGCCGGGCTTGTGATGATCATCCCCAAAGGACTGTTTCCAGAACAGGATACCGGCGTTCTGCAGGGTATTTCCGTGATGGATGCCTCCATTTCTTTTGATGAAATGAAGGCTTTGCAGAAGAGTCTGGGAGACGTGCTTCTCAGGGATGCCGATGTTGCCAGCCTGTCGTCCTATATTGGTGTTGATGGCGACAACACGACGCTGAACCGGGGCCGGTTTCAGATCAATCTGAAATCACATGACAGGAGGACCCTGACTGCTGCGCAAATCGGCCGACGTCTTCAGAAGGAAGCCTTGCAGGTTCCCGGCACACAGCTTTACGTGCAGCCTGTACAGGATCTGACCCTAGATACCACTGTGTCCGCCACGCGATATCAGTTCCTGATTGAGGATTCGAGCACGGAACGCCTCGAAACCTGGGTGCCCAGACTGGTCAAGGAGCTTCAGAAATCTACCGCATTGTCTGAAGTCACATCTGACCTTCAGGCACAGGCTCTGGCCACCGATGTCACACTGGACCGTAGCACCGGGGCACGATTTTCCATTACGCCGCAGACCGTGGACAATCTGCTTTATGACTCATTCGGTCAGCGTCAGATCTCGACCATCTATACGCAGTCCAGTCAGTACCGCGTGATCCTTGAAGCGCTTCCCCAGTTCCAGCGACGCCCGGAATCACTGGACCAACTTTATATGGCTGGGAGTGCGACGACAGGAAGCAGTACGTCAGGCCCCACACGGCAGCCGACATCCGGGCTTGTCCCTCTCTCGGCGGTTGCCAAAATCACACCTGCCAAGGCTTCGATGCTCATAACCCATGTGGGCCAGTTTCCCGCTGCTACGATTTCCTTCAACGTGGCGAGGGGGCATGCACTCGGAGAGGCCGTTTCTGCCATTGAGCAGGCACGCAGGAAGCTCAGTCTGCCAGCAACCATGCAGACATCCTTTCAGGGAACAGCTCAGGTTTTCGAGAGCAGTATGTCCAGTGAGGTCTGGCTGATTCTTGCGGCTCTTGCGGCCATTTATATCGTGCTGGGTGTGCTCTATGAGAGTTTTGTCCATCCCCTGACCATTCTCTCAACGCTGCCGTCCGCTGCCGTGGGAGCTTTGCTGATGCTCTGGATGACAGGGGCCGGGCTGGATATCATGGGCATCATCGGCATCGTGTTGCTGATTGGCATTGTCAAAAAAAACGCGATCATGATGATCGACTTCGCGCTTGAGGCCGAGCGTGTTGAGGGTATGTCATCTGAAGCGTCCATCGTGCAGGCCGCGAAGCTGCGTTTCCGCCCCATCCTTATGACGACGCTGGCTGCCATGCTTGGTGCTGTCCCGCTGGCCATTGGCTCAGGCGTGGGGTCTGAGCTACGCCATCCGTTGGGGTATGCGATTGTTGGTGGGCTGATGGTGAGTCAGTTGCTCACCCTTTTCACCACGCCCGTCATTTACCTGAAAATGGAGCAATTGCGTCTCTATGCGACTGCCTGGCAGAACAGACGCCATGGTGGCGTCTCAGCCCCGGCGGGAGAGTAGGAAATGTCTCCTGTCGCCCTGTGCATACAGCGCCCGATTGGTACAACCCTGATCGTAATCGGTATGATATTGGCTGGTATTATAGGATATAATCAGCTCCCGGTTTCCGATCTTCCCAATGTCGATATGCCGATGATTCAGGTCTCGGCTCAGCAGGCTGGTGGCACGCCGGAGGAAATGGCCAGCACTATTGCCGAACCGCTGGAACGACATTTAGGGACGATTGCGGGGCTGGATTCCATGACATCGGAATCCGTCACGGGACAGGTCAATATCTCGCTGCAGTTCGTATCTTCGCGCGATGTGAACAGCGCGGCCAGAGACGTACAGGCAGCGATCCGTGCCGCCCGTAGTGACCTGCCATCAACCCTGCGACAGGACCCGACATATCGTGCCGCAAACACGTCAGGGATGCCGATCATGGTGCTGGCGCTGACATCGAAAACCCGGACATCTGCCCAGCTTTACGATGAAGCGACCAATGTTCTTGAACAGCATCTTGATTCCGTAACTGGTGTGGGAGAGGTGGAACTGGGAGGGAGTGCGCTTCCTGCCGTTCGTGTCGAGATGAATCCCCTCAAACTTTATCAGTATGGGATCGGGTTTGAAGATATCCGTGCTGCGCTGTCATCGGCCAATGCCAACACGCCCAAAGGTTTTATTACCCGCGGAAAACAGCGCCTGATTTTGAGAACCAATGACCAGATCCGTAAAGCAAAGGACCTGAAGGGACTGATCGTTGCTTACAGAAGCAATCGGCCTGTCCATCTGGAAGACGTGGCGACAGTTACAGACAGTGTGGAGGATGTGGAAACAGGGGGATTTTTCAATGGCTCTCCGGCTGTATTGGCGATTATTTTTCCACGGTCGGGAGCGAATGTCGTCAAGACCATCAACGAGATCCGTGCCCGCTTTCCTACGTTGCTTTCTGCGCTTCCTGCCGATGTGGAGCTTCATGTCAGTAGCGATCGTTCCCAGACGATCAGGGCCGCTCTGGATGACACCCAGCGTACGCTGGTCCTGTCGGTCCTGCTTGTCGTAGGGGTGGTACTGGTCTTTCTACGCTCTCCCCGGACAACCCTGATTCCGGCCGTCGTTGTTCCGACGTCTCTGATCGCGACGTTCGCAGTCATGAAATTCATGGGGTATTCCCTGGACAACCTGTCCCTGATGGCTCTGACGATTGCGACTGGATTTGTCGTTGATGACGCGATTGTCGTTCTTGAAAATATCAGTCGTTATATTGAAGCTGGCGTGCCGCATTCCAAGGCGGTTCTGAAAGGATCGCAGGAAGTCGCTTTCACGGTCTTTTCCGTCTCTATTTCCCTCGTGGCTGTTTTCTTTCCTGTTGCCATGCTCAGCGGTATTATTGGTGGGTTACTTCATGAATTCGCCATGATCATCTCGATCACAGTATTGGTCTCGATGGTTCTTTCCCTGACACTGACGCCCATGATGTGCGCCTATATTTTGCGCTCTAAAGACGACGAAGAAGCCCACAGGTTTTCTGAGCATCGTGGCAGACTGGCTGCAGTATCAATTCAGATCGAGGCAATGTTTGACCGTATGCACGCAACATACGGTCGTCTTCTGGATCATGCATTCAGGCACCCGGTTCTGGTCCTCCTTTCTCTGCCATCCACCATTCTTTTGATGGGCGTACTATTTTTCCTGATGCCGAAAGGCCTGTTCCCAGAAAGCGATACCGGATCGCTGATGGCTCATCTTGTGGCGGATCAGTCGATTTCATTCAATGCAATGATGGCCAAGGTCAAAGATGTAGAAGGCACGGTTTTAGGGAACAGGGAAGTTGACAGTATCGTGGGCTTTATTGGTGGCCGTGACTCCGCCAATCAGGCAATGATGTTCGTGGAACTTAAGGACAAGTCAGATCGCAAGGTTTCAATTCAGCAGACTGTAGCGGACCTCCGACGCCGTACTTCGGGTGTTGCCGGGGGGCAGTTTATTGCTCAGGTCCCCAGTCTGCTTCCAACAGGTCCCCGGAGCAGTAACGGCGCCTATCAGTATACCCTGGAGAGTGATGACGCCAAAGACCTTTATCACTGGGTTCCTATCCTTCAGGAGGCTTTGCAAAAGCACGTTCAGCTAAAAGATATTTCCACGGATATTCAGCAGAAAGGTCTTGCTGAAGAAGTGGTGCTGGACCGCGATCTGGCAGGACGTACGAATATTACTGCACAGCTTGTTGCCAATGCGCTTTATGACGCCTTTGGTCAGCGCTCAGCTTCGGTCATTTACAACGCCCTGAACCAGTACCGTGTGGTGATGAATGTGCAGCCGCAATACTGGAAAAACGCTGACATGTTGCAACTGGCCTGGGTCAGTGCTTCCGGCGGGACAGCAAGTGGCAGCACGCAGAGTAACAGTATCCGTTCCTCGTCGTCGTCCAGCAGTTCCTCCGATACGACGGACACATCTTCCTCATCAGAGAACAGCCAGTCCTTTACCAATCAGATCGCAAACAGTCTGGCAGGAGGAAGCAGCGCGTCGAGTGGCTCGGCCGTTTCTTCAGATGCTGAAACGATGATCCCACTTTCCGTGGTCGCACGGATGTCCCGCGGGACAACGCCGGTCAACGTCAATCATCAGGGGCAGGCCATTGCGGCAACGCTTTCGTTCAATCTGGCATCAGGTGCATCAATGTCTGATGCGACCCGTATTATCAGCAACGAAATGGTCCGCCTTAAAATGCCGTCCTCCATACATGGAAGTTTTGCCGGGACCGCGGCCCAGTTTCAGAGCCAGAGTAGCAGCGAACCATTGATCATTCTGGCTGCCCTGGCTGCTGTCTATGTTGTGCTTGGCATTTTGTATGAGAGCTATGTCCACCCGCTCACCATTCTGTCGACCCTTCCATCAGCGGGGGCTGGTGCTTTGCTGGCGCTTTACCTGTGTGGTCAGGAATTTGATCTGATTGGGTTGATCGGGGTCATTCTGCTGATCGGGATCGTCAAGAAGAATGCAATTCTGCTGGTCGATTTTGCCATTGGTGAAGAACGGCAGAATGGCAAGAGCGCACACGAGGCCATTCACGAAGCTTGCATGCTGCGTTTCCGACCGATCCTGATGACCACTCTGGCCGCAGCATTAGGTGCTGTCCCGCTGGTGTTCGGGAATGGGTATGGCGTTGAACTTCATCGCCCCCTTGGCATCGCCATTATTGGTGGCCTTGCCCTGAGCCAGATCCTTACGCTTTTCACAACGCCGGTCGTCTATATTTACCTTGATCGTCTGGGAATGTGGGGGCGGCAGAAATTGCCAGCTACTCTGCGCGGTCTCGTCCAGCGTCTCAGACCATCCTCTTTCCTCCGCTCCTGAGCATTTCGGAATATAAAAATGATGTTGCAATTTCCTCCGGTGCTTCGTGTGCGCACGGCAACAGCCATGCTTCTGTTGCTGACGCCAACTCTTCTGTCCGGCTGTATTCTTGTCGGTCCAGAATATAAACGTCCGAAAGCCATTCTTTCTGCACGTTTTAAAGAGGCGCAACCCGCCCCGGGATGGGATAAAGCCCGCCCCGAGATGGCGGCCATCCCAAAAGGGCAATGGTGGGCAATTTATAATGATCCTGTTCTGAATACCCTGGAGGAGCAGGTGTCGCTCTCCAATCAGAACGTCAAGGAATATGAAGCCAAATATCGCAAGGCCCGGGCACTTGTCACAGCAGCACGAGCCAGCCTGTACCCAACTCTTTCAGGTAGCCTGAATTTCTCGCGTAACAGTCAGGGTGGTACAGCAACGTCCACCAGTGGTACACAATATAGTTCAGGCATGACACGTAATACCTATGCCGCCGAACTGACGGCCGACTGGACGATTGATGTCTGGGGAAAAATCCGACGGCAAATCCAGGAGCAGGTGACAGCAGCACAGGCCAGTGCAGCCGATCTGGCGAACGCCCAACTCTCCTATCAGGAGCAACTGGCCGAGGACTATTTTGAGCTTCGGTATCAGGACACTCTGAAAGCGCTGCTGGAACGTTCGATCCGGTTATACGAACATACACTGACCATTATTCGTGCCCAGCACCAAGGGGGGACGGCCAATGGCAGTGATGAATGGCAGGCACAAAATACTCTGGATGCCGCACGAGCCAGTGCCACAGCGACCGATGTCAGTCGTTCAGAGTATGAACATGCGATTGCTGTTCTGATTGGTAAACCGCCTGCAGAACTTTCACTGGATCGGGATATCATGACATCCGTTGTCCCTGATATTCCTGTCACCATCCCCGCAAGTCTTCTGCAACGGCGGCCGGATATCGCTTCTGCCGAGCGTGCCATGGAGGAGTATAATGCCGCAGTCGGCGTTGCGATCGGCGCTTTCTATCCAGAGTTTTCTCTCTCGGCTTCCTATGGATACAGTGGCAACCCGGTGCAGTCGCTCATTCAGATCAGCAATCGTATCTGGTCTCTGGGCGCATCCGCTTCGCAAACCCTTTTCGAAGGGGGGGCAAGAACGGCGGCCGTGCAGGAAGCCAATGCTGACTATGACAGCGCCGTGGCAAGCTACAGACAGACCGTTCTGACAGCTTTACAGGACACGGAAGACCAATTGTCGAGTTTGCGGATTTTGAAACAGCAGGCCAGTGAGCAGCAGCAGGCTGTTCAGGCAGCACTCCATGCCGCAGATGTGTCACTCAGTCAGTATCAATACGGAACAGCAATTTATACGACGGTCCTGACCAACCAGCAGACGGCGCTCAGCAATCAGGAAACAGCGCTGCAAATTCAGGAAAGTCGTTTGGTGGCGAGTGTGAAACTGATCGTCGATCTTGGGGGCGGCTGGAATACTCAACAGCTTCCATCAAAAGGATCCCTGCAGGAGGATAATCCCCTTATTCCGGCCTTTCTGGAGAAACATAGCGGGAAGTAGCCCTTTATAACCTGCTTTGGGAATGTTTCTTCAGGCAGTGTACGCTTTAATCTTCCCTACAGACAGACCCGCCGCATATCACGCTCCAGCCGACCGACGGCGAACTGGCGATCATCCTGTGCGGCGATCTGGCGGCGATCCGGCAGTTCGCCGCGCACAAGAAAAACGCCACGGTCCATCCGGACAGTGGCGTTCTTGATACGTTCGTATCGCAAGGGGGGGAAGGCAACCAACGATACTTGCGACTGGTAGACGGGAAAATACCCCGCATCGCCGCTTAACAGCAAGCGATACCGAATCTACCCGTACATTCCTTGGTTTCCCTTCACCTATGCCCCTGCCACTACTTCATACAGCATCGATAACCTTTGGATAAGCCATGAACCCGATCCGAGGAGGCCTCTCGCACCACCATTAAAGCTACTCTACTCTATCAGGGGGTAATCTCCATATTGATCCAAAGCCTTGCGATCCTTCCAGATTAAGCTAGCAGCTCTCCCGCCACGAGCGCCATCCGCACCAATTCGGATAGGGTGCGAGCGTCCATTTTCGTCATGAGATTGGCTCGATAAATCTCTATTGTTCGCGGGCTTATTTCAAGCTCGCGGGCAATAGCCTTGTTCGATTGGCCATCGACAAGGCCACGGAGAACCTGTCGTTCCCTATTCGTCAGAACGGCGATCCGCTGGCGAACGACATGCGCCGGCGTCCGGCCGGCAGGGATTTCACCGTCGCTTTGCAAAGCAGAAGCCACCGCCTCGAGGATGGAATGGTCATCAAACGGTTTTTCGATGAAATCGCGAGCACCACCCTTCATCGCCTGCACAGCCAAGGGAACATCGGCATGTCCCGTGATCACGATGACCGGCAGGACTGGCCTTACGTCCTGAAGATGGCTGACGAGATCAAGGCCGTCCATGCCGGGCATCCGGATATCGGTAACAACGCAGCCATGCTCGATCCGGTCGAGGATGCTGAGGAACTCGTCCGCTGATGCGTAGGTCCGTGCGGTATACCCCGATGCAAGCAGCAGGAAGGCAAGGGACTCGCGCACGGCCTCGTCGTCGTCGATTACATGGACGATGCAGTCAGAATTCATTCGCCAAACCCCTCTATCCGGGCACAAGGGAGGGTAAAGAGAAAGCATGTTCCACCCCCGGGCACTGCCTGCGCCCAGATGCGTCCTCCATGGGCTTCTACGATGGTGCGACAGATCGACAGGCCGACTCCCATACCATGATCCTTCGTTGTCGAAAAAGGCTCGAACAGCTTACCGGCGATCTCTGGCCTCACTCCGGCACCGGTATCTGTCACGGAAACTCGTGCCATGCCTTCAAAGGCGTCAATTGCGACAACAAGACGCCGCTCGTGGCAATCTTCCATAGATTCCACGGCATTACGGATTAAGTTGAGCAGCACCTGCTGAATCTGGATTTTGTCCGCGATAACCTGATCGACATTGGAATCCAGTCGAAAGGACACATTGATCCCGCGCTCCGCAATGCCGACCAGCGCCAGCACCGCCATCTCCTCTACAAGTGCTGTCAGACTCTGTAACCCCAGGTCCCCTTCTCCTCGCGAGACGAACTCCCGTAACGACCGTATGATCTGACCTGCCCGCAGAGCCTGTGCCGCCGCTTTGTCTATGGCCTCCTGCACGCGCTCGTTCTGCCCGCTTCCCTTCTGCAGAAGACGACGGCCGCCATTGAGAAAGTTTGTAATGGCCGTCAGTGGCTGATTGAGTTCATGCGCCAGTGTCGCCGCCATCTCACCCATTGCTGACAGGCGGGAGATATGCGTGACTTCGGCCTGCAACTGCCGCATGCGGCGATCTGCCTCCTCACGCTCTGTAAGGTCACGCAGGAAAACAATCACAAATGGGCGCCCTCCCGAACTCAGGCGGCCTATGGACAGATCAACAGGAATCGTCGTCTCGTCCCCACGGCGGGCGATTGACGCAAATCCCTGCCGGTCGAGAACTGGAGGCGCACCAAGCTCCGGAACGATGGCCGCGATATTCATTCCGACCGCCTCCATCACATTCCACCTTAGCAATGTCTCGGCCGCATGACTGAATGACTGCACGATCCCCTGCTCATCCAGAATAATGATAGCGTCCGGAACGGCGTCGAGAATGGAACGTAGATGGGTTTCTCGTTCAAGGATGCGTTGCGCCATCGCCGCCGTGCGCCGCCGGGCACGCAGCAGCCATTCACCCCCGCAGGTGATCAGAACGCAGAGTGTCGCAAACAGGAGCGTTTCAACCCAGTTTTCGATCGACGGAGCACCGTCATACGCCAAAAGCAGGGAACCCAGCGCCGAGGCAAGGATCGCCGCAACGAGACCGGGCAAGAGGCCGCCGGTCACAGCACCAACAAGCACCCCGGGAAGGAGAAGGAGAAACAATGTTCTGGTGCTGCCAAGAAGCGGTGAAATCAGACAGCGTGAGAGCGCGCCCAGTATCACGAGGCCCAATGCAGCCAGAGAAGCAGTCACGAGGTGCCTATGCCGTGTCCGCAGCATGATCTCTTGATTTGACAGATCCCAGAAGTCCCTCAACGGCGCTCTCACTTTAACGGTGAACGATCGACCAGACGAAAGCAACTCCGTAATTATACGTAGTATCCTTCATTCAGAAAAAGCTACAACTTTAAGCTCTCAACGGCCATCACTCATTATGATGGTTCCAAGGGATGGAGGAATACGATCTTGATTTAAACATTTTATATTCCCAAAAAAAATAGTACAGATAGCAACAAAACACCATTTTTATTTTAAAATTTTCATATTATGGCGTTATTCGTAATTTTCACAAATACATTTACTTTCCTTAATGCCATAATTAAAATCCAGACATTAGGGATTTTCCAATATAATTACAATACACAGGTGCTTCACAACACCTCAATATCCCCAATCCGTTCTTGAATATATAAATAAATATTTTTTGGGATATTTATTTATATATTCAAGTCCACTCAACTATCGAAGCAATCACAACATGCAGTTGATGTGTGCAGGAGCCAGTAGATGACATCCTTCCGTAAAGAATTCAAAATAAACAGACGAAGCCTGCTTCTTGGCATAAGTGTGCTTGCCACCGCCGCCAGCTTTACACAGTCTCCGGGCCTTGCTGCATCCAACGGTTACATACATGAGCCTGACAGCATAGTACAGTTCATGCTCGTCTCGAAACTTCTTGTTCCACACGAACTGGATCCCTTTGTCGGTCATAAAATCCACAACGCACTCAGCGATGCCGAAGAGGGTTTTGACAATACAGTCACAGCACTTCAGGATTTCATCATGAAAAATGCCGTTGTGGATGTTGAACATCTCATGCCGGCACTGACTGATACGGCACTGAAAAACTCAGCCCTGAAAATAATATCAGCCTGGTATTCAGGCGTAGTGCACGGCAAATCGGGGGATCGCGTTGTCGCCTTTGAAGAGGCGCTCATGTTCAAAGTCACCAACGATGTCATGACGATCCCGTCCTACGCGAAGTCAGCACCCAATGCATGGGATGCGACTGCCGTTCCCCTCCTGAACATGCCTTCGTTCTGAGCTTCTCTGGAGAATTGTTCATGCCCTCCACTCTCAACAGCGATGTCGTCATTGTTGGTACTGGCGTCGTCGGCTGCCTGATCGCAGAACAGGCCCTTGATGCCGGGCTTTCCGTGCTCATGCTCGAGGCAGGCCCCCGTGTCAGTCGCGATACCATCGTTGAAAACTACCGTAACCTGCCCCCCACACTACGCAACCACTGGAACGCCCCGTATCCCCCCAAACCGTGGGCGCCACACCTTGAAACACGGACCCCGACTGAGGCCGCATCGTATCTTGACCTGACCGGACCAAATGCCAAAGCCTACGAGCAGGGTTACGTGCGTTACGCAGGCGGTGCCACCTGGCACTGGGCTGGTATCTGCTGGCGTATGACGCCCGATGACCTGCGGCTTAAAAGCCTCTATGGCGTAGGGCGTGACTGGGCCTTTAGCTATGATGTGCTTGAGCCCTACTATGCGCGGGCAGAACATGCGATGGGTGTCTGCGGCCCCGGCGACCCAGCCCTGCAATGGCCGCCGCGCACCGCGCGCTCTCGCCCCTACCCGATGGGGCCAATTCCCTTTGGTCCGGGCGAGCAGCGGTTGACCGATGTTGCCGCAACCCTTGGCATGCAGAACCTTCCCGCCCCACAAGCACGCAACAGTGGCGTTTCATTTGATGGCCGCCCCCCCTGCTGCGGAAACAATAACTGCTTTCCAGTCTGCCCGATCGCTGCAAAATACGATGCCGCAACCGCCCTGCCCCGCATCGAGGCAAAAGGCGGCAGGATCATCACGAATGCTGTCGCCTATCGCGTTGAAACAAATGCCCAGAAGAAGGTCGAGGCCGTTCACTACTACGACCCGAACAGAACCTCACATTCCGTTTCAGGCAAGATCTTTGTGCTGGCGTGCAATGGCATAGAAACGCCCAAGCTCCTCCTTTTATCGACTGATGACAAAAACCCCCGCGGTGTCGCCAATAGTTCAGATCAGGTCGGCCGCAACATGATGGATCAGCCAAAGCTGATCGCGGACATTGAAATGTCTGAACCACTCTGGACCGGCGTAGGCCCCGTTCAGAGCAGCAGTATCATGAACACAAGCCAGGGTGATTTCCGGCGGGAGTATGCCGGTGCCATGTTCCGTATGGAAAACATGGCGCGAAGCACACTCGGAGGTTTGGCGGCTCTTGAAAAAGGTCTTTACGGAAAAGCCCTCGATCAGGAAATCCGTCGTTTGTCAGCCTGCACAGCCCGCCTGACCGTTGAGCACGAACCTCTGCCGCTCCCCTTCAACCGCCTGACCCTGTCAGACAAAAAGGATTGGCTCGGCCTCAACCGTCCTCGCATCTATTATGATGTAGGCGACTATGTACGGAGGAGTGCTGAAAACTATACCGTTCCCCTTCTTAAAAAACTGGCAACTGCACTCGGCGCGACAGATATCAAGATTTCACCTGAATTCTTGCACAGCGATCATATCATGGGTGGCACGATCATGGGCAATGATCCAAGCGATTCAGTCGTGGATGCAGATTGCCGGGCCCATGACCATGACAATCTTTTCCTGCCTGGTGGTGCCGCAATGACGACCGGCGGCAGCGGGAACAGCACAATCACTATGGCCGCATTGGCACTTAAAGCTGCGGATGCAATCGTCGGGCAACTGAACCATGCTTAGAGTGATACAAACCAGACAGGCCTTCAGGTTCTCATTCCTTGCTGCTCTGGCAGGGCCGATACTCCTGTGCAGCGCCGCGTCAGCCGAAGATGACAGCAATACAGATCCAGGTGCCTACATGGCGGTCACATCAGACTGTGTCGCCTGCCATACCGCGCCGGGCGGCAAACCGTTTGCCGGTGGTCTGGCCATGAAAACGCCGCTGGGGACGATGTACTCAACCAACATCACGCCATCCAAAACATATGGTATCGGGGAGTATAGCGAAGCGGATTTCTCTCGTGCTGTCCGCAAAGGCATCCGCAAGGATGGGAGCAATCTCTACCCTGCAATGCCTTATACAGCATATTCTTACATGACAGATCAGGACATACATGACCTGTACCTGTATTTCATGAAGTCCGTTCAGCCAGTCGAGAGCGCCCCGCCAAAAACGGCCCTGCCTTTCCCAATGAACATCCGCAGCTCAATGCTGTTCTGGAATATCCTGTTTCGTAACAACACACCGTACCAGCCTGACCCATCACGCTCGGCAGAGTGGAACAGAGGGGCCTATCTAGCACAGGGCCCGGCGCATTGCGGAACCTGCCACACCCCTCGTGGCTTTCTGATGCAGGAAGAAGCTTCCCAGGCCCTTGGCGGGGGGAGCCTTGGTGCGTGGTACGCTCCCAATATCACCTCGGACAAAATCAGTGGCATAGGAAACTGGTCGCAGGATGAAATCAAGACCTACCTGAAATCAGGCCATATAGACGGTCTGGCACAGGCCGCGGGTGGTATGGGAGAAGCCGTCGAACACAGTTTCCAGCACCTGACAGAGGCTGACCTGAACGCCCTTGCGACATACCTTGCATCAACACAGCCAGTGCGTGACCCTGCTGATGGAAATCTCTCACGCTTCGCTCTTGGGCAGCCGGTTTCCAGCGCAGACCGTGTCAGAGGCGATCAACCCATTCGGTCGGAAGATAATCCCGATATTTCTGATGCTGAACTGTTTATGGGAAATTGTGCGTCCTGCCATAATTACAAGGCACAGGGTAGTCGCGACGGATATTACCCGTCATTATGGCACAACTCCGTTACAGGCGCCTCCAACCCGGACAATCTGATTGCAACCATTCTTTTTGGTATCGACCGTCATGTCACGGGTGCCCAAGCGTTCATGCCCGGCTTTGGAGGAAAGAAAACAGATGCCGTCCAGCTAAACGATGAGGAAATAGCCAAACTTACAAAATATGTTTTTGATACATATGGCAGGTCTCAGGTTTCTGTATCACCAGCACAAGTCGCCACGATCCGCCAGGGTGGTCCAAAATCACCACTCCTCGTTTTAAGCCGTATCGGCATGGCCGGGGGAGCCATTGTCATCGCACTCGGGTGTTTCTGGCTTTTGCGGACATTCCGTAAATAAAAAACGAAAAGGGAAGTAACCTTCATGGTCTTAGCAAAACATATTTCCTTGCATGTAAAATCAGTGATTGCTGTATGTGCAGTCAGTGTATTGACCGCCGCAGTGCCCGCATGTGCACAGGATACAAAAGAAGCCACATCAACATCCGCAGGGACAGCCAATCTGAAAAAAAATATCGTTGGCGTGTGGGGACTTGTTTCTTACAAAGTGGAAGATAAAGAAACGGGTAAGATGATTGATGCCATGGGATCATCCCCCCGCGGGCGTGTCATTTTCACGCCTGATGGGTGGGTTGCCTTCAATCTTGAAGGCAGTGACCGACAGCCGGCGAAAACAGATGCAGACCGCGCTCATTTGATGAAAACACTCGTTGCATATATCGGACGTTACAGAGTTGAAGGCAACCAATGGGTGACCAGTGTGCAGACGGCGTGGGCACCAGAGTGGGTTGGTACAGAGCAAAGACGCACCATAGAAATTAATGGCGATTATGCCAATGTCATTACACCATGGCGTAAAATGCCTAACTGGGACTCTGGAAAGCTGTCGCGCAGCATCATTCGATTTAAACGGATTGAATGATCTGTATCATTCCTGATCTCAAAATTTCAGCACCATGAAAATCAAACCACTCCAGGAGAGAGAAATGTTCAGCAGACAGGCAAAGATTACTGGCACAGGAAAATCGAGAAAAATCGAGACGATAGCAAGAGGCTATGATGTTTTGCGCGACCCCGCGCTCAATAAAGGCACAGCCTTTACCCAAGATGAGCGGGATTCTCTCGAACTGAACGGGCTGCTACCACCGGTCATCACGACTGAGCTGGAACCCCAGTTAACCCGTGCTCTGTCTGCTTATCGTAAAGCACCAAGCGATCTCGATAAGCACATTTACATGTGGCGGCTTCATGATAACAACGTGACGCTGTTTTACGCCTTGCTCCAGCGTCATCTCATGGAAATGCTGCCTGTTGTGTACGATCCTGTCGTTGGGCAGGCCATAGAGCAGTATAGTGAAGTCATAACCCGCCCTCGCGGTATTTTTCTCAACATTAACGAGCTTGAGAAAATTGAAGAAAAACTCGCGGCGTTCGGCGCCAGCGCGGACGACATTGACCTGCTGGTTGCCAGTGATGCGGAAGAAATTCTTGGCATTGGCGACTGGGGGGCCAACGGAATAGATATCTCCATCGGGAAGCTGGCAGTCTATACCGCCGCGGCAGGCGTTGACCCACACCGTGTCATTCCGGTTGTTCTGGATGTTGGGACAAATAATGAAAAACTTCTCAACGACCCACTCTATATCGGATATCGGCATAGCCGCGTTGTCGGCAAGGTTTATGACGATTTCATCGACGCATATGTAACAGCCGCCAGAAAACTCTTCCCCAAAGCCATGCTGCACTGGGAAGATTTCGGCTCAACAAATGCCCGCCGTATTTTAAGCCGTTTCCGTGACACGGTTCCCACCTTTAACGACGATATGCAGGGAACTGGCGCCATTGTACTGGGGGCGTTGCTCAATGCAGTCCAACGCAGCGATACCCTCTGGTCCGATCAGCGTGTGGTCATTCTGGGAGCCGGGACAGCCGGTGTGGGTATTGCCGATCAAATTCGTGATCAGATGATGCGGCATGGCCTTTCACGGGACGAAGCGACCCGTCGCATCTGGCTGGTAGATCTGCCCGGCCTGTTAACCGACGACATGCAGCATGGACTTCTTGATTTTCAGATCAGCTATGCCAGACCATCTTCTGAAGTTCAGTCATGGACTCGTGCCTCAGCCGATACTTTGGCTGCCACCGAAACCAGATGGCCGGCAATGGCTGCCTTGCGTCATGAAAAAGCACAGAATGGCGGCATTATCGAGCTGGCTGAAGTCGTTAAAAATGTGCATCCAACCATTCTTATCGGCACCTCGACCACCCCTCACCTCTTTACCGAAGAACTAGTGAAGGATATGGCCGCGCATGTCGAGCGCCCGATTATTCTTCCGCTATCCAACCCGACAAACCTGCACGAAGCTACCCCCACCCAGCTTATTGAGTGGACAGAAGGCCGAGTGCTCGTCGCAACGGGCGCGCCGTTTGATAATGTCGTCTATCAAGGTGTTTCCTACACAATAGGCCAGGCGAACAATGCAGCCTTGTATCCGGGCCTTGGCTTCGGGACGATCGTATCGCGAGCGCGTCAGGTTTCTGACGAAATGATCTTTGCTGCCGCACAAGCAGTCGCCAGCCAGGCAACAGATACCGCTCCCGGTTCGGCCCTATTGCCGTCCAACGCAGACCTTCGTGCAACATCAAGCGTTGTCGCCATCGAGGTTGCGCGCAAGGCACAGGAGCAGGGTCTGGCACAGTCTGAAATCACGGATATAGTTGAAGCCGTGAATGTCCATCAGTGGTGGCCTGTTTACGAAACTGTGACCGCAATTTAGCGCCTGTTAGAACTTGAAATTCTTACAATCTTATAGGGATGCGAGAAGGCGACGGAACCAGTAGCGGGACTTTTACGGACAAGGCATGGGCGATCTGGGAACCTCTGATTGAGGCGGTTCGCCCGATGGGCAAGACGCCGTCCCATGATCCGCGGCGCACGATAGCAGTGATTTTCTGGCGTCATGAGAATGGTGCAAAATGGCGAAGCATCCCTGCGGAACTGGGGCCGTGGTGGCGGGCGGCACAGTTTTTCATCCGCAGGTCACTGCTGATCGCAGCAAGGCGCGGCAAAGGCCTGACCCAGGCCACGCTGGCGGAGCGGCTCGGCAAACCCCAATCCTATGTCGCGAAATACGAAACCGGCGAGCGCCGGATCGACGTGATCGAATTCCTCGACATCACAACCGCCATCGGACTCGATGCCGCTGACATTCTTGCCAGTCTCCTGGAAGATCACTGAATCAGTGCAGCCTCATTCGATCACTGTTCCGAACTATCGCCTTCATCAGGATCTCGCAGCCAGCCCGGAATATCCTGATGGGCGTGCAGAACGCGCCATACATCCAGATGGTCCTCACGTTCGATGTAGAAAACCACGAACGGCCAGTTCCGAAGAGTGAGCGCACGAAGTCCCGGAAGATCGAGTTCATACCCGCAACGCGGCGAGCCGATGCCGGGATATTGCCCGATCAGGGTCATCCCCTCTTCGAGCGCACCGACAAACCGGTCGGCCACAGCACTTCCGGCTTTCCCGACATAATCGTCAATGATCCGATCGATATCCCGCTCGGCCTGCTCGCGCAGTACCGCACGTCTGGTCGTCATGATGATCAGGCACCGCGCACACGCGACCGCAGGCGTTCGAAATATGCGGCATCCGCCGTGGAGCCTGCTGCGGATCGACCACCCTCAAGCAACATACCACGCAGACGCTGCCTGTCCTGGTCCTTGCGGATCAGCTCGCGCACGTACTCGCTGCTGGTGCCAAAGCCACGGCCGGCAACCTGCTGGTCAACGAAGCTTTTCAGGGCTTCTGGCAGAGAGATGTTCATGGTGCTCATGGAGGCAGAATACTCGAGTATGGCAAAAATTGGCAACATGATTCATGCCTGCCCGCGTCATAATCCCAGCCCCCGCTGATGCCCGAGTTGCCAGTCCATAGCACCCGCGCGCATGGCGCCGCTGATCGGCGACGCGCAAGGCGAGGATGTGGCGCAAAAATTTACGCAATGGATGAAGGAAGCGTAAGCTTTCGGATGATCCGTCCCGGACATCGCGGGCTCTGGTCGCCGATATCGAGGCGCTGGTTCGAGTCTGACCGGACTGCCTAAAGAACCTCGCTCCCATGTTCACGCACACATGAAATCAGCCCCAACTACGCTGCGTTTTCACTCCCATTTGCATCCTGCGGTGTGATTTGGGCAAAAAAAGCCACCCTTGATGGTGGTTTTTCTTATGTATTTTCAGACACTTATATATGGTTGCGGGGAAAGACAACCAACGATACTTGCGATTGGTTGGCTGCAGAATACCCCGGGCTTGCTGCATGACATGGCAATAATACCAGGCGAGCGGGATCGTCCACACAGAACTTGCCTACTCCGTCCTCTGTTCCCTTTGCTGGACCTTCGATCGATACAGAACCGGCCAGTCACCCGACATGCTGCCGCCACAGCCAAGCTGAAAGGTCATCCTCATCAGAACAAAATGGTGGCCATCCCACCGCCATTCATGAGAAGCACCGCAATAAGCCAGACCCATGCCTTTGTAAAAGTCCGTAAACGTTCCAGTCGCCACGTCAAAATCAGGGTTTGTCACAATACTTCCTTCATCGCCTGTGTCCCCCTCGATCAGGACGGGACTTGGCAGGCTGGCGGGCTCAGGTTGGCCATTGCCGGTGCGCGGGACGACAAAAACCAAGGACGTCCCCTGATATGCCGCCATCGAACATCCGAACAAAATAAGCGCATTGTTCTTGTCCAACCCGTAAGCCTCTGTTTCCAGAAGGCTATCAGTTCCTTTATCCAGACTATCACAACTCTGCTTTTTTATGAGCTTAGCCTGCGTTCTTTCTGTCCATGCCATCAAGCGGGCCCGCTCTCTGCGGGCAAGAACGATGGAGCGATGAGCGGATGGAGCGGGCGGCAGTAATGGCGCGGGAGGTACGGCGCTGGCTGATTTCGTCCCCGTACGGATCAGTGCTGTTACACCGTCCAATCTTCCCTGTCGGTCATCCATGTGCAACATTGCAGCACTTAACCCGTTCAATGGCACGATCCCATCACGTACCTGCAGCATTGTCCCGTTGCGCAACTGCGCCACAAACGCCGTAACGACTTCAGGCCGTTTTCCAGACAGAATCGTGATTCCGTCCCGTGTGTTGAGTGCCCATGCCGAACGGTCCAACAACAACGGCCTGCCGTCCACACGCAGATCCGCCAGCCCAAAGGGAAACCCGGCGGCCAACCGCGCTTCAATCACACCATCCGGTCCGGCATCACGAATAAAGCGCAGGTCAACCGATCCGTTGATTGG
The DNA here is from genome assembly GCF_036686925.1 of Novacetimonas sp. GS1. Classification (NCBI taxonomy): domain Bacteria; kingdom Pseudomonadati; phylum Pseudomonadota; class Alphaproteobacteria; order Acetobacterales; family Acetobacteraceae; genus Novacetimonas; species Novacetimonas sp. GS1. The sequence continues at coordinate 2,714,737 of NZ_VSZP01000001.1, forward strand.
CCTGTCGTCTGGCATGGTCGAAGTGACATCGTCATCACCCTGTACAAATCCCTTGGCTTCGCAGGTCAAAATATTGTCGCATGCAATCAACCACGATCCATAAACGTCATAAGATGGCATTGCCGCCTGAGCTGCCCCGGTCACAATCAGGAATAGAAAGATTAAGGGCATACATCCATTTTTCATCCTATTCTCTTTCTACATGTCTGATTAAGCTAGGGCCTGTTAGGCCTTGATATAGTCTGCTGTAGCAGCGATGAGAATGACGGAGAGGAAGGATGCGGCGGTTTTCTCATATCGGGTCGCGACAGCCCGCCACTCCTTGAGCCTTGCCCACAGGTTTTCGACCAGATGCCGGTGTCTGTAAGCCCATTTGGGACAAGCGACTTCTGGATCATTCTTCCTTGGCGGGATGACAGGACGAGATCCACGGTTCCAAAGATCTTCACGAAATTTATGTGAGGCATACCCACGATCGCAGACGACATGGATTGGTGGGTATGGCAGAGCGTCAAGCAGGGCGTAGGCACACGGTAATTCATGTGCCTGTCCGGGTGCCAGCGTGAAGGACAGTGCCCTGCCATGACTGTCCGCAGCTACGCAGACCTTGGTGCCAAATCCTCCACGTGAGCGGCCAAGAGCCTCACGATCCTTTCGGCGTTCTCTGTGCCCCCTTTTTTAGCCGCTCCGGCCGCTTTATGATGGGCACGGATTGTCGTGCCATCAAGAAAGACCATGCCGAGGTCTTGATCCCTGTCTTTGGCCTTTTCAAAGAGGCGCTGCCACACACCGAGTTTCGACCAGCGAATGAACAACTGTGCTGCAATCCACCAGGGACCAAACTCTGATGGCAAGGCACGCCACTTCGCGCCGTTCTGATGGCGCCAGAAAATCGCGGATATCGTCCGTCGAAGGTTCTTTGGTGGGGTCTTGCCCTTCGGACGGACTTCCTCGATCAAAGGCTCCCAGACAGACCATGCGGTATCGGAAAAGACAGACTGCATCATGCTCATCATAAACAGCTATGCAATCCGTTCCGTCATTCAAGGCCTAACAGGCCCTAAAGCCACCCTTGTAATAGGGTCCGTTTTCAGGCGAACAACCTGAATGGCTGATATCCAACATGACGGCAATTGCGGCCGGTCCGTAAACGGCGTTAGAATGATATGGCCAGATAATTTTATATTATACTGCTGACCAACTTCAATATAGCCTAGTGGTGGAAAGAATAAAGTGTACGTCTCATTATACGGGGAGCGATCAGACATCAAGCCGGAGGAGGAATACTTTACCACAACTCCGGAAGGGATTTGGCAGCATCAAGAAATTAGCTCACTTTCTCGTGGCATCATGGATGCATTTGAGAGGTTGAACATGAAATCTCTTCAATTGCTGTTTGAATCTGCCGATCAGTTTTGGAACACGTTAGAGGGTTCTGATTTTAATATTATGCATGCTGGATTAGACCCGGAGGCGCTGTGTAGTCGAGATGAATTTAACAACGCCGTGTTGGAGACAATAAATAATGAAACGAAGCGTCTTTTATATTATTATTCAATTAGACACTACAACCACGTAGCGCAAAATATAGTTAATCATATTATTGTCAGTCTTGGGGACGCATATGCAGCTCTTGCCGCGCCAAATCTCTATGAAAACGTCCCGCTTGACTTACAGTTGACTGGAGCAGGAGAGACATATCGGAACACCGTTTCACCTTTAGGTTTCAGGATTTGGACCAACTTTAATTTCTGCATCGAAAAAATTGTGAGTTTCCTTGATTTTAGTACGAAGTATGTCACTGACTTATCAAATATAAAGCCTGTGACGTGCCCCCTTTTTTGTATCCACTTAAAAGGAGAGTTCCCGTTTTTTATGGCTTGGGGTTGATGGAATGACAAGGGTCTCGGGGGCATGCCCCCGAGACCCTTGTCTGGCGATCTGATCCGGTGTCCTGCCATCCAGCTGGGAATGGGGACGCACCGTATTGTAGTCTTCCCGCCAGTCAGCCAGAACCTGTCGGGCATGGCTGAGAGACGTGAACAGCGTCTCGTTGAGGCATTCATCCCTCAACCGGCCGTTGAAACTTTCGACAAAGCCGTTCTGTTGCGGTTTCCCGGGGGCGATATAGTGCCATTCAACCTTCATCTCATCCGCCCATTTCAGGATGGCATGGGATGTGAACTCCGTACCGTTGTCGCTGACAATCATGAGGGGTTTGCCATATCGTTCCACCAGGGCCGTCAGTTCCCGCGCCACACGTCCACCTGATAATGACGTGTCGGCAACCAATGCCAGGTTCTTGCGACTGAAATCGTCGATAACAGCCAGAATGCGGAACCGGCGGCCACAGATCAGGGCATCCGAGACAAAATCCAGGCTCCAGCGCTGCCCGGGTTCCTGAGGGATGGTCATGGGAGAACGCGTCCCCAGTGCCCTCTTGCGGCCGCCCCGATGGCGGACTTTCAGCCCTTCCTCCTGGTAAAGACGGAACAGCTTCTTGTGATTGGGGCTGAACCCTTCGCGTGCCAGAAGATAACCCAGGCGGCGATAGCCAAAGCGGCGTCTCTGGCTCGCCAGATCCCGCAGGCGCTGGCGCAGGGTGGCATCATCTGCCCGGGTGGAAACATACCGCGCAACACGCCTGGCAAGACCAACAAGGGCACAGGCGCGACGCTCACTCACCTCCAGAGCCTTTTGAAGGTGTAGGACCGCCTGCCGCTTTGCGACAGGCGTCACCACTTTTTTCCAACAATTTCCTTCAACGCCGCATTATCCAGCATCGCATCCGCCAGGAGACGCTTCAGACGACCGTTTTCATCTTCCAAGGCCTTCAGTCGTTTGGCCTCAGATACCTCAAGGCCACCATAGCGGGTCTTCCATTTGTAAAACGTCGCATCACTGATCCCGTGTTTGCGGCAAAGATCAGAGACCTTGAGCCCAGCCTCCTGTTCCTTCAGCACCCCTATGATCTGCTCTTCCGTAAAACGACTGCGTTTCATTCGTCCGTATCCTTCTCGATCGGACTCTACTTTAAAATGGTTACATTTTCGGGGGGCACGTCACCTGAAATGACCTCTTGGAAATCGAAGGCAAGCGATGTTTCATTCGGAAAATGGAAACATGCTCCGTTGGCGAAAGGTACGCCTTTGTGTGAGTTAAGTGACGAACTTCGCTTGATTATGTCTTTGCGCGACGAAACCGTCCATAATGGTACAATTGACCATTTTTCCAGGGTTTATGAGCATGCTTCTGCAGAAAAAGTGGTAAGGCGCTTTGTCCTGATGCCTGACTATCAGAAAGGTCGGCTACTTACTGCTGGAGGTCGCAAGCGTTTCTATTCTCAAGACAATCATCTCAACGCTATACTCCCTGATATACTGAGCAAGATTTTCACTGATACATTAACATCCCTAGACCAGATAGATGACAAGATTACACCAAGGTGGGATGATCTAAAGGCTTATGAAGAGAAATGTCCTGAAATTTTTGCAGCCTTGAAGATAGCTGAAGAAGAAAATGTTTTTATGAAGTTTATTCCAAATGACAAAAAATAATTCTCACCATTATTGGGGTGGCTTTCACTCTTTAGATGATGAGCAATAGACCGTCTTATGCTGTTAGCATATGAAATAAATTGATTTAGTTTGACTCAATTTTACTGTTGAAATTGTATCAAATTGCGTCCGCTATGCAGAAACATTTTAAGAAGAATGATTGTCTGGGATGAAGACGAATGCGGAATGGATATTACGGGGTCGGAATGGACGAGAGAAGCAATTCGTAGCGTTGACGTTTATAAATGTTAACCGCGAACCATTTCTGGCTTCTTTTGGTCGTGAGGTCAGGTTGGATTGCCGCTGTGCAGAAATCGAATCAGCCTGTTTGAAAATATCAAAGGTAGTGATGTAAGGAAACTACAAGACAGCATAGCGGCCGATTACTTGAGATGAAATGAATCATTCCATTCCACGGCATTTCTGATCAGTATGGACCTTGGTAGGCAATGGTTCCTGAAATCACAGGAACTACGGTGCGATGTACACTACAAATCGAGTACAGACGCGAGCGTGGCTGCTGTTCTGTTCCACTCTTCTGGCCCTTTCAGGATGTGCTCCCGGCAGGGATGAGCGTCCTGAAGGTAAAATCACGGATGTCAGCATCCTGAAAAGCGGTCATGATATTGAACAGGCGCAACAGCAGTCTGCTCACACATCTCCCGCCAAGGCATGGTGGCTGGTCTATCATGATCCTCAGCTTGAGCGGCTCGTAGGAGACGCGCAGGAAAGTGCTCCCTCGATCCAGATTGCACAGGCACGGTTGCGTGAGGCTGCTGCCGTAGAAGGCGCAGCGCGAGCCAACCAGTTGCCCCATGTCGATGGGTTCGGCTGGATAGCAGGAGAGCAATTCCCTGATCACTCTTATTATCCCGCGCCATACAAAGGAAATTTCGGGAGTGAGGGTAAACTCCAGCTTGATGTTCAGTATCATGTCGATTTCTGGGGATGTTGGCGAAAACTGACACGTTCGGCACGCTACTGGCAGAAGGTTTCCTCTCTTGAGGTCGCTGATGCGCGCCTTCTGATTCAGACGGCAATGGTCAGTGCTTATGTAAGACTGGATGCAGCGTATCGGATGCGCGATGTGGCTCAGCAGGGGCTTTCACGGCGTGAAGGCATCGTGGAAATGCTGGCGTTACGGGAAAAGGCCGGGCTTTCGACCGACATCAATGCTGTGACGGCCCGTGAGGCCCTGACCGACACCCGCAGCCAGATTGATCTGCTGGACGGAGAGATCAGTGCCCGCAGACATGAAATCGCGGCCCTTCTCGGCAAAGCGCCTGACTTCGGGGACGTGATCGCACGGCCGCATCTGCCGGTTATTGCTGATCCGGCGCCATTGTCGAATGTTCCGGCTGTTCTTCTGGGCTATCGGCCTGACGTAGAGGCCAAACGTGCGGCAGTGGAAGCCACATCCAACGCCGTTGGTGCGGCCCGCGCGGCATTCTATCCCGATGTCGATCTTGTTGCCTTTGCTGGTTTCCGGTCTCTCGATATCGGTCACATGATGCGACCGGGCAGTGTCGCGACACAGTTTGGGCCAGCCGTCACCCTTCCTATTTTCGAGGGAGGTCAGCTCCGTGCCGCCCTGAAAAATCGGCTCGGTGAGTACGATGCTGCTGTCAATGACTACAACGCGACAGTGTCAAAGGCGCTGCAGCAGGCCGCTGACGGAATCTCCGACCTGAAGGCAAGGCAGGCCGCCCGGCAGGAAGCCGAGGCCGCTGTCAGGCACTGGCAGCATGTCGTCGATCTTGAACGCATCCGTCAGAAAAATGGTCTTTCGGACACCAATGATCGTCTGGCGGCCGAAACGGCATTGCTGCTCTCTGAGCGCCGTTCAGTCGAGGCAGCCGCACGCGTCGCTGAAGCCCAGATCACCCTCATTCGCGCACTCGGTGGCGCCTGGTCGCCTTCTTTCACTTCCTCTGCAGGGCAGAAATACCATGGCTGATACTCCTGTTCCGGCGGCTGCGGATCCTGCCGTTACCCGTCGCAAGCGTCTGCTCTGGCTCGGTGGTGGTCTCGCAATCATCGCGGTTGGCTGGGGCGCCTATACTTTTCTCTCCAATGGTGCACTCGTTTCTACAGACGACGCATACGTCAATGGGCATGTCGTGGCGATTACACCACAGGTCGCGGGTACTGTCCGGGCCATCGGGGCGGACGACACTGATCGTGTGTTGACAGGTGCATCACTCGTGGAACTGGATACAAGTGACATGCGTATCAGGCTGGAGGCTGCTGAAGCCGGCCTGGGTCAGGCCATCCGTCATGTCCGGAGACTTTTCGCGGCTTTGGACGAAGCCCGTGCGCTCGTTGCTGTCCGTCAGACAGAACTGGATCGGGCATCGGCCGATCTCCGGGCACGCCGTATGGTGGTTGGCCAGGGGGCTGTGACGGCGGAAGAAGCCCGACATGCCTCGGATGCCACCAATACGGCGAAGGCCGCCCTTCAGGTTGCACAGGCGGCGTATACCGTTGCGCTGTCCCAGACACAGGGCACGACGCTTCCTACCCATCCAGATGTTATTGCAGCAAAGGCCAGGCTCCGGGCGGCAACGCTGGATATGGAGCGTGCCACGGTGCGGACGCCGGTCGGAGGCATGGTCGCAAAACGTGATGTCCAGCTTGGACGCCGCGTCGCTGTTGGTGATCGTATGATGGCCGTCGTGCCTTTCGACCAGTTCTGGATCGACGCCAATTTCAAGGAAAGGCAACTTCGGCACGTCTGCGCCGGTCAACCCGCCACCATGACTGCGGATGTTTATGGCAGCAGCGTGATCTATCACGGTCATGTCATGGATGTGAACGCTGGCAGTGGCGCGGCTTTCGCCTTACTGCCGGCCCAGAACGCAACAGGGAACTGGATCAAGGTTGTGCAGCGTGTGCCTGTACGTATCGCATTCGATCCGGTGGAACTGGCCCGTAAGCCTCTCCGGATCGGAATGTCGACCGAGGTGGAGATTGATACCGGACGGTGCGATCCACAGGCGGCCAGTCGTCCAGCAGTCGCTGTTGGTACAGACCTTTATACAGAGCAGCAGCAGGCTGCGGACCGTCATGTTGCGGAGATCATGAAGAAAACCCTGGGAGAGGCGGAATGAGCAGGCCGGCTCCCCAGCCAATCCAGCCGCTGTCAGGGCCGCTCCTGGCGTTCGCGGCGATGACAATCGGTCTTGCCTCCTTTATGGCCGTGACGGATATCACGATCGCGAACGTCTCGGTCCCGACCATTTCCGGCAACCTTGGTGTCAGCACCGAAATCGGCGAATGGACCATTACCTCTTTCGGAATTGCGAACGCCATTTTCATACCCCTGACGGGTTGGCTGTCGCGTCGGTTCGGGCAGGTCAGGCTGTTTGTCTGCGCGGTGGCAGCCTTCACGGTTGCCTCAGTGCTTTGTGGCATGGCGCGCTCCTTTCCGCTGTTGCTTGGTTTTCGTGTCCTTCAGGGCATGGTGTCAGGTCCGATCGTGCCACTGAGCCAGGCATTGCTCGTTGCCATATTTCCGCCGGAAAAACGGACACTGGCGGTTGCCATGTGGGCCATGACGAACATGGCGGGGCCGGTGGCAGGGCCTGTACTCGGCGGTTGGATTACGGACGAATACACCTGGCCGTGGATCTTTCTTGTCAACGCACCGGTTGGCATTTTCGTGGTGGTCTCCACATCGGCGCTGCTTCGGGGACGCGATACACCGACTGTCAGACTTCCGGTTGACGTAATCGGTCTGATCCTACTTGCCATTGCCATGGGGTGTCTGCAGGTGGCGCTTGACCGTGGACGGATACTCGACTGGTTTGCTTCGCCTTTCATCTGCACAACAGCGATCCTGTCTGTGCTGGGACTTGTATTTCTCGTTGTATGGGAACTGGGCGCCAAATATCCCATCGTTGATCTGCATTTCTTCGCATACAGGAATTTTGCAGTTGGAACGGTCGCGGTGGCCATCGGGTTCGGGTTGTATTTCGCAGCCCTTGTGCTGGTGCCACTCTGGCTACAGACCGATATGGAATACAATGCGACATGGGCAGGGCTCGTGACTGCCCCCATGGGTGTATTTGGTATCCTGCTTGCGCCCTTTCTTGGGGCATGGGTCAGAAAGGGGGATGCGCGCCTCTTCGCGTCACTGGCCTTCTTCTGCTGGGCCGCTGTGGCGTTCTGGCGGGCAAATTTCACGACGGATATCGATGCCGGTACGATTGCTCTCACCTGTCTGGCCCAGGGGATAGGGATCGGCTTTTTCCTGACACCTCTGACGGCTCTTTCCCTGTTTGGCATTCCGCCGGAACGCCTCGCGGCCGCGTCCGGGCTCCAGACAGCCATTCGCATGATGTCTGGAAATCTTATCGCCTCTCTCGCCCAGACGTTCTGGGATCGGCGCTCCCGTTATCATCAGGCGCATCTGGTTGAGACACTTACGCCCTATCACGATCGTGCGGCGGATGCGGTGACGACCCTGAAAGGTGCGGGGCTGACGGAGGATCAGGCCTGGGGCTCTATCTACCATCAGGTGCTGGTTCAGGCAGACATGGTTTCCATGAATGAATTCTACATGATCTCCACATTTGCCTTTACGGCATCCGTGGGAATCATCTGGATTGCCCGACTGCCTCGAAAGAAAAGCTGAGTCCGATCAGGACGTCTTATCGTCCTGACGCCTCACCGGTGCACAGACTTCGCGCACGCATTGTCTGAGAAAGCGGTGCGCTGCATCGCGATCGAAACGGGGATGCCATGCCTGTGCAATGACAAGTGTATCGAGGGGTACAGGAATATCGAACGTTCTCAATTGTATCCCCAAAGCTTCGACAGCACGCAGGACAAAGCGCGGTACGAGGGCGATCAGTTCCGTACCGGGAAGAGCAGCGATCGCCAGCATGAAGGAAGGAACGATGAGAGAAACCTCTCGCTGAAGCCCGCAATGCGCCATCAGCGCCTGATCAACAGGCCCTTCCGCGCGTCCCCGGCGTGAGACACTGATTTGCGGAAACGATACAAAGTGTTCCGGAGAAATTTCAGTTTTGAAGATAGGGTGGTCCGGAAGTGCCAGTCCGATATGATGATCGCGAAAAATGGTCTGAACCCGTACTTCCGGTCCCATGGCCCGGAGCGCCCCGATATCGAGATCAATGCGTCCTTCGCGCAGCGCATCGTCGTCGGACTCATGTTCCTGGGCAAACCGGAGTTCCGCTTTCGGGGCATCATGAGCGATCCGGGCTGCGAGGCTTGAGGCGAACGCCGCTGTAAATCCTTCATTTGCCCGGATTGTAAACCGTCTTTCCAGTCGGTCGAGATGCAGTTCCGTGTTCGGCAGGAGAACGTCCTGAGCTTCGGCAATGATGTTGCGGATCCGGGCGTGCTGGGTGCGGGCATACTCCGTGGCGACAAGTTCCCGTCCTGCCCGTACCAGAATGGGATCGCCCATGATTTCACGGGCACGGGCGAGCAGACGGCTCACGGAAGGTGGGCTTAGCCCAAGGCGTTCCGCTGTACGGCCCACGCTCTGTTCCTCAATAAGGATGTCCAGTGCATGGAGAAGATTGAGGTCCGTTGGTTTCACGTTTTCAAATCACTCCACGTCTTACGTCACGACCTTGTTCAGGATGCCAGTAATCTTCAGATGCGACCATTTCATATAATGGAATGATACTTTCCATTTCACGGTATTTTTTGAAGGTTGGATCAGACCGTAAGGTGTTCTCAGACAAGAGGGCCAATTTTCCACGGCTCTGCCTTCCCCAGAGGGCCAGAGCCTTTTCATTTGCGGTCCCCGGATTTCTGAAAGTCATCGTGATGAAAATGATGTCACAAAACAGGACGTTACGTCCGGCAGTCGTCAAGGCGGTGCATGATGTGACGCCGCACATGCGGCGCGTCACGCTCGTCGGAGACGATATCAAGAGACTACCGGTCGAGCATCCCGCGCAATGGATGAAGGTGTTCCTTCCTGCACCGCCCGGCCGCAAGCCGGAAGGACGTGCCTATACGATCCGCCGCTATGAGGCGACTGCCGGGTTGATGGAAATAGATTTTGTCCTGCATGGCGATAACGGTCCGGCGTCTGCCTGGGCCGAAAAGGCAAAGGTTGGGGATGTGCTTCAACTGGCAGGGCCGCGCGCAGGATACCGCGTTGATCCCGCTGCAAGTCGCCATCTTATGGTGGGGGATGCGACGTCGCTTCCAGCGATAGCGGCTATTCTTGAGGCGTTACCACCTGGCGTTACTGCCGATGCCTTTATTGAAGTGAATGGCACAGATGAAGAACAGAAACTGGAAACTGCTGCATCCTTGAATGTTACCTGGCTGCATTCGGGTAGCGAGCCTCCCGGCACGACGGGGCAGCTCGAACTCGCCGTACAGGGGGCAGTTCTTGACCTGTCCGATTGTCAGGCGTGGGTCGCGGGTGAGTCTTTCATGGTCAGAGCCGTGCGGACTTATCTGACCGTCGATCGTCTGCTTCCTTCCGGTCGCCTGCATGCGGCCGGTTACTGGAAAATGGGCGATGCGGACCATCGCGACCGTGACTGACTGATCCCGCTTCACGACAATCATGCAGAACAGGAAAGGCTTACGCCCTATGAACGTCGCACACGGTCACTCTATCCGCTCCATAATTCCCACTGTTGCCCGTGCGATCGAGGCTATGCGTGCAGGGCGAATGGTTATCATGGTAGACGATGACAACAGAGAGAACGAAGGCGACCTGGTCATGGCGGCTGAATTCGTGACTCCTGACGCAATCAATTTCATGATTACACATGGACGAGGGCTGGTGTGCCTGCCGCTTGCCGAGGAATACGTTGAACGTCTTTCATTGCCGATGATGGCTGATGAGAATACCTGTCCGTTTGGTACCGCCTTTACGGTGTCGATTGATGCGAAGGAAGGAACCACGACAGGGATTTCTGCTTATGATCGCGCCCGGACGATCCGCGCGGCGATTGAACCGGGTGCTTCGAAGCAGGATTTCATGGTGCCAGGTCATATCTTTCCGCTGAAGGCTGCAAAAGGAGGAACGCTCTCACGGCGCGGTCATACGGAGGGATCGGTGGATTTGGCTCGGCTTTCTGGCCTCAAACCTGCTGGAGTGCTCTGTGAAATCCTGAACGAGGACGGCACCATGGCCCGCCGGACGCAACTGGATGTGTTTTCTTGCCGGTTTGATCTACCAATAATCAGTATTGCAGACATTCTGCGGGCGATTGTGGCGTCACGATCTAATGCAGATATCTTTTGATATCCGCAAAATTTAAAGTAATGAACGAAATACCACCTTTTTTATAAAATATGCATTCATGATGACAAAATTTATTTCATCTTTACTGAGACAAATATTTGATTAATCCGGCATTAGCAGCGACATCATGAGCAAAACATTGACCAAGAGCCTCGGTCGTGATCGACGCCATACGACATCCGACAGAATATCCGGAAACCGTTAATGTCGAATCTTATACATGCTTTCAGATATTTTCCATTGATCGCCACTTATGTCTTCCTGATGCGTCCGATCAGCGTCCCCCATGCGCGCGTCAGTTTCTGATAGGGGCCAGCAGGATCTGGCAAGTCCCGCAGCATTTCCTCGAACGTCAGGGCCAGAACTTCAGATATCAGCGCTTCTTATAAGGCATAAGCGCGTATAGAGGCTCTGCGACCGCAACCCCACACGACGGGCAAGATTTCGCATCGACGTGCCTTCATAACCGTATTCACGAAACAGTTTGCGCACTTCGATGATGATGCCGCGCAGGGGGATCGGCTCTCGCATTTATTCTTTGACTCACGAACACGCGTTCGCCACCGTTGGTCCAACGTCCCCGGAAGAGGCAATTCACAAATCGGCTGTACTGAATAACAACAATGACAATACCCAGTTCCCACGCACAGATTACCGTCCACAAACGACATGAACACCTTGTCGGGCGGAATCAGCCATGAATCGTTCAGACACAATTACGATGGAAAATGAAGCGACAGCGAACACAGCAGTCCCACTTCGTCAGACGGCGGCGCTCTTCGCTCTGGGTAGTTGCGCTCTTCTGAACGTCTATGCCACCCAGCCCATCCTGCCTGACATCGCCCACCGGTTTGGCGTCAGCCTTGGCGCAAGCGCCTGGACAATCAGCACCTCCACGCTGGGCGTAGCAGTCGCAGCCCCTCTGGCCGGTGCCGTCTCTGACCGCTTCGGACGCAAGCGTGTAATGGTCGCAGCCCTCATCGCGCTGATTATCATAACCGCCTCCTGCGCTCTGGCATGGAATTTTACGGCTCTCCTCTCCCTGCGGTTTGCACAAGGGTTGCTGGTGCCCTTCATCTTCACTGCGGCCCTCGCCTATATCGCTGAAGAATGGTCCGGACGGACCGCGACCACCATGAACGGAGTATATGTCGCAGGCACTGCATTCGGTGGGTTCTGTGGACGCTTCCTTGCCGGTGCCGCTGCGTCCTTTACAGGATGGCTCTCCACCTTTCTCGTTTTCGCAGTTCTTCTGATTCTTGTTCTTGCGCTCGCCGTATTCTGTCTGCCTGCAGAGCGCCAGTTCAGAGCCAGCACATCCCTTGGTAAAAGTTTATGGAGTGTCGCAAAAGGTGTGCGCGACTGGCGGCTGCTGGTCACCTGTTTTGTCGGCGCCAGCCTGCTGTTTCAGCAGGTCACGTCCTTTACCTATCTGAGCCTACGTCTGAGCACACCTCCATTCACCCTGACTTCGATTGAAGTCGGTGCTCTGTTCGTGGTCTTTCTTCTACCTGTTACAGTCACACCTTTCTTCGGTCGCCTTCTCGGCACGATCGGGCGCACGCGGGCCTTTCTGCTGTCGCAGGTCGCCGGGATTGCCGGAATTGCCCTGACACTTTCCGTCCATCTCCCTCCTATCGTGATTGGACTGGCTCTGTCCTGCATGGCTGTCTTTGCCGGGCAGTCCTGCGCCACCGGCTATACAGCACGACATGCCAGGGAAGGACGGTCTGCGGCAACCGGTCTCTATCTCACCTGCTATTATCTGGGCGGAAGCATCGGCGCTGTCGCCCCTGCTCCTCTCTACGCGCATCACGGCTGGCTCGGCTGTGCTGTCCTGATCGGTTTGGTGGCCTTGGTCAGCACGGCTCTCGCACGCGTGGCATGGCAGGAAACAGTCGTTGACGCATAAAAGAAGAAAAAGCTGATCTGAGGTACGGACGGGATCAACGTAGTTGCCAAAAACGCTTCCTGCATTCGGCGGGAGTCACGCCAAGATGATGCTTAAACACCTTTTGTACGCAGACACCACAGCCGACATAGACTCAGGCAGTGAACGTCTCGTCGTCAGATCGCGCAATTTCCACTAAGCAATGAGGCTTGGAACGGCCATCACGCTATCGTGACAATGCCCCGTTTTAGCCCAAACTACGCTGCGCTTTCAGTCCCATTTGCATCCTATACGCATCCTGCGCGTATGTCCCAAACGCAAAAGGCCGCCCGTAAGGGCGGCTTAACATGCTGTTTATATTGGATAATTCATGGTTGCGGGGGCAGGATTTGAACCTGCGGCCTTCAGGTTATGAGCCTGACGAGCTACCGGGCTGCTCCACCCCGCGGTGGTTTTTTCATTCAGGGCTGACTGGAAGATCTGGCGGCGACCGACTTTCCCGTGCCTTAAGGCACAGTATCATAGGCGCTGGGTTTTTTCACGTCCGAGTTCGGGATGGGATCGGGTGGAGCACGTCCCGCCATGGCCACCAGATCATCCAGTCAGTCCTGAGGGACTGTGTGGGAGGTTGGTGCTGAGAGGATAGAGTGGGTGGATGACTGCTGTGCATGTATGTTTTCCACGTTGAGTGGCTGTGTGAATGAGCCTATTGGGCGATTAGGACCAGTCAGCTGCACGCATTACTGCGCTTCCACACCTGGCCTATTGACGTGATGGTCTATCACGGCCCTTGGGGAGACCTTGTTTTGAGGTGGGTTTCCCGCTTAGATGCTTTCAGCGGTTATCCCTTCCATACTTAGCTACCCGGCTGTGCCGCTGGCGCGACAACCGGTGCACCAGAGGTATGTTCATCCCGGTCCTCTCGTACTAGGGACAAATCCTCTCAAGTCTCCAACACCCACGGCAGATAGGGACCGAACTGTCTCACGACGTTCTAAACCCAGCTCACGTACCACTTTAATCGGCGAACAGCCGAACCCTTGGGACCTGCTCCAGCCCCAGGATGTGATGAGCCGACATCGAGGTGCCAAACCTCCCCGTCGATGTGGACTCTTGGGGGAGATCAGCCTGTTATCCCTAGAGTACCTTTTATCCGTTGAGCGATGGCCCTTCCACGCGGGACCACCGGATCACTATGGCCGACTTTCGTCTCTGATCGAGCTGTCACTCTCACAGTCAGGCGGGCTTATGCCATTGCACTCAACAGTCGATGTCCGACCGACCTGAGCCCACCATCGCGCGCCTCCGTTACACTTTGGGAGGCGACCGCCCCAGTCAAACTGCCCACCATGCAGGGTCCCGGACCAGGCTTACTGGTCTCGGTTAGACATCAGAAACAGTCAGGGTGGTATTTCAAGGATGGCTCCACCGGAACTGGCGCCCCGGTTTCAAAGCCTCCCACCTATCCTACACAGAATGTCTCTGATGCCACTGCAAAGCTGCAGTAAAGGTTCATAGGGTCTTTCCGTCTGACCGCGGGTACCCCGCATCTTCACGGGGAATTCAATTTCGCTGAGCCGATGCTGGAGACAGCGGGGAAGTCGTTACGCCATTCGTGCAGGTCGGAACTTACCCGACAAGGAATTTCGCTACCTTAGGACCGTTATAGTTACGGCCGCCGTTTACCGGGGCTTCAATTCGGTGCTTGCACACCTCCTCTTAACCTTCCGGCACCGGGCAGGCGTCAGGCCGTATACGTCGTCTCTCGACTTCGCACAGCCCTGTGTTTTTACTAAACAGTCGCTACCCCCTGGTTTGTGCCACCCGCCTGTGGTTGCCCACGGACGGGTCTTGCTTATCCCGAAGTTACGCAAGTAATTTGCCTAGTTCCTTCAGCATCGTTCTCTCAAGCGCCTTGGTATTCTCTACCAGTCCACCTGTGTCGGTTTCGGGTACGGTCTATATGCCAGAGCTATTTCCTGGAATGCTCCAAAAGCCGGGTCAATCCGATAAGACCCGACAACATATTGCATTCGTCACTTCTGGCAGGCCCGGGAATATTCACCCGGTTTCCATCGACTACGGCTTTCGCCCTCGCCTTAGGGGCCGGCTCACCCTGCGCGGATTAACCTTGCGCAGGAACCCTTGGACTTTCGGCGACAGTGTTTCTCGCACTGTTTATCGCTACTCATGTCAGCATTCGCACTTCCGATATCTCCAGGGAGGGTCACCCCGTCCCCTTCACAGACTTACGGAACGCTCCGCTACCGCGCATACAAAGTATGCACCCACAGCTTCGGCACGTGGCTTGAGCCCCGTTACATTTTCGGCGCAGGGTTTCTATTAGACCAGTGAGCTATTACGCTTTCTTTAAAGGATGGCTGCTTCTAAGCCAACCTCCTGGTTGTTTTGGAATCCCCACATCCTTTCCCACTTAGCCACGATTTAGGGGCCTTAGCTGGTGGTCTGGGCTGTTTCCCTCTCGACAATGGACCTTAGCACCCACTGTCTGTCTGCCTGGCTCATACTTCCGGGTATTCGGAGTTTGGTTAGGTTTGGTAAGGCTTTGG
>NZ_VSZP01000001.1:2735000-3375000 GCF_036686925.1 Novacetimonas sp. GS1
AGCCGCGACGCTACGGCGATTTCGATACCTTCCTGCAGGCGCTTGATTACGCCGCGGAAGGCGAAAGCGGTTTCAATATCTACTCGGGCCGGGGTGAACTGCTAGAGGCACTTCCTTACCGCACCTTGCGCGAGCAGTCCCGCCAGGTCGCACAGCGCCTTTTGTCGCTGGGACTGCGGCCGGGGGACCGGGTTGCAATCGTTGCGGAAAGCGATGGGGATTTCGCGCGCATCTTCTTTGGTTGCCAGTATGCCGGCCTGATCCCGGCCCCGCTGCCGTTGCCCGTGGCATTTGGCGGGCGCGAAGGGTATGTCGCAACCCTGCGTGGTATGGTGGCAAGCGCGGATGCATCCGCACTGGTCATCGCCTCCATCATCGCCTCGTGGAAGGACGAACTGGTCGAAGGGTTAGACCTGCGTTTCGCCGGTGTCCCCGAGGATCTGCTGGCCACGCCGATCACCGTGACCGACCTGCCAGAAGTCAGGGCTGACGATATTTCCTACCTGCAGTTTTCATCGGGCAGCACACGCTTTCCCATGGGGATCGCGGTCACGCAGCGTTCTGGCATGGCAAATGCGCATGCCATCGCGCTGAATGGCCTGAAAGTGCGTGAAACCGGGGACCGCTGCGTTTCATGGCTGCCCCTCTATCATGACATGGGGCTGGTCGGGTTCTTTCTGACCCCCATGACGTGCCAGTTGAGCGTTGACCTGCTGCCGACACGTGAATTCGCACGTCGCCCCCATGTCTGGCTGGACCTGATCAGCCGTAATCGCGGCACGATTTCCTACAGCCCGTCCTTTGGTTACGAACTGTGCGCGCGGCGGGCGACCTCCATCTCACTCGACCTGTCGTGCTGGCGGGTGGCGGGCATTGGCGGTGACATGATCCGCTATCACATCCTGGAGGATTTCGCGGAACGTTTCGCCGCCTCCGGCTTTGACAGTCGCGCCTTTACCGCAAGCTATGGCATGGCGGAAACAACCCTTGCCATCAGTTTCGTCCCGCTTGGTTCGGGTATCCAGACCGATACGATCGACCTGCGCATCCTGGAAACGCAGGACATTGCCTCCCCTTCCAATGACCCGTCACAGATGTTGCGCACCTTCGTCATCTGTGGGGAGGTCCTGCCCGGTCACGAGCTTGAGATCCGCGACAGCGACGGCAAGGTCGTCAAGGACCGGCAGCTTGGGACAATCTTTGTGCGTGGCCCCAGCCTGATGCAGGGCTATTTCCGTCAACCGCAGGAAACGGCCAAGGTCGTTGATGCCGACGGGTGGCTTAATACAGGCGACCTTGGCTATATGCTGGACGGACAAGTGGTCATCACCGGCCGCGCCAAGGACCTGATCATCATCAATGGCCGCAATATCTGGCCGCAGGACCTGGAATGGTCAGCCGAAACGGAAATCGCCTCCCTGCGCAGTCGTGACGTCGCGGTCTTTTCCGTGGATGAAAGCGAAGGGGAAAAGATCGTTGCCCTGGTCCAGTGCCGCGCCACGACCCCCGAAGCGCGCGAAACCCTGCGCAATGAGACCGCCAGCCTGTTCCGGCGCCAGCACGGCGTCGATGTTTCGGTCATCCTTGTGCCGCCCCACACCCTGCCGCAGACGTCTTCGGGCAAGCTGACACGCGCACGGGCAAAGGCAATGCTGCTGTCAGGGGCGTTCAAACCGATCGACACCACCATTTCCGTGGCCTGAGCCCATATCCGTTCCCGTCATGTGGCGGGAACGGATGCGCGGCTGACAGGTTAAAGCGGCACTGGTCAAAATACCGCTTTTCAATCATAAGGGGTTCCTTCATGGGGGGACACCATCTGGCGCGGCCCCCTGTTCCGGAAAACCCCGGACTCTGGCAACGACACGCTGACCCCCTTTTCGGTGATATCCGGCAGGGTCATGCCATAAGGATGTAATAATGAGTGAAACGGTAGCGGACGTCTCGGCCATCATTGTGCAGACACTGCTGGCGAACCCCAAGGTTCCCCGTGATATCAATGGCGGCAGCAAGATCGTCGAGGATCTGGCTTTCGATTCACTGGCCGTCATGAATTTCGTCATGGAAATCGAGGACAAGCTCGACGTCTCCGTCCCCCTCGACCGGCTGGCGGATATCCGCACGATTGATGATCTGGCCGCCTGTATCGTTTCCCTCAAACAGGCGTCCTGATTCGCATGTCCATTTTTTCGAAATATGAGGGGCTGTCACGTTCGCTTTCCGCCGTGACAGCCGGGGGTGGGCGCAACCCGTTTGACGTGGTGATCGAACGCCCGATTTCCTCCACCGTGGGGCTGATCGAGGGACGTGAAACCCTGCTGTTCGGCACCAACAACTATCTTGGCCTCAGCCAGTCACCCGCCGCGATCGAAGCCGCCGTCGAAGCCGCACGTAAATATGGGGTCGGCACGACCGGATCGCGCATCGCGAACGGCACGCAGGGACTGCATCGCCAGCTTGAAGCCCGGCTTGCGGCATTTTTCCGCCGTCGCCACTGCATGGTGTTCTCAACGGGGTACCAGGCCAACCTTGGCACGATCTCCGCACTGGCGGGCAAGGATGATTACCTGCTGCTTGATGCCGACAGCCATGCCAGCATCTATGACGGCAGCCGCCTTGGCCATGCACAGGTCATCCGTTTCCGCCACAACGACGCCGATGACCTGCGCAAGCGGCTGCGTCGCCTTGATGGTACTCCCGGCGCCAAGCTTATCGTGGTGGAGGGGATCTATTCCATGATGGGCGATGTCGTGCCAATGGCGGAATTCGCACAGGTCAAGCGTGAAACCGGGGCATGGCTGCTGGCCGACGAAGCACATTCCGTGGGCGTCATGGGCGAACATGGGCGTGGCGTGGCCGAAGCCGACGGCGTGGAAGACGACATTGATTTCGTTGTCGGCACCTTTTCCAAGAGCCTTGGGACCGTCGGCGGTTACTGCGTCTCCAACCATGACGGGCTGGACCTGATCCGGCTGTGTTCGCGGCCTTACATGTTCACCGCCTCCCTGCCGCCGGAAGTTATCGCCGCAACCATGGCGGCACTTGATGAACTGGAAAACCGGCCGGAACTGCGCCATCAACTGATGGACAATGCCCGTCGCCTGCATGCTGGGCTGAACGCCGCTGGCCTGCGGACTGGGCCGCAGGCCAGCCCGGTTGTGTCCGTCATCCTTGATGATGTTGAACAGGCCGTCATGTTCTGGAACCGGCTGCTGGACCTTGGGGTTTACGTCAACCTCAGCCTGCCCCCCGCGACGCCGGACCAGCATCCGTTGCTGCGCACCTCCGTCATGGCGACGCATACGCCTGCACAGGTCGATCAGGCCGTCAGTGTTTTCGCCGCCGTGGCCGGGGAACTGGGCATCAATCGCGCGCCTGTTTCCGCCTGAAGAACCCTGCCTGTCGCAACGACCATAACAGATGCGGCAGGCAGATCAGGGGGTGACGTTCGGCAAAGGGTGACAGCGGCAGGTCTATGCCGGAATGCCGCTTGATTTTCCACGCGATGTAACGCGCGCCACCGGAAAATGTGAACGTTCCTTTTGCAAGGCGGGCGATATTCAGCGGCTGCCCCATTTTCTGGCGCAACCACCAGCCATCCAGCATTCCCCTGCGCCAGACCTCATCCACCTGTGGCACAAGCACATCGCCCTGCACCATAAAAGGCAGCCCATCAGCACGCCACGCAGCGGCAAGCAGTGCGCGGTAACGTACCTCATGCCCCTGCACGATGGCACGTGGGCGTTTACGGTTATTTTCGACACGCAATTCCGCGCCATAGGTATTTGAAAACAGCGCGTTCCAGAACTCTTCGGGCTGCCCCCGCCGGGGACCAAGCGCCATGGCCCAGCGCGCGGCCATCGCCACGGCGCGAATCAGGCAGGCCAGGATGGTATCGGCGGCCACCGCATCGCGCACCCAGACCAGACGCACCGGCTGACAGAAACGCGCCCATATGGTGGTATCCAGCGTTCCCCGCCCGGTCATCTGCCGAAATTGCGCCAGCGTCAGGATCGCGACCTTCGCACGCACCATCCGTCCATCCACCAGCCGTTCATGATATTCCACATTGGGTGGTAAAAGCCGGTTGGCCGTACGCGCCCAGCCCCCGGCGGGCCAATCGGACAGATGTTCGACGATGATATAGAAATCCAGTATCCCATCCATATCCGGCTGTCGCAGGGCGGAACCATAAAACAGCACCCCCAGCGGCCGCGACGGGCCAATCATGGCGGTAACAAAGGATGTAATATCAGGCGCGACCGGCTGGATCAGTTCGGACACCAGCAGATGCGCGATTTCGCCAGCAGCACCAGCATCAGGGGGGCTGGATGTCTGTTGTGGGATCATTTTTCCCTCATGCCTGAATAAAGTCGATGGGAGGCGTGGCCGACAGATAGGTCACGCCATCGGGGCCGGAATCCATGACTTCACCATCAAGCACGAAATCCTCCTTCATCTCCAGCCGTATCCGCCGTGCGCAACCACTGTCATACGCAGCATTACGCCGCAGCCACGTCGGCACGCGCCCACGCAGCAGCGACATCACAGCCCCCGTCAGGCGCGGTGGCCCCCCTGCCACATCAAGGTACCAGATACCGTCACCATGCGAATCATGCCCCTGCCAGAACGGCCACACACCGTGCGGCAATTTCTGCAATGTCGTCGCCAGGAACAAAAAGCACGCGCCATTACGCCTTGGGATATCCTCCACCGTGACGGCGACCTGATCTCCATGCAGCCATTCCTGCCGGGAACGGCGCGAGAGCAGGTGCGCGATGGAGGAACAAAGCGTCACAATCACCGCCATTTCATGCGAATACCGATCAAGGATCGCAGGCTGGTGCGCCAGTTCGATACCACGCCGGAATGCGCCCCCCCCGTGAAACATACCCACGACAGGCAGGCGTTGCGGATCGCTCCAACTGACGACAAGACCACGGCGACGACGGATATTGCGCCGCATATCCCCCCCTGCCGCAAGGTGGTTGAGCCGTGATAGCGCCTCCATCCCACGCAGGCCGAATCCCACGTCGCCCGCGATCAGGTTCGTATTGCCCGAAGGCAGGATCGCGATTGCGGGAAGGTTGTCCGGACGATAGTAATGATGGACCGCGCTGAGTACATGACTCAGGGTGCCGTCCCCCCCATCCACGACGATACATTGCACATTGCGCCGGGCAAGGTCGGCCACGGTATTCACCAGTTCGTCAGGTGCCCGCGGTGTAAGGAAATTGTCACCCAGCGACTGCCGGGCCATCATGCTGTAATGTTCATTCCCGCTTCGATTCCGCCGACTGCGCGGATTATGGATAATGACGAAGCGTGGTGTCACGGGTGATCCCAATCGTATAGAAATTTGACGTACGGGTCATAAGCAACCATCTGCCTTTTATTGCAAGGCAGGAAAACCCGCCCTTCTCGACATATATCGCGTCGAGATGGCGTGTCCCGGTCATCGCAAAGCCTGCAAAGCCGCCATTCTGGCGCATCCAGACGCATCCAGGGGAAAGTGCCTTTTGACCGATATTCTAATTGCACATGCCTCCGATCCGCATCTGGCAATCGACACATTGCGCATCCGTGCGGGGGATCTCCTGAACAAGCGGGTGCTGAGTTACCTGTCATGGCAACGCAGGCGGCGTATCCACCGCACGGCCGCCCTGCAACGTGTCATGGAAGATATTGCGGCCCATAACGTCGATATGCTGGCCCTGACCGGGGACCTGACCAATCTGGGCCTGCCTGACGAATGCGCGCAGGCGGAACGGTGGCTGTCACGCCTGCCGATGCCGGTCACGGTGGTGCCTGGCAATCATGATGCACTGGTCAGCAGTGACTGGCACGCCACCATCGGCCGGTGGAGCCCCTGGATGGGCCCCCTTCCCTTTCCGTTCGTCCGTCGGGTCGGGCCTGTCGCCCTGATCGGCCTCAATTCCGCCCATCCCACCCCGTGCTTCAACGCATCGGGCGACATTGGCGCGCATCAGGCCGCACGGCTTGCCGCCGTGCTGGAGGAAACCGGCCAACAGGGGCTATGCCGCGTGATCATGATCCACCATCCGCCGCTGGCGCACCTGACATCGCGGCGCAAGTCCCTGCGGGATGCCGGCAGGTTTGGCGCATGTATCGCACAACATGGTGCGGAACTGGTCCTGCATGGCCATACCCATGTCTCCACGCTTGCCACACTCCCGGGCCGCAATGGCCCGGTGCCTGTCATGGGCGTGGCGTCCGCATCCACCGATACGTCAGACCCTGCACGCGCGGCATCATGGAATCTGGTGCATGTCTCCTCCCTTATGACGGGCTATCGTATGGAAATCACACGCAGGATCATGCTGCCCGATGGAAAGGCCACCACCACGCCACCGATTATTTTCACCTTCGCTGCTTCATCACCGGCCCTTTCGGGTATAAGCACGCCCTGATGAACCTTCCTCCGTCCATGCGCCGTGGTTTCCGGGGACTGATGCCCGGAACGCTGGATCATTACCTGCTGCAGCAGGTCACCCCGCCATTTTCCATCTCGCTGGGCGTGGTGATGGCGGCGTTGCTGCTAGAACGGCTTCTGGCGCTGTTCAACCTGCTGGCGTCCAACGGCAGTTCGATGAAGACGTTCGTATCACTGCTGACGGACCTTGTGCCCCATTATCTCGGCCTTGCGCTGCCAGCGGCCATGTGCGTCAGCGTGTTTTCCGTTATCCGCCGGATGAGCCAGAACCACGAAATCGACGCCCTGATGGCCAGTGGCGTGTCGATGTTCCGCATTGCGCGGCCTTTCATCGTCGTGGGGGCCATCCTCGGTGTGCTCAGCTTTTCGCTCTATGGGTTCATACAGCCTTATGCCCGTTACAATTACCGCTCGGCCCTATATTTCGCCAGCCATAGTGGCTGGGCCCCCCACCTGCAATCGCACATGTTCGCCGCCCCGTCACACGACCTGATGCTGACGGCGGAAAAGGTGGATGATGCGGGATCACGGATGTTCAAGGTCTTCATCCGTGACAACAGCAACCATGACCTGACGCGTTATATCACCGCACGTAAGGGATATCTTTACATCCCCAATGATGAAGACAAGATCCGCCTTGACCTGATCGACGGGACCATCATTACCGACCGGCATGACAAAAGCCCGAGCGTCATTCATTTCGACCATACGACGGAACTGTTTTCCCCGCATGCGCAACTGGACAAGCTGAAGGCATATCGCACGCGTGGGCAGACGGAACGTGAACTGACGCTGCCTGAACTGTATCGTGGCATCCGTCATGGCATGCCGGGCATCAAGCATTCCTATCTTGTCGCTGAACTGCATTTCCGCCTTGCGCGGACGCTGGCGATCCCGTTCATCCCGCTGCTTGCCTGCGCACTGGCCGTTATGGCGAAACGACAGAAACGCAGCCTTGGCCTGCCCATCGCGGCCATCGCGCTGGTCGGGTTCGACCATACCCTGCAAATGGGCCTCAGCCTTGTTGCGAACGTGCATATGTCGCCATTACTGGTGATCTGGCTGCCGACACTGGTTTTTGGCATCGGCTGCGTCTGGGCGCTGATATGGCGATGTGGCGGCATTCGCATTCTGATGATGCCCGAACACCCCGCGGCCCGCCGCACATTGTCGCCTGATGGCCTGCCCGGGCGTATTCAGGATTCACATTCATGATGCGTCGGGTCATGCGCGCCCTGCTGCCTGGTGGCGGCGTCCTGGTGGGATACCTGACGCGCGAACTCCTCTCCAAGATCTTCATCACCGCCGCGGTCATCATCGCATTGATGGAAGTCCTGGCGCTGCTGGAGGAGGTCACGGAAATCATGAGCCGGCATCTCGGCCTGTCCGGGGTGCTGTATTACGCCGTGATCCGCCTGCCGCTGCTGTTTGGCAACGCCATGCCGCTTGCGGTGCTGATCGGGGCACTGATCACGCTGGTGCAGTTGACGAGTTCGAACGAGATTTCCATCATGCGGGCGGCCGGCCTCTCGACTGCGGGGCTGTTCCGCCTGTTCCTGCCCGCCGTGCTTGGCCTTGGGGTCTTATGCGTGGTGGTGGACGATCAGGTCGCCCCGCGGAGCGAGATCGCACAGGCGCGGTGGTGGAACAGCACTGCCCCCGCCCCCAACGGGGTGACGCGCGACGTCTGGTTCCGCACGGGCATGACACTGGTCAATATCGGCGGCGTTGCCCATGGCGGGCGGGAACTGCATGACGTCACCGTCTATCGCCGTGATGATGAAGGCGCCCTGCAGAAGGTCATCCACCTGCCGACAGTCCGTTATTTCATCAACCGGTGGAGCGGCGTGCCCGATCATGCGCTGACGGTCCTCAGCCCCACACGGGTGGAAGATGTCGCGTTGCAGGACGATACGCGCCTCACACTTGACTGGCCACGCGCGCTGACACCTGACGTGCTGCTGCAGATGTCGGAGAATACGCCGCTGTCAATCATGACAATGGTGCGTGTCCTGCATAATGCTTTTCCGTCAAGCCAGTCCCCGGCATTCTTCATGACCGAAATACTGGGTCGTATCATGTTACCCCTGACATTTACGGTTATGCTGTTATTGGCTATTCCTGTGGTTTATATCCCCCCCCGGGCCGGAGCACGTAGTTGGCTTCCTGTATGGTGCCTTGGGGCGGGACTGGTATTTGTCGTATTCCAGGGGTTATTGCGGGCACTGGGCAATGCCGGTACGCTTCCCTCTGTGGTGGCGGTTTTTGTCGGGATCGTAATTTTCATTCTCGGCGTTGTGACAGTGCTATTGAGGATAGAAGAGAGATGATTACCAGCACCCTGAAGAATACATCGCTCAGGACGGGGCGCAGCTTCGACCTTGGGAAGATGAATCTTCGCCAACTGTGGATTGCCTACCTCACCTATCCGACCATTCTGCTTTATTTCGCACTGGCGCTGTGCAGCTTTGGCATCATGGTCCATACATTCGTCTCATGGCTGCCGGTCGTCATCAGCGTTTCGTCGGTTGTCCTTGTCTATCCGCTGGTCTGGTATGCCATCCACCGCTTCATCCTGCACGGACGGTTTCTGTATCGCCTGAAATGGACATCCGCCCTGTGGAAACGCATCCATTTTGACCACCATCAGGACCCGCACCTGCTTGATGTCCTGTTCGGTTCGCCCCTCAATACCATTCCCACCATCGCGATCGTCACCATTCCCATCGGCTTTGCCATCGGGCAGATCGCAGGTGCTGCCGCCGCATTCGGCGCGGGGCTTACGATCACGTGCATCTATGAATTCTTCCACTGTATCCAGCATCTTAATTACAAGCCGAGAATGTCGTGGATACAGCGTATGAAGCAGCGCCATGTGCTGCATCACTTCCACAACGAAAACGGCAATTACGGCATTACCAGCTTCATCGCCGACCGGCTGTTCCGCAGCTATTACGTTGATGCGAAAAGCTGCCGACGCAGTCCCAGCGTCTTCAACCTGGGATATGATCAGGCCGAGGCGCAACGCTACCCATGGGTCATGGACCTGACCGGTTCACCGCCACGCGACCGCCCCGATGGTGCGAATCCGAACCGGAACGCCGCATGAGCACCACCAGTGCCGGGTTGAATGTCCTCATCCTCGCGGGGAGCAGGCGCGGCATACGCGATCCCATGGCGCAGGCTGCGGGCATTTCGCACAAGGCCATCCTGCCGGTCTGTGGCCGCCCGATGATCACGCGGGTATGTGACGCCCTGATGCAGGTACCAGGACTGGGTCGGGTTGTAGTGTGCATCGACAGCCCCGACGCCATACGCGACGCCGTCCCCCCATCCGTGACATTCATCCCCGAGGCCGCAGGCCCAAGTGCAAGCGTCATGAACGCGTTGGGCATACTCGGCGCGCCCCTTCTGGTCACGACGGCGGACCATGCCCTGCTACGTCCCGAATGGATCACGGCATTCATTGCCGATTCCACCCGCGCGAATTGTGACATGTCCGCTGGCATCGCACTGGATACGGACATCGCGCGCGACGTGCCGGATACCAAACGCACGATGATCCGTCTGGCCGATGGTGCTTTTTCGGGTTGTAACCTGTTTTTCCTGCGTACGCCTGCCGCGATGTCGGTGCTGAAACTATGGCAGCGGCTGGAAAACGACCGCAAACATCCCCTGCGCATGGCGCGCCTTCTGGGGCTGGGGATACTCCTGCGTTTTGTCCTGCGCCGCCTGACGCGCGCGGCTGTATGCGATCGCATCGGCCATCTGACCGGCGCACGCGTTGGCCTGATCCCCATTAATGACGGTCGCGCCGCCGTGGATGTGGACAAGCCTGCCGACCTCGAACTGGTAACACGCCTGATCGGACAGGAAACCACAATCGTTCACCAAAACGTCTGAAAAACCGTTCGGAAAGGCGAAATATCGCGTTTTTAAAAGAGTGCCACCCAAATATCTTTTATCAACAGGTTGTTTTCAAACGGTTCCTTAGAGACTGTTTAAAAAGTCAGGCTCGATAACACCCTGAAATTATAAAGGTTTTTGGTGAATCTTTTTCCAAAAAGCTTCAGAAGACGCCGCTTTTTTGAAAAAAGGCAGCACCCAAAAATTTTTCTTGTTTTTTATCAATGACTTGTTTTCAAACCCTCTCTTAGAACGACAGACGGAAGACCCGGCCGAAATTAATAATTTTTGTGGGATTGTCCCCAATAATTTCAAAAGGCCATGTCTTCAGGCGCCTTTGGGAAAAAGCCTTTCCTGACACCGAAAACTTTTCTGTATTTACACACCGTTTCCCGGGCGGGCCTTTCATGCCATCAGACACCCCCATGCGCGCGCCCGATCCAGCCTTGACCACCGCCGACATACAACCCGTGATCCGGCGCGCGATTGCCCATCTGTGCGGACAGCATGACTGGGCGGTGCTGCACGAAATGCCCCTGCCAAACCGGCGGCGCGCGGATGTCATGGCCCTCAGCCCGAACGGGCAGTTCACCTGTATCGAAATCAAATCCGGATTGCCCGATTTCCGCGGCGACCTGAAATGGCCGGAATATCGCCCGTGGTGCGACGCATTCTATTTCGCGGTGCCACAGACCTTCCCACAAGAGGTTCTGCCACAGGATGTCGGCATCATGACCGTCGATGTCCCCATGATGGCTGGGTTCAGGCATATGATTGCCGATGCCGCCATCATGCGTCCCGCCCCGCACCACCCATTACAGGCGGCACGACGGCGCAGCGTAACACACCGTTTCGCCATGCTGGCGGCGCAGAGGCTGAACCGGATGGAAGACCCCGCACTGGCCACGGTGCGACACACGGCACTACGTTCGGAATGACAGGTCCAAAACTGCCGCGCGGTAACGCAGTAAAAGTAAGAAAGGAAAGCCCATGTCCACTCCCATTCTTTACCGGTTCGAAGCCGCCCGTTCGGTCGTGCGCGACGCCGCCGCCCTTGCGATGAAAATGCGCCCCGCCCCCGGCGGCCCGCAGGCTACACAGAAGGCTGCCCAGGACTGGCTGACTGAAACCGATGGCGCAGTGGAAGCCCTGATCTCCCAGCGGATTGGCGAAATGTTTCCCGAGGATGGGTTCCAGGGCGAAGAAGAGGGACGCACCCGCACCGGCAGCCTGCGATGGGTGGTCGATCCGATTGACGGGACATCCAATTACGCGCGCGGGCGCAACCGCTGGTGCATTTCCCTTGGTCTGATGGACGGCGACACCCCCATCGCAGGCATTATCGAGGCCCCGGCCCTGGGGGAAACCTATACCGCGATACGTGGCCATGGGGCATTCCTGAACGGGCGGCGTATCCATGCTTCCCCCGTATCGGACACCGCCAGTTCCCTGATCGAGATGGGATGGAGCAACCGCGTCGGACCCGGTGTGTTCCAGCAGAAGATTGATGCCATCCTGGGCCTTGGCGCAATGCCACGTTCCGGCGGGTCCGGGGCCATTGCCCTGGCCGAAGTCGCATGTGGGCGGCAGGACGGCTATCTGGAGATGAGCATCAACCTGTGGGATGTCGCCGCCGCCCTCGTCCTGCTGGAGGAAGCGGGCGCGCGCGTGTCGCCGTTCCTGCGTGATGGTGGGTTGGAAGGGGATGCGACCATCCTTGCCGCGGCGCCGCATATTGCCGATGCACTGTCACGCGCGGTTGGCGTATCCATGGATTGATGGGCGTCGAACATTGACATAACCAACCATCATTCGGCCATGAAAGCGGGCCATGTCCCATCATGGGGTGGGACAGGCCCGTTCATGCCACGGTCCGGCACGATCGAAAGGGAGCACAAGGCGTGCGTAACGGTTTCTTCGTCAAAAGTTTAATGGCCGCAGCCCTGCTTGCGCTGCCCTGCAATGCCGCCATGGCCGCAACCGCGACCATGGAAAAGGAACAGAACCTTGTCGATAGGGCCACGCTGGCGGTACGGGACATCTTTTCCGGGGCAAAATCCACCAGCAAAATCACCCGCTACCTTGCACAGGCACGCGGCGTGATCGTATGTCCGTCCGTCTTTCGCATGTCCATCGCCTTTGGCGGCGGCAGCGGTGGATGTGTCCTGCTGACACGTGATGCGCGTGGATCATGGTCCGACCCCGCATTCTATACCATTGCAACCGCTAATTTCGGCCTGCAACTTGGCATGCAGGATGCCGAAATCATGATGTTCGTCATGACCGATAACGGTGTGCAATCGCTGCTCGACAGTCAATTCAAGTTCGGGGCCGATGCAGGGACATCCTTTGCATCCTCCGGTTCGGGAATCGAAAGTGGGACGGCAGGATCGCATAACACCGACATTATGGGCGTACAAAAATCAAAGGGCCTGTTCGCGGGCGCAGCCCTTGGCGGCTCCAAGCTGAAGGTCAACAGCCCCGCCAACCGGGCATATTACAGCCAGGTCGTCGGGCCGGAAGACATCGTGATTTCCATGCGCGTCAACAATCCGGGTGCCGACCCCCTGCGCAGCGCGCTGAGCGAGGTCCTGACAACAGCGCAGGCCAATGTCCCCGCAGGCGCCAACGCAACCACGACCACCAGCCAGCCCGTCGCCCAACCCGCACAGGCAGGACAGGTCCACAGCCAGGACCTACCCAGCCAGTAAGCAGCGGGTCAATTGGCAAAAACAGGCGTTCATGGGCGCTGCCTTCGTCGAAAGGCAGCGCCATGAAATCCCTGATTTTACATCATATCAATATGTTGCCCTGCAACGACATCGCAGGCCAGAATCTTCAGGGCCTGCCTGACATCTGATGCGCCCTGAATTCACTGACATGCCTGTTATGGTCGCCAAGGCTGCTGGCGAACTCATGCCCGCCATGACCATTGGCCACAAAATACAGCATCGTCCCGTCCGCCGGATGGGCCGCCGCCTCCAGCGCGGCAGCGCCGGGGGAACATATGGGACCGGGCGGCAACCCCGGTATGACATAGGTATTATAGGCCGTGGGCGTAATCAGATCCGTATGTGACAGTGCATGCCCCAATGGCCCTGCCCCCTGGTTCAGGCCATAAACCACAGTCGGGTCCGATTGCAGCCGCATCCCCTGATGCAGGCGATTGAGAAAGACACGCGCCACCATCGGCCGTTCCTCAGGCAGGGCGGTTTCGCGTTCAACCATGGAGGCCAGGACCAGCAGCGCCTGCGGGTCCGCAATGACGGGATCGGGCACGCGCCCTTCCCATGCATGGGCCAGCGCACGCTTCATGGCGCGCTGCATACGCTCCAGCAACGCCGCACGCCCCGTCCCCCATTCATAATCATAGGTCAGGGGCATCACACTCCCCTCCGCCGGGGGGATGAACGTCCCGTCCAGCGCGGGCGCATCCGACAGCAATGCCGCAATCTGCAGGGCCGAGCGTCCCTCCGGAATGGTCAGACGATGAATGACCGGTCTGCCATGACGCAATACAAACAGAACCTGCTGCATCGACGCATGGGCGGGAAAGGTAAGTTCGGCGGCATGCAGCGCCCCGTCAGGACGGGTCAGGCGTACTGCAATACGAAAGACGGGATGTATCCATGCATCATCGGGAAAGAGGCCCGCAGCCTGAAGCGAGGCATAGGCACTGCCTTCGCCCCCTTTGGCCACCACAACCACACGCGCATCAGGCAACGGCCCAGGGCGGGTGAATACCCATGCCCCGAACCCGATACCCACCAGCCCCGACAGAACCAGAACAAGAAAAACAAGACCCAGTCCGGCCAGAACCTTACGCACGTTACCCCTTTCGCGTCATCTCCGCCCGGCAGGGCTTTTCAGGCCCAGTGGTCAGACACCACGCAGGATGATGCTGGCGTTTGTCCCGCCAAAGCCGAAACTGTTGGACAGGATGGTGTCAATGCGACGTTCCTGCGCTTCATGCGCGACGCGGTCGATCACACTCTCACGCGATGGGTTGTCAAGATTGAGCGTGGGCGGCGCGACGTTATCGCGAATCGCAAGGATGGAATAAATCGCCTCCACCGCGCCAGCCGCCCCCAGCAGATGCCCGATGGCCGACTTGGTGGACGACATCGCAAGCTTGCGCCCATCATCGCCAAACAGGCGCTCAACCGCCTCAAGCTCCAGATCATCTGCCATGGTGGAGGTGCCATGTGCATTGACATACTGGATATCGGCAGGCGTCAGACCAGCACTGCGCAATGCCCCCTGCATGGCGCGGAACGCGCCATCATGGCCGGCTGCGGGCGCGGTGATGTGGTGGGCGTCGCCCGACATCCCGTATCCCACGACCTCGGCATAGATTTTTGCGCCACGTGCCTTGGCGTGTTCATATTCTTCCAGAACGACAATGCCTGCACCTTCGCCCATGACGAACCCGTCACGGTCGCGATCCCACGGGCGGGATGCCTTGGCAGGGGTGTCGTTGAAATGGGTGGACAGGGCCTTTGCGGAACAGAATCCGGCAATGCCGAGTTCACACACGGCGGCTTCCGCGCCGCCCGCGACCATGACATCGGCATCGCCCAGCATGATCATGCGCGAGGCATCGCCGATCGCATGCACACCGGTGGCGCAGGCCGTCACCACGGAATGGTTCGGCCCCTTGAAACCGTATTTGATGGAGACATGCCCCGACACAAGGTTAATCAGCGCGGAAGGAATGAAGAAGGGCGACAGGCGTCGCGCGCGACCTTCCTTTACCGTGACCGATGCCTCGTAAATGGTCTGTAGACCGCCAATCCCGGAGCCGATCATGACACCGGTGCGGCAGCGGTCTTCCTCGGACTCAGGCTTCCAGCCCGAATCCTCGACCGCCTCGGTTGCTGCCACCAGACCCAGATGGATGAAGCGATCCATCTTTTTCTGGTCCTTGACAGGAACCCAGTCAGAAAGAGTCAGGCAATTATCTTCGGTGGGCCCGGTCGGAACCTCGCCTGCGACATGCGCCGGCAATCCTGACGGATCGAACGCGGAAATGTGGCCAAAGCCGTTTTCCCCCGCCACCAGACGTGACCAGTTATGTTCAATCCCCAGCCCGAGCGGACTGACGATGCCCATACCGGTCACAACAACGCGTCGCTGCTTCGACGCCAATCCGGCAGACTGTATCAACCCGACCTGCTCCCTGAATCCAACAATACCTGACTGTTTCTTTACTCAAGCCATGAAAGCCGCAATCGCAGCTCAGGCGGCCTTCTGCTTCTCGATGTAATCAATCGCGTCCTTGACGGTCGTGATCTTTTCCGCCGCATCTTCGGGGATCTCAACGCTGAAGGCTTCCTCGAACGCCATCACCAGTTCAACGGTGTCCAGGCTGTCGGCGCCCAGATCGTCGATGAAAGAGGCGTCCGGCGTCACCTTGCTTTCGTCAACACCAAGGTGTTCGACAACGATCTTCTTAACCTTATCGGCAATTTCGCTCATCTGTCTCTGCTTCCTGTCTGCCCCTGAAGAAACGGGCGGTTCGAAACTCATTCGTCCTGGTAACGTCCCGCAAACCGGAACTGCGGGAAAAGCGTCCGGCCCGCTTCGGACGAAGCTGCGGGCGATTAGCACGGTTTGCGTGTCCCCGCCAAGGCGATCATCGCATTTCCTTGCGCCAGCGACGCATCCTGTGGGGATACGCCGCCCCGTTCACCCTTCTTTTTTGCCACTTCTGGCCCGGTGTCCAGCGAAATTCTCTACATCCCGCCTCAGGACATCGCCATGCCGCCATTGACATGCAACGTAGCGCCCGTCACCCAGGCCGCCTGTGGTGATACAAGGTACACCACCGCAGAGGCAACATCATCGGGCTGTCCCATCCGGCCCAGAGGAATCGCGGAAACCAGCTTTTCCTTCTGCGCATCAGGCAGGACATCGGTCATCGCCGTCTGGATGAAGCCCGGCGCCACCACATTGACGGTCACGCCACGCGCGCCGGCTTCCTGCGCCATGGACTTGCTCATGCCGATCATGCCTGCCTTGGCGGCGGAATAGTTCACCTGCCCCGCATTGCCCGTCACCCCGACGACAGAGGCGATATTGACGATACGCCCGCTGCGGCGACGCAGCATCCCCTTGAGCGTCGCGCGCGACAGGCGGAACGGCGCCGACAGGTCCACATCCATGACGCGGCTCCAGTCCTCGTCCTTCATGCGAATCGCAAGTGTATCGCGTGTCAGCCCGGCATTGTTGACAAGGATATCAAGCGGCGCACCGGCTTTTTCCTCTGCCGTGGCGACCAGGACATCCGCCGCCGCCGCATCCGACAGGTCGGCGGTACAGACATGCAGCCGCCCTTCATCCGTGCCTGCGTCGCGCACGATGGACGCCGCGACATCGCGCAGGACCTGTTCACGCGTGCCAGACAGGACAACACACGCCCCCTGCCCATGCAGCGCACGTGCGATCGCACTGCCGATTCCACCCGACGCCCCGGTTACAAGCGCCACCTTTCCATCAAGCCTGAACATATGAACAGCCATTTTCCTTGCTATTGGGATGGCGGCCCGCGCACCTGCCGGGCCGCCGCAACTGGTGCGCCTCAGCGCGCTGCCAGGAAAGCCTCGACATCCGCGGGGGTTCCGACCGAACATGTCGCCACATCGCCATTGATGCGCCGCACAAGGCCAGACAGGACCTTCCCCGCGCCGATCTCCACGAAACTGTCGACGCCCATCGCAACCATTGCCTCCACACTTTCACGCCAGCGTACGGTGCCCGTAACCTGCCGCACCAGCAGGTCGCGGATGGTGGCGGGGTCCGTCACCTTCGCCGCCGTCACGTTGGCAACGACCGGGATGACGGGGGGGCGGATATCCTCACGCGCCAGCGCATCGTGCATGGCCTCGGCCGCAGGTTCCATCAGGGAGCAGTGGAAGGGCGCGGAAACCGGCAACGCCAGCGCGCGCTTGACCTTACGTGCCTTGGCAATGGCGATCGCGCGTTCAATGGCTGCACTCTCACCCGCCACGACCACCTGGCCGCCGCCATTGTCATTGGCGATCTCGATCACCTCGTGTCGGTCGGGCCGGCCTTCTTCCTTTACAACCGCGGCTTCCTCGCAGATGGCGCGGGCCTGTTCAAGGTCAACGCCGATCAGCGCGGCCATGCCCCCCCTGCCCACAGGAACCGCCTTCTGCATGGCCTGCCCACGCACACGCAGCAGGCGTGCCGCCTGCGTCAGGCCGAATGCCCCCACCGCCGCCAGGGCGGAATATTCGCCCAGCGAATGCCCCGCCACCAACGCGACCTGCGTGCGCAGATCCACACCGCCCTCGCGCTCCAGCACACGCAGCACGGCCAGAGAAACCGCCATCAGCGCGGGCTGCGTGTTTTCCGTGCGGGTCAGCTCCTCGATCGGGCCTTCAAACATCAGTTTCGACAGATGCTGGCCCAGCGCATCGTCAACTTCCTGGAAAACTTCACGCGCGGGCGCGAACGCATCGGCAAGGTCGCGTCCCATCCCGACGGACTGGCTTCCCTGACCGGGGAAAATAAAGGCTTGCACAGGCATGGCTGTCGTGTCCCGCTTAATGTTCAAAAAATCCCTGCGGTGATGGCGGCACGACGCCCCCCCTGTCAATCATGAGGTGATGTCGCGCGTGCCCGCCGCACCAGCATCAGCAACACATCCCATGGCAGGGCCGCCCCTTCGCGCAGGCGCCAGAACCATCGTCGCGGCACCGAACGCGCGGCCGGATGCCGTGGCGGTGGAACCCGCACCACACGCCACCGCGCAAGCGCCATCAACACCATGCAGCGCGGCAGGTGATAGGCACTGCTGGCGACGGCCACCGGCCCGTCATGCCCGATTGCGCGCAACAGCCGCGAACATGCCAGCACCGAGTCCAGCGTATCGCGCGCCGTCTCCTCTGGCATGATGTCCCCATCCGCCACGCCAAGCTCACGCAGCAGCCCGGCCATGACCCGTGCTTCCGACGGCAGGCCGTCACGCGGGCCGCCTGTCGGGATCAGCAGGGGATTTTCACAATCGCGCGCGAACGCCGCCGCCGCCTCCACCCGCAGGCGCAACGTGCGCGAGGGTGTCCCATCCGGGCGGACCCGCGCGCCGAAGATGACAATCGGCAGGCGGCGGCCGGCCCCCATCAGCGTGGGGCGCGCAACAAGACCCGGTTCAGCCCGGACAGGGTGGTAAACATCGTGCGCCAGATGGTTGCAAACCGCGCGGCAGAGATACCGCGCGTTTCCATGATGGCCGCAAGGTCGCCCACCGTGCGTTCCCCGTCGATCAACGGCAGCAGTCCGCGCGTCTGCGGCGGCACCGCGACAGGCACCACCAGCGTGCCGAACGCGAAAGGCAGCCGGTCATCAGGCCCGATCTGTTTCGCAAGCTCGACACCGGGGATTTCACGCATCACCGGCACGGCATCACCGGCCATCGGGTCCGCGCGCGTTACCGGCGTATCGGCACGGGTGACATACACCACATGTGTGGCCATGTTGCCCGCGATGTCCTCTGCCACGGCGGCGCGCTGACGTTCGGACATATCCTTCAGGCGCGCACGCAGGCGCGGATCG
The DNA here is from genome assembly GCF_036686925.1 of Novacetimonas sp. GS1. Taxonomy (NCBI): domain Bacteria; kingdom Pseudomonadati; phylum Pseudomonadota; class Alphaproteobacteria; order Acetobacterales; family Acetobacteraceae; genus Novacetimonas; species Novacetimonas sp. GS1. The sequence continues at coordinate 2,753,938 of NZ_VSZP01000001.1, forward strand.
GGCAGCAGCAGCGCCGGATCGTAACGCAGTGGTTCCATCAGGCATGCAACCGCCAGCCCCGCCCGGTCCAGCAGGCCAAACAGCGCCGTGACGTCATACGCCCTGTCACGTGGATTGAGCAGCAGGTCATAAAGCCCGGCATCCCCGCCCGTCAGATGATCGCCAAAGTTGGTGTTCTGGCGCAGCCATGCGGTTGTCGGCAGATGGCGCATGACCCGCCGCGCCACATCCAGCCTGCGCGCGGGTGCTTCCTCCAACGGGGCCAGGCGCGCCAATGCATCTTGCAGCATATACACGCCGGTCCGGCCATAAGGCGCATAGACCATAAGCCCCATGCCGCCCCCCGGCGCCAGCATCCGCGCAAGGCATGACAGCACCGCATCGGGGTCCGGCAAATGATGCAGCACGCCACAGCAGTCGATGTAATCGAACAGGCCAAGGTCCAGCGCATCCAGATGCGTCAGGTCCCCCGGCACGAAACGGATATTGTCCAGCCCACGCGCCTGCGCGCGTTCACGCGCGATGCGCAGGGCGTGTTCCGAACGATCGACGCACACGACCTCGCCCGGGCGTTCATCACGCGACATGTGGGTGGCCAGCATGATGGCCCCATCCCCCGTGCCACACCCCGCGACCAGCGCACGCAATGGCTGCGAACGCGCGCGGGTCGCACCAAACACCCAGTAGTCGATTTCACGCAGATGGCTGGGGCTGCCGATCAGCAGCCGCCGCGTCTCGTCCCGCGGGTCACGCTCGGGATAGGGATAGACCTCGTACTGGGCCGCCAGTCCCCCCGTCGCGCGCATCGCCACCGCCGGTCACGTCCATCCCGCCCTCAGCGCGGCAGCAGCTTGCCGCGCTGCCAGGCTTCGGCGGCGGCATCTGCGCTCATATCCTCGACCCGCATGGCGTGGTCAAGCGCGCTGACCACCTTGTTACCCAGCGTCAGTTCGTCGAGTTCGTCGAGCATGTCGCTGTCAAGGTCCGCCCGCACCGCACGGCGCACCAGCATCCGCGCCGTCTGCGCCGTGCCCAGCGCGCCCTTGGGGTCCAGCAGCGGCGTCAGGCTGGTGCTGCCATAATGCAGGAAATTCGGCTGCCACAGGGCGATGACCGCCGGTTCGCCGGCCTTGATCGCCTGATCGGCATACTGCATCGCCTCCGCATCAGGGCGGGCCGCAATGGTAAAACCATGTTCCGTCAGGTTATAGGCCGCAACGCCCTGGCGCACCCGGTCCAGAACGGACTGCGCCGCTACGATTTCACGGTTTACATCATGGCCATCCGCGGCCAGTTCGGCGATGGAGGTCAGGCCCGTGGCGGCGGCCGTGGGCAGGTACCAGCCGAATTCAGGCCGATACAGATCGCCAAGCGGTTCCATCCCCAGCGCCGGGTCAAGATAGGCCGCATCCACATCGGGCAGCCATGCGGACACAAACAGGTCGATATCGCCATTACGCATGTGCGCCATCAACGCCTCATGCGTGGCGGGAACATATTCGATTTCCAGCTCATAGGCTTCGAGCACACGCGCGACGGCGGCGGCCGTGGCCTCGTGCAGTGTTTCGTCCAGGTGTCCAAGCGTGACCGATGTCATGCGAATTCTCCATTCTGGCGGGTGCGTTCCTGACGGGCGCACATGATCGGCACACGCGCGACACTCCCGAACCCCGATATGTCAGCCCCCGTCCCGCACGGGCCGGGGGCCATCTTCATCCCTGCTGCTGCGTCATGCCCGGTCGCATGACCGCCGCGCGGCGCGTGCGCTGCGCCTGATGCGCAGGCAGCGCATAATCGAACACCAGCACCCCGATGATATAGGGTGCGGCGAATTTCTTGAACGCTTCGTGCGCAGGATCGAAATAGGCAGGATCGCTGACCACCGGCTTTCCAACATAGTAATTGCGATCACCTTCGGAATTGAAGGTCACGACAAACCCCTGCCCAAAGCCCTGATCCACGCCCTCACCACTCATCTGCACGCCGGTCTCGATATCTGCGATGACCTGCTGCCCATTGTCACGCCGCGATACCTGCCCCAACGCCATGAACCTGCGCACGACTTCCGCGCGCTGGGCATCGGTGATGGTCGGCAAGAAGCGCATCAGCACGATATGGCGGACCTTGCCGGGATGGAAATCGGGCGCGGTAAAGGCCCGCAGCCCGATCTGCGCCGCCTGCAGGCGCACCGCCCGTGCTTCCTCCCCCAGTTCGGGGGCCGCGGGGCCACCAACGGGCAAGGGGCCGGTCGGCACGGCGGGCCCAGGCGCGGGCACAGGCACAGGCACAGGCCGTGCCGCGACAGCCGGGGCAGACACGCCAGCCAACACACCGCCGGACATGCCTGCTGTGGCACCTGCGGATTGCGCAGCGGGAGCGGTGGCAGCCACAGCCTCAGGCGCCGCCACAGGGACAGATACGCCCGGCACAGGCGTCATAGGAGCATGCGCGGCGGCAGAAGTCTCCGGCGCATCGGCGTGGGCCTGCGCAAGGGGGGCGATCACCGGAACCCCGCCGGACAGGATCGCGCCAGACAGGACCACGCCCAGCACAAGGCGCGGGGCCATGCCCGCCACCGACCCGCGTTCCGCCATGCGCCGATACCTTACCGTCATCCCGTCCCTGTCCCTTCTTGCCATGCGCCTCAGGTGGCCTCCGCCATGCGGGCAAATCTTTTCTGCTGCAATTTCAGCAGCCAGTAAAACACGCGTGCAATGACCGCATGAAGCCTTCCATGCGGGGTCCAGCCTATCGTCTTGAGGATCATGCCCGTCACGCGGTTGGTATGGCGCGGCTGATAGACCTTGAGCGCGCGTGACATATACGCCGCAATACAGCGGCGATGGTCATAGGGCTGCCCCGGCGCTTCATTGGTGGTGTGATAGGCGGAGGCAAGTTCGTCATCCTCGCTTTCGCCCACACGGCCAATCGCAATGCGCGCACGCTGCCATACACCAAGCTTCTCGCGCTTCAGATAACGGTGCATATGGTCATAAAACAGCTTGAAATGACGGTATTCATCGGCGGCGATCTGCTTGCACACCGCCTTGAGCACGGGCTCCTGCGTTGCATCGGCCAGCGCGGTATAAAAAGAAGACGTCCCCGTCTCCACCATACATCGCGCGATCAGTTCCCCTGTGCGCGATCCCCGGATGGAGGTATCGACATCAAGATCCAGCCGATACGAGTCCCGGTAGCGTTCAAAGGCATGCATGTAATCCCATGACGGGTCCGCCAGCATCGCCCACCGGCCCAGCGCATCGCCATGCTGCACCTCCTCATGCGCCCACCTGTCGGCCGCCTGGCGAAAATCGGGATCATCCGCAAAAACGTTTTTCAGATATGCGGCGTAATCAACTCCGTTACGCTCCACCACCGACGCGGCCTTGACGAGGGGAATGATCTCCGGATTTACCAGTGACGGGTCAAACCCGTCCCAGTCCATCTGTTCAATGCGCCAGTGTTTCATCGCAATCCGTTACTCTCGCATAAACTCCGTCAGCCCCACCGGGACATGTCATTACGCCGCACGACATGGCACATGTTTCGCCATTACGCCAAGCCCGCGTATCATGGATCGTTGTAAAACCACGCATGGATCGTGTACGCCTCATTACGCATACAACAAGAAAAACGACAGATTGGGTCGCAACATGAACATTCACGAATATCAGGCCAAGGCGCTGCTGCGTTCGTTCGGCATGCCCGTGCCTGACGGTCGTGTCGCCACCTCTGCCGAAGATGCGGTCAGCGCCGCGCGCGAGCTTGCGGCGCCCCTGACCGTGGTCAAGGCGCAGATCCACGCAGGCGGCCGTGGCGCGGGCCATTTCGCCGGCGCCGGGGACGACAGGGGGGGCGTACGCCTGGCACGCACGGCCGAAGAGGCCGGGCATGCGGCCCGCGCCATGCTGGAACGCACGCTGGTCACGAAACAGACCGGGCCGCAGGGCAGGATTGTGCGCAAGGTATACATCGAATCGGGTTGTGACATCGCGCGTGAACTCTACCTCTCCCTCCTTGTCGACCGGGCCAATGGCCGCATCGCCGTGGTCGCGTCGTCCGAAGGCGGCATGGAGATCGAGGAAGTCGCCGCAGCCCACCCCGAACGTATCCTCAAGGCTGTGATCGACCCGGCCCTTGGCCTTTGCGATTACCAGTCGCGCGACCTTGCGGTGAAACTCGACCTGACGGGACGTTCCATCCGCGCGTTCCAAAATGTCGTGCGCGCCGCCTATGACGCGTTCTGCGGGCTTGATGCCGCCATCGTGGAAATCAACCCCCTGATCGTCACCGGATCGGGCGACCTTCTGGCGCTCGACGCCAAGATGTCCTTTGATGACAGCGCGCTTTACCGCCACCCCCACCTTGCCGAACTGCGTGACGAGGATGAGGAAGACCCGCGTGAGCGGGAGGCCGCGCGCCACGGGCTGGCATATGTCGGGCTCGACGGGTCGATCGGCTGCATGGTCAACGGCGCGGGCCTGGCGATGGCGACGATGGACATCATCAAGATGGAAGGCGAATCGCCTGCCAACTTCCTTGATGTCGGCGGCGGGGCGACGACGGAACGCGTGGCCGCGGCCTTTCGCATCCTGATGTCGGACCGCAACGTGCGCGGTATCCTGGTCAACATCTTTGGCGGCATCATGCGCTGCGACGTGATCGCAGAGGCCATCATCGCCGCATCGCGTGACACCGGCCTGAACGTGCCGCTGGTGGTGCGCCTTGCGGGCACCAACGTCGAACGCGGGCGCGCCCTTCTGGCCGAATCCGGCCTGACCATCATTCCCGCCGACGACCTGGGCGATGCCGCCCGCAAGATCGTCGCAGCCGTTCGCACCGCCGGAGCAGCCTGATGTCCATTCTTGTCAACAGTTCAACCAAGGTCATTACACAGGGCTTCACCGGCGCACAGGGTACGTTCCATACCGAACAGGCCATCGCCTATGGCACCCGCATGGTTGGCGGTGTCACGCCCGGCAAGGGCGGGGAAGTCCATCTGGGCCTGCCGGTATTCGACACGGTGGCCCAGGCGCGCGAGGCAACCGGCGCCGACGCCTCGGTCATCTATGTGCCGCCCGCCGGTGCGGCCGATGCGATACTGGAGGCGATTGCGGCTGAAATCCCGCTGATCGTGTGTATCACCGAAGGTATTCCCGTCCTGGACATGGTGCGGGTGCGCATGGCGCTGGAACGTTCATCAAGCCTGCTGGTCGGCCCGAACTGCCCCGGTGTCATCACGCCCGGTGAATGCAAGATCGGGATCATGCCCGGCCCCATCCACCGCCGTGGCCATGTGGGCATCGTCTCGCGCTCCGGCACGCTGACATACGAAGCCGTGGCCCAGACCTCGGCCATCGGGCAGGGGCAGAGCACCTGCGTCGGCATTGGCGGCGACCCGGTCAAGGGTATGGATTTCACCGATGTGCTGGAACGCCTGATCGCGGACCCCGACACCCATTCGATCGTCATGATCGGTGAAATCGGCGGCACATCGGAAATCGAGGGCGCGGAACTGATCCGTGCAAGCGGCACGAAAAAGCCGGTCGTCGGCTTCATCGCCGGGGCGACCGCACCACCGGGCCGCCGGATGGGCCATGCGGGCGCGGTCATCACGGGGGGGCACGAAACCGCCGCCGCCAAGATCGAGGCCATGCGCGAGGCCGGTATCCATATCAGCGCAAGCCCGGCAGAGCTGGGCACCACGCTGGCGCGTATCCTGGGCTGACACCCCACGGGGGACGCATGGGCGTCCCCCACACCGGCCACACGCCAAAAAATATCCGGCACCGCCGCGCAGTCCGTGACAAGGAACGGCATTGTATGGCAGATGCTGCTTTTCATAACCCCTGAACCGTCCGAGGATCCCGCCAGATGTCCGATGGCATTATCGCGGCCACCATGCCGCATGCGACCACAACGCCGGTCCCGCCGCCGCCATCAATCAGGACCGACTGGACCCGCGACGAGGTCGCAGCCCTGATTGCCCTGCCATTCCCTGAACTGCTGTTTCGCGCGCAGGCGGTCCATCGCGAACATTTCGACCCGACGGAAATGCAGATTTCCACCCTGCTGTCGATCAAGACAGGCGGCTGTCCCGAGGACTGCGCCTACTGTCCGCAAAGCGCCCTGCACGAGGATGGCGGCGTCAAGGCCAGCCGCCTGATGGCCGTGGAAACCGTCATGAAGGAAGCCCGCGCCGCGCGTGACGCGGGGGCTGCGCGTTTCTGCATGGGGGCGGCATGGCGTTCGCCCAAGGAACATGATCTGGAAACCGTGTGCGCCATGGTCGAAGGCGTGAAAAGCCTGGGCATGGAAACCTGCGTGACGCTGGGGATGCTCGACAATGCACAGGCGCACCGCCTGCGTGACGCGGGGCTGGATTACTATAACCACAACCTCGACACCTCCCCTGAATATTATGGGGAGATCATCAGCACCCGCACCTATCAGGACCGTCTGGATACGTTGTCGAACGTGCGCGATGCGGGCATCAATGTCTGCTGTGGCGGGATTGTCGGCATGGGCGAGGACGAAAACGACCGCGCGGGCCTGATCGCGACACTGGCAAGCATGCCGCGACATCCCGAAAGCGTGCCGATCAACATGCTTGTCCGTGTCGAGGGCACGCCATTGGCGGCGAAGGACACCGATACAGTCGATCCCATCGAATTCGTGCGCATCATCGCCGCCGCGCGCATCACCATGCCCACCAGCCGTGTCCGCCTGGCCGCGGGACGCGAGGACATGAATGACGAGGCACAGACGCTGTGTTTCCTCGCGGGGGCGAACTCCATTTTTTATGGCGAGAAACTGTTGACCACGCCCAACCCTGCCGCCAGCCGCGACATGCGCCTGCTGCAACGGCTGGGCATGCATACGTCCGGCGCCTGAACGGCCCCGTCCACCCGCCTCCTTGCATCTGCGTCCATACAAGGTCACGTCGCATCATGTCCTATACGGTAAAGGAGATATTTCCCACATTGCAGGGGGAAGGCAGCCAGGCCGGCCGGGCTGCTGTCTTCTGCCGCTTTGCGGGCTGCAACCTGTGGTCTGGCCGCGAAATTGACCGTGACGACGCGACGTGCCGGTTCTGTGACACGGACTTTATCGGCACGGATGGCATGGGGGGCGGGCGTTTTGCCGATGCCGCGTCGCTGGCCGATGCGATTGCCGCCGCATGGCCGGCCGCATCGCGCAGGGACGCCTTTGTCGTCTTTACGGGGGGGGAGCCCCTGCTACAGCTTGATGCCGCGCTGGTTGCGGCGATGCATGCGCGGGGGTTTTTCATTGCCGTGGAAACCAACGGGACCATACGCGCGCCCGACGGGATCGACTGGATCTGCATGAGCCCCAAGGCAGGGGCGCCCCTGGTGCAGACGTCAGGGCATGAACTCAAACTGGTCTTTCCACAGCCTGACCTGATGCCCGAACAGGTGGCTGGGCTGGATTTCGCACAATTCTGGCTGCAACCGATGGATGGCCCGGAACGTGTGTCCAATACCGGCCGCGCCGTGGAGTATTGCATGGCGCATCCGCAATGGCGGCTTTCGTTGCAGACACACAAGCTGATCGGGATTCCCTGACATGACCATTCCCGCAACTTCCGCCGCCGGGCCATCGGGTGACAGCGCGCTTGTCGTCTTTTCGGGCGGTCAGGATTCGGCAACCTGTCTGGCATGGGCGCTATCGCGCTTTGCGCATGTCGAAACGCTGGGCTTCGATTACGGGCAGCGCCACAGTGTCGAACTGTCCTGCCGCGCGGCGCTGCGTGACGGGATGGCGCGGCTTGACCCCGCATGGGCGGCGCGGCTTGGCCCGGACCATACACTCTCGCTTGACGCGCTGGGCGCGGTCTCGGATACGGCCCTGACGCGCGAGGCCGAGATTACATTGGGGGAAAACGGGCTGCCCACGACATTCGTGCCGGGACGCAATATCATTTTCCTGACCTTTGCCGCCGCTCTTGCCGCGCGCCGCAACGCGCGCCACATCGTCACCGGCGTGTGCGAGACGGATTATTCAGGCTATCCCGACTGTCGCGACGATACGATCAAGGCATTGCAGGTGACACTCAACCTCGGCATGGCCAGCCGACTGGTGCTGCATACGCCGCTGATGTGGATCGACAAGGCACAGACATGGCTGATGGCCCAGGAACTGGGCGGCGATGCGCTGGTCGGGTTGATCAATCGTGAAAGCCATAGCTGCTACCTCGGCACACGCGGGGTCATGCATCCATGGGGGCATGGGTGCGGCACATGCCCCGCCTGCCAGTTGCGACGCGCGGGGTGGGAACGTTTCAGGGCCATGACACAGGGCCATGACATCTGATGCTTGAACTGGTCTTTACCCGACGTTTCTGCATGGCGCACCGGCTGCTGTCGGGGGAAAGCGAGCGTTGCACCGTGCCCCATGGGCATAATGAATATGTCCGTGTAACCCTGCGCCCGACCCGTCCCGATCGCCTTGATGGGACGCAGAACATGGTCGTCCCCTTCCACCGTGCCAAGGGGACATGGCATGCCTTTGTCGATAACAGCCTCGACCACGCCTTCCAGCTTGGCGAGGGCGATCCGCTGCTGTCATGGTTCCGCGCGCATGAACCCGAACGCGCAGGCCGGATTGTCGTCACCCCCGGTGATCCCACGACAGAGTTGATGGCGTGCCTGATGATGGCAAAGCTCAATGCCTTTCTGCATGCCGATGGGGATCTGCTGACCTGTGCGGAAATTGTGCTTGAGGAAACGCCAACCAATACCGTGCGCTATGCTGGTGATCCGCTGCTGATGTTACCCACCCCCCGCCCACCGCAGGAATGCTGGTGGCGACGCGCGGATATGAGCATTGCGGACACCTGAATAGAATTCACGACAACTGACTGGAATTATTATATTTTCTCACACGACATTATAATATCATTGCGTTTTTAATCCAGAAGCTAAGCGGATGCTTGATTTCCCGTGACGCTTCTCCTCCCGCCAAGGCATGGCATCCGATCGTTTCTTCGTTTAAAGACTGTTTGAAAAGTCAGGCTTTATAACATACTGAAATTATAAAGGTTTTTTGGTGAATCTTTTTCCAAGAAGCTTCAGAAGACGCCGCCTTTTTGAAAAAAGGCGGCACCCAAAAACTTTTCTTGTTTTTTATCAATGATTTGTTTTCAAACACTCTTTTACCGGCAAGTAGCGGATTGAAAACTTCCCCGACCCGTTCCACCGACCTGTTATGATCTGCGCAATCCTGTGCATTTTATGACCCGACCCTGCAGGCACAGCGGGCATGACGCATGCACGGGCATGGAGGCGCACGCACCTGCATCGACCACAATGGAAATGAACGGATGAATGGACTGATACATTATCGCGACGAATGGTTTGGCAACATACGGCGCGACATCCTTGCAGGAATGGTGGGGACTTTTGCGCTGATCCCCGAAGTGATTGCCTTTTCCTTTGTCGCAGGTGTCGATCCAGAGGTGGGGTTATATGCCTCCTTCGTCATCAGCGTGGTCATCGCCTTTGCCGGGGGGCGGCCAGGCATGATTTCCGGGGCGGCCGGGTCCGTCGCACTGGTGGCGGCAGCACTGGTGCGGGGACATGGGGTGCAATACTTGCTGGCCGCTACACTGCTGGCTGGCCTGTTTCAGGTGATCTTTGGCCTGCTGCGACTACATGTCCTGATGCGCTATGTCTCACGTCCAGTACGAACCGGTTTCGTCAATGCGTTGGCGATCCTGATCTTTTCCGCGCAGCTTCCGCATATGATGCATGTCTCGTGGCATACTTACGCCATGATCGCACTGGGTCTTGCCATTATCTATGGCGTGCCGAAATTCTTTACCGCCATTCCCTCCCCCCTTATCTGCATCGTGATCCTCAGTGCGATCGCGGCATGCTTTCCCATGCCGCTGCATACGGTGGCGGACCTTGGACGCCTGCCCGACAGCCTGCCGCATCTTGTCTGGCCCGATATCCCCTTCAGCGGCGCGACATTGGGGATCATTGCCCCCTATGCCCTCGCCATGGCGACGGTGGGCGTGCTGGAATCCATGATGACCGCCAGCGTTGTCGATGACATCACCGAAACCCACAGCAACAAGCGCATGGAATGCACCGGCCTTGGCATCGCCAACATCGCCGTGGGCCTGTTTGGTGGCATTGCGGGATGTGGCATGATCGGACAGACCGTGGGCAACCTGCGTTATGGCGGACGGGGACGGCTTTCAACCTTTGTCGCTGGCGCATTCCTGCTGCTGTTGATGGTGGCGCTGCGCCCGTGGGTGGCGCGGGTGCCGGTGGCAGCACTGGTGGCCATCATGATCATGGTTTCCGCCAGCACATTTTCATGGTCGTCGCTGCGTGACCTGCTGCACCATCCACGCCTGTCAAGTACGGTCATGGTGCTGACGGTGGCGGTCGTCGTCACCACCCATGACCTTGCGGCAGGTGTGCTCGCAGGGGTACTCCTCAATGGCGTGTTCTTCGCCTTTCAGGTGTCGAAGATGCTTGATATCCGCAGCACCTGCGATGCCACACAGGATATCCGCACCTATGTCGTCACGGGTCAGGTCTTCTTTGCTTCCGCCGACAGTTTCACCGATGCCTTCGACATACGCGACAATGTCCGGCATGTCCGGATCGACCTGCGACAGGCACATCTGTGGGATATGACGGCAGTCGGTGCGCTGGAAAATATCGTCGGAAAAATGCGCCAGAATGGTATGACGGTGGAGGTCATCGGGCTGAATGCCGCCAGCGCCACACTGGTCAACCGCCATTCCAGTATTGAAGTCACGGCACAATAAGCAGGCCGGTCATGGACTTTGAAACAAACCAAACCCCATCACAGGATTTTTGAAACAACCCGTCCATAAGGAATGACAGACTTCCTGAGCAGGGCTTTTTTCAAAGACGTTTGAAACAAAGCCCTGTCAAAAAATTCATCCAACGGGTTAATGGACCTGTATTTTCAAGCCGCCGAGAATTTCAGGACACCATATTTCTGCGACAAGACGGTGCCCGGTGATCTGTCCTGAAAAGCCACCGCTGGAGACTGCGTTCCCCTTTATGCCTGTTGGTCAGGAAACAGTCCTTTAAAGATTGTTTGAAAACAAGTCATTGATAAAAAAGAAAAGTTTTTGGGTGCTGCCTTTTTTCAAAAAAGCAGCGTCTGCTGAAGCTTTTTAGAAAAAGCTTCACCAAAAACCTTTATAATTTCAGGGTGTTACCGATCCTGACTTTTCAAACAGTCTCTTATTTCTGTGTAACAGCGCCAGTGGCAGTGGCAGCCGCCTTGGGCTGGGTTGTGCTGTCATTCGCAGGGGAAGCAAACGGGTCCGGCATGTTAAGAGTTCCAGCCAGCTTGCGCCACGCATCGGCATTCTGCGTATCGCCTTCCTTCTGCGCGCTCTGGCTGGCACGCAGATACAGCGCTGCCGCCTGCGATGCATTGCCCACCTGCCCCGCCGCACGCGCGGCCACACTCAGCCCACGGGCCATATCGCGATATTCCACATGCGTCTGCCGGGCGGCAACCGCCTGCATCGCGTCCTGATACGCCGTCTGCGCATTCCCACCATCGGCAAGCAACCTGCGCGCCGTGATTTCCTGCGCATCCGCCAGCCATGACCATGCCGCAGTTTTCGGCAGTTGGGTAAAATAGGCCGCAACCTTATCCAGCGTCGCCCGGTCCCCCCGGGCATCGGCAATAATACCCGACAAAAGCTGCGCCTTCTCCACAATCGCGGAATCAGACGCGCGCGCGGCCGATGTCGCGCTGTTCGCGGCCTCATCAAAACGGTCAAGCCGGTAAAGCGCACCGGCCTGCACAAGGTCGAGCCCCGTATCATCGGACTGCGCCCCACGCACAGACAGCGCGGCACGGGTAGAGGCAATGGTGGTCAGGGCATCCTGTGGGCGATTTTCATCAAGCTGCACAACCGCAAGGTTATAGCCCGCATCCCCGATGGCGGCGACATCATCGCGCGCCAGCGCCCGGACACCTGCGGCACGGTACTGTCCCTCCGCCACCGACAGCCGGCCAAGGTCCACCGCGTCACGCCCTGTCTCCATATCCTGTGACAGGGTACCGTCGGTCGGGGCTGCGACCTTTCCCCCGCCCCCGCAACCGGCAAGCACGAGGACCATGGCAACCGATGCCAGATAAGTTGCACGCATCATGGCTGCACCTTCCGCGGAGAGAGCCGGCCATGCGTCTTCGCAGGCGTGCCATGACCACCCAGCAGCCACATGCCGCGCAACTGGTCCACAAGCTGTTGCAGGCTGTGTGCTGTTGTCTGCGCCTGCACCAGAAGCACCGGAAGCTGCTGGCTGGCATCGTTGAGGTTCTTGGTAATGGCCGGAAGCTGGGGCGATGCGTTGCGCAGGTCGCCCGTTGCCTTCTGCACGTTGGCCATGCTGGCATCGGCTTTTTTCATGACGTTCGCCAATTGCCCCTCGATGGGCGTAAGCTGCGAAATCGTGGCATTCAGGGTGGTGATCGTCGTTTCCGCCTGACGGATCAGGTCGTCATTGGTCATCAGGCGGCCAACAGATCCCTTGCCCGCATGCATGTCCGTAATCGTGGCGTCCATCGTCGCCATCATATGCTGCGCATTGTCCAGCACAGGCATGATACGCGCCCGGATGTCGGCAAAGGTCTGGGTGATCGTATCCGCCGGATTGGGGGCGTTCGTCGCATTCAGGACAGCATAGCTCCAGTCCAGCTTGTCACCCGTGCCACGGGAGATATCAATATAGCTTGCCCCAGCCACCACGAACTGCCGCCGGATCACGGCGGCGCTGTCACGGCGGATATAGGGTTCGATGTCAGGATCAATTTCGGCAATCGCATACATACCTCCAGACGGATTGATCCGCACCCGGCGGATCGTACCGGCATGAATGCCCATCACCTCCAGGTTGTCACCCACCGACAGGCCGCCCACACCATTTTCAGGCAGGACAATCCGCAGCCGCCCCGCCGGCGTCAGCCAGCTTCGCAGGACACCGGCCTCCAGCACCGCGCCGAACAGGATCAGCAGTGAAAAAAGAACAAGAACACCAACCCATTCATCCGCATAGCGGACACGGACAAGCTGACGGATTCCATAGGATTGCTGTTTCTGTGCCATTATATCACCCGCATGGGGAAAAGACCTTCATCAAGAAGGCGCATGTGAATGTTCACCGCCTTGCGATAGACACTCCATGACGAGGTATGCCGCGCAAGCCAGACCACACCGCATCCCCGGTCGCGCGCCGCGGTCAGGGTCTCTAGAAACGGAAGCACCATTTCCGCTGGCAGCATATCGGATATATCCTCCAGAACAAGCAGGTCGGGCCGCCCCATGAAAGCCCTGACGCATGCCGCCCGCGCAAGGTCCGCGGTGGACAGGTGGTCGGGCGTGCTGATCGGCAGGCCGGGGAAACCAAATCTTTCCCCCAGGACCGTGGCCGCCGCGACGACATCCTCCAACGCGTCCGTGGTGTGGTAAAGTTCCTGCATCATGATGTTCAGGTGGGTGCCAAGCATGTTGATCCACCCCCCCGCGCGCGGGATGCGCCCGATACGCCCACGCAGGGCATTAAGCTGCCGGTCCGCAAGCGTGCCCCAGTCCAGCCCCATGAACCTGCATGTCCCCTGCGACAGCGAAATCATGCCCGAACACAGGTCCGCGAACATCGCGGCACGCCCGGCATCGCGACAGTCGATCACCGCGCAGTCACCAGGCATCAGCCGGAAATCATAGGGTACGGGCATCAGTCCCGTTTCCTCGAACGAGGGAACGACCTGACGCAGTTCCAGAAGGGGAGCGTTTGCCACCATCGTCAGAAATCCAGCATGAACAGGATGTTGACCACCATGATGAGCATGATGCCACGGGCGAAACCACGCGGCATCAATGTCGCGATCGTATCATTATTGCTGACGGTCAGGCCGGAAATACATGCCCCCAGCCCGACAAAAAAGCCAACGAGCAGGAATTTGAGCGGGATAATCAGATAATCCCACGTCGTCATCGCCGCCAGCACGTTAAAGAAGAACGTCCATACAGAGGAATTGATCGCCCCCGTCGCGTGCGCGACAAAGAAGCCCATCAGCAGGGACACCACCGCAAAGATTATCCCCAGCGAAAAACCACCAACCATGAAGGCAAAGGCGCGCGGCATCACCAGTGTCAGGAACGGGTCGAGGCCACGGGCCTGCATGGTCCGTACCTGCCCATTGAGCACCATCAGCCCGATTTGCGTCAGTGACAGCATGCCGCTGCGGCCCAGCAGGATGATCCCCATCAGGATGGGGGTGATTTCACGCACAAGGACAGAGACGAGGATCGAGCCCGTCATCTGCGCCATCCCGGCGAAACCCAGCCAGTACGCCGCCTGCGACACCACCATCAGGCCCGCAAGCGTGGCGGTAACGACCGTGCTGATCAGCCCCCCGGCGATAACCTGCCGCAGGCAACTGCGGAATTCAAAAACAACCGGCCTGCGCCACGCATTGGGACGCAGGCTTTCACGCAGGGTCCCCCATCCCGCCCCCACCAGCATGAGGGTAAAGCGCACCTGATGGCGCACGAAACGCCCGATCGCAGCAAGCCATGGCGCAACCCGCAGCAGGAAGCGTGTCACCGGCGGCGGCGCGGATGGCGCGTCAGGCGCCGCCGTCCTACCTGGCGCGGGCGTGGCCGATGGCCCCGCTGTCACCTCATGGAGTTTGGGATCGTTCGGGGTCATCGCCGTCCGGCCAGCACATATGTCCGCGTCAGCCCCAGACCCGGCACGAAGAAACGTCCACGTTCACGGAACAGGAACGACTGACGCAGGCTGAGGTACATTTCCTCCGTCACCTGGATCGTGCCCGCATCGGGCGCGCCCTGCGCCATCAGTTCGGCCATGCCCATGGCATCCCCCCACAGGTTGAATACCCGTGGTTCCTGCCCCAGCAGCCCGCCAAAGACCGGCCCGACATCAATACCGATGCGGAAAACCGGGTCGAGGTCAGCCTTCGCCAGCATCGACATCGTCACTTCACGCATCGAAAGCGCTGCATTCGCCATCCGCTGCGGCGCGCTTTTGTCCGGGGTCTTGGAACACCCGGCCACGCATACCAGCCGGTGGCCCAGCATACGGATCGAATACAGCCCGTAATGATGCGCGATCTGTTGAAGCTGCTGCGCCATTGCATCAATCAGCTTCAGATTTTCCGACGGGTCATTCTGCGACGTCAGCACCATATCCGACAGGCTGATGACCATGATCGCCACGGCGGGATAGAACCCTTCAAGCTTGGAAGGATCAACATCGAGCGGATAGGCACCATCAACCTTCAGCGAACCCGGCGGCACGAGGAAGCCCTGGCTGGCGTCGGGGGCTTCTTCTTCCACCTTCTCATTCTCGGCGAGTTCGGCGCGCGCGGCCTCGACCGCCGAATAATGCTGCGCGGAGAAGCGGGTCGCAGCGATACCCGCGATCATGTCCACAAAATGCGTCACCAGCGCGGCCTGCGGCGCATCCTCCAGCGTGATGACACCCACAGGTCCATTCGCCCCAAGGATCGGGCCAAGGAACAGGCTGTGGCTTCCCATCGAACGCATGTAAAGACGATAGAAATTGGCCGTCCGCTCATCCGTGGACGCATCGGCAACCAGCAGTGAATCCCCATGGGATACCGCATCGAAAAATGTCTTGAGTTCGCTGGTGGACAGTTCGAACCCACCGGAATGGGCATCTTGCTGGCGGTCATATGAATCGATGCACATCAGCGTGGCGCCATCATGCAAGATGCGCCATATCCCCGCACGCCGCGCCTGTGACAGGTCCACCAGGCTTTCCGTCAGGATCAGCGCATCATCAGACGGATTGAACAATTCGGGATAGGACGCGACCGTCTGCAGCGAATGGCTTTCGTAATTGGAAATCGCGCGGAAACGTTCAAGGTCATGCTGCACATGTTCCGTCTTGCGTCCCTGCCGGAACAACAGCACCGCAAGGATGGAGGACATGATGACGACAAGGAACGCAAAGAACAGGTTCTGCCGTCCGTCGGCCTTGGCAAACTGCGCGAAATCGCTTTCGGGGGCGACAAGCATCAGCACCCAGTTCTGCGACGCAAGCGGCACCGGCGACAGCATGGTGATATAGTTCTGCCCCTTGTTGCGCAGGGTGCGTGTGCCATAACTGTGGACGCGGTACTGGTCGAATGCCTTGGACATCACCGGGTAATGCACCGGGTCCAGCAGCATCTTTTCCGGATCGCCGTGGGCTGCGACCTCGATCTCATGCATCTTGTGGCCCGCCAGCACATGTCCCGACTGGTCCAGCAGGACACCATGCCCGCTCTGCCCGATCTTCAGCGCATCGAGGAAGTCCGTCAGATGGCTGAGTGACATATTGATGGCATAGACATAGGTCTTGCCACTTGCGGTGGTGTAGGGCATGCCCGCCGAAATCGCCATCTGCTTGGTAACTTCGACGATATAGGGCGGGGTCCAGACCATCTTTCCCGCCTTGACCGCCTGCTGGTACCAGACATGAAGGCGCGGGTCGTAACCATTGGCCTTGGTCTTCTGCTCACTGACAAGCTTGCCGTTATCATCGAAGATATGATGGACGAACGTGGCGTCGGGCGTGCCCTTGTTCTGCAGCGATATCTGCTCCAGCCCCTTATTGTCGGGACCACGCTGCACCAGGCTGAAATTGCCGTCGCTGTCGGCAAGGTAGTATGACTGGATCTGCGGCACGTTGCGCAGCATGCTGCTGCTGTAGCCGTAAAAGATCTTGTCTTCGACCGTGGGATTGCCGTGCATCAGCATATCGCGCGCGATCACCGCCCCGGCGGAGGCCGGTGCGAGGAAGTTGTTCACTTCATTCCCGACATATTCCTGCTGGCTCAGCAGCAGGCTGTGGGTCAGGCTTAGCGCCCCGTTACGCACCGTGCGATAGGAGTGCCAGCCAACACCGGCAATCACGGCAATGACCATCAGGACCCCCGCGACGGGAATCCCAACATGGGTGACAAAACGCCTGAACTGGTCGGAAGGGGCAACCGAGGGATCGACAATCTCGTCCGGGGACACTGCTCTCTTCCTGTCTTTACAATAACCTGACGCTACGCTGGTGTGATCCTAGATCATGCTGGCGCATACGGCCACACCCACAGCGCATGAAAGCGATGACAATGGGACAACGCAAACACCGATTACACCCGACATAGGTAAAAAAAACTTCAAGCCCGCCATAATGGGTCCGATATTTCATCGACAAACCGCCCATGGGCCGCGATTTCCGCCGCATCAGGGACAACACGCACCACGGCATGGCCTGCGGGACGGGTATAGTCATAGGCGGCACTTGGCGTGCCCCCTTCCTCCACCGACAGGCCGAGGCCACGCTGCCTGCCGCCGCTGAGTTCGATATAAACCTCTGCCAGCAGCTTGCAGTCGAGCAGGGCGTTATGGGTCGTGCGGGCCGAAAGGTCGATGGAAAAGCGACGGCACAGCGCATCAAGGCTGTTGGGCATTCCCGGAAAGCGTGCCCGCGCAATCTGCAACGTATCGACCATACGCGTCATCGCCAGTTCCGGCAGCCCGGCGCGCCTGAATTCGGCGTTGAGGAACCCAAAATCGAAGGCCGCATTATGGGCGATCAGTTCGTCATCACCAATGAACGCCAGGAATTCGTCCGCAATCTGCGCAAATTTCGGCTGCCCCTCCAGATCCGCGCGGGTAAAGCCATGCACGCGCGACGCCTCCTCCGGCACATCGCGTTCGGGGTCGATCAGCACGCGGAAACTGCGGCCACTTGGCAGGTCGCCGATCAGTTCGAGGGCCGCAATCTCGATCACGCGATCACCGTTCAGCGGGTCAAGCCCGGTGGTTTCGGTATCAAACAGGATGGAACGCTTCATCTCCGGCCCCTTTCTTGTTCACGGCGCACCAGCGCCACCACCGCATGGACCTGCCGCCATGTCAGCGCGCGCGACAGCCCCGTGTAAATCACATGATCGGCCCGCGCCCGGCGTTGCCGGTCATCCATCTGCCGCGCGATGATGGCGTCCACCTGCGCGGGGGTCATGTGACCACGCGCCAGCACGCGCGCGCGCTGTACCGCGCATGGCGCGCTGACGGCGATCACCCGGTCACACAACCGGTCCATTCCCGCCTCGTACAGCAACGGGATATCCAGCACCACCATCGGGCTATGGGCGCGGTGCGCGGCGCGCAGGAACCTGCGGCATTCATCGAACACCATCGGATGAATGATCGCCTCCAGCGCCCTGAACAATGCGGGATCAGCCACCACGGCACGCCGCAGGGCAACGCGATCCAGCCTGCCATCACGCACGGCATCAGGGACAAGCCGCCCGATCGCGGGCAGCGCCCGGCCGCCAGGCGCCTGCAGGCGATGCACGACGGCATCCGCATCAAATATCCACGCGCCCAGCCTGCGCAACATCGCGCCCACCGTGGTCTTGCCCATCCCGATGCCACCGGTCAGCCCGATAATGCTCATCCCGCCGGATCGGGTCCGATGCCCACGCATATCGCCAGGCCGCGTCAGCGCCGCTCCCCCCGAAGGTCGGCATCAAGCAGTGCCTCCACCTCCGGCCCGATGACGGGGTCCGTGCCGAACCATTTACGAAAGCCCAGCCGCGCCTGATGGATCAGCATGCCCAGGCCGTCCACGTAACGCAGGCCACGCGCCGCCGCATCATGCAGCAACACCGTCTGCCGTGGGACATAGACGATGTCACACACCACCAATCTGGACGCCGCCCGCGCCAGATCGACCGGCAGGCCACCTGCCGGGCCGCCATCCATCCCCAGCGACGTTGTATTCACCAGCATGTCGCACCCCGGCAACACCGTATCGAGCGCATCCCACGGCGCAACATCGACCATCGTCCCCGCATCGGCGTCCGCGCGCATGGCATCAGCAAGTTCGTGCGCCCGTGCGAGGGTACGGTTGGCGATGGTCAATGCGACCCCACGGTCAAGCAGGCTGGCGGCAATGGCCCGTGCCGCCCCCCCGGCGCCAAGCAGAAGCGCCCGGCCGCCCTTCACCACAATGCCATGCGCCTCCACATTGGCGACAAAGCCGTCACCATCGGTCGAAAACCCTTCGATGGCCCCGTCGGGTGCGAAAACCAGCGTATTGACCGAACCCGACCGCCGTGCCGAACGATCCAGCCGGTCGACGATGCGAAAGGCCGCTTCCTTGTGCGGGATCGTGACATTCGCCCCACGGAACCCCGCAGCGCGCAAGCCATGCACCGCAACGTCAAACGCGCCGGGACGGACCGGCAGGGGCACATACGCCCCGTCGATCCCGTACTGCGCCAGCCAGAAATTATGCATCAGCGGCGAACGTGAATGTTCCACCGGCCAGCCGATCACCCCCGCAAGCGCCGTATGCCCGCCGATCCGGCGCGGCGCGGGCATGGCCGCCATGTCCCCCGCCTCGATATCATCAACACCGGCAGCATCAGTGCGGGGATCGAAATCCTGCGTCATGCCCCCATTCCTTCCCATGCCTGTGGCAGTATCCGCGCAAGGCGCGCCGCCCATTCATCCTGCCCCTGCGGCGTTGCGATCAGGTCCTGACGCACCTCAAGTTCCAGATAGGCAAGGCCGCGCCCTTCTGCGTGGGTGGGAATGGTGTAATCACTGACATCCGTCAGGGCATAGGGTTCATTGCTGCCGATGACGAGGCCATCTTCGCGGGCAAGGACATCGCGCACCCGCAGGCCAAAGGCCGGGTTGCGGTTATGCAGGACACCGGCATGCCATGGACGGCTGACCCCATTCATTTCCGGCGTAAAACTGTGCAGCGCCACGAGGATGAGCGGCATGCCCGCCCCATGCCGCGCCGACAGTTCGGTTGCGATCCGGTTGTGATAGGGATGAAATATCTCCGCCACCCGTGCGCCTTCATCCTCGGCCGTCAGGTCAAGGTTGCCCGGCACCTGCGTGCCGTCACTTTCACGGACGATGGAGGTCGGGTGCCCCGGCGCGCGATTGCAGTCGATCACCAGCCGGGAATAGGCCTGCTCGATCAGCAGGCTGCCCAGACGTTCGGCCAGCGCCCGCCCCATTCCGGCGATTCCGATATCCCATGCGATATGGCGATCCCAGTCGTCATCCGCGACACCCAGCGTCCCCAGACGCCGTGGAACCGCGCGACCTGCATGATCGCTGACGAACAGGAACGGCGAATCGGGCCCGCGTTCCCCCTGCACCGTGGCGAAAGGGCCGAATTCAACCACCGGCGACGGATCTTCGTCCCCCAGAAGGCGCGTCATATTCATGGCGGTCCCGACAACTCCTGTCCGTGATCTTGCATTTTGGCAGACCCTACCGGCCACCGGCCCTGAACGAAAGGGGGCGCGGGCGATCTGTTTTCACGCCATGGGCCACTTTTGCATCATGATGGCGCCTCAGGACGCGATTGCACGCGCCGCCCCCCGTCATTAGGGTGCGTCGGTCGCGCCAGGGCGCGGCATCTACGGGGTCCGTTAAAGATGGCTGGGGCGCGACGACATGTCTGCAAATGAAAAGAACACCACCAACACGCATCAGGCAAACGCCCAGTGGGGCGGACGTTTCGCCGGGGGGCCTGCGGCCATCATGCAGGACATCAATGCCTCCATCAGTTTTGACAAGGCATTGTGGCGACAGGATATCGCGGGCTCCCTTGCGCATGCGGCAATGCTGGCGAAAACCGGCATCATCACCCCCACGGACGAAGCCCGGATCCGCGAGGGGCTGAAGGACATCGCCGCGGAGATCGCGGCCGGTACCTTTGATTTCAGCACCGCGCTCGAAGATATCCACATGAATATCGAGGCCCGACTGTCCGAGCGCATCGGCGAGGCGGGAAAGCGCCTGCATACCGCGCGTTCGCGCAATGACCAGGTCGCGACCGATTTCCGCCTGTGGGTGCGCGACGCCATCGACGGACTTGATGCACAGGTTACTGCCCTGATCGAAACATTGTGCGCGCGCGCGATGGAACATGCCGCAACGCCCATGCCCGGCTTTACCCACCTGCAGACCGCGCAGCCCGTGACATTCGGCCACCACCTGATGGCCTACGTCGAAATGCTGGGCCGCGATCGCGGGCGGCTGTCGGACGCGCGACGCAGGCTTAATGAATCCCCGCTGGGATCGGCGGCACTGGCGGGCACGTCCTTTCCCATCGACCGTGAAATGACGGCGCGCGCGCTCGGGTTCGACCGCCCTACGGCCAATTCGCTCGATTCCGTGTCCGACCGCGACTTCGCCCTGGAATATCTCTCCGCCCTGTCGATCATGGCGATGCACCTGTCGCGCCTGGCGGAAGAAATCGTCATCTGGTGCTCGGCCCCATTTTCCTTCATCCGCCTGTCCGATGCGTTCACCACCGGTTCGTCCATCATGCCGCAAAAGCGCAATCCCGACGCGGCCGAGCTGATCCGCGCGAAAGGCGGGCGCATCATGGGGGCGCTGGTCGGGCTGCTGACGGTCATGAAGGGATTGCCGCTGGCCTATGCCAAGGACATGCAGGAAGACAAGGAACCGGTCTTTGCCGCAACCGACGCCGCTGCCCTGTCCCTGGCGGCGATGGATGGCATGGTGCGCGACCTGAGTGTCAATGCACAGCAGATGCGGGCCTGCGCCGGTTCGGGTTTTTCCACCGCGACCGATCTGGCCGACTGGCTGGTGCGGGTGCTGAAGCTGCCATTCCGCACCGCCCACCACGTCACCGGCCGCCTGGTGGGCAAGGCGGAAGCACGTGGCGTGGACCTGTCGCAACTGACGTTGCAGGAGATGCAGGCCGAAGAACCCGGCATAACCGCCGATATCTTCGACGTACTGACGGTGGAGGCATCACTGGCGTCACGCACCAGCCTTGGCGGTACTGCACCTGACAATGTGCGTGCACAGGCCGGACGCTGGCAAAAGGCGCTGGCGGCGGAAAAAGAAGGGAAAAAGGCATGAACACCCGTCATGCATACTCCCGCGGGGCACACTCCCGCCGGGCACGCATGGCATGGGCCATGACGTGCATCATCGCGCTTTCGGTGGCAGGCAGCGTGCTGGGGGCCTGCGGGCGAATCGGCCCGCCCCAGCCTCCCGGCCCACGGTCGGACTTCACCTATAACCGGACCTATCCCGCGCCTGACCGTTAAGAGATTGTTTGAAAACACATCATTGATAAAAAACGAGAAAAGTTTTTGGGTGCCGCCTTTTTCCAAAAAGGCGGCGTCTTCTGAAGCTTTTTAAAAAAAGCTTCACCAAAAACTTTTGTAATTTCAGAATGTTATTGAGACTGACTTTTCAAATCGTCTCTATTCGAGACGGTTTGAAAACAGCGCCCCGACAAGGAGTGATGGGAGTTTTGTGGCATTGCCTTTTTTGAAAACGGCAGCGCCTTTCAAAACCCAGGAAAAGCTTTCCTAAAAATTCCCAATTCTTATCAGGTGGTTATCCTACCATCCCTTACAGATGCTCTGGCCCAAACCCATCGGGCAGAAGATCGCCAAGGGTGCGGCGTGCCAGCACATTCCCCTGCGCATCGACCATGTCGATCCTGAGCGAATGCGCCGCGAACTCGCGTATTTTCTGTCGGCACCCCCCACAGGGAAAGCATGGCTGCGCACCGCCACCGCATACAACCACCCGACGCAGCACCCGCCCCCCCGCCGCCACCATCGCGGCGATGGCCCCGGCCTCCGCACAGGTACCTTCGGGATAGGCCGCATTTTCCACGTTACACCCGGCAAAGATACGGCCACTGCCATCCTCCACCGCTGCCCCCACCGCAAATCCTGAATAGGGCGCATGGGCATTGCCCCGCACCGCGACCGCGGCACCGATCAGACGTCGTTCATGTTCCGTGTTCCCTGCCTCAACTGCTTCCATGGTGCCTTTCCCTGCATTTCGTGACCGCAGTCAAAAACCTGCCCACGAAACACCGCGCAAATCCAAGAAAGTTTTTTGATGAAGCTTTTTTCAAAAAGCTTCAAGGAACGCCCCCCTTGCCTGACGAATAAGGCAGATCCCCAAATTTTATTGTTTTTTGTCAGAACATTGACCTGCAATCTCCCATTCCCCTGATCGTGGCATGCAACAGCATGAATTACGTCACAAGCACCTTGGAACGTACAGGGTGAACCGGTATCCTGTCGCGATGGCTGATACATTTTCCACCCACCCGGGGCAGGACCCGACATTACAGGACCTGCTGGCCGTGCGCCCTGCCCTTTCGATGCATGCCATCGACGGGCTGGTGTTTGAGGACGTACCGCTTAATGCAATTGCCGATGCGCTTGGCACCCCCACATGGGTGATGGGCGCACAGACATTGCGCACGCGTTATCACCGGCTGGACCGGGCAATGCGTGATGCCGGACTGGATGTGGACATCCATTTCGCGGTGAAGGCGAACGACCATCTTGCCATCCTGAAGATCCTGCACGCACAGGGGGCCGGGGCTGATGTCGTCAGTGGCGGCGAACTGCGCCGCGCCATCGCCGCCGGTATCCCCGCACGTGAAATCGTCTTTTCCGGCGTGGGCAAAACGCGTGCGGAAATGGAACTGGCGCTGCATCACGGAATCGCCCGGATCAATGTTGAAAGCGCGGAGGAACTCGACCTGCTGTCGGCCGTCGCCGTGGCGTGCGGGCGCACCGCGCCGGTGGCGCTGCGCATCAACCCCGATGTCGATGCCGGAACCCACGCCAAGATCACGACCGGACTTGCGGGCAACAAATTCGGCATTCCCTATGACCGGGCGGTCGAACTCTATGCCCATGCGGCCAGCCTGCCGGGCCTCCATGCAGCAGGTGTCGCGGTGCATATCGGCAGCCAGATCGAACGGATGCAGCCCTATCGCGCGGCCTATGCCCGCGTGGCCGATCTGGTCCGCGCCATCCGTGCGCGAGGGCTGGGGGTGGACGTGATTGACTGCGGCGGCGGCCTTGGCATTTCCTACCGCCATGAAACCGAAGGCGCGCCAGAGGCTCTGGCCCATGCCATCCGCATAGAACTTGGCGATCTTGGCACGCGGCTGGAGATCGAACCCGGACGCTGGCTGGCCGGACCCGCGGGCGTACTCCTCAGCACCGTTGTCCTGCGCAAGCGCGGATATGACGGCATGCCGCCCTTCATCGTGCTGGACGCGGCAATGAACGACCTTGCACGGCCCAGCCTGTATGACGCATGGCATGGCATCATCCCGCTGTCGGCGCGCGATGCCGTCGCCCCGTCCGAACAGGTGCATGTCGTTGGCCCCGTGTGCGAAAGCGGCGATACGTTCGGACATGACCGCACCCTGCCGCGCCTGCATGACGGCGCGCGCGTGGCGCTGCTCGATACCGGTGCATATGGCATGGTCATGAGTTCGACATACAATGCACGCGCCATGGCCGCACAGGTTCTGGTGGACGGATCGCGGTGGGACGTGATCCGCGCGCGCCAGAAGGTCGAATCCCTGTGGGAAGGCGATATCATCCCCGATCCCCTGACCCATCCCGCCGGAGCAGAATGACGCAGGCCCGCGACATTCCGACCGACGTGCCGGCACGCGATCCCGCAGCGCCCCCGGCATCATCGGCGGCGGCATCGGGCATGTCCTCCTTTCCCGCCCGTCTTGCGCGGGCACGGACACGGGCACGTCGCGTCCTGTGGGTCGAACGCCTGTGGCCCATCATGCTCCCCATCGCGGACGTGGCTGGCGGCGTGGCGCTTCTGGGCCTGCTGCGCCTTCCCCAACACCTGCCTGACGGGGTGCATGCCGCAGCACTGCTGGCACTGGGGGCGGGATGCGCCGCATGGGGCATCCGCCGTTACCGCCAGGGCCATGCACCGGATGACGCAACCCTTGACCGGCGCATTGAACAGGCATCGGCCCTGCAGGACCGCCCGTTGCAAACCCTGCTCGACACGCCTGTCGCCTCTCCCACCGATCCGGCCGCAACCCGGGCAGCCGAAGCCCTGTGGCGGATCCACCTGCAACGCACCGGTGCGCGGGTCGGGCGGTTGAAGGCTGGGTGGCCACGCCTGTGGCCGGTGGGGCGTGAAACATCGTGGGCCACTCTGGCGCTTGCCCCGCTGCTCGCCCTCGGGCTGCTGTGGGCCGGGGGGGCGGCACCGGGACGAATCGGTGCGGCCTTCATTCCCGGCACGGACGATGCGGATACGCCACGGCCACAGATCCATGCATGGATCACCATGCCTGCCTATGCCCCCGGTGCGCCGGTCTTTCTGGATGATCGCAAGGGCACAGCCACCATTCCCGCAGGCGCTGTCCTGAGTGTGACGGTAACGGGATTGCATGGGGAACCGGTGTTGCGCGCGCGTTCCACCGCGAAAGGCACAAGTCTTGGCCCGCATGGATTCCATGCGCTGGACCCTGCCAACTGGTCCGTGGAAACGCCGCTTCTGGCGGATGGCGCGTTGACCCTGCGTGGACGTGGCCGCGTGTTGAGCCAATGGGACCTGAAGGTTACCCCCAACCCCGCACCAAGCGTCACATGGGGCCCGAACCCCGGCGCAAAGGACGGGGAATGGCGCACCCGCCTGCCCTACAAGGTTTCACAACCCTATGGCATTGCATCGCTGCGTGTGGAAATGCGCCTGACGGGGGACGAACATAGCGCCCATCCGCGCGTCCTTTCGGTGCCGATCCCGCTGAATGGGCACCCCCATACGGCCGAAGCAGTCGCAACACCCGACCTGTCATCAGATCCCTGGGCAGGGGAAGATGTCGTCGCCACACTGCTTGCCACCAGCGACAGCGGCACGGGCGCGACCTCTGCCCCGGTACATTTCCGCCTTGGCGCGCGCACATTCCATAACCCGATGGCCAAGGCGCTGCTTGATATCCGCAAGCGCCTCGCCCTTGGTCGCGAAAGCCGTTTCATCGCGGGCGAAGAACTGCATGGGCTGGGCATGACATCCGCGCCGATGACCCATAGCCCCGGCCTGATGATCGCCCTGAGCAGCGTGTCCTACCTGCTGAGCCTGCATGAAGTCGATACCACACAGGCGATCGATCAGGCTGTGGGCCGTTTATGGTATCTGGCGCTGGATGTCGAACATGACCGCCACGACGATATCGCGAACAGCCAGGCCGATTTCGATATCCAGATGGCCGAAGAAGCCCTTGATGCGCAGATCGAACATATGCGCGAACCCGATGGGAAACCCACCCGTTCGGCACAGCAGCAGGCCGAACTGCAACGCCGCGTGCAGGCGCTCAGGGATGCGATCCAGCGCAAGATGCAGGCCCTGATCACGCAGGCGATGCGTGACCATTCCGCCATCCCCGCCATGCCGGAAATGTCACAGACAGGGGAACAGAACCTGTCGCGTATGATGCAACAGCTTCAGGAGGACGCCGCAAACGGACGTTCCGCCGATGCACTCGACCGGCTCCATCAGATGGAGGACATGGCCAACCAGATGCGCAATGCCACGCCGCAGGACATCATGCAGGCCGCACGCCAGTACCAGGCGCGCCAGGAAATGCACGAACAGCAGGCAGCACTGCGTGACCTGATCCACCAGCAATCCACCTTGCTGGATCATACCCAGCAACGAATCGAACAGGATGCGGCCAGCGCGGCAGCACGCCAGACCGATATGGACACGATGAACGACGGGGAAGACCTGTCGAACATGTCCACGCCAGAACTGCTGCGGCATTTGGGCCTGACCCCGCCGGGTCAGTCCAACCCCGCAGCCACGCAGCCACCTGCCGCCGAAAGCCAGACCCCGGAGGCACATGAGGTGCAACAGCATGCCGACCGCGCGACCCAGCATGCGCTGGCGCGTGCGCTGCATGAATTGCGTAATGAGTTCAAGACCCTGAGCGGCAAGGACGTTCCCGCGTTGAAACAGGCGTTATCGGACATGAAGGCCGTGCGCACCGCCCTGTCGGCAGGTCAGGATACTGATGCCGCAACAGCGGAGCGCAAGGTTCTGGCCGACCTGCAAAAAGGTGGGCAGCAGATGCGTCAGTCCACCAGAGGATCGGGCAAGGGCATGACGATTTTCCTGCCTTCCCTGGCCGGAAGCAAGGGATCAGGCGGATCGAAACCGGGACAGCCGGACGAAGAGGAAACACCCGACAATGCGGGCAACGAACCCCGCGACCCGCTGGGACGTAAAACCGGGGATGACCATGCCGGCATGGACAGCGATACCCATGTGCCGGACAAGGCCGCCCGCGAACGCGCACGTGAAATCGAACAGGAACTGCGCCGCCGGGATTCGGACCGCACCCGCCCACCCGAAGAACTGCAATATCTCGACCGGCTGCTCCAGTCGTTCTGATCCGGGTATGGGGAAGCACGGCGCGCACCTGAAGCCATAAAAGTTTCTGGTGTCGTCTTTCCCCAACAGGACTTCCCCCTGCGAAGGCATAGAGACCGTTTGAAAAGTCAGGCCCGATAACATCCTGAAATTATAAAGGTTTTTTGGTGAAGCTTTTCCCAAAAAGCTTCAGACGACGCCGCCTTTTGGGAAAAAGGCGGCACCCAAAAACTTTTCTTTTTTATCAATGGCTTGTTTTCAAACACTCTCTGATGGGGAAATCTGCAATCTCTGTTTTGCATGCCCTACGGCATGCCGACGCCATTCTGCCACGTTTGTCACTATTGGGTGGCAGACAGATGCTCAATCCCCTTGCTTCTGCTCTGTCCCTTCATGCGCCGACATGACGGATGTGACCGGCGCGGTCGCCAGTTCGATCGCGTCATAGGAGGGCGGCACACCCGGCTTGTCCTTTCCCTCCCCCGGAAGCAGCCGGGCATCGGGCAGATCACCATCCGCGCAGGCCTGCGCCAGCTTTGCCAGATTGTCACGCACGACAGGATATTCATCCACAAGCCGACGGAAGGTCCGCGCACTCATCGTCAGGAAATGGCCGAACTGCAACGACCGGCTGGTCGCGGCGACCCGTGCGCCACTCAATGCCTCTTCCGCACCAATGACCGCACCCGCGCCGAAACGCACGTCACGTTCGGCATAATGCGTCTCCGCCAGCCCCGCGCTGATGAAATAGATGGTGCGCACTTTCTGGCCACGCTTGTACAGACGCTCCCCCGGAGAGGAGAAATGCAGCGACATCTTCATCGACAGGTCGTGCAACACCCCAGCCGGCAGCCCCGTGAAGATGGCAAAACCGTGAATCCGACTCTCGATCCCGGCCTTGATATTGAATTTCAGCCGGAAATCCAGATGCGCGCGCCGCTGTTCCACATCACGGTGCAGTTCGCGATGCAATTCATCGCTCAGCAGGGATTCCGAAAGCAGGGAATCATATTTTTCTTCCTCCAGCCGCAGGGCAACCTGTCGCAGCATCCGGTTTTCCAGCGCTTCGGAATAACCATGGTAATGCAGGCGCAGTGTCTGCAATGCCTCGTCAAGCAGCTTGCACTGCCGTCCCAGCACCTCGCCGACGATTTCGCTGATACGCACACCCAGGGTCGGTTCCATGCGGGTACGCATGAATCGCGTCAGGGAGAGGGAGACGAAATGCGCGATCATCAGCATCTCGAACCGCTCGGTCATGCAGTACATCAACGGCAGGTCAAAATGCAGCCGATGATGGATGGCCTGCGCGATACGAAAACGTAGCGACGGCCTCAGCCTGCGACGTAACGCACGGACATAGCCAAAACGCCCCTCCAGCCGTGCGCCATCGACCATCGCCTCGGCCGAACGCAGCAATGTTTCCATCACACGCCGCGACAGGCCCTGTATGCGAAACAGGTCAAGCAGGATGGAGCGTTCACGATTGCCAATCACGATCAGCGCCAGCGTCACGCGCTGCCGGTCGCCCAACGCGGTGTCGAACGTGTTCGCCTGCTGCTCCGTCGTGACACGCCGGTCAAGGAACTGCACCACCGAATTGGTGACATTGCGTGAAAAGCCCAGTTCCCCCGCCACTTCGCGTGTCTGGTCACGCACCTCGCCCAACCCGATGGCAAGGATCTGGTGGCGCAACGCCTGATCAATCAGCGGCAGTTGATCCAGCTTCAGGAACAGCACGAGATAACGCAACGTCGTGCCATTGACGAACAGGGTAATCAGCACAAATCCCGTGGCGATAATGCCGATAAAATGCGCGATCTGGGTGGAGACATGCTCATTTTCCGTCACCGCCAGCGCGAGGGCAAGTGTGATCGCACCACGCAACCCGCCCCAGACCATCGTGACCTTGAACGGATTCGGCACAGGTGGCGACAGGCGCGTGGCGGCAAGGATGGGCAGCATTCCGAACACGACGGAGGCACGGGCCAGCAGTCCCGCCACTGTCGCAATCAGGATCAGCACGCAATCCCAGCGCGTCATTCCCGCCAGCAGGCGCGGCACCAGCATGGAGGCCAGCACAAACACCAGCGACCCCGCCCAGAACACAAGCTGCTGCCACAGTTCATTAAGGAACCGCCACGTCTGCGGTCGGAAGGTGGATGGTCCATAGATGGAAATCGTCAGTCCCGATGCCGCCGTGGCCACCACACCGGAAAAGCCGAGGAATTCATCACATACGATATAGGACAGGTACGGCAACGCCACCGTCAACGTAATCTCCGCCGCAGGCGCGGCCCCGATGGTTGCGATCAGCATCAGTGTCAGACGGCCAAAAACCACCCCGATCACCAGCGCGCCTGCAAACGACACCAGGAATTCCAGCACCGCACCACCCAGCATGATCTTGTGATGCGCGGTGATGGAGGCCAGCAGGATGGAAAAGATGGAGATCGCCGCCGCATCATTCAGCAACGCCTCCCCCTCCACCAGGCGGGTCAGGCGGCTGGCCGCGCCGATTTCCTTAAAGATCCCGGCCACGGCGGACGGGTCGGTCGTCGCCACGATGGAACCAAGGAGCAGACACACCGCCAGCGGCAGGCCCGCAAAGGGATATAGCGCCAGGCCGATCGTGGCGGTGGACACCACCACCGCAACCACCGCCAACAACAGAACCGTGGCCGTTTCATGCGCAAGGCGGCGCACATCTATACCCAGCGCGCCCTGAAAAACGAGGATCGGCAGGAAAATCAGCAAGAAGGCTTCGCTGTTAAGCGGGAAATCCAGCAGCGTTTCCGCCGCCCCGCTGAAAATCTCCAGATGCGCACTGCGCAGGACAAGGTCAGCCACACCACCGATGACAATGCCAACGATAGCCAGCAGAACCGTTTCCGACAGTTCCAGACGACGGGCAATCGGCTGCACGGTACTGACGACCACCAGCAACATGGCAATCGCCATCAGAATTGCCGCAAGACCCGCTATCGCCATTCAACGCCCTCAATTCTGGAAACCAAGCCCCGTCCAGAACCATCCTGTCGCGAAACCATGGACAGAATATGTCCGCCACCCGAAGATTGTCCGGCTGGACGAGGATAAAAAACGCCGCGTCACCATTTTCCGCCCGCCACGATGGCCGGCGGCAGGCCTGCGATCCTGGGGCATTCCACCGAAAACCGGTTCGGTGAAAATGCTCCGGTTTATTGTTTTTACGAGCATCTTCACCTGTCTGAATGCACGCATTCAAACAGGATCTGCCCTAGAGTGGCATGTCTTTCATGAAAATTTCGCCTACACCTTGGATTGTATTTATGCCACATCCTCGTTGCATATAATACACAGAAATTAGACCGTCCCGTCATCCCCCTGTTTCGATACCTGCGTCGCATGCAGCCACGCACGGACCTGCGCCGCGGGATCGGGCATGCGAATGAAATCCGACACGGCGGAAACGCAATCCGCGCCCGCCGCGATACAGGACGGTGCGCGTGCAAGTGTAATCCCGCCAATGGCCACCAAAGGCAGGTCCCCCACCAAACGTTTCCATTCACGCAGGCGGTCCACCCCCTGTGGCCCCCATGGCATTTTCTTCAGTTTTGTCGGCCATACCGGCCCCAGCGCAACATAATCGGGTCGCACGTCAAGCGCGCGCTGCAGTTCATCATGGCTGTGGGTGCTGACCCCAAGGCGCAGTCCAGCACGGCGGATCGCGGGCAGGTCGGCCTCATCCAGGTCTTCCTGACCCAGATGGATGAAGTCGATTCCCTCCTCGATCGCAAGACGCCAGTAATCATTGAGGACAAGGCACACACCATGCAGGTGCGCCAGTGCGACACCCCGGCGTATTTCCAGGCGCAGCGCATCTTCGGCCATGTCCTTGAGGCGCAATTGTATCAGTTTTGCACCAGCCTGCCCCAACGTCGCGATCCAGTCGGCACGATCAACAACAGGATAAATGCGCGATGGAAGTGCCCTCATGCCAGTACCGCCTGCCCGATCGTGGGCGTGGATGGCGCCGCCATGTCGCGCGCCTCCATCGGGTCGGCAACATATGCCATGCGCCCGGCCTCCACCGCCATGGCGAACGCGCGCGCCATTTCCACCGGATTGCCTGCCTTTGCCACCGCCGTATTGATCAGCACCGCATCATAACCAAGCTCCATCGCCTGCGCCGCATGCGACGGCACCCCGATCCCGGCATCGACCACCAATGGAACACCGGGAAAATGCGCCCGCAGCGCACGCAGACCGAACAGGTTATTCAATCCCTTGCCCGACCCGATCGGCGCGCCCCATGGCATCAGCACCTCGCACCCGGCGCGCAGCAGCCGTTCCGCACCGACCAGATCCTCTGTCATATAGGGGAAAACCTTGAACCCATCCTCGGTCAGGAGGCGCGCGGCCTCCACCAGAGCGAACATGTCGGGCTGGAGCGTATCGGACTCCCCGATCACCTCCAGCTTGATCCAGTCGGTGCCAAAGACCTCGCGCGCCATCTGTGCCGTGGTCACGGCCTCACGCACGCTGTGGCAGCCTGCGGTATTGGGCAGGACCGGCACGCCAAGATCACGAATCAGGTTCCAGAATGCCTGTCCCGCCCTCTGTCCCGCCGATTCACGGCGCAGGGATACGGTCACGACACCTGCCTGCGCATGCCGCACCGCATCGGCCAGGATTTCGGGCGAGGGATATTGCGCCGTCCCCAACATCAGGCGTGAGGACAGTTCCGTTCCATAAAACAGGGTCATGTCGTGTGCCTATCCCCCCTGCATCGGGGCCAGGATTTCCACCCGGCACCCTTCGTGAAGCGCATGTGCGCCACGCCGGGCCGCCGCGACGAAATCACCATCGACGGCAGTGGCAACACAGGCGTCGCCATAGCCGAGTTCATGCAGCAGGGCGTCGAGCGTCCGCACGCCAACGTCATGAACTTCCTCATTTACAAGGATCTTCATCCGCATTCTCCTCGTAGTGCGTGGTCAGGGGCCAAATACGATGTCCGCCGCCTCGCGCGCTCTGACCGGGGACAGTAAGAAGCCGTGGCGGTACATGCCATTCACATAAATTCGCTTACCATCACGCCGGACGGCAGGCATGTTGTCAGGATATGACGGGCGAAGGCCGGTTCCGGTTTCCAGTATTTCCGCCTCGCCAAAGGCCGGATGCAGGGCATAGGCCGCCCCCAGAAGTTCCACCATCGACCGTAATGTCATGCCACCGGCATTTTCACTCTCGATCATCGTTGCCCCCACCATGAACACATGTTCGGCACGCGGGACGATGTAAACCGGGATGCGCGGATGCAGCATGCGCACCGGCCGCGACAGCGTAATATCGCGACAGCGCAGCAGCAGCATCTCGCCCCGCACACCGCGCATGTCGGGCATCACATCGCGCGCGGCAATGCCGGTGCAATCCACGATCCAGTCATACGCACCCGCATCATAGGACATCGGTGCATTGCACACGATCCGGCCACCAAGGGACTCCACCTTGCGGCCCAGCGCCAGCAGCGCGTCACGCGGGTTGACGTGACCTTCATGTTCAAAAAACAGGGCGCGGGAAAAACGATCCGCAAGTTCGGGCTCCAGTTGCGCGATTTCCGCCTCCCCGATCGTGCGGAAATGGGACGTGCGCCGCCCGAAACGCGCAATTTCCCCCACATCGCGCGCAGGGGCGAGGACCAGCGTGCCATTACGCACCACCTGGGGCACATGCGCATCCCACCAGTCCAGCGAGGATAACGACTGCTCCGTTACCTCTGGTGTGGCGGACTCCGCCTCGCACCATGGGGCAAGCATCCCGCCCGCCTTCCATGACGCGCCGGAACCAATGCGTGGTCCGCGCTCATGCACCACCACGCGCGCGCCACGTTCAGCCAGGGTCACGGCGGCCGTCATGCCCGACACACCCGCGCCCAGCACCAGAACGGACGGCCCATGGGCTGATGGGGGGGATGGAGCAGGCATGTGCGACGATGGTGACATCGGCTAAATCCTTGATCTGTCGTGGTGGTGCGAACGCTATTCCACCGTGACCGATTTGGCGAGGTTGCGGGGCTGGTCCACGTCCGTCCCCTTCAGTAGCGCCACTTCATAGGCAAGCATCTGCACCGGGATGGTCTGTACGATGGGGGCGGTGAACTCGTCCACGGTGGGGACTTCCACCACCACCTCGGCCAGGTCACGCAGGCGGGGGGCGCCCTGCGTATCGGTAAAGACCAGCAGTCGCCCGCCACGCGCCCGGGCTTCCTGCAGGTTCGACAGCGTCTTGTCGAACAGGCGGCCAGACGGCACGGTCGCGACCACCGGTACCGTGCGGTCGATCAGGGAAATGGGGCCATGCTTCATCTCGCCCGCAGCATAGGCTTCCGCATGGATATAGGTGATCTCCTTAAGCTTTAGCGCCCCTTCGAGTGCGACCGGAAAGGAAGATCCCCGCCCCAGATACAAAACATCACGCGCCTCCGCGACGATCGCGGCCATGCGGCGGATGGCATCGCGCTGTGCGAATACCTCGTTCGCCCGACTTGGCAGGTCAAGCAGGGCCATGACCATCCGCTCCTCCGCCGCCGCGTCCAGATGCCCGCGCGCCCGGCCCAGTGCAACCGTCAGGCAGGCAAGGACCGAAAGCTGCGCCGTGAATGCCTTGGTGCTCGCGACCGAGATTTCAGGCCCTGCCACCGTACCCAGCACCGCGTCACTTTCGCGCGCCATGGTGCTCTGCTCCACATTGAGGACAGAGACGATATGCTGTTGCGCCGCCCGCATCCCGCGCAGGGCGGCAAGCGTGTCGGCCGTCTCCCCCGATTGGGAAATCAGCAGCCCCAGCCCGCCGGGCACCAACGGCGGGTCGCGATAACGCATCTCGCTTGCGACATCGATATCGACCGGCAGGCGCGCGTACTGCTCCAGCCAGTAACGCCCGATCATCGCGGCATAAAAGGCGGAACCACACGCCGTCATCACCGCACGCGGGACGGCGGCAAGGTCAAAGGGCAGGTCCGGCATCACGACACGCCGCGTCGCCGGATCAATCAGGCGTTGCAGAGTCTGCCCGATCACGACGGGATGTTCGTGCAGTTCCTTTTCCATATAGTGGCGATACCCGTCCTTGCCCACCGATCCCGCGATCAGCGCGGTGGTTCGGATGGGGCGCGTGACGGCCCTGCCCTCCATGTCAAAAAACTCTGCCCCGCCGGGCGTTACGATGGTCCAGTCCCCGTCATCGAGATAGGCAATCCGGCGCGTCAGCGGCGCAAGCGCCAGGCTGTCGGAACCAAGGAACATTTCGTCCTCGCCAAATCCCACCACCAACGGCGCGCCATGGCGGGCGCCGATGACCATGCCGTCATGCCCGGCAAAGATCATCGCCAGCGCATACGCCCCTTCCAACCGCTTCAGCGTTTCATGCGCGGCATCACGCGGGGAAAGGCCACGACGCAGGTGATAGTCAATCATCTGCGCGATCGTCTCGCTATCGGTCTCGGTGGAGAAAACCTGTCCCGCGGCCTCAAGTTCGCGGCGCAATTCCTCAAAATTCTCGATGATGCCATTATGGACGACCGACACGCGTTCGGTGCCGTGCGGGTGGGCGTTGTTTTCGGTCGGCGCCCCATGTGTGGCCCAGCGCGTATGCCCGATTCCCGTCCCCCCCGGCAGGGGCACACGCGCCAGCACAGTGGCGAGGTGGTCGAGTTTTCCCGCCGCGCGACGGCGGTCCACCTGCCCGTTTTCCAGCGTCGCGATACCCGCCGAATCGTATCCGCGATATTCAAGGCGGCGCAGCGCATCGAAAATGACCGGGGTGGCCGGGTTCCTGCCAACGACACCGACAATGCCACACATCAGCCACGCTCCTTCGCTGCCTTGAGCCGGTCGCGGAAGGTCCTTGCGTATCCGGCCCTGTTTTCCTGCTTTGCCCGCCCGAACGCCATGGCGTCATCCGGCACATCATCCGTAATCACGCTGCCCGCCGCCGTGAGCGTCCCCGCACCCAGTGTCACCGGTGCGACAAGGATCGAATCCGACCCGACAAAACTGCCTTCCCCAATGGTGGTCGTATGTTTGAACACGCCATCGTAATTGCACGTGATGGTGCCTGCGCCGATATTGCTGCGCGCGCCAATCTGCGCATTGCCAAGGTAGGTCAGGTGATTGGCCTTCGCCCCCTCACCCAGCGTCGTGGCCTTGAGTTCGACAAAGTTGCCGACATGCGCATGCGCGCCCACGTCGCTGCCGGGACGCAGGCGGGCATAGGGCCCGATCAGCGCACCGTGCCTGACAACACATCCCTCCAGGTGGGAGAATGACCGCACCTCCACATCGCGTTCCACCGTGACACCGGGGCCGAACACGACATGGGGATGGATGACCACGTCCGGCGCCAGCACGGTATCGGCGCACAGGAACACCGTATCGGGGGCAACCAGGGTCACGCCCTTTTCCATGGCGGCGTGGCGCAGGCGCTGCTGCACGCTGGCTTCCGCCACCGCGAGTTCGGCGCGCGAATTGATGCCACGCAGTTCATCTTCCGCCGCCACGACGGCGCGCACACCCACCCCATCGGCCACGGCCTGCGTCACCACGTCGCCGAGGTAGTATTCGCCCTGCGCATTGTCATTGCGCACGGCGTCCAGCCACCGGCGAAAATCGTGCGCATCGGCACACAGCACACCCGCATTGCACAGGTCGATCGCACGTTCGTCCGGCGTGGCATCGGCCCATTCGACAATCCGCACCACTTCGTCGCCCTGTGTCACGACACGGCCATAACGTCCCGGATTGGCAGGCCGCATCGCCAGCAGCGCCAGCCCCACACCGGGAAGCCTGCGGCACGCCAGCAGATCGCGCATGGTCTGCGCGGTAATCAGCGGATTGTCCCCATACAGGACGGCGACATCACCCGTGCCAAAATATGCCTGCGCCTGAAGGGCCGCATGCGCGGTGCCAAGACGGTCGGCCTGCACCACCGCGACATGCGGCGCGGCAAGGGCCGCGACCTCCTCCATCCCCGGACCGATCACCACGACAATGCGGTCAAACACCTGTTCAGCATTATCAAGCAGGTGGCGCAGCATCGGCCGTCCCGCCAGAGGATGCATGACCTTGGGATGTTCCGAACGCATGCGCGTGCCCCGCCCTGCGGCAAGGATGACCGCCGTGGCAGGACGGGATGGGGAAGACGAGGGGGAGGAGGGAATGGTGCTCATGACTTTTTGCGGGTAGCCCCCGCCCGGCAGACCTGTCAAACCCGGAGAGGAACAAGATACCATCACTTAGATTTTCCGATTGCTACCACCGAGGAGTGCCGGATGCCTGCCCTTCCCCCCCGCCTGGCGGTTTTCGACATGGACGGCACGCTGATCGACAGCCTGCCGGACCTTGCTGCCTGCGCCTGTCGCCTGCTGCGCCATTACAGCCTGCCCCCCATCACGCCCGACATTCTGCGCCCCATGATTGGCGACGGCGTCGGCGTTCTGGTGCGCCGCCTGCTGGCGCATGCGGGCGACGGTGCGCGCGATATCGACCCTGACGAGGCCGTCAGCCACTACATGGCGGACTATACCCCACATTCGACCGACCTGTCGCATCCCTTCACCGGCACCCGCGCCACTTTATCAAGCCTCAGGGGCGCGGGATGGAAACTTGCGGTCTGCACCAACAAACCGGTGGCGGCGGCACAGCATATCCTGCAGGTCATGAAACTCGCCCCCTGGTTCGATGCAGTGGGCGGTGGCGACAGTTTTGCCGTGCGCAAGCCTGACCCGCGGCACCTGCTGGACACGATCGCCATGGCCGGGGGCGTGCCGCAACGCGCAATCATGGTGGGCGACCACCGTAACGACATCGCCGCAGCGACGGGCGCACATGTTCGCGGCATTTTTGCACGATGGGGATATGGCATGCCCGAAATGGAGGCCGGGGCAACGGCGGGCGCGGATTCCATTTCCGAAATCCCGCACATTGCCCGGGACCTGATCCCCGAATAAGGCCATCACGTCGCTTTCGCACCGTGAATTCATGAAATCTCTGGCGAAGTTTTTTTCACGAAGCTTCGGAGATGCCACCCCTCTGGCAAAAGGCGGCACCCCCAAATTTTCATGATTTCCCGATGCGTGACGCGCCCCCACCCCATCAGACGTCGAGGTTGGCAACCTTCAGGGCGTTCCCCACGATAAAATCGCGCCGGGGTTCGACCACATCGCCCATCAGCGTAGAGAACACCTGCGCCGCGTTTTCCACATCACCCACCCGCACCTGCAACAGGGTGCGCATGGCGGGATCGAGCGTGGTTTCCCACAACTGCGCGTCATTCATCTCGCCCAGTCCCTTGAACCGGTTGATCGACAGACCGCGCCGCCCCTGCGCGATAATACGTTCATAAACCGAGGCCGGGCCATCAAGCGCTATGGTCTGGCTGTCGAGGGACAGTTCCACCTTGCTGTCGAAATCGGTTGCGATGCGCCCATGATGCTCCGCCAGCCAGCGGACTTCGGCACTGCGCAGGGAGGCGGGATCAAGACGATAGACCTCGCCCACGCCACGCACGCTACGCGCCATTTCCAGCCCATCGGCACTTGCCGCGACCTTCCAGCCACGCTCCGATTCCATGGAGACGGCATCCAGACGCGATTGCAATGCAATGACACGTTCGGGCGTGGCCGCCGGATTGGCCGACAGCGCACCCGCGATCGCCGCCTGTTCCAGAACCCAGACCGGGGCACGCACCGCAAGGCGCGACAGCGCGCGCGCCACGTCACGGATAAAGGCAACATCGGTATGGATTGCCTCCCCCGTGACTTCGCGCCCGTCGCCGTAACGCAGGGTCGCATGCGCCAGCGCCTTGTCGAGCAGATATTGCTCCAGCGCCGCATCATCCTTGAGATACCGTTCGTCATTACCGCGCTTGGCGCGGTACAGCGGCGGCTGCGCGATATAGAGATAGCCGTTTTCAATCAGTTCGGGCATCTGGCGGAAAAAGAACGTCAGCAGCAGCGTGCGGATGTGTGAGCCGTCGACATCGGCGTCGGTCATGATGACGATGCGATGGTAACGCAGCTTCTCGATTGAAAAGCCGCCATGCTCCACATCACCACGCCCGATGCCCGTGCCCAGCGCGGTAATCAGCGTGCCGATTTCCGCCGACCCCAGCATACGGTCAAAGCGCGCGCGCTCCACATTCAGGATCTTGCCCTTCAGCGGCAGGATCGCCTGGAAACGCCGGTCACGCCCCTGCTTGGCCGTCCCCCCTGCCGAGTCTCCCTCCACGATGAACAGTTCGGATTTGGCAGGGTCACGTTCCTGGCAGTCGGCAAGCTTCCCCGGAAGAGAGGAGATGTCGAGCACCCCCTTGCGCCGCGTCAATTCCCTTGCGCGCCGCGCCGCTTCACGTGCGGCGGCGGCATCCATCACCTTTGCGACAATCTGGCGCGCTTCCTTGGGATGGGTTTCAAACCAGTGGGAGATCATGTCGGCGGCGGCGGCATGCACAACGGGCTGCACCTCCGACGACACCAGCTTGTCCTTGGTCTGTGACGAGAATTTGGGATCTGGCACCTTGACCGACAGCACCGCCGTCAGGCCCTCGCGCATGTCTTCCCCCGCAAGGGCGTGGGAATCCTTCTTGGAGGCATTCGCCTCCGCATAGCGGCCAACGATGCGTGTCAGGGCCTGGCGGAAACCCGCAAGATGCGATCCGCCGTCGCGCTGCGGAATATTGTTGGTGAAGCACAGCATCGTTTCATGGAAACTGTCATTCCATGTCAGGGCGAATTCGACCTTGATGCCATTATCCTCATTCTGGAGGCTGCCGGTAATCGGTGGTTCCACAATCGGGGTCTTGCCATGGTCCAGCCATTCGACAAAGGCGCTCAGGCCGCCTTCATAATGAAACGCTTCCTCCCGCACCGGGGTATGGCGTTCGTCACGCAGGATGATGGCCAGCCCGGAATTGAGGAAGGCCAGTTCGCGCAGCCGGCGCTCCAGCACGGAAAACTGGAATTCCACAATGGCGAAGGTCTCGGCACTCGGCTTGAACGTGACCTGTGTGCCACGCGGTTCGTCACTGTCCCCCACCACGCTGAGCGGCGCATCGCGTTCGCCCGCGCGAAAGCGGATCATATGTTCCTGCCCGTTACGCCAGATCCGCACCTCCATCCATTCGGACAGGGCATTGACGACCGCGGCCCCCACGCCGTGCAGACCCCCTGATACCTTGTAGGAATTCTGGTTGAACTTGCCGCCTGCATGCAGCTTCGTCAGGACAACTTCCGCCGCGCTGATCCCTTCCTCATGATGCATGTCGGTGGGAATGCCACGACCATTGTCGCGCACGGTGACGCTGCCGTCACCATTAAGCGTCACGATGCAGGTGGTCGCATAACCGGCCTGCGCCTCGTCCACTGCATTGTCGATGATCTCGAACGCCATGTGGTGCAGGCCGGAACCGTCATCGGTGTCACCGATATACATGCCCGGACGCTTGCGCACCGCGTCCAGTCCCTTGAGAACCGATATGGAAGCCGCATCATAATCCGCACCTGTGACGGGAATTTCCTCCCCCTCGGCATCGTGTTTCTGATCGGGATTGGATGGGTCAGACATGCCGGACAGATGCTCCACAACAGGGTCACGCGTTGAGCATGTGTTATACATCGAACACGCGCCTGTAACCAAGCTTTCCCCTTCATAAATC
Source organism: Novacetimonas sp. GS1 (assembly GCF_036686925.1). Taxonomy (NCBI): domain Bacteria; kingdom Pseudomonadati; phylum Pseudomonadota; class Alphaproteobacteria; order Acetobacterales; family Acetobacteraceae; genus Novacetimonas; species Novacetimonas sp. GS1. The sequence goes on from NZ_VSZP01000001.1 coordinate 2,793,938, forward strand.
GGGGGAATCAGGGATTCGGAAGCAGAGCGCCTTCATGGGGCATGACGAAGGCGGCCTGATCGCGCAAAGGCTCGAACTGCGCCGCGTCCGTACCGCTGAGCATTACCGTCGTATCCAGCCGCCCGATGGCGCGGAACAGCGCATTGCGCCGGACCTCGTCCAGATGCACCAGCGGTTCGTCAAGGAGGATCAGCGGCGCCTGCCCACGCGCCCGCGCGATCAGGCGGGCATGCGACAGCACGACACCGACCAGCATTGCTTTTTGCTGTCCCGTGCTTGACTGCGCCGCACCGCGTCGCGTGGCGCGGTCATGCATATGCAGGTCGGTGCGATGCGCGCCAAGGAAGGCGCTGCCCCGCGCGCGGTCGCGCTGCCGGGAGGCCGCAAGCTGTTCGCGCAACCAGTCCTCCACCGCCAGGGCAGGCATGTGGCGCAGATGCTGCGCGATCTCGCTTTCCAGTGTCAGCGCGGTTGCGGGAAACCCGTCACATAATGCGGCATCATCACCATTGAGCAGGGCCACCAGCCCTGCACGCGCCGCCGTGGCGGCAACGCCGTGACGCGCCATCGCATCCTCCAGCGCGGACAGCCATGCGCCATCCCCCCCACCCGACAGCAAAAGCCGGTTGCGCTGCATCATTGCATGGTCATGAGCGGCCAGTTCACGCGCATGCCCCGGCTCCATCGCCAGGACCAGGCGATCCAGGAAACGGCGCCGCCCCGCCGCCCCTTCCTGAAACAGGCGATCCATCTGTGGTGTCAGCCAGACGGCGGACAGGAAATCGGAAACACGGGTGCGATTGCGCAATGCCTCCCCATCAAGGCGCACGACACGACGGTCGGGCCGCGCCGGATCAGACCCCACAGCAAGGTCGCGTATCCCGGCCTCAACCCCGTCGGGCACGTCAATGCGGGCCGCGATGCCCCAACGTGTGCCGCCATGACGCGGCAGGTCGGCCACACGCGCGCCACGCAACCCACGTCCAGGCAGCAGAAGGGAGACGGATTCAAGAAGGTTGGTCTTGCCACTGCCATTTTCGCCCACGATCACCGTGACCGGTGACGTGGGCGTCCATGACAGATGGCGGTAATTGCGGAAATCCGTCAGGACAAGCCGCGAAAGATGGGCCATACGCGCCCGGAAACCCGATACGCGGTCAGACGCGCATCGGCATCAGCACATACAATGCCGAAGGACGGTCCACATCGCGCACGATGGTGGGAGCGGAACTGTCGGAAAACGCGAATTCGACGTTCTTTTCGATCTGGTCCGTAATATCGTTGAGATAACGCGCCTGAAAGCCGATTTCGATCGGGCTGGCGTCATACACGACATGGGTATCGTCAAGTTCTTCCGTCGCAGTGCCCTGATCCTGACTGGCGGCGGACAGGGTCAGCAGATTCTGCGTCACCGCCAGCTTTACCGGGCGGGAACGTTCCTGGCTGATGGCGGCCACACGCGATACCGCGTCGGAAAATATCTTCTTGCCGACATGCAGGACCTTGTCATTGCCGGTGGGGATCACGCGCTCATATTCCGGGAAAGTCCCATCAATCAGCTTTGACGTCAGGATCACGTTCCCCACGGTGAACTGGATACGTGTATCGGACAGGGCAACGCCGATATGCTCCGGCCCTTCCTCAAGCAGCTTGCGCAGTTCATTCACGGTCTTGCGCGGGATGATGACGCCCGGCATGCCAGCCGCCCCGTCCGGCAGGTCGGTTTCCACGCGGGCAAGGCGATGGCCATCCGTCGCCACGGCGCGCAGCATCGGCCCCTGCGGGGTCTCTGCCACATGGAAATAGATGCCATTGAGGTAGTAGCGCGTCTCCTCCGTGGAGATGGCAAACCGGCTGCGGTCAATCAGCCCGCGCAGCGCCTGCGACGCAATGGTGAAATCATGCGGCAGCGCACCGGCCATCATGGAGGGGAAATCATCCACGTCCAGCACATTCAGGCTGGTGCTGAAACGCCCCGCCCGCAGCGCAAGCGGCGCATCGCCGCCCGCCTGATCAAGTTCGACCACCGCCCCATCGGGCAGGCGGCGCACGATATCGCACAACACGGCCGCCGGCGCGGTTACGGCACCATCACGCAGGGTCTCCGCCGAGATCCCTTCCACCACCGCGATTTCCATGTCGGTGGCCGTCATGGTCATCAACCCGTCCGTGACGTTAATCAGGACGTTGGCAAGAATGGGGATGGTGTTACGCTTCTCAGCCACGCCCTGAATATGCAGCAGCGCCTTGAGCAGGGTCGCGCGATCAGCCTTCAGCTTCATGTGTAACAAATCCTCCTTGCCCGACGGCGCGGCCCGTTACAGGACGGCGTGATGGGGGCAATAAGTCTAGCAGCCTGACAGACATGCGAAAAGAGGGCGACAGGCGAAAAATCAGCTTTCGAGCATCCGGCGCAGAAGTTCGACATCCTCTGCAAAGGCGGGGTCCTGTTCCATCAGTTCCATCACCCGGCGCACGGCATAGATCACGGTGGTATGGTCACGATTGCCGAACTTGCGCCCGATTTCGGGCAGCGAACGCGATGTCAGCTGCTTTGACAGGAACATCGCCACCTGCCGGGGACGCGCAACAACGGTCGAACGCCGCGCCGAAGACATGTCCGTCAGCCGGATATTCCAGTGTTCGGCAACCTTGCGCTGTATTTCCTCGATCGTCACGCGACGGTTATTCGCCTTGAGGATGTCATGCAGCACATCCTGCGTCGTCTCCAGCGTAACGGGACGACCGAACAGGTTGGCATGCGCAATCAGGCGGTTGAGCGCGCCCTCAAGCTCACGCACGTTGGACGTGATCTTATGCGCAAGGAATTCCAGCACCTTGGCGGGCACCTCGACCCCCGAGGCGGTGGCCTTCGCCTCCAGGATGGAGATACGCAGCTCGAACGTGGTGGCATGGATATCAGCCACCATTCCACAGCCAAGACGCGTGCGCAGGCGATCCTCCAGCCCCGACAGGTCAGAGGGCGACTTGTCCGCCGACACCACGATCTGCCGCCCGGCATCAACCAGCGCGTTGAAGGTGTGGAAAAATTCTTCCTGCGTATTGTCCTTGCCAATCAGGAACTGCAGGTCATCAATCATCAGGACATCGACTGAACGCAACTGCTCCTTGAATTCCATCGTCGATTGCGAACGGATGGCGGCGATGAAGCGGTACATGAACTTTTCAGCCGACATATACGCGACCGAGACACGCCCCTCCCGCACCAGTTCCGACCCGATCGCATGCATCAGGTGCGTCTTGCCCAGCCCGACGCCACCATACAGGAACAGGGGGTTGAAGCCGGGGCTCGACGGGCGTTCGGCCACGCGACGGGCACAGGCATAGGCAAATTCATTGGGCTTGCCGACCACGAACGTATCAAACGTAAAACGCGGGTCAAGCGGGGCGGCGAGGTCGCTGCGCACCTCGGCAGCGCGGGGCTCCTCCACCACCACGGCATCCATGACGGGCATCGCGGGCGGGGTTGCGGCGGAAGAGGCACCGGATTCCGCGGCGGAGGCATCGCCATCCGCTGCGGGCGACGGGCCACGGGCGACCTGCAGTTCAACGCGCCGGATGGCCGGGATTTCCGCATGCCACAACGCGCCAAGCCGATCGCCATACTGTCCCCGGACCCAGTCGCGCAGAAAACGCGTGGGCAGGTACAGCGTGATTTCGTCCTCGTCCACGGGCCCGACGCCCATCTGCCTCAGCCAGGTGTTGTATTCCACCTCCCCGACCTCGGCCTTGAGGCGGGCGCAGATACGCGACCAATGGATGTCGAGAATGCTCTTCTGGGCATTCGCTTCGGCAACCTCGTCATATCCTTCCAGTCCGCCCGTCATCTTCACTCCCGGCCATTCAGGGACATGACAGTCCGCGCCCGCGAAATGCCTGTTCAACATTAAACACAACACCCCAACGCCTGCGGACACGTTCGCGTTTTCCGCGCCATGAATGCACGAAAACCCATGCGCCGATACCTCGACGCCCCAGCAGCATACCGATGAGGATGATCAGAAGTTAGTGCAGGGAATCGGAGGAAGCAACGGGAATCTGGCCGAAGGACGTTCAAAACCGAATCCGCGACAAAAACAGCAACACAAAAGAAGTAATCCGCAAATAAAAAGGACCACATCATGCCGAAATGGCACGATGCAGTCCTGATCATTACACGAAAAATACTTTCTTCGTGCGGGCCGTCATTGATCCATTTAATGGATCAGGCCGCAGCCAGCGCCTTGATACGCGCGGACAGGCGCGAAATACGACGGGCAACAGTGTTGGCGTGCATGACACCCTTGCCGACTGCGCGCTGCAGTTCGGGCTGCGCCGCGCGCAGGGCGACGGACGCGTCTTCCTTCTTGCCGGCTTCGATCGCGGTCTCCACCTTCTTGACGAAGGTGCGCACGCGGGAAATGCGGGCGGTGTTGCGCGCGTTACGGCGCTCGGTCTGACGAATGCGCTTACGCGCTGATGCAGTATTGGCCATCGTTCTCAGTTCAGCAAAAAATCAGGTTACGGCGGTCCGCCACCCGATAGTTGCGGACATCCAGATATCAGGATGGCGGTCTAGTCCACACCCTCCCCATCCGTCAAGACAAGTCTTGCGTCACCGTCGCGGTTTCCTGCCGCCGGGGGCAGAAAAATGACGATCGCCCGGCCTGTACAATACGTTGCACGCCCGTGCATTGCGGCAGGCCGGGACAGTCGGGACATCCCTGCCCCTCACGGCCATAGACACGCCACGCATGCTGAAAATATCCCAGTTCCCCATCGGGCTTCACATAATCACGCAGACTCGACCCGCCCGCGGCGATCGCCTCGGTCAGGACATCGCGGATACTGGCAACCAGGGCCGCGCACTGTGCCTCATCAAGGCTTGCCCCCGCGCGTTCGGGATGCACGCCCGCACGAAACAGTGCTTCGGACACATAGATATTGCCCAGCCCCGCGACAACACGCTGATCCAGCAGCAATGCCTTGATCGGGCTGCGCCGCCCGCGCGCCGCGCGGGCCAGGCCCACGGCGTCGAACCCGTTACCCAGCGGTTCGGGCCCCATGCGCGCAAGCAGCGGGTGCGACATGGCCGTCCCGGGCGCCAGCAGGTCCACGATGCCGAACCGCCGGGGGTCCACCAACCCGCAGCGCGCGCCCTGCACCGTGACGATAACCAGATGTTCATGCCGCGCGGCGGGCACGGTCGTGTCATGGCCCAGCACAACACGCCCTGACATCCCAAGATGCATCAGCAGCACCTGACCATCATCAAGATGGACGAGGATATATTTCCCCCGTCGCTCGAAGCGCGCGATCACCCGCCCGCGCAGCGAGTCGCCCAGTCCGGGCGGAAATGGCCAGCGCAGCCCCTCGCGCAGGGGAGTGGCAGTGGCAATCTGGTGACCTTCGAGATGCAATCGCATCCCGCGCATCACAGTTTCTACTTCAGGGAGTTCCGGCATGACTGATTATAAGGTTATATCTCCCGATCATGAGCGACAATAGCCACCACACCCAATCCGCCCCATTCCCGTCCGCCGGCGCAGCACCAGGCGGCGCGCCCTCTGGCACGACCGATTTCGGTTTCCGCGACGTCCCGGTCACGGAAAAGAAATCCATGGTCCGCGAGGTCTTTGACAGTGTCGCGGGCAAATATGACATCATGAATGATGTCATGTCCCTGGGCATCCATCGGGCATGGAAAAAGATTTTCGTCACCGAACTTGGCCCACACCCGGACCTGCGCCTGCTCGACCTGGCGGGGGGAACGGGCGACATCTCGTTCGGCTGGCTGCGTGGGGGCGGGGGCCCTGCGATCCTGTCGGACATCAATGTCAGCATGCTGGCGGTCGGGCGCGACCGCGCCCTGTCGCGCGGCCTCGTCTCCGGCCTGAATTTCGTCGCCGTCGATGCTGAGGCCATTCCCATCGCGGACTGTTCCGTCGATCGTGTCTCCATCGCGTTCGGGCTGCGCAACTGCACGGACAAGTTGCAGGTCCTGCGTGAGGCACGGCGCGTGCTGCGGCCCGGCGGGCGGTTCCTGTGCCTCGAATTCTCACGCGTGCAGGTCGCGGCGCTGGCCCCGGTCTATGACGCATGGTCATTCCAGGTCCTGCCGCGCATGGGGGCGGCCATCGCGGGCGACCGCGAAAGTTACCAGTACCTTGCCGAAAGCATCCGCATGTTCCCCGATCAGGAGACACTTGCCGACATGATGCGCGAGGCCGGGATGGAACGCGTTTCCTACCAGAACCTGTCGGGTGGGATCGCGGCGATCCATTCGGGCTGGCGCATCTGAAGGGGACGGCCCGATGAAAGACGCGCGCCCGTCCGTCCTGCTGATTGTGTGCGGCGGGATCGCCGCATTCAAGGCGCTGGAACTGGTCCGCCGCCTGACGGAACGGGGCGTGCGGGTGCGTACCATCCTGACACGTGCGGGCGCACGTTTCGTCACCCCCCTCAGCCTGCAGGCCCTGACGGGGGAGCGCGTGTCCGAAGAGCTGTTTTCCCTGACGGACGAACACGAAATGGGGCATATCGCCCTGTCACGGGGCAGCGACCTGATTGTCGTATGCCCTGCCACGGCCGACATGCTGGCGCGCATGGCCGCCGGCCTTGCCGATGACCTGGCAGGCGCGGTGCTGTTGGCGACAGACACACCCGTCATGGCCGTGCCCGCGATGAATGTCCGCATGTGGCTGCACCCCGCCACCCGCGCGAATGTCGCGACACTGGCCGCACGCGGCGTCACATTCGTCGGCCCGGAAGATGGCGTGATGGCCTGTAACGAAACCGGACCGGGCCGGATGAGCGAACCGGCCATGATCGCCGACGCCATCATGGATGCCCTGCGCCCCGTCCAGCCCCCCGTCCACTTCCCCGTCCCGCGCCCTGCCCTGCGGCCGCTGCATGGCCTGCGCGCGCTGGTCACGGCAGGCCCGACCCACGAACCGATCGACCCGGTGCGCTACCTCGCCAACCGTTCGTCCGGGCGGCAGGGATATGCGATTGCCGACGCACTGGCGCAGGCGGGGGCGGCGGTCACGCTGATCAGCGGGCCGACCATCCTGCCGCCCCCGCCGGGTGTTACGCTGCACCGGGTGGAAACGGCGGTGCAGATGCTGGCCGCCTGCGATGCCGCCATGCCGTGCGATATCGCTGTCTGCACCGCCGCCGTGGCCGACTGGCGCATCGCCAACCCCGTCACCAGCAAGATCAAGAAAACCCCTGGCGCGCCGCCGCCCTCGCTGGCGCTGGTACCCAATCCTGATATCCTGGCCCACCTGTCGCGCCCCGGCCCGGCGCGTCCGCGCCTGGTGGTGGGCTTCGCCGCGGAAACCGACGACGTGCGCGACAATGCCGTAGCCAAGCGCAAGCGCAAGGGATGTGACTGGATCATTGCCAATGATGTCCGCGCGCAAACCGGCATCATGGGGGGTAATGAAAACGAGGTGACGTTGATCACCGCCACAGGTTCTGAACACTGGCCCCGGATGTCAAAGGACGCGGTGGCGTGCGGTCTTGTGCGCAGGATCACGGCGGCATTCGACATCGCACCCGACAGTCCCGGCACCGATACACCCGACCTTCCCCCTGATGGAGTCCCTGCATGACCCCCCCCACCCTGCCCGTTCGTATCCGCCGCCTTGCGCATGCCGTGGGGCTGCCTCTGCCTGCCTATGCGACACAGGGGGCGGCGGGGATGGACCTCGTGGCGGCCGTCAGCGCCCCCGTGACGATCTGGGCCGGGGGACGCGCCCTGGTGCCCACGGGCCTGTGCATTGCGCTGCCGGCGGGATACGAACTCCAGATCCGCCCGCGTTCGGGACTTGCACTTAAACACGGCATCACATTGCCCAATTCCCCCGGCACGATTGACGAGGATTATCGTGGCGAGATCGGCATCATCATGCTCAATACCGGCGAAGAACCTTTTGTGGTCGAACGTGGCATGCGCATCGCACAGGCCGTGCTGGCCCCGGTCGTGCGCGGCATGTGGGAAGAGTGCGAGACACTGGACGATACCGCGCGCGGTGCGGGTGGCTTTGGCAGCACGGACACGGGCGTGACGGCGGGCGCGATACCGGGGACGACAGGGTGAACGAACCGCCCCTTCCCACCCACGGCCTGAGGGTCCGGCCCAACCTGTTCGACCTGGTCGGGCTTGTTATCCTGATGGGTTTCGCCGTGGCGCTGGCCACGGTGGGGCGGCACATGCTGGTGCCGCTGTCGCCCGCCACGGCGCAGGCCATCCACCTAGATCCGTCATGGCTGCCGGGCTATGCCCTGCGCACGACATTTCGGATGTTCGCCGCCCTGCTGGCGTCGGTGGTCTTTACCTTTACCTATGCCGTATGGGCGGCGAAAAGCCGTCGCGCGGGACAGATCCTTGTCCCGGTGCTCGATATCCTGCAATCCGTGCCGATCCTTGGGTTCCTGACCTTTACCGTGGTCTTTTTCCTTGGGCTTTTTCCCGGCCGGATGATGGGGGCCGAACTGGCCGCGATCTTTACGATCTTCACCAGTCAGGCATGGAACATGGCCTTCAGCATGTACCAGTCGCTGCGCACCGTGCCTGCCGACCTTGAAGAAGCCGCCCGCTGCTTCGGATTGACGGCGTGGCAGCGCTTCTGGCGGCTGGAGGTTCCGTTCGCCATTCCCTCGCTGGTGTGGAACGCCATGATTTCCATGTCCGGCGGGTGGTTCATGGTCGTCTATTCCGAGACAATCACCGTGGGCAATACCGACATCGCCCTGCCAGGCATCGGATCGTATGTCGGCACTGCCATCGCGCATCGCGACCTGCTGGCGATCCTGTATGCCATCGTGACCATGCTGGCGGTCATCCTTGCCTATGACCAGTTGCTTTTCCGCCCACTTGTCGCGTGGTCAGCACGCTTCAGCATCGAGGACACGCAGGGCGAGGCCGCACCCGACCCGTGGGTGCTGGCGCTGCTGCGCCGGACGTCCCTGCTGCGCCGCGCCAGCGACGCACTGGGACGGGCGCTGACCTTCATCGGCTGGTTGCGCATCGGGCGAGCGCCCTCCGACGTTACGCCATCACATATGTCGGGCCGTATGCTCGATATCGCATGGTGGGCGTGCCTTGGCGGCTGCACCCTTGTCCTTGGGGAAAAAGTGCTGACCTATGCCGCCGGGCATTTCACCGCATCACAGGTGTTCCAGGTCATGGGGCTGGGTGGCCTTACGTTGCTGCGTGTGCTGGTGACGCTGCTGGTGGCGTCGCTGATATGGGTGCCGGTGGGCATCTGGCTGGGCCTTGACGCCCGCCGGGCGCGCCGGGCGCAGTTTGTGGCGCAGTTCATGGCCGCCTTTCCCGCCAACCTGTTCTTTCCGCTGTTTGTGCTGTTCATCGTGCGCTTCCACCTCAACAGCAATATCTGGCTGACACCGCTGATGCTGCTGGGCACGCAGTGGTACATCCTGTTCAACATCGTGGCCGGGGCATCGTCCTATCCCACAGACCTGCTGGAGGCCGCGCGCAATTTCCAGGTACGCGGCACGTTATGGTGGATGCGCGTCATGTTGCCCGGTATCGTGCCGTTTTTCATCACCGGGGCGATCACCGCATCGGGCGGGGCATGGAATGCCGCCATCGCCACGGAAATGGCAAGCTGGGGCTCCACCACTTTGCGCGCGCAAGGCCTTGGCGCCTATATCGCGCAGGCGACGATCGACGGCGCGACCGACCGCGTGGGATTGGGAATGGTGGTCATGTCCCTGTTCGTCCTGCTGTTCAACCGTGCGGTGTGGCGTCCGCTGGCCAATTACGCCGCACGCCACTTCACCTTCAACTGAAAGCACCAGATGCCTTCCGCACCACCCTCCCCGCATGTCCCTCCCGAAAGTGAGACCCTGGTCCGGGTCGTTGACTGCAAGCAGGCCTATCACAAGGAAAGCGCCACCGACCTGGTCGTGCTGGACAATGTGAACCTGACCCTGCATTCGGGGGAGATCGTGGGGCTGCTGGGTCGTTCGGGATCAGGCAAATCGACACTTTTACGCATTATCGCCGGATTGCTGACACCGACATCGGGCGAGGTGGTCTGGAAAGGCAAAAAGCTGACCGGCCCCGCCGCCGGCATCGCCATGGTGTTTCAGTCATTCGCACTGTTCCCATGGCTGACGGTACAGAAGAATGTCGAACTGGGGCTGGAGGCAAAGGGCGTTCCCGCAGCCGAACGCGCCGACCTGGCCGAACGTGCGATCGACCTGATCGGTCTGGGCGGTTACGAAAATGCGTATCCCAAGGAACTGTCTGGCGGCATGCGCCAGCGCGTGGGATTGGCACGTGCGCTGGTGGTGCATCCCGACCTGCTGCTGATGGATGAGGCCTTTTCCGCGCTTGACGTGCTGACGGCGGAAAACCTGCGCACCGACCTTGTGGAGCTATGGTCCGAACACAAGCTGCCGATCAAGTCGATCCTGCTGGTGACACACAATATCGAAGAAGCGGTCCTGATGTGCGACCGCATCCTGATCTTCTCCTCCAACCCCGGGCGGGTGGCGCATGAACTCAGCGTCCCGTTCGATCACCCCCGCAATCGCGAAGATGCGGCCTTCCGGCAGTTCGTGGACCGGATCTATGCCCTGATGACCCGCCGTGCGCCAGTCGTTTCCGAAGCAGACCTGACCGAAGCAGGAATGGCCAATACCCCCCCGCCGATCGAAGCCATCGCCCTGCCCCGCCTTGCGATCAACACCATGGTCGGCATGATGGAAACGCTGGCGGCGGACCCGCTCGACGGGCGTGCCGACCTGCCGCTGCTTGCCAGCCGGCTGCAACTGGAACTCGACGACCTGTTCCCGCTTGGCGAGTCACTCCAGCTTCTGGGATTTGCCGAACTGGAGGATGGGGACATCCTGTTGACGCCACAGGGCATGCGCTTTGTCCAGAGCGAGCATGACGAGCGCAAGCAGATCCTGTCACACAGCCTGCTGCGTAACATTCCGATGGTGCGTTCCATCCGATCGGTCCTGGATGAACGCCCCAACCACCGCGCCAGCGCCGAACGTTTCCGCGATGAGCTGGAAGACGGCATGTCCCCCGATTATGCCAAGCAGACGCTACAGACCCTGATCGGGTGGGCACGATACGCCGAACTGTTCGATTTTGATGAGGAAGCGGACCAGCTTTTCCTTGACGACCGCGACCGTGGCAATGGCGCGGCCTGAGCAGGGAGCCTGCCTTAAAAACCCTCAAGAAACTGCGGCTTTACAGAAAGCTATTTGGCAATAATAACGGACAGGAATCCATAAAGTTTGTGATGCCAGATTTTCCCAGAAAGGCAGTTTCCTTCAAGGCTTTTATGATTCAAGCGGGTTTCTGGTCCCGTTTTTCCAAGTAGCCAAAAAAACAAATCCAAGAATATTTTTTGCTGCGCAGACCTGTCGCAGGCAAGCAGATTCAGGCATCCCTTGTGTAACAAGGAAAGCAGGGTATCGACACATTTGGGAATTGGGAAAAGGATCAGCCCCGCTGTCACGGGGTCATGTCCTCATCTTGATATTTTCACGATAACCATATGCTTTTCAGGGCACATGGAGGTCCTGTGGGACGCCGCCGGATCCGTCCTGGATGCTTTTACTCCTGATGAATGCGCCAACTTCTTTACAGCCGCTGGATATGAGCCGGAATAAAGTGGACATGCTCTAGTTCAGCTAGCAAGCCGCTGTTTCATCGGTTTTTGCAAGAATCTTCACCCATTCAGATGATCCCATCTGAATGGGGTCTGCTCTGGCAGACCCGCAGAGCGTTATGTTTCCGGCCGGGTCACCCGGCGTAGAGATACTCACTTGCGATCATGCCGTTTCGGTTGGCACGCTGGGAGGTAGACACCCGCCGAATCTTCGAAATGATCCGGATCCGCCGTAAGAGGCATGGATACAACATCGTCGCTTCGATGGTCAGTATAGACGAACGTCAAATAGTAAAACTGAGCCTCGATCCGAGGATCGCCATCGAACATTTTGTTCCATTCCAGCAGGTCGCGCCGCAACGGCGATCCGACATCGCCGCTGCGGGTCCAGACCGCTGACACACAGGTCGAAACACGTTCGACGCGCACGATCAGGCGCCCATTAAAAAACGCTTTTCCATCGAGTTCTTCGTTGAACATCGTATTGAGATTGTAGGTCAGTTCCTCCAAAGACTCCGGCTTGGTACCCGCGAGGGCAACCCCGCCGATACAAACGACGCAAATCAGGCTCAGGATAACGCGGATTATCAATATCGTCCTCTCAGCAGAAGCATGGCCTCATCGTGTCGTCTCCGGACCAGACCGCGCAAGACCTTGCCTTTCGAGCGTACCTGCTCCTCAATTATCCTGACAGCCTTGAGCTTGTCGCCGCTGTTGATAGCAGCACGGACACCCGCCCAACCTCTTCCTGGATTATAGACGAACGACACGAGGGCATTGAACTCATTTTGTGTCAGGTAGACATGGATGCCCCGACGAACGATCGCCTCATAGCTCGGTAGATTGACCTGTAAAAGGCGTCTCTGCTGAAGGTCTGACAGATCGACGAGATTTCTGTTATCCTGGGCGAAGCGCCTGGCCGCTTCGCCACGCAGACCGCTCCCCGCCGCCACACGCGACGCCAGACTAGAGTTGATGCCGATAGCCCGCAATTTCTGCTCAATCTCAGCCCGGGAACGATCGCGCATGTCATAGCCAGGCCCGAGCGTTACCCCCGACGCCCCGCCCGGCCAGTGCAAACGATTGCTGACGCCCCTTTGCTCCTCATGACGTTCAATAAAACCGCGTCCTTGAAGCGACATCTTAATTGCGCTGGGAGCCCGTGGTGTTTCTGACGGCGACGGAGTGTGGGACGGATTATAAGGACGATTCGATCCAGACATACTTCCTCATTTCCTGTGGCTTGATGCGACAGATAAGCTAAAAAGTTAATCAGCACGTAGTCAGAGAGAGACGCCTAGCCCCAGCTATTTCCGCAGCCCCGAAGCTGATCTAACCAGATCTTCTGTCCGGTTAAGGGTTTTATGGCTTGGCAGATAGCATCTGACGACGCTGACGAGTTGGTGTTCGCTCATGCAACATGTCAGGGCGAGATGCTGGTTGGTATTCGACATGACATGTCCTGAAATGCAGACACAAAAAAGCCCGCCGGGTCAGGGTGGGCTTTGCATGTGCGCGGGTGATCCGTGCTATAGTTCTACCATAGCGATTTCTGGGAGGATCATGATTTTGTGGGAAAGTCCAGCTCAGTGAGCGGAACTAGCCGAACCGTATTTAATATATAGCAAAAACCGCGCGCGGATACCAGATGGAAAATAGGCTGGCGGAACTTCACCAATGCCCGGTTTTGCGAACTCTCAGCCACCCGCAAATGTCCGACATGAGGGCGACTGCCGCCTGTCTGCCTCTGCATCATTGATACGGACAGGCGGTTAAGGAGGAAGGAGAATGTCGGCCTTGCAGAAACGGGTGATGGAACTGGTCGAGAATGGGAACGTGAATCAGTGCGCTTCGCGTACGCCGGTCGTGCCGTCGGCGATGATCTGACACTGACTGACCGGGCGTTCTGTCTGCGGAGAGGGTGGCATTAGCGTCGTCGATGGGAAAGCAAGTCTGCTGGACGGCAAAAACCATCCAGCAGCATATCGGCCCAATCTTGCGCCAGTTGTCGTTTTCGGTCCCGATGTTCTGCCCGATTATAGACAGCCTCGACCTTGTCCTGAGACACATGCGCCAGCATCTGGTCAATGATTGCCCTGTCCTGCGGATATTTCTCATTCATGATCGACGAAAACGATGATCGAAATCCGTGCGGAACGTGTATGCCCGCAAATCCTGCGCGTTTCAGTAATATGCTCATCGCGTTGTCCGACATCGGCTTATGAGCCCACCGGGCATTCGGGAAAACAAGCGGTCCCCGACCTGTCAGGGTCCTGACTGCATCAATCGTTTCCTGCGCCTGACGCGACAGCGCAACAAGATGCGGACGCCGCATTTTCATCCGTGCGCTTGGTATCAGCCACGTATCCCCGTCGAGTTCGGTCCAGGGCATGGAGCGCACCTCTCCTGGACGAACGGCAGTGAGCGCCAGGAACCTGATTGCCAGCAGCATCACTGGATGGGCCGGTATATCCTCGATCGTCCGCAGCAGGCCGCGTAGGGTCTCCAGATCGGTGATCGCGGGGAAATTGCCTTTCTGGACAGGTGGCAGCGCCTCCTTGATGACTGCTGCTGGATCAGAATGACCGAGGCCGCAGGCGATGCCATAAATGAAAATCGCCGATAGTCGCTGCCGGACGCGCTGCGCAGTGTCCCGTGACCCTGTCCTGCCGATTCCTTCTATAACCTCCAGCACCATGGGCGGGCTGATGTCGGTCACGGGGATATTGCCCAGTTTCGGCCAGATGAACCGCTGGAGCGTATATTCAACATTTTGCGAATGAACCTCGCTCCAGACCGGTTTTTTGATTTTCAACCATGCCTCTCCAACCGATCGGAGATGGTTTTTGGTACAGGCGGCCTCGGCGCGACGCTGCTTTTTTGTCAGTGACGGATCCCGTCCTGCGCGTAATTCCTCCTTCGCGCTATCTCGCGCCTTGCAGGCACCGGATAGCGAAACCTCGGGATATGCGCCGATCGAAAGCAGTTTCTCTTTGCCGCCAAAGCGATATTTCAGTCGCTACAGGCGTGAGCCATTTGGCTTGACCAGAACATGCAAACCACCCGAGCCGGGTATCTTGTACGGCTTTTCCTGGGGCTTGGCACGCCTGACGGCAGCGTCCGTCAGCATTGATACCCCCGCCCTTTTGACGATACCCCCACGGATACCCCCATAAGCTGCATTATTCAGTGACTCCCCATGTCATCGCATGTCCACAGTTATGCGATAAAAACGTCTGTTTTTCGGGGAATATGTCAACAACGGTCCTTCCCTGTCATGGAAGGATTGGAGGTCCGGGCGGGAATCGAACCCACATTCACGGATTTGCAGTCCGCTGCATCACCACTCTGCCACCGGACCTTACCGGGACAAGGGCTATATCTCCTTTATCGCGTCGCAGGTCAAGCCGTTGTGTGCGGGCCACCTGCTAGGCAGACATGAAAAGCGGGAATAGAACAGGACATGCGGGAAATAAAAATTACGCACCCGTCGCGATTGCACGGATCGCCGTCCCTGCCTGCAGGGAGCCGATGGAAGGGAAGGCCATGAACCAGCACGTTATCGAACATCCCCCCCTTGATTACGAGGCCGCACGCCAGCGCATGGTCGATGCGCAGATCCGGCCCGCGCAGGTGAACGACCCACGCGTCATCGCCGCCATGCGCCGCGTGCCGCGCGAACTTGCCGCCCCCGAATCCCTGCGGGAATTCGCATATGCGGACCAGTCGCTGCCGCTGCCGGATGGACGGGCCCTGACGGAGCCACGCGTGATCGCACGCATGTTACAGACCGCCGCCCCGCGTGAAGGCGAACGTGTGCTGGTGGTGGCTGCGGGGACGGGCTACCTCGTCGCGCTGACCTGTACAATGCAGGAGGGGCTGCGGATTGATGCGGTAGAATCCGATAAGACCCTTGCTGCCATCGGCCAATCCCTGTGCCGGACGTTCGCACCTGATGTATCATGGCATATCGGCCCCCTGTCGGCCGGGCTGGCGGGTGATGCACCATATGACCTCATCCTGATCGACGGTGCGGTCCGCGCCATCCCGCAGGCCATCGTTGCGCAATGCGCACCCGATGGACGGATCGTCGCCCCTGTCTGGCCCGAAGGCGGGGTGGCATCGGTATGCATCGTGACCCCCACAAAGGATGGCAGCGCAACATCCACGATATTCGACGCGAATGTGCCGCTGTTGCCGGAACTTGCCCCTGCCCCCGCATTTTCGTTCGAGGCCTATGCCTGAATACAATGCTGCACCCGATATCGCACCCATTGCCGGAGGTGGTTAACCTGACTGCAATATCCTGAAGATAGTGTCTGCCACGCAGGCAGGCACGCCTGCGTCATGGGCCGACGCTGGGGATATTACATGAAGGGATACTGGGTCGCGGGAATCGGGTTTGCCGCCAGCCTGCATGCGGGCACCGCACTGGCACGCAGGCCCATCCCCCCGCCATCATCGGCGCCTGTCGCGGTTCCCCACACCCTTCAGGAGGCACTGGCCAGCGCGTATCTGAGCAATCCAGTCCTGCGCAGGGAACGCGCCACCCTGCGCGCGACGGATGAGCAGGTTCCCGCCGCCCTGGGCGGATGGCGACCGACGATTACCGGCACCGCCAACATGAGCTATTACAGCGGCAACATGATGATGGCGCCCGAAAGCGGCGGAAACGGTTATAGCCGCCGTTATGACCTGCCCGGCTATGGCGCAGGGGTGAATATCAGCGAACCCATCTATACCGGCGGACGCACCACGGCCTCCACCCACCGGGCCGTACATGACGTGATGGCTGAACGCGCACGCCTGATCCTGACCGAACAGCAGGTCTTTACAGATGTCGTCAACGCCTATGTCGGCGTGATCGAGGATCAGCAGATCCTTGAAATCGATATAAATAACGAAAAAGTGTATCAAGAACAGCTCCACACCACAGAGCTACGTGCGCGTGGGGGCGAAATCACACATACCGATGTGGCGCAGGCGCTTGCCGCACTGTCCGCCGCACGGGCCACACGCCAGCAGGCCGAAGGCACGCTGGAGGCGGCGCGCGCAACCTACCAGCAGGTGGTGGGGGCCGAGGCCCCGGACGACCTGCAACCGCCACAGCCACTTGTCCTGCCGGTACAGTCGGAACAGGATGCCACCACACGCGCGGTGGAAAACAACCCAAACGTCATTGCCGCCCTGTTTGACGAAGCCGCGCGCAAGGACGCGGTAGGCGTTGCCTTCGCGGCCCTCCTCCCCTCCATCAGTGCGCAGGCCAGCTACGCCCACGACATCAATCAGGAGGAAGGACGCTCCAACTACGATAACAAAATGGCGCTCATTTCCGCCTCGGTCCCGATTTATCAGGGGGGGAGCGAATATGCGGCCGTGCGCGCCGCAAAGCAGCAGGTCATTCAGGCCCACCGCGCGGTGGAAGTCCAGCGCCGCAGCGCCATACAGCTTGCACAGGCAAGCTGGCAGCGCATCCTTGCAAACCGCGCGGCCATCACCAGCAACCGCGAGGCGATTTCCGCCAATGTCTCCGCCCTTGCCGGGGTGGAGCGGCAGGCCATTGTGGGCACTGGCACGACGCTTGCGGTCCTGCAGCAGCAGGAAACCCTGTTGCAGGCACAGGTCGCCCTTGTCATGAGTCTCGGCAGCCTCGTGCAGGCCTCCTATCAGGAGGTCGCGGCGATCGGGCGGCTGACGGCGCGCGACCTGAACCTGGATGTGCCGCTCTATAACGAAAAAGCATATTACAAGGCCGTGCATGACCGGCTGTGGGGCATCAGCGATTATGCTGTCAAGGAACCGGGACGCTGAATGGCGGAATGGCCTTGTTGAAAGAAGACTCTGCATCAACAGCTTCTGACAACCTGCACTCCCATATCGAGACGCCCTGCCGTGAAATCCTGCTTCCCAAAGAGTAAGAACAGGCTGATGGGTGTCCGGGCCAGCTCTGGGGGCAGGTTAAAAGCCCGGGCAAGCAATCCATCGGGACAATGAAATCTTCTGGCAACGATTTTTTAAAAATCATTCGAAAATATTATATTTTCCAAGAGATTGTTTGAAAACAAGTCATTAATAAAAAACAAGAACAGTTTCTGGGTGCCGCCTTTTGATCAAAAAAGGCGGCGTCTTCTGAAGCTTTTCAGAAAAAGCTTCACAAAAAACCTTTATAATTTCAGTGTGTTATCGAGCCTGACTTTCCAAACAGTCTCTAAAAAATCAACATCCCAGATTTTTGCAGTTCCTTATCAATCGCGCTGTTTCCAAGCCTCCCCTCCCCCCCACGCCACAGTGCAATCGAGCCATATGACAGCAGGTTTCTGGCACGTCGCGTCATCATACCTTGATCGCCCCTTGATCGCCGGGACATCTTGCGCCGTTTCTTTCGTGGCGGATTGGGGTATATCTGCGTGCGGCGGACATGTCGTGCGCCCTGCGTCTGATTTAGGTGGATCTGGTTTTTAGCAATGCTCGATAAGTCTTTCTCCCCCGGCGAGACAGAAACCTCCCTTTACGCATTATGGGAGGGATGCGGAGCATTCGCCGCCGATCCAGACAGTCCGCACCGCCCCTATACCATCATGATCCCCCCCCCCAACGTCACGGGCACGCTGCATGTCGGGCATGCCCTGACGATGACGTTGCAAGATACGCTGATCCGCTGGCGCCGCATGCAGGGACGCGACGTATTGTGGCAGCCCGGCACCGACCATGCAGGCATCGCGACCCAACTTGTGGTTGAACGCATGCTGCAAAAGGAAGGCACGTCGCGGCAGGAACTGGGGCGTGAGGCTTTCGAAAAACGCGTGTGGGACTGGAAGGCGCAGTCTGGCGGCGGCATCACCACGCAGTTGCGTCGCCTTGGCTCCTCCCTCGACTGGCCGCGTGAGCGTTTCACGATGGATGAGGGGCTGTCGAAGGCCGTGCGCGAAGTGTTCGTAACCCTGTACCGCGAGGGGCTGATCTATCGCGACCGGCGCCTTGTCAACTGGGACCCGGCATTCCGGTCCGCCATTTCCGACCTTGAGGTCGATAACAAGGAAATGCGTGGCAGCCTGTGGTACATCCGCTATCCTGTTGAGGGGCAGCCCGGCCGCACCATTACGGTGGCAACCACCCGGCCCGAAACCATGCTGGGCGACATGGCGGTGGCGGTCCATCCGGATGATGCCCGCTATGCCGACCTTGTGGGGCAATCGGTAATCCTGCCGCTGACGGGACGGCGCATCCGTATCGTGGCGGATGAGCATTCCGACCCCGAAAAGGGCAGCGGCGCAGTGAAGATCACGCCTGCGCATGATTTCAACGATTTCGAGGTCGGACGTCGCCATAACCTCGACATGCCCAGCGTGCTGGACGCGGACGCGCGCATCACGCTGGAGGAAATCAGCGACGAACTGCGCGCCGAAGCGGGCATCGCCGATCCGGCCTTTGTCCGCACGTTGCAGGGCATGCCGCGCGACGAGGCGCGCAAGGCCATCGTCGCCGAGCTTGAACGGCTGGAATGGCTGGAAAAGATCGAGCCACACACAAACCAGGTTCCCCATGCCGAACGCAGTGGCGCAGTGGTTGAACCCCGGCTGACGACGCAATGGTACTGCGATGCAGCCACCCTTGCCGCCCCCGCGATCGAGGCGGTGGAGACAGGGCGTGTCGAATTCGTGCCGCGGCAGTGGGAAAACACCTTCTTTGCATGGATGCGCGACATCCAGCCCTGGTGCATCAGCCGCCAGTTGTGGTGGGGCCATCGCATCCCGGCATGGTATGGCCCGGATGGACACGTGTTCGTCGCCCATGACGAGGCCGATGCCACAACCCAGGCCCGCGCGCATTATGGCCGTGATGAGGTCCTGACACGCGATGACGACGTACTTGACACGTGGTTCTCCTCTGCGCTGTGGCCGTTCTCCACCCTTGGATGGCCGGACCAGACACCCGAACTGGCGCGTTATTACCCGACGGACGTACTGGTCACGGGATTTGACATCATCTTCTTCTGGGTTGCCCGGATGATGATGATGGGCCTGCATTTCATGAAGGACGTGCCGTTCCGCAAGGTGTTCATCCACGGGCTGGTCCGTGATGAACGCGGGCAAAAGATGTCAAAAAGCAAGGGGAACGGCATCGACCCGCTGGAGATGATCGACACCTATGGCGCGGATGCCATGCGCTTTACGATCTGTGCCCTGACGGGTCTGGGCCGTGATGTGAAGCTGGGCCGCAAGAAGGTGGAGGAATACCGTTCCTTTACCACCAAGCTGTGGAACGCCGCACGTTTTTGCGAAATGAACCGCGTCGCCCCGGTGGCCGGTTTCAATCCCGCCACCGTTACCTCACCACTGGGCCGCTGGCTGCTGGCAGAGGCAGGGCGCGCGATCACGGATGCCACGGCGGCGTTGGAATCCTTCCGTTTCGATGAATATGCCGGCGTATGCTACCGCTTTGTCTGGAACTGTTTTTGCGACTGGTTCCTTGAATTCGCCAAACCTGTCTTCAACACGGAAGGCGACACGGCAGAGGCGACAGAAACCCGTGCCGTCACCGCGCATGTGCTGGGTTTGATCCTGCGCCTGCTGCAACCGGTCATGCCGTTCATCACCGATGAACTCTGGCACCGCTTTGGCTATGGCGCGCAAGGCAGCCTGATGCAGGCCGCGTGGCCAAAGCCCGATACCGTGACCGATGCGGCGCAGGCCGGGGCGGAAATGGAATGGCTGGTCCGTTTCATTACCGAAATCCGTACCGTGCGCGCGGAAATGAACGTGCCGCCGTCACGCCTTGCCCCCGTATTGCTGCGCGATGCCTCGGCGCAAACAGTGGCGCGCGCTGAAAAATGGTCCGAGGCGATCGGCCGTATGGCCCGCGTGTCCGAAGTCCTGCCGTTGGAAGGCGACATGCCGCAGGGTGCGGCGCAATTGGTGGTGGACGAAGCCACACTGATCCTGCCGCTTGCGGGGATTATCGACCTGTCGCAGGAACGCCAGCGCCTGGAAAAGGAATGCGGCAAGGTCGATGGGGAAATCACCAAAGTCGAGCGCAAGCTTGGCAATGCGGACTTTGTCGCCCGCGCCAAGCCCGAAGTGGTGGAGGAAAACCGCGAACGCCTGGCTGCATTCCGTGCGGAACGCGTGCGCCTTGATGCCGCACTGGCGCGCATTTCCTGATCGTGCCGTCGCAGGGCATCCTGCGGCGTCCCCAACCTTTCACGGACGGTTCGAAAACGGCCGTTCGATGAAAATCAGGTGTTTATGGTGGGACTCTTTTGAAGAACAAGGCGTCCTTTGAAGCTTTTTGAAAAACGCTTCACCAGACATCTTTATTGTTTTCAAGGCAAGGCAGGAAGCCCCCCATGACACAGCACAAGACAGAGACAGCCGTTCTGGCCGGTGGATGCTTCTGGTGTATCGAAGCCCCCTTGCGTGAAATACGCGGTGTGCTTTCTATCGAACCTGGCTATGCCGGTGGCGATATGCCCGACCCGACTTATGAAGCGGTCTGCACCGGCAGAACAGGACATGCGGAGGTCGTGCGGATCGAATTCGATCCTGCCATCCTGTCCTATCGCGACCTGCTGGGCATGTTTTTTGCCCTGCATAATCCCACGACCCTGAACCGGCAGGGAAACGATGTCGGCACGCAGTACCGCTCCGCCATTTTTACCCTGTCCACTGAACAGGCACAGATCGCCCATCAGGTGTGGGCGGAACTGACGGCGCAAAAGCTGTGGCCCGATCCCATCGTAACGCAGATTGTTCCGCTGGAGCATTTCTATCCTGCTGAAACCTATCATCAGGACTATTTCGCCAAAAATCCCGGCAACCCTTACTGCAGTGCAGTCATCCCGCCCAAGATCGCGAAAATCCGCAAGCTGTTCCGCGACCGGCTGGTACATACCTGAAGATCATGCCACCTGAGCGCCGCAATCTGGCGACAGGTGGCATTGGCCGTGCATCAGGGCTTGGGATCAAAGCCATCCATCAGCCCGTCAAAAAATGACCTCAGCCCCAGCCGTGGGGACTGCGCCTGTTCCACCGCGACCCCGTTGACGCCATCTTCGGGATATTTCGGCAAGGTGGGGATGGCCGTGCTGAGTTCACGCCACAATCCCGCAAGTTTCTGGTGCTCAGCCTCATGCGAGGCTGCAAGCTCCTGCACCAGCTTCATGCAGGCGACTGCCTGCGGGTCCTGGTTCTTTGCGCCCTCTTTCAACAAGGCCGCAATTTCCAGCACACCACTGGAACTCTGGTCCATCTGCGCGGACAGCGCGGCATAGGCATCAAGGATTGGCTTGAGGTTCATCGGGTCTTCTCCATCGGCTTGTCCTGACACTTCTATCGTTTCCGTACCAACTGCGCACCTGATGAAGAAGGGTTGGCACCCGTCCGCGCCGCAGCCCCCACCAGAACAGGCATGTTCACAGACACCCATCCCTACAATAAATTATATCAGGTGCGATAATAACAAAGCCCATATGATGATATAGCAGGAACGATCAGGAGAAATCCTGCCGACAGGAAAAGTTTTTGGGTGCTACCTTATTTCAAAAAGGCAGCGTCTTCTGAAGCTTTTTAGAAAAAGCTTCACCAAAAACCTTTATAATTTCAGTTTGTTATCGAGTCTGACTTTTCAAACAGTCTCTAACAAAAATGGTTTTCCAATCTCTCCCGGCTTCAGGAAAACTCTTGTTGTTGCACTGTTTTCAGACTGCACCATCCCCAAACCTGCCATAAAAAAGGGCGGCAGGATGATCCCCACCGCCCGTTCCTGACGCATCTGACGTCGGATGGTAAAGAGAACTGTCTTCAGGCCGTAGTATCGCGATAGGCTTCGGCAAACGCGGCTGCCGCGCCAAGCAGTCCAGGCTGGGGGTAGGTAATCAGCTTGACCGGCATCGCAGCCATCAGGCTTTCGAAGCGTCCCTTGGCCACAAACCGCTCAGCAAAGCCCGAAGCGCCGAGATGCTTGGCCAGACGCAGGCCCAGGCCACCGGCGATGACGACGCTGCCGCCGCCCTGCGCCAGCGCCAGGTCGCCCGCAACCGTGCCCAGCGACAGGCAGAACCGCTCCAGCGCGGCCCCCGCGACATGATCGCTGCCGTCAAGCGCCATGGTCCACAATGTCTTGTCATCACGCGTGCGCACCGGCAGGTTGCCGATTTCCGCAATCGCCTCATACAGGTTGGCAAGACCCGGCCCCGACACCACGCGTTCGACCGACACCCGCCGATAACGCAGACGCAGAAGTTGAAGGATACGGTCCTCGAACTGATCAAGCGGGGAGAAATCTATATGCCCCCCCTCGGTCTCGCACACGAAATAGCCACCCTTGCGCCGCACGACATAGGCCGAACCCAGCCCGGTGCCCGGCCCCACGATCGTGATGATCCCCTCCTTGGGCAGGGGGATATCCGGGCCGCAGACATGTTGCAGGCTTTCTTCGCCAACCTGTGCCACGGCATGCGCGACGGCGCCGAAATCATTGACCAGCACATGTTCGTCAATACTGAGCTTGGCCCCAAGCTGCGCGGGCTGGATGACCCATGGGTTATTCGTCAGCTTCAGGATATCGCCCTTGATGGGACAGGCCACGGCAATGCCCGCCGCACGTGGCAGGGGACGTCCCACCACACGACCGAACGCCTCCCACGCCAGTTGCAGGCTGGCATGTTCAGCACATTTCAGGGTCGTCGCCTCGCCAAGGCTGACGACACGGCCGCCTTCCACGTGGGCCAGCGCGAAACGCGCATGGGTTCCCCCGATATCGACGGCTACGATTTCTTTCATGTGGGATCACTCTCCGCAGTCAGCAGGCAATCTTATTTCGGGGGTGCAGGGGTTGCGTACGGCATGAAACGTCGCAGGCCCCGTCCCCGTCAAATCAGATCCTCTAAAATAATCATGGGTTACGCCCCCAGCTACGGCAGGGGGGAACGAATGACATTGATAAAAGTCACGTTATCCCATCAATTCCGGCACAATATCACAATAATATTACTTTTCCTGCCCATTATTGGGATATCTGCCCACGCGGCACCTGCCCGGCCTTCAGTCGCGACAATATCCATCGCTTCAGCGGCCATGGCACGATGGCATCCACCAGGCGCAGGATGGAAAACAGGAACGGGAACACCAGATGCGCCTGCCCGCGTTCCACCGCCCCGGCAATCTGTCGCGCGGCGGCGGCCGGGGTCTGCAAACATGGCTTGAATCCCACCACACGGCGGCTCATCGCCGTATCGACAAATCCGGGCGATACCAGCGTCACCCCCACGCCATGCGGTGCAAGCGCCATATGCAGCGATTCCGAAAAACGCTTCAGCCCGGCCTTGGACCCGGAATAGGCGGCGGCGAACGGGATGGCATGAAAGGCCGCAACCGACCCCACCAGAACGATATGCCCGCGCCGGCGCCGGACCATGGCCTCTGCCGCCGCGGCGGCCATGGCGGACGGCGTGGCATAATTAACCAGCCCGAGTTCGAGCACCATCTCCGCCTTTTCGGTCACCTCGTCCGGTGTTTTCATGTCGCCAAGCCCCGCCGCAAGGATCGCAAGGTCGATGGGCATGGCCGCGTCATCCTCGCGATAGGCGGCGATGGCGGCACGCCCGTCCTGCAGGTCAAGCGCACGCACCATGACATTCACGCCACATTGGCGACAGTCCCGCGCAATTGCCTCCAGCCGGGTCGCATCCCGACCCCACAGCACAAGATTCCATCCCCGTCGTGCATAAAGCCGCGCCAGTTCCGCGCCGATCCCCCCCGACGCACCTGTAATCAGCGCCCGTCCGGGGGCCCCGTTCATGGTCTGGCTGGGCTGTGATTCCATTGTCTGTCTTCCTTTCCACCACCATTTTGTGCCATCAGCACAACGAACGGGTTATTCAACCTTCTACACCACTCGCGGGCATCTCCGCCACGCCATGCCCCGGCGCGGCAACGGTTGACGCCAGCACAGTCAGGAAGCTGCGGACAGGTCATGAACGAAGCCGACCAACTTGTCATTATTCCCGTTTCCGGTTTTCGTCAGATGACCACCTTCATCCAGTTACCGCGCCTGCTGTATGCAGGGCTGCCGGGATATGTGGCACCGCTTGACATGGTGCAGCGCGACCTGCTGCTGCCCACCCGCAACCCGTTTTTCCGCCGGGGGCAGGCGCAGTATTTCCTTGCAACCCGTAACGGACAGGCCGTGGGCCGCATCTCTGCACAGATCGACCCCGTCGCCATCGACCATATAGGTGAACAGGTCGGCTTCTTCGGGGCGCTGGACGCGGTGGATGACCTTGGCGTTGTTTCCGCACTGATCGACGCGGCGGCGACATGGCTGCGTGAACGCGGGATGAAGGTCATGCGCGGCCCCCAGACGCCCAACAGCAATGGCGAGTTCGGGATGATGATCGAGGGGCAGCACGAACTGCCCATGGTGGCCATGCCGTGGCACCCGCACTGGATGCCCGCCATGATGGAAGCATGCGGCATGATCCGGCGCGAAGACCTCCTCGCCTACCGCATCTTCACCGGCCCCGATGCGGAGGAAGCGCACCTTGTCCCCTCCAGCCTGAAGATGGGCGAAGGCCGGCTGGGCAGCATCACCACACGCGGGCTGGACATGAGCCGCCTGCACGAAGAAGGGGAAACCCTGCGTCGGCTTTATAATGACGCATGGCGCAACAACTGGGGTTCCCTCCCGCTGACCCGTGACGAGATGAACGGCATGATCAGCGAGCTTCGCCCCCTGCTGAAGCCCGAACATTATGTCCTGATCGAACAGGATGGCGACCCGGTGGCCTTCGCGCTGGTGGTGCCCAATGTCTATGACATCTCCGCCGATCTTGGCGGTGCGCCGTCACCGGTGGGATGGCTGAAACTCGGCAAGCGGCTCCTGCGGCATGAATTCCATTCCGCGCGCGTCATCCTGCTGGGCGTCAGTTCCCGGCTGGAGGGCACGGCACTTGGCGCGATCATGCCCGCACTGGCGATTTCCGAACTGATGAAGCGCGGTCGTACCCTGCCTTACCGCACGGTGGAACTTGGCTGGGTTCTGGAAAGCAACCTGCCGATCCGCCGCCTGATCGAACGGATCACGCCGCATCCCTACAAACGTTACCGCGTATATGACCGTCCCCTGACGGATGATGACCTATAGGCCACAGACCCCATTTCCATCGCCCATCACGATCCCGGCGGCCCTTTGAAATAATATATCATAAACCGATAGGGGTCGCGGGGCGGGAGTGTATTTCCCCACATGCAGCATGGCGCGCGGCAGTTGGGAAAAAAGCGTCACCAAGAGCCGCTGATGTTGGGGATCATGCCTGTTAGATCACCGCTTCAGGACGCCCGCCAGCCACATGGCGGCTAAAGATGGCTCCACCCTGTCCGCGCGACTTTCACCACATTCCCCTGCGCATCATATAATTTGACACCGGTCCCAGCCGTGGGATCGACGAACCGTCCGATGCGCGTCATACGCACCCCGTGATGGCGGCCACGCGCCAACAGGGCCTGTTCATGATCAGGTGGCACCGCCAGCAGCAGTTCATAGTCATCGCCACCCGTCAGGCAGGTTTCGCGCCATTGTGGCCCCGCCGCCCGCGCGGCATCGGACAGCGGCACCTGATCGACCTCGATCACCACGCCCAGCCCGCTTTCCCGCGCCAGATGGCCGGCATCCTGTACCAGGCCGTCCGAGACATCCATCGCGGCCGAGGCAATGCCATGCAACCCAAGCCCCAGACGCGGGCATGGCAGGCGATAGCGCGCGGCAAGGGCATGGTCGGGATCCGGCACCTGTCCACGCAGCGCCAGCAGCCCCAGCGCCCCATCACCGATGGTGCCCGTCACCCACAGTCCGTCGCCCGCACGCGCCGTCGTGCGGCGCAGCGCGCATCCGGGGGCCACATGCCCCACGATCGTCAGCGACAGCACCACAGGCCCCGGGGTTGAGGTCGTATCCCCGCCCAGCAGGCCAAGCCCGTATGCATCCTGATCCACACGCAGCCCCCCTGCAAAGGCCACAAACCATGCCTCCGCAAGATGCCGGGGCCGCGCCACCGTCAGCAGATAGCCAAGCGGCGTCGCATCCATGGCGGCAAGATCGGACAGGTTACAGCGCAACAGCTTGCGCCCCACCGTGTCGGCAGGGTCATCGGACAGGAAATGCACGCCCTCGACCATTGCATCGACGGCCATCACCATTTCGCGCCCCGGGGGCGGGGTCATGACGGCGGCATCATCCCGCAGGTCGAGCGCACCTTCACCCGCCAGGGGGCGGAAGATGCGCCCGATAAAGCCGAATTCCGCAGGCACGGCACCTGTTTCCCCTGTTGGGTGACTGGACATCGCCTTGTCCCTCCCTGCGCCCCCGTGCCGTCGCGTATGTGGCTCAGATGGCCGAAGGTTCCGCACCGGGCGCCGGAGTCGCAGGCGCAGCATCCGTCCCCGCGATACGGCGTGACATCGCATCGAGAACGCCATTCAACATGCGCGGTTCGTCACCAGAGAAGAAACCGTGCGCGACATCCATGTATTCATTGATGATCACGCGGCTGGGTGCCGGGTCCTGCGCCGTCAGTTCCCCGCCCGCCGCACGCAGCAGCGCGCGCAGCACGGGATCAAGGCGATCCATCGGCCAGGAGGCAGGCAGGACATCCGCCACCATCGCGTCGATATCCGCCTGCCGGGCCACACTGCCCCGCACGATGGCGGTAAACAGGCGTATATCGGCATCGGGCACCTGCCCTTCGGCATAACCCAGCGACGTCTTGCCGGTCGGCAGGCGGTGATGGGTGAACTGCGACACCACATTTTCGGCGTTATCGCCCCCCTGCTCGATCTGGAACAGGGCCTGCACCGCGCCCACACGCGATGCCGTGCGTGACCTGTTCCTGTCGTTACGGGGGGTGTCATCGGGGGCGGGGGCGCCTGTCTGTGTCATCTCAACTCTCTCCTGCCTGTCGGGCGTCGTGCGCAATGCTGGGCTTCATCGCCTCTTTGGCGCATGGGGTCCATAGGCTTTCGCCGTCATTTGTCCCCTATTGGCGGGTCATCCCCTTCCCGTGGGGCCGTATCCGCCGCAACCGAGGTGGAGATCGTCTCCAGTATCGCGGCGAAATCCTTGGTTTCCCTGAAATCCCAATGCACGCTGGCAAAGCGGATATAAGCAACCGAATCGACTTCCCGCAAAGTTTCCATCACCCTGCGTCCGATATCGACCGAGAGGATATCCGGCTCTCCCGCCGCCTCAAGATGACGGACAAGGCCATTGACGATACGTTCGATACGCTCCTCGTCCACCGGGCGCTTGCGCAGGGCGATGCGTACGGAACGGGCCAGCTTGTCACGTTCAAACGGCACGCGCCTGCCATCGGCCTTGACGACGATAAGGTCACGTAACTGAATCCGTTCTATCGTCGTGAAACGCTGCCCACATGATGCACAGATGCGGCGCCTGCGGATCGCGGCCCCGTCCTCATGCGGGCGGCTGTCCTTGACCTGGGTATCTTCATGTCCACAAAACGGACAACGCATGGCAACCACTCAATTCAGGCAGGAATGCCGCGCCCCAGGGATCCCTGAGGGCGCGCGCATTCATCATCCATTGGAAACTGTTTCAAAATAACGCATTGAAAACAGTAATAACAGTTCCCGGACACCCCATTTCAAAAAAATACGACGATCCCGGACGCTGTTTTCAAAAAGCACCGCCAAGAACTTCATCCTGATCGCAGGATGTTACTTTCGCCCCATCAGGTCAGTGGCGTTTCGGACAGGACCTGCAACACCGCATCGCCATAACGTTCCAGCTTTGACGACCCGACCCCCTTTATGGTGCCAAGTTCATGCAGGCTGGTGGGATGTTCCTGTGCGATGTCATGCAGCACGGCATCGTGGAAAATCACATAAGGCGGGATTTCCTGTTCCCGCGCCTCCCCCAGCCGCCACGCCTTGAGCGCGCGAAACACCGCCGCCACCTCTGGCGCAAGCGTGTCGGGATCGAACCGGCCGCTGCCGCCACGTCGTTCCCCTGCCGCCGCCGCACGCAGGTCATCGGTCGCATCCTCGCGCAGGGAGACAACCTCCTCCCCCCTCAGGATGGGACGCGCCCGTGCTTCGTCAAGGGAAAGCGCATTATATTCGCCACTCACACGAATCGCGCCACGGGCAATCAACTGCCGGATCACACCACGCCAGAAGGCCTCCGGCCGGTCCTTGCCAATGCCATAGACACTCAGCCGGTCATGGCCATGCCGTGTGGCCATGTCGGACGTCTTGCCACGCAGGACGGCAGCCACATGTACCGCCCCGAAACGCTGCCCCGTGCGATAAATGGCCGACAGCACTTTCTGCGCCGCAACCGTGCCATCAAATGTCACTGCGGGGTTGCGGCAGTTGTCACAATGCCCGCAAGGCTGTTCCAGACGTTCGCCGAAACATGCCAACAGCGCCTCTGTCCGACATCCTGTCGTCTCGGCCAGAGCAATCATCGCCTCCAGCCGGGCGCTCATGATCCGGCGCTGGGCCTCGGGGGCATTTGACTGTTCCAGCCAGTAACGGGCACGGGCGATATCGTCCCCCCCGTACAGCAGCACGGTTTCGGCTGCCTCCCCATCACGCCCGGCGCGACCGATCTGCTGATAATATCCCTCGGGCGAGGATGGCATGTCCAGATGCACGACCGTGCGGACATCAGGACGGTCGATTCCCATGCCGAACGCAATGGTGGCCACGATGATGACGGCCTCCCCCGAACGGAACCGCATCAGGGCGGCGCGCTTTTCCACCGGTGACAGGCCCGCATGGAACGCCAGCGCGACATAGCCGCGATCGCACAGGGATTTTGCAATCCGCTCCGTCTTGTTGCGACTGCCGCAATAGACGATGCCCGCCTCCCCTTTGTGCCGGTCAAGGATGCCGACAAGCTGGCGCATTTCCGATGTTTTGGGACGCACCACGACATCAAGGTTGGGGCGATGGAAACTTGCCTTCAGCACCGTGGCATCAGGCATCGCCAGGGCTTCGAGGATATCGCTTTGCGTGCGCGGGTCTGCCGTCGCGGTCAGCGCGATGCGTGGCACACCGGGGAAATGGTCCGGCAGGGTCGCAAGCGCGCGGTATTCGGGACGGAATTCATGCCCCCACGCGGAAATGCAGTGCGCTTCGTCAATCGCGATGACCGACAATGTCAACCGCGAGAGACGTTCGAGCATTCCCGGCGACAGCAGCCGCTCGGGCGAGACATACAGGATATCCAGCCGCCCCGACGCAAGGTCCGAACGGACACGCGCCGCGTCATCGGCCTCCTGCTCCGAATGCAGGGCGCCGGCATTGACGCCAAGCTGGCGCAGGGCCGCGACCTGATCGTCCATCAATGCGATCAGGGGGGAGATGACAAGACCGGTGCCCGGGCGACTGAGCGCGGGCACCTGGTAACAGACACTCTTGCCGCCACCGGTCGGCATCAGGACGAGGCAGTCCTGCCCCGCCATGACCTGATCCACCGCCTGCTGTTGCAGGCCGCGGAAATCAGGGAAGCCAAAGACACGCGACAATATGCCGCGCGGGGACATGTCGATATCCGCGGCCATCGTCACAGACCCGCCACCACATGCAGGGCCCACGTCACCGGCGGCCTCATTGCGGCGGGGATCAGTTGCGGACGACCTCGATCTCGACACGACGGGATGCAAGGGCGCCGTCCTCGTTATTCACGGGGCCACGGGGCTGCTGGCGGATGCGGCTGGCATCCACGCCATCAACGGCAAGCTGGCGGGCCACGATCTTGGCGCGGTCGATCGCCAGCAGTTCATCAGCCGACAGATCCTTGGACGCCGCGGCATAGCCTTCGACGCGGACCGTGGCATTATGCGCCAGCGCGCGCTGCGCCGCCTGGGAAATGACCGTCTGGGCAGGGGTGTCGAGCTGGGTAGAATTCTGGGTAAAGAAGACAACGAACTTCGCGGGATGTCCCCCCGCGCAACCCGCCAGAAGACCAAGACCCAAAAGGAGAGACAGGCGACGCATGATGGACCACTCCTGATAAAAATATATTTTACACGGGATCGTCGCGGCCGCGCCCCATTATTGTTACGCAGGTACGATATGACCCCTAATTTCCGCTACTTCGTGCCCGCTGCGCCTGCCTGCGTCAATCCTTTCCGGCCACACGACGCCCATTACTGCGCTGTCGTGACGGCATGACCGCCAGAAATACGCCATACCTGATCCAGTTCTTCCACCCCCGTCAAACGATGGGCGATCAGGATGACGGTGCGTCCCTGCGTCACTTCGTTCAGGGTGCGCAGGAATTCCTGTTCCGTCCCGGCATCCAGCCCGGTGGCGGGTTCATCAAGGATCAGGATCGGCGCCTGCGACAGCAGGGTCCGCGCCAGCGCGATGCGCCGTCCCTGCCCGCCGGAAACACGCGCGCCCCCTTCGCCAAGCCATGTCTCAAGCCCCTCGGGCATGTCACGCACCAGATCCCCCACCCGCGCCCGGTCCAGCGCGACCCACAAATCATCATCAGAGGCATCGGGCCGCCCAAGCAGAAGGTTTGCACGAATCGTATCCTCGAACAGGTGCGTTGCCTGCGACAGCCACGCCATGCGCTGCCGCAGTGCATCATCACCGATGGTCGCGATATCAACCCCACCCAGCAGCACACGCCCCGCATCCGGGGACACGACCTTCAGCAACAGTGCCGCCAGCGTGGACTTGCCCGCCCCCGACGGTCCCAGCACGGCCACACGGCTGCCTGCGGGAATATCCAGCGACAGGCCGTCGAATACCGGCACACGATCGCTGTCCCAACGGAAATGGATGTTTTCAAACCGGATATCCGTACCCGCCGGGGCCGGGGCATTCCCCTGCGCGATTGCCGCATGGGGGGGGATATCAACGGCCACCACACGCTCTGCCGCGCGCGTCACATTTCCCGCCAGCGCACCGGCACGGGTCAGGCCGCCGATGCTTTCGAACGCCGCAACCGTCAGGAACAGCACACCTGCCGCAGGCAGCGGGGCCAGCGGCCCCATGCCGCCGATACCCAGCGCCGCCGCAAGCACCACGACCACCGCCGCCTGCCCACACAGATAGGATGCCATCCCTGCAAGCGCGAGCGCACGTGACTGGCGCATCTGTGCGCGGAACAGGGCGTCGTCACGCGCCGTGACATGCGCCAGCATGCGCCCTTCGGCCCCAAAAGTACGGATTTCACGCAGGCCGCTGACCATGTCCAGCACACCAATACGCAATTGTGCGGCATGGTGGTTGACCAGCCCGCCATCACGCCGCGCCAGCACGGCGGCACATGCGGGCAGTACGAACGCCCCCAGTGCGAACAGCACGGTAATGGCGATGGCCAGCGGCGAATTGACCAGGTTGATTGCAATGAACAGGAACGGCAGCACCAGTAGCGCCCCAGCCAGCGGCACGAAGATGCGCAGATACAGACCGTCCAGCGTCTCCACATCCGACACCAGCCGCGACAGCAGGTCGCCCGCACGACGGAAACCAAGCCCTGCCGCCGCACCCCGCGCCAGATGGCGGAAAAACCACACACGCACATCCGCCAGCGCGCGGAACATCGCGTCATGTGTCACCAGGCGTTCCACATAACGCATGACAACACGGGCGATGCCAAGCACACGCAGTGCGGCAACCGTAATCACGATGCCGCCCATCGCCATGCCCGCGACACGTATCCCCGCCTCACGCGTCAGCAACAGGCCACATAACAGCGCCAGCAGCGACAGGATGCACCCCGCCGTCAGCAACGGCGCGCGCAGCCTCCAGATCGACAGGATCGTCAGGACAGGCGCAAGGACATGCCCCCGCCGGCCGGTATGGTGACGATGTTCCGTGCGCGAACGCATCATGCCGCCGTTTCCCCTGAAATCACCTGTCCATGGTCAAGATCGACCCGTTGCCCCGTAAAGGTGCCCACCGCCGCCGAATGGCTGGCAAGGATGACCGTCCTGCCCTGCGCCAACCTGCGCAGGCAGTCGAAGACGTCTGCCTCCGTCGCGGGGTCGAGATGCGATGTCGGTTCATCCAGCAGCAGCAGCGGCGCGTCCTTGAGGAAAGCCCGCGCAATCGCGATGCGCTGTGCCTGCCCACCCGACAGGCCGAACCCACCTTCGCCGATACGGGTTTCCAGTCCCTGTGGCAGCCCTTCGGCAAAGCGATCAACCGACGCGGCACGGATTGCCGCCTGCACCGCGCCTTCGTCCGCGTCGGGACGGGCGAACAGGATATTTTCGCGCAAGGTACCCGCAAACAGCACCGGCTTCTGCCCGATCCATGAGATCATCTCGCTCAACGCCTGCGGCAGGATCGTCGTAATGTCCGTATCATTCAGCAGCACCCGTCCCCGCGCCGGGGCAATGAAGCCAAGCAGCATTTCAATCAGGCTCGACTTGCCCGAACCTGAAGGCCCGGCAAGGATCACCGTCTGACCGGCGGGCACACTAAAGCTGACATCACGCAGGGTGGGGCCGCGCGCGGCATCCCATGTGAAATCGACATGTTCGAAACGCACGCCAACACCGTGGTGTCCACCTGCGTCAAGGACCGTCTCCTCCGCCGCGCGGACCTGGGTTGCGGACGGCAGTGCCAGCATCGCCGCCGCAGCGCCAGAGGCATGGGCACGATCCTGATACGCCAGCGCCAGCCCGCGGAACGGCGCAAAGAATTCCGGCACCAGAAGCACCACGAACAGGGCGCGTACCGCCGTTTCCGTCATCTGCGCCGCCGGTGCCCCCGACTGGTGCAGCGCCAGCAGCGCCGCCCCGTTGCGCAGCGCAATGACCACCAAGGCCACGACCATGGCACAGTCAATGGATGCCGAAGACAAGAACGCCACACGCAGCACCTTCATCGTGCGCCGCCGCAGGTCATCGGCGGAAGCAGCCAGCCTGCGGGCCTCGTCCTCCGTCCGCCCGGCCAGCACGATGGTCGCAATCCCGCGCACACGGTCAAGAAAGCGCGCCTGTAGCCGCTGCATCGCAAGGAACTGGTTGCGTGAGGCAACAGCCGCCCCGATCCCGAAAAGCGCCTGCCCGAATGGCACTGCGATCCCGCACAACGCCATGACCAGCGCCGAGCCGGGCTGCACGAAAGCGGCGATGACACCAAGGATGAAGGGCGCGGCCATCCACAGCACGGATGCAGGCAGCCAGCGGGCGAAGAAACCGTCAAGCGCCTCGATCCGGTCCACCGTCAGCGCCGTCAGCGCGCCGCTGTGATGCTGACGCAGCAGGGCGGGACCGCCATTAAGGATGGAAGACACGACATCGCCACGCAGCCGCCTGCGGGCATGCATGCCCGCGCGTGCCGCCGCGATGTCCGAAAGCGCCTGGCACACGGCGCGCAGCACCGCTGCGACCACCAGCCCCATCAGGGACCATTGCGCAGATATCCCCGCACCGGACGGCAGCAGCACATGGCCCAGCACATTGGCCACGCACCATACCTGCCCCGCGCCCAGCATGCTGGAGATCAGGCCAAGGCACACGACCGGCATGGCCTGCCTGCGCCCCAGACGTGACTGCGCCCGCGTCCACGCCTTCATCACTGTCTTGTCATCACTCATGATCGCTCCCTATACCGAATGAACCGGATCAGGGACAGTCATCAGGCCCCATGGGGGTGTAACGCTGGCATGGGGCAGCCATGCAATTTTTACCCCTCAGATAT
The DNA here is from genome assembly GCF_036686925.1 of Novacetimonas sp. GS1. NCBI lineage: Bacteria > Pseudomonadati > Pseudomonadota > Alphaproteobacteria > Acetobacterales > Acetobacteraceae > Novacetimonas > Novacetimonas sp. GS1. The sequence continues at coordinate 2,828,292 of NZ_VSZP01000001.1, forward strand.
CATCCTGATCGGGTTCGGGCTGCTGCAGGACGAACACCAGCACATAACGCGTGCCGTTTTCCTCGAACATCTGCAACTCCCCCCCCAGTTGCCGGGCGAAACCACGGATAAGCTGTAGCCCGATGCCGCTACGTTCCTCGTTTCCGCGCCGTACGCGCCCCGCCGCCATGCCCACGCCGTCATCGGCGATCCACAGGCAGGCGCGCATCCTGTCCACCTGACGCAACCCGACCTCCAACGTGCCGCGCGCACCATCGGGGAAGGCGTATTTTATGGTATTACTAACCGCCTCCGTCACGATCAGGGCCAGCGGCACCGCCTGATCAGGAACCATCAGCAGGTCTTCCACCTGGATATCAAGGGTGATGCGCCCGTCATCCGCCTCCCCGATCGCATGCATGATCTGACCGCACAGTTCACGCACGAAACTCTGCATATTCAGGTTGTACAACCCACCTTCGGCGTACAGATACCGATGCAGCGTCGCCAGCGCGCGCACACGGTCACGCGCCTGCGCGAACTCCTCCCGCGCGGCGGGCTGCGTGATACGCCCGGCCTGCAGGTTCAGCAGGGAGGCCACGATCTGCAGGTTATTCTTGACCCGGTGGTGCATTTCCTTAAGCAGCAGCTCCTGCCGCACGGCCGCACGTTCCAGCCGACGTTCATGGCGCGCCAGGCGGCGTGTCGCCTTGCTGAAGGCATGGGCAAGCTGGCGCACCTCGAACGGCATCGCCCAGTTGGAACGCACATCATACACACCGCCAAGCTGCCACAGATTGACCGACGCGGTGAGCTTGCGCAGGGGGGAGACAATCAGCACATCCGCGCTTTTCGAAGCACCCAGCAACCCCGTCAGCAACAGCAGCCCGCTGCTGACCAGCGCAATGGCGAACATCAGCACCGCATGGCGTTCCTTTGCATTGCGCCGCGTCGCGGCCAGCACGAACACACCACCTTCCACCCGGCCAAGGGAGAAGGCGCCATCAGGCAGGGTGCCACGCGCATGGTCATGCCCATTGCGCATGATCCGCTGCACCCGCCCCAGCAGCATGGCCGACGGCATCAGGGGCCAGTCGCAATCCCCGCACAGGGGGGCGGCGGCGGACCCGTCGGGGTTGAGCACCCATATCGCAACCGGATTGTCGCGCACGACGATATCAAGCCGGGGATCACCCGGACGCAGCTTCCGGTCCGCCCACGACAGCGGCATGATGGCCGTCAGGAACCCGCTACGGGCAAGGTGGCCGCTGCCATCGCCGATCATGGTTGCAACGGTCACGCGAAAGGCGATGGGAAGGTTGTGGGACTCCGCCCCGCCATTGATATAGGAGACACGCACGTCCCCCTGGAAACGAGGCATGTCGTCAAGGACAAGGCGATGCGCGCCCTCTGTCCGCCCCACCTGCGTCACGATGTTGCCCAACGCATCCACCAGCGCGATCTGGTCATAATGATGCCCCGTCAGGGACTGCGCCAGTTCCAGCATGCGCCGGATACCTTCGTCATCAAGCGCCATATGGCCGACGACACGCAGCATGCTGCCAAGGTCATCGACCTCATGACGGATTTCGAGGTTAACGCGCTCCAGCGTCATGTCGGTACGATAACCGGGGGCGGCAAGTGTCTTGTGATAATTACGCCATGCCTGCACCGCGCCGATCAGGGCGATGGGCATTGCCGCGAACAGGATGATGGCCATCATCCGCACCCGCACCGCATCGAACATACGCCCGATACGAAGAAGGGTGCGGTACGACCTGCCCTCGCCATTCCTGGGGGCGGAACGGCGGAACATGGTGTTCATCTATTTTTTACGCTCGCGGTCGTTTTCTATCAAGCGCAGCAGTTCGTCAGGTACCGGTTCGTTGGCCACATCATCGAACAATTGGTGCAGTCCCCGCTTCAACCACAGTTCGAATGCATCATCCGAACTGTTTTTGCTTTTTTTATCTGGTTGTTGCCTAGGAGGACAGTTCTCCTTTAACGGCATCTCATCATCCCGAAGCTTATATTCATCTACCCACAAACTTCGGATAAGCATCGCAGTTGCAATCTATTTTCCGAAAGAAGTCGGGAACAACCAAGACCCCGCCTCCTCCCGTGCCACATTTTGATCACAATTCAAAGTGCCATTTTTAAGAATTGGTAACCAATACCCCTAGCGCGAGCGAAGCTCGTCGCGGGCGACGCCCCCCTGACGCAGGCGGGCGACGACTCCACGCAGGCGCACCGTCTCCGTGCTCTGCTCCTCACCTTCAAGCCATGTCTCAAGCTGGCGGCGGGCGCGGAAAACGCGGCTCTTGGCGGTGCCAACGGCGCATCCGCTGGCTTCGGCAAGCTCCTCGTAGCTCATGCCCTGCATGACAACCATCACCAGCGCCTCGCGCTGATCGGCGGGCAGGCGGTCCATCGCGCTGGCCAGTTCCTTGACCGCAAGGCGTTCCTCATGCGCGCCGCTGCATGCCAGCGCTGCGGTGGGAACATCCTCGATATCGCCGGTTTCGCGCTTCTTGCGCAGGTCGGAGATAAAGCGGTTGCGCAGGATACGGTGCATCCATGCGGGAAAGTTCGTTCCGGGGGTAAAGCTGTGCTGCGCGGATAGCGCGTTGCACACGGCGTCCTGCACAAGGTCATCAGCAGCCGCGCGGTTACGCGTCAAGGACAGGGCCTGAACCCGCAGTCGGGGCAGGAGTGCTATCACCTGGTCGTGAAAGTCATTTGTCATTGTCTTGTCCCCTTTCATACCCGTCCAATGAACGGGCCGGGAAAAGGGTTGCATCCGCATTGTAACATAACCGTGAGTTGTAGCCCACCCCACGCCCCATGGTGCCAAAGCGGCCGTCCCCTGCCCCTTATTCCGGGGGATCGTCGTGTGGGGACATACCGGACAGATCGGGCATTGCCGCGCCATCACGCGCGGCGTTCACCATGACCATGATCTGCGCCCGCGCGCGCGACACCCGCGCCTTGACCGTGCCGACGCTTACGCCGCATACGTCCGCCGCCTCCGCATAGGTCATTTCCTGCACCCCCACCAGCAACAGCGCCTCGCGCAGGCGGGGCGTCAGCCGCCATATCACCCCATCAAGGTCGCGCAGGTCATCGCCACGGCTGGCGGGTGCGTCGGAACGCGCAAGGTCGGGACTTGCGGCGTAATCAGACATCACATCACGTTCACGCCTGCGCCTGCGCGCGGTTTCATAAAAAAGGTTGCGCGCGATGGTATAAAGCCACGCACGCAGGTTCGTGCCCGGCTGGAACTGATCCAGCGCGGCCAGCGCACGCAGGACCGTTTCCTGCACAAGATCATCGGCGGAGGACACCTCCGCGGTCAAAAATCTGGCAAAGCCCCGCAATTGCGGCAAAAGAGACATGATCTCCTTGCGCAGTTGGGTTACGCTCTGCGTATTGGCTGATATGCTCTGGGTCAGTGTGTTCAACTCTCCTTGGTCAGGCAGCCTAACGCCGTAATGGTTTATGGTGTAACAATTTCTTCGGGGGGATAAAGTCCACATGCCGCTTTCCCGGCGTCAAGATCTGCTCCGCGCCCTTCCTTACGCCAGACGCTATGCAAGGGCGCTGTCCGGCAGCCAGTCACGGGGGGATCTCCTCGTGGCCGAGAGTCTGCGTGAACTTATCGCCGTCGATGATCCCACCCTGCGCCCGCGCCTGCGCCTGTACCAATGGATATCGCGCCATTACATGTCTTCCACCGCGCAGTGCGCCACTGGCGAGCTGACGGTACTGGACCGGCAACTGCTGCTGCTGACCGCACTTGAGGAACTGAGCCTTGCGGATGCGGCGCGCGTTCTGGGATTGGACGAAGATACGGCGCGCGTCACGCTGGAACATGCATATTCCGGCCTGCGTTCATGCGCGCAGACGAATGTCCTGATCATCGAGGACGAACCCATCATCGCGATGGATATCGAAGAACTGGTCCATAAATGCGGACACAGGATCGCCGGTGTCGCCGCAACGGAAAAGGAAGCCATCGAAATCGCGACGCGCACACGTCCCGGCCTCATCCTTGCCGACATCAACCTTGGTGCGGGGGGTGATGGCATGGCGGCCGTATCGCAGATCCTGCAACAGCAGAACATTCCCGTGATCTTCGTCACCGCCTATCCCGAACGCCTGCTGACGGGGGAACGCATTGAACCCGCCTTTGTCATCACCAAACCGTTTGAGCCCCTGACACTGGCGATCGCAACGTATCAGGCAGTCAGTGGTGGCCTGCCCCTAAGCTAACACGCCCCGAACCAGCCCACTTGAAAGCAGCGCCCCTGAAACCAGCGTTCTGGACCCGAAATCCTGATGAACGCGTCCGGGCCGACCATACTGGACTGACCTTGTAACTGCCTGCGGCCGATCACCGTACCGCCCACAGGATCGACCGGGGCGGGACGGCAGGGCGTGTGCATATTGCTGTTACCTTTGCCCTTGCCCGGCCCTTCCTGCCTATGGGGTGGGGCAACACCCCACAACACCGGGGCAGGACGCAGAACAGTCGCGCGGTACAGGCATGACAACGACCGCCTTGCGTCGGGCCTGCCCCCTGCGACATTGTGATGGCACCCTTGGTCACGCATGCCAGCAAGGAACGCATCGGCCGGGAACGGGCCTACGCGCCGGCAGGGATGCCCGGACAGATTGGAAGAGGAAAATATGAAACGGCTGGTCATCGTCTCCAATCGCGTCCCCGTTCCCAAGGAGGGCCTGAGGCCCGGGGGGCTGGCGGTTGTGCTGCATGACCTGCTCGCACTGCAGGGCGGGATGTGGTTCGGGTGGAACGGCACCACCAGCGCGGATGCGGAAACCACCCCGCCACAGATCCAGCACGCAGGGGGGGTCGAATACGCCACGATCGGCCTGACACCGGCCGAACACAAACATTACTATACCGGCTTTTCCAACTCGACCCTGTGGCCGCTGATGCACTCCCTGCCGGAGTTCATACATTTCGAACGCCGCGAACTTTCGACCTACTGGTCGGTAAACGAACGGTTCTGCGAAAACCTGCTTCCACTGCTGCGCGACGACGATACGATCTGGATCCACGACTATCACCTGCTGCCCCTTGCCGCGCAACTGCGCCGCAAGGGGGTCAACATGCCGATCGGCTTCTTCTTGCATACCCCCTTCCCCGCGCCAGACATGCTGGCCATCGCGCCAGACGGGGGCACATTCCTGCGGGACATGCTGTGCGCGGACCTTCTGGGTTTCCAGACCAGCGACGACACCGCCAATTTCATCTTTGCCGCACAACGCACGGCAGGCGCCAGGCTGGTTGCCCCAGATACCCTGTCGTTCGAGGGGCATACGGTGCGCGTTGGCTCCTTCGCGGTGGAAATCGACCCCGATGCCTTCGCCCGGACCGCCGCCGAGGCAGTAGAGGCCCCGGAACTGAAGCAACTGCGTTCCTCCCTTGCCGGGCGGAAACTGATTTTCGGGGTGGATCGCATGGACCCGACCAAGGGCCTGTGCGACCGGCTGGCAGGTTATGACCGCCTGCTTGAAAGCTATCCCATATGGCAACGCAACGTGACGTTCCTGCAGATTGCCGCTGAAAGCCGGGTGGATGTCCCCTCCTACAGGGCATTGCGCCAGGAACTCGAAGGGATGATCGGCAAGCTGAATGCACAGCGCGGGCAGGCCGACTGGACCCCGCTGCGTTTCCTGACGCGCGGCAGCGCGCGCCGTGTCGTGGCCGGTTACATGCGCCAGGCGCAGATCGGTTATATCACGCCGCTGCGTGACGGCATGAATCTGGTGGCCAAGGAATATGTTGCGGCACAGGACCCCGATGATCCGGGCGTTCTGATCCTGTCGCGCATGGCCGGGGCCGCCCGGCAGCTGGAGGCGGCGTTGCTGGTCAATCCGCTGGACCATGATGACCTTGCCGATGCGCTGAACCGTGCGCTGGGCATGCCCAAGGCCGAACGCCGCGAACGCTGGCAGGCATGCCGCACGCATCTGGAGGGCTGCACCGCACTGGGATGGGGGCAGGCATTCCTGCGGACGCTCGAAGCCACCGTTGCCCGATAACACGCACCCGGCAACGCTCGTACGCTGACACGCGCCCATAGAACCCGTCGCGGACACTGACGCGGTGATCGGGACCACGGCGTGAAAGCAGGCCAACGCCCCTGCCTGACGGAATATATGTTCCGTGCGCATGTCCCATAAATATGTATCCCAAAGGGGTGTGTTTGGGGATATGTGACGCTTGGGCGCGCCCCGGCCGGGTGTGATCGTCCCCCTTGCGCCTGCGGCGGGAGTAGGTGACAAACGCGCATGGCCTTACCTCCCCTTCTCCTCCTTCAGGATATCACCCTGACCCTCGGCGGTGCGCCGCTCCTTGACGGGGCGGGCTTTGGCGTGGCGCCGGGCGAACGCATCTGCCTTGTCGGGCGCAATGGCTGCGGCAAATCGACATTGCTGCGCATTGCCACGGGCGAATTGCAGGCGGATTCTGGCACACGCTTCCTTCAACCGGGCACGACCGTGCGCTACCTGCCGCAGGAACCCGACCTGTCAGGGTTTGAAACGACGCTGGATTACGTACTGGCGGGCATGGGGCCGGGCGATCCGGATTACCGGGCGACGGCGCTTCTGTCGGAACTGGGCATGACGGGGCTTGAAAACCCGGCCAACCTGTCGGGGGGCGAGGCACGACGCTGCGCACTGGCGCGCGCACTGGCGCCGGAACCTGACCTGCTGCTGCTGGATGAACCGACAAACCATCTCGACATGCCGACCATCGAATGGCTGGAACGCGAACTTCTGTCGCTGTCTTCGGCCATGGTCATCATCAGCCATGACCGTCGCCTGCTGGAAACGCTGTCGCGCTCGGTCGTCTGGCTGGACCGTGGGATCACGCGCAGGCTTGACCACGGCTTTGCCAGGTTCGAGACCTGGCGCGAGGAGGTGCTGGAGCAGGAAGAGCGCGAGGCGCACAAGCTCGATCGCCAGATCGCGCGCGAGGAAGACTGGATGCGTTATGGCGTGACGGCGCGGCGCAAGCGCAATGTCCGCCGTGTGGCCGAACTTGCCACCCTGCGCCAGACCCGGCGCGAAGCGATCAAGCCCGCCGTCGGGGCAAGGATGGAAGCGCGGGAATCCGAACTGTCGGGCAAGCTGGTATCCGTTGCCGAAAACCTGTGCAAATCCTATGGCGCGCACGACATCGTGCGTGATCTCGACCTGCGTATCCTGCGCGGCGACAGGCTGGGTATCGTAGGGGCCAACGGGGCGGGCAAGAGTACGTTGCTGCGCCTGATGACGGGGCTGGATACGCCCGACAGTGGTACCGTCACGGTTGGCACGGCGCTGTCCATCGTCACACTGGACCAGCAGCGCAGGCAGCTTGACCCCAACAGCACCCTTGCCGACACGCTGACGGGTGGGGGCGGCGACATGGTGCAGGTCGGGCATGAAAAACGCCACGTCATCGGATATATGAAGGATTTCATGTTCCGCCCCGAACAGGCCCGCACGCCGGTGGGCGTCCTGTCGGGGGGGGAACGGGGGCGGCTGATGCTGGCCTGTGCGCTGGCGCGGCCGTCAAACCTTCTGGTTCTTGACGAACCGACCAACGACCTTGACCTTGAAACACTCGACCTGTTGCAGGACATGCTTGCGGAATATTCGGGCACTGTCTTGCTGGTCAGCCATGACCGTGACTTCCTTGACCGTGTCGCATCCTCCGTCCTGATGGCGGAAGGCGCGGGGCGGTGGATCGAATATGCCGGGGGCTACAGCGACATGCTGGCGCAACGGCAGGATGCGACCCTTGCCACCCGGCACGTTGCCCCCACCCCGCCCAAGGCACGGGCCACGCAGGCCCCTGTTACGAAACCGGCAAGCCGTAAGCTGTCATACAAGGACCAGCATGCGCTTGAACGCCTGCCTGGACAGATCGCGGACATGGAGGCGGAGATCGAGCAACTGCGCACCGTCCTTGCCGATCCTGGCCTTTATGCCCGTGACCCGAATGCCTTCACCAGCACGACACGGAAACTGGAAGACGCGCAGGCCAGGCTGACGGCAGCGGAAGAACGGTGGCTGGAGCTTGAAATGCTCCGTGAATCCCTGAAATCGAACTAAGAGACTATTTGGCAACAACTCGTTGATAGAAAACAGGAAAAGTTTTTGGGTGCCACCTTTTGGAAAAAAGGCGGCGTCTTTCGAAGCTTTTTAAGAAAAAAGCTTCACCAAAAACCTTTATCATTTCAGGATGTTATATCGCCTGACTTTTCAAACAGTCTCCAAAAGTCTGCCCGGAATGCGATGGAACCGATAACCTACTGAAAAAAAATTGTTATTTTGGGGGCTTTTTCAAACAACCTGAAAAGCCACCCCAAATAACCGCTTAATCCACTCCCTGCAGCAGTCCCGATACCTCCATACGCGCGCGGGTATCGGCGATGCTCTGCCCCACGGCAAGGGCCGCCGCAAGTGCGCGCCGCCCGGCCTGTGCATCCACCAGAACGGGTGCGCCATCAAGGCAGGACGCGGCAAATGCCTCATGTTCCGCCGCCAGCGTGTCATGGTCGTTCCATGTCACGCTCTGTCGCCTGAAACCACCCGTCCCCGGCAGGGGCAGGCCGCTTTTGCGCCCGATCATCGTCAGTTCGCGGCGCATGAAATCCGCCGACAGATATCCTTCCTGCGAAAACAGACGCATGCGCCGCTCGGTCTTGAGGGAAATGCGACTGGCGGTGATGGTGGCGACACAACCATTTTCAAACCGGACACGGGCATTGGCGATGTCCTCATGCTCTGAACTGACGGCGGCGCCCAATGCATCGACACTGGCGATGGGACTGTCCACGATCGCCAGCACAAGATCGAGGTCATGGATCATCAGGTCAAGAATGACCGACACATCCGTTCCACGCGGCTTGTACGGCGCGATGCGTGTCGCCTCGATATAAAGGGGACGGGTAATACGTTCGGTAATCGCGCGATGTTCCGCCGAATAACGCAGCAGATGGCCAACCTGCAGCACAAGCCCATGCCCGGTGGCCAGCGCGGCAAGGCGGTCGGCCTGTTCCAGCGTGGCGGCGATCGGCTTTTCCACCAGCACATGCCGCCCCGCCTCCAGCGCCTGTTGCGCCAGGTCGAAATGATATTCGGCGGGTGCGGCCACCACGATGGCGTCCGAAACCTCCAGCAAGCGGGCATAGGACAGCGCGGGTGCGCCCCCGGCCTCCTGTCCGACATTTTCGGCACGCGCATGGTCGGGATCATAAATGCCCGACAGGGCTTCACGCGTGGACGCCGCGACCTTGAGCGCATGGTACCGCCCGAAATGCCCGGCGCCCGCGATTCCAACCCGCAGGCGGCGTCCCGCCATCGCGCCATCCGACCGTGCCTGCATCATTACCGCCGCTCCACACCATGCTTTTTCATGTCCGAGCAGTGTCATGAATGGACGCGTTTCACAACCCGCGTGCCCCGCACGTCCGATGATGCATATTGTAATACGCATGGGGGGTGGACATGCCCCCAGACCCCACATGGATGCGACAAAACGGCAACGCAATGACCCCGACCACCGCAACAGCGGTTGCATCCTGCGCTGTGGACCGGCATGTTCCCGCCCTGTTGTCATGCGCCATGACGCCATGACGCCACAGATACGAGACCAACAGACAGGGAGCCGGCCGCGGCCGGGCGTGGGGAGCACTCCTTTCAGTCATGATGTATTATAGTCGGCTCAAGATGGCTTCGGTCATTGGCATATGCCTGATCGGCCTGGCGCTGTGCCTGCCCAATTTCATGCGCCAGCCCGCGCAATCCATCCCCTGGCGGCAGGTCCACCTTGGGCTTGACCTGCGCGGCGGGTCCTATCTGCTGTTGCAGGTGGACATGAACAGCGTCACCTCCGACCGGCTGCGGACGCTGACGGATGAGACACGCCAGACACTGCTGAAGGGCGGGCTGGGGTATCGCAACCTCACAACGGGCACGCATGCGGTGACGTTCGCCCCGCGCGCACCGGCCGAAGCCGAAGCCGACCTCAAGGCATTGCGGGCGATGCCGATGAACGTGCCGTCAGAGTTCACCGTGACCCAGACGCCCGATGGGCTGATTTCCGTCGCCCTGTCCGACGAGGCCAGCCACCAGCGCGCGCGCGATGCGATCACACAGTCAATCGAGATCGTGCGCCGCCGCATTGACGCCACCGGGGCCATCGACCCGCAGATCACCCGTCAGGGCGAAGACCGGATCATCGTCGAACTGCCAGGTATCAGCGACCCCGAGCGCGTGAAGCACCTTCTGGGCACAACGGCGAAGATGACGTTTCACCTTGTCGCGGATTCCGCAATCGGTTCGGCCGTGCCGCCGCCGGGCGTGACCATCGTGCCGATGAGCGAGACCTCACAGGGCACGCTGCCGATCTACACCCATGTGGATGTCGATGGCGCGGACCTGACGAACGCATCGGCCTCCATTGACCAGCAAAGCGGCGAATGGGCCGTCAACTTCACCTTTGATTCCGTCGGCGCGCGCCAGTTTGGCGAGGTTACACGCGCCAATGTCGGCAAACGTTTTGCCATCGTACTGGATAACAAGGTGATCGAGGCCCCGGTCATCCGTACCGCCATCACCGGCGGTTCGGGCCAGATCACCGGCGGGTTCAGTGCGCAACAGGCAACCGACATGGCGCTGCTGCTGCGCGCAGGCGCGCTGCCCGCGCCGCTGAACGTGATCGAGCAGCGCTCCATCGGGCCGTCGCTGGGCGCCGATTCGATCCGGGCAGGCGCGATGAGCCTGCTGGCGGGGCTTGTGCTCGTGATCGCGTTCATGGCCCTGTTTTATGGCCGGTTCGGCTGGTATGCGAATATCGCGCTGATGGCCAACCTGGTGCTGATGATCGCCATCCTGTCGATGTTCGAAGCGACGCTGACGCTGCCGGGCATGGCGGGCATGCTGCTGACCCTTGGCATGGCGGTGGATGCCAACATCCTGATCAATGAACGCATCCGCGAGGAAATCGCACGTGGCCGCACCGCACTTCAGGCGATGCAGGCGGGTTTCGAACGCGCGACCTCCACCATCATCGACAGTAATGCCACCGCGCTGCTTGCGCATGTCATGCTGTTCGTTTTCGGAACCGGGCCGGTCAAGGGCTTTGCCCTGACCATCACGATCGGCATCGTGACGACCCTGTTTACCACCCTTGTGCTGTCACGGATGCTGATGGTGCGCTGGTATGCGCGCACCCGTCCGACAGTCCTGCCGGTCTGAGGCGCGCTGACATGATCCTTGATCGTCCCCTTTTGCGTTTTGTCCCCCGTGGCACGAAAATCGACTTCATGCGCGGGCGCTTCATCGGGCTTGCGACATCGGCCGTGCTGTCGGTCGCGTCCCTGATCCTGTTCTTCCATCCGGGCCTGACGCTTGGCCTTGATTTTCGTGGCGGCATCGTGGTGGAAGCCCATACGCAGGGACCAGCCGACGTGTCGGCCATCCGCGCGGCACTGGCCACACAACATGTCACGGCAGCGGGGGTGCAGTCCTTTGGCAGTCCCGATGATGTGCTGATCCGCCTTGATACCCCACCGCAGAGCGACCCCGCGCATGAAGCCGAAACGCAGGGCATGGTCGATGCCGTGCGCCATGCCATCGGCACGATCCCCGGCGCGCAGGTTTTGCGCGCGGATGCAGTCGGGGCCTCCGTTTCGGCGGAACTGTTCCGCAACGGCATGCTTGCACTGGGCATCAGCCTTCTGATGATCCTTGCCTATATCTGGTTCCGTTTTGAGTGGGAATTCGCGGTCAGCGCCGTGGTCACGCTTGTGCTGGACCTGACCAAGGCGGTCGGGTTCCTTGTGCTGACCCATTTCGAATTCGATCTGGTGATGGTTGCGGCCATCCTGACGATCCTTGGCTATTCCACCAATGACAAGGTGGTGGTGTATGACCGCATCCGCGAAAACCTGCGTAAATATCGTTCCATGCCACTGGCGGAACTGATCAACCTGTCGATCAACGAAACACTGAGCCGCACGCTGGGCACCTCATCCACGGTGTTCCTTGCCGCGCTGCCGCTCGCGCTGTTCGGGGGGGCCAGCCTTTCGGGCTTTGCTTGGGTTATGCTGTTCGGGATCGTGGTCGGGACGTCGTCGTCCATCTTCATCGCCGCCCCCCTGCTCTTGCTGCTGGGTGAAAAGCGGCTGCGGCGCAATGCACGACCGGGGGCACGAAACTGAACCCCATCAGGGCCTCCCGTCCCTCTGGAATGGCAAGGTTCTTGAAATACCCCACTGAGAAGAAAACAGAAAAGTTCCTGTGCCGCCTTTTCTTTTGAAAAGGCGGTATCTTGCAGGGCTTTTTGAAAAAGCTTGACCAACGATTTCAGTGGGCTGCTGGTTCTACCCCTTCAACCAGTTGCCCCCTGAAACCAAAGATATTCTGGATGCCGCCTTGATTATATTAAGGCGGCATTTTTCATGACTTAGAGACTGTTTGAAAAGTCAGGATCGATAATACCCTGAAATTATAAAGGTTTTTGGTGAAGCTTTTTCTAAAAAGCTTCAGAAGACGCTGTCTTTCTGAAAAAAGGCAGCACCCAAAAACTTTCCTTTTTTATCAATGACTTGTTTTCAAACAATCTCTTATCGCCCGGCATTCTTCAGCAGGGTGCGGGCATCGGGGATGCAGCGTGGCGCGGGTGGGGCATCCTTGCGCGTCATGTCGGGCTGGTCCGTACAGGCGATAATGAGTTCAACCGCCTGGCGCGCGCGCTCGCGCCTGCGCCGCGACGGGTGCATCAGGTTGTTCAGGATCATCAGTTTGCCGTATTTCAGCGAAATCGACATATCCTGCACCTGCTCACGCGATAAGGCGCCGTCCTGCACACGACTGAGCAGGCCGCCTTCGGCCATCGCATAGGTCGTGACCAGCAGATAGCTCTGCACATCGGGGGGCAGGTGATTGACGTCCCTTACCTGCCCATGACAGGCAGCGAGGATACAGCACCCGGCCATGGCGATGGCCGACATGCGGAGTTGCCTGAAAATACTTTTCATCAGGCCCCGAGCCTAGCACGTTCCCCCACTCCATGGGCAAGGATATCGGATGACGCCTCCTTGAAACATGTCGCCCTGTAATTCTTGGTACTTCTTGTTCCTGTGTCACCTGTTTCCTGCGCCCACCCCGAATGGGCGGGCCCACGGATTGGCGCAGGCATAAAAAAAGGCGGGGCCGGCATATGCCGGAACCCGCCCTTTGCAGATCATCTCGCCACGATGCGTGATCGAAGGATCAGGCGGTGGGGGGTGTCTTCGATTTTTCCTGTTCCTTGAGGACGTCAAGGATATCCTGCAACAGGATCTCGCTGCGCGGCGGCGGCGGGGGAGCGGCGGGTGCGGCGGCTTTCTTTTCGGCAAAGCGGGAGATGATGCGCACCACCCAGAAAATCACAAAGCCGATAATAATGAACTGGATCACGGCGTTAAGGAAGACGCCAAGATTGAGCGTCACCGCCCCGGCCTTCTGCGCCTCCGCCAGGGTGGGCATGTGGGGACCACGCAGGGTGATGAACAGGTTGGTAAAGTCGATCCCCCCGATCAGCAGGCCAAGGAACGGGGTGAAGATGTCCTTCACCAGGCTGTTGACGATTGCGGTAAAGGCCGCGCCGATGATTACACCGACCGCGAGGTCCACCACGTTTCCGCGCATCAGGAACGCACGAAAATCCCCCAGCCAGCCGGGAGCATGAATATCGGGCACATGCAGATGCGTAGGCTTTTGCGCCATCTGTGTCTTCCTCTTTTGAAAACTATTCTGCAACCTGTCTAACAACCCCCCGCCACATTTACGACAGGGGAAATGACATACTGTCTCGACAACAGTAAAAGTGATGCTTACGGGTGACAGAATTTCACAAGTTGCGGGGATATTGTAACGCCACGGATACATGCGCGATGCAGTACGCCACGCACATGCAGGACAGCCAATGCAGGGGGACCGATGCAGGGGGGCCGATACAGAATAGCCAGATCGCGCGGCAATCAGATGTTGATCGGGCGGGCGTCCTCGTCTATACGCCTGCGAAACTCCTGCCCCGGTCGGCATCGGGGCCATTCAGCACGAAAGTCTGTGAACATGAAGTCCGGCATCCACCCCGACTACCACGAAATCACCGTCATCATGACCGATGGCACCGAGTACAAGACGCGCTCCTGCTATGGCACGCCCGGCGCGACGCTGCGCCTTGACGTCGATCCGAAGTCGCATCCGGCGTGGACAGGCGTGCAGCGCATGCTCGACACCGGGGGCCAGGTTGCCAAGTTCAACAAGAAGTTCGGTGGCCTGGGCCAGCGCAAGAAGGGCTGAGGCACACCAGGATTCCTTCCTGCGTATATCAGCCTGCCTGTCAGTCCATGAATGCCCGGCCCTTGAAAAAGGCGCCGGGCATTTCCATTTCCAGGGGGTCGCGATGCCGATGTCGGGTCGCGATGGATACCGACATGATCGTGGTCCGCCCCCCGTGGGGGACCACATGACAACAGGCCTTGCTCATATCCAGGAGGTTTTTCATGAGTTACGATTTTGCCCCCCTGTTCCGCAGCGCGATCGGGTTCGACCGTCTGGCGCAACTTGTGGATACAGCGGCACAGAACCCCGTCAGCCCGTCCTACCCCCCCTACAACATCGAAAAGGTGGCGGAGTCGCGCTATATGCTGACGATGGCGGTGGCAGGATTCGGCCCCGATGACATCGAACTGACGGTACAGGACAACACGCTTGTGGTGGCGGGACGTGTGACGGGCGGACAGCCCGACCGTGAAATCCTGTATCGTGGAATCGCACGGCGCGCCTTCGAACGCCGCTTTGTGCTGGCTGACCATATCGTGGTGGAAAATGCCAACCTCGATAATGGCCTGCTCTGCATTGCGGTGCGCCATGTCGTTCCCGAAGCCCTGAAGCCACGCCGCATTCCCATTTCGTCAGGCACCGCCACCCCGGCCCCGGGCGCCCAGACCCCGGACACCCTGACGCCCGGCAGCACTGACGAAGGAAACGCAGCCACCGCCGCACCGCAGTCACACGCCCCCTTCGCATCAGCGTCAGGCACAACAACAGCGGACCATGCGGGCACATCGCGCCAGGCGGCCTGACCCATATCCACCCGGCACCAAGCCAAGGGGGGAGGCTGCATGCAGCCTCCCCTTTTTCGTGTCTGGTGTGCCTGCCCTGTCTGGCTTTGTCTGACTGGCTTTATATGACTGGCCTGTCCTGATGGGTCGGATCTGGGGTATGCCCTGTGGGTCGATCACCAGTGGGTCGGTCAAATGAAATGGTGCCACACACGCATACGGCCCTTGACCTTTTGGGTGCGTCACCTTCATATCCCTTGCTTCAAGTGCTTTTGTTTTTTGCGCGCCAGCAGGCACGCACGATGCCTTCCACGGCATTGACGATTTGCCCTTCTTTCCAAGGTGCCTGCGCGTGGCGCCATCACACGCAGTAGGACCTGTTTTGCAATGAACGCTCTGCCCCTTATGCCCAAGGCCACCGCAGTGTGGCTGATTGAAAAGACTGCGCTGACCTTTACCCAGATCGCTGAATTCTGCGGCATGCACCCGCTTGAGGTACAGGCCATCGCCGATGGTGAAGTGGCACAGGGGATCGTGGGTTATAACCCGGTAAAAAACCATCAGGTGACGCAGGCGGAAATCGAACGCTGTGAAAAGGACCCGGCCCAGCGGCTGAAGATCCTGCCTGCCCCCAACCCGATCCACCGCCGATCCAAGGGCGCGCGCTATACCCCCGTGGCCAAGCGTAACGACCGCCCGGATGCGATTGCATTCCTGCTGCGCAATTTCCCGCAACTGTCGGAAGTGCAGATGGTCAAGCTGCTGGGCACGACCAAGGACACCATTGAAAAGGTCCGCAGCCGCCAGCATTGGAACAGCCCGAACATCAAGCCACGCGATCCGGTCATCCTGGGCCTGTGCAGTCAGACCGACCTGAATGCGATGGTGACGGCAGCAAACGAACGCCTCGCCCGGGAGGGACAGGCCGTGCCGCAGCCCATCGAACTCGACAACGATCCGATCTGATTTCCGCCCTGCGTGCCCCGGTCCCTGCCGTCAATACAGCAGGGACCGGCTGGCCCGTAAGGTTCAGCCCCGCACGCTGAGCCGCTCTATTTCTTCTTTGAGCCGCAGTTTTTCGAGCTTGAGTCGCATCAGTACCCGCTGGTCGGGCATTGGCCGCCTGTCTTCGTCAAATATCTGGTCATCCAGACGGGCGTGACGGGTCTTGAGGCTGTTGATACGCGCTTCGTACAGCATGGAATCTCCTCCAGCATGTTTGGCTACGACGGGGTACGCTAACGCAAGCGGCACGCCATATGCCATGACAAAATCCTGCATGACGGCGAATTCGCCATCATTTCGTTTTTTGCCTGCAATGTGCTTAGGATGGCGTCATGTTCATGTGCTGGATGGAGCGCCATGCTGACAGACCGGGATACCCTCCTTCGCAAGCTGCACGAACTGCGCAGCGAGCATCGCGACCTTGACACCGTCATCAGCCGGATGGGCGAACACCCAGTGGACCGGTTGCAGATCCAGCGCCTCAAGAAGCGCAAGCTGCTGCTCAAGGACGAGATCATGTGGCTTGAAAGTCGACTGATCCCCGACAGCATTGCCTGATCGCGGCGTTTCGCCTATCTGCCGCGGGCATGATCCTTTTCCCCGCCCGAAAGTCGTGAAAGTACAGACGCCGTGACCAATTCCCCCGCCCCTTCCTCCCCCCGGGACAGCGCCGTGCGCGTGGGCCTGATCATGGGCAGCCAGTCCGACTGGGAAACGATGCGCCATGCCGCCGCCGTGCTGGAGGCGCTGGACATTGCCCATGAAATCCGCATCGTGTCGGCCCACCGCACGCCCGACCGTCTGGCGGATTATGCCCGCACGGCGCGGGCGCGGGGGCTTTCGGTCATCATTGCGGGTGCGGGTGGGGCCGCACACCTGCCGGGCATGTGCGCGGCATGGACCAGCCTGCCGGTGCTGGGCGTCCCTGTTGAATCCCAGGCGCTCAAGGGCATGGACAGCCTGCTTTCGATCGTACAGATGCCCGGTGGCGTGCCGGTCGGAACCCTTGCCATCGGCAAGGCCGGGGCAAAGAACGCGGGGCTGCTGGCCGCTTCCATCCTCTCGCTTGGCGATGGGGCGCTGGCCACCCGGCTGGAGGACTGGCGCGCAGAACAGACGGACTCCGTCGCGCAGGAACCCGTGACATGAAACCGCTTTGCCCGAACGCCGTCCTTGGCATCGTGGGGGGCGGCCAACTGGGGCGTATGTCGGCCATTGCCGCCGCCCGCCTTGGCTTTCGTGCCCACATCCTGACGACCGAGGCCGATGGCCCTGCCGCGCAGGTCGCGCATGCCGTGACCATCGGGGCCTATGACGACCATGATGCGCTGCGCCGCTTTGCCACTGCGGTCGATGTCGTGACGTTCGAGTTCGAGAATATCAGCGCTGACGGGCTGGACCTGCTGTCCTCGCTATGTCCGGTGCATCCGTCGGGCCGTATCCTGCGCATCAGCCAGGACCGCATCGCGGAAAAGACATTCCTGCGCGATGCGGGCATCCCGCTGGCCCCTTTCTACCTGATTGAGACCGGCTCCGACCTTGCCGTCGCAGCAGAGACACTGGGCTATCCCTTCATCCTCAAGACCACGCGCCTGGGCTATGACGGCAAGGGACAGGCGCGCATCCATACGCCCGAAGACCTTGCCCCCGCCTTCGCCCGCCTGTCGCCCCATCCACTGGTGGCCGAAGGCATGGTCGATTTCGCCTGCGAGGTCAGCGTGATGGTCGCGCGCAATGCCATGGGCGAGGTCGTGGCGTTCGATGCGACGGAAAACCGTCACCACAATGGCATCCTTGACCTCAGCCTTGCGCCGGCGCGTATTCCCGCCGGACTTGCCACGCGCGCGCGTGAACTGGCGACGGACATCGCCCGCGCGCTCGACCTGATCGGCATCATGGGGGTGGAGATGTTCGTCGATCGCCATGGCGGGCTTCTGGTCAATGAAATTGCGCCACGCCCGCATAATTCAGGGCATTGGACAATGGATGCCTGTCCCGTGGACCAGTTCGAGATGCATGTCCGCGCTGTAACCGGCCTGCCGCTGCCGCCTGCGACACGGCACAATGATGCGGTGATGAAAAACCTGATCGGGCCGGATGACATGGCGCTATGGCCCCGGATCATGGCGACGCCCGGCCTGCTGGCGCATCATTATGGCAAGGCGCAGGCCCGCCCCGGGCGCAAGATGGGGCATGTCAATGTGCTGTTCCCGCATGGGGGACTGCCTGGCGAATTCGGGGTGGAAGATGCCCTTGGCCCGCTGGCGTCCCCTATGGAGGTTAATGGGGATGCTGATGGGCATGATGTCGGTGGGAACCAGGGGGAACACTCCCCCTGAAGACCGGCGGCCGGTCCGGCATTTGTAAACCGGGCATGCAACATGCATGCCGCCCATGAAATACCGACTGCTGGATCACCGATTATCGTCGGCAATCAGCCCCATCCGGCGAAAGCTGATGCTGCGCCCGTTCCCGACCACGAAATGATCGTGCAGGTGGATGCCCATGACACTGGCCACCTGCTGTATATGCAGGGTCATCTGGATATCCGTGGCCGACGGCATGGGATCGCCGCTGGGATGGTTATGCGCAAGGATCAGGATACGCGCATCAAGGTCCAGGGCGCGGCGCATGACCTCACGCGGGTAAACCGGCGCCTGGTCCACGGTGCCAACCCCCATGACGCGGTCCTCGATCAGGCGATATTCCGCATCGAGGAACAGCACCCGGAACTGCTCCGTACAGTCATGCGCCATGACTGCCTGCAGGTAATCCACAATACGCCCGTGCCCTGACAGGGCGTCGCCATGGCGGACATAGGCACGGTGCATGCGCAACGCCGCCTCGCGCACCGTGGCGATCATGGGTGACAGCAGCGGGTGGGTACCAAGCACCGCATCAAGGTCGTGCGGATGGGCCGACAGCGCCATCCCGGCGGAACCGAAACGGGCCAGCAGGATATCAAGCAACATGTCGATATCCGCATTCCCCGGTTCCAGCGTACACAGCACATGACGCAGCAATGCCCGGTCGTCCATTTCCCCGCCATCGCCGGCGTCCCCCCATGGGGCGGAGGCTGTATCATGTCGGGGGGCATAAGTTCCCATTTGCGGGTCGATCCGTAAATGTCGATAAATTCGCGACAGACAGCCCGACAACAGGGCATAGTAAGGTCCAATAATCGATAACAGACGGAGGTTACATACCCGTATGAATTTTTCCGCTCCCCCCGCCCCGCGCAATGCGGTCCTGTTCGACCTTGATGGCACGATCATCCGATCACATGATGGCATCATCGAATCCATCCATGCCGTGCTGCGCGACCTTGGGCATGAACCCGACCTGTCGATTGACCTGACATGGGTGGTGGGGCCACCGCTGCGCGATCTTCTGGCACATATCCTTGCCCATTACGGCGATGACCGCGTGGATGAGGCAATGGACCTTTACCGCAGGCATTACGAAGGCGGCGGCATGCGCAAAAGCCCGGTGTTCGACGGGATGCGCCATGTGATCGAAAGCCTGCATGCGGCGGGGACGCGGCTGTTCATCGCCACGTCGAAACCCCGCTACCTCGCGCGCAAGATCCTGCATCTGCGCGACCTGTCGCAATATTTCGACGGGATGTCGGGCGCACGTGCGGATGACAGCGGCGCGGAAAAACCCGAACTGATCGCGGCACTGCTGCGTGAACATGATGTCGCGCGCAACCACGCGCTGATGATCGGGGATCGCCGGTTCGACATCACCGGCGCACATGCAAACCATGTCCGCGCGCTTGGCGTACTCTGGGGATATGGCGGGCATGACGAACTGGTTGCCGCGGGGGCCGACGCACTGGTCAGCCAACCTGGCGAACTGCTTGAGGCAATCGACACGCAGTTCCGCCTGATGGCGAAACACGCCGCCTGATCCCTACAGCATCTTTTCCCGACGCAGGGAGGTCCAGCCCCCGTCCCCCGCGATGATGCAATCATGCATCACCGTGGAAAGGAGGCGGCCATGGGCCTCCACCTGCCGCATGACGGTGGCCGCGTCCTCCATCTGTCGCGTGGTGGGCGGGACTGTCCCGCCATCCCACACCACCACCATCGAAACCGCATGCAGATGCAGCACACGTTGCAGGATCGCACGGCACATATCGGCCGCAGAACCATCCGCCACCCGTTCATCCCCCACAAGGCGGTTCGTCGCATCAAGCAGCAGGATCGTCACCTGCCCGCGTCCGCCCGGCGCAGGCACCCCCGCCATGGCCGCGCGCGTGGTGGCATAATGGGTCCAGGCCGCATGCAGGTCATGAATATAGGGCTGCGGCCTTGCATCCCCGCGGCACAGCCGTCGCGCCACCAGCACGGGCAGCGCCAGCACGGAACAGGCCCGTGGCCCCACGCCCGCAGCGCGCAGTTCATCTGGCCCCGCCGCCAGAACGGCGCACAAAGAGCCGAAACGCGCGATAAGATCCTTGGCCATCGGTTTGGTGTCACGTCGCGGAACCCCGGCGAAAAGCAGGACCTCCAATATCTCATAATCCGCCAGCGACATCCCGCCCGCGGTGCGTATCCGCGCACGCATGCGGGCACGATGGCCACCGGGGCTGCCTGCGCCACCGCCTATACGCGCCACCACGTCTCTTTCACCATCACTGCCTTCATCGACCCCATCATGGCCGATCACACACCCATTCCACAATGATGCGGGTCCGGTGCGCGTGGTCATGGCCTGCCGGGACTGACATTGCTATAGATAACCGCGTGATGGACAGTCTTTTCCCCCCCGACCACGTTCCCCCCGAACGTGCACCCGATTACCTTGCCCGGCTCAACCCGGAGCAACGCGCCGCGATCGAAACGACGGACGGCCCGCTGCTTGTCCTTGCCGGTGCGGGCACGGGCAAGACGCGCGTGCTGACGACGCGTTTTGCCCATATCCTGCTGTCGGGTCGCGCGCGACCGAACCAGATCCTTGCCGTGACCTTCACCAACAAGGCCGCACGCGAAATGCGTGAACGAGTCGCCGGTCTGCTTGGCGCGCCGGTGGAGGGGCTGTGGCTGGGCACGTTCCATTCCCTGTGCGCGCGCATGCTGCGCCGCCATGCGGAATATGTCGGACTGTCGGGCAGTTTCACCATCCTTGATACCGACGATCAGGTCCGCCTGCTCAAACAGGTGATCGAACCACGCCATATCGACACCAAACGCTGGCCGCCGCAGGGAATCATGGGCGTCATCCAGCGGTGGAAGGACCGTGGCCTGACCCCATCACGCGTCAGCAAGGCAGAGGACTGCGACTTTGCGGATGGTAAATGCCGCGAGATCTATGCCGATTACCAAAAGCGCCTGATCCAGCTCAACGCCTGTGACTTTGGCGACCTGATGCTGCACATGACCGAAATCATGCGCACCCATCCCGACGTGCTGGCGCAGTATCACCGGTTCTTCCGCTATATCCTGGTTGATGAATACCAAGACACCAACACGATCCAGTATCTGTGGCTGCGCCTGCTGGCACAGCGGGGGGAGGGACAGGCCAACATCTGCTGCGTGGGGGATGATGACCAGTCGATCTATTCCTGGCGCGGGGCAGAAGTGGAAAACATCCTGCGCTTCGAACATGATTTCCCCGGCGCCCACGTCGTCCGTCTGGAGCGCAACTACCGCTCCACCCGGCAGATCCTTGGCGCGGCGTCGGGCCTGATCGCCCATAACGAGGAACGGTTGGGCAAGACGCTGCACCCCGGGCGCGAGGATGCGGAGGGCGAGAAGGTGCGCGTCATCTCCGTATGGGATTCCGATGACGAGGCCCGCATGGTGGGCGAGGAGCTGGAGCGCCTGCACAATGACGGGCATCCCCTGTCGGAATGCGCGATCCTGGTCCGTGCGGGGTTCCAGACCCGCGCGTTCGAGGAACGGCTGATCACCATCGGCCTGCCCTATCGCGTGGTTGGGGGGCTGCGCTTTTACGAACGTGCCGAAATCCGCGATGCGCTGGCCTATATGCGTGTGCTGTCACAGCCATCGGACGACCTTGCGTTTGAACGCATCATCAACGTCCCGCGCCGGGGCATCGGCAATACCGGCGTGCAGAAACTGCACCTGCATGCCCGCGCGCGCGACATTCCCCTGACCGCCGCCGTGCTGGAAATGCTAGCGACGGGCGGGATCAAGGGACGCGCGCGCGAACATCTGGCCGCCCTGATGAAATGTTTCGGGCAATGCCGCGAGGATCTGGCGCGCGAAGGACACGTGGTCGTGGTCGAACGCCTGCTTGAGGAGAGCGGCTATCTCGACATGTGGAAGGCGGACAAGTCACCCGAGGCGCCGGGACGTCTGGACAACCTCAAGGAACTGGTGCGCGCGCTGGCGGATTTTGAAACGCTGGGCGGATTCCTCGAACATGTGGCGCTGGTGATGGAGACGGAGGAAAACGCAGGCAACGAACGGCTGAGCATCATGACCCTGCATGGGGCCAAGGGGCTGGAGTTCGATACCGTGTTCCTGCCGGGATGGGAGGAAGGGGTCTTCCCCTCGCAACGCACAATGGACGAAGGGGGCGCCAAGGGGCTGGAGGAAGAGCGCCGCCTTGCCTATGTCGGGATCACGCGCGCACGCCTGCGCGCGATCATCAGCCATGCGGCCAACCGGCGTATCTATGGCAACTGGCAGTCCGCGATTCCCAGCCGCTTTGTGGAGGAACTTCCCCCCGAACATGTGGACACCATCGGGGATGCGACCCGTGCCCGCCATAATGGCGCGATGCGCAGCCCGGTATTCGGGGCCACACCATTCCCGGTCGTGGCGCGCCGCCGCGCCGTCACAGACGCAACGTCGTCCGGTGATACGCCATCGCACAAGTCGGCCTTTCGCGTTGGCGCCCGCGTTTTCCATCAGAAATTCGGATACGGCACCATCGCGTCCGTAGAAGGCACCCGTCTGGAGGTCGCGTTTGAAAAAGCGGGCACCAAGCGGGTGATCGACACTTTTGTTGAGCAGGTATCATGACCATTCCCCCCCGCCGCCACGCCACCGAACTGGAGACCATTGCGGTCACTGTCCCGCCAGAGGCCGTGGAAGCCTATGAAAATGCGCTTTCCATCGTCTGCGCGACCATCGGCATTTTCGAAGTGGACGACGCCCAGACCGCATGGCGGGTCGAAGGTGTGCGCGATATAGGTTCGGGGGAGGACGAATTGCGCACCGCCCTTGTGCTGGCGGCGGCGCTGACGGGGGTGGATGTCCCGCTTGAACGCACTCCCACCGAATCCGAAGGGTGGCTTGCCCGCACGTACGAGGCATTTCCCGAACAGACGGCAGGCCGCCGTTTCGCCATTCGTGGCACCCACCTTGAACCCGGTGCGAACCCACAACGCATCACCCTTGTGCTTGACGCGGGCGTTGCGTTCGGGTCGGGGGAACATGGCTCCACACGCGGATGCCTGCGTGCGCTGGAAATGATCGCCCACCGGCGGCCACGCCGCATCCTCGACCTGGGCTGCGGGTCGGGCATCCTTGCCATGGCGGCGGCGGCGCTGCTCAAACGCCCGGTACTCGCGACCGATATCGACCCATGGTCGGTGCGCGTCACACGGCGCAATGCGCGGATGAACGGCCTGTCGAACCTCGTATCGTGCCATCTTGGCAACGGGTGGCGTACGCCCGCCATCCGGCAGAACGCCCCCTATGACCTGGTGTTCGCCAACATCCTTGCCCGGCCGCTCTGTTCAATGGCGGCCGAGCTTGCGCACAACCTGCTTCCCGGTGGCACGGCCATCCTGGCCGGGCTGCTCGATACACAGGTGCGCATGGTGCTGTCCGCGCATCGCAGGCAGGGGCTGGTGCTTGAACATCGCCTGCGCGAAGGGGACTGGGCCACGCTGATCCTGAGGAAGCCAGATGTCTGACCCCGATCCCGCCATCCATATCCGGCCCGCGACCCCCGACGACATCCCCGCGATCGTGGACATCATCAACGATGCCATCCGCAACAGCACGACATTATGGGAAACACGCGAAACCACGGTGCCGGTGCGCCTCGACTGGCTGCGCGACAGCAATGCGCAGGGGTTTCCCATTCTGGTCGCGGTCACGCCCGAAGGGACCGTGGCGGGATATTGCAGCTGGAAGACGTTCCGCCCGTTTTCCGGCTATGCCCATACAGTTGAACACTCGATCTATATCGCACCGGCGTTCAAGCGACGTGGCATCGGCAGCCTGCTGCTGGGCCATCTGTGCACGCTTGCGCGCAATTCGGATGTGCATGTGATGGTCGCGGCCATCACCGCATCGAACACGGCCTCACGCCTGCTGCATGAACGTTTTGATTTCCAGCCCGGCGGCATGATCCCGCAATGCGGGACAAAATTCGGCAGGTGGATGGACCTGATGTTCCTTTACAAGCTTGTCCCCAACGACTGACTGCCATCATGGCCACGACGCGCCTACGGCCCCTCTGCGCCCCTGTATTTCCTTCTTTTGATAAACGGAGCCACGTTCCATGACGGATGCCCCCACCCGCCTTCACGCGTTACGCGAAACCCTGCGACAGGCCAGCGTCGATGGCTTCATCCTGCCACGCGGGGATGAACATCTTGGTGAATATGTCGCCCCCTGCGCCGAACGCCTGGCATGGCTGACGGACTTTACCGGCAGTGCGGGCATGGCGACGGTGCTGATGGAACGCGCGGCGGTCTTTTCCGATGGCCGTTACACCACGCAGATGGAACACCAGGTCAATGGCCTGTGCTGGGAACGGCTGCACCTGCGTGAAACACCGCCCGCGCAATGGCTGGCGCAGCACGGGGCGAATGCACGCATCGGATACGACCCGCGCCTGCTGAGCGAAAATGCGTTGCTGCCATTCGTGCAGGCGGGCCTGACGCTGGTGCCGCTGGCGCATAATCCGGTAGACGCCATCTGGACCGACCGTCCCCTGCCGCCCTGCACGCCGTGCCTGGAACAGCCCCTTGAACATAGCGGCACCGACAGCGCGACAAAGCGCACGACACTCGCGGCGCAGTTGCGCGACTCGGGCGAGGACTGCGTCGTGCTCAGCGATCCGGCCTCCATCGCGTGGCTGCTCAACATCCGTGGCAACGATGTCCCCTATACGCCGCTCAGCCTGTGTTTCGCCATTGTCCATGCCGACGCCACCGTTTCCCTGTTCATCGACCCGGTCAAGCTGACGACGCGCACGCGCGAATGGATGGGTGAGGATGTGCGCACCTTCACCCCCGACGCCCTGCCCGCACAGCTTGCAGCACTTGCCGGTCGCCGGGTGCAGGTGGACCCGGCAGCCAATTCCGTGTGGTTCATCCAGACGCTGGAACAGGCAGGGGCGACCATCATCCGCGCCACCGACCCATGCACATTGCCCAAGGCGATCAAGAACCCCGTGGAGCAGGAGGGCGCGCGCCGTGCCCATGAACGCGACGCGGTGGCTGTCTGCCGCTTCCTGCACTGGCTTGATACCGAAGGTGTCGGCACCGGGGAACTGGAGGCGACACAGCGCCTTGATGCGTTTCGCAAACGCTGCATGGATTACCGCGAGGAAAGCTTTCCCGCCATTTCCGGGTCTGGCCCCAATGGCGCGATCATCCATTACCGTGTCACCCCCGAAACCGACCGCATCCTGCGCCATAACGAGGTGTACCTGATCGACAGCGGGGCGCAGTACCCCTATGGCACGACGGACATCACACGCACGGTATGGACCGGCCCGGAACAGCCCGACGACGATGTCTGCGACGCATTTACCCGTGTCCTGCGCGGTCATATCGCGCTGGCGCGGGCACATTTCCCGCACGGCACCACGGGGCATGCGCTTGACGCGCTGGCGCGCCAGGCATTGTGGGAAGGTGGTCTGGATTACGACCACGGCACCGGCCATGGAATCGGCAGCTACCTGTCGGTGCATGAAGGGCCCTGCAATATCTCCACCCATTACCGGCCCGTCGCGCTGGAGGCGGGGATGATCGTCTCTGACGAACCGGGATATTACCGTCCCGGCGCGTTTGGCATCCGCCTTGAAAACCTGCTGCTGGTGCAGCCTGCGGTCACGAATGGGGAAAGCCGCCGCTTTCTGGCGTTCGAGGTACTGACCCTTGCGCCGTTCGATCGTCGCCTGATTGCGGTGGACATGCTCAACAGCACCGAAATCGCATGGCTCGACGCCTATCATGCACGGGTTTTTGAACAGGTGGCCCCACATCTGGACAAAGTCGGCCAGACATGGCTGGAGGCGGCATGCGCACCGCTGCGCGCCAGATAATGTGACTATGAATATGGCCCCGGAAGGCGGTGATGGAATTGTCACATGCCGGTCTGGGGCCTAGGACTTTTTACCAGTTCCGACGCAACTGGATCCGGTAACGATACGCGGAAACAGCCAAGCCGGTGCGCAACCTGACCCGCAGTCAGGTGCAAGCACGATAGGGAGACGTTCAAAATGTCCGCAGAAAAAACAATTCCCGCCACCCTGATCCCCGGCGATGGGATCGGCCCTGAAATTGTTGACTCCGTCATCGAAATCCTTGACGCCGTCGGCGCACCGTTCAAGTGGGAGAAGGCGCTGGGCGGGGTGTCCGCCCTTGACGCCACCGGCAGCCCGCTTCCCAAGGAAACAATCGAAAGCATCCGTCGCACCGGCCTCGCGCTGAAGGGTCCTCTGACCACCCCCGTCGGTGGTGGCTTCAAGTCCATCAACGTGACACTGCGTCAGGAGTTCGGTCTGTTCGCGAATGTTCGTCCCACAAAGACGATCGTGCCGGGTGGCCGCTTTGACAAGATCGACCTCGTGATCTTCCGCGAGAACCTTGAAGGCTATTACGCCGCGCTGGAAAACTACATCCCGGTCGGTGATGACCCGCACGCCATCGCGACAAGCGCCGGCTACACCTCACGCGCGGAATGCAATCGCATTGTCCGCTATGCTTTTGAATATGCGGTCAAGAACAACCGCAAGCGCGTGACGCTGGTGCACAAGGCCAACATCCTGAAGCTGCTGACCGGCCTGTTCCTGGAAGAAGGCCGCAAGGTCGCAAAGGAATATGAAGGCCGCGTCGAAGTGAACGAACGGATTGTCGATGCCTGCGCCATGCAGTTGGTGACGGACCCGTGGCAGTTCGACTGCATTGTCACCACCAACCTGTTCGGTGACATCCTGTCCGACCTGACGGCGGGTCTTGTCGGTGGCCTTGGCCTCGCCCCCGGTGCGAACATCGGCGAAAAGGCTGCCGTGTTCGAAGCGGTCCATGGTTCCGCCCCCGACATCGCGGGCCAGAACAAAGCCAACCCGACCGCACTGCTGCTGGCGGCGAACATGATGCTGCAGCATGTCGGCCGCAAGGACCTTGCCGACCGCATCGACAGCGCCATCGCAAAGGTCATCACATCCGGTGCGGTGCGCACGGGCGACCTGGGCGGCAAGGCGAGCACGACCGACCTGACGGCCGCCCTGAAGCAGGCTCTGGTCTGATCCATCGACCATCCCTGCAACGGTTCATGCCGTTGCATGGGTATGAAAGAAGGGCCGTGGCGTCATCCGCCATGGCCCTTTTTGCATTTCTGGCAGGAACGGCAATAAGAAACGGCCTGAATAACCCGCCGATCAGGAATGATGATTTTCTTGTATGACGCCAGCAGGTTGTTTGAAAAGTCTGTACCAACCATCCACTAAATAATGAAAGATTTTGGTAAATATTTCCTGTTACACTATGAAAATATTATATTCCCAAGAATCAAAGCAAGAGACTGTTTGAAAACAACTCATTGATAAAAAATAAGAAAAGTTTTTGGGTGCCGCCTTTTTTCAAAAAGGCGGCGTCTTCTGAAGCTTTTTAGAAAAAGCTTCACCAAAAACCTTTATAATTACAGGATGTTATCAATGGTCTATTTTTAAACAGTTCCTTGTTTTGGATAAACATAACGATTTTCAGGATTTTTTCGAAATCCTTCCTCAGGACCGTTCATTCCCTCACAAGATGCCGGTATCCCAGTTTTTCAAAAATACTGTTTCCCTCTGGTTTTTTCGGATTTTCAACTTCCGCGATAGGTTGAAAACCCATAAGGCGAGACCAGGAGCGGTACATGATAATGCCCCCCCCTTTTCCCCCGGGGCGCGTTGCGCCATGCCGAATGCGATCGGCACGATATCAAGGAACGGCGGGTCCGACAGCGCCACCCCCCGCCCCCGGAAATAGGCCGCAACCGCAAATTCCAGCCGATAGCTGCCACCGGGCATATCCCCCACCGCAACCGACAGGTCAGGGCAGCGCCCGTCGATATTGGTCATACCCACGAATAGGCGCTCCCCCCCCGACCACAAGGTGATTTCCATACCCGCCGCAGGCTGTCCCGAGACAAGGTCAAGGACATGGGTCGAAAGGGTGCTCATGATGTTTCCTCCAGCCGTCCCAGGATATCGGCCTGTCGCAAGGCAGCAATCTTCGCGATTTCATCAAGGGCCGCGCCGATTTCCGTATCCGGGTCATGCGCCAGCCGCCGCGCCATTTCTTCAAGTATCCGCGCCTTGTCCGACAGGCGCACACATATGATGAACGGAATGGCGAATTTTGCCGCATAATCCTCATTGAGCGTCCTGAACCGCGCGAATTCCTCCGGCGTCAGGCGATCCAGCCCCGCCGATGCCTGTTCGGCCGCTGATGCATCCGTCAGCGTCGGGTCCATCCCGGCCCGCCGCGCAAGTTCGGGATGCGCACGGATCAGGGACATCTGCTCCATATCCGTGGCGCGGCGCATTTCATGATCCATGACACGCAGCATATGCGCGGCATCGGCGAACGGACGATGATCCAGCGCGCGTTCGGCCACCCATGGGGAATGTTCGAACATGGGACCGAACAGTTCAATGAAACCTGCTTCGTCCAGCGCATTTGCGCGTGCGATGGCCGATGTCATGCCGGATGCACCGACAGCCAGTGATGTGCAATATCCAGTCGTGTCGCGACCCAGACCCGTTCCTTTGCGGCGATATAATCAAGGAAGCGCGCCACGGCCCGCGCACGGCCCGGTCGGCCGGCCACACGGCAATGCAGCCCCACCGACATCATCTTTGGCGTGCTTGCCCCTTCTTCATACAGTTCATCGAACGTGTCACGCAGGTAATTGAAGAACTGCTCCCCTTCGGTAAAGCCGTTCAGGGCCACGAAACGCATATCGTTCACATCGAGCGTATAGGGCACGATCAACTGCGCACGCCCATTGCCACGGTCGTAATAGGGCAGGTCATCGGCATAGGAATCCGCATCATAGACAAAGCCGCCTTCCTGCGCGACCAGTCGCGCGGTATTGGGGCTGGTACGCCCCTGATACCAGCCCAGGGGGCGCGATCCCGTCACCTGCGTATGCAGCGCGATACATTCGGCGATATGGGCACGTTCCACCGCTTCGGGGATGTGCTGGTAATCAATCCAGCGCAACCCGTGGGAGGCGATTTCCCACCCTGCATCCTTCATCGCACGCACGGCGTCGGGATTACGGGCCATGGCCATGGCCACACCGAAGACCGTCACCGGCTGCCGCCGTTGCGTGAAAATCCGGTGCAGGCGCCAGAACCCGGCCCGCGCCCCATATTCATACAGGCTTTCCATCGCGATCGCGCGCGCACCGGGGATGGAGGGCGCACCGATCATTTCGGACAGGAATGCTTCGGACCCGCGATCACCATGCAGGATGGAATTTTCAGCCCCCTCCTCATAATTAATGACGAACTGTACCGCGATGCGCGCACCACCGGGCCATTTCGGATCGGGCGGGGATGCGGCATAACCGACAAGGTCACGGGGATATTCACTGAGATATCCACTGGGATATTCATTGGGCTGTGCCATCACATCACGCCCCATATGCCGCCAATGCCGCATCCACCGCACGGCCGGAGACGAGGTTATGCCCTTCGTGCCGCAACACCGCCTCCAGCGCGCCGAGCGTCAGCAGCACCCTGTTCTTTGCCGCATTGTATCCCATTGCCCCGATCCGCCAGATGCGCCCCTGCAACGGGCCAAAGGCGGAACCGATCTCGATCTCGAAATCATCGCGCATGCGCGTGCGTACCCGTTCGCCATCAATGCCGTCGGGAATATACACACCCGTTACATTGGTCATGCGGTGTTCGTCACTGCCGAACAATGTCAGGCCCATTGCCCGCAGGCCCGCGCCCATCGCGCGGCTGGCTGCGGCATGACGGGCAAAACGTGCCTCCACCCCTTCTTCCACCATGATGCGCGCGGCCTCGCGCGCGGCGTACAGCATGCTCGTCGCCTCTGTATGGTGATTCAGGCGCTGTTCGGACCAGTATTCCATGATCATCGCCAGATCAAAATAGTTCGAGGCAATGCGCGGGCGCATCCCGTCCGTGGTATTCGCCCCACGTATCCCGGCCTCCACATGCCGACGTGACATGATGTAGTCAGCGGCGCGGTCCGAAATCGTGATGGGCGAGGAACCGGGCGGCCCCCCCATGCATTTCTGCAGGCCCCCCGTCACGATATCCACGCCCCACCGGTCGGTCGCGACCGGCATCCCGCCCAGCGTCGCCGTTGCATCGACATAGGACAGGACATCATACCTGCGGCACAGTTCCCCCACCCCATCGAGCGGCTGCGCCATGGTGGTGGACGTATCGCCATGGATACAGGCCAGGACATGCGGCCGATGGGCAATAATGCCATCCTCGATCTGCTTCAGGGTCGCAACCTCGCCCCACGGAATGTCGATGGTAAAGATTTCCGCGCCGATCCGCTGTGCAATTTCCGACAGCAACAGCCCGAAACGCCCTGCCCGCACGATCAGCAGCCGTGCCCCCGGTTCCAGCAACGACACCAATGCCGCCTCGATCCCCGCGCGGGCCGTGCCGTCCACCAGCAGTGTCCAGCGGTTTTCCGTCATAAAGACCGTACGGTACAATGCCATGGTCTGGTTCATATAGGTGGTCATTTCCGGGTCGAACTGCCCCAGCATGTCGGCCGCCATGGCCCGCAGCACACGCGGATGCACATTGACCGGCCCCGGCCCCATCAACATGCGTGACGGGGGGTCGATCGGACCAAAAATGTTCTGTGTCATCAGCAACGTCTTTCAAAAAGGCATACGAAATCCGTCAATGTGCGCAAGGCAACCTCCACATCCGCCGTGCTTACGGCTTCGGCGGGATTGTGGCTGATGCCCTTTTCACAACGGATAAACAGCATGGAAACAGGGACAAGATGCGCCATGACCATCGCATCATGGCCTGCGCCACTGACCAGTACGCGCGCCGGTGCGCCGGTCACGTCCACCACCGCCTGTTCCATCAGTTCCGTCAGGTGCGCATCACATGGCGTCGCATCGAGATCGTGTTGCAGCGCAACGCCAAGGACGATGTCACGGCGGGCGGCAATGTCACGGATTTCGGACAGGATTTCCCCCGCCGCCGCATCACGCACCGCATTGGTGCCCGCACGCACGTCGATGGTGAACATCACGTCACCAGGCACGACATTGGCCGCCCCCGGCAGAACCTCCAGCCGTCCCACCGTCGCGACAAGGTCAGCGGGGCCGGCACGCCCGATACGCTCCACCGTGCCAATCGCCTCTGCCGCCGCCGCCAGCGCATCGCGGCGCAGATGCATGGCCATGGTGCCGGCATGCCCCGCCATGCCCTGCATCGTCACGCGATAACGATGCTGTGCCGCGATCGCGCTGACCACACCCACCGCGCGGCCTTCGGCCTCCAGCACGGGGCCCTGTTCGATATGTGCCTCGACATAGGCCAGGACACGACCGGGCGCGATCCGGGCGTCGTCAATGGCCGCAAGGTCAAGCCCGAATTCCGCAAGCGCCGCGGCCAGCGATATCCCGTCGCCATCGACCATCGACAGGTCGAACCCGTCACGCACCCCCGCCACCGTGCGTGAGGTCAGCATCGCGGCAGGAAAGCGCGATCCTTCTTCATCCCCGAAACCGATCACTTCGAGCGCGAAGGGAAAGCGCCGCCCCACCCGCGCAAAGGCTGCCACCACCTCGATCCCGAGTATGACGCCAAGCATCCCGTCATACCGTCCGCCATGGCGCACGCTGTCCACATGCGACCCGATCAGCAGCGATGGCGCATCTGGCGCGATGCCTTCGTAACGCCCCACCACATTCCCGATCGCATCCACGCGCACGGACATGCCCGCGTCACTCATCCATGCCGCGATCCGGTCCAGCGTCGCGCGGTATCCTGCGCCAAGATAGGGACGAAACAGCCCCTGCGCATCATCGGAATAGGGCGCATGCCCCAGCAGGTCGCACCGCGCATGCACGCGCTGCCCCGATGGCGGCGGGACGGTAATCGGCTGCATGTCCAGACCTACCATGCCGCCACGGCCCCATCGCTGCGCGGGTCGGTCGCCCCTTCAATCAGTCCGGTTTTTTCATGCCGCACCAGCGCGCCCGCATGTCCCATGGTGGAGGTAAACGGTTCCATCCGCTCCATCTGGTGGCCTGCCGCCTGCATGCGCGCGATCAGTTCAGGGTCAAAGCGGTCTTCGTATTTCAGGCTGACGCTGTCCTCCCCCCATGTCCGGCCCAGCAGCCAGCGCGGGGCGGTCACCGCGCGCTGCAACGGCACGCCATAATAGGCATAGCGGGTAAAGACAGCCGCCTGTGTCTGTGGCTGTCCCTCGCCCCCCATGGTGCCATAGACCATGGTGCGCCCGTCATCGAAACGCGCACCAGCGGGATTGAGCGTGTGAAAGGGCTTGCGCCCAGGACGCAGGCCGTTCCACCCGTCGGGGTCCATGCCAAAGCTGGTGCCCCGGTTCTGCCACACCACGCCGGTGCGGGGCAGGACGACACCAGATCCATATTCGAAATACAGGCTCTGGATCATGCTGACGGCCAGCCCGTCGGAATCGACCACGCCCAGCCACACCGTATCGCCCGCCTGTGACGGGTGGGGCCATGGGGCCGCACGCTGTGGGTCAATGACAGCCGCCATACGGTCCAGCGCACCTGCGTCATCAAGGATATCCTGCGCCTGCACCGTCATCAGCGCCGGGTCGCCCACATGCGTGTCACGATAACGAAAGGCAAGCTTCGTCGCCTCCACCAGCGTGTGCATGTAATCATAACTGTCGGCCTTCGCAGCGCGCAGCCGGTCGAACACTGCCAAGATCAGCAGCGATGCCACACCCTGCGTGGGGGGCGCGACGTTATAGAGGTCCGCCCCGCGCACCCGCGCATGCAATGCGGGCTGGTGTACGGCACGGTGGGCCTGCAGGTCCGACAGGGCAAGCGGACTGCCAAGCGAGGCAAGGTCGGCGGCAAGGTCCGATGCGATACGCCCACGATAGAAACTGTCCAGCCCATCATCCACCAGCATGCGCAACGTGCGGGCAAGGCGGGGATTATGCAGGATATCACCCGCCTGCGGCAGGCGACCCGCAGGCATGAACTGATCGGCGAAGCCGGGAACGGCACGCAGTTCATCGACCTTGGCGCGCGTAATGTCGGCCGCCCCGGCCGTGACCGGCACGCCCTGTTCGGCGTAATGGATCGCATCGCGCAATATCCGGCCCAGCGGCAGGCCGGGCTGTACCGCATGGCTCCATCCCAGGGCCATGTCCCAACCCGAAACGGTGCCCGCAACCGTATTCGCCGCCAGTGGCCCACGCCATGGGATACGCGCCTGCCCGGCATTGCTGTAAAACGCGACATCGGCCTTCATGGCCGCAGCCCCGCTGGCGTCAATGCTTTGCGCACGCCCGTCCGGCCACAGCGTCAGCCAGAACGCATCGCCACCAATGCCGGTCATATGTGGATAGACAACCGCCAGTGCCGCCGCCGTGGCCACCGCGGCCTCGATTGCCGTGCCCCCGGCCTTGAGGATATCAAGGCCCGCCTGACTGGCAAGGTGATGGGGCGATGTCACCATCCCCCGGCACGAACGCGGCGTATTGAGCATGGTCGTCAGTTCCCCGTGGTCAGCGGCACACAGCGCGCAAGTCCCGCACGTTGCAATTCCCCCGCCACGGCAAACAGCGCGGCTTCCGCCCCCGGCGCACCGATCAGTTGCAGCCCCAGCGGCAGGCCCGACGGACACGCCAGCGGCGCGGACAGCACCGGCACACCCGCAAGGCTGATGGGCTGCGTAAACAGGCCCAGATTCGCACGCGCCGAAACCACGCGCCCTTCCACCATGATGGTGGGCTGATCGATGCGCGGTGCGGGACCGACGGTCGCGGGTGCGACAACAACGTCATGATGGCTGAACAGTTCGTGGATGCGCGCGCGAAACCAGCTACGGAAACGCTGCGCCTGCACCAGCGTCGCAGATGGCAGCATCGCCCCCGCCATCAGGCGGCCACGCGTCGCGGGGTCATACTGCATCGCACGCTGGCGCAGGCGGCCAAGGTGCAGGCTGCCGCCTTCGGCTGCCGTAATCAGGAACGATGCGGCACGTGCGCGTGCGACCTCCGGCAGTTCGACAACCGTTGTGCTGTTGAGGTGACGCATCACATCATCAATCGCGGCGACGAACCCGGCATCAATGTTGCGCGCAAACCATCCGCCCAGCCGCGCGATCCGCAACGACGCGACATCGGGCAGTGCCTCGGGCTTACGGCCATCCATGATGCCGAACACGGCATGCAGATCCTCCACCGTATCCGCCATCGGCCCCACGACATCAAGGCTGGCGGCGAAGGGATAGGCGCCTTTGCGCGGAATGCGGCCGAATGTCGGCTTCAGGCCCCATACGCCACACAACGCGGCAGGCAGACGGATGGAGCCGTTGGTGTCAGACCCCAGCGCAAACGGCATGATACCCGCCGCCACGGCCGCCGCCGAACCACCCGACGACCCACCGGCAAGGCAGGCCGTGTCATGCGGATTGCGCGTGGTGCCGGTATGCGCGTTTTCAGTGGAGAAGCCATAGGCGAATTCGTCCATGTTCAGGCTGGCGACCGCGACCGCGCCCTGTGCCTGAAGTCGGGCGACGACCGTTGCGTCCTCCTGCGCCGGCGGGTTGCCACGCAGGACGAGGGAACCCGCCGTCGTCACCTCCCCCGCGATATCGAACAGGTCCTTGACGCCGAACGGCACCCCCGCAAGCATGCCGGGATCCTCGCCCCGGGCGATGCGCTGGTCTATATGTTCTGCGCGCGCCACGGCGGCGGGGCCAAAGATGCGCGTCACGCTGTTGAAACGGGTGTCGCGTGCCTCGATATCCGCAATGACACCGGTGATGACGGAAACGGCGCTGCGCCGCCCGGCGCGCACGTCCTGCGCGATCTGCAACGCCGAGTTCGGGCAAGCGTCGTTCGGGCGCACGTCGTTCGATGCCTGCGTCATGGGATATACTCCCCCGCCGGTTCGCACGTATCAGGCAGGACAAGGCCATTGAGCAGATCGGCATATCCCTGCAACAGCGCGGCATTCGCGGTCACGTCGTTCATGCAGGCGGGCGGCACGGTCAACCCGATACAGCGCGCCGCCTGAACCACGGGAAAGATGTCATCGCCGCCCTGCGCCAGCATTGCGGCGGGCTTGGGGGGAGGTACCGCATCGTCATTCAAGGGGCTGCTCATGCACGTCATCTCCGGGATCTGTGTGTCAGTTAGCGCCTTCTTTTAGACGGGATCACAGGCCGGAGGGTCAAGGCTGATCAGTTCGGGGGTGTCATACGCCAGCAGGCTGTCGAGATGGGCCTGCCCGTCCGCGACATACAGGTCCCGCCCAAGCCCCTGCGCCAGACGTTCGACACCAAAGCGCATGCCACTGATGGAGGCGCCCGAAAGCCCCATGCTCGGCGTGGCGGAAAACGTGAAGTTATGGATGTTCGCCAGCATCGGCGCCAGCGGGTCGGCAGGATCGCGGGCGATGAACTGGTACCGCTCCCCCAGATAGGGATAGCTGCCCAATACGGCACTTCCCTCGCCCTCGGGTGGGGTATAACGCTCCCCCCACAGGGCCACGGCATGCGCAAACGAACGGGTTTCGGGACGGCGTGACAGGTCCACCGTGAAACCGGTGCCGATAATCACGAAATCAAACGTCATCTCGCCCTGGGGGGTCTGCACGACAACCTCATCCCCGCGCATCCGCACGTCATCCCATGGACAGCCGGTATGATAGGCGAAATTCGCATGCCGGCGGCACCGCCAGAACGTGTCCTGCGGCGGCGGCTGGTTCAGTTCAAAGATGCGCTGCATGAAGCCCCAGCGCAGCCGATCCTCCAGCGCGTAGAAATAGGCGAGGAAACCGGTATTTTCCATCCAGCGATACGGGTTGACCGAGGGGATGGCGCGACGGCGCAGGCACAGCGTGACCGACCCGGCCCCCGCCTCCAGCGCGGTGGCCGCGTTGTCGAATGCCGAAGCCCCCGCCCCCAGCACGCCCACGCGCTTGCCCTTCAGGGCCGTGAAATCAATCGTTTCCGATGTGTGGGCGAAACGCGCGCGCGGCAGGTTTTCACGGATGAAGGCAGGGACATGCCATTCGCCGCCCCCCTCGATCCCGGTCGCAAGCACCAGCTTGCGCGCGTAATGGACCCGCCTCTCGCCCGCTGAGGTGCAAAATGACAGGCGCAGCAAGCCGTCTTCCCACGTCACCCCTTCGAACATGTGGTCATTGGCCACCGGCAGGTCGAGGACATCGCGATACCAGTCCAGATAGGCCTGCCAGTCCTGACGCGGGATCTTGTCGAGCTTTTCCCACGCCTGCGCCCCATAACGTGCCTCGAACCACGCACGCGGCGTCAGGCTGGGCACGCCAAGGTCGGGGCCGGTGACATATTTGGGCGTGCGCAGGGTAATCATGCGGGCGAACGTGACCCACGGCCCTTCGCCCCCGCGTGGGGCGCGATCAAAGACCTGCACATTGTCGATGCTGCCACGTTTCAGGGCGAAAGCCGTGGCCAGGCCGCCCTGTCCCGCGCCAATGATCGCGACATCCAGCACGCGTCGCCCGTCATGATGGCGCGGCGGCACCCATTCGCGCCGTGGATAGCCAATAACCCCAAGGTCACGCCGCACGGCCCTGCGCAGCGCATCAAGCCCATCGCGTGCATCCGCGCCGTCATGTCCGTGCATCGTCATCTGCCTGTCCCACTGTCATTCGCGCCCACTGGTATTCGCGCCCATTGGCATTCGCGTCGTTACCGATGCAGCGGACATGGCGTCCCCCGACGCCATGATAGGCTGTCCCCCCAACCGCACCGTTGATGGGACAGTGTAATCAGGGGGGCAGGTGTTTCGTCCAGTAGAATGATCTGACCATTCTGTTTCCAAAAACAGAACAGCAGGCCGGGAACGCAGGCCCCGGGCTAGAGGACCTTCTCATCGCCCACGCCCTGGATACGGCGCAGTTCCTGACGCAATTCCTCGATCACCGTTTCCAGCAATGGCGGCAGCCAGCGTGATTCACGCACATAGACCCCAAGGTCCGTCACCGCGCGTGTATCCCGCAACGGCACATGGCACAGGCTTTCGTGCCCGGCCTGCATCTCCACCGCAAGCGGCGACTGGAACGCAAGCCCGCTGCCCGCGGCAACCATGCGGTTGGTCAGTTCGATCGACCCGGTATGCAGCACGACATGCAGATGTTCATGCCATGGGCGCAGCATCGGTTCCATGACACGGTACAGCGACAGGGTGCGCGTTGGCAGGATCAGGCGATGGCGGACGCATTCCTCGATCGTGACAGTACGCAGGTGGGCGACGGGATGGTCGGGGCGCACCACCGCGCCCACCGGGAAATGCGCCACCGCGACACGCCGCAGGTCGGGATACAGGGCCAGTGAAAACGCAATGCCCAGATCCACGCTGCCATCCTGCAGGGCGGAGACGATGTTTTTTGGTGATCCGATTTCCACATTCAGGTCCACCGCCGGATACATCCGCGTGATCCGTTCCAGCAGCGGCGGCAGAAGCTGCCCCGTCACCCCCTCCACCGCCATAATGCGCAGCCGCCCGTCCTGCCGACCTGACAGGGCGTTGATCTGTTCCTCCGTCCGGGCGGCATCCTGCATGACGGTGACGATGTGCCGCGCCATGATGCGCCCCACCTCCGTCAGGACCATGCCTTCGGGCAGGCGATCGAACAGCGGCGCGCCGACTTCCGCCTCCATCTGCGCAAGCTGCCGGGTCAGGGCGGACGGGGTGACGTTCAGCCGACGCGCCGCCTCGCGGATGGAGCGGCATTCGCGCACGGCGTTGAAATAGGAAATTCCCCGGGCGTGCAGGCGCATCATGCGCGGGGTGCGCAGTACGGGTTCATTCATGACGGCATTTCCTTCACCCGACCGCGACAGACGGTACGACCATATCCGAAACCACCCATGACGCATGACGACATGGCCTTATCGTTCCACCATCACGCATCACACGCCATCCCACCATCCCGAAGGCCGCACCACCATCACGCGCATCCCCCCATCGGACAGCGCCGCATGTGGCGCGCCCCCGGCCCCACGACATGACACGGACCCTGCGAATGATGACCGCATCCCCCACCACGACCAAAGGGACAGCGAGCGGAAGTATGATACGCGAAAGATGAGGCGCACCATCATCCCTGCGCCGCCAGATGCGCCCTGCGCCGGACGCGCGGCGCAAGGTCACGCCCGAAACAGGGGCGATCGACATGCCGTCCCCCACCCGCAACGCACGCCTGCGTTGCCGAGTACGCCACAACGCCACCGCGCACCACATGCACGACCGCGCCAGAGACAACCGGCGCGCCGTAACATGACGACAGCACATGCGCAGCACCGTGCGCATCCCACAGCAGCAGGTCAGCATCCGCCCCCACCATGATCGCCCCCTTGCGGGGATAGATGTTAAATGTACGCGCCGCATTGGCGGAGGTCATGGCGACAAAATCCTCCGCTGACAGGCGACCGGCACGAACACCATGATGCCACAGCAGCCCCATGCGTCCCACAAGGTCGGGCATGCATGCCTCCCCCGCCAGGCCCCCGTCAGCCCCGGCGCCACTCGCACTCATGCCCAGCATACCCGACGCCAGCCCACCCCATAATGCGGCATGCTGTGCGCCGTCACGCAGGGGTGGCAGTGCGTCACAGCCGGGGAAGACCTCATCCCCCTCCCCATCCAGCACAAGATGCCGGGGCAGCACCTCCGCACTGACACGCTGCCCGCGCAGGCGGGCAGCCGTAATGGCGTCAACCGCGTCGCGCGTGGAAACCGGCCCGACATGGACCGGCGCGCCCAGCATGCCTGCCATCATGATGGCACGGGCGATACCGCTGCCCTCGACCGGTGCGGCGCAGGACAGGGCCTGTGCCTCCGCACTGTCGATTCCGGCCCGGTCCAGACCCGCGCGCAGGTAGGCCGCAACCAGCCCCCCATGCGCGTCGAGCGCACATAACGCGCCAAGTTCCATGGCATGGTCGATCACGCCCATGACCTGCGTGTCATCCATTTCCCCGCCACAGGACAGGCGAAAGGAGTTCACGCCACATGCCTGCGTCACCTCCGCCATGCCGCACGCGACATCACCGTCATACTGTCCGATCACCATATGCGCCGAAAAATCGACGCCACCACCGCGCACCGCATGCCGCCAGCCACGCCGCCAGTCCTGCCATGCCGCACGCATGCCACGTCCACGCGGCCCGCCGACACATTCGATCACCGTGGTCGTCCCCGCCGCCAGCAGGACAGGCGCCAATGCCGCGATACGTTGCTCATCCGGCCCGATGCGGGTGTGCGGGTCCACGCCGCCGGGCATCACCAGCAGACCACCCGCATCCAGCACATCGCATCCGGTGGGGATGTCAAGCGCGGGACCAATCGCGGCGATCTCCCCATCATCGCCACACAGGATGTCGATCCTGAATGACGCCTCGGCCGTGACCACCGTTCCACCGCGCACCAGCAGCATCATCCCTCCGCCATGCATGACTGATTGATCGCAATGGCACAGGTTTCAGCAGGAGTCCCACGAACCTTTGCCATTTACTTAGAGACTTCTTGAAAAGTAAGTCTCGATAACATACTGAAATTATAAAGTTTTTTGGAGAATCTGTTTCCAAAAAGCTTCAGAAGACGCCGCATTTCTGAAAAAAGGCGGCCCCCAGAAACTTTGCTTGTTTTTATCAATGATCTGTTTTCAAACAATCCCTTACGCCTGCAAGGCCGCCGTAATCAGGCGCTTTCCTCGATCCGTGTGGCAATGGACAGGCTGGCGCCCAGCCGTTCAAGGCGGCGCCGCACGCTTTCCCCCTGCACCACGGCCCGCCCCGATGCAAAGCGCAGGACAAGGCCACCATCATCCAGCACAAGTTCCGTCCCGCGCAGCAACGCATCCGTCCCGCCACTGACGCTGTAGGCCAGACGCAGCGCCTGACCCAGCACCTGCGCCCGCGCGAACTGCGTTTCATCAAGCAAAAGGCGCGACGGTTCGAGGCAGGGGGTCGTCATGTCAACACCGTACCGGATCGCCAGCGTCAGGGCGAGGAAGGCGCGGGCCTCATGCGTGAAGCCCACCCCCTGCATGCGCAGTATCCGCAGATATGTCTGCTCCGCCCGGTATTCGGGATGGTCATACGAACCGACATCCGACATCCAGCACGCGGCATGGCGCAGGCGGCGCGCCACATCCCCCTCCCCTGGGAAAAGTGGGGCCGTCCATGTCGCAAGACGCATCGGCAGCGTCATGCTGCGGCCCAACCTTGCGCACATTTCACGCGCGACGGCTTCCTGCGGGTCCATATCCGCCACGGCGGCTGCGACCTTGCGCATGTACCACCCCTCTCGCAGGCCATCGACGCAAAAGACGAGGCGCGTGGGCTGTAACCGGCGGATCAGCCGACGCAGCACCGTCGCCGCGAACGGTGCATCCTCCAGCCGTTTGCGCGGGACACCGGGCAGGCGTTCCAGCGTCCGGCGCGATGACCCGATGATCCAGTCCGCCATCTCCCGCGCTGGATCCGAACCCAGTTCATACAGATGCACGATATTAAGCGGATAGGACGTACGCGCGATCTGCAACCGCGCAAGCGCACGGAACCCGCCCCCCACAAGATACAGCGAACGCCCGCGCACATCATCAAGCCAGCCGATCTGTGACAGGTCGGTGTCCACAACCTGCCGTGCCTGTGCAAGGTCGCCCTGCGCCCGGTCATTAAGCCGGATAACCCCAAGCGGCAGCGTGCAGGCATTCAGCTTCTGCCCCGCCACCAGGCGGATCAGTTCAAGCGACCCCCCACCAATATCAGCCACCAGCCCGTCAGCATCGGGAATCCCGCACAAAACACCTGTCGCGGAATAATCGGCCTCTTCCTCCCCCGACAGGATATGGATGGGCACACCCGGCAGGCGCGACCGCAGGCCCGCGACGAATTCCGGCCCGTTGGTGGCGTCACGCACCGCCGCAGTGGCCAGTACCTCAAACGGGCTGGCATCCATGCCGCGCGCAATGGCGTTGAAACGGGCCATGACCTCCATCGCCATGGGCACCGCCTCCTCATTCAGCAGGCCCGTCGCGTTCAGCCCACGGCCAAGGCGCAGGACCACCTTTTCATTGAAGATCGGGATGGGGTTACGCGAAATCCCGTCAAACACCACCAGACGCACGGAATTCGAACCCAGGTCGATGACGGCGGAACGGTCCTGCCCCGATGCGCCGCTCACGCCGGGGCCCCGGCCATGGTGGCGGGGGTGGGCACGTCAGGGATGATGTTCATGCCGACCATGACGCTGTGTCCTCAATCCTCAATACTCTGCTCCGTATGCCACGGCTGGGATGCGCTGACGCGGATACCGCCATCACCGGGGGCACGTCCACCGCCAGAGGGATGTTCCATGAAATATTCGTGCGCCGAAAACGGCGTGCGTCCCGGTTCCAGCCGTCTCCATACCCCATTGCGCTGCAATATCCATGACTGCAGGTTGTCCTTCAGGTCCGCCATCATGATCTGGTTCAGCACGCGCGCATGCACCGCCGGGTCGCGCATGGGCACCATGCTTTCGACACGCCAGTCCATGTTGCGCACCATCCAGTCCGCCGATGAGATGTAAAGTTTCGCATTGCGCGACGGCAGCCGATGCCCGTTGCCAAAGGCATAGATGCGCGCATGTTCAAGAAAACGCCCCACGATCGACTTCACCCGGATATTTTCCGAAAGCCCCGGCACCCCGGGACGCAGGCAGCAGATGCCGCGCACCACCGCCATGACATGCACCCCCGCGCATGACGCCGCATACAGCCTGTCGATCAGTCCCGGATCGACAAGGGAGTTCATCTTGAGCCAGATGCGCCCCGGCCGCCCGGCCTTCACATGCGCGATTTCCGCCTCGATCAGGTCATTGAGGGTGGAGCGGATGGTGACAGGCGAAAACGCGATCGCCTCCATCCGCGCGGGCATGGCATAGCCGGTCATGTAATTGAACAGCCGCGCCGAATCGCGCACCAGTTCGGGATCACAGGTAAAGAACGACAGGTCGGTATAGATACGCGCGGTGATCGGATGGTAATTGCCGGTGCCGAAATGCGCATAAGACCGCAACGTGCCGCCCTCGCGCCGGACGACGAGGCTGAGCTTGGCGTGGGTCTTGAGGTCGGAGAAGCCAAAGACCACCTGCACGCCCGCCGCCTCCAGCGCGCGGGCAAGGCGGATATTCGCCTCCTCGTCAAAACGCGCGCGCAGTTCGACCATTGCCGTAACGGACTTGCCTGCCTCCGCCGCCTCGATCAGGGCCTTGACGATCGGGCTGTCGCGCGACGTGCGGTACAGTGTCTGCTTGATCGCCACCACCGCCGGGTCCAGCGCCGCCTGGCGCAGGAACTGCACCACCACATCGAAACTTTCGAACGGGTGATGCACGATCATATCGCGCGCACGGATGGCGGCAAAGCAGTCGCCCCCGCAATCAATGATCCGTTCAGGGAAACGCGGCGTATAGGGCGGAAACAGAAGGTCGGGCCGGTCATCGACGATCATCTGCTTCAGATCGACCACCCCGATCAGCCCGGATTGCACCAGCACCTCATCAGGGGGGGCGTCGAGTGATGCCGCCATCGAACGGGCAAGGTCCTCGGGCATGCGCGCCTCGATATCAAGGTGGATGACCACCCCGCGACGACGGCGCTTGAGCGCGCTTTCATACGAACGGACCAGATCCTCCGCCTCGTCCTCGAACTCCACGTCCGTGTCGCGCACGACACGCATCACGCCCCATTCCCCGGCGATAAGACCGGGGAACAGGCGGCCGATGCACATCACGATCAGACGTTCGAGCAGGATGAAGCGCGTCTGTCCCGGTGGCGACAGGGAATCGGGCATGCGGATGAAACGTTCGATGCGCGCGGGCAGGAGGATCAGCGCCTCCATCACGAACTGCCCGGTGCGGGCATTCATCAGGCGCAGGGCCTGCGCGATCCCCATGTTGGGAATGAACGGCAGCGGATGGGCCGGGTCGATCGCAAGCGGCGTCAGCACCGGGAACACACGTTCCATGAAACATGTGTCCAGCCACTCACGCTCCGCCGTATCAAGCTGGTCCTCGTCACACAAGACGATGCCCGCGCCAGAGAGTTCATGCAGGAGGTCGCGCCAGATCCGCTGCTGTTCATGCAGCAGGCGGGCGGTACGGTCACGCACCGCCAGCAATTGCTGCGCGGGGGTCATCCCGTCGGGCGAAGGCGTAATCAGTCCCTCGCGCACCTGCCCCACGAGGCCCGCGACGCGCAC
The DNA here is from genome assembly GCF_036686925.1 of Novacetimonas sp. GS1. Lineage (NCBI taxonomy): Bacteria > Pseudomonadati > Pseudomonadota > Alphaproteobacteria > Acetobacterales > Acetobacteraceae > Novacetimonas > Novacetimonas sp. GS1. The sequence goes on from NZ_VSZP01000001.1 coordinate 2,872,106, forward strand.
GGAATAGAATTCGTCAAGGTTGCTGGCGCTGATGGACAGGAAACGCACCCGCTCCAGCAGGGGATTGCGCGGGTTATCCGCCTCGTCCACCACGCGCTGGTTGAAGTCGAGCCATGACAGTTCACGATTGATGAAACGTTCGGGGGAGTTCAGGTCCGGGCATGGCGGTTCCGGCACGGCGTCATGCACCACAAGCGCCTGTGCGGCCGGGGGCTCCTTGCGCGTTGTCCGGGCGCGCGGCGTGCGGCGCGTGGCGGGACGACGCGGCGCGGCCTTGGCGTCCTTTGCAGCCGGGGTGGTGGTGGCTGACTTACGCGGAGGTCTGGACAAGGAACTCGATCTCCCGATTGGGGGCCACCGCAGGGGGACAGGCATGGCCGGAAAACAGGTCCGCCCACACTAGGACAGCACTTCGAACCTTGACCAGAGGGGACGGGCTATTCCATGCCGCCCGTTACAGCCGGGTCCGTAATGACCGGATCGTGCGCCAGTGAATCATGCGTCAGCAGGTCATGCAGTTCCCCAACCGCCATCGCACGTGTCACCGCCCGTCCCGTGGCAAGGGTGGCATGGTCAAGCCGCCGCGCAACCTCCAGCATGGTCGCGGCGGTGCGTGGCAGGCGGGGCAGCAGCCAGTCCACGATGGCAGGGGCGACGACGATCTGGCGTTCCGCCAGAAGGCGCAGCAACACGACACGCAGCAACATATCCTCTGGCTGGCGCACCTCCACCGCCATGGTCGCACGCAACCTGCTGGCAAGGTCAGGCAACGTCACGGGCCAGCGCGCGGGCGGGCGGCGGCCACTCAGGGCAAGGGCCATGCCATGTTCGCGCGCACCGTTAAGCAGATGCAGAACGGCACGTTCATCCGCGCAGCATTCGGCATCATCCACCGCAATCGCCACCACCCCGGACCCGCGCCCCGCACCGAACAGGCGCGCGACATCCCCGCACGTCAGATCCGCCCCCGACAGCAGCACGGCATCATGTTCCGCCGCCCAGATTTCAAGCAGATGTGTCTTGCCACATCCCCGTGCGCCCCACAGCGCCAGCCGCCGGTCCGGCCATGCCGTGCGGCCAAGCAGCCATGCGCGCGCAACCGCATTGGACGGCGCGGCCACGAAATCCGCGCGCGTGAAGTGCTGCATGTGCGCAAAGGGCAACACAAGCTGCCCGATCGTGTCGCGGATCGGCATTTTCTCCGTTTTCAGGCCCGTGCGCCCAACCACCGCTTGGAGCCCGGCCCCGGCTTGACGTAAAGAAGCGCAAAGACCGTATTGACCCCAATGCTGTCGCATCCATTGCGTCCTCCATAGCCTGCGTGCGGGAGTCCGGGGAAGCGATAGTTTGACGATGAAGGCCCTTGCGCATGACCTCCGCTGCTTCTTCCTCCCCCACCCCTCCGTCCACCGGCGCCGCGGATGCAGCCGCGGGCGCGACCTATCGCGATGCGGGCGTGGACATCGCCGCGGGCGACGCACTGGTGGAGGTGATCAAGCCCGCGGCCCGCGCGACCGACCGCCCCGGCACGATGGGCGGGTTGGGTGGATTCGGCGCCCTGTTCGATCTGAAGGCGGCGGGCTTTACCGACCCGGTGCTGGTGTCATGCACCGATGGCGTCGGCACGAAGCTGATGATCGCGATTGAAAGCGGACTGCATGAAACCGTGGGCATCGACCTGGTGGCGATGTGCGTGAACGACCTTGTGGTACAGGGGGCGACACCACTTTTCTTCCTCGACTACTTCGCAACGGGGCACCTGTCGGTGGAGGATGCGGCCAAGGTGGTGCGTGGGATCGCCGCTGGCTGCTCCGGCTCCGGCTGTGCCCTCGTGGGGGGGGAGACGGCGGAAATGCCGGGCATGTACGCCGCCGGGCATTATGACCTTGCCGGGTTCTCCGTCGGGGCGGCCGAGCGCGACGCCCTGCTGCCGCGTGATATCCGCGCGGGGGATACATTGATCGGCCTGCCATCGGCGGGGGTGCATTCCAATGGGTTTTCGCTGGTGCGCGCCATCGTGAAACGTTCTGGCCTGGCCTGGGACGCGCCATGTCCCTTCGCGGACGGGCAGACGCTGGCGCAGGCACTGATGACGCCGACGAAGCTGTATGTCCATCAGGTCCTGAACCTGCACCATGCGGGCCTGTTGCAGGCGGCGGCGCACATTACCGGCGGCGGCCTGCCCGGCAACCTGCCGCGCATCCTGCCCCATGGCCTGCGCGCCGTGATTGACGCCACATGGCCTGTGCCGCCCGTGTTCGACTGGCTGGCGCAGGTGGGACAGGTCTCAACGCAAGAGATGCTGCGTGTCTTCAACTGTGGCCTTGGCATGATACTGGTGACACGCGAGCCCAAAGCGGTGATGAAGCATCTGCTTGATGCCGGGGAGAGCGCCCACATCATCGGCCGGATCGATGCCGCCGAGGACGCGGAAGCCGCGGCATCGCTGGAAATGAAGGTAGACCCTGCTTTCGGCACGGCAGGCGCGGGCGCCTGAGGATGACGGCCATGACGAAACGCCCGATCGGTATCCTGATCAGCGGGCGTGGCAGCAACATGGGTGCATTGATCGCGGCGTGTGCGGCACCGGATTATCCCGCACGCATCGCCATCGTCATCAGCAACAACCCCGATGCGCCAGGGCTGGAGACCGCGCGGGCCGCAGGGCTTGCGACCAAGGCGATCGACCACCGCACCTTTGGTCGTGAACGCGCGGCGCACGAACGTGTAATCGACGCCGCCCTGCGCGATGCGGGGGTGGAGGTCGTATGCCTTGCCGGATACATGCGCCTGCTGACGCCGTTCCTGACACAGGCATGGGCGGGACGGATGCTCAACATCCATCCCAGCCTGCTGCCATCGTTCCCGGGGCTGCACACGCATGAACGCGCCCTGCAGGCGGGGGTGCGGCTGCATGGCTGCACCGTGCATCTGGTTACGGAAGTGATGGATGAAGGCCCGATCATAGGCCAGGCCGCGGTACCGGTCCTGTCCGGCGATACGCCAGACAGCCTGGCCGCACGCATCCTGACACAGGAACACCTGCTGTATCCGGCGGCACTGCATCGTGTGCTGAGGCCTGACACCCACCCCGAAGCGACGGCCGATGCGCTGCTGTGCGTGTAAAAAACCACCTCAAGGAGGCCATGGAAAATATGGCCCAAGAGACGGTTTGAAGCGTAAGGGCCAGCAACCTGCTGGAATGGGTATAAAGTTTTCAGAAGCTGTTTGAAACGTCAGGCTTAATAACATCCTGACATTACAAATGTTTTTTGGCGAATCTGTTTCCAAAAAGCTTCAGAAGACGCCGCCTTTTTCGATCAAAAGGCGGCACCCAAAAACTTTTCTTTTTTATCAATGATTTGTTTTCAAACACGCTCTTGGTGAAGCTTTTTTCAAAGAGCTTTGAGAGATATCACCTTTCCGGCAGGGCAAGGTCACACCTGAATTTATCCCATTCCTTATCAATGAGTTGCTTTCAAAATAGTGTCCCGATCCCCGCAGGCATAAAAAAAGCCGGCATTCCTGCCGGCTTTTCCCACTGATGTCCAAATGGACAATCAGGCCAGGATTTCGGTGCCTGCAAAGAAGAACGAGATTTCGTTCTTCGCGTTTTCCAGGCTGTCGGAACCATGGACGGAGTTTGCTTCGATGCTTTCGGCGAACTGCGCGCGGATGGTGTGGGCTTCGGCCTTCTTCGGGTCAGTGGCACCCATCACTTCGCGGTTCTTGGCCACCGCATTTTCGCCCTGCAGCACCTGCACGACAACCGGGCCGGAGACCATGAAGGACACCAGATCGTTATAGAACGGACGTTCCTTGTGGACTTCGTAAAACGCGCCAGCGGTGGCGGGCGTCAACTGGATGCGCTTCTGCGCCACGATGCGCAGGCCCGCGTCCTCGAACACGGCGTTGATCTTGCCGGTCAGGTTGCGGCGGGTCGCGTCGGGCTTGATGATCGAAAGGGTACGTTCGACGGCCATGGAACTGGCTCCTTAACTCAAATACGTTGGTTCGACAGGACAGGATGCCCGTCGAAGGGCAAGTGTCCCTGCCTCACGCCATCTAGAGCATATCGGTCAGGACTGGTAGGTACTACCGTGACGAATCCTGCCATCCGCGCCACATATTCCCGGAGTACCGCGTTTCGTGAGCCTGCTTGTCATAACCGACCTGACCCTGCGTATTGCTGGACGCACCCTTCTGAACGGGGCCAGCCTGACCATTGATCCTGGCCGCAAGGTGGGGCTGGTCGGGCATAACGGGGCGGGAAAATCGACGCTGCTGGCGGCGATTGCGGGGGATATCGCACCCGATGGCGGGGATATACGCCTGTCATCGCGCGCGCGCATGGCGCGCATCCGGCAGGAAGCGCCCACCGGGCATGGATCACTGCTCGACACGGTGCTGGCGGGGGATACAGAACGCACATCCCTGCTGGCAGAGGCCGACAGCGCGACCGACCCGATGCGCATTGCCGACATCCATGAACGCCTGCGCGCCATTGACGCCCACAGCGCACCTGCACGCGCGGCGGGTATCCTGTCCGGGCTGGGATTCGACATGGCGGCACAGGCACGGCCGGTGTCTGACTTTTCGGGCGGGTGGCGCATGCGCGTGGCGCTGGCGACGGCGCTGTTCCTCAACCCCGACCTGCTCCTGCTGGATGAACCGACCAACCATCTCGACCTCGAAGCGACATTGTGGCTGGAGGGGTGGCTGGCGCGGTTCGGCGGTGCGGCCCTGATCGTCAGCCATGATCGCGGATTGCTGGACCGGGCGGTGGACGCCATCGCCCACCTTGACCGCGGCAAGCTGACGCTGACCCCCGGGGGGTATGAGGAGTTTGTGCGCATCCGCACCGAACAGGCCCTGCAACAGGCCCGCATGGCCGAACGCATCAATGCGCGCCGTGCGCACATGCAATCCTTTGTGGACCGGTTCCGCGCCAAGGCGACCAAGGCAAAACAGGCGCAGGCACGGCTGAAGGCGCTGGAAAAGCTGCCGGTTATCGAGTCGGTGGTGGAGGATGCGCCCAGTCAGTTCTCCTTTCCCGAACCCTCCCCCCTGCCGCCGCCGATGCTGACGATGGACCGGGTATCGGTGGGGTATGGCGATACCACCATCCTGTCGCACCTGACATTGCGCATCGACATGGAAGACCGCATCGCGCTGCTTGGCGCGAACGGCAATGGCAAATCCACCTTTGCCAAGCTGGTGGCCGGGCGGCTGGCGCCACAATCGGGCACGATGTCACACAGCCCGCGCCTGCGCGTTGGCTATTTCGCGCAGCACCAGGCGGAAGAGCTGCGTCCCGACGAAACCCCGGTCGATCACATGGCCCGCGCCCTGCCCGATGCGACCCCGGTGGCGGTACGGTCGCAACTGGCACGTTTCGGGCTGGATGCGGCGCGCGCCGAAACGGTGACGCGCGACCTGTCGGGGGGGGAGAAGGCGCGCCTTCTGCTGGCGCTGGCCACGCGCGATGCGCCGCATCTGCTGATCCTTGACGAACCGACAAACCATCTCGACCTTGATGCACGCGATGCGCTGATCCGCGCGCTTGCGGAATTCGAGGGCGCGGTGCTGCTGATCAGCCATGATCCCCATCTTGTCGAACTGGTGGCCGACCGGCTGTGGCTGGTGGGCGATGGCGCGGTGCGCACGTTCGAGGGCGATATGGCGGAATATCGCACATGGCTGATCGAACGCGCCCGCGCCGTGACCTCTGGTGGGGAAAGTGCGCGTCCCGTCGCGGCCCCCCGGCGCGAGGACCGACGCGAACGTGCCGAGGCACGCAAGGCGCTGGCCCCGCTGCGCCGCCGCATCCGCGATGCGGAAGCCCGCATGACGAAACTGGCGGCCGAGCAGGCAAAGGTCGAGGCGCGCCTTGCCGATCCCACCCTGTACGAAGCCGCGAACAGCGCGGATGAGGTGACAAAGCTCAATACCCGCCTTGCCGCCCTGCGCCGTGACCATGAAGCGGCGGAGGAAGACTGGCTGGCGGCGGAAACGGAACTGGAGGAAGCCGGGACGGAATAACCGCACCGCAACATGCAGGGACCATGCGATACCGAAACACCATGGCCCCGGCACTGGCACTGGCACTGGCACTGGCACTGGCACTGGACCATGCCCCACACCACACAACTGTCTGATGGCGCTTTTTTTAACGCGCCGGGGCAGGTTACCGCCGCACACAAGACGAGAGCGGAAAACCTTTTCATGATTTTTCCCATGTGCGGGCTTTTCCGGCGGTTTCCTATACGCTTCCTTCATTCCAGGGCTGCATGTGTGTCCCGACGACATATGCACGCCATGCTCTTTTTGTGATCTTCAACACCATGCAAAAAAAATCATGGCCCCTTACGGCATCCGGCAGGCTTGTGCGTTTGACCTGAAGCCCCTTGCGCATCACGGGGCAATCAGGTTCCGATCCCCCATCCTTTCATTCACCAGCCCATGGATATCTTATGGCCCCTTCCACGACAGAGCACGCCGCCTGCCCTGATACCGATCAGGACGCCGATCATGATACCGGGTCAGAGCAGCAGGCCCCCGCTGACGTGACGGACAATGCCCCCCCTGCCGACCCGCAGGCGGAACAGCTTGCCCGCATACACCACCTCCTGCGCCTTGCACTGACGGTCACGGTGCTGGTGGTGTCGATCTGGCTGGTGGGCGATGTGTTGATGGTACTGTTCGCCGCGACGCTGGTGGCTGTCATCCTGCACAACCTTGCCGGGCATCTGGAACGACGCACGCGCCTGCCTTACTGGGTCGCACTGAGTATCGTCGTGCTGATCATCATATCCGCCCTGACGGCCCTGATCTGGAGCAGTGGGCCGGAAATTTCGGAACAGGCGCTGCGCCTGCGTGCCGCATTGAGCGAACAGGCCCGCACATTGCGCGATCGCATGGACGACAGCACACCCGGACGCATGATCCTCGACAACCTGCCCTCTTCATTTGGCGGTAACGAACATTCCTCCGGCGGCAGCGGGTTCGGGTCCATCGCAGGGTCCATGACGGGGTTCGTGACCTCCGCCTTTGGCGCGGCCGGCACTCTGGCGGTCATCCTGATTGCCGGACTTTATTTCGCGATCTCGCCCGAAATCTATGTCAATGGCATGCTGCGTCTGGTGCCACGTGAATACCGCATGCGCACGCGCGACCTGCTGCTGACGGCCGGACAGACATTGTGGGCATGGACGGCGGGACAGGCGCTGGACATGACGGTCGTGGGGCTGCTGTCATTCATCGGGCTGTGGATCATTGGCGTCCCGCTTGCACTGGCGCTGGGCGTCGTGGCGGGACTGGCGAACTTCATCCCCTATATCGGGGCCTTTGTCGGGGCGGTGCCCGCCGTGCTGATCGGACTGTCACAGGGCACGCGCGAAGGGCTGACCGTGCTGGGCCTGTATGCGGCCATCCAGTTTTTCGAAGGAAATGTCATGGCCCCCCTGATCCAGCGTCACGCGGTAAAGATGCCGCCGGGCCTGACCATCCTGTCCCAGACGATCTTCGGCACGATCCTTGGCATTCCGGGGCTTATCCTTGCCTCCCCGCTGACGGCGGCGCTGCTGGCGATGATGGACCGGGCCACGCCGCAACTGTCGGATGATGAACGGGTCTGAGGACACAGGGATACACGAAGACAGGGGCGTCGCCTTCACGGACAAGGAGACGACGCCCAATAAGGTCCGTTTTTATAGGGCCATTTTATCAGGTAGCTTCATAAAGCTACTTTTATCAGCACCTTAGGCCAGTGTCGCGACATCGACGAAGGCCATGCCCGCATTGCGTGCGGCGGTCATGCCTTCACGGCTGTCCTCAAATACGAAACAATGCGCTGGCGCGACACCAAGTCTGCGCGCCGCGGCCAGAAACAGGTCGGGCGCGGGCTTGCCCTTATCCACGTCATCAATGGTCAGCATGGCATCAAACAGGTGATCCAGCCCCACCCGCACCAAAGACGCCTGCACGATCTGGCGTGACCCGTTGGAGGCCACAGCCATCGGCAGGCGGCGATGATATTCCCGCGCAATGGCCGCCACGGCGGAGATTTCCTCAAGGTCCACCAGCATCTCATGCAGGCTGCGCCGGGCGGTCGCGATAATAAGCTCCCGGTCCACCGCACCGCCAAGCCTGTCTTCGACGATATCAAGCACCATGTGTTCGGACATGCCGCCCTGCCCACGGAACCATTCACGCGAAATGGGCCGCCGCGTCACCTGCTCCAGCGTTGTCATCCATGCCCGCAGGTAAAGCGGCAGTGTATCAACCAGCGTGCCGTCACAATCGAAGATCAGTGCCCGGGTTCCCGGCGGCACGACACTCATGGAAATGCAGACCGGGGATAGTCGAACTGGTTCGCCAGTTCACGCAGCGGGCCAAAATCCTTGTCATTGAAATGATGGATACGGATGACCGCGCCGGGCTTTTCCTCGATGAAGACGGTGTTGTTCCAGTCCGCCGCGCTGATCCCTGTCCACAGGGTGATGCGGAACGGCCCGGAATCCGCAGGTGCGCCCGACGCATTGTCAACATGCGCCACCTGCATTTCCATGACGGCATCCCCACTCGACGGCGGGGTCTGACCCAGTGGACCCCAGCCGGCCCTGTGTCCCGCCAGCCAGTCATTGAGCATCTTGACCTGCGCCGTGGTCAGCACACGGTCCTTGCGCATCGGGCCGACCGACATGGTCCCTGACTGTAACTGCGGGAATGTCAGCGGATGGAAATTGGGCATGGCCAACGACCACAGCCCCGCGGCCGTACCAATCGTGATGACCAGGAACCCGATCAGCAGGGCTGTCTCGCGTCTCATATGTGTCTGTTCTCCCTGGCGCGTGGGTATGCGCCGTGTGCCACGGGACGCGCGGACGCACGCCCCATCATCACTGCCGGATCACGCGGTATTCCGCGATACCGTGATCCAATACCGCAAATGCCCCGCCCGCGACCAGCCTGCCGATGTCAGGACAGACACGCGACAATGCCCGCATCAGCCGCCCGCAGCCCCGCATATGGCGGCCACAACCCGGCCCACATCATGATCCGTCAACTGCGGATGTAATGGCAGGGCGAGGATACGGCGTGACAGATCCTCCGCCACAGGCAGGGACACGCCATCATGGTGCGGCTGGTATGCAGGCTGCAGATGCAACGGCAGGGGGTAATAGACGGCGGACGCCACATTGCGCGCCTTCATCTGTTCCTGCAGGGCCGCGCGGTCCTGCGCATCGCGCGTCAGCACGGAATAGATCGCCCATGCCGATTCGCTGTCGGGCACGCGCGCGGGCGGCACGACCCGTTGCGCAATGCCGGCGTCATAGGCGCTTGCAATTTCGCGACGGCGGCGCAGGTCCGCGTCGAAACACTCCATCTTTGCCAGCAGCACCGCTGCCTGCAAGGTATCAAGGCGCGCGTTCATGCCCGTGCGCAGGACCTCATAACGGGTCTTGCCTTCCCCATGACTGCGCAGGGAGCGGTAGAGTTCCGCGCGCTCGGGGTCATCGGTCAGGATCGCACCCGCGTCGCCATACGCACCCAGCGGCTTTGACGGGAAAAAAGACAATGTTGTCGCCGCGGCCTCCCGTCCCAGCTTGCGGCCTGACAGGCTGGCGCCAAAGGACTGCGCACAGTCGGCCATCAGATACATATCCTGTTCCGCCGCGATGGCACGCAGTTCCGGCCATGGCGCGGGCTGCCCGAACAGGTCCACGCCGATGATCGCACGTGGGCGCAACCTGCCCTGCGCGCGGACATCGGCAATGCGCGCACGCAGGCTGGCAGGGTCGATCTGGAACGTGTGGGGGTCCACATCGACAAAAACCGGCGTCGCCCCCAGCACAAGCGGCACCTCCGCCGTGGCGGTATAGGTAAAGGCGGGCAGGAACACGGCGTCACCCGCACCGACACCTTCGGCCATCAGGACGATCTGGATCGCATCCGTGCCCGACGACACGCCCACGCACGCGGCGGCCCCGGCATAGGCGGCCAGCCGTTCCTCCAGTTCGGACACCTCCGGCCCCATGACAAAACGGCAATGCGTCATCACCGCATCAATACGGGCGCGCAGGTTGGGGCCGATTTCGTCCTGCTGTCGGGCCAGGTCCAGAAAACCAATCGGTTTTTCAGCCGGGGAGGTCATGACGCATTCCTTTCGCAGTCGGTCTGTCGGGCTGACGCCATGGGGGCGCCATGATGTCCCATATGGACGAATTCAGGCACAAGCTCCTTGAGCAGCGCAAGCGCGGTGCAATCATCACCTGCCCTGCACGCCCTTACAATCGCATCCATGATAGAGGTCGCCAGCGCAAGGTCCACCGTGCGCGGCGTTGCCATGCGCAATCCGCGATAGCCGGTGGGACGCGGCACCTCGCGCTGGTGAAACAGGTCTTCCGACAGTTTTTCCCCCCGCCGCGCACCGGTAAAGCGGATGTCGATATCCTGTCCCGGGCGCAGGCCCGCCAGCACGATCATCTGATGCGCAAGATCGACAATGCGCACCGGCTGTCCCATGTCGAGGACGAATATCCCCCCCATGCGCAACATGTCGTCGATCTCCCCTTCGCCGGGCCGAGAGTCCAGCCCGCAGGCGCTGGCCTGCAGCACAAGGGCCACGGCCTCGGCCACGGTCATGAAATAACGTTCCATGTCCGGGTCGGTAATCGTCAGCGGTCCGCCACGTTCGATCTGGTGGCGGAACAGGGAAACGACCGAACCCGCCGACCCCAGTACGTTGCCAAAACGCACCGTGATGCAGCGCATGTCCGTCGCATCACGACGCGCCATGATGTCGAGTGCCTGACAGTACATTTCCGCCACACGCTTGGACGCGCCCATGATGCTGGAGGGATTGACCGCCTTGTCGGTTGAAATCTGCACCATCGCACGCGCGCCGTGCCGCCGTGCCGCATCCGCCACCACACGGCTGCCCTCTATATTGGTCAGCAACCCCTCGCACGGGTTGTCCTCCACCATCGGGACATGTTTCAGGGCGGCGGCGTGAAAGACCAGTTCGGGCCGGTACTGCGCAAATACCTGTTCGATCCGCCGTGGGTCACGCACATCGGCGATCACGATATGGCGCTCCACCCGGGGGGCCTGTTCGGACAGGTCCACATCAATGCGCCATAACGCATATTCCCCGTTATCAAGCAGGATCAGGCTGGAGGGCGCATAGCGGGCGATCTGCCGCACGAGTTCCGTGCCGATGGACCCCCCGGCCCCTGTCACCAGCACACGCCGCCCCTGCAACATCCCCGCCAGCCGCCCGAAATCGGGGGTGACGGGGGGACGGTTAAGCAGTTCTTCAATTTCGACCGGATAAAGCTCGCTCCATTCCGGGGCGGTGATCGCGGCGATATCGGGCATGCGACGGACCTGCACGCCATGCGCCTGCGCGGTGCGCAACACGGCGGCCAGTGCCGCGCCCGTGCAACGCGGGTCCACGATCAACATCGGTGACGGCACATGCCCGCCCTGGCACAACCGCGCCAGCACCGCATCAAGTTCATCCACAGTGCCCAGCACGGGCACACCGTGGATACGCCGCCCCCGGCGGTGCGCGCCATTGACCACCATGCCCGCCACGGCCATGGCTGACGATGCCGCATGCATGAACAGGTCTGCACTGCGGCCGTCAGCCACCAGCACGACCCGGCATTGCCCGACCTGTCCCGCGCGCGCGCGGCGTTGCTGCCGCCACAGCCGCCAGCGTTGGTATGTCAGGCGGCTGCCCACCAACATGACCAGCAGCACAAGCGCATGGATGACGGGAAAGGCCGGCGCCCCCGTCCCGTGCCCGACAAGCGCCATTGCCGTTGCATGAAAAAGGGCGGCAAGTGCAGCAGCCCACGCCAGCCGCCAGAAATCCGCGGCCCCGGAAAACCGCCAGTGCTGCTGCGCAATGCGAAAGGGCAGGCCCGCCGCCAGCAGCGCGATGCCACCGGAAAGCATCGTATGCCACCCCCACGAAGCCATGCCGACACCTGGACGGTCCAGCCATTGTGCGCACGGCACGGCGCAGGCCCCGATACAGAAATCGAGCACAACGTTCACCACGATCGCCCGGACCGTAAGAAGCCGATGGACCAACGCGTCAGGCCTGAGGGATTGCACAACCATTGCCCCTCCCCCTATAGCCCAGCAACGAAAGCGCCCAAAGGAAAGATCATGTCCCAAAGCGTAAAGTCGGCCCCATGATGCAGAAATCATTCCTGTTCGTGGTGGTCTGGGCATTTTCCGTGCTGCTGGTACGCATCATGATCCATGTGCGGGTACTGGATCATCCTGTCGCGCGCAGCGCCCATGACACCCCCATCCCGACCGGCGGCGGTATCGGCATCATGACCGCATTCATGGCCGGGTTCGCCCCTGCCTGCACGATATGGGGACCGGCATCAGCGCGTCCCGCCACGGGGGGTTTTATTGGCGCGCTGGCGCTGCTCTGCCTGGTGTCGTGGTATGATGACCTGCACACGCGCCCCATTGCGCTGAAACTTGTCGCACAGTTCGCCGCCGCCATGATGATCGTCGCCTGCCTGCCTGCCTACACATCCCCACTGACAACCGTGGGCGGTGTCGCATGGCTGGTTTTCATGGCGAATTGCGTGAATTTCATGGATGGCCTCAATGGCCTTGTTTCCGGCACGTCGCTGTGCGCGTGCCTGATGCTGCCATGGCTGGCACCCGCCGCGATGGCCACCGCCATGACGCCGATCACCGGGAGCATGGCCGCCGCAACCGCCGGATTCATCCCGTTCAATTTTCCCAATGCCCGGATTTTCATGGGTGATGTCGGCAGCCAGGGATGCGGAATGGTGCTGGGGACGCTGGGGCTTATGCTGGCGCACGATGGCGGCACGGCATGGGCGATCGTGCCACTGCTGATGTCCGGGCTGTTATGTGATGTGATCTTCACGCTTGTGCGGCGCTGGCGCGCGGGCGAGTCGATTGTTACGGCCCACCGGGGCCACCTGTATCAGGTGGCCCATCGCAGCGGCCTGCCCTGCACAGTGCTGGCGCCGCTGGCATGGGCAATGTGCCTGTGGGGGGGACTGCTGGCATGGCTGCTGCGGCAGGGGGCCCTCCCCCTCTGGGCTGCCTTCACCCTTGCCGGGGCGGCGCAGGCCGTCTGGATGGGATATGTCCGGCACCGTGCCCGCACCCATCATGTGGGCCGGTGGTAAGGCAACCTTGGCAGGAGACCATTTGAAAACACGCCGTTGATAAAAAACAAGAAAAGTTTCTGGGTGCTGCCTTTTTTCAGAAAGGCGGCGTCTTTCGAAGCTTTTTGGAAAAAGCTTCACCAAAAACATTTATAATTTCAGTATGTTATCGAGACTGACTTTTCAAACAGTCTCGTAAGACAACCTGCACCGACATACAGGCCCGATACAAAAACAGGGACCGGCCCGGATGGCTGGTCCCTGTTACATGCATCGCGACACGGTTGCCACACGCGGCTTTTTCAGATCCAGACGGCGTCTTTGAACCACCGCCTGTTTCAACGACGCGCCCCCCGGAACGTCATTGTTCCAGCAGGTTATGGAAGCATCCTGCCCTTGGTGGCCTTAAGGTTATTTGACAAGCGTGATCTTCATGCCCTGTGCCGCCGCGGCAAGGCGTCCGCCCTTGCTCTGCGTCACCAGCTTGATCTTCACGCCGTTGGGGTTGCTTAACACGATGCCACCAACACCCGTGCCGGCCGTCGCCTCACCATTGACTGCGGCATAACTGCCTTCAAAATCCTTCACCTCATGAAGGTTATAGACCTCGCCACTGCCAGTGACCTTGGAATATCCGACAGCCGCGATGGACCCCCCATCAATACGGAAGCGATAGGTATGGTGCTGGAACGTCAGGCGCCCCGACCCCCATGTCCGGCCAATCCCGATATCGGCGGACTGGACCTTGATCGTGACACGTCCCGCAGGCGTCCCGAGTGCATCGTCAGCATACGCGGCGGCACCAAGAAGGGGCATCGACATCAGGGCGACAGCCGCCGCGCGGGTTACCATACGAATCATTGAATTCTCCTGCTTCCGTTGCCGTCATAAGGACCATAGCCATGACATAATGCGCCACGGGGGTTCAGGTTCCACACCCCCACGGCCATGACACGACCCGCTATCAGCCCGCGCGACGCAGGCGTTCGTCCATGCGGCGCACACGTGCCTTGCGCACGGGGGCTTCGGCCTCGCGGTCCTGCGGGGCGCCGACCTCGTTCACGATGGCGGCCAGTTCACGCAGCGAGGTCTTGCCATCGGGGGTGCGGCAGATCAGGACCGAACGGCCATCCATCGGGTCACGCACACGCTTGACCAGACGCAGGTCCTCAAGCCGGTCGAGCGCACGGGTAATCGCGGGCTTGGAGACGTTGAGGTCCGCCGCAAGGCCACGCACCGTATGCGGCCCGTCCTGCAGATAGCAGGTGAGATAGACCCCAAGCTGGCGCGCGGACAGGTCCGGGCCATCGCGGCGCACCATGGAGACAATGGTATCGCGCAGGGTGTTAATCATCGAATCCGAACCTGATGACTGTGCCATCATTTCAATCCTTGTTTTGCTATCCATGACCGACCCCGGCACGAAGACTCTGCGCCCCGCCGACATGGGATAAGATGGTGTTGCACATATAATTGGCAATTACGGCATATATAAGTCGCATAATGCAAATTAGTTTCCGGATCGGATCGTTACATCAGTGTCCTATTCTGTCCTCGAAATTAAATATTTTTAATATTCCTCCGTAAGCCGCTCTTAAACAAAGACTTTCTCCACCCTCTGGTCGACCGGGCCGTGCAGAATCATTCCACCCATACGTATCGATATGAGCCCAGCGCACATCAGTTTTGACAAAATTCCGCAAAAACAGGGCGGCTGTGACCGCCCCCGCCATGGGTCGGGATGAAATATTGTTCATATCCGCCACCGAACTGCGCAGCCATTCGCGATACCCATCCCACAGGGGCAGACGCCACATCGGGTCGGCACACATATCCCCCGCCGCCAGCAGGTGCGCCGCCACGGCATCATCATTGCTGAACAGCGCGGGCAGGTCCGGCCCCAGCGCAACCCGGGCCGCCCCCGTCAGGGTCGCGGCATCCAGCAGCAGGTCGGGGGCGGAGTCGCAGGCTTCACTCAGCAGATCGCACAGCACCAGCCGCCCTTCGGCGTCGGTATTTCCGACCTCCACCGTCTGACCCGACCGCGTGACAATCACGTCGGACGGCCGCATGGCATGACCCGACACGCTGTTTTCAACACAGCCCAGCCGCAGTTCCAGCCGCAGCGGCAGATCACGCAGCATGACCAGACGCGCCAGGGCCAGCATCAGCGCCGCACCGCCCATATCCTTCTTCATCCGCAACATGGAGGAGGCGGGCTTGATGTCATACCCGCCGGTATCAAAACACACCCCCTTTCCCGCCAGCGACAGCAACGGCGCATTCGCGTCCGCCGTGCTGCCGCGCCATTCGGCCACGACAACGCAGGCGGGGCGATCCGATCCCATCCCGACATGCGCCACGGTCGGATACGCGGCCTGCAACGCATCCCCGGTGATGACGCGCACCTGCGCGCCAAGCGGAAGCAGGGTGTCCTGCGCCACGTGCGCAAGGTCGGCAGGCCCCATCAGGTTGGGTGGCGTGTTGATCAGGTCACGCGCCTGACACATGCAGGCCGCCACCTGTGCCACGCCGATCGCCTGTTCCGTCACGACCAGACGCGCCGCCGCCGTACCTTCGGAGCGTGCGCGCCCGAAGGCAGGCATGCGATAGGCCCCAAGGCAGAACCCAAGGACAATATCATCCGCCGCCACGTCCGCCGGCGCCAGCACACGCCACGCCCCGGCCGGCAGGCGCGCGGGCAGCACACCGGATACGAAGGGATCGCACGCCCCCCCTTCCTGCCCGTCGCCCAATCCCAGCAGCGCCGAATCCACGCCCTTTTCCCCCGGCAGCAGCAGCACCTGGCCATGGGTTGCACCGAAACCGGCATCATGCGCAAAGGCCGCCGCAGGCGCACCGATCAGTGCGGCAAGGTGCGGCACCTGCGCGGGGCGCACCGCATGGACCACGCGCACCGGCAGGTCATCTGCCGCGGATTGGCGCAACAGGCAGGGAAAATCATCAAGTGTCATGGCGTTACCCTTTCAGGTCGTTTGCCACCCCAGCGTGCGTCCGCCACGCACGCCATGCAACCTGTCGCACGCGATATGCTGGTTTTGCTTGCATTTACCCGCCACTCGCCAGAGCATACGGGTATGACGGGTGTACCCACGGGGGCTGGCCCCCTTCATTCCGCCGCCGGACGCGCGACCGGCATTTCGTCCTCCGCGCAGGTGCGCGCCGTACTCGGCCCCACCAACACCGGAAAGACGCATCTGGCCATCGAACGGATGCTGGCGCATGCCAGTGGCATCATCGGCTTTCCGCTGCGTCTGCTCGCACGCGAAAATTATGACCGCATGGTCGCACGCAAGGGCGTGGGGGCCGTGGCCCTCATCACGGGCGAAGAAAAAATCGTCCCCCCCAACGCACGCTGGTTTTCCTGCACGGTGGAGGCC
Organism: Novacetimonas sp. GS1; assembly: GCF_036686925.1. Lineage (NCBI taxonomy): Bacteria > Pseudomonadati > Pseudomonadota > Alphaproteobacteria > Acetobacterales > Acetobacteraceae > Novacetimonas > Novacetimonas sp. GS1. Next base: position 2,888,685 of record NZ_VSZP01000001.1, read on the forward strand.
ATGCCCCTCGACCGGCGGGTGGCGTTCGTCGCGGTCGATGAAATCCAGCTCTGCGCGGATCCAGATCGTGGACACATCTTCACCGACAGGCTGCTGCATGCGCGCGGACAGGTGGAGACGATGTTCCTGGGCGCCGACACCATCGGCCCCCTGTTGCGGCGGTTGGTGCCGGGGATCGAGATCGAACACCGTCCCCGCCTGTCACACCTGGCCTATACAGGGGCAAGCAAGCTGACACGCCTGCCGCCACGTTCGGCCATCGTCGCGTTTTCCGCAGCCGAGGTCTACGCCATTGCCGAACTGATACGCCGCCGTCGTGGCGGGTGCGCGATCGTGATGGGCCAGCTCTCGCCGCGCACGCGCAATGCGCAGGTCGCGCTGTACCAGAACAAGGAGGTGGATTACCTTGTCGCGACAGACGCGATCGGGATGGGGCTGAACATGGATGTCAACCATGTCGCCTTCGCCAGCCTGTCCAAATTCGACGGCACGCGCATGCGCCCGCTGACACCCGCGGAAATCGCACAGGTGGCGGGACGCGCCGGGCGGGGCCTGCGCGATGGCACATTCGGCACCACCGCAATGTGCCGCCCCCTGTCGGAAGACGTCGCCGAAGCCGTGGAAGAGCATCGCTTCGACCCGCTGGCGCGCCTGTCATGGCGTAACAGCGACCTTGATTTTTCCTCACCCGACGCCCTGCTCTCAAGTCTGGGGCGCTCGCCGCCGCGCCCCGAACTGACGGCAGGGCATGAGGCGTCGGATGTGCTGGCACTCGCCAGCCTTGCCGCAAGCCCCGAAATCCGCACCATGGCGCGGTCGCGCGCGGCAACGCGCCTGCTGTGGGAAAGCTGCCAGATCCCGGATTTCCGCAAGCTTGGCGATGACAGCCATATCCGTTTATGCGCGCGCATCTTTTCCCACGTCATACGTGACGGCCGCGTCCCCCCCGCATGGATGGACGGGCAGATTGCCGCCTTCCTGCGGCCGGAGGGCACGATCGATTCGCTGATGCATCGCCTGTCGGGCATTCGCGTGTGCGCCTATATCGCCGCACGCCCCGACTGGCTGCGCAATGCCGAATATTGGCAGGAGCGCACGCGCGATGCGGAAAACCAGCTCTCCGACGCGCTGCATGCGCAACTGACCGCCCGCTTCGTGGACCGCCGGGCCGCCACCCTGATCCGGCGATTGGACGAGGGCAGTGCAGAGGACCTGCTTTCCGCCGTCACCGCACAGGGCGACGTGCTGGTGGAGGGACATCCCGTCGGACGTATCGCCGGCCTGGAGCTGAAGGCCGAAGGCTTTGACGAGCCGGATCGACGGTTGCTGATGCGCGCGGCGCGACGGGCGGTGCGCACCGAAATCCCGCGGCGCGTGCATGTGCTGGCCCATGCGCCCGACTCCTGCTTCGGCTTTGCGCAGGATGGGCGGCACCTGATGTGGGAAGGCGAGAATGTTGCCCGCCTGCGCCATGGCCATGACCTGCTGCACCCACGTATCGAGGTGCTGGACAACCCGCTGCTGGACAATGTGCAGCGTGAACGCATCCGCGAACGCCTGCATGAATGGCTCGACCGCCACGTGCGCGAGGTGCTGGCCCCCCTGTTCGCGGCACAGGCGGCAGTGCCTGACGACCCGATGCTGCGTGGCATCCTCCATCGCCTGATGGAGGATGGCGGCGTCACCATGCTGGCACGCGACGAGGCGCGTTCACGTGTCCTGCATGGGCATCTGGGGCGTCTGGGCATCCGTATGGGGCATCTCGCCCTGTTCATGCCCGCCCTGATGAAGCCACGCTGCATGCGGCTGCGTGCGATCCTGACCTGCGCGCATATGGAGACGGATATCCCCGAACTGCCTGCCGCCAGTGTCGTGTCCGTCCCTCACGACATGCTGCCTGCGACATTCATGGACCGCATGGGCTGGATGCGGGCCGGGCCGGTGCGTATCCGCGCCGATATCGCCGACAGGCTGGTGACGGAACTGACACGCCAGACGCGACATCATCCGGTGCCACTGTCGAATGCCCTTGCATCCCGCCTGAGCATCCGGCGCGACGCCATCCTGGCCGTGCTCAAGGGACTGGAAATCCATGTCCGGCCCACACGCCCATTGCACCCGGCGCAATTCGGCCCCCCTGCCCCCGCCATGCTGGTGGGACGCCTGCGCCGTGCCCCGGCCCATACCCCGACCCATGCGGCGGCGGCCACCGACATCCCGGGTCAGTCCCGCCGCCCCACACGGGGCCGCACGGCCACAGGCGCACGCAAACATGCGTCCATGGCCGCCACGCAGCACAGACAGGATCAGGCGGACCATCCCTTTGCCGTGCTGGCGGTACTAAGGGAACGACGGTCATGAGCCGCAAGGCCGCACGGGACAATGGTGGGCGGGAGGAAACGACGCAAACGACGGCCCCACAGGCCCAGCGCCTTGACCTGTGGCTGTTTCATGCCCGTTTTGCGCGGAGTCGTAATGATTGCGCGGAATTCATCGCGGCGGGACAGGTGCGCATCAACCGCCAACGCACCGTAAAGGCCCATGCACAGGTGCATCCCGGCGATATCCTGACATTGCCAGCGCCGGATCGACGCAGCGTCATGGTCATCCGGGTGGCAGGCTTTGCCCGCCGCCGCGAAGGCGCATCGGCTGCACGGATGCTATATGACGTTATTCCAGAAATTGACGAAATGCAGCGCAAGTAACCCACGCGATCAGGGATTATTCATTTGTGGGCGTCTTTGACTTGCCACAATGGCAAAACCCTCTCATATCTTCGCCCATTCCGGATGAGGTTTTCTGCCCATTGCTGGCGCCCTCATCTCATGTCCCTGGCTGAAGATATACTGCTTTGGCCTGTAAATAATGATCGGAGATAGGCGATGACCTATGTGGTCACCGAAAACTGCATTCGCTGCAAATTCATGGATTGCGTCGAGGTTTGCCCCGTCGACTGCTTCTATGCAGGTGAGAACTTCCTGGTGATCAGCCCGGACGAATGCATCGACTGCGGCGTGTGCGAACCGGAATGCCCGGCCGAGGCAATCTTTCCCGACAGTGATGACCGTGCCACCGCATGGGCGGAAATCAATGCCAAATACGCAGGTGTATGGCCCAACATTACCCGCAAGGGCGATGCCCCCGCCGATGCGGAAGAATGGAAGGACAAGCCCAACAAGGCCGAACTGCTGTCGCCCGAACCGCACAAAAACTGATCCCGGCAACATCGTCCCATCAAAAAGGGCCGGCGAGGAAAATCCTCGCCGGCCCTTTTTTTGACCATTGCCCGGATACCCCAGGGGATATCCGGACCGGGCTGATATCGCTTAGCGCGACATCATGTTGATCGAGGTGTCATGCATGATGAAGATCGTGCCGCCAACCAGGATCAGAACCGTCACGACCGTAAAAGCAAAGGCCATGATGTTCCAGCGCTGTTCGGAAGAACCGTTCATATGCAGGAAGAAAATCAGGTGAACAACGATCTGCACCACGGCAAGGAGCGTGATCGCCCCCATGGTCCCGGACGGTGAGAACGTATGCGCCATCACCAGACCGAAGGCCGCAGCCGTCAGCAGAACAGAAATTACGAACCCGGTGAGGTAAGACCCTACACTCCCGTGGCTCTCACCCGCAGAGGATGTATGTGCATCAGCCATCAGACCACACTCATCAGATAGACAAAGGTGAAAACACAGATCCAGACAATGTCCAGAAAGTGCCAGAACAGGCTGAGGCAGGTAAGCTTGCCGATCATGCGCTCGTTCAGCTCGGTCTTGCCAGCCGTCTGGAACAGCAGGACCGCCATCCACAGCAGGCCGCAGGTGACATGCAGACCATGCGTGCCAACCAGCGTGAAGAACGACGACAGGAACGCACTGCGATCCGGGCCGTTGCCTTCGGCAATCATGTGAGAGAACTCACGGATTTCCATGAACAGGAAGCCCAGGCCCAGCAGGAAGGTAACCCCCAGCCAGACCCGCATCGTGCTGATCTTGTTCGCGTGTGCGGCGATCATGCCGAAACCGTAGGTGATGGAGCTGAACAGCAGGATCGCCGTTTCAATTCCGACACCAGACAGTTCAAAGACCTCATGACCGTTCGGTCCGCCGTTAAACTGGGTCCGCAGCACCGCGAACACAGCAAACAGCGTGCCGAAGATGATGCAGTCCGTCATCAGATACAGCCAGAACCCAAACACCACGGGAGATTCGTGGTGTTCTTCGTGGGCGTGGGCCGCATCAGCAGTAATATTATGCGCCATTATTCTGCTGCCTGTGCTGCCATAAGGTTGTGGGTATGCTCGTTTTCAATGCGGGCAACCTCGGAAACCGGCACATAGTAGTCGACATCGTTGTCAGACGAACGGGCGATCACCGTAGCGATGACACCAATCAGACCAACAGCAGCCAGCCACCAGATCCACCAGATAGCTGCAAAGCCAAGGATGAAGCTGAACGCACCGATCAGGAAACCACAGGCCGTGTTCTTCGGCATATGGATGGGCTGGTAATCAGCACCCGCAGAGCGCGTGTCGATACCGGCTTCCTTGTCATGGGCAAACGCATCGAGTTCATGAACAACCGGCAGAACCGCGAAGTTGTAGAACGGCGGCGGCGAAGACGTGGACCATTCCAGGGTACGAGCGTTCCAGGGATCGCCCGTCATGTCACGGTTTTCAGCCAGGTTACGATCACGGATCGAAACATACAGCTGCGTCAGCTGGCACACGATACCCAGGGCGATCAGGACCGCACCGAATTCCGCGATCAGCAGCCACGGATGCCATGCGGGGTTGTCGTAGTGATTCATACGACGGGTCATGCCGTCGAAGCCCAGCACATACAGCGGCATGAACGCAAAGTAGAAGCCAACGAACCAGAACCAGAACGCCCGCTTGCCCCATGCTTCATTCAGCTTGAAGCCGAAAGCCTTGGGGAACCAGAAGTTCATCGCCGCGACGTAGCCGAAATACACACCACCGATAATCACGTTATGGAAGTGGGCGATAACGAACAGACTGTTATGCAGCACGAAGTCCGAAGCCGGGATCGCAAGCATAACGCCGGTCATGCCACCGATGGAGAAGGTGATCATGAAGCCGATGACCCAGTACATGGTCGCGTGGAATTCGACGCGGCCCTTATACATGGTGAACAGCCAGTTGAAGATCTTCACGCCCGTCGGGACCGCGATGACCATCGTCATGATGCCAAAGAACGCGTTGACGTTCGGGCCGGCACCCATGGTGAAGAAGTGGTGAACCCACACAACCAGCGACAGGACCATGATGGAGGCCGTGGCATACACCATCGTCTTGTAGCCGAACAGCGGCTTGCGGGAGAAGGTCTGGGTAATTTCAGAGAAGGCGCCAAAAGCAGGCAGCACCAGGATGTACACTTCGGGATGGCCCCAGCCCCAGATCACGCTCAGATAGAGCATCTGGTTGCCGCCACCATCATTGGTGAAGAAGTGCATGCCCAGGTAACGGTCAAGACCCAGCAGACCCATCGCAACGGTCAGGATCGGGAAGGCCACCATGATCAGCACGGTCGTGCAGAAGATGGTCCAGGTGAACACCGGCATCCGCATGTAATCCATGCCAGGCGCGCGCATCTTCACGATCGTCGCAAAGAAGTTCACACCCGTCAGAAGCGTGCCGACACCCGACAGCTGCACCGCCCAGATATAGTAATCAACACCGACGCCGGGGCTGAACTGCTGTTCGGACAGGGGGGGATACGCAAGCCAGCCGCACTGCGAGAACTCACCAATGAACAGCGAGACGTTGACCAGCAGGAAGCTGATGGTCGTCATCCAGAAGCTCAGTGTGTTCACGAACGGGAAGGCAACGTCGCGCGCACCGATCTGCAGCGGGACCACAATGTTCATCAGACCCTGCATGAACGCCATGGCCATGAAGAAGATCATGATCGTGCCGTGGGCGGAGAAGATCTGGTCATAATGGTGCGGCGGCAGATAACCGGGATTCCCGGCATAGGCCAGCGCAAGCTGCGTACGCATCATGATGGCGTCGGCAAAACCGCGGAACAGCGCAACCAGCGCAACCACGATATACATGACACCAATACGCTTGTGATCGACCGAGGTCAGCCACTCACGCCACAGGTAGCCCCATTTGCCGTAATAGGTGATCAGACCCAGAACGGCCAGTCCCGCAATCGCGGCACCGATGAAGGTCCCTACAAGGATCGGCACATCAATAGGAATGGCCGACCAGGTTAATTTTCCTAACATCTGTCCTATTCCTTCATATTCATGTCGGACATTGCGGACTGCTGCATGTGCAGCATCTTGCCGGTGCTCTTATCCATGACCATGCCGTTGTTGTACTTGGCAACGATATCGTCAAACAGAGTTGCATCGACATGCGAGAAGTACTCGACCGGGTTCGCCTCGCTCGGGGCGGCCAGCTTGGGATAGCTTGCGCTGTCCAGCTGCTCGGACGAAGCCTTCACCTTTTCCACCCACGCGCTGTACTGGTCCGCCGGCATTGCCAGCGCACGGAAACGCATGTCGGAGAAGCCGCGACCACTAAAGTTGGAGGATTCCCCCTGGAAATCGCCAGCTTCGTTCGCAATCAGGTGAAGCTGTGTCTGCATGCCCGCCATGGCATAGATCATGGTGCCAAGCTGCGGGATGAAGAACGAGTTCATCACGGAATCAGAGGTAATCCGGAAATCAACCGGCGTATTTACCGGCATCGCCATCTGGTTGACCGTGGCGATCCCTTCATCCGGATAGATAAAGAGCCACTTCCAGTCCAGAGCCACCACTTCGACATGGATCGGCTTGGTGTTCGCATCAGCCTCAAGCGGCTTGTACGGGTCCAGCGAATGGCAGGTCTGGTAGGTCAGCACAGCCAGGAACAGAATGATCAGGCTGGGAACGGCCCAGATAATCACTTCGATCTTGTTGGAATGCGACCATTTCGGCAGGTACTCGGCCGAGGTATTGGACTGACGGTAATGCCAGGCAAACACCAGGGTCAGGATACACACCGGAATGACAACCAGCAGCATCGCAATGGTGGACGTCAGGATCAGGTTCTTTTCCTGAAGCCCGATCACACCCTTGGGGTTCAGCGTATCCCAGTCGCATCCTGCCAGGAGGGCTGCGGAGGACAAGCACATTAATTTCGATAATCTTGGCAAGATTTTTTTCTTCATCTCACGCCTCGTTGGTTTCGACATCACCCTATTTCGCTCACATCCTCGCTTCATCCACGGGCACTAACAACAACGGTCACGTTATACGCACGCCACGGGCCCTGCATCTGCATTCATGCAGGCAACAACGTCCCACAACAGCGACATCGCACCTTCGTCAACTCCCGAAAATCAAACATATGGTTTTTTTCGGTTTGCATCTGTCATGAGTTGGTTGCCGACCGGCTGACCATGATTTCGATCAATCCAGCCCATCAGATATCAATCCTGTTTTCTGTCAGGGCAGATCGGACCGGTAATCGCGATGCCGTCCTGTGTCTTGAAGCGTACCTTTTTCGTGCCGTATTCCCTTTCACATGTTTTCTCTATTCAAGGGTTATCCGACCTGAACCCCTTCATAAGCAAGCCTTCACATAATATTTCAATAGATTTCAATGTCGGGTAGATATATTTTTTTATCGCCTAAAAACAACGCATTAACTGTTTTTCTTGTCCATCACACTCTTGTCAACTAACTGTTTCTTATAATGAATAAGTCTTATTTCGAACATCGTTTGTTCCGAAATGCCCTGAAATGTTCCCGTCACGTTCATGACTCTTCCATATCGGGGGCCATAACACGAAAAAAGCCCGCCACTTTCGTGACGGGCCCATGCCTGAGTCTTTCGCGCCCGGCATCCCCGCATACATAATCAGGGGGCGGACAATGATCGTGCGAAGGAACCTCAGTCGTTATTGTTGCTACGCACACCCATGAACTGCAACATGAACTGGAACAGGTTGATAAAGTTCAGATACAGCGCCAGCGCATCATAAACCGAACGACGGGCGGCCATCTCCGGCCCCTCATAGGCTGCGTACTGCTGATAGGTGAACTTGATGCGCTGCGTATCGAACATGGTCAGCCCGACAAACAGCAGGACACCAACAACGCTGTAGAGGAAATAAACGGCCGGGCTGTGCAGGAACATGTTCACGAGTCCGGCGATCACCAGCCCGAACAGCCCCATCATCAGGAACGACCCGAAACGGGTAAGGTCGGAACGTGTCGTATATCCCCAGATCGACATCGTGGCGAAGGTTGCCGCCGTAATGAAGAACACGCGGGTGATCGAAACCCCGGTGAACACCAGGAAGATATTGGCCAGGCTGCACCCCATCACGCCACAGAACAGCCAGAACAGCCCCTGCACCGCCTGCAACGACAGCCGGTTCACACCGAACGACATCACCAGCACGAATCCCAACGGGGCAATCATCGCCAGCATACCCAGCCCGGTGGGGCGCACGGCGTTGCCCGCCGGTGTTTCCACCACCTGATAGAACAGGGTCTGCAACGCGGCATTATGGGCGATCAGGTAAGCCACCAGACCTGTCAGCACCAGCCCCGAAGTCATCCAGTTATAAACGCGCAACATATAGGCGCGCAGTCCCATATCAATGGAACTGGCAGCACCATTTGCCGTGGGTCTGGCAAAAGTTCGCGAATCCGGGCCAAAAGCCATTTCAAGTTTCCTTCATCCACGTCATGCGAACGTGTCATCCCTGAATGTTGGGGCATCCTATAGAGGCTTCAAGAACGTTCGCGTGGCCAACACATTAAAAGATGGCAACACATGCCCCTTGTCCGGGCATGATAGCCGGTAAAGGTCACAGCGCCATAGATACGTACAGTAGTATATTGTACAACCTAGCATCATCTGGCCCGGGATGCGGGACAATAATCCCCCATGGCCCGATATGGCTGGCATTTCCATTCCACCTGACCTGATGGGGCCGCCTGATGAGACTTTTCATTGCCCTGGGGATTCCCCATCCACTTTCCACCCGGCTTGCAACACTGCGCGGCAGCCTGGCCGAGGTGAACTGGGTGCCCCCCGAAACCTACCACCTGACGCTGCGCTTCATCGGGGAGGTTACGGACCGCCATATGATGGAGGACATCCATCATGCATTGTCGGCCATCCATGCCCCTGCGTTCGACCTCCTTGCCGATGCGCCCGGCCTGTTTGAACGTCCCGGCGCACCGGCGACCCTGTGGATGGGAATCGTACGCAACGCCTCCCTCCTCCATCTCCAGCGCAAGGTGGATACCGCGATGCGGCGTGTCGGGTTGGGTGAACGGCACCGACGGTTCGTTCCACATATTACCCTGGGGTCGATCCCCTACCCCGATGCGACCCGTCTGGCGACATGGCTGGGGCGTCATGCAATGGTTGGGGGCGATGCGGCCGCCATCCGCACCTTCTCCCTCTACAGGTCACTGCGGGGAAAGGAATCCCCCGCCTATGAAGTGCTTGAGGATTACGACCTGAGTCCCTGACGCAAAGTTGCATCACTTTCGAAACAGATGACCGCGCGATACCGCGTGGTCACATTTTATACGAATATATGAAATACGATATTGGCATATAAAGTTGCCGACACATGACATGCCACCTGCGACGAATATCAAAAATATCCTTTTAAAACAGTGAGATGTCAAAATATTACATACGGTTCATCTTGTATGAATCATTGCTTATGCGACAGCTTGTTCACAACTTAGTGAACTCGAACACTAAAATGTCAGAAGACGTATGTAATCCCGCCGGTATGTTCGGATGAAACGGACTACCTGCTTGTTCTCCCTGTCGAAGGCCGGTTTTTCAATCCCTTGGGGACGTGTAGTGACTGGGGCCGGATTTATGGCCCCGCTTCTGCCCCTGGATATGAAAAGCGCCCTCCGGCGGAAAGTTGCAGCGGCGGCGTCCCGAATTCGAAACCGTTAGTTTTCTGAGGACATCACATATGATTTCTGCCGTTTTCGGAAAAAGACGTTCTCTGAGCAGAACGCTTACAGCCGGAACGATATGTGCGGCTCTCGTCTCCGGCTACGCCAACATGGCATTTTCCGCTGATGAGGGTCAGGGCCAGACGGGCGAAGCGATCATCCATGCGGATGATCATCCCGGTAACTGGATGACCTATGGTCGCACATATTCTGAACAGCGTTACAGCCCGCTGGATCAGATCAACCGTTCCAATGTCGGAAACCTCAAGCTGGCCTGGTATCTGGATCTCGATACCAACCGTGGCCAGGAAGGCACGCCCCTGGTTGTTGATGGCGTCATGTATGCCACCACCAACTGGAGCATGATGAAGGCGATCGACGCCGCCACTGGCAAGCTGCTGTGGTCGTATGACCCGCGCGTGCCAGGCAACATCGCCGACAAGGGCTGCTGCGACACCGTCAACCGCGGTGCGGCGTACTGGAATGGCAAGGTCTATTTCGGCACGTTCGACGGTCGCCTGATCGCCCTGGACGCCAAGACCGGCAAGCTGGTCTGGAGCGTGAACACCATCCCCCCCGAAGCCGAACTCGGCAAGCAGCGTTCCTATACGGTTGATGGCGCCCCGCGCATCGCCAAGGGCCGCGTGATCATCGGTAACGGTGGTTCCGAATTCGGTGCCCGTGGCTTTGTCACCGCGTTCGACGCGGAAACCGGCAAGGTTGACTGGCGCTTCTTTACGGTTCCCAACCCCAAGAACGAGCCCGATCACGCAGCATCCGACAGCGTGCTGATGAACAAGGCCTACCAGACCTGGAGCCCGACCGGCGCCTGGACCCGTCAGGGCGGCGGCGGCACCGTATGGGATTCCATCGTCTATGATCCCGTGACCGACCTGGTCTACCTTGGCGTGGGTAACGGCTCTCCTTGGAACTACAAGTACCGTTCCGAAGGCAAGGGCGACAACCTGTTCCTGGGCAGCATCGTCGCGCTGAAGCCTGAAACCGGCGAATATGTCTGGCATTTCCAGGAAACGCCGATGGACCAGTGGGACTTCACCTCGGTTCAGCAGATCATGACGCTTGACCTGCCGATCAATGGTGAAACCCGCCATGTCATCGTGCATGCGCCGAAGAATGGCTTCTTCTATATCATCGACGCCAAGACCGGCGAGTTCATCTCCGGCAAGAACTACGTCTATGTGAACTGGGCCAGCGGCCTTGATCCGAAGACGGGTCGTCCGATCTATAACCCCGACGCGCTGTATACGCTTACGGGCAAGGACTGGTACGGCATTCCGGGCGATCTGGGCGGACACAACTTCGCAGCGATGGCCTTCAGCCCCAAGACGGGCCTGGTCTATATCCCCGCGCAGCAGGTTCCGTTCCTGTACACCAACCAGAAGGGCGGCTTCCTGGCCCATCCCGACAGTTGGAACCTTGGCCTTGACATGAACAAGGTCGGTATCCCCGACTCTCCCGAAGCGAAGGCTGCCTTCGTCAAGGATCTGAAGGGCTATATCCTGGCATGGGATCCGCAGAAGCAGGCCGAAGCGTGGCGCGTTGACCACAAGGGCCCGTGGAACGGTGGTATCCTGGCGACTGGTGGCGATCTGCTGTTCCAGGGGCTGGCGAATGGTGAATTCCATGCGTATGACGCCACGAACGGCACGGACCTGTTCCACTTTGCAGCGGATAGCGGCATCATCGCACCGCCTGTGACCTACCTTGCCAAGGGCAAGCAGTATGTTGCGGTTGAAGTGGGCTGGGGCGGCATCTATCCGTTCTTCCTTGGTGGCCTTGCGCGCACCAGCGGCTGGACGGTCAACCACTCCCACGTGATTGCATTCTCGCTCGACGGCAAGGGTGGTCCGCTGCCGAAGCAGAACGACCAGGGCTTCGTGCCGGTCAAGCCGCCTGAGAAGTTCGATGCAAGCCGCACCGATAACGGCTACTTCCAGTTCCAGACCTATTGCGCGGCCTGCCATGGCGATAACGCCGAAGGTGGTGGTGTGCTGCCTGATCTGCGCTGGTCCGGTTCCATCCGCCACACCGATGCGTTCTACAATGTTGTTGGTCGCGGTGCGCTGACCGCATACGGCATGGATCGCTTTGACGGCAACATGAACCCGAACGAGATCGAGGATATTCGCCAGTTCCTGATCAAGCGTGCGAATGAAACCTACCAGCGGGAAGTTGATGCGCGGAAGAACGCAGCCGGTATCCCCGAGCAGCTGCCGTAAACCCGCTTTTTTTAATTTTTCGCATCAACGCGACGCATGATGGTGAACATAATGATCAACAGGCTTAAGGTGACTTTCGGCGCGGCAGCGCTTAGTCTGCTGGCTGGCACGGCATTGGCGCAGACGCCCGATGCCGAGCTGGTCCAGAAAGGGGCATATGTCGCAAGGCTGGGTGACTGCGTGGCATGTCACACGGCCCTGCATGGAACGGCGTATGCCGGCGGGCTTGAAATCAAGAGCCCGATCGGGACGATTTATTCGACCAACATCACCCCCGATCCCACATATGGTATCGGCCGCTACACCTACGAGGAATTTGACGAAGCCGTTCGTCATGGCATCCGCAAGGATGGTTCCACGCTGTATCCGGCGATGCCCTATCCTTCCTTCTCCCGCATGACGAAGGACGATACCCGCGCGCTGTATGCATATTTCATGCATGGCGTGCAGCCGGTGGCGCAGCCGGACAAGCAGCCCGAGATTTCGTGGCCGATGTCCATGCGCTGGCCGCTGTCGATCTGGCGTATGATGTTCTCCCCCTCGCCCAAGGATTTCACGCCGGCCCCCGGTACGGATCCCGAGGTTGCACGGGGCGAATATCTTGTGACGGGTGCCGGGCATTGCGGTGCGTGTCATACCCCGCGTGGCTTTGCCATGCAGGAAAAGGCGCTGGATGCGTCGGGTGGTCCCGACTTCCTGTCCGGTGGCGCACCGATCGACAACTGGGTCGCCCCCAGCCTGCGCAACGACCCGAACGTGGGTCTGGGCCGCTGGTCTGAGGATGACATCTATCTGTTCCTGAAGTCCGGTCGTATCGACCATTCGGCCGTCTTTGGCGGAATGGGCGATGTCGTGGCATGGAGCACGCAGTACTTCACCGATGACGACCTGCATGCCATCGCCAAATACCTGAAGAGCCTGCCGCCGGTTCCGCCGTCACAGGCCCCCTACAGCTATGACGCGACCACGGCGAACACGCTGGCTTCGGGCAACATTTCCAGCATCCCGGGCGCAGATACCTACGTCAAGGAATGCGCCATCTGTCACCGTAACGATGGTGGTGGCGTGCCGCGTATGTTCCCGCCGCTGGCTGGGAACCCGGTTGTCGTGACCGACGACCCGACGTCGCTGGTGAACGTGATCACGCATGGTGGCGTCCTGCCGCCGAGCAACTGGGCACCGTCCGCCGTGGCGATGCCGGGCTACAGCAAGTCGCTGTCGGCACAGCAGATCGCGGACGTCGTCAACTTCATCCGCACCAGCTGGGGCAACAAGGCGCAGGGCACCGTCACTGCCGCCGACGTTACCAAGCTGCGCGATACGGGGGCTCCGGTCTCCAGCGCAGGCTGGAACTCCACCAGCAGCGGATGGCTTGTTTTCCAGCCGCAGCCTTACGGCCATGGCTGGACGTTTGCGCCGCAGACGCACACGGGTGTGGACAACGCACAGTAAAACTGATCGGCCCCATACCGATCATGACTACCAGGGACCGCCGCAGACCATGTCTGCGGCGGTTTTCTTATGCGTGCTGATCGTCCACACTGCACCGACACGGATCACCATGAAGATGGGAGGCCCCATGCAACGCATTGTCGTCCTGACGGGCGCCGGGATCAGCCAGGAGTCCGGTCTTCAGACCTTTCGCGGCGAAGACGGATTGTGGAATCATGAACGGATTGCCGATATCTGCACACCCGAAGGGTTCGCGCGTGACCCCATGCGGGTGGATCGATTCTATAATGGTTTGCGGGCCGGGCTGGCTGATGTGCAGCCAAATGCGGCCCACAGGGCACTTGCCCATATGGAGGAATGCGCCGCCACCGGCAGGTGGGACGGCGAAATCCTGATCGTCACACAAAATATCGACGACCTGCATGAACGCGCGGGCAGCCGGGATGTCGTGCATATGCATGGGGAACTGATGCGGGTACGCTGCACCGCCTGCGGGGCCACCCCATCATGGCATGCCGACTGCCTGCCACAGACGCCCTGCCCGGCCTGCCATCGGCCCCAATTACGTCCCGATATCGTCTGGTTCGGGGAAATCCCCTATCACATGGACCGGATCGCGGCGGCATTGCAGGCATGTGACCTGTTCGTGGCCATCGGCACGTCGGGCGTGGTCTATCCTGCCGCAGGATTTGTGCAGCAGGCCAGTCCCCATGCCGACACCATGGAATTCAATCTTCAGCCTTCTGCGGGGACGGACCTGTTCGATCAAACGGTGCTTGGCCCCGCCACAAAAACGGTGTCACGATGGGTGCGCGACGTGACCGGAACATGACAGAACATATGACACCCCCCACGGATGACGGGGCGCTGGAACGTCTGGTAACGGAAATCCGGGCCTGCACCGCCTGTGCCAACGTCCTGCCATTGGGGCCACGCCCCATCCTGCACGTCTCCCCAACCGCGCGCATCCTGATCGCAAGCCAGGCGCCCGGCACCCGTGTTCATGAAACGGGACAGTCCTTTAACGATGCATCTGGCGACCGGTTGCGGGGATGGCTGGGCATTGATCGGGCGACCTTTTACGACTCAGCACGCATCGCCATCATGCCCATGGGCATGTGCTATCCCGGCCGCCTGCCAAAGGGGGGCGATTGCCCGCCACGTCGCGAATGCGCCCCCTTATGGCGTGAGCGGGTACTGGCCCTGATGCCCGATATCCGCCTGACGCTGCTGGTCGGATCCTATGCGCAGAACCATGTTCTGGGGCCGGGCAAGGTAGAAGATCGCGTGCGCCATTACCGTGATTACCTGCCCCGTTTTTTTCCCCTTCCACATCCTTCGTGGCGGACAGGCGCGTGGGAACGCCGCAGCCCATGGTTTGGCACGGATGTCCTGCCTGCCCTGCGCAGGGAGGTGCATGCGTTCCTGTAAGGGCGACAATCTGAAAATGAACAAGGGTCTGGCAACAGATATCATGGTTGCACGCGACCATTTCCCCTGTGGGGATCAGTGCATCAGTTGCACGATGTTATGCGCCATTGAAAGGACCACGCCCTGCACGCCTGAAATCAGGATCTGTACCCCGATCGACAGCAGGATCAATGCCACAAGGCGCGAGACAATACGCGTCCCGGTTGTCCCCAGCAGGCCCATCAACTGCTCGGCATAGGCGTAGGCAACCCAGATGATGCATGCAACGGCCAGGGCCGCAGCGGACAGGATGCCATAGAACATGACCGTGCTGACACCTGCCGAGCCTTCGGAACTCAGCGCGATGGCCACAGCAATGGTGCCCGGCCCGACGGTAAAGGGCATCGTCAGCGGAAAGAACGCCAGTTCCATGCCATTCGAACGCGCGGCACTCATCCCGCCCTGACTGGCCTGCGCCTGCTTGCGTGCTTCTTCGGTTTCGGGGGCCTGTAACAACGCCCATGCCCGCACCGCCACCACCAGGCCACCCGCAATGCGCAACGCATTGATCGTAATGCCGAAGAAGGACAGGATTGTCCCCCCCCATCCAGATGGAAGCAATCATCAGCATGGCGGAATAGAACGCCACGGTCCGCGCCAGCGCCAGACATTCCGCCCGGCTGCGCCCGTCCGTGACCTGCGCGAAAATCAGCGCCGCCCCCAACGGGTTGACGATGGAAAACAGCGCCGGGAACGCCATCAGGAACGCCCCGGATGCACTGGTCAAGCCGATAGGAACGCTCAGATGGCTCAGGACATCATGGGAAACGGCCACGCTTCATGCCTTCTTTCGGCTTGCACTGGTTGTCAACATGCCAGGCAGACGTTGCCTGCACTTATCCCCGGGGGAGAAGGAACGAAATGGATTCCTTTGCGCAGACAGGGCTTATCCGCTGATACATGCCATATCTACCCCTAGTTATGCATGAGCGATTGCAGCAGACGCGCATCATTCGGGCGTGCGCACAGGTAGAAAGTCTCCATTCCCGGAGAATGGGCCTTCTGCGCCGAAACCGGCAATGGCCAGGCCGTCAGTCCCAAATCGTTATAAACCGGCAGGAACATCGCCCCCACACACCAAAAGGCAGGCTGGCGCCCCTCCTGCACCGCCAGGTCGCGCAACCACCATATGGCGGAGACGCAATCTTCTGCATTACCTGCGGGATCGCCCAGCCCGATCAGGAATGTCCCGCGCCGCACGAACGGCAGCAACGCCTGCCCCCGCGCGCCGACGATCAGGCCCGATGGCCGCCACGCCGCGCCCACCGCGTCGATCGCATGGTCCAGCATGTGATAACGGGCCTGACCCTGCGCATCCCATGGGACGATGGCAATACGTCCCGGCCGGATCAGGCGCATGATCATCAACAATCCCAACATGACCGCCAGCCCCATTGTCCAGCGCCCAACCCCGGACGAAGACGCGAACAGCATGATTTCCCACCAGCTTCCGCCCAGCGCGTCATGCGGCCCGGCACAGGCCAGCACGACCACGCATGCGATCAGCAGCAGCAGTGACATGACCGTGGGAAAGGACAAAGGCTCACTCAGCACGCGGGCATGACGGTAATAGGAATTGCGAAACGGTGCGATCAGGATCGCAACCAGCGCCATCAGGGCCGGGATCAGCAGTGGCGACCCCCGTAACAGCGTCAATCCCGCCGCCGCCGCCAGCAGGCCCAGCGTGACCTTCCATGCCAATGTCACGCGCTGTGACAGGCCAATGGCCAGCCCGATCAGCGCAACGCCAATCAGCGACAGCAGGTAATCCCCCGCCATGCCGAACAGCGTATGCAGCCACCCGGCGGCATTGTCCCATGTTTCGGGATCAAGGATCGTCAGCGCGATCAGCACCCCGCCACACAGCGAGACCGCCCCGGTAGCCACGGCGACGGAAAAATCTGCCTCGCTCTCCCGGATAACGACACTTGGACGTGTGGTACGCGGCCCGCGCGCGGGGCTGTCGCCACCGGCCTTGCGCGACAGCAGCACCGCATCGCCACGCAGGAACAGTTCGTGCCCCGCAAACATCACACCAGCAAGGAACAGCGGAATGATATAGTAGAAAAGGCGAAAAATCAGGATGGCGGTAATGATGCGCGGTTCGGGCATATACCCCCCCAGCGCCAGCATCATTGCCCCGTCAAAGACACCCAGCCCCCCGGGGACACTGGCCACCAGCCCCGCCGTATAGGACGCGATATAGATCGCAAGGAAAACGCCATAACCCAGCCCCGGCGCATCGGGAAGGAAGATGTAGGCAATGCCCGCCGTCGCCGCCACCTCGGCCGCGGAAACCACCGTCTGCGCCACCGCCATGGCAGAGGATGGAAACGTGATGGTCCACCGCCACAACGTGACCTCGTTCAGGCATCGGCCCAGCAGGATATACCCCCCCACGCCCCCCCACAGCAGCAGGCCCACCGCCTCCAGCAGCAGATGGGGCACGTGGGCACCCACCACCGGCACCATTTCCGGTTCCCACAGCAGGACACCACCGATCAGGACCGCCGCCCCCAGTAAATAAGTCGCGGAGCAGAACGCAATGATCTGCGCGACCTCCAGCGGGCGCAGGCCCCAGTTGCCATACAGGCGGAACCTTACGGCAGCCCCCGAAATGGCTGAAAAGCCAAGGTTGTGCGACAGGACATACGAACAGAATGCGGCAAAGGCGGTGCGCCGGAACGGCATCGTGCGCCCGATCTGGCGCACCGCCAGCCAGTCGTAGAACGACAGCACGACATAGGACAGGACGGTCATGCCCGCCCCCGCCCACAGGGTCGCCGCCGGAATCCCCACCAGCGCGTGACGGATATCAGCCCAGTGCAGGTGGCGCATTTCACGCTGCACCACGATGATTGCGGCGACCATCAGCACCAGCCCCATGGCATGGGGAAGGTGCCGCACCCATTTGCGCCAGCCCGTTACCTCTTTTCCTTCAGCACAGGGGCATGGCCTGGGCGGATGTGACGGGGGAAAGCCCGGCGTCACGGAAAATATGGTCCCATGGGACGCGATACCCCCGGCATGCCTACGATTGGGCGGCCTGCGGCACGCTGCGGGTCAGGGCGGCCTCGATCAGGGCGACGGTTTCGCCGCCACCGTAAAGTGCGATGAAAATCCCGAAACGCGGCCCTTCCTTCTGTCCAAGAAGCACTTCGTAAAGGCAGCCGAACCAGCTCCGCAGCGGCTCGAACCCATGGCGCTTGCCGATTTCGAACACCAGGTTCTGGTAATCGTCGGGCGTGGCGGTGGCCGCATCCATCCCGCGCAGGGCTTCCGCCAGATCCGACAGGGCAGCGCGTTCCTTGCCTTCGGGCGCGCGGTACTGCTTCGTCGGCCGGACGAAATCCGCGTAATAGACGATGGCGTGATCCACCAGCCGGGCCAGCATGGGATCGCGCGCGGGCGTGGCGTCGGCATCGTAACGCTGGATGAACTTCCACAACACATCCGGCGTTTCGGCATTGGCCACGCTGGCGAGGTTGAGCAGCATGCCGAACGTGATCGGGCTGCCCGCGTCATCGGGAATATGCCCGGCATGGATGAACCAGGCCGGGTTGGTCCACAGGGCCGGGTCCTGCGCCTGCTGCGCCGTGCGGGCGCGCGTGACGTTGGCGAGGTATTCGTCCGTCGCCTTGGGGATCACATCAAAAAACAGCCGCTTTGCACGCTGCGGGGCATTGAACATATACTGCCCCAGGCTTTCGGGCGGGGCATAGCGCAACCATTCCTCCACCGAGATACCATTGCCCTTGGACTTGGAAATCTTCTGCCCGTTTTCATCAAGGAACAGTTCATAGGTCAGGCCCGCCGGCGCGCGACCACCAAGGATGCGGCAGATCCTGCCCGACAGGCGCACACTGTCGATCAGGTCCTTGCCCGACATTTCGTAATCAACACCCAGCGCATACCACCGCATGGCCCAGTCGGCCTTCCACTGCATCTTGGCATGGCCACCCGTGACGGGGGTCTCGAACGTCTCCCCTTCCTCATCGGTCCAGCGCACGGTGCCTGCGACCGGGTCGATCGCATCCATGCGCACCTGCATCACCTGCCCCGTGCGCGGATGGATCGGCAGGACGGGGGAATAGGTGGCGCGCCGTTCCGCACCCAGCGTGGGGGCGATGACGGCCACGATCTCGTCATGCACCTCCAGCACACGCTTCAGCGCGGCATCGAAACGCCCGCCTTCGTAATAGGTGGTGGAGGAGGCGAATTCGTAATCGAAACCAAAACTGTCGAGGAAGGCCTGAAGCCGTGCATTATTATGGGCCGCAAAGGATTCATGCGTCCCGAACGGATCGGGCACACGCGACAGCGGCTTGCCGATGAACTGACGCAGCATGTCCTGATTGGGGACGTTGTCGGGCACCTTGCGCAGGGCATCCATATCATCGGAAAACGCCAGCAGGCGCGTCGGCTTTCCGGTGATGGCGGTAAAGGCCTGGCGAACCCACGATGTGCGCGCGACCTCGCCAAACGTGCCGATATGCGGCAGCCCCGACGGCCCGTAGCCCGTTTCCAGCAGGACGGGGCGATCGGCGCTGACGGGTCTGTCACCGACATGGGACGCAAGTTTTGCGGCTTCCTCGAAAGGCCATGCCTTGGGCAGCGGAGAGGAGGGAATGCGATACTGTTCTGACATGGGGCCGAAAGCTATGAATTGCGGAAGGGCGGGTCAATCGTCACCTTACACCATAATCCGTGCCAAAGATAACTTCCGTTACACGCAACAGGCGACATCCGCACGCATGTGCCCTATATGTTCACGATCATGACAGCCATCCCGTCTCTGCCGGATACCGCGCCTGCCCTGATTGTCCGACACGACACCTGTTCCGTCCTGACACCCGACGGCGAGATCTTGTCGCTGTCGCATGAGGACGTGCGGCGCGAACTCCGGCATTGGCCCGCCCCGGTGGTCATCCATGCCCCCGCCACCGCGCGCAGGCTCGACCTGCCGCCCCCGGGACAGCCCACACCATGGCTGGACCTGCTGGAACTGTTCGCCTTCGCCATGCCTGCACGAACGGTCCCGCCCACGGTGCGCGGGCTGGCACGTGCCCTCGATTTCCCGCGCGCCCAGGTCGAGGGGGCAGAGGCAGACCTGCTGATGGACATGGCGGCCGAACTGCTCGAACGCATCGCACGCCAACATGATGGCCCCCATGGCCCGATGATGGCCGCACTGGCGTTCAAGATGCGCCAGATGGGATGGGCCTGGGGCGACAGCGTGTGCCACGCCCTGCATGTCGGCGCGACCTTTCCCCCCGAACCGCTCCAGCCCAATGACGCCATCCGGGTATGGCGCACCCTGCCAAAGTGGGAGGATACAGCCCCACGGCCGCCACCCGGCCCCCATCCCGTCACCCCGGCGGAGGCCCGCGCACGACTGGGCGAAATCCTTGGCCCCGATGCGCGAACCCGTGCGGGACAGGCCGATTTCGCCGATGTCGCCACCGCCGCCTTTGCCCCGCGTGCGCAGCGCGGCGCACCGCACATGGTCCTGGCAGAGGCAGGGACCGGCACGGGCAAGACGCTGGGCTATATCGCGCCATCAAGCGTATGGGCCAGACGCAACGACGCGGCGGTGTGGATCAGCACCTATACGCGCCACCTGCAACGCCAGATCGAATCCGAACTGGCGCGGCTGTATCCCGAACCCGCCGTGCGCCGCGAACATGTCGTGATCCGCAAGGGACGGGAAAATTACCTGTGCCTCCTCAACATGGAAGAATCGGTCAATATCGCCCTGTCGCGCGGCCCCAAGGCGGCAGGGGCGATGATCGGACTGTGCCTGATCGCGCGCTGGGCAATGCAAAGCGCGGATGGCGACATCGCGGGTGGCGACCTGCCCGGATGGTTTGGCGACCTGTTCGGGCGTGGCCTGCTGGCGGGGATCGCGGACCGGCGGGGGGAGTGCATCCACGGCGCATGCCCGCATTACCAGCGCTGCTTTGTCGAACATTCCATCCGCCGCGCTCGCACGGCCGACCT
Source organism: Novacetimonas sp. GS1 (assembly GCF_036686925.1). Classification (NCBI taxonomy): domain Bacteria; kingdom Pseudomonadati; phylum Pseudomonadota; class Alphaproteobacteria; order Acetobacterales; family Acetobacteraceae; genus Novacetimonas; species Novacetimonas sp. GS1. The sequence goes on from NZ_VSZP01000001.1 coordinate 2,909,810, forward strand.
GGTGATCGCAAACCATGCCCTCGTCATGTCACAGGCGGCATGGCATGCCCTCGACGGGGCCGGCACCAGCAACGAGGACAATATCCCCACGCGTTATGTCTTTGACGAGGGGCACCACCTGATGGATGCCGCTGACAGCGCGTTTTCCACCGAACTGTCCGGGCTGGAGGCCGCCGAACTGCGCCGTTGGCTGCTGGGCGCCGAAGGGGCGCGATCACGTGCGCGCGGGCTGAAGCGGCGGCTCGATGACCTCGTGGTCGGCATGCCGCAGCTTGAGACCCCGCTTGATGCCGCCCTGATGGCCGCCCATGCCCTGCCCGCCCCCGGCTGGTCCGCCCGCCTGGCCGAGTCCGATACGCAGCCGCCTGACGACGATCCCCTACCCGAATCACCGGCCCTGCCACCGCAGGCCGCCATGCCCGAAAGGATTAAAGAACCGGTCCTGTCGAACCCGACCGAAGCCCTGCTGCTGCTATTGCGCAGGCAGGCGCTGGCACGCACGCATGGCGGCCCAGCCTCCCCCCGGCGTGGCGCGGTGGAATGTGACCTTCATCCCGTGCCCGAACCCCTTGTTGAGGCCGCGCGCACGCTGGCACGGGCGCTTGAACGGCTGATTACCCCCCTGCGCACGCTGGTCAGCCGACTTGGGGAGCGGCTGGAGGATGATTCGGATACGCTGGACAGCGGGTCACGCGAACGGATCGAGGCCGCAATCCGCGCCATCCGCAAACGCGCGCTGGCACGGCTTGATGGCTGGGCCGCGATGCTGGGGGCGGTGGGCACGGAACATGCCACCGAACCGGGACAGGTGCCGCAATATATCGACTTCATCCGCCTTGACCGACGTGAAGGCCAAAAACCTGGCGAGCGTGACGTGGGGCTTTATCGCCACTGGCTGGACCCCACCATTCCCTTTTCCGCCGTGCTGGCCGCCCCAGCGCATGGGCTGCTGGTGACATCGGCCACCCTGCGTGATGAAAACGACACCACGAACCACGAAGAGGCCGAACGCGCGTGGGAGGCGGCGGAAGCGCGTTCGGGGGCGGCACACCTGCCCATGCCCGCGCTGCGCGCCTCACTGGCCAGTCCGTTCGATTACCGGGCACAGAGCCGCGCCTTCATCATCACCGATGTGGCCCATGACGATCCGGCCTCGCTGGCGGGGGCATACCGCACCCTGTTCGAGGCTTCGGGGGGTGGGGGGCTGGGGCTATTCACGGCAATATCACGATTGCGCGACGTTCATGCGCGCCTGGCTGGGCCGCTGGAAATGGCGGGGTTGCCGCTTTATGCGCAACATGTGGACCCGATGGATAACGCGACGCTGGTGGATATTTTCCGCAGCGAACACAATTCATGCCTGCTGGGGACCGACGCCATGCGTGACGGCGTGGATGTGCCCGGACAGGCCCTGCGTCTGGTTGTCTTTGAACGCGTGCCATGGCCGCGTCCCGATATCCTGCATCGTGAACGACGCATCCATCTGTCGGGTGGGGCGCCATCGCGATATGATGACCGCATCGCGCGCCTGCGCCTGCGTCAGGCCTTTGGTCGCCTGATCCGTAGCGAAACGGATCGTGGGGTCTTTGTCCTGCTGGACCGGCGCACCCCGTCGCGCCTTCTTTCCGCGTTCCCGCCAGGGGTCGCGGTCCACCGCATGGGACTGGCCCATGCGGCGCGAGAGATCACACGGTTCCTTCAAACCGGTGACGGGACGTCAGACACCCCGCCAGCGCCGTGATCCTTCGGCAAGCCCGCGAAGGCTTACAGCGGCTTGAGGTTGCTTGCCGCTGCCTTGCCGCGTTCCATCGTGATGTCGTAGCTGACAGCCTGATTCTCATCGAGGCCACGCAGGCCTGCCGCCTGCACTGCGGTGATGTGCACGAACACGTCCTTGCCACCATCGTCAGGCATAATGAATCCAAAACCCTTGGTCGCGTTGAACCACTTAACTTTTCCGGTTGCCATAGCCGATATACTCTCCTGCGCCTCTTTGCCGGTCCCAATACCGGGAATTCGGGCTCTCGCCTTTACGGTCATGAAAAAAACAGGGCATCCGGAAAAAACACCCAGTCGGATTTCACGTCGTTCGTGCTGTCTATAGGGGCAGCATGAATAGCTGCCCCTTGTCAAATCGCATCTCTAAAAAAAATGCCCCCGGACATAAAAAAAGGGGGAAGGCGGACATGCCGCCTTCCCCCTCTTTCGCGTTTCCGCAGGGTCTGGGAAACGGGGCGGGCGATCCCGGCCGGAAACCGCCCTGCCCCCTTTCCCGGGGTGGAATGGATCAGAAATCCATGCCGCCCATGCCACCCATGCCGCCCATTCCGCCTTCCGGCATCGCGGGGGCCTTCTTTTCCGGACGCTCCGCCACCATCGCTTCGGTGGTGATCAGCAGGCCCGCAACCGACGCTGCATCCTGCAGGGCGGTACGAACGACCTTCATCGGGTCGATGATGCCAGCCGCGACGAGGTCCTTGTAGGTACCTTCCTGCGCATCGAAACCATATGCATAGGTTTCGTTTTCCAGCACCTTGCCAGCGATGACCGCACCGTCTTCGCCTGCATTGTGGGCGATCTGGCGCAGCGGGGCCTGCAGGGCCTTGCGGATGATGTCCGCACCGACGCGCTGGTCCTCGTTGTGGAAATGCAGGTGAGCCAGCGTCGTGGACGCACGCGCCAGCGCCGTACCACCACCGGGAACGATGCCTTCTTCAACCGCAGCGCGGGTCGCATGCAGCGCGTCATCGACGCGATCCTTGCGTTCCTTCACCTCGACCTCGGTCGAACCACCGACGCGGATCACGGCAACACCACCGGCCAGCTTCGCCAGGCGTTCCTGCAGCTTTTCACGGTCGTAATCGGACGTGGTTTCCTCGATCTGCGCACGGATCTGGCTGCAACGGCCCTTGATGGCCTCGCCTTCGCCCGCACCCTCGACGATCGTGGTGTTTTCCTTGTCGATATGCACCTTCTTGGCGGTGCCCAGCATGTTCAGCGTGACGCTTTCGAGCTTGATGCCCAGGTCTTCGCTGATGACCTGGCCACCGGTCAGGATCGCGATATCCTCAAGCATCGCCTTGCGGCGATCACCAAAGCCCGGTGCCTTCACCGCAGCAATCTTCAGGCCGCCACGCAGCTTGTTGACCACCAGGGTCGCCAGCGCCTCGCCATCGACGTCTTCGGCGATGATCAGCAGCGGACGGCCCGACTGCACCACGGCCTCAAGCAGCGGCAGCATCGGCTGCAGCGACGACAGCTTCTTTTCGTGGATCAGGATATAGGGGCTGTCCAGATCGACGGTCATCTTCTCCGCGTTCGTCACGAAATACGGGGAGATGTAGCCGCGATCGAACTGCATGCCCTCGACAACGTCGAGTTCGGTGTGCAGGCCCTTCGCTTCCTCGACGGTGATCACGCCCTCGCTGCCGACCTTCTGCATGGCCTGCGAGATCATTTCGCCGATTTCCTTTTCGCCATTGGCGGAAATCGTGCCGACCTGCGCCGTTTCGGCAGGCGTCGTGATCTTCTTGGTGTTCTTCTTCAGTTCCTCGACAACCGCGCCGACGGCCTTGTCGATACCGCGCTTGAGGTCCATCGGGTTCATGCCGGCGGCAACAGCCTTGGCGCCTTCGCGCACGATCGCCTGCGCCAGGACGGTCGCGGTGGTCGTGCCGTCACCGGCAATGTCGTTGGTCTTGCTGGCGACTTCGCGCACCATCTGCGCGCCCATGTTCTCGAACTTGTCAGCCAGTTCGATTTCCTTGGCGACCGAAACACCGTCCTTGGTGATGCGCGGTGCGCCAAAGCTCTTGTCGAGGACGACGTTACGTCCCTTCGGACCCAGTGTTACCTTGACCGCATCGGCCAGGATATCCACGCCACGCAGCATGCGCCGACGTGCTTCATCGCCGAACTTTACGTCCTTGGCAGCCATTTCAGTTTCTCCAGTCAGGAAAGGTTATGTAATCGGATCAGGTTCAGGCGTACGACGCTCAGGCAACAACGCCCATGATGTCGCTTTCCTTCATGATCAGCAGCTCTTCGCCGTCGATCGTGACTTCGGTGCCGGACCATTTGCCGAACAGCACGCGGTCACCAGCCTTGACGTCCAGGGCGACAATCTGGCCCTGTTCGTTGCGGGCGCCCGCTCCGACCGAGATAACCTCGCCTTCCATCGGCTTTTCCTTGGCGGTCTCGGGGATGATGATCCCACCGGCTGTCTTTTCCTCACCCTTGAGGCGACGGACAACCACGCGGTCATGCAGGGGACGAAATTTCGTCATTGGATGGATCGCTCCATAATCTAAAAAAGGTAACGCCCTTGAATTAAGCAACGCCACCGGTTTGGCGCGCGCGCCAGGCCGCATCGCGTTAGCACTCCCCTCATGAGAGTGCTAAAGAGCAGATAGGAAGACCTCTTTTAGGTGTCAAGGGAAGCACCAAGATTCCTGGCCAACTTTCCCCAACGCCTGCGGGGATTACCAGGAAAAGGCAGGAAATCCAAAAATATATCATTATATATCAATAAATTACGAAAATACCTACCCTCCTGCACATCGTTGTCTCTGGCCCGCACGGACTGCATGCGTCCCCTGCGCCACCGCGCCCCGGCCCGAGTCCCGGATACACCGCCATCACACCCCCGGCACTGCCGGTGTCAGGCAAAGGCATGGATGTGATATAGGTCCTGCATTCACCATGGCCGCATGGGGCCGTTCCATCGCGCATGACCAATCAATTATGGGGGAGACATATATGGGATCGATCATCACCCTTACCGCCACGGACGGGCACACACTGTCCGCCTATCGCGCGGGGCGGCCAGATGCGGCGCGCGCCGTCGTCGTGGTGCAGGAGATCTTTGGCATCACCCCGTATATCCGCGCGGTCTGCGATGAACTGGCGACCAAAGGATATCAGGTCATTGCCCCCGCGATCTTCGATCGTGCGCAGCGCGACGCCATCCTGCCCTATTCCGCCGAGGGGATGAAGGAAGGGCTGGCGCTGCGGGCGCGGGTACCGCTTGCGGGCACGCTGCTTGACCTTGCTGCCGCCGCCGATGCGCTGACAACGGAAAAGAAGGGCGTCATGGGGTTCTGCTGGGGCGGCACACTGGCATGGGAGGCGGCATGCCGCACCACCACATTCGCCGCGGCGGTGGGATGGTATGGAGGCGGTATCGCGGCGGAACGCGCACGGGTTCCAAACTGTCCCGTGCAACTGCATTTCGGGGCAGATGATGCCCATATCCCTGCCGGGGACATCGACGCGATCCGCGCAGCGCACGAAGATATCGAGATTTTTGTCTATGAAGGTGCGGACCACGGGTTCGGCTGCACCGACCGCAGCAGCTACAACGAAACGGCGGCCACGCTGGCGATGCAACGCACCCTCAGCTTCTTTGAACACTGGCTGTAGGCGCAATACCCTGCGGGGGGCATGCGACCGGGATGCCGCGACTACGGCTTGGCAGCCCCCTTGATTTAAGGAAGTGGAAAAGAGATTTTTTGAGAGACTGCTTGAAAGCTATACTTGATAACCTACTGAAATTATAAATTTTTTTGGCGAAGCTTTTTCTAAAAAGCTTCAGAAGACGCCGCCTTTTAAAAAAAAGGCGGCACCCAAAAACTTTTCCTGTTTTTTATCAATGATGTGTTTTCAGACAATCTCTTGAGTCGTTGCCTTGTTGTTAAGCAGGCGACGCCTTGCAAACAGACCGCCAAGAACTCCGGGACGGCTTTTTCAGGTGCTCTCCCGAAACTTCCTGTTGCCCGCCCTCCTGTTGCCCCTGTCGCAATACTCTACCCACATCACGTCCAAGACGTCCAAAAGTCCCGTCCCCTGCGGCAATAGACCGCACGGGACGGGCAGGACCTGCCTCAGCCCCGTGCGAGCACGCGTCCCGCAACTGCATCAAGCTTTGCCAGCAGGGCAGGATCGCGACGGTCGGGTGCGGTGATGATGGCATGTTCCAACGCACGGTCGCACCCGGCATGGCACGGGCCACGCGGCTTGCCCAACTGCGGGATGACCGCACGCACCAGCGCACGCGCCCGGCTGGAGTTTTCCTGCATCACCTTGACCACCGCATCGACGGTCACACTGTCATGGTCGTCATGCCAGCAGTCGTAATCCGTTACCATGGCAACGGTGGCGTAACAGATCTCCGCTTCACGGGCGAGCTTGGCTTCGGGCATGTTGGTCATGCCCACGACCGAGCATCCCCAGGACCGGTACAGGTTGCTTTCGGCACGGGTGGAAAACTGCGGCCCCTCCATCACCAGATATGTGCCACCGCGCGTGACATCCAGACCCAGCGCCCGGCATTGCCCCTCCAGCACGTCACCGATACGCGGACATAGCGGGTCGGCCATGCCGACATGGGCAACGCAGCCTGTGTCGAAAAACGTCTTTTCACGCGCGAAAGAGCGGTCGATGAACTGGTCAATGACCACGAAATGCCCCGGCGGCAGCTCTTCCTTCAGTGACCCCACGGCGGACAGCGACACGATATCGGTCACCCCCGAACGCTTCAGCGCGTCGATATTGGCACGGTAATTCAGGCGCGTCGGCGGCAACGGGTGACCACGACCATGGCGCGGCAGGAACACGCAGCGCACGCCATCAAGCCTGCCGAACAGCAACTGGTCCGACGGCTTGCCCCACGGTGTTTCGACCGTACGCCATTCCTTGTCTTCAAGCCCTTCGATGTCATACAGGCCGGAGCCTCCGATCAGGCCGATGACAGGCTCGATCACATCAGACGGGTGGGCGGGTTCAGTGGACATCGGACCATATTCTCCGTTTCAGGCAAAAGGTAAGCACAAGCAGGACCAGCAGGAATACGACGACACGCACACCCGTGCGGTGACGTTCCTCCAGATGGGGACGGGCCGCCCATGTCAGAAAGGTGACGACATCATCGGCCTGCTGCGCCGTGGTGGGGGCTGTGCCGTCGGCATAGGTCACGCCGCCATCATGCAGGGGCGGCGGCATGGCGATCATGCCATTGGCGGCATAGGGGTTGTAAAAACTTCCGGCCGGGACCTGCATGCCGGCGGGGGGCGCCTGCCCATACCCCAGCAGCAACGCGCGCATGCGGCTGGCCCCGCCGGGATAGACAACCTCCAGCCGTGACTGATCGGGGGGGCGGGCACCATGGTTGGCCGCCGCCGCAAGCGCGGGCGTGGCATAGGGCGAGCGCAGATGGTCATCGGCGGTCGCGGGCCGTGTCACCGGCTTGCCCGCCGCATCCCCCCCCGTGGGCACGCGGTGGGCATGGGCGATGCGGGCGACCTGCTCCTCCGTCAGGTCCATGCCGCCAAGATCGCCATAGGTCAGCGCCGTCATGCCGTGGCATGCGGAACAGACATGGTCATACACCGCATATCCACGCTGCACCGCCGCCATGTCGAAAGTGCCCAGCGGGCCGCTGAAGCTCCACGCATGGGAGGGGACAGGATTTGCGGACTGCGCATGTGCCTGACTGGCTGGCCCGATGGCTCCGGCGGCCCCGGCAGCAACAGACAGCAGGGAAAGACAGATCGCGGCACGCCGCATCGTGCGTGGCACGATGCGTGGCGGGAATGGCGCGGCACGTATCATCTGGCGTCAGGCTTCGTCACAGGCGGGAAAAGGCAGCATCTTGGTCCGGTCATATCCATGTCGGCACCGGGCAAGGCCCCGTGCGTGCATCCGGTGCCGAACATAGCCGCCATTGTTGCCTTTTCCTAGCGGCGGCACGACCTGTCTTGCAATCGAAAGGACAAACAGGCACCCATACCCAATCACGGACCAGACCTGAAGAATGATACAAATGACCAATGCCCGCCCGCCCCTTGCCCACGACGCCATGAAAGAGGCGGCCCGCACATGGTTCGAAAACCTGCGCGACCGTATCTGCGCCGCCTTTGAACAGATCGAGGATGACGCCGCCCGCGACAATGCCCCCACCCTGGGCGCGCGGACCGCACCGGGACGTTTCGAACGCACGTCATGGAACCGTGGCGCGAACGAGGATGGTTCCCCCGGTGGTGGTGGCGTCATCAGCCTGATGCGCGGGCGGGTGTTTGAAAAGGTGGGGGTCAATGTTTCCACCGTGTCGGGCACCTTCAGCCCCGAATTCCGCCACACCATTCCCGGCGCCGCCGAAGATCCGCGCTTCTTTGCGACCGGCATCAGCCTTGTTGCGCATATGTGCAGCCCGCTGGTCCCCGCCGCGCATTTCAACACCCGCATGATCGTCACCACCGAAGGGTGGTTCGGCGGCGGTGGCGACATCACGCCGATGTTCCCCAAAAGCGCCGAGGCCATTGCCGACGCCGCGCGTTTCCATGACGGGTTCCGCACGGCATGCGAACGCCATGACCCGGAATATTACCCGCGCTTTCGCGACTGGTGCGACAAATACTTCTACCTGCCCCATCGGGACGAGGCACGCGGGCTTGGCGGAATATTCTATGACCGCCTGCACAGTGGCGATGCCAATGCCGATTTCGCCTTTACCCGCGACGTGGGGCTTGGCTTCCTTGAAACCTATCCCGACATCGTGCGTGGCCGCATGATGGAACCCTGGACCCCCGATCAGCGTGAGGCACAGCTTGTCCGGCGCGGCCGTTATGTGGAGTTCAACCTGCTGCATGACCGCGGCACCCTGTTCGGCCTGAAAACCGGCGGGAATACCGAAGCCATCCTGATGAGCCTTCCCCCGGAGGTACGCTGGCCCTAAATTGGCCGCACGACTGCCGTAATCCGCGGCCAGCATCCCGGTTCCACCATCCCGACATGCGGAGTAGCCACAACTTGTCCCCAGCCCCCCCTGATGACCCATCCTCCCCATGCCCCGCCCGGCGCAGACCGCCGGGCGGGCATGTGATGCGGCGCCGGGATCTCCTGCTGGCGGCCCTGCCCCTTGGGGCGGCGGTGCTGGCGGGACGGGCGGGGGCTTCGGAACTCCCCCCCAAGCGCCTGCCGGTGCAGGCGCAATCCGTCACCAATCCCCAATTACTGATCGGGGGGGACAAGGGCAGCACGGCCGGACGGTGGGGGGGGCTTCTTGCCCCGGAACTCGAACGCGGTTTTGGTCATGGTCAGGTGATTTCAACGCGCATGACCGTGGGCCAGGACGGCGTCACAGCCGCCAACCTGTTTGATACCCAGACCACCCCCGACGGGACCACGGCGCTTGCGGTGCCAGGGGCGGCACTTGTCGCCGCATTATCGGGCGAGGCACGCATCCATTTCGATTATTCGCGCTGGCTGCCCCTGTTCTTCAGCCTACTGTCACCTGTGGTGATCGGGCATGCGCAGCTTCACCGCAACATCGAAAATTTCATGCGCGACCGCCCGGTGCGCATCGCGGTTTCCACCCTGACGGGCATTGAACTGCCGACCGTTCTGGGCATGACGATGTTCGGCCTGCGCCCCATTCCCGTGCCCGGCCTGGCCAGTGTGACAGACGCGATCGCAGCATTGCGTGACAACCAGGTCGATGTGATACAGATCCTCGACCCGCAGGGTTCTGCCGAAACACGCACGGCGATCGAGGCGCTGTCGCATGACGGTTATCCTGCGCTGTTTTCCCTGACCGACAGCGTCCCGCTGGAAATCGGGGGGCAGCGCGTGCCCTTCATGCATGACGTACTGCTGCGTGAAAACCATTCGGCGCTGTCATCACTGTTATATGGGGCATGGACGGCGCTGTCCGCGGCGGCGGCACTTGATATCGGGCTTGTCCTGCCAATGCTGACGCCCCCGACGCTGGTTGCGGAATGGCGCCATGCCTGCGACCTCGCCATCGACAGCACGGACATCCGCACAATGGCCAGCAGCACGGGACGCAAACTGCTTGATGCGACGGCCTGCACCGGCCCATTGCGGCAGATGGCGGGGGACGTGACCTCCATCATGGCGCTGCGCCGGTGGCTTTCGACCCACCTGCCAGACTGGCGGATGGGATAGAAACCATCCGCAGACATACAAATCCGGGCGACGTTCTTTAACGGACGGTTGAAGACGGGAGGTCCAGCAACCGACTGGAAGCCTAAAATTTTCTGGCCAAGCTTTTCCCGATACACTTTGCAAGGCGTCGTTTTTTGGCAGCAAGATACCGCCCCGGAATTTTTATTATTCCATAGGTTGTTCCCAAACCGTCTTCCCAAGGAACGACAGAAGTTCATGCGTGTTGCCCTGCCTTTAAAACAACAGGATATTTTCGGCGCTTTTTAAAAAATTCCGCCAAAAACCCGCATCATTCCCAGAATCGCACCCTGCCCTAGGGACGTTGCTGTCGGCGCAGCAGGATGCGCACCGCCCCCTGATTGGCCGCATGTGGATGCACCACCGCAAGGATGAAACGCCGCAGGTCGGCCCGCCCCAGCCATAATGGCAGTTCGCGCCGCAGGATGCCGCCATTGGCGCCACTGCCCAACCCGGTAATGATTTCAACGCACCGTACGTTGTCAGCACGCGCCTGCAACAAGAAGGTATGCAGCCGATAGAACGCCGTCTGTGCGATCTGTCCATGCAGGTCCAGCCGCCGTTGCGGCCGCAACCGCCCACTGACCAGCCCACGCCAGCTTGTATCATCCAGGCCGGGACGCCTGACCCCGATTTCAAGCATACGGTCATGATCCGCCCGGCCATGGGCGGGCCGATGATGCAGTTCAGGGGCATTAAGGCGTCGTACACCCTGCGCCGGCGTCGCGGACTCTGGCGCAGGCAAGCCCCCGTCCGGCGCGGATGGGGGCGATTGCGGTGTGCGTGACAGGACACGTGCCGGGGCACGGGCCGTGCGCAAGGGGGAGATATCGTGCGTAAAGGCCGCCCATAGCGCCTGCTCATCCTGATTGAGTATCCGACGCCGCCGCACCTTGACCTTCCTCCCGCGCCCGCTGATCCCGTTTCCCCGGCAGTTGATGACGCGTAACGAAACATCACCCTGTCGCCCGGCCGCCCGGTCTCTTTGTCGCTCTGTCGCCTTCCCTTATCATGGCATACTGTCATACCGGCATCAAAAAACCCCGCCACATGATGCGGCGGGGTCCAAAAACACTGTGAACAATGCCCGCAAGGGCGTGTCCCTTATTGCCCCAAAGTCAGGGTCTGCCCCTGGTATTTGCCGGTCAAAGTATTGAGGAACGCAACGATATCGGCCACGTCCTGATCGGAAATATCATGGTCGGGCGTCTGGTAACGCGCCATTTCGCGCACCGCGCCATCAAGCGTCTTGATGCTGCCATCATGGAAATATGGTGCCGTCAGGGCCACATTGCGCAGGTTCGGCACCTTGAAACGTTCCATATCCTGCGGCTGGTGCGTCACGGTAAAGCGCCCCTTGTCCGCATCGGTCACGGCCCCGCCACGCGCGGCGAAGTAATCACCTTCCAGCCCCATGACCTCGAACGCCTGCCCACCCATGGACGCACCGGTATGACAGCCAGAGCAGCCAACAGTCTTGAACAGTTCGTAGCCATGCTTTTCCTGCGTATTCAGCGCAGTGTCATCCCCCTTCAGATACTGGTCAAAGCGGCTGTCGGGTGTCAGCAGTGTCTTTTCGAATTCAGCAATGGCAGCGGTAATCGTATCCTGATTGATGTCCGCACTGCCAAATGCGGTCTGGAAATCCGCAACATAAGTCGGATCGGCCCGCAGGCGATCGGCCACGGCACCCCAGTCATGTGATCCCATTTCCAACGGGTTCATCACAGGTCCGGCCGCCTGATCCGCCAACGTCGCGGCCCGCCCATTCCAGAACTGGCTCTGGTTCAATGCTGCATTGAACACCGTCGGATCATTGATCGGCCCCTTCTGGCCAAAGATGCCCGTCGCGGTCACAAGGCCATCCATGCCCGCATGTTGCAGGCTGTGGCAACTGGCGCAGTTCAGTTCGCCATTTTCCGACAGCTTCTTTTCAAAGAACAGCCGTTGCCCCAACGCCACCTTGTTCGCATCCACCGGCAGGGCGGCAGGCACAGGCTGCACCGGTTCGGCGGCAAAGCGCGCGGCAACCCCCGATGTCGCATAATGTTCGCGCCGTTCCTGCGCAATCCATGCCAGTACGGCATCACGCTGTTCGGTGGACATATGGGCATGCCAGTGCATCAGCAGGTAAAGCGAGGGCGGCATGCGGTTCTGGCGCACCACTTCCTCGATGCGGGCCATGGCTTCCTCACCTGGCACCTTGCCGGTCTGCAACGCCTCGATCACGGGTTCAACGCGGAAATGACGCAGCCCCTGATCACGATCACGGTTCATCAACTGGTTGGCCACCGGCACCTTGAAATAGAACGGCAGTTCCACCTTGGCCGCATGGCAGTAATCACACCGTGCCTCGCGCAGGACATTCAGCGCCGTGGCCGAAACCGCATCGACATTGGCCCCGGCGGGCGCGGGCGCCGTTTCATGATCGAAATGGGTCAGATAGGCGACAGTACCACCATATGCGATGCCCCCGACGGCCACGATCCCCAGAATCGCCTTCCTTACCGACATGTCCCTTTATTCCCCCGTCTGTGTTCAGGCGTGTTCTGACGTATCGGTGGAGCATTTGTCAAAATAATCGTTTCAATGAAAACAAGTGAAAAAATCAATAACGGGGCATCACTCTCCCGCCCCGCTTTCCTTCAGGGCCGCGCGCACGCGTTCGCGCGCGATCTCGACATATCCGCTGTCGAGGTCGATCCCGATTCCCCGCGCCCCTTCACGCAGGGCGGCGACAATGGTGGTGCCGGTGCCCATGAACGGATCAAGCACGACCGCATCCGGCCGACCATGCAGGCGAATGCACATCTGCGGCAGGCTGACGGGGAACGTGCCGGGATGGTTATATTTCTGCGCCTTGCCCTGTACCGTTTCATACGGGACGAACCATGTATCCCCCCGACAGCGCCGGTCCTGCCGATGCCCGCGCCGCACAATGTTCGATTTGTCCATATACGGGACACCAACATCCAGCCGTTGCAGGTTCACATGCCCCGAACGGGTCAGATGAAACAGGTGTTCGTGGTTACGGTGAAGATAGCGATGGCTGTTGACCGGCTTGAAATGGCCGAACGTCTCCGCCCCGATTGAAATCGACTTCACCCAGCTTATGTGGTTCTGCAACGCAAACAACGCGCGCAGCCTTACCATCAGTTCGAACGGCAGCCATGGTTGCGCCGAAGACCCGGCAATGTTGAGGAAGAACGACCCGTCGGGCTTCATCACGCGCCGGACCTGGCGCGAAATGGCCACCATCCAGTCAAGATAGCCCTGCTCGTCCAAGGTATCGTTATAGGTGCTGTAACGCAGGCCGATATTGTACGGCGGCGATGTCACCACGACATCGACACTGTCCGCAGGCATCCGGCGCAGGACCTTCAGGCAGTCGCCACGCACCAGTTGATGCGGCCCCTCGCGATAACGTACGGTACGGGGCGACACTGGCCCCTGCGGACCCGCCGCCGTGGTGGTGGACCGCCCGGCCATGGCTCTCTACCCCCTGGAGACTGTTTGAAAAGGCAACCGCAACATCCTGAAATCGTGAAAGTCCCTGTCGAAATCTTATTGCCGAAACCTTATTAGGATTTCAAACGACGCCGCTTTTCCAAGAAGGCAGCCAACAGGAACTTTTAGCGTTATTTATCAATAATCTATTTCAGGTCATCCCGTGGCGTTCGCACACCAGGCAACCACCGTTCAGGACGCACCGTCCCCGGATGCGGCGTCCCTTACGGCCTCTTTTGCGGCCTTGCGGGGCAACAGCACGATCAGCTGACCGACGGAATGCTGGGCCGCGGCATCCTGCGCCGCCTCTGGCCCCCAGCCAAGATACAGGTCCACACGCCCCGTTCCCTTGACATCACGGCTCAGGTCCTGCGCAAAGCCCAGCCGTTTCCACGTTTCCACATGTCCCGCGGCATTGACGGCCGTATTGATCCAAACCGGCGCGCCAAGCGGGATGGCATGGCGGTCCACCGCCAGGGAACGTCCCGGCGTCAGCGGCACGCCCAATGCGCCGGGCGTGCCCACATCAGTACTGTCGGAAGGCAGTTCGGTGAAGAAGACATAATTGGGGTTCGCCTCCATCACGCTGCGGGCCTGCGCGGGATGTGTCTCCAGCCAGTCGCGAATCGCCGTCAGGCTCACATGGCCTGCCTCAAGATATCCTTTTTGCACCATCACCTGGCCCAATGGGACATAAGGCTGCCCATTATGGCCGTCGAAACTCAGGCGCACGACCTGTTCGTTGGGCAGGCGCACGCGACCCGCGCCCTGAACCTGCATGAAAAACAGGTCAACCGGATCCGCCACCCAGAGCAGTTCCAGCTTGTGATGTGCAAGCGCGCCGCCATCAATCTGCGCACGGGTGGCATAGGGCACGAATTTCGTCCCCTCCCTGCGGCCTGTGTGCATGTGCCCCTGCGCATCACGCGTGCGCTGCAGGTCGGGCGGACGGCGATAGACCGGGGTCTGGTAGATCCCGCCACGTTTCAGCGACCCACGGATTTCAGGTTCATAATACCCGGTGAACAGCGTTCCCTGCCGGTCAGGCGTCCCGATACGATAGGGCTGGAACCATGCCTGGAAGAAATCCCGCGCGGCGGCGGCATTGTCCGGCGCGACCCGGCGCGCGGCGTCACAGGCCGCAAGCCAGTCCCCCACGCGGGTACCCGCCCCGCCCGCGCCATCGCCAAGGGCGCTTTCGGCGGGCAGGGAACCAAGCTTGTGGCATTCCGCCACAAAGACCGAAAGCGCCTGCGCCGTATCGTCGCTGTCCCAGCCCGCGACCTTTGAAAAGGAAATGGCCCGTGTCTTGGAAGGGTATCTGTCATCCGCATGCCGGGCCGCCGTCTGAGGCCCCACCTGCGGGGCAAGGTTATGGCACGCGCACAGCAGCAGTGCCGACGCAAGGACAGGTACACGCTTCATGATCACTCAGGCACAGTCTCAGGCTGGTAGTTGGAAAAAGGGATCGGGATCAGGCGCTGCGGCTGGCGCCAAGACGCCATTGCGCGCCCGGGGTCGCCGCGCCAAGAATCCGTTCGAACGTCCACAGGTCCGAAAACTCGGTCACGGCGTCCACGCCCGATACGGGCTGTCCGTTCTGATCCAGCGTGACGCTGACCTGATCGGACACGATGCGCACCTCGATCCGGGCATAAGGCACGCTGACATCGGGCGACAGTTCCGCATCAATGATCGCCATGTCCGTGATGTCACGGATTTCGCTGCGCATGGTTTCATGGGCCTGCTGGCGCGATACGATCGCAGCCTCGAACGCGGTGAAGGTGCTTTCGGTCAGGTGCTGGCGCAGGGTTTCGATATCCCCCACGGCATAGGCCTGCACGATCTGGCGAAAGGCGTCCTCCACCTGGCGGATGAAACCGTCGGGGGTAAAGCCCTGCTGGCGCGCGGCGATCGCGGACAGCATCTGTCCCACGCGGGTGTCAGGGGTCGGGATGTCATAGGTCGTCGCGGGGGCCACGGGTTCGGGCTTCCCCTCGATCACAGGGGCCGGTGTCGACGTGGGCTGCATCGTACGCGCGGCGGGTTCGGCGCCGACACGCTTGCCCAGGATGCCCCGCAGGCGCAGCACCAGAAACACGGCGACCAGCCCCAGGAACACCAGGTCAAGGGGGAAATGCCCAAATAAAAAATCCATGCCGCCTGTCCATACCCGCGAGCGGGAGAACCCCGACCCGTTAAAAAATCCTTCGCCAAACATAGGCAACGCCCGCTGCCAAGACAATGCGACAGAGGCGTTTAATGCACATATCGCGGCAATTGCCTGGCGCGGCGATACAGTTGGCGAACGCGCGGAGGCATGCTACCGGCTGGGAACACCCTATTTCCTCACCCTTTCCGTTTTCAGGGAATACACAGCCACATGACCGACAAGCCCTCCACCCTTCCGCAGGACACCAACGAACAGCCGGAGGGACAGTCCGCCCCCCAGATTTCGATGAGCATCAACCTGCAATACGTCAAGGATCTGTCGTTCGAGGTCCCGGGTGGCCCCATGATCTTTCAGCAGTTGCAGGCTGAAAACCCCAGCATGAACATCGAAATCGACGTAACGACCGCGCAGCTCCACCCCGAACAGCCGGTTTACGAAGTGTCGATGACCACCAAGATCATGGCCAAGCTGCCGCCGGTAGCCACCGCCGACGCACCTGCGGCCGAGCGTCCGGTCTTCGTGGGCGAACTGGTATATTGCGCGGTGACAACGGTGACGGGCGCACCTGAAAACATCCTGGAACAGATCCTGATGATCGAGGTGCCGCGCCTGATATTCCCGTTCGTGCGCAACATCCTGTGCGATGTCACGCGCGAAAGCGGCTTCCCGCCGGTCGTGCTGCAACCGATCGACTTTGTGGAACTGTGGCAGCGCAAGCGCAACTCTTCCTTCGCACAGGCCGCCGGCCACGCCTGACACCGGCATGCCCGGTCGGGACTGAAGGAAATCAAGGGCCCGGTGGCAATGTCCATCGGGCCTTTTTTTGACAGAGGCAGCCGACAAGACAGCCAGATATCTGATTATCTTCAATTATTTACAAAGACTTATGGCACAGCCTGCCTGCAACGACAGGGGGCATCCATAAATTTTGGCTGTCCCAAACAGCCTTCCCAAACAGCCTCTCAGGGCATGTCGGAAAAAGGCCCCACGGGCAAAGGCCCGGCGCCAAGACGGGACAGCATGCCGATACTGTCGGGGGTGGGGGCAACCTCCACCGATCGCCACAGCGCCGCATCAAGCACCCGCGCGGTACGTTCGGAAATGACGATGGCGCGCACATGCGCAAGCGCCAGACGCTGCGCGGGCGTCAATGCCGCCATGAATGCCTGCGCCGTGCGGGGGGAGAAGAACAGCACGGCCGCGGCCTGCCCCGCCATCAGCATCTCATGTCCCGGCCTGTCAAGCTGCCTGCGCCGTGTCACGCGATAGACCGTACGCCGCCGTACCCGAAAGCCCACGTCACGCAGGTCACGCGCAAGGTCCATGGCATATCCCTGCCCCACCGCAAGCAGGAGCGCCCCCGCCAATGGCATGATCTGGGCCGACAGCATCCGGCCCAGCCCCTGCGCCGTACCTTCGGGCGCAATCCGCACATGGGCAAAACCGGCGGCACGCGCGCGACGGGCCGTCGCGGCACCGACGGCATAACAGGGAATGCCCACAAGGTCGGGCCGCGCGATGGCGGCCACCGCCTGGCTGCTGGTTACGACCACCGCCTGTGGCGGCGACGCGCCATATGACGCCAGCGGACAGGTAACGATATCCAGCATCGGGGCGGCGACCGGTCGCCAGCCCCGCGCGGCAAGTGTAGCAATGGTTTCCGCAAGGCCCGGGGGCGGCCGTGTCACCAGCACGCCCGCCCGCCCGCCCTGTGAGATACTGCCGTTATTCGACAAAGATATCCGACGGGCTGTCGGCCCGCAGGCTGCGTCCCAGCGCATGGCCAAGGCGCGCGGCGTCGGACGGCGCGCCGCTGATGGAACGCTTGAGCAGGAAAGATCCATCTTCCCGCGCGACCAGTCCGGTCAGGTGCAGTTCGGGCGCGCCACCGGCCACCACCGGGATCAGGCGGGCATACCCACCAATGGGGGTGCGACACGACCCGTCAAGTTCAGCCAGCAGGGCACGTTCGGCGGTGGCGACGGCGCGGGCCTCGTAATCCTCGATCGCGGCGAGGAGTTCTCGCAGTTCGACATCACTTTCGCGCACCGTGACGCCCACGATCCCCTGCCCCGCGGCAGGCACCATGACCGTGGGGTCAAGGATGACGTCCGCACGATCCTCCATCCCCAGCCGGCGCAATCCCGCCAGCGCCAGCAACGTCGCCTCGCACTGCCGGGCCGCCAGCTTGTCAAGGCGCGTCTGCACATTGCCACGCAGCAGGCCAAAGCGCAGGTCGGGGCGGACATGCAGCATCTGCGCCTGCCGCCGCACGGACGCACATCCCACCAGCGCACCCGGCGCCAGGGCGGAATACGGGTCCATCGGGTCCGGCGTGGGACAATCAGGACCAAGGATCAGGACATCGCGCGCATCCTCGCGCCGCAGGGTGCAGGCCAGGACCAGCCCCGGCGGCAACGCCGTCTCCAGATCCTTGAGGCTGTGGACCGCGAAATCAATCCGCCCGTCCAGCAACGCTTCGTGGATTTCCTTGGCAAACAGGCCCTTGCCACCGATTTCCGCCAGCTTGCGGTTCAGCACCTGGTCACCCGTGGTGCTGATCTGGTGTTCCTGGAACGCGCCCATGTCACGCAGGACCGGACAGAAACGCGTCAGCACCGTCAGGAAGGCGCGCGTCTGCACAAGCGCGAGCGGGGACGCACGCGTTCCCACCTTCAGCGGCAGTTGCCGCCGGTGCGGTTCGGCGCGGGGAGTGTCCTTTCGCTGTCGTGCAGCGGCCTCGGCCGCGACTTTCTGCAACGCGGACGATGGAACAGGGGCGGAAGACTTTGCGAAATCCATATCGCGTGTCTATTACCCCCTCACGATAAAGGAAAGATGACATTCGCCCCAAACGGACTGTATTTTGCACGATGAGCCTGCGCCCCGTACCCGCACCCGACCTGCCATCACCCGTGCTGGCGATTGAATCTTCCTGTGATGACACGGCCTGCGCCATCGTATCGGCCGACGGCCGCGTCATGGCAGAGGCGACATTAACGCAATCCGGACATGTGCCATTCGGCGGGGTCGTGCCCGAAATCGCGGCGCGCGCGCACCTGGGCGCGCTGCCTGCGCTGGTGCGCGGGGTGCTGCACGATGCGGGGATGCAGCCGGGCGATGTCGGCGCGGTCGCCGCAAGCTGTGGCCCCGGCCTGATCGGGGGGCTGATCGTGGGCGCCAACTTCGCCAAGGGCCTCGCCCTCGCGCTGGGGCGGCCATTCATCGCCGTCAACCATATCGAGGCCCATGCCCTTACGGCCCGCCTGCCGGGGATCACGCCCGGTGGCGCGCCGTTCCCCTTCCTCCTGCTGCTGGTATCCGGCGGGCATTGCCAGTGCATCGCGGTGGAGGGTGTCGGCCATTACCGCAGGCTTGGCGGCACGATCGACGATGCGGCGGGCGAGGCGTTTGACAAGGTGGCGAAGATGCTCGGCCTTGGCTGGCCCGGTGGCCCGGCGGTCGAGGCCCTGGCGCAACAGGGTGATCCCTCCGCCTTTGCCCTGCCGCGCCCGTTAATGGGACGGGCCGGATGCGATTTTTCATTTTCCGGCCTGAAGACAGCAGTGGCGCAGAAACTTGCCCCCTATGACCGCGCGGCATTACCGCATGAGGTGGCAGCGGGCCTCGCGGCGAGTTTCCAGCACGCGGTCAGCGATATCGTGGCCGACCGAATCGGGCATGCGCTGGACATGATGCCTGACGCGCGCGGGCTGGTGGCGGCGGGCGGGGTGGCGGCCAACACCGTCCTGCGCGCGCGCCTGACCACCATCGCGCAGGCACGGGGCCTGCCGTTCACCGCCCCGCCGCTGCGGTTATGCACGGATAACGCGGTCATGGTGGCATGGGCCGCGATCGAGACCATGCGCACGGCCACAGCAGGCGGCCTGCCCATTCCCGATGACATCGCCCTGCGCCCGCGCCCGCGCTGGCCCCTGTCGGACATGGCGGCGCGTTTCGCACCTGCGGCGGCGGTCTGATTGCGCGACACGCCGCCCCGGTGCCCACGTGCCCCAGTGCCCCAGTGCCTCAGTGCCTCAGTGCCCCGATCATCGCGGGCATCATGGCGCCCCATAAGATGACGGGCGCCATAACCCGCATCGCCTGATCCCCCACATCGCCCGACCTTGTCTTGCGTGCATGCTGTCGCGTGCCTGCCTGTCCCCCTGTATCCTTCCCCTTGCACCGGCCGCCCGTTCAGGCGCATGCCAGATGGCAGGCACCAGTGACAGGCAGGAGAGAAGCGGATGGACATGAACAGCGCGCATATCGCCGTCATCGGCGCGGGGGCATGGGGCATCGCCCTTGCGATACAGGCGGCACGGGCCGGTGCGCATGTGCATCTGTGGGCGCGCCAGCCCGAAACATTGTCGCCACGACGCACCCTGCCGCGCCTGCCTGACGCCGTGCTGCCCGAACGCATCACCCTGTCGGCGGACATGCCGACACATGCCGATGCGATCCTCCTTGCCGTGCCGACGCAACATCTGCGCGCGGTCTGCACGCGCGTGCCCCCGATCGCGCCGATGATCGCATGTTGCAAGGGCGTCGAGCTTTCGACCGACATGCTGCCATGCGCAATCATGGCCCAGATCCACCCCACGGTCGCACATGGCGTACTGTCCGGCCCGAATTTTGCCCATGAAATCGCCCATGGCCTGCCCGCTGCCGCCGTCCTGGCCTGCGCCAGTGCAACACAGGCCCGCACGCTTGCCGACCTGCTGACGACCCCATCCTTCCGCCTGTATGCCAGCAACGATCCCACCGGGGTGCAGGTTGGTGGCGCCGCCAAGAACGTCATCGCCATTGCGGCGGGCGCGACGATCGGCGCGGGCCTTGGCGAAAATGCACGCGCCGCCCTGATTACCCGCAGCCTCGCCGAACTTGGCCGCCTGTCGCATGCGCTGGGTGGACAGGCGGAAACCCTGTCGGGGCTGGCGGGAATCGGCGACCTTCTCCTGACCTGCACGGGGGCGGCATCACGCAATTACACGCTTGGGCTGGCACTGGGGCGGGGGGAAACGCTGGAACAGGCCCTGGCACAGGGGGGTGGAGTCGTGGAAGGCGTGACCACGGCGCCCGCACTGCTTGACCTTGCGCGGGGGCGGGGCGTGTCCGTCCCGGTCATCGAAACCGTGGCCCTTGTCCTATCAGGGGCGATCGACCTGCATGCCGCGCGCACCCGGCTGATGAACCGCCCGGTGGGGCAGGAGTTCGGCATCCCCACATGACGCCCCGGCAGGCTGCCGCGTGCGATCTGCCGCGCGCGATGCGTGACAATATCAGTGGCAATGTTACCGGGGTTTTACACAAAACCCCCGCCCTTGACGCGGTGGGGGTCTTGACTGCACCGGGCGAATATTCGCCTATCCCCCAAGACCGCTGGCGACACCGCCACCCTATCCCAAGCCCGAGCAATTCCCATGACCTGTGCGTATGACTTCACGTTACCCGCCCTGAGCGGAGAGCCGATCGACCTTTCCTCCCTGCGCGGCAAGCCGATCCTGATTGTCAACACGGCATCCAAATGCGGCTTTACCCCCCAGTACGAGGGATTGCAGGGATTGTGGACGACATGGCGCAGCCATGACCTGACGGTGCTGGGTGTGCCGTCCAATGATTTCGGCGCACAGGAACCCGGCAACGCGCAGGAAATCGGCGCATTTTGCGAACGCAATTATCACGTTACCTTTCCGCTTGCGGCGAAATGCCATGTACGCGGCCCACAGGCGACCCCGCTGTTCCGCTGGCTGGCGCAGCAGGGCGGGTTCCTGGCGCGGCCACGGTGGAATTTCTATAAATACCTGATTGGCCGCGATGGCACGCTGGTCAACTGGTTCATGTCCATTACCCCCCCCGAATCCCGTCGTGTACGCATGGCGGTCGAACGCGCGGTCATGGACCACTGATGCCACCATCGCACGCGACCATCGCAATGCGGCCACCGACGGGGGACGCGTGCTCAGGGGGTTTCTGACGGTTGGCGGCTGGACCATGCTCAGCCGCGTGCTCGGCCTTGTGCGTGACCAGCTTCTTGCGGCGCTGATGGGGGTCGGGCCGGTTCAGGATGCCTATCAGATCGCCTTCCGCCTGCCCAACATGTTCCGCCGCCTGTTTGGCGAAGGCGCGCTGAACGCTGCTTTCGTGCCCCTCTTCTCCTCCCTTCTGGCACAGGAAGGGACAGGACCCGCGCGCCGCTTCGCCAATGAAACGTTGAGCGTGCTTATCGCGTGGCTGACGCTGCTGACGGTTGTGGGCGAGATTTTCATGCCCGGCGTGCTGCGGCTGCTTGCACCGGGCTTTGCCCATGACGGGGTGCGTGACACACTGGCCATATCGTTAAGCCGCATCACATTTCCCTACCTCGTGCTGATCTGCGGGGCGGCGCTGGTGTCGGGCGTGCTGAACGGCATGCACCATTTCGGTGTGGCGGCGGCGGCATATGTCAGCTTCAACGTCGTGGGAATCGCCGCCATAGTGCTGCTGCCACCTTATGTCGGGGGAGTTGCGAACGCCGCTGCATGGGGGGTGACGGCGTCAGGTGTGATCCAGTTCGCGATCCTGCTGTTCGCACTTCACCGCGCGGGCATGACGCTGCACCCGGTCGTGCCGTGCGTCACACCGCGCATCCGACAGCTTCTGGGACGCATGGCCGTGGGCCTGGTGGGCAGTGGCATCACACAGATCAACCTGATGATCGACACCATCATCGCCACATTGCTGCCTGCGGGCAGCGTGTCGCTGATGTATTTCGCCGACCGCGTGAACCAGCTTCCCCTTGGTGTGCTTGGGGCGGCGGCAGGCACGACACTGCTGCCGGTTCTGACGCGCCACCTTGCCCGTGGCGAAATACAGGACGCGCACGCCATCCATAACCGCGCGATCGAATATGCGCTTGTCCTGACGCTGCCTGCGACGCTGGGGCTGATCCTGGTTGCGGAACCTGTGATGATGACGCTGTTCGGTCATGGGTCATTTTCCGCCCATGACGCCATGATGTCGGCACAGTCGCTGCGCGCCTATGCGCTGGGGCTGCCTGCCTTCGTGATGGTCAAGGTGCTTTCTCCCGGATTTTTCGCCCGTGGCGACACCCGCACCCCGGTTATCATCGGGATGGGCACGCTTGCGCTCAACCTCGTGCTGAACCTGGCCTTCATGCATCCGCTGGCCCATGTCGGCCCACCCCTTGCCAGCAGCATTGCCGCCATCGTCAACGTGGTCGTACTGGGGGGTGTCCTGCTGCGTAACAGGGCGATGCTGCTGACGGAAAGCCTGGTGTCACGCCTGTCGCGCATGACCGCATGCACCGCCCTGATGGGGGTGGTGGTGATGTTCCTGTGCCAGTGTACGCCCGCGGGACACATGATGGACATGACCCGCACCGGGCGAACCCTGATGCTGGGCGCGGTGATGATGGTGGCGGGCGCGACCTATGGCATCGGGCTGCACCTGACGGGCATCATGGATGGCGGGCGCATCACATCGGCCGTCCTGCGCAGGATGGGCCTGCGTGCCAGAGCGCGCGCGGACTGACGCCGCGCCGCCTTTCACACCCCTCTTTCACATCTGTCGGGATTCGGGGTCTGGAAAATCGGGGATGTCCTCTTTACACATCCATGACATGACCATCCCCACCCCCGAAGGCGCCACCCCCGCCATGGCGCAATGGTTCGCCCTGAAGGCGGAGCATCCCGAAGCCCTGCTCTTCTTCAGGATGGGCGATTTTTATGAACTGTTCTTCGCCGATGCCGAGGCGGCGGCGGCGGCGCTCGACATCTCCCTGACGGCGCGCGGCACGCATGCGGGCATGCCCATCGCGATGTGCGGCGTGCCGGTACATGCCGCCCCCGCCTATCTTGCGCGGTTGATCCGCCGGGGATTTCGCGTGTCGGTCGCCGAACAGACAGAGGCCCCACGCAAGGGACGCGCCGCGGCAAAAGGCCCCCTGCGTCGCGAGGTCGTGCGACTGGTGACACCGGGCACCCTGACGGAAGATGAACTGCTGGAGGCGGGACGGCAGAATCTGCTGGCCTGTATCGTGGCGGAACGCGGCACCGGGCGACTGGGGGTCGCATGGATCGACATTTCCACCGGCCTGTTTGAAACGGCGAACCTGCCAGCGGACGGGTTGCAGGACCTGCTTGGCCGCCTTGACCCGGCGGAAATCCTGTGCGCCGACGACATCGCGCTTGGCGATTTCGCCGCCCGCCGCGCGCCCCCTGTCATCCCCATGAATGCCGCCGCCGCCCGCCGCCGCATGGCCGAGACCTTTGGCGCGGCAAGCCTTGACGCATTCGGCACATTTTCCGATGGCGAAGCGATGGCCGGCGCGACCGCCATCGACTACATCCGCCGCAGCCAGGCAGGGCAACTGCCGCGCCTGTCGCGCCCGCACCCCCATGACAGCAGCGAAGTCCTCGGCCTTGATCCCGCGACACGCGCCAGCCTTGACCTTCTGCGCACCCGCGATGGGGACAACACGCACACCCTGTTCGCCGCGGTCGATCGCACGGTCACGGCGGCGGGAAGCCGGCTGCTGGGGGAATGGATCGCGGCCCCGCTGACGGATGCGCGGCGTATCACGACCCGGCAGGACGCATGGGCATGGCTGCTGGACAAGCCACAGGTGCGCCAGTCCCTGCGCGATGCGCTGCGCCCCGCGCCGGACGTGGCGCGGGCGCTGGGCCGCCTGTCGCTGGGCCGGGGACAGCCGCGCGATGCCGCCGCCATCCGCGCCGCCCTGTCCACGGCGCGCCACGTCGCGCGCATCGTGCGCGAAAGCCCGCAGGCCCCATCGCTTGTCACACGCGCCACGGCACATCTTGACAAGGCGACGGAGCTTGAGGCCCTGCTGGCGCGCGCCCTGTCCGATACCCTGCCCGCACGGCTGGAGGATGGGGGCGTCATCGCCACGGGATATGATGGCGAACTTGATGGCGAACGTGAACTGCGCGATGGCAGCCGCCGGATCATTGCCGCACTTCAGCAGGAATATGCCGACGCCTTTGGCATCTCCAACCTCAAGATCCGTCACCATGCGCAGCTTGGCTATGTGATCGAGGTTCCCTCCGCCGCCTCTGCACGGCTGAAGGACCGCGAGGACCTGATCCTGAGGCAGGGCACGGCAAGCGCCGCGCGGTTTTCAACCGACCGCCTCGTCAGCCTTGACCAACGCATCATCGAGGCCGCGGAACGCGCGGCGGCACGCGAACGCACGCTGTTTGCCGAACTGGTACGCACCATCCTCGACGAACCTGCCCTTCCTGACATCGCCTCCGCCCTTGCGGTGCTGGACATCATACAGTCGTGCGCCGAACTGGCCGGTGGGGGGACATGGTGCCGCGCCGCCATCAGCGATGACACCACGTTCGACCTGACCGACTGCCGCCACCCGGTTGTGGAGGCGGCATTGCCGCGTGATGCCCGCTTCACCCCCAATTCGTGCGACCTGTCGCCCGACCGGCGCGTCATGCTGCTGACGGGCCCGAACATGGCGGGCAAGTCCACCTTCCTGCGGCAGACGGCACTGGCGGTGATCGTGGCGCAGGCGGGACTGCCGGTCTGTGCAAAGGCCGCGCGCATCGGCATCGTGGACCGCCTGTTTTCCCGCGTGGGGGCGGCGGACGACCTTGCGCGCGGGCGGTCCACCTTCATGGTGGAAATGACGGAAACGGCGGCCATCCTCAACCAGGCGGGACCACGATCCATGGTGGTGGTGGACGAAATCGGGCGCGGGACGGCAACGCTTGACGGTCTGGCGATCGCGTGGGCCGTGCTCGAAGCCATGCATTCGACGCTGCGGTGCCGGGCCATATTCGCAACCCACTTCCACGAACTGTCCGAACTTGCCGAAAGCCTGCCGCGCCTGTCGCCACACACCATGAGCGTGCGTGAATGGAAGGGCGAGGTGATTTTCCAGCACGAGGTCGTCCCCGGCACCGCCCGGCGCAGTTGGGGCGTGCATGTCGCGCGCCTTGCCGGGGTGCCCGAACCCGTGGTGCGCCGCGCCGGACGGCTGCTGGCGGGGCTGGAGAAGGAACGCCATGCCGCCGCCCCGGCCCTGCCCCTGTTCGAACGGATCGACACGCCGCCCCCGGTTGCGGAGGCCACACCCGCACTGCCGGAAAAAGTGATCGAGATGGTCATCGGCCTCGATCCCGACGAACTGACCCCGCGCGCGGCGCTCGACGCCCTTTACCGGTTAAAAAAACTCCTACATTCCAGTAAGGAACATCTGGACCCGTAACTGCAAAGACCGGCACACTTGTCCGGCCCATTCGCCCCAAAGGACGCCGACCAGACCGCGATGCCGAGCCCTGCCCACGCCGCCTCCACTGTCGAGGACATGACCATTGCCCTGCGCGACGCGCTGGGACTGAACGCACCCTATGCCCCGGAACTCCCGCGGGAGGAGGCGATCAGCCTGTTCCGCAGGCACCTTGCGCGCTTTCAGTCCCATGTGCGCGAGGAATTCGAGGCGCATCGCCTGGGCGGCGCGGACGCGGGCAAGCTGCTGGCCAGCTATACCGATGGCATGATCCGCACGTTGTGCGAATTCGCGACCCACAGCATCCGTGCCGAGTCGCAGGTGGCGGGCGACGTCAGCTTCGCCATTACCGCAACGGGCGGTTACGGGCGTGGGCTGCTGGCGCCGTTCAGTGATATCGACCTGCTGTTCCTGACCCCGGACGAACCGTCGGACGAGGTGCGCGGCGTTGTCGAATACATCCTGTATTTCCTGTGGGATCTTGGGCTGAAGGTCGGGCATGCGACGCGCACGATTGATGAGTGCATCACGGAGGCCGAGGCCGATACCACCGTGCGCACCACCTTACTCGACGCACGGCTTCTGGCGGGGGACGCCACCCTGTTCGCAATGTTCGAGGCACGCTACATCGTCGCCTGCGTCACGGCGGGGGCCGCATGTTTCATCACCGACAAGCGGCGTGAACGGGCCGCCCGCCACCACCGTTTCGGCGACAGCCCCTATCTTGTCGAACCCAATGTCAAGGAAGGGCGCGGCGGCCTGCGTGACCTGCAGACGCTGTACTGGATGTGCCGCTATACTTTCGGCACGCGCCATGTCTCCGACCTGCTGGCCCCCGGTTTCAGCGCACTCGGCCTGCTGACGGAACAAGAGGCCAAGCGCGCCCGCCGGTCATGGGATTTCCTGTGGCGCGTGCGCTTTCACCTGCACTATGTCTCCGGCCGGGCGGAAGAACGCCTGACCTTTGACGTGCAACCGGTGGTCGGCGGGCGCATGGGTTATACCCGTCATGGCCGACAGGTGGGGGTGGAGCGTTTCATGCGCCACTACTTCCTGACGGTGCGCGAGGTCATGCGCCTGACGCTTGTGCTTGAACCTGCCGTCCTGCGCCAGGCGCTTGGCCCCATCGCCAATGCACCACAGGCCGATACGCAGATGCGTGATGCCGGGTTTACCGTGATGGACGGACGCATCCTGCCTGAACGCGGCACATCGTTCGAACATGAACCAATCCAGATGATGCGCCTGCTGGCATGGGCGAAAAAGCGCAAGCTGCCGATCCATCCCCTGGCGATGCAGCAGATGATCCGCTGGGAACGCCATGCCGCCACCCTGCGTGGCAATGCGGAGGCGTCTTCCATCTTCCTCGACCTGATGTGCGGCACCCCGCCAGAGCGCGCCCGCCATGGCGCCGCCGGCACCCCGCCTGCGGCCGTACAGGGCGATGACGCCCCCAGTTTTCACCAGATGGACGAGGGACGGCGCAAAGGGAATGCCTACTGGCTGCATATCCTCAACGAAACCGGCCTGATGGGGCGGCTGCTGCCCGACTGGTCGCGGGTCGTGGGGCAGATGCAGTTCGACACCTATCATGTCTTTACCGTGGATGAGCACATCATCGACGCGCTGCGTATTCTGGAGCGCGTGGAACACGGGTCGATGGCGGACGAAATCCCGCTGGCCTATGAACTGGCGCGCAACCTGCATTCGCGCCGGGCGCTGTATGTCGCGGTCCTGCTGCATGACATCGCAAAGGGACGGGGCGGGGACCATTCGGAAATCGGATCGGAAATCGCGCTGCATGTCTGCCCCGAACTGGGCATGGACAGCGAAGAGACGGAGACCGTGTCGTGGCTGGTGCTGCATCACCTGTTGCTCAGCCATACGGCGTTCCAGCGCGACATTGACGATCCCAAGACGATCCTCGACCTTGCCGACATCATCCAGTCGCCCGAACGCCTGCGCCTTTTGCTGCTGCTGACGATCGTGGACATGCGCGCGGTCGGGCCGCGTGTATGGAACGCGTGGAAGGCGACGCTGCTGAATGAACTTTACATGCGCGTGGCCGAAGTCCTTGAAGGGAGCATGGCCACGACGGAACGCGATGTCCGCGTCGCCCGCGCCAAGGCCGCAACGGCGCAGTGGCTGGCCGAAGATGGCCTGCCCGAAGGGGAGATCGCCCATTTCATGGGGCTGGGTTACGGCAGTTACTGGCTGTCATTCGACCGTGACACCCATCGCCGCCATATCCGCCTGATTACCGAATCCGAGGCCAGGCATTCCCCGCTGACGGTTGAATCCCAACCGATTCCGGCGCGTGGCGTGACCGAGGTGACGATTTATGCCGCCGACCATCCGGGCCTGTTTTCACGCATCGCCGGGGCTGTCGCCATTGCGGGCGCATCCATTGTCGATGCGCGCATCCATACGATGACCAACGGCATGGCGCTCGATACATTATGGGTTCAGGATGCCGATGGCGCGGCCTTTGAGGAACCGCAGCAGTTGGCCCGCCTGTCGATGCTGGTGGAGCAGGCCCTGTCAGGACAGCTCAATATCAGCAAGGAAATCGCAAGCTGCGGGCGGCGCGGCAGCGGGCGGCGCATGCGCGCCATCCATGTGCCGCCGCGCGTCGTGATCGACAACCGCGCGTCCAATGCCTGCACGGTGGTCGAAATCAACGGGCGCGACCGGCCCGGCCTGCTTCATGACATTACGGCAACCATCAGCGACCAGAAGCTGCAGATCGCCTCGGCCCATATCACGACCTATGGCGTGCGGGCGGTTGACGTGTTTTATGTCAAGGACCTGTTCGGCCTGAAGATCACGGACAAGGCGCGTCTGGAGACCATTCGCCAGACCCTGTTGGCCGGACTGCAAAAGGCAGAGGCCAACGCCACCCGCCTGACCTCCGCCCTGGATACCGTCACGATCTGACGGAAGGTCAGAGAACCTCACGATCAGTCCAGACAGCCCCTGACATCCCGCCGCGCCGCGCGCCAGTCATGCAGCGCATCGCGCACCTGTTCGATGACCCCGTCCCACGCATGGGGCGGCGGTAGCGCGTGTGCGGGACGAAACTGCCGAAGGTGCGGATACCAGCAGCTTCCGTGCGGCCGTGACGATGCATCACCATCCCCCCCACCAAGGGCGGCGGACCAGCGCCAGTCCCCCCCATGACGGTTAAGCAGCCAGACCGGGCGCCCCATCGCCCCGGCAAGGTGCGCCACCATCGTATCCACGCAGATCACCAGATCCAGCGTGGCGATCACCCACGCCGTATCCATCACATCGCCCAGTGACGGCACCTCCATCGGGAATGGCAGGTCGGCACCCCCTGCCCCCTGCTGAAGGCTGACGAACGTCACGTCCCGCACCCCCGCCAGCATCGCCATCCGCTGCGCCCCGACGGAACGGAGCCGGTCGAAACGGTACTGCGCATTCCCTGCCCAGCACAGGCCAACCCGTATCCCCCCCATCGCGCGGGGCATGGCCACCGGGCCGACATATGCCCCCATCGGACGCGGAAGCGCATCCAGCCCCAACAGGTAAGGCAGGCTGAACAGGTCGCATCGCGCCACGACACCGCGTGGATATTCATCATTTGGCGCGATAATTTCCATGCGCCGCGCAACAGAAGCCCCTGTCCTGTCACGCAGGCTGGCCGCCAGCCGATGCAGCGCGGGGGGCAGCACCAGCACCACACGCCGCCGCCGCGCCAGCATGGGGACATAACGCAGGAACTGGATCGTATCGCCCATTCCCTGCATGGCATGGACAACGATCCTGTCCCCTGTTGTCCCCGCGCCATCAGCCAGCATCGCGCGCGTGCAGCGGGGCAGGACGGGATAATGCGTCGTATCGGCGGGCAGGAGCGCATGCCGCGCCTCCCACAATGCCCAGCCTTCGGCCATCCGCCCCTGCCCCAGCATGAGTGTGCCAAGGTTGAAGCGCGCCTGTGCCCGGGTCTGCGCATCGGCGTGCTTATCTGCCATCACCGCACGGCACAGGGCGGCGGCGGGGGCGTCTTCCCCCTGCTCCGCCAGGACGGTGGCAAGGTTGGCGGCAATCCGGCCGTCGTCACGACGCAGGTCATGCGCCTGTTCCAGCGCGCGACGCGCCCGCGCAACGTCGCCTAGCGCCATGAAGGTCAGGCCCAGATTGTTCCATACATCCGCATGGGGCAGGACCTGCACACATTGCCGCAGCCATGGCAGGGCGGCCGCGAACTCGCGCTGCGCGAACAGGACCGCGCCAAGGTTGCCCGCCGCCATCGCGTCATCGGGCAGATGTTGCAACCATGCCTCCAGACTGGCCCGTGCTTCTGGCAGGTGGCCGCAGCCCAGCAGCATTTCCACCAGTTCGTGAAAAAGCTGCCTGTCCCCCTCCGGGGCAAGGCAAAAGGCCTTGCGCATCCAGGACAGCGCATCGGCACGACGGTTCCGGCGCCACAAGAAGCGCGCCATGTCCGCCCGGGGCCGCCATGCGTCAACGCCACCACAGGCGATGGCCTGCGCATATGCCGTCTCCGCCGTGGTGAAATCGTGCGATTCCTCGGCAATGCGGGCCTGCGCCGCGCGCGCCACGGGATCGCGCGGGGATTTCAGGATGGCGACATTTACCGCCGCGCGGGCCTGCACCACATGCCCACGCGCCATCAATGCCTGCGCCAGTGTCACATAATAATGGGACGCCCCCTCGATCTCGATCGCGCGCCCGGCCAACCCGATGGCAAGGTCGTCACGCCCGCAGGCACGCACGACACAGGCCATCCCGTGCAACGCACCGGCATGGCTGCCATCGCGGCGCAGGATCTGGCGGAAATGCCCGCCTGCCGCCGCCGCCTGCCCCTGCGCCAGCAGGCGCAGCCCCTGTTCGATTACGTCGCCTGCCTTTTCCGGCATGGGTGGCACCGTCCCTGCTTGCGTGTTGCGCCCAAGGCCGCCACGCTAGGGCGCAATTGATAACGACTCCTTTACGCCGGGAATTCCTCCATGCACGACCCCGTGGCCGACACGCCCACACCTGCCGCACATGATGCATATGACACGCTGGTCCGCCGCTTTGCGCGGATGGGACATATCGCCAATGCGCTGGGCATCCTCGGGTGGGACAAGGACACGATGATGCCATCGGGCGCCGCCGACAGCCGGGCCGAAAGCATCGCGACACTATCGGTCCTGCATCATGGCATCATGACCACCCCGGACATGGCGGACCTGCTGGCGGCGGCGCCAGAACCGGGGGATGCGTGGCAGGCGGCGAACCTGCAGGAGATGCGCAGGCTGCACGCCCACGCCATGGCCGTGCCCCCGGACCTGGTGGAGGCCGCGTCCCGCGCGGCATCCCGGTGCGAGATGGCGTGGCGCACGGCACGCCGCGACAGCGATTTCGCCAGCCTTCTGCCCTATCTGGAGGACGTATTGGCGCGCACGCGTGAAATCGCCCATGCCAAGGCAGAGGCCCTTGGGCTTTCGCCCTATGACGCGCTGCTGGACCAATATGACCCCGGCACACGGCAGGCGGATATCGATCCTGTGTTCCGCCGCCTGTCCACACAGCTTCCGGGCCTGATCGCCGATGCGCTTGACCATCAGCGCGCGCACCCCGCGCCGGCCCTGCCGCGCGGGCCATTCGCAACCGCCGCGCAGGCCGCACTGGGGCAGGAGATCATGCGGACCGTGGGGTTCGACATGGCACGCGGGCGGCTGGATGTCAGCCTGCACCCCTTCTGCGGCGGGGCGGAAGACGACGTGCGCATTACCACACGGTACGAGGAAGGCGATTTCCTCAATGCCCTGATGGGCGTCGTACATGAAAGCGGTCACGCGCTGTATGAACAGGGCCTGCCACGTGCATGGCATTCACAACCCGTCGGCGCGGCACGCGGGATGAGCCTGCATGAAAGCCAGTCGCTGCTGATGGAAATGCAGGTCTGCCGCTCGGCCGAGTTCATGACATGGGCAGCCCCCGTCATTGCAACCGCGCTTGGCGGGGACGTGCACTCCGCCGAATGGTCCGCAGATACGCTGCACCGGCAGGTTACGCGCGTGCGTCCAGGGTTCATCCGCGTGGATGCGGACGAGGTCACCTATCCCGCCCATATCCTTGTGCGTTATGAGATGGAAACCGCACTCATCAACGGGCAGATGACGCTGCGTGACCTTCCGGGGGCCTTTAACGCACGTCTTTACGACCTGTTGGGCCTGCGCGTGACCGAAGACCGGCTGGGCTGCCTGCAGGACATCCACTGGCCATCGGGATCGTGGGGATATTTCCCCACCTACACGCTTGGCGCGATGATCGCCGCCCAATTGCGCGAGGCGGCGCAGAAGGCGTGCCCGACATTGATGGAAGATATCGCGCGGGGTGATTTCTCCACGCTGCTGACATGGCTGCGCACCCATGTCCATCATCGCGCCAGCAGTGCCGCGATGCGCGACATCGTGCGCGACGCCACGGGGGCGCCGCCGGGGCCTGATGCGTATCTGCGGCATCTTCGGCACCGGTATTGCGGGCAATAGGCGCGCGGATACCCGCCATCCCCCACGGCCCCTTGCCTTCGTGGGCGGTTCATGGCGACATGCGGACAATGTCCAGTCACGATTCCGCCCCGTCCCGCCCGCATCGCACCCGCCATGCGGGTGTCGCCTGCGCCCTTGTCGGGGCGCTGGCCCTGATGAACGCCCCGTTTGACGCACGCCAGGCGCATGCGGCCAAACCTGCGCCGCCGCTGAACCCGTCCGCACCGATGGATGATGTCGCGACCTCCGCCACCGCGACGTGGGACCGGGTCGTCGTCCTGCCCGATGGCCGGTTCATCGCACAGGCCCCGGCATGGACCGGGATAAAGCAGGGCGGCCTTGTCATCTTCGCCCCCGGGCAACACCCCGCCCCCTATCCCGACGCGGCATCGAACGACCCCGCCACACCGGCGGCGCAACGCCTGGTTGCCCCTGCGGACCTTCAGTTACAGGCGGACGGGACGTTATGGGTACTCGATAGCGGGATCGCCGCCGACGGGACGCGCGCGCAGCCCAAGGTCATGCGCATCGACACCCGCACGGCGCAGGTTACGGCGACATGGGATGTGGACGCGGCCAGCCTGCGCCCGGACAGCCACCTGTCCACGATGCGGGTGGGCAATGGCCATGCCTATATCGGGGATGAAGGGGTGCCCGCACTGATCGTGGCCGACCTTGATGGCCATGGGCAGCGCCGGCTGATGGAACATAACCCCGCCCTGACGGCGGGACGGCCGATCCTCGGCCCAGACGCGCGTGTGATGAAGAACGCATCAGGCCATACCGCCATCATCAATATCAGCCAGATGGCCATCAGCCCGGATGGGAAATGGCTGTATTTCGAACCGCTCAGCGGCCCGATCTACAAGCTGGGCACGGATGTGCTGATTGATCCGAAGGTCACGCCCATCGAATTGGAAGACAGCCCCACCCTGTGGTACAAATCCCCCCCCTATGGCGGGATCGCCGTGGGTGCGGACGGGACGCTGTATCTGAATGACGTCTCCACCAGCAGCATCTTCCGCCTGACGCCCAAGCGTATCTATCAACGCATCGTGACCGACCCGCGCCTGCACTGGCCCGCAGGATCGTATGTCACGCCCGACGGGATGATGTATGTCCCTGCGGCGCAGCTTGACCGCACACCCGCACTGAATGGCGGGCAGATGCAGGTGTCATGGCCGGTCCATGTCTATCGCATCAATGTCGCGGCCCTGCCCGAGGCGAAATTCTGACACACCTTTCCCAAAATCGTTCAGGATAGGATCATCGAGTCCCACTGCGCCCCTTCGCGCGGTGGGGAGATGGCATTATGATCGGACCCATGCGCTATATTTCTACCCGGGGACAAGCCCCTGTCCGCGATTTCTCGTCCGTGCTCCTGGCTGGTCTGGCCGAAGACGGTGGACTTTACCTGCCGGAAAGCTGGCCGGAATTCTCCCCCCGGCAATGGCGGGACCTGCGCGGCCTGCCCTACCCCGAACTTGCCGCGCGCGTGATGGCGCCATTCACCGCCGGGTCGATCCCGCCGGACGTGCTGGGGCAACTGTGCCGCGATGCCTATGCCCATTTCGACCATGCCGCCATCGTGCCGTTGACGCAGGTGGAAGACGGGCTGTTCGTGCAGGAACTGTTCCATGGCCCGACGCTGGCGTTCAAGGACATGGCGATGCAGTTGCTGGGCCGCCTGTTCGACCATGTCCTGACGCAGCGCAATGAACATGTGACGATCGTGGGGGCCACGTCGGGCGATACAGGGTCTGCCGCGATTGCGGCATGTCGCGGGCGCGAACGCCTGCGTGTGGTGATCCTGCACCCCGAAGGGCGCACATCCGACGTGCAGCGCCGCCAGATGACAACGGTGCTGGAGCCCAACGTCACCAACCTTGCGGTACAGGGCACGTTTGACGATTGCCAGGACATGGTCAAGGCGATGTTCGCCGACACCACGTTCCGCACCGACATGCACCTGTCGGCGGTCAATTCCATCAACTGGGCACGAATCGCCGCCCAGGTGCCCTATTACGTCTATTCCGCGCTTGCACTTGGCGCACCGGACCGGGAGGTGGCGTTCGCCGTGCCCACCGGCAATTTCGGCAACGTGCTGGCCGCGTGGGTCGCGCGCCAGATGGGCCTTCCCATCCGCGCGCTGTGTGTGGGGTCGAACCGCAACGACATCCTGTCGCGCTTCCTCAACGAAAACGACATGTCCATCCATGGCGTGGTACCCAGCCTGTCACCGTCGATGGATATCCAGGTCTCGTCGAATTTCGAACGCCTCCTGTTCGAACTGCTCGACCGCGACGCCAGCGCATGCGCGCGCATCGTGACGGAATTCCGCAAGACCGGTCGCATGCATGTGCCCACGCCGGTATGGGACAAGGCCAATGCGCTGTTCCATGGCATGGCGCTTGATGACGATGCGACGGTGGCCGAAATCCGGCGCCTGCATGCGCAAAGCCAGTATATGGCCGACCCGCACACCGCCATCGGCATTGCCGCCGGACGCGCCTTTCGCGAACCGGGAATCCCCATGGTGGCAATGGCGACCGCCCATCCCGCCAAATTCCCCGACGCAATGGAAAAGGCGATCGGCATCCGCCCGGCCCTGCCGGATGCGTTGTCGGACCTGTTCGACCGGCCGGAGCGTTACGAGGTGGTGCCTGCGGACCTTGGAACCATTGAGGACAAGGTCCGCGCCGCAGTCCTGAAAAATAGCTGACGCGGCTGGCGCCTCCTGCCTCTTCCCTGATTTCTCAAACTATGGCCCTGCCGCTCAGTGATCCCGGCCGGGCCTTCAGGATCCGAATGACTGACCTCATCAATGTTACCCGCCTGCCTTCCGGGCTGACCGTTGTCACCGAACGGATGGAGCGTGTTGAAACCGCCTCCTTCGGGGCGTATGTCGCCGCTGGCACCTGTCACGAGGACGCGCGCGAGAACGGGGTGTCCCACTTCCTCGAACATATGGCGTTCAAAGGCACGGCGACACGCACGGCGGCGGGCATCGCGGAAGAGATCGAGAATGTCGGCGGCCATATCAACGCCTATACCGCGCGCGAACACACCGCCTATTACGTCAAGCTGCTGAAGGAAGACCTGCCGCTTGGTGTGGACATCATCGGCGACATCCTGACACACAGCAGCTTTGCCCCTGACGAACTGGAACGCGAACGTGGCGTGATCTTGCAGGAAATCGGGCAGGCCAACGACACGCCCGATGACATCGTGTTCGACCATTTCCAGGAAACTGCCTTCCCCAACCAGCCCATGGGCCGTCCCACGCTGGGCACCGAAGGCGGCATTCGCGAAATGACGCGCGAAACGCTGATGACCTATATGCGCACGCACTATACCGCACGCAACACCATCATTGCGGCGGCGGGCAACCTGCATCACGATGCCGTGGTGGAAATGGTGGAAAAGCATTTCCGCGACCTGCCGCAGACAGACATCCCGCCATGTCCGGGCGTAACCTATATCGGTGGCGAATTCGCACAGCGGCGTGAACTGGACCAGGCACATATCGTGCTCGGCTTTCCCTCTGTCGGCTATGGCGATCCGGATTATTACCCGACCCTGCTGCTGTCCACGCTGCTTGGTGGGGGCATGTCATCGCGCCTGTTCCAGGAAATCCGTGAAAAGCGTGGCCTGGTCTATTCGGTCTATTCCTTCAACGCCCCCTTCCGTCAGGGTGGGCTGTTCGGGATTTACGCAGGCACCGGCGAATCCCAGGTGGCGGACCTGATTCCCGTCACGCTGGAGGAACTGCGCAAGGTACAGGGACAGGTCGCGCAGAACGAACTTGACCGTGCCCGCGCGCAACTGAAATCATCATTGCTGATGTCACTGGAAAGCACCGGCAGCCGCTGCGAACAGCTTGCACGGCAGTTGCAGATCTTTGACCGTCTGGTGCCGATCCATGAAACGGTGCAGCGTATCGACGCCGTCACCATCGCCGATGTCCAGCGCGTGGCGGCCCGGGTCTTTCACGGTACGCCCACGCTGACATCACTTGGCCCGGTCAGGCACATGCCCCCTGTCGCCACTGTTGCGGAGATCCTTGCACGATGACACCGGAACCGCTTGACCTGATTGCAACCCTGCTTGACACGGCGCGCGCCGCTGGCGCCGATGCGGCCGACGCGGTTTACATGACCCGGATCGCCCACGGGGCGCAGGTGCGTAACGGCAAGGCGGAAGACCTTGAACGCTCCGAGACATGTGACCTTGGCCTGCGCGTATTCGTAGGGCAGCGATCGGCCATCGTGTCGGCCACCAGCCTTGATCCCGCCCGTTTCGCCCCCTTGGTGGCACAGGCGCTGGCGATGGCACGCGTCGTGCCGGAAGATCGCTTTGCCGGGTTGTGCGACCAGGCGGTGCATGGCCATGTCGATGCGGCGGGCCTTGACCTTCTGGACATGACGGAACCACCCACCACCGCCCTGATCGAACGCGCCCGCACGGCCGAGGCCGCAGCCCTTGCCATTACGGGTGTCAGCAACACCAACGGCGCCTCCGCCAGCGCGGGCCGCATGGACATCGTCATGATGACCTCGGCCGGGTTTTCGGGCGGATACTCACGCAGCAGCCATTCCATCTCCGCCAGTGTGGTGGCGGGACAGGGAACGGGGATGCAGCGTGATTATGACTATCATTCGGCGGTACACCTGTCGGACCTTGAGGATGCGGCCACCATCGGGCGGCATGCGGGTGAACGCGCGGTCGCCCGCCTCAACCCCGTACGACCGCGCACCGGGCGGATGCCCATCGTGCTGGACCCGCGCATCTCCACCAGCCTGCTGGGCCATCTGTCGGGCGCGGTGAATGGTATCGCCATCGCGCGCGGCACTTCGTTCCTGAAGGACCGGATGGGACAGCAGATCATGGGGACAGACATCACCATTATCGACGATCCCCTGCGTATCCGGGGGCTGGGCGCACATCCGTTCGACGGAGAAGGCGTCAGGACAAAGCCCCTGACGATCGTCGAAAATGGTGTCTTGCAGACATGGGCGCTTGACGCCCGCAGTGCGCGGCAACTGGGGCTAACCTCCAATGGCTGTGCGGGCCGGGGGGCATCCTCACCGCCCTCTCCCTCGCTGGGGAACATGCATATGCAGCCCGGACGGGTCACACCACATGATCTGATGGCGGACATCGGCGAAGGTATCTACATCACCGAACTGATGGGTTCTGCCATCAATGGCATTACCGGTGATTACAGCCGTGGGGCCTCGGGCTTCATGATCCGCAACGGGCAACTTGCCGAACCTGTGGCGGAACTGACGGTTGCGGGCAACCTTGTGGACATGTTTGCCCGCATGCAGGTTGCCAATGACCTTGATTTCCGCCGCACCACCAATGCGCCAACCGTGCGGATTGATGACATGATGATTGCAGGGGCATGAATTCGACGACAGGTGCCACGGCATAAAACTGTTTGAAACACCCTGTTGATAAAAGACTGAAATTATAAAGGTTTTTGGTGAAGCTTTTTCTAAAAAGCTTCGAAAGACGCAGCCTTTTTCGATCGAAAGGCGGCACGCAAAAACTTTTCTTATTTTTTATCAATCAGTTGTTTTCAAACACTTTCATAAGACATCGCAACGGTTTTCGGGCATTGCCTTTTACCCGGCAGGACAGCGTCTTGCCGGGCTTTCCCTTGAGGGTTTAAAAAACCTTTGAAAAATCAGGGCATTATAAAAGTCATTTTATCAAACAATGTCCAATGCCCGTCGCCCCCTGTTTATCGACGGATAAATACCCATATCGTAAGAGGCAACGATCCTGTCGGCAGTCGTCGGGATCGCCTTAACGCAGGATACAAGATACCCTGACGCAGATGAAACAGACCCTTTCGCGACAGATGCCACGTAAACGCATCATCCTGAGCCTGAGCGCCGCCCTTGCGGCCCTGCCCCTGATTGTTCACCCGGTGGCCGCCGATGCGCGTGCCGGGGGTGGCATGTCGATGGGCAGCCGGGGGTCGCGTACCTATAGCGCGCCGCCCCGCACGGCCACGGCGCCCTATGGCGCAACCCCGTTCCAGCAGACCATGACGCCACGCAGCAGCCCGTCGGCCCCCTATGGGATGGCGACACGCATGCCGTATGGCGCGGGTGCGGCCGCCATGATGGGACGTCCCCGCCACCCCTTCCTCAGCGGCTTTGCCGGGGGGCTGCTTGGCGCGGGCCTGTTCGGCATGGTCTTCGGGCATGGTATGTTCGGCGGCGGTGGTATGGGCGGCAGCGGCATCCTTGGCCTGCTGATCCAGCTCCTGCTTGTCTTCTTCGTGGTACGGTGGCTGATCCGCCGCTTTACGGGACAGGGGGGCATGCCCTCCGGCCTGCCGGGGCTGAGAGGGGGCAACGTGTCATCCGCGCAACCGATGAACAATGCACCCGCACCACAGGTCGCGCTGACAGCCGCGGATTACCAGGCCTTCCAGCAGGCGCTGGTCAACGTGCAGGCCGCATGGAGCCAGCAGAATCTTGGCGCCCTGCAACACATGGCCACGCCAGAGATGGTCAGTTACTTCAGCCACCAGCTTACCGACCTCGCCAGCCGTGGCGCGCGCAATGTTGTGTCGGACGTCCGCTTTGAAAATGGCGACCTGACGGAAAGCTGGCAGGAAAATGGCATGGATTACGCCACTGTGGCCATGCGGTATTCCCTGATTGACATGACCACCGACATGACGGGCCACGTCATTGACGGCAGTTCGACCGAACGCACCGTCGTGACCGAACTGTGGACATTCGAACGGAGTTCGCGTGGCGGGACATGGCTTGTCTCCGCCATCCAGCAGGTAGCCCGTTAACCTTACGTTCCCACGAAACATGACAGAAGGGTGGTCCGGGACAAATGGTCCGGGCCACCCTTTTTTGTGTTATGCCCTGCGAAGGGACAGATATGAACGGCGGAGCAGGGTCCACACATCGCCAGACGAAACAGGTGTCATTCCCACCCACTGGCCATCTGGGAAAAACATATCATCAAAGGTTGCCAGCGCGTCTTTGGACAAGCGGGACCAGCACATATTGAAGTATAAAAATCTTTGATGAGCCTGATGCAACAGCTTCCCAAAGACAGCCCCTGCGTGAAAGCCACCCATTGACAATAAATGAGAAAAGGTTGCAGGCGTTATCTTGTTTTTTGAGAATATCATGCCGCCGGGAGGCGTTCAAAAACGCCTCACAAAAAACTTTTATTCTTCAGTGAACAGTCCCTGATCCGTTCAGAGAGTGTTTAAAAACAAATCCTTGATAAAAAACAGGAAAAGTTTTCGGGTGCCGCCTTTTGATCGAAAAAGACTGCGTCTGCTGAAGCCTTCTGGAAAAAGCTGCGCCAAAAACCTTTATGATTTCAGGATGTTATTGAGCCTGACTTTTCAAACAGCTTCTCAGATCCTGACGATGCTCAGGACATACAGGATCATGGCCAGCGCCCCAAGCGTCAGGGCCACGCCATAGATACGGCCCTTATGCCGACGGGCATATTCCTCGGCCGGGGTCCGTACCACTGGGGCATTATCCGATGACATTACAATATCCCTTGTCAGAGAGCAGGCGGCACGACAACCGCATGATCGGCATCAGTGCATGATGAGGAAATGATCCGCCAGCATACCGCAAAACAGCAGGAACAGATAAGCCAGCGAATACCGGAATGCCTTACGCGCGGGCAGATCACCGCTCTCGCTTACCCCCTGTGCATCCTGCCGATCACGCAGGACGCCAATGGCGCGATAGATGAACCCCGCCCCAAGAACAGTGGCCGTAACGGTATAAAGCCATCCCGCAAGATGCATCGCCGATGGCACAAGCGTCACCGCCATAAGGATGATCGTGTACCACAGGATCTGCCAGCGCGTATGCCGCGCGCCCTTTACAACCGGCAGCATCGGAATGCCGGCCCGCCCGTAATCCTTGCATGCATATAGCGACAGCGACCAGAAATGCGGCGGCGTCCACAAGAAGATGATGCCGAACATGACAATCGGCAGCACCGTCAGCGACCCCGTCGCAGCGGCCCAGCCGATCATGGGCGGGAATGCCCCGGCCGCGCCACCAATGACGATATTCTGTGGCGTGGAACGTTTCAGCCACATCGTATAGACGACGGCATAAAAGAAGATCGAGAACGCAAGGATACCAGCAGCCAGTGCATTCGTCGCCAGCCACATCAGGATGACCGACGCCACCGACAGGCCAATGCCAAAGCCAAGGACCTCGTCCGGGCGCATGCGGCCATCGGGAATGGGCCGTGTGGCCGTGCGTTTCATGACCGCGTCGATATCGCGATCGTACCACATATTAATCGCACCGGCCGCCCCGGATGCCATGCAGATGCACAGGATGCTGATGGCTGAGATAATGGGGTTCAGGTGCCCCGGCGCCATGGCCAGACCCGCCGCCCCGGTAAAGACCACCAGGGAAATGACACGGGGTTTGAGCAATACGAACCAGTCACGCGCCTGCGTCCCCACGACCGCAACCGGATAGGCGGCATTTCCTTCCGCCGATGCGACAGAGCCACTCATGCCCGGTTCCCCCGATCCATGCCCACAGGCGACGGCAGCGTCCATTCCAGCGTCCGCGCGCCCATGCCCCAGTAATTGGCGGCGATATGCCCACGTCCGCGCATACAGGTCACAACGACCACCCCGGCGAAGACAAGGATGGACGCCCCCATCAGAACCGCCCCGGCAATGGCGGGCGCACCCTGATGCACAGACAACGACATGGCGGTGCCCGTCACCGTCAGGACAAGATGCACCAGCCCGGCCATGCGCGGGACGACACGGCCACTCATCTTGCCCACCCAGTAATAGAAACCGGCAAAGGTTGCGAACACGGCGGCGAATACGGTGGCCGCATGCACATCACCCATACCACCGGGCAGCAGCGACATCACGCCCCCCGCAACCAGCAGCACAGCGCAGCCTACGGCCCACCCCATCGGCAGGCTGGGACGTACATGCCCCGTCAACGCGGTTGCCCCCCATGCCCCAAGGACCATCACAACCGGTGCAAGGATCACCAGAAGTTCCGCGGCGGCATGATAGCCATCCGATGTGCCCAGCCCCCCGTTGAACAGATCATGCGTCCAGACGGCGCCCCCACCCACGGACATGACCACCAGGGCTGCGATCACCTGCATGCGCCCAAGCAGGGGCACACCACAGAATGTTTCCATCACCTGACTGACGATCCCGATGGACGGCAGCAGGAGCAGCGCCATTTCCGGTCCGGCAAAGGCACGCAGCACGGTATCCAGATGCGCGAACACGTCGCCACCATCCAGCACAATGCGCGTCAGCGCACCCGCCAGTACCGGCACCACCATCACCAGCATCATCGCCGTCAGCACCTGCGCCCACACGAATACCGGCATGTCACGCAAGCGCATGTCCGGCGCGCGCATGTTCAGGACGGAGGCAACCATATTGATGGCAGCCCCCAGCATGCCCACGCACCACAACAGCAGCGCTGCGATGGACATGGCGGGCGCAGTCACGACGGACAGGCCAAGCAGCGCCAGTACAAAACTGCCCGCAACGGCAAGCCAGCAAAGGGTATTGAGGCGGGGAAACGCCATGTCCCGCGCCCCGGTCAGCAAGGGCACGAACCAATTGCCAAATCCACCGAACAGGGCAGGCAGGGCGCAGAAAAAGACCATCATCATGCCATGGCGCGTGGCAATGCGTTCCCACATCCCCGCAGCGTCACCGCCACCCCAGCGCGCCAGCACGCCATGCGGCAGCAATCCGGCCTGCAACGCGATGGCAAGCATGCCACCCACGATCCCCGCCACAACCGCCAGGGACAGATACAGGGTTCCGACATTGCGATGACCGCCCGAACCCGCCCGCAACCCGGCGTCCCCCATGGGCAAACCGGCGCCTGCGCCATCGATCCGATCCTGACCGATTGTCGGCATATGTATCTACTCCCCTTGTGACGCGGGGATTGCGCCACAGTCCTGACATAGCATTGCTGGCGGCAATATATCCCGACATATCTGTAAAAACGACCCCGTGAGGGGCCATGTCAGTCGCGAGAATGTCATTACAGCCCTGTCGTCAGGACAGGGCTGCGCATGGACATGCCCGGATTGGCGGCATCAGGCCACCAGGGATTCGCTGGCGTCATCCAGACGGTCGAGCGTGACAAGCGTGAACAGCCCCGCAGGCGGAACCGGCCGGATGACCGCGCGCGCCAGATCCTCAGGGGGAAGCAGTCC
Organism: Novacetimonas sp. GS1; assembly: GCF_036686925.1. Classification (NCBI taxonomy): domain Bacteria; kingdom Pseudomonadati; phylum Pseudomonadota; class Alphaproteobacteria; order Acetobacterales; family Acetobacteraceae; genus Novacetimonas; species Novacetimonas sp. GS1. The sequence continues at coordinate 2,952,510 of NZ_VSZP01000001.1, forward strand.
TTCAATCGCAAAGTCCGGGTGCCACCCCAGCGAACGCGAAGCCCGCGCCATCCCACGTTCCACCGCAAGGCGGACGCCACCGGTGGCCAGGAAATGGTTGACGAACAGGATATGCCCACCCGGCTTGACGACGCGCTTGAGCTCACTCAGCAGGCGACGCGGATGCGGCACGACAGAGGCAACGAACATCGCCACAGCGATATCGAACGATGCATCGGGGAATTTCGTCTCCTCCGCATCCATTTCCAGCAGCGCATTGACATTCGACAGGTGCAGCTTGCTCACACGCCCACGCGCACGTTCAAGCATATCCTCCGACAGGTCGATGCCGGTTATCTGCTTGTCCCGGCGGTAATATGGCAGCGCAAGGCCGGTGCCGACCCCGACCTCCAGCACCTTCTGACCGGGCAGGGCGTTCACCGCCTCCACCGCACGCTTGCGCGCCAGGGCCGACACACCACCGAACAGGGCATCATACACCGCAGCCCACCGGCGATAGGCCACCTTGACCGCATCGGCATCAAGGGCGGAACGCGGAGAGGGAATCTCGACCACCTTTTCAGTGGTGGCATCACGCAGAACGTCACTCATCAGATGGTACCTGCCCCTTTGATGCAAACCGTCTTCAGGGTCCGGCCCTGCCGTTGCGCGTCTGGCATAATCAAACCTGTCCCGTTCTGCTGCATTAGATTCCCATTATGTATTCCGGGACACCGCCCGGAATATTCCCTGTGCAATTACGCCAGATGGCATACGTCACGGCGATGGCGCGCAACGGCATAGCATTTTCATACGCCAGCCGATACGGCCCCATCCGCATTCCCCCTGTCCCGTCAGCCCGTCAGCCCTGACCGTCAAGACGGGCAAGAATGCAGTCCCACAGCATGGACGCCGTATTGACGCCATCAAAACGGTCGATTTCCTGCAATCCCGTGGGCGAGGTCACATTGATTTCCGTCAACCATTCGCCAATCACATCAATCCCGACGAAAATCAGTCCCTGTTCACGCAACAGCGGACCAATCGCCGCGCAGATCTCATGGTCGCGTGGTGTCAGGGTGGCTTTCACCGCCCTGCCGCCGACATGCATGTTCGAACGCGCCTCCCCTTCGGCGGGAACACGGTCAATCGCGCCGATCGGCTGTCCGTCCGCCAGGATGATACGCTTGTCGCCCTGCCTTACCGCAGGTTCATAACGCTGGATCATCAGCGGTTCGCGCGAACGGGCGAAATGCATCTCCAGCAGGGAATTGAGGTTGGGGTCGTCCTCGCGGATGCGAAACACCCCGGCGCCACCATTCCCGAACAGCGGCTTTACGATGATATCGCGCCACCGCGCACGGAAATCGCGGATGGCGCGCACATCCCATGTCACCAGAGTGGGGGGCATCAGGTCGGGATAATGCGTGACCAGCAGTTTTTCCGGGGCGTTGCGCACCGATGCGGGATCATTGACCACCAGCGCGCGCCCCGGCCCGACACCATGGATATGTTCAAGCATATGGGTGGCGGTGATATAGGCCATGTCAAAGGGCGGGTCCTGACGCATCAGGATCACATCCATCCCCCCAAGGTCGAGGACATGTTCCTCGCCATAGGTGGCATGCGCGCCCGCGACGCGCTGCACATGCACGCGCCGTGCCCGTGCGGCAAGACGTTCGAGACGCGCGCCCCGCGGGGAGATGCGCCCCTCGCTCAGGGTCATGGTCTCGACCTGATAGACATAAAGCTCATAACCCCGGGCCTCGGCCTCCAGCATCAGCGCGAAGGTCGAATCACCCTTGATATCGATGGCACCAAGCGGGTCCATCTGGACCCCTATCTTCAATGGGCGCGACATTGCTGGACCTCCGGACGGGACACGGGGCGGATACTCCGGCCGTGTAATAATACGAAACAACGTTCTTGAAAAACGTCATAATGTGTAAGCAGCGGCACAACCAGCGCCAGCGGCCCTTTTTTCATGCCCCCATCCCCGTGGCGGGCGGATAGGAAATGGCCATGACCTCCAGCATTTCATCGCCACGCGGCGTCATCAACCGTACCTCATCCCCCACCCGCGCACGCATCAATGCCCGCGCAACGGGGGAAATCAGGCTGATTTCACCGCGCACCGTATCGGCTTCGTCCACCCCCATGATGGTGACGACACGCGTTTCGTCACGTTCGGTGGCATAGGTGACGGTCGCACCGAAAAAGACCTGCCCACGCCGCAGCTGCTGCGCGGGGTCCACGATGATCGCCTTTTCAATACGCTTCGTCAGGAAACGCACCCGGCGGTCGATCTCCCTCAGGCGCTTCTTGCCATACAGGTAATCCCCATTTTCGGACCGGTCGCCATTGCCCGCCGCCCACGACACGATTTCCACGATACGGGGCCGTTCGTCACGCAAAAGGGTATTGAGTTCATGGCGCAGCACCTCCATCCCCTTAGGCGAGATATAGCGCGCAAGCTCCCCCCCACGCGCCGCGTCAGCCGATGCACGCGTCAGCATGTGGCAACGGTCATGCGGACATGCCCTTCCAGCTTCTCCCCGGGGCGCAGGACATGCATCCCGCAATCGGCAACGCCATGGCGGTTGAAGGCGTCATTCATGTTGGAGGCAGGTTCAACCGCGATGAAGGGCTGACCCGGCGGGGTAAAAAGGACAAGGTGGCCGAAGATGTCGCTTGCCTCCAGCGTCAGGGACAGGCCCAGCCGGGGCCAGCGCAGGAACGCGCTGCGCGTCCATCCGGCATAGCAGTTGTCGATCGCGCAATCCCCCACGTCACGCATCTTCTCAAACGACCAGTCGCCCTGCGCCGAAACACGCAAAGAAGGCAGGTTGCGGTCGTCGCTGGTCCACACGGACTGCGCCGAAAAACCCAGCCGCACCCCGTTATGGCGTGGGAAATAAGGATGAAAGCCAAGGCCCACCGGCTGGTCGCGCGTATCGGTGTTTTCGATCATCATGCCGATCGACAGGCCACCTTCGCGCAGGTCAAAACGCAGAAGCGCGCGATAGGCGAACGGCCATTGCGTGGCCGGATCGCCAGGTGGTTCATGATCGAGTTCGAGCGTCGCGCTGTCATCGGCCAGCAGGTCGAGCCGCCAGCGCCGTTCCCAGCCATTGCCATGCAGGACATTGTCTTCGCCCATGAAATTAGGCGCAAGCTGGTACTCCTGCCCTTCGAAACTGAAATGCCCATGGGCGATGCGGTTTGAAAATGGCACGAGGGGATATCCCCCCACCGCCCGCCCACGCTGCGCCACAAGGTGCGGGTCCGCCACGGGATGCAGGAACGACATGGCGCCGCGCCGCCAATAGGCGATCGCCCCACCCACGTCGGGCAGGAGACCCAGACGCGCCTCGCCCGCCTTCAGTTCGATCATCCCCGTTCCCCTCATGCTGCCATGCGGAACGATCCTGCCCGTTTTTATCGCATAAGCAAAGCCATGCCCGCGATCAGGCAGCCCGGATCAGCGTCCCTTGCGCCGTCCCCCACCGCCACGCCGGGCGTCGGGATCGTACCCACCCCCACCCGGCCCCAGCGGTTGGGGCGTGCGGCTGCGTCGTGCATCGGCACGCGCATTGCTGCCCGCGCGCCCGGCCATCGACTGTGCGACGGGTGGGGGCTCAAGCCCCAGTTCCAGCGCCTCAAGCCTGCGGATCTCGTCACGCAGTCGCGCCGCGGTCTCGAATTCCAGATCGGCGGACGCCGTGCGCATGCGTTTTTCAAGGTCGGCAATCGCCCCTTTCAGGTCCTTGCCCACCATGTCCTTGATATCCCCTTCGGGCGTGGGGGACACGGTCACGTAATCCTGCTCGAAGACAGAGGACAGGACCTCGCCGATATGCTTGCGCACCGAACGCGGTGTAATGCCGCGTTCCTCGTTCCACAGGCTCTGCTTTTCACGCCGCCGTGCCGTTTCCTCGATGGCGTAGGCAAGGCTGTCGGTCATCTTGTCCGCATATAGCAGCACGCGCCCGTCCACGTTACGCGCCGCACGACCGATCGTCTGGATCAGCGAGGTACGCGAACGCAGGAACCCTTCCTTATCCGCATCAAGAATGGCGACAAGCGAACATTCGGGGATATCCAGCCCTTCACGCAGCAGGTTGATGCCGATCAGCACGTCAAACGCCCCAAGGCGCAGGTCGCGGATGATCTCGATCCGTTCCAGCGTATCAACGTCGGAATGCAGGTAACGCACCTTGATCCCGGCCTCGTTCATATATTCGGTCAGGTCTTCGGCCATGCGTTTTGTCAGGGTCGTCACCAGCACGCGGCCACCATCGCCAATGGCCTTGCGACATTCCGCCAGCAGGTCATCCACCTGATGGGTAACGGGACGCATGTCCGTCACCGGGTCGATCAGGCCCGTCGGGCGGATCACCTGTTCGGCGAACACCCCGCCCGTTCGCTGCATCTCCCACGGCCCCGGCGTCGCGCTGACGAAGATGCTCTGCGGGCGGAAGGCATCCCATTCCCCGAATTTCAACGGACGGTTATCAAGGCATGACGGCAGGCGGAAACCGAACTCCGCCAGCACGGATTTGCGCGCATAGTCCCCACGCTCCATCCCACCAATCTGCGGCACGGTCACGTGGCTTTCATCCACGATCAGCAACGCATCCTCAGGCAGGTATTCGAACAGGGTTGGTGGCGGCTCCCCCGGCTTGCGGCCTGACAGGTAGCGTGAATAATTCTCGATCCCCTTGCACACGCCGGTCGTCTCGATCATTTCCAGATCGAAGGTCGTGCGCTGCTGCAACCGTTCGGCCTCCAGCAGCTTGCCTTCCTTCGTCAGGTGTTCAAGCTGCGTGCGCAGTTCCGCCTTGATCCCCGTCACCGCCTGATTGAGCGTCGGGCGCGGCGTAACGTAATGGCTGTTGGCATAGATGCTGATTTCCTGCAGATCGGCGGTCTTGTCCCCTGTCAGGGGATCGAACTCAATGATCTCGTCAATCTCGTCGCCAAACAGGGTGACACGCCAGGCCCGGTCCTCGTTCTGGACGGGAAAGATGTCCACGCTTTCGCCGCGCACACGAAAGGTGCCGCGCTGGAACCCCGCATCATTGCGACGGTACTGCAGTTCCACCAGCGCCTTGACAAGCTGGTCGCGATCAATCGAGCCCCCGCTTTCCAGCCGCACGACCATACGCGAATAGGTCTCGACCGAGCCGATACCATAAATGCACGAGACCGAGGCCACGATGATGACGTCATTACGTTCCAGCAGTGCCTGCGTCGCGGCATGGCGCATGCGGTCGATCTGTTCGTTGATCTGGCTGTCTTTTTCAATATAGGTGTCGGAGCGTGGGACATACGCTTCGGGCTGGTAATAATCGTAGTAGCTGACGAAATATTCGACCGCGTTATCGGGGAAGAATTCCTTCATCTCCGCATAAAGCTGGGCCGCCAGCGTCTTGTTCGGCGCAAGGACAAGGGTGGGCTTCTGCGTTGCCTCGATCACCTTGGCCATGGTGAAGGTCTTGCCAGATCCCGTAACGCCAAGCAGGACCTGATCGCGCTCCCCCCCCTCGATCCCGGCGACAAGTTCGCTGATCGCCGTGGGCTGGTCGCCCGCCGGTTCATAAGGGGAATTGATCTTGAACAGCCGGGTCTTGGGCTTGGCGGGTTGCTGTTCGGGCTGGAACGTGACCGGGGGTTCAACCCGGTCGGTTATGCGTTTTTTCTTGCGCGGTGCTGCTGCCATGATGTGATGACAGTGGGGGGCAATGACGCCGGACGCAAGGGCGGGCGCCAAAATATTGCCCCCCACCCCATCGCGGCGCCCGCGCCACCATCAGCCGACCGCCCTCAACCCGCGCCCCCGGACAGTCGCCCCCAAACGATCACCATCGAACGATCGCCATCGGACAGTCGCCCTTAAAGTCGGCCACCATCAATCACGCGGCATCTCAATCACCCAGCGGCGGGGGTACACGCGCCTCGGCCACGACGGCGGCCTGTCGCTGCGCCAGCTTCGCGCTGTCGAAATCCTCGATCATTTCCTGGAACAGGCGATACCAGTTCAGCCGCGCCCGAAGCCGCAGGAACACACTGCCCAGCCCGATGGCCGAACGGTCCACCAGCACGAACGGACGTGGCGGGCGCACGCCGCCGGTACGTTTCAGGCCGGCATAGACCTTTTCCGCCACGGCACGACCATATTGCGGGTCGTTATCCTCCTGAATGGCGCGGACACGGTCCTGCATCAGCGGTTCATAGATGAAGCGTGCCCATTCATTGAGTACACGCATCGTCTCACGCGACATGTTGGCAAAGCCCCAGCCCTGATAGGCATGATAGGCCAGTTCCTCGTCATTGGTTTCCAGCGCACGGTACAGGTCGATGATCCCCTGCACAAAAGAAGGCGGGAAGATGCGGATCGCCCCGAAATCCAGCAGGTTGATGCCATAATCGTCGCGCACGGTGAAATTGCCCATGTGCGGATCGCCATGGATGACACCATAACGATAGAGTGGGATATACCATGCATGAAACAGCGAACGCGCCATCATGTTGCGCTGTTCCTGGTCGGGATTGGTATCGAGCACCTTTTGAATGCCGCGCCCGTCCACCCATTGCATCGTCAGCAGCCGCTGGGTGCATAATGGCTCGATCGGGGCGGGAACCGTCACATCGGGTGATCCCGCCAGCATGAGGCGATACAGCCGCATGTTCGCCGCCTCACGCGTGTAATCAAGCTCTTCGTAAAGCCGCGCCTCAAGCTCCTCCAGCACGTCATCCTGCTGGATGGTGCTGTCGATGCGATAAAACAGGCCAACCGCCATGCGGAACTGCCGCAGGTCGGATTCGACCGTGGCCTTCATGTCAGGATATTGCAGCTTGCACGCCACGACGCGACCATCGGGCAGCACCGCATGATGCACCTGCCCCAGGCTGGCGGCGGCGGACGCCTCGCGCCCGAAGGTGCGGAAATTACGTTCCCAGTTGGGGCCAAGTTCACTGGCCATACGCCGGCGCACGAAATTCCACCCCATCGCCGGGGCATTGGCCTGCAACTGCGCCAGTTCGGTTGCATATTCCTCCGGCAGGGCGCCGGGGATGGTGGACAAAAGCTGCGCGCCCTTCATCAGCGGCCCCTTCAGACCGCCAAGCGCGGTCTTCAGATCCCCCGCATGCATCACCTTGTCAGAGCGGAAGCCCATCTTGTGCCCGGCAATCCGGGCCGCGATTCCCCCCATCGTGCCGGAGGTACGGACCATGCGGCGAAATTCGCCAAACAGCCCGCTGTTATCGAGATCCCGTTCTTCCGCCACGTCAGATACGCTCCAGTTCATCAATAAATCCGGCGATCACATCCAGCCCCCGGTTCCAGAAACCGGGGTCCGCCGCATCCAGCCCGAACGGCGCCAGCAATTCGCGATGCCGTTTTGTCCCGCCCGCGCGCAACATATCCAGATACTTGTCCTGAAAACCCGGATGCCCGGACTGAAAGACATCATACAGCGCGTTCACAAGACAGTCACCAAACGCATAGGCATAGACGTAGAATGGCGAATGGATGAAATGCGGCACATATGTCCAGTAAACATCGTAATCGGGCGCGAATTCAAAGGCCGGGCCAAGGCTTTCGGCCTGCGTCTCGCGCCAGATTTCGCCAATGCGTTCAGGCAGCAGTTCGCCTGAGCGCCGCTCCTCATGCACCAGCGTTTCAAAGCGGTAGAACGCAACCTGGCGCACGACGGTGTTGAGCATGTCCTCCACCTTCGCCGCAAGCATCAGGCGACGGCGCGCGGGATCGGCCTGCGCATCCAGCAGCGCGCGGAAGGTCAGCATTTCGCCAAACACGCTGGCCGTTTCCGCCAGCGTCAGCGGCGTGCCCGACATCAGGTATCCCTGCGCGCCAGCCAGCACCTGATGCACCCCATGACCCAGTTCATGCGCCAGCGTCATCACATCACGCGTGCGTCCGCGATAATTCAGCAGGAGATAGGGATGCGCTGACGGCACGGTCGGGTGCGCGAACGCGCCGGATGCCTTGCCCGGCACCGGCGGCGCGTCGATCCATGCATTGTCAAAGAACCGGCGGCCGATTTCCCCCATGCGCGGGTCGAACCCTTCATACGCGCCAAGCACCTGCGCGGTCGCATCCGCCCATGGGATCAGCGGTTCATCCTGCGTCGTCAGCGGGGCGTTACGATCCCAGTACTGAAGCTTTTCCACCCCCAGCCATTTCGACTTGAGCGCATAATAGCGGTGCGACAGGCGTGGATAGGACGCGGTCACGGCCTGTACCAGCGCATCGACGACACCGTCTTCCACCATGTTCGCACAGTTACGCGCCGAGGTCGGGCGCGGATAATGGCGCAGCGTATCGGTAATGGCCTTGTCCTTCGCCAGCGTGTTCGTCACCAGCGAAAACAGGCGGATACGTTCCTGCAACGTCGCCCCCACCGCCCTGGCCGCATCCGCACGCGCCATGCGATCGGGCGAGGACATGCGATCAAGCGCCGCGCCAAGGGTAAGTTCCTCCCCCGCCAGCGGCACACGCAGGCTGGCCATCGTCTCGTCAAACAGACGGTTCCACGCGGCAGCCCCGGTGACGGATTTCTCATGCAGGACGGATTCAACCTCGTCGGAGAGCTGATACGGGCGGAACACGCGCAGGTCGCGGATGAACGGCGCCCAGTGCGCCAGCGCGGGATCGGCCATCTGCCGCGCCATCACATCATCGGGGATGCGGTTCATTTCCAGCGTAAAGAACAGCAGGTGCGTGGAAATGGCCGTCAGCCGTTCATTCACCGACTGGCTGAAGCGCGCGATCTTCGCATCCGCAGAATTGGCGGCGAACAGCAACTGCGCATAGGACGCGGCCCGGCCCAGCACCTCGTCAATCCGCTGATATTCAACGATGGCCGACGCCACCGCCGCGCCGTCAGCCTGCGCCAGACGCCCACGCCACGCATCGGCGAATGCGCGGGCGTCTTCTTCCGCCTGTTCAAGGTCCGTCTGCAGGCGTGGCGATTCGGGGCTGTCATACAGGTCGCGCAGGTCCCATCGCGGCAGGGCCCCATCATGTGGGGACGCGACACTCCCGCCCCCTTCGGCGGGGGAGGACACACGCACGCCGCGCGGGAAGGCATGGGAAAAATACAGATCGGACATCGGACCATTACCCGTCATCGCAACAGGCCCGCGCAACACCGTCACGCAGACCCTGAGTTCCATTACCGGGGAATCTAGTCCCTCTGCCCCGCCAGTGCGACCCCCTGATGCCACATTCCGCGAAAACAGGTCGCAAAAGCAGGCCGCAAAAGCAGACAGGGCCGGGAAGAAAATCCCCGGCCCTGTCATCATGTTTCCCAATGTCGCGTAACGCGCGTATCAGGCGCTGCGCGGCAGTTCGGCAGGGGCAAAGCCAATCACCTTGGCATATTCGCGCGGTACGACATGCCAGAAACGCGGCAGAACCTTGTCCCAGTTATGCAACAGAAGTTCGGCATAGCGGCTGCTGGTTTCACGTGCATGGGTTTCCACCTGCTCACGCAGGGTGGCTTCCCATTTCGGGTCATTCACCCGCGTCCATGTCAGGGTATCGGGGTTCACCCGTTCCTCGAACGTGCCGCTTGCGTCATAGATAAAGGCCATGCCGCCGGTAAAGCCCGCGCCGAAATTGTCCCCGATCTCGCCCAGGATCACCACGAGGCCACCGGTCATGTATTCACACCCGTTGGAGCCACAGCCCTCCACCACGCCGATCGCACCGGAATTACGCACGGCAAAGCGTTCGCCCGCCTGTCCCGCCGCATATAGCGCACCCGCCGTGGCGCCATACAGCACGGTATTGCCGATAATGGCGTTTTCGTTGGACACAAGGTTCGACGAAGGTGACTGCCGCACGATGATCGTCGCCCCCGACAGGCCCTTGCCAACATAATCGTTGGCATCACCCAGCACCTCAAGCTTCAGCCCCTGCACCGCGAACGCCCCCAGCGACTGCCCCGCCGAACCACGCAGGCGCACCGTCAGGTGGCCAGGCACCAGCTTGTCCATGCCGAACTGCCGCACGATCAACGAGGAAATGCGTGTGCCGATCGCACGATGGGTGTTCTGCACGTTGTACTGCAGCTGCATCTTCTCCCCATGGTCAAACAGGGGGCGGGCATCCGCAATCATCTGCGCATCCAGCGTCTCGGGCACCTCGTTGCGCCCTTCACGCGTGCAATAACGCGCATGCGGCCCTGGATCCGCCTGCGCAAGCAGGGAATTAAGGTCAAGATCATCAAGATAATCCGCGCCACGCAGCACCTGATGCAGCAGGTCAGTGCGGCCGATCACCTCATTCAGCGTCGCAAAGCCCAGCGAGGCAAGGATGTTGCGCACGTCCTCGGCAATGAAGGAGAACAGGTTGATGACCTTCTCCGGTGTGCCTTCGAACTTCTTGCGCAGATCATCGTCTTGCGTACACACGCCCACGGGACAGGTGTTGGAATGGCACTGGCGCACCATGATGCAGCCCATGGCGACAAGGCTTGCGGTGCCGATGCCGAATTCCTCCGCCCCCAGCATGGCCGCGATCACCACGTCACGCCCGGTCTTCAGCCCGCCATCGGTGCGCAGCTTTACCCGGTGACGCAGGCGGTTGAGCATCAGCACCTGATGCGCCTCCGCAAGGCCCAGTTCCCAGGGCATGCCTGCATATTTGACCGAAGATTGCGGGCTGGCGCCCGTGCCGCCGGAATGGCCTGAAATCAGGATCGCATCCGCCTTCGCCTTTGCCACGCCGGCGGCAATCGTGCCGATGCCAGAACGCGCGACCAGCTTCACAGTCACCGTGGCCTCGGGGTTGATCTGCTTGAGATCGTATATGAGCTGCGCCAGATCCTCGATGGAATAGATGTCATGGTGCGGCGGGGGGGAAATCAGCGTCACCCCCGGCGTCGCATGACGCAGCTTCGCGATCAGGCCCGTCACCTTGAAGCCGGGAAGCTGCCCGCCCTCGCCCGGTTTCGCGCCCTGCGCCATCTTGATCTCGATTTCGCGGCAGTCATTGAGGTACTGCGCGGTCACACCAAAACGACCCGAGGCGATCTGCTTGATCGCGGAGGACGCATTGTCCCCATTGGCGCGCGGTTTCGCACGGGCAGGATCTTCGCCGCCTTCACCCGAATCCGATTTCGCGCCGATGCGGTTCATCGCGATCGACAGGGTTTCGTGCGCTTCGGGGCTGAGTGCGCCAAGCGAGATACCCGGCGCAATCAGGCGCTTGCGCAGTTCGGTGATGCTTTCGACCGATTCCACCGCGATGGGCGTACGCCCCCCACGGAAATCCAGCAGATCACGCAGCGCAACCGGCGGCTGGCGACGCACCGCATCGGCATAACGCTGATAGATGGTGAAGCTGTCGGTTGCCACCGCCGTTTGCAGCATGTGGATCAACGTGCCGTCAAAGGCATGTACCTCGCCAGTGCGACGCAGCTTGTAGCGGCCACCAACCGGCAGGGATTCGATCTGGCGATCCCATGCCTTTTCATGGAAACTCAGCACATTGCGGGCAATGCCCAGCAGGCCGATGCCCGAGATGCGCGAGGGCATGCCGGGGAAGAATTCCGCCGTCAGCGCGCGTGACAGCCCGATCGCCTCGAAATTATAACCGCCGCGATAGGCAGAGACGACGGAAATGCCCATCTTGGACATGATTTTCAGCAGGCCCTTATTGACGGCCTTGCGGTAACGCTCCACCGCGTCCCCAAAGGACAGGTCGCCAAACAGGCCGCGCCGGTGGCGGTCGGCAATGCTTTCCTGCGCCAGATAGGGATTGACGGTGGTTGCCCCCACCCCGATCGTCACCGCGATGGCGTGGACATCCAGCGCCCCCGCCGAACGCACGTTAAGGGAGGTGAACGTCCGCAGCGACTGCCGCACAAGGTGCGTATGCACCGCCGCCGTCGCAAGGATCATGGGGATATAGGCGCGTTCGGCCGACTGGTGTTCGTCCGTCAGGAAGACATGGGTGCAGCCACGGCGGACATGGTCCTCGGCCTCCGTGCGGATGCGTGCGATGGCCTCACGCAGGCCGGATTCCCCATCGGCCGCAGGAAAGGTGCAGTCGATGACGCAGGCATTTTCGCCACAGAACTCCCGCAGCGCCTTGAACTCACCCGTGGTCAGGACCGGACTGGGAAGCTGGAGCAGGTCGCACTGCGTCTCGCTTTCCTCAAGAATGTTGCCAAGGTTGCCCAGGCGCGTCGCAAGGCTCATCACCCGCGTTTCACGCAGGCTGTCGATGGGCGGGTTCGTGACCTGGCTGAAGGCCTGTCGGAAATAATGCGCCAACCCGCGATAGCGCGTGGACAGAACCGCAAGTGGCGTGTCATCGCCCATCGAGCCGATGGCCTCGCCCGCGTTTTCAACCATCGGCTGGAGGATCACCTCCAGCTCTTCAAGTGTGGTGCCGACCGCAAGCTGGCGACGGCGCAGGTTTTCGCCCTGATAGAGGCTGATTTCCCCGCTATTGGTGCGCACAAGGCACGAAATGTCGCGCGTGCGCTTTACCCACCCGGTAAAATCCTGCCGTGCGGACAGCAGGTCGAGCAGTTGGTCGTTATTGTAAAGCTTCGCTTCCTTAAGGTCGAGGGCCAGCGACTGCCCCGGCCCAAGGCGGCCACGGCTGACGATGTCGGCCTCGGGCACCTTGACCATCCCGGTTTCGGACCCCACGATCAGCAGACCACCTGACGTGACGGTATAGCGAAGGGGGCGCAGGCCACTGCGGTCAAGCCCGGCGAGCATCCACCGCCCGTCGGTCGCACACAGCGCCGCCGGCCCGTCCCACGGCTCCATCACCGCATTGCAGTAGGAATACATGTCCTTGTGCCGCTGCGGCATGGCGGAATTGCCGCCAACGCTGGCAGGCACCATCAGGCAGCGCGCCATCGGCGCATCGCGCCCGGCAAAGGTCAGCAGTTCAAAGACGTTATCAAGGCACGCCGTATCCGACCCCTGCGCCTGCACCACGGGCTTGAGATCGTCCATATACGGGTCAAGCACAGGATCGGCCAACCGCGTCTCGTGGCTTTTCATCCAGTTGACGTTGCCGGAAATCGTATTGATCTCCCCATTATGGGCCAGGCGGCGGAACGGCTGCGCCAGCTTCCATGTCGGGAAGGTATTGGTGGAATAACGCTGGTGATAGATCGCAAAGCGGCTGACGAAACGCGGGTCGAGCAGGTCGGGATAGAACTCCGTCAGGTGCTCGGCAAGGAACATACCCTTGTAGATCAGCGACCGGCACGACAGGGAACACACATACAGGTCCACCTGATTGGCGATTGCGCTTTTTTCGATCCGGCGACGGATGACATACAGGTCACGCTCGAACGCATCCTCCTGCGTGCCGGGCGTATTGCGGATCAGGATCTGTTCGATTTCGGGGCGGGTGGCGTTCGCCTTGTCCCCGATGCAATCGGTATTGATCGGCACCTGACGCCAGCCATAGATCGCATATCCGAAGGCAAGGATCTCGCTCTCGATGATCTGGCGGCAGCGTTCCTGGGCCGCGATGTCCGTCTTGGGCAGGAAGATCATGCCCACCGCGATCTGGCTGTCCACGCTGGCGTCGCCGCCGATATGGATGGCATCGGCAAAGAAATCCTGCGGAATTTCCACATGGATACCCGCCCCGTCACCGGTCTTGCCATCGGCATCGACCGCGCCACGGTGCCACACCGCCTTAAGCGCCGCGATCCCGGCCTCCACCACGTCGCGCCGCGGTTTGCCATCAAGGGCGGCAACCATGCCGACACCACAGGCATCATGTTCCTGCGCCGGGTCATACAGGCCGGAAATCGCCTCGGCATTGTCGCGCCATTCGCGCACGAAATCCTCGGTCTGGGCCGTGTTCTGTGCTGTGTGCTGGTCCATTGTCATCACTCCGCCGCTTCGGCGCGCACGGCCGCTGCGGTCTCAAGCCAGCGGTGCATCTGCGCCGCCGCGTCGCGTCCATCGCGGATGGCCCACACCACAAGGCTGGCCCCGCGCACGATATCACCGGCGGCGAACACGCCGGGCAGGCTGGTCATAAAGCTGTGGCGGTCCACCATAAGTGTGCCCCAGCGCGAAACCTCAAGGTCGGGCTGCCCCCACAGGGTCGGCAGCGGTTCGGGGTCAAAGCCAAGCGCCTTGACCACAAGATCGGCCTCCAGCGTAAAGGCGCTGCCTTCCACCGGTTCCACCGACTGTCGGCCGCTGGCATCGGGCAGGCCAAGCTTCATGCGCACGGCGCGCACGCCGGTCACATGCGCATCGCCAAGGAAGGCCTCCGGCCCTGCGAGCCAGACGAACTCCACCCCTTCTTCCTCCGCGTTCTTCACCTCCCGCACGGAGCCGGGCATATTGGCGCGATCGCGGCGATACAGGCATTTGACCGAACGCGCGCCCTGGCGGATGGCGGTGCGCACGCAATCCATCGCCGTGTCGCCCCCCCCGATCACAACCACCGATTTGCCCGCGGCGTTCAGCGCACCACTGTCATAATCCGCCACGCTGTCACCGAGGGAGACACGGTTCGACGCCGTGAGGTAATCAAGCGCGCGCACGATCCCGCCAAGCCCCGCGCCGGGGCCACCGATATCACGCGACTTGTACACGCCCGTGGCGATCAGCACCGCGTCATGGCGGTCACGCAGGGTGGAAAATGCGATCGTGCCATCCCCGTCCACATCGCCAATGCCCACGCCAAGGTGGAAGGTGACGCCAGAATCCTCAAGCAGGCGATGGCGGCGCAGGACAATGTCCTTCTCCAGCTTGAAACCGGGGATGCCATACATCATCAGCCCGCCGATACGGTCGTAACGGTCATAGACATGGACCTGAAAGCCGAGTTCACGCAGTTGCACGGCCGCGGCCAGGCCACCCGGACCGGCCCCGACAATGCCCACCGTCTGCGTGCGTTCGGTCACGGGACGCACGGGCTGGACCCATCCCTGTTCGAACGCGGTATCGGTGATGAAGCGTTCCACCGCGCCGATGGTAACACTTTCGAATCCCGGCTCGATCACGCAGTTACCTTCGCACAGGCGGTCCTGCGGGCAGATGCGGCCACAGATCTCGGGGAAGTTGTTGGTGGCGGAGGAAACTTCATAGGCTTCCTCCAGCCGTCCGGCCGCCGTCATCATCAGCCAGTCGGGAATATTATTGCCCAGGGGACAGTGTACGGAACAAAACGGCACCCCACACTGTGAACAGCGTGACGCCTGTGTTTCGGCCTGCTGGCGCGGCAGTTCGTCATAGATTTCATTGAAATCCTTACGCCGTGAGTCCGCAGGCCGCTTTTCAGGCTGCTCCTGCGCCACGGAGACGAATTTCAGCATGCGCTCTGCCATTGGCCTGCCCCTTGGGTCTGAAAACATGCGGGCGCACCCCTGCGCGCCCGGGTTGAGCCACACCTACGCAAGCCACGGCGCAAATAAAAGACAGCATTACTGACCTTTTTGCGAAAAATCGGCAAAATCTCGCCGCATGGGCCACAAAAGCCACCCCAGGGTCAGGCCGAACGAAAACGGGCAAGATATTGTGGTGCGGCAATTTCCAGCGAAAGCGGCGAAATCCCCAGATGCGCAAGGCCACGCATCCCCGGCGCCACCACATTATCGACATAGAGCATGGACAACTGATCGCGTGTCAGCATCCTGCCCGGCAGGTGTTCAAGGCATGAGGCCTGTATCCGCGCCAGCCAGGGCGGCACGGCGAAGACACGACGGGGATGCCCTGCCGCGCGCATGATCCAGCGCACCATGTCCTGCATGCGCCACACACGCGGGCCACCAAGTTCGAAAATACTCCCTGCAAAAATATCTTCTGCGGAACTTCCCTCCACCACGCCCGCACCCCGGCCGAGGCCACGCGCGATGCGGCGGATCGCCTCTGCCACGTCTGCCACATGGACGGGCTGGAATCGCGTCATCCCGCCATAGACCGGCATGACAGGCAGGTAGCGCGCCATGGCGGCGAACATGTTGGTAAAATGATCCTCCGCCCCGAAAATGATGGACGGGCGCACGATCACCGCCTCCGCCATATGGCGCTGCACCTCGACCTCGCCCTGCCCCTTGCTGCGGCCATAGTCAGAGATGCCATCGGGGTCCGCGCCGATGGCCGACATATGCACAAGCGCCCCCACACCGGCCGATGCACACAGCCGCGCCACACGGGCGGCCGCATCAACATGCACTGCCGTGAAACCGGCATGCCGCCCAGGCGCCAGTATCCCGACAAGATTGACGACAAGGTCGCTGCCTTCGATTGCAGCAACGCTGGAACGTTCCTCAAGCACGGAAGCATAGAGCGGGACGACCTGCCCCACATCGCCAAACAGGCGCATCCCCGCCGCCCGGTCCGGACGGCGGGAGGCGACGCGCACGACATAGCCATCCCGCGCCAGCCGCGCGACCACATACCGCCCCACGAAGCCCGTCCCGCCAAATACCGTTGCGACCTTGCGAATATCCATCCGACACCCCTTCCTGACCTGAACGCCCATCCCCCCGATGCAGCGATGGTGGAACCACCATCATGGGCCAGCGTCGCCACGCATGCACGTCATTCCCACATGTCCATGCCCACATGGGAAAAAGGGCGGTTTTCCGCGCCCTGTTTCAAAAAACACCATCAAATTCAAAAAAATACGCAAACCCCTGTTGACCACCGCGACAACCCGGACTAGAAACCGCCTCACACCACCCCGGCAACGGGGAGCCTCTGAGCCCAGATGGCGGAATTGGTAGACGCGCAGGTTTCAGGTACCTGTGGCCGCAAGGTCGTGGAAGTTCGAGTCTTCTTCTGGGCACCAGGATTTTTCCAAAGAAAAATCAGGATAAATCCTACCGGGACATACCCGGTAGGGATTTCCCTCCCGATGCAATCCGATGGCCATGGGCCGTCCAAAGTCCCAAATAGTTGGACGTTCGCATCAATCCCCCCTGTTCCCGATACAAATTTCGTGTAAACCGCGACAATGTTAACCCTGTCGGCATAATGCCGGCTGGAGGCCAACGGTGGCGCGGCGTGCCCTGGGTCCGGGCCTTGCTGTCCCGCACCGCCGGAAATACCGCCTGCCGCTCCACGCTGCATGCCACGGACAGACACCGTTACGGAGCACGACCCCCGATGCCACAGACCACCGTTCCCGACACCATCCATTTCCATCGTGGCGACCTGCCCCATGATGTGGTTTTTTCGGGTGCGGTTGCCGTCGATACGGAAACGATGGGCCTCAATCCCCACCGCGACCGGCTGTGCCTTGTACAACTGTCGGATGGTGACGGGCATGCCCACCTGGTACAGGTTCCGGCGGGGGCCACGGCAGCGGATTTCCCGAACCTGGTTGCGGTGCTGACGGACCCGTCCGTGACGAAGCTGATGCATTTCGCGCGGTTTGACGTTGCCATCTTGCAATATACTTTCGGCATCACGGTCGCGCCGTGCATCTGTACCAAGATCGCGTCAAAGCTTGTGCGGACCTATACCGAACGTCATGGGCTGGCCCACCTGTGCCGCGAACTGCTTGGGGTGGAACTCAGCAAGCAGCAGCAGAGTTCCGATTGGGGCGCACCGGACCTGACCCCTGAACAGATGACCTATGCCGCATCGGACGTGCTGTACCTCCATGCGCTGTGGGCGCGGCTGGAGGCGCTGCTGGTGCGTGAGGGGCGGCGCGAACTGGCACAGGCGTGCTATGACTTCATGCCCACGCGCGCACGGCTCGACATCCTTGGTTACGAGGACCCGGACCTGTTCGCCCACCGGGCGGCCTGAAACCCGCACCATTCCCCCACCAGCCCCGATGCGCGCGGGGCGCCATTGACGGCAATACAGAAAACAACAGGCATGACCGACAGCCTCCAGCCCCATCCGAACCATGGTTCCGTCAGCACGGACCAGACCGATATGATCGAATCGGCATGCAAGGTCCTGCAGACCGAGTGCGACGGTCTGGCGCGCATGATGGATGCGCTGCGCCAGGCGCTTGGCCCGGCGCATGAGGGCGTGGGGGCATCCGACCTCGGGCTGGCGTTCATCCGCACGGTAAAGGCCCTGTCGATGCCCGCGCGGCGGGTCGTGGTGACGGGCATTGGCAAATCGGGGCATATCGGGCGCAAGATCCAGTCCACCCTGGCCTCCACCGGGACACCGTCGATTTTCGTCCACCCTGCCGAGGCCTCGCACGGGGACCTGGGCATGCTCCAGCCGGGGGATGCGATCCTTGCACTGTCCAATTCGGGGGAGACATCGGAACTGGCGGATATCGTCTCGCACGCGCGGCGGTTCGGGCTGCTGCTGATCGCGATGACCGCGCGTGCCGATTCGACCCTGGCGCGGGCGGCGGACATCGCACTGGTCCTGCCCCAGACGCCCGAGGCCTGCCCCATGGGTCTGGCGCCCACCACCAGTTCGACCATGCAGCTCGCGCTGGGCGATGCACTGGCGATCGTACTGCTGACACAGCGCGGCTTTGGCGCGGATGAT
This sequence comes from Novacetimonas sp. GS1, assembly GCF_036686925.1. Classification (NCBI taxonomy): domain Bacteria; kingdom Pseudomonadati; phylum Pseudomonadota; class Alphaproteobacteria; order Acetobacterales; family Acetobacteraceae; genus Novacetimonas; species Novacetimonas sp. GS1. Next base: position 2,970,990 of record NZ_VSZP01000001.1, read on the forward strand.
TTCGGGATCTTCCATCCCGGCGGCCGCCTGGGCGCGCAGTTGCGTGACGTGCGCGCGCTGATGCATGTCGGGCCGAGCATGCCGCTCGGCTCCGCCGATCTGCCGCTGCGTCAGGTCATCATGGAAATGACGCACAAGGCCTTTGGCTGCATGGGTGTGGTCCGCGATGACGGCACGCTGGTGGGGCTGATTACCGATGGCGACCTGCGCCGCGCGCTGGAACAGGACATTGACGGCACCCGCGCCGCAGACATCATGAACACGAATCCGCAGACGATCCGCCCCGATGTACTGGCGGTGGATGCGCTGCGGATCATGAATGACCGCCCACGGCCGATCACCAGCCTGTTCGTGCTGGACGCTGAACGCCACCCGATCGGCATCCTGCATATCCATGACCTGCTGCGTGCCGGGGTGGCATGAACGACAGGCCGCCCGAAGATCCCCCCCACGATCCAGCCCACGATCTGTCGGCACGGCCGTCCGATGACACGGCTGCGCGCGACGGGGACATGTCCGGGGGCGGCATACAGCGCGAGGATTACGCCCGTTCGGCGGAAGATATCGCCCGGCAGCGCAGCATTTTCGATACCCGCTCCATCCGGCAGCGGCTTTTGCCCAACGCAAACGACCTTGCACGGCGACGTGCGATCATGCGTTCGGCCAAATGGGCGCTGCCGCTGACCGCGCTGGTGCTGCTGGGGTCGATCGCGGCGTGGCCCGCCGTGGAACGCGCGGTCATCATGCATCGTGGCACGATGGCGCAGATGTCGCATGTACGCGTCAAGAGTGGCAGCATGCTCAATGCCACCTATCGCGGGGTGGACGACCATGGCCATCCCTTCATGGTGACGGCAAGCGAGGCGCGCCAGATCTCCCCCGAACGCATCGACCTGACCACCCCGCAGGCCGATACCCTGCTGGGACCGAACAACTGGGTCTATGTCACGGCGCGCAATGGCGTCTATATCCAGCATAGCCAGCTTCTGGACCTGACACAGGACGTAATGCTTTATCGTAGCGACGGAACCACCATGTACAGCCCTACTGCGGATATTGACATGAAACACGGCGTCATCGTGTCCGATAGCTGGATCCATTCCGAAGGCCCGTTCGGCGTCCTTGACACGCAAGGGGCGATGCTGCTGATCCGCGATGGCATCATGCAGTTCCGTGGCCCGGGGCGCCTGCTTCTCAACACCACGCATGGCGGCCCGGCAGACGGCCCCGGCACACAGGATTCCACCGGAACCCCCCATCCCCCCCCCAATCAAAACCACCGTCAAAACCCCCGTCACGTCACCGGCCGGAGGAAAACACTGATGCGCGGGCATGCCCTCGCCTCCGTGCTGCTTGCTGGTGCGACATTCGCCACGGCCTGCACCACCCCGGCCCTTGCACAGGGGCTGGATATGTCGCAGGGCGGACAGGTCAGCATCACGGCGGCGGGCGGGTTCGACTGGGACCAGAATACCCAGACCGTCACGGCCTATGACCGGGCACAGGCCGTGCGCGGGAATGTCACGGTGCGCGCGGATCGCCTGATCGCCTATTATCGCAAGAAAACGCCCGGCGCGCACACGGCACAGGCCCCCAAGCCCGCCCCCATATCGGCGACTGCGCCCGGACATGTATCAGGGAATGCGTCCGGGAATGCATCCGGGGCCAGCCCCGCCGCCATATCCGCGGCATCCCCGCAATCATCGCCCCCGATCACGCAGCAGGCCGACCCGTCATCTTCTGCGGTGCAGGACCCCGCCACCGATGCCCCGCCCCCCGATGCCTCAATCCGGGCGACGCACCCGGCGGACAGGGCGCATCCGACATCACCGGGCAAGGCCCCTGCCCCGGCGCAGCCCCGGCAGACGACGGCGGTTTCCGCTGCCCCCCCCGTGAACAGCCCATCAGCCGTTCCTACACCTGCCACGCAGCCGGGCGGCGCACCTGTCACCACGCCCCCGGCAGTGACACCCGCGACATCAGGAACACCCAAGGCGGCGGGTGGCGACCCTGATGTCGATACCAGCCTTGTGACCCATTCCGATACGCTGCCAGAGGATCTGCCGCCCCCTGACCGGCCTGCATCCCATGCCATGGGTCATGACAATGGCCCTGCCCCCGGCGACTCCTCCCCCGGCAATGGCGGGAGCGAGGTCTATCGCCTTGAAGCGGTGGGACATGTCCATATCTTTACCAACACCGACCAGGCATGGGGCGACAGGGCGGTGTATGACATGGACCAGGCCGTACTGGTCATGACCGGCAAGAACATGAAGATGACCACCCCGCAGGATATCCTGACGGCACGTGACACGGTGGAATACCATTCACGCGACCATATGTCCGTCAGCCGGGGCGACGCCACATTGACCACCAATGACGGCAGGCAGATGCGCGCCGATATTCTGGTGGGCTATGACCGGCCAAAGACGGCCCGCCCACCGCACACGCAGGCCGGCCATGACGCAGGCGGCGCGGGCGCAATCGACCGTGTTGATGCCTTTGGCCATATCCTGATCCGCACACAAAGCGAGGCCGTCACCGGCGATCGGGGCGTTTATGTCCCCGACAGCGCAATCGCGCGGATCGTGGGCAATGTCCACATCTCTCGCGGGTTGAACCAGATCAGCGGCGCCGCCGCGATCGTGAACATGCGCACGGGTATCGCCACCCTGACGGACACGCCGGGATCGCGCGTCAGCGGGCTTGTCGTGCCCAACCAGGCCGGAACCGGCAACAAGGGAACCACGAAATGAATATGTCCGACGCTGCCCTGTCCGCATCCGCCACCCCCGTCCCGGCACCCGGCGCATCCGGCACACCCGACACGATACCTGGCGGGGGCCTGATCGCCAGTGGCATCGGCAAGAGCTATCGCAAGCGTTCGGTCGTGCGTGACGTCTCGCTTCAGGTGCAGCGGGGCGAGGCGGTGGGCCTGCTCGGCCCCAATGGCGCGGGCAAGACCACCAGCTTTTACATGATTGTAGGGCTGGTGCGTCCCGATATCGGCACCATCACACTTGATGGCGCGGATATCACGCAGCTTCCGATGTATCGCCGCGCACGCATGGGAATTGGCTACCTGCCGCAGGAATCGAGCATTTTTCGCGGCCTGAATGTGGAACAGAACATCATGGCCGCGCTGGAAATCGTCGAACCCGACGCGGACCGGCGGCAGACGATGCTGGACGGGCTGCTTGGTGAATTCGGGATCACACGACTGCGCCACTCTCCCTCGCTTGCGCTGTCGGGCGGGGAACGCCGACGTCTGGAGATCGCGCGCGCACTCGCCAGCCAGCCGCATTACATCCTCCTTGACGAACCGCTTGCGGGGATCGACCCCATCGCAGTGGGCGAGATCCGCGACCTTGTCGCCCATCTCAAGGATCGGGGCATCGGCGTGCTGATTACCGACCATAACGTGCGCGAGACGCTCGAAGTGATCGACCGTGCCTATATCATGCATAGCGGACAGGTCCTGACCGAGGGCAGGCCAGAGGAAATCGTCGCCAACGAGGACGTCCGCCGTGTTTATCTTGGGGAAAAATTTACCCTCTGATTCCAGCCATCTGAGCACAGGACACAGGTTGCATCGAAAAACATGCCGCCTTGCATGCAAAGAAGGAATGGACAGCGCCACCCCAAATATGTCCAATGGAGTTTCCGGCCTTCACCACAGCGAGGGTCGGAACTGGTGCAACAGAGTGAACCTGACGCCAGGGCAGGCCGTGCATACGGAGCGGGGATTTCCAGACCTGATACGATAATGGCCCATCGCCTGTTTCCGTCTCTGCACGTGGCTTCCTTGGCAATAACAAGGAGTGGTCCCTTATGCACATCAGCGTTGCTGGCAAGCAGATCGACCTGTCTGACGCCCTGAAATACCGCGTAACCGATCATCTGGACCGCATTTCGGAAAAATACTTTGGACAGGCGATGGAAGCCCGCGTCACCTTCAGCCGTGCGCGTTCATTCTTTACCTGCGACATCAACCTCCATGCATCGCGTGGACTGACACTGCGTGGCGAGGGCGAGGCCGCGGACGCCCATGGCGCGTTTGATGACGCCGCCGAACATATCGCCAAGCGCCTGCGCCGCTATCACCGCAAGGCAACCAACCACGGGCACCTGCGGTCGCGCACCGTCCCGACGGAAATGGGGCGCAGCTATGTCCTGCGTCCGGGGGGGGACATCCCCGCGCGTGAGGATGGGCGTCAGGCGGCCTCCACCGATGGCGTGGACGAGGATACGGACCCTGCGTTGGGTGGGGCAGGTCCGTATGCCACCATCATCGCCGAGCGCCCGACCGACATCGCAACGCTGAGTGTCAGTGAAGCGGTCATGCGACTCGACCTTGCGGATGTGAAACTGATGATGTTCCGCAATAGCAGCAGCGACGAGATCAATATCATTTACCGCCGCGACGACGGCAATATCGGCTGGCTTGACCCTTCGGGCCGCGCATAGCCAATGAAAAAGGCCGCCCCATCGAAAAACGGGGCGGCCATCAGGCGATGCGGGCGACAGGTTCAGTGAACCAGTGCGGGCACCATTTCATGTTCCAGCACGGCGGTAATCGCCATGTCGCGATCCGGCGTCAGGGCCATGGGCGTACCGTCCGCGGCATGGATGGCGAACGCTTCCTCCCCATCCACGACGACTTCCTTTATGTACGCCACATATTCCATTCCCAGCGCACGCATCTGGCTATCGCTCAGCGTATGCACATCCATCGGCAGGCTGTTGCCCGTTTCGCATGGCACGATCCGACCGTTACGGAGTGTTGTCCTCAATTGCATGCCCTCCAGCAGCCGCGAAAACGCCCCTGGGGACGCCATTCGCATTTACATGATAACATGGGTGGACGGCCTTCCCCCCTCATTCATCATCAATCACCCGCACGACATGCTGCTTGCGCATGCCGGGGACATCAACGACCGGCGCACCGCGATCACGGATTGACGGACCTTTCGCGATCTCGATCTTGCGCACCCGCACTTCGGGTTGGGGCCGGTGCAGTTCTATGTGCAACAGGCCATTATCCATCCATGCGCCGCCGATCTCGATCCCCTCGGCCATGACAAAGGCCTTCTGGAACTGCCGTGCGGCAATGCCACGGTGCAGGAACACGCGCCCCTGCCCGTCATCCCCCTGGCGTCCGCGGATCACCAGCTGGTTGTCTTCCTGGGTGATATGCAGATCATCCATCATGAACCCCGCCACCGCCAGCGTAATACGCAGGGTCGTGGGGCTGACCTGTTCTATGTTGTATGGCGGATACCCGTCCGACGCATTCTTGGATGCACGTTCCAGCATCTGTTCCAGATGATCAAAACCAAGAAACATGGGGGATCCGAACACTCTTCCCGACACTCAGGCCTCCTCAATTCCAGAGCGAGACGATAACAAGGGATGGACCCGTCACGGCATCCACCCTGTCCCACGATATGGGACATCCGCGCCGGCGTGCAAGGGAACTGTCCCCCGGGCGCCACAGCCGGGAACAAAAGCACGGGCATGAAAATGGGCATACATGGTAAAAACACGCCCCATGGCGCATGGAACCTCTGGCATCCGGGGCGCAGGATCGCTAAATCGCGAACATGATAGATCAAGATGTCATTGCAGCGGCCACGCCGATGCCGATCCTTGTCGCCCCGCAGGCGATCCTCCGTCAGAAAACGCGCCTTGTCCGTCCTGAGGACACCGCACAACTGCGCGAAGCCATACCGCGCATGTTCGCCGCGATGTACAAGGCCCCCGGCATCGGCCTTGCCGCGCCGCAGGTTGGCCTTGGCCTGCGCTTTGCCCTTGTGGATGTTGCCGACAAGGACGAGGCACGCAACCCGATGGTGCTGATTAATCCCGACATCATCGCCGAAACCGAAACCATGTCCGTGCGTGAAGAGGGGTGCCTGTCGCTTCCCAACCAGTATGCAGAGGTGGCCCGCCCCGAAAGCGTGCGCGTGCGGTATCAGGATCTGGAGGGCAAACGCCACGAGATCGAGGTGGACGGCCTGCTTGCCACCTGCATCCAGCACGAGATCGACCATCTGGAGGGGATCCTGTTCGTCGATCACCTCTCCGCGCTCAAACGCAACATGATCATGCGCCGCCTGGCCAAGGAACAGCGGCTCAGGCACTGATTGCCCCTGCGACTTGCCCCTGCGACGGCCACACGCCCGGTGACGTGGCGCGTGGCGCGCCCGCCGTGCGACCTTCCCGCGCCCATGGGCCTGCCCCCGCGGCATCACCCGGCGCGCTTTCCCCCGATGGAACGACATCATGCGCCTTGCCTTCATGGGAACCCCCGACTTTGCCGTACCGGCCCTGCAGGCCCTGCACGCCGCCGGACATGAAATTGTCGTGGTCTATACACAGCCCCCCCGCCCCGCCGGCCGGGGCAAGAAGGAACGCCCGTCGCCCGTGCATGTCGCGGCGCAGGAATTGGGGATCGCAGTGCGCACGCCCCTGTCGCTGCGTCGCGATACGGCGGAACACGATCATTTCACCGCACTGCGACTCGATGCGGCAGTGGTCGCGGCCTATGGGCTGATCCTGCCGGTCGCCATGCTTGATTCGCCCGCGCATGGATGCCTCAACATCCATGCCAGCCTGCTGCCACGCTGGCGCGGGGCGGCCCCGATACAGGCGGCAATCCTGGCGGGAGACCGTGAAAGTGGCGTGACCATCATGCAGATGGATGCGGGGCTGGATACCGGTGCGATGCTGTGCGAAGGCCGCGTCGCCCTTACCCCGCGTACCACGGCAACCAGCCTGCATGACGACCTTGCCGCCATGGGCGCACGCCTTGTGGTCGAGACCCTGCTTACTATCCCGCCCCCCCGTCCGCAGCCGGAAGAGGGCGTGACCTATGCCGCGCGCCTGACGCGCGAGGACGGGCGCCTGCGGTGGGACAGGCCTGCGGATATGCTGGACCGGCAGGTGCGCGCCATGACGCCATGGCCCGGTACCTTCACCCTGCTGGCGGGGGAGACGATCAAGGTCGGGGCCGTTGCGATGGACCCCACCCCCACCACAGCGGCGCCGGGCACGATCGTGGACGACCGCCTGCTGGTTGCCTGCGGGAATGGCACGACCCTGCGGATCACACGCCTGCAACGCCCCGGACGCGGCATGATGGAGGCCGACGCCTTCCTGCGTGGACAGGCTGTGCCTGCAGGCACCCGTTTCGACCCGCCCCAGCCATGAACGATGAAACCACACCCCCCGCATGGGGGGGACTGCCACCCGGATTTGTCCCCCCCCGTGCCAAAGCACCGAAAAACATACGTCGCTGGGCGGTCAGGATCGAATATGACGGGCGTGACTTTGTTGGCTGGCAACGTCAGGCATCGGGCCTGACCTCCGTCCAGGGCGTGCTGGAGGCAGCTGCCACGCGCCTGACCGGTGGCCGTCCCGTCATCAGCATCACCGCCGGACGCACCGATTCCGGCGTACATGCCACCGGGCAGGTCGCGCATCTGGATTTCCCCGATGACATTCCATTAAGCAGCACCGCAGTGCGCGACGCACTGAATTACCACATGAAGCCGCACCGTGTGGCCATCCTGATCGCGCGTCCCGTCCTCCCGAACTGGAGCGCCCGTTTCTCCGCCATCCTGCGATCCTACCGCTATCGCATCATCAACCGCAGCGCCCGCCCCACACTGGACGAAGGACGTGTGTGGCACGTACGCCAGCCGCTGGATGTGGACCTGATGCGCCAGGCCGCGCAATTCCTGATTGGACGGCATGATTTCACCACGTTCCGTGCCTCTGCCTGTCAGGCGAAAAGCCCGGTCCGCACACTCGACAGGCTGGATATCCATCGGGAGGGGGAGGAGATCGTCATTGTGACAGAAGCCCGCGCCTTCCTGCATCATCAGGTGCGCAACATGACCGGAACCCTCAAGATGGTGGGCGAAGGAAGCTGGTCGGTCGAACGGGTGGGACAGGCGCTGGCGGCGTGTGATCGCCGCGCCGGTGGCCCAACGGCCCCGGCGGAAGGGCTGTACCTGACCGGCGTGGCCTACCCCGAAGACCCGTTCGCGAAATAACGCCGCACACCCGATGACAAGGCCCCAGAGGGCGACGGCGTGTCGTCAGTTAAGCCCTGAGAGACCGTTTGAAAACAAATCATTGATAAAAAAACAAGAAAAGTTTTTGGGTGCCACCTTTTTTCAAAAAGGCGGCGTTTTTCGAAGCTTTTTGGAAAAAGCTTCACCAAAAACCTTTATCATTCCAGTAGGTTATCACGCCTGACTTTTAAAACAGTCTCTGAGCCAGGAGCTGTACTTTCTGTCACTCTGTACTGACTGTTTTTCCGGCTTTGGAGGAGAACAATCGATGCGGCGCTATGGCTTACGTGACGACCAGTGGGAGCAGATAACTGACGCCACGCTGTAAGCCCCCAGACTGCATGAAAAAGTTTTGGGCGACGCATTTCCCCAAAGGGCGTCGCCTTATACCTTAATCAGTGTTTGGCGGTGGAGGTGGCACCGGGAAGCGCCATGAAATCATGCCAGGGCACATAATGCGGGGGCAGCAATGCCGTGATTTCCGCCATCACCGCCAGGCTGAGCAGGACAGCGCCGAGCAGCAGCATCGCACGTCCCCCCCCCAGTCCCAGCCCGATGCGTGCGATGAACCAGGTCATCCACAGGCTGTAGGCAAACCCGACGCCATTGATAATCAGGCCCCCATAAAACGTCTCCAGCAATGCCGGGGAACCAAGCGCAATCAGCAGCGCCACCGCAAGCATGACAAACGGTGACAGCCAGTCGGTCCACCATGCCGCCGCAATATAGCGGTACCACAGCCCGCCGCGTTGCCAACGTTGCGCCAGAGCATGGGTCAGGACCGCAGGCAACAGGATCATGCACAATGAAAACAGCCAGCGCGTGACACTCGTGGCGTCGGGGGCATGCAGCATCGTCAACAGCCCCCCCACCAGCCACAATGCAATACGTGGTGCAAGCGCCGTCAGGACCGCATCACGCGTATTGCCAAAATATGCGAGCCCTGCGACCCGCCCGCGTCCCAGCAGCAGCATCCCACGCAGGATATTGCCAAACCCGGTCGGCCCGGACCTGGGGGTCATGCCGTCATCCGCCATCAGGCCATCAGCCTTTCCACAAACCTGTCATAAATCCGTGCCAGTTGCGTCAGGTCCGCGACCGGCACATGTTCGTCCACCTTGTGCATGCTGGCCCCCACCAGGCCGAATTCCGCAACCGGGCAATATTGGCTGATGAACCGGGCATCAGACGTGCCGCCCCCGGTATCCAGACGGGGCATCTGACCTGTCACTGCCGTCACCGCATCACGCAGGGCATCCACACCGGCTGTCGGCTGCGTCAGGAACGATTCGCCACTGATGCGTATCTGCACATCCGCCCCCGGCGCATGGCGCGCGCACACGGTACGTATCCATCCCGACAGGTCCGCCCCCGTATGAAGGTCGTTGAAACGGATATTGAACCGCGCACACGCCGTCGCGGGAATGACGTTCGTTGCGGCATTGCCCACATCGACACTGGTGACCTGCAGGCTGGAGGGCTCGAACCATTCGCTGCCGGTATCCAGCGGCGCCACGGTCAGTTCATGCAGCAGCGCCAGCAGCCGGTGAACCGGATTGTCCGCACGGTGGGGATAGGCGACATGCCCCTGTACACCCGTGACCGTAATCGTGGCGTTCAGGCTGCCACGACGCCCGATCTTGATCACCTCGCCCATCTGCTGCGGGTTCGTCGGTTCCCCCACCAGACAGAAATCGGGGATCTGTCCGTTCACCGCCATCCATTCCAGCACACGCACGGTGCCATTGGTGGCGGGGCCTTCCTCGTCCCCCGTAATCAGCAGGCTGACTGAACCGGGTATCGTGCCACCATGCCGTGCAAGGTAGCAGCGTATGGCGGCGACAAAGGCGGCGATCCCGCCCTTCATGTCACATGCCCCACGCCCATACAGAAGGCCATCATGAATCTGCGCACCGAACGGGTCGCTGCGCCATGCCGCATCGCCCACCGGGACGACATCGGTATGCCCCGCGAAACAGACATGCGGATGCCCCGTGCCCAACCGGGCGAACAGGTTGGGGGTATATGTATCCCCTTCCCCGAACGGCAGCGACGTAACCGCAAAGCCCATATCCCGCAATACCGTGGCCAGGACATCGATCGCACACCCGTCATCAGGCGTAACCGACGGACAGCGGAGCAGTGCGCGTGCAAGCGTGACGACACCCCCGACATCCTCCTGCGCCCCATGACGATCCTGCGTCCCTTGGGTTGCCCTGCCGCTGGGTGCCCCGGTCATGCCCTCAGCCGCGCAGCAGGTCGTTGATGGATGTCTTCGAACGGGTGCGTTCATCCACCCGCTTGACGATCACGGCGCAATCAAGCGACGGCAGCGGCTTTCCATCGGCCGAAGTCGCCTGACGCGGCGGCAGTGTGCCGGGCACCACGACGGAATAGGCCGGGACACGGCCCATGAAGACCTCACCCGTCGTGCGGTCCACGATCTTGGTGGAGGCGCCAAGGAAGACACCCATCGACAGCACGCTGCCACGTTCGACCACCACGCCTTCGGCCACCTCGGAACGCGCACCGATGAAGCAGCCGTCCTCGATGATGACCGGTGCGGCCTGCAACGGTTCCAGCACGCCACCGATCCCCACGCCGCCGCTGATGTGACAGTTCTTGCCAATCTGCGCGCAACTGCCGATCGTGACCCACGTATCGACCATCGTGCCGCTGTCTACATAGGCCCCTGCGTTGACGAAGCTGGGCATCAGGACCACGCCCGGCGCGACAAAGGCCGAACGACGCACGATCGCACCCGGCACGGCGCGGAACCCGGCCTGCGTGAAGGCCCCCTCGTCCCAGCCCGCGAACTTCAGCGGCACCTTGTCGAAGGCAGGCGCACCGGCACAGCCATTGGGGGCAAGGCGATTGTCATTAAGGCGGAAAGACAGCAGGACCGCCTTCTTCAGCCATTCATTGACCACCCAACCCTCAGCACCCGGTGTCGCGACCCGCAGACGACCGGCATCAAGTTCGGACAACGCGGCCTCGACGGGCGCGCGATCCGCCTCGCCGGAACGCGGGGACAGCGTATCGCGCCGTTCCCACAGGGCCTCGATCTGGCTCTGGAGGGTCGTATCAGTCATGAATTCCAAATCCTGTTCCGGACAACATCGCCATCGCGGTTTTATCTGGGGGCGACGGCATGAAATGAGGTGATCGCGGACCATGCGGGGGATGGACGCCCATGTCAACGCATCCCCGTCAACGCATCCCCCACACCATCAGGACGGCACGCCCGCCGCCTTATTCACCGCGTATCAGCGTCCCCAGTCCCGCTTCGGTAAACAGTTCGAGCAGGCAGGCATGCGGCACGCGACCATCAAGGATCACGGCAGCCTTTGCCCCGGCCTTCACCGCGGCAAGGCAGGTTTCGACCTTCGGGATCATTCCGCCTGAAATCATGCCGCTGGCGATACCGCGACGCGCATCTTCTGCCGTCAGTTCGGGGATAAGGTTGCCATTTTCATCAAGCACACCCGGCACATCCGTCAACATCAGCAGGCGGCTGGCATTGACCGCGCCCGCAATGGCGCCTGCGGCCGTGTCGGCGTTGATGTTATAGGTCTCCCCGTTCTCGCCACTGCCCACAGGGGCGATGACGGGTATCAGGCCAGAGCCGGACAGGGCATAGATGACACGCGAGTCAATGCGTGTGGGTTCCCCCACAAAGCCAAGATCGAGCAGGCGATCCGTCTCCACCCCGTTTTCACGCGCGCGACGTTCCAGGCGACGCGCGGAAATCAACCCGCCATCCATGCCCGAAATCCCGACCGCCAGCGCACCGGCACGGTTGATCAGGCCGGCGACCTGCTTGTTCACCTTGCCCGCCAGCACCATTTCGATCACGTCGATCATCGCGGCGTCGGTCACGCGCAGCCCGTCGATGAAGGTCGATTCAATCTGCAACCGCTTGAGCATTGCACTGATCTGCGGACCACCGCCATGGACAATGACCGGATTGATCCCCACCTGCTTGAGCAGGGCGACATCATGACCGAACGCGTCCGACAACGAGGTATCGACCATCGCGCTGCCGCCATATTTCACGACAAGCGTATCCCCGGCATAGCGTCGCAGGTACGGCAACGCCCGCGCCAGAACATCTGCCCGTTCGCGGGCATCCTGACTGCCCGGTCCTGTTAACGTCATCCGATCGTGCCTCAATCCATCAAACACTGTGTGGCCATGACCCTTATCACAGCCAAGCCCTTCATGCCCGCGCGGGGGGCGGGTATGCAAGCTGTGCAAGTTCCGCGCGCAGTTCCACGATACCCTCGCCATTCGCGCTGCTCGTCACAAGGACAAGCGGATAGGCTGCGGCATGGCTGGCTGCGATTTCGCGCGTCTCACGCAGCTTCGCCGCCAGTACGGGGGGCTTGGGAATGTCGCACTTGGTCAGCACGATCTGGAACGTGACCGCCGCACGATCCAGCAGCTTCATGATCTCGCGGTCACTTTCCTTGATCTCCACCCGCGAATCCAGCAGCAGCACAACACGCTTGAGGGTCGGGCGCCCGCGCAGGAACGAGAACATCATCCCCTGCCAGTCTTCCTTGACCGCCTTCGCCGCCTTGGCAAAACCATAACCGGGCATGTCCACCAGCGTCAGCCGCCCGGCAAGTTCGAAGAAATTGAGCTGCTTGGTCCGCCCCGGCTCTGACGAGGCACGGGCCAGTGTCCGCCGCCCCGTCAGGGCGTTGACCAGACTGGACTTTCCAACATTGGAACGCCCGGCAAACGCGATTTCCGGCAATAACGGGTCGGGCAGTTGCCCAAGCTTTTGCGCACCAAACACGAACTGGCATTCGCCTGCGAACAGCAGACGCCCGGCCTCGCGGGCGCGCTCGATTTCCTCTGGGGTGGGGGTCTTGGGGGTGAAATCAACCATTGCCGCCTGTATCGCCCCCGCTTTTGTCATTCCCACCGGATGCATTCGGCGAAGGATTACGCCGGGCAGCCTTCTGCTCGTCGCGGCGCTTCTTGCTGTTATGGTTTTTGTTCCCGCGCCGGCCCTTGGCCCTGCCAGCCGTGTCTTCCCCCTGGCCCGGCACGTCGGCGTCATCGTGCGGCGTGTCCTGCCCCGGTCCCTTTGTGGGCGCATCGGCACCTGCATCGGACGTATTCGGGACCTCCCGGATCACGGTGCCCTCAATCTGCTGGCCCTTGCCACCGGACTGGCTCTTGGCGGTCGCGGTCTTCGCATTGCCGGCTTTGGCCGGGCTGGCCTTGCCCGCGCTGTCCACCGCCTTGGCCTGACGCTCAAGGATCGACTGCAGAAGCTTTGCGAACAGCGAAGGCTTCTCCTTCTCCGGCCGGATCACCACAGGGGCCTTGGCCTCTGCATTCACACGACGCTGGATCACGGCCTGCTGCGCCATCGTCAGCAGGTTGTTCCAGCAGTAATAGATCACAAGTCCCGACGGCTGCCGCGCCATGAAGAAGGTGAACAGGATCGGCATCAGTTGGAACATCTTCTGCTGCGCCGGATCAGCCGCGGGTGCGGGATTGATCTTCTGTTGCGCGAACATGGTCAGGCCAAAGGCAATCGGCCACAGCCCAAGCTGGAAGAAGGTGGATATATGCGTCGGATCCCATGGGATCAGCCCGAACAGGGTGAAGATATTGGTCGGGTCCGCCGCCGAAAGGTCATGGATCCAGCCAAAGAACGGGGCATGCCGCATCTCGATCGTGACAAACAGCACCTTGTACAGGCACCAGAACACCGGGATCTGCAACAGCATCGGCAGGCAGCCGCTGGCGGGATTGACCTTTTCTTCCTTATACAGCGCAATCATATGCTGATTAAGCGCCATCTGGTCGTCTTTATACCGCTCCCGCAGGGCTTTGATCTTGGGCTGGAGCTGGCGCATCTTGCCCATCGACCGGAACTGCTTGGTCGCCAGCGGGAAGAACAGTCCCTTGACCACCAGCGTGAAGGCCATCAGCGCAAGGCCGAAATTGCCCAGCAGCGTATTCAACCAGTCCAGCACAGTGAAGATCGGATGCGTCAGGAACGCGAACCAGCCAAAATCCACGGCCTTCCAGAAGGACGGAATATGCAGGCTGGCTTCATACTTCTCCAGTAGCGGCACTTCCTTGGCACCGGCAAAGACATGGGTTTCGGTCACACCATCGCCACCCGGCGCAATGACTTCGGGCGTCCGGGCGGTAAAGCCGACCTGATAGACACCTTCATGCCCGGCTTCCGGCACATAGCCATAGCTGCCGGTCACTAACGAATCCTGCTGCGGAATGACGGCGGTCAGCCAGTATTTGTCGGTAATCCCGCTCCAGCCGCCCGTACCCGGCTTGTTCCACGACGTATTGCCCGGCGGTATCGTGCCATTACGCACCGATTTATAGGAGCTTTCGTCCAGACGCCCGTCAATGACGGAAATCGGGCCTTCATGCACCAGGTATCCGCCGGTCTCCACCGGGGTATAGGCACGATCAACACGCGAATAGGGATATAGCGACACAGGCCCTGCCGCCTGATTGTGGACCTTCTGCGTGACGGAGAACATGTAGTTCTGGTCAATCGCGACCACGAGTTCGAACACCTGTCCCTGCCCATTGTCCCAGCGCAGGGTAACAGGCTGGTCCTGCGTCAGGCTGGCCTGATCCGCGCTCCATACCGTGGTGGCGTCGGGCACGCGCACCTGCCCACCTGCGATATTGAGCCAGCCGACCTCCACAAGGTTCGACTGCGGGTCCTGGCGGGGATCAAGGATACGCACCAGCGGGCTGCCGGGTTTGACGGTCTCGTGATAATCCTTGAGCACGAGGTCATCCAGGCGCGCGCCCCGCAGGTTGATCGACCCACCGACACGACCGGTATTGATCGCAAGGCGCGGATCATCTTTTGCATCCGTCGCGCCATTGCCCGCATCCGCCCCCGGCGCCGCGGCAGGTGTCTCCTGCCCGGCACCAAGTGCAGGCTGCGTGGCCGCCTTATGATCCGGGTGCGGCACCAGATACTGGAAACCGAGCAGAACCATGGCAGACATCGCCACTGCAACCATTAAACGCTTGATATCCATCAGCGACCAGCCAGACTCTCGTTATTCAGGTTTATGGATGCAGCAGCAGGAGCGACCATCATGGTGCGTGGTGGGCACCGGGTCATATCCCCCCGCATTCCAGGGATTGCAGCGCATGATACGCCACAGCGACATGAGACCACCACGCCACGCACCATGGCGTGCAAGGGCATCACGGGCATAATGGCTGCATGATGGGGTAAAGCGGCAGTTCGCGCCGATCACGGGCCGGATCACCAGTTGGTAGGCACGGATCATCGCGCGCATTACCGTCACGACCGGCCCCCGTGAAACCGGGACGGGGGAAGGAATGTTCACGCGTCCCCCACGACCCCGGCTTTCTTCAATGCCTTGCGATAATCAGCCAGCAGCGAGGAAAATTTACGATTGATTGTGGCGCTACGGCCAATAACCACAAGATCCACGCCACAAAGCGGCAGTTCCCGCCCGACCTGGCGGACAACCTCGCGCAGGCGCCTGCGCACACGACTGCGGACCACCGAATTCCCGACCTTTTTCGTCACGGTGAACCCATGACGGGCCGAATCGGCATCATCGCGATGCAACGCCTGCAAAACCATGCCAGACACCGGGGCCTTGCGGCCTTTTGCCGCGACCTTCAGGAATTCAGCACGTTTCTTGAGACGGATCGACCGGTCGGCCACGTTCAGCAGCCCCTGTTAATGCAAAGTGTCATTCCGGGACAAAGTGTCCCGGAACGTAAGACCAGGGCAATTAAGCGGAAAGACGCTTACGGCCCTTGGTGCGACGGTTCGCAATCACCTTGCGGCCACCGACGGTTTCCATGCGGGAACGAAAGCCGTGACGGCGCTTGCGGACCAGCTTCGAGGGTTGATACGTGCGCTTCACGACAGCACTCCCAGATTGACTGTAACAGGTTACGGATGAATATCGGGGCGCAGGCAATTTTCCTGCACATCCCCAAGGCGGGCCTTATACTGCCCGTTATTCCCAGCGTCAATGCGCAACCCGCGTTACATGCCGCGCATGAGACACCCCAACCACCGCCCCAGAATTACGGAGCCCCCATGCCCCATACTCCCGCCCCTTCTCCCGACGTTACGGACGTGGCCGGCATATGCACGCACCTGCATGACATCAGGGGCATCCTGTCGCCTGCCCTGATCAAGGCTGACCTGCTGTCGGCCCATCCCGACGCACAGGTGCGCGCGGGCGCTGAGGTCATCATACAGGCGATAGAAGCCACGGTCGGCAGGCTCGACCTCATGCGGCGCACCTGCCTGCCCGCCCGGGAATGACCGATGGTACGGGCTGATGACAAAAAGGCCGAAGGGATGCACATCCCCCCCGGGTGAAGGATCAAGGGCGCTGGATCAGCTCGATCTTATAGCCATCAGGGTCTTCGACAAAGGCGATGACGGTGGTGCCGAATTTCACCGGCCCCGCCTCACGCGTGACCTTGCCACCACCTGCGCGGACTTTTTCAACCATGGCGGCGACATCCGCCACACCCACGGCGAAATGGCCGAATCCGGTACCGACGTCATATCCATCGTCCTGACCCCAGTTATAGGTCAGTTCGATTTCCGCCTGCCCTGCCGCATTGTCAGCATACCCGATGAAAACAAGCGTGTATTTCCCTTCGGGCACCTCACGCCGACGCAATTCACGCATCCCAAGCAACCCGTAGAAATCAAGGCTGGCCTCCAGATTACGGACGCGAACCATTGTATGCAGGTAACTGCCCATGATGTTTGCACTCCTTATTTTATCGACCGCTAACAAACCGCACCCAACAACATACTGAAATTATAAAAGTTCTTATCAGGATGTCATGTTCAGGGCGGTCTTTTACAAAACGGATTCCATCGTCCCCTCGGCCGTAATCCCGACAAGGAAAAGACCAGCCGCATCCGCCCGCGTCACACATTCAAGCGGGTCCGTCAGCAGTGTGGCCCCGGCCTCGAACGCGATGCCACGCAATCCCGCACCTGCCGCGCGGCGCACCGTTTCGGGGCCGATGGTGGGCAGGTCGGCACGCCGTTCCTGTCCTGGTTTGACCATCTTGATCAACACCCCGCCGGGACGACCATCCTGATGGTATCGTCCGACACGTTCAAGCATCTCGTCCGTACCCTCGATCGCCTCGACCGCAAGGACAAGCCCGTCCTGCACCACACAGCCCTGTCCAATATCCAGCGCGCCCATGGCCTGCACCACGCGCCGCCCACGCCCGATATCGGACATTGCGACGTGATCGGGGCGCACCATCCCCATCACGCCACGCCGCCCGATGGATGCATGCAGATATTCATGCGCGCCCCGGATAACGAATCCTTCCTCCCCCAGCACCCGGACAATCGCGCCAAGCAACCCGTCATCACCAGAAAACAGGGCACGACCGATCCGCGCCAGTATCCGTGCGCCCACCGCATCAGGGCGCAATGTCGCAAAGGAAGGACGCCGCACCGGCCCGATCAGGACCAGTTCACGACATCCATGCAGACGCAGGGTGGAAAGGATTTCGCCCGCCGCGGCAAGCCGGATGAACCGGTGCGGCCATGGGGCGATGACATCGGGGTCGGCAAACCCCTCGAACCCGATGATAAAGACGCTGCCGCCCGCCGCAACAACAGAACGCGCAACCTGCGCCGGCAGTGGGCCGCCCCCGGCAAGGATGCCGACACAGGCGGGGGAAGACGCAGAAGCAGACGTAACCTGATCCATCAGGGGATCAGGCGCCATCGGTCTCGATCATTTCGCCCGGACTTCTCTGCACGCGCACCAGTCCGCGATGGCTGGGGGCCGCAATGAAATCCAGAATTTCGGACACGCGGGCATCATCACCATACTGTCCACGCACCTGTTCCAGACGCGTCTGGAACACAGCGCCACTGGCATGTGCGGCCTTGGGATACAGCGCGCGGAAGGCCTGGCGCATGCGCCGGATATCATCAGGCGCGACACCATTGCGCCGCAGCCATATCCAGTGCAGCCCCACAAGCCGCGCCCGGTTGCCCAGCACGCTGCCATAGGGAATGACGTCCGCCTCCACCCCGCACACACCACCGACAAGGGCGGCGTGCCCGATACGCACGAACTGATGCAGGGCGGCCGACCCCATGATGCGGGCATTGTCGCCAATGACGACATGCCCCCCCATCACCACGTTATTGACGATAATGACACCCCGTCCCAACGTGCAGTCATGCGCCACGTGGGAGTTCGCCATGATAAGGCACCCTCCCCCGATGGTGGTGACACCCACACCCGTGGCCGTCCCCCGGTGAATGGTGACATTTTCACGGATGATGGTGCCCGCCCCCACGACACAGCGTGTGGGTTCACCGCGATATTTCAGGTCCTGCGGTTCCATCCCCACCGTGGTGAAGGGATAGCAGACGACATTCGCGCCGATATGCGTATGGCCGTCAATCACCACATGGGAAATCAGCCGGGCACCGTCATCAATCACCACATCGGGACCGACCGTGCACCATGGGCCAATTGACACGCCGCGACCAATTCGGGCGCCAGCGGCAACGATGGATGAGGGATGGATAACAGCAGCCCCCAGAGGTTCCACATCCGTTGTCGTGCCGGTAGATGCGCTGTGTGCCAGAACAGCCTCCATTTCGACGGCTTTCCGGCGCTCAGCCACCGGAAAAAAAGCCATGATCCAGATACCGGTTCCCGGTTACGGTGCCTGCCGTTACGGGCCGATCGTTTTCCGTTCGCCGGGCCTGGCCTAGCCCATGATCATCGCGCTGAACGTCGCCTCGGCCACCGAGACACCGTCTACGCGCGCAATCCCCTTGAATTTCCAGACATTCGCGCGGCTGCGCTCTTTTTCAACGGAAATCCGCAACTGATCGCCAGGGCCAACGGGGCGACGGAATTTCGCGCCGTCTATGGTCATGAAATAGACCAGCTTCCCCTCGAACGCCTCACCCAGCGTCAGCACGACAAGCGTCGCCGCCGTCTGCGCCATCGCCTCGATGATGAGGACGCCCGGCATGACCGGCCGCGCAGGGAAATGCCCCTGGAAATGCGGTTCGTTCACGGACACGTTCTTGATGCCGACCGCCGACTGACCGCGGACGATATCAACCATCCTGTCAATCAGCAGGAAAGGATAACGATGGGGAATCGCCTCCATGATGCGCATGATGTCGATTGCCTCGACACTCTGCGGCGCCTGCTCTGTCGGTAATGCCTCTACTTCTTTATCCACGTCGTCCAACCATCTCTGCGGCACGGGAACGCCTGCGATCTGACTGGACAGGCCGCCCCATGCCGGTTGAATGTTTTTACAGCCTTCGGCACCGTCGCCTAGCCGGCCTTGTCGCTGCCCCCATCCTGCGTCGGTTTTTTCGCCAGACGACGCAGGAACGCCACGTTTCGGAAAAACTCCCTGAACGGCATCGCCGGGCTTCCGATGACATCGGCCCCGGCCTCGACATCGGACATGACGCCACATTGTGCGCCGATCCGTGCCTTCGTGCCAATCTTGATATGCCCGATCAGCCCGGCCTGCGCCGCGACCGTGACAAAATCGCCAAGTTCCGTCGAACCCGAAATACCGGCCTGGGACACAACGATACAGCACCGTCCCAGACGCGCATTATGGCCGATCTGCACCAGATTGTCGAGGCGCGACCCCGCCCCGATCAGGGTATCGCGAATCGACCCACGGTCGATGGTGGAGTTCGCACCGACCTCGACCCCGTCCTCAAGGATCACCCGACCAAGCTGGGGCACGGTCTCAAACCCGTCAGGACCGGTGGCAAAGCCGAAGCCTTCCTGACCGATGCGGACACCCGGCAGCAAGGTGACACGTTCCCCAAGCAGCGCATGCGACAGGCAAACATGGCTGCCGATGCGGCTGCGTGCACCGATTTCCACGCCATCGCCGACCATGACATGCGTGCCAAGCGTCACACCCGCGCCAATACGTGCGCGCGCACCGATGACTGAAAATGCCCCGATCGACGCTGATGGATCGACCTGCGCGCCCTCGCCGATGACCGCGGTGGGATGAATCCCCGGATCAACCGGTGGCGCGGGATAGAAACGCGAGGCCACACGCGCCCATGCAAGATAGGGCGTACGCGACACCAGCGCCACGGCATGGGACGGCACCTTGTCAACAAAAGCAGGCGCCACGATCACCGCACCCGCGCCCGTCTGCTCCAGCAGGGGGAGATAGCGCCGGTTGTCCAGAAAGCTGACCTGCGTCGGCCCTGCCGACTGCAGGGGGGCTATGCCGGTGAAGTGTGGTGCGTCGGCAATCGCTGCCCCCGCCCCCTGAAGCTCCGCACCAGCGCAGCGCGCAAGTTCCGTGGCGTCAAACGGGCCATCCGATACAAAAAACCGCGTATCGCCCGGCCCGCTTTCCTCCCGCACGTGCATGGACCCGACCAAGCCCTTAGTGCTTCGCCTTGGGTGCGACGGCGGTTGCCGCTGCTGCCGGGGCGGAGGCGCCACCCTGTTCCGCATCGGCGGTTGTCGGCATCGTGCCCGATTTCGCCAGCACTTCAGGATCGACATTCGCCGCCGGGATAAAGACGCTCGGCAGGATCGAGTTCAGCTGCGTCGCGACCTGCTGGGTGATGTCAAGGTTATCCTGACTCAACGCCACCTGTTCACGGTGCAGGACAAGGTTCATGCTGCGGCTGGCGGCAACCTGGCGGATGATCTGCACCAATTCGCGTTCAATCTGCCCAAGGGAGACCTGGGCGGCTTCCTGGATGATGCGGTTGCGGTTGCGGAAGTTCTTCTGCGCCGCGATCACGCGCTCCTGCAACTTGCGTTCGCTTGCCTGGATCTGGTCGGATGACATGGTCCGCGCCTGACCCTGCAGCTTCTGCTGCTCATCACGCCACGACGCCTGTTCCTTTTGCGCATCACGGGCAAGTTCGTCACGCCGCGCGCCCAATACGCGTTCCGCCTGCTGCGCCGCAGTGGACAGGCGCATCACGTCAGGCACGCTGATGACACCGATGATCGGTGCGGGCGGCGGTGCCCCCTTGGGCAGGTCCGGCGAATTGGGGATCTGCGGCAACGGCAGGACCGGCGGCGTCTGGGACTGGGCTTCCTCGCTATCGGCCGGGGGGGCCGGCAGGGGGACGGGCTGCGGCGCGGGCTGGGCCGCATGCGCTGCGGCATGCTCCGGCTGCTGCTGGGATGCCTTGGGGACGAACCAGCCGGAATTGTTCTGCGCATGGGCAACAGATCCGACCAGGCTGCCACATCCCAGTGCGACAGCCGCGGCAAATAAACGAACGCCGGAATTACGCAACATTATCACCTCAGAATTGTTGGCCGAAGCCAAAGCGGAGCAACTGTGTTCGGTCATGCTTCTGCTTGATGATCGGCACACCAAGATCAATGTTAATCAGACCAAACGGACTTTTCCATGAAAAGCCCACGCCGGTACTGACGCGCGGCGTCAATGTATCGCCATATACCGGGGTATATTTGTAACCATCGCTGGGCGAGGTATAGCGTTCGCGCACGCGCAGGCCATCAAGCCCACCGGCATCGACGAAATACCGTCCCTTGATCCCCATATCCGCCGCAAATGGCATGGGGAAATGGATCGTGGCCGAAGCGGTGTACATGAAACGCCCGCCAAGGAAATCTTCTTGCGAATGCATCGGGTATTTCACACCGTCGATGGTCCGCGCCGAAATCCCCATCGAACGCGGCCCCGCGCCACCGTCAAGGAAGCCGCGCAGCGTGTTACCACCAAGATAGAAGTTATCGATGATATCACTGCGTCCGCCACCCCAGTTGGCGATGTCGCCCGCGCCAGCGCGCAGGTCCACCGTCCAGTCATGGTTCCCCATCAGGCTGTCGAGGGGAATATAATAGGCGGCGTCGATCTTGCCACGGACATAGCGTTCATTGCCGCCAATACCCGCGAAATCGCCACCAACACGGATGACATAGCCGCTATGGGGCTGCGAACGGCGGTCACGGGTGTCATAGGTCAGCGTGGTGCTCAACTGTGACAGGAGCGACCAGCCGGACTGATCCAGCACGTACCAAGACGAATCCGACCATGTATCGCCAACATTTCGATCGGTAAGCGTATAGCTCCACGACTGCGACAGGTGGTTATTATAGGAATACCCCATACGCAGCGTCATGCCGTACCGGCCTTCGGAGTAGTTCTGGTACGTCATGTAACGGTTCTGGATACCGAAGATGTCGATCCCGGCCACCAGGTTGCGATTGAGGAAATACGGGTCCGTCACAGAAATGTCGGCCTGATCTTCGTAATAGGCCGCCGTGCCGGAGAAACCGGCGTCGATACCTGTGCCAAGCAGGTTATGCTGCTTCAGGCCGAGATTGCCCAGCACGCCCGCATCCGACGAATACCCGCCACCGAGCGAGAATTCGCCCGTCGGCTTTTCCACCACATCGGCCGAGATATTGACCTTGTCAGGTGAAGACCCGGGCGTCTGGTCGATCGACACGGTCTTGAAGAAGCCAAGATCCTCCAGCACCGCCTTGGAATATTTGCGGTCCATGGGGGTGTACGGATCGCCTTCGGACATCGGCAGCTGGCGGCGGATAACCTTGTCCTGCGTGATGGTGTTGCCGTTGATGTCGATGCGCTCGACATACATACGTGGCCCCTCGCTCACATCGAACAGCAGGTTGACCGTGCGTTTTTCCGGGTTACGCGCAATTTCGGGATGCACCATCGCAAAGGGATATCCCTTCGCCTGCAGGATTTCCTGCATGGATGTCGCATTATGCTGGATGGCGCTGCCGTCATACCACTGGTTGTGGAACAGGGAGATGTATTTATGCAGGGACTCCGCACTGACATGACGCAGGGAAGAGCGGATATCCATCTTGTTCAGGCGGTAACGCGGCCCTTCTTCCATCGTATAGGTGATGTAGAACGCCTTGTGATCGGGGGAGAGTTCGCCCGTCGCGTTCTTGATCTGAAAATCGACAAACCCGTTTTTCAGATAAAACCGGTGCAGCAGTTCCGCGTCATACTTGATACGTTCGGGATTGTACTGGTCACTTGATGAGAAAAAGCGATACCACGCCGTTTCCTTCGACGACACGACACCGGCAAGGCGCGTGCTGCTGAAGGTACGGTTCCCCACGAACGTCACCTTGCGGATAAGTGTCTTCTGCGCCTCGTTGATGCGAAAGATCACATCGACGCGGTTATGTGCAAGGCGGATGACCTGTGGCGTGACGGTCGCGGCATAGCGCGCCTTTTCCGCATAGACACCAAGGATCTTCTGCCGGTCGGCAGCGATCGTCTTGGTGGAAAACACCGCGCGCGGCCGCAGGGAGATGACCTTCGTCAGGTCTTCGTCCTTGGCGCTGTGGTTGCCTTCGAAAATGATGCGGTTGACGATCGGGTTTTCGACGACATGCACCACCAGCATGTTGCCCGAACGCTGCATGGTCACGTCCTTGAACAGGCCGGTGGCATAAAGCGTCTTGAGCGAACGGTCGAGCAGATCCTGATCAAACCGGTCGCCGGGCTGCACCACCATATAGGACAGGATGGTGTTCGTTTCGATCCGGTCATTGCCCTTGATGTCCACGGCCTCGATCGGATCGGCCAGAGGCGGCGGCTTGATGGCCTCCACCTGCGGCTGTTCCGGGGTCATGCCCGGCGTCGGGGCCATGCCACCTGACGGGGGGGCATCGGACGGCGCACCGCCTTCCTGTCCAGCGTCCTGCGCGTGGGCGCCTGCCGTCCAGAACAGCGGCACAACACAAACGGATGCAAGCAGCGCTGAACGTTTACTCGACAAAATCGGCATTCCTCACCATTCGGTAGGCGGATTGACCACACTGCCAGCCATGCGGAGATGTCATCTCCGTGCTGTCATGCATTATCCGCATGGGCGGACGTATCCGATATAGCCCCTCTCGCGCAAGCACTTGTCTCATGCCGTCATTCTTACGTTATCCGACATGCGATGCCAGCCATTGAAACAAGCCGAAATGCGAAAGATCGTTAAATGTAGAAAATAAAAACAGGCTGGCGATCAGGGCGAACCCCGCCTGGAAACTGATCTGTTGCACCCGGCGCGAAACGGGACGGCCCATTATCCCCTCAAGAATATAGAACATCAGCCGCCCACCATCGAGAATCGGTATGGGAAACAGATTGATCAGGCCAAGATTGATCGACAGCAGCGCCATGAATGACACAAGGCTTGACAGTCCGTACTGCGCCACCTGCCCCGACATCTGCGCAATCCGTAACGGCCCGCCCAGATCCTTGGTGCTGTGCTGCCCCGTCAACATCTGCCACAGCCCGGCAAGGGTCTGGACAGACACATTCCACGTCTCCTTCACGGCGGAGACGAAGGCGCGCGGCAAGGACTGCGGCGCGCCCACTTCCGCCAGAAAGGAAACACCAAGCTGCCCATGGGGGGGCTGCCCCTTTGCATCGGCAACACTGCCCACCGTCAGCGGGATCGTCACGTCATGCCCGTCGCGTTGCACGACCACATCGGTCTGTGCGCCCGGTTCGGCCGCGACGCGGGCCTGCAGGTCGGCCACGTCGGAAATCGGGTGATCCCCCAGCCGCACAATGACATCATGCGGCGCGATCCCCGCGCTTGCCGCGGCACTGCCGGGCATTACATCGGCAACGACATTGCGGATATGCGGCTGCCCTGCAAAGGCGAACAGGCCGGTAAAGAGAATGATCGCCAGCAGGAAATTGAAAACAGGCCCCGCAATGATAACAATCGCCCGCGACAGCACGGGCTTGTCATGGAACGTACGGCCCGGCTGCCATGCCGCGATCTGTTCAGGGGTGGCGTCTTCCGGTCCCTCGAACCCGTGCGGCTTGACATATCCGCCCAGCGGGACGGGACACAGCCGCCATTCCGTGCCGACACTGTCGTGCCAGCGCAGCAGCGGCTTGCCAAAACCGATGGAGAAAACCTCCACATGCACCCCACGCCAGCGCGCGGCGAGGTAATGGCCAAGTTCGTGGATGAAAACCAGCACACCCAGAACCAGGGCGAATGCAAGGACGGTCCGCAACAGATCATGCATGATGATTATGAGTTCCCCTGATGATCACGCGCGGCCGTCCCCTTTAACCCTGTCGTCTTATGCGGCCCGTGCCGTTATGCGGGCGCGGGCGAGGCGTCGCGCCTCTTCATCCCAGTGCAGGACCTGCTCCAGCGTGTCCGCGCTCTGGTTTCCAAGTGATTGCATCACATCCTCGACAACCCGCGCAATATCCCGGAAGCCGATTTTACGATTAAGAAAGGCCTCCACGGCAATTTCATTGGCGCCAGACAGGATCGCAGAGGCCGCGCCCCCCGCCCGGAGCGATTCCCGCGCCAGACGCAATGCGGGAAAACGCACTTCGTCAGGTTCCTCGAAATCCAGACGTGACATGGCGGCAAGGTCAAGGCGCGGCGAATTCGTCGCCATGCGCTTTGGCCAGGCCAGCGTATGCGCAATGGGGATGCGCATGTCGGCGGAACCAAGCTGCGCGATGATACTGCCATCGGTGTACTGGACCATGCTGTGAACCACGGATTGCGGGTGGACGATAACGCCGATCCGGTCCTCCGTCATGTCGAACAGGCGCGCCGCCTCGATCAGTTCAAGCCCCTTGTTGAACATCGTCGCGGAATCGATGGTGATCTTGGCCCCCATGCTCCATGTCGGATGCTTCAGCGCGGCTTCCAGCGGGGCCTTCTCCATCTCCTCAATACTGGCGCGGCGGAACGGGCCGCCCGATGCCGTCAGCACGATCTTTTCCACCTGGTCCACCTGCCGGTCGGCCATGGACTGGAAAATCGCATTATGCTCCGAATCGACCGGAAGCAGCGTCGCCCCCGCCTGATGCACCGCACGCAGCATGACGTCGCCCGCGCAGACCAGCGCTTCCTTGTTCGCCAGCGCGACACATCCGCCATTGCGCACCGCCGCCAGCGCGGGTTCCAGCCCAATGGCACCGGTGATCGCCGCCATGGTCCAGTCCACCGGCACGCCTGCCGCACGGATCACCGCCTCGCGCCCACCCGATACCTGTGTGGACGTCCCCGACAGCAGGGTTTCCAGTTCCCCAACCAGGGTTTCATCGGCGATCACGGCATATTCGGCACCAAGCGCACGCGCCTGTTCAGCCAGCAACGTGACATTGCGCCCCCCGACAAGGGCCACGACGCGGAACCGCTCCGGCGCCTGCAACAGCAGATCCACAGTGGAGCAGCCAATGCTGCCGGTACTGCCCAGAACGGAAACTGTCTTCATCCTACCGATTTCCCCAATTTTTTTCATCGTGACCGCGCGCCTTCAGCGCAGGCCGACATACCAGAAAGCAGCGCCTGCCGCTGCCCCCAGCGAAATCAATGCAGCCAGTGGTGCGGCCACCAGCAATCCATCAAAACGATCCAGAAACCCGCCATGCCCCGGGATGATCGCCCCGGAATCCTTGACGCCGCGCGCACGCTTAAGCGCGCTTTCCCCAAGGTCGCCCGCCTGTGCCGCAACCGCCATGACAGCCCCCATCATGGCGCCACGCACACCCGCCCCCGCCAGCGCATCAGGCAGCACGGAGGCAATCACGGCCCCGCCGGCAACCGCGGCCAGCAGCCCGCCACACGACCCCGACCATGTCTTGGCCGGGGAAATACGCGGCGCAAGCTTCGGCCCGCCAATGGCCCGTCCCGTCAGGTAAGCCCCCGTATCACTCAGCGCGACGCACGCAACGACGAACAGGACGACACCCGCGCCCGGATGCGTCATGAAACGCAGCCACAAAAGGGACACCCCCGCGCAGCCAATCGCCACCTGCCCCGCCCACAGGGCCGGGCCAAAGACAAAGGCCGCGCCCATGACCATGAACGCCCCCCCCCCACTGTCCCCCCAGCGCCGCCGCAGCGCAGGC
The DNA here is from genome assembly GCF_036686925.1 of Novacetimonas sp. GS1. NCBI lineage: Bacteria > Pseudomonadati > Pseudomonadota > Alphaproteobacteria > Acetobacterales > Acetobacteraceae > Novacetimonas > Novacetimonas sp. GS1. Next base: position 2,998,013 of record NZ_VSZP01000001.1, read on the forward strand.
CAGAGGCCAGATGAGATAGAGCACGCCACGCCAACTGCGTGCGGACAGGGCGAACATCCGCCCCCATTCCGACGCCATGCCCACCATCGCAAGCACGATCATCACGGCATAGGCGACACCCCCCGCCCACACACACAGCGCGGCAAGCGGCACGATCACCAGCGCGGACAGGACGCGCGCGCGCAGATCCTTCCACCCGCGCCCGGACCCACCACCCGGCGGCGTCGGGGCCGAAGGAAACGGGATCACGATGGGATTGGGGGGATCAGACCGGTCTTGCACCGAAGCGCCTTTCGCGCCGGGAATAGATCTGGAGCACGGCATCAAAATGCCCGGCATCAAAATCTGGCCACAGCGTCTCTATGAATATCAGTTCGGCATAGGCCGACTGCCATAACAGGAAATTGGACAGGCGGCTTTCACCACTGGTGCGCACCACGATGTCGGGATCGGGCATGTCCGCCGTCATCAGGAAGCCGCCAAAGATATCCTCGTCAATCTGTCCCGGCGCCAGCGTGCCGTCCTGCACGGCCTTTGCCATCCGCAGCGCAGCCTGCATGATGTCGGCACGCCCGCCATAGGACAGCGCAAGCACGACCGTCAGGACCGTGTTGGAGGCGGTTTCCAGTTCGGCGCGCCTTGCCTCGGCCCGCACATCGGGGGCAAAGCGCGACAGGTCGCCGATAATGCGGATGCGCACACCCTTCGCCGCAAGCTCCGCCACCTTGTAACGCAGGTAATACCGCAAGAGGCTGGTCAGGTCGGCCACCTCCTGCGGGGTGCGCCGCCAGTTTTCCGAGGAAAATGCATAAAGCGTCAGCCATTTCACGCCAGACGCGACGGCGGCGCGGATACAACGCTGCACCGCCTCCGCCCCGGCCCGGTGGCCGGCAAGCAGCGGCAACCCGCGCGAGGCCGCCCACCGCCCGTTGCCATCCATGATGATCGCCACATGGACAGGCACACTTCCTGCGCGCCGTTCCCCGGCAACTGGGTACATACGGAAGTCAGACCTGCTTGATCTCGCGTTCTTTTTCCGCGAGCAGTTCGTCAACACGCTTCACATACTGGTCCGTCAGCTTCTGGATCGCATCGGACCAGACCTTGACGTCATCCTGGCTGATTTCGCCCTTCTTTTCCTGTCCGCGCGTCTGTTCCATGCCATCACGACGCACACCACGCACCGCGATCTTTGCGTTTTCGGCATATTTGCCTGCCGCGCGCGCCAGTTCGTTGCGCCGTTCCTCGGTCAACTGGGGAATGGGCACACGCACGGTCTGCCCATCGGCGGCGGGGTTCAGGCCCAGCCCGCTGTCACGGATCGCACGTTCCACCGCACCGACAAGCGAACGGTCCCAAACCTGCACCGTCAGCATCCGCGCTTCGGGCACGGCGATGGAGCCAACCTGCGTCAGCGGCACTTCGCCGCCATAGGCTTCCACACGCACGGGCTCCAGCAGCGCCGGACTTGCACGGCCTGAACGCAGACCGGCAAAATCGCGACGCAGGCTTTCAATCGCCCCATCCATGCGGCGGGTTACATCCGCCAGCAAACTTTTCTGATCGACAGACACCTTGGCCCTCCCAACATTCCTCTAACGGTCGCGTTCGACCGCCATGCGACTTCTCTTGTGCGGGGTGTGCGCCTCAGTCCGAGGCCACGATCGTGGTAAAGCGTCCCTCGCCCCGCATAACGCGCGAAAACGCATCCTTTTCATGGATATTGAACACCACGATCGGCAGCTTGTTTTCACGCGCAAGGCTGATGGCGGCAGCATCCATGACATTGAGGTCATTGGCCAGCACATCGCGATAGGTCAGCGTATCGTAACGCCGCGCATCGGCCACCTTGCGCGGGTCGGCGGAATATACGCCATCGACCTGCGTGCCCTTGAACAGCGCACTGCATTCCATTTCCGCCGCACGCAGGGCAGCCCCCGTATCGGTGGTGAAGAACGGGTTGCCCGTCCCGGCGGCAAAGATCACCACGCGCCCCTTTTCCATATGGCGCACCGCGCGACGCCGGATATAGGGTTCCGCGATGGAGGACATCTGGATCGCACTCATGACGCGGGTTGCGATCCCCTGGCGTTCCAGCGAATTCTGCATCAGCAGCGCATTGATGACGGTGGCCAGCATACCCGCGTAATCGCCCTGCGCGCGGTCCATGCCCCGCGCGGCGGCGGCGACGCCGCGAAAGATGTTGCCACCCCCGATAACCAGACACACCTCCACGCCAGTGCGCGCGACTGCCGCGATATCGGCGGCGATACCATCAACGGTTGCGGGGTCGATCCCATAGGATCCGTTACCCATCAGGGCCTCGCCCGAAACCTTCAGCAGGACCCGGCTGTAACCGGGGGCATTGTCTGGGGCATGATCTGTTAGCGGATTGGTCATTGGCCCTCGAACACAACAGAAAATAAGACACAGGCCGCAGGCAACCGCCCGCCAGTGACGGCAGCGCCCACGCCGCACATGTCATATAGGGGGTTCGCCCCCCTCACAAGCACACGATGCCGATAATGCGCCAATCAGGGCGCGCCCCCTGCGTTTCGTGTGGCATCCCCCCATCACCGATCTGCGATGGTGGACCGGCCCACGGCACCCGCAGGGGTCAGATGTCAGGCGTCGTCCAAACCGATGGCGCGCAGGCGGGCGCGCTCCTCATCCCATCCTGAACGTTCTTTCACGTTCAGGAACAGATGGCACGGCCGTTCCAGCAGGCGCGAAAGCTCCTTGCGCGCACGTTCGCCGATATTGCGAATCCGCGACCCGCCCTCCCCGATCAGGATCGCCTTGTGCGAGGCGCGGGCCACATAGATCGTCACCTCGATCCGCACCGAACCGTCCGGGCGCTCCTGAAAGCTTTCCGTCTCCGCCGTGGCGGCATAGGGAACCTCCTCATGCGTTTGCAAGAAGATCTGCTCGCGCACCAGTTCGGCGGCCAGCAGACGGTCGGGCAGATCGGTCAGGTCATCTTCCGGATACAGGTATGGCCCCACCGGCAGCTCGGCCGCCATCCGGTCCATCAGGTCATCGACCCCCTGCCCCGAACGCGCGCTGATCATGAACACATGTTCCACCGTCAGCAGGCCCGACAGCTCCGCCGTCAGCGGCAGCAGCGCATCACGCCGCATCAGGTCGGTCTTGTTCAGCACCAGCCACACCCGGCGGTTGCGCTGCGCCAGTTGGCTGACGATTTCGCGCACTGCCTCCGTCAGGCCGGCACGCGCATCAATGATCAGCAGCGTGATGTCCGCATCCTCCGCCCCGGTCCAGGCGGCGGCGACCATCGCACGGTCCAGCATGCGGCGCGGACGGAAAATACCCGGCGTATCCACCAGCAGCATCTGCGCATGGTTGCGCATCAGGATACCCAGAACCCGGAAACGCGTCGTCTGCGCCTTTGGGCTGACGATCGACAGCTTGGTCCCCGCCATGCGGTTCAGCAACGTGGACTTGCCCGCATTGGGCGCGCCCACGATGGCGACGAAACCACAGCGGGTCGTCATGTCTTCATGTTCCGGCATTTATCATTCCCACGGCTGCAACAGCCGTCCCGAGTGTTCCATATTCGTGTCCGCCCCGCGCAGGGCGCGCGCCCACGTCAGTCAAACTGACTGAGCAGCCGGGCCGCGGCCTCGCTTTCGGCGGCACGCTTGCTGCCTGCGATACCTTCGCCCCGCCGTCCCGATGCCTCCACCGAAATCACGAACCGGGGCGCATGCGACGGACCATCGGTGGACACCACCTTATACACCGGCAGTGGCAATCCCCGCGCCAGCACCCATTCCTGCAATGCGGTCTTGGGGTCCTTGGGGGGGCGGGCCTGCGCCACGATGGCATTGTTCCATGCCCGACGCACAAAGGCGCGGGCAGGTTCCAGCCCACCATCAAGATAGATCGCGCCCAGAATCGCCTCCACCGCATCGGCGAGCACGTTGGCCATCTGACGCACCCCGGCGCGGGCCTCGTGCTCCGCCACGTCAAGGGCGGATGGCAGGGCCATGTCCTCTGCGATATGCGCCAGCACCGCGCGCGAGACAAGGTGCGCATGCCGGGGCCCAAGCGCGCCTTCCTGCTCATCTGGAAAACGCTCCAGCAGCCATTCCGCCATCAATAGGCCAAGCACGCGGTCGCCAATGAATTCCAGCCGTTCATTGGACCCTGCGCCCCGCCGCGCCACCGACTGGCGTGTGCGTCGCCCGATCGCGCTGCTGCGCTGATGTGCTGCGGACCGATGGGTCAGCGCCTCATGCAGAAGGGCGGCGTTGCGAAAGCAATAACCGACATACGCCTCGATCCGTTCAAACTCGGCCGTGGGGGTCGCGGGCGCATCCATGATCAGTGAACCCCCGAAAACAGGCGTCCCCAACGAATTTCCGTGGGCCATTTCCAGAATTCCCATGTCGGATACTGCGCATCCACCGACAGGAATATCCACTTGGCCTGCCCCACCAGGTTTTCCATCGGCACAAAGCCAAGATCCTGCGGCGCGTCCCCCATGAAACGGCTGTCGGCGCTGTCGTCGCGGTTGTCACCCATGACAAAGAAATAACCCGGCGGCACGACATATTCCGGGGTGTCGTTCTTGTCCCCCTCATCCGTCAGCTTGAGGATGTCATGCGACACGGCGGGACGGCCACCGCTGCCGGGCAGGTCCTCGCGATAGCGTTCGCCCTCCATACGGGTGTGATGTTCGTCCACCGCGACATACTCGCCTTCCGACGTACGGGGCACGAGTTCACCGTTCAGGTAAAGCTGTCCCTCGCGCATCTGGATGCGATCGCCAGGCAGACCGACCACACGCTTGATATAGTCGATGGACGTATCCTTGGTGAAGCGGAAGACTGCCACATCCCCGCGATGCGGTTCGCTGCCGAATATGCGTCCACTGAACAGGTTGGGCGACAGCGGCAGGGAGAAGTGCGAATAGCCATAGCTGTATTTGGCGACCCACACATAATCCCCCACCTGCAATGTCGGGATCATCGAACCGGACGGAATGTTGAAGGGTTCGAACAGTGCGGTGCGGACAAAAATCGCAATCGCACCCGCGACCACGACAGTACGCAGGAGTTCCAGCATGCCGCGCGCCCCCGTGGAAGGGGAGGTCGTCAGGACAGTTGGCGTCTGGGGGTCATCGCTCGACATGATCTTCATAAATCCGGCTTCGTGCGCGACCGGCCGGGCGAAAGGCACGGTCGCATAATTCTGGCGATCAAGCCCACGGGGCCATGCCGTGTCAAGCACGGGCGGCCATGCGTGAACCGATCAGGGATGCGCCACGCCATCCGCCACGATGATGACCTGGGCAAAGGCATAGGGGTATTCATCCGTCATCGTCACCATGATGCGTGGCGTACACCCGGCCGGCACAATTTCATCAAGTCGCACACACGCCCCACCCGACAGCACCATGACCGGCTGCCCGCCAACCAGGTTTTCGACACCCAGGTCACGATGGAACACGCCACGGGCGAATCCGGTGCCCAGTGCCTTGGCGCATGCTTCCTTCGCCGCCCAACGCTTGGCAAAGGTGCCAAGCCGGGCCGCCCCCGAACGGCGGTTCGCCGCCGCGCGTTCACGGGGGGTAAAGACCCGTTCCTCGAACCGTGCGCCATGACGCGCCAGCACATTTTCAATGCGGCGGATGTCACACAGGTCCGACCCGATCCCGATCATCATGGCGTCATGCGCCTCATCCCTTGGCGCGTTCCACCTGAACCACGCCGGTTTCCGCCCGCAGGGCCGCCATGATGGCAGACAGGTGCCGCAGGTCGCGTACCTCGATATCTGCAAGGATTTCCATGAATTCAAGCTGCCGGTTGACGATGCGCAGGTTGACCATCACGCCATCATGCTTGGTTGCGATATTCGTCAGCGTCGCCAGGACCGAAGGTTCATTGGCCGTTACCACGCTGAGCCGCCCGACATGTGTGCCCGCAGCGTTGCGCGCGATCAGGTCATAATCCCAGTTCAGGTCCATGAAGCGTTCGGGCGTGGCCGCGAACGTCTCCAGCGTCTGGCATCCCTGTGCATGGACCGTGATCCCCTTGCCGGTGGAGACGATGCCCACGATGCGATCACCCGGCAGCGGATGGCAGCAACCGGCGAAATGCACCGCCATCCCTGCCCCCACGCCCGCCAGCGCCATGCCGGCCGCATTCTTGCGCCGGGCCGCCGAAAATGCGGTCGTACTTTCGGCGGCGCGCATCGACAGGCCGGGCACCATACGCGGCGCGCGCGGTGCGCGACGCAGGTCGGGATACGCCGCCTGCACGACCTCACGCGCGGAAAGGTTGCCATTCCCCACCGCCACGAACAGGTCCGCCACAGAAGACAGGCGCAGATCCTTGAGCAGTGATTCCAATACTTTTTCAGACCCGTCCACCCCCTCCTGCCGGAAGGATTTCGCCAGCGCCACCCGCCCGCTGTCGAGGTGCGATTCGCGCTGTTGCAGCGCGACATGGCGGCGGATGCGCGCGCGGGCCTTGCCCGTGACGACAAAGCGTTCCCACGACGGCGAGGGCGTACCGCCGCGCGCTGTCATGATTTCCACCTGATCGCCATTTTGCAATTCATGGCGCAGGGGCATCAGGCGGCCATTGATGCGCGCGCCGACACAACTGTCCCCCACCTGGCTGTGCACGGCATAGGCGAAGTCGATCGGGGTTGCGCCACGCGGCAGGGAAATCAGCCGTCCCTTCGGCGTGAAGCAGAAGACCTGATCCTGATAGAGTTCGAGCTTGGTATTTTCGAGGAATTCATCCGGCGCGGCCGAATCCTCAAGGATATCAAGCAGATCCTGCACCCAGCGCAGGCCGGAGACGACGTGCGCTGCGTCATCGACCTTCCCGTCGCCCCCCTGCTTGTACAGCCAGTGCGAGGCGACACCATTTTCGGCGACGTCGTGCATTTCGGCCGTACGGATCTGCACCTCGATCTTCTGGTTGCGCGGATGGCGCAGCGTCACCCCGGTATGCAGGCTCTGATAACCGTTGACCTTGGGGGTGGAGATGTAATCCTTGAACCGCCCCGAAATGACGGGATAGGCCGCATGCACCGCGCCAAGCGTGACGTAGCACCCCTCACGCGAGGGGACGATGATGCGAAACGCCATGATGTCCGACAGCTGCTCGAACGCGACGTTGCGGCGCTGCATCTTTTCCCAGATGGAATAGGGCGTCTTTTCACGCCCCGTGACCTCCACCCCCTTCAACCCGGCCTCGGCGCACAGGTTCTGGAGTTCGTGGCGGATTTCCTCGATCACGTCCGCACCCTGCCCGCGCAGATAGTTCAGGCGCGCGCGGATCGTGGCCATCGCCTCTGGCTCAAGCTCCGCAAAGGAAAGGTTCTGCAGTTCGACCTTCACCTTTTCCATGCCGATACGATCGGCAAGCGGTGCATAGATCTCCATCGTTTCACGCGCGATGCGCTGGCGACGGTCAAGGCGCTGCACGTAATGCAACGTGCGCATATTGTGCAGACGGTCCGCAAGCTTGACGATCAGGACGCGGATGTCCTTGGACATCGCAAGGACCAGCTTGCGGAAATTCTCAGCCTGCTTGGTGCGGTCGGACTGAAGCTCCAGCCGCGTCAGCTTGGTCACGCCATCGACAAGTTCCGCGATGGTCGCACCAAACTGCGTGCGCAACTGCGCCTGGGTGACGCCTGTATCCTCGATGGTGTCATGCAACAGCGCGGTTGCGATGGATGCCGTATCAAGGCGGAACCCGGCAAGGATGTTCGCCACCGCAAGCGGATGGGTGATATAGGGATCGCCGTTATCACGGTCCTGCCCCTCATGCGCCTTGTACGCCACATCGAACGCGCGGCGGATCAGGTCGAGGTCGGCACCGGGATCATAGGACTGGATGCGCCGGATCAGCCCGTCGCAGGAAATGACCCGCGCCGGGACGCGCGGCGTTGCGGCGGCGGTGTCGGCATCCGCCACGCTGGCGGGAACATGCCCACCATCCCCGATGGCCGGGGCCTGCGGCAAGGTGGGCACGGCAGGGGACGTGAGGGAAGCTGTCGTTTCAGAGCCGACCCGATCCGTCACATCCGTCCCCTCTCGTCAAAAATGCTATCGCGAACCCCGGCCGCCAAGTTCGGCCTCGATGGTGGCTTCGAGTTCTTCTGCCGTCATGCCAGCCGTATGGCGCGATTCTTCCTCCGCAGAGACATCCTGCAGACCGAAGATGTTCTGTTCGGTCGGGATCAGATCGACGACTTCCTCATCTGCGGGCTCGGGCTCGGGCGCGCGGGCCAGCGAACGCAGCAGGTCGCTCTTGACCTGGTCCAGACTGATTGTCTGGTCCGCAATCTCGCGCAGGGCGACGACGGGATTCTTGTCGTTGTCGCGATCAATCGTCAGTTCTTCGCCGCGGGACAGGGCGCGGGCACGTTGGGCCGCCAGCAACACCAGTTCAAAACGGTTGGGAACCCGCTCAACGCAGTCCTCGACAGTGACGCGTGCCATCAGGCCAGACTCCGGTTTCTCTATGAAAAATATATCGGTGGAACAAGATGGAATACTCCCCCCCCGCCCCACAACGCAAGTACGCCGTTGCGCGCTCAGCCCGGCAGGCGGGTGATCGCCTGGTCCGCCACGCGGGCCAGCAGGGCCTCTATCCCTTCCCCGCTGACGGGATCGCGCCAGTGGGGGGCCACATCACGCAGGGGGCGCAGCACAAAGGCGCGCAGGCAGGCACGCGGATGCGGCACGATGGGATCGGGGGCGGCACGCACAAGATCCCCCATCGCGATGATGTCAAGGTCAAGAGGCCGCGCGGCGTTGGCGATGGTGCGCACCCGTCCCGCCCGCGCCTCGATCGCCTGCAGGGCAGACAAAAGGGCCTGGGGCGTGATATCGCCACCCAGTCGCACCATTCCGTTGACATAGGGGGGCTGCCCCGATGGCGGGACCGGCGCGCTTTCATACCAATGGGAAACCGCCTCGACACGAATTGTATCAATGCGCCCTATTTCCGCCACAGCCCAGTGGCATGTCTGTAATGGCCCTTCCCCCGTGTGGCGGGGCAGGTTCGCCCCTACCGCCACGAGGATGTCTGCTGAATGCCCGCCGGAACCCGGCACCGTATCGTGCGTATCCATGCATGAATAATAACATGAGTGGATGATTTGTTATCTCAAACTTTATGACTACATCGGTATGGACAATGTCATGCCGGGCATTACCCGCAACCTACCCTTCCCTCCTGACGGACACACCACGCGCACAGCCAATGGTATTTCAATCGTCAGCCGGGCATATGAAGCTACCTCTTTCAGGGACACTCACTAATGTTCTTTCAGCCTCAGGAACGGCTTTGTCTTTTTATTGATGGAACCAGCCTGTATTCAGCGTCACGCAATCTCGGCTTTGAGGTGGATTACCGCAAGCTGCTGTCATTTTTCCGGTCGAAATCCAACGTCTTGCGGGCGTACTACTACTCCGCCGTCCTGGAGACGGAGGAATATTCCCCGCTCAAGCCGCTGACTGACTGGCTTGTCTATAACGGCTATTTCCTGGTGACGAAGACGGCGCGCGAATATACCGACCATACGGGCCGCCGCCGCGTAAAGGGCAACATGGACATCGAACTTGCGGTGGACATGCTCGAAATGGCGCCCAGGATCGACCATGCCGTCCTGTTCAGCGGGGATGCCGATTTCCGCCGCCTGCTCGAAGCGGTGCAGCGTCAGGGCGTACGCACGACCGTCATCGCATCCATAAAGACGTCGCCGCCGCTGATTGGCGATGAACTGCGCCGCCAGGCGGACCAGTTCATCGAACTGGCCGATATCGCATCGCACTTCACCCGCCGGCAGATCGAAAACCGCACCAGCCGTCCGAACCCGGTGCCACCGGTGCGTCATCCGGCCGATCATCTGAGCGACCTGCCCGAAGACGAATGAGGGACCACCTGAAAATGGTCCGATAAAAGCGATGACATTAATCAGGACGCCCCGCTTTCACAGCGGTGGCGTCCCTGGGCGCGGTGTGAAAAGCTGTGCCAGATTTTTTACCGGCGGCCTTTCGTGCCCTGCCTTTCCTGCCCCCCGTATGTCACGCCCATGCGTGTCACGCCTGCCTGACACATCCTCGCGCCCGCCCGCTGGTGCCTGACGGGCACAGGAAATGCCATCCCATATAGTCAGCCGTCGAGTTGCAGCGTCTGGCGTGTCCAGTCACGTGTGCGCGCACACAGCGCGGCATCATCGGACAGGCGCCTGCCATAGGATGGGATCATCTTGCGCAGGCGCTCTTCCCACTGCGGCAGGCGATCGGCAAAGCAGCGCTGGATAACCGACAGCATGATCGGTGCCGCCGTCGATGCCCCCGGTGATGCACCAAGCAGCCCCGCAATCGTGCCATTCGCCCCGGTCACAACCTCTGTCCCGAACTGCAGCACGCCGCCCTTGGCCGCGTCCTTCTTGATGACCTGCACGCGCTGGCCTGCGGTAATCAGTTCCCAGTCGCTGCTGCGTGCGCCAGGCACGAAATCACGCAGGGCCTTCATCCGGTCCTCGTTCGACTGCATCACCTGCTGGATCAGGTATTTCGTCAGCGGCATGTTGTCGCGGGCCACCGCCATCATCGCACCGATATTATCCATGCGGATCGAACGCGGCAGATCCAGCCATGACCCCTGCTTGAGGAACTTGGTGGAGAATCCGGCATACGGACCGAACAGCAGCCCTTCCTGCCCGTCGATCACGCGGGTATCGAGGTGGGGGACCGACATCGGCGGCGCGCCGACCGATGCCTTGCCATAGACCTTGGCATGGTGACGGGCGATGATTTCGGGGTTGGTGCAACGCAGGAACTGTCCGCTGACCGGGAAGCCGCCGATGCCACGCGCCTCGGGGATGCCGCTTTTCTGCAACAGCGGCAGCGCGCCACCGCCCGCGCCGACGAACACGAACCGCGCGGCGACATCGCGTGACGTACCATCATGCATGCCCCGCACGGAAACGGTCCATCCCGACCCGGACTGACGCAGGCCCGTGACCTCATGCCCCAGATTGAGGTCAAAGCCCGGACCACCTGACAGGATATCCACCAGCCGGTGCGTCAGCGCCCCGAAATTGACATCCGTTCCCGCCGGGTGATGCGTGGCCGCAAGCGGCGTGCCCCCTGCCCGCCCGTCCATGACCAGCGGCATCCACTGCGACAGTTGTGCCGTGTCGGTGGAATAGGACATGCCGGCAAACAGCGGATGATCCTTCAGCGCGTTATAACGCCGCTGGAGGAAATCAACATTTTCCGCCCCCCAGACGAAGCTCATATGCGCAATGGGGTTGAGGAAGTCGCGTGGCGAGGCGATCAGCCCGGATTCGGCCAGATAGGACCAGAATTGCCGTGAAACCTGAAAGGCCTCGTTGACGTTGACGGCCTTGGAAATATCGACCTCGCCCCCCGCACCCATCGGGGTGTAGTTGAGTTCGCACAGCGCGGAATGGCCGGTGCCGGCATTGTTCCAGCCGTTGGAGCTTTCCAGCGCGACATCATCAAGGCGCCCGAACAGAGCGATCGACAGGTTTGGTTCCAGTTGCTTGAGCATCACGCCGAGCGTCGCGCTCATGATACCGCCGCCGACAAGGACGACATCATAGGTGGAATCGGCAGGAGTAGGCTGAGAGGTCATGATATTCTCCGCTTCGGCGTCGGACAGTGGTGTCGTGGCTGCGATCGTGCGCCCCGGGCAGCCGGCCGGGGGCGTGGGACCGGCCCGCAGGGGGCATCCCTGACGGCCATGCCACGCCGGATTTCGTGTTCCCGCGTCCCGCCATGTCCGGCGCGCGGAAAATACCGTCCGTCCCGCCCCACCCATATCCGCCCCCGCCCCATGATGACATGGGACAGGCGCACCGGGCAGGGGCAGGCCTGACAGCGACTGTCATTCCTCATGCCATTGGCGACGTCATTGTGGCGCATCATCTTTGTGCGAGGGAAAAGGATCGCGGCGCATATCTGCATTCCACCCATCGCATTCATGCACCGTCCGCACCGGGGCGTGCAATGCGGTACCCCGCGCGCACCATCGCCACGGCCACCATGCATGACAGCAGGCGCGTGGACAGGGAATCCGCCCGGCTGGTCAGGACCACGGGCACACGCGCGCCGATCACGATACCCGCCGCCTGCGCACCACCGAGGAAGGTCATCTGCTTTGCCAGGATATTGCCTGCCTCCAGATCCGGCACGATCAGGATGTCGGCCTGCCCCCCGATGGGCGAACGCACGCCCTTGCACCGCGCGGCCTCGGCACTCAGGGCGTTATCGAGTGCAAGCGGCCCGTCCACGATGCCGCCGGTGATCTGTCCCCTGTCCGCCATTTTACAGATGATGGCCGCATCCAGCGTGGATTGCAGGCCGGGATTGACCGTCTCCACCGCCGACAGCAGCGCCACGCGCGGGCAGGCAATGCCCAGTATGTGCGCAAGGTCGATCGCATTGCGCACGATATCGCGCCGCACGTCGAGGTCAGGCGCAATGTTGACCGCGCCATCGCTGACGAACAGCGGCCGCCCCACACCCGGCAGGTCCAGGATGTAGGCATGGCTCATCCACCGTTCGGTACGCAGGCCGCTGTCATGGTGGCCGATTTCATGCAGGTAAACACGTGAATGCAGCGCGCCCTTCATCAGGATCGCAACCTCCCCCTCACGGGCCATGCGGACGCCAGCCTGCGCGGCCTGCGTATCATCGGCGGCATCGACAAGGCGGCAGGCCGAAATATCGAGGGATTCTTCGCGTGCGATGGCGCGAATCCGCCCGACAGGCCCGATCAGGACAGGTTTCGCAAGATCACGCCGCAACAGTTCGCACGCGGCACGCAGCGCGATGGCACTGCAGGGATAGACAATTCCCACCGGCATTGGCGCCACACCGCGCAACGTGGCGGCCAGGCGGTCAAAGAAATGCAGGCCGGACGCGGATGCAGACCCAGAGGATGCTGGCACAGAAGCAGATATGGCGGCAGATATGGGGGCAGGCGTCGTGGCGGACGTCGTCATGGATTTTCCCAGCAGGTCGGACACTTCAGTAACCTCCCCTCCTTGCCACAGACACAGGGGGGGCCTGCGCATCATCTTTGCGCGACCGCGGGGGCCAGGTCATCGCCCGCCGCGTGACATCCCCGCGCCCATTGGGCAAGCTGCCGCCAACACGGCCCGCATCGCGGGCTTCCCTATCCTGGATGAACAAGTCAGGAGTTCTTTCCATGTCCCTTCTGATCGGCTTTATCGGCTTTGGCGCCATGGCCAGCCGCATGGGCGCGAACCTGCGCAAGGCGGGATACCGCATCGTGGCCTATACCCCCTCGGGCAGGGGCGGCGATGGCGACGTGACATTCCTGCCCACCCCACGCGCGCTGGCCGCCGATGCCAACATCGTCATCGCCTGCGTTCCCGATGACGAAGCGCTGGAACAATCCATGTCCGGCCCCGACGGCGTGCTTGCGGGCATGAAGGCTGGCGGCCTGCTGATCAATACCAGTTCGGTCGCCCCAGAAACCTCCATCGCGCTGGCAGCGCAGGCGGCGGCAGGCGGGATTACCGTACTCGACGCGCCCGTGGCAGGCAGCACGCCAGAGGCCGAATCCGCCAATCTTGTCATCCTTGTCGGGGGGGATGCGGCTGACGTCGCGCGGGCGCAGCCCATCTTTGACGCCATCGGGCGGCTGACGATCCATGCCGGGCCATCAGGCAGCGGGTCAAAGCTGAAACTGGTCATCAACGGCATCATGGGGGCGACCCTGTCAGTCGTGGCCGAAGGCGTGGCCTATGGGCTGGCCAGCGGCCTGGAACGCGACATGCTGTTTGACGCGCTTGATGCCGTGCCGGTCATCTCCCCACATCACAAGCGCAAGCTGAAAGCCGCGAAAGCGGGGGATTTCAGCCCGCAGTTTCCCACACGCCTGATGCAGAAGGACATGCGCCTGCTGCTGACGGATGCGGCGCGTCAGATGGCCCCGATGCCCGCGACGGCGGCGGCGACACAATCGCTGAGCCTGACGCGGCGCCGGTATGCGGACAAGGATTATTCCGCCCTGTTCGCCATCATGGAAACCATGGTCGCCAACGACGCAACACCGTAAACATCTTTAGCACCAGCCAGAAGCTGTTTGAAAAGTCAGGCTTGATAACATCCTGAAACCATAAATGTTTTTGATGAAGCTTTTTCCAAAAAGCTTCAGAAGACGCCGCCTTTCTGAAAAAAGGCGGCGTCCAGAAACTGTTCCTGTTTTCTATCAAGGATGTGTTTTCAAACTAAAATGAGGTGGCCCCTTATGCAGCGTCCACCCCAAACCTTCTGCACGCTCACACCCGCCCGCGCGCCATCGCGACCATGACCGCCAGCCGGTCGCCAATGCCGCGCGCGCCACCGTCATCTCCTCCATCCGCCCGCAGGTCACGCCGCCCCAGCACGGCCGGCAGGGCGGCAGGCAGGACCGTGCGCGGCAGGCGTGGCGCAATCGTCAGGGCGCGGGCATGGAATGCCGCCCCTTCGGCACGCAGCAGGGCATGCAGCGCCGCCCTCTGTCCGGCGGTGGCCGCCCCATCGCGCAGGCCATCACGTTCCAGCCCCACGGCGTCAAGCGCCACATCCGGCAGCGGGCACCGTCCCGAACGCAGCACCGCCCCCAGATGCCGCGCCAGTGCGCCCGCGCCATAAACCGCACCCAGTTCCGCCACCGCATCGCACGCCACATCGTCGCGAGGGTCCAGCACCTCCGCCATTGCACGCTGCACCCCACCGGCCCCCGCGCGCATATTGGCGCGCCACGCGGGCCAGTCAGGCAACCCGTCGAGTTCACATTCACGCGCATCGACAATGCCACGCACGGTATCCGCCCGCACCGCGCCACATGCCAGCAGGTCCACCAGGGCAATGGCCACCGGGTGGCGTTGCGGGTCGCCCCCGTCAATGACGTCACGCCACCATTGCAGGCGGATCATCCCCGCGATCGGCCCCGCCACCGCCCAGGAGACAGGAGTCGAAAGCGCGCGAACACACTCGTGATTAAAGGCAACCAGCGTCATCGCCGCCTCCCGCGCGGGGGCGGGCACAAACAGCGCGCACAGGAAACGGTCCGGGTCGAAACGTCGCGCAATCGCGCCACATTCAGACAGGCCATCGGTGGAATGTTCTGCATCCCGGGTCGGGGTCATGACGTTAGGGGTCCATGCGTTACGATACGCCCGCGCCGAGGCGTGTGACTTGACGCACCCGCCGCGCGCCCATAGCTGTTTAGGGGTAGCGGTGCGATACCGCCTTTTGCAATCGCCAGGAGAATGTTCATGGCTTTCGAATTGCCCTCCCTCCCCTTCGCTTACAATGCCCTTGCCGCGCGCGGCATGTGCCAGGAAACGCTTGAACTGCACCATGACAAGCATCATCAGGCCTATGTGACGGCGCTGAACGGCTTTGTCGAATCCAAGCCCGCGCTGCAGGGCAAGTCGCTGGAGGAAATCATCCTGGCGGTAAAGGGTGATCCGGCACAGGCCCCCGTGTTCAACAATGCGGGACAGCATTGGAACCACATCCTGTTCTGGCAGAACCTGTCGCCCACGGGTGGCGCGATTCCCGATTCCGTATCCAAGAAGCTGGTTGAGGATTTCGGCAGCATCGAAAAGTTCAAGGCCGATTTCAAGGCCGCCGCCGCGTCACAGTTCGGGTCGGGCTGGGCCTGGCTGGTGCTTGGCCCCGACGGCAAGCTTGCGGTGACGAAGACGGCCAATGGCTCCAACCCGCTGGCCGAAGGCCAGGGCAAGGTGCTGCTTGGCCTCGACGTGTGGGAACACTCCTACTACCTCGACTTCCGCAACCGTCGCCCTGACTATATCGTCAACTACCTCGACAAGCTGGCGAATTATGAATTCGCCGAAGCGCAGCTCAAGGCCGCGTAAGGCATCACGCCAATTGCCGGGATGGCCCCCGGGCCACCCCCAGGAAACCCGGCCGTGCATGCGGCCGGGTTTTTTCGTCTTGCCAGATGGCATGTGCCCCCTATGGCCCGCCATCCCGCCGCTTCCATAAAGGTTTATGCCAAGACATTGCCAAAGGGCTTTACAGAAGACATCACCTTTTGAAAAAAGTGACGGTCGGAACCTTCTGTTTTTTAGCAATGGCTTGTTTTCCGACGACCTTTGACCCACTGACGTGCCTTCTCCATGGCACGAGCCGCAGGACCGCGAGATGACCCTTCATTCATGGTGGCTGTTTTCCGTCGCCGTCTTCCTCCTGTGCGCCATTCCCGGCCCCAACATGCTGCATGTGCTGACACGCAGCGTCCATTTCGGGGTTCGGCGCACCACTGCCGCCATGGCGGGGTGCCTGCTTGCGCTGCTTGTGGCACTTGGCGCCTCCGCCGCGGGCCTCAGCGCGGCACTCGCCGCATCGCCCAAGCTGTTTGGCGTCCTGCGTGTGGCCGGGGCATGTTACCTTGTTTTCCTCGGGATCAAGGCATGGCGGGCGGATGCGGGCACACCGCCGCCACAAGGGGACGGGCAAGGAGACGGGCAGGCCATGGCGGACATGACATCGGACGCCATATCCGCCGCAACACCCGACCCTGCGGGCACAACCACGTTCGCCCTGTTTCGCGGCGGGTTCCTTGTGGCGATCAGCAATCCCAAGCTGTTGCTGTTCGCGGCTGCATTCTTCCCACAGTTCATCAATCCCGCCGCCCCGCGCCTGGGCCAGTTTTCCATCCTTGTCGCGACATTCGCCACGATCGAGACGGCATGGTACATGATCTATGCACTGGGGGGCCGCAAGATGGCGGCCTATCTGGAGCGCCCGACACTGAAGCGGGCATTCAACCGGATCACCGGGGGCATTTTCATCGGTTTTGGCGCGATCCTGCTGCGCGCCCGCGCCTGATTGGTCCCGGTCGGCCCACAGCGAGATTGACCGCAACAGGCCTGCTGCACACAGCATGATCGGCTGGAATGACATTTTTCTGGTGAGGATCTGTTTCAGACCAGTCCTCACCAGGATGTTGCCTTTCCGCAAACGGCAACATCAGAACTTTTTACAGTGCATCAAGGGGGGGTCTTACTCCTCCCCTCAATCCTTCTTGGCCGGGGTCGCGTCGTTGGCTGGGGTTGCGACACTGGTGATGACGGTGCTGATGGTATCGCGCAGGACCGTCACACGCACGTTGGGGGCAAGTTCGACCTCGACCTCGTTCGAACCCTCGCTCACTTTCTGGACAACGGCGATGATCCCGCCTGCCGTCAGCACCCGGTCGCCCCGACGCAGGGCGGAAAGCTGGCTGCGCAACTGCTTCTGCTTGACCTGCTGCGGGCGGATCAGCAGAAAATAGAAAATACCGAACATCGCGACATAAGGCAGGATGGACATCAGCCCTTCGGCGCTGAATCCACCGCCTCCGGCCGATTGGGCATAGGCTGGGGTCGTCAGGAAATTGTCAAAAAGAGAGCGCATGGGCAGCTTTCCGGCATGATACAGGTTGGAACGGGTTGCAGGGTTGCGATGCGGACCATAGTTTTCGCCTGTTTCCCGTCAAGGCGTCACTTCGCCATTGCATATGGTCCGACGCGCTCCGGATACCAGTCAGCATATGCTGTCGCCCCTTGTCCAAGACCCAGGATCGACGATGGATTCCAACCTGCTTCCCCTCCTTGAACGGATCGCCTCCGCGCTGGAGCGCCTCTCGCCACCGGCGCCCAGCCTTGGCGGCCTCGAAACTGCCGATGCCTTCATCTGGCATCCCGCGCTGGGGCGCCTGTCTCCCGTGGCGCATGTGGCGCATGTCGATATCGGCCTGCTGCGCGGGGTGGAACGCCAGCGCAACATGCTGCTGGAAAATACGCGGCATTTCGCGCAGGGACTGCCCGCCAACAACGCCATGCTGTGGGGCGCGCGCGGCATGGGCAAATCATCACTGGTCAAGGCGGCGCACGCACAGGCCAACATGGTGGATGGAAAACCCGCCCCCCGGGGCGCAGGTCGCGTGGCGCTGGTGGAAATCCAGCGCGAGGACCTGTCCACCCTGCCCGAACTGCTTGCCCTGCTGCGGGAGAGTTCGCGGCGGTTCATCGTCTTTTGCGATGACCTGTCATTCGAACGCGAAGATGCGGATTACAAGGCGCTGAAATCCGTGCTGGACGGTGGTATCGCGGGACGTCCGGCCAACGTCCTGTTCTATGCCACATCGAACCGCCGCCACCTGATGCCGCGCGAGATGATCGAGAACGAAAGTTCAACCGCCATCAACACCGCCGAAGCGACAGAGGAGAAGGTCTCACTTTCCGACCGGTTCGGACTGTGGATCGGTTTTCACAACTGCGCGCAGGATACGTTCATGGACATGGTGCGTGGATATGCGCGCGAACGTCACCTGCCGATCGACGATGTCGATCTGGTGCGCCGCGCCAATGCATGGTCACTGTCGCGCGGTGGCCGGTCGGGCCGTGTCGCGTTCCAGTTCATCGAGGACCTGACGGCGGAACTTTCCACCCAAGAATGATCCAGCACATGGACCGCCCCGCGACCACGCGCCATGATGGTGCGCCGGGACGGTCCCCACCGCCCCATGCCAACACAAGGTCGCACCCCCATCACGGGACAGGAGGATATGTGACAAAGTATGAGTGTGCGGAACCATTTATGCTTCCCGTGAAAAACATCCTTATATACCGTGATGGATATACCTGACCGTATCGGTTGACAGAGCAACGCCACCTGGGATTCCTGGCATGTCCGATTGCCACGGCCATCTTCAAAATCAAGAGAGACAATGGACAAATTGCTATCGTCAGACAGCATGCCGCCCCTGACCACAGGCCGACGCGACCTGCGTCGCATCCATGCGCATCCTGACAACTGGTACCCCGTTGCATGGTCGCGCGAACTGCGTCCGGGCAAGACAATCGGAACACGTTACGCGGGCCTGCCCATCGCGCTGGTGCGCCCACGCGAGGGGGGGAGCGTCTTTGCGCTGGAGGATCGCTGCGCCCACCGTCAGGTGCCCCTGAGCAAGGGCACCGTCAAGGGAGACTCGGTGCAATGCTGCTATCACGGCTGGGCCTATGGCCGGTCGGGACGCTGCATCGACGTTCCCTATCTCGGCAAGGGCAAGCTGCCGAACGGGGTGCGCACCTATCCGTGCCGTGAACAGGACGGGCTGATCTTCATCTTCCCCGGCGACCCGGAAAAAGCGCAGGACCAGGCCCTGCCGCAACTGGCGCAGGTCGCGAACCCGGCCTACAAGACACGCCGCTTTGGCCGTACCATCAAATGCCACTACAGCTTCATGCATGAAAACCTGATGGATATGAACCACCAGTTCATGCACATGAAGCAGATGGGCGAGATGAAGCCCCGCTTCCTGGGGCAGGAACGCACCGCAAACATGGTGGAGGCGCGTTACAGCTTTGCGCGCACGGGCGGCAAGCAGCCGATTGGCGAGGCACTGATTTTCGGGCAGAAGCGCGACAACAGCGACAAGTACGCACATCGCGACGTCATGACGATCCGCACCGTCTATCCCCACCAGACGCTGTCGATTCGCACGGGCGACAACGACCCGGTCATGGACCTGTGGATTTCCTATGTCCCGCAGGATGCGCAACAGTTGACCAACCGCGTCTTTGGCCTGTTGTCGATCAAGCGTCCGGGCATACCGGGGCTGCTTGACCTTGCATGGCCGTTCCTGACCGCCTTTACCGAACGGATCTTCCGCGAGGACCGCGAAATCGTGGAGATGGAGCAGGAGGCATGGAACGAACAGGGCGGCGATCGCAATCAGGAAATCTTTCCCGTGATCTGCAACCTGCGCGCGCTTCTGGCTGAATGCGGGCTGCCGGCCGAGGATGACACCCCCGCGCCCGCCGCGCCACAGGCCAGCAGATGACAGCCGGCGAACAGTCACGATTTGCAGGCACGGCGCTGGAGGCGGGGGACTACCTCCTGCGTGAGGTCAAGGCCGCCGATGCACCGGTCATGCATCGCCTGATCAATGACTGGAGCGTGGTGCGCATGCTCAGCCGCGTGCCGTTTCCCTATTCACGGGAACTGACGGATGAATGGATCGCCTCCACCATCGCACAGTCACGCGACGGCACGGCCTATCACTTCGCCATCACCTGCCCGCAGGCGGCAAACCCGGACGAACTGATCGGCTGTCTCGGGCTCAGGATCGACCACGCCAACCGTTCGGGCACCCTGGGCTATTGGGTGGCGCGCACGCACTGGAACCGCAAGGTGGCGTCCACCACGGCAGGACGGCTGGCACGGTGGGCCATGGCCAACCTGCCGGTTGAACGGCTGACGGCGGCGGTGGCATATGACAACCATCCCTCCATCGCCGTGCTGCGTCGCATCGGCTTTCGCGAAATCGGGACAGGCCATCAGGAATTCGTCTCCCGCGGGGGGGAATATCCCGTCCTGTGCTTTGAGGCACGCCATGCCGACCTGTCGGGTACCGGCACGTCGCCCGACACCGGGGAGGACAACCAGACGCGACGGAAGAAAAGCGTACTGGTCGCGGCTGTCGCCCTGGTCGATACGGACGGGCGTATCCTGCTGGCGCGACGGCCAGAGGGGAAATCCATGGCTGGCCTGTGGGAATTCCCCGGCGGCAAGGTAGAGCCGGGTGAAACACCAGAGGTCGCGTTGATCCGCGAACTTGACGAGGAGCTGGGCATCGATGTCGCCCGCTCCTGCCTGGCGCCATTTACCTTTGTTTCCCACGATTACGGGCATTTCCACCTTCTGATGCCGCTTTATGTCTGTCACCGGTGGAAAAACACTCCCACCCCGCGGGAGGGGCAGACCCTGGAATGGGTTGCGGCCAACCGCCTGCATGAATATGCCATGCCCGATGCGGACAAGCCGCTGGTCCCGCTGCTGCGCGATCTTGTCTGATCCACCCTGCGGCTGTGAGGCATCTGAGAGACTGTTTGAAAACAAGCCGTTGATAAAAAATAAGAAAAGTTTTTTGGGTGCTGCCTTTTTTTAAAAAAGGCAGCGTCTTTCGAAGCTTTTCAGGATCTGTTTGGAATTAAGTTTTCTAAAGGACCCAGATGGCTTCGTATTCTTTGCTTTTTGATCTTTGCCAGGTCTTTGTACAAGCAAAAAGGGAGTGCCGAGGCACTCCCTTTCGCATGGAATCAGTCTGTCTTGATCTGAGGATCAGTGCAGGATGATTTCGACGCGGCGGTTCTGGGGCTCACGCGTGTCGGGTCCGGTCGGGACCAGCGGGTGCGCTTCGCCATAGCCGTGGATGTCGATGGCGTTTGCGGGCACGCCGTCACGGATCAGTTCAGCCTTCACGCTGTCTGCGCGACGCATGGACAGGCCCATGTTGTACTTCTCGCCGCGCGGGCCGGGATGGGCTGCCGAGTTATCGGTATAGCCATTGACCTCGATGCGGGTGGTCTGAACGTGTGTGGATGCCTGTGCGGCTTCGGCCACGATTTCACGCGCACGACCGGTAAGGGCTGCGCCGTCCCAGTCAAAGAAGACGAGGTAGGTGCGTGCCGCGGTCGGTGCGGGCGGGGCCACGGTGGGGGCCGGCGGCGGCGGCGGCGGCGCGTTGTTGAACGCGTAGCGGACACCGACGATGAACTGGTGGTTGAAGCGATGGTCGAAGCTTGCGTGACCGTCACCCGCCGTGAAGTTGCCCATGGTGAAGGACTGCGGCTGACCGATCATGCGGTATTCGGTGGTCATCTGCAGGCCCGGGACGCCGGGGATGTCATAGGCCGCACCGACGATACCCTGGTAGGCGAAGCCGCCCTTGGTGCCGCTCATGCTGCGTGCGCCGCCGGGGTTGTTGCCGCCGATGGTGGCGTCATGCACGCCCTGCCACAGATAGCCCGCGCCGACACCGACGAACGGCGTGACGGGGACGTCGATGCTGAACAGACGCTTCAGGTCGATGTCATACAGCACGTTGACGAAACCGCCATAGGAGCGGTCGGAGCCCTTGTCGCCACGGCTCTTGCTGTAGATTTCGGACCAGTTGTAATCGCCCTCGACCTCGGCGCGCAGGCCGTTACCGAAGCCCCAGCCAACCGCGCCGAAGCCGGTCCAGCCGTGACGGTGCCCGACCTTTTCACGGCCCGGTTCCGTGCCGCCATCAGTGTCGGCAAAGTGGCCGTGCTGGGTCTGGGTGAGGTTGTAGCCACCCCCGATATCAACATACGGACCGGTGATCGTCGTGGCCATCGAAGCCGCCGGAGCAGCAGCCATCAGGGTCGTTGCCAGTAACGCCGTGCGAAGACGCATATTTTCGTCCTTCCTTAAGACTCGTTCTTTATAATCGTGCCGCCGGGATGCGTGCGGTCGCTAATCAGCTTCTTGCGTAACATCCTATACCGCTATCGGTTTCGTTTTAGAAACCCATCAGTTTGGCAGGGCTGATATTACACTTATAATGTGTATACATACTATATTATAATGAATTGATAATAAAGGATAATTTAAAGAATTTTTGCTTTGTTTCCCGAATGTTGCACGGGATGACGGATGGGTTTTCTTCGTGCGTGGCCATAATAACACAATGGCTAGCACCGGATTCTATGGCGACTTGTCTTTTTCACCAAGGAGATGGCGGACTCCATTTGGCTCCATGGTGGCGGGCCTGTCACCCGATGATGTCCCGCTTGCCACAGGTGGCGTCATGTCTGGGCGGGCATGTTGGAAGACATGTTTGCGGCTGATGTGAAAATTGGCGGTCATGCCGCTGAGCGCCCCTGCGGCCAGCGCAAGCACGGGATAGAGTCGACAGGTTGCCGACAGGTGGAACAGCACGAAAACACAGCCCCGGTTCAGGCAGAACCCCACCGTGTTTCCCGCCATGAATCGTGCCCACTGATGCAGGAAATGGTGTCTGTTACCCCGGTTGCGAAAGGTCCACAGCCGGTTACACCACCAGTTTGAGGATGCAGCGACAAAATACGCAATGATGGCGGCACAGCCCAGCCCCACAAGCGGACGCAGCGCGTAGACGGCGGCTGTGTCCCATCCAAGGCCCAGCGCCCCGACAATCCCGAAACGCAGGAATTGAAAAATGGGCGCGCGACCGCTGTCATGTGTCGCAGCGCAATCCGTTCTTTTCCGCATGCCTACGCAACTTGGTTGGTCATCATGATGCCTGTACAAGCAAAAAGGGAGTGCCGAGGCACTCCCTTTCGCATGGAATCAGTCTGTCTGATCTGAGGATCAGTGCAGGATGATTTCGACGCGGCGGTTCTGGGGCTCACGCGTGTCGGGTCCGGTCGGGACCAGCGGGTGCGCTTCGCCATAGCCATGGATGTCGATGGCGTTGGCAGGCACGCCGTCACGGATCAGTTCAGCCTTCACGCTGTCTGCGCGACGCATGGACAGGCCCATGTTGTACTTCTCGCCGCGCGGGCCGGGATGGGCTGCCGAGTTATCGGTATAGCCATTGACCTCGATGCGGGTGGTCTGGACGTGTGTGGATGCCTGTGCGGCTTCGGCCACGATTTCACGCGCACGACCGGTAAGGGCTGCGCCATCCCAGTCAAAGAAGACGAGGTAGGTGCGTGCCGCGGTCGGTGCGGGCGGGGCCACGGTGGGGGCCGGCGGCGGCGGCGGCGGCGCGTTGTTGAACGCGTAGCGGACACCGACGATGAACTGGTGGTTGAAGCGATGGTCGAAGCTTGCGTGACCGTCACCCGCCGTGAAGTTGCCCATGGTGAAGGACTGCGGCTGACCGATCATGCGGTATTCGGTGGTCATCTGCAGGCCCGGGACGCCGGGGATGTCATAGGCCGCACCGACGATACCCTGGTAGGCGAAGCCGCCCTTGGTGCCGCTCATGCTGCGTGCGCCGCCGGGGTTGTTGCCGCCGATGGTGGCGTCATGCACGCCCTGCCACAGATAGCCCGCGCCGACACCGACGAACGGCGTGACGGGGACGTCGATGCTGAACAGACGCTTCAGGTCGATGTCATACAGCACGTTGACGAAACCGCCATAGGAGCGGTCGGAGCCCTTGTCGCCACGGCTCTTGCTGTAGATTTCGGACCAGTTGTAATCGCCCTCGACCTCGGCGCGCAGGCCGTTACCGAAGCCCCAGCCAACCGCGCCGAAGCCGGTCCAGCCGTGACGGTGCCCGACCTTTTCACGGCCCGGTTCCGTGCCGCCATCAGTATCGGCAAAGTGGCCGTGCTGGGTCTGGGTGAGGTTGTAGCCACCCCCGATATCAACATACGGACCGGTGATCGTCGTGGCCATCGAAGCCGCCGGAGCAGCAGCCATCAGGGTCGTTGCCAGTAACGCCGTGCGAAGACGCATATTCTCGTCCTTAAAAAATGAAGTGTCAGAACTTCATGGAGTCTCAAAGGGATGAGGCGCGTCCCAACTGAGCAGGATGCACAGACACATCATCCGTTAATCTTTTCTGAGTGTGAGATAGCCTTTCTCGGGGGGGATGAGAAGGGACGTTTCACCGTATCGGGATGAGTGTGGCAAAAAAAGCACAAAATCCTAAAGATACTGTGAGGTATGATTTTATTTTTTCTTTTGTTAAAAAGGAGATATCGCGAAATGTCTCTGAAATCTTATAAATTTCATCCTGACCCTGGATGGGAATGTATGAGGAACAGTATGTGATGTTTCTGCCTTATTTTACCGCCGGTTATCTATTGCGGCGGCAGGAATCGGTATCGCCATGAAAAAGGGGCGCCGAAGCGCCCCTTTCCCCCTTTATCAATAATCGTCGCGATATCAGTGCAGGATGATTTCGACGCGGCGATTCTGGGGCTCACGCGTGTCGGGTCCGGTCGGAACCAGCGGGTGCGCTTCGCCATAGCCCTGGATGTCGATGGCGTTGGCAGGCACGCCGTCACGGATCAGCTCGGCCTTCACGCTGTTGGCGCGACGCAGGGACAGGCCCATGTTGTACTGCTGCCCACGGGGACCGGGCTGCGCTGCCGAGTTATCGGTATAGCCATTGACCTCGATGCGGGTGGTCTGGACGTGTGTGGATGCCTGTGCGGCTTCGGCCACGATTTCACGCGCACGACCGGTAAGGGCTGCGCCGTCCCAGTCAAAGAAGACAAGATAGGTGCGTGCCGCGGTCGGTGCGGGCGGGGCCACGGTGGGGGCCGGCGGCGGCGGCGGCGGCGCATGGTTGAATGCATAGCGCACGCCAACGATGAACTGGTGGTTGAAGCGGTGATCGAAATGGACATAGCCATTGCGTTCCGCGTTCCACGGGCTGCCGATGCTGGTCTGGCTGCCTGCGTTGCCCATGGTAAAGGACTGCGGCTGACCGATCATGCGGTATTCGGTGGTCATCTGCAGGCCCGGGACACCGGGGATATCATAGGCCGCGCCGACGATGCCCTGATAGGCAAAGCCCTGGTTGCCGCCCATGTGGCGGACGTTCGCGCTGACGCCACTGATGTTGTAGCCGGTCGAGGTGCTGACATCCTGCCACAGATAGCCCGCACCGACACCGACGAATGGCGTGACGGGAACGTCGATGTTGAACAGGCGCTTCAGGTCGATGTCATACAGGACATTAAGGAACCCGCCATAGGACCGGTCGGAACCGTGGGTGCGGCCGACAAAGGTATTCGCCCCGCCGCCGATCGTTTCACGGTTGATCTGCGACCAGTTGTAATCCCCCTCGATTTCCACGCGCAGCCCGTTGCCAAAGCCCCAGCCCACCCCGCCAAAGCCGGTCCAGCCATTGCCATGGCGCAGGCGGTCGCGTGTCCCGACCTCGTTTTCCTGATGGTTGGGACCACCGTCGCGGTCAACCCCGTGGCCGTGCTGGACCTGGGTGAGGTCATACCCCCCCCCGATCCCGACATAGGGGCCGGTGATTGTCGTGGCCATTGACGCCGCCGGGGCGGCGGCCATCAGGGTCGTTGCCAGTAACGCCGTACGCAGACGCATATTCCCGTCCTTAAACCTGATCGTACGCCTGTGCTTGTGGATACAGGGGGCAGTTCCACCAAGGGCGATACAATGTTGAGCGAATAAAGCTTATGCTTTTCTCTTGCGACGCCAGGGGGAATAGTGCGGGAATATTTCTTTCCAGATCTCCCGTTACGACCCTTGGCGGCTTCGTTTTGAGGGAGACAGGTTGAGATAAGGTAAATACGCACCGGATGATGGCGTGTGGCCCCCATCATCCGGCCGGTTGTTGCATAAACATCACGCCCCGCCCGCCGGGACGGGACATGGGATAGTGATTACGATCAGGGGCGGCAGCCATCCGCGCGCAGTACGTCGGCCACCGCGTCATCGGGCACATCGCGGCAGGTGAATGCCTTGCCAATGCCGCGGACAAGAACAAAGGACAGCCGCCCGTCGCGCATTTTCTTGTCACGCTGCATATGGCGGATCAGGGTGGCGGCGGAAAATGCCTCCCCCGTATCACTGATGCGTGCGGGCATGCCCAGGCGGTCCAGATGTGCGCTTACGCGTTCAAGGTCGGCCTGCGCGCAATATCCCAGCCGCACAGACAGCATGAATGCAAGACGCAGCCCGATCGAGACCCCCTCCCCATGCAACAGCCGTCCGTCATAACCAAGCTCCGCCTCCAGCGCATGGCCAAACGTATGCCCAAGGTTAAGCAGCGCGCGCCCGTTGGTCTTGCGTTCCTCACGTTCATCATCGGCGACGACGGTGGCCTTGAAGGCGCAGGCCCGGCGGATGGCTTCTGCCTGCATGGCCGGGTCGCCCTCCAGTACTGCCTGAGCGTGCCGGTCGCACCATTCGAACAGGTCGGCATCGCCCAGCAGGCCCGATTTCAGGATTTCGGCATATCCGGCGCGGATTTCGCGCGCGGGCAACGTGGTCAGCGCCGTCGTGTCCACCAGGACGGAAAGAGGCTGGTGAAACGCACCAAGCAGGTTTTTGCCAAAGGGCGTGTTGATCCCGGTCTTGCCCCCCACGGACGAATCGACCTGCGACAGCAAGGTGGTCGGGATCTGCACGAATGGCAGGCCACGCAGGGTGGTCGCGGCGGCGAATCCCGTCAGGTCCCCCACGACCCCACCCCCCAGGGCGATGACGGTGGTGCCGCGTTCGACCCCGGCCTCCAGCAGGGCATTGGTGACGCGCCCGTATTCGGACAGCGTCTTTGACCCTTCGCCCGGCGGCACGGTAATGGTCTCGTGCTGGATGCCGGTTTCCTCCAGCCCCGCGTGCAGGGCCGGAAGGTGAAGGGCCGCAACATTCGCGTCGGTGACGATCATGACCCGTTTCTGCGGCAGCAGCGCGGACAGGTGCGCACCCGCGCGACGGATCAGGTCCGTCCCGATCAGCACGTCATAACTGGCACGTTCCAGCTTTACCGGCACCAGCAGGGGGCGGCGTGCGGTGTTGATGGCCCCCAGGACCCGGTCGGCACTGTGCTCCACGTTGTCATCTCCACAATCGACGATAATGTCTGCTTCGGCATAAACGGGATGGCGCTTGCGCATAAGGTCCGACAGGACCGTCGCGGGCGAGTCGACGTTCAATAACGGGCGATGGGTGCGGTCCTGCACACGTTGCAGCAGGACCGGCAACGGGCAGCGCAGCCAGACCGACGTTGCATTTTCACGCATGCACGCGCGGGTGCGCGGGTCCATGAAGGCGCCCCCGCCCGTCGCCAGCACGACCGGCGGTCCCGACAGCAGGCGGCGCAGGACCATGTGTTCGCCCCGGCGGAATTCCGCCTCGCCATATTTCTGGAACAGATCGGCGATGGAACAGCCTGCCGCGCGTTCGATTTCCTCGTCCGAATCCACGAATTCCAGGTTCAGCCGCGCGGCGAGCAGGCGCCCGATGGTGGTCTTTCCCGCCCCCATGAGCCCTACGAGCACGATGCTGCGTCCCTGTGGCATGCTGGGGATGGCATGTCGGCCATGGCCAAGCGCATCAAGGTCGAGGGGGATGAACAGGGGCGTGGCGTCGTTATGCGTGGACGCGGGGTGCGCCGTCGGGGGCGTATCGGATGAAATCGGGCGTGACATGACGCCCAACCTAACATAGAGCGGGAAAAAACGGATAGCGGGGAAGACCGCACGCCGCCAATGCGTGGTCATGGATGGCTTTTCGGGGCGTCACCTTGGTATCTTGCGCATCCTTTGCATGGGGGAAACTGTCATGGGCCGTATTATTGTCGCTGTGTTCGCGGTCGTGCTGCTCTGCATGGTCGGCGGGTTCGTATCGCTGGGTATGTTCCCGCCCGCGCTGGTACAGCAGGACGTGCATCGCGACCTGTCGATGGCAGCGGCCCCTGCCGCGCCGCCGCCCATGGCGATGGCCCCGCCCGCACCTCTGCCGGTCATGCCGCTGGTCAAGCCCACGCCCGCGCCCATGCCCGCGCAATGAGTGCGGATGGCGTCGATGCGTTCCTGGAAATGCTGGCCGCCGAACGTGGGGCCGCGCTTAATACGCTGAAGGCCTATCGCCGCGATCTTGACGACCTCGGCACCGCACTGGCGGTGGAGGGCGCGTCGTTACCGCAGGCATCGGCGCGGCAGCTTGGTGCATATCTTTCGGGTCTGGCGCAGGCCGGGCTTTCGGCGCGGACCCAGGCGCGGCGGCTGTCATGCCTGCGGCAATATTACCTCTTCCTTGTGCGTGAGGGGCGCCGCCCCGACAATCCCGCCAGTATGCTGGAGGCCCCGCGCCTGGGCGCCACGCTGCCGCGGTTCCTGTCCGAAGGGGATGTGGACGCCCTGCTGGCGGCGTGTGTCGCGCGTGCCGATGCCGGCGCGCATGAGGTTCGGCGTATGCTGGTCGCGCGTACCGCGCTTGAAATCCTGTATGCCTCGGGGTTGCGTATTTCGGAACTGCTGTCCCTGCCGCGTGCGGCGTTGGAACGCACGACGGGAATGCTACTTGTGCGGGGGAAAGGGGGGCGCGAACGCATGGTGCCCCTGTCGTCGCGCGCGCGCGACGCGGCCGATGAGCTGATGCGCATGGACCGCCCGTTGCGCAGTATGTTCCTGTTTCCCGGCCGCAACCCGCTGCGTGCCATGACGCGGCAGGGATTCGACCGCATCTTGCATGATGTCGCGCTGAAGGCCGGGCTGGACCCGCAGCGCCTGTCGCCGCATGTGCTGCGCCATTCCTTTGCGACGCATCTGCTTTCGCACGGGGCGGACCTGCGGGCGTTGCAGGTGTTGCTGGGCCATGCCGACATTACCACCACACAGATTTATACCCATGTCCTGACCGAACGGCTGCAAGAGGCACTGCGCCATCATCATCCGTTGTCGGAACATGCCCCCGCCTGATGTGGGGAGGCCCGCATGGCGCCGCCGCCAGCGGTAAAAAATACGCGGGGCAGGAAAAACGCGCGATGATCGGTGCAGAATCTGTTTGGCTGCGCCCCGGCCTGTGCTATCGGCAGGCCATGCGCCAGTTTCTAGATTTCGAAAAGCCCGTCGCCGAGCTTGAAAACAAGATTGACGAACTTCGCAAGATGTCCGGTCCTGACGGCATTAATATTGCCGATGAGATCGCGCGCCTGACGGAAAAGGCCGACCGCGAATTGCGTGCGGCCTATGCCAAGCTGACCCCATGGCAGAAGGTGCAGGTCGCCCGCCATGCGCAGCGTCCCCATACGGTCGATTACATCGCCGGGTTGATCGGCGAATTCACGCCGCTAGCGGGTGACCGCCAGTTTGGCGAGGACAAGGCGATTATCGGTGGGCTTGGCCGTTTCAATGGACAGCCTGTCGTCGTGATCGGCACGGAACGCGGGGCCGAGATCGAGACCCGCCTTCAGCATAATTTCGGCATGGCGCGGCCCGAGGGCTATCGCAAGGCGCAGCGCCTGATAAAGCTTGCGGGGCAGTTTGGCCTGCCGGTCCTGACCTTTATCGACACATCCGGCGCATGGCCCGGCATTGATGCGGAGGCACGCGGACAGGCGGAGGCCATCGCACGGTCGATCGACACCTGCCTGTCCGCGCCGGTTCCGGTCATTGCGACCGTGATCGGCGAAGGGGGCTCCGGCGGGGCGATCGCACTTGGCGCCGGGGATCGGGTCATGATGCTGGAACATGCGATCTATTCCGTCATTTCGCCAGAGGCCTGTGCCTCCATCCTGTGGCGTGACCCCAAGCAGGCCAGCACGGCCGCCGGGGCGCTGAAGCTGACGGCGCAGGATCTCCTGCATCTTGAGCTGATCGACCGGATCATTCCCGAACCACTTGGCGGGGCGCAGCGTGACCCCAAGGCGACGATCCGTGCGGTGGGTGATGCCATTGCGGCGGAACTGCCGGGGCTGATGAAAAAGGATGCCACGTTGCTCAAGGCACAGCGGCGGGAAAAATTCCTTGCGATGGGGCGCGACAAGGTCGCCTGAGATCATGCCTGCGCGCGTGTCCCTTCGCCGCCACCTGAAATCATAAAGGTTTTTGGTGGCGCTTTTCAGAGATTGTTTGAAAACACATCATTGAGAAAATAAGAAAAGTTTCTGGGGGCCGCCTTTTTCAAAAAGGCGGCGTCTTCTGAAGCTTTTCCTGAAAAGCTTCATCAAAAACCTTTATGATTTCAGGATGTTATTGAGCCTGAATTTTCAAACAGTCTCTTAAAACGCCCCAAAATCCGTTTCTACACAAGGCGTGAAGGCGTGAAGGCATTGGAGCCGGGGGCTTCATGCCTTGTGCGCGGGTTCACCTTCCAGCGGTGTGAAACCCATTTCCCGGATCATGGCTTCGATATCGCGGGCGACCTGCGTGACTTCGTCCATGTCCAGTCCCTTGCACACCAAGGCCACGCCGCCATGCCCGTCATGGTCGTGGAACGGGTAAGAACCGATATCAATATCGGGATGGGCATTCTGGATGTTTTCCAGATTCGCCGCCAATGCCCCTTCATACAGGCCGAATGCATGCCAACTGCGTGATGTGACCGGCGTGCCGTGACGCAGGGTCGGGGCGATTTCCTCGAACATGGCGCGCATGATGCGGGGCACCCCCGCCATGACATGCACGTTCCCCATGGTGAAGCCCGGTGCGATGGAGATGGGATTGCGAATGGGGGTCGCCCCTTCCGGCAGGGTGGCCATACGCTGGCGTGCGGCGTTGAAATCACCCGGTGCGAAATGTTTTTCCAACAGGGCGAACGTTTCGGGGTGGGGGGCCCATGGCACGCCGAATGCGTCGGCCACGCAAGATGAGGTGATGTCATCATGCGTCGGGCCGATCCCGCCCGTGGTAAAGACATGGTCATAGGCCGCGCGCGCTTCGGTCACGACATTGACAATCACGGGGCGGATATCGGGAATGATCCGTACCTCCCGCAGGCTGATGCCCAGTTGCGTCAGGCGGTGGGCAATATATTGCACATTCACATCCTGCGTCCGTCCGGACAGGATCTCGTTACCGATAACCAGAATGCAGGCGGTCGGGTTCATGGCGTCGTTATCCATCGGGTTGGGGGCGAAGGGATCAATCAACACGCAGGCTACAGGATATCGCGCCAAAAGTCTTGGCCATGACCGCGTGGAAGGGGGCATGGGCCAGATGGGGGGATGCACGCATCATGGCATTTTGCGATAGAGTCCCACCCATCCGATATATCCGCAAAGGAAGCAGCATGGACACGATGACACCGCAATGCGCATGGGATCTCAAGGCGCAGCTTGGTGAAGGCCCGGTCTGGGCAGAGGCTGAGCAGGCGCTCTATTTCGTGGATATCGTCGGGTCGGCCATCCATCGCCATGTCCCCGCCACCGGGGCGCAGGCCTCGTGGAAGGCGCCGCATCGTCCGGGTTTCCTTGTGCCCGTCGCGGATGGCACCTTCATGTGCGGGTTACAGGACGGCCTGCATGTGTTCGATCCCCGGACCGGACATTTCAGCGCACAGGCGGTGGTGGAACCTGAACAGCCGGGAAACCGGATCAATGACGGATATGTGGACCCGCGCGGCCGCCTGTGGTTTGGCACCATGGATGACGGGGAAACTTCCCCATCTGGCGCCCTGTATTCCGTCACGCGCCAGGCTGATGGCAGCCTGCGGATCGTGCGGCAGGACGAGGGGTATGTGGTGACGAATGGTCCCGCGCTCTCCCCCGATGGGCGGACGCTGTATCATAACGATTCGCAGCAGCAATCCATTTATGCCTTTGACCTGTCCGATGATGGCATGTTGTCGAATCGCCGTGTTTTTGCCCGCCTGACGGATGGGTATCCCGATGGCGTGGTCGTGGACAGCGCCGGATGCCTGTGGGTCGGGGTTTGGGGGGGCGGCCGGATTGCGCGTTTCCTGCCCGATGGACAGGGCCTGCCGCCAGTTATTGTCCCCGCGCGTAATGTCACCAAGATTGCTTTTGGTGGGGCGGATTACCGCACGGTGTTCGTTACGACGGCGCGCAAGGGGCTGTCGGACGACGTGCTGGCCACACAGCCGCAGACGGGGGGGCTGTTTACCTTCCGCGTCGATGTGCCGGGGCAGCCGCAGGCTACCTTTCCGGCCAGCGGCCTGCGCGAACTTGGCAGGGAACTGCATACCCCCGCCTGACGGATTCCTTTACGAGTTCCTGATGCGACCCCTTGGAGAGTTCTTTGTTCTTAGAGACTGTTTGAAAAGTCATCCTCGATAACATACTGAAATCATAAAGGTTTTTGGTGAAGCTTTTTCTAAAAAGCTTCGAAAGACGCTGCCTTTTTGAAAAAAGGCAGCACCCAAAAAACTTTTCTTTTTTATCAGGGCGCGTTGGGAATTATCGTGAATTGATGATAGCGGCTGTGAGATAGATCATGGCTGCAAAGGATTTATCTGTCTTTTCACTTCGCATGGCGATGCGCTTGAACAGGGCGGCATCGAACGGGCGCCTGTCGAGGCGGTTCTTCCGCTGGGGAATGACTACACAGGCGCCTTGCGCGTGTAGGGCGTCCACGATCCAGTGGGCATCAAACGCCCTGTCGGCAAGAAGCGCCTTGAAATCCGCCGGTTCCAGAAGGGGCGCAACCCCGACCGTGTCGTAATGCTGGCCGGGGATCAGCGTGAAGCGGACCAGATTGCCCAGGGCGTCGGTCATGGCGATGATCCTGGTCGACCATCCCGTCACACTGCGTCCTATCGCCTGGCTTCGGGTCCCCCTTTTGCGCCCTGGCCGTGGCGATGAACCCGAACCACCGTACCGTCAATCATCGCATATTCCATGTCGGCATCGTCAGAGACGGCCTCAAAAATTTTCTGGAAAACTCCGGCTTTCGTCCAGTCGCTGTAGCGCGAGTAAACCGAGTTCCAATGCCCGAAATATATCGGAAGGTCCCGCCATGGGCTGCCGGTCCGCGCAATCCATAAGACCGCCTCGATAAAGAGGCGGTTATCCTTCCCGCTACGTCCGCGATCCGTTTTCTTGCCAAGGCACATCTTCGCCCATTGGGCATCCGTCAGTATCAAGCGATCCATAGGATCTTTGAAACACATCTGGATCCTTTAGAAAACTTAATTCCAAACAGGCCCGGGAAAAAGCTTCACCAAAAACCTTTATGATTTCAGGATATTATTGAGCCTGACTTTTCAAACAGCCTCTTACTTTTCCCACTAAAATAATAAAAGTTTTGATGACGTTTTTGCAGGGAAGCCTTGGAAAAGACCGACTTTAAGAAACAAGGCAACGATTCCAAGTTTTTCCATTATTTATCAATGTATTATTATGCACCAACGCCTTGTCCAGCCTCCCAAAAGGCGGCCTCCAGGCGAACTGCCGTGTTGAACTCCGCCCGGAGCATGTGATAGCGGGCATCGGCGCCATATTGCGCGCCCACCCTATTCAGACGATGGATTCCCCCCTCTACCAGATCAGTGAATTCCTGACCGCCATATAACGCGATCCAGGACCAGTAGGGATTGCCGTCGCGCCGGGTCGCAGGATCGGCATGCAGGCGCGCACCTATTTCCCCATATCCGATCATGCATGGCGCCAGTGTCACCAGCAGGTCCAGCAGATCCCCCGTCTGCGCACGATCAAGGATAAAGCGGCTATAGGCCAGAAGTTCGAGGGATTCCGGCGCGCAACGCAACATGTCCTCGTCAATGCCCCATCCCTTGCAATAGTTCACATGCAGCGGCAGTTCCGTATCCAGGATGCCCGATACCAGAGCAGCAGCAGCGCGCATGTCCTCCACCGTTGTCGATTTATGAACCGACAGCGCACAGGCACGGGTATACTGGACCAGATAGAGGTAATCCTGAATCAGGAAGTTCCGGAACGCATTTTCCGGCAATGTCCCATCGGCCAGCCCCCTGACAAAAGGATGGTGGATGAAGCGTTCCCATTCCTCCATGCAATCCCGGCGCAACCGCCCCGCCAGTCCAGATTCCAGCAGGGGCCAGTCACGTTGCGCATCCCATGTCATGTCCATTTTCCTCGTCTTCATACGCGGCTACATTACGCGCCCGGTTTCGGCACACGACATCATGTGGCGGGCCGGGTCATGTATACCCTTCCTGTGGCGTTACGCGTGCGCTAGGTGAAGGGAACCAAGACCGCAATTTCTTTCACCACAGGATCGTCTGTTTTCCGCCATGCCAACAACAAATGACATTCGCGCCACCTTTTTGGACTATTTCGCCGCGAACGGACACCAGATCGTTCCATCCTCGTCACTGGTTCCCAACAACGATCCGACGTTGCTGTTCACCAATGCAGGCATGGTCCAGTTCAAGAATGTCTTTACCGGCCAGGAAACCCGCCCCTACTGCCGCGCCACCACGGCGCAGAAGGTCGTGCGCGCGGGCGGAAAGCATAACGACCTCGACAATGTCGGCTATACCGCACGCCACCATACTTTCTTCGAGATGATGGGTAATTTCTCCTTCGGCGATTATTTCAAGGCCGAAGCCATCGAACTGGCATGGAAACTGGTGACAGGCACGTTCGGCCTGTCAAAGGACCGGCTGCTGACCACCGTCTATTCCGAAGACGAGGAAGCCGCCGCCCTGTGGCGCAAGATCGCGGGCCTGCCCGACAGCCGCATCATCCGCATCCCGACCACCGACAATTTCTGGCGCATGGGCGATACGGGGCCATGCGGACCATGTTCGGAAATCTTTTATGACCATGGGCCGGAAGTGGCCGGTGGACCACCGGGATCACCCGATGAGGACGGGGACCGGTTTACCGAAATATGGAACCTCGTGTTCATGCAGTATTTCGAAAACCCGCCCGGCGTGCGCTCCCCCCCTGCCCCGCCCGTCGATCGACACCGGGCTGGGCCTGGAACGCTTTGCCGCGATCCTGCAGGGCAAGCGCGACAATTATGACATCGACACCTTCCGCGCGCTGATCCTTGCCTCTGCCGAGGTTACGGGACAGGACCCGGATGGGCCCTTCAATGCCAGCCACCGCGTGGTGGCCGACCATCTGCGTTCCACTTCCTTCCTGATTGCTGATGGTGTCCTGCCGTCCAAGGACGGGCGCGGCTATGTCCTGCGCCGCATCATGCGCCGCGCCATGCGTCATCTGCATATGATGGGCACGACCGAACCCACCTTCTATAAACTTGTGCCCGCCCTGATACGCCAGATGGGCGGCGCCTATCCCGAACTGGTGCAGGCACGTGCCCTGATCGAAGAGACGATGCGCGGGGAAGAAGAGCGTTTCAAGGCGATGCTCGAACGCGGCCTTGCGCTGCTGGAGGACGAAACCGCCAATCTTGCCGCGGGTGCGCCACTGCCGGGCGCGGTGGCGTTCAAGCTGTATGATACGTTCGGCTTCCCGCTCGACCTGACACAGGATGCGCTGCGCAACAGCCATCATGGGGTGGATGTCGCAGGTTTTGACGAGGCCATGGAAGTCCAGCGCCAGCGCGCCCGCGCGGCATGGAGCGGATCAGGCGACAGCGCCACAGAAACCATCTGGTTCGAGGCCCGCGATAAATTCGGCGCCTCTGAATTCCTTGGTTATACGACCGAAATCTCTGATGCCGAAATACAGGCCGTCATTGTCGATGGCGCCAGCGTCGATGCCGCAGGCCCGGGCACAAAGGTGGAAATCCTGCTGAACCAGACGCCATTTTATGGCGAAAGCGGCGGCCAGGTGGGCGATACCGGCACGATCACGGCCAAGGGCCTGAAAATCGCCATAACCGATACGCAGAAAAAACTGGGCGATCTGCTGGTGCATACCGGCACCGTGATCGACGGGACAGTCCATCCCGGTGATGCCGTCACCGCCCGTGTGGACCACGAACGGCGCAGCGCGATCCGCGCGCACCATTCCGCCACACACCTGCTGCACGAGGCGCTGCGCCGTCGCCTTGGCGCACATGTGACGCAAAAAGGCAGCCTGAACGCCCCGGACCGTCTGCGCTTTGACGTCAGCCAGCCGCGCCCGATCACGCCAGAGGAACTGGCGGATATCGAGGCCGAGGTGAACGCCCGCATCCGCGAGAACACCGAGGTCACGACCCGTCACATGACACCCGATGAGGCGATCGAACAGGGGGCGATGGCCCTGTTTGGTGAAAAATATGGTGACGAAGTCCGTGTGGTGTCGATGGGCGGACCAGAAGACGGGCGCGCGGCCTGGTCGATCGAACTGTGCGGTGGCACGCATGTGCGGCGCACGGGCGATATCGGCCTGTTCCGTATCACGGCGGAAAATGGCGTCTCCTCCGGTGTGCGCCGTATCGAAGCCGTGACCGGCAAGGCGGCGGAAACAGCGGCCGTCACCACGGAACAGCGCCTGTTCCAGATGGCGGCGATGATGCGCGTCACCCCGGCGGAAGCCCCCGAACGCCTTGCCGCGCTGCTGGAGGAACGCAGGGTCATGGAACGCCAGTTGTCCGACCTGCAACGCAAGCTTGCCGCCGGTGGTGACGGCACGCCCAAGGTCGAGGACGTGGCCGGAACCAGCTTTGTCGCACGCAACGTAGGCGACCTGCCGCCCAAGGAGCTCAAGCCGCTGGCGGATTCCCTGCGCAAGGAAATCGGTTCTGGCGTGGTAGCGCTTGTCTCCACCGCCGATGGCAAAGGCAGCATTGTTGTCGCCGTCACCACCGATCGTGCGGAACAGGTGGATGCCGTGGCGCTGGTACGGATCGCAAGCGCGGCAATGGGCGGCAAGGGCGGCGGTGGCCGGCGGGACATGGCGCAGGCCGGCGGCCCGGACATCAGCAAGGCGCAGGCAGCACTTGATGCGATCCGCGCGGCGCTGCCCCAGATGCTTCAGGGCTGAAATCCTGCCCCCAGGGCGTTATTACGTCGTTATTACCATGAAGGGCGGGGCCAATGGCTCCGCCTTTTTTGTAACGTCCCGATCCGCAGGCACCTGTTTCAGTATAATATAACCATTGGTACCCATATTTATTAACGATACCCTCTATAAAGATGAACATTTTTTAATTACATTTACATAGTATTTCTAAATCACTTCCACTGGGAACATCTGTTTACTTCATGCATTAAAATGTATAGGAAATAAGAATAACACTTCATATCAGGACCCTGTTCATGATTGAGTGTTACCGTTCCGGACATAACGTGACAGGAGTGCCGACATGACCGATACGAATGCCCGTGAAACCCTGATTGACCTTCTGCATGGCGTGGAACGTTTCAATACCGAGGTCTTTCCGAAGAACCGCGACCTGTTCGCCAGCCTTGCAGACCAGCAGGCACCCGGCACCCTGTTCATCGCCTGCGCCGACAGCCGCGTGAACCCAAGCCTGATTACACAGACCAAGCCCGGCGAACTGTTCGTCCTGCGCAATATCGGCAACATCGTCCCCGCCTATGGGGAGATGCTGGGTGGTGTGTCATCGGCCATCGAATATGCGGTTCTCGCGCTCAAGGTCTCGCACATCATCGTTTGCGGGCATTCGGATTGCGGCGCGATGAAGGCGCTGCTGGACCCCGACCCGTCAAAGCTGGCGAAGATGCCGACCGTTGCCTCGTGGCTGCGTAACGCCGAAGCCGCCCGCGCCGTGCTGGAGGTCTCCGACGCTGGCCCGGCCTCCGTGCGCAGCCTTGCGGAACAGAATGTGCTTTTACAGATCTCGCACCTGCGTACGCATCCGGCGGTGGCGGCGGGCCTTGCGCGCAATACACTGACGTTGCAGGGCTGGTTCTATGACATTCCCAGCGGCGAAGTCGTGATCCTTGACGAAACCTCGCGCCATTTCGTCAGCGTGCATGACGCGATCGAGACGCTGCGTGCCTCTACGGCTGCGGCACAGGCGCAATCGGCCTGATCCTTTTCTCCCATTAACCCCTGCGTTGCGGTCACGGGCGCGGTAAGGTCGGGCATGTCCCGCCTGCCGCGCCCGTTCGTGTTTTTACTGATGGTCCTGATCACGGGGGGCCATATGCCAATGATGGCCCATGCCATGCCCTTGCGGCTGTCCACATGGAACCTCGACTGGCTGACCACCCGTCCGGCGGGGGACCGCGCCTTGCCCGATGACGTGCGTCCACGTGACATGGCGGACATCGTGCGGCTGGCCCGCTATGCCGCGCGCCTGCATCCTGACATCGCAGCACTGGAAGAAGTGGATACGCCCGAACTCGCCGCACGTCTGTTTCCCGCGCCTGATTACCGCATCCTCATCTCTGGCGATGGGGTGGTACAGAAAACCGCGCTGGCCGTGCGGGGCGGCCTGATCGTGACGCGCCATCCTGATGTGCGCGCCATTGACGTCTATCCCCCCGACGCGCCCCGCCATCTGCGCAGCGGGCTGGACGTCACGGTGGGCGATGGACGCGCCAGCCTGCGTGTGCTGGTAATCCATCTGAAGGCCGGATGCCGCGATGGTGCGCCAGATGACCGGCGTCCCGCCTGCCGCACCCTGTATCGGCAGGTCGCCGCCCTGACGGACTGGATCATGGAACGCCAGGATGAAGGTGAACCTTTCGCCATTATGGGCGATTTCAACCATATGCTTGGCCCCGGCGACGCCATGTTGGCCATGTTGGGTGAAAATGGTCCGCTGGTGGCGCCAACTGTGGGACTGGCAAGCCCATGTTGGGGTGGAAACTACTTCATCGACCATATCGTGCTTGGCGATCAGGCGCGGCAATGGCTGCACCCCGACAGCCTGCGCGTCATGACATATCGCGAACATGACCCGACATTGCAATCACGCCTGTCGGATCATTGCCCGGTTTCCATCGGGCTGGACATGCCATAATGGCCCGTGCCGGAAAACCACTTGGAAATAAAATATCCGCTGCCGCAGTTGCAAAGACCTGAAAAAATACCGTCCCATTCAGGTAACTGGTGGCATCCGGGCGTCTTTATCAATCATCACCCGAAGGAAGGACAAACCATGCAGATGCGTCATCTGGGCCATTCGGGCCTACAGGTTTCTGCCATCGGGCTGGGATGCAACAACCTTGGCGGACGTATTGACCTCGACACGTCGCGCGCGGTCGTCCATCAGGCGTTGGAATGCGGGATCACGCTGTTTGACGTGGCCGATGTCTATGGCCGCCGTGATGCCCATGCGGGCGCATCGGAGGAGGCACTGGGCGCAATTCTTGGCCCACGCCGCCGCGACATCGTACTGGCGACGAAATTCGGCATGCCCATGGATACCGATGGGCATCTGCAAGGAGCGTCGCGCCGGTATATCCGCCGCGCGGTGGAAGACAGCCTGCGTCGCCTGCGCACGGATTATATCGACCTTTACCAGCTTCATATGCCCGATCCCACCACCCCGATCGACGAAACACTGCGCGCGCTGGATGACCTGACACGGGCGGGGAAAATCCTGTACGCGGGCTGTTCCAACCTGCCCGCATGGCAGGTGGCCGATGCGCAGCATACAGCCCGCGCGGCGGGAATGGGCGGATTCATCAGTTGTCAGGACGAATTCTCGCTGCTCTCACGCAGGGCCGAACATGACCTTATTCCAGCCATGCGGCATTTCGGGCTGGGGCTTCTGCCCTATTTCCCATTGGCCAGTGGCGTCCTGACGGGAAAATACAAACGCAACGCACCGCCGCCCGCAGGCAGTCGTCTGGCGGCGTGGACCTATCTGCATGAACGTTACCTGACGGATTCGAACTGGACGTTGCTGGAACGGCTGAAGACCTTTGGCGCGGAGCGCGAACTGGACCTGCCCGCACTCGCCTTTGGCTGGCTGCTGTCACATGATGTCGTGGGATCGGTCATCGCCGGCGCCACAAGCGCACGGCAGGTCAGCACAAATGTTGCAAATGCACAGGCTCTTGCCCCAGCGGATATGGCGGCATTGCAGGCCCTGCTGGACGCACACGCCCCGACAGGCTGAAGCTTGCCTCACATGGCGGGAAAGGTCGCCGTCTTTGATTCAAAGGACTTCTTGAAAAGCCATACTTAATAACACACTGAAATTATAAAGGTTTTTGGTGAAGCTTTTTCCAAAAAGCTTCAGAAGACGTCGCCTTTTTAAAAAAAGGCGACACCCAAAAACTTTTCCTGTTTTTCATCAATGGTTTGTTTCCAAATACTCTCTTGGAAACAACAACAGTTCCTGACCAGCGCCTTGCTTCAAAAGGCGCTGACGTTTGAATAAAGGCGGCATTCCCCGCCCCTGCAAAAGCAACGCGCAACGTCATCCGCCGACCAGGGGGATGACGCAGGACATGGTCATGTATTTCCCATATCCATTATTTCCAGATACCCACTTATTCGGGCCAGACCCCGGACGCATGTGCAGCGGCCCAGCCAATCGCCAGCAACACCATGACAAAGATAACCGCCCCCATCAGTTGCAGCAGTTCCTTGAACGGCATGATCCCGGGCAGCACAGCGGCAGTGGCCGTAGCGCCCCCTGTCGCGACGGCGGCGGCATCGGCGGCATCGCCTGCCGCGTCACGGGTTTCTGGGGCCAGGGGCTGTGTGCCCGGCACGGGTCGGGGATCGGGAACATCCGTTGAAACCGCCTGTTCGTGCGCGATATCCGCAGCAACGGACTGTGGGCTGGCGGACAGGGGATGATCCGCATGACTGTCGGCGTCGGGCATCTGCGTCTCTCCTGCGGGCCATGACACATGAAATAGATGACGCAATATAGCGGACCCGCGCCAAAGCACCAACAGCATCCCCCGGCATCGCCTCACCCGCTGGGCCGGGGGACAT
This sequence comes from Novacetimonas sp. GS1, assembly GCF_036686925.1. NCBI lineage: Bacteria > Pseudomonadati > Pseudomonadota > Alphaproteobacteria > Acetobacterales > Acetobacteraceae > Novacetimonas > Novacetimonas sp. GS1. The sequence continues at coordinate 3,039,067 of NZ_VSZP01000001.1, forward strand.
GATTTTTTCGTTTCAAAGGTATCGCGGCCATCGCATACTCTGCCGGCGCCATGCGCGTCACCCCATGCGGAGCGGGGCTGCGCACCCTCCACCGGCATTTGCATTTCTTCTAACAGGACCAGGTACCCGTTCCTTATGTCTTCTTCCCCGCTGACCCGCCGCATGGCCCTTGGAACGCTTGCCGGGATCGCGACACTGCTATCCCCACTCGCCCGCGCCCGGCGGGGCCACGCCACGGCCCCAATGCGGATCGGGATGATCGGATCAGGTCATGTGGGGGAAACGCTGGGTCGTTTATGGACGCATGCAGGCCATCAGGTCATGTTTTCCGCCCGGGGAATGGACGCGCCAAAGCGCCTTGCACGAAAAATGTTTCCCCTTGCCAGGGCCGGGACACCCGCGGATTCGGCGCTGTTTGGCGATGTCATCGTGCTGGCTGTGCCCTATGGCGCGCTGCCGCAACTGGCGCAGACATTGGGACGCAATACCGAGGATAAGGTCATCCTCGACGCCACCAACCCCTATTCCTGGCGTGACGGGGGCATCGCACGGCTGGCGATGCAGCAGGGCGCGGGCATTACCACGCGCGACCTGTTTCCCAACAGTGCGGTTGTCCGCGGCCTCAATTCCGAGGACATGACCACCATCGCCGCCCAGGCATGGCGCAGGCCGCCACGTCTGGGCATCCCGCTGGCGGGCGATTCCCGCGCGGCGCTGGAAACGGTGCAGGGACTGATCTGGGATGCGGGAATGGACCCGGTGATCGTCGGCCCGCTGACCACCGCGCGGGAGTTCCAGCCCGGCGGCCCTGCGTTCGAGGCCGCGACCACAGCAGCGCACCTGCGCGAAATCCTGAACCTGCCCGCCGCGACACAGCCCGACGCCAGCCGCAACGGATAGGCCGCCGCCATCCCCCCGCCTGCCCCGTCAGTTCCTGCCCTGTAACGTAAAGCCGATCAGCCCGCCCATCACGGCCAACAGGCCCGCCCAGGCCAGCAGGTCGGGCGGGGGCATGCCAAGCATGAACATCTCCCCCACAAGGGCAAACCCCACCTCCGCAGCCTGCGTCGCATCCACCGCCGCGATGCGCAGGGCATCGTTCGACAGGTTGCGGGCATAAAGGAACAATGTCGTCGCAAGGCATCCTGCGACCAGCGCGATCACGGCAGTCGCCCCCACCTGCCCCATTCCCGGTGGCGGCGGCCGGAAGGCGACGATCAGCACCATGAAAACCGGCAACGCCCCCAACGTCAGCAGCAGGACAGACGCCACCGGGTCACATAACAGCACGGCCGCGCTGTCCCGCGCATGCCTTGCCCGGTTAAGCAACTGGTTCCCCACGGGATAGGCAATTGCCGCCACCATGACGGGCACAACACCAGCGAGGACCTGCGCCAGCCCCACCCCGGTGGAGACACGTTGCAGGTTCAGGATCACGACCCCGAGGAAGATCAGGCCCAGGAACAGCAGGCCATGCAACGGGACACGTGCGCCAAATGCACGCAGCACGAACGGGGTGGCAAGGATCGTCAACTGCCACGTTGCGGCGACGATCCATCCCGGCGCATGGTCGGCGGCAAAGCAGCAGCAGGCATAGAAAACGCCAAACCCGATCCCGCCCGCCAGAAGCCAGAACCCCAAGCGTGCGCGAAAAAGGCGTAGGACCGCCCCCAGATAGGCAGGACCACGCCGCAGCAGGAGCCACAAGGCCAGCAGCACCGCCATATCGACATAACGCAGCGACGCACTCCATACCCAGTGGCCACCGCCCAGGCTCATGGCACGGTTCATGACGAACGTAATGGAAAACAGCGCGGCCGCCAGCAGGCCAATCCCTACAAGGCGGGGCATTGTGGGGCCGGATGTCGCAGACATGCACATGCTCCGATCATGACAGGAGAATGCCCAGGCGAGCGGCGCGGAACCATATCCACACTTCCCGGTGGTCAACCCACCTCATGTCGCCAGTCATGCGGACCACCCCAACGTAGGGTCCGGCCGGTATCGTGTCCATATTCCATTGCGATAAAGTTATGACCCACCGCATATGCCCCATGAAAAAAGCCCCGCCGGATCACCCGGCGGGGCTGTACATCACAGGGCGACAGGAAAACGGCAGGCGGGCGCCACGATAACGTGCTGGCCCCATGTCGGGATCTGCCGGTGATGCTTTTTCCTTCGGAATATAAAACAGTGCGCGGAAATGGCGTGTCGCGATACGGTTACAGATCCCGCACGTTACATACCCTGTGCGTTATACATACCTTGCCCGTTACATACCCTGTCCGGGCGGCAGATAAGCCGCCTGCCGCAGCGCCAGCCCGAACTGCACCCAGCCGATGCCCGCGGCAATCAGTTCGACGGCAATGAACGTACCAATCAGCCACAGCCCCGACCACGGTAGCATGAGATAGAGCACCACCCCCACCAGAAGGCTGATGACGCCCCCCATCAGGATCATCCACCATCCGCTCAGCCCACGCTGCTGGATTGCCATGATGATGCGTCCGATGCCCGACACCACCAGACAGGCCGACAGGAAAATGGTAATGACCATGGAACCGGTGGCAGGTTCCTCCATCATCAGCGTGCCGCCAAGGATATAGAGCGCACCGCCGAGAATCGACATCAGCCGCCCGCCCCAGTCCCGCACGACAAAAGCATGCACAAGCTGTACCGTCCCCCCAAGGAACAGCAGCAGCCCCAGCAGGATCGTACTGGCCATCGTGACCGTGATGGCGTCAACCCACGCCACGAACCCAAGCAGAACCAGCACCACCCCAAGGCCGCAAAACAGGCTCCAGCGCTGTGTAAATGGCGTGTCCATCGTGAAAATCCCTCAAATTCCTGAACGCATCATGCGGATCGGTCGCCCAATGGGCGGAAAGCCTGATACATAACAGGCAACCCGGCCATGATGATACCGGCTTTTACACCATCCGCCCCGCGCGGGAATTGACATCACCACGCCGTACCCCTATACGCGCCCGACTGCCGGGAACGTGGACGGACCGGCCGGTGCCTTGGCCATTCAGGGGTTATTGCTCCCCCGGCACCGGTTAATGCGGAACGCGCCCGTCCTGTTCATGGGGAACAGGACCTACCGGTGCCACACCATGGCATGGCAGATCCGGCGCGATGCCGGTCGCCCGCCATGCAGATGAAGAAAGAGAGCGCGCAATGAGCAAGCGCCTTGAGAGCAAGTACAAGATTAACCGTCGCCTTGGCGTCAACCTGTGGGGCCGTGCAAAGTCCCCGGTCAACAAGCGCGAATACGGCCCCGGCCAGCACGGCCAGCGCCGCAAGCAGAAGCCGTCCGACTTCTCCATCCAGCTGATGGCGAAGCAGAAGCTCAAGGGCTATTACGGCAACATCGGCGAAAAGCAGTTCCGCAAGTATTATGACGAAGCCGTCCGTCGCAAGGGTGATACGTCTGAAAACCTGATCGACCTGCTGGAACGTCGTCTGGATGCGGTGGTCTACCGCATGAAGTTCGCGATCACCCCGTTCGCGGCACGTCAGTTCATCAGCCATGGCCACATCACGGTCAACGGTCGCAAGGTCAACATCCCGTCCTATCTGGTGCGTGATGGCGACGTGATCGAAGTGCGTGAAAAGTCCAAGCAACTGGCGATCGTGCTTGACGCAGCGCAGAGCGGCGAACGCGAAGTGCCGGAATACATGGAAGTCGATCATCGCCAGATGAAGGGCACCTTCACCCGCACGGCGAAGCTGTCGGATGTCCCGTATCCGGTCCAGATGGAACCGAACCTGGTCATCGAATTCTACTCTCGCTGATCCACACCCGGAACCGGGCTGTCATGGCGCCGGGCGTGGGGCATTGCCTCCACGTCCGGCGTCCGTGTTTGTAGGCCTTGTCATACTGGGCCCTGTATACTGGGTTCTGTCATACTGGGCCCTGTCATACTGGTCCGTCATCGCCTGCCCCGGTTTTCCGTGGCCTGCCGTTCGCGCCCCCGCGGTGCGCGCCCCTGTCGTGCCGTCGCATGGTGCGACGCACGAAGGTATATGCACATGAATGCCGCCGCCGATCCCGTCCCGCCTGCCGCACCCGGCTCCATCGCGCACGAAATCGCACGCCGCCGGACATTCGCCATCATTTCGCATCCCGACGCGGGCAAGACCACGCTGACCGAACGCATCCTGCGCGCGGGTGGCGCGATCCAGATGGCGGGAAACGTGCGGGCCAAGGGCGAACGCCGGCGCACACGTTCGGACTGGATGGGAATCGAACGCGATCGCGGCATTTCGGTCGTGACCTCGGTCATGACATTCGAATATGGCGACTGCATCTTCAACCTGCTCGACACGCCGGGCCATGAAGACTTCTCCGAAGATACCTACCGCACGCTGACGGCAGTTGACGCGGCGGTAATGGTGATCGACGCGGCCAAGGGGATCGAGGCGCGCACGCGCAAGCTGTTCGAGATCTGCCGCCTGCGTGACATTCCCATTGTCACCTTCATCAACAAGATGGACCGCGAGGCACAGGACCCGTTCGCCCTGCTGGACGAGATTTCGTCCTCGCTGGCGCTTGATACCTCGCCCGCGACCTGGCCGGTGGGGCGGGCTGCGAAATTCGTCGGCACCTATGACATCTACCGCCGTGAACTGCACACCACCAGCACACTCGACCCGTCGGACCCACGCATGCTCCAGTTGGCCGAGGAACTTGAACTTGCCCAGGCGGCCTTGCCGGAATTCGACCTCGAAAGCTTCAACGCCGGCCACCTGACGCCCGTATTCTTCGGCAGTGCGATAAAGGAAATCGGCGTGACCGACCTGCTTGACGCGCTGGCCTCGTTCGGGCCGCCGCCGCGCGACCAGGCAACCGAAACCCGCAGCGTCCATGCGGATGAAGAGGCGATGACCGCGCTGGTGTTCAAGATCCAGGCGAACATGGACCCCAACCATCGCGACCGCATGGCGTTTGCGCGCATCTGTTCGGGGCGCCTGCAACGTGGCATGCGGCTCAAGCATGTCCGTATCGGCAAACAGTTCGCCCTGCACACACCACAGTTCTTTTTCGCCCGCGACCGCCAGTTGGCGGAGGAAGCCTTTGCCGGTGACGTGGTGGGCATTCCCAACCACGGCACCCTGCGCATTGGCGACACCCTGACCGAGGGCGAGGACCTGCGGTTCACCGGCGTGCCCTATTTCGCACCGGAAATCCTGCGTCGTGTCCGTCTTGACGATGCGATGAAGGCCAAGAAACTGCGCCAGGCCCTGACGGAACTGGCCGAAGAAGGCGTGGTGCAGCTTTTCCGGCCGCAGGACGGCTCCCCCCCGATTGTCGGCGTGGTCGGCACGCTACAGCTTGATGTGCTTCAGGCGCGGCTGAAGGGGGAATATGGCGTGTCGATCGGTTTCGAATCGACACCCTATAACCTGGCTCGCTGGGTCACCGGCCCACGCGAACGGCTGGAGACGTTCTGTAGCGTCAACCGCAGCGCCATGGCCGATGATATCGACGGCGATCCGGTCTTCCTTGCCTCTTCGGCGTTCATGATGCGGCGCACGGCGGAAGGGCAACCCGAACTCGCCTTTCACGACATCAAGCAGATCGGCCAGGAAATCGGCTGACGGCCCGCCCACCGCCGCTTTGTTTTCCACCCCACAAGAGTATTGCGTCAGGCCCGTTGTCTGGCGCATCTAGGCGCATCATGTCCGACACAATGCCCCGCCTGAGCCTGCATGACAGCAAAAGCCGCAAGACGGTTGCGTTCACGCCGCTCGACCCTGAAAATGTCCGTGTCTATTACTGCGGGCCGACCGTCTATGACCTTGCGCATATCGGCAACCTGCGCGCGATGGTCACGGCGGACGTGCTGGTGCGCCTGTTGCGCCACCTGTATCCGCACGTCACCTATGTCCGCAACATCACGGACGTGGATGACAAGATCAATGCGCGCGCGCGCGAAAACAACGAACCCATTACGGCCCTGACGGCGCGGACCATCCACGATTTCCATCAGGACCTTGCGGCGGTCTCCATCCTGCCACCCGACATTGAACCGCGCGCCACCCACCATATCGAACAGATGCAGCGCATGATCAGCGAACTGATCGACAATGGCCACGCGTATGAAGCCGAAGGCCATGTCCTGTTTTCTGTGGCGGATTATCCCGATTATGGCGGGCTGTCGGGCCGCAGCGCCGATGACCTGATGGCGGGCGCGCGGGTGGACGTCGCGGATTACAAGCGCGCGCCGGGTGATTTCGTGCTGTGGAAACCCTCTGACGTGGATACACCGGGATGGGACAGCCCATGGGGCCGGGGTCGTCCGGGCTGGCACATTGAATGTTCCGCCATGTCGTATCATTACCTTGGCGAAAGTTTCGATATCCATGGTGGTGGGTCGGACCTTTTGTTCCCCCATCATGAAAACGAACGCGCGCAAAGCATGTGCTGCCATCCGCACGGGCGTTTTGCCAACCACTGGGTGCATAATGCGATGCTGCTGGTGGATGGGGAAAAGATGTCGAAGTCCCTCGGCAACTTCCTGACCGTGCGCGATGTACTGCGCGACACCCCGGCAGAGGCGCTGCGCCTGCTGTTGCTGCGGGCGCAGTACCGTTCGGTGCTGAACTTCACACGCGACGGGCTGGACGATGCACGCCAGACGCTCGACCGGTTCTATCGTGCGCTGGCAATGCTGAACGATGGGGACGCAGCCGGGACAACCCCACCGCCGGATGTTTTCGTACGTGCGCTGTGCGAGGATCTTAATACACCTGCGGCCATTGCCGAAATGCATGCCATGGCGGACCGGGCGCTGGCGGGTGATGCGCAGGCCGCGCGCGACCTGCGGGCGGCCGGACGGCTGATCGGGTTGCTGGGCAGTACGCCCGACACATGGTTCCGCGGCGATGCGCAGCTTGACACGGCAAAGATCCAGGCCCTGATCGACGAACGGCTGGCGGCACGCAAGGCACGCGATTTCGCCCGCGCCGACGCCATCCGCGACGAACTGGCGCAACAGGGCATCGCATTGGAAGACGGGCCCGGCGGCACGACATGGAGGACAGCATGACCGGACGTGACGGCGGGGCGGATATCGGCCCCATTGGCAACAGCCCGGTTATCATCCTGGTCCGCCCGCAGATGGCCGAAAATATCGGTACGACCGCACGCGCCATGGCAAATGGCGGGCTGTTCCACATGCGTCTTGTCGCGCCACGTGACGGATGGCCGCAGGAACGGGCCTGGCGCGCGGCCTCTGGCGCGGACCGTATCCTTGAATCCGCGACCGTGTTTGACACGGTTGGTGACGCGGTGGCCGACCTGCACCATGTCTTTGCCACCTGTCCGCGCCCGCGCCATATCGTCAAGCCGGTGATGACCGCACGGGGTGGCGCCGCCGAACTGCGCGCGATCTCGCGCCGGGGGCTGCGCACGGGACTGCTGTTCGGGCCGGAACGCGCGGGCCTTGATAACGAGGACATGGCCCGCGCCGATGCGCTGATCCGCTATCCGCTCAATCCCGCGTTCATGTCGCTGAACCTGGCGCAGGCGGTGATGATCATGGCCTATGAATGGTGGATGACGCAGGACGATACCCCGCCACGTGAGCTGATGACCAACGAAACCCATGTCGCGACCAAGGGGGAACTGGATAATTTCATGCGTCACCTGATCGGTGATCTTGACGAATGCGGGTTCCTGCGAAATGAGCAGAAGCGCCCCGGCATGGTACGCAACCTGCGGCATTTCTTCGAACGGGGCGAAGTGACCGAACAGGAACTGCGCACGCTGCATGGGGTGGTGACGGAACTGGCGCGCGGACGCAAGGCGCGGCAGCAGTAATCCGGGATCCTGAAACAGAGGATTGGGAAGTAACAAAAGCTTCCGGCGGCCGCCTTGTCTTCAAAAAAGGCGGTGTCCTCCAAAGGTCTCAGAACACCTCATCAAATTTCATGGCCTGATCCCCCGCCATCAGGTTTGGCAAAGGGCAATGTCCCTTGCCAAACCCCGGGGTGGCGGGGCGGTGCCGTGCTTTCTGGCTATCGCGCCGCGATCCGCAGGCGTCCGGCCACGCGGTCATATCCCATCAACGGCAGCAGGTCGCGCATCTCCGGCCCCTTTTCTTCCCCCGTCAGGGCAAGACGCAACGGATGGAACAGGGCCTTGCCCATACGGCCCGTTACCTCTTTCAGGGCAGTGGTCCATGTCTTCCATGTCTGTTCATCCCATGGCTCCGCAGGCAGCAGCTCCACGGCCTTTAGCAGGTAGTCACGCTCCTGCGCCTCCATGACGGGGGGGACGATGGACCCGGCCACCACATCCCACCAGTGGCGCAGTTCGCCAATCATGTCCACATTGCCCCGCACCGCCAGCCAGAAGGCATCCGTCGCACCTTCGGGCAGGCGTGGGCGCACCTCCTCGAACGGCATGGCGTGCATGATGCGGCGGTTCAGCCCCAGAAGCTGGCGCATGTCGAACCGCGCGGCGGAACGTGAAACGCGCGACAGGTCATAACCTGCCGCCTGATCGGCGAAGGACATCGGTTCCGGGTCATCCGCACTGCCCAGCCGGGCAAGGTAGGAGACAACGGCCGAGGGCTCGATCCCGTCCTGACGCAGGGAACGCAGCGACAGGCCATCGAAACGCTTCGACAGCTTGCCCCCACCTTCGTCAAGCAGCAAAGGCAGGTGGGCAAAGCGGAAATGGTCCGCCGCAACCCCCAGGGCCACGGCAATATCAATCTGCACGCCGGTATTGGTGACGTGGTCTTCCCCCCGCACCACATGGGTGATGCCGGTTTCGATATCATCCACGACGGAAGCCAGCGTATACAGCACCGTCCCGTCCGCGCGGACCAGCACGGGATCGGAAATCGACGGCAGCTTCACCCGGCTTTCGCCCATCACCATATCATCCCAGCGCACCATGCGGTCCGACAGGCGAAAGCGCCAGTACGGCACCTTCCCATTGGCTTCGGCCTGCGCGCGCTGCTGCGGTGTCAGTTTGAGCATCGCACGGTCATAGATCGGCGGCTTTCGCGCGCGAATCCGTGCCTCACGCTTGGAGGCAAGTTCCTGCTCGCTCTCGAAACACGGATACAGCCGCCCGGTGGCCTTGAGATGTTCAATCGCCAGCGCGTAACGGTCCAGCCGGTCCGACTGCCGCACGAATTCATCCCATTCGATGCCCAGCCATTGCAGGTCCGCCTGCAATGCCGTGACATATTCCTCCTTGGAACGTGCCACGTCGGTATCATCGATACGCAGAAGGAACCGCCCACCATAATGGCGGGCATACAGGGCGTTGGCGATGGCCTGCCGGGCGTTGCCAACATGGATCAGTCCGGTCGGACTGGGCGCAAAACGGAGTTTCATGCGCCCTTTATGCGGTGATCGCGTGGGAAAAACCAGTCACCAGATGCACCATCACACCCAGGACGCGCCATATGGCGAAAGGGCTTAATCCGCGTCGTCGTCCTCTTCCGCCCGGCGGGGGTCAAGCGCACGCCAGTCGCGTTCCATGGCGGATGCACGATGAGCGGCAAAATCGTCGAGTTCATTGGCCGAACGCCAGCCATTTTCACCGGCTTCCAGCACCTCCGCGTCCTCGCCATAGGCAAACCATGCCTGCAGCACTTCTTTGGGCGACAGGCCCGCGCTGCGGCAGCGTTCGATGCTGTCACGGACATAGGCACGGGCAAAGGCATTGGCGTGGATCAGGTCGGGGAAACCGTCCACTTCCTCCACGATATTATCCTCCGCACCACCGGACAGGTCGATGATACGCACACGCCAGCCCCCTTCGGGAGCAAATAGGTTTTCCGACACGATCAGGCCTTTCGTTGGAATCAACGGCGAACCGGGGCATGAATGCCCCGCCCCGCCGGTCAGGAATGGCGCACCGTATCGCGCCCGCGCGCATGACGCAGCAGGAATTCCCGCCCGACCTTTACGCGCGGTTCCCCGTCATAGGCGACGATATCGGCCGTGGCATAGGTTTCGGACCAACGATCGGGGATGAACGACCCCGTGCCGATCACATCCACCGGTGCGTGTGCATCCGCCATGCTGAGGCATTTTTCCACGCTGAAGCCCGAAGATGCGACGATGCGCACATGTGGGAAGCCCGCAGCGTCCAGCACCTCGCGCATGCGCCAGATCGCGGCGGCCGATACCCCGGTGCCGACGAGATAGCGCAGCTCCTTGTCCGACCGGTAACGCCGGATCGTCCCCGGCGTATTGCGTTCCAGCGCGGCATACGATCCCTGCGGGTCCAGCCCCTCCAGAAAACGGCCACCATGGGTGTCCAGACGCACACTCAGCCGTCCCGCCGCCGCAAGGTCTGGAAACCGGCGACAGACCTCCAGCGCATCCGTCAGTTCCCGACCGAAATAATCCACCAGCACCACAAGGTCCGAATCGGGATAGACGGTATGGAACATCTCCGCCGCGCGCAGGGTGGACCCGGCATAGCCGATCAGCGCATGCGGCATCGTACCAAGGCCGAAGGCCGTGTCGAAATAGGGCGCGGTGGCGTCATTGGCCCCGCCGATGAAACCCAGCGCACCTTCGGCCTGCGCCGCCCTGCTGCCGACAGACGCGCCATAGGCCATCTGTACCTGCATCTCATACCCCGCGCAGTGCCGCGCCTCCATCGCCATGAAGCGCACGTTCGGCAGTGCCAGCGCCATCTGGTACGCATTGTGCGCGGCCACACAGACCGGCCCCAACTGTTGCAGCAGCAGGGTTTCAAGATCCGCAAGGTGGGCGAACGACCCCGTGACATAGGCCAGGGGTTCCCCCGCGCCCACCCATGTCCCTTCGGGGAATATCACGTCACACGTGACCGCACTCCCGCGCGCACGGGCAGCCTGCATCAGCCAGTCGGTCATCAGCCGCGGGGCGGAGACGACGGGCCGGCGCAGGAACAGCGCATAGGTAACGGTGCAGTCCCCGAAATGGGAGACGATTTCACGGGTGCGGTTGAAATAGGCATCGGTGCGCGCCGTTATGGCCGCACCATCCGGCACCCCGTAAAGAGGGGAAGCACATGTCCCGCCCGGCAGGCCGCCATCCCCGTGGCCCTCCCCGGGTGAAGACGCGTCATGGTCGGGACTGGACATGTTTCCTCCGTCAATGCCGCCATTGTGGCGGGGCTTTACTTTTCCCCGGCGGGCACGCGGTGCAGGCGGGTCTTGAGTTCCTCCGCAAGGCGGAACGCCATTTCCAACGACTGCTCGGCGTTTAGACGCGGGTCGCAGAATGTCTCGTACCGCTCGCCAAGGTCATCCTCGGTCAGGCATTGCGCGCCGCCGATGCACTCCGTCACGTTCTGGCCGGTCATTTCGAAATGCACGCCGCCGGGGAAACCGCCCTCGGCCTCGAACACGTCGAAAAAGCCCTTTACTTCCGCCAAGATGGCGTCGAACGAGCGGGTCTTTACCCCATTCGTCGTCGAACTGGTATTGCCGTGCATCGGATCGCACAGCCATGTGACCGTCCGTCCCGTCGCCTGCACCTTGCGCAGAAGCTGCGGCAGGTGGTCGCGCACCTTTGTCGCCCCCATGCGCGAGATGAGCGAGATGCGCCCCGCCTCGTCCGTGGGGTTGAGGATATCGAGCAACTGCTCCAGATCCTCGATGCCCGTGGTGGGGCCGACCTTGATGCCGATCGGGTTGCGTACGCCACGCAGGAATTCCACATGCGCGCCATCGGGCTGGCGTGTGCGGTCACCGATCCATACGAAATGCGCAGAGCAGTCGTACCATTCCCCCGATGTCGAATCGATACGTGTCATCGCTTGCTCATACCCCAGCAGCAGCGCCTCGTGGGAGGTATAAAACTCCGTCTCGTCAAGCTGGGGGGTCGACGCGGTCGTCAGGCCGCACGCCGCCATGAAGTCCAGTGTTTCGCCAATACGTTCGGCAAGCTGCCCGTAACGCTGCGCCATGGCTGAACGTTCGACGAAACCGAGGTTCCAGCGATGCACCTCATGCAGGTTGGCATAGCCGCCACCCGCGAACGCGCGCAGCAGGTTCATCGTGCCCGCTGACTGGAAATATCCGGTTTCCATGCGCAACGGATCGGGAATGCGCGATTCGGCAGTGAACGCCGCGCCGTTGATATTGTCCCCGCGATAGGACGGCAACGTCACGCCATCACGTGTTTCGGTGTCCGACGAACGCGGCTTTGCATACTGTCCGGCCATGCGGCCCAGCTTGATGACCGGGACCTTGGCGCCGAATGTCAGCACGACCGCCATCTGCAACAGCACGCGGAAGGTGTCGCGCACGATGTCGGCGGTGAATTCGCTGAAACTTTCGGCACAGGCCCCACCCTGCAGGACGAACGCCTCCCCCCGCGCGGCCTGTGCCAGATGGGATTTCAGGCGGCGCGCTTCACCTGCGAACACCAGCGGCGGGTAACGGCGCAGCCGCTCTTCCACCGCCTCCACCGCCGCGGGATCGGGATAGGTCGGCACCTGCCTGATGGGAAACGACCGCCAGCTTCCGGGCGTCCAGTTCTGCCGCGCGGTGCTGTTTTTCATGTGCGTCGCACTCATGGGTCGTGTCCTGTGTCCTCTGGTCAAAACGATATTCACCCCTGGGCGCGGATCTGCCATCCGCCTGCCTGCCCACAGGGGGTTGCCTTTATGTCTAAAAAACCCCCGCTGGCAAAGCATCTTGTTATGCCGGAGGCATATTCGCTTTATGCCGGAGGCATATTCGCTGTTATTATATGTCCCGCATGGCGTTGCCCGATCGCCACATCATGCGGGTCAATGCATCATTGACGGTCGCATTATCGCCCGGTTCGTTCCATATGACACATCAACATGGATGGCCTGCTGCCACGTGACTTACGCCGCGTGGCGGGAATTGGCATTGTAATGGCCGAAAGCGGAAGGAAACCGAACCATGCTCATGTCGCGTGGAAAACTCATGACAGCACTTGCCGCGGGGCTGTGCCTGGTCAGTGTCAGCGCCAACGCCGCCCCCGGATCATCGGACCAGGATTCCGGTTCGGACAACAGCAACGACCGCATGACCGTCCATGGTCAACGCGGCCACCTGCCCCCCGGTTATCAGGATGCGCCGTCGATGGAACTGAACCATGGTCCCGACCCCGACCATGCCGAACATGTCCATCGTGATTCCGTCACCGGGACCGACCTGTCGCGCTTTGGCTCGTCCTATCAGGCCAGCGGCATCAACGGCGACGGGCAGCTTGGTGATTCCACCGGCAATGGCTGGGTCGCGCCACGCTAACTGCCCTTTTGCACATCCGTCAGGTCACAAGGGCCGGACGGATGTCGGCTATGCCGGGGTATGCGGCGTCTCGCGCGTGCGGGTGCGCATGGTCACGAATTCCTCGGCCGAGGTCGGATGAATGCCGATCGTGCGGTCCCAGTCCTGTTTGGTCAGCCCGGCCGTCACCGCAATCGCGAGTCCCTGCATGATTTCCGGCGCGTCATCACCCAGCATGTGCGCCCCCACGACCTTCTGGCTGGCCTGATCCACCACCAGCTTCATCACCGTGCGCTGCGGGCTGCCGCCCAGGGTGTTGCGCATGGGGCGAAAACGGCTGAGATAGATGTCCACCGCGCCATTCCGGGCGGCCTCCTCCTCCGACAGGCCGACGCTGGAGGCGGGCGGGCTAAAGAATACGGCCTTGGGCGTCGTGGCGAATGACCATTCACGCACGCTGTCGGCAAACAGGTGATCCGCAAGGATGTGACCTTCCGCGATCGCAACCGGCGTCAGGTTCAGACGGTTGGTCACATCGCCAATGGCATAGATCCCCTCCACCGAGGTCTGGCTGTGACGATCCACCACGATCCGGCCGCCCGATACCGTCCTGACCCCGACCTCTTCCAGCCCGAGCTGCGCGACCTTGGGCCGCCGTCCGGTGGCGAAAAAGACGCAGTCCGTCTCGATCGGGTCGCCATGGTTGAGGGTGACGACAAAACCGCCATCCGCACGGCGTTCAATCGCGGTGGGGGTGGTGCCGCGATGCTGCCTGATGCCACGCAGGTCGATGGCCTCGTGCAGGGCGGCGCGCAGGTCGGCATCGAACCCGCGCAATGGCTGGTGCGGGCGGTAGACAAGGTCAACGGTGGACCCCAGCCCCGCAAAGATCCCCGCGAATTCTACCCCGATATACCCCCCACCGACAATGCAGACCCGTTCCGGGCGGCGTGGCAGGTGAAAGGCCTGATCGGAGGTGATGGCATGTTCAATGCCGGGAAGATCGGGGACGAACGGCGTTGATCCTACCGCGATCACGATCCGTCGTGCCGTAATGCGACGCGGGGCGGCATCGGGATCAAGCGTGGACGGGCCGATGGAAAGGGTATGCGCATCCTCCAGCCGGGCATGGCCGGTAAACAACCGCACACCGGCATTTTCCAGCATGGAGACATAAATGCCATTCAGGCGCGAGATCTCACGGTCCTTGGCGGCGATCAGCGCGGCCCAGTCATGATGTCCCGGCTGCGTATTCCAGCCGAATCCGTGGCTGTCGCGCACATCCGCACCATATGTGCTGGCCTGCACCATCAGCTTCTTTGGCACGCAGCCAAGATTGACGCAGGTGCCACCCCAATGGCTGCTTTCGGCCACGCCGACACGCGCCCCATGGGATGCGGCGATACGCGCGCACCGCACCCCACCGGACCCCGCGCCAATCACAAACAGATCAAAATCATACGCCATGGAAACCGCCGCATCCCGTTACCTGAAAAGACCGATCCGGGGGAAAGCCCCCGGAAACATCCTGTCATCATCAGGAAAGTCTTTGGTGAAATTTTTCCCGGAAAACCCTCGAAAGACGCCACCGGTTTTCAGGGCCGGGACCAGATCCGAAAACATGTTTTTCATCCGGGACGTTTTTTTAACACAGCCCCAGCCATGGCCGGGTTTTACGGCCGGGCTACACAACACGCGCCCGCCCGCGCCGCCGGAGAGCACCGAAGAGCACCATGGCATCACAGGATGCCCGGCCATAACCACGACCATTCCCGCCCCCAGATCGCATGCGACGGGCAGGAAGGTCGCGGCCTGCGTTCAATCAACGTTCAGCAAATGCCTTTTCAACGACATAGGCGCCAGGGCGGGAGTTATTACCCTCGTCAAAGCCGCGTTCCTGAAGCATTTTCTCCGTATCCGCCAGCATCTCCGGCGAACCGCAGATCATGACGCGGTCATGTTCGGGGTCCAGTTCGGGGATATTGAGATCCGTGAAGATCTTGCCCGTCTCGACCAGCTTGGTGATGCGATCGGTCACGGCGAACGGCTCACGCGTGACGGCGGGGTAATACAGCAGCTTGCCCGACACATCCTCGCCAAGGAACTCGTGCTGCGGCAGTTCGTGGCGGATATGGTTGGAATAGGCCAGCTCGCCCGAGACACGGACCGTATGGCTCAGGATCACATGCTCATACCGCTCATAGCATTCCGGGTCCTTGATAAGGCTCATGAACGGGGCAAGGCCCGTGCCCGTGGACAGGAAATACAGGTTGCGGCCCGGACGCAGGTTATCCAGCAACAGCGTCCCCACCGGCTTGCGCCCGATCAGGACCTTGTCCCCCACCTTCACATGACGCAGGCGCGAGGTCAGCGGGCCATCGGGCACGGCAATGGACAGGAATTCGAGGTTGTCCTCATAATTCGCGCTGGCGATGCTGTAGGCACGCAACAGCGGCTTTCCCTCAACCTCGATCCCGATCATCGCGAACTGCCCGTTTTCAAAACGCAGGGCGGGGTCACGCGTCGTGGTGAAGGAAAACAGGCGATCGGTCCAGTGATGGACCGTCAACACCGTTTCCGCGTTCAGGTGGCCATATTCCTTGACCGGCGGGGCAAGGTGATAAACACCCGGCTGCCCCTCCACCGGCGCCAGTCCGGACGGGACAGCATCAGCGGCGGGCGTGATCAACGTATCCGACATAAGGTCATTATTCTCCCGACTGACGCGGACGCGCGACAGGTTCCCCTGTCATATGCGTCCGGCGACAATTTTTCCAAGGCGGGAATGTTTAGGCTTCTGACGCGTTGTGTTCCAGCATAAACCTGCATAAATCGCCGCGAAGGAAGCAGAATTGCGTCTGATGCGACCCAACCGCCGTCATGCAATGGACGGTTTTCGCCCCACCCGACGCGGGCCGGGGCGCGAATTGAGTGCCCTTCGCCGTGTACGGGACATTGTCGTGCGCCCCCGGATGACGCACATAGGCAGGCATGACATCTGATCTTCCCGCCCGTGCGGCGCCTGCCCTGATCGCCATGGACGCGGCCATCGCGGCCACCGGCCTGAATGTGGAAACCCGCGAACGCCAGAAGCTGGAGCGCATCATCGCGCGCCTGCTGCAACCGGGGGCGGAACATATCGACGCGGACACGTTCCGCACGGCGCTGTGTACATTGCGGCGCAAGCCGTGGGGATCGCGCCTGATGGACATGACCCGCCGCGCGGGGCAGGTCTGGGTCACACGCGCCGATGCCGAAAGCGCGGCCAGCACACTTGACGACCCCGAACCCGACGACGCCCGCCTGCTGGCCGCGCTGCGCCCGGTGCTGCGCGCGCGCCTGCGCGATCAGGGCGACAGCGCGCGCGCGGCGGTGGACAACGTGCGCACCGACCTGTTCGATGGCACGGGGCGTATTCTGGCGGCGGCGGAACTGCGCACGCTCGCACTTGCGGCGGCGGACGCCTTCGACCTGCCTGATGCCGACGCCTTCGCGCGTGAGGTGGAGGACGCCGACACCCGCACCCGCAACCGGCGCGAGGAAATCGAACAGACCGCCCGCACCCGCCGCAAGGAGGAAGTCCAGCGCCTGCGGGAGTGGGAGACGCAGCTTGTCCCCTTTGCCGAGGTGCCCGGCCTGCTGCGCTGCTCCCACCGTGAGGCGCTGCGCTGGATTGCGGAAAAGCGCCTGCCGGTCGCACGTCGCGTGCCACAAAGGGATGGGCAGGAACGGTGGGAGTTCGATCCCGCCGAACTGATCGCCCTGCGCCCGCAGGTGCAGGCATGGCGGCATGACCATACCGAACGCGGCACCCCCACGCCGCTGGCCCCCGACCTGGGCGACCGGCGCGTGGGCAATGCCGTGATCGCGCAGGTTGCCGCCCTTGACCGCTATGCCGCGCATTTCACCACCGCACGTGCGCTGAAACGCCGCATCACGCTGGTGACAGGCCCGACCAACAGCGGCAAGTCACATACCGCGCTTGATGCACTCGCACGTGCGGAAAGCGGGCTGGCACTCGCGCCATTACGGTTGCTGGCGCATGAATTCCGCGAATCCCTGACCGCGCGCGGCGTGCCTACCTCGCTCGCCACTGGCGAGGAACGGATCGACGTCCCCGGCAGCCGCCACCTTGCCGCCACGGTGGAAATGTGTCCGCTGAACAATCCCGTCGATGTCGCCATCATCGACGAGGCACAGATGCTGACCGATCCAGACCGTGGGGCGGCATGGACAGCGGCCATCATGGGGGCACCGGCACGGCACCTGTTCATCCTTGGCGCACCGGATTGCATCCCCATGGTCCGGCGCATTGCCGAACTGTGTGGCGACCCGGTGGACGAAGTGCATCTGGAACGCAAAAGCCCGCTTGTCGCCGCCGACATGCCGGTGCGTATCCAGGACCTGCAACCCCATGACGCGCTGATTGCTTTTTCCCGGCGCGAGGTCCTGGACCTGCGTGCGCTGCTGCTTGCGCATGGCAGGCGCGTGGCCGTGGTCTATGGCGCGCTCAGCCCCGAAGTGCGCCGTGCGGAAGCCCAGCGCTTCAACCGGGGGGAGGCCGACATCCTGATCGCGACAGATGCGATCGGCATGGGGCTGAACCTGACCATCCGCCGCGTGGTCTTTGCCGCGCTGCGCAAGTTCGACGGCACGCAGACGCGCGATCTCAATGCGCAGGAAGTCAAGCAGATCGGCGGCCGTGCCGGACGATTTGGCAAGCATGAAAAGGGCATCGTCTCGGTGCTGGAGGGGGTCGGCAGCCCGTCCTTCATTCATGCCATGCTGGCCGCCCCACCGGCCCAGCTTGACGACCTGCGGCCACAGGTGCAGCCCGACGCGGATATCGTGCAGGCGGTCGCCGCCGAAATCGGTTCCGACAGCCTGTTCGGCGTGCTGGTACGCATCCGCCGCGCCGTCCTGCGCCGCGATGACCCGAATTACCGGCTGGCCAATATGGAACAGGCCTTCGCCATCGCAACAGCCCTCGAAGGGGTGGAGGGGCTGACGCTGGCGCAACGCTGGGTTTATGCGATGTGCCCGGTCGATGACCGCGACAATGGCATACAGCGCCTGGTGGGATGGGCTGCGGACCACGCGGCGGGCCATGCCGTGCCGCCACCGGGCACCGGCCGCCTGCCACCTGCCGAACGGGCGGAACGCAGCGAACTGGAACGCGCGGAAAAACGCCACAAACGGCTGGTGGCATGGCGGTGGCTGGCGCTACGCTTTCCCGATGCCTATCCCGACCGGGAGAATGCGGAAATCGCGACCACGCGCCTTAATGACTGGATCGAGGAGGTCTTGCGTCAGCAAAGTACGCGCACACGCGCCGAACTGCCGCAGATGCCCCCCCGTCGCCGTCACCACGACCGCACGGATCGCAGCCCCCGCGCCGACGAGCGCCCACGTGGCAGGCCACGGCGCAGGAAATAAGCGCCCACAGGCGGCGCCATCAACATATGAGACATAGCGCAGGGCGTGCGCTCCCTGCACCGTGATCCGTTCAGAGACTGTTTGAAAACAAGCTGTTGATAAAAAACAGGAAAAATTCTTGGGTGCTGTCTTTTCTCAAAAAGGCAGCGTCTTTCGAAGCTTTTTAGAAAAAGCTTCACCAAAAACTTTTATAATTTCAGTATGTTATCGAGGCTGACTTTTTACACAGTCGCTCATAAGACCCTGCCTGAAAACAGCCCATTGAGACGAAACGGGACATCTTCAGGCATTAACTTTTATCTTTTGAAAATATGCTGATTTGCAAAGCTTTTTTAAAAAATCTCTGTCAAGAACTCGCATCATTCCCATGGGGTATCGGGACAAAATTTTTACCCCCCTTACACAAGGGCACAACCATCGGGGGGGACAGGGGCAGCCTCCTGCGGATCACTGCCCCATCACACAGCTTATTTCACGCCAGCCCTGATGATGTCCGTCCCCCCCATATAGGGCCGCAGCACCTCCGGCACCGTGATGGAGCCATCTTCATTCTGTCCGTTTTCCATCACCGCAATCAGGGTGCGCCCGACCGCCAGCCCCGAACCATTGAGCGTATGGACAAAAGCGGGTTTCCCGTCCGCCGCGCGGTAACGGGCATTCATGCGGCGTGCCTGAAAATCACGGGTGGTCGAACATGACGAGATTTCACGCCACGCCTTCTGCCCCGGCAGCCATGCTTCAAGGTCAAAGGTACGGGCCGCGCCGAAACCGGTATCCCCCGCACATAGCAGCATCCGGCGATAGGGCACGCCCAGACGTTCAAGCACCATTTCCGCACAGCGGGTCATGCGTTCATGTTCCGCCTCGCTGTCTTCGGGTGCGGTAATGGACACCATTTCCACCTTCTGGAACTGGTGCTGACGCAGCATGCCGCGCGTATCGCGCCCTGCCGCCCCGGCCTCGCTACGAAAGCATGAGGACAGGGCGACCATGCGACGCGGCAGTGTATCGGCGGACAGGATTTCCCCCGCGACCGAGGCCGTCAGCGGCACTTCCGCCGTGGGCACCAGCCAGCGGCCATCGGTCGTGCGAAAGGACTGGTCCGCGAATTTCGGCAGCTTGTCAGTGCCATACATCGCCTCGTCATTCACCAGCACGGGGACGGCAGTCTCGTCATACCCGTTTTCACGTGTATGCAGGTCCAGCATGAACTGTCCCAACGCGCGCTCCATCCGCGCCAGCGCACCACGCAGGACCACGAACCGCGCGCCCGACAGGCGTGAGGCGGTTTCGAAATCCATCAGGCCCAGCGCCTCGCCAAGTTCGAAATGCTCCTTTGCGGGAAAGCCCATCTCCCGCACGGTGCCCCAGGTGTGACACACGACATTGGCGCTTTCGTCCCGGCCATCGGGCACACCCGCATCAAGGCGGTTGGGCAGGCATTCCAACGTCCCGCGCAGTTTCGTATCCAGATCGGCCACCTGCGTGGACAGTTCCTCCATCCGGTCGCGCAGGGCGGCGGATTTCGCCTCCACCGCCGAACTGTCGGCCCCGGTGCGGCGCAGGGCGCCAACTTCCTTCGACAGGGTCTTGCGCTGGGCCTGACATTCCTGCAACGCGGTTTCGGCGGCACGGCGGTCGCGATCCAGTTCAAGCAGAACGTGCGCAACGGGGGCTTCGCCCCGCCGGGTCAGGTCGGCGTCGAACGCGTCGGGGTCGGCGCGAAGGGCGCGCAGGTCATGCATCAGGAATCCTCCTCGGTCTCGTCCACGCGACGGGGGGCGACCATGCGCGCGCAGACGATGGAAATTTCATAAAGCCCGATCATCGGCACCGCCAGACCGGTCTGGGTAATCACGTCGGGCGGCGTCAGGACGGCGGCAATCACGAATGCCCCGACATAGGCATAACGCCGCACCCGCGCCAGCCCGTCCGCCGTCACCAGCCCCACCCGCGCCAGCAGCGTCAGTACGACCGGCAGTTCGAAGGCGGTGCCGAACGCCAGAATCAGCTTCATCACCAGCGACAGATATTCCGACACCTTGGCCTGCAACTG
The DNA here is from genome assembly GCF_036686925.1 of Novacetimonas sp. GS1. Taxonomy (NCBI): domain Bacteria; kingdom Pseudomonadati; phylum Pseudomonadota; class Alphaproteobacteria; order Acetobacterales; family Acetobacteraceae; genus Novacetimonas; species Novacetimonas sp. GS1. Next base: position 3,059,791 of record NZ_VSZP01000001.1, read on the forward strand.
GATGGCGATGCCATCCGCCCCATGGCCGCCCGCATTCTGGAACGAGAGGAAGAATTTCCACGCGGCGGGAAAGACGAAATAATATGCCAGCGACGCACCCAGCGCGAACATCACCGGGGTCGCGACCAGAAACGGCGCAAAGGCGCGCTTTTCACTGCGATACAGGCCCGGCGCGATGAAGATCCATGCCTGTATGGCGATCATGGGAAAGGACAGGCAGGCCGCGCCAAAGAACGCCACCTTCATATAGGTAAAGAACGCTTCCGCCAGCGCGGTATAGATCAGGTGCGGCTGTTCGCCCTGCTGGCGCATGATGTCCGCAAGCGGCCGCGCGAGGAACATGTAAAGCTGGGTCGAATAATAATAACAGACCGCGAAACAGACCGCGAAGGTCGCGACCGACCACAACAGGCGTCGCCTGAGTTCCACAAGGTGCTCAAGCAGTGGCATGGGCTGGTCATCAAGCTTATCGTCGTTCAGCGTCGTATCCCCCGGCATGGGCCAGACATTCAGGAACTGGTCGTATCGGCCGCGCGCGCCGGGGCGACGCGGTGGCCCGCATGGATCACGCGCACCGGCGGCAGGAACGCGGGCGGGTGCAGGCGCGCGCGTTCATCGGCAATCCGGCGCGCGACCTGTGGCGGCACGAAATCCGGCGCGGGCGGACCGGCCATTACGGGCCATGTGACGGGATCATCATGCAATGACGCGATGCCCGGCACCGCTGTTGGCGCGCGATAACGCGATGGCATCGCAACCTCGTCCATCGGCGGATATGTCGCATCCCCACCTGTCGGCGGCGGGGTGATGGTGGGGGCGGACAACGCCGTCCCGGCGTCGAGTGGCCGGTCATCAAGCGCGCGGCGCAAACTGCCATCACCATCGACCGCGCGCATGATCTGGTCACGCACATTCATCCTGCGCAGGCGGCCAAGCTGGTCACGTGCCTCCGTCAGGTCGGCCTCGCGCACCATTTCATCGACATGGGTCTGGAATTCGGCCGCCATCTTGCGCGCCTTCTTGATCAGGCCCGTTACCGTGCGGATGGCCACCGGCATGTCCTTCGGCCCGATCAGCAACAGGCCCACCGCCCCGATCAGGGCAAATTCAGACCACGCGAAATCGAACATGACACCCTGCCCTCTCCTGCCGCGCAGGCAGTAAAACCACCTGCCGGGACCAGCATCCCACCAACCCGTCGCACTGCGTGCATAAACCTGTCCGCAGACCTATCACGCATCGGGCGGGGCGCAAACCGCATCATCGGACACGGCCTCCGCATGCGCCGCATCCCCTGCCACACCCCCTGTTGTATCCCCTGTTATATCCCCGGCCGCACCGGGCTGCTCCGGCTGCATGTCGTCGGGCAACGCCCCCACCGCATCCGGCTGCCCAAAGATATCGGCGCTCCCCTGCCCCTCGTCGATGGCACCAGACGATGGCAGGTCGGGCACATCCACCAGCAGTTCCTCCCGGCGCGGCAGGTCACGCAGGTCACGCAACCCGAAATGCCGCAAGAACCCGGACGATGTCCCCCACAGGATCGGCCGCCCCGGCACCTCCTTGCGCCCCAGCGGCATGACCAGTTCGGCCTCCAGCAGGGTATCAAGCACCTGCTGGCTCAGCGACACGCCACGTATCCCCTCGATCTCAGCGCGGGTGCAGGGCTGGTGATAGGCGATGATCGCCAGCGTTTCCATGGTGGAGCGGGCCAGCCTGCGCGGACGGCGCAGAACCCGCGTCAGGCGTGGCGCAAGGTCGGCCGCGGTGCGGAACTGCCACCCGCCCGCGACCGCCACCGGCATGACGCCGCGCCCCTCATACAGCGCCAGCAACGCATCAAGCGTCGCACGGGTATAGGCGGCAAGATCGTCCACACCGGCAGGGATATCGCCCTGCGTTTCCAGCAGTTCCGCAATGGCGCGTTCACTGACCGGTTCGGCGCGTGCGAAAATCAGTGCCTCCACCAGACGTACGGACATGTCCGACACCACCATCCCCGCCGCCACAGCCGGGCTGTCCCCGCCTTCGCGCCCGTCATCCCCATGGGATGCGCGATCCCGCGATGGCACATCCATGGCGGACCCACCGGACAGTGGCAACCGGGGTGCGGCAGGGTCCTCATCGGGCGGGATTGTCGTCATGCCGTCTGCACTCCTGTCTCCAGTATTTCGGCCTGCGGGTTACGGCGCAGTTCAATGCGGCCGAATTCCTCGTTCTGGCGTAATTCTATGATCCCGCTCTTGGCCATCTCCAGCGTAGCAAGCAGCGTGCCCGCCACCGCCGCACGCTGCTGCGCACGGCGTTCGTCCTCCTGCGGTGCGTCCATCCGCCCCGCCTCACGCGCGGTGGGCAGGAACGCATCCAGGCCGCACCAGTCAGGCACCATGTCCGCGCCCAGAAGGTCACGCAGGCGGCGCAACGCATCCTGCACCGTCCAGAAATGGAACTGCCGCGGGCGATAGGCACGCTTGCGCGCATGCCGCCGCATGGCCGTCATGTAACCACGCATCAGTTGGGCGATATCCACCGCAAGGCCGGAGCGGTCGACCTCCACAAGGTCTTCGGCCTCCCCACGTTCAAACACGTCATGCCCGAGGCAGGGCCGCGCCCCAAGCCAGCGCGCCAGCAGACCGATCCGTTCGAGTTCCACCAGCCGCGCCTGCAATGCGCCTGCCGCCTCCTCCGCATCCAAGGCATCCTCGTCATGCGCGGGCAGCAGCAGGCGTGATTTCAGCCACGCCAGCCACGCCGCCATGACCAGCCAGTCGGCCGCAAGTTCCAGCCGCAGGTCACGCACGGAATCGACTACGGCAAGGTACTGCTCCACAAGCTGGAGGATGGAAATGCGCGACAGGTCAACCTTCTGCGCACGCGCCAGCTCCAGCAGCAGGTCCATCGGCCCGTCGAACCCGTCAAGGTGCAGGACCGGGGACATCACGACCGGCGCATGCCCCTCCGCCGTGGCCGCATCCTCCATATCCCCCCGGTCCCCCACGTCCTCAGCGGACATGGGGGCATTCCCGGCGACCGGCATGAAAAACGATCATGCCGCAGGCTCAGAACCGGACCGGGTTACAGGCCAGTCCGTGCGCCTTGACCTGCTGGCAGAAGGCAGAAGCCTGCGCGGTGGAGGCGAATCCCTTGACACGCAGGCGATAGAACACAGTCCCGTTATGCTCGGCGCGGACAATGGCGGGCTGGCGATCGCCAAACAGGGAGGCATACTGGCTTTGCAGCCGTCCCCAGCTTTTCCGGGCTGCCGCCTCGCTGTCGAGTGCCGCGAGCTGCACGCCATACTGCCCGCCCGCCGCATGCGAAACGGCACCATGATGCGCGCCGGACGGCGCGGCAGCGGGGGCATGGTCATCTTCATCCGACGCCCCGTCCGCCTCCTCCGTCGCCTGCGGTGCGGACACCGGCGCGGGCTGCGGGGGTGCAACGGCAGGGGTAGCAGCAGCAGGGGTGGCAGCAGCAGGGATGCTCGCAGCGGTGGATGGCGCCGCCCCCTCCTCCGTCTGCGCCGAAGCCAGCGGCGTGGCCTGCACGCCCGGCGCGGCGGCGCCTGCCTGTGCCGGGGCGGGGGTTGCCGGTGCCTCCGTCTGCCCATACTGGCGGGCCATGGCGTCGGGGCGCGGCTGTTCCGGGCCGGGGGCCATATGCGCGCCGTCGCCGCCACCATCCCCCACGCCTGGACCATCAGCGCCCAGCACCTGCATCCCGCCCGGGTCCGCCGGTTTGACACGCAACGCACCCGGCGGCGGACCAATCACGGGAATGCCGTTCTGGTGATGGCCAAACAATGACCACCCGCCCACGAACACGATCAGCAGCCCCCCAAGGCCCGCTGCCCCGAACAGCAGTTTGCGCGTCATCGGGTCGTTGCCACCCAACAACCCCGAACCCAGCAGCCCGCTTACGGTGGACATGATCCCACGCCCACGCCCGCCACGGCGGTCCGCCCCGGATTCGGGCGGTTCCATTGGCGCGCGCGGGGCGTCATCCTCGTCCCCGTAATCGGGGCTCATGCGCTCACGCTCGCGGTTGATCCGATCCTCGTGCGGGTTACGATCGGTGGGGTCTGCTGAACTCATCGCATCTCCTTGACCGGCTCGACACCAAGGACGCGCAGACCCGAACGGATCACACGCGCCGTGGCTTCCACCAGTGCCAGTTTCGTACGCGTCAGTTGGGCGTCATCCTCATGCAGGAAACGCAGGGTGGCGTCATCACGCCCACGGTTCCACAACGCATGGAAATCCGCCGCCAGTTCCTGCAGGTAAAAGGCGATGCGATGCGGTTCATGCGCGATGGCCGCACTTTCGACCACGCGCGGCCACTGTGCCATGCGCCCCAGCAGCGCCAGTTCCGCATCCGACGACAGCCCCGACAGATCAAGCGCGGCCAGCGCCTCCGCCGACAGATCGCCCGCAAGCCTGCCCGCCTGTGCCAGTTCGGCCGCGCCACGCAGCACGGAGCAGCAGCGCGCATGGGCGTACTGCACGTAAAAGACCGGGTTGTCGCGGCTTTGCGCCACAACCTGGTCAAGGTCGAATTCCATCTGCGCATCGGCCTTGCGCGTCAGCATCGTAAAGCGCACGGCATCGCGCCCAACCTCGTCAATCAGGTCACGCAGGGTGACGAATGTGCCCGCACGTTTGGACATGCGCACCGGTTGCCCGTCACGCACAATGCGCACGATCTGGCACAGCAGGACGTCAAGTTCAGGCTTCCCATCCTGCCCCAGCGCCGCGACGGCGGCCTTCATGCGCGTGACATAGCCCCCATGGTCCGCGCCCCACACGTCAATCAGCACATCGGCCCCGCGCGCGATCTTGTCCGCGTGATAGCCGATATCATTGGCGAAATAGGTGTTCGACCCGTCGGACTTACGCAGCGGACGGTCCACGTCATCACCGAATTCGGTGGAGCGGAACAGCGTCTGCGGTCGTGCTTCCCAATCCTCGGGCAGCTTGCCCTTGGGCGGTTCCAGCACACCTTCATAAATCAGGCCCTTGGCCGTCAGGCGGTCGATGGCACGGTTGGTTTCCCCATCCGCAAGGATCTTCGCCTCGCTTGTGAAGACGTCGTGATGCACGCCCAGTGCTTCGAGGTCCTCGCGGATCATGGCCATCATGCGCGCCACCGTTTCGGTCCGCACGGTCTGCATCCAGACATCCACCGGTGCGGGCCGACCACCATCGGCCGCCAGCGACGTGCCATGTCGGGCGGCCAGTTCCTCGCCCACGGGCACGAGGTAATCGCCGCCATACTGGATGCCGCCGGGCACGAGGGCTGCGAATTCATCCTGCGTCAACGTGGTGCCGATCGCCTGCAGGTAACGCCAGTATGCAGCCCATGCCAGCGCCGTAACCTGCGCCCCGGCATCGTTGATGTAATATTCCTTGGTCACGCCATATCCCGCCTTCGACAGCAGGTTCGCCAGCGCGTCCCCCACCACCGCGCCACGGCAGTGCCCGACATGCATCGGCCCCGTGGGATTGGCGGAGACATATTCGACATTGACCTTCACACCGTCACCCACATGGCCATCACCATAGGAGTCGCCGGCACGCAGCACCTGTGCCGCGACCTCCTGCAGGACCGCCGGGGCAAGCTTCAGGTTCACAAATCCCGGCCCTGCCGCCTGCGCCGCGGTGATACCGGGCACGGATTCGAGCACACGGGCCAGGTCCGCCGCGATGTCGGCGGGTTTGCGTCGCGCGACCTTCGCCACCAGCAGCGCCGCATTCGTCGCAAGGTCGCCATGCGATGGATCGCGCGTGGGCGTGACCTCCACCCGCGCCACGATGGCGGGGGGCAGATCGGGCACGACCTGGCCCAGTGCCTCGCGCACATGCGAAAGATAGCGGACGAACAGACTGTCAGACATGTGGTGCGGTTTCCCAAAATTGACACCCGGAGCCACAGGCCCGGAAAACATAACGCGGCACACAGGCCATATCCCGAAACGGGGCATGGCATGATGCCATGCTGTTTCACCCCGGCGAGGACAGGTCCGTCAACCGCCGATATTCCTCCATCGCCAGACGGTCGGTCATCCCGGCTATATAATCCGCCACGACCCGGTGCGCATCGGCCATCTTTTTGGCATCACGCGCCGCCAGCGCATCTTCGCGCCAGCCATCGGGCAGCAGCGTCATGTTTTCCGACAGGATGGTGAAAATCGATTCGACCGTCAGCCGCGCCTTGCGCGTCATGCGGTTTACCCGCCAGTGGCGATACAGCCGGGCATACAGGAACTTGCGGATTTCCAGATTCGCCACGCGCATCGCCTCGCTATATGCCACCACGGGATAGGGCGCATGGCGGATGTCATCGGCACAGGTGGGCGACAGGCGTTCCAGATTACGCTGTGTCTGTGCCGTAAGGTCGGTGGCCAGCACGTTGATGACCCGGCGGATCGTCTCGTGCCGCAGGCGTGGGTCATTCGCCCCGCACCGTTCGGCCCCGACCTCGCGCTGCACCAGCCGTGCCTGGGCCAGGGCATCGCCCACCACGGGCAAATCCTCCAGGTCGGGCAGGTGCAGCAGACCCGCGCGCAGCCCGTCATCAAGGTCATGGGCGTGATAGGCGATATCGTCCGACTGCGCCGCGACCTGTGCCTCCGCCGAAGCAAAACTGCCAAGTTCCAGCCCATGGCGGGCGGCATAATCGGCGACATAGGCCGTGGGATGATCCACCGGCCCGTTATGCTTGGCCAACCCCTCCAGCAGTTCCCATGTCAGGTTCAGCCCGTCAAAAGCAAAATAATGCCGCTCCAGCATCGTCACCAATCGCAGGGACTGCGTATTATGATCGAACCCGCCCCATGGCTGCATCGCCGCCGACAATGCCTCCTCCCCCGCATGGCCAAAGGGGGTGTGACCGACATCATGCGCCAGTGCCAGCCCTTCGGTCAGGTCTTCGTCAAGGTGCAGCCTGCGTGCGATGGAACGCGCAATCTGCGCCACCTCCAGCGAATGTGTCAGGCGGGTACGGAAAAAATCGCCTTCGTGATTCAGGAATACCTGCGTCTTGTATTGCAAGGTACGGAAGGCGGCGGAATGGACGATGCGGTCCCGATCGCGCTGCCATGGCGTGCGCGTGGGGGCTTCGGCCTCCTTGTGAAGGCGGCCGCGCGCGGTCGCGATCTGGACAGCATAGGGGGCGACACTCATATATACCTCTATCCCGCATGAAGGCCGGGCGCGATGGCCGCGCATCCGTCCTTTGTCCGATAACCTGCCCCGGACGCGATGGCTACCATGCCGCCACGTTCGCGGGTTCCGTCACACGATGGTGATACCCGATGGACAAGACCACCGACCACCCCACCCCCGCCAGTTTCCGCGTCTCTGACGGTGCAATCAGGCGCCTGCGCGAAATCATCGACGAACAGGGCGAAGCCTCCGCCACGCCGCCGGGCCTGCGGGTTTCCGTTCTGGCGGGCGGGTGCAACGGGTTCCAGTACAAATTCGCGCTGGAAACCGCCATCGCCCCCGACGACATCGTCATCCCGGCGGGGAAGACACATGTGATCGTCGATCCTGCCAGCCTCGACCTGCTTGAGGGCGGGGAACTTGATTTCAAGGATAGCCTGATGGGCGCGCACTTCACCATCCGCAATCCGCAGGCGACCTCGTCATGCGGATGTGGCACCAGTTTCTCGGTTGACTGACGCGCAATGAAATTCGCCACCTGGAACGTCAATTCCATCCGCCAGCGCCACGACCATGTCCTACAATGGCTGGAACGTGAACAGCCCGACCTGATTGGCCTGCAGGAAATCAAATGCATCGAGGACCAGTTCCCCGCCGATGCGTTTCGCAAGGCCGGATATGAAAGCGTGGTCGTCGGGCAGAAAAGCTATAACGGCGTCGCCATCCTGTCGCGCGTGCCGTTCACGGTGACGCACCGTGCCCTGCCGGGATGGGAATGCGAACCACCACAGGCGCGCTATGTCGAAATCCGGACAGAGGCACTGACATTTGGCAACCTTTATCTGCCCAACGGCAATTCGGGCGGGAAAGCGGGCTATGACAACAAACTGGCCTTCATGGCGGCACTGGCGCAACATGCACGTGACCTGCTGCATGCGGGCACGGATTTCGTGCTGACGGGGGATTACAATGTCTGCCCGACGGACGAAGACCTCGCCCCCGGCGCATTGCCCCCCGATGATGCACTGGTGCGCCCGGCATCGCGCGCGGCCTTTCGCACGCTGTTGTGGCTGGGGCTGACCGATGCGTTGCGCGCGCTGCATCCGGTGGGACGTTTTTATACGTTCTGGGATTATCAGGCAGGCGCATGGCAGCGTGACAGCGGGTTACGCATCGACCATGCCCTGCTGTCGCCCCGCGTGGCCGAACGGCTGCTGAGCGCCATCCCCGACCGGGAAGAACGGAACATGACGCAGCCTTCCGACCATGTCCCGCTGATTGTCACACTGCGCGACGCGGTGGCCTGAAAGAAATATTCAAAAAAGAAATATTCAAAGAAATATTCCCGGATATGCGGGGGCGTCGCACACATGCAAGAGCCGGGCACCCCGGCTCCTGCGGGATGCAGAACGCAGGGCGGCCGCCCCATGCATCGTGATCTGCTGAAGCAACTGTTGGAACATGCAGGTCACGTCACAGGCTGAATAATAAAAGTTTCTGGCAATGTGTTTGCCAGAACGCGTTAAAGGGCGTTGCCTGATTGGAAAACGGCAATACCCGGTAACTTTTATCATTCCTTATCAATGGATTATTTTCATAAGGACAGATAAGAGACTGTTTGAAAAGTCAGGCTCGATAACATCCTGGAATCATAAAAGTTTTTGGTGAAGCTTTTTCCAAAAAGCTTCAGAAGACGCCGCCTTTTTCGATCGAACGGCGGCACCCGAAAACTTTTCTTTTTTTCATCAATGAGTTGTTCTCAGACACTCTCTAATATCTTTGGGCAAGGGGTGGGGACAAAGCCCACCCCTGCCTGTCCTTTATGGCGAATGCGGCGTCACCATGACGGAGCAATGACGCGGCGCAGGCAGCGGGGTAAAGGTGCGCAACGTGCCGCGCATACGGAATTCCCCGAAATTCATGTCCAGCCGGTCCGATACGCCATTTTCAAAATATCGCATGCCGATATCGAAATCCGGCGGCATGTCGTGCGTCGCATGGTCGTAATAGGCCACATGCGTCGCAACCGACCCCAGATGTGCCAGCGCGGGGATATCCGTCTGTGCTGGCGGTGGCTTCCACCCCATCAGGACAATGAAGGTGTCGATGGCCCCTTTTTCCGTGGTGCCATCGAACAGGACAGGTTCGATGGTGGCCTGTCCCGCGCGTCCGGCGGCGATGATCGCGCGGGTATGCGCCACAGGAAACAGCGTACCCGCCGCAAGGGGGACGACGCTTACGCCCGGTTGGGTATAACGCACCTGACCACCGGTGGCTGTCATCGTCGCCTCGCCACTGATCTTCTGTTCCGTCACGCCACTGCCGTATTGATGGGTGCGAAAGACCATGTGGCCACCGTCCTTGTCCTCCAGCACGGCGTAATCGGTACGGATTTCCGTCTGCACGCCACTGCGCGATGCAGTCTGCAGGTTAAGTTCCTGCTGCGTGGACCATGCGGAACATGCATCGGACAGCACATAGGTCATGCTGCCACTTGCAGAGACGATCTGACCACCACTGACGGATTGCAGCGTCAGGTCATATACCGCGCGATGTGGCGTCAGTGGTGTCGGGGTTTCCGCCCCCCTGGCCGGGGGCATCAGCCCCAGAACCAGCCCCATCGCCATTCCTGCCGTCACCATCCGGGCCGCACCCATGCACACGCCCCGCCAGCGTGGCGCGTTCATGACGCAGGCCCGGATGGCACGATGCATGCCGTCAGTCTTTCTTTGGGGTTTCGGAGGTTTTCACGACTACCGGCTTTGGCTTGGGCAGGTCCAGCGCCAGAGACAGTTCTTTCAGGCGTGCGCTCTCCACCGGGGCGGGCGCGCCCATCATCAGATCCTCACCCTGCTGATTCAGCGGGAAGAGAATGACCTCGCGGATATTGGGTTCATCAGCCAGAAGCATGACGATACGGTCCACACCCGGCGCGGACCCGCCATGCGGCGGCGCGCCATAGCGGAAGGCGTTGAGCATGCCGCCAAAACGGGCCTCGACCTCGCTTTCGGGATAGCCCGCGATCTCGAACGCACGGATCATCACATCAGGACGATGGTTGCGGATCGCACCCGACGACAGCTCGATACCATTACATACGATATCGTACTGGTAGGCCTTGATCGTCAGCGGGTCCTGCTTTTCCAGTGCTTCCATCCCGCCCTGCGGCATGGAGAACGGATTATGGGAGAAGTCGATCTGTCCCGTATCCTCGTTTCGCTCGAACATCGGGAAGTCCGTGATCCAGCAGAAACGGAAGGCATTTTCCTCGATCAGGTCAAGTTCAGTCGCAATGCGCGTGCGCACCAGGCCGGAGAACCTGGCGACCTCATCCCCCTTGCCCGCGGCAAAGAAGACCGCGTCGCCTGCCTTCAGGCCCGTCTTGTCACGGATGGCGGCGATACGTTCGGGCTCAAGGTTCTTGGCGATCGGCCCTTTGCCGCCATCTTCGGCGAAGATGATATAGCCAAGGCCACCGGCACCGACTTCACGTGCCCAGGCATTGAGCTTGTCAAAAAACGCACGCGGCTTTTCCCCTGCGCCGGGGGCGGGGATGGCGCGCACCTGACCGCCATCGGCGACGATACGGGCGAACAGGCCGAATCCGGATTCTGCAAAAGAGTCCGTGACATCGGAAATCTTCAGCGGGTTGCGCAGGTCGGGCTTGTCGCTGCCATAGACTTCCATGGCGGTGGCATAGGGAATGCGCTCGAACGGGGCCTTGCTGACGATACGCCCGCCGCCGAATTCACGAAACACCCCTTCCATCACCGGCTCCAGCGTCGCGAACACATCTTCCTGCGTCGCGAACGCCATTTCGAAGTCAAGCTGGTAGAATTCGCCCGGTGAACGGTCGGCGCGCGCGGCTTCGTCGCGGAAGCACGGCGCGATCTGGAAATAACGGTCGAAGCCCGCGACCATCGCCAACTGCTTGAACTGTTGCGGGGCCTGCGGCAGAGCATAGAACTTGCCCGGATGCATGCGCGCGGGAACAAGGAAGTCGCGCGCGCCTTCGGGCGAGGACGCCGTCAGGATGGGCGTCTGGAATTCAACGAACCCCAGGTCGGTCATCCGCCGACGCAGGCTTGCGATCACCTGCGCGCGCAGCATGATGTTGCGATGGACCTTTTCCCGGCGCAGGTCGATATAGCGATAGGTCAGGCGCAGGTCCTCGGGGTAGTTTTCCTGCCCTGCGACCTGGAACGGCAGCACATCGGCCGCCGACTGCACATCAATCTGCTGGGCGCGGACCTCGATATCCCCTGTCGGCAGGTTCGGGTTTTTCGTCGCGGCGTCCCGCAGGACAACTTCGCCCGTAATGGTCAGGACGCTTTCGACGCGGATCTTTTCCGCAAGTTCCAGCACAGGCGATCCCGCCGGGATCACGATCTGGGTCAGGCCGAAATGGTCGCGCAGATCAATGAACAGCAGGCCGCCGTGATCTCGCTTGCTGTGTACCCATCCGGAAAGGCGGGCCGTCTGCCCGGCGTCGCTGGCCCGCAGGGCCGCACAGCTATGGGTACGATAGGGATGCATGATCTCGTCCTGTCCAACCTGTTTCAGGGGTGCCGGGCGGCCGTTACAGCCGTCCGTTCCCGCAGGCGCGACAAAGCCAATCTGCCCCGCGCTGTCAAGTTCGGACACCCCTGTAACGCCGCACGGGCGTTTTTTTTTCACTTATACATATTCGGGGAACAGGTCACACAACCCATCCGCCGTGGCGCTGCAACGCCCACGTTCGGTAATCAACCCCGTCACAAGGCGTGCTGGCGTCACATCGAATGCGGGATTTGCCGCACCGCTGCCCTGTGGCGTCAACTGCACCGTTTCGACCTGCCCCGCCCCCGTCAGGCCGGAGATATGGGTGACTTCGGCACTTGCACGCTCCTCGATGGGGATTTCACGCACGCCGTCCGAAATGCTCCAGTCGATGGTGGTGGAAGGCAGCGCGACCCAGAACGGCACGCCATTATCCGCTGCCGCCAGTGCCTTGAGATAGGTGCCGATCTTGTTGGCGACATCACCGTTACGTGTCACACGGTCGGTGCCCACGATCACCAGGTCCACCTTGCCATGCTGCATCAGGTGGCCGCCCGCGTTATCCGCGATGACCGTGTGCGGCACGCCATGACTGCCCAGTTCCCATGCCGTCAGCGATGCACCCTGGTTGCGCGGGCGGGTTTCATCCACCCACACATGCACATCAATACCCCGGTCATGCGCCATATAGATCGGGGCCAGCGCAGTGCCCCAGTCCACGGTTGCGATCCATCCGGCATTGCAATGGGTCAGGATATTGACCGGTCCTGCGGCATTGCCCCGCGCGCGATGGAGTTCCTCGATCAGTTCAAGGCCCAGCCGGCCTATGGCCTCGTTCTGGATCACGTCCTCATCACAGATGCGCCCCGCCTCGTCATAGGCGGCGGCCACACGGTCGGCAGGAGCAAGCAGACGCAGCCGCGTCAGCATCCGCCCGATGGCCCACCCCAGGTTGACCGCCGTGGGACGTGTCGCGGCCAGCATCGCGGCATCACGTTCCATTGCGGTATCGGAGGCATCCACCCGCAACGCCAGCGCCAGCCCATAGGCCGCAACCGCGCCAATCAGCGGCGCGCCACGCACCTGCATGGTGCGTATGGCATGGGCGACCTGCCCACATTGCGTCAGGCGCAGGATGTCCAGCGCCCATGGAAGCCGGGTCTGGTCAAATATCCGCACCGACCACCCGTCATCGGGGTCAACCCAAACGCTGCGATACGAGACATCGTTGATTTTCATGCGTCGTTTGCCGTTGTCAAAATCAGGAACTTACCATTCATCAGGGGCGTGCAAGGAAGCATCCGCGCGACATGTATTCAAGCCCCGATCATACCAACGGGCCATCATCACGCAGTCAGCCATCACCCGCGCACCGGTTAACATGCGTCATGCGAAAATATCAGCGACATTTTCAAAGCGTACCCCGCCAGACATTGCCTGCCATACAGTGCCTGCCATGACAGTGCCCGCCGGGAAACTTCCTCGGCCATTGTATGATGCCGAAGACGTTTTTGGGGAAGCTTTTTACGAAAAGCATCAAAAGAACGCTGTCTTTCGCAAACGAATACATCTGCGGGGCGTGTGTATCGCTATCACCGCACCATACGCGAACCATCCCGCCCCCGCATGGTGCGACGGGCAAAAAAATATCCCGCCATGCATGACGGCATGACGGGATATCGCACCATGACGGGCCGGGTGGCGCGTCAGCCAGCCTTTACGGCCACCTTCGACAGCAGAGCCGTCAGACGCTGGGCAAAGCGGGTCGGGTCTTTCGGGCTTTCACCATCCTGGATGCGGGCCATGTCCATCAGAATCAGGGCAAGATCCTCAATCGACTCCCCGGCCTTCACGCGCTGCGCCAGTTCATGGATCAGCACATGGCGCGGGTTGACCTGCAATACGGGCGCCGTATCGGGCGTTTCCTGCCCGCTGCGCCGCATCAGGCGGATCATCTGCAGATCCGGGCCATTTTCGGCGGCACCCAGCACGACCGCACTGTCCACCAGCCGATTCGTCGCCTTCACATCGGACACCGCATCGCCCAACGCTTCCTTCAACGCAGGCAGGACGGACTCAAGGTCGCTCTTTTCCTCGGCCGTTTCCTCCGCCGCGCCAAACTTCTCAAGGTCGGCGTGGAACTGGCTGATGTTACGCAGCGGCGTATCCTTGTAGACACCCAGCCGGTCGGGCCAGAAGGAATCCACCGCATCCGACAGCAACAGCACCTCGATCCCGTGCGCGCGGAACCCTTCGAGCTGCGGTGAGGATGACAGCATTTCCGCGCGATCCCCCGTCAGGTAGTAGATCGCCTCCTGCTCCGGCTTTTTACGCTCCAGATACGCATCCAGCGTGGTCCAGCCATCCTGCGTGCTGGAACGGAAACGCGCGATGGTCGCCAGTTCGGTGCGATGCTCGGCATCGTCCCAGATGCCTTCCTTGAAGGTCGGGCCGAAATTATCCCAGAACCTGTCGAAATCCGCCTCGTCCTTGGCGCGGGTCTTCAGTTCGGAAATCACGCGATTGGTCACGGCCTTGCGGATACGCGCCAGCACCGGCGTCGCCTGCAACATCTCGCGCGAGACGTTGAGCGGCAGATCCTCCGTATCGACAACGCCGGTTACAAAACGCAGCCATGGCGGCAGCAGCCCGGCTTCGTCCGTGATGAACATGCGCCGCACATGCAGGCGGATCTGGCTTTCACGCACGGGTTCGCCGAATTCGAACGGCTTGCTGCCGGGGATGAACAGCAGGGCGGAAAATTCCAGCGTTCCTTCGGCATGCCAGTGCAACGTCGCCCATGGCGTGTCGAAGTTGTGGCTGACATGACGATAGAACTCGTTAAGCTGTTCTTCGTCGATTTCGCCACGGCCCTTGCGCCACAGGGCGGTACCCTTGTTGGCGGTGGTTTCCTCGCCTTCCTTGACGATGCTGATGGGCCACGAAATATGGTCCGCCCATTTGCGCACAATCGTCTCAAGCTGCCACGAATCAAGGAAGTCGTCGGCATCTTCCTTGATATGCAAGATGATGTCCGTGCCTGCCTTCTCCCGCGTTGCGGGGGAAATGGTATAGTTCCCCTTGCCCGTGGAGGACCAGCACCAGGCCTCGTCACTGCCGGCGCGGCGCGAGATCACGTCCACACGGTCCGCCACCATGAACGCGGCATAGAAGCCAACACCGAACTGCCCGATCAGGCTGGGCTTTTCCTCAGGCTTGGCCTTTTGCAGTTCCTCGCCAAATGCACGGGTGCCCGACCGCGCGATGGTGCCGAGGTTGCGCGCCAGTTCGTCCTTGTCCATGCCCGCGCCATCATCGGTAATGGTCAGCAGGCGTGCCTCCTTGTCGGGATTGATGCGGATCTTCGCATCATCCGGCAGGGCGCGCGCACCATCGGTCAGGGCCTCGAACCGGCGCTTGTCCGTCGCATCGGCGGCATTGGCCACCAGTTCGCGCAGGAAGATTTCCCGTTCGGAATAAAGGGCATGCACCACAAGGTCGAGAAGACGCCCGACCTCGGCGCTGAATTCATGCTGTTCGCCCCCGGCGGCGGGCGCGGCTGTCTGTTCTGTCATCTTTTTACCTGTTCTCCAGCTTCAGTAGTCGGCCGAACTGTCATGGGTTACGATATGGAAATCTTCATGCCCGATTTCAATGGCCTATGCCCAGCGCATTACAGAGTGTGACCCGTATGGCGGGCGGGATCAGTCGTAATAGGTCGGCAGGGCCGGGTTGGCGGCATAATCGAACATCGCATCGACCTGCGCATGCAGTACGCGGCCCAGGGAGAGGTCCGCAGGGATTTCATCGCGCGCGAACCATCCGATTTCCGATGTTTCCGCACTGATAGTGGGCACCCCCCCCAGCAGTTCGCACAGGAAACATAACGTGTAACACGAAAACGGTCCCGGCGGGTGCGCCTGCCGCGCACGGTCCCATACCGCCGCCAACCGGGTGGCGCGCACGATATAGCCGCTTTCCTCGTACACCTCCTTGACCGTGTTTTCCGCAGGCGAGAGGTTCACGTCAGCCCATCCGCCCGGCAGGGTCCACCGCCCGTGGTCCAGCACCTCACGCACCAGCAGGATACGGCCGCACGCATCGAACACCGCCGCGCGTACCGTCGCCTTTGGCGTTGCATAACCGCGCTGGGCCGCGAACAGGTCCGCAATCCGCGGGGCGGGTTCGTCGCTGCCCATCGCCATCATGCGCACGGCGACGTCACGCACGACCTCGTAACGTTCCCGGTCAAATGGGCTGCCATCGGCATAGGCAAGACCGCTTTGCGCGATGGCCTGCAATTCGCGTGCAAGTGACAGCCATTGCGGTTCGTGGGTCATGGGCCTGTCCTCCATCACGCCAGACCTGTCGGTATTTCTGTCTGGGTCTGTTCCTGCGTGCCTGCCGGGGACCAGCCGGGCGGGGCCAGTTCGAATGTATCGAACAGGAAGGCGGGCGCAACGATGCACGCCACAAGCGACCATTTCCCCATGCCCTGGGCGGCCTGCCATGCCCCGGCGGGTACCACGGCCTGCAACACCTCGCCCGCATCGGGACACGGGCCAAGGGTTATGGCCTGTTCGGCCTGCCCCGCGCCCACAATACGCAGACATAACGGGCCGCCCGCCTGCCAACACCAGATTTCCGCCGCATCGACACGATGCCAGTGCGAACGCTCCCCTTGCTCCAGCAGGAATTCGATCGTGCTGACACTGCCACGCCCACCATCGGCGCGTGTCTCGCGCCAGATTTCACGGTAACTGCCACCTTCGGGATGGGGGGCAAGCGACAGGGCGGCACGGACCCTCGCCGCACCCAGCCCCGGGTCACGCAGGTCCAGCGCGCTGCGATCCGTGGGGGATTTTTCGGTCATGGGGCACCTCATTTGCCTGGCTGGGTACGGGCCTGCCGTACGACAGGCAATGCGCCACCGTGCCCGACCCCGCGACAGGCGACAAGGTGGTGTCCGCGCTGCCCCCTGTCAAAATGTTCAGGGAAAAAGCCGCGTCAGGTTCTTTCTGCCTTCCGGCTTTTTACATTGATGGCTGCGTTAAAATGCCGTTTGCAAACGACCCATCAGGAAAAATAGAGTAAATATTCGCCACTTTATCCCAAAAAAAAGTGAAGTAATTTCAATATAATTTATAATAAAAACATAACATAACTTAGAGACTTATTAAAAAGTCAGACCCAATAGCATCCTGAAATTATAAAGGTTTTTGGTGAAGCTTTTTCCAAAAAGCTTCAAAAGACGCCGCCTTTTTCGATCGAAAGGCGGCACTCAAAAACTTTTGTTATTTTTATCAATGATTTATTTTCAAACAGCTACCTATAATGGTGGCGTGAATTCCATGATCGCGCCTGTATAGGTCTCCACAACCTCGCTGAATGCAGCGCCATCATGACGTGACAGGACCGCGCGATTGCGCAGGACCTCAGCCGGCACCGCGATCATGCCCGATGATGCAGGGGGGATGGCGTGCGCTTCCCACCCTGTGGGCAGAGGCGACCATAGCAATGAGGATTCCAGCGTGCGCCGCGTAAAACCAAGTTCAGCAACCACATGGCCGAACGGCATATCCGTCTGATCCAGCCGTGCATTCATCGCCGGGGTCAGGCGCGCGGGCACATACCAGTTGTCAGCCAGAGAAAGCACATGCGCACCGCACGACAGCGCAACGCGACGATGGCGAACCGGTTCATCCACACCCACGCCAAGGTCGGCGCGCACCTGCGCCGGTATGCTGGCCGGTGCCACAGGCAGACGCCGCGCCAGCACACGCGCGGGCGCGGCCATGCCATGGCGGGCGCACCAATCCTCCAGCGTGACAGTCGCACTTGGCTGCGTCAGCAATGCCACCTGCAGGGTACGGATTTCAGCCTGCATGCGCATCCGTACCATGGGCGTATCAGGCCAGCCGGACGCCATGGCCATGCCCTCCCCTCCCGACATCAGCGCCGTAAGCAGGACCATGACCGACACCGAGGCACTACACAAGCGACCGCGATGCCGGCCAGTTTTCGGGGCACCCACCCACGCCATACTCAGGGGGCCATGTTCCGGCCGGCAAGGTGGAACGTCACCTGCTGCGACTCATCCACGGCAGACGACCCCAGCCAGATGCGATATTCCCCCGATGGCACGTTCCAGCGGTCATGCTTCTCATCGAAATGCGCCAGCACGCGTGGTTCCAGCACCACCGACAGTTCACGGCTTTCACCCGGCGCAAGCGTCACACGCTGCCATCCTGCAAGGCGACGCCCCCCGCCATCGGGCAGGCGGACATAAAGCTGCGGCACATCCACCCCCACGCGCGTGCCGGTATTGCGCACCGTAAAGGTGGCGACGACATCGTCCCCATGATGCGCGACACGCAGGCCATCATGGGCAAAAGTGGTGTAGGTCAGGCCATGGCCAAACGCAAAGAGCGGCGTCGCATGCGTATGGTCGAACCAGCGATAGCCAACCTCGCTGCCTTCGTCATAGACAAGTTCCTGATCGGTATGGAACTGCATTTCAAACACACTGTTGGCCGTGACACCTGCAATATCAGGGTGGGCCAATTGGACGGGCGATGCGGGGAATGTCATCGGCAGACGACCCGACGGGGCCACCTTGCCATACAGCAGGCGTGCAATCGCGGCGCCACCGCCCGAACCGGGATACCATGCCTCCATCACCGCACCGACATTGTCCAGCCAGGGCATCATGACCGGGTTGCCCGTTTCCATCACGACAACCGTACGCGGATTGGCGCGCGCGACCGCCGCCACCAACGCGTCCTGATTGCCATCCAGCGTCATGGCATTGGCGGTATCCATGCCTTCATAGGAAAACTGCGTCACGAACACGACCGCAACATCCGCCCTGCGCGCCGCATCCGCCGCGCGCGCGATGTCCGCGCCAGAGGTATAGGTCAGGCGCGCCGACGGTGCTTCCGCCTGCATCATGCGATATGGCGAAGACGGGAAATATACCGGGTCGCCGGGCCAGTCCTTCTTGCCCGGTCCCTTGACCACGCCAATCGCGGGCGCGCCGATCGGATCGACCTGGCTGGACCCCCCACCCGAAATCACGCCCACATCGGCATGCCCGCCAATCACGGCGACATGCGCCGTGGGCGACAGCGGCAGCAGGTTTCCACTGTTCTTCAGCAGCACCGCGCCTTCTTCCTCATCACGCTGCGCGGTAAGGGTATCGGTCACGACGTCCAGCGGCTGCATGACCGGCGGATGGTCCACCAGCCCCACATCATACATGGAGCGGACAATACGCTGCGCCATGTCATCCACCCGGCTGGTGGGGACGCGCCCCTCCTTGACATCACGCGCCAGGATCTCGCGGAAAAAGGGGCGGGCATCGGCATCGTCACCCGATGATTCCTGATCCAGCCCCGCCAGGGCGGATCGGGCGGATGAATGGGTCGCCCCCCAGTCGGACATGACAAAGCCGGGATATTTCCAGTCCTGCTTCAGCACCTTTGTCAGCAGATAGGGATTTTCGCAGGCATAGATGTCGTTGACGCGGTTGTACGAACACATCACCGACCCGGGATGCCCGACCTCCATCGCAATTTCAAATCCCAAAAGGTCGCTTTCGCGCATCGCCGCAGTATCGATATCCGCACTCATGGTCATGCGCGATGTCTCAAGATCGTTCATCGCGAAATGCTTCAACGTCGAAATCACATGTTGCGACTGGATACCGGCGATGGTGGCCCCAACCACCCGCCCCGTCAGCAAAGGGTCCTCGCCCGCATATTCGAAATTGCGTCCCCCGCGCGGGTCACGCGTCAGGTCGGCGCCACCGGCCAGCAGCACATTGAACCCCTGCCGCCAGGCCTCGCCGCCGATCATCGCCCCACCCTGCCGCGCCATGTCCGGGTCCCATGTGCTGGCCGTTGCAAGGCCGGACGGCAGGCCGACCGCCTGTCCGTGCGGGCGCACATGCGACGGGTTACGCAGGCCAAGGCCCGCATCACTGATCTGTAACGGCGGCAGCCCGGCCGGCGTCTTCAGATATGCCGCCGACCCCAGGCCGCCAGGCGGGATCGGCGCATTGCCCATCGTGCCCCCCCCATCAATGGTGAAAACCATCGACAGCTTGTCCTGAAGCGTCATGTGCGACAGCAGATCGCGCGCCCGGCTGTCCGCCGTGGTGGCCATGGTGGCCGGGGCATCCTGTCCCTCGCGGGCCTGCGCGCCGGGCGACAGAGCAACGATCCCGCCAAACGCCACGGCAGACAGCAACATCAGTTTACGAGACATCATCATGCGTCGATCATCCTCCTCATACATGGCCACAACCAGAAGAAGCTGACGTCACCAATCGGCATGCCACCCCCATTTCGCCCTAAGGATGAACCCCATCCCGCCAGAACGGCATGACATATCGCAATGTCGGCCAAGAAAACCTGATGACAGGCCGCACATGATGCCAAAAGGCACCACACACAAAACAACCTGTTGATAAACATAAAAACTTTTGGCGCCGTTGTCAGAAAAAATAACGTCTTTCGAGGATTCTGAAAAAATATTCACCAGAACCATATGCTGATTGTCAGATCATCAAGCAGGAATGACCTTTGGGAAACAATATTTTTTGCAGAATAACCATCTCTATTTGAAAACAGATCATTGATAAATAGAAGAAAAGTTTTTGGATGCCGCCTTTTTTAAAAAAGGCGGTGCCTTCCGAAGCTTTTTAGAAAAAGCTTCACCAAAAACCTTTATAATTTCAGTACATTATCGATCCTGACTTTTCAAACAGTCTCTTCAACATCAGAACCGGCAACCCACTAAAAATAAATGTTTTTGTGAATCCTGATCCAAGCAAGCGATCGTATTTTCAAGACACACAAGATAACGATCGAAGATTTTTTCGTCTTTTATCAATGACTTGTGTTCAAAAAAATCGCTTAAAACCTTCCATTCTCAAACACTATATTGGGGTGTTTCCAGCCCATGCGGGCAGCCCCCACATCCCGCCAGACAGCAAAAAGCCCGACCACCCCGAAACGGAATGGCCGGGCCACCATGCCCGGCTGCCTGCCGTCGTGCCGGACGCCATCGCATCATCCGGCATCGCCGACGGCGACCTGCCTGAAAACACAGCGGCGGACCAGACCGCCGTTGTCCTGCCTCAGGTCGCGGAACTGCGCACGCGCATGTACATGATGATGGTCTGACGCGGAACAGCATTCAGATCCTCGGCGTCCACATCGCGTGTAACGACATAATCACCAAACGCACCCGCCTGCGACGTCACCCAGCGGCCATACAGCCCCTCCAGCACCGGAGCCAGCCACGTGCCCGAAGGTTCGCCCGCGCTGCCAACCTGCGGCAGGTTTTCATGCACGATGCGCAGGGACTGGTCCTCGCTGAGGAGTTCGAGCGTCACGGTGCCCCAGCCGATCAGGGCCAGAAGCGCGTTCAGTTCGATCTGCAGCTTGTCCACGGTCTGGCACGGCGGCGGCATGATGCGCGTGCCCATGCCCCGTCCGACCTCACGCAGGAGCTCGTTCCTGACCTCGATCCCGACCTGATCATCAATTTCCCATGACAGGGTCTGAAGAAACAGGGTGAAATCCGGTTTTTTCTCAAAAATTGTCATTACTGGTCCATAATAAGATAGTGAGCCGAGATCATGGCGCCGCCCTCATCCCAGTTTCCAGCCTTCTGGAAACGACCGGACAGATCAAGGCGCAGCGAATGGCTGACGCGATAACCCACCCTGCCATCGAAACCACCAACAAGGCTACCGACATCATCGCCGGGATACCTGGCCGATTCCAAGGATAGTTCAGCAGTAGATACACCCGCCAGCCCGTTCGCAAGGGCCTGATACACAGGATTGGTCGGGAAGAAGGCCGAACTGTGTTCATGAAACAACTGATACCCGATGGACCCGGTGACATCCCAGTCAAACAGGCCACTATGCCCGGAATACCGGACGGGCACCGTTGCCGCAAAATAGGACTGCGGCGAAAAGTAGCCACCCTGCCCGTAAGTATAGAAGTCCTCGTTATGCTTATAGCCGAAATAGGTCAGGTTCACACCGACACGCACTTCGTGCTTGCGGTTGCGATAAACCAGGGTATTCGCCCCCAGCCCGCCTTCCACTTCGGTATTGCTCTGGACATGATGGCCGGTCTGGATGGCATAACCACCACCACCATACACAATGGTATTGCCCAGTGTGGCCTCGACCTGTCCATGGAAGTGGTTGGTGACAACACCGCCCCACTTCTTGCCGGTCAGGGCATCGGTCATCCCGCCATAGGACAGGACGCTGTTGGTAATGGAACGGCGTTCCCCACTGACACGGAAGGTCACAGGCCCGACACGCGGGGCGAATTCAACACCACCGATCACGTTCGGCAGCGTAAAGCCCAGAGGCGAAGCACCGACATCGGCACTGACCCAGTTATTGGCAAAGCGGACATCAGGCGCCACACCTGCCTCGCGCCCGATCGTATCGGTATTGATGCGATGTTCCGCGCTGTTGTTCTGGTTCTGCAGGTTCCGTTCCAGCGCGAACAGATTGGTGCCGAAACGCGGTATATCATACCCGGTCTGCGGCAGGTGCCCCGACGTCAGGAAGGTTGGCGTGGCCGTGAATGTCAGCGCCGAAGTACCAGCCTGCAGCGGGATGCGCCCGACGATCGGCACGGATGCCTCGGTCAACGCGCCCATGCCCGGGGTGCCGGAACGGACACGGAAGCCAAGGCCGGCATCAACAGACGGCGCCATGTCTTCGGACAGGGTATGGATCTGCCCGTTGATGGAGGACAGCATCTGGTCCGAAATCTCGGGCACGCTTCCTGCCGTGCTGTACCCGTTCTCCCCCGGGGGCGCACCCAGCGACAGCGCATGCCCGTATGCATCGCGACGGAACGGATTGGCCGTCGGCGGCGCGGTCGCCTGCGTTTCATCACCGCCGATGGCATCACCCCGACTGATCTTGAGCTGCTGCAGGCGCAATTCATACGCCCGGCGCAGGTCAGCAAGCGTCCGGTCGCCATGGCCCACAGCGCGATCCGCCACCGCCATGCCAAGCCAGCTTCGCGCATCCATCGGCGACTGCTGGACCCCATCTTGCGCCAGTTGCATGGCCAGATTGTCCTTGCCGTCATTCGCCGCGGCCTGCACGGCGGCCTGCCGCGCATCAAGGTCCTGCGGATTATGCCGAAGAACAGCAAGGTCGATGTCCAGCGCGTGCCCATACTTGCCACGCCCGTTATACAGTCGCGCCAACGCAAGCTTGGGGGATGTCGCCTCTGGATCGGCCTGCAACGCGGGCGCAAGGTGATCATACGCCGCCGCCTGATCGCCACGCTGGTTCAGCAGGTCCGACTGTGCCACCGAAATGCCCATGCGCAACTGCATCAGCGTCTGCCGCTGATCCGGCGACATCGCGGAACCGGTTGCGGTCCCGCTGCCATCGCCCAACGGTGCAAGCAGGCGCGCTGCGGCAACGGGATTGCTGATCTTCATATATTCGGTGGCATAGGCCAGCCGCTGTTCGGTCGTCAGGTCAATATTGCGCGTGGAGGCGATGCGCAGCGCCATATGCGCATGCAGCATGTCACCACGCTGCCGGAACAGGTCGGCCACCGCCACACCACGCGCGCCCGTCGGGTCCGGCGCGGCCAGAGCCTCGCGCACAAGCGGCGTGGGATTCGAAACCATCGAAAGGCGGCTGGCCAGATCGGCCTTGATCGCCATTTCATCGGCAATGGTGCGGATGGCCGGGGAATAATCATCCGGCGACAGTCCCGCAAGCAAACGGCGCGCCAGCGTATCATTGCCATTGCCGGACGCATACAGGATCGCCGCCTGATAATCGGCCGGCGTACGCGGGCTGGTCAAAAGCGGACGCATGACATTGGCCGCTTCCGCGCTGTCACCTTGCTGTTGCAGCGCATTGGCAAGGTTGATGCGCAACCACGGGTCATCCGGGGCCTTGGTCATGGCCTGCCGCAGAAGGCTGACCTTCTGCGCTGAATCCGACGTGCGGGCGGCTTCGGCCATGATGCCCGAAACCTCGATCTGCTGCACCTGATCGCTATAGCGACCACCAAGGCGCGACAGCAGGGCGTTCGCTTCGTTCTCCTGGCCTTCCCCCATCAGCACACGGGCCAGTCCCATCAGTGCGATGGGATTGTCACCATTGCGCGCCAGGATCGCCCGGTAATTGCGCTCGGCCTCGCCGGTCTGGCCCGTGCTGCGCTGCAAATCCGCCAGCATAAGGGTCGCGCCCTCGGACTGTCCGGGCTGACGCGCCAGCGTCATCAGGCGCTGTTCGGCTTCCTGTGTCTGTCCACTGGCGATCAGGCGACGGACGCTGCCATATTCCTCGCCCACGGCCATGCCAGCCAGTGCCGGACGCCAGTGCGCCGCATTCTTGGGATCAGCCGCGATCGCATCTTCGAGGTAACGATGCGCTTCCTCGTTATGGCCCGCGCGCATGGCGACAAGGCCAAGGCCGCCCAGGGCATCGCCGTCCTTGGCATTCAGGTTCAGTGCGCTCTGGAACGCGGCCTGGGCTGCGGACAGACGTCCGGCGTTCAACGCCTTGAACCCGTCCTGCCGCGCCAGCGCGCCTTTATCCGGCGGCCCGCCTGCCGGTTCTGCCATATGGGTCCGCAATGCGCTGTCGGATGGATGTGCATCCAGCCATTTCTGCATCAACGGCAGTGTTTCGGGTGTAACCGGTAACCATGACAGCGTCTGGCGATATGATTTTTCCGCCGTCGCAGCCTCCACCGGGGCGGAAGACTGGTATTTCTGGAGCGCCTGAAGCCGCTGCAGCCCCTCCATCCGGGTGCCGGGCTGATAGGTCAGGACCTGTGCAAGCGCCAGTTGCGCCCGGAAATCGGAAGGATTGGCCTTGACCAGACGGATCAGCCCATCCTGTGCCGTACCGGCCTGCCCCGAGACGCCAGCCAGCGTCTGGTAATATTCAACCGCGAGCGAAGGCGTGGGCGTCGAACCGTTGAACAGGTGCTGGTACGCTTCCACCGCCTGATCGCTGTGCCCGGATGCGGCAAGCGAGCGCGCATGCGCAAGGTCCGGCTGGGAAATCGCCTGTTCATGCAGCAGGTCGTTCAACTGGCTTTCATACGTGCTGCCAGGTGCGGCCTGATGCAGGCGACGCTGCGTATCAAGGGCGGCATCACGATTGCCGATATGCGACTGATATTCGCCCTCGGCCTCCAGCAGATCAACGGAATCCGGTGCAAGTCGCGCAGCACTCTGCAGGGACTGGCGCGCATTTTCATACTGGTGCTGCTGCATCCAGAAACGGGCCTGCTGCACCAGCCGCTGCACCACCGCGGCCTGCCCACTCTGGGCGGGGGCAACGGTAGCTGCCTGCATCATGGTGGTGCTGCTGGCCGGGGCCTGCGCCTCTGCCGCCTGCTGTGCCCGTGCGCCGTTCGCCTGCAGCAACAGACCTGCGACGCAGGTCGTTGCGAGAAGACCGGCGGACAGGGACGAAGCATATCGTTTATGGGTCACGACTTGCGCCTCTCATCCTCAAGCTGCTTGAAACGCCGGGTCGCATGCCGCGCCAGAGCCCGTGCAAGAACACTGACGATCAGAATACATCCCAACAGGCCGACAAGCAGCACACGAACCGGTCTGTTGTGCATATACCAGTCCGGCCACAGCCAGAGCGGCAGGGTGCCGATCGTATAGACCGGCGAAGTGCGGTACGAAGACAGGTCCTCGCCATGGGCAACAACCAGGTCCCCCTGGATATTCGCCTGCTTCTTGCGCTCCCCCAACATCTGAAGGAGGTTGTTCAGCCCCGCACCGTCAGACGACAGCAGCGCCAGAACGGTGCGGCCCGCCGTCAGGGGGGATTCCGCCTCGATCATCGCGCCGACACCACCCGTCAGGGGGGTATCGACATCCTGCGGCTTGCTGTCACGGTCGCGGAAAGCCGTCAGCGGATCGTCGACCGCCTTGATCGCGTTATCCAGCGCGGACGCATGCGACACCGTGCGCAAATGACCATCCGCCACTTCGTAGGATGAACGTGACAGCAGCGGCGCGATCTCGCCACTTGTCGCCAGCGTCGAAATCACCAGCAGGTTACGGTCCGCAACGTCACTGACATGATCGGCCGACACAATGTCCACGCCCGCAACCGGATACCACGTCGCCGCGCCCATGAACCCCATCAGGTCAAGATAGGCGCCAACAGTCGCGGCATTCGGGTGTTCAGGCAGAACAACCGCCGTCTGCGACAGATCGGCATAGGTGGTGAAAGGAAAACCGACCGTCGCCATATAGGCAAGGTTGGGCATCTGGGCGATGTGATGGGCACGGGAAAAATCAATGGTGGAATCCGGGTCAAGTCCAAGATGGAACGCATTGTTTGCCGCGCCACTTTGACAGATTCCGCGCGCAAGGGGCATCGCGTCAAAGTAGAAGTTCAACTGATCCTGCCCGAACACGGTCCACGGCGGTACGTCGAGATCATGCACCTGCATGCCGCTTGCAGGGCGGGCAAGGCCGACACCCTGCAAAACCGCGCCAACCAGGCCATGCGTTTCGCGCAGCGGATAGGAATGCAGGTAAACCTCGTTGATCCCGACATCGAGACGTGACTTCTCGACATCCTTCGCCTCCCCCGCGGGGGAACGGAAACGTACCTGCATCTTGTACGGGCGGTTACGCCACGTATAAAGATCGGGCGGAATGCGGAACGGAACCGACAGCACACCGGACGTAAAGCCGGTTCCCTGCAGCTTGCTGGCCGTTACAAGGTCGCCAAAGCGCACCGGATGGTCCATCGCGATAAAAGATGGCGCGTCATTGGGCTTGCGCGGGGCGATATCGACCGGCGCGACATCCATATGGCTGTCGGTCGGCAGGGGAGCAGACGCGAAGGCAATGCCCTTGCTCGCGGTAATGACCTCATCACGGTCACGCCCCGTCACCACCAGGATCGTGGCGTTTGCATCCGACGGGTTCGGCAGTTCAAGAACCGCAGGGCCATTGACCTGCGGCCGCCCGAGGCTGGTCGGCAGTTCATCGGCCACGCCGATCAGGATGGCGTTGCCACTCTGTGGGATGGTGGACGACACCGGGAACGTCACGCCGAGGAAGTCCGTCTGCTTGCCAAACCACGAAGCGAGAATCCCCGCGGACTTGAGTATCTGCGGGTCATAGGTCTGCGCCAGCACCATCGGGACCGTAACATGCTGGCGCACGTTCTTGTCATAGAAGGGCTGCGGCAGACGTGACAGCAGGCGGCGCGGCGGCAGCGCGATTGTCGTGATCTGAAGCTGCGAGTTCTGCGAGATCGTGGCCCACAGCGTATCGTTCGTGATGTCCGAACATCCCTTCGACCCGGAGGCGAAGTTGAAGTTCAGACGGTTTCCGCTGACGAAGAAGATCGGGTTGATCTCGAACGACATGGGGCCGAATGTCGGGTGCGCCGGGTCGGGACGCAACGTGCCGATATACTGCTCGTTCAGCGTCATTGTGACCGAATTGGTTTCCGGACGCAGGTTGGGCGACATCGAACCCGACAGCACAAGGCGCGCGGACGTCACAAGCTGGTCAGAGGGAATCCCGAACTCGATCCCCTGCAACGGGGCAAGGCCACGCATCGTGATGGACCCTGCGGCGCCAAGATCCTTGAGGGTATAATTATGGACAGTCGCCGTATCGGACGTATTTTCCGCATTTTCCACCAGCGCATCGGCACTGTCGGCCGCCAGGGGCTGGCCCGTGGGGCTGCCGGGTCCATTGGCGCCGGCATCGCCCGAACCCGCCTGCGCCGCGCCGTTGGTGGCGGGCAGAAGCGCGGGCAACGGCGGCAGGTCAGAGGCTTCGGGCTGATGGGCCGGGGCCTTCGCCGCGACGGCCCTGGGCGCTGACGCTGCCTGTGCCGAGGAGGCAAATGTCAGCAGCGCCAGAAGCGAAACCATTTTCACGGTTCCCTTCAGCACACGCTCCTTGCGTGACGGGTTGTTCGTATCGTCAGACAGGGCATTGCCAGCCGAAGGCTTGGTTGGGGAACTGCGATGGACGATATCGCCACTTGAACGGAACAGGCCCTTGACGCTGAGAACCATGTCCATGAGGCTGAGCAGCGGGCGGTCGGCCTTGTAATTGCCCCAGTCAACCCATGCGTCGGCACGGCCGAACACCAGGCGGATAACCGAGAATTCCTGCTGCAGGTTATCAATCGTCCAGATGAAGATCCCCCGCCCGTTGCCAGCACGGATGATCCTGGCGGGCAGGATCAGTTCCTCCCCGTCAAGGACAGTACGGATATAAACCGGCGTCGGCCCCGACAGCTTCGCAGGCCATGACATCTTCACCGCGGCCCCACCCATGGACAGGTCCTCGGTCACGCCCGTCACGATGATGGACCCATCGGCATTCGCCACTTCCACCGGGATGGTTGCGGGGATGCGATGGCTGTTGCGTTTCTGCTGTGTTTCACGCCCCACGGCGATGGCCGCAAGGATGATGATGAGGCTGAGCATCGCCCAGGCGGAGTTCAGCAGGTAGGCACGTTCGGCGATCTGGTCGAGATGGCCGAAAGACAGTTCATAGACACCACGCGCCAGACCGCCGAACATGATCAGGCCAAGGATGATGTTCGGGTAGACGGCGCCAAGGTCGAAATAACCTTTTTCAAGCAACCCGCCCTTGTCCGTCACGTTGAACTTCCCACGTGAAGGGCTGAGCAGGGTGACAATCGTCACGCGCACCAGGAACAGCGCCATGGTGGTTTCATAGACCTCACTCCAGAAGGAGTAGCGCCAGCCCTTGTTGATCTTCGACGCCGTGCCGACGGCGTGGAACATGTGCGGAATGGCATAGGCCAGCAGCGCGAGCGGCGACGCGGCAATGATGTTCTGCCCAAAGAACAGGAACGCCAGCGGGGAGCTCAGGAAGATGACGCGCGGGACAGCGAACAGGAACGACGTCATGGCCGACAGGTAACAAAGCCGCTGCCCCCATGACAGGCCACGCCCGAACAGAGGATTGTCGATGCGGAAGATCTGCAGCATCCCACGCGCCCAGCGCACGCGCTGTCCGATATGCAGGATCAGGCGTTCCGTTGCGAGACCACCGGCAAGCGGGATGCGCAGATAGGCCGTGGACCAGCCCAGACGCTGCATCTTGAGTGCGGTATGCGCGTCTTCGGTCACGGTCTGGGTTGCAAAGCCGCCGATCTGCTCAATCGCCGTGCGACGCAGGATTGCACATGACCCGCAAAAGAAGGTCGCATCCCAGAAATCGTTGCCATCCTGCACCACGCCATAAAACAGGTTGCCTTCGGGCGGGGTGCGATAACCAGCCGACAGGTTCCGCTGGAACGGGTCGGGGGAATAGAAGTGATGCGGGGTCTGCATCAGCGCGATCTTCGGGTCTTCGACCATCCAGCCCATTGTCAACTGCAGGAAGGCGCGGGTCGGGACGTGGTCGCAGTCAAAGATCAGGATGTAATCACCATCGGTATGACCAATGGCATAGTTAAGATTACCGGCCTTTGCATGTTCGTTCGTCGGGCGGGCGATATAATTCGCGCCACATTCAGCGGCAAAGGCGGCGAATTCAGGACGGCGGCCGTCATCAAGGATATGAACCCGCACCTTTTCCGGTGGCCAGTCAATCCCCAGTGATCCCAGCACCGTCAGGCGGACAATGCTCAGTTCTTCGTTATAGGTCGGGACGAAGATATCGACCGTGGGCCATTCGTCAGGGTTCGGCGGCAGCGGCAGAGGCGCACGATGCAGTGGCGCGATCGTCTGGAAATAGCTGAGGAACAGCATCATCAGGGCGTAAAGTTCCGCCACCAGAAGCATTGTCCCAAGCAGACCCTGCAACCATGTATCGAATGAAAGCGTTTCCGTCAGGCGCCATGTCAGATAGCGCAGCGAAACCAGCCCTGACAGCACTTCAAGGAAAATCTGGGACCGACGGCTGGGCTTATGACCGACAATAAAAAAGATCACGACACATACAAATGCCACAATCAACTGCTGTTCTGGCGGCAGGGTCACGGACGTAGCCGCAATCAGCGCACACAGGCCAAAAACACCAATAATCAGCCCAGCACCGCGAATGGAAAGAATTTTCCCCATCCACTGTGACATTCCTGACTCTGACTGCGTTGACGACCGAACCTCTGGCATAAACAACTCGTCCGAAATGCTGTAAAACAGAAAAATTACGTCAAAAAAACCTGACCCCGACCATCTGCGGTCACATCGGGGCAAAGCGGGCCCGCCTGGGCTGCGGAAACATCACCCAGGCCAAAGACGGAATAGATCGCCGAGCCAGTGCAGCGTGTCCGCCCCTGCCCCCGCCATTTCACCAGGCAGGACACAGGGACAGGCGGTCGCCTGAATATAGGGCCTTAGGATTCTTCTTCGTTTTCACGACGACGCAACAGCGCCTCCCGCAGCGAAGGACGGGGGCTGAGGAGTTCCGTCGCACGACCACCCAGCGTCATGAACACTTCGGCCATTGTGGGCGACCCATCAGGCGAGGCGACGGGGCTGCCGGGACGAGAAGCCTGAGAGGAATTCGTGTCTGTCTTGGTCATGCTGGTCATCCTGGAAACATTAGAACGAACTGATCGCGTGGACGCCACGGGAAAGAACTTCTTTTCATCACGGGTGTCGCGCATCCCCTGAAAGAAAAAGCTCAGATCGCCGGGACGCGGACGCTCCCGCGGGCTGAGGCGTGCCTTCGGAACAGGACTCCATTCATCGGCAACACCCCTGTCCACCGGACGCTCACTTATGGACGATGCTGATGTGCGGGGGAAAGCGTTCATTGAACGCGAAGGTACACGTGACGGGGTTGCCCCCTCCTGCACCGTACGGACCTGCGGGCGGGAAAAGGGTTCCACCATACGGGTGTTCGGCCCCGTCACGCGCGCCTGCGGCGCAGGCGTAACCGGTACGGGATCAGGTGGAACGGGTGCTGCCGCGACGTTCGCATACGGCACGGATGCCGGGTCCGGCGCCGCGGGAGGAGCCTGCTCCGCAATCGGGGGCACAGGCGCGGGTGGAACCGGCGCCGCCTGCACCGGGGCTTCCTGAACGGGGGGCTCTGCCGGCACGGCGGCAGCCGGGGGTTCATACGTGACCGGCGCGCTGACCACGACAGGCGGCGGGGGCGCGGTTTCCGTCACGATGGCGGGCGGGTCAGGAACGACTGGCGGCGGTGGCGGTGCGACCGCGATTTGTGGCGCGGGAGTGACCTGCTCCTCAACCGCCGTGTCATGCTCCGCCTGATCGAAGTGCCTTTCAACAGCCTCGGGCACGCCTGTCACATCAAAGGAACGGTCAACAAACGGCCGGTAGGAATACTGCCCACCTTCGACACCAAAAGAACGCAGGACCCGCTGAAAATCCTGCGGACTTCCAGCCTGCCCTCCCCCAGCCACCTCATCAGACCCTGAAGCACTCACTTTATAGTCTCCTCCGCCCGCGCGATGTAAACGAGCAGCGTCAACGCTGCGGAATAATAATCGGGCGCATGATCCAGTGTCGGGAGTTCCCCGGCAGAATCAAGCCCCGTGCATTCGGCAACAGCAAGATATCCAGGCGGGGCGTTGTACGGCGAACGCGCCCCTGTTGTCAGATCAACCCATCCTGGCAGGGCATTAGCCCCGAAATTATTCCAGAATCGGGTGAAATCAGCCAACACGTTCGGCGCCAGCATATGCGCCCAATAAAAATAAAGCGGCACCCGAATCGCATCATAGGAAAAGCGCGGCGGCCATCCCGATGCGATCGACAGCGCACCGGTGGCGCGATTCACCGCCAGCCAGTCGGGGGGCAGGCGCCACTGCCCGAAACGCCCGGCGGAAACAAGGCGAATCCCGTCTTCCATCACCTGACGCCAGCGCGGGTCGGCCGTAAGGTCGAACGCCTGCAGCAGCGAGGGCATCACGTAATAGGACAGGTTGAGGATCACGCTGTCCTTCTTGGTAAAGCCGACAGCACCGGGCATGAGGACGACATACGGTCCCGCCTTCATCGTCATCAGGTTCAGCACATCGCCATAAATGGCCATGGCGTCCTGAATGTAATCGGGACGCTGGAAACGCTTGCCCGCACGACCAAGCGCAAGCGCGATCAGCAGGTCGCCATCTGTGGCATTGTTCTTGTCGGGCACCGGGGGCTGATGCCCCTTGAGGAACCGCCAGGAAAACAGCTTGTCATTGGTATGCTGCAGGTTGGTGCGCGCCCACATCCACATCGACTGGAACGACGCAAGGTCCCCCGCCGACGCGGCAAAGAGCATGCCATAGCCCTGCCCCTCACTATGGGATTCGCCACCATTGCCCGTATCCACGACACGTCCGCTGGGACGAAGATACTTGGCGCGGAAGATGGCCCATTGCTGCGCGACCGCATCGGGGGCGGTGTCTGCGAACGCACCGGTGGATGAAAGCACCTGCGCCCCTCCCATCGCCGCCATGACCGACATAAAGGAACGTCGCCCGACCCCGCTTGCGGTCGGAGAATTGTTTTCTTCAGTCATCATGGAAATCAACTGCATCAGATCTTACATATCCCCAAAGACGCGAACTCAAAGCACGATACGACACAAACCGGAACCAGATGCGGCGCAATTCCCGAAACATATCCCCGACCGTAAATTTACTTGGGATATAGTCCGCGCCGCGTCCCGATCATAATCATCACCCCGCCCTTGGCAAACAATGGCAAAGCCCGTGCCACGATACGACCTGGGGGCAGTTGTAATTTTATCACAAGCCCCAACATCGACATCCCGGCACCATGCCGGAACCCACACCGGGAACCTTCCCTTGCCAGGACAGGCACCACCTGATCAAACCAGACGCCACCACACCCGAAAGCTTAAGCAGGTGTAATAATCTTCTTACGTTCAAAGGGAATTGGAAACCCGAAAGATATTTAAAATTTCAATCCGGGTTGACATAGATCAATGACACTTCCCAAACCGCAAATGATTGCATGGGAATTCTGCATTATATTTACATCTTTACGCGACAGAAGTGAGAATAACAGCCCCGGACCACGAAAAGAAGCAAGTAAAGCGCAGATTATCCCGCACCGCCCGATTGCGGAAGCTGATCGTTCAGGGCAGCTTCGTCAACGATGAACAGGCGACGCATCATGTCGTCACGCGCGGACATCTTGAGGATATCCGCAAGCGTCCAGCGGTCCAGCACTTCCATGAATGCATCAAGCGCAGTGCCCAAAACGAAATAGAACTGGCAGAACCCGCTCAGCACACAATCCTCGGCCTCGGCCTTGGGCCGCATGCACGAGACCAGTTGCCGCTCCTCTTCTGTCAGGCGCACGACGGCGCCGATGCGGATATCCTCGGCGGCCTGACCCAGCTCTATCCCGCCGCCACGGCCACGGACCGTGCGAATCAGCCCGGCACGCCCAAGCTTGTGGACAACCTTGACCATATGGGTTTCCGACACCCTGTTGGCCTGCGCCACCTCACGTATCGACACGCGCGTCTCTGGACGCAACGCAACGTAAAGCAGAACCCGGAGGGCATAATCGGTATGCAGGGTCAAACGCATCTAATCTGTTCGCATCTTCCGAAATGAAGGCGGGACATCGCCATACGGCGTCATGGGTGGCCGCATTCCGCCTTGGAACTTAAAAAACAATAATATTCCATATCCTACAAAAAAAAGCCCCTGCTATATTTATATATAAGATTTATTATATTATCACATATATTATGACAAATCTGTAATGTTGTCACAACATCCGGGCTGGCGCATCTGGCAGGGCCAGTCCTCACCACATCCGAAGCAGCATTCGTACCTTCGGATACATGGGTCATGCCAATGCCAACCGAATACGGA
This sequence comes from Novacetimonas sp. GS1, assembly GCF_036686925.1. Classification (NCBI taxonomy): domain Bacteria; kingdom Pseudomonadati; phylum Pseudomonadota; class Alphaproteobacteria; order Acetobacterales; family Acetobacteraceae; genus Novacetimonas; species Novacetimonas sp. GS1. The sequence goes on from NZ_VSZP01000001.1 coordinate 3,093,361, forward strand.
TTCATGGCGCCATGCCCCGTATTTCCGGCCTTATACGACCACAGGGCAGCGCACGGCATTATTTATGAAGAGCAGGGACAGGCCAGAGAGTGTCGCCAGGGCAATGACCAGATATTTCTGGCAAGGCCGGGACAGTTTATTTTCAGACATTACACCGAATTCCACAAAAACCATTGCAGAAACAGTGGCGTCCCGTACGGGATTCGAACCCGTGTTGCCGCCGTGAGAGGGCGGTGTCCTAGGCCTCTAGACGAACGGGACAAGGCCGAAGGCGCTTCTAGAGGATTGCGTCAGCCGACACAAGCGGACGAATCCCCCAAAATGCGATCTGTGTGATTTTTCTTTCACACCGGATCATTTCCCCGATGTGTTGTCAGGGCGAAACCTGCAACCGCCCGATAATGCGATTATGCGCAAGATCCCAGATGATGACACGATCCGCGCCCCCACCCGTCAACGCCACCGCCAACGCCATGTCCGCCTGCCGTGCAATGGAGGTGACATGCGTGCCTGCCGGTTCATCCAGCACCAGCCGCCCCAGATCCTGCGGCAGCACGGCCATGGTGGTTGTCACAGGCGCAGTGACTGCGGCGGGGGCCGGAATGGTGGCCGGGGCGGTGGCGCGGGGATGCGATATCCGATGCACCAGAACCCCCACCAGAACCAGCGATCCCACCGCCAGCACAATCCCCATGCCGATCACCGCGGCAAGCAATGCGCGCGATCCCTGTTTTTCCATCGTGTGCTTTCCGTTTCCGAACGCGAGTTTTTCCATTAATGGACGCCCATGACCCAAGACATCCAGCCTGAACCCGTCATTGCCACCGTCGGGGATGCAGGGCAACGCACCGACCGCTTTATGGCCGACACGATTGGCACGCTGTCACGTTCGCGCATCAAGGCGCTGATGGAGGCCGGACACCTGCTGCGCGATGGTGTGGTACTGCGCGATCCGGCCGATCCGGTGCGGGCGGGCATGCGATATGAACTGCGCGTGCCGGCCGCCGCCCCGGCAACGCCGCAGGGACAGGATATCGCGCTTGATGTCCTGTTTGAGGATCGCGACCTGATCGTCCTCGACAAACCCGCCGGACTGGTTGTGCATCCCGCACCGGGCAATGAGGACGGAACACTGGTCAATGCGTTGCTGGGTCATTGTGGCGACAGCCTGACAGGCATTGGCGGGGAACGCCGTCCGGGCATCGTGCATCGGCTGGACAAGGACACATCAGGCGTGATGGTGGCGGCCAAGACGGAACTGGCGCATCATGCGCTGTCCGCCGCCTTTGCCAGCCGTGACATCGAACGTGCCTATCAGGCGGTATGCTGGGGTGTCCTCGCGCCCACCACCGGGTCATTCGATGGGGCGATCGGACGCGACCGGCGCGAGCGCAAGCGTATGGCCGTCATCAGTAATGGCGGGGGCAAGCATGCCCTGACACATTACCGCACGCTCGATACCTTTCACGGCAGCCTCAGCCATGTGGAATGCAAGCTTGCGACCGGGCGCACGCACCAGATCCGGGTGCATTTCGCCCATGCGGGACATGCCCTGGTGGGGGACCCGACCTATCTGCGCCGCATCCCGGCCGCCGCGCGTGGGCTGCCTGCCGATGCCCGGGCCACGGCGCTCGACTTTCCGCGCCAGGCGCTGCATGCCGCACGCCTTGGTTTCGTCCATCCCCGCACGGGCGCGCATCTTCTGTTCGAGACGCCGCCCCCCCGCGATTTCCAGGACCTGCTTGCCGCGATTGGCTGATATTAAGGCGGTTTAATGCGCGTTTCCTTGACGCACGGGGGAATGGACAGTATCGCTTGAGGATGTTCGCCGGGGCCGACGCCCCCAGGCTAACTGGACGTCCCGCACGATATCGCCCATTCCGGGGATGTCCTGTGGGGACGACAACAAGTCCAGTCGTGCGTCTCTCGGAAAACGGCTGCAACCCGTTGGTCGCCTGCTCGTTACAGACTGACCCGCCAGCTTGTTTATCCGGACACAGGAGTCCGATTCTGATGGCCTCTTCTTCCGCAATTCTATCCGGCCCCGAAAACAACCTGTCCAAATATCTTCGGGATATCCGCAAATTTCCGATGCTCTCCCCAGAGGAAGAGCTGAAACTGTCGCGCCTGTGGAAGGAAAAGGGCGACACGGAAGCAGCACATAAACTGGTCACGTCCCACCTGCGCCTCGTGGCGAAGATCGCGATGGGCTATCGCGGTTATGGCCTGCCGGTGGGGGAACTGATCAGCGAAGGCAATATCGGCATGATGCAGGCCGTGCGCCGTTTCGACCCCGAACGTGGCTTTCGCCTGGCGACATATGCCATGTGGTGGATCCGCGCCGCAATTCAAGAATATATCCTGCACAGTTGGTCGCTGGTGAAAATCGGTACCACTGCGGCGCAGAAAAAGCTGTTCTTCAACCTGCGTCGCCTGAAGGGGCAGATGCAGGCCATCGACGATGGCGACCTGCAACCTGAACAGGTGGACAAGATCGCAAAGTCGCTGGGTGTCCCGGAACAGGATGTCGTCAACATGAACCGGCGCCTGTCCGCACCGGATCACAGCCTGAACGCCCCCCTGCGCACCGATAGCGAAGGGGAATGGCAGGACTGGCTGGTGGATGACCACGACAACCAGGAACAGACCCTTGCCGAAAACGAGGAATATTCCGGGCGCAAGGCGCTGCTGGCAAATGCGATGCAGTCCCTGAATGAACGTGAACGCCATATCCTGACGGAACGCCGCCTGAAGGATGACCCGGCGACACTCGAAGACCTGTCGCATGTCTACAACATCTCGCGCGAGCGGGTGCGCCAGATCGAAGTCCGCGCCTTTGAAAAGGTGCAGAACGCGATGAAAGCCGAAGTGACAGCCCGGCGTGAGGAACATGAAAAAGCCCACAAGGGCTGAATAATGCTGGCGGGATAATGAAAAACGGCCCGGAAGAGCGATCTTCCGGGCCGTTTTATTATACACAGGTTATTAGAGACTGTTTAAAACGTCAGGCGCGATAACATCCTGAAATCATAAAAGTTTTTGGTGAAGCTTTTTCCCAAAAAGCTTCAGAAGACGCCGCCTTTTTCAATCAGAAGGCGACACCCAAAAACTGTTCTTTTTTATCAATGAGTTATTTTCAAACACTCTCTTATACGCAAAGGTCTTGGCGGCAGGTGCCTTCAACACGCAGCCCGGATACCGCCTTTTGGCAAAGGCGGTATCTGCAAGCTTTTATCCTGCTTGCTCAATCCTCGAACGGGTCACGCATCAGGATTGTGTCGTCACGTTCCGGGCTGGTGGACAGCAAGGTGACGGGCGCCTCCACCAGTTCCTCGATCCTGCGGACATACTTGATCGCCTGCGCGGGCAGGTCTGCCCATGAACGCGCGCCATGCGTGGTGCCTTCCCAGCCTTCCATCGTCTCGAACACCGGACGGATACGCGACTGCGCGCCCGGGGCGGACGGGAAATGCGTGGTTTTCACACCATCGAGTTCATAGCCGACACAGATGCTGATTTCCTTAAGGCCATCAAGCACGTCAAGCTTCGTCAATGCCAGCCCGTTTACGCCGCCGACACGCACGGCACGGCGCACCAGCACGGCATCGAACCAGCCGCAACGGCGGGGACGACCGGTCACGGTACCGAATTCATGTCCGCGCTGACCCAGCGTACGGCCCATTTCATCATGCAGTTCGCTCGGGAACGGTCCCTCGCCCACACGGGTGGTATAGGCCTTGGCAATCCCCAGCACGAAACCGATGCTCGTCGGGCTGACGCCACTGCCGGTGCCTGCATTGGCCGCAACGGTGTTGGAACTGGTGACATATGGATAGGTGCCGTGGTCAACATCAAGCATGACCGCCTGCGCGCCTTCAAACAGGATACGCGACCCGGCACGGCGGCTGTCGTCAAGCAGATCCCACACGGGGGCCATGAACGGCAGCACGCGCGGCGCGATACCGGTCAGGAACGCCATCAGCTCTTCCTTGGTAAAGGTCGCAGCCCCCAGCCCACGCAGCAGCGTGTTATGATGCAACAGCAGTTCGTCAAGCTTCCAGTCCAGGGTTTCCGGCTCCGCCAGGTCACACAGACGGATTGCGCGACGCGCCACCTTGTCCTCATATGCGGGGCCGATGCCACGGCCGGTGGTGCCGATCTTACGCTCACCGCGCGCGGCCTCACGCGCACGGTCAAGCGCACCATGCACCGGCAGGATCAGAGGCGCATTTTCCGCGATCTTCAGCGTATCAGGCGTGACCTTCAGGCCCTGCGCCGTAACGCGGTCGATTTCCTTGAGCAATGCTTCGGGATCGACGACGACACCATTGCCGATCACGCCGGTCTTGCCACGCACCAGCCCGGAGGGCAGCAGCGACAGCTTGTAGGTCTGATCCCCCACCACCAGCGTATGCCCGGCATTATGGCCCCCCTGGAACCGCACGACAATGTCCGCGCGACTGGCGAGCCAGTCAACGATCTTTCCCTTGCCCTCGTCACCCCACTGGGTGCCGATAACGGTGACGTTGGACATGTACTGCTCCTCGCTCTGCTTCTCTGACGATCCGGATGCGCATCGTCAGGCGCGACCGGAAGGAAATCCATTAATGATGAAAGAAAAAACTCAGCCCGGCTGATCCGTGACCTGCACCGGCTCCAGCTTTCCACCAACCGCGACGAAGGCGCAGCCAAGCCGGTATGCCTCCGCCGCCGGATCGGCGATATCCCCCAGGGCCGCAACCGTTGCATATCCCTGCGCACGCAATGCCTGCGCCACCCGTGGGTCCATCCCCCACGGCACGAACACCCGCATGCGCCGCGCACGCGGGGGGGCGACACGCAGGATCACATCAGGACGCAGCGTCAGGCCGCAGGCGGGTTCATCGTCATTCGAACGATAACGCCCGCCCCGACCAAGCTCTTCCTGCCGTCCCAGCGCATAAACACTGACACAGACGCCGGTGTGATATTGCCAACCGCGGAATTCCACCGGATCGACCGTCAGCCGCACGCCCGGCACCCGGTTTTCTATTGCCGCGACCGTGGCCGCAAGGCGGTCGCTCTGCGCCCGCGCGGCAGGCGGCAGATCGACACGCGCCAGAACATCCAGCGCGCGATGCGCCGGTCCCGCCGCATGCAGCAATTCCGTCAACACCGGCGCCAGCGCACCACCATGACGCGCCACGGCGGCGGCATCCTTGCGGTCCAGCGCGCGTAACAGGGCGGAACGGGCGGCGGGGCCAAAGGACTCCGTCGCCAGCAGCGTGGTCGTCAGCGGCGGCATCGTCAGGTCAAAGGAGACATGCGGCACACCGAGCACCTGCAACGCCTCAGCGCCCAGCGCCACAATTTCCGCATCCGCCACAGGCGTATCGGGACCAATCAGTTCGATCCCCGCCTGCAGGATCTGGCGATCCGTCTCCCGCGCGGGACTGCCCATCATCACGCACGCCCCGGCATAGGACAGGCGCAGGGGCCGTTCCTCATGCGCAAGGCGGGTCGCCGCGATGCGCGCGATCTGTGGTGTCATGTCGGGACGCAACGCCATCATGCGCCGCGTATCGGGGTCCATCAGGCGAAATGTCTGTTCTGCGACAGCCGCCCCTGATCCCGTCAGCAACGTTTCCTCGAATTCAAGCAGCGGCGGCGACACCCGGTCATACCCATGGGTGGAAAAAACCCGCATCAGGGCTTCAAGCCCGATGGCCTCCGCCTCTGCGGCGGGGGGCAGCACATCGACGAATCCGGAAGGCAGCAGCGCGGGATTGAGGGGCGGGTCATCCGTCATGGTTCGGGCCTATATTCTTGGCGTGTGCGCATCAGGCGACAGGACGTGGCGGCCAAGCGCCACACAGGACAGCACCACACAAGCGAGACGTCACACACGTGCAACGTCACACAGGGGGCAAAAGGATCAGATATAGGTCGCGCGGACCTGTGCATGCGCCCAGTCAAGCCACGGCACAACAGCGGCAAGGTCTGATGCCTCCACCGTCGCCCCACCCCACAGACGCAGGCCCGGCGGTGCATCGCGATAACTGCCGACATCCATCGCAACACCCTCGGCCGCCAGCAGGGCGACAATTTCACGCGCCGCCTTCGTCTGCGTTTCATGATCGAGGGCCGTAAACCACGGGGCGACGATACGCAGGCAGATGGCCGTGCTGGAGCGATGGCGCGGCGACGCGGCAAGGAAGGACGCCCAGTCGCTGCGTGCCTCCCATTGCGCAATCACCGCAAGATTGGCGCGGCTGCGCGCGATCAGCCCCGCCAGGCCACCCACCTGCTCTGCCCAGCGCAGCCCGTCGAGCGCATCTTCGACACACAGCATGGAGGGTGTATTGATCGTATCACCGTGGAAAATGCCTTCGATAAGGCCATTCTTGTTCGTCAGGCGGAAAATCTTGGGCAGCGGGCGCGGCGCGGGCTGCGATACGAGGCGTTCGACCGCACGTGGCGACAGGGCAAGCATCCCGTGCGCGGCTTCGCCCCCCAGCACCTTCTGCCATGACCATGTCACGACATCGAGCTTGTCCCACGGCAGGTCCATCGCAAACGCGGCGGATGTCGCATCACAGATCACCAGCCCACCGCGATCGGCGGGAATGGCGTCGCCATCCGCAAAACGCGCCCCCGATGTGGTGCCATTCCATGTAAGCACCACGTCGCGCGACCAGTCCACATCCGCAAGGTCAGGTACCTCGCCATACCCGGCGCGCAGAACGCGGGCATCAGGAAGCTGGAGCTGGGCTATGATATCATTGGCCCATGTGGCCGAAAAACTTTCGAACGCCAGCACATCGACCGGGCGCGTACCCAACAACGACCATAACACCATTTCCACGGCGCCCGTATCGGACGCCGGCACGATCCCCAGACGCCAGTCGGCCGGCATGCCAAGGATGTCGCGGGAACGGGTGATGACCTCATCCAGACGCGCCCGCCCCTCTTTTGAACGATGCGAACGCCCCACCAGCGCCGAGGACAGCGCCGCCACGGACCATCCCGGCCGCTTGGCGCAGGGGCCGGAAGAAAAGCACGGATTGCGGGGCCGTGCCGACGGCTTTTCGATCTGGATTTCGGGCAAGGAGAACATCGTCCTGTTCGCAACACGGGCAAAAGGGACGGCACATCACGACATGATGCGCCAACTGGTACGAGAGGGGGGATTCGAACCCCCATGCCTTGCGGCGGTCGATTTTGAGTCGACTACGTCTACCGTTCCGTCACTCTCGCATGCAGGCCTGCTTAACAGTACAACAGGGCCGGTGGCAATTCATCGCACACCACAGCGGGCCGCGTTGCGCACATATCACATCCCGGACGGACTCTCCAGCCCCAGCATCAGGGCAATATTCTGGATCGCGGCACCGGACGCCCCCTTGCCCAGATTGTCCAGCCGCGCCGTCAGCACTGCCTGGCGCTGCTCCTCATTCACATGCACGCGCAGCTCCATCCGGTCGGTCCCTGCCAGAGTGTCGGCACACAGGCTGGTGCAGGCGTCGGGCACGCTGATACGGTCGGAACCGCGATAATGCGCCACCAGCGCCGCATGCAGGTCCGCCCCCCGCACGCCATGCCCCAGCAGGTCAAGGTGCAGTGGGATCGACACAATCATGCCCTGCGCGAAATGCCCGACCGACGGCACGAATACCGGCACGCGCGACAGGCCGGAATAAATCTGCGCCTCCGGCAGGTGCTTGTGCTGCAATGACAGGCCATAAAGTTCGAAGGCCGGGCCGCCATCGCGCTCATGCGCCTCGATCATCGTGCGCCCGCCACCGCTATAGCCACTGACCGCATTGACGGTGACGGGATAATCCGCAGGCACCAGCCCCGCCGCAACCAGCGGATGCAGCAGGCCGATGATACCGGTGGGATAACAGCCCGGATTGGCGACGTGTGTGGCCGTGCGGATCGCCTGCGCCTGTTGCGCCTGCATTTCGGGAAAGCCATAGACCCAGCCCGGTGCGGTGCGAAACGCCGTGCTGGCGTCCAGCACGCGTGGCGCGCGATGGCCTGCCGTGACAAGCCCGTCCACCATCGCCACCGCGTCACGCGCTGCCGCATCCGGCAGGCACAGCACCACCAGGTCAACCGCCGACATCATGTCCCGTCGGGCGTCAGGGTCCTTGCGTCGCGCCGCGTCAATGGAGCGCACATCCACCGGCAACGCCTCAAGCCGGGCGCGGATTCCCAGACCTGTCGTGCCTGCTTCCCCGTCAATGAATACCGATGGCCGTGCGTACGTGTTCATGATCCCTGTTTCCCGGCAAGATCCGTCCGACATTGCGTGGACTGGCGGACTATACAATCATCACCCGCCGCCGCAACCACAACAGGAGCCCCCGATGCCTGACACCCCTATGCCCGCCGCCACCGCCGACGAGGCCCCAGATGTCGAGGCCACAGACGCGCAACGGGCGCTTGGCCGGCTGCTGCACATCATGGCGCGCCTGCGCGACCCGGTGACGGGGTGCCCGTGGGACCGGGAACAGGATTTCGCGACCATCGCCCCCTATGCGATCGAGGAAGCCTATGAAGTGGCCGATACCATCGCGCGGCAGGACTGGGACGGGTTGCCTGACGAACTTGGCGACCTGCTGTTGCAGGTTGTCTATCATGCACAGATGGGGGCAGAGGCCGGGCGATTCGATTTCGCCACCGTCGCACGCATGATTGGCGACAAGATGGTACGCCGCCATCCCCATGTCTTTGGCGATGCGACACTGGCGCAGGGCCAGTGGGAGGACGGCAAGGAACGCGAACGCGCCGCACGCGCACGGCGGGGCACACTTGATGACGTGCCGGTCGGCCTGCCCGCCCTGCTGCGCGCGCGCAAGCTGTCGGCACGCGCGGCACGTGTCGGCTTTGACTGGGACAATGTGGCGGGCGTCATGGGCAAGGTGGACGAGGAAGTGGCCGAACTGAAGGCCGAACTCGAAAGCGGGGACAAGGCGCGGATACAGGATGAACTGGGCGATGTGCTGTTCACGCTCGCCACACTGGCGCGCAAGCTTGACCTCGATCCCGAAGCCTGCCTGCGCCATGCCAACGCCAAATTCACCCGGCGCTTTACTGAAATGGAACACGACCTCGCACACCGTGGGCTGGCGCTGCGTGATGTGGATGTCAGCGTGATGGAAGAAGGATGGCAGGTGGTCAAACGCCGCGAACGTGGGGAGACATGATCCAAGCGCGCGAAAGGAAAAGACGGCCCTGACGCGGCATGCAGCCCCCTCCCCGGATCTTCGCCCGTTATTTCAAATGGCAAGTTTTTTCGGAGCCGCCCGTAAAGCCTTAAGAGACTGTTTGACAACAAGCCGTTGATAAAAAAGAAAAGTTTTTGGGTGCTGCCTTTTTTCCAAAAAGGCGGCGTCTTCTGAAGCTTTTTAGAAAAAGCTTCACCAAAAACCTTTATGATTTCAGTATGTTATCGAGCCTGACGCTTCAGACAGTCTCTTATGTTCTTTGCGATCATCTTTCCAGGGAAAAATCGGATAAAGCGTTTACGGCCATGCTTTCGGGAGGACGGTTTCAATCCGCCGCACTGAACAACAGGTCGCGCAGGGCATGCCAGCTTGCGCGGTCCGGGGCGTAAAGCAGCCCCCCATCACGGTCCGTCACGCGATAGGCGGACCCATCGAAATGCGCGGCATACCCACCCGCTTCCCGATGGATCAGCCACCCCGCCAGATGGTCCCATGGCATGGTGCGGTTGAACAGCAGGAAATGGCATTTCCCATCGACCAGCATCAGATATTCATGTGCGGCGCAACGGAAATCCCATGACCCCATGACACGCGGCAGGTTGCGCGCGACCGCGTCGCGCTGCTCCGGCGCAAGATAGCGCCATGACGCATTGCCTGACATCTGTGCCGGGGGAACGGCGGGCGCCACACGCATCACCTGCCGCCCGCCATCGCGGTCATGCAGCCACGCCCCATGCCCCCGCGCGGCAACCGCCGCGATATCGCACACGGGATCAAGGATCACGCCACCAACGACCTCCCCCCGTGCAACAGCAGACACCATGATGCCAAATAACGGGACACCGGCGGCATAATTGGCGGTGCCATCAATCGGGTCGATCACAAAGGCAAGTTCCGCATCCCCCAGCCCCGACAAAAGCGTGGGCCGGGTGGCCACCGCCTCTTCCCCCACGATCAGGGCATCGGGATACAGGTCATGCAGGGCACGGGTAATGACGTGTTCAGCGGCTTCGTCCGCAGCGGTCACGACATCCAGCGCGGATGTCTTGGCACGGATGTCCGCATGCCCCAACCGCCGGAAACGCGACATGACCTCGTCGCGCGCCGCATCGCGCATCAGGCCGAGGATCACTTCCATATCCGCGATACCAATCCGGTCCGTCATTGCCCCGCTCCTCCGTGCTTCCACCCATGATGTGCGTGACAGTCTTGGCCCCGTCATCACCACGACGCCACCCCCATGCCAGTCACACAACGGTCATCAGCACGGAAAAGGAAAACATGAAACACATCCCGCCACGACCGCCATGCACAAGCTTCGACGGTGATACCGGAAGGATTATTCCCTGTTATCAATCCCTTGACCTGGAACGGTCCCTCAACTGTCCAGGCAGGTAATACCGGTGGCGTGCTGCATTTCGAAACGGGCGCGGTTGGCAGGTGACAGGCGCACATGCATGTCCACCCCGTCCTCATGGTCGGTACGTTCGACCACCTCGCCATGTTCATACAGCCACGCCATCGCCGCACCATCGGACAGGGGCACGCGATAACGCACCAGTTCCATCGCATGGGTCAGGCGTTCATCAATCGCCGCCAACAGGTCAGGCAGGCCATCCCCGGTAATGGCGGAAATGACGATCGCGCCGGGACGCGCGCCCACTGCGTCGCGCCCGCCCATCAGGTCGGCCTTGTTCAGCACCTCGATCACGCGTGATTGCCAGTCGGGTTCGATCGTCCCGCTATGGGCCATGCCTTCGAGCACCTCGACCACATCGGCACGCTGTGCCGACGTTTCGGGGTGGGAGGCATCACGGACATGCAGGATGATGTCGGCCTCCGCCACCTCCTCCAGCGTCGCGCGGAAGGCGGCGATCAGTTCGGTTGGCAGGTCGCTGATGAACCCCACGGTGTCCGACAGGATGATCTGGCGCCCAGATGGCAGGCGGATGCCGCGCATCGTGGGATCAAGTGTCGCAAAAAGCTGGTCCTGCGCATAGACGCTGGCCCCGGTCAGGGCGTTGAACAGCGTCGATTTTCCCGCATTGGTATACCCCACCAGCGCCACCACGGGGAACGGCACCCGCCTGCGCGCCTGCCGGTGCAGGCCACGCGTGCGGCGCACCTGTTCCAGTTCACGCTTCAGGCGGACGATACGGTCGCCGATCATGCGGCGATCGGCCTCGATCTGTGTTTCGCCGGGACCGCCGAGGAAGCCGAAGCCACCGCGCTGGCGTTCCAGATGGGTCCATGTGCGCACAAGGCGGCTGCGCTGATATTCAAGATGCGCAAGCTCGACCTGAAGCGAGCCTTCTTTTGTCGCGGCGCGTTCGCCAAAGATGTCGAGGATCAGGGCCGTACGGTCGATGACCTTGCACCCCAGCGCGCGTTCAAGGTTACGCTGCTGCACCGGGGTCAGGCGGGAATCGATAATAACGACGGTAATGTTGTCCGCCCGGACCGTCGCATGCAGCGACTCGACCTGTCCACTACCCAGCAGGGTGGCAGGACGGCGCGCACGCAACAGCAGGACCGCCTTGCAGATGATGACAAGCCCGATGGAAGCGGCAAGCCCCACGGCCTCTTCGAGGCGGGCTTCGGCGGCGCGGCTTTCATCCTGCCTGTCGGGACGTTCCCATGGCAGGATGACGGCCGCGCGCGTCATGACCGGTCCAGGGGCCGATGTCACAGGAATTCGCCACTACCGGCCATGGGCGCAACATCCTCACCTTCTGCGGCGGGCGGTTCGAACAGGGTGACGGGGGTTGCAGGCATCACCGTGCTGATCGCGTGCTTGTATACAAGCTGCGTATGCCCATCACGGCGCAACAGGACGGAAAAATTGTCGAACCACGTGATGATTCCCTGCAGCTTTACGCCATTCACAAGGAAAATCGTAACAGGGGTCTTGGATCGACGGACATGGTTCAAGAAGACATCCTGAACGTTCTGCGAAGGGTCTTTTGCCACGGCTGGGCCTTACTTTGTTGCTGTTGGGCGGTTCACAGAACATGGGTGCCCCCATGTCCATGCTACGGCGTTGCCACCGTCCGTATCACGGTTCATTGTTTAGCAGGCATGCGTTCATCGGGCAAAATCTCAGGCCGGGTTGCGATCTTCCGATGTCACGCCAAGCTGCTTGAGCTTCCGATGCAGGGCACTGCGTTCCATGCCGACAAACCCAGCAGTACGGCTGATGTTTCCACCAAAGCGCAAGAGCTGGGCCTGCAGGTACTGGGTTTCGAACAGGTCACGCGCCTCACGCAGGGGCAGGCCCATCACATCCTCGTCGGAATCGAATTTCAACAATGCCGGCGCACCTTCCCCCACGCCGGACGGCAGCATGTCCGCGCGGATCGGGTCCGTCCCGGTGCCCGGCATCATGATCAGCAGGCGTTCCATCAGGTTGCGCAGTTCACGCACATTGCCCGGCCATTCGTAATTCTGCAGGGCCGCAATCGCATCTCCCGACAGTTCACGCAGCGGCAGGCCCGCATTTTCCGCCGCCCGGCGCAGGAACAGCCGCGCAAGGTCGGGAATATCCTCGCGCCGTTCACGCAGGCCCGGCACACGCAACGGCACGACGGCAAGGCGGTAGTACAGATCCTCGCGGAAACGACCGGCCGAAATCTCGGCCTGAAGGTCACGATTCGTCGTCGCCAGGACACGTACGTCCACCTTCACCCGGCGTGACCCGCCCAGGCGTTCGAACGTCTGGTCCTGCAGGGCGCGCACGATCTTGCCCTGTGTCTCCAGCGGCATGTCAGAGACCTCGTCCAGCACCAGCGTCCCACCATGGGCACGTTCCAGCACGCCGGTACGACGCCCCGCCCCATCGTCGGTTCCTTCGATACCGAACAATTCCTCCTCAAACCGACCGGGGGCAAGCGTTGCGCAGTTCAGGACAATGAACGGCCCTTCGGCACGGCGCGAACTGGCATGGATCATGCGCGCGGCCACTTCCTTGCCCGCGCCCGCGGCCCCGGAAATCAGCACGCGCGACCCGGTGGGCGCCACACGGTCGATCTGGTTGCGCACCGCGACGATTGCGGCACTGCGCCCGTCAAGCATCGCCTCCGACCCTGCACGCAGGCGCAGTTCAGCGTTTTCACGCGCAAGACGCGACGCCTCCAGCGCACGGCGGACCACCACAAGCAGGCGATCGGACTGAAAGGGTTTTTCGATAAAATCGTACGCCCCGTGCTGAAGCGCCGCCACCGCGGTCTCGATCGTGCCATGACCAGAGATCATGACAACCGGCACGGAGGGTTCTTCCTTGTGGAAGACATTCAGGATGCCAAGCCCGTCAAGGCGTGATCCCTGCAGCCATACATCAAGAATAACAAGCGACGGACGGCGTTCGCGAAAGGCGCTGATGGCGGAATCGGCATCCCCTGCCAGCCGTGTCTCGTATCCCTCGTCGCTCAGGATTCCCTCGATAAGCAGCCTTATGTCAGGCTCGTCATCGACGATCAGGATTTCATGTCCCATGGTCGTCCTTTATCGGCAAAATCAACGTCGAAACAGCTCCCCTACCTTCGGGACAATCTTCTAGACCTACACTGCCCCCATGGTCTTCCAGAATCTTCTTGACGATTGCAAGACCCAGCCCCGTTCCTTTGGGCTTGTGCGTCACATAGGGCTCCGTCAGTCGGGTGCGGTCTTCCACCGGCAACCCGATCCCGTCATCCGTGACAGCAAGGCGCACGACCCCCTGCCCGCATGACAGGTCGAGGCGGATCGTCCCGGCAATACCCTCACCCTCCTGCACAGCATCCCCTTCTTTGGGACGCATGGCAATGGCGTCGGCGGCATTCTGCAAAAGGTTTGTCAGCGCCTGCCCGATCAGGCGGCGGTCGCATTCGACCTTTGGCCCACGATCGGGCAGGTTGACCACATAACGGATTTCAGGATGTGCGCTGCGTTGCAGGATCAGGGTTTCACGGACGATGCGCGAAAAATCCTCGTCGCGCATCACCGGTTGCGGCATGCGCGCGAACGCGGAAAATTCATCCACCATGCGCCCGATATCCCCCACATGTCGCACGATCGTGTCCACGCATTGCGAAAATGTGTCCGGATCAGATGCGATTTCGCGCAGGAACCGCCGCTTCAGCCGCTCCGCCGCAAGCTGTATGGGCGTCAGGGGATTCTTGATTTCATGCGCGATGCGACGCGCAACGTCCGCCCACGCCGCCTTGCGCTGCGCCACCTGCAGGGCGGTGATGTCATCGAACGTCACGACATAGCCATCCGCCACGTCGCCGGTCACACTCCCCTGCATTTCCGCGCCGATCCGCACCAGCAACGTGCAGGACCGCGTGCCCGCGACCACATGCACCTCGTCCGTCAGTTCGCGGTTCACCCCCTTGGCCACCAGTTCCAGCAGGGGGGCGAATTCCGGCACCACATCCACCAGCCGCGCGCCCACCGCGTCATTGAGGTCGCGGTGCAACAGCACGCTGGCCGCACGATTGGGCAGTTCGATGACCTGATGGGAATCGAGGCCGATCACCCCTGCCGACACCCCGGACAGCACAGCTTCGGTAAAGCGGCGACGTTCGTTGATCTGGGTGGAGGCGTTCATCAGTTCGGTACGCTGGGTCGAAAGCTGGTCGGTCATGCGGTTGAATGCACGTGACAGGCTGGAGACCTCATCATCGCCATCGCCTTCGGGCACGTGGGAGGCAAGGTCGCCCCGGCTGACCCGTTCGGAAGCAAGGATCAGCAGGCTGAGGGGACGCACGATCTGTGTCGCCAGCACCAGCCCGATCAGGATCGCCGCCCCCAGCACCAGAATCGCGACAAGCGCGAAGATCAGGACAAAGGTAAACTGGATCTTCGCACGGTTGCGATTAAGGCGCTGGTAATCGCTGACCACACCTTCGGTCTTGCGCATATGCCCCAGGATGTCGGGGTCAACGGGGCGGGAGATCATCAGCATAAGCGGCGGTGTATCGCCCAGAGAAATGACGGCGCGCACCGTCTTTTCATCGGGGGAGTCAAGGATGGCGATGTCATTGGTCCGCGCCATCAGGGTGGCGGCGGGCGGCGGCAGGTCCTGCCGGTATCCGGAATGCCCCATCAGGCCACCTGATGCGACCACGGTGTTCGTGAACGGGTCATAGATGACGGCCATGTTCAGGCCGCGCAACGTCGCCTGCGAATCCAGTATCTGCCCCAGCGAGTCGGGATCGCGCATCAGGTCGGTACCGTTGCCCATCAGCCCGCTTTGCGCGCTGACAAGGTAGTTCGCCAGCGAAAACGCCTCGGTACGGATATTGGCGTTATGTTCCTGCAGATAGCCGCGCGACGCCTCAAGCGCTTCGTTCAGGGCGGTATTGACGCGGTCGCTGAACCAGATCTGGATGCCATAATGGAAGAAGATGGCCGCGAACACGCCCACGACAATGGTCGGCGCGACCGCGACAATCCCGAACAGCGTCATCAGCCGCACATGCAGCCGCGCCCCCGCCAGCCCGCTGCGCCGTTCGGCCAGCATCCGCCCCACCTGTTCCGTCAGCGCAGTCGCCAGCAGGAGCAGGACGAGGAAATTAAGGATGAAGATCAGCGCCTCGATCTGTGGATGGCGCGCAAGCGACATCCCCCCCGACAGCACGACAAACGTCGCCACCCCCAGGCACAGCGCCAGCAGCACCAGCAGGAGCGAGACATTGCGCCGCACCAGCAGGTCCAGCCCTCGTCGCACCAGACCATGCGCGCCGTTGAGGTCGCCACCCGTTCGCGCCATGGGTCAGCCACCACCACGCACGACGGGGATATCAAGGTCACGTATCTTCTTGCGCAACGTATTGCGATTCAGGCCCAGCATCGCCGCCGCCTTGATCTGGTTGCCGCGTGTGGCCGACAGCGTCATGGTGATGAGCGGACGTTCAACCTCTGCGATCACCTTGTCATAAATGTCATGCAGCGGCATCCCGTCCTGCCCGGTATCGAGGAAATGGCGGATATGCCGCCCCACCGCATCCGACAGCGTTTCGTTATCACGCGCGGCAACCTCTGTCGCCGGGGTGGACATGGCCTGCGCTTCCTCCAGCTCATGCTCCACCAGATCCGCGCCAAGCGTTTCTTGCGGATACAGCGCGCTGAGCCTGCGCATCAGGTTTTCAAGTTCGCGCACATTCCCCGGCCAGCGATAGGCCTGCAACGGTGCCATGGCCGCGTCATCCAGCATCTTTGCAGGGGTCCCCTCCTCCTGACAGGCATTGAGGAAATGCCGCGCCAGCAGGGGAATATCCTCCACCCGTTCACGCAGCGGCGGCAGGCGCATCGGCACGACGTTAAGGCGATAGTACAGGTCCTCGCGGAAAGTACCGGCGCGGATCGCCTGGCGCAGGTCGCGATGGGTGGCGGCGATGATGCGCACATTGGCCTGCACCGGCTGCACACCGCCCACCGTCGTGAACTCCCCATCCTGCAACACGCGTAACAGCCGCGTCTGCGCCTCGGGCGGCATGTCGCCGATTTCATCAAGGAACAGCGTGCCGCCGGCGGCCTGTTCAAAACGCCCGGCGACACGGCTGGTCGCACCGGGGAATGCGCCGCGTTCATGGCCGAACAGCTCGCTTTCAATCAGGTCGCGCGGAACGGCGGCCATGTTGATCGCAACGAACGGCCCGGCGCGGCGGCGGCCATATTCATGCAGCGCACGCGCCACCAGTTCCTTGCCCGTCCCGCTCTCGCCCGAGATCATGACCGTCAGGTCCGACGTCGTCAGCCGCGCGATGATGCGATAGATATCCTGCATCACCACCGACCGCCCGATCAGGGGCATCTGCTCCTCCGGCTGGGCCGTGGCGGCCGCGGGCACGACGCTGGCGGGTGCGGCCAGCGCGCGCGCAACCACCGCCAGGACTTCCTTCAGATCGAACGGCTTGGGCAGGTATTCGAACGCCCCGCGCTGCGTCGCCTGTACCGCCGTCGTCAGTGTTGACTGCGCGCTCATGACCACGACACGCAGGTCGGGCCGGATACGGCGGATGCGCGGGATCAGGTCGAGGCCGTTGAGGTCGGGCATCACGACATCGGTAATGACAAGGTCGCCTTCACCTTCCTCCACCCACTGCCACAAGGTGGAGGCATGGGCCGTGGCCCGGACCTGATATCCGGCACGCCCCAATGCCTGACTGAGCACGGTGCGTATCGAACGGTCATCATCGGCAACAAGGATGGTCGGCAGCGACATGACGGCTTTACAATCTTTCAGCTTCTTGATCGCCCGGATGCAGGGGCCGCCGGGCATGGGCGGATATCACGGGCGGATGTTCGTAACAGGTCAGGAAAAACGACACCGCCCCTTACGGCATGTCGCGGTCTTCGGCCACCACCGGCAGGTGCAGCAGCACATCCGTCTGGCCCGGGCGGCTTTCAACCTCGATGACGCCACCATGGTCACCCACGATCTTGCCCGCCAGCGCCAGGCCCAGCCCACTGCCACTGGTCTTGGTGGTCAGGAAGGGCTCGAACAGGTGGGGGCGGATATTTTCTGGAATACCCGGTCCGTTGTCCCGCACCGATACCAGCAGCGGCAGCTGCACCCTGCGCTTGCCCCCCACCGTGGAAACCCAGATACCGGGACGATAGCTTGTGCTCAGCGTGATCTGCGCATCGGGCCGCGCATCCGGGCCATGCAGCGCCTCTGCCGCATTCTTCACGAGGTTGAGCAGCACCTGCACCAATTGGTCGCGATTGCCCCACACCGGCGGAAGCGAGGGGTCATAAACCTCCTCAAAGCGGATGTCGGCGGCAAATCCCTGCTGTGCAAGGCGGCGGACATGTTCAAGGACACGGTGGATATTGACGGGACGGCGTTCGATCGGCTTGTCGCTGAACATGTCCATACGGTCAACAAGATCGCGGATGCGGTTGACCTCGTCCTGGATCAGGACCGCAAGTTCGCGGTCCGCCTCCCCCACCGAACTTTCCAGAAGCTGCGCCGCGCCACGGATGCCCGACAGCGGGTTCTTGACCTCATGCGCAAGGATTGCGGCCATTCCCGCCACACTGCGGGCGGCGGAACGAAAGGTCAGTTGCCGATCCAGCACACGCGCGGCCGAGGAATCGTGGAACGTAAGGACGACCGACCCCGGCTCCTCCATCAACGAGGCGCCCTGCACGGTCACGCCCTCGCGGTGCAGGCGCGGCCCCTCCAGCGTGACTTCGTGTTCCACCACGGTCTGCCCATGGTCGCGCACCTGCTCGATCAGCAAGAAGACAGGATGGTCGGAGGGGATGATATCTGTAAGGCGCATCTGCACCAGATGGGTGCGCGACATGCCCAGGAACGGTTCGGCGGCGGCGTTGACGTAATGGATCATCATGCCATCCCCCACCACCATGACCGGCAGTGGCAACGCATCAAGGACGATGCGGCCTGCGCCGGTAACGGTTGCGGGCGTACAGACAGATGGGCTCGCCTGCCCCGTCATGCCGCGCGTGCGCTTGGCCCGGGGCCGCACTCCGCGCCGGTGGTGGACGGGCGTGGACCACGCACATGCCCGGCCGCGATCTGGCGGTCATAGAATTCCCCGATCATCGACAATGCGGCATCAACCGTATCGACACGGTTGACCGCAGCCCGGAACCCGGCCGAATCCGGCAGGCCGGCGGAGTACCACGACACATGCTTGCGCGCCAGACGCAGGCCGGGATGCGCGCCGAAATGTTCCACCATCATGGTGTAATGTTCCAGGACGATACCCTTTTCCGTCGCCAGATCGGGTTCATCGACGATGATACCGCGCGTCAGCGCCGCCCCCACC
Source organism: Novacetimonas sp. GS1 (assembly GCF_036686925.1). Lineage (NCBI taxonomy): Bacteria > Pseudomonadati > Pseudomonadota > Alphaproteobacteria > Acetobacterales > Acetobacteraceae > Novacetimonas > Novacetimonas sp. GS1. Next base: position 3,112,355 of record NZ_VSZP01000001.1, read on the forward strand.
TGTGCCGGGAACCACGGGCGGCCATAACAGCCACGCCCGATCATCACCCCGTCAGCACCCGACTGCGCCAGGGCCTCGCGTGCATCACCCACCGTCAGGATATCACCATTGACGATCACCGGCAGGTCGATCGCCTCCTTCACCCGGCGCACGAAACGCCAGTCCGCAGTGCCGTTATAAAACTGCTGTCGGGTGCGGCCATGGACCGTCACCATGCGGATGCCCGCCTCCTGCGCGATGCGTGCCAGCGTGGGCGCATTGAGGCTGTCATGATCCCAGCCCATACGCATCTTGAGCGTGACGGGCACGTCCACCGCGCGCACGACGGTGGCGAGCAGCCGCGCGGCCAGCGCCTCGTCCCGCATCAGGGCCGAGCCCGCCTGCTGCCCCACGGCCACCTTCTTGACCGGACAGCCGAAATTGATGTCGATCAGGTTCGCGCCGCGATCCACCGCAATGCGTGCGGCCTGCGCCATCGCATCGGGGTCGCACCCGGCCAACTGCACGGCATTGAGACCATCGCCCGCGACCTCCGCCATGCGCAGGGTGTTGCTGTTTTCGCGCACCATCGCCCATGACGCGATCATTTCCGATACCACCAGCCCCGCGCCCAGACGCCGCGCCAGACGCCGGAACGGCAGGTCGGTCACACCGGACATCGGGGCCAGGATCACCGGCACGTCAAGGACGATGCCATTTCCCAGATCAATCGGCGACAACAGTTCAGATGACATCAAAAATCCGCTTTCCCCGGCGGCCTGCCCACCCGCACGCCATTTACGCGCACCAGACGCGACGCCAGCCGTCACCGCCCGGGACATACCCCGCCGTCCACACACCACAATGCTTATGATTTAGGCAGAATACCTTTTCCGTTTCCATCACGCAATTGATGATAATGCGTCCGGGGAACGAAATTGGCGGCCATGATGCTTGACGTCGGCGCAACATGGCCGCATTCCTGCCGACCATGCGTGTTGCAGCCATCCTCCTTGCCGCAGGTCAGGGCCGCCGTTTCAGCGCCCAGACCGCGTCCCCCGTCGCCAAGCAGTATCTGACGCTCGGCGGCAGGCCCGTCATCCGCCATGCCGCGGATGCCCTGATCCCGCATGTCCAGATCCTCCAGCCCGTGGGCGAGCGCGCGTCGCTTGACGATGCGCTGTCGGGCCTGTCCGCCACGGGTGACGCCACCCCGAACGGGTGCGCCATCCTGGAATGCGTCCCCGGCGGGGAGACACGACAGGAAAGCGTGCGCGCCGGACTCGAGGCGCTGGACCGCCTGCCGGTGGGGGAAAGGCCGGACCTCGTGCTGATCCATGATGGCGCACGCCCCTATGTCCCCGCCGATGTCACGCGCGCGGTCATCGACGCGCTGTCCGCCCATGCAGGCGCCATTCCCGGCGTGCCGGTTGCCGATACGATCAAGCGCGCGCGGGACGGCATCATCACCGACACCGTGCCGCGCACCGACCTTTATCGCGCACAGACACCACAGGGATTCCGTTTCAACCTGCTGCGTGATCTGCATCGCGGGGCGGCGGCGTCGGATGCGACCGATGACGCGGCACTGCTGGAGGCCGCGGGCCATCATGTGGCCATCGTCGCAGGGTCCGAAGACAATATCAAACTGACCTACAAGGAGGATCTGGTGCGCCTGGAACGCCTGATCGGCCCGACCCTGCTGCCACGCACGGGGCTGGGATATGACGTGCATGCCTTTGCCGAGGGGCGTCCCCTGATCCTGTGCGGCATCACCGTGCCCCATACGCGCGGGCTGGCGGGGCATTCGGATGCGGATGTCGGCATCCATGCCCTGTGCGATGCGATCTATGGCGCGCTGGCCGAAGGGGATATCGGTCGCCACTTCCCACCCAGCCAGAATGAATGGAAGGATGCCGACAGCTCACGCTTCCTGATCCATGCGGGCGAACGCATCCGCGCGCGCGGCGGCATGCTGATCAATGCCGACCTGACGCTGATCTGTGAACGGCCCAAGATCGGGCCGCATGCGCAGGCGATGCGCGAACGGCTGGCCGAGCTGCTACAGGTCGGGGTGGACCGGATCTCCGTCAAGGCGACGACGTCCGAACGCCTTGGCTTTACCGGGCGTGAAGAAGGCATTGCCTGCACCGCCGCCATCAGCGTGCTGGTGCCCTGACGCCCACGAAGCCACCAATCAAGGTCACAACAGTTGTCTGGCGCCGCCTTTCACCCTGAAAGGCGGCGCTTTTTCATGTTTTTTGGGAAAAGCGTTAAGACTGTTTGAAAAGTCAGGATCGATAACATCCTGAAATCATAAAGATGTTTGGTGAAGCTTTTTTCTAAAAAGCTTCAGAAGACGCCGCCTTTTCGATCGACAGAAGGCACCCAAAAACTTTTCCTGTTTTTTATCAACGGCGTGTTTTCAAACACTCTCTTTACCAACAGCTTTTATCCGTCACCCCTTGCGGGCCAGTTCGAGGAAAGTGGATGCCTCGGCCACTTCGCGCCCCAACGTTGCCAGCATGGCCTCCTGCTGTGCATCACTGCCCCAGATTTCCATCTGCGTGCGTTCATCAAGTGTCGCGACCTGTGCCGCACGCGCGGCATCGCACGCCCCCGTCACCACCGCGATCCCGAGCACGAGACTCTTCATCGCGGGCACCATGACGCCAAGCGCGGCAAGCGTCGCATCGTCATACCCACGCAGGATATCCCCCAATGCCGCCAGCGTCCCTGGCGTCTGGGTGATGGGCATGACCCCTTCGGTCGTGCACAGCGTGATGCCGTACCGCTCCCGCAGCCAGTCGAGCCACGGCGCCCACTGTGCTGCCTGACGTTCACATAACGTGGCCGGATGCGTCGCGCGATAACACAGCAGTTCCCCGTTGGCATATTGCAGCAATGCCGTCACCGTAGCCTCCCGGTCGGGGGCGATGCGTTCGATCATCGTGCCCGCGATCCGGGTCAGGGGCAGGTCCTCCGGTGTAAAAAGCCCCCCTTTGGCGCCCCCCCCTGCACGCTCCCACTCCCCGGCAAGGGCATGGGCCAGCGCATCCGCATGCACCACCAGCAATGTCCGCCCCGGCAGGCGCACCGGCCTGCCATCAAGATGTACGGTATATCCCCCCGCCTGATCCCCCCCCGCCTGCGGGGCCACGGTTGCGGTGTCCCAAAAACGCCTGCGCGCGGCCGTCCCCCCCGGCGGGGCCGGGCTATCCTGCGTCATATCGGTCAATGTATCAGTCCCAGTCCTTTGAGCAGGTTTTTCGCCTTGTCGATTTTCTGCGCCGCCTTGGGGTTCGCGCGCACCAGACTGCCCACATTACCGGTCGGCTGGGGCGCGGCACCGGTGGGTTCGGGGCCTGCCTGCCCCTCACGTGCGGCCTTCAGCGTCGCGGGGCACAGGTCAGGCACGGTGCTTTTGCCCGATGAATCCCCCAGCAGCAGGCCAATGGCATAGCGCCCGTCCGCCCCCGCATCCATGCGCGGACGGGGCGCGGACAACGTGCCGCCCACACGCACCGGCACCGATGCCCCCGTCCCGCCAATCATCACCTGCGGCACAAGACGCAGATCCAGCGCATAGGATGCCAGACCCACACTGCCCTGCCCCGTCATGCTGAGTACGGAGGTCTGAAGGCCAAGCGTATCGACATTCGCCCGCCCATTCGCCATCGCCATATGCATCCCGAAGCAACGCAGCGGGATCGACCCCGATCCCGTCAGGCCCCGCGCCGCCTGCCCCAGCAGCGAACCCAGCGCCGCGCCGTCGATCGTGCCATTGACGAGGGAGGCCCCCATATGCCCGTCCAGCGTATTGCGCAGTTCGGTTGCCGTATGCCCCCGTGCCGTCGCCTCCCCCACAAGCTGGAATGCCCCCTGCACCGCCATGGGCATGCCCGCGTGCTGCTCGATCCATGTCGCGGGCAGCACCAGCGTGCCTATGGTGCCCGACACGACCGGCATGTCCCCCGATGCATCCACCGACAGGCGCCCCGAAACCCTGCGCCCCGTGCCCGTGGCCTGCAAGGGGTCGATGCCCAGCCGTCCTTCACGCAGGGCAACATGCATCAGCGCCTGACGATAGACATCACCCGCAAGTTCCATCTGCGTCACATTGAAACGCACATCCATGTCCATGTCACGCAGGCGTTCAAAGGCGATGCGGTCATCCCCCGGTTTGCCGCCCGATGTGGCGGGCGCGGCCTTTGCCGTGGCATTCCCCCCGCGCAGGGCATCAAGGTCAAGCCAGCTTGCCTCGACCGCGCCACTGACCAGCGGGACGCCACCATGGCCGCCATGGACGCTCATATCCAGCGTCCCGGTCAACGCAAGCTGGGTGCTGCGGATATTGAGGTCAGACAGGGCGAAACGTGCGCCATTCCCCTCGCTGACAAGGTGGGTCGTCGCCTCCAGGTGATCGAGTGCTGCGCCATTGGGCAGCGCGAGATGCCCGGCCGATGCCGTGACATTCACCACCGCGCGCGAACCACCCAGCATCCCCGCGACCCGCAGCGACCCCGCCGCCCCCGACAGGTCCACAGACATCGGCAACGAGTCCGACAGGTGCGTCAGGACGGCATGTTCCGCCTGTTCCAGCGACCCGAAGGACGCCGCGAGTTTCAGATCCTGCCCATTCCAGTTGCCGGCCCCCGCGACGGCCAGCGTCTCTTTTGGTCCGGCGGCATCGACCGACAGGCTGCCAACCCGCAGCCCGGTCAGGTAATGCCCCGCATCGAACGCCCCCGTGCGCAGATGCAATGACTGCACCAGCGGGACGATGTTCGTATCGGCGGGCGTGCTGCCATCGACAATACGCAATGACAGCGCAACATCGCGGGCGTCAGGCAGGTCATACCCCCCAACCCATGGCGCAAGGTCCACCAGCCGCGAAAGGGTCCCGTCAAGCTTCAGGTCATATCCCCTGGCCCGGTCCGGGTCGGCCACGGTGCCATCGACCATCAGATGACCGGCGGGCTGTTGATGATCGGCAAAGGCCAGTTCGAAATGGACCGGCCATTTCGCATCCTGCCCCACATGTGTCAGGGAAATCGCCCCTGTATGCCCCGACAGGGTAAAGGCCGCCCCATCGCGCGTGCCTGCCACATCGAATGTCGGTCGCGCGCCATTCAGACCATCAACCCGGACATGACCCAGCGCCAGTTGCGTCTTCATGCCCGACAGGCGGTCATCCCACCCCACGGTCGCATCACTGACACGAAGGCTGCCGAGTTGCACCGACCACGGGTTGCCCGCCGCCGGGGCCACAGGCCGCACCGGGGCCGGTGTGGCGTCAGCCGCCTGTGCCCTGTTGGGGGTCATTCGCCAGTTGGCCTGCCCATCCGCATCACGCCGCAGATGCAGCACGGGATGGTCCAGCGTGATGTTGTCAAGCTGTATCCGATGATGCAGCAACGCCATCAGCCCGACACTGGCATCCATGGCACGTGCGCTGAACATCGGCGTGCCGTCGCCCCCCTTCATGTCCGCAAGGGCAATGTCATGCACGGAAATGGCGGCGGGGAAGACATGCACCTCCATCGCGCCAAGCGTCACCTCACGCCCGGTCTGCCGTTCGATCGCGGCGATGGCACGCGCCCGCAGGGCCTGCGGGTCAAGGATGCCGCGTAGCGCCAGAGCGCCCCCGCCCGCCACCACGATAATCGCGGCGGCGGACACCAGCAGGCCACGCCGTAAATTCGCGCTGTTTGCCATATTCGCTCAATCCCGTTGCGTGATCGCGGCGATGAGATTACCGCCGCGGCGTCATGCGCGCTGTGGCGCGGGGGCCGCAGGCGCCGTAAAGCCAAGCTGGCGGAACGTCTCCTTCATGTGCGCAGGCAGATCTGCCGACACCACCAGCCGCCCACCCGCCGGATGCGGCAGGTCCAGCATACGGGCATGCAGGTGCAACTGATCGGGGAAACCTTCGACATGGGCACGATCATCGCCATATTTCGGATCGCCGAGGATCGGGGTACCCAGCGCTTCGCAATGCACACGAAGCTGATGGGTGCGCCCCGTCAGCGGCGACAGCGCCAGCCATGACAGTTTCCGTCCCGCCGCGTCCAGCACTTCATATTCCGACAACGCATGTACTGCGTCCTTGTCGCGCCGTCCCGCAACAACCATGATCGCCCCCGCCCCCGCGCCAAGGCGGGTCAGCGGCTGATCCACGATACCCGATGCAGGCGTGGGACGGCCCACCGTCACCGCCCAGTACACCTTGCGCACGTCGCGGCTGCGAAAGGACGCGGCAAGCTTTGCCGCGACCCCGGGCGTGCGCGCCAGCAACAGCAGCCCCGACGTGTCACGGTCGATGCGATGGACAAGGCGCGGGCGCGGGTCGTCAGGCTGTTCACGCAATCCGTCAAGCAGCCCGTCAATATGATGGGTGATGCCCGGCCCGCCCTGCACCGCAATGCCTGCGGGCTTGTTCAGGACGATCACCTGATCATCACTGTAGATGACCATCTTGCGGATTTCGCGCACCTGGCGATCGTCAAGCGTCCGGTGCGTCACGGGAGCGGGACGGCTGGCCTGCGGAATGGGGGGCACACGCACCGCCTGACCGGGGGCAAGGCGGGTCGATGTGGTCACACGACCGCCATCCACACGGATCTGCCCCGTGCGGCACAGCTTTTGCAACGCCCCCTGCGTCAGGTGCGGGTAATGCCGCCGGAACCAGCGGTCAAGGCGGATATCGGCTTCGTCATCACTGACGGTAAGGGTCACGACACTCATGACCCACGGCTTTCGCGCACTCTGCCCCAACTGTCCAGACGTCGCGCGACTTCACGTTCATATCCACGCCCCGTCGGACGATAGAATTGTGGCCGACGCATGCCGTCAGGAAAGTAATTCTGCCCCGAGATCCCCTCCGCCTGATCATGGTCATATTCATACCCCCTGCCATAGCCGATCTCCTTCATCAGTCTGGTCGGGGCATTGAGGATATGGGCGGGCGGCATCAGGCTGCCGGTGGCGCGCGCGGCCTGACGCGCCTTGCCATAGGCGACATAGACCGCGTTCGATTTCGGCGCGGTCGCCAGATGCACCACAAGCTGCGCAAGTGCCAGTTCACCTTCGGGCGAGCCCATGCGTTCATACGTCTCCCACGCCGCAACCGCGAGCGGCAGGGCCTGCGGGTCGGCCATACCGACATCCTCTGCCGCGAAACGGGTCAGGCGACGGGCGATGTAGCGCGGGTCCTCCCCCCCTTCGAGCATCCGGGCGAACCAGTACAACGCCGCATCCGGGTCAGACCCGCGCATGGACTTATGCAGCGCGGAAATCAGGTTGTAATGTTCCTCCCGGTCCTTGTCATACAATGCCGCACGTCTGGCGAGCAGGCGTGACAGGGATTGCGGGTCGAACACCATGTCACCCGGCTGCGCCAGTATCTGTTCAACCATGTTCAGCAGGTAACGCCCATCGCCATCGGCCATGGCGCGCAATGTCGCACGCGCAGGCGCCGTCAGCGGCAGGGCGCGCCCCGTTTCGCCTTCCGCCCGGCACAGCAACTGTTCAAGTGCCGCATCATCAAGCCGACGCAGCACCAGCACCTGACAGCGCGACAGCAGCGCGCCATTCAGCGCAAAGGACGGATTTTCTGTCGTGGCGCCAACCAGCACCACCGTCCCGTCCTCCACCACCGGCAGGAAGCCGTCCTGCTGCGCGCGGTTGAAGCGATGGATTTCGTCCACGAACAGCAGCGTTCCTTCACCATTGGCCGCGCGGCGGCGGGCCTCCTCGAACGCGCGCTTAAGGTCCGCCACCCCGGAAAATACCGCCGAAATCTGCACAAAGCGTAAACCCGCCGCATGGGCAAGCAGGCGCGCGATGGTCGTCTTGCCCACCCCTGGCCCGCCCCACAGGATCAGGCTGGCCAGACTGTGGTGACGCAGCATCAGGCTCAGCGTGCCTTCGGGGCCAAGCAGGTGGTCCTGCCCCACGACCTGATCCAGTGTTTCGGGCCGCAGGCGATCCGCAAGCGGGCGGTGCCGTGATGCGCCTTCTTCCCCGCGCCCGGCGGGTGTGGCCTGTGGACGCGCCATATCCGGCATGTTCCCGAACAGGTCTTGGGTAGGATCGGGCATGAGGCCTGTCTTGTTTCCATGAAATAAGGACGCCACGTGACATCGCGGCGCATCACCATGACATATAGGAACACAGACGGCGCAATACACCCTGCATGCCCGACAAAGGTCATGGGCCGGGGACATCCGAAAACCATGAACATCCATTGGGGAAAGCCTTGTCCCAGAGGCTTCGGAAGACGACGTTTTCCGGGAACAGGCACTCTCTAGAGACTGTTTGAAAAGTCAGGTTTGATAACATCCTGAAATTATAAAGGTTTTTGGTGAAGCTTTTTCCAAAAAGCTTCAGAAGACGCCGCCTTATTTAAAAAAGGCGGCACCCAAAAACTTTTCTTATTTTTTATCAATGACTTGCTTTCAAACAGCGGCCATCAGAACTGGAAATAGATGAACGGGTCAGGAATGCGCCCGCCGATCAGCAGGATGAGCAGGACGAAGGCAATCCCCCCCGCCACCGCAATCCATGGCGCAGGCGGCATGTCGCGCAGGATCGCGTGCTGTGACGATGGCCCCACCAACGCAACCACCAGCGCCATGACCAACACAACGCCATGATGCCCGGTCGCGGCATGGTCATGCCCGCCACCCGCCATCGCCAGCAGCATCATGCGCGCCGCCCCCATGTCGGGGGCACGGAATATCACCCATGACAGCATGATGAACAGCATCGTCAGCGCCCATCCCGCCAGCGCGGGCATGCGATTGCCGCCCCGCCCCCACCAGTGCGCGACCGCCAGCGCCCCGCCATGCAGCCCCCCCCACGCAAGGTAGGTCCAGCCCGCGCCATGCCACGCACCGGCCAGCAGCATCGTCGCCCCAAGGTTGCATCCCTGCCGTACGGTCCCACACCGGTTGCCACCCATCGGGATATACAGGTAATCGCGCAGGAACCGCGACAGAGTCATATGCCACCGTCGCCAGAAATCGCGGATGGATACCGAACGGTACGGGGCGTCAAAATTAAATGGCAGGCGCAGCCCGAACATCAGCGCCATACCGATCGCCATGTCGGAATATCCCGAAAAATCGAAATAGATCTGCAAAGTATAAGCCAGCGCCGCCAGCCATGCCTGTCCCGGTGTCGGTATATGCCCCTGCGCCACAAGGGCAAAGACGGGATCACACAGGCTTGCCAGTGTATCCGCCAGCCCCGCCTTCTTCGCCAGTCCGATCAGCAGCAGCATCGCCCCGCGCGACAGGTTTTCCCACATTGCGCCATTACGCGGGGATTGGGCAAACTGTGGCACAATCTCGTTATGCCGCACGATCGGCCCGGCGATCAGTTGCGGAAAAAACGTCACGAATTCAAGAAAGTCCACCACCCCATAAACCGGTGCGCGCCCACGCATCAGGTCCACGAGATAGGATATTTTCTGGAACACGAAAAATGACAGCCCCAGAGGCAGGACAATGTCCCACGGATTATGTACCTGCCCCCGCGCGGCCGCCAGCACACCGGCCAGCCAGTTGGCATCCTTGAAGAACACCAGAACACACAGGTTGAACACGATCCCGCCAAGCAGCCATGCCCGGTCGCGCGTGCGCCCCCACAGGCATGCCAGCCCCCAGTTGAGCAGCGTCAGCCCCACAAGGAACGGCACGAACCGCCAGTCCCACAGGCCATAGAACACCACCGACGCCGCGATCATCACGCCCTGCCGCACCCGGCGCACGGGTGCGCACAGGTAATACAGCATCAGCACAACCGGCAGGAACAGCAGCAAAAAGCCCTGCGTGCTGAACAGCATCAGCCCCGCCGCTCCGCCAGCGCCCGCCCCGCCGCATGGCCACTCGACCATGCCCACTGGAAGTTATGGCCACCCAGCCATCCCGTCACGTCCACGGCCTCGCCCACGGCAAACAGGCCGGGCACGTCGCGTGCCTCCATCGTCTGCGATGACAGGCCGTCCGTATCAATACCGCCGCGCGTGACCTCGGCCTTGACGTAACCTTCGCTTCCGTTGGGCATCAGCCGCCACGACGACAGCATCGCACCCAGCGCGTCCAGCACGCTGTCGGGCATTTCGCCCACCGGGCCATCAGGCAGGTGGCGCGTCGCCAACATATGCGCCAGGCGCTGCGGCAGCAGGGTCGCCAACATGGCAGCCCCCCCCATGCGGGGGCGCCCCCGCTTCAGGTCACGCAGGCAGCGCACCGCATCACGGCCAGGCAGGCAGTCAATATCAAGCGCCATCCCCGCCGACCAGTAGGACGACGCCTGCAAGATCGCAGGACCAGACAGGCCACGATGCGTAAACAGCATCCCGTCCCGGAACACGATGTCACGGGCGCGTCGCCCCGCCCCGGCATGACAGCGTGTTGCGACCTCCATCGACACACCCGCCAGTTCGACCATCCATTCCCGGTCGCCCGCACCGAATGTCAGCGGCACAAGCGCGGGTGCGGGCTCCACGATCTTCAGCCCGAACCGCCGCGCCAGATCGTGCGACAGGCCCGTCGCACCCAGCTTGGGAATCGACAGCCCCCCCCGTCGCAAGAACCACCGCACGGGCCCGCAGGGCCATGCGGTCCGTTTCCACCACGAAACATCCATCGGCATCGCGGCGCACCGCGATAATACGATTCGAAAGCGCCATTTCCACATGACCCTGCCGGCATTCACGCACCAGCATCTCCACGATCTCGCCTGCTGAACGATCGCAGAAAAGCTGGCCCGGTGCCTTGGCATGCCACGCAATGCGATGCCGGGCGAGCAGGTCAAGGAAATCACGCGGCGTATAACGTGCCAGCGCGGATTTGGCGAAATGCGGATTGGCCGACAGGAACATCCCCGGGCCGGACTCAAGATGGGTGAAATTACAGCGCCCGCCCCCTGAAATCAGGATCTTGCGCCCTGGCTGTGCCGCATGGTCCACGACCACGACACGGCATCCCGCCTGTCCCGCCGTCGCGGCGGCCATCATCCCGGCGGCCCCCGCCCCCAGGATTACGGCATCAAGCACATCGGCACCGGCCATGACGGGCGCGCTCAGAAATCAAGGTCGGCATAATGGGCGGGCGGTGTCATTCCACTGACGCGATCCTGCAGCAATGTGCGAAAGCACGGCCTGCTTTTGATACGGGCGTACCAGTCCTTGGCCGCAGGCGCGGTGTCCCAGGCGACATCGTCGATGAAATCAAGGCATGACAGATGGGCCGCAGCCGCAAAATCCGCAAGCGACAGCGTATTGCCCGCCATCCATTGCCGCGTTTCCGCCAGCCAGTCGATATAGGACAGGTGAAAGCGGATGTTGGCATATCCTGCCCGCAACGCACCGCCATCAGGATTGCCGCGACCGGATATGCGCTTCATCACCTTTTCATTGAGCAGGTTGCGCGTCACTTCGTTGCCGAATTTCTCGTCAAACCAGACGACGAGCCGCCGCACCTCCACCCGTTCGGCAAGGGTGCGGCCCAGAAGAGGGGTATCGGGATAGGCCTCTTCGAGATATTCGCAGATCACCCACGAATCGGGAATCGCAAGCCCCGTTTCCTCCACCAGCATCGGCACCCCGCCCGCGGGGTTCAGCGCAAGGTAATCGGGGCGACGTTCCCATACCCGTTCCACCTTCAGTTCGAATGGCAGCCGCTTTTCTCCCAGTGCAAGGCGCACCTTGCGGGAATAGGGTGAAAGGGGAAGATGATACAGGATACGCATGCATCCGCTTTATTGCATCGCACCACCCTTCGCCAAGCCTTCATGTCAACAAAACCGCATTGCATCGCACGCGGCCGCGCCATGATCGTGACCGGGGGCGCATCCACCGGCCACGGGCCGTGGCGTGGGACGTTTTTTTCTGGCACATTGGCAGCGTGCCCATGATAACCCGTCGGGCCGCAGACAGACGAATCCCAGGCAGACGAAGGCTGTAACCACTTGTCCGACGAATTGCGTTCCCTTCCGAAAATACGTGCCCGTGGCCGCTCCTTCCTCGCACTGGTGCTGTCACCCGAACCCGGCCTGTCCGACTGGATGGCCGGGCTTGATGCGCAGATCGCGCGTTCCGCAGCCTTTTTCGCCAGCAAGCCGGTCATCCTCGACCTGTCGCTGCTTGGGGCGGATGAACCGGGCCTTGGCAAGCTGTATCCAGCGCTGCTTGAACGCGGCATCCGCATCATCGCGATCGAGGGGGCTGACCCCACCACCCCCGCCATCGCCCACTGGCAATGGCCGGCCGGGCTGGAGGGCGGGCGCGCGTCGGGGGCAGTGGACATTCCCGACGACCATGTTCCCGTGCCCGAACGCATACAGGGATCATCCCTGATCGTGGAACAGCCCATCCGTTCGGGACAGACGATCGTAAACCCCGATGGTGACATCATCATCATCGGGTCCGTCGGGTCGGGGGCGGAAGTTACCGCCGCAGGGTCCATCCATGTTTACGGCGCCCTGCGCGGGCGCGCGATCGCGGGAATGAACGGACAGCCCGAAGCCCGCATCTTTGCCCATGACATGCGCGCGGAACTTCTGGCGATTGATGGGTATTATATGACCGCCGAGGATATGGACCCCCAGTTTTCAGGAACGCCCTCACAGGCCATGCTTAATAATGACACAATCGTGGTGCAGCCACTCAGCCTGCGGATGGCGCCTTCCCCCAGAAGATGAATTCCAGATACAGTTTTCATCGTTGCAGCGGTTGCATCCCACCCTGCCGCGCCCTTACTACTTAACAACCATATTTCAACCGTTGCGGCCTATACCCTTCCCGACCGCGAGCAGAAATAACAGGACAAGGAAAAACTAGAATGGCGAAAGTGCTGGTCGTCACCTCCGGAAAGGGCGGGGTCGGCAAGACAACGTCCACCGCGGCACTGGGCGCGGCGCTGGCACAGACGGGGCAGAACGTGGTCGTGGTCGATTTTGATGTCGGGCTGCGCAATCTCGATCTGGTCATGGGCGCGGAACGCCGGGTCGTGTACGACCTGATCAATGTCATTCAGGGCGAAGCAAAACTGTCGCAGGCCCTGATCCGTGACAAACGCGTCGAAACCCTGTCTATCCTGCCCGCATCGCAGACCCGCGACAAGGATGCCCTGACGGCCGAGGGCGTGGACAAGGTGATCGGTGAACTGCGTGAAAAGTTCGACTGGATCATCTGCGACAGCCCGGCAGGTATCGAACGCGGCGCGCAACTGGCAATGTACCATGCGGATTACGCCGTCGTCGTCACCAATCCCGAAGTGTCCTCCGTGCGTGACAGTGACCGCATCATCGGCATGCTTGACAGCACGACGGCAAAGGCCAAGTCCGGCGGCAAGGTCGAAAAATACCTGCTGGTGACGCGTTATGACCCCGGACGCGCGGCGCGTGGGGAAATGCTGCGCACCGAAGACGTGCTTGAAATCCTGTCGATCCCGCTTCTGGGGATCATCCCCGAAAGCGAGGAAGTCCTGCGCGCGTCGAACCTTGGTTCGCCCGTCACGATTTCCAGCCCGCAAAGCCCGCCCGCCCGCGCCTATTTCGAGGCGGCGCGCCGGCTGGAAGGCGAAAAGATCGATGTCACCGTACCCACTGAACGTAGCGGCCTGTTCGGGTGGCTGTTCAAGGGAAGATCCTGATCATGGGCCTGCTTGATACTCTTTTCGGTCGTTCCCGCAGTTCCGCGCCCGTCGCGCGCGACCGCCTGCAGATCCTTCTGGCGCATGAACGCGCCGGGACGGACGGGCAGGAATCCGAACTGCTCAATACGCTCCACAGCGAGATCCTGGAGGTCATCAAAAGGCATATCCCCGTCGATCAGGACAAGGTCCAGATCAAGGTGGATCGCGGGACATCGGTTTCAATGCTGGAAATAGATATCGAGGTGCCAGCCCTCGAAAAAAAGAAACTTCGCGAAGTGCGATAAAGCTACGCAAGAAACCGGCAGCGTGATGGAGACCTTATTTTTCATCACGACCTGTTTCACAGGGCTGTCCATGGCGGCGGCCCTGTGACGACCATCCCGGCGCCGCTTACGCCAGCAGTGGTTCGATCCATATGCGCGCATTATTGAAATCACGCGTAATCGCATCGCGTGCGGCCTGCGGGTCACGTGTACGCAGCGCATCGATCAATGCGGCATGGGGATGAACCTCCCCCATGCTGCGCAGGCTGGGCATCGGCCGCGACAGGGCATAAAGCGGGCCAATCCGCACCCACAGGTTACGCAGGATATTCGCCGTCAGGGGCAGGTCGGCCAGTGTTGCGACCGTGGTATGGAAATCCGCGTTCAGGGCGGCAACCGCCCCATCATCACGAACAGCCAGCGCATCGACGAACTGACGATGCAGCATGGCAAGGGTTTCAATCCCGTGCGCACTGGCCTTCATGGCCGCAGCCTCTGCCAACCTGACCTCCAGGTCGGAACGCAGGGCATGGATTTCCGCGAAATTGCGGCGCGTCATGGCGGGCACGACCGCCGTGTTACGGTCATTGAGTTCCAGCGCATGTTCAGACACCAGCCGTAGCAGCGCCTCGCGCACGGGGGTCGGGCTCAGGCCCAGTTCGGCGGCAAGCGGGCGCAGGACAAGACGTTCACCCGCACGATAGCGGCTGCGGATAAGGCCCCGCCGGACATGTTCATAGGCATCAACGCTGAGTACACGTCGGGGGGGCTTGTTGCTCTGCTCCGTGATATCCGCCACCATACCGGTTTCTTATCCTTCAAACAAATATATCTTATTAATCCGTATAAATAATGATCTCCCGGCAGATGGCAACTTGTACTATGTGTCAGTTGCATATTTTATGCATATTTAATTAAAATGACACACGGCCACATCCTATGGTTGATAATCCAGCCCGATATCCATTGCCCTGACGCTGTGGGTCAGCCATCCCATGGAAATCAGGTCAACCCCCGTTGCGGCGACCGTTGCCGCGTTTTGCGGTGTCACACCGCCTGATGCCTCGGCCACGGCACGGTGGTCAATCATGGCGACCGCCTGACGCAACTGGTCCGGTGTCATGTTGTCGAGCAAGAAGACATCGACCCCCCCAACCTCCAGCCCCTCGGCCAATTGTTCCAGCGTATCGACTTCCAGCTCTATACTGACCAGATGCCCCGCCGCCGCGCGTGCGCGCGTCAGGGCGGGACGAATTCCCCCCGCAATCGCAAGGTGGTTGTCCTTTATCAGGATGGCGTCATCCAGGCCGAAACGATGGTTGGCGCCCCCACCGGCCCGCACGGCATATTTCTGGATCGCGCGCATGCCCGGCAGGGTCTTGCGCGTACAACTGACCCTGGTGCCATAAGGTTCCACGGCCGCGACCACCTGTGCCGTCGCGGTGGCGATGCCACACAGGTGTGATACGAAATTCAGGGCGACCCGTTCCCCCGACAGGATGCCACGCGCCGGGCCGCGCACACTGGCGATGACCTGTCCGGGGGTGACATGGGTGCCATCGGGGGCTGCGACGGTGAATTCGATGCGCGGGTCCATCAGGCAAAAGGACAGCCGTGCCATATCCAGCCCCGCGACCACCCCCGCCTGCCGTGCCGACAGCACCGCATGCGCCTGCACGTCCCCGGCCCCCAGCGTAACATCCGTGGTCAGGTCGCCCCCACGGCCCAGATCCTCCATGAGGCCAGCACGCACCAGAGGTTCAAGCATAAGGTCGGGCAAGGGTCGGATTGACGGGGAATGGGTCATGCGATCACTCCGTTATCAGGGGGGAAAGTCATCTGCGCGTCCCGTGCCACGATCGGGATAATGGCGGCACGCACCATGTCCAGCGTCAGGCGCGACGACGTGGCCCCGGCAGCGGCATGGGGGAAGTCGGCACGGAAATGCCCACCACGGCTTTCCTCGCGCTGTAATGCCGCAAGGGCCACCATCGCGGACACAAGGGCCGCATCATCATGTTCCAGCCGTGGGGCGAACAGGCGCACGGTTTCATGCAATTCATCATGCGTACGAACCACACCCGCGCCACGCGCCATGGCGCGGCGCCGGGCATCGGACGGTGATGGCGCCATTGGTGCCGCAATCCCCTGTTCCGATGGCGCGGCGGTGCGGGTCAACGGCAGGGCGGACAGGTCATGGGCAACCCATGTACCGAATGACACGGCTTCCAGCAGGGAATTACTGGCAAGGCGGTTGGCCCCGTGCAGGCCGGTACAGGCGACCTCCCCACAGGCCCACAGACCGGGAACGCCGGTACGCCCATGACCATCCACCATAATCCCGCCCATATGGTAATGGGCGGCCGGACGCACCGGGATCGGCTGCCGGGCGGGGTCGATGCCCTGCGCACGACACAGCGCGTCAATGGCGGGAAAACGGGTGGCGAACCGCGCACCAAGCACCTGTCGCGCATCAAGGAAGACATGGTGGCCTGCCCGCATATGCCGCCACACCGCACGGGATACGATGTCGCGCGCGGCCAGTTCCTCGGTAAAGCGATCGCCATTTTCATCCACCAGCACCGCGCCTTCGCCACGCACGGCCTCGCTGATTAACGGCATGGGCCCTGTCACATGCCGCGCGGCCAGCGCGGTGGGATGGAACTGCACAAACTCCATATTACCAAGAACCGCGCCTGCCCGCGCCGCCAGTGCAAGTCCCTGCCCGCATGCGCCCAGCGGGTTCGTCGTATCGCCAAACAGGCCACCGATCCCCCCCCGTCGCCAGCACCACGGCAGACGTGGGCCATGCGATGTCACGTCCCGCCACGTTGACACGCACCCCCGTCACCGCCCCATCCTGCGTCAGAAGCGTATGGACCGGGGCATGTTCAACAACCGTAATGCGTGGCGTGGCGCGCACGCGCGCCACCAGCGCCTCCATGATCGCGGCGCCGGATGCATCACCACGGGCATGCACGATCCGGTGGCGGCAATGCGCGGCCTCCAGCCCCAGCACCAACGCACCATCATCCGCCGCACGATCGAAATGCACCCCGAATGCCGCAAGACGCGCAATGGCGTCCGGCCCATCGGCCGTCACACGCGCCACAATCGCGGGATCACACAGGCCCACCCCGGCCGCCAGCGTATCGGCCGCATGCAATGCAGGCGTGTCGTCCCCCCCCAACCGCGGCGGCGACCCCCCCTTGCGCCAGCATGCTCGACGCCAGAGCCGGGCGCATGGCGGCCAGCGGCCCGGATGACAGCAACACACAGGGCTGTTCCAGCATCAGCGCCGTCATCACCCCGGCCAACCCACCACCGACGATGACAGGCTGCCCCACCAGGGAGGCCGGAGACAGATTACTCAGGCCCACGGCAGACAGGGCAGCAGCGCCCGTCATATCGCCAGCATGCGTTCAACAGCACGCCGGCCGCGCGCCGCAAGCGTGGGATCGATCGTCACCTCATGCGTCATGGTCTCCAGCGCGTGACGCAGGCCCGACAGGGTGATGCGTTTCATGTGCGGACACATGTTGCACGGACGGACAAAATCAATCTTCGGATGCAGCAAAGCGAGGTTGTCGCTCATGGAACATTCGGTCACCAGCAGCACCTTGCCACCATCATGGGCCTGCACATAATCGCTCATCATCGCGGTGGAACCGGAAAAGTCAGATACCGCAACGACTTCTGGCGGGCATTCGGGATGCGTCAGCACGACCACGCCGGGATTTTCATCACGCATGCGGGTGATTTCCTGCGGGGTGAACCGCTCATGCACCTCGCAATGGCCGGGCCATGTAATCATCTTGATCCCGGTTTCCGCCTCGATATTGCGGGCAAGGAATTCATCGGGGATCATGATGACCTGATCCGTGCCAAGGCTTTCGACCACGCGCTTCGCATTGCCCGATGTGCAGCAGATGTCGCTTTCAGCCTTCACCTCTGCCGAGGTGTTGACATAAGTGACCACCGGCACCCCCGGATGGCGTTCCCGCAACAGGCGCACATCGGCCGCCGTGATGGAATCCGCCAGCGAACACCCCGCATGCATGTCGGGGATCAGCACGGTGCTGTCGGGATTGAGCATCTTTGCCGTCTCGGCCATGAAATGCACGCCCGCCATGACGATGACATCGGCACTGGCCTCCTGCGCTTCGCGTGCAAGGGCAAGGCTGTCGCCACGGATATCGGCAACGCAGTGAAAGATTTCCGGCGTCTGGTAATTATGCGCAAGGATGATCGCGTTGCGCTGCTGCTTGAGCGCCTCAATCGCGCGGATGTCGTCAAGGAACGTCGCCCATTCCATCTCAGGAACCAGGTGGCGCACGCGGTCATAAAGCCGGTCAGCCGCGTGCCGGGGACCCAGTTGATTCATGATTGCCCTCCTCGCCGGTGGCCCCAGTTTCTTTTATACTCAAATTGAGTATAAGTGAGGCACGATGATCCGGCCGGACACTTCCAACGTGAAACCCTGCCTGTGTCAATCAGGATTTTCGTGATCCCGCCCACATCCGCGCCCACCGGGCGGGGGGATCACCCCGAATGCACGATCGGCAGCTTGCTGCCCGCGAACTGCCGCGCGCGCCGCACCTCGCCACAGAAACGGAACAGGCGGGCGGGCCTGCCACCGGTCTTTTCGTCAATCCGGCCTGTTTCCTCAATAAGTTGCTGCTGTGTCACCAGGCGGCGAAAATTCTGTTTGTGCACGTGGCATCCCGCCAGACTTTCGACCGCGCGCTGTAATTGCAGCAAGGTAAACTCCTCGGGCATCAGTTCGAAAACGACGGGGCGGTAACGTATCCTTGCACGCAGGCGCGCCATCGCGGTCGCCAGAATGCGCCGGTGATCGCGGTGCATGTACCGACCGGGAATCGCCTGCGGGGGGGGGCATCCCGCCTCCGCCACCAATGTCGCCTCATACAGCAGTTCATAACGTTGCAGCACAAGCTCATCGTCCCACCCGCCCGTATCGCCAATCGCAAACAGCGCCATGCACCGCTGCCACTGCCGCATCCGGGTTTCGATATCCGCCATGCCCGCAACCCACGCGCACAGGCGACGTTCGATCAGGTCCGTCACCGCCTGCATCGTATCGCTGGTACGGTCCTCCCACGGGAAATAATCATACCAGTCCCGCCACCCCGTCTCCCGCGCGTGGCTGCGGGTCAGGGCGAGGTAGGAAATGGAGATGCTGCGCCCCTGTTCGGGATGCAGGACGCGATCATGATCGGCAAAGGTATAGAGTTGCTCCACATGGCCGATGGGGTGGCCGGTCTGCTGCTCCACCCATGACCGCACACCAGCCTGCAAGGAACGATGTCCGCTTTCAAGCGGGCCGGAGGGCAACAGGCGGCCATCATCAATCGTCATCACCTGTGGCACGCCATCGCGCACGGCCGTCAGCACCGCGATCAGTTCCGTCACAACATGCGACATCATGCCATCCGAGCCTGTCATGCCTTCATGCCTTCCCATCGTGGGGATACACCCCGGAGTTTCGCATGCAACCGTTCCGCCCCCCTGCCGTTATGACGGACACACTCCGCAACGGACGCAAAAGGCACCTCGTTCGCATTGACACCGTGCCCGTTCATGACCCGAAAGGAGCATCAGAATGGCAAAAGCCACTGAAAACACATTCCTTACCGACGTGCAGACCCTGCGCGCACGTGCACAGAAATCCATTGAACAGGGGGCGCTGACCCCTGCCTATCAAGGGAATGTCAAAACAGCCATCGACCTGTTGCAGACGGTGGTTGCGACGGAACTGGTCTGCGTCTTGCGCTATACCATGCATTCCATTGCCGTCGAAGGCATCACCAGCGAAAGCATCGCCGCCGAATTCGCAACCCATGCCAAGGAAGAACGCGCGCACATGATGTGGGCCGCCGAACGCATTGACCAGCTTGGCGGCGTGCCCAACCTGTCGCCCGAAGGACTGGCCACCCGATCGGCCAGCGAATATGGCGCGGGCGGCAACCTTGTTGAAATGGTGCGGCAGAACCTTGTGGCCGAACGCCTCGTGATTGAGCATTACCGCGAACTGATCCGTTATTTCGCCGATCATGACCCCACCACGCGCATCATGCTTGAAAAGATCCTGGCCGAAGAGGAAGAACACGCCACCGACATGCATGACCTTCTGGTCGCGCACGAAGGCAAACCCTTCCTGCCCTGATACGCAGTCGCGCATTCCCCCCCCCTTTTTTCCGCGGCGCCCGCATGACCCGGCCATGTCCCGACATGGCCGGTCGCCATCGCACGTCCCGTCCACCGCCGCGCGGCAGGCAGGCAGGCAGGCAGGCAGGCAGGGTTTGTGCCATTTTTACGAAGGTGGCCTAACCTTATGCTGATCCGCAACTGACCATAATTATGACCATACTGGAGACCCTGACATGGCAGACGTCAGAAATTACGACCTGTTCATTGGTGGCGAATGGATTCCCGCCACGACCGAGGAACGCGACACCATCCGCAATCCGGCAACCGGCGACGTACTGGCCAGTGTCGGCATCGCCAGCAAGGACGATGTCGATCGTGCCCTGCAGGGCGCGCAGGAAGCCTTTGGCACATGGAGCCGCCTGATCGCGACCGACCGCGCGGATTATCTGTACAAGCTGATCGAATTGATCCGCCGCGACGAAGACAGGCTGGCGCGCCTCATCACCAGCGAAAATGGCAAGCCCATCCGCGAAGCAAAGGTGGAGGTCAATTTTGCCATCCAACTGATCCGCTTTGCCGCGGAAAATGCCCGCAGGCTGGAGGGTAACATCATCCCCGGCAGCCGACCGGGCGAAAAGATTCTGATCGAGAAGATCCCCCATGGTGTTATTGCCGGGATCTCGGCATGGAACTTCCCCCTGGCCCTGACGGCGCGCAAGCTGGGGCCGGCCCTTGCGGCGGGCAACACCTTTGTCATCAAACCGCATGAACTGACCCCGCTTTCGACACTAGCCCTGGCCGAACTGTCGGTGGAGGCAGGCTTCCCCAAGGGCGTGTTCAACGTCGTCACCGGTGGTGGCGTGACGGTGGGCAATCAACTGGTCACAAACCCGATCACCAAGCTGATTACCATGACCGGCAGCACGCCTGCGGGACGCAAGATCATGGCCGCCGCGTCGGAAGGGCTGAAGGAAGTGCGCCTCGAACTTGGTGGCAAGGCCCCGTTCATCGTCATGGACGACGCGGATATCGAGGCCGCGGCAACCGCCGCAGTTTCCGCACGCTTCATGAACTGCGGGCAGGTCTGTACCGCCAACGAACGCACCTATGTCCATCAGGCGGTGTATGACCAGTTCCTGGACCTCCTGCGCAAGAAAATCGCACAGATCAAGGTCGGCAACCCGCTGGATGCGGACACAACCATGGGGCCGAAAATCAGCAAGGCCGAACTGGAAAAGGTCGATGCGATGGTCCAGCGCGCCATCGCACAGGGCGCAAAGGTCGAGATCGGCGGCAAGGCGCTGACGGGCGGTATCTACGACGCGGGCAACTTCTATGCCCCCACGCTGCTGACCAATGTTACGAATGAAATGGATATCACGCAGAACGAGGTGTTCGGCCCGGTCCTTTCGCTTATCAAGGTGGAGGATTTCGACGAAGCCCTGATGATGGCCAACAAGTCACGCTATGGCCTGTCGGCCTATATGTTCACGCAGGACCTCAAGAAAGTCATGCGCATGAGCAACGAACTGAATTTCGGCGAGATCTATGTCAACCGCGAGGGGGGCGAGGCCGCGCAGGGATTCCATCACGGCTATGGCGACAGCGGCATCGGCGGGGAGGACGGGCAGTACGGCCTCGAAGCTTATGTCGATACCAAGACCATCTACCTCAATTACTGAGGCGGCGGCACGCCACGCGATCATGACAGGGGGCCTCTGGCCCCCTGTTTTGCCATGCGCCCATTGCCGGAGGCCCGCAGGAACCGGAAAACGCGTCAGGCGCCAGAAATGCCGCCTTCAGATCTGGCGCATCCATACCGTGCTGACGCTGTGGCTTGGTCCCTTGCGCAGGATCAGGCGCGCGCGTTCACGCGTGGGCAGGATGTTTTCTTCAAGGTTGGGCAGGTTGATGCGCCGCCAGATATCACGCGCGACATTTTCCGCCTCTGCCGGGCTCAGGTCGCGGTAATGGTGGAAATAGGACGTCGGCTTGCGAAAGGCCGTCTGCTGGAGCATCCGGAAACGTTCCACGTACCACCGTTCGATATCGTGCGTATCCGCGTCGAGATAGATCGAGAAATCAAAGAAATCCGACGCCATGAATGGCTGTTCAGAGGCGGTCTGAAGCACGTTCAGCCCCTCGAAGATCAGGATATCCGGCTGGTCCACCACCTGGTAACGGTCGGGGATGATGTCATATGCCTCGTGCGAGTAGATGGGCACGTCCAGGTTGCGTTCCCCCGCCTTGAGCGCGGCGAGGAAGGAAATCATCTGCCGCAGGTCATAGCTTTCGGGAAATCCCTTGCGCGCCATCAGGTCGCGTTCCTGCAGCACGCATTTGGGCAACAAAAACCCATCCGTCGTGACCAGCGATACGTTGGGATGGTCGGGCCAGCGCGACAGCACCGCCTGCAACAGGCGGGCGAACGTACTCTTGCCCACGCCTACACTGCCCGCAATGCCGATGATGAAGGGTACGGTCCGGCGCGGCACGCCAAGGAAGGCGCTCTTGACCATATTATTAAGGCTGCGGCTGGCCAGCACGTGCAGGTTGAGCAGGCGCGAAAGCGGCAGGTAAACCTCGGCAATATCCTCCAGCGAAACCGGTTCGTTATGGCCGCGCAGGGACGCGACCTCCGCCTCGTTCAGGGATTGCGGGACATTGGCGCGCAGGGCCGCCCATTCGGGGCGGGGGAAAATCATGTATGGCCGGATCGCGCCATATGACGCGACCTGTGGCGTGACGGGACTGTTACCCTTTCCACTCTCCAAGGGCCGCTCTCCTCCTGATGGTCGATCTGGACACGGATGTCACGATCCACGCCGGGCGGCGTAACATCTTACCCTTCCCCGATCCAGAGCAACCGCCCCCAATTTCGCGTGTGCAGGGCCACGACACGCCCGCGACCGCCCCCACCTGATACAGTCGTGACAATTGTGACACGCATGGCCCCCTTGCCCGATGGCGCGCCCTGCCTTTCATGAAGAGCAGGTACCACCCCCTTCCTCCGCCAATGGCGTGGCGTTTTGCGCTGCGTTACCTGCCGTGGTTACCTGCCATGCCTGCCCCTTTCCGTGACGATGGATCGCCTGATGACACCCACATATTCCACCCTGCCGATGCCTGACATGCCGGGCGCATGGCACGATAAGAACATACGTGCGGCATTGCGGCGGATATTCGATGCCGCCATCCACAGTGCGCAACCCGCACGCGTGCTGGCACGCCACCTGCCCTCCCCGCCAAAGGGACAGTGTGTCGTGGTCGGCACAGGCAAGGCGGCGGCGGCCATGGCGGTCGCCCTGGAACAGGCATGGCCGGATGTTCCCCTGCGCGGGGTTGTTGTGACACGTGACGGGCACGTCGCCACCACGTCGCGCATACGTGTGATGGAAGCCGCCCATCCCGTGCCCGACAGCCGGAGCGAGGATGCCGCCCGCGCCATATTGCACGAAGTTCGTGGCCTTGGGCCTGATGACCTTGTCATTGCCCTGATATCGGGGGGTGGGTCGGCCCTGATGGAACTGCCCGCGCCGGGCCTGACACTTGCGGACATGCGTGCGCTCAACCAAGAACTGCTGCATTGTGGGGCGGATATCGGGGACATGAACCTGGTGCGTCGCCACCTGTCGGACATCAAGGGCGGGCGCCTGGCCCGCGCATGTGCGCCTGCACGCGTGCTGACCCTGGCCATCAGCGACGTGCCGGGGGATGATCCGCTGACCATTGCCAGTGGCCCGACCGTGCCCGACCCGACGACCCCTGCCGATGCGCTGGCGGTGCTGCGTCGCCGTGACATTACGGTCACGCCACAAATCCTGGCCGCCCTCATGCGGCCCTTGCCACCCTACGGGCAGGAAGCGGCCAACCCGGATAACCGCTTCGTCCTGATCGCCACCCCCATGATGGCGCTTGAGGCCGCAGCGCAGGAGGCACGCACACTCGGCCTGACCCCGCTGATCCTCGGCGATGCGCTGGAGGGGGAAAGCCGGGACGCTGCAATCGTCATGGCAGGCATTGCACAGTCCGCCCGCCATCACGGTGTACCGGTGGCGGGGCCTGCCGTACTGCTGTCGGGTGGGGAAATGACGGTCAGCCTCCGCGCAGGCGACGGGCCACCCGGACGCGGCGGACGCAATACAGAGTTCCTGTTGTCCCTTGCCCTTGCATTGCAGGAACATGACGGGATCTGGGCCATCGCAGGGGATAGTGATGGCATCGACGGGACCGAGGATGCGGCAGGGGCGATCGTCACGCCCGATACATTGTCACGCGCCCGCGCACGGGCGCTGGACCCGCGTGAATTCCTGCGCCGCCATGACAGCTACAGCCTGTTCGACGCCACGGGCGACCTTGTACGGACCGGCCCGACACTTACGAACGTCAATGATATCCGTGCGATTATGGTGTCAGAGACTGTTTGAAAAACCAGCCACGATAACATACTGAAATTATAAAGGTTTTTGGTGAAGCTTTTTCTAAAAAGCTTCGAAGGACGCCGCATTTTTGAAAAAAAAGCGGCACCCAAAAACTTTTCTTATTTTTTATCAATGAGCTGTTTTCAAACACGCTCTTATAAAATGATGGGTCAGTTCGCGTTGCCGCCATGCGGCTTGCCATAACTGACCTGGGTATCAGGCACGACAAAGTGCTTGGGGTCTTCCTGATTTTGGGAATCATCATCGTCCCCCGCCTGCGACGGATCATAACCGGAGGAAATCATCTGCATCGCCGCCGCATCGGGCATGGGATGATACGCCTCCATCGGGGGATCAGGTTCGGGATCAACGCGCGGCAGGCGATGCACATGCCCGGCGGCAGAGGCATGCGCCGGGCCGGGCACCGTAGTACCGTTGGCGCGATGCCCGCCAATCGGGGGCATCGCCTCATCAACATCCACCGGGTCATTGCGGTCCCCATGCATCGTATCGGCACACGATGACAGGCACAGCAACACCCCAAACATGACAAGACGCGGTTTCATGCCCGCACAGTATCATCCCGCACCACGACACAAAGACCGATTATTGCATATCCTGCCGTCACACCCGTGCCATTCATACCCCCGCCATCACACCATGGCGGCGGCACGGCCCGTCGTGACGGATGATTGTATCATTCTGCGTCGTCGTCGGGACCGACCAGCATGGCTTCGGCCACCACGCCCGCCTGTTCACGCACGCGGCGTTCGATATCCGCCGCCATTTCAGGATGGTCGCGCAGGAACTGCTTGGCATTCTCACGCCCCTGGCCGATGCGCTGGCTATCGCAGGAGAACCATGCCCCGGACTTCTCCACAATGCCGGCCTTGACCCCAAGGTCGATCAGCTCGCCCATCTTGCTGATGCCTTCGCCATACATGATGTCGAATTCCACCTGCCGGAACGGGGGGGCCATCTTGTTCTTGACCACCTTCACACGGGTCTGGTTGCCCACGACCTCGTCCTTGTCCTTGATCGAACCGATCCGGCGGATGTCCATACGCACCGACGCATAAAATTTCAGCGCATTGCCGCCCGTCGTCGTTTCCGGGCTGCCGAACATGACCCCGATCTTCAGGCGGATCTGGTTCAGGAAGATCATCATGGTGTTGGACCGCGACACCGATCCCGTCAGCTTGCGCAGCGCCTGACTCATCAGGCGCGCATGCAGGCCGACATGGCTGTCGCCCATCTCGCCCTCAAGTTCCGCACGCGGGACAAGGGCCGCGACGCTGTCGATCACCAGCACGTCAATCGCCCCCGAACGCACCAGCGTATCGGCAATTTCAAGCGCCTGCTCCCCCGCGTCGGGCTGACTGATGAGAAGGCTGTCCACATCCACCCCAAGCTTGCGCGCATAGCCGGGATCAAGCGCATGTTCCGCATCGATAAAGGCGCAGGTGCCGCCCTTTTTCTGTGCTTCGGCAATGGCATGCAGGGCCATTGTCGTCTTGCCCGAACTTTCGGGGCCATAGATTTCCACGATGCGTCCACGCGGCAGGCCACCAATGCCAAGGCCGATATCAAGGCCGAGCGAACCGGTGGAGATCACATCGACCTCCGTCTTGGGCCGCTCGCCCATGCGCATGATCGACCCCTTGCCAAACGCGCGTTCAATCTGGCTCAGCGCGCCTTCAAGAGCCTTGCCTTTGTCAATACCCGGAGCCTGTGCCATGGCCTGCTTACCTTTTCGACGAAGCTGTGTTTCGCGCATTCCATGTTCCTGTCAGTGAATCGGGACAGGACCTGCCGGACAGGATGGGCGTGTCCGGGGTGTCTTCACATGGAAGCTGCGATGCAGTTCCCAATATGGAACAAAACAAGATCATTTACAACCTTGCCCCTGTCATTTGCCGCAGCATTTCTCCCGCTCCCTTACAAAGCGGGCGGCACCGCATTACCGCGGGCCAACCGCAAGGCCGGTTTCACGCGGGTCCGACCCCGCAACGCATGACGTGCCGTCACCGGGCAGGCCACGGGGGCACGCAATCGCGTTGACGCGTCCTTCGGCCGTGACGGCGCGCGATGCCGGGGCCTGACCCGACAGGACCAGCTTCATTTCCTCCGCCACGGCAGCGGCGGCGTCGTTCTGTCCCGATCCGGCCACAGCCGCGCGGAAGGCATGGCCATCATTGGCGATCGCAGCCGACAGCAGGGGCGCGGGCACGCGCGCGGGTGATGCCGCAAGCACGATACCCGTATTCCCCGCAATACGCCCCGTGCCGAACAGGTTGTTCATCGTCAGGCTGCATGCCACCGCCATTCCCGCATGGTCCACCACGGCAAAGGAGGTCGAGGCCGGAAGTGACGGCAGGCTGCCGCTGCCTGGTGTCCCGGAATCAAGGACGGCCTGCGCCCGCGCCGTCAGGTCATCATTGGTCTGCTTGCCCTGCGTATCGCCACCCCGCGCACGCCATGCGGCGACGGCCCCCTGCGACAGGGATTCAGGGTTGCCCTGCCCCGCAAGCAGCGCGCGGAAGGCAACGGCACTGCCGAGGCCACCATCGGCGGGCGGCGGCAGGAACGCAACCGTCAGCCCCCCTGCGGCATTGACCCGTAAGGGCAGGCGTTCGGAAGGAATGGCCGCACGCAGGTCGCTAGTCTGCAACCCGCCGCCAGCCGCCTGACTGCCTGCGGTAAAGGATTGCGCCAGCGCACCATTATACAGGTCGCCCACGCCCATGCCGCGGATCTGGTCCAGCACACCCGACAAGTGCGTCTGCACCAGCGCGTCCCCTTCGACAAGGGCCGTGCCATCGGTCCGGCTGAAGATCGCGCGCATCCCCGGGTCCGCCAGCAGCGGCCCCTGCACGGTGGCAAGATCGCTTGCCAACTGATGGCTGACATTGACGCCATTGACCGCCAGCGACATGGCATCAGGCAGGATGGCCGCAAAGGACGTGGTGCCATATTGCAGATGCATCAGATACATACCACGCGCCAGCATCGGCACAGCCGCCGGGCGGTCGGCATGGGGCGCGCCGGGAATGCCATCGACCGTGCCCGCGCGCGGGGTAAAGATGAAGGCGCGGCCCCCTTCGGTATCGCCAGGGCGATAGGCAAGGCAGGCCCCACCCGACCCCATCGACGCCCGTGATGGCAGCGTCACCGCCAGCGCCATGCCCATTGCCGCCGCCGCATCCGCCGCATTGCCACCGCGCGACAGGATATCACGCCCGACCATGACGGCCTGTGGTTCATCGGCGGCCACGGTACCGATCAGTGCGCCGGGCGACGGACCAAACATGTGGGTGACAAGATGCATGGGCGAGGAATGGCCGCATCCGGCGACGGAAACCGCGAGCATTGCCGAAAACGCGATCCGGGCGGACCTGCGCGCAAAGGAATTCGTGGAATGCTCTGGCACGCGTCTTCTTCTCCATTCGACCATAACCGCGGAAGCCCCACCCCCAAGGCATCGGCACACCGGCATTCCGCCATTAGCGGTCTTGCGCGCATGGGGCAAGCAGGCTTTTGCATGATTGCAAGCCTTGGGCATGACGGCAGGCCCAAGGCATCGGGCAGCCAGTTTCATGGAATATCGCCCCCCACCCCCATGGACACAAAACAGATGGGGAAGGCTTTACTTCTGGCCTACGCGAATGCTGGTAGGAAGAACATAACTCAGGGACAGGCAAGAAAATTAAAGATGGCAACCCACCATGCTTTGATTTTGATTACACCACCCCAATTATTACAAAATACAAAAAAATAAACACAATGTGCGTATAACTATAGAAAATTTCACAAAATTATAATAATATGTTATAATTAATTATATAAATCAAAAATCGCGTATTAATATTTGTGCTTCACATAAATATACTTTTAACGCCAAAAAAACCCTTCGACCAGCTTCTCAGTGCTATCGACACGGTAAATGCCATTACGTAATATCGCTTCCAAACATGTGCTTTTGAGGTAACTAACGTGAAGAATCCTTTTGGCGGCAGGAATGCTGAACTTATACGAGCAGCACGGCTTGAGAAAAAAGCTGGCAACTGGTCTAAAGCCGCAGATATCTATCTGGAACTCTTATCTAATGCCGGTCGCAATACAAGAACATTTAAACATATTGTTCAGCTAGGAAATTGTTTGAAAGACGCTGGCCGCTATGAAGAAGCCTTAGCTGCATACAATGATGCCGAAAATATAAATGGAAATAATTCAGACCTTTATTTACAACGGGGCCATCTTTTCAAACTGTTGAAAAAATCTGCTGCCGCAGCCTATGCCTATCAAAAGGCTTATAATCTTGATAGCAACAATCATGATGCTAAAAATGAAATAGAATATGGCGGTGCATCCGCGATTGCACATATACCTCTCCCTGAACAGGAGCAAGTTCTTCGGACCATCTGGCTGGATGTTTCCGACTTTCTAATTTATGCCAAACACAATACCAGCATGAGCGGTATACAGCGGGTTATAGCTAATCTGGTTTTATATCTCCGCAACTTTACCGCACTTGGGTGGCGCGTGGTACCGATTGCGCCTAAATATGAAGAGGATCGTATTCTGGCTGTTAAAACAGAAGACATGATTGAACTGATCAATCAGTATGATTCTGTATATTGCGATCATAAGAGCATCTTGGAAAGTGTGAAGAAAGTATACGAGGGATGTAATCAAGTCTGGCCCGCAGCAGGAGATGTTCTGTGCATGGCAGGTGCTTTCTGGCTTTTACCAAATTATGATGCCGTAATGCGCTTAAAACAGAAGGGAATAATTTTTTGCCCATTCATCCATGATCTGCTTCAAATTCGTGAGCCAGATTACGTTGAACAGGCTGCAACAAACAAGTTCACGATTCAGATGAGTGACGTCGCTGAATTGAGTGATTTTATTTTTACTAATTCTGAATATGTTGCATCCGATGTACGTACATATATTAAAGATACCAAACTTGCAAATACTTCTGTAAAAGCCATCCCGCTTCCCACAGAACTCAAGACAACAACAGAAAACCACCTTATAAATAACGAAAAAATTAATTTTGTTTCTGAAAATGATTATGTATTATTTGTTTCAACAATAGAAATAAGAAAAAATCATAAACTTTTAATATCTATATGGGAAAAACTGCGCGCAGATATGGGAGACGATGCACCACTTCTTGTTTTTATTGGGAAGTGGGGATGGCAAATTGAAGAGCTTCGTGCATACATTGAAGAAAAAGGTTATATTGATGACTGGCTGTTTATATTTAATGGAATTTCTGATGTAGAGATGGAATATCTATATAAACACTGCATGTTTACAGTATATCCTAGTTTTGCTGAAGGTTTTGGTTTACCCATAGGAGAAAGCCTTGTCTATGGCAAACCGTGCATTGCATCCAATACGACATCCATGCCGGAAGTTGGAGGAGATTTCGTTCGTTATATCAATCCGTTTGATGTAGAAGGTGCCTATCACCTCATTCGGAAAACTATTATTGATCGTCCAGATCTGGAACAATGGCAAAACGAGATCAGACAAAATTTTCATCCCAAGAGATGGAGTGATTTTTGTTCTGAATTTTATAATGCGATTATCAAAGAAGCCACATCACACAAATTAAATGCAGAAAATTCTTTTGTGTATATTCCACCAGAGCGGCTTATCGAAGGTGGGGACCACGATATTCTTATACATGCGGTAGAAAATAAACCTATTGTCACTTTCCGTGCAGCACGAATCGTTAATTGGCACCCTCCCACAAGTTGGGGTTGCTGGAGTTCTGCACGTCGATCAGAAATTGCATTCCGTACCAAATTTGCGGAAGGCGAAAAAGTGGACGTTTTCCTGCGTTTGCACAGGGCATCCTATCATGCTGCCAATCCATTTGTTATTATTGATACTGGGGTCGAGGGTCAAATTACACCATTAACAGAACATGCAACATTTTATCGCTTTACCGCACCAGTTTTGAAGGATGGCACGGTCCACCTTAAATTACTTGCTCGTGGATATTTCCCTTCAATTAACGACCAAAATATTTTTATTGCATGGAGTGGGCTCGCTTATTGCCGTCATGATGATCACGCCGCACTCATGAGAACACAAAACGCTATACTTCCGATTGCCAAAGACAACATATCGGGATGATTTAAAAAAATTGTTGCTTAATAAGGGTTTATCCTAAAAATTCCAAGCAATACCAGTCCATCGCATTTCCTCCATTCTTAAAAATCATGAATGAAGTAAAAAATGACAAGGTCTGGTATTGCCCGACGCCGGCATAGCCAAAAGAGATTGCGACACCCAATGATATGACAGATGACACGTCTGTTTTGATGATATCGTTTATACTCTTGCATAGACCATGACTTGTCTCCCGCCCATCGCTGCCACGATACCGGTTGCCGCCATGGATTTTACCGTGCCATGCCATGTTGCGCGATTCGGGCATCCCCGTCATATGCCATCACACATGGCGCATGTTTAACATGCCGACTTCTTTCCTTACCCTCCTGCATCCTTTACATACCCCATCCTGACCCGATTGACGGAGGCCGCCCGTGCCCTTTTCTCGCCGCACCTACCGATTGCGCCGCCTGTTGCCCGCCACCATGGCAGCGGCCCTCCTGACGGGGGGGCTGTATGTCCCGACCGTGGCATCCGCACAAAGCGCCAGCGACACCTTCACCCCGGCACAGCGCAAGGCGATCGTGGAAATCGTGCGCGATGCGCTGAAGACCGATCCGTCCATCCTGACCGATGCGATCACCGCACTGCGGCAGAATGCCGCCAACCAGGCTCAGGCCTCGGCGCAGGGGGCGTTGGCCACGCATCGCGCGCAACTGCTCAACCCGGTGGCGTCGGACGCGATCCTTGGCAATGCGCAGGCCACGACAACCGTGGTTGAATTCTATGACCCGCGCTGCCCCTACTGCCGCAAGGTGCTGGCCGATCTGGACCGGATCGTGGCGGAAGACAAAAGTGTCCGCATCATTGAAAAAGTCGTTCCTGTCCTGGGACAGGGCAGCCTGATTGCATCACAGGCCCTGGTTGCCGCATTCCAGCAGGGCGGACAGGCCGCGTATTTCAAGATGCAGCACGCGATCATGACGGATTCGGAACATCCTACCGTTGATCGCATGCGCGCGCTGGCGAAACAGTGCGGACTTGATGCCGACCAGATCGCCAAGGAAATGAACGGCGAGAAAGTCACCGCCGTATTGCAGGCGAACATGGAACTTGCCCACGGCATTGGTCTGGATGGAACGCCAACCTTTGTTTTCAACGCCCGTCAGATCATTCCCGGCGCGGTGGATTATGATGAACTCAAGAAAGCCATCGCCCATACCCGCTGACCCCACGATCCCACAGGGCGGCCCGGTCATTCGCGCGGGCCGCCCCACAGATGCAGCGGCCCTGCCCGCAACGGAACGTTCGGCCGCGCAACGCTTCGCCAGCATTCCAGCGCTGGCATGGCTGGCAACGGGGGATGTCATGCCAGCAGAGGCACATTTGCCCTGCATCGCGGCAGGCACATGCTGGGTTGCAGAAGACACCGATGGCGCGATTGCCGGTTTTCTAAGCGCAGGCATACGGCATGACTGCCTGCATATCCTTGAATTTTCGGTCCGTCAGGACATGCAGGGACAGGGCATGGGACGCGCGCTGCTGCATGCCGCGATGCTCAGGGTACAGCAAACGCACATGCCGGGCGGCCTGACACTGACGACTTTTCATGATGTCGCGTGGAATGCGCCGTTCTATCGCGCGATGGGGTTCGAGGAACTGACATCCCCCGCCCTCTGGCTTGCGGAATTACTGGCGCAAGAAGAGGCACATGGCCTTCCGCCGGGATCGCGTTGCGCGATGCGCTGGCGCGCGGCGGAAAAGGGATAGAAACAGCCTGAGAACACCCTGCGGATAAAAACAATAGAAGTTTCTGGCGCCCCCTTTTCCGGGAACGACCGCACACCAGAGTTTTTAGAGGCTGTTCAAAAAGTCAGGACAAATAACATCCTGAAATCATAAAGGTTTTTGGTGAAGCTTTTTTCCAAAAAGCTTCAGAAGACGCCGCCTTTTTCGATCAAAAGGCAGCACCCAAAAACTTTTCCTGTTTTTATCGATGATCTGTTTTCAGGCACTCTGCTTATCTTCAGGGAGGAAAGGCGACATGTCCCTTTCCTCCCCAAGCCATCACTTCACCGGCTCAGCCACCTTCTGCGTGGTCTCCACCGGTGCGTTGATCCGCATCAAACGTGACAGTGCCTCGACCATCTGGTCCATCATCTCGTCCGTGTGGAATGGCCCGGGCGTCAGACGAAGCCGTTCGGTCCCGCGTGGAACAGTAGGATAATTGATGGGCGTGGCATACAGCCCGTATTCATCAAGCAACCGGTCACTGAGGTCACGACAGCGCTGCGCATCACCCACGGGAATGGGGACGATATGGCTGGGTGTCATGGTAAAGGGGATCCCGGCCTTACGCAGGCGCGCGCGGAAGGCGTTGACCCGTTCGAACATCCTTTCACGACGCCATGCATCCTTGCGCACCTGCCGCACGCTGGTCAGCGCGGCGGCAACCACGGCAGGTGGCAACGCGGTGGTAAAGATAAAGCCGGATGCAGCAAGGCGCAGATATTCGACAACGTCGCTCGACGCGGTGATATAGCCCCCATGGACGCCGAACCCTTTGGCAAGGGTGCCTTCGATAATGTCCACCTGGTCCGCCACACCATCGCGTTCAGAAATGCCGCCGCCCTGCGCGCCATAAAGGCCAACCGCATGGACCTCGTCCAGATAGGTCATGGCATTGTATTTCCGCGCCAGCGCACAGATCCCGGCAATGTCGGAAATGTCGCCATCCATGGAATAGACGCTTTCGAACGCGATCAGCTTTGGCGCCTCGGGGGGGGCCGCGGCCAACCTGGCTTCCAGGTCCTCAAGGTCGTTATGTTCAAAGATGACGGTGGTCGAACCGCGCGCGCCCTTGATGCCCGCGATCATCGAAGCATGGTTCAGGCGATCGGAAAAACAGATCCAACCCGGCATGCTGGTCAAGATGGTCTGAAGGCTTGCCTGGTTGGAGACGTAGCCCGACACAAACAGCAGTCCGGCTTCCTTGCCATGCAGGTCGGCCAGTTCGTGTTCAAGTGCTGTGTGAAAGGGGCTGGTGCCTGCGATGTTGCGCGTGCCGCCTGCCCCCGCGCCATGTTCGCGGATCGCGGTAATGGCGGCGTCCATCACAACGGGTTCCACCCCCATGCCCAGGTAATCGTTCGATGACCACACCACGACCTCGCGGTCATGATCGCACGCGGGGGTCGCGGGCGTGGCGGGGGCCTTTTCCTGCTCATACACGGGATACCGGTCCGCTTCGCGCGCCAGGGGGGTGAACTGGCGATACCGGCCCTGCGTACGGATATCCACCAGTGCGGTGCGGCAGTACCGGTAAAACGGATGGCCGTCCGGATGATTACTGGACACTGATCTTCCTTTCCATGCGAACCTCGCTCCATACCCGCACCGAACCGTCATTCCAGCGCCGGACGCAGCCACACCACGCCATGTACGGCGGATCTGGCCGGGCGTCCCACGGCGTGGGACGGCGATGTCACGCAACGACGCCCCAAGGCAGGAGTATTTCCCTCTCCATCCTGTCTTATAAGCGTTCGGCCGCCGGGTCACTATGGCAGGGCGGTCTTGTAAATTTAAAAAACATCCACTTTCCGGCGCGTCCTAGCGGACATAAAGGCGGATCATGGGGGCATCAACGCCCGGATCTGTCATGCCTGTCATCTCCATCTGCGCGGGGGCGGCACCATCATGGACGACCTCTGCCGCGACAGATTGCGCATCGGTCGCGACAAGGCGCGACAGCAATGAGGCCTGCTCATCAGGGGACAGGGCATCGGGAATGGCGGTGACGATGGTAAACAGGACGTTGGGTTTCCGCGCCAGCGCCTCGGCCACGGCTGTCTTCAGGTCGGGCTGCCACTGCTGTGGCGGTGTGCCTGCCCGGATTTCCAGCAATGGCGGAACGTGGCGGACCTCCACCGGCGGCGGCGGCGGGATCACCACGCGCGGCGGATCCCCGGCATGGCGGTTGAACGTCTTTTGCCCCACCAGAGTACACCCCCCAAGCCAGAACATGCTGGAGGCAAGGACAACACAGACGGGCAGTGCGGTGCGGCATGATACAGGCATGACCGCCAAGCGATACAGCATCCACGTCGCGGGGCAAGGGGAGAAAAATATCGCCCTGCAAATCCCGCGTTACGCGCGCCGCCACAAATCCCACCGCCACGAAGACCCAACGGATGAAAATACCCAAAATCCCCGATGCCTGCCGGCTTCACCAAATCCATGCCCCCCGCACCGCGAAAAAACCTTCCCCACCCTCCCCACCTGTCGCCCGGCCTGCATTTCCGCACGCATCGTGACACCGCACGCCATGCCTGCCCTGCCGCAGCGGATGCCGCGGGCAGGGCCATAACCGGCACGCCGGCTGCACCAAGACCATCAAACGCCTGTGACCATGCATGCATTCACGGGACTTGCGATCAGGAAGCTTCATCCTGTAGTCGTGGAACACTCACGATGCCCCGATACGGCATCACCCGGACATTGAGCCCGCATGGCACAA
This sequence comes from Novacetimonas sp. GS1, assembly GCF_036686925.1. Taxonomy (NCBI): domain Bacteria; kingdom Pseudomonadati; phylum Pseudomonadota; class Alphaproteobacteria; order Acetobacterales; family Acetobacteraceae; genus Novacetimonas; species Novacetimonas sp. GS1. The sequence goes on from NZ_VSZP01000001.1 coordinate 3,147,504, forward strand.
CGCCGCCCCCGCCTGCGGCCCATTCGCCTTCCCCATGAACCAACAGGTGGATCAGGCCAGACGGCATGGAACAGCCCCCTCCTCCCGACCCCGTCCAGAACATGCCGCAATCCCCGCCCCCGGCGGTGGGGGACGATGCGCCGCTGGACCAGACGGGCCGGATCGCAGCCTCCATCCGGCAGATCATCCGCACAAACGAACCCGACAGCCACCATGTCATCCATGCCTGCGCAATGGCCAATGCCTGCGCCGTGCTGTGGAGCCGGTATCTGAGGTTCGACCCCGCCTGTCCCACATGGTTCGACCGTGACCGTTTCGTGGTGTCATCCGTCCGTTACCGTACGCTTGTCGATGCGCTGGTCACACTGTCGGGACAGGCGGCGATCCGCATGGACGATACCCCCCACCCCGCAACCGCCATGGGATTCGGCCCCAGCGGGCAGGGACTGGGTGCCGCCATCGGCATGGCCATGGCGGAACAGCACATGGCCGCGCGTTTTGGCCGTACGCTGGTCAATCACCGCATATGGGCCGTCAGCTGCTGGTCCGAACTGTCCACCGGTGTGGCGCTGGAGGCGGCGGTACTGGCGGGGCAGATGGGGCTGGATCGCATCACGGTGCTGGTTGGCCTGTCGGAACATGAACGCGTACAGGCCGAAGCCGCCCTGCCCCGCTATGCCGCGTCGGGATGGTCCGTACGCAAGGTCGCAGCCGATCAGCCCGAACAGATCGCCGCCGCCATCGCATCCTCCATCCGCACGCACCGCCCCTGCCTGATCGCATGCCTGTCCCCCGCGCCCGATGCGGAAACGGCGGAACCTTTCGTCGATGATCCCGGCCTGTGGGCGTCGGCGGCGCGGCGTGGCGCCACCGCGCGCCGGTCATGGCTGCGCAGGCTGGCCAAGGACCGGCAGCGCATAGATTTCGAACGCCTCATCTCGGGCGAACGCCCGGCCCTGTGGCGTACCGACTGGCGGCGGTCATGGCAGGGCACGGGGCGGCATCGCGTGTCCCATCCCGCACTCCCCACCACCAGCTATGCCCGGCGTGGCCTTGATATCCTGCGCGAACTGCTGCCTGAGGTACTGTGCCTGCGTTCACGCCTGGGGCTGGCATCCGGTGCGACGACGGGCCATGGCCCCGCCGCCCTGCCGACACGGTGCGACACACAGGTGCATGGCATGGCCGCACTGCTGAACGGGATCGCGTTGCATGGCGGGTTCCTGCCATGCGGGGCGGCAACCTTCGTCGCCGTGGACCGCATGCGTCCCGCCCTGCGCTTTGCCGCCATGATGAAACGCCAGGTCATCTATTTCCTGACCGATGGGGGCCTGTCGCCCGAAGAGGACGGGCCGGCCTGGCTGCCGGTGGAACAGCTCGCCAGCCTGCGCGCCATGCCAAACGTCGCGGTATTCCGCCCCGCCACCCGGCGCGAGACGATGGAGTGCATGGAACTCGCCCTTGAACGGACCAACGGCCCAAGCCTGCTGACGCTGTGCCCGTTCATCCCGGCCAGCGACATGGCCGCTGACGCCTCCATGCCCAATGCGCACCCACTGACGAACCTGTGTGCGCGGGGTGGATATGTGGTCGCCGATTCCCCCACCCTTCCCCGGCAGGTCACGCTGATCGCCACGGGACAGGAGGTCGCGACCGCCCGCGCGGCGCAACTGCTGTTATGTGAACAGGGAATTGGCGCGGCCCTGGTGTCGTTGCCATGCTGGGAACTGTTCGCGGCGCAAAAAATATCCTATCGTGAACAGGTGCTGGGAACGGCACCCCGGATTGGCGTGGAGGCCGCATCCGGGTTCGGGTGGGAACGCTGGCTGGGACAGGAAGGAACATTCATCGGGATTGATGGTTTTGGTGAAAACGTCACCGCCGGCACACGGCAGGTGCGTAACGTGACCATCGAACCCGAACATATCGTCGCCCGCGCGCTGGAGGTCCTCCACGCACACGGCAACGGCCCTGCCGGGACCATCGGCAACCGGCGGCATGATGACGGGGATCTGCCTTTTCCGGACACGTCATCCCGAAGCGCTGCACTACAGAACTGACCTTAACGGAGAATAAGAAATGGCTGTCAAAGTCGCGATCAACGGTTTCGGTCGCATAGGTCGCCTCGTCCTGCGCGGGATTATCGAAAGCGGACGCACGGATGTCGTCCCTGTCGCCATCAACGACCTCGGCAGTGTCGAGGCAAATGCCCACCTCCTGTCCTATGACAGCGTGCATGGCCGCTTCCCGGCCGAAGTCCGTGTCGAAGGCAACAGCATCATCATCACGGCCAATGGCCGTACCTATGCCCCGATCCATGTCTCTGCCGAGGCGGACCCGACCAAGGTCGGGTTCACGGGCGTGGATGTGGCGCTGGAATGCACCGGTCGCTTCACCGACAAGGAAAGTGCCGCGCAACTGATCAAGGCAGGCGCGCGCAAGGTCATCGTCTCCGCCCCTGCGTCGGGCGTCGATGCAACGATCGTCTATGGCGTCAACCAGGATGTACTGACATCCGACATGACCGTCATTTCCAACGCATCATGCACGACCAACTGCCTGGCCCCGGTGGCCAAGGTGCTGGACGATGCATTCGGCATCGAATGCGGCTACATGGTGACAATCCATTCCTATACCGGCGACCAGCGCACGGTGGATACCCTGCACAAGGACCCGCGCCGCGCGCGTGGCGCCGCGCTGAACATGATCCCGACCTCCACCGGGGCAGCCCGTGCCGTGGGCCTCGTGCTGCCGCACCTGAAGGGACGTCTTGACGGGACCGCCATCCGCGTGCCGACGCCCAACGTCTCTCTCGTCTCGCTTGATTTCGTGCCACAGCGCGCACCGTCCTCCGTCGAGGAAGTGAACGAGGCGGTGCGCAAGGCCGCGGGCGAGGCGCCGCTCAAGGGCATCCTCGATTACAACACAGCACCGCTGGTAAGTTCGGATTTCAACCATTCGGTTGCATCCTCCACCTTTGATGCGACACAGACGGCGGTCATCGACGGCGGCAGGCTGGTGCGCATCTGCAGCTGGTATGACAACGAATGGGGCTTCTCCAACCGTATGTCCGACACAGCCGCCCTGTTCGGCAGCCTGTAATGGCGACGGTCGCGTTCAAGACGCTGGATCAGCTTCAACCCGCGGGCAAGAAGGTTCTTCTGCGCGCAGACCTGAACGTTCCGGTGAATGGCGGGCAGATTACCGACGCCACCCGCCTGCTGCGCCTGCTGCCGACCATACAGGAACTGGCGCAGAAGGGCGCGCGCGTCATTGTGGTCAGCCATTTCGACCGCCCCAAGGGCAAGCGCGTGCCTGAAATGTCGCTTGCCCCGATCGCAGATGCGCTGGGCGATGCGCTGGGCCGTCCCGTGACCTTTGCCGATGACTGTATCGGCCCGGTGGCGCAGGCCGCCGTCGATGCGATGCAGGATGGCGACGTGGTGGTCCTGGAAAACACCCGTTTCCATGCTGGCGAGGAAGCCAACGACCCAGACCTTGCCAAATCGCTGGCGTCACTGGCGGATTTCTATGTCAATGACGCGTTCTCCGCCGCCCACCGCGCCCATGCCTCCACCGAGGGGGTGGCCCGTCACCTGCCGTCCTTTGCCGGACGCCTGATGGAGACGGAATTGAACGCGCTGAACATCGCGCTGGAAAATCCCGAACGTCCAGTGGGGGCGATCATTGGCGGGGCGAAAATCTCCACCAAGCTCGACCTGATCGGCAACCTGCTTGAAAAGGTACAGGTGCTGATTATCGGCGGGGCGATGGCCAATACGTTCCTTGCGGCGCAGGGCGTGAAGGTCGGGCGTTCCCTGCAGGAAGGGGAAATGCACGACACCGCGCGCGCCATCCTGGCGAAGGCCAAGGAAAAAGGGTGCGAGGTCGTCTTGCCGGTCGATGCCGTAACCGCGACTGAATTCAAGGCCAACGTGCCCACGCGCGTTGTCGGGATCGACGCCATTCCCGACGATGCGATGATCCTTGATGTCGGTCCGCAGACCGTCCGCGACCTGTGCGCAAAGATCGCGACGCTGAAAACGCTGGTATGGAACGGCCCGCTGGGCGCGTTCGAAATCGCGCCGTTTGACGCAGGCACGAACGCAGTGGCGCAGGAAGTTGGTCGCCTGACGCAGGAAGGCAGGCTGAAAAGCATCGCCGGTGGGGGGGATACCGTCTCCGCCCTGCGCCATGCGGGTGTAACGAAGGATATTTCCTATATCTCCACCGCGGGCGGCGCATTCCTTGAATGGCTGGAGGGCAAGACCCTGCCGGGCATCATGGCGCTGGAATCCGTGTTCGAACGCGCATTGCCGATCTGAAGGGTCGTTTCACGACCGCCCTGACGGGAACGGGGGATCATCCTTTGCAGGATGATCCCCTTTTTTCATAACGCGTAGTGGGGGAAAGACAAAGAGATTGTTTGAAAACAAGTCATTGATAAAAAACAAGAAAAATTTTTGGGTGCTGCCTTTTTTTCAAAAAGGCGGCCTCTTCTGAAGCTTTTTAGAAAAAGCTTCACCAAAAACCTTTATAATTTCAGAGTTTTATCGATCCTGACTTTTCAAACAGTCTCAAAGTTTCTGGAGGCGCGATTTTCAGGCATGCGCCTTGCTGCGCAGCTTTTCAGGAAAAATCTTCGCCTGAAACTTCTTCCAAGGCTGCCTGTAAAGACAGGGGCAGCTAAAGACAGGGCCAGCAGTCTGCTGAATGATAAAAGCCCTGAACGGCATTCCCCTTTGGGGAAAGGCAACATACCAGGGTTTTTATCATTACTTATCAATGTATTGTTTTAAAACGCCTTTTACTGCCCTGCCTCGGGTGATGCGCCTTCCTTGTTTTCCCCATTGTCCGCCGGGGTTTCGCGGTCGATCACCTTGATATCGTCACCCACCAGCCCCTGCGCAAAGGCCTGCGCGGAGAAGGGGCGCAGATCCTCTGCCTGTTCGCCCACACCGACCATATGGACCGGCAGGCCGAACGCATCGGCCAGCGCCACGACAATCCCCCCGCGCGCAGAACCGTCCAGCTTCGTCACCACCAGTCCTGTGACGTTCACCAGTTCCTTGAACACCCGCACCTGTTCCATCGCATTCTGGCCCGTGGTGGCATCCAGCACCAGAAAGACGGAGTGGGGGGCGGTTTCATCGAACTTGCGCATCACGCGGATGATCTTCGCCAGTTCCTCCATCAGCGCGCCCTTGTTATGCAGGCGCCCCGCAGTATCAACCAGCAGCAGGTCCGCACCTTCCGCCTTGCCTTTCTTCAGCGCCTCGAACGCAAGACCGGCGGCATCGGCATTGGGGGGGCCAGCAATGACCGGCGCGCCCACACGCTCGCCCCAGACCTGCAACTGTTCCACGGCGGCGGCACGGAACGTATCGCCCGCGACCATCATGACCTTCTTGCCCTGCTCGCCATAATAACGGGCCATCTTGCCGATCGTCGTGGTCTTGCCCGTGCCGTTGACCCCCACCACCAGCACGACATGCGGCTTGTGCGCGGGATCGGGTTCGAACGGGATGGCGACAGGGTCAAGGATCTTCGCGATTTCTTCCGCCAGTGCGGTGCGGACTTCCTCGTCCGTCACTTCCTTGCCGAATTTGGAGGAACGGAAGGAATCGATCACCTTCGCCGCGACATTTGGCCCTAGATCGGCAGAGATCAGCAGGTCTTCCAGATCCTCCAGCGCCTGATCATCAAGCTTGCGTCGGGTGAAAACCGCGCTGAGCCCACCGCTGAGTTTCTGTGTGGAGCGCGACAGCCCCGCCTTGAGTCGTGAGAAAAAGCCAAGAGCCATGTCAGGGTAATTCCGCCACCAGTCCGTTATCGTCAAAAGCCACAGGCCGCACCGTCTCGATCCGTCCCGCCTGCGACGGCGCAACACCATCCGCCAGCCGCACCGGGGCGAATTCCTCGGAATGCCCGGATGTCTGCGTCTCCATCAGCACCCGCAACGGCCGCCCCAGCAATCCCGCGTGATAGGTACGTGCCGCCTGCGCCCCCACCGCACGCAGGCGCGCGGCGCGCTCGCGCCGCTGTGCCATGGGAATGGCGGGCATCCGGGCCGCGGGCGTTCCGGGCCGCTCGCTATAGGGGAAGACATGCAGGTAAGGCAGCGCCTGTCCTGCGATGAAATCCAGTGTTTCGTTGAACAGCGCTTCGTCTTCGGTCGGGAAACCGGCGATCACATCCGCGCCGATCCCGATATCGGGCCGCAATCCGCGCGCGCGCGCGATGACGGCGGCGACATCATGCGTCAGGTGACGCCGCTTCATGCGCTTGAGGATCATGTCCGACCCTGCCTGCAACGACAGATGCAGATAGGGCATGAAGCGGGGTTCATGTTCCAGCAGTTGCCACAACCCGTCATCAATCTCCACCGGGTCGACCGACGACAGGCGCAACCGTTCCAGTTCGGGCACCAGGGCCAGCAGCCTGCGGCACAACTGCCCCAGCGAGGGCTGTCCCGGCAGGTCCCCACCCCATGATGTGATATCCACCCCGGTCATCACCACCTCGCGATAGCCCGAGGCGACAAGCGCGCGCACCTGTTCAACCACCACGCCGACGGGAACGGAACGTGACGGCCCCCGGCCGAAGGGAATGATGCAGAAGGTGCAGCGGTGGTCACACCCCTGCTGCACCTCCACAAAGGCGCGGGTGCGGCCTGCGAACTCCGTCACCAGATGCGGCGCGCTTTCACGGGCGGCCATGATGTCGGATACCGCATTGCCCTGCGACAACGCGGCTTCACTCCAGCTTTCGGCGGCCAGTTTTTCGCGATTGCCCAGCACCCGTGTGACACCAGGCAGCGCAGCCCAGCGGTCAGGGTCGATCTGTGCCGCACACCCCGTCACGACGATGCGCGCGTCGGGACGGTCACGATGGGCGCGACGCACCGCCTGACGGGCCTGGCGCTCGGCCTCCGCCGTGACCGCGCAGGTGTTGACGATCACGACATTGTCCAGCCCGGCGGCATGGGTGCGCATCACCTCGCTTTCGTAGGTATTGAGCCGACAGCCAAATGTCAGGATTTCAGGCTTTTTCATCGGGGATAGGTATCCAGCGCCACAGTGCCTTCGAAACTCATCACGGCGGGACCACTCATCAGGACATGGCCATCGCTTTCACGCCACGTCACCGACAGCACGCCGCCATCCATTTCCACAACGCATGTACGCCCGACCAGCCCACGCCGCACGGCATTGACCACGGCGGCACACGCACCGGACCCACATGCCAGTGTCAGGCCCGCGCCACGTTCCCATACCCGCAGCCGCATGTCATCGCGCGCGCGCACCTGCGCAAAGCCGATATTGGCCCGTTCGGGAAACAGCGGGTCGCATTCCATTGCCGGCCCACGCACGCGCGGGTCGGTCGTATCCCCCACATCAAGGAACACGGTGGCATGCGGGTTGCCCATAGATGCCGCGGCCGGGTCCCCCCACAATGGCAGATGCAGGGTATCGACCTCCCGCACGAGGGGGATATCGCGCCAGTCCAGCGCGGGGGGGCCCATATCGACGGTAATGACGCCATCACCGGCAATCCGGGTTGGCAACAGGCCCGCGCGCGTCTGCAACACGGGGGCCATCGTCCCGCGTTCATCCCCGATCAGGGCCGCGACACAGCGCGAGGCATTGCCACACGCCCCGGATTCCGTGCCATCGGCATTAAAAAAGCGTACGAACACATCCGCACCATCACGGCAGGCGGGGCGCAGCACCACGAACTGGTCACAGCCAATGCCGCGCTGACGATCCGACAGGGCGGCGATGCGCGCGTGCGTCAGGTCAAGGCGGCTGGCACGTTCGTCCATGATGACGAAATCGTTCCCCAGGCCATGCATCTTGTAAAAGCTGGTCTTCATCTGTGCCCTATATACGCCAACATCGTCCCGGCCGCGAAATGCCCGCCCCTGTGCGAGTCGCCCGCTGACGCGTTTTTACAGGAAACGCCCCGGCGCGCCACGTTGCAGAACCTCGATCCGGTATCCATCAGGATCGGTAATAAAGAAAAACCGCCCCACGAACCGTGCCCCGCATGACATGTCCTTCACCGGTTGCGGCGACAGCCCGGCGGCGGACAGGCGCGCATGTTCCGCGTCCACATCCGCAACCGACACCGCAAGATGGCCATATCCGTCACCAAGGTCATACGGATGGTCACGATCATGGTTAAGCGTCAGTTCGAGTTCAAACGTCTGCTCCGCATTCGCAAGGTAGATAAGCGTGAACGTATCGAACACAAGCCGGTCCACTGGCCGCAGGCCAAAGGCAAGGTCATAGAACGCCTCGCTGGCGGCTGCGTCACGCACGCGGATCATGGAATGGATCATTCGGGCCATGTCTGCGGTTTCTCCTTTGGTTCAATCTGTCGTAAATGGCGGCAACCGGCGGCATTCTCAACATGCCGTGGCGTCTTTTCGCGCATGGCGAAACGTGCAGGCGACCGGCCGTTTCGTCCCACCCCGTCGCATCTGGCACATTCATGAACGATCTGCACGGCTTTCATCCTGGCGCCTTCCTCAGCGCGTCGCACGACTCCGACACCGTTTTCTGGTCCGCACGTCCCTCCGGCCCGATGCTGGACCCCGGGGCATGCACGGCCGTCACGGCGTTGTACCGCACCATGCTGCCCGAAGGGGGACGCATCCTTGACCTGATGGCCGGAAGTGACAGCCACCTGCCAGATAATGTCGCCTTTGACGCCGTGATCGGCATCGGGGTGGATGCCCCGGCACTTGACGCCAACGGGCGCCTGACACAACGGATCGTGCAGGACCTCAATGACACGACCGAACTGCCCCTGGCCGATGAATCGCTTGACGCCGTGTGCCTGTGCGATGTCGTGCCCTACCTGCGCCATCCTGTCGCGCTGTTTCGTGAAATTGCCCGTGTGCTGCAACCCGGGGGGCTGGTACTCGTTACCTACGGCAATGGTTTTGTACCGCAAAAAGCCGTGGCATTATGGCAGGCGATTGAAACGGAGGAACGCCAGCGTCTGGTGCGTATCGTGATGCAGCGCGCAGGCTTTGCCCATACCGATACCGGCAGCGTCACCCCACCGCCCAACGATGCCGTCTGGCACGACACGGTCTATGGCGTGACGGCGCGCCGGGACGAAGGCGCGGCATGACGGCCCCACGTGGCATGGGCCGAATATTGCAGAAGGTAAAAATATCCTTCTTAAAAGAAATTATCATTTACGCCGACGCTGGGAAATGTTTTGACACAGAATAGTCTTGACCCGTAGTCCGAGGCCCACTGGTAATATATGCGGAATTTCCCCCCCCGTCGCGCTGGCTGGCACCGTCTGTCGGCCGCCCTGCTGCTGTGCTCTGTCATGGTGCCCGTATCCGCCACATGGGCCGATGATGACCCGGAATCGCTCGATATCATGGAGCGACAGATGGAACGCATCCAGCAACAGCAGATGGAACTGCAACGCGACCTGACGATGATGCGCAAGCAGATCGCACAGCATCGCGCCCATGCCGGTACCGGCACGGGCACGGGGGAACATTCCCTGCAGGTATCGGGCAGCGCAGGGCATGTGCGCGGTGGCTGGACCCCGCATGAGGGGCGTATCACCGCCATGGGTGAACGCACACCGCCGGGCATGGGCGCGCCGCATATCGGGGGGCATTCCGACAATCCGAACGGGTCGTTCCTTGACACCCCGACATTCGAATCCGTCGTCGCCCATCGTGACGAGGATCTGATTTCCCATATGGCCAACAACAATGTCGGCCCCCATACCCGTGAAACCGTCGGCGCGCAGTCTGCCGGTGCACTGGGCAGCAAGGTCTTCCATGCCGGGGCGGTATCCATCATCCTTGGTGGTTTCTTCGACGCCGCCGCGTTGGAGGAAAACCGCCATGTTGCCTCGGGCATCTTCAATTCGTGGGCAAACATTCCCTTCCGCAACAGTTCGAACTTCCACACCGACAATTTCAACGGCGATGCGCGCTATACCCGCTTCTCCCTCATGGCGCGCGCGCCGCTGGGCACGCACGTGACGGTGGCGGGATTTGTAGAAAGCGACTTTGGCGCCAGTGCGGAAACAACCAATCCTTATGAAAGCAATTCCTACGTCCCGCGCCTGCGTCAGGCGTACCTGACGCTGGATGATGCCAAGACCAACTGGCACTTCCTGATCGGACAGGCATGGACGATGCTGACCCCGGATCGCGTCGGCATCATACCGCGACAGGAAAGCCTGCCCGAAACCATCGAATCCTCCATCCTTGCGGGGCAGACATGGACGCGGCAGTGGCAGGTGCGCCTGGTCAAGGATTTCCTCGAACACCGGCTGTGGGCGGGTCTGTCGATCGAAAACCCGGCCACGATCTATGACACCACCGGTTTTTCAGCCTATAGCGACAATGGCGAATATGCCCTCCCCGGCAGCGGCAACTATGCCAAGGTGGGATCGAACGGCGTCGGGCTGACGGGATCCAGCACGAACTATTCCAACGAAATCGCCCCCGACATCATCGCAAAGATCGCAGGCGACCCGTCATGGGGCCATTATGAAATGGAAGGTATCGTCCATTTCCCGCATGACCGTTCGGTCATCGGTGGCGAGGGACAGAACCATACCGCCATCGCATGGGGCGGCGGCGGGTCGATGATCCTGCCGGTCATCCCGCACACGCTCGAAATACGGCTGGCCGGACTGGCGGGCAAGGGGATCGGGCGTTATGGCTCCGTCCTGCTGCCTGATGCCACGCTGAAGGCCAATGGCGCGCCCGACCTGCTTAGCAGCGCGCAGGCGACGGCGGGCGTGATCGCCCATCCCAACCGCCTGGTCGACGTCTATGGCTATTTCGGGATGCAGCGTTCGGGACGCGGATATTTCGATTCCGATGGCACCGCCTATGGCTATGGCAACCCGCTCTCCGACAATAGCGGGTGCTGGACCGAAGGGTCGTCAGCCTGCACCGCAAGCATAAAATCGGTGGAGGAATTCACGATCGGGGCATGGTACCGCTTCATCAAGGGCAAGTATGGCACCGTGCAGGCAGGCACGCAGCTTGCCTATTCGCGCGTGCATACATGGGGCGGAATCGGGGGGGCCCCCACCACGAGCATGAGCGAGATCTTCTTTGATTTCCGCTATCTGCCATTCCAGTAATCCCCTGCGGATCGCCACCACACAGGCCATGACGCCTGCGCCTTGCACCCGCATCGAAAAAGGGGGATGTTGCCCCCTCCTGTGTGGATAAGGCGAAAGGGCGCGACGCATATGCCGGTAAAGCAACGACACTGGAGGATTGCCGGATGCGTGGCCCTTGGGCTTCTCCCGCTTCTTCTGTCATCCATTCCCGCCATGGCGCAGGAAGATGAGGACGAGGCCGATTTCAAACGCCACCAGTCCATGCACCAGCTTTCGCGTCACCCGCCGCTGCCACGCCTGCATATGGATTACAGCCAGTACCGCTTCATCCCCCCCGGTGACAAGGTAAAGGAACAGCCCGACGTCAACCGGCTGCTGTTCTGGACGCAGCATGGCACGCCCGATGGCTATGCCGAACGCCATGGCGGGGCCATCGTCTATTACGACAGCACGGGCAAGGCGATCCGCGTCGATAATGTCCCGGCCACACCCACCCGTTAGGACGATTTCGAAAACATCCAAAGGCTGTCTGCAAACAGCCGGGGCCGTGACATCAGCTTTTTTTTCAGAATGCCCCAAAAGGCGTTGCCTGTTTCAGGTCATAAGAAAGATTGTTTGAAGACAAGAAAAGTTTCTGGGTGCCGCCTTTTTCCAAAAAGGCGGCGTCTTCTGAAGCTTTTTAGAAAAAGCTTCACCAAAAAACTTTATAATTTCAGCATGTTATAGATCCTGACTTTGCAAACAGCCTGCCAAGGCAACGTCCTGCAAGTCTTTTGTAAGGTCATGATATTTCTTCTGGTGATGCTGCCCCTGTGCATTCGTCATCAGGTCCGCGCGCATACAGCCGTGCGATCCCCTGCGCATCCAGCACCTGTGCGGCCGGGCCGTCACGCATCACCCGCCCGCACCGCAACAGGAGTGCATGGTCAAACGCAACAGCGGCCCGCACGGGGTCATGTGTTGTCGCAACAATTGCATATCCATCATCCGCCAGTTCGCGCAGCAATGCATACAGCCGCTGCTGCTGCCCATAATCAAGGCCGGTTTCTGGTTCATCCAACACCAGTATCCGCCCCCCCTGCGCCAGCGCACGCGCGATCAGCACGGCCTGGCGTTCGCCGCCTGACAGGTCGGTATAGGACCGTGCCGCCAGGTGGCTGATCGACAGCCGCACCAGCGCATCCGCCACGATGGCCGCGTCCTCTGCCCCGACCTTCCGCGCAAAGGGTGTATAGGACACCCGCCCCAGCGCCACCACGTCACGCACGGTATAGGGAAACAGCGATATATGCCCCTGCGGGACATAGGCGATCCGGTGCGCGACCTCGCGCCGGTGCCATTGCGACAGGTCGCGCCCATCCAGCAGGACCTGCCCCGCATCCGGCCGCAACACCCCCAGCAGCACACGCAGCAACGTGCTTTTCCCCGCCCCGTTCGGCCCCAGAAGCCCGGTCATCCGCCCCGCCACGATCGACAGTGATACGTCATCCAGCACACATCGCCCATTACGGCGCAGCCCGACACGACGCACATCCAGCACCGTCCCCTTCATAACCGCCCCCCCCGCCGCAACAGGCGCAGCACGGAAATGAACACCACGACGCCAAGAAGGTCCGTCAGCAGCCCGACGGGGATTTCCTCGGCCGACAGACATCGTGCGAGGTCATCACATACCAGCAGGAAAATCGCGCCCAGCCCGGCGCTCAGCGGAATGACACGCGCATTGCACGGCCCCGCCAGCAGGCGCGCCACGTGCGGGATGATCAGCCCGATCCAGCCAATCATTCCCACCGCCGACACCGTCAGCGCCGAAAGCCCTGTTGCAATACCGATCGTGCCATAACGCAATGCCGTAACCGGCACGCCAAGGGTACGCGCCTCTTCATCGCCCATTGCCAATGCATCAAGCATCCGCCCGCAGGCCGACAGAACCACAATCCCCAGCAAGACCGGGACCGCCATGACCTCCAGCCGCAGCACATCAACCTGCGTCAGGCTGCCCAGCAGCCAGAACACGATGTCGGGCAACTGCTGCTGCGGGTCGGCAACATATTTCAGCATGGACATCAGCGCGGTGAACAGGGCGGAACTGATCAACCCGCCAAATACCAGCATCAGCAGGGAGGCCGCATCGAACATGCGCGCGACCCCCACCCCGAACGATACGGCAAGGATACCGCCCGCAAACGACAGCGCCTGTACGCCCGTCGTGCCCATGCCATTGACAATCCCCAGCGCGGCGCCAAACCCCGCCCCCGCCAGCACGCCCAGCAGGCCGGGGGAAACCAGCGGGTTACGGAATACCGCCTGATATGTCGCGCCAGAGACCGACAAAGCAGCCCCCACGCACACCGCCGCCCCGATCCGCGGCAGGCGCGCGCCCATCAGGATCGCATGCACCATGTCATATTGCGCCTGCGGCAATGCCTGCCCGCCCATGGCCGTCACCACAAAACGGGCGATCACACCCGGCGCAATCGCGTAACGCCCAAGGCAGGCAGAGACAAGGAGGCATAGCACAAGTCCGCCGAACACCAGCCATCCGGCAGAACGCCCCATCATACGCAGGATCAACGGGGGGAGGCCCCCCCGCCCTTCGTCGCCCCGGCAGGGGGCAGCCCGGCCAGTATCCGCCGCGCCTGCGTGACATCAAGGTCGTAATGAAAGAAGGTGCGATAGAACGCACAGGTCCGTTCCACCATGTCGGTGGCCGGGAACAGGTCAGGATGCAGCACCTGCGCCGCCCATGCGACCTGCAACGGGAATTCGCTGCCGTACCGGTCCCACGGGAACACGCCCGCCGGGTTATGGATCACATGTCCCGTGCGCACGGCGGTGATATTGCGCCACACGCCGCCATCAGCCATCGGGTCAAAGGTCCCGGCATCAGGGCCAAGGATGATGACATCAGGATTCCATGCGGCCAACTGCTCGACCGAAATGGGCTTCATATTGCCATCCACCCCGTCCGCCGCATTCCGCGCCCCCGCGATCGACAGCCATTCGTCAATGATCGTATGCGCCCCGTCCACACGCAGCGGATGCAGGGACTGGATATGCACCACGCGCGGCCGTGCATCCGGGGCCAATGCGTCGGTGCGCGCGCGGGTATCGTGGACCACCCCGTCAAGCAATGTTTCATAGGCGCGCGTTACCTCCTGCGCCTGCCGTGTGCCGATCACCTGTGCTGTCATCTCCAGCGAGCGACGCAGGCTTGCGGCATCGGTGAACCCGGCCACCAGCACCGGAATCCCCACCGCACGCAGGGCCGCCGCCGTGGCCGAACCGTTGGGGACAAAGGCGACATCCACCCCGGCCTTCAGCAGGCTTTCGGCGTTGACCGCCGGGCCATTGACCCCGATGGCATGATAGAGTGCAGGCGCGACAAGGAACATCCACGGCCGGGTATCGGGCCGGTCCACCGTAACCGCAATCCTGTCCGCCGCGCCGAGCATGATGGTCAGTTCGTTATGCGCAAACCAAAGATCCGCGATATGTCCGGGCCGCGCAGGCACCTGCTGCACCTGCCCCGTCATGTCGGCCACACCATGGGTGATGCCATCCCCTGCCGCATGCCCGATGGGCGCCATAACGAAAGATGCCGACAGCATCATCGCGCCGATCACACCCATGCCCCATGTCCGTGGATACCGCATGCCCGCCCCCTGTAACCTGATGATCCCGATATATCCCATCGGATACATCCCCGGCCAGAGGCGATCGCTCCACATGGCATAAGACCGCGAACACAGACGTAAAATGGGCATTCCAAGGCAATTTTGTTAGTATAGAAATTATTATAAATACAAAATGAACATATTTCTGAAAAAATAAAAGCTCATGATGCATGATTTTTCAAAATTATTAAAAGAAAAATATCCCTTAATATCGCATTATTTTCTTAATTAGTTATATTTTTAAGGGTTTTTAAGATATATATACTGCAAAAAATTATGATATTCCGTTTAAAAACAAACCATTGATAAAAATTAGAAAAGTTTTTGGGTGTCGCCTTTTTTCAAAAAGGCGACGTCTTTTGAAGCTTTTTAGAAAAAGCTTCACCAAAAACTTTCATAATTTCAGGATATTATTGAGCCTGATTTTGCAAAAAAAACAGGATAACGCCTGAAATGTTCGCGTTCCCTCTTGATGGAGTATTTTAAAACAGTCGCTCCAACAGCCCCTGAACGCTTTTCATGGGTATCGCACAGACGGATTTCCAGAAAAAAAGCCGCCCCGGTAAAGGGCGGCTTTTCGAAATACCCTCAGATGCGCCAGCGCATCCCTGGATCAGTCCTCGGCATAGGTCGAAAGGTCAGGGCATGAGCAGACGAGGTTACGATCCCCATACGCATTGTCCAGCCGGTTGACCGGCGACCAGTATTTGCTTCCTGCCTGCACCGCACCGGGCAGGCACCCGCGCGCACGGTCATATGCACGGTCCCATTCCGGGTCGGTCACGTCACGCACGGTATGCGGCGCATGGCGCAGGGGGCTGTCCTCCACCTTGATCCTGCCGTCCATGACCTCGCCGATTTCTTCATGGATGGCGATCATCGCCTCACAGAAACGGTCAAGCTCTCGCAGGCCCTCGGACTCCGTCGGCTCGATCATGAAGGTGCCCGCGACGGGGAAGCTGACGGTCGGGGCGTGAAAGCCATGATCGACCAGACGCTTGGCGATATCATCGACCGTGACCCCGGCCGTATCGCGCACGGGACGCAGGTCAATGATGCATTCATGCGCCACCCGCCCGTTCACCCCGCGATACAGCACCGGGTAATAATCCGACAGCCGCGCCGCAATGTAATTGGAATTCAGGATTGCAACCTCGGTCGCGCGACGCAGGCCCGCATCCCCCATCATTTTCATATAGGTCCATGAAATCGGCAACACGTCGGCTGAACCGAATGGGGCCGCGCACACGGCATTGGCTTCGCCCAGTTCGGGGCGACCGGGCAGGAAAGGCGCCAGATGCGCACCAACCCCGATCGGCCCCATGCCCGGCCCACCACCGCCATGCGGGATGCAGAACGTCTTGTGCAGGTTGAAATGGCTGACGTCCGACCCATATGACCCCGGCCGTGACAACCCGACCTGCGCATTCATGTTCGCGCCATCCAGGTAAACCTGCCCACCCGCCGCATGGACCAGATCGCACAGTTCGCGCACGCTTTGTTCAAACACGCCATGGGTGGAGGGGTAGGTAATCATGATCGCGGCAAGCTGCTGCGCATGTTGCGCGATGCGGGCCTTCAGGTCATCCATGTCCACGTTGCCATGTTCATCGCATTTGACGACGACAACCTTCATCCCCGCCATCTGCGCCGAAGCCGGGTTGGTGCCATGGGCGGATGCCGGGATCAGGCACACGTCACGCCCGGCCTCGCCGCGTGCGCGGTGATAGGCACGGATCGCCAGCAGCCCGGCATATTCGCCCTGCGCACCCGAATTGGGCTGGAGCGAGACGGCGTCATACCCGCTGATGCGGCACAGCATCTGCTGCAGTTCCGCGAACAGTTCGGCATACCCCTCCATCTGGTCCGCCGGGGCAAAGGGATGGATGTCACAGAATTCGGGCCACGTGATCGGCATCATCTCCGCCGTCGCGTTCAGCTTCATCGTGCATGACCCCAGCGGGATCATCGAACGGTCCAGCGCCAGATCCTTGTCCGCCAGGCGGCGCAGGTAACGCAGCATGTCAGTTTCAGAGCGATAGGCACTGAAGACCGCCTGCGTCAGCAACGCGCCCGTACGCGCCAGCGTCTGTGGGATTGCGGTGGCCGGGGCGTCAAGCGTCCCTTCCATCGCGGCCACGCGGGCCGCATCACCGGCAAAGCAGGTCCAGATCGCACGCACCACTTCGGGTGTCGTGGTTTCGTCAAGGCTGAAGCCAAGGGTATGCGCATCAACCCGGCGCAGGTTCATTCCCGCCGCCACCGCACGATTGACGATGTCCGCCGTGCGTTCACCCGTCGCGATGGTCAGCGTGTCAAAGAACGCATCCGTGCGCACATCCTCGCCCAGCGCGCGCAGACCCGCCGCCGCCACGACACACAGGCGATGAATACGCGTGGCGATGGCATGCAGCCCGTCCGGCCCATGATACAGCGCATACATCGACGATACGACGGCAGGCAGCACCTGCGCGGTACAGATGTTCGACGTCGCCTTTTCACGGCGAATGTGCTGTTCGCGCGTCTGCAACGCGAGACGATAGGCAGGCTCGCCCCGCGAATCGATCGATACGCCGACAAGGCGACCGGGCATGTTGCGCTTGAACGCATCACGCACCGCCATATATGCCGCATGCGGGCCACCCGCGCCCATCGGCATGCCGTAACGCTGCATCGAACCGACCGCGATATCAGCCCCCAGCGCGCCCGGACTTTCAAGCAGCAGAAGCGCCATCGGGTCCGCCGTCATCGCCGCGATCGCACCAGCCGCATGCAGGGCCGCGATCGCGGCACGCGGATCACGCACCTGCCCGGACGACCCCGGATACTGGAACAATGCGCCAAACACCTCGTCCGCGTGCAGGTCATGCGCCGGATCGCCCACCACCAGCGTCCAGCCCATCGGTTCGGCACGGGTCCGCAGGACGGAAATCACCTGCGGGTGACAGTCCGCATCGACAAAGAACGACATTGCCTTGCTGCGTGCGACGCGACGGGCCATGGCCATCGCTTCCGCCGCCGCCGTCGCCTCATCCAGAAGGGAGGCATTGGCCACGTCCAGCCCGGTCAGTTCGGTCACAAGCGTCTGAAAGTTCAGCAGCGCCTCCAGCCGGCCCTGGCTGATTTCAGGCTGGTACGGGGTATAGGCCGTGTACCAGGCCGGGCTTTCCAGCACGTTGCGCTGGATCACACCCGGCAGGAACGTATTGTAATATCCCTGCCCGATCAGGGACGTCATCACCTTGTTGCGGCCCGCGATCTGGCGCAGGCGTTCAAGGGCCTGCGTTTCGGACATGCCGGCACCCAGACCCATTTCCCCCTTCAGGCGGATATCGCCGGGGACGGTCTGCGCCATCAGGTCCTCAAGGCTTTCGGCCCCCACGACATCAAGCATGTCGCGCACATCGTGGGCGTCGGGGCCAACATGACGCGCACAAAACGCGTCAGGATCGCTGCCCGTACCCTGCCACAGGGGGGAATTATCGGTGGAAGACGTCATGATCGGGAACTCCGTCAGGTCACAGGCAGCAGGAATGTCAGGCCAGCAGCGCGGCATAGGCCGCGGCATCCAGCAGGCCGTCAAGCTGCGACCTGTCAGCCATCTTCATGCGCACGATCCAGCCGCCGGCCTCCGGCTCGCGGTTGATCAGCGACGGATCATCGGACAACGCGTCGTTGAAGGATGTGACCGTGCCACCAACCGGGGCATAGATGTCGGAGGCGGCCTTCACCGATTCCACAACCGCGACACTGTCGCCCTGCGCAACGTCGGTGCCTGCATCCTTGCCTTCGACAAAGACCAGTTCGCCCAGCTCATCTGCCGCGTGCTGCGTGATGCCGACGACGACTTCGTCACCCTCGATGCGCAGCCACTCATGTTCCTTGGTGTAATAGATGCTCATGATCCGCCCATTCTTCCGTAATGTTGGGGGTTGAAAATAACCGGGGTGGAAAACCGGGACCTAGCGCCGGAAGGTCGGCGCCACGAACGGCAGCGCCACGACATGAACCGGCAGGACACGCCCCCGCACACCCGCGAACAGCGGCGTGCCGATGGCCGCCGATGCCGTATCGACATATCCCATCGAAACCGGTCCGGGGACGCTGGGGCCGAACGCGCCCGATGTCACATGCCCGACCTGGTGCGTGCCTTCGGCATCACTGAACAACGGCGCACCGCCACGGATCGGGGCACGCCCCTCCCCCCGCAGGCCGACGCGACGGCGCGCGGCCCCTTCGGAGAGATGCTTTGCCACGATATCAGCACCGGGATAGCCACCGGCGCGCACGCCACCGGGGCGGCGGCTTTTCTGGATCGACCATTCCAGCGCGCCTTCGACCGGCGACGTCGTGGTGTCGATATCCGACCCATACAGGCACAACCCGGCCTCCAGCCGCAGGCTGTCCCGCGCGCCCAGCCCGGCCGCCGCGATATCCGTACAGGCCAGCAGCGCACGGGCAACATCTTCCGCCTGTCCGGCAGGCATGCCGATCTCGAACCCGTCCTCCCCGGTATAGCCCGAGCGCGAGACGATGCAGGCAACGCCCGCGATATCGGTTTCGATCACGTCCATGAACCGCATGGCCGCCGTCGCGGGGGCCAGTTCGGCCATCGCCGCAACCGCCGCAGGCCCCTGCGCCGCGATCAGCGCGCGATCCGACAGGAACTCCACCTCGCATACATCGGCAATTCCCGCCTGTATCAGGGCAAAATCCGCATCCTTGCACGCCGCATTGACCACCAGCAGGAACCATGTCCCCATGTTGGCGATCATCAGGTCATCGCTGATGCCGCCATCTTCGCGCATCAGCAGCGCATAACGCTGCCGTCCGGGGCGCAGGGCGAGGATATCGGCAGGAACCAGACGTTCAAGCGCAAGCGCCGCATCCGCCATGACGCCCGAACGCGGGCGCACGCGCACCTGTCCCATGTGCGAGACGTCAAAGATGCTGCCTGCCGCGCGGGTATGCAGGTGTTCGGCCATGACACCGGCCTCATACTGGACCGGCATGTCATACCCGGCGAAGGGCACCATGCGCCCCCCCCAGTTCAAGATGCAGCGCGTGCAGCGGCGTGCGCAAAAGACCCTCGGTCATGCGAAGACTACCTCGTCATTGCGATATGACCCGACAGCGCACGCGCCATGACCCACGCCCCGCGACGGCATGGATGCCGGCAGGGTACGGATCACGGCATCATGGCGCGCACAGGCGGGACATGTGCGGGGGGATGCAGGAAATTGCGAAATCGTTATGATCTGTGCCGAAGGCGTGGACATGAAAAGGGCTCCTGCGACTCCGTAATGGATATCACCTGCCCCTTCTGTCACCTGTGCCTGAGATCGCTATCCCGTCGGCGGGCGCACCGGAACCGGGCGCCTCTTTCCAGAAGTTATCATCGACCGGTCCTTTTGCCTGAGAGTTTCCGGGGCGGTTGCTCCTTCGGCGCCGGCACATGGCCGGTCTCTCCCGTATCGATACCCGACTGCTTGACATGACACCCGAACACAAGTCAATCCATGAAAACGCCTGATGTCCCGCGTCCATGCGCCCACGCTGGCATGCACCGGTGCGGGGCATCTGATTCCCTTGTGACAAGGATGCCAGACATGACCGACACGCCCCTGATCATCATCGCGGAATTCGAAACCACGGCCGCCACGCGCGCGCCCTTCCTCGCAGCCTGCATCGAGGACAGCATCCGGTCGGTCACGGATGAGGCGGGATGTTCATGCTTTGACGTGCTGACCACGCCGGATGAACCGGATACGGTGATCCTGCACGAGGTCTATGACAGCCCCGCGGCGTTCGACGCCCATCAGGCGACGCCACATTTCAAGGCGTTCAGCAATGCGGTGGACACGCTGAAGATACGCCTCGTAAGTGTGCGCAAGACAGTACGCAACATACCAGCGCCCAAATAAGAGAGCGTTTGAAAACAACTCATTGATACAAAATAAGAAACGTTTTTGGGTGCTGCCTTTTTTCAGAAAGGCAGCGTCTTTTGAAGCTTTTTAGAAAAAGCTTCACCAAAAATCTTTATAATTTCAGGATGTTATTGAGTCTGACTTTATCAAACAGCGTCTGATAAGGGGTTCCGGGTGCCGCTATTTTCAAACATGCCCCCCCTTTGGAACCTGACCAAAAGGGATGCCTGAAACGGTGGAACCTGCGGTTTGCCGGAACAACAAAAGTGTTGGGCGCAGCTTTTTTAAAAATCACCCAAAGATGTCGCCTTTAAAATCATAAGGCGACATTCAGGAACGTCTGTCATTCCCGACCACGCTGTCATTTTCAAACAGCCATTTATGTAAGGTCAGGCCAAAGAGCGGGACGTGCGACATCCCACCCGTACGGGGTCAGCCCCTGGGGGTATAACCAGGCAGGTTCCGCGCGATGTAGGGCGGCAACACGAAGGAGGCGACGTGCATTTCGGGCGTCCAGTACTGGCACTCCCCAATGCCTGCCTTGCGCGCACGTTCACGGATCGTCGCGACGTCCTGCGTGCCCGGTGCATCCCCCTTGGCCGCGATGCCCAGTGTCATAAACCCGCCGACATAGGTCGGAACCGCCGCGACATAGGCCGAGACATGGCGGAAGAACTGCGCACGGCGCGCGCTGGTGTCACGCAGTTCATCGGCCTGCATGAAGGGCACGCCGCACTGGTTCACGATCAGACCGTTATCCGTCAGGATTCGCGCGCAATGACGATAGAACGAATCGGTAAACAGGACTTCGCCCACGCCAATCGGGTCCGTGCTGTCGACGATGATCGCGTCAAAGGAGGCATCGGGCGCGGTGGCAACATATTCGATGCCATCGCCCACGATCACCTCGGCACGCGGATCGTTCCATGCATCCCCTGCGATGTCGGGCAGGAATTGTTTGGACAGAGAAATGACCTCCCCGTCGATTTCCACCATGACCGCGCGTTCGACGGTGCCATGTTGCAGCACACGACGCAGGACACCGCCGTCCCCCGCCCCGATAATCAGGACATTGCGCGCCGCCCCATGCGCAAGCAGCGGCACATGTGTCAGCATTTCCTGATACACGAACTCATCACGCCCGGTGATCTGCACAACACCATCGAGCATCAGGACACGGCCATAATCCTCGTTCTCGAACACCGCGATGTCCTGGAACGCGCTCTTGGTCTGGGCCAGCATCTTGTTGACACGAAACTGCTGCCGCCAGCCACCATAGAGGGTTTCGCTGATCCAGATGTCGGACATCACGGTACTCCTTGAAAAATATCCATGCGAAAGCGGGCCGGACACAAGGGTCCGGCCTGCCATTCTTTCCCATGCGGGAAGTATCGGTTATGAGCGGGAAAAACACGCCACGGCATGGGAACACATGACGTGTTCCCATACGCACGCATTACAGCGCGACGCGGCCGCGACGCTGTTCATCGACCTCGATCCGGCCGGCCTGAAACAGGCGCTGCATGACCGGAATCGCAAGGTGCGGGTCGCATGCGCCGCACATGAAGATATCCACGGCGGCGAAGTTACGCTCCGGCCACGTATGGATGGAGATGTGGCTTTCCGCCAGCACGACCACACCCGACACGCCACCATTGGGCGTGAAATGATGGAAGTGACTGTGCAGGATTGTCGCCCCGGCCGTCACTGCGGCTTCACACAGGGTGCGGTCAATCTGTTCCGGATTGTCAAGATTGTGCGCATCCCAAAGATCGACAAGAAGATGCGTTCCCGCAAACTTCATCCCGTCTTTTTCGACGAAGTAATCTTTCCGGTCGTCGTCGGACGAAAACGGCGCTGAAGAGATCTGGTTATCGCTCGGGAGTTCCGAGACCATCCCCAGTTGAGCAAGTGCGTTCATCACGTACCCCCAAACCAGTAGACAGCCTGTTGGGCAGACATTGCCCCCTTGGGCCAAGAGCGCCGCTGATAGGGCTTCTGCCGGGCGGAACGCAAGCATTTTCCGCATGATGGGCACAATATTTTTTGTTTTTTCCCATCACGCGTGCAACCGCGTCCCGCCATGGCGGGTTCTATCCGCCCTTCATCGGCTTTTTTCCGCCTTTTTTCGCCTTTGGCGTGACCTTGGCCGCCACAGTGCGCGTTTTCGACGTGGCGGGAGTTTTTTTCACGCCCTTGCGCCCGGGACTCTGCTTTGCAGGCGCATCGCCCGGCTGCTGCGCAAGTGCCGCCTTCGCCACCTTGGCGCCTGCCCCACGCAGGAGCGGACGCAGGAACCGGCCGGTATGGCTTGCGGAAGTCGCGGCAATGTCCTCCGGCGTGCCCTCGGCCACGATACGGCCACCGCCGTCGCCCCCTTCCGGCCCCATGTCGATCACCCAGTCGGCGGTCTTGATCACCTCCAGGTTATGTTCGATCACCACCACCGTATTGCCCTGCGCCACAAGCGCATGCAGCACCTCAAGCAGCTTTCGCACATCCTCGGTATGCAGGCCGGTCGTCGGTTCATCAAGGATGTAGAGCGTGCGTCCCGTCGCACGCCGCGCCAGTTCCTTCGACAGCTTCACACGCTGCGCCTCCCCCCCTGAAAGGGTCGTCGCCTGCTGCCCCAGCGCAACATAACCCAGCCCCACCTTCTGCAGGATGGCAAGGCGGTCGCGGATGCGCGGCACGGCGGAAAAGAAAGGCAGCGCCTCGTCCACCGACATCGCCAGCACATCGGCGATCGACTGGCCACGGAACTTCACCTCCAGCGTTTCGCGATTATAGCGCGCGCCCTTGCACGTATCGCAGGTGACGAACACGTCGGGCAGGAAGTGCATCTCGATCTTCAGCACGCCATCCCCCTGGCACGCCTCGCACCGCCCGCCCTTCACGTTGAAGGAAAAACGTCCCGCCTTGTAACCCCGCGCCTTGCTTTCGGGCAGTTCGGCGAACCAGTCGCGAATCGGGGTGAACAGGTCGGTATAGGTCGCGGGATTGGAACGCGGGGTCCGCCCGATGGGGGACTGGTCGATGTCGATGATCTTGTCGAGCTGTTCGATCCCGTCGATGTCCCGATACGGGGCGGGGTTCTGTCCCGATCCCATCAGGCGGCGCGACAGGGCCTTGTACAGCGTGTCGATCACCAGTGTGGACTTGCCCCCGCCCGAAACCCCCGTGACGCAGGTGAACGTGCCCAGCGGGAAGCGCGCGGTCACATCCTTGAGGTTGTTGCCGCACGCCCCACGCAGGACGAGTTCACGCGCCGGGTCGATGGGACGGCGCTGTGCCGGGACCTCGATACGTTTACGCCCCGACAGATACGCCCCCGTCAGGCTGTCGGGATTGGCGGCGACCTGCTGCGGTGTGCCGCACGCAACGACATTCCCGCCATTGACGCCAGCACCCGGCCCCATGTCGATCAACCAGTCCGCGGCACGGATCGCATCTTCGTCATGTTCGACGACAATCAGCGTATTGCCCAGCCGCTTGAGCCGTTCCAGCGTGCCCAGCAGGCGTTCATTGTCGCGCTGGTGCAGCCCGATAGACGGTTCGTCAAGGACATACAGCACCCCCGTCAGGCCCGAGCCGATCTGGCTGGCAAGGCGGATGCGCTGGCTTTCCCCCCCCCGACAGCGTGGCCGACCCGCGCGACAGCGTCAGGTAATCCAGCCCCACATCATCAAGGAACCGCAACCGGTCAAGGATTTCACGCAGGATGCGCCGCGCGATTTCCGCGCGCTGCGGGCTTAACGTTTCCTCCACGGTGGCAAACCATTCCAGCGCGCGGCGGATGGGCATGTCGGACGCCTGCGCGATGTTCAGGCCCGCCACCTTCACCGACAGCGCCTCCGGCCGAAGGCGCGCACCATGGCAGACATGACACGGCTTTTCAGACTGATAACGCGAAAGCTCCTCGCGCACCCAGACGCTGTCGGTTTCCGCCATGCGGCGGCGCAGGTTGGTGACAACGCCCTCGAACGGCTTGGTCAGGGTATAGCTGCGGCGGTCATCACGGTAGGTGAAGGCGATGGGATCACGCCCGCCATCAAGGATGACGTCGCGCACCTCCTGCGGCAGGTCGCGCCAGGGCGTATCCATGCTGACACCATAATGTGCGGCCACACCAGCCAGCGTCTGCTGGTAATACGGGCTTTGGCTGTTGCGCCAGGGCGCAATGGCCCCACCGGCAAGCGACAGCCCCTCGTCCGGGACCACGAGGTGGGGGTCAAAGAACGTCTCCAGCCCGATTCCGTCACAGGCGGGGCAGGCACCCTGCGGTGCATTGAAGGAAAACAGCCGTGGTTCGATCTCCTCCAGCGTAAAACCGCTGACGGGACAGGCAAAGCGCGAGGAAAAAACGGTGCGCTCCGTGGGTGTGTCATCGGATTCATCCGTCGCGCGCCGCACCTCCTCGGCATAGACAAGTCCATCGGACAGCGACAACGCGGTTTCGAAACTGTCGGCAAGGCGTGATTCCAGCCCTTCGCGCACGACGATGCGGTCCACCACTGCCTCCACCGTATGGCGCAGGCGGCGGTTCAGGTCCGGCACATCGGCGATTTCATACAGCGTCCCGTCCACCTTCACCCGGGTAAAGCCCTTGCGCTGCAGGTCGGCCAGTTCCTTGCGACATTCGCCCTTGCGGTCACGCAGAACCGGGGCAAGCAGCATCAGACGCGTCCCCTCCGGCATGGCCATCACACGATCGACCATCTGGCTGATGGTCTGCGCCTCGATCGGCAGGCCGGTGGCGGGGGAATAGGGCACACCCGCGCGCGCCCACAAAAGACGCATGTAGTCATGGATTTCCGTAACCGTACCCACGGTGGAACGCGGGTTTTTCGACGTGGTCTTCTGCTCGATGGAAATGGCGGGGGACAGGCCTTCGATCGAATCCACATCCGGCTTGCCCATCAATTCCAGGAACTGCCGCGCATAGGCCGAAAGGCTTTCCACATAGCGGCGCTGCCCTTCGGCATAGATGGTGTCGAACGCCAGCGACGATTTCCCCGACCCCGACAGGCCCGTCATGACCGTCAGCGCGTCGCGCGGGATATCGACATCAATGCCCTTGAGGTTGTGCGCGCGTGCGCCCCGCACCCGAATCGCCGGGCCGGTTACGTGCTGCACACCGGCCCCCGCCCGTGCGGGAGAAGAATCGTCCATATTATCCTCCTGCCCCACCGACGCCGCGTGGGGACCGAATGTGATGTTGCCATGTTGTTCTGTCCCCATCCCACTCATAGGGCAAGGGGCCGTGAGGGAAGTCGCCGATTTTTTCCCGATTGCCTTTCCACCACTGCATCGGGGAAGACGCAGCATATCGCCAAAGCAGGGCTTTGCCGTTCCGGCCCAATCTGTTCTAGGATGGGGGATCACGACCGGCCGGACCGCCCAGCGGCGGACATGGCGGTTTCCGACGGACCGGCCCCTGCCCCCGATACCGGGATGCAAGGCAGCCGCCCGCGAACCCGAACAGCAAGCAGGACATCAAATGGCGGGTAGCGTCAACAAGGTCATCCTCGTAGGTAATCTGGGCAAGGACCCGGAGATCCGCAACAGCCAGAACGGCGCAAAAATCGTATCCCTGACCCTGGCAACCAGCGAGACATGGAACGACCGCGCCTCTGGCGAACGGCGCGAGCGTACGGAATGGCACCGCGTTGTCATCTTCAACGAACGCATTGGCGATGTGGCCGAACGTTTCCTGCGCAAAGGGCGCAAGGTCTACCTTGAAGGGACGTTGCAGACCCGTAAATGGACGGACCAGTCGGGGATGGAGCGTTACACCACCGAGGTGGTGATCGACCGTTTCCGTGGCGAACTCGTCCTGCTCGACAGCAATCGCGGCGGTGAGGGTGGCGAAGGCGGCGGGTATGGCGGCGGCCCCGGTGGGGGTGGCGGGTATGGCGGTGGTGCGCCCCGCCCGGCGCAGGCCCCCCGTTCCACGCCACCCGCAGGTGGCGGCGGCGGATGGGACGCGCCGTCGGGCGGCAGCGACCTTGACGATGAAATCCCGTTCTGAGTGCGCCGCGTCTGACAGGCCGCGAAGGCTGCCTGAAAATATATATTCAAAAATATATATTCAAAATCCACGACTGAAGGAGGGCGCGCAAATGCGCCCTTTTTCACAGGTGGCCCGTATCGCCGGGCACAGCACAAGAGAGCGGAGCCGCAAAGAACGGAACAGGCCCCATGAAGACGGACGCCCCCCGCACGCGACGGCCCCTGACCGATCGCGAAATCAGCAAATTCCTCAGCCTTGTACTGCGTCACGCACCGGAGCGGATCGCTATCAGCCTCGACCCGCAGGGGTGGGTGGAAACCACCATCCTGATCCGTCAAGCCCGCAGGCATGGCCAGACATTCGACCTGCCGAGCCTGCAACGCGTGGTGCGCGACAATGACAAGCAGCGCTTTACCCTGTCGCCCGACGGCACACGGATCCGCGCGGCACAGGGCCATTCCATCGCGGTGGACCTGGCGCTACCCCCCGCCATCCCGCCTGCGGTCCTGTGGCATGGCACGGCACGCACCAGCCTGGAATCGATTTTCCGTGACGGGCTGCTGCCCGGACGCAGGCGGCATGTCCATCTTTCCAACGACGAGGCCACGGCCATGACGGTTGGGACACGCCATGGCCGGGCCGTGGTCATGCGCGTCGCGGCAGGGCGGATGCATGACGAGGGCCTGACATTATGGCGGGCGGATAATGGCGTCTGACTGACCGACGGCGTGCCGCCATGCTATCTCTCTTTCGCCTGATGCGCATGCGACCGCACGGGGGCGGCGCGTGCTGCGACATCAGGGGAACAGGCGCATACGCAATGCGATGCGGGATAGGCACTTGCACGCCCGCGCCCCCGCCCGTACGTTCCCATGCGCGACATGCTTCGCGCATGGGCGCAATTCTGCTATTGGAGGGCAACAAACCCGCACGCCATGCGCGATGCGAGTCCTGATGCCCGCCCCCGCCCGCTTTCCCCCGAACGCGTGCGAAAACCAGCCATGACGGAACTGCCTTGACCGAAATTCCCGAACAGACTCCGCCCTCCGACATGCTGCCGGTGACCATTGAGGAGGAGATGCGCTCCTCCTATCTGGCGTATGCCATGTCCGTCATCGTCAGCCGCGCGCTGCCTGATGTGCGCGACGGACTGAAACCGGTGCATCGACGCATCCTGTATTCCATGCGCGAAAGCGGCTTTACCCATGACAAGCCGTACCGCAAATCGGCCCGTGCGGTCGGTGACGTCATGGGTAAATACCACCCCCATGGCGACTCCTCCATCTATGACGCCATGGTGCGCATGGCGCAGTCATGGTCGATGCGGGTCAAGCTGATCGACGGGCAGGGCAATTTCGGGTCGGTCGATGGCGATTCCCCCGCCGCCATGCGTTATACCGAGGCACGCCTGGCGCGGGCAGCCTCTTTCCTGCTTGACGATATCGACCGCGACACCGTCGATTTTCAGCCCAATTATGACGAGAGCGAGCAGGAACCCCAGATCCTGCCCGCCGCGTTCCCCAACCTGCTGGTCAACGGTGCATCGGGCATCGCGGTCGGCATGGCCACCAACATCCCGCCGCATAACCCCGGCGAGATCATCGACGCCACGCTGGCGATGATCGAACGTCCCGACATGACGCTCGACGACATTTTGCAGTACGTCCCCGGCCCCGATTTTCCCACCGGCGGGACGATCCTGGGCCGCGCGGGCATCCGCAGTGCGTTCGAAACGGGACGCGGGTCCGTCATCATCCGCGCCCGTGCCGAGGTCGAGGAAATCCGCCGTGACCGCAAGGCCATCATCGTCACCGAAATCCCGTATCAGGTGAACAAGGCCACCTTGCAGGAACGCATTGCCGAACTGGTCCGTAACAAGCAGGTGGAGGGCATTTCCGACATCCGCGACGAAAGCGACCGTTCGGGCATGCGCATCGTCATCGAGATCAAGCGTGACGCGACGCCCGAGGTGGTGCTGAACCAGTTGTACCGCTTTACGCAGTTGCAGACTTCATTCGGGGTCAACATGCTCGCCCTCGATGGCGGGCAGCCGCGCCTGATGGGCCTGAAGGACGTATTGCAGGCCTTCATCCGCTTTCGCGAGGAAGTCATCCTGCGCCGCGCACGCTTTGACCTGAACAAGGCGCGCGACCGTGGGCACCTGCTGGTCGGGCTGGTCATCGCGGTGGCCAATATCGACGCGGTCATCGCACTGATCCGTGCGGCCCCGGACGCCGCCACCGCGCGCGCCGCCCTGATGGAACGCGCATGGGACGCGGGTGACATCGCCCCGCTGCTTGCGCTGATCCATGATGAGGGCAATGTGGTGGTGGACCAGCGCGTCCACCTGACGGAGGCACAGGCACGCGGCATCCTGGAACTGCGCCTGCAGCGCCTGACCGGACTGGAACGTGACAAGATCCAGCAGGAACTGTCCGAAGTCGCGACACGCATCAACGAACTGCTGGAAATCATCGCCAGCCGTCCGCGCCGCATGGAGGTCATGCGCAACGAACTGGCGACGGTGCGCGCCGAAATCGCAACGCCGCGTGCCACAGACATCGCCGATTACGCAGGCGACCAGACGGATGAAAGCCTGATTGAACCGGGGCAGATGGTCGTGACCATCACGCGTGACGGTTTCATCAAACGCACGCCGCTTGACGTCTTTCGCGCGCAGAACCGTGGCGGGCGCGGGCGCACGGCGGCGGGACGGCGGGGCGATGACATCATCATCCGTTCGTTCAATGCCCATACGCATCAATGGGTGCTGTTCTTCTCCTCCGGCGGTAAGGCCTATCGTGAAAAGGTCTGGCGCCTGCCCGAAGCCAGCCCCACGGCCAAGGGACGCGCACTGGTCAACCTTTTGCCCGACCTTGGCGAGGATTCGATCACTGCCGTGCTTCCTCTGCCGCAGGACGAGGATCTGTGGGAGAACCTGCACCTTGTCTTTGCCACATCATCAGGGAACGTGCGGCGCAACAGGCTGAGCGATTTCCGCAATATCCGCTCCTCCGGGCTGATCGCCATGAAGCTGGATGACGGCGACAGGCTGATCGGCGTCGCCACCTGCCGCGAAGGACAGGACGTCTTCCTTGGCACGCGCAATGCGCGCTGCATCCGGTTCCAGATCACGGACGATACCCTGCGCGTGTTCGCCGGGCGCGGCAGTTCGGGCGTGCGCGGCATCCGCCTTGCCGAAGGGGACGAGGTCAACAGCCTGTGCGTGCTGAACCATGTTGACGCCACGGTGGAGGAACGGTCCGCCTATCTGCGGATTGCCAACGCACGCCGCCGCGCCGAAAATGCCGCCCAGAACGGCGAAGACACCGCCCCCCCCCCGAGATCGCCAGCGATGACGAGGAAACGGCCACCGACCTCGCCCTGCCCCCCGAACGCGTGATGGAAATGGAAGGGGCGGAGGAAATCCTCCTGATCGTCAGCAATGCCGGGTTTGGCCGTCGTTCCTCCGCCTATGACTACCGTGTCAGCGGACGCGGCGGGCTGGGTATCAACAACATGTCCTTTCCCACCGCGCGGCGTGGCAACGCGGTGGTTGCGACCCTGCCGGTACTCGCGGGAACGGATGTCATGCTTGTCACCGATGCGGGCCGCCTGATCCGCCTGCCGGTGGACCAGATCCGCATCATGTCCCGACAGGCCAGCGGCGTGACCCTGTTCCGCCTGAACGATACCGAAGAAGTCACCAGCGTCTTCCCTGTCATGGATGATGGCGAAGATGATGAGACCGACGCGGCAGGCACGGATGAAAACGCGACCGGCGAAACCGGTGCCGCAACGGACGGCCACGATGACTGACGCGCGTGTGCGCGCCGGCTTTTACCCCGGCACCTTTGACCCGGTGACGAATGGCCACCTCGATATCATCGCGCGGGCGTCCCGTCTGGTGGGGCGTCTGGTGATCGGGGTGGCAAAGGACACGACCAAGCAGCCCCTGCTTTCACTGCAAGAGCGGATTGCGTGCCTGCGCACCGATATCGCGGCCCTTGGCCTGCCCCCTTCGACCGTGATCGAGGTGGTGGGATTCGAAGGGTTGCTGGTCAACGCCGCCCATGCGCATGGGGCACATGCGATATTTCGTGGCCTGCGGGCGGTTGCGGATTTCGATTACGAGAACCAGATGTCAGCAATGAACACGCATCTGGCCCCGGATATCGAGACCGTTTTCCTTATGGCGCGACAGGGGAACCAGTATATCTCCTCCCGCCTGGTCAAGGAGATCGCGCGGCTGGAGGGGGACATTACGGACTTTGTCTCCCCTTCCACCCGTCAGTGCGTTCTGGCGCGCCTGCAGGGCCGCTGAAAGCAGCCCTTGGCTGCGCGTCCCCTGCGCGCATGGGACGCCCGCCAGTTTTTTTCAATCACAAGCGACAGGAAACGGACCGTCATGTCTGACACGAACAAGGCCGACCTTATCAACATGGACCTCAAGACCGGGCGCGTGGTCATCCGCCTGCGTCCCGACCTCGCGCCCCTGGCGGCGGAACGCATCCGCACGCTGTCGGCCGAAGGGTTTTATGACAACACACCGTTCCACCGCGTCATCCATGGGTTCATGGCACAGGGCGGCGACCCGACCGGCACCGGCACGTCGGGCAGCAAGCTGCCGGACCTGAAGGCTGAATTCACCAACAAGGCAAAGTTCGAACGCGGCACGCTCGGCATGGCCCGCACCATGAACCCCGACAGCGCCAACAGCCAGTTCTTCATCATGTTCGAACCTTCCCCCCACCTTGATGGCCAGTACACGATCGTCGGCCAGGTGATCGAA
The DNA here is from genome assembly GCF_036686925.1 of Novacetimonas sp. GS1. Taxonomy (NCBI): domain Bacteria; kingdom Pseudomonadati; phylum Pseudomonadota; class Alphaproteobacteria; order Acetobacterales; family Acetobacteraceae; genus Novacetimonas; species Novacetimonas sp. GS1. The sequence goes on from NZ_VSZP01000001.1 coordinate 3,179,040, forward strand.
GGCATGGACCATATCGACCAGATCAAGCGTGGCGCGGGACATAGCGGCATGGTGCAGGAGCCCGACCGCATCATCAAGATGCGTCCTGCCGACGACGCGGCGGCCTGAACCCAGACACCGGTGCGGCACACGCAAGCCGCACATGGGGGCCATGTCATCATGGTCCCCAACACGGGCACCGCCGAAAGGCGCGTCAGGGAACATATTGAAATCATAAAGAAGTTTTCAGGGTAGCTTTTGGCCAGAACGTCCTGAAAAGACAACTTTCCGGTAAAAAAAGCACCCCGATCCCCAGACCCCACCCCGGTATTCCCGTTTGCCATTACCGTGCGCCGCAGGGTGTCCTGAAACAATCCCGCAGGGTCACGATCATCAATTCGTGGCGTAACGGACAACAACTCCCCTTAATATCAGCGATTTAGTTCGCGGGTATATTTTCATCTTCTCCTTGACAGTCCGCATCAGGCCGCCTACACCCCCGCTTGAGCAGTAAAGGGACGTCAAGGCGCGTCGGGTCGTCCATGACCTGACCCCTGTTACGGCAGGCCAGATCCCCTTATCGTGAGCCGGTAGCTCAGTCGGTAGAGCATTCGACTTTTAATCGAATGGTCGTGGGTTCGAATCCCACCCGGCTCACCATCATTTTCCCAATATTTTCCCGGGCACGCTTTTTTCCTTGCCCTGCTGCCCCCTATTTCAGGCACCACGCATATATCCGATACGATATATCGGGGCCACGTCTGTGATTACGCCTGTGCCCTGACACCATTCCGGGACAGGGGCTGGAATGGTCAGTTCCACATAACCATCTGACATAAAAATCATAAAATCTCTGGGATCTGCCTTTTCCCAAAGGGGCGATGTCTTTTGCAGCTTTTGAAAACGCCTCCCCGGGGCTTGCTGTTCATTGTCATCCCAGAATGCCGAAACACCTGTTTATCACCTGTTTATCAGTGAAAATGACAGGGTTGCCCGATGGTTGGGGATATATCCATCTGCACGACCATCAGGTCCACCGCACCGTCGCCAACATTGCCCCCCAGATGTCCCCTGCGCCCCTGCATCGGCCCGGTGCGAAACGGGCGGGTATTCTGATCCTCGCCCAGCAGGACGTCCCCCGGCCCCATTTCGACACGCGCGCCATCCATCGCCTGCACAAACCAACGCCCATGCAGGGGCACAATCCACTGCACCTTCGGATCTTCATGCCATGTCCCGTCCCAATGTGGGGGCTGCACCGTCATCAGCACCGTCGCACGGCCGTCTGGCTGCCGGTCCTGCCATTGCGGGCCTGCGGGTGGGGACATGCTCTTCAACACGAACCGTGTCAGCGGACAGGTCGCGATATGGCTGACACCCTGTGCATCGGTCCACATATGATGGTAGGTAAACTGTGGCGGTGACGGTTCCTGTGGGGCGGCCCGCAGAACCCCGGGCGACAACACCTGCACCACAAGGACCAGCCCAACCGCCAGCATCCATGCCCGGCACCACCTGTTTTCATGCCCCATGATCATTTCATGAATCCCCCATGCAAATATCGCGCTGCCACAGCGTTGCACCCATGCGGCGATTGGTTGGATATGGTGCCGCCCCCATAACCCGGATCGGGAACGGAATTTTGTAAATCTGGTGACGAACAGCACGCATAAATAATTAAAATACCAAAACGAGACATTAATTATAATTTTATGTCTTGTTTTTGTTAATATTATGTCATATATAACTTCATTCTGATATATCGCCATGCCATGACGATATCAATCCGGCCGAAATACCGCGTTCCGCCCTGTTCCTTTGCGACCGGACGCAACAGAAAATGTATCATCGGGATTGCAACAGCAATCTGCGGCCACATGACATTCTGTGAGAACTGATGAGCCTGAATCCTGTCCTGACTGCCGTAACCGATCGCGTGATCGAACGTTCCGCACGATCGCGTCGCCATTACCTTGACCTGATCGCACGGGAAAAGGACGCCGGCATATCGCGCCCGCACCTGGCCTGCGGCAACCTTGCCCACGCCTTTGCCGCGGCAGGAGAGGACAAAGCCGGTATCAGGGCGCAGCGCGCGATGAATATCGGTATCATCACATCCTATAACGACATGCTTTCCGCGCATCAGCCCTATGGGCGGTACCCGGACCAGATCAAGCTGTTCGCCCGTGAGGTCGGGGCCACGGCACAGGTGGCCGGGGCCACGCCCGCGATGTGCGACGGCGTGACACAGGGTCAGCCGGGGATGGAACTGTCGCTGTTCAGCCGTGACGTGATCGCGATGTCCACCGCGGTCGGGCTGAGCCATGGGATGTACGAAGGCGTCGCGATGCTTGGCATCTGTGACAAGATCGTACCGGGCCTGCTGATGGGGGCACTGCGCTTTGGGCACCTGCCCACCATCCTGATCCCGTCGGGGCCGATGCCTTCGGGCATTTCCAACAGCGAAAAGCAGCGTGTCCGCCAGCTTTATGCCGAAGGCAAGGTGGATCGCGAACGCCTGATGGATGCAGAGGCAGCGTCCTACCACGCGCCGGGCACCTGCACGTTCTATGGCACGGCCAACACCAACCAGATGCTGATGGAGGTCATGGGCCTGCACCTGCCCGGCTCCTCCTTCGTGCCGCCCAACACGAAACTGCGTCAGGAACTGACGCGCGCGGCCATCCACCGGCTGACGCAGATCGGGCCGAACGGCAACGATTACCGCCCGCTGGGCCATTGCGTTGACGAACGCGCCATCGTCAACGCCGCCGTTGGCCTGCTGGCGACGGGCGGGTCCACAAACCTTGCCATCCACATCCCGGCGATGGCGCGCGCAGCGGGCATCATCATCGACTGGGAAGACCTCGACCGCCTGTCCGCCGTGGTGCCGCAACTGACGCGTGTCTATCCCAACGGATCGACCGACGTGAACGGCTTTCATCAGGTAGGCGGCATGTCCAGCCTCATTGGCTCCCTGCTTGATGCCGGGCTGCTGCATCCCGATATCCTGACCGTCACCGAAGGTGGCTTCACCCGTTACCGCACCGCACCGCATATGCGCGACGACAGACTGGTATGGGAAGAAGCCGGGCCATCACGCGACGACACGGTCCTGCGCGCACCAGCCAACCCGTTCCGCAAGGATGGCGGCATGCGCCTGATGCAGGGGAACCTCGGGCGCGGCATTTACAAGACGAGCGCCGTGGCGCCAGAACGCTGGACGATTGAGGCCCCGGCCCGGATATTCGAAGACCAGCAGGACGTTATCGACGCGTTCAAGGCAGGCGAACTTGATCGTGACGTGATCGTCGTCGTGCGCTTTCAGGGACCGGCTGCCAACGGCATGCCCGAACTGCACCGCCTGACACCGACACTCAGCGTCCTTCAGGATCGCGGCCACAAGGTCGCGCTGATGACCGATGGCCGCATGTCCGGGGCCAGTGGCAAGGTACCCGCCGCCATCCATATCGGCCCAGAGGCCCATGCCGGCGGCCCGCTGTCGCGCCTGCGCGATGGGGACATGGTGCGGGTATGCGCGCGATCCGGGCGCATCGACGTGATGATGGATGCGGCGCAATGGGAACAGCGTACGCCCGCCACCGGACCAAGGGGTGGTTTCGGCACGGGACGCGAACTGTTCGCGCTGATGCGTGACGGTGTGGACAGCCCCGAACGCGGGGCCTCGGCCATTCTTGCCGCGATGGACCATATGGCCGAAGCCGAAGGGCTGTCGTAAAATCCGCACACAGGACCCGGACGTAAGGCCGGGCATAAGATACCGTCATCCCCGCCCCGCCGGGACCAGAGAAAACCAAGGAAACACCATCGTGGCTACCATCGAAGACATCATGACACTGTCCCCGGTCATTCCGGTGCTTGTCATCCATGACCCTGCTCATGCCCGTCCCGTGGCCGAGGCCCTTGTCGCGGGGGGGCTGCGCACGCTGGAGGTTACGCTGCGTACGGAGCGCGCGCTTGACGTCATCGCGGAAATGGCAAAGGTCGAAGGCGCGGTCGTCGGTGCGGGCACGGTGCTGAACAAGGCCGACCTCGATGCCAGCGTGCGGGCAGGCGCACGCTTTATCGTCAGCCCCGGCCTGACCAAGCCGCTGGCGCATGCGGCGCGGGACGCGGACGTACCGCTGCTGCCGGGCATCGCCAATGCAGGCGACATCATGCGCGGGCTTGACCTTGGCCTGACACGCTTCAAATTCTTTCCTGCCGAGGCGTCAGGCGGGATTGCAGCGCTCAAGGCGTTGTCGGCCCCGTTTGGACAGGTCCGTTTCTGTCCCACAGGGGGGATCCGTCAGGACACGGCGGCAAACTGGCTGGCGTTGCCGTCAGTACTGTGCGTGGGCGGGTCATGGCTGGTACCGTCGGGCACCCCGGATGCAACCGAAATCACCACCCGTGCCCGCGCGGCTGCGGCACTTACGGTCTGATCCCCCATCACTTTAGCAAGCCGATCGCCTGACAGGGCGGGCACGCACCCCGCGTCGTCAGGCGGTCAGGTGGTCAGGCGGAATGTCAGGTTATAGCGCACATCCCCACACAGCGGATGATGCGCCAGGGGCAGTGGCGCGATCCCGTGCCATGTCAGGCGTGACGCCCCGCCCCACACCACGACATCCCCATGGCGCACCACGATGCGGCGCACAGGGGCCGCACGTGTTGGCCCGCCCCACAGGAACACCGCCGCCACGCCGAGCGAGATGGAGACGATGGGCGCGTCACACCGTTCATCACGATCCTGATGCAGCCCCATCCGGTCACCCGGGCCATAACGGTTGATCAGGCCAGAATCCGGCACGAACCGTGCATATCCCGCCTTTTGCGCGCATTCCCCCGCAAGGTCACGCAACAGGGCAGGCATAGGCGGCCACGGCCGTCCCGTCCGGGGATCATGCGTTTCATAACGGTATCCCGCCGCATCACTGACCCAGACACGCGCGCCACACCCGCTCATGCCCACCGACATGCGGCCCCCACCGGGCGTCGCCATATGCCGTAACGGCGCACGGCGTACGATATCGCTGATGATCGACAGGAGTACGCCTGCCCGGTCGTGGACAAGGCCGGGCAACAGCCATGCACCGGGGGACAGCGCCTGTGCGGGGGCATCCCTGCGGCCCGGCGGTTCCTCCGTATTGAACAAGATGCCCTGCATCATCGAACCACCTCCCGGCAAGGCGCATAATAACAAGGCCCATAATAATACGATGCCACGGCATGTCTGGCCGGGATTTTCCATCTGTGGCGCCAGATGGGGATAGCATCATAAAAAAGGCCATCGCACCTGGATGGCCTTTTCATCGTCATGTTGGGATGGTTGCGTCAGAAGCTGTTGTCGTCGCCCGCATCAAAACCGCCGCCATCATCGAACCCGCCTGCATTGTCGCCACCGGCGTCAAAGCCCTGATCGGCGGTCGTGCCACTGCCCGCGAACGGATCAGCGGATGCGCCACCCGCGCCGGAATCGCCATAATTGTTGTTGATGATGGTTTCACCACCACCGGGCACCCCACCCGCGCCAAAGCCGGCATCACTGTCATGATGGCCACTGAACAGGCCCGTCAGGGCGTTACCCACCATCATGCCGCCAGCGACACCTGCCGCCGTCGTCAGGGCGGACCCAAGGAAACCCGAACCACGCTGCGGGAACATGCCAGGCTGCATCCCCGGCGGATAGACCGGCTGCGGCGGGGCGGCAGGGGCGGCGCCCCCACCCCAGCCCGGCGGCGGAGCGGCGGCCGGGCGCGGTGCGGACTGCTGCGCGCCGCCACCACCGAACATGCCGCTGAAGAACCCGCCCGGACGTGCGGGCTGTGCCGCCTGTGGCTGGGTCTGCTGTGCCGCGGCAAGCTGCTGTTGCGCCTGCTGCACTTCCCACTGCAACTGCCGGATGCGGTTCTGCGCCTCCGCCAGGGCCGCTTCCTGCACCACGGCCATCTGGGTGATGCGATAGCGGGCCTCGGGGTATTTCTGGAACATCTCCCCGATATACTGGTCGGCCTGCGGATCGATCGGCGGCAGCGCGGACGCCGTCTGCGGTACGCTGCCGGTGGTCGCGCCGCCAACGCGGGCGAAGAACTGTGCGATCAGATCGCGTTCCTGAATATTCATCGTAATTCCATCCTGCTCCACACAAGGATACTGATCCAGCCATCAATCATGTGGCGCGCGACGCGACAATGCGCAAGACCCCGCGCCATGCAGGCAACAGACAGCCACACGGCATGCCCCGCCTTCCGGTCGGGGCGACATGACGGTATGCTGTTCGCAGCAATTGCGCCAGATGGTGCAGACCCGACCCCGTTCAACGGAGCATCCTGTTCATGGACCCGGCCCCCGTGCCCCGATCATCCCGTACGCGCCCCCTGTCGTTCCAGGGGCTTATCCTGAAACTGCACCAGTTCTGGTCCGAACAGGGCTGCGCCATTCTCCAGCCCTATGATACGGAAGTGGGGGCCGGCACCCTGTCGCCGCACACCACGCTGCGCGCGCTTGGCCCACGCCCGTGGAAGGCGGCATACGTACAACCCTGCCGCCGCCCGTCAGACGGCCGGTACGGGGAAAATCCCAACCGGCTTCAGCATTATTACCAGTATCAGGTCCTGCTGAAGCCCACGCCCGAAGACAGCCAGAAGCTGCTGCTTGACAGTTATCGCGCCATCGGGATCGACCCGATGGAACATGACATCCGTTTTGTGGAAGATGACTGGGAAAACCCCACCATCGGGGCATGGGGGCTGGGCTGGGAGGTCTGGTGCGACGGGATGGAGGTGACGCAGTTCACCTATTTCCAGCAGGTCGGCGGCATTCCCACCGTCATGCCCTCCACGGAACTGACCTATGGGCTTGAGCGCCTGGCGATGTACGTACAGGGGATCGAGAACGTCTATGACCTCGACTTCAACGGGCAGGGCCTGACCTATGGCGACGTGTTCCTGCGCGCGGAGCGCGATTATTCACGCCATAATTTCGAGGTCGCGGATGTGGAGATGCTGCACCGCCATTTCGTCGATGCGGAACGCGAATCCACTTCCCTTGCCGAACAGGGCCTTGCCCAGCCCGCCTATGACCAGTGCCTGAAGGCCAGCCATCTGTTCAACCTCCTCGATGCGCGTGGCGTCATCAGCGTCAGCGAACGCGCCTCCTATATCGGTCGCGTGCGCACGCTGGCGAAGCGATGCTGCGAAGCGTGGCTGGCGGGCGAAGGATAACAAGATCATGCCCGAACTTCTGCTTGAACTCTTTTCCGAAGAAATCCCCGCCCGCATGCAGCAACGCGCGGCAGAGGATCTGCAACGCCTGCTGACGGAGGCGCTGTCCCCGCTTGACCCGCGCGATGCCCGCACCTTTGCAGGGCCACGCCGCATCGCAATCTCGCTGGAGGTTGACGCGACCGTGCCGGGCAGCACCGTGGACGAACGCGGCCCACGTGAAAGCGCACCGGACAAGGCACTGGCCGGTTTCATGCGCAAACATGGGGTCGAACGTGATGCGCTGGTGCTGGAAAACGGGTTCTGGGTCCTGCGGCGTGATGTGCCCGCCGTACAGGCCGCAGCCCACATCGCCGTCACCATCCCTGCACTGTTGCGCCGTTTCCCGTGGCCCAAGTCGATGCGCTGGGGTGTCGGCAGCAGCTTTACATGGGTGCGTCCGCTGCGCCGGATTGCATGCGTGCTTGATGGGCAGGTCGTGCCCTTCACCCTGGCCGAAGGGGACGATAACGGGCATGGGCTGGTGGCTGCCAACCTGACCGAAGGGCACCGTTTTACCGCGCCGGGCGCGTTTGCCGTGACCGGAACGCAGGACTGGCTGTCGGGCCTGCGCGCACGCCAGGTCGAACCCTGCGCCGTCGCCCGCCGTACCACCATCGCCGAAGGCGTCGCGCGCCTTGCCGCCGAGGAGGGGTTGGGTGTTGTCTCTGACCCCGCCCTGATTGACGAGGTCGCGGGCCTGACGGAATGGCCGGTGCCGTTCCTGGGACAGATCGACGACGCATTCATGACCCTCCCGCCCGAGGTGATGCAGGTGTCGATGCGCGTCAACCAGCGCTATTTCGCGCTGCGCAATGCCGATGGCTCCGCCGCCCCGCGCTTTGCCTTCGTCGCGAACATGGAACCATCGGACGGTGGCGCGCTGACAATCGCGGGCAATGAACGCGTGCTGCGCGCGCGCTTTGCCGATGCCCGGCATTTCTGGGATCTGGATCGCACCCACACGCTGGACAGCCGGGTGGCGCAACTGGACCGCATCGTCTTTCATGCCGCCCTTGGCAGTCAGGGGGAACGGGTGCGGCGTATCGTGCGCCTTGCCGGGCTGATCGCCCCCATGGTGGGCGCGGACACGAAACAGGCCGAACGCGCCGCCCTGTTGTGCAAGGCGGACCTGACCACCGGCATGGTGGGCGAATTCCCCGAACTTCAGGGCACGATGGGCGCCTATTACGCCCGCCATGATGGGGAGGACAGCGCGGTTGCCGATGCGATTGGCGCACATTACATGCCGCGCGGGCAGCATGACGGCGTCCCCCACGCCCCCGTATCCATTGCCGTAGCACTGGCGGACAAGATCGACAGCCTTGTCGCATTCTTCGCGGCGGGGGAAAAACCCGGTGGCTCCGGCGATCCGTACGCCCTGCGCCGCGCGGCCCTTGGGCTGATTCGCATCATCCGCGAAAACCACCTGCGCCTCGACCTTGCGGAAATTTTCGTCATGGCCGCCCATGGCCTGCCTGAAAACCTGCGGCTGGCGCCGGACCTCGACCTGCTGCCACAATTCGTGGCCGAACGCCTGCGTGTGCAGTTGCGTAACGAGGGCGCGCGCCACGATATCCTGGCCGCCGTGTCGGTGGGCAATACCGATACCGACATCACACGCCTGCTGGCACGCAGCGATGCATTGGCCGACATGCTGGCGACGGAGGATGGGCGCAACCTGCTGGCCGCGACAAAGCGCGCAGCCAACATCCTACGTATCGAGGACCGCAAGGATGGCCCCCACGAAGGCGCGCCCGACCCCGCCCTGTATGCACAGGACGAGGAACGCGCCCTTGCCGATGCGCTGGCCCACACGATCCCCGCCGTGGAAAGCGCCATCAGCGAGGAACGTTTCGCCGACGCCATGCGCGATGTCGCCCACCTGCGCCCCGTGCTAGACCGGTTTTTCGAGGGCGTCACCGTCAACGCCGAAGACGCCGCCATCCGTCGCAACCGCCTGCGCCTGCTGTCGGAACTGCGCCGCATGACCGTACTGATCGCAGATTTCAGCCAGATCGAAGGCTGATCCCACGCCCCCGTGACTATAACCACGGGGGCGTCTTTCTCTGCGGCTCTGCCCCCGCACCCCACCAAAGGTCACAAGCCTCTGGAAACCATAACCTCCTCAACGATGCGGGATGCAGGGGATGGGCAGAGCCCGGATGGTCCCTGCATGCGGCGACATCGCGCACCGGAAGACAGAGAGGCTGTTTGAAAAGTCAGGCTCGATAACATCCTGAAATGATAAAGGGTTTTTGGTGAAGCTTTTTCCAAAAAGCTTCAGGAGACGCCGCATTTTTGAAAAAAAGCGGCACCCGAAAACTTTTCTTGTTTTTTATCAAGGAGTTGTTTTCCAACACTCTCCGGGCGTCACTACGCCAGATATACAAGACGCGCCGCCTGCCCACGCCGCACCACCACCACCGCATTCTGCCGATATCGCCGGGCAAGGCGCAATGCCGGGGCAAGGCCCATTTTCACCGCATAGAGCGGTTCGGACCATCGGCCCAGCCGCCCTTCGCCGGGGTAATGGGGCACATGGCGCAAATCATGGGCCAGGCGCGCCATCATGCGGGTATTCCATCCATCCGTCCGCCGACGCCCACCCGGATTGCACGCACTCAGCATCACGACGGTCCCCCGCCGGGGCAGGCCCGCATCGTCGGGACGTTGTCCCACCCGGACAACCGGCAGGGAGGCGGCATGATAGGTACTGAGGCGATAGGACCGGCAGGTGGCGGCAGACGGGGGCAGGATGCCGCTCATGCATCCCCATCCGTCGTTTCGCCAAAGGTGGAATTGCGATGCACCCACGCAGACAGCAGCAGCCCGAACCCAAACATCACCATCAGCATGGCCGACCCGCCATAGGAAATCAGCGGCAGGGGCACGCCCCCCACCGGGATTGCCCCCATCACCATGGACAGGTTAACCGCGCAATAAAGAAAAAAGTTCATGCTGATCCCCAGCCCGAGCAGCCGCCCGAACTGGTTGCGGCTGCGGATCGCGATCAGCATTCCGCCCAGGATCATCACCAGCAGCAGCCCGATCACCGCCGCCCCACCGACATACCCCCATTCCTCCGCAATCATGGTGAAGATGAAGTCGGTCTGTTTTTCAGGCAGGAAGTTAAGCTGCCCCTGTGTGCCATGCAGGTATCCCTGCCCCCACATCCCCCCCGACCCCAGCGCGATCTTCGACTGGATAATGTTGTAACCCGCCCCCAGCGGGTCATTCTCAGGATGCAGGAAGGTGATGACCCGCGCCTTCTGGTAATCATGAAGGTGGCTGTAGGCAATCCTGGTCAGGAACGGCAGCGGCGCGGCCAGCAACGCGATCTGCCACAGGCGCATCCCTGCGGCAAAGAACAGGCTGGCCCCCACGGTGGCGATAATGACCGCGGTGCCAAGATTTGGCTCCTTCAGCACCAGCCCCACCGGCACCAGCACAAGCAGCGCGGGCGGTAACAGATAAAGCGGATTGCCAATGTCACGGTAACTGATCTTGTGAAACCAGCTTGCCAGCACCAGCACCAGCGCAATCTTCGCCAGTTCCGAGGGCTGGACCTGCAATCCCCCGATCATCAACCATCGCTCCGCCCCCTTGCCCACATGCCCCATACGCAGCACCGCAACAAGCAGCAGCAGCGATACGCCATAAAGCGGCCATGCCAGACGGACCAGCACCGCCGGGCTCATCAACGCGACCCCCAGCATCATCACCAGCCCGAAGCAGAAACGGATCGTCTGCGGTTCGGCAAACGGGCGTGATGTCCCGCCACCCGCGGAGTACAACGCCCCATACCCCACCGCCGCCAGCAGGCAGATCAGCACGACATAAATCCAGTTGACCTGCCACAGCTTGGCAAGGATCTGGAAATTGGGTTCCGCCCGCAGCAGGCGTTTTTGGAAGTTCATGTCAGTCCCCCGACGGCAGCCATGGCCGTCGCGATAACGTATGCGATGGGCCGCCCCACGCCAATGGCGCGACCGTTATCCCTGATCCACGTCCGCCTGCGCCACTTCCTGGCCCGGCGATTCCTTGTGGTTGACCGGATCGCGCATCAGCGTATCGGTCATGATGTCACGCGCCAGCGGGGCCGCGACCTCCGCCCCTGCATTGCCATGTTCCACCACCACCGCCGCCGCATAACGCGGTGCGTCATAGGGGGCAAAGCAGATGAACAGGGCATGGGGGCGATATTCCCACGGCAGGTTGGCGGAATTGAAATGACCGCTTTCACGCATGGCGCGCGAAACACGGCGCACCTGCGCCGAACCCGTTTTACCCGCCATCTGTACGCCCGGAATGGCCAGACGCGCCTTGGGCGCGGTGCCGCTTTCCTCATTCACGACGGCATACATGCCCTCGCGGATCGCGTTTAGGAAATGATCGGGCATGTTCGCCATCGGCCCGGCATGGTCCAGCCCCGCCATATCGCCAAGCCTGCCGCCAACCGCGCGCACCAGATGCGGCTGCACGTCGCGTCCACTGGCAATGCGCGAGGCATAGGTGGCAAGCTGGAGTGGCGTGACCTGCATGAAGCCCTGCCCGATGCCGCTGACGATGGTGTCGCCCCCGTTCCAGTGATGGCCATGCGCGCGCCGCCATTGCGGGGTCGGGATCAGCCCCTGACGCACATGCGGCAATTCAATGTCGAGTGGCGCACCAAGCCCGAACTGATGCGATGTCATCGCAATCGGGTCCATGCCCGTGCGGCGCGCAACCTCATAGAAAAACACGTCGCAGGAGAATTTGAGCCCCTGTTTCAGCGTCAGTGACCCATGCCCATAGCGCGACCAGCAGTGAAAACGCGTACCGCCGACATCAATATAGCCAGGGCAGTTGATCCGGTCGGTTGGCGACAGCGTGCCCGCACGCAGCGCCGCCATCGCCACCGCAGGCTTGAACGTGGAACCGGGCGGATACAGGCCCGACACCGCCTTGTTAATCAGGGGGGTCTGGCTGTTGTTCGTCCATTCGACCCACTGCGCCTGGCTGACGCCACTATCGAACAGGGACGGGTCAAAGGAGGGATTGCTGACCATGGCCAGCACTTCGCCATTGCGGCAGTCCATGACCACCGCGCTTGCGGACTGATCCGCGATCCGGCCCAGCACCTGCTGTTGCAGCCCGCTGTCGAGGGTCAAGGTGATCTCGTTCCCCGGCCTCCCCTCGTCACGGTCCAGTTCGGCCATGATGCGGCCAACGGCATTGACCTCCATCTCCACCGAACCGACCTGCCCGCGCAGGCCCTGGTCCTGTGTCTGCTCGATCCCTGAACGCCCGACGCGCATGCCCGGCAGCGCAAGTTCGGCATCCCCCGCCACGTCCTTTTCCGACGGCGGAGCCACATACCCCACCACATGCGCCAGAAGCGGGCCAAAGGGATAGACGCGCGTGGTGCCCACATCAATCAGCACGCCCGGCAGCGAAGGCATGTTGAGTTCCAGCCGCGCCATGTCATCCCATGACAGGAAATCGCGCAGCATGATGGGGATGAAGCGTCGCTTATGCCGCAATTCACGCTCGATCCGCGCGGTGTCGCGGGGCTCCAGCGGGACAAGCTGGGAAAAACGCTCCAGCGTGCCGGGCAGGTCATTCGTCTCTTCCGCCAGCAACAGCGCGCGCCAGTTCACCTTGTTCGCCGCGACAGCAATGCCGAAACGATCCGTGATGCGCCCACGCGGCGGCGCAAAAAAGCGTTTGCTTAACCGATTGTTTTCCGCCAGCCGTGCATAATGGCTGCCATCACGAACCTGCAGGCCATACAGGCGTTGCGCCAGCGTGCCCAGCACCGCCCCCTGCGCCGCCATCAGCAGCAATGCGCGACGCGTGAAAACACCCCGGGAAGGATTCTTGCCTTCCTCCGGGCGGGTCATCAATCGCGTACCTGTTTTCTTAGTGCGAAACTTCATTCACCCATCCGGGCAGATCGGAAGACGTCTGATCCATAGCCCTGTTCAGGCGCGATTCGCGTCGTTGACGATAAAGTGGTAAGTCCAGACGAATATGACATAAAGCACCGGAAAGCTGCCAAATGCCAAGATGCATTCGAACATGAACGGCAGCGTTTCCACAAGATGCAGCGCAAGGGCCGAGCATAATACCCATTGAAGCGCGGTCGCGAACACCATGACAATGCCAAACACCAGCCACAACACAAAGACGTTCAGCCGCGCCAGGACGTAACGCCCCGACAGCCCCACCCCATGCACCACCAGCATGATAAGCAGCATGACGCCCGGTGGCTCGAAACTCAGCAGATCGACGCACATCCCCAGCCCGAACACCGCCACCGATGGCATCAGCGACGGGCGGAACACCGACCACAGGAAAACCGACACCTGCACGATGGCAGGCATCAGTTCCGCCTGCGCCGGGATATTGAGCGGCGCCGACAGCACCAGCGTCACCAGCAGCACGAACAGGCACGGCAGGCAATGCCGCATCAACAGGTCCGTGCCATGGGCCAACCCGGAACGTGGCTGGATTTCCGGCTTCAGCGATGGTGGGGAAAGCGGTTTCATACATGCACCCCTTCATCCCCGCTTTGGCTGGAACTGTGGCGGAAGGGTCATGGTCCGCCCAAGGGTGGGCAACGGTATGCGCCCCGGCGCATCAGGCGGCACCACCGCATCGGCATAGTTGAATATCCGCAGGATATCGAGGTGTTCCAGACCGGCGGCGGGGATCACCACCGGTGTGCCCGGACGCAGGTAATGGACATGCCCGACCGGAAGGCCGGCAGGCAGGGATTCAATTTCGCCGTTGGTCACGACGCGTTCCCCTTCCACCGGCATATTGTCCTGCGGGTAATAGATGATTTTCGGGGTGCCTGAATTATCCCCCGCCATGATCGCCGCCGCATGGCTGGATTCCAGCGTGACGGGCAGGCGGCTGGAGGAATCAGTAATCAGCAGCACGCGCGCCGAACGCTTGCCCACTTCCGTCACACGCCCCGCAAGGCCCGCGCCATCAAGGGCGATACCGTCCTTGCGCACATTGGTATCTGGATTGATGGACAGCAGCACCGCGCGCGCATACAGCCCGCTGGTGTCACGCACCACACGCCCGGTGACATAGGACGGGGCCTCGTCAGGAATCCAGTGCAGGTTGGCCTTCAGCGTCGCATTTTCATCCGCCAGCGCGGCAGCCACATCGTACCAGTGCTGCAAATTGGCATTTTCGGTGCGCAGACGGATATTTTCCGCCTCCAGATTGCGGATGTCCTGCAGATTGCCCGACAGCTCACGCAGGCGGGCCTGTGGCCATGCCACAAGCCCATAGGCCGGGGCCAGCATGTCGGCCACCTGCATGCGCATATGTTCGATCAGGGGGCGGTCCGCCTTGCCAAGCAGGATGACACCACAGGCGACAAGGATAAGGAATGGCAGGACAAGCTTGCCCATCGCCTGACGGGACTGGATGGAAACCGGCATCACCATGATCCTGTCGCCCCCCTGCCCACGCATTGGCCGGACCTATCGAACGTGCCTGAAAGCCGGCCCCCCATCGTCCTGCTTTCCCCTCATTTCATCTTGTGCCCTGCCACCGCACACCATCGGCGGCGTGGCGCAGGTCATCGTCAGTACATGCTTGTCAGCACATTGCGCAACCGCTTCATTTCCTCAAGCGCGCGGCCGGTGCCCATCGCAACACATGACAGCGCGTCTTCGGCCACCGTCACCGGCAGGCCCGTCGCACGGCGCAGCACCTCGTCAAGACGATATAGCAGCGCGCCGCCACCCGTCAGGACAATGCCCTTGTCCACGATATCAGCGGCCAGTTCGGGCGGCGTGTTTTCCAGCGCCGTTGTCACCGCATCAAGGATCTGGCTGACCGGTTCGGCCAGGCTTTCGGCGATCTGCGCCTGCGACACCACGACTTCGCGCGGTACGCCATTGATCAGGTCACGCCCCTTGACCTCCCGCCACGGCCCGGCATCATCCGGGTCATCGGGGGGAATGGCGGACCCAAGGCCGATCTTGATCTGCTCTGCCGAACTTTCACCGATCAGCAGGTTATGGTTGCGCCGGATGTAGGAGATGATCGCCTCGTCCATCTTGTCGCCGCCCACCCGGACGGAGCGGGCATAGACGATCCCCCCGAGCGAGATGACCGCAACCTCGGTCGTGCCGCCGCCGATATCGACGATCATGCTGCCCGATGGTTCGGTCACAGGCAGGCCCGCACCGATCGCGGCGGCCATCGGTTCCTCGATCAAAAAGACCTTGCGCGCGCCCGCGCTTTCGGCGCTTTCCTGAATCGCGCGGCGTTCCACCGCGGTTGACCCCGACGGGACGCATACGATAATCAGCGGGCTGGCAAACATGCGTCGATTATGTACCTTGCGAATGAAATGCTTGATCATTTCTTCCGCAACTTCAAAATCGGCGATGACGCCATCGCGCAGCGGGCGGATGGCCGTAATATTGCCAGGGGTACGGCCAACCATCAGCTTGGCTTCCTCCCCAACGGCCAGAACCTGTTTCTTGCCCCGTACCTCGGCCAGGGCAACGACCGAAGGTTCATTCAGGACGACGCCGCGCCCCTTGACATAAACCAGTGTATTGGCCGTGCCGAGGTCAATCGCCATATCAGCGGACAGCAGACCCAGCACACGAGCAAACATCCAAAACTCCCGACAACAAACCAGCCATGACCCATTCCACAGCTTCAACCCGGCGACACGGCCATGACGCGCCTGTCGCCTGTCGAAAAATCTGGATCAGGTCGAGGACTTACCGGTGCTGACGGATGGGAGCAAGAGGAGACATGGTTTTAATTCGTTAATTTCTGGACGCCAAGGCGCTTTGTTACAAAATGCCCAAATTTTATCACGCAAGACATCCTTATCCTGTGCGACGCACACTACAATATGACAACCTGCCGGATGCGGCAGTTCCGCCGCCCCTGCCCAAGAGATTGAAGAGAATGACCCTTCACGATTTACTGCATCGGCCCCTTGCCATCGCGACCCTTGCCATATCCTGCATGACGATGGCCGCATGCACCGACAATTATGATCCCGGTCAGCGTGCGCTGGCCGGTGGGCTGATCGGCGCAGGGGGCGGCGCGGCGATCGGCGCGCTGGCCGGTGGGGGCGAAGGTGCCGCGATCGGTGCGCTGGCCGGGGCGGGGGGCGGCGCGGCCGTGGGTGCCGCGACCACCCCGCGCAGGCCCCGTTCCTCTGGCGGGCCGCCAAGCTATATCTGTCCCAACGGGACCGTGCTGCCCCCCGGATACTCGCCCCAGAACTGCCCCGGGGCACGTCCATCCGGTTACGGCTACGCCACGCCGTCCTATTCGCAGGGCTATCCGCAGGAAGGATATCCGCAGCAGGAAACCTATCCCCCCGGGGCCTATCCGCAGGGATCGGCCTATCCCCAGAGCGGATATTCGCAACAGGGCGGATATTACCAGCAGTAAGCCTCCCCCCTTCCGCGTGGAATATGAAAAAGGGCTTTGCCATTGCGGCAAAGCCCTTTGTTTTATCTACAGGAAAACGATTTTCACCGGGCGGCTTCGACAGGCCCCGCCCGTTCGGGAAAATGCGGACACCGGGGACCGTCTGTCGTTTTGCAAAATCTCGAAATCAGGGGAAACCGCCCAATCAGGCCGTCAGTTCGGCAGGCTCCGCACGGTCACGCTTGACCAGCAGCTTGTTCAGCGCATGGACATAGGCGCGCACGGCCGACACCAGGGTATCGGCATCCGCCCCCTGCCCGTCCACCATCTTGCCACCTTCCTCCAGCCGCACGGTGGTGCGGGCCTGCGCGTCGCTGCCCTCCGTCACCGCGCCAACGGAATAGAGTTGCAGCGTCGCATCATGGGCGACGATGGCACGAATGGCATTGAACGCCGCATCGACCGGCCCCTGCCCCGCGACGGTCGCATGTTCTTCCTTGCCATCGACCTCCAGCGTCAGTTCGGCCTGCGCCGGGCGGCGCGACCCCGCGGATATGTCCAGCGCGACAAAGCGGATGCGGGCATGATCGCGGACTTCGTCATCGACCAGCGCGACCAGGTCCTCGTCATAAATGACCTTCTTGCGGTCGGCCAGATCCTTGAAACGGTTGAACGCATCATTGAACTGCGCCTCATCCAGCGCGTCGTACCCCATCGCCTTCAGCTTGTCGCGGAAGGCCGCGCGCCCCGAATGCTTGCCCAGCACCAGTGACGAACGCGTCCAGCCAACGCTTTCGGGCGTCATGATCTCATAGGTTGCGGCGTTCTTGAGGATACCGTCCTGATGGATGCCACTTTCATGGGCGAAGGCATTGCGCCCGACGATCGCCTTGTTCGGCTGCACATCGAACCCGGTGATGGTGGACAGCATGCGCGACATCTTCAGCAGTTTTTCGGTCTGGATACCGGTGGTATAGGGCAGGACGTCATGGCGCGTGCGCAGGACCATGACGATTTCCTCCAGCGCGGCATTGCCCGCGCGTTCGCCAATGCCGTTGATCGTGCATTCGATCTGCCGCGCGCCCGCGCGCAGGGCCGCGACCGTGTTCGCCACCCCAAGGCCGAGATCGTTATGATTGTGGGTGGAGAAAATGACCCCGTCCGCCCCCGGCACGCGCGCGCGCAGATCGGCAAAGATGCGCGCCATGTCTTCCGGCGTGGAATATCCCACAGTGTCGGGAATGTTGATCGTCGTGGCCCCGGCCTTGATCGCCGCCTCCACACAACGGCACAGGAAGTCGGGATCGGTGCGTGACCCGTCCTCCGCCGACCATTCGACGTCATCGGTGAACTGGCGCGCGGCCATGTTGCCTGCCTTGATGACCTCCAGCACGGTCTCCGGCTCCATGCGCAGCTTGTATTTCATGTGCAGCGGGGAAGTAGAGATGAAGTTGTGGATGCGCCCGCGTTTCGCCTCGCGGATCGCCTCGCCCGCGCTTGCGATGTCATTCTTGCCGCCACTGCGGGCCAGCGCGCAGACAACCGCTGTCTTCACGGTGCGCGCGATCTGCGCCACGCTGTCGAAATCGCCCTTTGACGCGACGGGAAAGCCCGCCTCGATCACATCGACGCCCAGATCGCCCAGCGCCTCGGCCATCCGCAGCTTTTCAGCCATGTTCATGGAAAAACCGGGCGACTGTTCCCCGTCACGCAGGGTCGTGTCGAAAATGATGACACGGTTTTCGTCGATGCGCCCAAAGGACGGATGGTTGATGGTCATTGAAATACCTCGGACATATCCGGATGTGGGACCGGCATTCCACACCGGGCCATGCCGGGCGGGAATGCGTCATTTCGTTTCATGATGACCGCGGGACGCGGCCCGACTTTCCCCTGAGCGCACCGGAACATGCCGGCCCTGATCGCTCAGGGGCGGATAAGTCGTAGAAGACGAAAAAGTCCGGCGTGGTCGCGGGCACGCAGGGACACTGGCGCGTGCGCGCCGGTCAGACCTGCCTGAATGTGCCAGTTCGTTGCCATGGCGGGCACAATACAGCGCAAATGCCCGATTGCAACACATAATGCGCCCTCTGCCGCTTTATCCCGTAACCCGTGTCACCATGGAGGCAGAGGCGAAATACCGGTCGATCGCCTGCACCATGGCGCCCGCCACGACCATCCGGTGCGCCGACTGCCGCAGCGCAGCTTCGTCGAGATGGTTGGACATGAACCCCATTTCCACCAGAACCGACGGAATATCCGCCGATTTCAGCACCACGAAGGAGGCATGCCGCGCCGGATGCGTCAGCAGGCTGATGCGCGGGCGGAAGGAGGACACGATGCTGCTGGCCATGTGTGCCGCGCCATGGCGGGTTTCCTCGGTTACAAGGCTGGCGAGGATTTCCTGCACCTCGGGCGAGGTCGCATGCACCTGCGGGCCGCCAAACCGGTCCGCACTGTTTTCCGATCGCGCGATCGCCGCCGCCTGTGCATCGGATGCATGCGACGACAGGGTATAGACGCTGGCCCCACGCACAAGGCGGTCATGCAGCGCATCGGCATGCATGGAAATGAACAGGGACGCCTTGTGCGCATGCGCAAGGTCCACACGCCCTTCCAACGGGATAAAGCGGTCATCGGCGCGCGTCATCGCCACGCGGTAACGCCCGCTGCTGACAAGCTGGCGCTCCAGCTCCGCGGCGGCGGCCTCCGCCACGTGTTTTTCATAGGTGCCCGAAACGCCGATCGCCCCCGGGTCCTTTCCACCATGGCCGGGGTCGAGCATGATCAGCGGACGCGGCGGCTGCGCCCGTCCCACGATGGCCGGACGATGCAGCCCCCCGCCCCCGGCGACATTGGATGCCGCGGTATGGCCGGGGACGTGGGATGGAGCATGAAATACGGGATTATGGGCAGCCGGATGATGCGTGGTGGCGCACATCGCACGGCGGGGGGCGATGACGGCCATGGCGATACCCGCCAGCAACGCCCGCCGGCGCACCGCCGCGCGCACCGATAGCGGACCTGTCCCCAACCCGCCATTTGCGCATGCCCCGCCAGCGGGCATCGCGACAGGCGCCGTAATGGCGGGCCCTGTGGTTGCCGCAGTCGTGACGACGGGTTTCCCCACGGTGTGCGCGGCGGGAATGTCGCGGGCGTGCATATCGGCGGAAGATACGGTGCGCATGCTGCGATACGGCCTTCATCGGACGGGTCTGGTGTCAGGATCAGGCCACGATATCACCACGACGCGCCCGCGTCAGCGGGATAAACATTCCCAAGGCTTGCAGGAAGCGCGCGGTTGCGCCATGGTGCCTGACAGTGGTGGGCGTGCGACGTCCGAACGTCAGGCCGACGGGAACTTGCCCGTGCCCTGACACGCTGTTCGACGGCGCAAATCCATCCGGCAGCCAGCAGGCGCGCGCCCGCAAGCCTTTTCCGGACCGAATCCATGTCACGGAAATGCCGCTCCAGCGGATCATGCGCGCGACAGAAGGCCACCGCACCGACGCTCCCGATCGACAGGAGGCCAGGTGACACGGACCCGTCGATATTTTTTTCACGAAGGCTCCCTCCCGCCATGGCAGGACCGGGCCTTCCCCAAGATGACCGAGGATGGAGTGATGGCCACGGTGGACATATCCGCCGACGCGACAGGAACATGCATGTCATGGCACGGCGCCACGCCGGGCCACGATGCCACGCATGCCGTCGCCGTCGCGCGTGACGACCACCATGGGGTCACGACCGGATGGGGTCACCCTTTCATTGATGTTGCTGTCCGTTCCCATTCCCGTTCCCGCCGCCTCCCGGGCATTCCCTGGGGCACCGCGCGGGCCGGACGCACGAACCGGACATACCGGAGTTCCCGTTTTAATGACCAAACGCATGCTGATCGACACGACCCACGCGGAAGAAACCCGCGTGGTCGTGATGGATGGTAACAGGCTTGAAGACTACGATGTCGAAGCATCGGCGAAAAAGCAGCTCAAGGGCAATATCTACCTTGCCAAGGTAATCAGGGTCGAACCCAGCCTGCAGGCCGCCTTTGTCGATTACGGCGGCAACCGCCACGGCTTCCTCGCCTTCAGCGAAATTCACCCCGACTATTACCAGATCCCTGTTGCCGACCGTGAAAAGCTGCTGGCGCTTCAGGAAGAAGAGCGCCGCGCCGAAGAAGCCCGCAACGCGCGCGAGGATGACGAAAAGGCCGAAGGCGACGACGACGCCACGGACGACGCGCCCCCCCGCGAAGGTGACGCCGACGAGGCGGAGCCCGAAACCGTGGGTGGTGAAAACGACACCGGTGACGAGCCCGAGGCCCAGCGCCGCATCGCGCGCTTCTTGCGCAATTACAAGATCCAGGAAGTCATCCGCCGCCGCCAGATCCTGCTGGTTCAGGTGGTCAAGGAAGAACGTGGCAACAAGGGCGCCGCGCTGACGACATATGTCTCGCTTGCGGGGCGTTACTGCGTGCTGATGCCCAATTCGCTGCGTGGCGGCGGGGTATCGCGCAAGATCACGTCGGTGGCCGACCGCCGCCGCCTGCGTGACATCATCTCCGAACTTCAGATCCCCCATGGCATGGCGATGATCGTACGCACCGCCGGCGCACAGCGTCCGCGCGCGGAAATCATGCGCGACTGCGAATACCTGCTGCGCCTGTGGGATGACATCCGCGAACACACCCTTAAATCCGTGGCCCCGGCCCTGATTTATGAGGAAGCAAGCCTGATCAAGCGCGCAATCCGCGACATCTATACCCGCGAAGTGGGTGAGATCATGATCGATGGCGAGGCCGGGTGGAAATCCGCGCGTGAGTTCATGCGCATGCTCATGCCCCAGAACGCGCAGAAGGTACGTCTGTGGCAGGATCACGGACAGACGCTGTTCTCCCACTACCGGGTGGAGGGGCTGCTGGATTCCATGCTGTCGCCATCGGTACAGTTGCGTTCGGGCGGCTATCTCGTCATCAACCAGACCGAAGCACTTGTCGCAATCGACGTGAACTCCGGCCGGGCGACGAAAGAACGCAATATCGAGGAAACGGCCCTGCGCACGAACCTCGAAGCAGCGGACGAAGTGGCGCGGCAGTTGCGCCTGCGTGACCTTGCGGGCCTGATCGTGATCGATTTCATCGACATGGAAAGCCGCAAGCATAATGGCATGGTGGAACGTCGCCTGAAGGAAGCGCTGCGCAATGACCGCGCACGCATTCAGGTTGGCCATATCTCGCATTTCGGCCTGCTGGAAATGTCGCGCCAGAGACTGCGCCCATCCATCGCGGAATCGACCTTCATGCCCTGCCCGCATTGCGAGGGAACGGGCATCATCCGTGGGGTCGAAAGCTCTGCCCTGCATGTCCTGCGCGCGATCGAGGACGAGGGAATGCAGCGTCGCGCGGCAGAAATCGCGGTACATGTCGCCCCGGAAATCGCGCTCTATATCCTCAATAACAAGCGCGCATGGCTGCATGAGATTGAGGAACGTCACAAGATGCATGTGACGTTCGCCGCCGATTCCACACTGCATGCGGCGGAATCGCGCATCGAACGCACCCGGGCGCAGACCGCACAGTTTGAACCCGCCCCCACCCCGGCCATCACGGCCGAGCCGGAAGCCCCGCGCGCCGATGCGACGGGCGTGCGTGAAATCCCGATCCACAGCGAACCGCCCGCAACCACGGAAGAAGGCGCCCCCACCCCCACGGATGCCAGCCCTGTTGTGGACGAGGATGCGGCATCGGGGACGGACCATCGCCGCCGTCGTCGCCGTCGTCGCCGTCGTGGCGGCACCAACCGCGAAGCCGAGCAGCAGGGTGTGGAAACGGCCGAAACCGAAATCACCGCCCTGCCCGAACCGGTGGTCGAGATCGGGTATAAAGGCCCGACGCCTGCCGATCCGTTTGGCGATGCGATCATCGACATCTTTGACGTGATCGAACAGACGACCACCCTCCCCGCTTCGGCACCTGTCATCGAACCGGAAGCCCCGGTCGTGGTGGTCGAGGATGAAACGGTGGAAGACCCCGTCACGGAGGAGAAGAAGCCACGCCGTACGCCACGTCGGCGCACCCGTCGTACGAACCGTCCCATCACGACGACGGGAACGGGCATGAGCGTGGAACCCAGCGTCGAAGCAGAGACCGAAGCGCCCGTGACAACGGTGGCACCCGCGCAGGCGGATAATGCGGCAGCCGAGGTGCCGGAACCTGTCGCCGAAACCGAGGCACAGCCTGAGCCCGTGGCCGAAGAGGCTGCCGAGGTGAAGCCGCGCCGCCGTCGCACGACAACGCGCAAGGCCACGACCACGACCACCACGCGCAGCCGCGCCAAAAAGGACGAGGCCGTCGAACCGGTGGAAGCCCCGCCCGTGACGGTTGCGCCGGAAGTGGAAAAGGCCGACGAACCGGTAGCAGAGGAAAAGCCCCGCCGTCGGCGCACGGCCACGACCCGCACTGCGGCCGCCAAGGCCCCCGCACGCCGTCGCACCAGCACGGCCAAGGCCGTAAAGGACGACGCGGCGGAGGTTACTGAGGCCACAGCCCCGGTTGTGGAGGAAAAGGCCGAGGAAAAGGCCGAGGAAAAGCCCAAGGCCCGTCGCGTCACGCGTCGCAAGAAGGTGGAGGTGGAGGTGGAGGCCGAACCCGCCGCCACCCCGACGACGGAGGCCGCGCCCACAGCGGAAGAAAAGGCCCCGGCCCGCAAGGCAACACGGACCCGCCGCAAGAAAGTGGAAACCGCCCCCGCGCCTGAGGCCACACCGGCGGAACCGGTGGATGCCGAAGCCGCCCCCGCCCCAAAGCGGCGTACGGGTTGGTGGAAACGCTGATCCACGCTGCCTTTCCAGGGCATGAGTGATGCAACAGACCCTGCCCCCAGATATGGGGGCAGGGTTTATTGTTTCAGGGACATCTTAAAAAACAGCAGCCCAGACACAGCCTGGAATCACATTCCTTTGGTCCTGTGGCGAGGCTTGCCCATAGCCCCCTGCGGGATATCGCCTTTTTGGCCAATGCGACATCTGGACACTTCCCACCCCTTGCCCTTGCCCTTGCCCTTGCCGGACAGGCTGGGTCGGTTCCTGAGGAACGCGACATAAGAGATTGTTTGAAAACAAATCATTGATAAAAATAAGAAAGGTTTTTGGGTGCCCCTTATTTCAAAAAGGTAGCAGTCTTCTGAAGCTTTTTAGAAAAAGCTTCACCAAAAACTTTTATAATTTCAGTATGTTATTGAGCCTGACTTTTCAAACAGCTTCCAAGAAAGAACAAAACCGTGGAGCTTCATTCGCGACGGCTGATCCTGCGCACGTGGGAAGACAGGCACCGGGCCGCCTTTGCGGACATGTCGGCAGATCCCGCAGTCATGGAATACATGCTGCCCATGACACGACAGGCCGCCTATACGACATGGATCGACACCCAGCGCGCGCACCAACACGAACATGGCTTTTGTTTCTGGGCCGTGGAAGATCGTACGGACGGTACATTCGTGGGCACGGTTGGACTGCACCGGGTGGGATATGATGCCCCGTTTACCCCGGCGGTGGAAATTGGCTGGCGCGTGGCGCACCCTTTCTGGGGCCGGGGTTACGCACCAGAGGCCGCAGCCCTCTGCCTGCGTTTCGGGTTTGAAACGCTGCAACTGCCGGAAATCGTCGCAAACACAGCGCCAGATAACCAACGTTCGCGTCACGTCATGGAAAAGCTGGGAATGATGCGTGACCCACAGGATGATTTTTATCATCCGCGCATCGCGTTGGGACACCCGTTGCGCCGGCAGGTCCTCTATCGCCTGACCCGCGAACGCTGGACGACAAGGAACATGACGGCACCAGAAGGTACCCAGCAAGAGGCTGCGATCCAACCCACCTGCCCGAAAACAGGGACCTGATTACAAAAACGGAAAACATTCCCGGATGCCGCCCGGGTTCAACACGGCAACATCCTTTTGATGTTTTTGGCAATCCCCCCCCGACATGCCGACAGTTTTCAGCCTGTCGTCAGGGTCCGCGCCACAAGCCGCCCCACACCGGCAAAGACATTGGCGAACTGCGGTTCTGTGGGTGTCCCACCCCGCGTATAGACGCACATGACGATGGGCATATCGGGATGGGGCCATGCCACCGCAATGTCGCCTGCCGCATCACGGGCATTGTTCCCGGTCTTGTCCCCCACCACCCAGTTCGCAGGCAATCCCGCACGCAGGCGGTTCTTCCCGGTCTGACACCCGATCAGCCAACGCGTCAGAAGCGCACGCGACGACGGCGACAGCACCGCCCCCAGTACAAGCCCCTGCATGATCCCCGCCATTGCGGCAGGGGTCGTCGTATCACGCACCCCACCGGCAGGCGTGCGATTCAGGAAGGGTTCCGGGTCATCAAGCCGCGTCGTCCCATCGCCCCTCGCCCGCCAGAACGCCGTCAATGCAGGCGGCCCACCAATACGCGACAGCAGGAGCGTGGCGCAGCTATTATCGCTCTGCTCCACCGCGCCTTTGCACATGTCTTCCACGGACATACCCGCATGTCCCTGCGCCAGCGCGGCCTTTGCCACCGGGGCATACCAGTCCTGAATATCTGCGCCGGTCAGGGGAATGACACGGTCCAGCCCATCACGCCCCTGATCCACATGCGACAGCACACATGCGACAAGCGACGCCTTGAACGTACTGCACATGACAAAACGTTCGTCTGCCCGCCACAGCAGTTTCCGCCCGGTTACGATATTATGTGCATAAACCCCGACATGGCCGCCCGTGGCACGTTCATAACCGGACAGGACAGCAGGAACCGCCGCATCGGCATGGGCATGGACTGGCGACAGTATGAAAGCCGATCCGCATGCCATGAAATCACGACGTCGCATATGTTTCCCACTTCATCCCGATGCGCATTCCAGACTGGCTGCGAACACACTTTTGCCATCCCCCAGAAAAGTCCCTGGGTGTTATTTTTTCAACCGAAGACCGCCTTTTGACGCTTTGTGCAACGACAGTCCCCGAAGCTTTTCGGGATGAGTGCCTTTCCCCCCTTACGCAGGTGCATCAGGCAATGCCGGGGCGGTTTCCCAGCCAAGGCCGACGATGACAGCACTGCGGCGGCCCATTCCATCCATGCGCAGGACGATGACGTTCTGTTCCTCCAGATAGGTCAACTGCCGCCGCGCCCGACCCAGCGAGTGGGTGCCATAGGCACGCGCGATCGTTGCATCCGATGGGCAGGGCAGTTTTTCCAGCGCGCTGCGGGCAATCAGCAGGAAAATCCCCTGCACGTCCTCAGGCAGGGCCGAGGCCATCTGTTCAGCCTGCTTCCACACATCCGTCTGTGCCATGCGGGCGTCGACACCGGCGCGTGCGGTGGCCAGTGCGCGGCGAAAACGCGGCATGTCCAACGCCTGCCGCCCCATCCCCTCGATCCGGCAACGGACAAGGAAATCCTGATACAGCACATGGACCGGCCGGAATCCGGCCTCCTCATCTTGCAAGATATCAGCAAGAATCGCGGCGAAACGCTGTTTCTGCTCCACGGGATCGATATCGGGCGGGGCTTCGACCTCGACCTCTGCCTCGGCACGGGCGACATCGGCATGCGCCGCAAGCTGGGCCAGAATATCGGGCGGCGGGGTGGCAGGACGCGGCGCACGCGCAGGCAGTTCACGTTCGGGAACGGGTGTCAGGATCAGTTCGCGGATTTCTTCCGCCGGGGCGGTGGGCTCGAACGGCATCAGCGCAGGCCCGGCGGAACGGCTTTCGGTTTCCACCGCGCCAATCCGCACGGCAAGGGGGCGACGGCTGATGGCGGGGCCGAGGGCAACGAAACAGCCGCGTTCCAGATCACGGAAGCTTTCGGCCTGCCTGCGCTCCATGCCCAGCAGGTCGGCCGCACGCATCATGTCGATATCGAGAAAGGTACGCCCCATCAGGAAGTTGGAGGCTTCGGCCGCGACATTCTTCGCCAGCTTCGCCAGGCGCTGCGTCGCGATGATACCCGCCAGCCCACGCTTGCGCCCACGGCACATCAGGTTGGTCATCGCACCCAGCGATGCCCGCCGCGCCTCGTCCGAAACCTCGCCCGCGGCGGCGGGGGCGAACATCTGCGCCT
The DNA here is from genome assembly GCF_036686925.1 of Novacetimonas sp. GS1. Taxonomy (NCBI): domain Bacteria; kingdom Pseudomonadati; phylum Pseudomonadota; class Alphaproteobacteria; order Acetobacterales; family Acetobacteraceae; genus Novacetimonas; species Novacetimonas sp. GS1. The sequence continues at coordinate 3,205,802 of NZ_VSZP01000001.1, forward strand.
CATCGACCACGACAACCACAGGATACCAGTATTCGCGCGGCACTTCGAACATGCCCCCCAGAAAGGCCGCGGCACGACGCATCTGCACCTCTGCGTCCACGCCTTCCAGATTCAGCACGACAGAGGCACGATGCACGCGCATGCGCTCGCCCGCCGCATGCAACGCGGCCTCGGTATGTTCGGCGGCGTCGATGACCAGATGGCCATAATGCTCTGCCAGGCTTACGAAATCGCCTTCGGGGTCAATGATCGCCTGCTGCACCAGGCGGGCGGACTGTTCCAGCAGCCGACGCAGCAGGTGTGACTTGCCCGACCCCGAATTGCCCTGCACCAGCAGGCGCGTGGACAGCAGTTCCGCAAGGTCCATCGTGACGGGGGCGTCCCCTGCGGTGGCCCCCCGTCGTTCCCCAATCGTGATCGCTACCGTCATGGGGCTGACGGATACAGCCCCTTGGGGGTGTCGCGCAACCATTGCACCGCACCGGCCGCAGCCCAACGCCCCATCGCAACACAGGCCTGCAACAGGTAGCCACCGGTCGGTGCCTCCCAGTCCACCATTTCGCCTGCGACAAACACACCGGGCAGCTTGCGCAGCATCAGGCGCGTATCCACATCGTCCCAGCGCACGCCACCCGCCACCGAAATCGCGCGGTCGATAGCGTCCGTCCCCTCCACCACCAGCGGCACATCCTTGAGCAGCATCGCCAGCGCCCGTGGTTCGCGCGGCAGGTTGACGCCCCCGCCCTCACGCAGCAGCGCGAGCATGACGGGCGACAGGCGCACCCCCTTGCGCAGCAGGTTCGACACGCTTTCCCGTCCCCGCACGCGGGCAAGGCGCTGCGTCACCTGTGCGATATCCATGTCGGGGCGCAGGTCGATATGGATGCGCACCTGCCCCTGCTGGCGCGCAAGTGCATCGCGGATGGGCGCGGACAGGGCATAGACGACGCCCCCCTCGATCCCGTTTCGGGTGACAACGGCCTCCCCCCGTGCATGGGTTTCGCCGATCCGCATGGCAATCCCATGCAGCGGCGCACCTTCGAAACGTGCGCGCATCAGATCGGACCAGCCGATGCGAAAACCACAATTGGCGGGCCGGAATGGCGCGACCGCCACGCCACGCGATGCCACGATATCACTCCATGCCCCATTGGCACCCAGCCGCGCCCAGCTTGCCCCGCCTGTCGCCAGCACCAGCGCATCGGCGCGCAATGCAACCTCCGCCCCATCCGGCCCCGCCACACGGACCTGCCCCGCCGCGTCCCAGCCCAGCCAGCGATGCCGCGTCATGATCCGCACCCCCGCCCCCTCCAGCCGTGCAACCCACGCCCGCAGCAGGGGCGATGCCTTCATCGCCACGGGAAAGATCCGGCCACTGCTGCCGACATAACAGGGCTGTCCCAATTCCCGCGCCCAGTCGCACATGTCATCGGGACCAAAAGCCGCAAGGGCTTCGGCAAGGTGGGGCCGCGCCGCGCCATAGCGCGCCATAAACCGCGCCATCGGTTCGGAATGCGTCAGGTTCAGGCCGCCACGCCCGGCCATCATGAATTTGCGCCCCACGGTGGGACATTGTTCAAGCACACGCACACGACATCGCGCCGCCGACAGGACTTCCGCCGCGGCCAGCCCCGCCGGGCCACCGCCGATCACAATGACCCCTGCCCCGTCCCCCCCATCATCGCCACCACCAGGCACACCGGGTCCAGCCATCAGATGATATAGTCAAGCGGCGGCAGCATCTGGTCCATGGTAAAGGCAGGAAGCGACGAATGCCGTGTACCAACCGAACGCGCGGGATTGCCGACAACGGTGGTATAGGGGGCGACGGATTCCAGCACGATCGACCCCGCGCCGATCTTTGCCCCTTCGCCAATTTCGATATTGCCCAGAATCTTGGCCCCCGCCCCGATCAGGACACCACGGCGCACCTTGGGGTGGCGGTCCCCCACATTCTTACCGGTTCCCCCCAGCGTCACCCCCTGCAACAGGGACACATCGTCCTCCAGCACCGAGGTTTCGCCAATGACGATGCCCGTACCATGATCGAACAGGATACGCCGCCCCAGCCGCGCGGCAGGGTGGATATCCACCGCGAACAGTTCCGAACACCGGCTTTGCAGATGCAGCGCAAGATATTCACGCCCGTTGTTCCACAGCCAGTGCGCGACGCGATGGCTCTGCACCGCATGATATCCCTTAAAGAACAGGAAGGGCGTCGCATAATTGCCGGTCGCGGGGTCACGTTCGCGAATCGCGACAAGGTCCGCCGCCGCCGCCGCAACGATATCAGGGTCTGCCTCAAACACTTCCGTCACCAGTTCGGACAACGCATCATCCGCCACCGCCCGATCGCCCAGCTTGCGCCCGATCAACGCCGCCAGCGCCGCGCCAAAGGTGGCGTGGTTGCGTATCCCGGTGGCAAGCAGCCCCTTCACCAGCGGGTCGCAGCACCCGCAGGCCGGCTCCACGATTTCATGCCACAGGGCATCGACATCAATACCTGACAGCGTGGGCGGCAGGACCGGCGGCCGACGCTGTTCGGTCATCGAAGGGGCAGAAGGCTGACGTTCAGACATGTCGGAGCATCCGTTCAGAAAAGGCGAAAGGACATCATCATCGCGCAATCATAGCGCACCTGGTGGGCATGGTGCCACCACGCCCCTTACAGGCCCATGGCATGGCGTGCGAATGCCCGGCGCAGCGGGGTAATGCGGTTCACCCCCGCCAGCCCGACATCCCGCGCCAGGCGCAGCACGGGATTATCATTGCCAAACAGCCGTTCCAGCACGTCCGTCGCCGCCAGCATCAGCATATTGGCCGGACGGCAGCGCGCCTGATAATCCCGCAGGACGGACGGATCGCCCACATCGCCGCCACGCGCATGCACGCCCGCCAGAATATCCGACAGCGCAATCACGTCGCGAAAGCCAAGATTGAGCCCCTGCCCCGCAATGGGATGGATCCCATGCGCCGAATCCCCCACAAGCACGAGGCGCGTATCGATATAACGCTGCGCATACTGTGCCGACAGCGGATAGACCCAGCGCCGTCCCACCGGCGTCACCGCCCCCAGCCAGTCGCCCATGCGCCGGTGGATTTCATGGGTGAAGGCATCAGCAGGCAGTTCGGCAAGCCGATGGGCCAGTTTTTCCCCATCCGTCCAGACCAGCGCGGACAGGTTGGGATGTTCCGCCGTCCCGGCCATGGGCAATTGCGCAAAGGGACCGGCAGGCAGGAAATGTTCCAGCGCACGACCTTCGTGCGGGCGTTCATGGGCCACAGCACACACGATCCCGCACTGGTGATACGGCAGGCGCGTCACCACGATCCCCGCCTGCGTGCGCAGCGGACTGCGCCGTCCCTCGGCCGCAACCACAAGGCGGGCGGAAATCGTGCGTCCACTGCGCGTGGTGATGACCGCGCCATCGGCCTTGCGCACGACCGTGGCCTCGTCCGGGGCAAGGACACTTACCCCCGGCGTCGCGTGCAACGTGGCGTTCAGCGCGACACGCAGGGCACGCGCCTCGATCATGGACCCGAATGGCTCGGACGCGTCCTCACGCCCGAATTCAAGGAATAATGGTGAAGGTCGCTGCCCCGGCCGGCCATCGGTCACGCGAATTTCGCGAATGTCGCATGATGGCATCGGCAGGTTCCGCCACACGCCCGCCGCCTCCAGCAGGCGGCGCGACCCCGCCGCAATGGCATAGGCACGACCGTCAAAGGCGGGATGTTCCATCGGCGGCAGGGCCGCACGGTCGATGATGACCACGCGCATCCCCTCCACCGCGAGGCGACACGCAAGGGTCGCGCCCACGGGGCCAGCCCCCACGATGCAGACATCCACCTCCATCGCGGCCGCCGGGGGGGACGGGGGGGCTGTCATGTGTTCGCTCATGGTTTTCCTGTATCCTGATCGTGGCCACCGTGGGGGAACCCCGGACCCTGCCGGGGTGTTCACGCGCTGTGCCCCGCAGATATGGCATGCAACGCACCCTCTGTCCAAACGACACGCACCGACAGGTGACGTAATCGGATGACACGATGCGCACACTCGCGATATAGGATAGGACCGGATGCACGAACGATATACTGGCCCCCGATATAATACGGCCCCCGTCCGCAACGACAGGAATGGAGATACGGTGCGATGAAGCTTGTTACAGCCATCATCAAGCCTTTCAAGCTCGACGACGTGCGCGAGGCCCTGACCCCGTTGGGAATCCAGGGTCTTACGGTATCGGAGGTCAAAGGATTCGGGCGCCAGAAAGGCCAGACCGAAATCTATCGCGGCGCGGAATACCATGTCAGCTTCCTGCCCAAGATCAAGATCGAGGTCGCGGTGCCCGATGACCTTGTGGAACAGACCATCGAAACCATCGTGCAGGCCGCCCATACCGGCAAGATCGGCGACGGCAAGATTTTCATTACCCCCCTTGAAAGCGTGGTACGCATCCGCACCCGTGAAACTGGCGACAGCGCGCTATAGCGCCTGCCCGGCGCGGCCGTATCACCCACCGTTTTCATCATCGCCCTGGTTTCATCATCGCCTTGGCGCATCATATCGGAGGACTGTTTTTTCATGATTCTTTCCTGCCGCACCTACCTGACCGCAGCCATGGCCCTGGGCCTGCCTGCTGCAATGGCGCTCTCCCCCGCCACCGGCCATGCCCGCGAGACGTCAAAGGCCTGCCACCAGAAATTCGTGGCCGCCCGCACCGCCGGCACCCTGAACGGGCAGACCTATAAGGCGTTCAAGACCGCACAGTGCGACGACGCCGCCACCCCGGCCACGACCGCGGCACCGGCCACCCCCGCCGCAGCCACCACGGCCCCTGCCGAAGCCCCCAAGCCCGCGACGACAGCACAGGCAACGCCCGCAGCCACCGCCCCGGTCGCGACGAACGCCACCCTGCCCAGCGCGGTTTCAGCCAAATACGCCAAGGAAACGGCAGGCAAGGCCCGCCTGCATACCTGCCTTGACCAGTACAACGCGAACAAATCGACCAATGCCAATGGCGGCCTGCGCTGGATCGAACGCGGTGGCGGGTATTACAGCGTGTGCAATGCCCACCTGAAGGGCTGATCGACACACGCCCCCGTTTCCCGTCCCCGGGGAACGGGGGCTGCCAGTCGCCACATCACACAAGGGGCCTGCACAGAGGCGCCAGGGACGCGGTTTAAAAAATCAGAGCCGGCATCCCACTGAATGATAAAAGTTTTTCGGTGCCACCTTTCTTGAAATAAGGCGGTGCCTTCTGAAGATTTTTGAAAAAATCTTCACCAGAAACTTTCATCATTTTCCGATCTTATCGGACTTACCCTTTCAAACAGTCTTTTGGGGATATCTGGTATTTCGGAGGTTTTTAAAAATCTCCACCAGCCATATGAGGCTTCGTACCAGGGTGCCGCCCCTATGGCCGCGTGCCGGATGCGGGATGGGGCGCATGACGTGGCGCCACCGGCATCATGACGGGATCAGACGCCAGACGGGCAGGTACGGGCGTATGCAGCGCGGGCCTGACAAACGCCTGTCCCGTCGCATATGAAATCCAGACCCGGTGCGTCGCAAACCAGTCCGATCCAAGCAGCATCTCCAGCCCTTCACGCAGGGGGGCCACCGTCATGACGGTATTGCGTTCCAGTTCATGACCGATCTGCAGGCTGCTGAAGCGATGCCAGTGATAGACATCCTCATGCCCGTCAATCCCGCTGGTAATCCCGCCGGGATCGGTCTCAAGCTGTTGTGCGGGCACGCCAAGGCGGGCCGCCACATGGGGCGAGACGATACGGGAGCGCGCACCACTGTCGAGCAGCGCCATCACCGGTTGCCCGTTGATACGCACATTCAGCATGAACCGGTTTTCCTGACGTTGCAGCGGCAGGGTATCATACCATCCCGCCCAGGCCGGGGGCTGTGCGCAGGCCAGCGAGGCCGCATGCACCTCCCACAGGCCAAGCTGCCCATTGGGGACATCCATGTCGAGGTCAAAGCGCGACAGGATATCCCCGCCAAGCAGCCCCCCCACAGGGGGCGTAATCATCGGCTGTCCCGGCAGGATACCCACCGGGGCGGACATGACGCCAAAATCAATCCCGCCAATGCGCAGGTCCGGCACGATGGCATTGGGCGTGGCATGTGCGGTGCCACCTGTCCCATGGACCACCGTCTGCTGATCCGGGTCGAGGGCAAGGCGCAGGCGATGCACCATTTCCGGTGTCAGCAACCCACCATCGGACCCTGTATCCACCAGCAGGCTGAGGTCACGCCCGGCCACCTGCGCCACAATCGACAGATACCCGCCATCATTACGCAACGGCACCTGCGCGACATGACGGCGCGAACACAGTCGCGCCGCATCCTGTGCATGGGCATGACGGACGGGCAGCACCTGCACGCAGGCGAGCAGCACGGCCAGGCCGGCCACGACACCACATACCGGACGGAAATGGCGGGGGATGGCCATCGTTACAGCCGGTCGGCAAACGAATCCGTCGCATCCAGCAGGGCGGCCATGATCCCCTCTTCCGACATGGCGTGCCCCGCCGCATCAACCAGCCGGAACGTCGCCTCCGGCCATGCACGGTGCAGATCCCATGCCGTGCGCATGGGCGTGGCCACGTCATAGCGGCCCTGCACGATCACAGTGGGAATATGGCGGATCAACCCGACATCGCGAATCAACTGCCCCTCCTCCAGCCAGCCGCCATGGACAAAATAATGATTCTCGATACGTGAAAATGCGAGGGCATAGCGGATGTCAGCATGCTGCGCCGCGATGTCAGGCACCGGCAAAAGCGTCAGCGTCTCCCCCTCCCACAGGCTCCACGCCAGGGCGGCACGGTCACGTTCCTCCCCTTCCGGGCCGGTCAGACGCCTGCGATAGGCCGCGATCAGGTCATCGCGTTCGTCAGGCGGGATGGGGGCGATGAACCGTTCCCACCTGTCGGGAAACAGCCATGACGCGCCTTCCTGATAATACCACAGCAGTTCAGCCCGCCGCAGGGTAAAGATCCCACGCAGCACAAGCGCACTGACCCGGTCGGGATGCGTCTGCGCATAGGCCAGCGCCAACGTCGATCCCCACGACCCGCCGAATACCATCCATGCGGGCGCACCCGTCATTTCACGCAGGCGTTCGATATCGCCCACCAGATGCCATGTCGTGTTGTTATCCAGCGCGGCATGCGGTTTCGAACGGCCACACCCACGCTGATCGAACAGCAAGATGCGATAGCGCGCGGGATCGAACATCCGCCGTTGCAACGCGGAACATCCCCCCCCCGGTCCCCCATGGAGGAACACGACGGGTATGCCATCGGGATTGCCGCACAATTCCCAATAAACCCGATGCCCATCCCCGGTATCAAGATATCCGTGGTCATAGGGTTCGATCGGGGGATAGGGCTGTCTGGGAAGCTGGTTCATGACAATCAAAAACTCCGGTTTCCTGCTGGGATATCCTTATCCCTCATCTGCGCACGGACAAGGCTTTTGCGGACAGGGCTTTCGCGGACAGGGCTGTGCCCCATTATTTCCCCATCCCCCATCCGGGCCGCAACGGGGCCACCCGATCACACCCGATACCGCCTGACGGGCATATGAAACGCCACGCCGGGGGATACCAACGGGCCATCATGCTGCGACAGCCCCCTCATGCCCCGGCGCGCGGGTGCGCGCGTGTCCATACGTCAAGCAGGCGCGATTCATCGGCCAGGGTATAACGCTGTGTCGTGGACAGGCTGGCATGGCCCAGCAATTCCTGAATCACACGCAGGTCCGCCCCCCCTTCCATCAGGTGCGTTGCAAATGAATGACGCAGCGCGTGCGGGGTTGCATGGTCCGGCAGGCCCGCCATATGCCGCCACGTCCGCATCGCGCGCTGCGCCACGGCTGCCTGCAGTCGGCCACCGCGCACACCGGGGAACAGTGGCGCCCCGGCAACCGGCGCGGGATGATGGCGTCGCCATTCACGCAGGGCGCGGCCCACGACCGGCAGAAGGGGCACCATACGTTCCTTGCCCCCCTTGCCCATGATCCGCAGCACACCTTCGTCCGCGCCCCCACCAAGCGCCATGGCGCGGTCAAGATCCGCCACATCAAGCGACAGTGCCTCTGAAATACGCAAACCACAGCCATATAGCAGCAGGAACAGCGCACCGTCGCGCATGCGGGCCATGGGGGTATGCGCGATTTCGCCCACGCCCTGCGGCACCTCCAGCGCGTCTTCATGGCTCAGGGGACGGGGCAGTGTTTTCTTTACACGCGGGGCCGCCAGCAGCGCAGGCGCGGGGTTGTCCACCCCATGATGCCGCGCAAGGTAGCGAAAGAACGAACGCAGGGCCGAAACCCGTCGCGCCCGCGTTCGGGCCGCGCGGTCGCGGGTCGTGACACGATGGCCCGGTCGCGGGCGCAACGCCTGATCATGTTCAAACGCCAGCCATGCCCGCAGGTCCGCAAGGCTGAGTGCATCAAGTGCCGCGACATCAACCTCCCCGCCCAGATGGCCGCCAAGGAAATCGAGGAAGCGGTGCAGGTCCCCGCGATAGGCCTCGGTCGTGCGGGGGGAGGCACGGCGTTCATCGGCCATCCAGTCCAGAAAACATGCGCATGCCTGCATGGCCATCATGGCGCGTCGTCCCCTTTATGCCCGGTCTTTTATGCCCAGCCTGTTATGTCTGGCTGTACACCGCGTTCATGATCCCATGTGCCCCCCCATGCAACAGCAGGCAAGACATCCGCCCGCCACGACGCTAGAAAACATTCATGCCGCGTCGTAACCACATGCCCGACCTGCTGGAGTCGCAACCGGACTCGCCTGCCGCCTCCGCCGATGCGCGTCCTGATCCTGCCCATGACACGCCCCGTGACACGCCCCATGACGGGGCACGCGACAGGACACGGGATGGGGCACGAGACGGGGCACAGAACGCGCCACAACGGGTGCGCGTCATGCTGCCGCTGCCATTCGCTGGTGCGCTGGATTACCGCATGCCCCCGGCGGGCACACTGCATCCCGGGGATATCGTGACAGTCCCCCTGGGCCGACGCACCGAAACCGGCGTGGTGTGGGACACACATCTGCGCCTGCCCCCTGAATTCATGCCGCCGCCCATGCCCACCGTCGCCACCGGCCGCCTGCGCGCCGTCAGCGCACGGCTGGACCTGCCCCCCCTACCGGCCGCCCTGCGCCAGTTCATCGACTGGGTCGCGGCCTATACGCTATCACCGCCGGGCATGGTGCTGGCCATGGCGTTACGGGCCAATGCCATGGCCGCCGCCCCGCGTCCAGCCGCCGGATGGGCGGTCACGGACACGCCCCCCCCCTGACCTGCGCCTGACCCCCGCACGGCACAGGGTTCTTGAGATCGCGCGTCTCGGGATGCCACTATCCACAACCGAACTGGCAAACCGGGCGGGTGTCGGGGCCAGCGTCGTGCGTGGCCTTGCACAGGCGGGTTGCCTGCGTGAAGTGGCATTGCCGACACCCCCCGCCTTTGGCATGCCCGACCCCACCCACGCCCCCCCCGTGCTGGAGGGGAAGCAGGCCGACGTCGCGCGCGCCCTGCGCGACACGGTGGCGGAGGACCGGTTCTCGATCACGCTGCTTGAAGGGGTGACAGGATCGGGCAAAACCGAAATCTATATGGAGGCCATTGCCGCATGCCTTGAAAAAGGATTGCAGGCGCTGGTCCTGCTGCCTGAAATTGCGCTGTCATCACAATGGACGGGACGTTTCGCGCGGCGTTTTGGCACACAGCCCGCATTGTGGCATTCCGACCTTGGCACGAGGTTGCGGCGCGTGACGTGGCGTTCGGTCGCCGATGGCGCGGCACGGGTGGTGGTGGGCGCGCGTTCGGCCCTGTTCCTGCCGTTCGCACGCCTTGGCCTTATCATTGTGGATGAGGAGCACGAAACCTCCTTCAAGCAGGAAGAGGGCGTCACCTATAACGCACGGGACATGGCGGTGGTGCGCGCACGCATGGACGCGGCCCCCATCGTGCTGGTTTCCGCGACGCCCAGCCTGGAGACACTGGCCAATGTCGGCGCGGGACGGTACCGCCACCTGCGTCTGGGCGCGCGGCATGGCAATGCATCCATGCCACAGGTGCGGACACTCGACATGCGTGCCGACCCGCCCGAACGCGGACTGTTTTTATCCCCCGTGCTGACCGGCGCGATCAGGGATGCGATCGGGCGGCAGGAACAGGCAATGCTGTTCCTCAACCGCCGTGGCTATGCGCCGCTGACACTGTGCCGCACCTGCGGGCACCGGATGCAGTGCCCGAACTGCACTGCATGGCTGGTGGAACATCGCGCGCGTCATATCCTGACATGCCATCACTGCGGGCATAACGAACAGATGCCGCCCGCATGCCCGTCATGCAACGCCGAAGACAGCCTGACCCCCATAGGCCCCGGCGTCGAACGCATTACAGAAGAAGCGCGCGCGACCTTTCCCGACGCCCGTATCCTGGTGATGGCCAGCGATACACTCCACGGTCCTGCGGCCACCGCAGACGCGGTCGAACGCATCGCCCGTCGCGAAATCGACCTGGTGATCGGCACGCAGATCGTCGCCAAGGGGTGGCATTTCCCGCACCTGACGGTGGTGGGGATCGTCGATGCGGACCTTGGCCTTGGCGGTGGCGACCTGCGCGCGGCCGAACGCACGGTGCAACTGCTGCACCAGGTGGCCGGGCGCGCAGGCCGTGCAGAGGCAGCGGGACATGTCCTGTTGCAAAGCTATGTGCCCGACCATCCGGTGATGGAAGCGCTGGTTTCGGGCGATTTCACAAGCTTCATGGAGCAGGAAGCCGAACAGCGCCGCCCCGGTTTCTGGCCCCCCTTCGGCCGCCTTGTCGCCCTGATCGTAAGTGCTGACACCCCCGAAGCCGCCGACATGACCGCCCGCGCACTGGGGCATGCGGCCCCGCGCCTTGATGGTGTGCAGGTGCTTGGCCCCGCACCCGCGCCACTTGCCATCCTGCGCGGACGTCACCGGCAACGCCTGTTGCTGCGCGCGCGGCGCAACATCCCGGTCCAGCCGATCATGCGCGAATGGCTGTCACGTGTGAAACCCGAACGCGGGGCGCGCGTGGATGTGGATATCGACCCGATTTCGTTCCTGTAGAGCAGAAGCACAAGGGTCTACCTGCCTTAGAGATGATTTGAAAATAACTCATTGATAAAAAATAATAAAAGTTTTTGGGTGCCGCCTTTTTTTAAAAAGGCGGCGTCTTCTGAAGCTTTTTGGAAAAAGCTTCACCAAAAACCTTTTATAATTTCAGAATGTTATCAAGACTGACTTTTCAAACAGTCTTTTAAACACACCATGAACAGCAACAATGTCTTTGGTGGGGTGGTTTTCAAAAGGTCCAAATACCATCACAGGATTCTTGGAAAAAGCGATACCTGACAACTTTGATTATCCCGATCCTGGGCGAACGATCAATTTGCCCCCATAGGGACATCCATATTGCACTTTTGGTCAAAACCCGGAGCCGATCCGACAGGCTGTTGGAGACTGCTGGATCGGGAGTTTACACAAAAAAATATTCCTTAAATTATGAAAATAACAGAATTTTTCAACAAAAAACAGAAATACATTTTCATAAGTTATGAATGATGTCCATTTAATCTCCCAACCCGACAGCCTGCGAACAAAGCGCTGAGTCAGGCAGGATTTTATGAAAATCCTGCCTTAGCGCGCTTCGGACGCCTGTACCATCCCCTTGCGCACCAATCCGTCCACCGGGCGTCCCGCCAGCGATAGGGCAACGGCCTCTGCCATGCGGATGCCATCAATCCCCGCCGACAGGATACCGCCCGCATACCCCGCCCCCTCACCCGCCGGATAAAGGCCGCCGGTATTGACGCTTTGCCCATCCACACCCCGCAGGATACGCAAGGGGGAGGAAGTCCGTGTCTCCACCCCCGTCATGACGGCGTCGGCCATGGCAAATCCCTCCAGCTTACGTTCAAAGGCCGGCAACGCCTCACGCAGGGCGGCGACCACGAAATCCGGCAGGCAGGCGGCAAGGTCGGTTGGCGTGACGCCGGGGCGATAGGACGGCACGACATCGCCAAGCGAGGTGGAGGCGCGGCCGGCCAGAAAATCGCCCACCGTCTGCGCCGGGGCGAAATAACGCCCACCCCCTGCCAGGAACGCCTGACGTTCCCAGTGACGCTGGAACGCAATCCCGGCCAGAGGGCCGCCGGGATAATCCACATCCGGTGTGACACCCACCACAATTCCGGCATTTGCATTGCGTTCGGCGCGGGAATACTGGCTCATGCCATTGGTCACGACCTGTCCTTCCTCCGACGTGGCGGCGACGACCGTGCCGCCGGGGCACATGCAGAAGGAATAGACCGCGCGCCCATTGGACGCATGATGCACCAGCCGGTAATCCGCCGCCCCGACCACCGGGTCCGGCGTGCGGGTGCCATATCGCGCGACATCAATGACTGATTGCGGGTGTTCGATACGCACGCCGATAGAAAAGGGCTTTGCCACCATTTCCACCCCGCTGGCGTGCAGGCGGGCGAACGTGTCGCGTGCGCTGTGCCCGATGGCAAGGATGACATGCGTGGCCGCAATGACCTGCCCATCCCCCAGCCGCACCCCCGTGACGTGGCGCGCGCCATCCGCCGCCACGTCGATCAGCAGTTCATCCACATGCGCGTCAAAGCGGTATTCCCCGCCAAGCGCCTCGATCTGGGCGCGGATATGTTCCACCATGGAGACAAGGCGGAACGTGCCGACATGCGGGTGGGAGATATAGAGGATTTCCTCCGGCGCGCCAGCGCGCACGAACTCTTCCAGCACCTTGCGGCCATAATGGCGTGGATCGCTGACCTGGCTGTAAAGCTTGCCGTCGGAAAACGTCCCTGCCCCGCCTTCGCCGAACTGCACGTTGCTTTCGGGATTGAGGACGGATTTGCGCCACAACGCAAACGTATCGACGGTGCGTTCGCGCACCACCTTGCCACGTTCGACAATGATGGGCCGCAACCCCATCTGCGCCAGAACCAGTGCCGCCATCAGCCCGCATGGCCCCGCACCGACCACGACCGGACGGCTGTAACCCAGGCGCGTGGCAAGGCGTGCGCCATCATCAATGCACATGCGGTAGCGGGTGTCGGGCGCCACAACCACATTGCGGTCCTGCGCATGCGCCGCCAGCACCACATCCGCGTCACGCACCCGGCAGTCGATGGTATAGACCATCACCACCCGCCCCCGCCTGCGCGCATCATGGCCACGACGGAATATCTCGAACCCCTCCAGCGCATCAGGGGCGATATCCAGGCGTTCCACAATGGCCTGTTCCAGCGCCGCGCGGTCATGACCAAGGGGAAGGCGCAGTTCGGTAAGTCTGATCATCGGGAAAGGGTCCATCGACACGATGATGCTCCGGCAGGGGGTATGACATGAATGGGCATGTGATCTGCAATCACCCATTGCCCGTGTGCGGCGCGCCTGCCATATCATGCCGACCCGGATGGGGCGAGGGCGGCATGTCGCATTAATGCGGGTGCCCCATGCGCGCCGCATGTCCCCAGCCGCTGAAAGTTCGCGTTCCATGGCGCAGCATCGCCGGGACACAGACCGAGGAAAGAGCGCGCCAATGGGCGACGAGCATCACGACGAATCCTGTCATGGTCATGGGCATGATCATTCCCCCCATCATGATGACGGTCATGGGCACAGCCATGACCATGATGAGGAGGATGGACATGCGGGCCATGACCATGCCCACGGCGCGTTCGGCCATCACCACGCCCATGCCCCGGCCTCGTATGGCAGGGCCTTTGCCTTCGGGATCGCGCTGAACCTGATTTACGTCATCGCAGAGGCCACATGGGGCGTCGCGTCGCATGCGCTCGCGCTGCTTGCCGATGCGGGGCATAACCTGTCCGATGTCCTGGCGCTTGGGGCCGCATGGCTGGCGGAAATCCTGTCACGGCGTTCCCCCACCGCCAATTTCACTTATGGCCTGCGCCGCTCCTCCATCCTTGCGGCGCTGGGCAATGCGGTCGCCCTCCTGCTGGTGACGGGGGGGATCATCTGGGAATCCGTGCTGCGCCTTGCCCATCCGCATCCGGTTGCGGGCATGACGGTCATGGTCGTCGCCGCCATCGGCATTGCCGTCAACGGGGTGACGGCAATGCTGTTCGCCAGCGGGGGCAAAGGGGACCTGAACCTGCGGGGCGCGTTCCTTCATATGGCATCCGATGCGCTGATGTCGCTGGCGGTGGTGGTGTCGGGCGGCATCATCGTCATGACGGGATGGCTGTGGATGGACCCGGTGGTCAGCCTGCTGGTCTCCATCTCCATCGTGGCGGGGACGTGGTCGCTGCTGCGGGATTCGCTGGATATGGCGCTCGACCGGGTGCCACGTTCGGTTGATCGCATGCAGGTGGAAGAGTATCTGCGCACCCTGCCTGATATCGTGGACCTGCATGACCTGCATATCTGGCCCATCAGCACGACTGAAACCGCGCTTACGGTTCATCTTGTCCGCGATGAACATGCCCCCGCGATGAACAGCCGTACGCTGCATGATATCGCCCGCGAACTCAAGGCGCGCTTCAGGATCGTCCATCCCACGTTGCAGATGGAAACCCGCCATGATGCAACGCTGTGCATGCTTGCGGCGGCGCATAGCGTATGATCAGCACATCCCCAGACACGGCGATGCCGACCACCGCCCCCGGTTCCGGTTCTGGTTCCAGTTCTGGGGCATCACGCAACCTGATCGCCTGGGTGACGCTGGCGGTCAGCATCCTTGCGCTGGCGATGAAATACATGGCGTGGCGCGCAACCGGCAGTGTCGCGCTGTATTCCGACACGCTGGAGACGATCATCAATGTCGTTGCCGCCGTGGCGGGGCTGTGGGCGCTGCATGTCGCAAGCCTGCCGCCGGACGAAAACCACACCTATGGCCATTACAAGGCCGAATACCTGTCCGCCGTGGCCGAAGGGGTACTGGTGGTCATGACCGCCATAACCATCGGGCATGAGGCATGGAAGGGATGGTTCGACCCCCACCTGCCGACCAATTCCATGATCGGCGTAATCTTCAATGGCGGGGCGGGTATTCTCAACCTCGTATGGGGGGCGGTCATGATGGCGGCAGGGCGACGCCACCAGTCGCCCACCCTGATCGCGGGGGCACAGCATGTGCTGTCCGACGTATGGGCGTCAGCCGCGCTGGTGGCGGGCTTTGTGCTGATCCCTCTGACGGGATGGGACAGGCTGGACAGCATCCTTGCCGGGCTGATCGCGCTTAATGTGCTGCGCACCGGGTGGGACATGATGCGCACCTCCATCTCCGGCCTGATGGACGCGGCACCCGAACCGGCCACGCTGACGCAGATCCGCCGGATCATCTCCATCAACGCCACGGGCGCGATCGAGGCGCATGACATCCGCGCGCGTATCGTCGGCGCGATGACCTTCATCGAATTTCACCTCGTCGTTGCTGGCGACATGAGTGTGGAGGCCGCCCATCAGATCTGTGACCGTATCGAGGAGGCATTACGCCGGGAACTTGGCAGTGCGCTGATCAATATTCATGTTGAACCCGAACGCAAGGCCAAGCATAACGGCATCATTGTCCTGCCCTGATGACTGTTGCAACGGGGATGGCAGCCATGCAGTGGCACGGCGACATGATCCGGCAACCCTGTACCAACACACGGGTTTGGGGTCATTGTGGCGGTCATGCACGATGTCACCCCACCCCGAACGGCCCCTGCGCGCCACAACGCACCATCAGCACGGCGCACCCTGGAACGGTACGCCCGTCTGATAACGTTATCTCCATCTTTGCACAGCAGATACCGGTTCCGGTTCCACGTCATTACTGAAAGCCCTGTCCGGCTATGAAACCTGACCTTACCCCGGCCCGCAGGCGTCACCTGCGGCGTTCCGCACGGATCACCACGGAACAGTGGCGGCGCAAGCTTGCCTGCTGGACGGCGGCCATCGCCGTGGGAATCGTGGCGGTCGTCTTTGCCCTTGCGGCGGACAGGGCGGCGGCCATCCGCACGCACCTGATCGCATGGAACCCGTGGGTCATGCTGATTGTCACGCCAGGTGGGCTTGCCCTGTCATCATGGCTGACGCGGACATGGTTCCGTGGCGCACAGGGCAGCGGCATCCCGCAGACCATCGCAACACTGAACCTGACGAACTTCGCGGTGGTGGACCGGTTGCTGACGTTGCGGATCGCGTTTGGCAAGATCGCACTGACGACGCTGGGCCTTCTGGCCGGGGCGTCGATCGGGCGTGAGGGACCAACGGTGCAGGTGGGGGCGGCCATCATGCATACCTGCGGGCGCTGGCTGAACCTGTCCACCGTCAGCATGCGGCGGGGCCTGATCCTGGCGGGGGGGGCATCGGGCGTGGCTGCGGCCTTCAACACGCCGCTTGCCGGGATCGTCTTTGCCATTGAGGAATTGAGCCATTCTTTCGAACAGCGCACCAGTGGCACCATGCTGACGGGTGTGATCCTGTCTGGTGTCACCGCCATCGCGCTGGTCGGCAACTATACCTATTTCGGCCATACCGACGTCAGCGTGCCCATCGGCATCAGCTGGATCGCGGTGCTGACCTGCGGCATCCTTGGCGGCGTGGGCGGTGGCGTGTTTTCCGCCATCCTGATCCGTGCGACGGCGGGCCTTCCGGGTGCGCTGGGACGCTTTGCCAAAAGCCATCCCGTGGCGTTCGCCGCCACATGCGGCCTGATGCTGGCGATCCTTGGCATCGCATCGGACGGCATCACCTACGGCACGGGATATTATCAGGCGCATGCCATCATTGATGGACAGGCACATTACCCCGCATCGTTCTTCATCCTGAAATTCATCGCCACCATCATTTCCTACTGCTCCGGCATTCCGGGTGGGCTGTTCGCGCCATCATTGGCGATCGGGGCGGGGTTTGGTGGATGGGTGGCACAGTTCCTGCCCCACACCACGCCGGGTGCGGTCGTCCTGCTGGGGATGGTGGGATATTTTTCCGCCGTGGTACAGTCACCATTGACGGCGTCGGTCATCGTCATGGAAATGTGCGACAATCAGGAAGTCACGCTGGCCCTGCTGGCTACCGCATTCCTTGCCTATGGCGTCTCACGCATGATCTGCCACCATTCGCTATACAGTGCGCTGGCGGAATCATTCCTCGGCGGCGTGGCAAAGCAGCAACCGCCCGCCCCTCCGGCACCGGTTGCGCCAGAACAGGCAGCCCCCACGCGGTAAAGGCCAGATGCTCCTGGCAATGATTTCTAGAAAATCTTTGAAAGACATAGTGTTTTAAAAATACAGAAACCAGATTTCATGACGTCACACTGGTTTCATGACGTCATCCCGGCACGCAGATGCGGCGGTAATAATCCAGCCATTGTTGCGTCACCGCCTCACGCGTGTAACGGGCACGGTACTGCGCATATCCCCCCGCCACGATCCGCGCACGCAGTGCCGGATCATCCAGTACGGCGCGCAGGGCATGCGTCAGGGCGGGTACGTCGTCAATCGGCACCAGCATGCCATTTTCCCCATCGCGGACATGCGCGCGCGGCCCGGCGCTGGCACAGGCGACAAGCGGCGCGCGCGCCGACCATGCATCAAGGATGACCGTCCCGAACGGTTCATAACGTGACGGCAGCACACAGACCTCCGCCGCAGCAAGCAACGCGCCACGGTCCGTCCGCCAGCCAAGGAAACGCACACGCGACGCCACCCCCAGCGTCGCAGCCAGATCCCCCAGCGCATCACGCAGCGGCCCGTCGCCTGCCATCCACAGGTAACAGTCCGGCAGGTCACGCAATGCGCGCAACAACGTCTCCAGCCCCTTTGCCTCATGCAGGCGCGACAGCGTCAGCAGCACGCGGGCATCATCGGGCGTCTTCAGGGACCGCCGCGATACCGGGGCAGCGTCCTCCACCGAGGGGAAGGTCGGGATATAGGCGACATGATCGGCAGCAACCCCGCGCGCCTGCATCGAATCCGCCATGTCAGGTGTGCAGCCCACGAACCAGCGGCAGTGCGAAAACGCGCGCAGATCCTTGTAATTACCGAACCAGCCAATGACCTGCGCCAACCGCCCCGTATTGGGCGGCGTCAGTTCGGCCGCACGGCGCAGCCAGCAATGCACGATATCCGGCCGATAGCGCGCGATTTCACGCCCCACGCGCCGGCGTTGCATCATCGCAAAGGGCACATTCAGGGGATCGGTGATGACATCCACCCCCGCCGCGCGCAGTTCCGCAGCCCGCGGCGCATCCGGGCGCATCACCACGCATTGTGACAGTCCCGCATGCTGCAGGCTGAGGATCACATCGGTGGAATAAAGTTCCGCCCCGCCATTTCCCCGCCCCGCCATGATATGCAGGACGCGCACAGGGGGCACATCCAACCCGGACATGCCGCCCGCGTGCGATCCCGTGCTCAACGCGCGGACAGGTCCACGATGGCGATGCGTCCTTCCTCTGTCCCGAAAGCAAGGGCGCAGCCATCCTCGCTGAAGGTCAGGGCGGATACCGGCCCGCCCCCCGCCGTGCAGACCGGCAGGATCTTTTGCGCCGCACTGTCGGCAATCAGCACCGTGCCGTCGGCAAAACCCGCCGCCACGATGTCATGGACGGGATGGGTTGCAACACGGGTACAGGGTACGCCCGGCACCCCGCCAAGTTCCGCGGGCGCCTTGCCCATCGGCCCACCGCCAAAGAACGGCCACATCACCACGACATCCGCGCCACTGGTGACGAGCCATTTTCCATTGCGGGTAAAGGCCATCGACTGCACCTTGGAGGGGTAGCCGCTCATGCGCATGTTGTGCCCGTCCGACAGCCGCCAGCCATGCAGTTCGGATTCCTGCATCGACGTCACCAGCGCCTCGCCCTCTGGATGGATGGCGATGCCGATATGGCTGCCCTTCCATTCCAGCAGCCGCGGCGTGTCCACCCTGGCCTGCACGAACCACATCGTCGCACCATTGTAATGCGACGCGGCGATACGTTTGCCCTTGGCGTCGAACGCAATGCCGCTGACGGTGGAGGGATGTTCCAGCGTCTTGAGCGTATTCGCCCCCGACGCATCACGCAGTTCCACATTCTTGCCCGCGGCAAAGGCGATCACGCCGCCCTTCGTCGCATCCCTGGGGTTGGTCCAGGTCGTGACATGTTCAATCCAGCGGCGGCCCTTGACCAGGTCACTGACGGACCCATCGGCGGCCACGCGGCGCAGGGCGTTGTCGTCCCCCCCCGTCAGGAACCCACCCGGCCCCGCATCGGGCGCGACCGACAGGATCGCACCATCATGGATGGTCATCACCTGCCACGCATCGGCCTGCCCCCAATCCGCACGCGGGGCGAGGACGATATCCCCCTCCCCCGTGACGAAGGCGACCTGCTGGCTGTCACGCGAAATGACGCAGCCGGTCACATGGGCCTGCAATGTGCGGGTGGCGCCACGCCGTTGCAGAAGGGTTTCGGGCATGGTCGTGTTCATCTGCTCACTCATCTCGCACGGCAGCTTTCAAAACCACGACGCAGTTGCGGGCGGTTAAGGTTGCGCCCGATGAACACAAGGCGCGATTGCGGGGTCTCGTCCGCTTTCCACGGGCCGATGAAGCCGCCATCAGCCATCATATGCACCGCCTGAAACGCAAAACGCTGGGGCTCGCCCCTGTAATTCAGGATGCCCTTGGCGCGCAGGATGTCCGCGCCCTGTTCTTGCAACAGCGCGCCGATCCATGCCTGGAACTTTGCCGCGTCAAGCGGTTCCTCAACCACGAAGGACATCGACGTTACGTCCTCCTCATGATGGTGTTCGGTCTCTTCCAGGAAATGCGGGGCCTGCTGCAATGCGCGTTGCAGGTCGAACCCGCCCTGATCGAGCACATCGCTCAGCGCGACATCGCCGCGCTGCGCACGATGCAGGCGCGCCACGCCGTTGATCGCACGGATACGCGATTCGATGCTGGCCAGCGCCACTTCGTCCACAAGGTCGGTCTTGTTGAGGATGATCACATCAGCAAAGGCGATCTGGTTCACCGCCTCTGTGCTGTCCTCAAGGGTCTGAAGCACGTTATAGGCATCCACAACGGTCACAACCGCATCAAGGCGCGTCTTGCCGCGCACATCCTCATCGACAAAGAAGGTCTGCGCAACGGGGGCGGGATCGGCCAGGCCGGTCGTCTCCACGATGATGCCGTCGAACCTGCCGCGCCGCTTCATCAGGTTGCCAAGGATACGGATCAGGTCACCCCGCACGGTGCAGCAGATGCACCCGTTATTCATTTCGAACACTTCCTCGTCCGCATCCACGACAAGGTCGTTATCCACACCCAGTTCGCCGAATTCATTAACCACAACCGCATATTTGCGGCCATGTTCGGCGGTCAGGATGTGATTGAGCAGCGTCGTCTTTCCCGCGCCCAGAAATCCGGTCAGGACCGTGACCGGCACAAGCCTGTCCGTATCCAGCGATGCCTGCGTGGCGTCCGACATGGTGTTACTCCATCACTCTCGAATTACGTTTCCTGCATATAGGCATACTGGTGCGCCTGTCACATACCCAGCCCCCATGCTGCCGACATGCGCGATGGTCATGCGCCCCGAACATGCGCCCACATCACACCCCTGCGCCGATACAGGCGGCGCGGACCTCGTGCCGGATGGCACGGGCATGGGGCAGGTCGAACCGGCGCGCCTGTTCGCGTCCCCGCGCCGACAGGGCCGCGCGCGCGGCGGGCGCACCCATCAGGCCCGACAGGGCGGCGGCCAGCCCCTCCACCGGCATTGGCGGCACCAGCAGGCCGCCATCGCCCACCACCCGCGACAGCGCCCCATACGGCGCGGACACCAGCGCCGCCCCCGCCGCCATTGCCTCCAGCGCGCTGAGGCCAAAGGGTTCAGGCCAGCGTCCGGGCATGACCACGATCGCCGCCCGTCCCATCGCCGCCAATACATCGGCATGGGGGCGGTATCCCAACATCTTCACCCCTGCCGCCTTTGCCTGCGGCCGCAGTGCTGCGATGAAGGGGGTTTCAGGCGCCTGCGCAAAAAAACGGTCCGCGCCATACATCACCGCGCGCCAGCCGGGATGGGCCGCGCGGATGCTGGCCCATGCCTGCACGAACAGGTCCGCCCCCTTGTCCGCGACCACACGCCCTGCGAACATCACCACCGCTTCACGCGCGGCGGCCGGCGTACAGGTTGCGGGCACGGCGGTGCCATTGGGGGAAAACACGACGCGCGCGCCGCAATCGTCAGGCAGGCCGTCGAGGAAGCGCGCACGCAGCCAGTGTGATACGGCGGCGATACGCACCCGCCCCACCAATGCACGCCGTTGCGCGGGCGTGCGGGCAAAACGCATGCCCTGCGGATCGTTATGCAGCACCAGCAGGATGGGAACGCCGGGGAACCGGCGCGCCAGGAACAGGGCCATGTCGGGACGGTTATGCACCTCGATCAGCTCAGGTGCGGGTATGGTGCGACGGATCGCACGCGCCACCGCGCATGCATAACGCCACAGCGCCGTCCCCGGTGGCCACCACCCCATCACCGCCGGCACGAACCGGCCACCAGACAGCGGTGTGCCCGTAATGGGCATGCCCACGACCACATCATCCGTCCCGGCCATGGCCGTGACCTGCAACCCGATGGCGCCCACCGCGTCGGGGGAATATCCCTCCCGCCGGGGCAGTACTGTCACGACACGCATCACTCACTCCGCACCGGGTTTACCCCACACCGGGCGATACGACCCCTCAGGGGATGTCCTCGAACCTGGCGTTGCGCCATTCCTTCGGCTCCGCCAGCGCGGCCTGGTACCACTGATCCACCAGCGGATGCGCACGCACCGCGTTCATATAGGCCACTGATTCCGGCGAAGGGGTCACGCCATAGGACAGGAAGCGCGAGACGATGGGCGCATACATCGCATCAGCCAGTGTAAAATCAGCACCGAACAGGAACGCGCCGCCCTGCCCGAAATCCAGCCGTGCCTCGGTCCAGATAGCGTCGATACGCGCGATGTCCGCATCGATGTCGTCATTCGTGCCGCCCGCCAGCGGACGGGCATGACGCCCGACATTCATCGGCATCGCCGCGCGCACCGCACGGAAACCGGCATGCATCTCTGCCGCGATGGAGCGTGCAAAGGCGCGCGCACGCGGCGCGACCGGCCAGAGGGCTGGCGCCTGATCGGCACAATATTCACAGATCGCGATGCTTTCCCACACCGCACTTCCCCGATGTTCCAGATAAGGCACCTTGCCATTGGGGGAAATGGTCCTGATGGCCGACGTGTTGCCATCGTTGGAAAGCGGGATCACCACCTCCTCCACATCCAGCGCTGCCAGCCTGACGGCAAGCCAGCCGCGCAAGGACCAGGAGGAGTAACGCCGCGTCCCGATGACCAATCTTCCCTCTGCCATGTCTTCGTCCTTTCGTGGCCTTCAGGCGGCGCTGTCGTGCCGGCGGATGAACCCACCGCCCAGCACCCGTGTCCCGTCATACATCACACAGGCCTGTCCCGGTGCGGGCACCGCCGCCTCGTCAAGGAGGACCGATGCCCCGTCTTCCGTGCGGCGGACCGTGGCGGGGCGCACCGCCTCACGCGCGCGGATCTGCACACTGCAGCGCAGGCCCTGAGCAGGCGGTTCCACCAGCCAGTTCATGTTCCGCAACCGCAGTTCGCGCGTCACACCCTGCGTGCGCGGGCCGATCACCACACGCCTGCGGCCGGGTTCGATCCCCACCACCATCTGGCGTTCGCCCCCCTGCATTGTCGCATCACCCAGGCGGCGGCTCTGCCCCACGGTATACCGCGCAACCCCTTCATGCGTGCCCACGACATTGCCGGAAAGGTCCACGATCTCCCCCGCGCCACTGGTCTGCGGGCGCAGTTTCTCCACCAGCCTGGCATAGGAACCATCGGGAATGAAACACAGGTCCTGGCTGTCGGGCTTGCCCGCCACCGCCAGACCGAAACGTTCGGCCTCTGCCCGCACGGCGTCCTTGTCCGGCATATCGCCAAGCGGGAAACGCAGGAAGCCAAGCTGCTGCAACGTGGTGGCAAACAGGAACCATGACTGGTCACGCCCGGCATCCACCGGACGGTGCAGTTCCACACCCTGCGGCCCCTCGATGCGGCGGACGTAATGGCCGGTGGCCATCGCATCGACGCCAAGGTCACGCGCCATGCCCAGAAGGTCGGTGAATTTCACCCCCTGGTTACAGGCGACACAGGGGACTGGCGTTTCCCCTTCGGCATAGGCGTCGGCGAATGTCTCGATCACGCTGTCGCGGAAGCGCCGTTCGGCGTCGATGACGTAATGCGCGATGCCAAGGCGATCGGCCACGCGACGTGCATCATGGATGTCACGTCCCGCACAGCACGCGCCCTTGCGCGCGCTTTCGCGCGAATCATACAGTTGCAGGGTCGCCCCCACCACCTCATGCCCTTCTTCGACAAGACGGGCGGCGACAACCGAACTGTCCACCCCACCGGACATGGCGACCAGGATACGCATGGGTCCGTTATACTTTCACACGAATTGAGGACAACCGGGCCATCCTGCCTATCGAAGGCACAGGCCCGGCGTCAAAGGAATTATCGGGCCACCCGCCACGAACATGCCCGTCCGGCACGCGCGCATCCGGCACATGCCCCGCCCGGGACATCCGCGTTCAGGATGCACGCGGCAGGCGCACCACAAGCCCGTCCAGCGCCTCGGTCATGACGATCTGGCAGCCAAGGCGCGATGTCTTTTCCAACCCGAAGGCAAGGTCGAGCATGTCTTCCTCATCCTCGGTCGGGGGCGTCAGCTTTTCCGCCCACTGCGGATCGACAACCACATGGCACGTCGCACAGGCCAGCGACCCTTCGCACGCACCCTCAAGGTCCACCCCGTTCTTGTGCGCGATTTCCAGCACCGACAGCCCAAGCGGGGCCGCGACCTCGCGCCGGGTGCCATCACGTTCGACAAAAACAATATGCGCCATCATTCCATCCTGAACACAGTTCCACGCCCGGACATCCATGCCGGGCCATTCCTATCCCCGCGCTATGCGCCCCCGGCCGCGGCACGGCACAGGATCTGCGCCGCACGATCCATATCGGCGCGTGAGGTATAGCGTCCGACCGCCAGACGCAAGCTTCGCGCCGCCTGCGCCGCATCCAGCCCCATTGCCGTCAGCACATAAGACGGCACCACCTCGGCCGAGGAACAGGCCGACCCCGTGGACACACACAGTTCGGGCGCACGCGCCATGATATCAAGGGCCGTCGCGTCTGCGAAACGCAGGTTCAGGTTGGTCGGCAGGCGATGTTCCATGTCACCATTGACCTCCACCCCCGGACATCCGGCACGCAGCAGGTGCAGCAGATGGTCACGCAGCATCCGCCCGCGCGCGGCATCACCGGCCATTTCACGCATCGCGATGTCGCACGCCGCCCCGAAACCGATCAGCAGCGGCGCGGGCAGCGTCCCCGAGCGCAGGCCGCGTTCCTGCCCCCCGCCCGAAAACAGCGCGGCCAGCCGCACGCGCGGCCTGCGCCGTACGAACAGCGCGCCCACCCCCTTTGGCCCGTACATCTTGTGCGCGGAAACCGAGGCAAGGTCGAGGTCCAGCGCGCGCACATCCACCGCGACCTTGCCCACCGCCTGTGCAAGGTCGCTGTGCAGCAGCGCACCCGCACGGCGCACCAGCGGGGCAAGCCCGGCCATGTCATGCATCACGCCGGTTTCATTGTTCGCCATCATGATGCTGACCAGCAGGGTCGGCACCTCCAGCGCACGGTGCAGCACATCGGGGTCCAGCCGCCCGTCCGCCCCGACCGGCACGATAACGGGTTCGCACCCTTCGGCCCGGAGATCACGGACGGATTCCAGCACGCATTTATGTTCCGTGGCCACCGTGATGACCCGCCGTCGCGCCGTGCCGGTGGACAGCAGGTGACGCACCGCCCCCTTGATGGCAAGGTTGTTGGCCTCCGTTGCACCGGACGTGAACACAACCTCACGCGCCTGCGCACCCAGCAGGGCGGCGACACGGGCGCGGGCGATTTCCACGGCGTCATGCACTCGCCGCCCCGCCGCGTGATCCACACTGTGGGGATTGGCGAAATGCGTGGTGAACCATGGCAGCATTTCATCGACCACGCGCGGATCGCACGGCGTCGTCGCCTGATAATCGAGGTAGATTTCCCCATCTGGCGTCTGGGCGCCCGGACGTGCCATATCCAGCATTGTCATCATAACTCCGCCACATAACTCCGCCACGTGTGGGTCGATCCCCACCATGCCAGGACAATGTTCCCGCACGGCACCATGCCGGGCTGGCGCAAGGACGTTCCTGATGAAGCTTTTTCAAAAACCTTCAAAGAGCATCGCTTTTTTTCACAAAAAGGCAGCAGCCGGAACCCTGTCGTCACCGCGCCATTGTAAAGCGCGCCCTCACGTTGTCCACGTCAAACCGCCGCGCGCAGGGGCAGGCGGGCGACCATGTCGGCATATGCGGCCATGAACGCCCCCACCTGCGCATCTGTCACCGACCATGGCAGGGAGACGCGAATCGCACATTCCGCCTGATCCAGTAGCCCCATCGCGACCAGCACATGCGAACGCGCGACCTTTCCCGACGAACATGCCGCCCCGGCGGAGACGCAAAACCCCGCCATGTCGAGTGCGATCAACTGCGTCTGCGCACGCCGGTGTGGCAGGACAAGGCAGGTGGTGTGCGCCAGTCGTGGCGCATCCGCCGAACAGACCACCGCGCCACAGTCACGCGCCACACGGTCAATGTCGTCGCGCAACCGCGCAAGGCGCGCCCGATGCGTGGGATCGGCCAGGTCACGCGTCGCGGCCGACAGGGCGGCGGCCATACCGGCGATAGCCGGCAGCGCGGGCGTACCACCGCGCCGCCCCTGTTCCTGCCCCCCACCCGCCAGCATGGGCGACAGGGCGACGAACCCCGCCCCCGCCAGCAAGAGCGCGCCGGTGCCCTTCGGCCCGCCGAATTTATGCCCCGACACCGCCACGCTATCCGCGCCAAGCACGCGCAGGTCCACCGCCATGCGTCCGGCCGCCTGCACCGCATCGACATGCAGACGCGCGCCATGTGCGCGACACAGGCGCGCGACCTCGGCAATCGGCTGGATCACACCCGTCTCGTTATTGGCCAGCATCACGCAGACCAGCGCCTCCCCCGGCTGTGCCAGCAGGGCCGCCAGCGTGTCGAGGCGGATCACACCCTGCGCGTCGATGGGAATGGCCTGCCCGCCATGCGCCTGCGCGGCCATGCGCACGGCGTCATGTTCGCTTGCGCCATACAGGATGCGCCGCCCGCGCCCCAACGCATCAACCGCCAGGACATTGGCCTCCGTCCCGCCGGATGTCATGACACAGTTTTCCGCCGTCACACCGAACGTGGCGGCAATTTCTTCCCGCGCGGACTCCATGACGGCACGCGCGGCGCGACCTGACCGATGGACCGACGCGGGGTTGCCACACACCATCGCCGCCGCCGTCATCGCATCGAGCGCCTCGGGGCGAAGTGGCTCCGACGCATTGGCGTCCAGATAGAAAAAATCCCCGCCGGCACCGTTCATTTCAATCCCCGATCCTTCTGTGCCCGCCAATACCACGGCATTACTTCGTGGCCCATGTTTACGATTTATGTGGCAATTTGTGAATTGGCCTCGCTATAAGCTGCGCATCCCACACGTGTGATGAGGCCCGGCGGGAGCCGGGCAACGGCAAGCCCCCGCCCCATCACGCAGCAACACATGGCGGAGCGCAGACCATGAGGCAGCATAAGGACAGGCCGGCACACGCAACGCCATACCCCGACATGCCTGCCACAGACGCAACGCTTACCCGACAAACTAACATTTTTAATCCCTAGGCCACGTCAGCATTATCAGGCCCAATCGGTATATGTCCGGTCCGCGCACACTCAGTCCCGGTATCCGGGCATCACGGCATCCGGGGCCGTGGGGTGCAGACATATGTTTTGGGTTTACCGGCGCCGCAACATGGCCGCCATCGGGTCGCTACGGCGCCACCGGGGCCAGCATTGCTGCCGCCGGGCCACTTGATCAGTCGCCAGTCCGGTGCGGGGCATCGCCATCGGACAGGCAACAATGACAACCGCCCCGCCGCCATGCCATCAGGCAGCCGGGCAACCATATGCGGGATATATATGCCTGAGGTCATGTTCGCCGGCCCTGACGGCCGCCTGGAAGGACGCTACCATCACTCAAGCGAGCCGAACGCGCCGCTTGCACTGGTTCTTCATCCGCACCCGCTGCATGGCGGCACCATGAACAACCGCATCACCTATGCGATGTATCGCGAATTCGAAAAGATGGGCTTTTCGGTCATGCGCTACAACTCGCGCGGGGTCGGGCGTTCCCAGGGGCGCTATGACGGTGGCATCGGGGAAATTTCGGACGCGGCCGCCGCACTCGACTGGATGCAGATGGTCAACCCCAATGCACGCGGCCTGTGGATCGCGGGATATTCCTTTGGTGCGTTCGTGGGCATGCAACTGTTGATGCGCCGCCCCGAAATCACCGGCTGGATCAGCGTGGCGCCCCCCGCCAACCATTATGATTTCGGCTTCCTCGCCCCCTGTCCATGCGGTGGCCTGATGATCGCGGGCGATGCCGACGAACTGGTGCCCGAACCCGCCGTGCATAAACTGGTGGACAAGCTCAACACCCAAAAGGGTGTCGAGGTGGACTACCGCATCTTCAAGGGCGCGGACCACATCTTCGCCTCCCACGCGGATGAAGTCGCCGCTGCGCTTGAAGACCATGTCAGCACTGTGATGAACCGCCGCGCGCTGGCCCTCGCCGCCGACTGACGCACGGGCGACGCCTGACGACACGATACCGGGCATACGCGACGCCGCCGTCGCGCAGCGCCCGCTGTCGCAGGGTGCGGGGTCATATCGTGCCCTATGGTATTGCACCCCGTCGCACACCCTCCTGTCACAGGGCCGGCCGGCATGTTGTCGCGCCATGTCTCCTCCCGCGCTTCTGACTGTCCGGTTACGTGACCGGACAGAGGCCCGGTCCCGCCAACGCATTGGTTGGCGGATGGTTTCTTCGCATGGCGCGATCATGCTAGACCCCTTGTCGCATCGCCACCCCAGGGTGGACCCGTGACAACCCGCAGATACAGTAGAGACCATGCCCAAAAGCGAATTCCTCCGCGAGGCCGAGGCACGTGGCTTCATCTTCCAGTGCACCGATATGGAGGCGCTCGACGCCGCCATGCAGGCGAGGCCGGTTTCGGGCTATATCGGGTTTGATCCCACGGCGGACAGCCTGCATGTCGGCAGCCTGATCCAGATCATGATGCTGCGTCTGCTGCAAAAACACGGCCACCGGCCTGTCGCGCTGGTGGGCGGGGGCACGGCGAAGATCGGCGATCCCTCCTTCCGCGAGGAAGCACGCCAGTTGATGACGGCCGAGACGATTGCACAGAACCTGCGCGGGATTGAGGGATGCCTTCGGCAGTTCCTGTCATTCGATGACAAGTCCAGCGCGAAAGACAAGTCCGGCGCGATCCTGGCGAATAACGCCGACTGGCTGGACCGGCTGTCCTATATCGACCTGCTGCGTGATGTGGGTGTCCATTTCTCGATCAACCGGATGCTGTCGTTCGATTCGGTACGCAGCCGGCTGGAACGCGAACAGGGCCTGACCTTTCTGGAGTTCAATTACTCCATATTGCAATCCTATGATTTCCGCGAACTCAACGCCCGCCATGGCGTCACATTGCAGATGGGCGGATCGGACCAGTGGGGGAACATCGTATCGGGCATCGACCTGGTGCGGCGCATGAACCAGCAACAGGTGTTCGGCCTGACCACGCCGCTGCTGACCACCAGTTCGGGGACCAAGATGGGCAAGTCCGCGCGCGGCGCGGTCTGGCTGTCGGCGGCACGCCTGCCGGTCTTTGAATACTGGCAGTTCTGGCGCAATACCGAAGATGCCGATGTGGGGCGTTTCCTGCGCCTGTTTACCGACCTGCCGGTTGAGGAATGCGACCGTCTGGCCGCCCTGCCCGGTGCGGGCATCAACGAGGCGAAGAAGGTCCTGGCAACCGAGGCCACCGCCCTGTGCCATGGCCGCGCGGCAGCCGAACAGGCCGCCGAGGCCGCCCGCCGCACGTTTGAGGAAGGTGCGCTGAGCGCGGATGCCCTGCCCTCCATCAGCATCGCCGCCGCCACCCTGCATGAAGGTATCCCGGCATTCCGCCTGTTTGCCGACAGTGGCCTTGTCGCCAGCAATGGGGAGGCACGCCGCCTGATCCGTGGGGGTGGCGCACGCCTTAATGACGAGGTGGTGACGGATGAGGGACGCATGATCGGCGAAGGCGACCTGCATGACGGGGTTATCAAGCTGTCATCCGGCAAGAAGAAGCACATTCTGGTGCGCCCGGCCTGAAGCACGCCCCGGTCATGACGGTGCGCGCGCCCTCGCGTCGCAGGCAGGCGGCGGCCCCACCGGCGGGACAGGCGGACCTGTTCGCGCCACCGCCGCCATCACGGGAGACGCCAGCAGGCACGGCCCAATGTGATACGACCCACCCTGATACGACACAGCCTGATACGGCCCTGTCCACCACACTACCTGATGTCGCAGAGGATCTGTGGGCGCGACTGTCGCGCTCGCGCTTTCGCACACGTTTTCATCTCGACACAAGGGATCGGGCCTATCTGCACCGGCAGGGGC
This sequence comes from Novacetimonas sp. GS1, assembly GCF_036686925.1. Taxonomy (NCBI): domain Bacteria; kingdom Pseudomonadati; phylum Pseudomonadota; class Alphaproteobacteria; order Acetobacterales; family Acetobacteraceae; genus Novacetimonas; species Novacetimonas sp. GS1. The sequence goes on from NZ_VSZP01000001.1 coordinate 3,235,575, forward strand.
TGCACAATGTATGCGAACATGCGGCTGAGTTCATTGCGACACGCCTCGCCCCCGCCCACCCGCATAAGGACGGGCGGCAGACCCCATGGCGGGGGCATCCGGTTTTCGTCGCACAGCATGCAACCGGCACCTGCTGTCGCGGCTGCATAGAGAAATGGCATGGCTTTGCGAAGGGGCGCGCCCTGGAACAGGCGCAGTGCGATTATATCCTCGCGGTAATCCGGGGATGGCTGCTACGCGAAGACCCGGATTCTACGGCGTGTCATCAGTTATCCGCTCTCACTGCTCGCCAACGTAAGCCATAGCGCCGCATCGATTGTTCTCCTCCAAAGCCGGAAAAACAGTCCATATAGAGCGACAGAAAATACACCCCCTCAGCCCAGAGACTGTTTAAACAATCAGGCTCGATAACATCCTGAAATTATAAAGGTTTTTGGTGAAGCTTTTTCCAAAAAGCTTCAGAAGACGCCGCCTTTTTCGATCAAAAGGCGGCACCCAAAACTTTTCTTTTTTGTCAATGAGCTGTTTTCAAACACTCTGCTCAAGCTTTCAGGGCTTAACTGACGGCATGCCGTAGTGAATGAAAGTTTTTGAGCGCCACCCCTGAAGCGAAAAAGGCTGCGTCTTTCAGAGCTTGCGAAAAAGATTCACCAAAATTTTTACTACTTCTCAATGCGTTAATTTGCAGACTTTCCCATGGCGGGACGTACGTCAGCCCAGACATCTTCCCCCTCCACCCATGCGTCATAGGGACGCGGCATGGGGTTTGCCGCCTCAATCCGCCCACCGGGCGCATCCACGTCGCCGCGTATGCCAAAGGTCCACATATGCAGCGGGCAGACAAGCCGGTCATACTGGACATAACCAGTGGACAGGCGCGCATTGCCATGCGGGCAGCGATCATCGAACACGCATACCCGCCCGTCCTGCGTGCTCCAAACCACAAGCGCACGCCCCTGCGTGACGACACGTTGCGGGCGTTCACGCACGGCGGCGACCTCACACAGCCTGACGGCATTTCCGCGACCATCAGGTATCCCCGCCATTTGCATCACCTTCGCTTTTCCCCAACAGGTTACGGTATGATTTTACGCAACCGTGGACTATCGTCTATCGTATCGTGACAGACACCTCGTGACAGGGCGGGCACAGCGCGGCCCGCCATCCCTATCGCCATAAACAGGATGAATGCACGCATGGCCCCAGCTTCCAACCACGCAGAACTCCTCGACCGGCTTGGCGAGGTTGCGGTCCGGGTCGGGCTGAATATCGCCCATGGCCAGCAACTGCTGATTACCGCGCCGCTCGACGCGGTGCCGCTGGTGCGGCGCATTACCGAACATGCCTATCGCGCGGGGGCATCACTGGTCAGCACGTTCTACAGCGACGATGAAACCACGCTGGCGCGTTTCCGCCATGCACCCGACGACACGTTCGACACGGCGGCAAAGTGGCTGCAGGACGGCATGGCGGAGGCCTATCGCGAAGGGGCGGCCCGCATGGCAATCACGGGGGGCAATCCCACGCTGCTGTCGGGGGAAAACCACGACCGCGTCGCCCGTGCGTCACGCGCGTCATCACTGGCGGGGCGGCCCGCCATGGAACTGATCACCAATTTTGCCATCAACTGGAACATTGTTGCCTGCGCCACCCCCACATGGGCACAGCAGGTGTTCCCCGACCTGCCCCCCGAACAGGCGCTTGCCCGCCTGTGGGATGCCATCTTTACCGCGTCGCGCGTAACGACCGCCGACCCGGTGGCAGAATGGGCGCGGCATAACGAAACCCTGCACCGGCGTGCCTCATGGCTGAATGACCGCCGTTTTGCGGCACTGCATTTCCGGGGGCCGGATACGGACCTGACGGTAGGGCTTGCCGATGGGCACGCATGGGCAGGCGGGTCGGAACCCGCACGCAATGGCATCACCTGCAACCCCAACATCCCGACCGAGGAAGTGTTTACCACCCCCCATGCCCGTCGCGTCGATGGCACGGTGCGCGCGACAAAGCCCCTGTTCCACCAGGGGACGCTGATTGACGATATCGCGGTGCGTTTCCAAGATGGCCGCATTGTCGAAGCCAGCGCACGCACGGGTCAGGAGGTCCTGACACGCATTCTTGACACCGACGAAGGCGCACGCCGCCTGGGCGAGGTGGCGTTGGTGCCTGCCTCATCACCGATTTCCAGCAGCGGCATCCTGTTTCGCAACACGTTGTTCGATGAAAATGCCGCCAGCCATATCGCGCTGGGACAGTCCTATACCAAATGCATGCTCGACACCGACACCCTTGATGCTGCGCAACTGTCTGAACGTGGCGCAAATTCCAGCTTCATCCATATTGACTGGATGATCGGGTCGAACCAGATCGACGTGGACGCCATCACCCATGACGGCACGCGTGAATCCTTGATGAAACAGGGCGAATGGACCAGCCAGCCATGACTTTTCGCACATATTTCCTTGTCGCTGCCCTGTCGCTGTCGTTGCCTGTGCTGCCTGCGATGGCACAGCAGGCCCCGGCGGGACAGCAGCCGACATCCGAACAGCAGGCGATGATGATGCATGACATCACCGCGGCCGCGCAGTACCGCCTGCCAAACAATTTCTTCACGGTCATGATCCCCACCATCAAGGAGATCAAGGCACGGAATGTTACCCCCCCCGAAAGCGGCAACCTGTCGCTGTCACAGACGATCGAACGCACGGCGCAGATGGAACGCCTGATGCCGATCCTGCGCGAACACGGGCTTAGCGCGTCGGACTTTGTCATGGGCATCACGACCTTTGGCATGACGACCGCCCTGATGCACCAGCAGGCGCCCAAGGGCGCGCCCGCGCTGAACCCTGCGAACGTGAAGCTGATCAATGCACACCCGCAGGAAACCGAAACCATGATTCAGGAAATGGGCGGCCAACTGTCACAACCCTGACGCCGCCGCGCGCCCTGCACCAGCAGGGCGCAGGTCCGCGCCAGCACGGCATCTTGTGAAAACAGTTGCAACGCCCGTGCGCGCCCTGCCATGCCCATGATGCGGCGCAGACCGGCGGACCGCACCAGCCGCCCCAGCGCAGCCGCAAGGGCACCCGCATCCGCGGGGGGGACAAGGTATCCGGTCCGCCCCGTGACGATCTGTTCGCGAATGCCACGAATATCGCTGCCGACAACCGGCAGGCCCGACAGCATCGCCTCGATCACCGTCATGGGCAGCCCCTCAAAATGGCTGGGCAGGACAAAGATATCCGCCGCCGCCATAAGGTCCGCCACATCGGCGCGATACCCAAGACAACGCAATCGGGGGCCAAGTTCCGCCTGTGCCGCCATGATAAGGTCCGCCATGTCCGGCCCGTGATCGGTGGGCAGACGCGCCCCCACGACCCACAGGACCGCATCGGGAACATCACGCATCGCCGCAAGCAGTTCGGGATATCCCTTGTGCCGCACCAACCGCGACACCGCGAGGACGACGACATCCCCCGCCCCCACGCCAAGGTCCGCGCGTAACCTGCACCGCACCAGCGGGTCGGGGCGAAAGAGCGCACCATCACGCCCGTTGCCGATGGCCGTGGCGCATGGGTGAATGCCAAGCCGCCGCGCGTCACGCGCCTCCTCGTACGAAACGGTCAGATACGTATTGGTCACGCGCCCGGCCAGCCATTCCAGAACCAGCGCCAGCCGACGCCGTACCCACGGCCCCGGCTGGTTGAACAAAAAACCATGGCAGGTATAGGCCACGCACGGCACACCACACAGCCATGCCGCCAGACGGGCCAGAAGGCCGCTGATCGGCATGTGCGCATGCACGATATCGGGACGTTCGCGCCGGATCAGGCGCACCAGCGCCCATAATGCGCGCATCTGCGCCACGGGGGAAAAGGACCGCGCCATCGCCACGGCCTCCACCCGGAACCCATCGGCGCGCACCGCCGACAGCAAGGGGCCATCGGCACAGACACCCACGACATCATGCCCATCGGCCCGCAGCCGACGCATCAGGGGATACAGGAAATGATACAGCGCGAAATCAACATTCGTGATCTCGAGTATCCTCATTCCCCGCCCGGTCCCCTGTCACGTTCCAGCGCCCAGCGGATCACCCTGCGCTTTCTGCCGGGTGCAGTTTCCACCGCCGGTCCGGGGCCTGCGGGTATCGCATCCTCCACCCCGGCGGGAACCTGTGGCGTGCCCTCGCCCGTCGCGGGCGGGCGGGCGGCATTGGGGGCGACCCGCACGACGATCTGTGTCGAAGGCACAGGACGCAGACCGCCGGAATAGACGCTCTCCTCCACCACGACCTCCCCGCCCGTGGCGCGGAAGTTCCATGTCTGCTCCCCCGCCTCCAGCATGACAGTGTCGGCCTGCGTCCCCGGCTGCACACAGACCGAAGGATGCAGGTGGAAACGCAGGACAAACGCCAGATCACGCTCGCCCTCTATGGTTTCCTCGCCCCGCAGGCAGTCACCATTGCTGCCAAGGTACAACCGCCGTGCATAGGTCGCGCCAGCCGTGGGATAATATCCGTCATGCGACAGGCTCAGCCAATGCGCGCCCTCCCGCGTTGCATGATCGACCTCCACATGGGCGGGACGGCGGGCGACCGTGCCATCCTCATGGAAATCAGAGGAGGACAGCCCCTCCACCTCCACCGTGGAATGGGCGGCCGTCTGGCGCAGCGCCTTTTTCCATTCCGGCAGGAATCCGCCGCCACAATTGACGACCAGGCGCTGTCGCATACACGAAAATTCCAGCGACAACGTGCCCGCATGGGCATTGTGGTCATATCCCGTCGGCGCGGGCGCCCCCGCATCCACCAGCAGGAGCGAACGCCCCGACTGCGCGCGCACAAACCCGCCATCGGGCATGGCATTGGCCACCACCCGCGTGCGCGTAGCCTGCGACAGCACCATTTCAATCAGGGTGGAGCTGCGTTCATGGCTGCCGTTGAACAGGGCGAGGCACCCATCCCCATGACGCATGGCACGCAGCACGGGGCTCATCTTGTCAAGCGCCAGCGCCACAGAATGCGGCAGCGCATGCTGTGCCGCCTGCATCATCGCGCGCATTTCCGCCAGTTCACGCAAGGCCCGCAACTGCACCTCCGGGCTGCGCTGGATGTGCCAGCCATCGGGCAGGATCTGGCGTTCCACCTCTGCGTCGATATAGCGGCGGTAACGGCTGAGGAAACCAGTATATTCCGGCATGGCCACCGCAACCGCCAGCAACCCCTTCAGCGCCGTCAGCGATTGCCAGTCATGGCATTCGGGCGGCAGAAGGGCGGCAATGGTCCGTCCTTCCACCAGAAGCCGGGCCATCAGGCGTTGACGGAACATGTCGCTGGCGGAGGCGGCGAAGAAATCATAATGCCCCAGCCATGCCGCGACACGTGCGCCCGCCACGGTACAGTCACGCACCATCGGGTGGATTGGCGGATTCAGGAGCCAGTCATCCACCAGCGCACGCGCACGCAGCCGGGCCGCATCCGTGCCCATCGCGCGCAAATCGCGCAGCCAGCGGAAACTGTGCAGCCCTTCGCGGAAGGTTGGTTCAAAATCGGGATTGTCCCACATCCCCGGCCCGATGGGATGGGTATATCCCTCCTGCGTCATCATGCCCTTGATGAGCATCGCACCCGTTGCGGCATCACCGGGCCACAGGTCACGGATATTATGGACAGGCGCGACCGGCACCCGCCCCTTGCCCACCAGCAAGGGCAGGCGTGCCATCGACAGGCGTGCGCCCTGCGCCAGTCGCCTTACGACCATGTGCGCCTCGTGTCCCGACCGGTGATGCCCCGGACGATGGTGAAAGGTCCCCTCACGCCCGGCGGGGCGCCTCGCCTGTGCGCAGGGCATTGATGGCCTGCGCGTAATCCGCCTGCCCGTAAACCGAGGTCCCGGCAATCAGGACATCCGCGCCCGCCTGTGTCGCAAGCATGGCGGTTTCGGGAGTGATCCCGCCATCCACACCAATGCGGATGTCACGCCCCGTTGCGTCGGCCATTTCACGCAGGGTACGGATCTTGGCCAACTGGCTTGTCAGGAACTTCTGGCCACCAAAGCCTGGATTGACCGTCATGACCAGGATCATGTCCACAAGGTCCAGCACCTCCCCCACCGCTTCGGGCGGGGTGGCGGGGCAGATCGCGATGCCTGGCTTCACGCCATGGTCGCGCACATGTTGCAAGGAACGGTGCGTGTGCGGACCCGCCTCCACATGGATATGGATATGATCGGCACCCGCCCTGGCGAAGGTCTCGATATACGAATCGACGGGGGCAACCATCAGATGCACATCGAACGCCAGGCGCGACCCGGGCCGCAATGCCTGGACAAGCTGCGGCCCCATCGACAGGTTCGGGACGAAATGGCCATCCATCACATCCAGATGGAGCCAGTCGGCCCCCGCCTTCTCGACAGCGGCGACTTCGTCCGCCATGCGGGAAAAATCAGCCGAAAGCACACTCGGCGCGATGAGGGGAGAAGATAGAGCTGCCATGTTCCTTTTGTATCAGGAATATCGCAGGCAGGCCATAGTTTTACGACATCCCCGCCCCACTCACCCCTTGCGGAAGCGCGCGGCGAAGAATCCGTCCATCCCCCCCTGTTCGGCCCACATGCCGGGATGCGTGCGCACCCACCCTTCGGGCGTGCGGGCCTGCGGCAGGAACGCCAGTTCCTCCGGCGTGAAGGGATCGGCGATCAGCCCCATTTCCTCGGCCGCACGGGCACAGGCGGGGCCTTCCTCCGGCTGGAGGGAACATACCGCGTAAACCAGCCGCCCACCCGGACGCAGCATGTCGCCTGCCGCCTTCAGCAGGGCCTGCTGCCCCGCCGCAAGTGCCGCAAGGTCGCGCGGGCGCTTGATCCACAGTGCATCGGGATGACGCCGCACCGTGCCGGTGGCCGAACATGGCGCATCCAGCAGCACCGCATCGAGGGGCGCATCGGGCCGCCATTGCGTTGCATCGGCCTGCACGACCTTGACCACATCGCCCAGTTGCAACCGCGCAAGGTTGGCGCCCAGACGCTCCAGCCGTCGGGGGTCACGTTCGACGGCGGTGACATCCGCCCCGGCAAGGGCGAGTTGCGCGGTCTTGCCGCCGGGCGCGGCGCACAGATCCGCCACCCGTTCCCCCGCCTTCGCATCCAGCAGGCGTGCAGGCAGGCTTGCCGCGGCATCCTGCACCCAGAACGCGCCTTCGGCAAAGCCGGGCAATTCGGTGACACGCGTTCCGGCCGCAAAGCGCACGGTGCCGTTGGGCAGAAGTTCGCCCCCCGGTGGCGGCAGGCAGCCAGGACGCATCGACAGGTCGAGCGGTGGCTCCGTCCCCAGTGCCGCCGCGATGGGACGGGCCATGCGCCCCCATGACGCCCACAGCCATGGCGGCACGTCGAGGCGTTCCTGGTCGAGTCCGTCAAGGCAGCCATCGCCCTTTTGCGCAATCCGGCGCAGTACGGCATTCACCAGCCCCGCAAACGGGGCAAGTCCGCGCCTGCGCGCCAGCGCCACCGACGTCGCCACCGCCGCATGCACCGGCGTGCCAAGGAACAGCAGTTGCGCCACCCCGATCAGCAGCACCGCGCGCACGGGTTCGGGCGGCTCCTTTTTCAAGAAGGGCGAGAGCACCTCCGTCGCGGTGCCCATATGACGCAGGACCGACGCCCCCAGGCGATGGGCGGCGGCGCGGTCGCGCGGTTCCGCCTGTCGCGCGACGGGCGAATTTTCCATGGAGGTTTCAAGCATACGCCGGTGCTCGATCACGCCGGTGACGATGTCAAAGGCGATATCGCGCGTCGGGTCGGCCGGGGCTGCCTGCGCGCCACGGCCTGTGGCGCGGCGTCCGGACGAACGGGGTGCGGACGTCTGTTTCATTGTCTATACCTGCTTTGGAACTCATCAAACCACGCGAACCCCGGCGCCACATGCGTGGCCGGACCCCACGTGTCCCGCACATGACACGCCCACGCCCGCACCGCCACCCCCGGCGCACATGATTTTTACCATCCCCATGCCAGACGCCCTCGCCCCGATACCGATGCCCGTCCCATCCCCGTCCCAATGACAGCGGCCCGCCACCATGATATCGCACGGACGGGCCATGACCGTCCCCGCGTCATGCCGGGAAAAGGCCACCGCATCCGGATTTCCACGAACCAGGGGGGACACAGCATGCACGACACACCCATGCCGGCGGACACGGCGCAGGACATATCCGCAGATCATGACATCGCCACGGCGCTTGCGACGGTGCGTGCGCGCATTGCCAACGCGGCCCGCCGCGCCGGGCGTGATCCGTCGGACATCACGCTGGTTGCGGTGTCCAAGTTCCACCCGCGTGCGCGCGTGGTCGCCGCCCTGCGCGCGGGGCAGATGACATTCGGTGAAAACCGCGTGCAGGAAGCGGCGGATAAATTCCCGTCCCTGCGCGCGCAATGGCCGGACCTGAGGCTGAACATCATCGGCGGCCTGCAAACGAACAAGGCATATGACGCCGTGCGCATTGCGGACATGATCGAAAGCCTTGACCGCGCGACCCTGTGCGATGCCATCGCGCGCGCGGCCGACCGGGTGGGTCGCCTGCCGCGATTGCTGGTGCAGGTCAATACCGGGGACGAGACCCAGAAATCCGGCGTGGCGGTGGAAGAGGCTGATGCCTTCATCACCGCCGCCATCGCGCGCTTTGGCGATGCGGTGGCGGGGCTGATGTGCATTCCCCCGGTGGATCAGGACCCCACGCCACATTTCCGCACGCTCGCCACCATGGCGGGGCGGCACGGGCTGGGGGTGATTTCGATGGGCATGTCGGCCGATTTCGAACAGGCCATCGCCGCCGGCGCGACCCATGTGCGCGTCGGCAGCGCCATTTTCGGCCCCCGTCCGACCCGTCCCACCTGAAAACCGGCATGGCACCTGCACGGATACGGACCTTGATGCCCTACCCGCTTGTGGGTATGCGAAAGTACCGGGCATGATGCTGCCCGTATTTCTTGACATTCACTGCCGCGGAGCCGTCACGACATGACGCAAGCCACGGGGCCTGATGCCCCCGGAACATCGACGACGCCAGCCCATGGCGCCCAAGCTGCGGATGGCAAGGCACCGGACGGCAAGGCATCCACCCCCGTCCCGTCGAAGGTGACGGAATACGGCGCGGACCAGCATGAACATGCCGCCAACCCCGTGGGCTTTGCCGCCCTGCTCGGGGTGCTGGGCGTCGTGTTCGGCGATATCGGCACCAGCCCGATCTATGCCCTGCGTTCGACCATCATGGTCGTGTCACAGCACCACAGGATCGAACCGTGGGAGATCCTTGGCGTACTCAGCCTCATCATCTGGTCGCTGCTGCTGATCGTGACGGTGAAATATGTCATCCTGATCATGCGTGCCGACCATAATGGCGAAGGCGGCATCATCTCGCTCATGTCGATGGCCCAGCGTGTCGCCACCACCAACCGCCTGCGTGTGGCGCTCGGCATGGTGGGAATCGGCGGCGCGTGCCTGTTCTTCGGCGATGGCATGATTACCCCCGCCATTTCGGTGCTGTCGGCGGTGGAAGGGCTGGAGGTCAGTTTCCCCGCCGCACGTGAACTGGTCATTCCCATCGCACTGCTGGTGCTGGTGGGGCTGTTTTCGGTGCAGTCCTATGGCACGGGCAAGGTGGGGACCATATTCGGCCCGATCATGCTGGTATGGTTCAGCCTGCTGGGCATCCTTGGCCTGACGCAGATCGTGCAGCATCCCACCATCCTGCTGGCGGTATCGCCCACCTATGCGGTGCAGTTCATCATCTATCACGGATGGCTGTCGTTCATCGCACTTGGGTCCGTCGTGCTGTCGGTCACAGGGGCGGAGGCGCTGTATGCCGACATGGGCCATTTCGGCCGCCAGCCCATCCGCTATGCCTGGCTGTTCTGTGTGCTGCCGTGCCTCGCCCTCAACTATCTCGGTCAGGGGGCGCTGATCATCGCGCACCCCACCACGCTGGCCAACCCGTTCTTCCTGCTGGGCCCGCACTGGTTGCAGGTGCCGATGGTCATCCTGTCCACCTGCGCGACGGTCATCGCAAGCCAGGCGGGGATTTCAGGCGGGTTTTCGCTATGCCGGCAGATCATCCAGCTTGGCTACCTGCCGCGCATGCGCATCACCCACACCAATGCGGAGGAAGAGGGCCAGATCTACCTGCCGGAGTTCAACCGCTTCCTGATGACCGGTGCGCTGTTACTGGTGCTAAGCTTCCGCAGTTCTGACGCGCTGGCCTCGGCCTATGGCATCGCGGTGACGGGTACGTTCATGTGTACCTGCGTCCTGGCGATGGTGGTGTTCCGCCGCCTGTATCACTGGTCACGCCTGGCCGCGATCACGACGTTCGGCGGTTTCTTTGTCATCGACACCACCTTTTTCGCCTCCAACGCGCTGAAGATCCCGCAAGGTGGCTGGGTGCCGGTGATGCTGGGCATTGTGCTGACGCTGATGATGACGACGTGGAAAAAGGGCCGCCTGCTGATCATGAACCGGCAGAAGCAGGACAGCATGCCCATGAACTCCTTCCTGGCGCGGCTGCCGCAGTCACGCATCATCCGCGTGCCAGGAACGGCGGTATACATGACCGCAACGCCGGATTTCGTGCCCGCATGCCTGTTGCACAACCTCAAGCACAACAAGGTGCTGCATGACCATGTCCTGTTCGTCACGGTCCAGACCCTTGACCAGCCGGAAGCGGATCGCGGGCACCGTGTCGCGTTGCAGGAACTCGCGCCCGATATGTACCGCATCATCCTGCGCTATGGCTTCATGGAAACGCCCAACCTGCCCCGCGCGCTGGAGGACCTGAAGGCCAGCGGACTGGAATTCGATGCATTGCAGGCATCTTATTTCACCAGCCGTGAATTGCTGGTCCGTTCCTCCGTGCCGAAGATGTCGCGCTGGCGCATGTCGCTGTTCCTGCTGATGGCGCGCAATGCCACACCCGCCACCGAATTCTTCCGCATCCCGCCTGACCGCGTGGTTGAACTTGGCGTCCGCCTTGCCATCTGACGCCCCCCCCCACCGTCGCCGCACCGAACGGGGGGGAGGCGCTGGCGCTGTATGTGCACTGGCCTTTCTGCCTGTCGAAATGCCCGTACTGTGATTTCAACAGCCATGTGCGCGACGTCATTCCACAGGCGCGTTTTGGCAATGCCCTGCGTCGTGAACTGGCGCATGAGGCCGCGCGCATCGGGACGGCGCGCGACACGCGTCCTGTGCTGGGGTCCATATTCTTTGGCGGGGGGACGCCATCGCTGATGGAACCTGCGACGGTGGCCGCCCTGATCGGGGATGCGGGCCACCTGTTCCGCCTGTCCCCCGATATCGAAATCACGCTGGAGGCCAATCCCACCAGTGTGGAGACGGCCCGCCTGCGTGCCTTTCGCGACGGGGGGGTCAACCGCATTTCAGTGGGATTGCAAAGCCTTGACCCGGAAGCCCTGCGTTTTCTGGGCCGTGAACACACCGTGCCACAGGCGATCGCGGCACTGGAACAGGCGCGCGCATTATTTGGCCGGATCTCGTTCGACCTGATCTATGCCCGGCCGGAACAGTCGCTGGCCTCATGGCGGGGCGAACTGGATGCCGCACTCGACCTCGCATCAGACCATCTCTCGCTCTATCAGTTGACGATCGAACCGGGCACGCGTTTTGAGAGCCTGTATCGACAGAACCGCTTTCACCTGCCCGATGACGACCTCGCAGCCCGGCTGTATGAGGAAACGGCCCGCGTGGCAGCACGCCACGGGTTGCTGGGCTACGAGGTCTCCAACTATGCCCGTCCGGGGGCCGAAAGCCGCCACAACCTGACTTACTGGCGTTATGGCGACTATCTGGGTATCGGGCCGGGGGCGCACGGGCGCGTGACACGCGATGGCGTCACCTATGCCACCCGCCGCCACCGCGCACCAGAACCGTGGGCCGAACGGGTGGAACGGACCGGCACCGGCACAACACATGAAGACGCGCTGTCACCACGTGAAAAGGCACGCGAAATGCTGCTGATGGGATTACGCCTTGACGAGGGGATCGCCGCAGGGCGCTTTGCGCGGCGCACGGAGATGAGTCTGGGCGACGCGACCGATCCGGGCATCCTGCAAGCCGCGCTGGAGGAAGACTACCTTCGATGGGATGCAGGCGGGGCACGCCTGCGGGCCACTGCGGAAGGGAGGTTGCGGCTGGAAAGCCTGCTGGCCGCGCTGGTGGTGTAAAAATCCGGCAAAGGGCATTGCCCGGCAGAACATCATGCCTCAGCGCATAATGACGGCATCCCCATAAAAGGCCGCATAAAAATAACGAATGTTTCCGGGGGGCACCTTATGTTCCCGAACAGGTCACATATTTCAAGGTTATTCGAAGATTTTCGCCAGAATTTTTATAATTCCAGTCTATCGCCAGATTTACCTGCGCACAGGGTTTCCAAGGAACAGGTGGTATGGAACTCGGCCATAAACCGGCTAGACTGCGCGCCAAAGGTCAGGGAAGGAACCCCGCTGTGTCCCGTGCATCCATGTCACGCCCGTCATTTCCCGCCATGTTCAGGACCTGCGCACTTGTCGCCGGGGCGACGCTTGGCGCTGTCCTGCCGGGTCTGGCCCATGCCGCCACGCAGGCAGTATCCCAGGCGGCATCCCAGACCGCGCCCGACCCCGAACTGGTGATCGAAGATAACGATTTCCTCGGCCCCGGCGGGTCGGACCAGCAATCCATCATCCCGCTGCTGTTCAACCCACATGTGCGCGTACTCGGCTTTACCGTCGTCAGTGGCGATGACTGGGAAAATGCGGAATCGGCCCATCTTCGCCGGTTTCTGGAAATCATCCACCGCACCGACGTGCCGGTGGCCGATGGCGCGGTCTATCCCCTGCTCAACACTGTCGCGGCTCTGCGTGAACACGAACACCAGTTCGGCACAATCCCGTGGAAGGGGGCGTGGGGCGGACTGGGCAGCATCGAACATGTTCCCGACACGCAGCCTGCCCTGCCCACGCTGAAGGAGGGCATGCCCCACCTGCAACCCGTGACGCAGAACGCGGCGCAGTTCCTGATCGAACAGGTCCATGCCCATCCGCACCAGATCACCATCGTCGCGGCGGGTCCGCTGACGAACCTTGCGCTGGCCATCCGCCTGGACCCGACCTTTGCCGCGACGGCAAAACAACTGGTATTCATGGGCGGCATGCTTGACACCAGCATGATGTCGGTGACGGGGAATGCGGACTTTGCCTCCGACTTCAACATGATCTTTGACCCGGAGGCCGCGCATATCGTCCTGACCGCACCATGGGCGTCGGTAACCGCGGTGGGCAGCGTGTCGAACGACCTGATGATGACACGCGACTACCTTGCGCAGGTGACGCGCAAGGTCACGCCGATGACGCAGTATCTTGCGAAATATTACGAACCGCTGCCGATGTGGGACGAACTGACGGCTGCCATCGCCGCCGACCCGTCACTGGTGACGTCATCGGTGGACGCGTTCATGGATATCGACCTGGCGCACGGCCCTGATTACGGGCACGCCCATGTCTGGCCCGAACAGCTTGCCCCGAAACAGCAGGGCGTACGCCGCGTCCATATCGTGCGCAGCGTGGACGCCACGCGGTTCCGCGCCATCTTCGCACAGGAGGCGCAGAGCGACCTGCCCCCCGCCCCGGCACGCCATTAGGAACGGGGAAGGCCAAGATGCTGCATATGGTCAAGCTGGCGGTGGGGGTCGGTAGCCTGCCTGAACTCGCCCTGCGCCAGCAGGTCGAACCCCCTGTGCCCCGCGACGGGCTTGATGGCACCACACCCGCCGGGCAGCCATGGCTGCGTACGCGCATGTTCCCCCGCCGCGCGCCAGAGATACTGGAAGGCGGGTCGCTTTACCGCGTGATCGCGGGGATGGTCATGTGCCGCCAGCGCATCACCGGCATCCGCCCCGACACACGCGATGACGGGGTGGCCTGCGCGCTGATCACGCTCGACCCGTTGATCGTGCCAGTCGTCCCGCGCAGCATGCGCCCCTTTCAGGGATGGCGATACCTGCGTGCGGCCGACGCACCGGCCGACCTTGGCCATTTCGACCTTGATGGAGACACCCTGCCCGATGACATGCGTCGCGAACTGGCTGCGTTGTGCCTGATCTGACTTCTTCCGCCGCCATCCGCCCCCGCGTCATTTCCCCTGCCCTGCGCGCGACCGCGTTGATGGGATGCGCCGCACTGGTCCTGGCGGGCTGCGCCGCCACCCCGCGGGGGGGGACGTCACGCTATTCACGCTATTACCCCGCCAGCGGGGCCTACCGCGCGCCCGGACCAGCCGATGACCCGTGGAAGCCGTATATCGAGGAGGCATCGAACCGTTTTTCTGTGCCACAGCCATGGATCCGTGCCGTGATCCAGAAGGAATCGGGTGGCCATGAATATATGGACGGCCATCCCATCACCTCTGCCAGTGGCGCGATGGGGCTGATGCAGTTGATGGCCCCAACCTATAGTGACATGCAAAAGCGCAACCACCTTGGTTCGGACCCTTACGAACCGCGCAACAACATCCTTGCGGGGACCGCCTATATCCGCACACTGTATGGCCTGTATGGCGCACCGGGCTTCCTTGCGGCGTATAATGCAGGGATCGAACGGCTGAATGACTATCTGGAGGAAGGGCGTCCATTGCCCAGCCAGACCGTACGCTATCTGCGCATCATTACGCCCAACCTTGGCAACTCCGTGGCGCTGAGCGGCCCTCTTGCGATCTATGCCGGGCCGGGACAGCCTGTCACGCGCACACCCGTGGCACTTGGCGGACGCAACCAGCATGCCGTCTTGCAGTACGCAACCCTCAATCCGCCCGCACCGACATCGCATGCGGCACCGGCGTCAACGGCCTGCGCGCGCGATCCCGATGCGGCCTATGACCCTTCGGCACGCTGCACCGCCATGACGGTAACGGCCATATCAGGTACGGGCGTCAATTATGGCGCATGGAGCGTGCAGGTCGGCGCATTCTCCACCGAGGGGCAAGCACGTTTCGCCACCACCATGGCGCGACAGGGGGACTTCACCGCGTTGCAGGGCGCACGCAGCATGGTGATCCCCGTCACCAGTGCACGCGGCACACAGGTCTATCGCGCGCGACTGGCCGGATTGTCGGAAGCGGCGGCGGGCAAGGCGTGTTCCAGCCTGAAAAGCCAGGGGCTGCTGTGCATTGTCATTCGCCCTGGGATGTAGGGACTGGCAGGTTTTCAAGCGTTGCGGACACATGCAGCGCGGGCATGCGCACGCTGGCCTGATGTGTCAGCATGACCGACGACGCCCCCACCGCGAACGTATAGGTCCCCGCGGGAACCACCCAGCCGCCCGCGCCTGTATCCCATTGCCCCAGCAGGTGCGGGTCCACCGGGATGGCGACGCGGGTTGCATGGCCGGGTGTCAGCGCAATACTGCGCCACCCCACCAGGCGCTTGACGCCGCCAGCCTCCACCGGCGGGGTCAGGTACAGTTGCGCCACCGCACGGATCGGATGGTCGGACGTATCGGTCACTGTGAAGGTCGCACTCAGATGGGTCGCGTCCTCGCGGCTGACATGGACATCGCCATACGACACGCCGCCCGCGACCGACAGGCCATAGCCGAACGGAAACAGCGGGGCGATATGGGCGCGTTCGAACGCATTGTAATCGGCATAGGCCATGCCGGGGGGATACAGCCCGCCAGTAAAGGTCATGGGCAGGCGGCCCGAGAATTCACGCGTCCCCGTCAGCATCGCCGCAAGCGGAGCGGCATATTCCCCATGCCATGACCACGCCTGTATCACACTGTCCACCACATCCAGCCACGGCATCGCGCGGTCAGGGCTGTCGGACATCATGATGGTCACGACATGCCCGCCAAGGTCCGCAAGTGCGGTGATGAACGCATTGTCCGCATCACGATCCGTCAGCATCACGATACGCGCCGCCTGCGCGGCCTGTGGCGGGGGCGTGCCGTCGGGGTTGACGACGGCCTGACTGACCTTCACCCCGTCATGCTGCAATGCCGCCGCAAGGGCCACAAGCGGTCCCTGCAACGCCTGTGTCGCCAGCAGCAGCACCTGCCCGCTGCGGTCATCAAGGGGCAGGACCTGGTTTTCGTTCTGCAACAGGACCATCCCCTCCGCCCCGACCTCGGCCATCAGTCCGTCCACCGACATCGGGCCAGATCCCGGGGGGGATTTCCTGTCACGGGTGAATGGCGGCGGATGGTCAAGGATGCCGGTACCATACAGCGACGTCAGGACATGCTGTGCCATCTGGTCAATGCGGGGGGGCTGGACCGCGCCCGTCGCAACCGCGCGGCGCAGGGGGGCGGCATACACCCCGTCCTCCACCCCTGGTGACTGTTCCATGTCCACGCCATCCGCCACGGCGGCGACAGGGCTGGCGTCCGCCCCCGACAGCGCACCGGGCATCGCCATGAGCATGCCGCCAAAATGCCACTGTTCACGCATGATGCCCGACAGGCCGGACAGCGCGCCGCACACATGCATGCCGCCACATGCGATCGCCCCCCCATGCGCCGTACCCAGTGCGATGGACAGGCCCATCAGGCTGGTGCCCATATACTGATCCGCCGGGACAGGCAGCGTCGCGGGAAGGGCGACAACCCCGTCACCGCGTCCCTGTTCCTCCGCACGGAGCGAGGCGAAGACCGGCACCACATGCCCCACCATCAGGCCCGAAGCCACCATCCCCGCCATTGTTCCCGCAAGCATCGGGTCCTCGCCTGCCTGCAACCGCCCGGATGGCAGCAGGTCCACACCACCGACACGCACCATCGCCCGGCCACGCCCCCATTCGTCACGCGCCCGCACCATGCCCGCGCGATGGGCCAGCACCGGGTCCCAACTCGCGGCAAGGGCAAGGAAAGGCAGGTGCGGCATGGCGGGATCAGTGGGATGCGGGTCCGAAAAGCTGCCCATCCGCAAGGCGGGCAGGCCAAGGCGCGGCACACCCGGCCATGTCAGCAGTCCCGTGCCCTCGCCCGCCATGGCACCACCAAGCGGGGCGGGAAAGGCACGCAGGACCGACAGTTTTTCTTCGGGCCGCATGCGCGCGACCATATCCGCCGCCCGCGTCTGGGCCGATGAGGAAGGCGCAGCCGCCGCCCATGCGGACGGTGCAGGCCCCGGCGCGGGAACAAATACGGGCACCATCGCCGCCGCCACGGCGACCGCCATCGTGCGCGGCGCGGCGCGGATCTGGGTATGGATGGCCTGCAGTCCCCTCGATATATGTCGCACTGCTCTTCCACACCTCCTGCCTCGCTGCACCCTGGCTGCCTTAACCCTGATCGCCTTACCCTGACTGCCTTGCCCTGGTCGCCGCACTTTGGTCGCCTTAGCCCTGCGCCGCCACACGTTTCCGGGCCTGCGCCCGTGGCCCTCCCCTGCCCGTACGCAGGTCCTGCCGCCCCATGCACGGGGCGTCTGTCGATGCCATAAGTACTACCATCGACGCCCCGGCGCCATGGCCCACACCCATGCACCACCGGGCACGTCGTCACGATGGTGGCACAGAAAGTCGCCGCGTGACTTGGCGGGACCGGCGCGGCGGGATATGAAGGACGCATATCGATACAGGCAGGACCGTGGCCGTTCATCCGGACATATCGTGACGGGATGCGCGGCACACGGGGCCGAAATACCACATGCGGGGCCAATCCCCGGCGTCCATAGAGGCATCATGACCCTTCGTCCGCCAACTTCCGCCCTTCGCCCCCCCTCCCGCCGCGCCATGCGCATGGGGTTGCCGGTCCTGATGCTTGGCACGCTGCTTGGCGCGTGTTCGACAGGCCCGCATGACAGCACCGGCCTCGCCCGGCCCCAGAACAAGCTCCTGAAGGAAGACCGCGGGGCGACGGGGGGTAATGACCAACTGGAAAAAAGCGGCGTCAACGCCTATCTGTGGCGTGGGGCGATCGATACCCTGTCGTTCATGCCGTTCGCTTCCGCCGATGCGATCGGGGGGGTCATCCTGACGGACTGGTACACGCCACCCGCCACGCAGAACGAACGGTTCAAGATCACCTGCTTCATCCTGTCGAGCGACCTGCGCTCTGACGCCGTACGCGTTTCGGTGTTCCGCCAGGTGCTGCAGGACGGTCAGTGGACCGATACCCCCGTCGCCGCCAATACGGTGTCCGACATCACCTCCAAGATCCTGACCCGTGCGCGCCAACTGCGTGCCGATAACGGCCACAAGAACTAACTCCTCGCGCCCGGACCAGATGACCAAGATGACCGATTCCAAGCCCCCCGCCGATACCGCCGCCGTCCCTGCCTATGACTTCGCCACCGCCGAGCCGCTGTGGCAGGCGCGATGGAAACAGAGCGGCGTCTTCGACGTGCCTGACGTGCCCCCCGCCGACCGGCCGAAATATTATGTGCTGGAAATGTTTCCCTACCCTTCGGGGCAGTTGCACATGGGCCATGTCCGCAATTATACGCTGGGCGATGTGGTTGCGCGTTACAAGCGTGCGCAGGGGTTCAGCGTGCTGCATCCGATGGGATGGGATGCATTCGGCCTGCCGGCGGAAAACGCCGCGCGGGAACGCGGGGTCCATCCGGGCAAATGGACGATGGACAACATCGCGGCCATGCGCACCACGCTCAAGCAGCTTGGCTTTTCCTTCAACTGGGACCGCGAGATCGCAACCTGCCTGCCTGAATATTACGGCAAGCAGCAGAAGCTGTTCCTTGACATGCTGGCAGCCGGCCTGGTGGAACGGCGTGAAAGCTGGGTCAACTGGGACCCGGTGGACAATACCGTACTGGCGAATGAACAGGTTGTGGACGGTCGTGGCTGGCGTTCAGGCGCACTGATCGAGCAGAAACAGCTTTCGCAATGGTTCCTGAAGATCACAAAATTCGCGCCGCAACTGCTTGATGGGCTGTCGCACCTGCCGCGCTGGCCCGAACGGGTCCGCACGATGCAGGAACGCTGGATCGGCCGGTCAGAGGGCGCGCGCGTGCGCTTTGGCCTGCATCAGCCACCGGCAGGATTCGACGTGGATCTTGATTCGGTGGAGGTGTTCACCACACGGCCTGATACGCTGTTCGGGATGTCGTTCCTCGCCATCGCGGCTGACCACCCGCTGGCGGCCAAGGTCGCGGCGAAAAATGCGCAGGCGGGTGAATTCATTGCGCAATGCCATCGCCTGGGCACGTCCGAAGAAGCCATCGAGACCGCGGAAAAGCGTGGTTTCGATACCGGCCTGCGCGTGTCGCATCCCTTCATGCCGGACAGGTCGTTCCCGGTCTGGATCGCAAATTTCGTCCTGATGGATTACGGAACGGGCGCCGTGTTCGGCTGCCCCTGCGGCGACCAGCGTGACCTTGATTTCGCCAACAAGTACCACCTGCCCTTCATTCCCGTCATCTTGCCGCACGATGCCGACCCACAGACCTTCGCCGTCACCGACAAGGCGACCGACGGACAGGGCACGCTGTTCAATTCCGCCTTTCTTGACGGCCTCGACATCGCAAGCGCCAAGAAAGAGGCGATCGCCCGCCTGGAAGGGTTGGGCGTGGGCCGTGGCGTGGTCAACTGGCGCCTGCGTGACTGGGGCATTTCCCGGCAACGTTACTGGGGCTGCCCCATCCCCATCATCCATTGTCAGACCTGTGGTGCGGTACCTGTCCCCGACGCGCAGCTTCCGGTGGTCCTGCCCGATGACGTGACGTTCGACCGTCCGGGCAACCCGCTTGAACATCACCCGACATGGAAGCATGTCGCCTGTCCCAGATGCGGCGCGCCCGCCACGCGCGAGACGGATACCTGCGACACATTCGTGGACAGTTCATGGTATTTCGCCCGCTTTACCGCCCCACACGCCCCACACCCCACCGTGGTCGCGGCGGCGGACGGGTGGTTGCCGGTGGACCAGTATATCGGTGGGATCGAACATGCGATCCTGCACCTGCTCTATGCACGTTTCTTTACCCGCGCGATGCATGAAACCGGGCACCTGAATGTTGATGAGCCGTTCGACGGATTGTTCACCCAAGGGATGGTCAACCACGAAAGCTATCGCGACGCGGCTGGCAACTGGCTCTATCCTGATGAGGTCGAACGCACGGGCACGGGGGCAAGCCGCCGTGACACCGGTGACGCGGTCACGGTCGGCCGGGTCGAGAAGATGTCCAAATCCAAGCGCAACACCGTGGCGCCGATCACGATCATCGACCGTTTCGGCGCGGATACGGCACGCTGGTTCGTCCTGTCGGACAGCCCGCCGGAACGGGACATGGAATGGACGGAATCCGGTGTGGCCGGGGCCGCGCGTTTCCTGCAACGCCTGTTCCGCGTCGTGCGCGGTGTGGCGGCACAGGTCCCGACCGACGCCCCCTGCCCCACGCAGGTTGCCAAACCCGCCGACGCACTGCGCCGCACGACCCACCGCACCATCGTGGCAGTGACAGAAGCCCTCGAAGGGTTCAGCCCCAATGTCGCGGTCGCGCGGCTGCATGAACTGACCAGTGCGCTGGCCGATGCGGAAAAGCATGCGGACGAAGACGGCGTCGCCTTTGCCCGGCGTGAGGCGGCCGGGGCGCTGGCGCTGTTGTGCGCACCGATGATCCCGCACCAGGCCGAAGCGATGATGACACTGCTGGAACCCGCAGGCAGGCCGGTGGTCGAACGCACATGGCCCAAGGCGCAGGAGGACCTGCTTGTCGCAAGCGAGGTCACGATCGCGGTGCAGATCATGGGCAAGCTGCGTGGCACGATCGCGGTGGCCCCCGACCTGCCCAAGGACGAGGTCATCGCCCGTGCGGAGGCCGAACCCAATGTCGCGCGCCTGCTGGAGGGCGCGCGGATCGTCAAGCGCATTTACGTGCCGGGGCGGATCGTCAACCTTGTGATTGCGAAATAGATGATACGCTTTTCGTGTCGTCGCAGCGTATCGCCGCTTTTTGCGGCCGCATTTGTGGTCATGATGGGCGGGTGCGGTTTCTCGCCCATGTACCAGACGACAGGAAAGCATATCGGGCCTGACGGCAAGGCCACGGTGACGGATGTGGCGGCCGAACTGCAACAGGTTTATGTGCCGCGCATCACGGAACGTTACGGCCAGCAGTTGCGACAGTTCCTGCAACAGGACCTTGGCGGGGCGGGGCCTGAAAACCCGACCCGCTACAGCCTGCGCATCCGCACCTACATGATGAACGAGGCGGTGGACATCCATTCGGATAATACCAGCGGGCGCACCCGCACCACTGCCTTCGCCCACTGGCAGCTTTATACCGTCAGCGCCAGCCCACGCCTGCTGGCCGAAGGGGATGCGAACATCATCGACGGCGTCAACAATACATATGAACAGTATTTCGCCCTGTCGCTGAACCTTGAGACCGTGCGCACCCGCGTGGCGAAGAACATGGCCGAACAGATTACCCAGCAGGTGGGGGTATGGTTCCGCACCCATGCCAAGCCCGCGACAGACGGGTCGGACGCGGAACAGAACCAGCCTCGCTTCATCGACCCCGACTCGATCGCCAACGCCAGCAGCAACAACCAGATGCCATCACAACGCCCCGGTGCGGACGGCCTGCCCGCACTGGCCACGGGGCGGTCGAATTCACAGCTGAATGACGAAAGCGACGTAGGCACCTCCGTCAGCGTCGGGAGCGACAGCCCCGATAATGTCAACATCGGTGGCAGCGGTACCAACCAGTGAAGATCAGCCCGCGCGCAATCGCCAGCACCCTGCGCGACCCGGGCGCATGGCGTGTCATATTGCTGCATGGCGAAGATACCGGCCTGATCCGTGAACGCGCGACACAGGCGGCGCAGGTCATTACGCCCGAACTGGATGATCCGTTCCGTGTCGCCATACTGGGTCGCGACGCGCATGACCGCATGGCGGAAGAATGCGCTGCACTGTCACTTGTCGGGGGGCGTCGCGTCGTTTGGGTGCGCGAGGCGCGTGATGGCCTGACGGGACCGGTCAAGGAGTGCCTGGCAGCCGATACGGACACATTGCTCATCATGGAGGCGCCAGGGCTGGAGTCCCGCTCCAAACTACGTGCCCTGCTGGAAAAAGCACCGAACTGCGCCGCCATCGCCTGCTACCCCGAAGAAGGTCGCGCGCTTGAGGGCAGCATCCGCCAGATGCTCTTGGCCCTTGGGGTGGAGATTGATCCCGACGCGCTGTCATGGTTTGCGGAACGCGCCAGCCCGGACCGCGCCGCAACCCGTGCAGAGGTGGAAAAACTCTTCCTGTTCGCGGGACAGGGCGGGCGTCTGACACATGAAGACGTTCAGGCCTGCATTGGCGATGCCGCCAGCGTATCGCTTGAGGATGCGGCCTTTGCCGCAATGTCGGGCGACCGGGCGGGGGCCGACCTTGCGATCGAACGCGCGATGAGCACCGACCGCATGAACCCGATTGGCGCGGCACGCGCGCTGCTGTCGCATATCCACCGGCTGCGGCGTGTGCGTCTGGCGATGGATGCGGGACAGGGACGTGCGGACGCCATGTCCGCCCTGCGGCCACCGGTCTTTTTCAAACGCACGGAACAGTTTGGCCGTGCCGTCACGATATGGGATGCAGATGCCCTGATGCAGGCGGCCACATGGACACAACAGCTTGAACTGGCCTGCAAGCAGACCGGCAGCCCAGATGTCGTGCTGTGCAAACGCCATATCGCACGCCTTGCCACACAGGCGCGGATTATGGCGCGGCAGCGCTAGGCGCGTCATAAAACATCCCCCCGACCCGACATGTTTGCGGGGACATTTTCAGAAAATATAATATACTTTCAAAGAATTTCGAAAATATTGACCAGCCTGCGCCATGTTGCAGCATGGAGGCGGGCATGGCGTTGCATATTGTACCGATGGGCATGGCCATATTGATACTTGCCCCACCCCGGCCCCTCGGCTAGATATAATGGGTGTATGTCCGCGTAGCTCAGCAGGATAGAGCACAGGATTCCTGGTAGCAATTGGGCGTCACGACGGGAAACCACGTGGCGGATCTGCTCAAATTCGGGGAACGCTCTGGCAGGAATGCCGTGCCAATCCCGAGCCAAGCCCGGCCCCATGCCGGGAAGGTGTAGAGACTGGATGGGCAGCGCCTACCGACCCCCCTATGGTGGGTCCATGGCGAAGGGACAGTCCAGACCACGAACGCCATCGCATGATGGCGGCGGCGAAAGTCGAAGTGGGATGAATCCTGGGGCCGTGGGTTCGAATCCCGCCGCGGACACCAACATACCACCCCGCCGATCGTGACCGACCATCCTGCAAAAGATGGCAGGCAACGCAAAAGCCCCATAAGGCAACCATCGCATCCATCACGATGACGCCTGGGGCATCTTTTACAAAATCCCTGAAGCACGCCGCCTTTTTTCAAAAAGGCGGCGTCCGAGAGCTCCTATGGTGCGTATCTGTGTCGTGTCTGTGCGCTGGCCTCATGCGCCCTTGTTCTGGGAGGCGTCGATTTCCAGCGCAAGGCGCGCCATCTCCAGCGCCCCTTCCCTGCTGCCTGCGCCACAGATGAAGCGTGCGGGATGGGCGAACACTGCATCCGCCACCCCTGACACCTTGGCCAGAGCCTCTCCATCAAGTCCGCGCCAGGCTTCAGGCAGAGAGACACGCTGCCCGAAATCACCCCGCACGGGAGGGACCGCCTTGACGTTCCAGCGGCCGGGCGCGGCGGGCGAGACAACATAGACGACAGGCAGGTCATGCTCGAAAATCACCTTTTCGGTCGGCATACCCGTCTCCATGACCAGAATACGCTTGTCCTGCGCATTCGCATACGCTTCGAGCACACGATCCGTTGCCTTCAGGCTGGCACGGACGCGATCGACCGTATTGACAAGATAACCCGCGACCGCGCACGCGGCATCGGCGAAGCCTACACTTTCACGCATCGCAGCTTCTTCGGGACCGTAAAGTTCCGCCGTGTCCCAGACGGGGCGGCAGGACGAAACGATATCCGCCAGCGACAGCTTCTCCAGCTTGACCACACCATTATCATCAAGGTCGATCGGCAGGACCAGTGACTTGTCAATCGCCTGCCAGATGATGGGCAGCGCCGCGTCATCCACTGGGGCCTTCAGGATATTGCGGATCGCGGCAATGCCATAATCCTTCCACAACAGGCCCGCCGCGCTATAGGGAGTGCCGTCCTCACGCAGGGGCTTGTCCTTCATATGGTGGTCATAACGTCCCTTTTGCAGGTCATAGATACCGCCGACGTCAAACACGATATCCGCCGCACGGATACGTTCGGGCGAACGCGTCCGGCCGAAATCCAGCCTGTCAGTCGGTACGGTCCCAAGGACGCGGCCGCGCAGGTCGCCATGGGGGGCAAGCGCGTAATGCAGGATGACATATCCCAGCGTCTCATCAACGTGAAAATTCCCCGAATGCGTCAGGGCTTTGACGGTTGCGGCCTCATTACCGAGGCCAACGGGGGTATAGTTTGACATATCAGGACCTACCAACAAACGGGAATGAATGGACGCCAGTGCCCCTCATGCCGCAAAGAGTATGGCAAGACAACCAGCGCCCCCGCATCCACATCCCCCGCCGCCATTCCCGGCCCTTACCGCGCGATGGCCGCCGCCGTGCCGGTGGCTTCACGCAGAATCAGTGCCTGTTTGCGCGCAACACCCCAGCGATAGCCTGACAAGGTGCCATCACTGCGCACGACACGATGGCAGGGAATGACCACCGCCAGCATATTCGCAGCACAGGCCCCCGCCACCGCCCGCACCGCCGAAGGTGTACCCAGCCGACGCGCGATTTCAGCATAGGTTACGGTCGTGCCCGGCGCGATGGCCTGCAAGGCCGCCCACACCCGTTTTTGAAACGCGGTGCCACCGATATCAAGAGGCAGGTCGAGTGCGTCCGACTCCCCGTCGATAAATGCCACCACATGCCGCAGATAGTCATTGGCGCAGGGATCGCCAAGCACAAGTTCCACCCCCACGAAGCGCGCACGCAGGTCATGCACCAATGCATCCGCGCCATCGCCCATCGCGATGGCCACCACGCCATTCGCCCCCGTCGCCAGCATGACCGTGCCCAGGGTACATTGCCCCACCGCCACGCCCAGCCGCCCTGTCGCGGCATTGCCCCTGTGGACCGGAACTGTCGTCATCGCCTGCTTTCCCCTGCATGGTAACAATGCTGCATATGTCCGACATTACACTGCCCCGCTGGAACGGACCACGGTGATCGTCAGGGGGATCGGTCAGGGGGATCGGTCAGGGGCAGAATGTGCAACAGGGCAAATATGGGACGCGGTCGGGCAATCTTGGGAATTATTTTTTGAAAATACAATGTATTTCAATGCTTTTCGCACAAACATTGTGCCCCTAAGCTTTTATGGTTTCCATAGGCTATCGGGGCTGGTTTTTGCAAAATATCTCCGATCAAACAGTCATTCCCTAAACTGCCCTCAGAGACCGTATTGAAAAGGTAAGTCCGATAGATTGTGAAATCGTAAAAGTTTTGGTGAATCTTTTTTCAAAAAGCTTTGAAAATACACCACCTTTTTCGATCAAAAGGCAACACCAAAAATCTTCTTCCATTGTTTATCAACGACTTGTGTTCAAACAGTCTCTCAGCGAGAGCCACCAAAGACAGGGCGCATGCCCCCATTAAAAGAGGGTTCGCAGTGCCCAATGGCAACCGATTGGACATCGAGAAAAGGGCAGAAACCGCCTCCATTATCCAAAAGTATCCAAGGCTGACATCTATGCAGAAAATTCTAGAGTTCGTGAAACGTTACATTGTCAGGAGATATTAAAATGAAAAAATTAGGATTGATTGGCGGAACAGGCCCTGAGTCCACAATAATTTATTATAAAAAGATAGAATATGGCGCCAATAAAATTGTAGGTGAAAACTTCTTTCCCAACATCAATATTGAAAGCCTAAATGTATTTGATGTTCTTAAATTCTGCTCAGAAAAAAACTATGATGGTTTAACCCACTATATCATGAATGGCATTCGCAACCTTGAGGCCGCAGGATGCAACATCATATCACTGACCGGAAACACGCCACATATCGTTTTCGACACATTACGTACGAAATCTTCTGTCCCATTAGGGCCTGTTAGGCCTTGATATAATCTGCTGTAGCAGCGATGAGGATGACGGAGAGGAAGGACGCGGCTGTCTTTTCGTATCGGGTCGCGACAGCCCGCCACTCCTTGAGCCTTGCCCACAGGTTTTCGACCAGATGCCGGTGTCTGTAAGCCCATTTGGGACAGGCGACTTCCGGATCATTCTTCCTTGGCGGGATGACGGGACGAGATCCACGGTTCCAAAGATCTTCACGAAATTTATGTGAGGCATACCCACGATCGCAGACGACATAGATTGGTGGGTATGGCAGAGCGTCAAGCAGGGCATAGGCACACGGTAATTCATGTGCCTGTCCGGGTGCCAGCGTGAAGGACAGTGCCCTGCCATGACTGTCCGCAGCTACGCAGACCTTGGTGCCAAATCCTCCACGTGAGCGGCCAAGAGCCTCACGATCCTTTCGGCGTTCTCTGTGCCCCCTTTTTTAGCCGCTCCAGCCGCCTTATGATGGGCACGGATTGTCGTGCCATCAAGAAAGACCATGCCAAGGTCTTGATCCCTGTCTTTGACCTTTTCAAAGAGGCGCTGCCACACACCGAGCTTCGACCATCGAATGAACAACTGTGCTGCAATCCACCAGGGACCAAACTCTGATGGCAAGGCACGCCACTTCGCGCCGTTCTGATGGCGCCAGAAAATCGCGGATATCGTCCGTCGAAGGTTCTTTGGTGGGGTCTTGCCCTTCGGACGGACTTCCTCGATCAAAGGCTCCCAGACGGACCATGCGGTATCGGAAAAGACAGACTGCATCATGCTCATCATAAACAGATATGCAGTCTGTTCTGTCATTTAAGGTCTAACAGGCCCTAGTCAGTATAATTGAAGCCACTCAAAAAGAAGCAAAAAAATTAGGGTATAAAAAAGTCGGGTTATTAGGAACCCGTTTCACCATGGAAGAAGATTTTTTCAAAAAACCCTTTCAGGAAGAAAAAATAGAAATATTTTCACCTCAAGGAGAAGATTTAGATTTCGTTGCAGATAAAATATCTCACGAATTAGAACATGGGATAATAAAAGAAGAAACAAAATGTGGATTTTTGAAAGTTATTGAAAATATGATCCACACTTATGACATAGAGGCAATTATATTAGGATGCACGGAATTACCACTTATTTTTGACAGCATGAACCTTACGATACCCTGTCTGGACACCTTGGAAATACATGCAAACGCACTTATTTCCGCCATGGAATTAGGCAATTAATCGAGATCAATATCTGACAATAAACAATATATTCACGAAAACCAGATTATATATAATTAATTCCATTCCATTGCAAACCAGCAGGCACAACATGCATACTGGTTTGCGCATTCGGGTTTGAAATATTTTATATGATTTTATGATTTTGAAGCATATTTGTAATTTACATATCGTCTGATATACTCATTCAGACCACGTCCTGAATCAGCAAGTATTTTCATACGCTCAACATGATCCATACCGGCACTACCATAGGTATAAATGTAAGTTGTTTGCTTACCCTTCCCGAAAATCACTTCGA
Source organism: Novacetimonas sp. GS1 (assembly GCF_036686925.1). Classification (NCBI taxonomy): domain Bacteria; kingdom Pseudomonadati; phylum Pseudomonadota; class Alphaproteobacteria; order Acetobacterales; family Acetobacteraceae; genus Novacetimonas; species Novacetimonas sp. GS1. The sequence goes on from NZ_VSZP01000001.1 coordinate 3,263,232, forward strand.
TGGAAGTTGCATCATATGCATATGATACAATGCTAGAGTCACCATCAATATTTTTATAAGTTGGCAAATATTTACCCTTCATCCTAATTTCATAGATTGAAAATAATTCCTACACGAGATTCAATTAACATATCATTTATTTAAATACCCATGTTTATGCTTTTGCGGACTACAATTCCTTGGGGTAAAATTATAAACGAGGTTTGCCGCTGAGTGCGATGAACAGCCCAGCAATACCGAGAGTAAGGGTAAATCACCAGCGGGCCGGAAAATGGTTCCTGCGTGCAAGTTGGAGATTTTGCCGTCGCGGGCGGACTGGCAGTGAGGACCACAAGTAGCTTAGAGTAGTCTTCCACGACAAAGAGAAAAGGATTCTGTGATGGCCGAGGAAATTCATGAGATCGTTTTAACCGAAAATACAATTCTTTTGCCGGGCGACAAAGTTAGGGTTGGTCCCGATGTAAGTTCCCCTTTCAAAAGTAAAATTAATGAAGAGGGAAAGTGTGTAGATGCTGTAAATTCTTCCAGAGGCCTTTCAGTCCAAATACAATTTAATGATGGTGCTATTATCAAAGGTTCTCGCAGCGGCCTGATTTTGACGGAATTTTATACGGGCGCTGCTCCCGGCGGGAAGTATTAACCCACCATGCGTACAACACCGTGGATAGCGAGCACTGTCACAAAATAATGACACGTGAGAACGCGGGGTTAAGCACGTTTTTACTGTACATGCGTGGGGTTTTGTGATTCTGTTACGGGATTCTGGAAAGAATAGGAAGGAAATGGACATCTTCAATTAATGTCCCATAGGATCTGACCATAAGGCTGCATGTCATTATCTACGGTATTTTCAAAATGCTACAGAATTACAATTAGGCATTAGCAATGGGTCCTCCTTTTTCCATTCCGACAATATGGTCGGCGTCATTATCGGACATTTTGACCAAGCACCCGCCTCCCCCATGCATGTAGCGTTATCCTACCGCCCTTGCGCTGACACTTCGCCATCGCATCGGTTATTACACTATATCCATCCACCTCCCGCCATAGAACGGGAACGGCAGCACCACACAGGAAAGGCATTCGCCCCGACAGAATGAGACACGATTACTCTGCCAGCCAATCCCGGCCGGGGTAAAATGCCCTCGGGCGATACAGGGGTAAATATGGTTGCAACCCGCCTGCCCCTCATACGTCCTGATATATAGATGGATGGGCACGGCAGAGCAGGACCCCGATCATGAGCCAGCACAGGACACAGACCGGACGCCGACAGTTCCAGACCATCCTTGGCATGCTTGGGCTGGTGATGTGTGGCAAGCATGTCCGCACGGCGCGCGGGGCCGCCGCCATGCGCAATGCACCGGATGCCTTCATGCTGTCACCCGATGGGTGGGTTCCCAACAATGCGCACCTGCCGGTGCTGCATTACCATAACGCCCTGCCCATCCGCGGCGGCGACCCGGCGGTCGGGATGGAGGCACTGTTTACCGCCAATGGATGGCCACCACGCTGGCGATGGGGCGTCTATGACTTCCACCATTACCACAGCACCGCGCATGAGGTGCTCGGGATTATCGCGGGTTCCGCGCAACTGCGCCTTGGCGGGCCGGGGGGACGGCTTGTGACGGTGCGCGCGGGTGACGTCGTGGTCCTGCCCGCAGGCACGGGACACAGGAACGAAGGGTCGAGTAACGATTTCCTTGTCGTGGGGGCCTATCCCCCCGACCAGGATTTCGACCTGCAACGTGGCCCCATCACGCGCGCCGCCATCACGGTGATGGGGCGCCTGCCTTTCCCGCCAACGGACCCGGTGCAGGGGCGCGCAGGCGCGCTGACACGGTTATGGCATCCGGCATGACATCGGCTGGCAAAGACGTGCGCGGCGCAGGATGGGCCAATGGCTGTCCGGGGATATGCAGAACCTCTTCCAGCCAGTCGGCAAAAAGCTGTATCCGGCGCGACAGATGCTTGCGGTGCGGATAAAGCAGCGCCATGGGCAACGGGGCCGCGCGCCATTGGGGCAGCACCTCCACCAACGCCCCCGACTGTACAAGGGCGGCCACGTCATAGGCCGGAACCTGGATCAGGCCCAATCCGGCAAGGCAGCAGGCGATGGAGGCCTCCGCACTGTTAACCGTGACACGACCGGACATGGGCAGGCTGTGGGTCGCACCACCTTCCTCCCATTCCCATGCCTCGATCCGCCCGGTGGAGGGGGAGGCATAACGCACGGCCAGATGATGGGCGAGGTCAGCAGGAACCTGCGGTATCCCATGTTGGGCCAGATAGGCAGGAGAGGCGACATTGACCAGATCAAGGTCCCCCATCCGGCGTGCAATCAGACCGGAATCATGCAGCGGGCCGACGCGCAGGACACAGTCGATCCCGTCCTCCACAAGGTTGACGGCCCGGTCAGTCACACCAAGTTCGATATCAACCCCCGGATACCGCCCAAGGAATTCAGGCAGGCGCGGCGCCACCAGCAACCGCCCGATCCGGCCCGGCAGGTTGACCCGCAGCAGGCCACGCGGGCTGGCCCCGTCATGGCGGAACAGATTTTCCGCCTCCTCCACATCTGCGATCAGGCGCAGGCAATGGTCATAAAATGCCATACCGTCCGCCGTGGGTGTGACAGATCGGGTCGTGCGCGCCAAAAGCCGCGCGCCAAGCCGTCCTTCCAGTTCCTGTATGGCAGTGGATACACTGGAACGCGGCAGATTCAGTGTCTCGGCCGCACGGGTAAAGCTTGCGCTCTCCACCACGCGGGCGAAAACGCGAAACAGGTCGATCCGGTCCATGCGCCCCCTACCTGCCACCATCGCGACAGACTGTTCGTGATTTACGACATATGTTGTCAGGAAAGGCAACTTTATCTCGATATCGCAAATGATACGCTCATTCCACACCTTCCCGTTCGGGGAAGCACATCGCAATGAGGGGACATCGCAACAATGGTCGATCACAGCATCAAGGGGAAAACCGTCCTGATCGCAGGCGGGGCAAAAAATCTGGGCGGCCTGATTGCCCGTGACCTTGCCGCCCATGGCGCGCGCGCCATCGCCATCCATTACAACAGTGCCGCAAGCAAAAGCGAAGCCGACAGCACGATCGCGGACCTGCAGGCTGCAGGCGTTCAGGCAGTGGCATTCCAGGCGGACCTGAGTACCGCCGCAGCGACAGCAAAGCTGTTTTCCGACACCATTGCAGCCATTGGTCGTCCCGACATCGCCATCAACACAGTGGGCAAGGTCCTGAAGAAGCCCATCGCCGAGACGAGCGAGGACGAATATGATGAAATGTTCGCCGTCAATACCAAGGCGGCCTTCTTCTTCATCAAGGAAGCGGGCCTGCACCTGAATGACCATGGCAAGCTGCTGACACTCGTGACATCACTGCTTGGGGCGTATACGCCGTTTTATTCCACCTATGCCGGGTCAAAGGCAGCGGTGGAACATTTCACCCGCGCGGCCTCCAAGGAATATGGCGCGCGCGGTATTTCGGTTAACGCAATCGGCCCTGGCCCCATGGATACGCCATTCTTTTATGGGCAGGAATCAGAACAGGCCGTGGCTTATCATAAAACCGCCGCCGCCCTGTCGCCCTTCAGCAAGACCGGCCTGACGGATATCGAGGACATCACCCCGCATGTCCGCTTCCTTGTGTCGGAAGGATGGTGGATGACCGGGCAGACCATCCTCGTCAATGGTGGCTATACCACGAAATAATCGCCTGACGGGCGTGTCCGGGGCACCTGCCTGCGGGACACGCCATAGCTGACTGAAATTATACATCTTGGCGCGGCATTTCGCCGGAAAGCCTCAGAGGCCGTCACCTTTTTGAAAAAGGCTGATGCCTGAAAGATGGGCCGTTCCCCGGCCAACTGCTTGCGGCCTGCCCCCTGACATCAATGAACCACATGCTGGACGCCCGCCGGGACGATGCGCCGGGCCATCACGCATGTACGGTCACATCCCCCCCACCACATCGCCTGCCATATCCTGCGTCGCATCCCCTGGCCTGCTCACGCTTGCCAGCATTTTAAACATGTTATCCTTTATATATCACGTTCGATAATATGTTATGAAAAACAAATAATATCGGTGAAAGAGCCTGAGGAAAAGGCTCCTGCGCAATGTGCCTTCAGCTCCGCAGCCCTCACCCTGCCCAAAGGTGCTGGCACGATTCCAAACCGGGTGTCCTTTTCACAATAGTTTGGCGCCACGCTCCCTCCGCGACATGGCGACATGCAGGAACGGCCATGTTTTCCCATGCCTCACGGGACATGCGCGTTACGTCTGGCGCGGCCCAAACAAAAATGGCGCCGGTTGCAGGACAACCGACGCCATCGTCATGGGTCAGGCAAGGACACGCCTCACCCTTCAGGGATCAAGAGACAGGGATTATTTCTGCGGCGGCGGCGGGGGTTCCATCAGGGCATGGAGCTGGTCTTGCAGGGCATCGATCTTGTCCTGACGCTCCTTGATCTGCGCCAGTTGTTCCGGCGTCAGGATATCGTGGACCTTGACCTCGAACTGCAAACGCTGCGCCTCACGCTTCTGGTGCAGGGCATCAAGCTGCTGCTCCACAGAGGTCAGGCTGGCCTGATCCACGGTGCCTGGCGTGGACAACAGAGTGCGCAGTTGTCCGTGCAGGGCGCGTTCTTGTTGCATGTCCGCGCGGAAATCAGGGTGGTCGCCATGCATCAGGGCCGCCAGCTTCTTATGCTGTGCCGATGTCAGGGTGATTCCGTGCAGGGAAAGGATATGTCCATGATGGGGACCATGCGCATCGCAACCTTCACCCGGCGGCGGAGGAGGTGGGGCATCGTGCGCCAGCGCCGCATGCCCAACCGTTCCGGTCAGTCCGGTCATGACGGCAGCAGCGAGAAGCATTTTCTTCATCATTTTCTGACTATGTCCTAAAAATATTAAAATGATGTAATCAGCGTCAAGTCATGCGCCTTACAGATATGGTTATACAGAATACCACATGCCAGAATACGGCATCTGTTCTACGAATTGTAACAACGATTATTCTTGGCAGACCACATGAGCCATCGCCCTGCCCCATCAGGCAGTACCCTCCAGACGGTCCATGCCCGATGCTCTGCACCTGATGGCACGATCCCAGTGATACGATCCCAATGGCACGTTTCCAGTGGCACGGCCCGGGCGGTACGGCTCCGGTGGCAGGATCATGGGGGCCGAAACATGGACAACCGCCCCCCTCGTTACACCCGGGTCTGGACACGCAACCACTGGCGCTGGGGCGTGGTAATGCCCTACCGTGCCTCTCTTTATGGCACAGCACGGGACACGCAGGCGACATGACCACACACAGGATCATCATAGATACCGATCCCGGCGTGGATGACGCGCTGGCGATTATGCTGGCACTGGCATCCGAAAAGATTGAAGTACAGGCCCTTGTCAGCGTTGCGGGGAATGTCACGGTGGAACAGACCGCGCAGAACGCCTGTCGCATCCTTGAACTGGCGGGACGCACGGATATCCCGGTTTACGCCGGGTGTGCCCGCCCCATGGGCCATACCGGCGTCAATGCCCGTCATATACACGGCGTCACGGGCATGGACGGGCCAGACCTGCCGCCGCCCACCATGCCTGTCCAGACGCAGCATGGTGTTGATTACCTGATTGATGCCATACGTACGGCCCCGCCCGACAGCCTCAGCCTTGTCATGCTGGGGCCGATGACGAACCTTGCGGTGGCATTGCTCAAGGCGCCTGATATCGCACAACGCCTCCACCGGGTGATTGCCATGGGGGGCGCATGGTCCGAAGGTGGCAATATCACCCCCACGGCCGAGTTCAATTTTTATGCCGACCCCGAGGCCGCTGACATCGTCCTGCGCGCGGGCACCGCATTGACCCTTCTGCCACTGGATGTCACGCACCAATGCCTGAGCACGCCCGAACGCCTGGCGCGCCTGCACGCCCTGCCGGGTCGCTGCGCTGCGGCCGCCGTGGCAATGCTGGACAGGGCGGGACAGTTTGACATCGCCAAATATGGCTGGGCGGGCGCGCCCCTGCATGATCCATGCACACTCGCCTGCCTGATTGCCCCCGACCTGTTTGCCGGTCGGAAGGTCAATGTGACAATCGCACTGCATGATGCGCTGACGCGGGGCATGTCGGTCGTGGACTGGTGGGGCACCACGAAACGTCCAGTCAATGCCATGTTCATGCGACAGGTCGATGCAGACGGTTTTTATGACCTGCTGGCACGACATCTTGGCCGCCTGCCCTAAGGACAGTTCATTTCCAGAAAAACGACGGCACCGAAAGACCTTTCATCCCCGCATCATTTCAGGCATGTCCACGACATGCCCGCACATATAATGCGGCAACCTGTTCGATCAGCGCGGCATGCGTCTGCGTGAAACGTGCCAGAGATGGGCTGTCGATATCAATAACGCCCAGCAGCCGATCCCCATCAAGGATCGGCACCACGATTTCCGAACGTGACGCCGCATCGCATGCGATATGCCCCGCGAATGCATGGACATCAGGCACTACGACCGTCGCACGCTGCTGGGCTGCCGTGCCGCACACCCCCTTGCCAATCGCAATGCGGGTGCAGGCCACGCGCCCCTGGAATGGCCCCAGCACAAGCTGTCCGTCACGCAGGAAATAAAAACCGGCCCAATTGATATCCACCAATCCCTCAAACAGGATCGCCGCGATATTCGCGGCGTTTGCGATCGGATCGCCTTCCCCTTCGGTAATGGCGGCAACGGTGGCGACGATCTCGTCTTCGCCAGGGGGAAGCGATGTCCCCGTATGAACGGTCATGACGCGGTTCCTGTATATGGTCAGTACACGACCCAGACCATAGCGGCGTTCCCCCCTATGGGCCAGCGCCACGCCCCCGATCCGTTTCCCACCCTGTTGCTATGGCTGTATGCTACGCCGGTCCATGCCGCCACGACCGGCGGCAGGTGGCCAAGGCAGGAGGCCCGGTTGCGCAAGGTTATCGTCACAGGCTGTGACAGCGGTTATTTCCCATTGGTCATGGAACTGATCCAGTCGATCAATGGCCGGACAGATGCGGCATTATGTGTCCTTGACGCCGGATTGTCGTCCCGGCAGGTGGAAACCCTTTCGGACCTTGGGGTACTGATCCGCCCCCCCTATGTCCCACCCTGCGCGCCCGCACGGCAGATACGACAGCGCCCGACCCTGGCCATCAACCTGTCCAAGCTGTGGCTGGACCGTGTGCTGCCACAATTCGACCTGATCCTGTGGGTCGACGCGGATGCGTGGGTGCAGGACATGACCGCCATCGAACACATGTTCGACGCCGCACGTGACGGGGCGCTGGCCATCGTTCCTGAAATCGGGGCCAAGATCGCGGACATGTTCGCAATCCGGTGGATATGTCCGGGCTGGATGCAGGTACGTTCGTTCCTTTATAAAAACGCGCGCAAGGCCCGCCTGCCCTTTGCCATCCGGCGTCGGATCGGCGCAAAGCCCCTGCTGAATTCAGGGGTGATGTGCCTGCACCGTGATGCGGCCATCTGGCCCATGCTGCGGAAATGGCAAGAGACCATCATCCGCCAGGGCGGCGCGCTGTTCACGCAAGACCAGCTCAGCATCGCGCTGGCGGTCTATATCGACAACGCTCGTGTGACCTTCCTCGACAACGCCCACAACTATATCGGGCCATGGCTGCTGGACGAGGATCGCGGCATGCTGGTCAACCTGTTCTACCCCCATGCCCCTGTGGGGATCGTGCATCTGGTTTCCCAGGCGCGGTTGCGGCAATCGCTGTCGCATACCCTTCCTGTGCCAACCCTGTCGGGGCGCGAGGTCGCACTTAACCTGCGGTTCGGGGGATTGAGGACCTTCCGGGACGGATCACGACACCCGGATGGTCCGCAATCCCCCGGACACTCAGGGACTGTTTGAAAACAGGCTGTTGATAAAAAACAGGAAAAGTTTTTGGGTGCCGCCTTTTGATCGATAAAGGCGGCGTCTTCTGAAGCTTTTTAAAAAAAGCTTCACCAAAAACTTTTATGATTTCACGATCTTATCGGACTTACCTTTCAAACAGCCTCTAAAAGTCACCATCATCATTTTTTCAAAAAAAAATGATGAAACACGAGGATTTTTTGCAAATCATCCAACAGTATTGTTCCTGCCACAAGGCATTCCCAAACAGCCGTCAGGGACAAGGATGGCAGGACATGCCTGCCTGATGTTTCCAGCGTCCGGCGCGTTCAGGATGCCGCACGGTCCTTACGCGCCTTCAAGACGGTCTCCGCCGCAGCCTGCAACTGCTGTGCCAGATGCAGGGCCTGTTCGGGATGCAGGGCCGTGACCACACGACGGTCCCCCGATTTCAGGTGTTCGGGGGATGTGGCCATGAACAGGTCAAGAATGACCACGGTTCCCTGCACGGCCTCCGCGCCGCAGCTTACCGTGGGATAGACGACAACATTGCCGCTGGCGTCTTTTGCTTTTTCGTCAGACATGGGGTCCTGTCGTGATAGGGGGAATGAAAGGGGGGATTAGCGCATGCGTTTCTTCTGCGCCTGTTCATGACGCAACTGCGCGCTCTGCGCCTCGATGGTTTTCTGCGCATTTGCCAGCGCCTCCCTAAGGCGGAGCAGCTCGGTCTTCAGGGCTGCGATCTCGGCACGCAGGGCGGGGGGATGATCATCCATTCGTCACAACCTTTGCATACAAAGAAGGGGCTACTGGGTTGCAAATCGCGAACGCACCTGATCGAACAGGGCGCGCGCGGCCATGTCGCGGGTATCGGCATGTTCCATCAGGTGACGCATGCGCGCGACGATGTCTTCGGCATGCACTGTGCCACTGTCCACCAACAACTGCATCAGGTCCATGATGACAAGCTGCTGTGCCGCGATCATCTTGACCACCGGCATCACTTTCTTCTGTGCCGCCTGATCGGCCGCCTGCGCCAGAAGCTGCTGCAACTGTTCGCTCTCGCGATCCGTAACCTCGGTCATGTATTCCTCCCGCCATGTTTTTTGGTTGGGTACATGGTGGTCGTATCCACGTCCGCGGGCAATGCCCACCATGCGGGGAAGGTATCCACAAAGCGAACACCTCCCCCCACAATGGCGGGAATATGCTATACACAGGCATGGCGTACCATGTCCTTCCCGATCTTGTTATCTCTGACGACGATATTGTCGTGACCTATATCCATGCGTCCGGGCCGGGGGGGCAGAATGTCAACAAAGTCGCAACCGCAGCACAACTCCGCTTTGACATGGCGCGGTGTGCCGCGTTGACATCGCGCATACGCGCCCGCCTGCGCCTGCTGGCGGGTAGCCGTATGACACGCGACGGGACCATCGTCCTGACCGCACAGAAATTCCGCAGCCAGACCCGTAACCGCGAGGACGCGATCGAACGCCTGTGCGACCTGCTGCGTCAGGCAGCCCATGTCCCCACGCGCCGCATCGCCACCCGCCCGTCCCGCACACAGCGTCGCCGCAGGATGGATGACAAGTCACGGCGCGGCCAGGTCAAGCAGGGACGTGGCCGCCCGGCCCTCGACTGATCGCTGCCCCGGCATGACAGGTCGTTTGAAAACAACTCATTGATAAAAAACAGGAAAAGTTTTTGGGTGCCGCCTTTTGATCGAAAAAGGCGGCGTCTTCTGAAGCTTTCTGGAAAAAGCTTCACCAAAAACTTTTATGATTTCAGGATGTTATCGAGCCTGACTTTTCAAACAGTCTCTTACAGGATGCACCACTGCCGCATCAGGTTGTGATAGATGTTCGTCAACCCCAGAACGGCGGGGTCATGATCGCCAAGACGTTCACGCAAGGTGATGGTCTGCACATCCAGGTCGAACAGGATGCGCCGACGCGTTTCATCAGCCACCATCGACTGCGACCAGAAAAATGCCGCCAGGCGCGACCCACGCGTAACCGGGGTCACACGGTGCAGGACGGTCGTGGAATACAGCACCAGATCCCCTGCGGGCAGTTTTATTGCCTGTTCGCCCCCCGGATCGGACATGATCAGTTCCCCGCCATCATAATCGTCGGGATCGGACAGGAACAGGGTGGTTGAAACATCCGTGCGGATGCGCGTGTGAATGCCACCCGCATAAATCCCCCGGATGGCATTATCGACATGCGCGCCAAAGGACATCCCCACGTCATAACGGTTAAACAGCGGGGGGCTGACGCGATACGGCAACACCGCGCTGTTGAATGTTGCGTTACGACCAAGCGCACGTAGCACGATATCGCCAAGTTCACGACAGGCGGGGGAATCCTGCGGTAACTGTCGGTTGTTCTTGCTCTTGGCGGATTGTTGCCCGGCGGTTTCGCGTCCGTCCGTCCATTGCGCCGCACGCAGCGTCGCCTGACAGTGGGCAAGTTCCCCGGCATCAAGCAGTCCGGGCACATGTAACAGCATTCGACCTTATCCCCGCATCCGCGCACGCCCTGCCCCACTGGCCGATCGCCCCACGCCGCATGACAAGAAGAGGCTTACACAATCCGATGACAGTCATGAAGAAGTTTTTTGGCAAATATTTTCCAAAAAACTTCGAAGAATGCCGCCTTTATGAAAAAAGGCGGCACCCGAAAACGCCTGTCATGAATATGGGCTTTTCAAGCCACCTCAATACTGGGCCGAGACATTGAACAGGAAGGACCGGCCGATGGAAGGCGTGACGCGGTTGGAAAACAGGCTGCCGTAATTCAGGCGGTTATCAAGGTTGTAGGCATTCATCGCCATGCGCCAGTGGTTATTGAAACGATGCGACACCATGGCGTCGAATTCCACCGTTGCCGGCGCACGCGCCGTATTGGCCTGATCCAGCCATACACCCTGCCGCCATGTCAGGCCGCCACCAACCGTCATGTTCCATGGCTTGTGCGGGGCAATTTCATAAGATGTCCATGCCGTTGCCTGATTATGCGGGACATACTGGATCTGTCCCCCCTGCTTGGATGTCGCAGAACCGGCCTTGGTGATTGTCGGATCATACAGCGCATACGTGCCATAGAACATCCAGTTCGGCAGCAACGTCCCAGAAATGCTAAGCTCCAGCCCCTGGTTGCGTTCCTGATCGCTGGTTGCGCTGATATCGCCGGTGTTGGGGTCTGTCTGGATCGAATTGCTCTTGTCCAGACGGAACAGCGCCGCCGTCATGCCGATCCGGTCATGAAAGGCACTGTATTTCGCCCCGATTTCATACAGGGAACTGCGTTCGGGCGCAGCGCTCTGGCTTTTGGCGGTCATCGGTTCGGAACTGTTGGTGACATACATGCTCAACGGTGTCGTGGACTGCGACCAGTTGAAATACACCATCAGGTTGCTGCGCGGCGTATACATGACGCTGACGCTGGGGTTGATGGTCGTCTCGTCCTGCCCATAATGGACATCGGGATATTTCGCGGTATTCCCGCCCGTCGCACTGTAATGACTGTTCCAGTTGTCCCAGCGGAAACCCGCCTTGACCGACAGGTAATCCGTCAGCCACACCTGATCGGACAGGAAGAAGCCGACATCAAGCGCATCACTGTCCTTATAACATTTCTTGCCCACACCGCTGATATTCACAAGGCGGTTCGGATACTGGTTACAATCCCCAAGCACAAGGCCGGGCACATACATCGACGGATTCAACAGGCTGGTGCTGGTACGGTTGCTGCCATAGGCATAGTTCTGTCGATGATCGGTGACATATTCGATATCAAACCCGCCGATGACCTCATGGCGGATACGGCCTGTCTTGAAACGCGCCACCCCGGAAAAGACATCCTGTATTGACCAGTCGCTCTGGCGATAGGGTTCGGGACCACCGACACCACCATTACGCGCGACCTGCGCACTTGACGGATTTGCGGAAAAGAAATCCCGGTTACATGTCGCAGAAGGCACGCTTCCGTTTATCACATTGTTGGTATAGGCGGCGGTTCCGGCCGCCATGCTGGAACAGGCTTCCTGAGAGGCAGAGAAATAGCGATGGAAGATCCCGCCGCGCATGTCGTTATAAAGTGTCAGGATCGGGCTGACCCGCGCCGTCAGGCGTCCCGTGATCATGTCGTCGCTGGTATTGTCCTGATCATAGGTCGTGCCATACCAGTTGGTACGCCGCACACCATATTCTGTTACCGGACGACCGATGGCCTGTCCGGGTTTATAGACGACAGGCACACCATAATCAGGAATGCGGTTGTCGTTCTGATGGAAATATTCAAGGATGAACGACACTTTCTTGCCCAGGCCAAAGGCAATCGAAGGTGCAATGCCCCAGCGGTGGGAATAAATATAGTCGCGCCCGACAACATTGTTTTCATTCCCCATGCCCGTCAGGCGGAAGGCGATGCTGTTGGTCAACTGCTGATTGATATCCAGCGTTCCGCGATAGTACGACCCGCTTCCGCCCGAGAAATTGGCCTGATAGGCATTGCCAAGGTGCGGGGCCTTGGTGACGATGTTGATCGCCCCCCCCGTCGTGCCGTTACCGAATACTTCCGACGACGGCCCCTTGATAACGGAGACATGGTCGTAATCAAAACTGTCGCGCGTATAGACCCCGAAATCACGCAGGCCATTTTCATAGATGTCATTCTGCGACTGGAACCCGCGGATCAGGAACTGGTCCCCCGCCATGCCGCCTTCGCCCTCGCCCACTGATGCCGTGATGCCGGGGACGTTCTTCAATGCCTCGTCAAGCGACTTGACGTTCTGCTGCTGCATCAGGATCTGCGGCACGACATTGATGTTCTGCGGCGTATGCATCGCGTCATGCGGCATACGGCTAAGGCCAACCGACTGGCGCAACGCATTCATGGGGGATGCCGTCACCGTCGTATTGTCGTAACGATGGTCGGAAAAAACCCCGTCCGCATCCGGCTGTGCCGCGGTCGGTGCGCTGCCGCCGGCCGCCTTGGTCGATTTGGTGGCCGTGGTTGCCGCCGTGCCCCCCGACGCGGTTGACGACGGGACGGATGATGTCCCTGTCATGACCGTGGCGGACGTACTGGCCGTCGTACTGGCCGTCGTGCCGGCCGTGGCGCCATGCGCGGCCGAAGAACATGCAAGCGCCAATGTCGCGGTTGCCGCAGAAAATGGTCTCAAACGTCTGGGAGGGATCATGGGGGCCATCTTTGTTGTGCGAATAATTATTAATTAAACTTCCACTACTAGAAGTGATTCTGATTCGCAATGCAAAACCGTCATCATTCTGAAATAAGTCGCAACATGCCTCCCGATGCGGCCTGCACACCGCCATAAAAGTCAAAAATTCAGGAGGCTTCGTTTTATTCTGCCATTTTCAAAAAAAACGCCATGCCGCACAAAGCGGTCATGGCGTATCGCAACCCGGCCCGATGATGCCAGACGCGCATGGCAGCCCGGGACAGTGTCCCAGCGCCCCGGCACCCTGCGTACATCACGCAGATTTCCGACCGATGAATTCTTTAAAATCTATATATTTTTCAAATATTTTCGAAATAATTTAAACACACATCCCACGCCCCCTTACAGGTCTGCGGTAAAGGAGAACTTGAACGTGCGCGGCAATCCTTCGAGCAGATAGCCATTGAAAGATGAAGACCAGTACCGGGTATTGGCGAGGTTATCGACACCAAAACGCAGTGTCAGCGGTTTATGGTCGGCGACGAACGTGTACCGCCCTGCAAGGTCAAAACGTGTCCAGACCGGCAGATGCAGCGTATTGGATGTATTGACCATCTGCTTGCCGGTATTGACGACACGCCCCACGACCGTCGCCCCCTTCAGGAACGGCAGGTCATATTCCAGATTTCCGTTGATGGTATAATTAGGAATGCCAATCGCGGTATGACCGTCCTGCAGCCCCCCAGCCGTGCGACGCAGGTCCGCATCAATTACCGTGCCCCCCCCGTTGAAACGCAGGCCCGGCAGGATCTGCCCATTGATGCTGAGTTCGATACCACGATTACGCTGCAACCCATCTTCGACATAGATCGACTGGCTGCTGGTACCGACGGATTTTGAATACGCATTGGGCTGCGAAATCTGGTACACCGCAAGCGAGGCGCTGAAACGGCGGGTTTCATATTTTGCGCCCACCTCATACTGCGTTGATTTATAAGGCGCAAAGACCTGACCCTGATTCAACGTGTCCGACGGCGCGGTCGGCCCCTGTGACAGGCCCTCGATCCGGTTGAAATACAGCGCCATCTGGCGTGTGGGATGGATGACAAGACCCACAACCGGGGTAATCGCCCCCTCGTCATAATGCGATGTCACAGCCCCACGCCCCGACGCGGCATAACCATATCCGTCGATAAACATGTTCTGGTAACGAAATCCCCCCGTCAGGGCGACACGATCATGAAAAAATGACATCGTGTCAGAGAAAAAGAGGCTGTAAAGCCGCGTGCGGCTGATGGCCTGCGGGTTGTTGACATCACCCCCGCTGAAAGTATTGGCAAGCGGCGCGACCGCAGGGGTGCGATAAATATTCGTTGCAACAGAGGTCAGCGCCATGGAATAGGCGGTATCGGCCTCTTCCCACAGCGACGACCCACCGGCATTGATCTCATGCCGCACGGGCCCGGTACTGAAATGCGCGCGCACCCCGGCACGCAGGCTTTTGTTGGTCTGGACATAGGGCACATACATGCTGCCGATCGTGGCTGCCCCCGTGGCGGCATCGGTCACGGTGGGATTGGCGTAATCCCCCTTCTCATTCCCACCAAGGCCGCCGAATGCGCCATAGACCGTGATATGTTTCGAAAAATCATGTTCGATATTCAACTTTCCGAAAATATAGTTGAGGTCGTTATAGGCCCAGCGCTGCCCGAAATTATGCGATGGCGCCACCGCCCGTGGCACCGCCGTCACCCCGGCCCCAAGGAAGATGGCCGGACGACCGCCATTCACCCCCTGATTCTGGAAATTCATATCCAGCGAAATGCGCGTCTTATCATCATGCCAGTCGAAATCGGCCCCCACGGCGGCGGAATGACGGCGTTCATGGTCGATGGAATCCTCTCCATCCTGTCCCGCCACATTCAGGCGAAAGCCAAACGCCTTGTCACGCCCGAAACGCCGCCCGAAATCCACGCTGCCACCGCCCAGGGCATTGCTGGTATAATCCCCCGTCACCCGCGTAATGGGGGTTTGCGTCGCGTGCTTGAACTCCAGGTTGATATTGCCGCCAATGGCCGACCCGCTGGGCGCCGCACCATTAAGAAAGGCACTGGCCCCGTTAAGCACCTGCACCTGGTCATAAAGCTGCGGCGAGACAAGCTGCCGGGGGGTGATGCCGTACAGGCCATCAATCGCCACATCGTCACCATTGACCGGAAAGCCACGGATGACAAACATTTCGGAAAAATTGCCATAGCCATAGGTCGTGCGGACCGACGGGTCATTCTCCAGCACCTGACCAAGTGTCTGTGACTGCTGGTTCAGGATCATGCTGGCGTTATAGCTGCGCACATTGAACGGCACATCCAGACCCCGCTTGTTCCCAAGCGCGCCAAGGTTTCCACCGGTTGTCACTTCCATTTCATTACGCCGCTTGGCCGTCACGATGATTTTTTCGTCTTTTTGCGCGGCGTCGGATTTCGCGGTGTCGGAATTGTCATCACCGGCCGCGAATGCAGGCACGCAGGGCACAAGGCCACCAATAAAGATCATGGCCGCCAGCCTTGCGACATTGTTCCGGCAGTCAGGGAGCAGGCGGGCACATAACATCATCGGGGCCTCGGATAAAAGCATTTGCGTAGGAGGCCTGATATACGCAAGTGATAGTAAGTCGCAACATCAACACGGCTGTTATGACACGGTTTTCGCAAAAGGCAGCATTTTGTGGCATGAAGATCACATGCGAATGCGTCGCATTTATTTCATATCATGTAAACATGGGACCACCGTGAAGCACGACAAAGCAAAACTGCAATCCAGCCTCCGGGCCGACAGGTTCCGCAACATTCTTCTGTCCTGCGTGCTGTCCTATGTGGTTGCACGCCTTGTAGTGACGGATGCCGGGCTGTGGCATCCATCCCTGCCCGCAGATGCCACAGCCCTGGGCGAAATCATTGCCGTCGCGGGCCTGCCGGCCATGGTGCTGGCCTGTTTCGGCATGCGGACAAGGTATCGCGGATTTACCATGGTCTGTGCCACAGGCTGTGTGGCGGTATTGTGCCTTGTGGTGTTGGCGTGATGCGCGAAACCCCGATGCGCGAAACCCTGCGCACACGGATGGGATGGCTGCATGCCTGGGTGGGGTTCATATGCGGGCTGGTACTGACATGTATCTGCGCCACCGGCACGCTTGCGGTTTTCGATACGGAAATAACACGATGGATGCAGCCAGAAATCCGTATCCCTGCCGGCACGCCCCCCACCGATACAGCACTTGACGCGGCGGCGGCACGCGTGCGCGAACAACAGGCGCGTGGCGTCTTTGCATTCCTGAACCTGCCTTCCGCACGGGCGCCCGCACTCGAAATCCTGCATTATGACGGACATGAATTCGTGGGCGACACGCTTGATCCCCGCATGGGCGCCCTGATTGCCACGCGCGCCACGACGGGGGGGAAATTCTTCTATAATTTCCATTACAGCCTGCGCGGCGGGGGAACGGTGGGGGTGGGTATTGTCAATATCCTTGCGCTGGGACTGCTGGTTGCGGTGGGGGCTGGCCTCATCATCCACCTGCGCGCTCTGGTGCCCGATATCGTCATGCTGCGCCTGTCGGGATCACGTATCCGGGCATGGCTGGATGCGCACCTGCTCGCCGGTGTGCTGTTCATGCCATTTACCGTCATGATGGCCTATACCGGCATCCTTGTGCATGCCGACACGATATTACCCGCGCACCTGCACGTCATGACGGCACCGCGCGCGCGGGCCACAGCCCCCCCGGCACAACCTGCCCCCCTTCGGCCCGTAATGACACATATACGCCCGTTGCTGGATACGGCACGCGCACGCCTGGGCGGCCGGGATTGTGGCTTCATCCTGTTTCTGCCCGACCGGCTGAGCATTTCCGCAAGCGATGCCTCCGGCCCATTCCTGACACGTGACCACGTCGATTTCAGCCTGCCTGACGGACGCCTGCTGGGTACGACAGTGACACGCCGCCCCATCGCCATGACCATGCACCTGATACATGGTCTGCATTACGCCCGTTTCGCCCCGCCATCACTACGCTGGCTGTATTTCATGTCCGGCCTTGGCGCGACAGCAGGCATTGCAAGCGGCCTGGTCCTGTTCCTCATGAAACGACGACGCCATTCGGGGCATCGGGCAGAATTCCGGGTGGCGGAAGGATTGACCATCGCCACAATCGTTGGCCTGCCGGTGGGTATCCTGTCCTTTCTGTGGGCCAACCGCATGCTGCCGACGGGCCTGCCGGGACGGGAGGGGGCGGAAATCACCGTATTCTTTTTTACATGGGCAGCCTGCGCGATGCATGGCACGCTGTGGTCAGGCATCGCACGTCCCATGCGGGGATGGCGTGAACAGCTTGTCATGGTTGCGGTGCTGGGGTGTGGACTGCCTGTGCTGGATGCCACATGCACGATGGCGGCATTACGGGCGTCACCTGTCCTTCATGCGGGCATTGATGGCATGGCGGCCCTGTTCGGCCTGATTGCACTGTACTCTTTGGTACGATTGTATAGGGAGCCGGTGGGATGATCCCCCTTCTTGTCATGCTGTGGGTCGGGTGTCTGGCATGCCATGCCGCGTTGCAGCCTGCACGCTATCGCCTGCCTGGCCTGTCGGCACGATATCGCATCGTCATGGGCCTTGTGCGTGGGGTGGCACCTGCCCTGGCCCTTGGTGTGGCGCTGGCGGCAGGCGTGGTGGTGGGGGTGGTGCTGTGGTGTGCGACATTCTCCGTCGCCGGGCTGATTGTCGCGGCCTGTATCGTGGCATGGTCCATGCGGCGACATTGAAATACGTCCTGAAAACGAATGTACGGAAAACATGAAATTTTCTGATGTTGCCTTGATATAAAGACCGGCGAAGCAGTAACTTTTGAGAATAGGATAGAAGAAAATATCAATTCGACGACTTCCCCTTTCAGGTTCATGATATTCCGGCATCAATTTTCGCCCTAGGCCGGAGCATGACATGGGATCACTGATCTATCTGAACGGGGAAATCCAGCCTGCGGAATCAGCCCGGATTTCCCCTTTTGACCGGGCTTTCCTGTTTGGCGAGGGCATTTACGAAGTCTGCATCATCATTAACGGGCAGTTCGTGGACATGGACAGCCACCTTGCGCGACTGGACAGGTCCCTTGGCGCATGCGGCATGACGCCGCCCCCCGAACGCGCGCAGCTACCGCAGATCATGCATGACCTTGCGCATGCCAATGGCATCACGAACGGGTTTGCCTACCTTCAGGTGACGCCCGGTGCGACCCCGCGTTCCTTTACGGCCGTGCCGCAGGGGCGACCGACCGTCATGATCCTGGCGCAGGCACAGGATTTCCTGTCCGCACCGTCCCTGTCACGTGGCATCACGGTGCAGTTGCAACCCGATATCCGCTGGCTGCACCGTGATATCAAGACCACAATGCTGCTGCCCCAGGTCATGGCCAAGCGCAGCGCGCTTGCCAACGGCGTGGACGATACCCTGTTCTTTGACGAACTGGGCATTACCGAAGGCTCGTCCTCCAACGTGTTCATCGTGGAGGCATCGGGTACGCTGATCACACGCCCCCTTTCGCACCATCTGCTGGCCGGTTGCACGCGCGCGCGTATCATCACGCTGGCGCAGGATGCCGGAATGAAGGTGGAAGAACGCATCATCACACGCGATGAACTGTTGCGCGCGCCAGAGGTCTTCGTCACCAGCGCGACCTACATGATCGTCCCCGTCATCAGCATCGACGGCCATGCCGTGGGGGATGGGCAGACCGGCGAGGTTACGAAACGCCTGCAGGACGCCTACCTTGACTTCATGCGTTCCCTTTCCGCGCCGGCCACACGATGACATACGACAGCCCTGCGACATACGACAGCCCGGCGCGGCGCTTTCGCCTGGGGTGCGGTATCCTGCCACCCGGTCCGCATAACGCCATAACGGATGTTCCCGGCGTACGCGTCGGACACCGCACGATCCGCAATGGCCCCATTCAGACGGGCGTCACATGTATCCTGCCCCATGACGGCGACCTGTTCCGCGACCGTCCGCTTGGCGCGGTGCATGTCTTTAACGGGTTTGGCAAAAGCGTCGGCATGATGCAGGTCGAGGAACTTGGCCAGATCGAAACGCCGATCCTGCTGACCAATACCTTCTCCGTCAGTGCGGGGGCCGAGGCGCTGATCCGTGACGCCATCGGACGCAATCCCGAAATCGGCCGCAGCCTGTCAACGGTCAATCCGTTGGTATTTGAATGCAATGACGGGCGCATCAACGATATACAGGCACTGGCCGTAACGCCAGACGACGCCCTGCAGGCAATACGCGACGCGCAGGGCGGCACGGTCGCGCAAGGTGGGGTCGGGGCGGGTACCGGCATGACGGCATTCGGGTTCAAGGGCGGGATCGGCACGTCCTCGCGCCATGTCGCGGCCGGAACGCACCAGGGCATTCTGGGCGTGCTGGTACTTGCCAATTTCGGCATGCCGGGCGACCTGACCCTGCCGGATGGACGCCGCATCGCACCACCGGCTGCGCCCACCCTGCACGATGAACGCGAACGTGGGTCCGTCATCATGGTTGTCGCAACCGACCTGCCGCTGGATTACCGGCAATTACGCCGGGTCATACGCCGCGCGGGTATAGGTATCGGGCGACTGGGCTCCTTCTGGGGCAACGGCAGCGGCGATATCGCGGTTGGTTTCTGCCCCAGTGTGCGTTTTCACCTGCACGAAACCGAAGGTACCATCACCCGCCCCATGCTGAACGAAGGGCACATCGACATCCTGTTCCGCGCGGTGGCCGAAGCCACACAGGAAGCTGTGCTCAACGCCCTGTGTGCCGCAACCCCTGTTGCGGGACGCAACGGCATGGTGTTCCCGGCCCTGTCGGATGTGCTGGCGGCCCATCCACGTCCATGACATATGGCGGCATGACAGCCGACCCCCACAAGGGGGATATCCGTGCGGCACTTGCACGGATGACGGCGCGCGACGCGGATATCCACGCCGTGCGCCATCTCCGCCAAACAGTGGTCATTCAGGAAGCACAGGCCCTCAGCCGCCTGCCTGAACGGCAGCGTGCGGGCCAGACGCTTCATGGCCTGAATATCGCGGTAAAGGACAATATAGATATCGCCGACACCCCCATACAGGGTGGCAGCCGGCTGTTCGCCGGGCGCATTGCGACGCGTGATGCGTGGATCATCACCCGTCTGCGCGCGGCAGGGGCGCTGTTTCCCGCCGTGACCAGCATGTGTGAACTGGCATGGGGCACGACGGGCGAAAATGCGGTGGGACCACGCACCCGCAATCCACTCGACACCCGCCTGGACCCAGGGGGGTCAAGCAGCGGGGCCGCCGCCGCCGTGAGCAGGGGCCTCACCATGGCGGCACTGGGCACAGATACCGCCTGTTCCATCCGTTTCCCGGCGCATTGCTGTGGCATCACAGGGTTCAAGCCCACTGCAAAACGCTGGGACATGACCGGCATCATGCCCCTCGTGCCCAGCCTTGACCATGTCGGGCTGCTGACACGCAGCGCACGCGACGCACGGCACCTGTTCCACGCCATCGAACACGACGCCCGCCCGAGCGCGCCCGCACCACGCACGCGGCGTATCGGTATCCGGTGGGAAGGATTTGAAAACTGTGACGTCGGCATCCTCCACGTCATGGGCCAACTTCTGTCTGCACTGCGTGACGAAGACGTCACCATCATGGACTGCACCACGACGCTACATGTCCGGACATTACCTGTCACCATCGCGCTTTTTGCCGAAACATGGCAGGTCTGGGGCGCTGCCGCACACAAAAATCCTGACGCACTTTCCCCCACACTGCGCGAACGCCTGCTGCGCAAAAGTTCTGTTTCCTTAAGTGAGATCGAGGATGCGCGCCGTGAACAGGCCGCCATCAGCGTGGAAATGGATCACGTGCTGTCAACGTGCGACCTGCTGCTTGAACCCACGGCCCAGGTGACCGCCCTGCCCCCTGCGGCGATGACGCCTGAACATCCCATGCTGGCATCACGCAACTGCACCTTGACGAATATCAGCGGCCATCCCTCCATCAGCATCCCGTGCGCGGAAGATCGCGAAGGCCGCCCTGTCGGCGTGCTGTTAAGCGCACAGCGCGGCAATGACCAGGCCTTGCTGGAACATGCCATATGGCTTGAGGACCTGATTGACCGGCAGGGACTGCGCCGACTTTTTCCGGCCCGCGTTATATCCTGAAACCATTCATGGTTATCAATATTTTTATAAACATTGTATATATTTCAAACATTTTTTTAAAATCATGACACGAAACCCGACACATACCCCATCACCCATGGGCCGGGGCAAACCTGTTCGCGCGTGAGGTGAACACGTCCCACACCTGGTCACAGACCGGGCGTTGCGCATTGGCATGGCGATAAAGGCGTGTCTCCACCGTCAACACCAGCGCGGGATCATCGGTAACGGATACCAAAAGCCCCATATCGAGTTCATCGCGGATCAACCTTTCAGGCAGCCACGCCACCCCCCATCCCGCCCGCGCCATGGACATCAACCCGACCGACAGCGTGTCTTCGCAGACGACCCGCCGCCGAAAGGCATCATGTTTTGCAAAAAGCTTTGACAGGGCAACGCCAAAAAATGATTCATCGCCATAGCTCAGGTAATCGACGGCTTCCGCATTGGCCATTGCGTGGCTGACCCGTGCCTTCAGTTCCGGCGCACATACAGGCAATACACGCTCCGTCCCCAGACAGACGAAGGGAAACAGCGCCGGATCAAGGTGAAACGGCACAAGCGGATGGGCATAGGTCAGGAAAAAATCCGCCCCACCCGTGACCAGCCTGTTAAGGTTATCCTCGATCCCGCCAAGGTCTGGCGTCACCTTCAGGCGCGCCATGGACGGCATGTTCTCACGGCTGCCGAAATAATGCGGGATCAGCGTCAGCGCCAGCGTATGAAGCGCGGCGATGGTCACGACCTCGCACCGTGATGATGGACAGACACTGCGCTGCGCCCTGTAGAAGGCGGAGACGATCTCCGTCGCTTCCTCCAGGAACCGCCTGCCCTCCGCCGTCAGTTCCGCAGGGTAGCTGACCCTGTTGACAAGGGATGCACCCGCCCACTGTTCGAGTTGGCGGATACGCTTGGAGAAGGCAGGCTGACTGACATTGCGTTCACGCGCCGCACGCGAAAAGCTGAGGGTACGTGAAAGGCATACGAAATCTTCCAGCCATTTCAGTTCCACAATACCGTCCTTTCCGGTTCATGCCGACCGCACGGGACGAAAATAGCATATATTCGTGCAAAATCCGCAAATCCCATTTCCACGGCATGATGAACGCAGCGCGGCGCGTCAGCCGCGTGAAAGCGGGAAATGACACGCAACATCGTGTCCTGGGCCAATGGGGCGCAGGGTGGGTTCCTCCACCCGGCAGCGTTCCTGCACATGGGGGCAGCGTGTATGGAACCGGCATGCCGCCGGGCGTGCGATCGGGCTGGGAATATCACCGCCAAGCGGGACGGCGCGCATGCCCCCCACCACCGGGCGCGGCACGGCGGCGGTCAACGCAGCGGAATAGGGATGCGCCGGATGGTGCAGCACATCGTCCGTCGCACCAAGTTCGACCACCGCGCCAAGGTACATCACCGCAACACGCGTAGAAATCTGGCGCACCACGGCAAGGTCATGCGCGACGAAAACATAGGTCAGCCCCAGACGTGCCTGCAGGTCCATGAACAGGTTGACGATCTGCGCCTGCACCGACACATCCAGTGCCGAAACCGGTTCATCGGCCACAACCAGACGTGGCGACAGTGTCAGCGCGCGGGCAATGTTGATGCGCTGGCGCTGACCGCCGGAGAATTCGTGGGCATAGCGGTTGAGTGCCGCACGCGGCAGGCTGACGAGTTCCATCAGTTCATGCAGGCGCGCGGCAATTTCGGCCGCCGAACGCCTGCGCCCCCCCGCATCGGGATGCACCCGCAACGGTTCCGCCAGCAGGTCGCCAATGCGCCGCCGGGGGTTGAGCGAGGCATAGGAATCCTGGAACACCATCTGCATGCGCGGCCGCAGCGGACGCAGGGCGCGTTCGCCAAGGGCGGTGATATCGCGCCCTTCGAACATGATCTGCCCAGACGTCACATCCATCAACCGCAGCAGGCACCGCCCCAGCGTGGACTTGCCACATCCCGATTCCCCCACCAGACCCAGCACCTCCCCCGGCATGACCGACAGGGAAATGCTGTCCACCGCCTTGAGCGTCTGCCCACGCGCCAGAGCATAGGTCTTGCGCAGGTCGCGCACCTCCATCAGGGGGAGGGCGTCATCTGGCGTCATTGCGGTCAACCGTGCGCTCATGCGGGGGCGTCCTGCGTGGTGGGGGCGGCCACATGCCGCGGCGACAGGGGGCGGCCTTCGGTCGGCAGGACACAGGCCGCTTCCTGCCCGGCGCCAACCGGGATCAGGGGCGGCGGGACAAAACGGCAGCTTTCATGCACATAATCACAACGCGGGCCAAAGGCGCAGCCCGCCGGGCGGTCCAACGGCGCAGGCGGCGCGCCCGCGATGGTCGGCAGGCGTTCAGGCCGTGGCCCGTCCAACGGCGGGATGGAGGCCAGAAGGGCCGCCGTATAAGGATGGCCCGGATGCGCGAACAAGAGGTCCGTCGGCCCGGTTTCCGCCACCCGTCCTGAATACAGCACCAGCGTACTGTCACAGGTTTCCGCCACCACGCCCATATCATGCGTAATCATCAGGACCGAAGACCCATGTGTCGCACGCAACGAACGGACAAGTTCGAGGATCTGCGCCTGCACGGTCACATCCAGCGCCGTGGTCGGTTCATCGGCGATCAGCAGGGCAGGATTGCATGACAGAGCCATGGCGATCATCGCACGCTGGCGCAGCCCCCCTGACAACTGGTGCGGATAACGGTTGGCCGTGCGTGCAGGATCGGGCACCCCCATTTCCCCCAGCAGTTGCACCGTGCGCGCACGCGCCTGCCGGCGTGTGACGCGTTCATGCGCGCGGATCTGCTCGTCAATCTGCCAGCCAATGGTATAGACGGGGGTAAACGCCGTCATCGGGTCCTGAAAGATCATGGCGACCTGCTTGCCCCGCAGGCGCCGCATCCGTGCAGGCGGCAGGCCCACAAGTTCCTGCCCGCGAAACAGGGCGGAGCCGGTGATACGCACGCCCGGACTGTCGATCAGCCCCATGATCGCCATGGCCGTCACGGATTTTCCCGACCCGGATTCCCCCACCAGCCCAAGGATCTCACGCTCACCCAGCGTAAAGGACACATGCTCGACAATCGGGATCATGCGTCCGCCCGAAGGGAAGCTGACACACAGGTCGCGCACCTCCAGCAATGGCACGGGGCGGGATATCTCAGCGGCCATCACGCACCCTCGGGTCAAGAAACACATACAGCAGGTCCACCGCCGCATTCGCCATCACCACGAAGACGGCGGAATACATCACGGTTGCCATGATGACCGGCAGGTCGAGGTTGTTCAGCGCCTGATATGTCAGGTGCCCCACACCGGGCAGGCCAAACACAACCTCCGTCAACAGCGCGCCACCGCCAACAAGCTGCGCAAAATCCAGCCCGAACAAGGATACGAACGTAATCATGGATGTCCGCAGCCCATGCCACAGCAGGATGCGTACCGGCGACAGCCCCTTGGCGCGTGCGGTGCGTATGAAATCCTCCCCCGCCAGCGCCACAAGGTCAGAGCGCAGGACACGGCTGTAGATCCCGATGAACATCACCGCCAGCACGATCCATGGAATCACCAGCGCACGGAACCAGCCCAGCGGGCTTTCGCCAAACGGCACGTATCCCAGTCCCGGCACCCATGAAAACAGCCATGTGTCGTGATAACGGCTTTGCGTTACAAGGTTGGTCACCTGCCCCAGCCAGAAGACCGGCATGGAAATCCCCACCAGCCCGGCCATCATCAGGGTCCGGTCCACCCATGTATCCTTCATCGCCGCCGCCAGCGTTCCCATCGCGACCGATACCACAACCCAGATCAGCGCCGCCCCACACACAAGCGATGCCGTGACCGGGGCCGCGCGCAGGATTTCCGGCACCACAAGTTCACCGCGATCGACATAGGACGCAAGGTCGCGCGTGATGAACAGCTTTTTCATCATCGTGGCGTACTGCACCGGCAGGGGCCGGTCGAAACCATATTCCCGGCGCACCTTCTCCATCACGGCGGGGGAGGCATTGCGCCCGGCGATGCGCGCCGTGGGGTCCGCCCCCGGCGTTACGAAGAACACCACGAACACCAGCGCGGAAATCCCGAACAGCACGAAAAGCGTCTGTCCCAGCCGACGTAGCAGGGCAAGCATCATGGCCACGCTCCCTTCACGACGAACGCCGCGCCGCGTCACGCACATCCAGCGCATCACGCAACCCGTCGCCCAGGATATTGAGCGCCAGCACAACCACCACGATCGCAAGGCCCGGCGCGACCGCCACCATGGGACGGGTATAGATCAGCCCTTCGCCATCCTGGATGATGGTGCCCCATGACGCCGCGGGCGCCTGCACGCCAAGCGACAGGAACGACAGCGCGCTTTCCGCCAGCAGCGACAGCGCCATCAGCAGCGGGCCAAGCATCACCAGCGTGGTCGTGACATTGGGCAGGATATCACGCACGACAATACGCCAGCGCGGCACGCCAAGGCAGCGCGCGGCCGTGACGAATTCGGCCTGCCGCAACGCCATGACACGCCCACGTATCGGCCGCGCGGCATAGGGCACATAGACAAGTGCGATGATGAAGATGGGGATCAGCAGGCTGTCGGCCCGCACCGTGACCGGCCCGACCCGCAGCCCGTGGCTGACGGTGACGATCGAAAGGGAGATCGCAAACAGATAGACCGGCACCGCCCACATGATATCCATCATACGCGACAGCAGCGCATCCACGACCCCGCCAGAAAATCCTGCGACAATCCCCGCCATGGCCGCCAGCACAAGGCACACCACCGCCGCACAGGACGAGACCAGAAGGGAATCCCGCCCCCCGTACAGCAGCCGTGACGCAAGGTCGCGCCCCTGGCTGTCCGCACCCAGCAGATAGGTCGCATGCCATGTCGGCCCGATCGGGCTGAGGCCAAGATGCAGCGGGTTGTCATTGGGCTGCATAATATCCACCTCATGCCCGTCCAGCACGATGCTGCCCGCCACATTTGATGTGAACGGGTCCGTATGCGCGACATGATGGGCGTAAAGCGGCGCCAGCATGCATGCCAGCGTCACCAGCGCCAACGTCGCCAGCGCCGCCATGGCGGAACGGTTGCACGCGATGGAGCGCATGGCCTGCCGCCATGGGCCTGCGGGCGGCGCGGGAAGATCCTGTGCCATTACCGCACCCACGCCCGCGCGACGAGCATGTGATAGAGGGTATGGTAGGCATAATTTCCCAGACGGGCGGAAACCAGGTCTACATCCTTGATGGCAAGAAGGGGCACGGCGGGTTCATCACTGTTAAGCATGTTGGAAGCCTGACGCCACAGGGCCATGCGCACGGGATCGCGTGGTTCCTGTAACGCCCGATGCATGACGGCATCAAGGGCGGGATTGCAATAGCCGGGAATGTTGATCGAATTGTCGGAATGCGGGTGAAAGCTGGAGCAGGCAAACAGCAGATACACAAAGTTGGAGGGCGAGGGATAATCGCCAAACCAGCTTGTCAGGCTGATCTGCACATTGTTGGCACTGTTCTGGATATAGGAAAACTGCACTCCCCGGCTGATCTCACGCACAGATGCCCTGTAGCCGATCTGTTGCAGCCGGTCACGCATCCATGCCCCGATCCCACGCTGTGTTGAATCCGTCTGCACGACGATGGTCACAGCCTGTCCCTGCGTCCCGCTTTTCATGACAAGGTCGCGCGCCCGGTCCAGGTCGGGCCGGGGCCAGCCGGACATGCCGGATGCGGATACAGCCGGCAGCGTATAGGGACATTGCCCCACCGGCGGCAGCACATTGGGCGGCGCCATGTCGCACATCGGGGTCGCCACAGCCGGACCGCCATAGAAGATGGCCGCCGCATGCCGGTCGAGCGCCCATGCCACGGCCTGTCGTGCCATGGCATTGTCAAACGGCGCGATATGAACATTGAGAGGCACATAAACGATATGCAGCGACGGGTTGATATGCACCCGATCGGGGAAACGCGCCCCAAGTTCGCCCAGCCGGTCGAGGGGCTTGACCTCGAACATCCAGTCATCATGCCCGGCCTCCACCGACGTGACTTCGTCCTCGTCACGCAGGCCGAAACGGTAGGTTATCGTATCGACATAGCCTTCGGGCTGCGCGGCGTCGCTCCAGACGTGAAAATACGGATTGCGCGCAAGGTGCAACGACTGTTGCGGGTCATAGGAGACAACACGATAGGCGCCCGTCCCCGCCACAGGCACCGTACCAACATCATGGTCAGGTGTGTCGGCAGGCAAAATCACGGCATGGGGATAGGCCAGCTTGGTCAGGAACTCTGCATCGGGTTCGACAAGGTGGAACGTGATGCGCCCGGTCGCCGGGTCCACCTCCATCCCTTCGGACAGGGTGCAGGCATGGGGCTGGCGCAGGCAGTCATGCGCGCCGACGATATTTTCATAAAAACTGCTGGCCGTGGGACTGCCGACGCGGAAGATGCGTTGGAAAGAGGCCTGCACATCCTGTACCCGCACGGGCCGCCCGTCGGAAAAGCGGATGCCAGGACGCAGGTAGAATGTCCACGTCCTGCCCCCATCCTCTGGCTGGGGCAATGCCGTGGCCAGATCCGGCACGACCTCGTCCCCGGCCGCGCCCCCCGCCTTGCGATAGGTCAGGAGCCCATCATAAACGGCGGAAAAAATCTGCAGGTAAACCGGTGTGTAATGCAGTTGCGGGTCCAGCGTCCCGCCCGAAGTGCTGCCCAGCAGGCGAAGTTCCCCCCCATGGTGATCCTGTCCCGCCGCCTGCGCCGTAACGCACAGGGCGAACATGGCCGGCAGGAGAACCAGCAGGTGACGGAACACGTAACGCGCGCACAACGACATCAATCGCAACTATTCATGCCCCAAACATCACTGGTGGTGACATGCCTGCAATCCGGCCCCACGGCAGGCCATGACCCACACGCGCCGAAAGAAGCATTTACGAAAACCCCTGATCCACAAAATTGGGTTACACAATACCCGTCCTGTCGATATGGTTGCGTCCCCGTACTGACGCACGATGGATTCAGGCAGGCATGTGGTCCTGCCCCAGGGCCGGGACAGCTATTGTTACCAGACTGTACTGGATTGGCCGTAATATCCAATTCCATCTGGTCATGGGTACATAACCAGCAGTTATGCCATGGCGTACCCGATGGGCACACACGCGTGACATTTTTTATCCAATTGATATTAAACAATTATATTAAATATCCCCATAAATAATGCGACATTCCCGCCACAGTGCGTCTCCTTAACCCACAGCTAATGAAAACGGGGCGTATTTGGAATTGACATAAAACCATCACCACTGAAATAGTCTGCTGGACATTAACTTTTCTGGGGGGATTGGAACCATGAATCTATATCAAAGCCAATCCTGGAACGCCCGCCCCATTATGACGACGGCTGTTCACAGAATACATGAACATCCTGATAAAATCAGGGTATTATATATTCCGCATCACGTATGACCGATGCCTGACGGGGCGTCATGCATGCCCCACCACACGACGGTTCCCCATGCCGGTTTTCTTCATCAACATCCATTATTACATATAAATTATCCTGCAATTTCAGGATCATGGGCCTTAACTTTGTAAAAAATCAGGTCCCAGTGCCCGGCGGGCATCATGGATCATGCCATGCCAAGCAAAAGCCCGGGGCAAGCAAGTCCTGCCCTGCATTATGGGGGCGGACACACCCCTTAACTACAGGTTAAGTAGAACATGATTTTTTGTTATTGACAGGAAACGAATAAACCTAAAACGTTTCGATATAGAACCTAATGGCATCAGCCAGATAACGACCTTACCAAACATGGATTGGCATTATTTTTTCAAGATTGTGTGCCGTCTTCCGCAGAACATGTCGCAACCCGATCTGAGGCAAGGTAACAAATGCTCAGCAAAACTGGACCAATGCAGTATTCGAGAAAAAAATCATGGCTCCTGTTCTGTACGGCGATAACGGGTTATACCCTGTTCTCGTCGGTTGGAACATGCGCTTCGGCCTCCGCTGCGGACACGACGACCACAACGACGACTGCCACGACGCATCGCGTTGCTGCCAGGGGCGCGGTCAAAGGCACGCCCCGGACGGCACACGCAGCCACCGCGCAGCACCAGCTTGCCAGCAAGACGCCTGAAAGCCTGACGGTCAGTGCGACACGCGTGCGCAGCCATGGGTCCGAGGTCGCGGTGACACGACAGGTCATGGATCGTTTCGTCGAAGGGACGAACCCCATGCAGGTGCTGGCGCAGACCACGCCGGGCGCGAACTTCACCTCCACCGATGCGTTCGGCCTGGATACCTATGCCAACACATTCTACGTACGCGGCTTTACGCAGATGCAGATCGGCGCGACCCTGGACGGCATGCCGATGGGCACGCAGGGCTTTGCCAACAGCAACGGCGTCTCGATCACGCAGGCGATGATCCAGGATGATATCGGCGGCATGACCATGTCGCAGGGCGCGGGTGCGCTGGATTCATTCTCGACCCAGAACCTTGGCGGCGCCATGACGTATGTGACGTCTGACCCCAAGGACAAGGCGGGCGGCAAGGTCAGCCAGACCTTCGGCAGCTATAACGCGTTCCGCACCTATGGCCGCGTGGATAGCGGCGTGCTCAATTCCACGGGCACAAAGTTCTATGCATCCTTTGCACGCACCGACACCAACCTGTGGAAGGGCCAGGGATATCAGGACGAACTGCAGGCGGACGCCAAGCTGGTGCAGCCGCTGGGTGATCGCGGCAAGCTGACGGCCTTCTTTGGCTATGGCGATTTCACGCAGTCCAACTACCTGACGATGACGAAGAACATGTGGCAGAAGATGGGCCGCAATTCGACCTATCTGAAACCCGATTACGAAAAAGCCAAGCTGTGGGCCTATTATGCGCAGTACACCGACCAGGTTCCATCATCCGTGCAGGGCATCCTGTCGAATGACGAAGTGGGCGATTATTCGTGGGATGCGTCACAGTTGCAGCGCACCTATCTGTCGAACGTGTCGCTGCATTACGATATCTTCAAGAACGTGACGTCCGACACCATCGTTTATGGCAACGTCAACAGCGCCATCTATGGTGGCACCAACAACTTCCTGACCTCACCTTCCTACGGGCCGGTGTCGCTGAACTCCGACGGGACCGTATCGGGCGTGCCGCAGGCGCTGATCGGCAGCCATGCCTTCATGCGCCGCCTTGGCTTTACGCAAAAATTCGCCATCGAAGCCCCGCACCACAACCATATTGAAACCGGTGTCTGGTACGAAAACAACAAATGGGTGTATAATGAACGCCTGTATGAAGACGGCCTGACCTCCGGCCACAACGACGATTCCAACATGCCCGCCGGTTCCGGCGCGACATGGTTCAACAACAGCTTTAACACCAACACCTTCAGCTTCTTCCTGCAGGACCGCTGGACCATCATGCCGGGCATGACGCTGCTGGCTGGTTTCCGCTCCATGACGCAGACGACGCATGGCGGCACAAAGGCCGACTATACCGACAAGCTGGTCGCCGAAGGCTGGAACGCCTATTACCGCCATCCCGTCAGCGGCACCATGACGGCATCCGATGCGTTCCTGCCGCATTTCAGCTTTGACTACCATTTCCTCCGCAACCATGAAATTTACTGGGACATTGCGGAGAACATGCGTTCCTACGATTACTATTCACAGACAGATTCCGATACTGCATGGGGTGGCCTGGGTAATTCCACCACTTCGGCACAGACGGTGTTCAACGCGAACAAGAGCAAGCTGAAGCCGGAACGCACGTGGAACTATGTCGTCGGCTACCGCTACAACTCGCGCTACTTCTCCGGGACGGTGGATTTCTACCACACGGATTACTACAACCGTCTGGCGGCCATTACCGAAGGGTCAGCCAACAACACCAACAACGCCTTCCTGAACGTGGGTCGCGAAACCATGAATGGCGCGGACGTGCAGGGCACGGTGCGTCCGTTCAAGGGACTGGAAATCACCAACAGCTTTAGCTGGAACAATGCCGAATACCAGAGCACGGCCATCAACTATGGCGGGACAACCTACAGCATCAAGGGAAAGCACCAGGTCTACTATCCCAAGTTCATGTATAAGGCGAACCTGAACTACACCTACAAGCGGGCGATGTTCAACTTCAACGTGAACTATATCGGTTCGCGCCCCATGACCTACCTGAATGACGAGAAGATCCCGTCATACTGGCTGGCCAACCTCAACCTTGCCTATAACTTTGGCAAGATCGGCTTCACCCATAACCTCAAGACCACGTTTGGCATCACCAACCTGTTCAACACGAACTATATCGGTGGCGTGTATGGCGCGGCATCGGTCAGCGGTGATGACAACGCCAACCTGTTCGTCGCGGCACCGCGCGAATTCTTTGGCACCATCTCGGCGGAATTCTGAAAATCGCCGCCTGACGGGGCCGGACCTTCGGGTCCGGCCCATTTTCTGTACGCTGCATGAGACCGATGATGAAAAAAATATTTCTGCTGTCAGGATGTTTCGCTGCCTTTTCAATGACCGCCCTGGCACAGGAGGCGCCGCCAGGCGGCATCGCCCCCGACATGCCGGACAAGTTCGAGGTCGCGGATTCCAGCTTTGATTACGTTCGTAAGGACGTGATGATCCCCATGCGTGACGGGACGAAGCTGTATACCGTCATCCTGATCCCCCGGGCGGCCCATGATGCCCCCATCCTGCTGACGCGCACGCCCTATAGCGCTGATCACATGGTATCATATGCCTATAGCGGCCATATGGGCTCGATCATGGAGGGGTATGACAACATGCCCGACGTGATCGCCGATGGCGGCTATATCCGCGTTATCCAGGATGTGCGCGGCAAACATGGTTCCGAAGGCCACTATGTCATGGCGCGTCCGATGCGTGGCCCGCTGAATGGCACACAGGTCGATTATTCAACCGACACATGGGACACGATCGAATGGCTGATCCATAACCTTCCGCAAAGCAACCGGAAAGTCGGGATCATCGGGATCTCCTATGATGGCTATACCGCGCTGACGGCACTGTTCCATCCGCATCCAGCGCTCAAGGTTTCTGTGCCCATGAACCCGATGGTCGATGGCTGGATGGGCGATGACTGGTTCCATAACGGCGCCTTCCGCGAGGAATCGCTGCCCTACATCTATACCCAGGACGCCACGCGCAAGAGCATGCCGAAATGGTGGGCCAGTCAGTATGATGCCTATGACGTTTACCTGAATGGCGTATCCGCCGGCATGGTGGGCAAGTCGCGCGGCATGGAGCAGATCGGCTTCTTCCAGCAGATTCTGGCGCATCCCTCCTATGATGCCTACTGGCAGGATCAGGCCATGGACAAGCTGCTGCAAAAGGAAGGGCTGAAGGTTCCGACATTGCTGGTACACAGCCTGTGGGACCAGGAAGACATTTATGGCGCGATTGCAACCTATTACGCGTTGCGACAGACCCCGTCGGCGGCCTCCAACCTCTATCTTGCCATGGGGCCATGGAACCATGGAGGAGAGGCCAAAGAGGCAGGCATGCTGGGGGATATCGACTTTCACGCCGATACCGGACTGTATTTCCGCAAGAAGATCCTTGAACCGTTCCTTGCACATTACCTGAAGGACGCGTCCATCCCGCTTCCTGCCCGCGTCACGGCCTTCCGCACTGGGGAGAATGTGTGGGAATCCGAAAATGCCCTGCCGTCACAGGAATGTGCATCGGGATGCACCAGCCTGCATTTCCAGCCCGGACACGGCATTGCCTTCACCCCGGCGGGCGCCAATGCCGGCACGCAGCAATATGTGTCCGACCCCGCGCACCCGGTTACCTATATTCCACGTCCCGTGCTGACCAAGGGGGCAACGGGTTCGCCATGGGCAAAATGGCTGACGATGGACCAGCGCAATTTCTCCGCCCGGCCCGACGTCCTGACCATGACATCTGGTGTGCTGACGCAGCCCTTTACGATCAAGGGGCAGCCTGTTGTCCACCTGACGGCCGCGACGACCGGCACCGACGGGGACTTTGTTGTCAAGCTGATCGATGTCTATCCTGACGAAGTGCCCGAACAGCGCGAGATGGGTGGCTACCAGCTGATGGTCAGCGCTGATATCCTGCGTGGCCGCTATCGCAAGAGCCTCGAACATCCAGAACCCATTCCCGCCAATACACAGCAGCTTTACAAATTCAACCTGCCTGTGGCGAACCATACCTTCCTGCCGGGGCACCGGATCATGATCCAGGTACAGTCGAGTTGGTTCCCGCTTTATGACCGTAATCCGCAGACCTATGTGGACAATATCTTCCTTGCCCCCGCGAGTGCCTATAAACCGGCACAGATCAGTATTGACGTCGCCAATAGCTGGATTGACGTGCATGCCCCCACACCGGCGGGCAATATCTTCGCCCCGCAAAAACCCTGAATATACGGACCAATGACAAAAGGGGCATGGGAATTGAATTCCTATGCCCCTTTTTTTATGAAATACGTTCTGGAACAATACATTATTAAAAAGGTACGGACTTTACCGGACACTACGTCCTACATCATATTGCCCGGGACATGTTCGATTATCAGGGCTGGTCCGAAACCTTGCGTGGATGCAGGTCCTGCGCGTCAAAGCTGAAGTCCGAGCCGATAACCTGCATCTTCATACCTACGACCTTGCCCGTCATATCGCGCTGGAACTGGACATAGCTGTCATCCTCCGCATCCTGTGCGCGGTTATCCCATCGCACCACGAACAGGTCATGCGGCAACGCCGACAGTACACCCGAAAGACCGATCGCCTTGTCAAATGTCAGGCGCAGTTCGGTACCCTT
Source organism: Novacetimonas sp. GS1 (assembly GCF_036686925.1). NCBI lineage: Bacteria > Pseudomonadati > Pseudomonadota > Alphaproteobacteria > Acetobacterales > Acetobacteraceae > Novacetimonas > Novacetimonas sp. GS1. The sequence continues at coordinate 3,297,402 of NZ_VSZP01000001.1, forward strand.
TTGCGTAACATGCAGGTTTCCACGCCAGTCATCATGGTACAGCCCGACATAGTCATGCGCCGCCTGTGCAGACAGCGTGATAAACGGCCGCGCGGGTGATCCAGGCCCGTCGGTGGCGGCAGCCTTGGCCGCCTCTGCCTCCTTTGCTGTGGCCTCATCCTTCCAATGCTGCACCCAGTCATCGCTTTTCCCTGTTACGACAAGGGAGTTCAGTGTCGTCTGTATGGCATAAGTCGCATGATGGTCATCATGATTGGTCAGGACCACAATCCCGGTATTCATTTCCGGCAGGAACGAGACATAACTGACCATTCCGTCGATCGTGCCCGTGTGCCATACACGCTTTTTTCCAAAGAAATCCTCGGTAAACCAGCCATAGCCATAGGCACGGAAATGCCCCTGCGTTGCCTGTGCCGTATCCGGCAGCGGCAAAAGCGCATGCGGGGCCCATACCACATCACGCTGCGCAGTACTGATGATGGTTCTGCCCTGCGGGGTTTTCCCACCATTGAGGAACATCTGCACCCAACGGCTGACACCATCGACACTGCACCAGATACCTCCCGCCGGGGCCACGGCAGGCAGACGCAGCGTGGCACGATCAGGCAGGGCGGGATCTTCGCCCTGTCCTGTTGCAACATCCATCTGCCCGCTGACCGGCGGCGTACTCTGGCAGGCGGGCAGGCCAGCAGCGTCGATCAGATGCGACTGGACATAATTTTCCCAGCTTGTGCCACTGATTTTCTCCACCAGCGCACCCGCAACGACATATAACAGGTTATTATAGGCGTAATCCACACGAAATGGCGCGGTAAATGGCATGTAAGGCAGCGCAGCCAGCACTTCGGGCCGTGTGAAGGTGCTGTGGGAAAACAGCATCAGGTCGCCCGCTCCCTCGCCCATGCCGCTATGATGCGTCAGCAGGTCGCTGACGCGGAAATCACGCGTGATGGCGGGATCTGCCACCCGGAATTCCGGCATATGGTCGATCACCCGGTCATCCCATTTCAGCTTGCCCGCATCAACCAGCGTCGCAAGCGCAGTGGTGGTGAATTCCTTGGTATTGGACCCGATTGCGAACATCGTGCGCGTATCGACATTACCGCTATGCGCGTCCTCTCCCCTGCGGCCATATCCCCGTGCAAAAATAACCTGTCCATCATGCACGACCGCCACGGCCACACCCGGAACATGGAACGCATCGCGCGCGCGCGCGACAACCGCGTCGATCTGTGCGGCGCTGAGGCCCGGCGGCAAGGCAGCGGGCGCGGCCCACGATGCAGAAATCGCAGGCGGCAATATCGCAAGTGACAATATGCCCATTCCCACAATGCGACGGGCGACCCGTCCTGCACATGACTTTTTCACTACCGGCCATCCTGACGCTGCTGAAGAAAAGGGACGTCGTCACAAACATGATGTGACACCACCTGCCAGCAAAGCATGAAACCTGCCCCCTGTCGTGTAACGAGATGCTGCCCGCCCTTAACCTTACGTAATACCCGCCAGACCGCCGTGCAGAACCTTATGCATAAAACATGCCCGAGAGATTGTTGGAAAACAAATCATTGATAGAAAACAGGAAAGGTTTTTTGGTGCCGCCTTTATTTCAAAAAAGCGGCGTCTTTCGAAGCTTTTTAGAAAAAGCTTTACCAAAAATCTTTATAATTTCAGGATGTTATTGAGACTTACTTTTCAAAAAGTCTCTGATACATAAAGTGTTGTTTGATTACCTGATTTTTAAACGTCCAATATAAGGTCTTTTGAAAAACTGAAATCCTGACCGAAAATCAATTGATTTATTTCAGTTACTCAAGAAACGATGATGTTCACAGTAAAAGCCGGATAGGTTGTTTTGCTTTCTCAATCGCGATTTATGGTCATGAGGTTGGGGACAATCTGCCTCATAAGATTTGATCCCAATGCAGCGTTGTCTCCTACCAAAAACTACTCAAACCGCTTTTTGCGTCAGGCTCTGATATATTGCAAAAAACCTTTATGATACAGAATTTTTATGATTTCATGCCTTCACAAACCTTGAAATATATCAGATCCATAAACAGGAATATATTGGAAGCATCTTCTTCCCTTATTCGAGACTATTTGAAAAGTCTGGCTCGATAACACACTAAAATTATAAAAGTTTTTGGTGAAGCTTTTTCAAAAAAGCTTTAGAAGACACCGCCTTTTTAAAAAAAGTCGTCACCCCAAAACTTTTCTTATTTTTTATCAATGATTTGTTTTCAAACAGCCTTTCCATATTGGCCATTCTCAAATATCCCTCCAGGAACAATAAAAAATCTTGTCGAGGGTGATACCAAAAAGGACTTCATCAGAAATTTTCTTATGATTAAACCATATTTTTAATATCAGGATTTCCGTGCGGAAGCCTCAGCACCGCAGCCGCCCAAGGTCAACATCAAGTTCCGTACGCAAAAGCGACAGGATATCACGCGAAATATGCGAAAGCGCGTAATCCGCACGAAACAGCACCGTGCATGCCACATAGAGGGGGGGCGAGAGTTCGTGCGGTTTCGACAGGCCGGGGTGATGCAGCGCGGTCAGGGCATCCACGATGGCGCACCCCGCCCCCAGTCGCACCAGTTCGGCCGCCATGTAATGCGTGCGCACCCGCACCGACGGGGCGGTACAGAGGCCCGCCTCCTCCATCGCCATATCCAGCAGGCGCGCAGTGGGATCATTTTCACTCAACCCGATGTAACGGGCGGGGTTGATCCGTTCCATAACGACAGGGCCATCGGTGCCGTCCCCGCCATCAATCAGCAGCAGCGGCACATCCGCGATGTGATGGGAACTGACGCCGTCGCAGGAATAATCGCCAAACACAATCCCAAGGTCGAGGTCATGATTTAGGATACGCGACACGATTTCGGTACCGTGAAGGGTATCGACCGTCAATTCCGTTCCGGGATGGTCGGCATGGTAACGCTGGATCACCCGTGGCACGAGGCTGAGGCCAAGGCTGGGGACACAGCCGATATTGATCGAATGCCCGTCACGGGCATAACGCAGATTGTCCGTCAGGCGCTTGAGGTCGGACAGCTTGGCAAAGATCGTGTTGACATGCGGCAGCATGATCTGCGCCTCACGCGTGGGGACGAGGCGACCGCCCGTACGCTCGAACAGGGCAAAGCCCAACGACTGCTCGGCATAACGCAGCACCTTGCTTGCGGCAGGCTGCGAAACATGCAGCACCTCTGCCGCGCGACGCAGTGATCCCGTCGTCATGATCGCATAAAAAACTTCAATCTGACGCAGTCGCATGTCTTACACGGTCCCCGTACGCTGGCTGGTTAGGCAATGCCGCCGCGCGACACACCCGGGGCATATCAGGGACGCGCCAGAAGCTCCCCCGTTACCCGCCCTTTGGCGCACCCATGGCGGGTGACGCGACGAAATGGCCATAGACCTGACGGGAAATGCCATTCAGCACCCGGATGCCCGCAGCCTCGTCAGGCAGGGATTTCGTCAGCATCACAAGGATATAGTGACGTCCATCAGGCAGGAAGACAATGCCCGCGTCATTGCGCACGCCATCCACCCATCCGGTCTTGTGCGCAACAGGGGTTCCGGGCGGCAGGCCAGGAGGGATCATGTCGTTAAATGTCTGGCCACGCAGGATGTCGATCATCGCGGCACTTTGCGCGGGCCCTACGATCTTTCCCTGGTCGAGCTTCTGCATGAACATGCCAAGCCCCTTTGCCGTCATCTCGTTACGGATGCCTTTGTCATTGGCGTCATAATCCTCGATCATGCGGCCAAAGCGCACTCCCTTAAGGTGCTGGGCATGCATGACGGCATGGATATAGGGCACGCCGATCCGTTCGACCATCAGGTTGGTGGCAAGGTTGCTGCTGTACTGGATCATCACACGCACCAGTTCGGACACCGTGACGGGCCTGCCGATCTGCGCATAAAGCGGATCATAGGAATCCTCTTTCTGCTCCAGCGAGAAACTCCGCGTTCCTACGAGGGAGTGAAAGCGGTTATGCACCACAATCGTCTCCTGCGGCTGAAGGGTGCCACGCGTAAACATGTCATAGGCCGCGTCCATCACGAACAGTTTCATGGTGCTGGCGGCGTTGATGTAATCCGTGCAGTTAAGGCAGACCTGCGGGCGCTGTCCCGACATCGCGGCATAGACGGCGAAAGACCCCGGCTGCCCTGATACGGTTTTTGCCACATCCTGCGCCAGCGTTGCGGCCTGCACCGGGGCGGCGGCACATACCAGCCCAACCGTGGCGGTCATGACGCCACGCCGCAACATTGCAAAGATACCGGACATGACCTTTCCTTCCGTAAATCGGCCCGGTGGGTGGGCCGGACGTTCATGCAGCACGGACGCCAGACCGCCTGCCATCCATGACGGGAGGGGGGAATGCGTTCGGGCGCACTGTCGCACCATTACGTGTTCGACACAATATGCCCGCCAGCCGATTTGACAAGCCTTACGGCGTGACCGACATTGCCACGCATTCGTGAAAAAAAGGCATATCTTTCCGCTTCATGGCACGCATTTCCCATCCTGTGACAGGCATGGCCACCATCCGGTGGCTGGTTGTTGTGTGCACGTTGCTGGGCTTTGTGGGGCAGTTGCTGGTCCTGAGCCGCGCGCTGCCGGGGGAAATGCCACGCGCCACGATTGAACGCCTGACCGGTATTGATATCGCCCCCATGGCGGACATGGGATGCGAAGACGCCGCCACAATGGTCATGGAGGACGGCCCGCATCGCGCCCTGGCGCAGGCCATGACCCATCTCACCGGCCGGGCCATCCTCCATGGTCCGGACCATGGTCGTGACCACACTCCCGACCATGATACATCCCGCCATGACCATGACGGGTCATGCACGCTGTGCCCGCTGCTGCACCTGCCCGCCATTGCACTGGCGGCACTGCCGTTCATGCCGCTGCCGCCGATGGCGTGGGCACGCCCGCATGCCCGTCCGGGACAACCGCGTGCACCCCCGGCAATTTCCCCGGGCGTTCCCCCCTCACGCGGCCCCCCTGCTGAATGCCCCCTGGCGTCAGCAGGACCACAGGCCACGTTCCCCCACGCGACAGCCCCATCACCCAACAGGGTATGTGGCACGACGTGATCGCACGCCTGTCCTGCTGACTGGTTTCATGTCAGTTCAGGATCGCAATCCATGTCGCGTTTTTCAAAGGCGTCCGGGCCTGTCGGGATCATCCCGGCCCGGATTGTTCTGGTCGGGGTCATCCCGGCCGGAATCCTCCTGTGCGGATGCATGATCGCACATCACGCCCATGCAACCCCACATCATCCCCCCCAAACCCTGACCAATCCAGCCCGGCCCAATCCGGTTCGGACCCGTGCTGCACAACCCAGTGCGGGCCGTCCCAGTGTGGCCCGCCCCAGAGCTATCGAACCCAGTGCTGTCCAACCCAATCCTACCCGGCCTACTGCGGCCCGGACGGCAACAGCTGCCCCCCGCACACATGCCACCACCAGGGCCGTCCCCTCACCCCAGACCGACAGCACCCTGCCCCGGCCTGAAGCCATAGAGGTCAGGGCCAACCGTGGGTCCTATACGGTGCCCACAACCGACCTGTGGGGCAAATCGGGCGTTGCGCTGAAGGATGTACCGCATTCGGTTTCCGTCATCACACAAGAACGCATGCAGGATTCCAACATGCTGACGATGACGGACGCAATGCGGCAGGTGAACGGCATCCGCGTCCTGCCAGGGTCAAGCGCGAATTCGAATTTCTATTCCCGCGGCTACCAGCTTACGACGTCGCTTGACGGCACGCCCAATGCGGCAGGGACGCTCAACAACGCGACCTTCGACCTGTCGATGTATGAACGTATCGAGGTCCTGCGCGGCTCTGCCGGGCTGTTGCAGGGGGCTGGCGGCGCAGGCGGCGTGGTTAACGAGGTGACAAAAAAACCGGGACACGATTTCGCCCTCGGCGGTGCGGCAAGCGTCGGCAGCTTTGACAACTATCGCGCCGACATCGACCTGAGCACGCCGCTCAACCGTTCGGGGACACTCCGCTTTCGCACTGCGGACCTGTTTGAGGACAACCGCTATTTCTATCAGTATTCCCATTCGCGCAAATGGCAGGCCTATGGCGCGCTGGAATGGGATATCACGCCCACGACAACCTTCCTTGTCTCCCACGCGGCACAGCAGCAGGACATTACCGCGCCCTATTTCGGCCTGCCGGTCACAACGGACAGGACGCTGTGGTATGGTGGCCGGTCGGCCAATCCGTCCCAACCATGGGGCTACAGCAACTACATGACACAGCAGACTGCCGTGTCACTGTCACAAAAGATCGGACGGAACTGGACGCTGACGGCACGCGGGACATTTTATGACCAGAGCTATGACATGCTCTATAATGAACCCTGGACGACCATCGGCGCGAAAAGCGGCCTGCTGACCTATGAGGACCAGGGCATTTCCGCGCAGAAGGGGACGAACTCTTCACGCTCTGCCGATATCTATGCCACAGGTGCGTTCCGCCTGTTCCATCATACGCATCACCTGCTGGCGGGCTTCAATTACAATTCATATGACCAGTACGTGGCCTATCCCGACATTACGGGCAGTGGCGTATATGACAATATCAGCATCCGCAACACCGCCGCCATCCCGGCCCCTGCCGCAGGCAGCGTCAGCTATGCCGCGTCCTCTGGCGGGGCCGAAGGCAGGGATGATGCTGCCTATCAGTGGGGGTTTTACGGGCAACTGCGGCTTGAACCCGTCCGGGGCCTGTCGGTGGTGCTTGGCGGGCGCGTCTCGCGCTTTTACGAACATGCGCGCGACACCTCTCCGTCGCCGCGCGGGGCGTGGGCGACGCGGTCGGACATCCATGCCCAACTGACGCCCTATCTGGGCAGTGTGTACCAGATCACCCCGCACCTGTCGTGGTACGCCAGTTATGCCAGCATCTTCACCCCATCGGTGGGGGATATGCGCTATCGCGGCGGCGGGCTTGCGCCACAATTGGGAAACCAGGTGGAAACCGGGTTCAAGGGGGAGTATTTCCACGGTCGCCTCAATGTCTCGACCGCGCTGTTTCGGATGGAAAGCGTCAACCAGCCGCTGTCGGACCCTGAACATGTCGGATTTTACATCACCACCGGCCCCATTCGCCGACAGGGATGGGAGGCACAGATGGACGGGGAGATCCTGCCGAACCTCAGCGTGTCGATCGGCTATACCTATCTTGATACCAAGCTGTCCAATCCGTCCTCGGCGGATTTCGGGGGGGCGTATTCGCCACACCACATGTTCAAGTCATGGGTACATTACACCCTGCCCACAGGCCGCCTGAAGGGGCTGAGCCTCGGGGCGGGGATCGACGCCAGCAGCAACCTGCATGGCGGATATCCCACCACCGTGCAGGGCGGATACATGACCATCGACAGCGTCATCGGCTATGTCATCAACCGGCACTTACGCCTGCAGCTCAATGCCAACAACCTGACCAACCGTTATTATTACGAACGGGCCAGCGGCGTGTGGCAGTTCAACTTCCCCGCGGCCCCCCGCAATTTCATGGCGACCCTGCGTGCGACATACTGATCCCCCTGCCCGCCACTCCCTGTCCGACTGGACGGTCGTGCTGCCCTACTGGCGTTCACACGAGAAATGGGCCCCACTGGCGATGCTGGCCACGATCGTGGGGCTGTCATTCGTCTATGTCCGTACGGCGGTGTGGTTCGGCCGGTGGAACCAGCAGTTCTTTGATGCCATGTTCGCCTACAGGGTGGAAACCTGCCTGTGGCTGCTGCCCCCCTATATCGCAGTCTGTGTCCTTTCCAGCGGATGCTATGTCCTGCAGACCTACCTGACGCAGGTGCTGTCGATGCGCTGGCGGCTGTGGAACACACGGGTCTATCTGCGGCGGTACCTGTCCGATACGGCGTATTACCGGATGGAACATGGAACCGCGACGGGCGACAACCCTGACCAGCGTATTGCCGATGACCTGTCGCAGATGACGGTACTGAGCCTGCGCATGGCCCTTGATGGCATACAGGCCGTGACGACGCTGCTGTCATTTTCCATTGTGCTTTGGGAAATCGGCGGCAGCATCGACCTGAGCTGGTCCGGGCATCATCTTCGTGTTTCAGGCTACCTTCTTCTGGGCACCATCCTTGCAACGCTGGGGGCGTCGATCCTTATGGAAAAGATGGGAAGCCCCCTGATCGAAGCCGATTACAGGCAACAGCATTTCGACGCGGACCTGCGCGCGGCCTTGATCGACATGCGGCGCAATTCCGAACAGATCGCCTTCAGCCGGGGCGAGGACGCAGAAAACCTGCGTCTTTCACATTATCTGCGCACGATCGCCCATAACTGGCGCAGCGTCGTAACCTATACATGGCGGGCGAATTTCGTGGGCGACCTGTTCAATGGCACCGCGTCGATCATCCTGTGGGTATTGCTGCTGCCGAAACTGGTGGCCCACGCGCTGACCTTTGGGGAATATTCACGCATCAACGCGGCGTTCATGCAGGTCCGGCGCAGCCTGCAATGGTTCATGAACAATTATACCGACCTTGCCACCCTGCGCTCGGTCATGCAGCGCCTGCACGAATTCGAACGCACCGTCAGCCTGCCGCCCTGCACGCGCATCACACATATCGACACGCCAGCGCCCGGCCTCGATATCCGCGACCTTGTCCTGCATCATCCCGATGGCAGGCAGCTTTTGCATATTCCAGCCCTGCATGTCGATGGGGGGGGAACGCTGGCTGGTGCGCGGGGCGTCCGGAACGGGCAAGAGCACCCTGCTGCGCGCCATCGCGGGCCTGTGGGAACATGGCCACGGCACCATCACCCTTGACAGGGGGAACTGCATGTTCCTGCCGCAGCGCACCTATCTGCCCCATGGCAGCCTGCGTGCGGTCCTGTCCTATCCCCATGCGGCGTGCAGCCATGACGATGCCCGGTATGAAGCGGTCCTGCATACCGTGAACCTTGACGCCTGCGCCGCGCGGCTGGACGAGGAGGCACAATGGGACACGATCCTGTCCCCTGGCGAGGCACAGCGTATCGCCATGGCGCGTGTCCTGCTGCAGCGGCCGGGCATGCTGTTCATGGACGAGGCGACCTCCGCCCTTGATGACGAAAATACGCGCCGCATCCACGCCGCGCTGCTTGCGGCGCTGCCGCACATGACCATCATCAGCATCAGCCATCATGAAAGGGACCGCGCCTTTCACCCGCATGAACTGCGGCTTGCGGATGGGCGCGCCCTTTTCCTACCGCCCCCGCCATGAGAAAGCTTCGAACAAAACAAGCCGTTGATGAAATAAGGAATGATTTTGAGATTCTGCCTCAATTCCTTTGAATATGGGGCGACATGTTTCGAAATTTTCAGACAGATCTTCCCTGAAAAATATCATGGTCCGCGTTTCCTGAAGATTGTTTGAAAAGTCAGTCTCAATAACATACTGAAATTACAAAAGTTTTTGGTGAAGCTTTTTCCAAAAAGCTTCAGAAGACGCCGCCTTTTAAAAAAAGGCGGTACCCAAAAACTTTTCCTGTTTTTTATCAATGATTTGTTTTCAAACACTCTCTTTGAGATGCCAGCCAAGCTGCGGCCCCAGCCCCCACACCCGGACCATAAATTTTCTGACAAAGCCATTTTTTCAAACAGACGTCGCAAGACGCGCGCCCAAAGAAACGGCACAAGCAGGACAACCCCGAACGGCTTTCGCGCCATACCGCACAACAGGGACGCCCCCTTTTTCAAACCCGCCGCCACACCCCATCCCTTAACCATGAGTTATAGGGGGACTGCATTTTAAAACTGGCCTGCGCGGGTATCTGTTTTTAGGTTTCCACCTGAAATAACCTCATAAAAACATTACCATCTTGCAACAGGTAGTGAGTAGCAAGGGACAGGCGCGATGCCGGCACAACGCAATATCACGGTCATTGGCGGCGGCGTCACGGGACTGGCGACGGCCTATGCGCTGCTGCGCGATGGGCATGCGGTCACGCTTCTTGAACGGCGCGACGATGTGGGGCAGGAGGCCAGCTTCGCCAATGGCGGGCAACTGAGCTATCGCTATGTCCATCCGCTGGCGGATGCGGGGGTGCCGCGTGAATCCGTGTCGTGGCTGTTGCAGGCGGGATCACCGATTTCGCTGCGCCTGCGTGCCGACCCGCACCAGTGGCGCTGGATGCTGGCGTTCCTGCGGGCGTGCAACAGCACCACCAATGCCCGTAACAGCCAAATCCTGCTCCAGCTCGCACTCCGCAGTCAGGATGAACTTACCCGCTGGCGCGGCGAGGGGCTGAAGGATTTCCTGTGGCGGCAGCCAGGCAAGCTCGTGGTCTATCGCAACGCCGCCAAATTTAGCAAGGCCGCCGCCGGGATCAGCAATCCCGAACGCGAACAGGTCCTTTCCCCTGCTGAATGCGCGCGCGTGGAACCAGCCTTTGCCGCGCTGGCACCCAGTCTTGCAGGGGGGATATTCTCCCCTGCGGACGAAGTGGCGGACTGTTACCGTTTCTGCCTGTCGTTGCGCGACGCGATGGCCGCCATGCCGTCCTTTACGTTGCGGCATGGACAGGCCAGCCTGCGTCAGGGCACGAACGGGCGATGCGACGTGCTGGTCGATGGCAGGGCGCATGAGACTGACCTTGTGGTGCTGGCGGCGGGCATGGGATCGCGACAGATGGCGCGCGCCATGGGCTTTGACCTGCCGCTTTACGGGCTTAAGGGATATAGCCTGACGGTGGCTTCGCCCGCCGGGACGATGCCCGATGTCAGCGTCACCGATTATGACAACCGTGTGGTCTATGCCCGTCTGGGCGATGCGCTGCGCATTGCGGCGATGGTCGATATCGGGGCGCGTGACAACAGCATAAATCCCCGCCGTATCGCGCGCCTGCGTGACCTGGCGGCGAAAACCCTGCCACGGGCGGGGCCATATGACACCGCGCGCCCGTGGGCGGGCCTGCGCCCGGCGACGCCAAGCGGGGTGCCGATCATCGCGCGCACACGCGCGCCCAACCTGCTGCTTAACGTGGGACAGGGGGCGCTTGGCTTTACGCTTTCCGTGGGATCGGCGCTGCGGGTCTGCGACCTTGTCCGTGGCAATGTACGCGGCGATGCAGCCCCTTTTACCAACGCAACATAAGGACACCAGCATGCGCAACATCGGATGCAGCCGCCGGCAGATCCTTCTGGGTGGGGCAGCGGCGGGGTTTGCCACATTTTCCCCCATGGCGCGGGCCGCACGCCAGCGTATGGTGGTCGCGGCCCTGGACGGGCTGTCGGCCCCGGTGGAGGTACTGGAGGATCATTGGGGCGTACCCCATGTCCGCGCAGGCAGCATCCCCGATGCGTTTTTCGCAAATGGGTTCCTTGTGGCGCGCGACCGCCTGTGGGAACTGGATTTCGGCCATCGCCAGGCACTAGGTCAGCTTGCTGAGGTCTTTGGCCCGGATTTCGTGGATACCGACACCGCCAACCGCCTGTTCCTGTTCCGGGGCGATGCGGCCGCCGAACTGGCGCGGTTTTCACCACAGGTGCAGGACTGCGCACGGGCATATGTTGCGGGGATCAATGCGCGCCTGGCGCAGGTGCGGGCCAATCCCGACCTGCTGCCGCCCGAATTCACGATTTTTGGCTACATGCCGATGTCATGGGACGTTCTGGACCTGATCCGCATACGGGCCGAGGTCACGGGCAATACGCGTGCGGAAATCCGCCGCGCCCGCCTTGCCGCACGCGGGGGGCTGTCCTACGACGCGCTGTGCACGCCACTGGAACCTGCGCATGAACCACGTGTGCCAGGCGGCCTTGATGTCCATGCGATCTCGCAAGGCGACCTCGGGCTGTTTGACGTGCTTCAGGCATCCCCGCCACTGGGACGCGTGCGCGACGCAGGCGATACGGAACACCGCCGCACCAATTCCGGCAGCAACGCCTGGGTCATCGCCCCATCGCGCACGGCAACGCAACGTCCCATCCTTGCCAATGACCCGCATTTAAGCTTTGGCGTGCCGGGACCACGATATGTCATCCACCTCAGCGCGCCGGGACTTGACGTCATTGGTGGCGGCACGGCGGGAATGCCCGGCGTGATGCAGGGCCATAACGCGCAGATCGCCTTTGGCCGGACCAACTTCCATATAGATCAGGAAGACCTGTTCATCCTGCGCACCCACCCGGCCCATCCCGACCGTTATTTCCATGATGGCGCATGGAAACAGATGGAAACCGTCCCCACACACATTGCGGTGCGGGGCGAGGCAGGGCGCGACGTGGTGCTGCGTTACGCGGCGCAGGGCCCGGTCGTATCCGCAGACCCCGCGCGCCGCCGGGCCACGGCGGTCAGCGCGACATGGCTGTATCCGGGCGCCAACGGGCTGTTGGTCAATATCGGCCTGAACCTTGCCCATGACTGGGACAGCTTCCGCGAAGCCCTGCGTGTCCATACCAGCCCCACCAACTTCACCTATGCCGATACGGCGGGCAATATCGGGTGGCAGGCCGCAGGGGGCCTGCCATCGCGCGTGGACGGGCATGACGGGTTGCTGCCGGTGCCGGGGGACGGACATTATGACTGGAAGGGGCTGCAGCCGCTGGAGATGCTGCCTTCGACATTCAATCCCGCATCCGGCTGGTTTGCCACATCCAACGAAATGAACCTGCCGCCCGGCTATCCCGCGCAGGAACGCCGTGTCAGCTTCGAATGGCGTGACCGCTTCCGCCATGACCGCGTGGCACATGTGCTGGAGGAGATGCCGCGCGCCACCATCGCGGATTGTGCGGCGTTGCAGCATGATACATTTTCCCGTCTTGCCCTAGATATGGTCGGGCTGCTGGGTGCCGTGCCGCCCGATCTCATGGACGTGGCGGCGCTGTTGCGCGGGTGGGATGGCCATGTGCATGCCGACAGTGCGGCGGCGGCACTTTACGAAGTCTGGTGGACACGGCTGGAACGCGCGCTGCATACCCTGTTGATCCCGGCACGCCTGCATGACCTCCTGCCCGGTCCCATCAACGCGACGGTGCAAAAGACGTTGCTGCATGCGCCCGATGCCCGGTTCGGGGCGAACCCGGCCCAGACGCGTGATGACATGCTGGTGACTGCGTTGCGTGGTGCGAAATCGGAACTGCGCGACCGCCTTGGCCCCGTCATGGCCGCATGGCGGTGGGGGACGCTGCATACGATCACGCTGGATCACGCGCTGGCGCATGTCCCTGCCATCGCCGCGCGGTTCCCGCAGCTGGGTGGGGCGCGGACCGGCACGGGGGGCGATCCCTATACCGTCATGGCACGATGGTACAACCCGTTATCGAACGGGCATGATCCCTATGTCACAACGGGGGGCGCAAGTTATCTGATGGTATGCGACGTGGGGGAATGGGATCATTCGGTCTTCCTCAATTTCCCAGGACAGAGCGGCGATCCACGTTCGGCCCATTATGCGGATTTCATGCCGGACTGGCTCAGGGGGCGCATGCAGCCCCTGCCCTTCTCCGCCCATCGGGTCAGGGCGGCTGCGGTCGGACGCACCATCTTGCAACCGGCGCACACGCCATGAGGGGCGGCGGCCTCCTTGCCATGATATGCGCGCTCGCACTGGGTCCGGCCGCCAGCGCAACCCCTGCCGCGTCGGGGCGCATCGACACGGCCATGGATGCCATCATGACGCAGGGCGAGGCACGCCCGCTTGCGGCCCTCGTGGCCATGCGGCTGCACAAGGGGCAGGTTGCCTACAGCTACCATAGCGGTTTCGCCCGCCTTGGCGATACAGGCAGCATTCCGGCCGGTACGGATACCCTGTTCCGCATTGCCTCGGTATCCAAGGTGGTGACGACCATCGGGCTGATGGAACTGGTGGAACAGGGGCGGGTTTCGCTGGATGCGGATGCTTCGGAGTATCTGGGCTTTGGGCTGCGTAACCCGGATTTCGCGGATATGCCGATCACGGTGCGGATGCTGCTCAACCACACCTCCACCATCGTGGATGCGGACCGCTATACCCTGCCGCCGGAACAGAAGGTGGCGGACCTGTTCGGCCCGGCCCATCAGCCGGGGCGGCCAGATTACCATTTCGCGCATGATGGGGGTCATCGGCCGGGGACGTGGTTCGAATATTGCAACCTGTGTTACGGCCTGATCGGCACCATCATCGAACGTGTCAGCGGCGAACGTTTCGACCATTACCAGCAGACACATGTCCTGGGGCCACTGGGTATTGATGGTGGCTATAACATCGCCGAACTGCGTCATCCCGAACGGTTGGCGACGTTATATCGCGACCTGCCGGGTGGTTATGTGGCGCAGGTGGATACGCAACCGCCACAGGGATGGTCGCCAGCGCAGCTTTCGGCCTATGTCATCGGGTCCAATGGCACCGCATTTTCGCCACAGGGCGGGTTGCGGATATCGGTGGCCGGGCTGGCCCGTCTGGCGCGCTTCATGCAAGGTGGCGGAACCCTTGATGGCAGACGCCTGCTGTCGGCGCATGACGTCCGGCAGATGGAAACGCCAACATGGCAGTATGACGGCCATAACGGGGCCTGCCCCTATCCCCTCGCCAGTTATGGGCTGGGCATGATCCAACTGACGGGGCAACCGGACCCCAATGGACGCCCGGGCGTGCCCTATCGTGGATATCATGGGGACCTGCGCGGGCATCTTGGCGATGCCTACGGGCTGCATTCGGGCTTCTGGTATGAAACGGCAAACGGGGATGCGTTCGTGTTCGCCGCCGCGGGATACCCCGATGAGGATGCCGTGACACCAGGTGCCTATTCTTCCTTCACACGGGTGGAGGAACAGATCTTCACCACCCTTGCCGGAGCCATTCCGTGATGCCTCACATCTCCTTATTGCTGCGTCGTACGGGCCTTGGCCTGCTGGGGGGCGTGCTGCTGGCATCCTCTGCGCTGGCTGCCCCACCGGGGAGCATTCCACCAGGTGCGGCGCCGCCGGATGATACGTCACAAGGCGACAATGCCCTGGCAAAGCGTCTGTCGGCCCTGCTGGCGATGCCGTATGCCAACGGGCTTGCCGGTGCGGCGCAGGCCCCGCGCATTGCGTGGGTGGAACGCCGCGCAGGCGTGCGCAACATCATGATATCGGATCATGGGCAGGCCCCGCGTCGTGTCACCCATTACACGACCGATGACGGCACCGACCTGTGGGGACTGACCCTGACCCCTGACGGGCACAACCTTGCATATGTCGAAGGCGGCGATCCCGAATATCCCAATGACGCCCCCCCCAACGCGGGGCAGGCCACCTTCGCAGGGAAGGAAACGGTCCACCTGATCGGGCCTTCGGGACGGGACAGTGTCATGGGGGAAGGACATTCGCCCGCGTTTTCGCCTGACGGGGCGTTCCTGGCGTTCAGCCGTGGCGGGACACTGATGGTCGGACATACAGGGGGAGTACCCACCGCCGCCTTTACCACACCGGGGTCCATCACCGCATTGCGCTGGGCGCCGGACGGGCGGCATGTGGCGGTGGAAATAGATCGCGGTTCCCACGGGGTAATCGCACTGTGGGATGTCGGGGCGAAGTCAACTGTCCTGACCTTCATCCCACCAGCCCTGTCGAACGACCGCCAGCCGGTTTTCTCCCCCGATGGGAAATCGGTGGCGTTCATGCGCACGCAGGACCCGATCCTGGGGACAGACCCGGCCAAGGGACGGTTCTGGTCCGTGCATGTCTATGACCTGGCATCCGGCCACGAACATACCGTCTGGACTGCACCTGCGGGGAAGGGATCGCGCTTTGCCGCACCGGAAGGCTCCGTTCCTTACTGGAGCGCGGATGGCAGGCTGCTGTTTCCATGGGAAGGCAGCGGGTGGATGCGCATCTGCGCCCTGCCGATGACCATGGCCGGACCGGGTGGACAGGATACACCGGAATGCCTGACACCCGATGGCGCGGAAGTTTCGGCGTATCAGGTGTCACAGGATGGGAAAAACCTTCTCTACACCTCCAATACCGGCGACCTTGACCAATGGCGTGCCTGGTCGCGGCCGGTTGCGGGCACTGGTGCCGCGATCGCGCTGACACCGGGAAATGATGAGATTTCCACACTTGTCACGGCGGGTAATGACATCGCCGTCATGGCAACCGGCGTGACGCAGACAGCACACCCCGTTGTCCTGCAAAATGGGCAGGCCGTCACGCCCGTCACACCAATGCTGCCGTCGGGTGTATCATTCGTCACGCCGCAAAGCGTACGTTTCCACAGCGCCGATGGTATCGACCTGCACGGGCAGTTATTTATCCCCCCCGACGATACGGCCCGGCGTCATCCCGCCCTGCTGTTCGTTCATGGTGGGCCAGAGCGCCAGATGCTGCCCGCATTCAATGCGATGGGATATTATTCCAATGCCTATCTGATGAATCAGACGCTGGCGTCACAGGGCTATGTTGTGCTGTCGGTAAATTACCGCAGTGGTTCGGGTTATGGCGAAGCATTCCGTAACGCACCGGGCATCGGGCGTGCGGGGGCCAGCGAATATCGCGATGTGCAGGCTGCGGCGGCCTATCTGCAGAAACGTGATGATGTTGACGCCCATCGGATCGGAATCTGGGGTGGAAGCTGGGGCGGATACCTGACGGGGCTGGCGTTGGCGCGTAACAGCGACATCTTTGCCGCCGGGGTGGATTTCCATGGTGTCCATGACATGACCGAACCCGACCATCCCGGCCTGTCACCACAGCAGAACCGTGATGCACATGACATGGAATGGCGCTCCTCTCCCATTGCGGACATCCAGCGCTGGCGCGCGCCGGTCCTGCTGGTACATGGCGATGATGACCGTAATGTGGAATTCGAACAGTCGACGCTGCTGGCGCGGATGCTGACCGCGCAGGGCGTTCCGTACGAAGATCATATCTTCCCCGGCGAACGCCATGCATTCCTGCGCACGCAGGACTGGTTACAGGGATATTTGTGGATGGACCACTTTTTCGACCGCACCCTGCAAAAGACGTCATCCCCGCCCGAATAAAACGACATATCGGGCAGGGACATACTGCATCATTATAAAAATATTCTTGTACGCTGCATTTTTCTGAAATGCAGCGTTTTTTAGATTACGCTACGAATGGCTTAAATCATAGGATTCCCAAAGGGGCATCTGATGTAATTCAAGATGAAGACAGGCGAAGGAGGCCAGCCTTCATGCCGAGAGCCTCCTCACAACGCCATGCTTTGCCGAGCACCATGCCATCGACGGTGACAGCAGCGCCGATCCGGCAGACCAATTGCCCTGATAGTGCCGCGACCGGCTTGAGCAACGGCACACCGAGCGGCAGATAGCCACCGCGCGCCAGCATTCGGGCGATGTCGGCAATTCCCACACCCCCGGCCCGCGCTCCGTGGCAAGACCCATGTCGCCGAGCTTGCGGAGTCGTCGCAGGCGCAGCGTACGATCCGCCTGGCCATGCAGATCATCAGGTTCATGGCGCACATAAAGAAAGCGGTCCTCCGCCTCCGCGAGCATCGCCCGATCGATCCGGGTAAAACGATCCTGGTCGATTTCGGCGACCAGCTTGCGGCGTTGCTCGATCTCGGTGAAAAGGCCGAGTTCCAGCGTCACCAGTTCACTCGCCCGTTCGCGGATGCCGTTGCGGCAGGAGCGGATCGTCGATCAACAGGGCAACGTAATCGCCAGCCCGCTCGCCCGTGCGTTTCCAGCCGGCACCGATCTCCGGACCATCCTCGTCATCGCGATGGATGCGATAATCCGGGGCGCTGTCGGAGTTCGATTTCTCGGCCGGCACGATGACGATCTCAGAGCCTGATCCGAAAGTTTTTGAACAATACCAGCATGTTGTGATTCATCCGTCTTTGCGAAGAGATGGAGTGAATGGTGGCATGGACTGGTATTGCCCGACACGAACATAGCCGGGAGGGATTGCGATATCCATCGGATATGACGGATGCGGAGTGGGCTTTGATTATGCCGTTCGTGCCCCCGGCGAAACGAGGCGGACGGCCTCGCACGGCGGATATGCGCGAGGTTGTAAACGCGATACTCTATATCGCCTCGGGTGGGTGTGCGTGGCGTCTGCTGCCGAAATGCTTTCCACCGGTCTCGACCGTCAGGCGCTACTTTTACGCATGGCGTGATGCCGGACTGTTCGAAGCGATGAACACAGTACTGGTCATGAACCTGCGGGAGATCGAAGGGCGTAAGGCCTCCCCGAGCGCGGGCGTGATTGATAGCCAGTCGGTGAAAACCACGGAAAGTGGGGGAATTTCCGGTTATGACGCTGGAAAGAAGGTCAAAGGTCGCAAGCGCCATATTCTGACGGATACCTGCGGCTTCCTGATCTTCCTCCTTGTTCATGCCGCTGACATTCAGGATCGTGACGGGGCTGTCGATGTCCTGGCGGCAATACGCAAACACTTTCCATGGCTTCGCCACATCTTCGCCGATGGCGGCTATGCCGGTAATAAACTGCGATCCACGCTCGCTAGCATGGGAAAATGGACGGTCGAAATCATCAGGCGATCAGACACAGCCAGAGGCTTTAAAATCCTGCCTCGCCGCTGGGTGGTCGAACGAACATCCACAGGCACTGTGGATAAGTTGACGGGACGAATATGCAGCAGGTTTCGCCTCCCCTCGCGCCGGATCGCGAGGCGATAACCGGGAAGCGACTGGCGGCCGACGATGCGCCGCAGGTCGAGCGCGAAATCGGAGACACGCGCCAGACTGCCGGATTTTTCATGGAGATGCGCGATCTCGAACAGCCAGCCCTGCGGCTGGTGCCCGGCATGTTTGCGGGCGACGCGGTAGAGCCAGCGTTCGATACCACCGGTCAGACGGAAATAGGCCGGGTCGATGGTCAGGACCAGTGACCGGTCGATGACGCCGCGATAGAACCAGTCCGGCAGGACGCACTCCATGCCCTCGACACGGCCTTCACGGGTCGTCCGTTCCTCCCATTCATTGATCCAGGAAAACTGGTGGCGACGCCAATGTTCGCCGTTACGGATGGTGGTGCGGATAACGGTCGATTGCAGCCGGGCGAATGCGGCCTTGAGCAACCGGTAGTCCCGTGCACCCGTGGCACGGCCAACGGCGGTCAGAAGCTGGTAGGGGGTGAAGCGCAAGAAGCGGGACGTCCTGAGACCACCGTTCTCGGCCTCGACAATCTGCGAGGCGGCCCAGATCAGCACATCCGCGTCCCAGATCGTCGCCATGCCGTGCTCGGCCAAGCCGTGAATCTCGACCCGCTGGCCACCGGCCTGATAAAGGATCGGCGCGACCCGCTTTACCTTGGAAAGCGAGAAGAACGGGCGCTCCATGAGGTCGCGCTGATCGCGGGGACTGGCATCGCCACCCGCGATCACGAAGGGATCGAGGCGGAGCCGCTCGCTCTCGCGCGCATGCTGGCCGCGCTGCGGCATGACGCCGGCCATTCAGAGGGTCGCCTTCTCGGCCGGGGTCAGTGGACGGGCTGGAAAGACCCGGCAGGGTGTCTCGTCGGTCGTGGAGCGACGGATACCATTCTCGACCCAGCCCTGAAGATCTGGGAGCGCATAGACGATGCGGCCGCCGATCTTCCGGTAGGTCGGGCCGGTGCCGTAGGTGCGATGTTTTTCCAGTGTACGGATGGAAATGCCGAGGAATCGCGCCGCATCGAGCGTGCGCAGGAAACGAGGCGGCAACCCCGTCTTGGGATCGAGCATGATCGGGCCTCCGGTTGGGTTCGGCGGCTGTCGGTGACAACAGCGGGCCATGGCGAACCGTGGCGGAAGATCGGCGGTCTGGAGAGTGCCGCAATCAGCATAGATTGATTTCGGCACTCAAGTGATGAATATTTATTCCAAGCGGCCGATGGAAAAGTTAAGAACAATTATCGAATAATGAAGAGGAAAGTTCAGTGGAAAATCACAAAGGAAAAGAGGCACATAAAGGGAAATGTGCTTTGTGCGATGCTGAAAATATTGAATTAAAAAAGTCTCATTTTATTCCAAAATTTGTATACGACTGGCTGAAATCCACATCAAAGACTGGCTATATTAGAGGATCTGACGATGTCAATGCTAGACTCCAAGACGGACCAAAAGACTATCTCTTATGCGGTAAGTGTGAGGGAGAACTATCCACAATGGAAAAAGAGGTAGCAGATAACCTTTTTAAAAAATTGGCTAATTACCGCAGCCAACCAAGCACTATCATAATCACAGAATCGATGCGTGTTGGAATTTTATCTATATTTTGGCGCGCTCTATTAATTATGCGCAACAAAGAAAACAATAGAACCGAAGAAGACAATGCAGCATATGACTCTTTATTATTTTCACTAAAAAATCAAATAAACAACAAAAAATGCAATACAATAATTTATTTTACTCCATTCATAAAAACGCCTCCATACTATGGATTACCTTCTGAATATACATATAATTTGGAGCGCAGCGTTGGTGGACAAGATATTAGATTTTATGATGAACCACACAGATTTTTTGCTACATTCAAATTGCCATTTGTTTATTTTTATATTTTTAGTAGCGGATGGGAAGAGAGTGAAATAAAAAAATCCACAGAACTAAACGAAGGCGAGATTACACTAGATAGCATTATTGATATTCCTGACACTCTACGAAATTATATCAAACACATGCATGAACAGTTTGAACAAGCGCGAACACAAATGAGCCAGAAAAATCTTGATAAAATAGAGAAAGATATGAAAAAAAATACAAAAATTACAGGTTCTGATAAATCAATGTCACGGATGATTGGACCAGACATCCAAAAACAAAATTCCAGCGAAAAAGAAAAATAATTTATTTAAAATAATGACTATTCCTCCGAATACATTACAATTCCGTATGAGAAAATTTCTCCTATTCATTTTGGAAAAATAGATCCATAATGTGAAAACTTTATTCGAAATACAGCCGGATTGGGTAGTACAAAAGGTCACGATAACCCCCGCGAACATAATACCGACCATCAGCAACGAGGCGCCGGACCTGGTTCTTGCGAGGGTCGCTATCCCAATCCGCTTTTCTGCCTCGAAACCCAAGCAGAACTTCGGCGAGCTTGCGATAGCTCGCGCCTTCCACTCGGCCATCAAGTGCACGCAATATTAGGATGTGCCGATCCCGTGTCTGTTTTGGGAAATCGTGAGCCCATCTGCCTTCAGGTCGGCCAACCAGCGCACGCCATAAACGCAGCAGAGCCTCCGCGCGGAGCTCCAGAAACTTATCAAGCGGCAGAATCACGACATAGGAAGCAGGCCCATTCGGCGGATGCGTCGAAACCCAGACCTGGTGAGCCGACGTGCCGGACCGCCAGAAACCGTGCCAGGCATCACCATCATCCAGCCGCGAGGCGAGGTCCGGCAATTCCGCGAGGTTAATTGGCATGACGGTCGGATTATCTGCGTCAGTAAGAGCCTCGCGCAATTCGATGACGTCAGGCGAGAGTTCCGGTATCCAGAAAACAGGCGTGCGGCCGGCAGGCTTTGCCGGATCGACAGGGAAATCGCAAACCCCAACGTTTGGAAAAGGCAGTGCTGCTCCCTGGCTTCGTAGCCCGAAGCGTTTTCGTTCGCTGGAACGCGCGACGATATTCGTCGTCACGTCGAAGATATTCCCAGGCCATGCCGGCAGCAGCAATGTCTTTTGCGTGTTCGTAAGCGGCCGGCGACTGCCAATCTGATATCGGCATCGCGTTACCCTTCTTCTTGTGCCTGCTTCTGGCAGCAGGACAATCAGGATGCGCAATGGGAAGATTTTGTGCAGACTGTGTTTGGAGATATGTCGATCTCGTAACGCGATCGCACGATGTTATGGCGTTCGTCCGCGCCTGCCAGCAGCGCCGCCACCGGCTTTTGCGTCGGGTGCAGTTTGTTCCCGGAATACGGCATGTCGATCACATCCGGCACCGGCTGACCGGGCCGCTTTACGTTCCCTTTCGCCAACAGATAGGCACTTTCATGCTCGTAGCGCAGAAAACCAGAAGATGAGGCGTAGGACTTGCGGAACACGATATGCCCGACCATGCGGAACCCGGCGGCTTTCCAGGCGTCGGCAAACAGGTCGATCTTATTCCATCCGTAAAAACTGACGGCGAGACCGCCCCATTTTAGGACACGGTGCATCTGATTCACCGCAGGCCGGAGCCAGCGCGCATTGTCGTCATTGCGGACCTTCCGTCCGTCTCGTCCCTGATAGTTCACCAGATAAGGCGGATCGGTCAGAATGAAATCCACTGAATTGCGCGGCATCTGTCGCATCAGCCCTAAGCTGTCGCCGTTGAGAATGGTATTGCGGAAATCGGTCGCCGTGTTGGTGTTACCGGTCATGGTCTTTGCCCTTTGTTCCGCGAGGAACAGCCCCCGCTGTTCCTCTGCCTCGCGGCGAGCAGCGGGGTAGCAACGGCAAGGGCGACCGGTGGGGAGGGGTCTCTCCCGGTCTGCACGGAGCGCAGCGCAGGAAGATCGGGGACACCCCATCGGGCGGCGTCAGCGCGCTGACGCGAACCCTTGCCGGCGCGAGGGCGGAGCCCTTAGCCTATTTTTACCTTGAGAGCCGACCCGGCTGCCTCGGAAATGGCAGCCATGATTTGAGGTTTGGCCATCTTTTCGGGAATTTCGAGCAGCGGAATACCGGCCTTCTGCAAGGCCAGACGCTTCACCGCCATGCGGTCATCAGCATCGCCGGACAGGTCGTGGCCTGTGCCATGATATTCGATCACCAATACTGGCAGCCCATAGCGATCAATCAGCAGGAAATCGACACGCTTGCCGCTATAGGAACTGAAAGCCTGCTTCTGACGCGGATCTTGCGGATCGTACGTCGTTCTGATGAACCCGCCCATCGAAACCTCGAAAGCGAAACGCCAGTCGGGCTGATATGTCCTGATCCACTCGTCGAGCGCGTAGAGCACCTGCACAGCCTCTTTATTGACGGGACGGACGGCCCGCAGACTGCACTGATTGATGAAGTGTAGCTGATTTTGCGTGTTGGACAGGTCGTTGTCCTGAAAATATTGCCGTCGACGCTCTGCCTCCTTCTTCTGGTCGGCGGCCTGTGTTTCCAGCGTAGCAATCCGACGGTGCAAAGACGAAACTTCTGTATCGCGTCCAGAGATCTGACGATCCAGTGTCTGAAGTCGGGCATTCCTCTCGGCAATCTGCTGCCCGGCCTGTGCCAGGTCGGCCATCGCACGACGATCTCGAATATAGAATCCGATGGCATATCCAATCGCCAGAAGAATGATCACCTTTTCCACTTCCGTCCTGCCTCCCTTTTCTGCGCGATCACCGCCGATTACCGCATCGATCGGCGCGTGGTCTTCTCAAATCCCCTTGTTCTGCCCTTCATCGTTTCTGTCGCCCCATGACCCGGAAGGTGGACAGGATGGCACGCAGACCCGACAAGATCAGGATTGAGGTGTTCGACCCCGCCAGTGAAGCGGAAACGGCCGAAGAGGCATTCCGCCCGTCCGATGACGCCATCCGCTCCCTCGCCCGCCTGATCGGGCGTCAGATGGCCCGCGAGCAGTTCGAGCGTGCCCGTGCGCTGGAGCGGAAACAGTCCCGGCAGAACCGATCCAGCCCCGTGCGGTAGCCTTCCCTCCCCGACGGCATTTTCCCGGCAAACGCCCCCTCGCCGGGCTGTCGTGCATTTTTCTTGTGACCATTATGGTCCCGTGATATAAGGTCAGTCAATGAGGATCATCGCCCGTCGCACGCTGAGGGAGTTCGTCGACAGTCTGGCAGGCCAGAAGGACCAGCCAGCCGTGAAGGCGGCGCTGGACGCCTGGTTCGCCGAAGTCGGCAGGGCCGCCTGGACGAGCACTGCCGATGTGAAGCGGCTCTATGCCACGGCCAGCATCGTCAGCGCCGAGCGGATCGTCTTCAACATCAAGGGCAACGCCTATCGCCTGGTCGTGGCGGTCGATTTCGAGAAGAGCATCGTCTGGATCAAATGGATCGGCACACACAAGGCGTATGACAGGATCGACGTGACGGAGGTGGAACATGACGGCTGATCTGAAACCCATCCGCAACGAAGCGGATTATGACGCGGCACTCGACGAAGTCGGCCGGCTGTGGGGTGCGAAGAGCGGCACGCCGGACGGAGACCGCCTCGATGTGCTGGCGACACTGATCGACGCCTATGAGGCGAAACACCATCCGATCGACCCGCCCGATCCGGTCGAGGCGATCCGCTTCCGCATGGAGCAGCAGGGCCTGAGCCGCAAGGATCTGGAGCCGATGATTGGCCCGCGCAACCGGGTGGCGGATGTGCTGAACCGCAAGCGCGGCCTGTCGATCGACATGATCCGCCAGTTGCACGACGGCCTCGGCATCTCGGCCGAGGTGCTTATCCGGCCCAGCCGGATGGACAAGGTCGCCTGACAGGAAACACCGCCATGACCCGCGTCGCCCTGTATGCCCGTTACTCTTCTGACCACCAGCGTGAGGCGTCGATCGACGATCAGTTCCGCATCTGCCGCGAACACGCCAGGCGCGAGAAGTGGAAAGTGGTCGGCGCCTATAAGGACGCGGGTATCTCCGGCGCCAGCATGATCCTGCGTCCCGGCATCCAGACCCTGTTGCAGGATGCCCAGGCCGGACGGTTCGATATCGTGCTCGCCGAAGCACTGGACCGCATCTCGCGCGACCAGGCCGATGTCGCCACCCTGTTCAAGCACCTGAAATTCGCCGGCGTACCGATCGTCACTCTGGCCGAGGGCGAGATCAGCGAACTGCATGTCGGCCTCAAGGGGACGATGAACGCGCTGTTCCTCAAAGACTTGGCCGCCAAGACCCATCGCGGGCTGCGCGGTCGGGTCGAGGACGGCAAATCGGGTGGTGGCCTATGCTATGGCTATCGCGTCGTCCGCCAGTTCGACGCCAAAGGCGAACAGATCCGTGGCGACCGTGAGATCGATGCCCATCAGGCAGAGATCATCCGCCGCATCTTCCGCGACTTCGCCGCCGGCATCGGCCCACGCGCCATTGCCAAAACTTTAAACGATCAGGGCGTCGCCGGCCCCGAGGGCAAGTTGTGGAGCGACACGACCATCCGGGGCCATGTGAAGCGCGGCACGGGCATCATCAACAACGAACTGTATATCGGTCGGCTTGTCTGGAACCGGCAGCGCTATGTGAAAGACCCGTCCACCGGCAAGCGCGTCTCGCGTCTGAATCCGGAATCAGAATGGGTGGTGACAGAGGTTCCCGATCTGCGGATCGTCGATAATGCGCTCTGGCAGGCGACCAAGACCCGTCAGAGCCAGATCGCCGAGAAATACGTCAACGTCACCGAGGCGGTGCGGGCGCATCACAAGCGCAACCAACTCAACGGCACACGTCGCCCGAAATCCCTGCTATCGGGTCTGCTGTTCTGCGGCCTGTGCGGTGGCCCCTACGCTCTGCGAGGTTCCGACCGTTTCGCCTGCTCATCCCACGTCACCAATGGCTCCTGCACCAACAGCCGGACGATCCCCCGCTCTGATCTGGAACGCCGGGTGCTCTCCGGTCTCAAGGACCGGATGATGGCCCCCGAGATCGCGGCCGAGGCGATGCGCGCCTATGCCGAGGAGACCAATCGGCTCAACCGCGAGCATCGCTCCAATGCCGATGTCTGGCAGGTGGAACAGGTGAAGGTCGAGAAACAGATCCGGGGCATCATCGAAGCCATCAAAGAGGGCATGTTCCATCCCAGCATGAAAGCAGAGATGGACACGCTCGAAACGCGCAAGGCGGAACTGGCATCACTGCTCTCCGACGTTCCTGACGCAGTGCCGGACCTGCTGCCAAATGCTTCGGCCGTCTATGCCCGCAAGGTCGGCCGCCTGACCGACGCCCTCAACAGCCCCGAGGAACGGCTGGAAGCCGCCGAGGCGCTGCGGGCACTGATCGAGAAAGTCGTCCTCACTCCCGGCCCGAACCGGGGCGAGATCGACGCGATGCTGTATGGAGAACTGGGGACGATCCTGAACTGGATCGAACGGCAAGCCATTGGAAAGGCTAAAAAAAGAAACACTCCCGGAGCGATGCTCACGGGAGTGTCGGTATCAGTGGTTGCGGGGGCAGGATTTGAACCTGCGGCCTTCAGGTTATGAGAAAGATTTTTTAGCCTACGCTGGCCAGCGCCCGTGCCGACAGAATAGCGCTGGACCACGAAAACCCTTTGTTTTTCCTTGAAAAATGACCCCGTCGGGATACGTCATTCGTTCACCGACTACGCTCGGTTGCGCTCTCATCTGTTTCCTATGTGTTTCCTGCGGTGGAGGCGAGAATGGCCCGGCTCAACAAGAAAACCGTCACGGCGGCGACGCCCGAAGCAAAAGATTATTTCCTGTGGGACGACAGCATCCCGGCCTTTGCGGTCCGGGTCTGGCCATCGGGCCGCAAGGTCTACGTCATTCACTACCGCTCTGGCGGGAGGCTGCGGCGTTACACGATTGGCCAGCATGGCAGCCCGTGGACGGCAGATCTCGCCCGTGATGAAGCCATCAGGATCCTCGCGCGGGTCCATACTGGAGAAAATCCGGCGGACAAACGGTCCGATGATCGCAAGGCCATGACTGTCGCGAGTTTCTCCAGGCGCTTTCTCGACGAATATGTCGATGTCCACCTGAAACCCAGAACACGGGGAGAATACAGGCGCTCGGTGGAACTGTTCATTGTCCCGAAATTCGGAAGCTGGCGGATGGCCGACCTCTCACGGGCTGAAGTCGTCGAATTCCACGGCAGCTTCCGCCATATCCCCTATCAGGCCAACCGGACGCTGGGCGTTCTGTCAAAGATATTCAGCCTTGCCGATCTGTGGGGCATCCGTCAGGACGGCGTAAATCCATGCCGGGGCGTCAAACGCTATCGGGAGGAAAGACGTGAGCGTTTCCTTACCAGAGAAGAGTATGCCCGCCTGGGCAACAGCCTCGACGAGGCCACCGAAGATATGCCCGAAGCGGCACGAGCCATCCGTCTGCTTGCCCTCACGGGGTGCCGGTTGCGGGAAATCCAGACGCTCCAGTGGACGCATGTCTGGCTGAATGAAGCCGAACTGCGCCTCCCCGACAGCAAAACCGGAGCGAAGACTGTCCAGTTGGGCACGGCGGCGGTTGATGTCCTGAAGGCCACCCCTCGCCTGCCCGACAATCCCTATGTCATCACCGGACGCAAGGCTGGCGAATATCTCACTGACCTGCAAAAGCCGTGGCGTCGTATCCGCAAGGCGGCAGGCCTGGATGGCGTCAGGCTCCATGATCTCCGTCATTCCTTTGCATCGGATGCCCTGGAGATGGGAGCGGACCTGACAATGATCGGCCGGATGTTGGGTCATAGCGACATCAAGACTACCTCCCGCTACGCCCATCTGAAGCGGGAAAATGTCAAACGCTCGACGGATCAGGTCGCCCAGCGCATTTCATCCGCGCTTACCGACGCAAGGACACAGGCCTGAATGCCGATGATACCCAATCAAGGGTCTGTCCGTCAGCATCGACCCCTGTTCATGTCTCGGGAACAACCAGCACATAGCTGGTGCTTCTTCCTCCTGCAGCCTCCCTGGCCAGAATATTGCGCGATACAAGATCATTGATATCACGCAGGGCGGTATCCGGTGACGTCTTTGCAAGCTTCGCCCATTTGGATGAGGTCAGCTTGCCCTCAAACCCGTCCAGCAGGCGGTTCAGCATGAGGCGTTGCCGGTCATTGATCGATTGTCCGGCCAGATTGTCCCAGAACCGGCCCTTCTGAATGACTTTTCCCAGGACCAGCTCAGCGCGATCAAAGGCGCGATCCAGAGCCCCCAGAAACCAGTGAAGCCAGGACGTGATGTCCATATCCCCCTTCTGGGTAGCCTCAAGGATTGCGTAATAATCCTTCCGCTCCTGACGGATCTGGGCCGACAGGCTGTAAAAACGCTGCTCTGTCTGTTCCGAACGCGCCAGCATGAGGTCACCGATGGCCCGTGCCATGCGCCCGTTTCCATCCTCAAACGGATGAATGGTAACAAACCACAAATGTGCGATGGCTGCCTTCAGCACAGGATCCAGCGCTTGCCCGGCATTGCACCAGTTGAGGAAGACCTGCATCTCTGCGGGCACCCTGCTGGCTGTCGGCGCCTCATAATGAACCTTCTCCCGTCCGACAGGGCCTGACACGACCTGCATCGGGCCGGTTCTGTCATCGCGCCACTCTCCGACCAGAATGCGTGACATGCCGTTTCGGCCAGTGGGAAACAAAGCCGCATGCCAGGCGAACAGCCTATCTTCGGTCAGCGGATCGGCATAATGCCGGGTCGCATCCAGCATCATCTCCACAACGCCTTCGACATCCCGATCCACCGGTGCCAGTGCGCCAATATCCATCCCCAGTCGCCGGGCAATGGAAGAACGCACCTGATCACGATCGAGGTTTTCACCCTCGATCTCGCTCGACTTGATGACATCTTCCGTCAGGGTCTGGAGCACAGCTTCCGACCTGAAATCGAAGCCGAGGCTTTCCATACGGCCCAAGAGGCGTCCCTGCCGATGACGCACCGCGGCTAGTTCATGGGCAATGGTATCCTTGTCCCACTGGAAGCCGGGCCAGTCTTCATACTGATGAATGTATCGCGCCATATTCCCTGCACTCCTTGCGGGGAATATGGCGCTTAATCACCGCAAACCGCAAGGCTATATCCGCATGATATGCGGTGAATATGTTTTATTCACGCATAACAAAAAAAAACGCACAGACAACGCCATCACTAGCTCAAACAACCAGACAGAAGAGCCTCGCTTGCTTCTTTCCACCCCTCATAGAATTCCATGAACCTCCCATAAATCCGAGGCAGTTCAGATCACTCCAACGATGTGGGGATGGTCGAGTATACGAGTTGTAGCTCCTCCGTAGAAGCTAGAATTTCTCTTTTCCTGTGAAGCCCAGAGCTTGTTTGAGAGTGGTTGCCACTAGTGCCAATTGGCTATGTATTCTATATTCTTGATTCTTGTAGTCACGGCCAAGAGCTTGACGGGCCGAAGGGGGCGGATTGAAAGCGGTTTTCGTTCATCTTTCGGACATTCATTTTGGACAGGAACGGGACGGCGGCAGGGACGCTCTCAACGCGGATGCGAAGCAGCAGTTGATTGCCGATGCCGGCATCGAAATCAGCAAGCTCGGTGTCAAAGCGACAGGCGTGATCGTGACAGGTGACATCGCATATTCTGCTCAGGATCATCAATACGCGATGGCTGGCAAATGGCTCGCCGAACTGACTTCAGCGATTGGATGTGATCAGACGGACGTGCAGTTGGTGCCAGGCAACCACGATATTGACCGTAAGAAGATCACCAACTCAATCGAGAGCGTCCTCTATTCTATTCGGGAAGGTGGCGACCGGTGGTTGGATATGCATCTCGACAGCCCGCAAGACTGCGACCGACTCTACGACCGCTTTGATGCCTACAAGGGTTTCGCTCTCGACTATAGATGCGAACTCGATCTGAACGGAGGGATATCAACCAGCGCCAAATTGGAACTCGCAGAAGGACGCGCTATCCGCTTCGTTAGGCTAAACACGGCCCTTATCTGCTCAAGCAGCGATGACGAAGGAAAGTTGATTCTTGGTGCGCGGCAGCGGATACTACCGACTGAAGATGGTGTCGAAATCGTCGTTCTTGCACACCATCCGCTGAACTGGTTTCAGGACTCCGATAAGGCACGCGGTTTCCTGCGTGGTCGAGCCCGCGTTTTTATATCTGGTCACGAGCACTTCCCTAGCCTCGATGTGGTTAGGGTAGAGGATGGATGCGACCTGATGATGTTGGCAGCCGGCGCCACAGCGCCCGACGAGATCAATGGCCCCTTCACTTACAAGTATAATATTTTAACCTTTGAGTGGGATGAAGCCCAAGACGCCCTAGCCGTCACAATAAATCCTCGGACCTGGAATGCAGAAATGGCCCGGTTCGAGCGCGACGACGTGTTCATGGAAGGGCATGCGGAGCGGCAGGTTCTCGCATCCCCGTTCTTCAGAAAGGCCCCGAAGCCACCGAATATCGATCCTGCAAAACTGTCCGTGCCCGAACTCATCGAAGAGTCCAGCGAAGAGACCATACAGACGGACATGAACGAGGAAAGCGGGATTGTCCTCATTTCGGAGCAACTCGCTACTATCGAAGCGACACCGCCGTCCGAGCCCCAACCAACGCAGGATATTCGTGATCTTCAGATTCGTTTCTTTCAGGAGCTTTCGGAGGCTCAAAGAGGAGCCGCTTTCATCGCGTTTGGCGTTGTCACCCAGCTTAAGGGACGTATTGACCACGGCATGGAACGGCGGCTTTTCCGACGCGCCGTAAGACAGGGGAAGGCAGACGACATTGAGCAGATGCTCAATGCAGCCAAGACAGAAAAGGGTGGCGCTACCTTATGACGAGTATCATGGCGAAGTACGCATACATTTTCTGGGGTAATCCGGCCGATGGTGATGTTCAGGCTCGCAATCAAGCGGTCGAAGCACTATCAGCATATCTCGCAGCCCTGCCGTGCCGGCAGGCAATCAATATCGCAGCCGCCATTACCCGAAGTTTTTCCGGTGAAGCACTTGCAGCAAATCTGGCAGCCAAAGTGGAGGACGCCATCGTTGCTCACGCCGCGGCTTTCGTTCTCAGAGAAAACGAGCAGCAAGGGGTGGTTTGCCTCGCAGTCTCCGCACTCAAACTGGTTCGTGCACCATTAGCAGATGATTCTGGCTGGACGGCCGCTGACGCCATAGCTGCTTCACTCTGGTCCGCGCTCGCGCTGCAGGATCAGGTCGAGCACGGGAAGATGGAGGAACTACGACAGGACCTCATGACGGCCTGCCGCGATCGCGTCCGCGCTGTTGCTAAGGAAGCACGACGGCGACACTCTATACCTGATGTCGGCCTCCTGACGATTTCCGAAACAGATCCGGCGGGGAGCAAAGCGAACACTGCTCTCCGACGCGCTATCAAACCGGTGATCAAGGCGGTGAAGGAGAATCAAGATCTTGACCGCGAGGAACTCGACATCCTCTGGTGGTTGATGGGCGATTACAGCGAACTCCTCGACTGCCCACTTGAAGAACAAGAGCCATTTTGCCGTGCCATAGCCACTGGCCTCGAGGGAGCTACGATGCTTCGGCGCTTGCCAAGCGATGGTCTTCGCTACGCCATACTCCGTTGCATCGAGAAGTCCGAAGCTCTGACGCTTGCCGAATTGATGGCCGAACTGAAGACAGAACGGGCAGAGCTCGGCAAAGTTCACATCGGAAGTTGGGCGGCAACTGATCTGACCGTGTTTCCGCTAATTTCCGCACTCGCGACGACCGGCAACATAGCGGCATCGTCCGTGAAACTCGATGCTCGTGGCTGGGGTGCACGCGCATTGCTTGAAGGCGCAATCGTCGCCATGGAGGGCCGTGTCAGCGGCGCTAGATAATGCGCGGTCCCTGTCAGAGCACAACATGCACCTTCAACGCCACAAAGAAGTGCGTCCTTGGCAACGCACCGGATGAATGCGAGAATCGTCCACTCATTGATGAGGGAACAGAAGAAGACGCCTTGCAGGACGATAAAGGCGAGCCGTTGGACGTCTCGCCTCCCCTCAGCGCCGGAGTGTTGGGCGGCCCGGTCTTAGAAGCTTCCAACGACGAGTTAGAAACGCTTCCAGCTAGTCGGACAATGGGGCTGCCGCAACTCAATACTATGATGGAGAGCAGACCTACTTGTTTGGTCGGGATTGTCGGCCTATCGGGAGCCGGCAAGACGGCCGTGCTCGTGAGCGCTTACCTTCTCCTTTCGAAGGGGATGCTTGAGGGCTTCTCCTATGCCGACAGCGCCACCCTCCGGGCATTCGAAGAGATTTCCCGTGCGACGCGCTCTTGGCGGAAGGGGGATCCGCCTGAGCACATCACAAATCACACGACCCTTACCGACAGCAGGGAGGCAGGCTTCCTTCATCTACGGCTTCGCCGGGACACGGACGATCGTATCTTCGACATCCTGCTGCCGGATCTACCGGGTGAGTGGTCGCGTGCACTAATCGGACGCAAGGACGCGGCGCGTCTCGAGTTCCTCAGGTCGGCGAACGTTATTTGGCTGATGGTTGATGGACGACAGTTCGCAAATACAGGACGTGTGGCTTACGCACGTTATCGTGCAAGATTACTCATTGAACGACTGGCCGATCTACTCGGGAGCCACCGTCCGCAGCTCCTCATTGTGCCAACATGGCAGGACAAAGCAGCCTTCCCTGAGGATGAGGTAATTGGTCTGCAGCAGCACGGTCGGAACTTTGGATTCGAGGTGGATGTCGCTCCTATCGCTTCGTTTTCCTGGAATGATGATATGAATCCTGGACAAGGCATCGCCAGCCTATTCAGTCGTTCGCTTGCAGCCCGACCGGCGCCTCCCGACTTCTGGCCGGAGACAAGACCCGACTCTGACGACAGGAAGATCGCGGCATTCAGGAGGCGTCCATGAGCGGTTCGATCATACTTGTCGGAGGTCCTGCTTCTGGAAAGACGAATTATATTGCCCGACTCTGGCTCGCATTCCTTGCCCGGAAGGGACGGCTTCGCGCAGAACAACTGCCAGAGAACATTGAGTACGTCGACGATGCGGTCCGTCATCTCCTCGCCCGCAAATTTGCCCCACGATCAGATCGCAGCTTAGAGGATGGGGCTCGACGGGACCTCGTAGTCACGGTACGAAGCCGGGAAGGCGCAGGCCCCGAGCGGGATCTCACCGTACCAGACATCACAGGAGAATTATGGCGGCGAGCCGTTAAGACATACGAGCTACCACAGGACTGGATCAATTCGCTCAAAGCTTCGTCAGCCGCTATCCTCTTCGTCCGCGCGCACTCGAAACTCAATCTCCAGCCAATGGATTGGGTAACAGCGCGCGATCACTTTCAAGACCATGATGAAAATGACGAGGACCAAGAGCCGGACGACGATGACTATGGCGACGATGAGGACGAGAATGGAAACCCGAAGGCCGTAGTCGAGGGAAAAGTCGCGCCTGCGGTTATCCCGACGCCGGACAAAGAGCAAGCCAGCGCACAGGACGCTCCTGAGCTTAGCGAGGAATCCGAGGAGATCGCGATTATGAAAGACGGCCTGCCCGCGCAGGTCAGCTTCTGCGAACTTCTTCGCTACCTGTCGCTTCTGCTGACTGACCGTCCGGACGGAGGCAAGCCCCGCGTCGCCATCGTGGTGACAGCGTGGGACATGCTTGACGCAACGGCAAGGGGGGCCGGGCCCATGCGTTACCTACAGGACCAGTTTCCTATGTTCGCCGGGCGTATTCGCGCGCCAGACCGGCTCGAGATCGAAACCTTTGGTATGTCAATCGTCGGTGGCAACCTCCGCGGCGATGCGAACAAGGCTTTCCGAAATTCGCTGAAAGGGAAAGATCTGTCAGAAGAAGGCTATACAGTAACCGTTCGAGACGGCGCGGTCGTCGAAGACAAAGACGTGACGCTCCCGCTCGCCTGGGCACTGGGCGACTGAGGACACGATGATCATCGAACAGCAGCTTCACGGATATCAGCATGGACACGAACTCCTGTCTGCGACTATTCGGCTGTCATCTATTGATCAGGACCTTGTCGACCGACTGTCAGACGTGGCGGGGCCCTTGGCTCCTGGAGAAAGATTTTGTCCTTATCTGACGTGCTATCCGCTTCCGAGCGGTTCCCACTATGTGGTGGCGCGAACGTGGCAGGACAAAGAGGCACCTAGAGCTGGCTGCGTGAGGACGCGCTCACTACTAGTTCCAATGGCGGCCTGGGCGACATTTTCAGAACCAGCAGCCATAGTAACCCTAGCAACCGAGGCCGGACCAACCGCCAAATCGAAAAGGATGACGATTGACCCCGGTCCATCGGACACGCTCCCCCCCGTGGAAACGGCGGGGGTCGAACTTTTGGAAGCCTTATTTCTAGAAGATTCGGCACCCATCGCCGTGTTCGGTGCTCGATCTCCGGAGGCGATCGCCCTTCGTATCATGACGGCCTTGTGGCCATCGATGCGAAAACGCTTCGCTATCTCCACATACTGCAACTCGCCTCGCACGATCTCGAAGCAAAGCTTTGACCTTGTTTTTGCACCTGTCGATGCGCGACCGCGCTTCTCGGATTGGAAAGGACGCAGGGTAGATGGCACACGAACAAACGAACCCCGCCATCGCTGGTCCTCGCGGATAGTCGACAAAGTGTTCAGGTCTCCGCAACCATCGTTAATGGCGCTCGATGTGTTTGGGGAGATGGCCGATGATGAACATGGCAATGAGGACGCACTACGCCTCTCACTTCTGTGGGAGGAACTGAGTTGGAAGGTAGACGCCGAACCGCATGCCGCCCTCGGTTTACTTGACATCGCCAACACACGACCAAAACGGCGGGAAGCTCTGGTCGAATCCCTCTCGACTGTGTTGGCAACAGCAGCAAGGAACGCGGTCCTCGCTATGCCGCCTGCACAAAGCTGGCGTTTTCTACAGGTCCTTATTGTCAAGCTGGGACAGACGAACTGGCCCTTGTCACTTTCCCATGCGCTCCGCTCATCAATCGTCTCTCTGGCGAGGCTCCAGCCTACAGAGGCCATTATGACTCTAACGACGCCACTTATGGAACAGGTTGGCAGTTTTCTTATGAGTGGGATAGCAGAAGGACTAGCGGAAGCGAAGCCATTCGAGATGGTAGGAAAAGGCCTCTTAACGCTCTCAGAACCATGCCTTCTTAAGCTAATTCTAGCAGATCGCCACCTCGCAGCATTAGCCTTAGGGGAAGACTTCGGCATCGAACCGAAGCTACTGTCTGCCATTAAGAAGGCTGGGCCGTCTGAAAATTTCAACGCTCGTTGTCGCTTGCTTGAACTTCTGGTTGCAAATCGTCACTCTGACTTGCTTAGCCTTTTTCTTTCCGGTTCTTCTGGAGAGACGGTGATTACCCAAGCGAAGCGGCTTGGGGAGACCAACCGGTTCGAGCAGGCTGCGCTCAATGTTGTCGTCGTAAAGGCAGCCCGTAACGCCGGCGTCATGCTGGATGTGAGAAAAATCGTAGCAGCAACCAAACGTTCTCCTGCTGCGGACAAGATGCTACGCGACCTCCTTGATGCAACTTCCGCAGACGTCGACTGGATACTAGACGAACTCGACTGTATAGACGGGCGCAAGCAAGTCCTAGTCAGGGATGTGCTCGGCAACGCGTCAGATAACCAGCTTAGATTGATCATTGACCGCCCTCGTGTCCTTGAGAAGATCGTGGACGTCTTAGATGTAAACGCTGGGCATGCCGAATTGCTGGCACGCATTGCCAAGACGGTGCCGCTGGAACCGACCATACTGCTTCAGCTAACGATGCAAATCCTACCGAAAGCTTCGGGTCGCCAGAAAAGCTCTTTAGCTGCACATACCGTGGAGAATATCATCAGGTTCGATTTCGGTCCGGAGCGTGACATGCGCGTCGCGAAACTCCTCGATAGTGTAGAAGGAAAGTTTGATGCGGCACGGGCGATCGCTTTGGCCGCAGCGCCAGATGTCGGGATGGCATTGGCGAGCCGCAATCTAGTCCTGTTCGACAGGTCTTCTCTAGCGACAAGAGGAACGTTCCTAAAGGTGCCTGAGAAGTTAGCGGATGCCATAATAAGACGGCAAACCTTTGATCTGTCGTACGAGGCAAGCGAGGCAGTAGGACGGTTGCTGTGGGATTCCTCGCCAATCGATAACCGGGATTTCCTATGCGCGGCAGCGAAATTACTGCCGTTTGCGATGAATAACCGTGGCGCACACGCGTCGCCAATCATAGCTGCCACTTTCCCATCAGTTTACCGTGCACTTCAGCATGAGAGCCTTCCTGATTTCCTCTCGTTTGTATTCCAATTTCTCGACTGGGATCGATGTAAAGTCGCGCGGAAAGAGCTCGCCGAGGCCTTTCTTAAATCAAAGTGGAGGCCACGCGACATCGCACTTGCGGCAGCTAGGGCTGGCGATACTGAAAGGATTCTGCGTCGTATCGCCAAGGATGATAGCGGGCGAGCGGCGATCGCAGTGGTTGCGAAGGAGATTGGAACGATACCGCCCCCTTGGAGACATCAGATCAGTCAAGCGATCGAGAAGATATCTAAGGACGAGAGCCGTTGAAACTGGATATCTTACGCTGGTGATATTGGAAAAACCGAATTCTGAAGCAGAATGGTTCCTCAATATCATGAAGGATATATAAAATTCGACTATGCTCCGCGTTTTTATGACGCATGCATCCTCAAAGTGGCATCACTAGATAAATTACCAACTTGCGTTCTATACATAAAAACCCAGCAGTAAATACTACTGGGTTTTCCGTTTAATATTATTTGTTAAATCGATCTGATGCTGTTTTGAAGACTTGTTTTCGCTCTCGTTTTCCTATGGCGATAACCAGTATTGTCATTTCTGTATCGCTAACATGGTAAACGGCGCGTATTCCAGAACTTCTGAGCTTGATTTCATAACATCCAGCCAAATTACCACTGAGGGCTAAGCTGGGAACATGAGGATTATCTTGTAATCTAATGAGACGTTTAACAATCTGATTGTTTTGGGTCTTGGGAAGTGCGGCCAATTCTTTTTTGGCCGCATCCAACATATCAACGGAGTAAGGACTCAAGGCTAATATTCCTATGAACCTTGCCCGGCTTCTTCAATCGTTCCCGGACAAGAGCGTAAAACTCAGCATCCTCATCGGATACCGTCAGCCGTTTTATCGGCAACTTTTTTTCCCTCACGACGTATTCGAGGATATCTCGAAAGAAGTCGCTTGGCGTAGTTCCAAGTTCTTTTAAAGTGGCATATGCATTTTCCTTCAGTTCGGTGTTAATTTTCAGATTAACCTGAGAAATTGTGTTTGCAGCGTTCATGATGTTTCCTTGCCTCCTGTATTAAATACAGAAAACAATTCGAGTATATGAGAGACATATCGTTGATTCAAACGAACCAACTAAGATGCTATTCCCATTTTTAAATGGGCATATTTTTGCAGACTGTTGTCAGTCTTATGTGTGCAGGCGTTAGAGGAACGGGAAAACTGTTCTCCTTATCTGTTTCGCACTCTGTGATATACCTTTTTGGTACCTTTTGTAAAGCTGTTATTGCTCCCGTGGTGGATGTAGGTATGGAATGTGAAGCCCTTCCGTCGCTGATGCTGGCTTTCTGCCCCGCCGCTGTTTCTGGAAAGCCCGATCAGTCTCCATGAAACGCCCGACCATGAGCGGCACCAGCCTGGCCGCATCGGGGATGGCATCTGGCGCCTCACCTGCGTTTCCGGAGACCAGTTCAGCATACAGCAGTAGATCACGATGTATCTCCGCTGGCAGTTCGATCGTCAGCTTGACCGGCCGGCTGTCAGGAATGGTACTGATACGGAGTTTTGTCACGGCACTGCTCCTTCATGCGGATGCCAGGGTTTCAAAACCAGATCGCGATTGACGATCAGCGTGAACGGCAGGCCGGGCCGGTCAGTCAGCGTGGGCTGCACATCCATGCTTCGGTCGATCAGGCGGTTTCCCACCATGGAAAATCCGTTGCTGGCGCCGCTGCGGATCGCCTGAAGCAGGTTGTTCTCACCCCATGATGTCCCGGCTTCAGAGCCGACGCTCAGCATGGTCGTCACCAGTGCAGCCCTGAAAAGCAGACCCCAGTGCTGGTCCACCAGATCCTTGAGCCCGGTCTGGCCGATCGCATCGCCGCCCGGGATTCTGTCAAGCACGATACTCTCGCCATCGGGACGGATGAGACGGGTCCAGATCACCTGCGCGCGCTGCTGCCCGAACGAGACGCTGCTGTTATAGGTGCCAAACAGGGTGCTGCCCTGAGGCACAAGCAGGTAGCGTCCGGTCGAACTGTCATAGACGTTCTGCGTCACATGCCCGATCAATTGCCCCGGCAGGTCCGAACTGACTTTCGAGTTGAGCGCGCCCGCGATGACCGTCCCCGCCTGAATAACATATGGGGAAACAGGCAGCGCCAGACGATCCGGGCTGACCGTCACACGATCGGGCTGTCCTGCCAGAAAGGCGCGGTTGCCGGCCTGCCGGTCATTTGTGCCCGCAGGGGCAGACGGAGCGTTATTCCCGGTTGCGAGCGATGCAGGGGCAGACACGCTGTCCTGCCGCCCGGCGTCCTGCGTCTGCACGAACAGCTTGCTGGCGATGGCTGCCTCGACTTCCTGTTCGGCCCGCCGGTCACCCATGCCCGAAACTGGTCCGGTCCTGCCTTCCTGCTGTGCCTTCAGGATCGGTTTTCCCAGGTCACCGGGCAAAGGCGACCCCAGCCTGGGCACGCCAGTATAATCCTTCGGCAGGGCATCAAGCCCATCGGCCGAAGGTCGTGCATCAGAATCCTGCACGGCGGACGCTGGTCCCTGCCGGGCGGAATTCTGCAGCGCGTAGCCCAGCGCCAGACCAATCCCGATCATGCCCGTGCCCGCCAGACCCCAGACAACATAGCGCGACAGACGCACGACACGCGGTCGTTCCGCCCGTAGACGCAGATCGGGCGGCGATGGCGGGACCGCTGGGGATGTAGTTTCTGTGCCGCCCTCCCCTCTTTCGTCCCGGCGGTCTTCCTGCCCGTCCGTCATGTCCGCCGTCCATCGGTGCGGACGATGCGCACCCGCTGCTCGGAGTGTTTGTCGCCCAGGCGCAGTTCGGCGGCAGCGAACAGCCGGTCAACGATCATCCAGTTTTGCCGCACCCGGTAATTGACCAGTTCCGGCCCACCGTCCGCCCCGAGCACAAACAGAGGCGGCAGTTCCCCCTGCCCGATCCCGGCCGGAAAGGCGATATAGACCTTGTGGCCGTCATCGAAGGCCCGACCGGGCAGCCAGGGCGCTGTGGCGCCTTTCACCGGCTGGATGGCATAGCGGAAATTCAGCGTGTTCAGATCCAGTCCCACATCCACGGGGGTGGCATCATCGGCCGCATTGTCCTGCCGATGCAGGGCGATCAGGTCGTCCTCGGGGTAATTCCACGACACCGATGCCATGTAGGTAGCCGGCGTGGAGCGTAGTTCGGCCAGATAGGTTCGCCTGTCGGTGTTGACGATCAGATTGGTGGTCAGGTCCGGCCGCGTCGGCTTGACCAGGAGATGGATACGCTTCGTTACCCCTGCCCCGCTCTCGGTATCACCGATAATCCAGCGCACCGTGTCACCAGCCGCGACAGGCCCGGTGCCGACCAGCTTCTCTCCCTGCTGGAGCATGATGTCGGTGATCTCGCCCGGCGAGGTATAGACCTGATAAAGGGCACCCGGAGAATAAGGATAAACCTGCACCGCGTTGATGAACCCGGCCCGCGTGGGTTGAATGCGTGCCGCCAGATTGGCCTGCGTCACACGCGCTGTGGGGTCAGCGACTTCTGGGGGCGGATGGACCGCACGTCGTGAGGACAACGGCTTGAGTTGCCCCGGCAAGGGAAGCGGTTTCGGGACTTCCACCACCTGCACCGGTTTCGGTGGGTCCGGCAGACGCGTGGCCTGAACAGCGTCATCGTAGCGGATGACGGGCGGATGGTAATGCTGCGCGCATCCGGCCAGGGGCAGGATAAGCAGCGGCAGGACACGAAGAGCGCGACAGATCATTGGCCAAGCTCCTTCGACCAGT
The DNA here is from genome assembly GCF_036686925.1 of Novacetimonas sp. GS1. Taxonomy (NCBI): domain Bacteria; kingdom Pseudomonadati; phylum Pseudomonadota; class Alphaproteobacteria; order Acetobacterales; family Acetobacteraceae; genus Novacetimonas; species Novacetimonas sp. GS1. The sequence goes on from NZ_VSZP01000001.1 coordinate 3,337,034, forward strand.
TGATGGCGGATACAAAAACACCCAAGGGATTTCTGCGCAGATGATCGGCATCACGTGGCGGGCTGAGTCTGACCGAGGCAATGGCGGTCCAGCGCTCGGTGCCGACAAAAGCCCCGTCGCGGTAATGCCGCTCGACCCAGGCAATCCGGAAACTCGCGGGCGACGCCCGGATGACGGACGACACGTCCAGTTCGACCTGTTCATGCCCGATGCGGGCAAACGGATCGTTCTGACGGGCATAATCGTTGAGCGCCTGAGCACCGGACGTGGTGGTGAAAGCGTAGGCGCGCAGCCAGTCCTGCCGCACCACCACGGGGTCGGAGGATAGGCTGCGGACGTCCTCGATGAACCGGGCCAGATACCAGGCAATCTGCGGATCGGTCGGCACATAGGCGGCTGTCGCAGGCGCCACGACCTGCGCCTCGCCCTGACGGTCTACCTGCACGACCCACGGCGTGATAGTGCCGCGTGCAGACTGCCAGACCAGCCCGGCCCCAAGGCCTGCGGACAGGAACAACGAACCAAAGGCCATCAGCCGCCAGTTGCGGGCCTGCACGCGGGCGGAACCGATGCGTTCATCCCAGATCTGGGCGGCTTTCTGATAGGGGGTAACCGGCTCCGGCGTCGTGCCGTAGCGCACCGTGGAGCGACGGAACATCGTCCTCATTCCTTTTCCGACAGATCAATGGAAGAAGATCCGCCCCCGCCATCGGCGGAGCGGATGACATGGGCGGCCTCGGCGGCATGGGTCGCGGCCTGCCGGCGCTTCATCCCGCGCGCCCAGCGCGGTGGCTCACTGGCGGATGATGCCGACGAGGATGCCCCCGTTCCGCCTCCCGATGCCCCCGTCTCAGTAGCGCCACCACCCGAACCGGTTGTCCGGCCACCGGTCGCGGAAAAGGCCGCCTTGCCGCCCGATGAGAAACTATCTTTCATGGCGCTGGCCGCACTGGCGGCCTTGTTCTTCACAGCGCCTGCGGCCGCAGACCCGGCCGCCCGACCGATGCCGCCCACACCAGCAGCCATCCGGGCACCGGCACTCCCGCCGGCTGCGGTCGCGGACCCGAGCGTGTAAGCCGTGGATGCGGCACCTGCTACGGCGGCCCCTCCCCGCGCGGCCGCTGCCGTGGCGGCCAGGGCTGCCCCACCACCAGAAACAGCCGCGCCGACACCAGCCACGGCAGCAGCCCCCATACCAGCGACGGCCATGCCCGTGCCGACAGCGGCTCCCGCGCCAAGCTGGGGCGCGCCAGCGATCAGCCCGTTGGCCAGGCTGCCCCCGAAAATTGCAAGGCCCACAATGGCCAATGAGGCAATAACCACGGACAGGGCCTGCCCGACCGTAGGCTGCACATCGCCATAGGAGGTGGTGAACTGGCCGAACAGCGTGGCGGCAATGCCGCTGATCACGGCCAGCACCATGATCTTTACGCCCGAGGAGACGACATTGCCCAGCACCTTCTCGGCAAGGAAAGCCGTGCGGTTAAACAGGGCAAACGGGATCAGCACGAACCCTGCCAGCGTGGTCAGCTTGAATTCGATCAGGGCGACAAAGAGCTGCACGGCGAGAATGAAGAATGCCGCCAGCACGATCAGCCAGGACAGGCAGAGCACGAAAATCTGCGCGAAATTGGTAAAGAAAGCGACAGGGCCGAGCAGTTTATGGACTGAGTCCAGAAGAGGCTGTGCCGCATCGAACCCGGTCTGGGCCAGCCGACCGGGCCGCAGGAACTGGTCCAACGACAGCGTGCCCCCGCCCGCTTTCAGGCCAAGGGCGGCGAAACTGTCAAAGACGGTCTTCGACAGGCTAGAAAAATTGCTGATCAGGAAGGAAAAGAACCCGATATAGAGCGTCTTTTTCACCAGCCGCTGAATGACATCCTCGTCCGCCGCCCAGGCCCAGAACAGGCCCGCCAGCGCCATATCCAGCACGGATAGCGATCCAGCGAGCGAAATCATGCTCCCCTTCACCAGACCGAAACCGGTATCGATGGTGGTGGTGAAGGTGTTCAGAAAGGTGTCGATGACGCCGACATCGTTCATGGCCATGGCGGTCAGTTCCCGCTGCTGCCGAACATGGACACCGTGCCGGGAGTGTAGGCGTCATGCTGCGCGAAATGCTGGTATTGCGCCTCGCTCTCTGCTTCCGTTGCCGCATTCCGCGCCCGCTCCAGCGCTGTAGCCCGGCCGTTGGCGGCAAGCTCAGCCTGAATGTCCGAAAGCTGCCGGGACTGCAGGGCCATAAGCTGGTTTCCAGCCTGCGCCGCCTGCAGGGCACCTGTGGAACTCTGGCTGGCCGAGACAAGCTGGGTCATGGCGCTATTGTCGGAAGGAATGTTCCCCACCACCCGCGCCTGCAGTTTCAGGGCGTCCTCAAACCCGCCCACGGAATTCTGCCACCGTGTCTGCGCCTGGCTGAACAGGGCGCTGTCGGACATGCCCGACGAGACGGATGTGTAGGCCTGCTGGTACTGCTGCTCGACGGACTGGACGCTGTAGGCGATGTTCTGCGCCTGCGCGAGCAGTGCCGTGGTCTGGGAAATCGTCGATTGCAGCGTGGACAGGGTCGATAGCGGCAGGCTCGCCAGATTGCGGCCCTGATTGACCAGCATCTGGGCCTGGTTGGCCAGCGAGGTGATCTGATTGTCGATCTGCTGGAGAGTCCGGGCCGCAATGAGAACATTCTGGACATGGTTTGCCCCGTCATAGACTGCCCACTGGGCAGAAGCAGGCACAACCGGCACGAGAAAAAACAGAGCGGCGCCCATAGCCGCGGCATACCCGGGACGGAAATGTCTTGCCTGGATACGGAAAAATTTTTCCGTCATGGCACGGCTCCTTCCCGCAGGAGGTCCGCCGCCCACATGACACCCCGCGCCTCGAACCAGGCCAGGAGAAAACCGTCCCGCCCATGTTCCGCCAGCACCTGATCGATCAGACGGTGATCATCCTTCCCGGATGCCGCGCACAGGGCGAGCGCCACCGGTCCCAGTCCCAGTTCGAACAGACGGTTGCCGCGCCGGGTCTGGCAGTAATATTCCCGCTTCGACGCGGCACGGGCGATGATGGCGATCTGCCGCTCGTTCAGCCCGAAATCGCGGTAGATGGCCGCGATCTGCGGTTCAATCGCCCGCTCGTTGGGCAGGAAGATCCGTGTGGGACAACTCTCCACCACTGCCGGAGCAATGGAGGAATTGGCGATATCAGACAGGCTCTGGGTGGCAAACACCACCGAGGCGTTCTTCTTACGCAGGGTTTTCAGCCACTCCCGGAGTTGGCCCGCAAAATCACCGTCATCCAGCACCAGCCAGCCTTCATCAATGACCAGCAGCGTCGGACGCCCGTCCAATCGTCCCTCGATGCGATGGAAGAGATAGGACAGCACGGGAGAAGCAGCCCCCGAGCCGATCAGACCTTCGGTCTCGAACACCACGACGTCGGCATCGCCCAGGCGCTCAGCGTCCGCGTCGAGCAGACGGCCATAAGGACCACCAAGGCAATAGGGAGCCAGCGCCTGCTTGAGGGCGTTGGACTGAAGCAGCGCCACCACGCCTGACAGGGTCCGTTCATGAGCGGGCGACGACGCCAGGGAGTTCAGGGCTGACCAGAGATAGGATTTTACCTCCGGTGTCTGGGTGACGCCTTCCCGGACGAGGATCTGCCCCAGCCATTCCGCCGCCCAGGCCCGCTCGGTCGGATCGTCGATACGGGCCAGCGGCTGAAGCGAGACGCCGCTACCCTGTTCGCCTGCCCCATGATCTGCACCCTCCTGCTCCGTCAGGCCTCCACCGAGATCATGCCAGTCCCCGCCCATCGCCAGTGTCGCGGCCCGCAGCGAGCCGCCGAAATCGAAGGCGAAGACCTGCGCGCCCGCATAGCGGCGGAACTGCAGCACCATCAGCGCCAGCAGCACGGACTTCCCCGCCCCTGTCGGTCCGGCGATCAGGGTGTGGCCGACATCGCCAACATGCAGGGAAAACCGGAACGGTGTCGCACCCGCTGTCCTGCCGTAAAACAATGGGGGTGCGTTGAAATGCCCGTTCCATTCAGGGCCGGCCCAGACAGCAGAGAGCGGAATCATGTGCGCAAGATTCAGGGTCGAAACCGGCGGCTGGCGGACGTTGGCGTAGACATGGCCGGGTAATGACCCCAGCCATGCCTCCACCGCGTTGAGGCTTTCCGCCATACAGGTGAAGTCGCGGCCCTGGATGATCTTCTCGACCAGACGTAGCTTCTCTGACGCGATCGAGGCAGAGCCGTCCCACACCGTGACAGTGGCAGTGATGTAGGCCTGCCCGACATCGTCGGCACCCAGCGACTGCAAGGCCAGATCGGCGTCGGCCGCCTTGTTGGCAGCGTCATTGTCCACCAATACCGAGGCTTCATTGGTCATGACCTCGCGTATGATGGCGACGATGGATTTCCGCTTGGCAAACCACTGGCGACGGATCTTCGTCAGCACCTTCGTCGCATCGGTCTTGTCGAGCAGGATCGCCCGCGTGGACCAGCGATAGGGAATGGCCAGACGGTTCAGGTCATCCAGAATGCCGGGAAAGGTCCGGCTGGGAAAACCCGTGATCGTCAGGGTTTTGAGGAAGGCATCGCCCAGTTTAGGCTCCAGACCGCCTGCTAGGGGCTGATCCACCAGCAGGGCGTCGAGGTGCATCGGAATTTCCGGCACGCGTACCCTCTGGCTGCGGGTCGAGATGGTGGAATGCAGGTAGGTAAGCGTCTCGACGTCATTCAGCCAGGCGGCCTCGGGCATGAAACCGTCCAGCAGGGCCAGCAGACGGTCAGTCCGGTCGATAAAGCCCCTGACCAGACCCTGCGGATCATGCTCGTCGCGCTCCATGCCTTCATAGAGCAGGCGCTCGGCACGGCCCGAGGTTTCCACGGGTGGCAGCCAGACCAGCGTCAGGAAATACCGGCTCTCGAAATGCACGCCTTCATCCTCGAAGGCTTCCCGGCGTTCCAGATCAACCATCTGGCTGGCGGCATCAGGGAAATCACTCTCGGGATAGAGGGTTGCCGGGGTGCGCTGCGCCTCCACAAACACGGCCCAGCCCGAACCCAGACGCCGCAGGGCGCTATTCAGCCGCCCCGCTACACCCACCAGTTCGGCGGGAGTGGCGCTGTCCAGATCGGGACCACGGATGCGCGCCGTGCGCTGGAAAGAACCATCCTTGTTCAGAACCACGCCTTCCCCGACCAGCGCGGCCCAGGGCAGGAAGTCGGACAGGACGGCGGCGCGGCTACGATATTCACCAAGGGACATCATGGCCCGACCCTCCCTATGCGCGAAGCCAGACGGGGTAGCGGAGATGCCGTCGCCCCACCTCAATGAACAGCGGATCGCGCTTCGCCCCCCAGACCGCGAGGGTGTGCCCCACGAACCAGAACACCGCCCCGACAAGCCAGAGCCGCAGGCCGAGGGCTATGGCGGAGGCCAGCGTACCGTTGGCGATGGCCACGGCCCGTGGCGCACCACCCAGCAAAATCGGTTCTGTCAGGGAGCGATGCACGGGCACGAAATAGCCGGGCACGGCCTCGGCCTCGGGATCGAAGAGAACCGCCATCAGATCAGCGCTCCGCCCGAGAAGGAAAAGAAGGACAGGAAGAAGCTGGACGCCGCAAAAGCGATGCTGAGTCCAAAGACGATCTGGATCAGGCGGCGGAACCCGCCCGATGTTTCGCCAAAGGCCAGGGTCAGACCGGTCACGGTGATGATGATCACCGAGATGATCTTGGCCACCGGCCCCTGCACGGATTCCAGGATCTCGTTAAGCGGTGTTTCCCACGGCATCCCCGTGCCGGACGCCCATGCCGATGACGCGAAAACAAGCGACAGCAGCATGGATGTTCCGAATACACGAAGATCCGGCAGATGACGGTCAGGATGTGCACCAGCCCACATGACGGCGCGCTTACGTGAAGGCCACTTCATGATGATTCTCCATTGGCAGAGAATATGTTTCGGGAGAAGAGAGGCTGACCGGGCGGATGCGATAGGCGCTGGTCGTGGGATCGAGACCGTCAATTTCGGCCAGTTCGAACAGGCGCCGGGCCGTGCCGCGCCCGGACAGCACGGCAATGACGTCGATAGTTTCGGCGATCATGGCACGCGGGACCGTGACCACCGCCTCCTGGATCAACTGTTCCAGACGATACAGGGCCGCCAGTACCGATCCGGCATGTAGTGTACCGATGCCACCGGGATGGCCGGTGCCCCACGCCTTGACCAGATCGAGTGCTTCGGCACCACGCACCTCACCGATGGGAATACGGTCAGGACGCAGACGGAGACCCGACCGGACAAGGTCAGAAAGGGTGATCACACCTTCGCGGGTCCGCAGGGCGATGAGATTGGGTGCCGTGCATTGCAGTTCGCGCGTATCCTCGATCAGCACGACGCGATCGCCAGTTTTCGCGACTTCGGACAGTAGGGCGTTGACCAGCGTGGTCTTGCCCGTGCTGGTGCCGCCCACCACAAGAACGTTCTTACGCGCGACGACGGCCGCACGCAGATAATCCGCCTGCCCTGCAGTCATGATCCCGGCCTCGACATAGTTGTCGAGGGTAAAGACCGCGACCGCGGGTTTGCGGATGGCAAAACTCGGAGCCATCACTACTGGCGGCAATAGACCTTCGAAGCGTTCTCCAGTCGGGAGTTCCGCTGACACACGCGGTGCCCCCACATGCACCTCGGCACCCACATGATGCGCGACCAGACGCACGATGCGCTCGGCATCGGCAGGCGAGATCGTCTCACCCGTGTCTGCCATGCCGTTAGCCAGACGGTCGATCCACAACCGCCCGTCAGGATTGAGCATGACTTCAATAACGGACGGATCCGAAAGATGACTGACGATGGCTGGTCCCATCGCCGTGCGCAGCATAGCAACGCTACGAGGCCTGCCCGCCAGAGAAAAAACCTGAGACATGTTTTTGCCCCCGCACTGCTCTGCTAATGGATAAATCTCCATCAACCGCGGGATGTATTAGGAAAGGCATACTCAAGCTGATCTCAATAGTTTTTTCGACCCTGCGCGAATGAGCGTAAAGGGGCGCAAAATTATCGACTGCAACGGTCGTTTTGATCCCGATTATGATGATACCAGTTGGACATGCAGATCAGCTACGTTTGCAGAGTTGCAGTTCGAAGCTGACAAAAGCGAGCGGTGAGGTATTCTTCGACTATCAGCGATAGGAGACCGGATATTGACCTCCCCAAGTCCCAGTTCAGCGCCGCATTCGCCTAAGCGCCAATCACGTCTGGTCTTCTGTTTTGACGGAACATGGGATCGATTAGATTCTCAACATCCGACAAACGTGGTCCTGACGGCAGAAAGTGTTTTGCCGTTGGCCAACGATGGCGTTGCACAAGTAGTCTTCTATTCTCAAGGCGTCGGAACAGGTAAATTAGACCACCTATCCGGTGGGATATTCGGCACAGGGCTATTGCAAAATATGGCTGATGCCTATCGTCAGCTCATTTTCAATTACACTCCTGGCGATGAAATTTATGTTTTTGGTTTTTCCCGAGGAGCTTATACAGCAAGATCTTTCGTGGGACTGCTGCGCCATATAGGCATTGTCTCCCGGAGCAACGCGGCACAGGTCAATGACGCGATAAAAATCTACAGCAATCGCAAACAAAATGATCTTATGGATGGGCCAGATGTCTGCAAGGAGAGACTGAAACTCTCACCGGATATTTGTGTTAGCACCGAAGAAGACGACTGGCGGTGCAAAAATGTTCCAGGATACACATCTGGTAATGCGCCGTTACTTAAGATTAAATATCTTGGAGTGTGGGACACTGTAGGCGCACTTGGCGTTCCCAAGCGTTACCTGTTCGCGCAAAAGTTCGATCGTAAACTCGCATTCCACGATACAACGCTCACATCGATGGTCGAGTCCGCTCGGCACGCAGTAGCAATTGATGAAACACGTGAAGACTTCTTTCCGACCTTGTGGAACAACATCGACGACCTGAATCGTCAGGCAGGAAAAGAGCCTAATGCTCCCAATGCACCGTATCTCCAGCAATGGTTTCCGGGAGTACACTGCGCTGTCGGTGGTGGTGGCGACCTCCGGGGGCTTTCTGACGAAACGTTAGAGTGGATATGGGACGGGGCACGCCAAGCAAGTCTAGGACTAGATACGTCTCCCTCGTCCAAAATATACACCTTAAAACCCGACTGTACTGATCCACTGAACCCATTTTCAGAACAAGGAATGGGGTGGCTAGCCAGATGCAAGACATCCATAACGGATTCCATATGGAAACGAGCCCATCGTAAAGGACCGTCTCTCTTGCGAGATGTCAGTATCTTTGCACGTCGTCGCTGGAAAGCGGCGCCAGACAGCTTGCCCGAGCACCAGAACTATCGTCCGTCTACCCTTTCCGCCGTAGCCGATGCGTTGGGTTCGGCTACCGACCCTCCTCCAACGGTTCCTAAAGAGTTCCATATTATTGTCGTGAAACAAGGAGATCAGCTCGACGAAATCTCGCTATCTTTGTTCGGAAATATCCAGATGGCCAAAACGATATTTCAGATGAATTTGGATAAGCTTGACGACCCGAACCATATTTATGCTGGCATGACGCTGCGCGTTCCTATTCCACCAAGCGAGCCGAAAGCAGACACAACAAAGGCGTAAGAATATTTATTACGCTATTATTTTTTTACATAAATTCAACTTCGTTCAATCAAGATGCATCTTCCTGATTAGGCGGTAGATCCTGATAGAGACGGCGCCCGGCACTCAAATGCCGGGCTAACGTCTCAATGAACTGTTCATAACGCGCAGTCGTCTGGGCGCGGGCAGCGGCCGCAGCCGGTTCGGGCAACGGTGGTGTTGTAAGCAGCCAGAAGCGAATGAAAAGCGCCAGTGTCTCGACGTTGATCCCAAGGTCTCGCTCCATGTGACCGATCCGGCGATCAAGCCGTTCCAGCCGCCGGTTTAGCGCGCCCTCACCTTTCCCGTCTTCTGGAGAAAGAAAGGCGGCCAGAGCCGTTTCGACCAGCATGGACTGGGACTGGCGACGACGGGTGGCCAGATCCCCCAAGGTCTCCGCCAGCACGGGGTCCAGATAGACGGTAATCTGCTGCTTCCTGCGCACGCGTTTCATGGGCCTTCCATCTCCATGCCGTCATCCCGATCCAAGGCAGCCAGCCGCGTCATTCGCTGGAGATACTCGAATTCCCGCCTGGCCCGCATGGCGGTATGATCGGGATCAAGGTCCGGGTCTTTTCGTTCATGCGCGTCCCGCTCCCTCTCAGCTTTCGGCGTGTGGGCTGCATCAAACTCGCGGGTCTGCTTCTGTCCTGCACCCATCGGTTCGTCAGAAGACGTTCCAGCCAATGTGTCTTCATCTTCAGGAGGCATCTGGTCTGGCATGGGTCTACCACTCCAGTCATCCGTGCCCGAAGCCCCCTCCGGCGACCGAGGCGCAGGCGGCGGCAGGATGCGTTCCTGTAGGCGCGGATCAGCATAATAACGCGCCTTGCGGGCGCGCACTGGCGGTGTGCCGGCCGCCATGAGGGCTGCGGCCAGACGGTCTGCACGCTTGAGACGTTCGGTGACGCTGCGCTGGGACACCGCGCCGTAGGCGGGCATGCGCTCGTAGAGCGCGTTGACCCCAAAGGACAGGCAATGGGCCAGCAGAGCCATGCGGCTGGCATCGTCCAGCCCGTCGATCCAGCGCCACAACGCGTCCTCGTCCTCGGGCAGATCGTGCTTCCAACCCTCGTTGCGCTGGCGCAGCGCATGCGCCGGCACGCTGCCCGGCATGTCGGGCGAATGGACCGGCAGGGAGATTTCCCGGACATAGGCTTCCAGGCAATCCGCGCCCGGCGTCTGCCAGTAAACATCGCGCACCAAGGTGTGCAGCAGTTCGGTCAGGGCGATGTGCGGGTTGCTGGCGAAAGCATCCCGAAGGGCCAGCGTGCGCCAGGCTGTCAGTTCCGTGAGAAGTCGGTCAGGCAGTGGCTTGATCCCGTCTTCTTCCTCGGGTTCCACGTCCGGAGAGATGCTGCCGTCTTCCCCCTCCTGATAACCATGGCCTGTGCTATCGTGCTCCTGCCCATCATATGCAGGGCGATCGTATTGATCGGCGTTGCCCGCATCATCGGTCGCTTCCGGCTCACTCGGCATGTCCTCGGGCAGCACGAAGCCCCGCTCCACCTGCAGCGTGCCATCGCTGGCAATGCTGACGAAGGCGCCGGCCCGCGCCATGTCGGCAGGATCGAACGCCAGAGGTCGTTCCTCCAGAGCAAGAATGGCCTGCTCGATCTCGCCCAGTCTTGCATCCACCTCATCGGGATATTCATCGGCCTGGGCGTATTCGGCCTCGATAGTTTCCTGCTCGACACGCAGGGCTTCGAGACGGGCCGTCTCTTCATCGGTCAGCGGCATTTCCGTGCCGTCGATCTCCGCGAACTGCCGTGTGTGGCCCCATGGGAAAGACAGGGCCGTCTCGACCCATTTCCAGCCCTCGGCGCGGATATCCTCTGCGGCTGCATGCAGTTTTTCCATGACCAGCCGATCCAGAATAGCCGGATCCTGCAGCCAGCCACCATCATCGGCTTCGAACAGGTCGCGCATGATAGGACCACCGGCCGCGAGATAGGCGTCCAGTCCGACAAAGCGTACGCGACGATCCGAGGCCCGCACGGTCTTTTCTGTCAGCATGCGGCGGATGACATAAGGTTCACGGTTATGGCTCTGGGACACGATGTCCCAGACCTGTTCCTGGCGGGTATGGTCATCGCTGACGGAAAAGGCCATCAGCTGTTCCAGCTTCATGCCATCCTGCTCGTAGATATCCAGCAGTTTGTCGGACACGGTCATCAGCCGCAAACGCTGTTTGACCACGGTGGGCGCCACGAAAAACGCTGCGGCGATTTCCTCCTCGGACATGCCCTTCTCCAGCATGTCACGGAAGGCGCGGAACTGGTCCAGCGGGTGCAGGGCCACGCGCTGGACGTTCTCGGCCAGGGAATCATCCTCGGCGAGAATGGCCGATCCGGCCTCGCGGACCACGCACGGCACGGGTGCCGTCTTCGCGAGTTTCTTCTGCTTCACCAGCAGTTCGAGAGCACGGAAACGACGCCCACCGGCAGGCACCTCATAGGTACCGGTCTCGGCCCCGGTATCATCGAGAACGGGGCGGACATTCAGGCTCTGCAGCAGCCCGCGGCGCTCGATGTCGCGGGCCAGTTCCTCAATCGACAGGCCGGACTTCACACGCCGCACGTTGGACTGGGACAGCACCAACCGGTTGAACGGGATGTCGCGGGACGAACTCAACGTAATTTTCGGAATAGCGGTCGCCATGGCGAAAAACTCCATGACGGGCGGACAGGAGACTCTCTCCTACCCTATCAACCCGTCATGAAAATCCGCGCAGCCCTCTGCCTCCGAAGGCTACACCCAAGCCAGCACGCTCGCCCCTTTCCCGGCAGAAAAATGTCGCCAATGGGGGGAAAGCGGAATGTCCGCAATGGAATTGAACGAGGTGAACAGCGGACATAATGGCAGCCCTAGAGGAAAGACCAACCCCTTCTCTGGTCGTATGTCATCACTTTTCCAGCGGATGTCATCGGAAAATGCGATGTGAATACTGCTGCGGTGTGTTCGGCAGCATAATTCAAAGCCCATTTTCGCGATATGATGGCTATCTGAGGATCTGCATCAAAAACGGCACTCCACTCCGGAATACATACCTGAATGGGGTGATGCATGACATCACCCGTGAAGAGCGCACGCTCCATACCTGATTTCAGCACGAGAGACGCGTGATGGGGCGTATGCCCAGGTGTGGGGTGAAAGGAGATTCCTTCAAGAACTTCGGATCCGTCTACGTCAATCTGATCCGCAAGATCCGCCGAGATAATCGGATCAACGCTATCAATGCGTGTCATGAAACTGGTTTTATTGCGGACGCTATCATGAGCCGGATTACTGAAAAAATCATATTCGGCTCTAGAAAAGACATATCGGGCATTCGGGAAGGTCGGAACCCAGATGCCATTTTGCAGGCGTGTGTTCCACCCCACGTGATCAACATGCAGATGGGTGAGAAGAACAAAATCGATATCTTCTGGTCGGACGCCAGCGCGCATCAGATTTTCAAGCCACACGGTCTGCAAGTGATCGAAAAACAGAGCAGCAGGTCGAGCCTTGCTATTCCCGGCCCCCGTATCCACAAGAATGTTCCGACCGCGATCCTTGATGAGCCAGCTATGAACGCTCAAAAGGACTTTCGTTTCTGAAGCATCCAGCGTTTCAGACAGATCAGGATAAGCCTGAAGTGCCGTTGCATCATCCCAGTCAGGAAGCAAGAGTTCTGGAGTGAGTGCTGCTAGCGTCAGATCCTGTATTTTTAGTATGCGGGCATCCCCTACAGTATACCACTGAAGATCGTTCATAATCCCAAGGCCCTCTTTTCGTTTTTATTTCTCAAAAGACACAGCGCTGTTGTCATGAAGGGAAAAGAGACTTCAATTCTTGCGGGAGTTTGCCAGTTGCATGGTTTGACAGGCACCCGAATAGCGGGTCCCATTCTTCAATGCGCAGATCACAAATCAAACCTTCTGATGCAAAGGGATCACCGGCAATCATCGCGTCAATCTCCTGCCGATTGGCACCTTTCATAATCAGAAAGCCGGAGCGCAGTGGGGTGCCTTTCAACGGACCGGAGGCCAGCAGACTACCTTCCTGAATAAGGCGCCTGAGATACAATACGTGTGCTGCGACATGCTGTCCCCATCCCTCGCCGTCAGGGTGGTCCATGCGCACAAGATAAACAGGCATTTCGAAAGACTCCATCAGAACTGGACTTGCCAATCGCTCGAAGCCTTCAGCATATTCCTCTTTTTCGCTGGATAAATTGTCGATACAAGACATCAGTCACAACTGAGGATGGTGAATGCTTGACCGGTTAACCAGCATGAAGATTTTTATCAAGGTTGTGGAATTGGGATCTTTTGCTGCGGCCTCCCAGCATCTGACTTTGTCGCCGCAGATGGTGGCCAAGCATATAGAGGCTCTGGAGCATCACCTTGGTGCTCGCCTGTTGCATCGAACGACACGTCGGCAAAGTCTGACTGAAACAGGACGGCTCTATTGCGAGCAATGTCGGCTTGTTCTGCAGGCTGCTGAACGAGCTGACAGTCTGGCAGCCAATACGCTTGGCACACCCCGCGGTACATTATCTGTCAGTGTACCCGTCACTTTCGGGCGAACAGTATTGCTGCCATTTGTTCACAATTTTCAGAAAAGATATCCAGAAATTCAAGTCCATTTGTCACTGACAGACCAACTGATTCACCCCACAATGGACGGTCATGAGGCTGTGATCCGAATTGGTGAACTTGAGACGGACCTTACAGTGGTCAGTCGCCCTTTGACGGCCTATCGTCGGGTCATCTGTGCAGCTCAAACCTATCTGGAAAAACACGGTTTTCCAGAGCAGCCCGAAGATCTGATGCGCCACGAGTGTCTCGTGTATGAAAATTCCGGCGGCCCTGTAACGACCTGGCACTTTTCTCAAGGAAGCGTTACGCGGCCTGTCACCGTCTCCGGGCGGATAATCAGTAATGATTCAAGTGTTCTGCATTCTGCAGCACTCGCTGGCGATGGCATTCTACTGGGTTATGAGCAGGCCCTGCTTCCAGATGTTAAAAGCAAACGGCTTGTCCGGCTTATGCCGAGGTGGACAGTTCCGGACAGGCCCATGCACCTGCTTTATAACGCAAGTCCGGTTATGACACCCAAACTGCGGGTCTTTGTGACTGAGCTTCAAGAGGCTTTCCAGCCTTAAGCCTCTTGTCGACGGTAGGATGTCTGTCTCCTAAGCTCGGTTAGCAATCAGTTTCTGTTCACCATCCCTGTTCAGTCGGAAGAACAAACAATTCTGCAACATCCATACGTGCAGGTGATTTCAGAGCAAAAAGAATACTGTCTGCTATGTCCTCGCCTTCGAGAAAGGTCATGGACGCTGCAAGGTCATCCATCTGTTTGCGGGAATCAGCATCTGTAATGTGGTCGTAAAGCTCCGATTTTACGGCTCCCGGCTGAATGCAGGTAACGCGGATATTATGCTTTGGTCCGATCTCCATTCTGAGGCCGTCTGAAAACGCTGTTACCGCAGCCTTGGTGGCGCAATAAACGGAGAGACCCGTAAAGACTTTCCGGCCTGCAATTGAGGACATGTTGAAAATATGGCCCGAATGCTGTGCGATCATCTGCGGAAGAACGGCTGCCGTTGCATTAAGAACACCGGATATATTGACGTCCACCATCTGCTGCCATTCGTCCACTTTCAGGCTGTCAACGCTGGATAGGGGCATCAGGCCTGCATTGTTGACCAGAACATCAATCCTTCCAAATTGGGCGATCAAGCTCTTTGCCGCTTCTTGACACGAGACAAGATCAGTAACGTCCGTCACCAGAGGAATGGCTCGACCGCCAGCCTTGGTAATTTCACTAACAAGCGTCTCCAGGCGATCATGACGACGTGCCGCCAGGCCGACTGTCATTCCTTCTGCTGCAAGTTTGCGCGCTGTTGCCGCACCAATGCCACTGGATGCTCCGGTCACCAGAGCAATTCTTCCTGCAATATTCATAATCTTCTCCACACGACGAGCCTTCAATCGGCCTTAATTGTCGAAGGAGGTGTAAATTATGCCAGAAGATATCTCGCTTGGCTTCTTGCTGAAACTATTGCGATTTTGCGCTATAGATAGTCGCGCATGGAAATGAGAGAGTGTAGCAGATGGTTTTGTCCCGCCTTCCTTTTCGGCGTGCTGCCAGTTTGACACTGGAGCAACTTCTCCCCGGGAAGAAAGTCGCGCAAAGTAAAGGGGATGTCTGGAAGGATGTTGACGTCCAGATATTCACTCGCCCGGTACAAAAAGACGAAATTCTTGTACCTGCCGTCGCAGAACCCCTGCTTGTTTGGGTTATCCGCGGAGAAGCAAATGTCGAAGAGCGTGAACTGACAGGGACTTGGCAGCAGAGCAAGGCAAGAGCAGGAACATTTTACCTCACGCAGACGGACACACCCTATCTGATGCGTTGGCAGGGCAAGGAAGACACTTGTTTTGAGGTGTTGCATCTCTATCTTGGACTTGAGCTTGTCGATCGAGCTGCCATGTCATTAAATCTGAATTCATCCCGTATTCGAATGTGGGATGTTTCGGGCGGGGAAGATGCTTTCATATCAGGAATTTTGAGTGGTCTGATAGCTGAAATGCAATCTTCCGTTATTGCAAATCCCTTATTTGTAAATGGCCTTCTGGAAAGTCTGACAGTTCATCTTTTAAGACAGTATGCTGATACCAAGGCTAAGATAAAGCGACGATCCACTCTCTTGCCCACATGGAAACTGCGTAAAGTTCTTGATCATATGGAAGCACATCTGGCTGAACCATTTGATTTGGATTGTCTCGCTGCTTTGTGTGGCATGAGCCGTTTTCACTTCAGTCGCTTATTCCGCACAACCACGGGACAAACCCCCTCTGGTTGGTTCATGCAGCGCCGCGTCCAGAAAGCATCAGAAATGCTTCGTAAGACCAATCTTTCCATTATCGAGATTGCCTTGAGGATCGGATACGACAGTCCAAGTCACTTTGCTCAGGTCTTCCGCAGAGTGACAGGTGTCAGTCCTCGTAATTATAGAAAACTGTAATCACTCTATGAATAAGGTTTCAGAAAACATGACGTGCCCCCCGAAAATGTAACCATTTTAAAGTAGAGTCCGATCGAGAAGGATACGGACGAATGAAACGCAGTCGTTTTACGGAAGAGCAGATCATAGGGGTGCTGAAGGAACAGGAGGCTGGGCTCAAGGTCTCTGATCTTTGCCGCAAACACGGGATCAGTGATGCGACGTTTTACAAATGGAAGACCCGCTATGGTGGCCTTGAGGTATCTGAGGCCAAACGACTGAAGGCCTTGGAAGATGAAAACGGTCGTCTGAAGCGTCTCCTGGCGGATGCGATGCTGGATAATGCGGCGTTGAAGGAAATTGTTGGAAAAAAGTGGTGACGCCTGTCGCAAAGCGGCAGGCGGTCCTACACCTTCAAAAGGCTCTGGAGGTGAGTGAGCGTCGCGCCTGTGCCCTTGTTGGTCTTGCCAGGCGTGTTGCGCGGTATGTTTCCACCCGGGCAGATGATGCCACCCTGCGCCAGCGCCTGCGGGATCTGGCGAGCCAGAGACGCCGCTTTGGCTATCGCCGCCTGGGTTATCTTCTGGCACGCGAAGGGTTCAGCCCCAATCACAAGAAGCTGTTCCGTCTTTACCAGGAGGAAGGGCTGAAAGTCCGCCATCGGGGCGGCCGCAAGAGGGCACTGGGGACGCGTTCTCCCATGACCATCCCTCAGGAACCCGGGCAGCGCTGGAGCCTGGATTTTGTCTCGGATGCCCTGATCTGTGGCCGCCGGTTCCGCATTCTGGCTGTTATCGACGATTTCAGTCGCAAGAACCTGGCATTGGTTGCCGACACGTCATTATCAGGTGGACGTGTGGCGCGGGAACTGACGGCCCTGGTGGAACGATATGGCAAACCCCTCATGATTGTCAGCGACAACGGTACGGAGTTCACATCCCATGCCATCCTGAAATGGGCGGATGAGATGAAGGTTGAATGGCACTATATCGCCCCCGGGAAACCGCAACAGAACGGCTTTGTCGAAAGTTTCAACGGCCGGTTGAGGGATGAATGCCTCAACGAGACGCTGTTCACGTCTCTCAGCCATGCCCGACAGGTTCTGGCTGACTGGCGGGAAGACTACAATACGGTGCGTCCCCATTCCCAGCTGGATGGCAGGACACCGGATCAGATCGCCAGACAAGGGTCTCGGGGGCATGCCCCCGAGACCCTTGTCATTCCATCAACCCCAAGCCATAAAAAACGGGAACTCTCCTTTTAAGTGGATACAAAAAAGGGGGCACGTCAAACACCTTGGTAAAAAAGTTCACCTAAATACAGTCCCATTCCAAAGACAGCATGAGCGCTTATGCTGAGAAATAGTCCTTTTCCAGGATTGGGAGCCCTAAGCCCGAAAAAACCGCCGCCCAGAGCAGGTTTCATAAACAGAAAAGGCGCTAAAAGGGTAACAAGTCCGAAGAGCAAACCATTTAACAATGTGGGGACTGTCTTTGCTATGACCGCCACAAAACTGAGGTACAGTGCGGCATAAACAGCACCAATTAGGTAATGAAATACCCAGCCGACAGGCGCCTCTCCTTTCAGGGAGGGTCTTTTTCCAATCATTGGGTCATAGATCCTGCCGTCACGCCACCCTATGACCCAGCGGCCGGTGACAGGCCAGTTGGCTGCAGGAATTCCAGTCAATGGTTTCTGGGCCTGTTGCCAGATATCGGATGCAGCAGTCGCCACGACGCCGACTGTCAGAATTTCGAGCAAATTCATACAGCATGTCCTCGAAGTAAGAGTGTTCGCACACACTTTCATGTCACTTTTCGAGTTTCATGATATACTGACGAAATCGCACTCTAGCAACACATGAAGTTACATGAGACAAGATAACAGATTATCCTGTGCGCTCCACGTACTCCTGCACATGGCAGAAGCAGGTGGCCCCATGACGTCAGAAGCCCTGGCTCGCGCCCTTAACACCAACCCCGTGGTTGTGCGACGTCTTATGGGCGGTCTGCGTGAGCATGGATATGTACACTCCGAAAAAGGACATGGCGGCGGGTGGACGCTTTCATGCCAGTTGGATCAGGTAACGCTGCGAGATATTTACGAGGCTCTTGATGCCCCAAGATTATTCGCCATAGGGAACCGGAGTGTGGAGACTGAGTGCCTTGTCGAAGAAGCTGTTAACCACGCCATGAGTGGCGTCCTGGCCGATGTTAAGGCCCAACTTCTCGCGCGTTTTGGCCAGATTACACTTGCAGCACTTCATGCTGACTTCCATCAGAGGCTAGCAGAACGGCATGCTCCGGCCACGCTCTGCAAGTAAACCAAGGGGCGAATGGCTAGGATTGATGCAGAGCTTGTGTCTCCCGGAATTCAGATGTCGCAAACAGTGAGTGGTTTAAGCTACATGACGTTGCTGGCGTTTTAGCCAGGTCATGACGTCGGTTACTTCAATGCCCTGTAAAGCGTTGAAAGTCTGTTTCTTGTCCCATGCCACGCCAGTATCGCGTGCGAACGCAAGACGATATTTCCGTATTCCGTCATCAGGGTGTGCGGCGACTTCTGCGCGTAGCCTATCCATATCCCACAGTTCCCGAATGACAGGGCGGCCAAGGTAGTGCTCCATCTTTTCGGCGAGTTGAGCGTAGGAGAATGTATCCCCGGCAACGTAAACCACCTCGTTCTGGATCGGCGGTTTATGGGCGAGGATGCTCGCTGTAAGTCGTCCTATATCTTCGGAAGTGGTCACCGTCAGACGGTTATCCCAACTGCCGAGTGCGCGAATCTTGGCGCCTTGAAGATCCACCAAACCGAAAGCTGGCTCAAACAGAAAGCTGGTGAAGATTCCTGTCGAAATGATTATCCATTGGGTCGCAGATTGACCGCGCAGCAGGACCCTTACGTCTGATTGCTCATCAAATACTGGCTGCCCGCTACCACGTCCAACAACATCGTAATCGACACCAAACTGCCACGGCACATAACGGCCCACCCCAGCCTTCAGGACAGCACTGGTAATTTTACGCTGTGTACCGGGGCCACCAACAAACCCGGTACAACATATAATTGTATTGAACTTGGCGAAGAGGGCGGAGAGGTCCTCTACCGTTTCCGTCGAAAGATCAGCATAAACGATCTGCAGGCCTTTTTGCTTTAATTGTCGCGCAATATCCGTTCTGGTGCTTGCGCTTGATGGTCTGAGAAGAACGCTGATTGACCGAGTGCATTCCGCGTTCTGTTCAAGCAGGCCGGTGATGACAGCAAGCCCAAGCTCTCCGGCGCCGATGACAAGGGTTTCAGCGACAGGGGTCTTCATCTCTGGCATCAGGAATTCCTTATAATTATGAAGTTAAAATAAGACATGATGTAGCAATGAGAAGAAGGTACACGAGTGATACCGTTCGATAATCTGGACTTCGATGCCGTGATGGCTCAGTCGCAGGCAGCCTGTGCTGCTCTCAGTGACAACGATGGCGGGTTGAAGCGAGAAGTGCTTGCGCATGCCGGCAACAGATGGTCACTCGGTATTGTCCATATTCTTGGTGTTGCTGGTACTCTGCGGCACGCAGAGCTGGCGCGGCGGCTTGAGGGAGTTACCCAGCGTATGTTGACGCGTTCTCTTCGTCAGTTAGAACGCGACGGTCTTATTATTCGCCATGATTACGGTGAGGTCCCGCCACGGGTGGATTATACTCTCACTCCGTTGGGAAAGGGGCTGCTCGTAGGAATGATGCCTCTTTGGCGGTGGATTATTGACAACGCTGCGGCATTCAGAACGGCACGCGATCGGTTCGACAGTGAGAGGAATAGCACTTTCGTTGAGCCTCGTGACGGTCTGAATTAGCAACAGTGTTTAAGCGGCGGAGCTAATGCGCCATGGCACTCCGCTTTTGAGGATAGCGTTGGTGATTGTGACGAGAGGCCGCTCAAACACAGTTGCTAGCCGCCCCGGACGCCATCGCCCTGGAAAGCCATCTGGTCGAGTGCCCTGGCAACGCCGACATCCAGTTGGACCTGACCTCTTGCTGAACTACGCCTCCAACGTGGTCATGTACCCGCAATTCCAAGCCTACTTGCACCGGTGGCGCGGACCTCCGTCGAATGGCGCAGCAAAGCACCCAGCAAGTGCGGTGCTACGACTGCCCCAGTCCTCCGGCGATACTCGCCAGAATTTCGGCCAGGGAACACGGCGTGCCTCCGGTCAAACGCACGATGTCACCGCTGACGATGTCGTAGGCGCCACGCGCCTGCCGCGCCTTCATCGATACCACGGCATCGGCAACCACGTCAGGCAGACCCGTTTTGAGCAACCCGGCTCGCAACACCTCGGCGGGCATAACGTTCAAGGCAAAGGGCCGCTGGATCTGCTGTGCGACCAGTCTGCAGACCGCTTCACCACGCAGGGCTTCAGAGCCTGTCAGCTGATATATGGCGCCCTCGTGGCCCTCGCTGGTCAATGCGGCGGCGGCAGCTTTGGCCACGTCGCCGCGCGAAACGAAACTGACGCGGCTGTCCTCAAGCATCGCAAGCCCGCCTGCCGTCAAAGACATCCGCACCTCTTCGACCAGCGTCTCGGAAAAATAGCTCATACGCAGTATCGTCCATGCGGGGATCGCGCTCTTGATCAACGCCTGCTCACTGTGCCAATACGCCGCCCCAACGGCGGACTCCCCCTCACGCTGCGTCCCGGTTGCCGACAACAGGAAGACGTGACCGACCTCGGCCTGTGCAGCGGCATCCACGGCCGCCAACATCTGGCGCGAACGAATCCCCGGCCGCAGATCAGCCCCCGGAATCAACAACAGGCGATCTAGGCCCTGATAGGCCGCCACCAATGTCTCGGATTGGTCGTAGTCGCCTAAGCGACCTGCGTAGGTTCGATCGGTCTTGGGGGTGCGCGAAATCGCCACCAAGTTTTCGGCCGCAACCGTTTCCGCCAACGCCTGAACAACTGCGCTACCGAGCTGGCCGCTGGCACCGCTCACACCTATTTTCATCATCAGATTCCATGGTTATTTATGGTTCTTTAGGATAAATTTGTTCCTATAAGCTAACAAGTACGCATGAATTCATGCGTCAAGAACACCCAGGTTCCTGTCGCCCCAAGGAGTAGCAATGGAAAATGTAGAAGCTGAATGTCGCGGCCTAGCAGAGGTGATTGCACGCATTGGCGACAAGTGGACGGTCATGGTCTGTGGCCATCTCTCAGAAGGCACCCATCGTTTCAATGCGTTGAAGCACCGCATCCCCGGCATCTCGCACCGGATGCTGACCATCACTCTGCGCGGGCTCGAACGCGATGGACTGGTGGCTCGCAAAGCCTATGCTACCGTCCCGCCGAAGGTTGAGTACTGTCTGACCCCATTGGGGCAAAGCCTGACAGGACCTCTGGCAGCCCTGGCAAGTTGGGCACGCGAGAACCGTCCCGCCCTTGAACAGGCCCGCGCCGCATTTGATCGTCGTGCCGCGCAGGACTGAACTGGCGTTGAGGTGTGATGAAGCGCGCCGTCAATCAGCGGCGCATGCGGGGCATCATTCCATCAAGTTGAACCACTTAACCATGCGCTCGCTCAGGTGTTTGTCCAGAGATGTCGGTTCATTTTGCTACAGTATAATTACCAATATGCGCAGCATCGTGAGGCACATGAGCGGAAATTACTGGCAGACGGGAACAACGGTGACGGCATACGCGAGTATGTCGGACTTGCCACGCGCACATGTCCGGTTTTGGAAATCTTTATCGCGCCTTGTATGTCGAGGATGAAGGCGGCTACAGGCTGTCTGCTGCCATTCATTGAGCAGACAGGCAGATCGGGGGGGTACGCGGACAGTCCGCTGTCAGGTGAGTTGGGCAAAAAAAGCGGACGTTTCGCGAAAATCCGATTGGTTCAGAAACTGTTACTAGGCTGGATGAGGATTGAACCGTCGGGCTGAATAAAATGGATGCGACGAAAACGATACATATCCCATCCTGCCATCAAGCCGGTGCCCTCTCCTTTTGCTCCGACTATTATCATACCAACCGGACAATAGTGATGAGTCATATTGCGTTCATAATGCACAATTACCGGACCACCGCTGCAACCACTAAGATTGGCCCCGACATCTGGTAAGCGTTCATCAATTATAACTCGACTATCTCGGTTCGAGTCATAGGTCGCAATAATTTCGCGCTGGGTTATATCTTGCACATAGGTAAGTGATACAAATCCGGCAAACACAGCGTTGGTTGGCAGTGACGGTATTGCACATTCTTCCGGAAAGCCGCCAAAGCTGATAGGGGCGCTCTCAAGAGGCTTTGGGGGCGGCCAGTTCGCGCCACGACAATCCAGCGCCTGCGCTTCACTTTCAGCCAATTCATTTTCGGTGACCGAAAATGTTGCAATATCGAGATCTGTATTCCGGTCAATAATCTTGTTCAGAAGATCGAAACGAACAGTCCTGAGCAGGCATGTGTTGCTTACGTTTTCTTCTCTATCTGCCTCAAATACCTCAACAACATGATTCGCAGTCACGCCAATTAACCCGCAATCAAAGCGTAAGATAAAACACGATCCTCCTGATAGCAGTTTTGGCCAGGATTTTTTGTCATTATATCGAATTAGAGGACGTGCAATTTTCAACGTAAGATTACTGATTGCTTGATGCAGAGCACGTTCTTCCGATGTTGCAATGTAAGGAACACTCATTATCTTAATCTTACTATCTCAATTTATATCTGCGTAACGCAAAGTTGGCCTGCACACACGACTTTGCATCACATGCGGGTTTCTTGGTATTTGTATCATACACGACCGCGTAATTCCTGTGGACACAAGGATTAATTTTGGTTCCCCAAAATCAACCTTGTAATAAAGTCCGTTTTCAGGCGAACAACCTTAACGGCTGTATAGCCGGCATGGAGGCATAAGCTGCCATGACATCTCGCTCTCCGGGACAGCGCCAAGGCTCTTAGGTCGTGGGGCGAATACTGCACCAATCCGCGAAATTATGGCTCCGCCTCCGTTATACTGTCTAAAGTGCGCCGAAACGGCTCCAGCCGGTCCGCGAGATAAAGACGGTGCATCCGCCGCAATTCGTCAGGCGCACCTGGCATCGTGGGCGCGTCCTTCGAGAGCATACCGCGCAACACTTTCATAGTGTTCAGAACGACCGCAGAAATGTCTTTCGCCAGCATCTCACCCAACCCTGGTGCACAGACACGCAACGCAGCCGCAATTCCAACTATCGCATGTCCTCGTGCACGTTCGCGAATCTCCATCCTGTCGGTCCGGGCCTCCATCAGCGCGGACAGGGATTTCACGCGAGGATAAAGCGTGACAAGCAACTCGATCAGGACGTCCGCCAATGCTTCGGGCGACAGCGTGGCGGCACGTTTGGCGAGTGCCGCGTATTCGTCTTCCAGAACGGCGATATGCCGCTGCACCAAAGCGTCCGCGACCGCCTCCTTGTTTGGAAAGAAACGATAGAGCGAGCCGATCTTCGCCCCGGCGCGCGCGGCGATCTCCGCCATGGTCGTGGCCTCGTACCCTCGTTCCGCCATGAGATCAGACGCGGCCTCCAGCAATTCCTCAACGCGCTGACGCCCAGCCGCACGCAGCGGCTGAAGAGACGTTCTTTTACCCCTTGACGAATTTGAGTCCATCCTCAAATAATTCTCCTGCTTGAGTGTCTACTCAACTTACTAACGTTACCGCGTGTTCCGGACAATGGTTCGGGATGGCGGTTCTAACGCCGACAGGGATGTTTCTCCATGATTTCGCTTCAAGCCACCAAGACGGCTCTTGTCCTGATCGATCTCCAGAAGGGCATTACGGGGCTTCCCCTGGCTCCGACACCGGGTGCTTTGATTGTTGAGCGATCGAAAGAACTCACGGCGCGTTTCCGAACTGCCGGCGCTCCGGTCATTCTGGTCAACGTCGCGTTCGCGCTGGACTTTGCGGACGCGGTGCATACGGTCGTCGATCGCTCCTTTTCGCCGCCAGGCGGTTTTGCACCCGACTGGATTGAACTGGTCGACGGGCTTGCCGAACCAACCGATCTGCGCATCACGAAACGGCAGTGGGGTGCCTTCTACGGCACGGATCTTGACCTCCAACTGCGGCGACGCGGGATCACGACCATCGTGGTCGGTGGAATCGCCACCAATCTGGGTGTGGAATCTACCGCCAGAGCGGCGCATGAGCACGGATATAACGTCGTGCTCGTCGAGGATGTCATGTCCACATTCACCGAAGAGATGCAGCGCTTTGCCTGCGAAGAGATTTTTCCCCGTCTTGGCCGGGTGACGACGAGCGACGCGATCGCGCTGGATGCGTAAACGCATGGCTCATGTCTGCGCGCCTCACGGTTTCCCGCGAGATCATTCATGAACGCCAGAACGTCGTTGCCAGCCTTAGACCCGGATCAACTGCCTCCGGGCACCTGGAAAATCGTGAGCGTCGCGGCGGTCGGATCTTTCATGGCGCAACTGGACGCCACGATCGTCAATGTGTCGCTACCAGATCTCGTCGCGACCCTGCACGCTCCGTTTTCACACATTCAATGGGTGGTCAGCGGCTATCTGCTGGCGCTCGCCCTGACGTTGCCACTGAATGGATGGCTCGTAAGCCGCCTCGGGGGGCGAGCGGTCTATTTATGGTGCTTCGGTGCCTTCACGCTGACATCAGGCCTGTGCGCACTAGCGTGGTCTGCGCCGTCCCTGATCGTATTCCGTCTGCTGCAAGGCATGGCGGGCGGACTGCTCGCCCCTATGGCTCAGATGACGGTAGCTCGTGTGGCGGGCCGACAGATGCCGAGGGTCGCGAGCGCGATGACGGCACTTGTTCTGCTCGCGCCGCTTCTTGGACCCGTCGTCGCCGGTGCCATTCTCTCCATCGCGTCCTGGCGATGGATCTTTCTTCTCAATGTGCCGGTCGGGCTTGCGGCTTTTGCCCTTGCCGTTCTGTTTCTCCCTGACGATCGGCATGACGAGCGCCCCCGTCCACTTGACCTGACAGGGCTAGGATTTCTCGCGCCCGCTCTCGTCTCGTTTCTTTACGGCATGGATCATGTCGCCCGGCCTTATGGACAGGCGACCTTAGGCGCCTCCCTCGTGCTGTTCGTCCTGTATGTCCGATCCGCGCGACGCAAGGGTGATGACGCGCTGATCGACCTGCGCCTGCTGCGTGCGCCTGCCTTTTCGGTGTCGGCGATCATCATGTTTCTGACGAACGGGGTATCGTTCGCTGGTCAGATGCTTCTACCCATATGGCTGATCCACTCCTGCGGTGTCTCGCCCGAGCGGACGGGCCTGTTCATGGCACCCCTGGGTCTGGGGATGATGTGCGTCTATCCGCTCATTGGGCGTCTGAGTGACCGGTTTGACGCGCGCGATCTGACCGGTTGCGGGGCTCTTATCTCGTTGGTCGGAACAGTGATTTTGGTGGTGCTTGCCTATAGCGGTCTGAACGTTGCCCTGCTGAGCATAGCATTGTTGCTGCGTGGCGGCGGCGGGGGTGCCGTCGGCATTCCGGCGATGAGCGCGGGATACGCTTCGATCGCCCGCGCGGATATTCCGATGGCGACAACTGCGCTGAACATCATGCAAAGGATCGGAGGGCCGACATTGATTACAGCGTGCGCCACATTCCTTGGGTGGCGGCTTGCGACAGTCGCTCCGTCTCATGTCGTGTCAGAGGCTTATGCCGAAACATTTGGATTGCTCGCGTTATTTCATGGTACTCTGTTGCTCGCCACGCGCTTCATCAGGCCTTCGGAAAAGAAACGCCAGTTCGGATCGAACTGAATCTGGCGGGCATTGATACTCGCCTGAGAGAATAAAAATCACCCAGGCAAGATGGGCCTGCATCGTCCGCTTTGCGGTCATTCGTTTGTGTTTCGGATTGTCCGACATGTAGGCGACTGCCGCCTGTCTGCTTTGTTTTTTCTGAGTCGACAGACGGTCAATTATGTCGAGTAAAAACCCATTCATGAACGCGTCTCTCATCCGGACAGCACAGGCCTGATCCCTCCATGTGCACAGCAGATCCACACTGAAGAAGTGGAGGCGTCTGGACTGTGAGCGTGCCTCCAAAGGAACGTCCGCTAACATGACTAAGCTGAAGGCCTTTCTGGGCCGATAACCGAACATGTCTCAAGGACATCCCCTCAATCGCTGCCTCGGGCAAACCTAACCCAACGCCGGCTGTCTTGGCATTTATCGCAGTCAGATCTGTTATGGTCACATCATGAATATGCGGGGTCGTTGATGTTACTGGAGCAACGGGATCGGTCATCGAGACAGTCTGCTGCACGAGGCCGGGTTGCGGATCGTGAGATGATCGATCCTGATCTGGCTGGACTCCCTGACAACGACCATCCACATTGGAGAATTGGTCGCCGTAATACCTGAGATCCGTCCATGCTGCACATGCGAAAACTCAATCAGCCAAGGACGTGGCAGACCAAAACGTTACTGACATTGCCACTGCACGATCGCGCATATCGTCTCTATCCGCGCTTCGGTGGTGCGGCTTCCCCAGGTTCACGAGAGGGCAAAGCAGGGGCTCATCACACCGCTGATCGAGATTTTTCGTGCAAATGGGACCTGCGCCTATGTGGGAGATGGGAGCAATTTCTGGCCTGCAGCGCATGTGCTCGACGTTGCCCGTCTTTATAGGCTGGCCATCGAGAAGAGGGCGACGGGTGCTGCGTGCGGCGATCCGGAGTGGTGTGGAGCGCGCGGTGATGACGTCGTCTGTGGCGGCCGCAAGCCGAAGGGTCGGTAGCCCGGACTGCGAATGCGACGAGACGGTGTGGACCGATCCGGATCCCTCTGGTGTGGACGCCTATACACGCTCATATCCGGATCAGACGATCAATGTAGTCTTCCTCCACCTCTTGCTGGCGCTATTTACCCAGCCCATATTCCTGCCGTCGTCCGACACTGCTTAACAGACACGGAGGATTCCAAAATGCATTTTTCTCGTATGTTTCAGGCTGGCGTCTTTGTTGCTACACTGGCCTGCGGCGCGGCTGCCCTGCCTGCGCAGGCTCAGGATACGTTGCGCGTCGTTGATGCACGGGGACATCAGGTCGGTATCCTGGTCCCGGTCCAGGGCATCGCGACGACAGCGGCATTGCCTGATATCGACATGTTCGACGCCGTTAATCGCATGATGGCACGCAATATGGCTCTCATGGAGGCGGTCGATCGGACATTGGGCTCGCGGCTGGGCGGTGCCCTGCGCGCCGTTCCGGCTGTTAGTCATGATCTCCCGAAACAGAGCATGTCCTGGCAGCGTTTCGAGGCGGTCAGCACCGGTGGACCCATCGTCTGTACGCAGACGATCACGATCACATCAGACGGTCAGGCGGCGCCAATCGTTCATGTGTCACGCACCGGAAGCAACGCCTGTGCGGCGCTAGCCGCGCCGATAGCAGTTGACAATCTCGGAGATCAAAAGGCTGGTTCGACGGCTCTCACCCCCGCCGTCGAGACGCTGACGGAAGTCCCGACGAACGGACACGCTGGAAGCGCTCTATAAGACAGGTGGTGGCCGGAAAACCCCGGGCCACCATCATAGAAGGAAAATATATTGATTTTCTGCGATCATCGCCATGATGTTCAACGAATATCAACAAGCCCCCTGTAATTTCCGTCCGCAACATAACCACAAAAAATAAATACAAATATAAATAATAAAATTATTCATGAAAAACAATCTGGATTTCGTACCCCTTGACGAGGCAAGCATCTCTTCCAATCTTGCTTTCGCCGGACGCCATAGGGTCCGGCATAGGCTCTGTGAGCCAGACAACTGAAGTCCATGTTGCTTTCGGAGGATGTGGATGTCGACACTGAAAGGACTTTATTCCCGCTATCGCCGCTCCTTGCGCACAGCCGCCCGGAGATGGCGCAACCGACTTGAGGGAGGCGTATCATGGTAACGCGCCCCCTTTTCGGAGACGATCCGCTAGCTCCGCGTGTCCTCTCCATGCTTCGTCGCCTCAGTCATGACGGACGTGGCGTGACGCTGACGTCTCTGGTGGCCCATACCGGTATACCGGGGATCAGACTTCGCGCCACGCTGGAACGTCTGGTCCAGACGGGCGCGGTCGCCCCTGCCGGGTGTGATCCCCTGGCTTCTGATCTCGCGTTCCGTCTCCCCGTGCGGGCAAGAGCCGCACCGCCAGTTTCGGTCGCCGCGTAAGGCACTGACCGCGTCGGGTAGATCAGAAACGCCTTCTCCGAGCGGAAACGCCGTCTTTTCTGGAACGACCGCAGGAATGAGAGGGTGGAGCGGGGCCTTGCATCGGAGGCCCCGCGTCTCTGAAGATGAAATCAAAAGCAGCAAGAACAGGGAGATGTCGAGCTTTATCCATTTTCTCAACCTGAAGGCGCTTCAGCACTATTGGAATAACCATCCCCCCGTGCCCCGTTCACTGGGGACAATGAGGCCAGTTTGGTCGCATTCCGCCGGAGAGACGGAGCGAGCGGAACAGACGGCCAAACAACCTCGGCGCCTTCGGCAGAGGGAGAGACCACACGTCGCTGTGGGTCTCGTCCTCATGCTGCTGGTCGGAATGGCCTCGCAGGCATCGGCTCATGCGCCGCATGATGTGCTGTCGTGCGAGACAGAAAAGCAGCCGGTGAACATTCCATCCATGCCACTGGCCCGCGCCATCGAGATATTGGGCCGGCAGACCGGGTGCCCGGTCCTTGTCGACCCAATCCTTATGGACGGCCGGACCTCGGCAGCCGTCAAGGGCGCCTATACGCCTCCGGCCGCCCTCCAGCATCTGTTCGGGTCCGTGCATGTCGACGTCACCGCCACTGTTTCGGGCTTGAGCGTCAGCCCTCTGGATGCGACGGCTCTGACATCGAGCGACACACGCCCCGGCCTGAGGACTGCATCATGACTCTTCACACGGACAGGCCAAACAGAATTATGTCGCTTCCGACCGTTCAGATCGGTACAGAGCTGGCGGTCCTGCTGGCCGACTATCTCGGCGACCAAGAAAAAAACCAGGGATATAACGGCCTCATGCGTCGGGCGGCTGACCATCTGATTTACCACTTGGTATCTCGCTGGAGAACCGCGCCAGACCCGGAAGCGACGGCCGTCGCCGTGGTCCAAAAACTCCTGCCTGTCGCTGACCGCACGCACATGGCTAAGGCCTTGGCTAGTTGTTGGGAGACCTCGAAAACCAGCTGACATTGGCCTTGCCAAAAGGCGTGCGAGACCTTGCCCGAACATTGTCTTGTCGCCTCCCACGCTGGCAGCGGCTTTGAACCGGATGTACGCCGGAAGGGCCACGACGTAGGAACTATAACCCAATTCATAGATGGGAAAACGGCTATGGAAGACCTCTCCATGAAACGTTCCTGGCAGAGCAGGGACTGGTCCCGCTTCATCAAGCTGTTCAGGGGCCTGACATTCTACGAGCGTTTTGAACAGGCGATCATTCTGACCCTGATTGCGCTCATCATGCTGGTCACCGCCATCGCGACGATTCATCTGATCAGCGCGGTATGGCATCTGGTCGTCGATGTCGGAATCGATCCGATCAACCAGACGATCTTCCAGGCGATTTTTGGCGCGATCTTTACTGTTATCATCGCGCTTGAGTTCAAACACTCCCTGCTGGTCGTTCTTGCCCAGCATGAGAACGTCATCCGGGTACGGACCATCGTCCTGATCGCCCTCCTGGCGATTGCCCGCAAATTCATCCTGCTGGATATGCATGATGTGACTGCCATGGAACTGTTCGCTCTCTCGGCGGCTGTTCTGGCGCTGGGCGTCGTCTACTGGCTGGTCCGCGAGCAGGATGCGCGTGTCGCGCGCGATGCCAGGGAACAGGCGCATCTCGAAGATAATCCTGCGCCCCGCTGTGAGCCTGAACGGTCTTCATCCTGAAGAATCGAGGTAAAGGCGGTCTATAACGCCGCCTTTACTCAATCCCCACTACGTCCCGTGCGATGAGGACGTCTTCTCCGGCGTCTCTGGCCCTGACGGTGCCAGATGATCTGTGTCGATGGGCCGGAACGGCGGAATGGGTTGTCCGGGATAATAGACCGGCCCCTTGTAGTTCTGATCCAACTGGCTTGCGTTCAAGCTGTCGACCAGCATATCACCCGTGCCGTCTTCGTAATGAGTGCGAGCCCCGGTTTTGGGGATTGTGGACGTGCCCTCAGTCGCCCTCGCATTGAACGATGTTGCAGCCGTCCGGACAATATCACCAGCATGTGCGCCCGACTGGCTCAGTAGAGACAAGCCCAGAGCAGCGCACGACAGAGATATTTTCATCCTCTTCATGCTCATGACCTTTCGAGATTCTTCCCCGGCCGGATGAATGGCCGGGGGAGAGTTTTCGTCACGCCATCAGGCTGCCTCTTTCCGCGCCTCGATCTGGGGTACGGCTTCCTCCGCACGTGTTGTAGAGGACGTAATCGCGATACGACGCGGCTTCATCGCTTCGGGTATCTCACGTTTCAGAGTAATAGACAGAAGTCCGTTCTCGAAGTGCGCATCGGTGACTTTCATATGCTCGGCCAGATCGAAGCGGCGTTCGAATTCTCTGCCCGCAATACCCCGATGAAGATATTCGGCGGCGCTTCGCGGCTCCGGCGCCTTTCGTCCTGTCACGACAAGAGTATTGCGCTCCTGTGTGATCGTAAGGTCGGCCTCGGCAAGTCCGGCAACCGCCATGTCGATCCGGTAATCATCCTCACCGGTCTTGACGATATCGTAAGGCGGCCAGTTATCGACCGTCGGAATCCGGCTGGCGAGATCAAGGGCATTGAGCATTCTGTCAAAACCCACGCTCGAACGGAACAGGGGAGCAAAATCAACGGTGGCTCTCATAGCCATATCCTCCTTTGAGCAACATGGACACAAGATCAAAACTGATAGTTCTGTCTGCCGACCCCTTCGGCGGCCGGCAAATTCAATCTGGGAACTCCGTGCATGGTGTCAAGAGGTATCAAAAATGCAGAAAGGCAGGTTTGGGCGTCCTCAATCGTTCGCGTGTTCAGAGTGGACCAGAACAATGCCTGATAGCATCGGATGGAAGTTGCTAGCCGCGGCATTCGCCGCGACCATGCTGAGTGCCGCTCCGGCGGAGGTCTGGCCGTGGATTTATGCTGGACCACCAATTGTCGTTCCACCACCAGTCGTGGTCGCGCCGCTAGCTGTCAGTTGGGGTGGGCGGTCTCCTTCAGAAGGTTTATCAACCGCCGGTATGGCACATCAATGCCGCAAGGAGGCCTTCCACCCCATCTGACATGTCTTGTTCTATGATACGTTCTCAGAAGGGGCTGCTTTTATGCAGCCGAGCGGAGAATGCACTCGGGTGGGAGGAAACTCCATCAGCTCATGGTGATTGCGGACTGTCCGCTTAGGAGCTTGGCGAATGGGGGCTTGTATGTCCGGGATGAGGCGTAAGCGGAAGGTCCTCTGTTCAGATGAGACAGCGGACATCATCAGCCTGCTTTCACCAGGCTACGTCTGTTGTTTCGATCCATTTCTGTATGGACGTGTGCTGAGGCTTCCAGCCGAGCAGTTGCCGTGCATTGACGGCCCGCACCCGACTGTTGGAGCCAATGGCAAAGCGCGCCCAGTCGCCCAGTTCGACAATAGCGTCCTCTGCTGGCCAGCTTTGCGTCTTTCCCTCGAAGCCCAGCGCATTGCTGATGGAGGTCGCAATCTCGGCGAAAGACGCTTCACCATTCTCTGCGTAGAAGTAAGACGCTGAAGGTGCCTTTTCCAATGCCAGACGATAAAGTTCTGCAAGGTCACTGATATGGACGTTCGACCAGCGGTTCAGCCCTGTTCCGATATAAGCGCCGGCACCGACTTTCCGCGACTGAGCATATAATTTGGGAAGCTGATCACTCTTTGCTGGCAGTCCAAGGGATTCCCCGTAAATCATTGTCGGGCAAAAAACGATAGCCCTGATCCCGTTGCGCACCCCGGCAATCCGAACGATTTCATTAATCTTAACGCGATCCTTACGAATGTCCATCGGGACGAAAGGGGTGTCGTCTGCGAAGATATCCGGCCGCTCATAAGCTCCGCGTGCATCATCACCAACGACGCTTGATCCGGATGTGTGGATGAAGGCCTTGCCGCTGCCTTTCAGAGCCTCAAGAAAGGTCTGAACAGAGGCCAGATGATCAGAGTTCGCCGCATGAATGACGGCGTCTGCCGCTTTGGCCTGTTCCGCCAGAAGAGCAGCGTCATCCAGCGATCCCTGAACGGGTGAGATACCAATGTCCTGAAGAGCCTGTGCCTTATCGGATTGACGCACGAGACCATGGACTTCGTGGCCAAGGTCGGTCAGATAGCGGGCGAGGGAACCGCCAATGTAGCCGGTCGCGCCTGTAAGAAAAATTTTCATGGTTCACTGTCTCCGGAGATTTTGGATCGCTTCGTAAAACTTGCTCCCGGAAAGACGAATGAACTAGAGATTACGAATTCACAGTCGCTATGAATTCAGGGCACAGATATGTTGAGGGATGTTAATCGGTCGGGTGAGATGGAAGTGTTCGTGGCTGTTGTGGAGGCCGGATCATTTTCTGAAGCTGCACGCCGGCTTCACATGTCACCTTCTGCCGTTAGCAAGCTGACGTCACGTCTGGAGGCAAGGCTGGGAGCGCGGCTTCTTAACCGATCGACCAGGTCCATTGAGCTGACGGTAGAAGGGGAGCGCTTCCATCGCGAAAGCCAGTGTATTTTAGAGCAGATGACGGTGCTGGAAGATGGTCTTTTGCATGCAACGCCCCGACCAACGGGAGATGTTCGGGTCAACATGAACCTGCCTTTCGGCCTTCAGTGCGTGCTTGATCTTTTGCCCGGATTTCTGGCCTGCTACCCAGGCATCAGGCTCTTTGTGGATCTCACAGATCAGGTTGTGGATCTTGTAGAGCATCACGCCGACGTCGCCATCCGCATTGGCCCAATGCGGGATTCAGGACTTCTGCAGCGCAAGCTCATGGAAACGCATTTCGTAACCGTGGCCGCACCCTCCTATCTGGAGAACCATGGTATTCCCGAAACGGTCAACGACCTGGAAAGGCATAACTGTCTGACATTTGCTTTCCGACGGCAAACACCGGAATGGAAATTTTGCGATGAGACAGGACAACTTCGAACCTTCGCCCCAAAAGGCAATCTTCTATTGGGAGATGGGGAAAGCATGCGGCGCCTGACGCTTGCGGGTGCCGGGATCGCCCAACTCTCAGTGTTTCAGGTTCAGGAAGATATCACTGCGGGAAAGCTTGTCCCTGTTCTCGAAAGATTTGCCGCGCGGGAGCCTCAGACTGTGCATGCCGTCTTTATGGGGCCAAATCGTTACATGCCACAAAGAGTGCGTGTCTTGATCGACTATCTGGCCAAAAATCTCCAGGCTGATCGTCACACTATCAGCAAATAGAGTCTCATAATGATGTCGGCTTTTGAGGCGATCGTGATTGTGCTGCTTGGTCTGAGGTGAAGGCGTAAGCGGACTATTTCCTGAGCCTGATGATTCCGAGTTCGTGCCACATCCACCCAAAATCGTAGGCAGCCGTGGCACCGCCACTCCCTTGGGCTCGGACCGTAGTGTTTTCGATATCCTTCAACCAGATGGCCACCTTTTTACGCCCTGAGGCTGTCTGGACGGCCTGGCGCGGCGTGATATCCCCCAGGGCCGGGACTGGCTCATCAAGCACCTGCCGATAGTGCCGCTCCAGCATCTGCCCGATCATCCGGGCTTCCTCCTCGGGCGGGATCTGCAGTTCTGGCGAGACCTCACGTCCATGCGTCCCCCGGTCTTCCATCGCCTGCGCCGGCGTCATGATCTGCGTGAGCGGAGCGCGCACGAGATCTCCCAGACCAGCCTGCAGCATGGCACGGCCACGTTCGGCACGCTCTTTCGAGTTCACCTGCAGCCGCAACTGCCGCCCCTTCAGATCCAGCGTGCCCAGCACGATCGCACCATCATCCATCTCGGTGCGCAGGAAGAACCGCCCATTTTCATCTCGTCCAGCCTTGCCCTCGGGATTACTCGGCTCTTTCAGCCAGTTCCAGAATGACCGGTTTTCCGGTCGCAGGGCCATGACCCCGTCAAGCACGTCCGCCACTGTCTTCTGTGTCACGCCCTTTGCCAGCGGGAAACACACTTCGTGGAAGACCAGATCCTCTCCGTCCCCATTGAACAGCGCTGGCCCCTCCATCTGCCGGGCCATGTCCTCCAGTGTCCGAAACAGCCAGGTCAGCGTGAACATCGGCGCAAGTTCATGCAGCGTCTGCGTATCGACTTTTGGAAACTCGGCCTTGCCACGTCTTTTCCGCAGAGCCCTGTAAAGGTTCCCTGACAGATCTTCACAGGCGCCCCGTGAATAGGCGAGCAGCCCGCCTGCCAGAATGGTCTTTCCATCGGACGGTACGAGACGCGCTGCAATCCGGTCCCACTGTTCCAGCGTCCGGGTAGCCGTGCCTTCATGCACCAGAACGGGTTCCCCACCCCGCAGCAGGTCACGCGCCATCAGGCTCTGGCCGGGTTTGATATCCGAGACTTCATACAGGCTCATGACCGAAGCCTTGAGGGCACGCATGTAGACGCTGTTGCGCGGCCCTTCCTTCCAGCCCCGCCGTTTGAGGTAAACGTCGACGAAGTTCCGGCCATCGTCCCAGTCCTGCCCGAGAAAATCTTCGAAAGCGCAGCCCCACAGCGTCATGGCAACGTCAGGGCCGATCATCTCCGCCAGATCCTCGAAGGAGATGTCGCCCGCTTCCAGCGCCGGACCGATGTGATCGCCGAGCACTTCGCCAAAACACTCCTGCCAGTCCTCCTGACCGAGATAACGGATCAGTCCCGTGAGTTCGTCTGCGGCCATGGCTGCTCGTGCATCTCCTGATACGGACAGCAGAAGGGCAGACTGTCCTGACTCGACAAGCCTAGAATGATACCCCGAAACAGGCGACAGGGTGCCTCGCTCTTAAATCACGCATTTGTGAAAGTAGACAAAATCGCGCCCCGGTACCTTTTCGTCTGTTTCCTATGTGTTTCCTGTGCGTATATCCCAAACGCAGAAAGCCGCCCTTCCGGGCGGCTTAACATGCTGATGATATTGGATAATGTTTGGTTGCGGGGATAGGATTTGAACCTATGACCTTCAGGTTATGAGCCTGACGAGCTACCGGGCTGCTCCACCCCGCGGTGGTTTTTTCATTCAGGGCTGACTGGAAGATCTGGCGGCGACCGACTTTCCCGTGCCTTAAGGCACAGTATCATAGGCGCTGGGTTTTTTCACGTCCGAGTTCGGGATGGGATCGGGTGGAGCACGTCCCGCCATGGCCACCAGATCATCCAGTCAGTCCTGAGGGACTGTGTGGGAGGTTGGTGCTGAGAGGATAGAGTGGGTGGATGACTGCTGTGCATGTATGTTTTCCACGTTGAGTGGCTGTGTGAATGAGCCTATTGGGCGATTAGGACCAGTCAGCTGCACGCATTACTGCGCTTCCACACCTGGCCTATTGACGTGATGGTCTATCACGGCCCTTGGGGAGACCTTGTTTTGAGGTGGGTTTCCCGCTTAGATGCTTTCAGCGGTTATCCCTTCCATACTTAGCTACCCGGCTGTGCCGCTGGCGCGACAACCGGTGCACCAGAGGTATGTTCATCCCGGTCCTCTCGTACTAGGGACAAATCCTCTCAAGTCTCCAACACCCACGGCAGATAGGGACCGAACTGTCTCACGACGTTCTAAACCCAGCTCACGTACCACTTTAATCGGCGAACAGCCGAACCCTTGGGACCTGCTCCAGCCCCAGGATGTGATGAGCCGACATCGAGGTGCCAAACCTCCCCGTCGATGTGGACTCTTGGGGGAGATCAGCCTGTTATCCCTAGAGTACCTTTTATCCGTTGAGCGATGGCCCTTCCACGCGGGACCACCGGATCACTATGGCCGACTTTCGTCTCTGATCGAGCTGTCACTCTCACAGTCAGGCGGGCTTATGCCATTGCACTCAACAGTCGATGTCCGACCGACCTGAGCCCACCATCGCGCGCCTCCGTTACACTTTGGGAGGCGACCGCCCCAGTCAAACTGCCCACCATGCAGGGTCCCGGACCAGGCTTACTGGTCTCGGTTAGACATCAGAAACAGTCAGGGTGGTATTTCAAGGATGGCTCCACCGGAACTGGCGCCCCGGTTTCAAAGCCTCCCACCTATCCTACACAGAATGTCTCTGATGCCACTGCAAAGCTGCAGTAAAGGTTCATAGGGTCTTTCCGTCTGACCGCGGGTACCCCGCATCTTCACGGGGAATTCAATTTCGCTGAGCCGATGCTGGAGACAGCGGGGAAGTCGTTACGCCATTCGTGCAGGTCGGAACTTACCCGACAAGGAATTTCGCTACCTTAGGACCGTTATAGTTACGGCCGCCGTTTACCGGGGCTTCAATTCGGTGCTTGCACACCTCCTCTTAACCTTCCGGCACCGGGCAGGCGTCAGGCCGTATACGTCGTCTCTCGACTTCGCACAGCCCTGTGTTTTTACTAAACAGTCGCTACCCCCTGGTTTGTGCCACCCGCCTGTGGTTGCCCACGGACGGGTCTTGCTTATCCCGAAGTTACGCAAGTAATTTGCCTAGTTCCTTCAGCATCGTTCTCTCAAGCGCCTTGGTATTCTCTACCAGTCCACCTGTGTCGGTTTCGGGTACGGTCTATATGCCAGAGCTATTTCCTGGAATGCTCCAAAAGCCGGGTCAATCCGATAAGACCCGACAACATATTGCATTCGTCACTTCTGGCAGGCCCGGGAATATTCACCCGGTTTCCATCGACTACGGCTTTCGCCCTCGCCTTAGGGGCCGGCTCACCCTGCGCGGATTAACCTTGCGCAGGAACCCTTGGACTTTCGGCGACAGTGTTTCTCGCACTGTTTATCGCTACTCATGTCAGCATTCGCACTTCCGATATCTCCAGGGAGGGTCACCCCGTCCCCTTCACAGACTTACGGAACGCTCCGCTACCGCGCATACAAAGTATGCACCCACAGCTTCGGCACGTGGCTTGAGCCCCGTTACATTTTCGGCGCAGGGTTTCTATTAGACCAGTGAGCTATTACGCTTTCTTTAAAGGATGGCTGCTTCTAAGCCAACCTCCTGGTTGTTTTGGAATCCCCACATCCTTTCCCACTTAGCCACGATTTAGGGGCCTTAGCTGGTGGTCTGGGCTGTTTCCCTCTCGACAATGGACCTTAGCACCCACTGTCTGTCTGCCTGGCTCATACTTCCGGGTATTCGGAG
Organism: Novacetimonas sp. GS1; assembly: GCF_036686925.1. Taxonomy (NCBI): domain Bacteria; kingdom Pseudomonadati; phylum Pseudomonadota; class Alphaproteobacteria; order Acetobacterales; family Acetobacteraceae; genus Novacetimonas; species Novacetimonas sp. GS1. The sequence continues at coordinate 3,373,994 of NZ_VSZP01000001.1, forward strand.
TTTGGTTAGGTTTGGTAAGGCTTTGGGCCCCCCTAGCCCATCCAGTGCTCTACCCCCCGGGGTAATACCAGACGATCTACCTCAATAGATTTCGCGGAGAACCAGCTATTTCCGAGTTTGATTGGCCTTTCACCCCTAGCCACAGCTCATCCCCGACTTTTTCAACAGGCGTGGGTTCGGCCCTCCAGTGCGTGTTACCGCACCTTCAGCCTGGCCATGGCTAGATCACTCGGTTTCGGGTCTTCTGCCAGCAACTCGTCGCCCTATTCAGACTCGCTTTCGCTGCGCCTACACCTAACGGCTTAAGCTTGCTGCAAACAGAAACTCGCTGACCCATTATACAAAAGGTACGCCGTCACCCCATAAGAGGCTCCGACTGCTTGTAGGCATTCGGTTTCAGGTCTCTTTCACTCCCCTCGTCGGGGTGCTTTTCACCTTTCCCTCACGGTACTTGTTCGCTATCGGTCACCAGGGAGTATTTAGGCTTGGAGGGTGGTCCCCCCATGTTCAGACAGGATTTCACGTGTCCCGCCCTACTCAAGGATCATCACAGACACTACGCATAAGGGGCTATCACCCTCTATGGCCGGACTTTCCATTCCGTTCTGCTTCTTCTGCAACAATCACGGGCCTGTTCCGCGTTCGCTCGCCACTACTAGCGGAATCTCAATTGATGTCTTTTCCTCCGGGTACTTAGATGTTTCAGTTCCCCGGGTTCGCCTCATGCCCCTATGTATTCAGAACATGATACCCATCGCTGGGTGGGTTGCCCCATTCAGATATCCACGGATCAAAGCCTGCTCGCGGCTCCCCATGGCTTTTCGCAGCGTGCCACGTCTTTCATCGCCTCCTGGTGCCAAGGCATCCACCGAATGCCCTTATCGCGCTCATTCACCACACATGCACAGGAGCCATCCACCCTGGGGCAGACAGTCCCGCACATAAGAAAGTGCAGTTCATCTCACGACCACTCTATTCTCTTTACGTCGTCCATGTTCGCTTACGCC
>NZ_VSZP01000001.1:3377500-3462033 GCF_036686925.1 Novacetimonas sp. GS1
GCCACATGGCGCAATCAGGAAGAAACAGCGGAAAACCGCCATTTCTTTTGATTTTCATGAAGTTAGCGAATCAGGGTGACGGTTTCGCAGCCTCCGGCAGGGCGGCAGATTCGACCTTGTCACCCACGACGATTCCCAACTTTTCGGTCAATCCGCCCTGCAGTTCCAACGTCGCGCGCACCGCGCCATGACTGCTGATATGCGCAAGGCTGAGCGGGACGGCATTTTCAACGATGGAGGAAACGCGGTTATCCGTGCCGATAAAGACGATATCGAGTGGCACGAGCGTATGTTGCATCCACATGTCGCTCTGGCGCGGGAAAGACCAGACGAAAATCATCCCCCCGTCGGCGGGAACGGACTTGCGATACATTTCCCCTACCTGCTGTTCACGGGGGGTCGTGGCTTTTTCCACGGAAAAGACATGCCGCGCATTGTCATGGCCCGTAATGGTCAGGGCAACCTTGGGCAGTTCGGGCTGTGCATGGGTGGGCTCGCCCGTTTCCTGCGCATGCGTGGCGACGGGACCGCACAGCAACAGCCCACACAGACACGCACCGGCAATCCGGGCAGGTGTCATCACGGATGACTTCATCAATCTCTCTCTCCAGCAATCGGTCCCGCACGATCAGCGCAGAAAGAGGTTGCCCTGCCGTTCCGCCCCGATCGTGGTGGTCGGTCCATGACCGGGCAGGATCGTGACATCATCGCCTAATGGAAGCAATTGCCGCACGATGGCTTCCTTCAGCACATCCGCATCGCCATAGGCAAAGTCGGTGCGTCCGACCGATCCCTGAAAAAGGGTATCCCCGACAAAGGCAAAGCGGGTCTGCGGGTTGAAATAGACGACATGCCCCGGCGTATGTCCGGGCACATGCAGCACCTGGAATTCATGTCCAAGCAGGTCAAGCCGTTCGCCATCGGTGACGAAACGATCGACATGGGCATCATGCATGCCATCCACGCCAAAGCGGGCGGCCTGCTGTGTAATGCTTTCCAACAGGAACTGATCGCGTGCATCCGGCCCGATCAGGGGCACCGTGACCCCATCCTGCCGTGTGGTCAGGGCATCGCGCAGGGCATCGGCCCCACCGGCATGGTCAAGATGGCCATGTGTCAGGATGATGGCATCAACCGTCAGGTTCTTGTCCGCGATCACCTGCAACAGGCGGGGCACATCGCCCCCCGGGTCCACGACAACCGCGTGACGTGACCGCCTGTCCCACAGGATGGAACAGTTCTGGGCAAAGGCCGTAACCGCGACGACCTCCAGCGCAAGTGACGGGGGTTGCGACATCTCGGGACTACTCCTGTGGGTCCTGTTGACCGGATGGTCCCGTCATTGAGCCATAAACACACAGACGGGACCACCGTTTATCAACGGATTTTAGGCAGCGGCCATCCCGTCGCAGGAATATCGAAGTGTGAAACCAGATTATGGTCTGGGATGTTGGTCAGATCCTTTTCCAGCTTTGCCACCACGGCGGGGCGTGCCTCGACATCCAGATGGGCAATGATCTGGTGCATCACTTCGCCCGGCGCGGCGATCGCAAGGCCCGGTGCCTCCTTCTTGCGCACGGCGTCATTCAGATATGCCGCGACTACCTTGCCATAAGCACCATCATGCGGCGCCGTGGGGCCTTTCGCATCATCGCTTTTGAGATGGGCAATCGTCGCAAGACCATGTTCACCATGCTTGAGGATACGCGCATGCAGGCTGTCGGCCACAACATACCAGACGGGATCAATGTAACTCATGAAATATCAGCTCCTTGATATAAAACGAAACGCAGAGGCCATGACCACATCACGCCAGTGCGTGCACAAGCACGAACATGGAGACGAACGCACGCGATTTCCAGCAGGTGACGCACCCGTATCCGTGCTGATAGAGTAGCCCTGCCATGACACAGACCCTCACCTCCCACGATCCGCTGGACCTCGCCATCGCGTGGGCCCGCGCCGGACAGGCCACCGCCCTTGCCTGCGTCACCTCAACATGGGGCAGTTCCCCCCGCCCCGCCGGCAGCATGATGAGCATCAGCGCCACGGGCCGGATCGAAGGATCGGTCAGCGGCGGCTGCGTCGAAGGCGCCGTGATCGAGGAAGCGGGCGAGGTCATGCGTAAGGGGCAACCGCGCAGCCTGTCCTATGGCGTCAGCAGCGAGGAGGCATGGTCCGTGGGGCTGGCCTGCGGCGGACTGCTCGACGTGTATGTCGAATCGATACGCACCCCCGAACATCCCGCAGGCACGCTGGGGCTTGACCTGCTGGAGCGGCTTGTTGCCCTGCGATGCGCGCGTCGCCCCGTCATCCTTGCGACACGTCTGTCAGATGGCAGGCACATCATCCTGACCCGCACGGCCGATGGCGTGCAGGCACCCGATGCGTTGCCAGAGGATGCGCGTCACGTCGCCTCCCTGCGTGAAACCGCACGCCAGGCCTTTCATGCCGGACGCAGCCTGCGCCATACGGATGCACATGACGAGGCATGGTTTTTGCACCTGATCCCGATGCAGCCGCGCCTGATGATCGTGGGCGCCGTCCATATCGCGCAGGTCCTGGCCCCCATGGCGCAGGCGGCGGGCTTTGCCGTGACGGTCATTGACCCGCGCACGCAACTGGCCACGGCGGAACGTTTCCCCGGCATCACGCTGGATACGCAATGGCCTGACGAAGCCCTTGACCACCTGTGCATCGACAACCAGACCGCAATCGTCACCCTGACCCATGACGCCAAGCTTGACGACCCGACGCTGCGCCATGCCCTGCAGGGGCCAGCTTTCTATATAGGGGCGCTTGGGTCACGCAAGACACAGGCATCGCGGCTGGAACGATTGCGCGAAGATGGCTTTACCGACGATCAGGCCCGGCGCATCCACGGCCCCGTCGGGCTGGCGATCGGGGCGATCGGGGCTGCGGAAATCGCGCTGTCCATCCTTGCGGAAATCGTCGCGGTCCGCCGTAACGCGCCGCTGGGGCATCATCCCGGCTGGGCATGACCCGATCAGGCATGCCCCCTGGAATCGCGGACATTGCGGCCATACCGGGCGATATAGATGCCATCGTCCTGGCCGCGGGACAGTCACGCAGGACATTTCCACAGCACAAGCTGCTGGCCCGCGATGCGGATGGCCGCCCCATGCTCGCCACGACCATCCGACGCATACAGGCCAGCACCGCGCGGCGCATCATCGTCGTACTGGGCCATCGCGCGCACGATATACGTGACGCGATCATGCCCTATATGGATCCCCGCCACCCACCGCCCCACCTGATCCACGCAGCCGGGCATGCGTCCGGCCTGTCCGCCAGCCTGCGCGCAGGCGTCGCAGCCGCGCAGGCAGAGGGGGCGGGCGGGGCGCTCATCTGCCTTGGTGACATGCCACTGGTGCCGACGGGACTGCTTGACCGCATGATCCAGACCCATCACGACAGCCATCCCGCCGCGGTGGTCGTGATGCAGGGCGGCAGGCGCGGCCATCCCGTCCTGTGGGACCGGCGGATGTTCCCCGCGCTGCTGCGGATGCAGGGCGATCGCGGCGCGCGCGACCTGCTGCGCCAGATGGGCGATGACCTGCGGCGATTGCCGGCGGGGCCGGAAATCCACGCGGATTTCGACACGCCCGAACGGCTGGCGCAGTTTTCCATGCTGTCGCTCGTCTCCTGACCTGCGGGTCTGACTTGACCTGCGGAACGGGCGTGGCACACAGAACGGGCGAACGGGCAGCCGTTGCGGCAACGTTCCTTAAATCTTTCACACAGGGAATAAAAACATGAGCAAGATTATCCGCAGTGATTCGAACGAGATCCTGTCAAAGGTTGTCGAATATCACGGCTTCCTGTTCACGCAGGGCTTCGTCGCGCGTGACCTGTCCGCCGACATCACCGCACAGACCAAGGACGTCCTGGAACAGATCGACGCGGCACTGGAAGCGCACGGCACCGACAATACACGCCTGCTGCAGGCCCAGATCTGGGTCAAGGACATCACCGAACGTGATGCCCTGAACAAGGTCTGGAGCGCATGGCTGCCCAAGGGTGGCGCCCCGGCACGCGCATGCGTCGAAGCCAAGATGGCCCACCCCGACGTACGTGTCGAAATCATGATCATCTGCACGAAATAATCCGTTTCGGCAGACCATGGCGAAGGGTGGCGGGGCGCGAATCAAGTGTCACATTTATGCCACTCTTCGTATCTACATGCTGATCTTCGCGCAGTGCGAATCAAGACATAAAGCCGTGAAAAGCGCTGGAGAAAGCAGATGTTTTTAGTCCAGTTAAGGAATTAATTCCTATTTTTTCGTTTTTGACAGGTTATTCTGCGAAAACTTACATACTCGCGATCGAGATGCGCCACGCAGGCTTGTCAGGATTGCAAACGGCTTGCTACTTCACATGGGCGGGATGCAACGACCCCTTACGGCATAACCCAGAGGCGGAGACTTTAAGAGAATGCGGATCGGCAGTCTGAAGCGTGGCTTTTACCTATCCGTCTTTACAGCCTCTTTCGGGTTGCTGATATCGGGCACCACACAGGCCCGCACCATTCATCATGCAGCGTCCCGCGCGACGCATGCCCCCACCACACATCGCAGTGGCGTGCATCACGCTTCCTATCGCACGCACCGTCATGAAACCGGTCATGTCATCCAGTGCGTCGCCTTCGCCAAGAGCGCGTCAAATGTGATGATCCGGGGCAATGCGGCCGACTGGTGGCACAATGCCGCAGGTCGTTATGCCCGTGGCAACACGCCAGAGGAAGGAAGCGTCCTGAACTTCCGCGCCACGCGCCGGATGCCCCTTGGCCATGTCGCCGTTGTCCGGCAACTGGTCGACAGCCGGACGGTCATCATTGATCAGTCACACTGGGGCCAGCGCGGTGTCAGCCGGAATGTGTCCGTCATCGACGTTTCGCCGAACAATGACTGGTCCGCCGTGCGCGTTGCCCTGAACAGCCGTAACGGTGCGTTTGGCAGCATCTATCCCACCTATGGCTTCATTTATGGCCGCCCCGAAGGGAGCGGACGTGAAAACAGCAGCCAGCAGGCCGACATGATGACCGCCTATCAGCAGGTTGCCCGCCAGCCTGTCGCCACCAGCCGCAAGGGCCATCATGCGGTGACGGAAATCGCGGAAGCCCCAGAACCCGTTTCAGCGGATTCCTCCTCCCTCGCCTTTGAAGACGACGCGCCCAACCGTTCCTGGGAATAACCGGGACCGCGCGAACCTCCTGATACGAGACCACGGCGACAGGGCATTGCCCGTACGGGCATGACCGCCTGAAGGGCGCCCGATATCATCCAGAAGTTTTTGGTGAAGCTTTTTTCTGAGAACGCTTCAAAAGACGCCACTTTTTTTAAAAAGTCGGCATCCCAGAACTTTTATCCCCATCAAGAGAGAATAATCAGCCCGGTCGACCCGCCCGATGATAGGGATGGCCCGTCGCGATCGCCCGTGCCCGATAAAGCTGTTCCGCCAGCAGGCCCCGCACCAGCATATGCGGCCACGTCATCTGTCCCAGTGACAAGGTCTCGTCCGCGCGTTCGATGACGCAGCCATCAAGCCCTTCTGCACCACCGATCAGGAAACAGATGGGACGTGACAGGCCCATCCAGCGTTCCAACGCCCGCGCAAAAGACAGGCTGTCATAGGTCCTGCCCCCCTCATCCATCGCCACGACCTGTGCACGCGGTGGAAGTGCGGCCAGAAGCGCCTGCCCTTCGCGCCGCTTGGCCTCCCCCGCCGCACCGCGCCCTTCGGGCAGTTCCGTCAGTTTAAGGCGCGGGGAAAGGCGGTCGGCATAGCGGTTGAACAGATCCTTTTCGACCCGATCCTTCATCCGCCCGATGGCGATCATATGCAGCAATACTGCCTAGCCCAACGGGTCGGCAGGCTCTTCGGGGGGAATGTCGAGTTCCTTGCCCCACATCCGTTCCAGACCATACATCTCGCGCGCTTCGGCCTTGAACAGGTGGACAATGATGTCACCCGCATCAATCAGCACCCAGTCAGAACCATTGGCGCCCTCGATCAGGACCCGCTTCAACCCGACTTCACGCAACTTGCGCTCGATATGGGATGCCATGGCCGAAATCTGACGGTCGGCCACGCCGGTGGCAATCACCATGCGATCCGCAAAAGCCGCACGCCCACGCAGGTCCAGCACGACGATATCCTCTCCCTTGTCATCGGAAAGGCTGTTCGTGATGATGTCCAGATAGGTTTCGACCATGGGGTCGATCACCGGCTCACGCTGCTCCGATGCGGCGGGGCCTGCCACGGCGGCTTTCTTGCGCGGGGTTCCCGGCGCGGTGATCGCACCACCCAGCGGGGTTGCAGACGCGACCGTGGTCTTGGTGCCCGTACGGCGTTTTGCACCCGTTTCGGCTGAAGGCTTCCTGATGATGGCTCTCACTCCTGTCGGGGTGCCTACGCATGCCCGTCAGGCATGGCTAGGCCGGGCGATGGCCCGATGCACGTATTTCTGTCGCTGATATAGCGTTCTGCGGCGCGGGAAGAAAGACCCATGCGCATCCCCCATATCGTGTCAGTACCGGCGCCTCACGCGCGGGGCGACGTGATGACGCCATATATCGCGCCACCTGCCCGCGCAACGCCGCCGGATTATATCCCGGACGCGGTAAAATCGCGACGGGCACAAGCTGCATGATCCGCCGCCATCGCCGCCAGCATGCCATCTGCGCCAGGCCATCCGCCCCCATCAGCCAGACAAAGCGGGCACATGGGAAACGGCGTCGCAACTGCGTAATCGTATCAATGGTGTACCGGGTTCCCATGCGGCCTTCGATATCGGTGGCGATGATCCGCCGCCCGAACGGGGCGACACGCCTGAGGGCCTGCTCCAGCCGCTGCGCCTGCGGGGCCATGCCCGCCACGGGTTTCAATGGATTCCCCGGCGACACCAGCAACCATACCTGATCCAGGGAAAGCTGGCGCAACGCCCGGCAGGCCAATTGGACATGCCCATCATGGATGGGATTGAACGACCCACCCAGCAGCCCGATTGATGCGCGGCGACGGTCCCCACGCACGGGAATGGTCGCAGAGGCCCCCGTCATGACACAGCCATCATAACGCGTCAGGGACGGACCTGACCGGTGCCGATCACTTCGTACCGGAACGTGGTCAACTGTTCCAACCCGACGGGGCCGCGGGCATGAAAACGCCCGGTGGCGATGCCAATTTCCGCACCAAACCCGAATTCCCCCCCCGTCACAGAACTGGGTGGAGGCATTCCACATCACCACCGCACTGTCGGTTTCATTCAGGAACCGGGTCGCGGCGTGCGCATCTTCGGTGATGATCGCTTCGGTATGGGAACTTCCATAACGCACGATATGGGCCAGCGCGTCGTCAATCCCGTCCACCACCGCAACCGATATGACCGCATCCAGCCATTCGGTGGCAAAATCCTGCGCAGTCGCGGGGGGCAGGTCGGGCACGATGGCGCGCGCGCGCGCATCCGCACGGAACGCACATCCCTTCGTCGCCAGATCCTCCACCAGTCCGGGCAGAAGCACCGGGGCGATCGCATTGTCGATCAACAGCGTTTCCGTCGCGCCACAGATGCCCGTGCGCCGCATCTTGGCATTCAGAACGATGCGCCGCGCCATTTCAAGGTCGGCGGCAGCATGGACATAGGTGTGGCACAATCCTTCGGCATGCGACAGGACAGGAACGCGGGCCTCACGGCACACACGTTCCACCAATGATTTGCCCCCACGCGGGATCAGCAGGTCGATCAGGCCCGACGCCGCCAGCATGTCGGCCACATGGCGGCGGTCCGTATCGGGGGGGATCTGCACCGCATCCACCGGTAGGCCCGCAGCCCGCAGCCCGGCCTGCATCGCACCATGGATCACACGCGCACTGTGGATGCTGTCGGACCCGCCACGCAGGATCACCGCATTGCCCGACTTGATGCACAAAGCAGCGGCATCCGCCCCCACATTCGGGCGGCTTTCATAAATCATGCCGATCACGCCAACCGGGGTTGCGACACGGCGTATTTTCAATCCGTTGGGGCGCGTCCATTCGGACAGCACCCGCCCCAACGGGTCGGGCAATTTCGCGACATCCTCCAGCCCCTTCGCCATCGCCTCGACCCGTGCCGCATCAAGGGTCAGGCGGTCACGAAAGGACGCGGCGCCAGAAAACGCCGCGACATCGCGCGCATTGGCCGCCAGCAGCTCGGCCCGGACAGCCCGCAGCGCGGCCGCCGCCTGGCACAGGGCCTCGTTACGCTGTGCTGTGCTGCTGTGGCCCAATGCGCGACCTGCGATGCGGGCACGGCGCGCCATATCGGCCACCACTGTCGCGGCCGTCGGGGAAAGCGGGGCATGATCCATGGGGGTGGATGTCGCGGAAATGGTCATGCCCTTGGGTTTCCCTGTCATTCAATGCGCGATGCGGGCCATGCGGACCACATCGCACCATGCATCAGACGTTAAAGCGGAACAGCAAGACATCACCATCTTGCACCACATAATCACGTCCCTCGATTCGCAGCTTGCCAGCTTCCTTGGCGCCAGCCTCGCCATTGCACTGGATATAGTCGTCATACGCAACGGTTTCGCAGGCGATGAACCCGCGTTCAAAATCATTGTGAATGACGGCGGCGGCCTGCGGCGCGCGCATCCCGGCCGTAATGGTCCATGCGCGCGTTTCCTTTGGCCCGACCGTGAAGTAGGTGCTCAGGCCCAGCAGGCGATACCCTGCGGCGATGACACGGTCGAGGCCACTGTCACTCAGCCCCAGCCCATCAAGGAATTCGGCACGGTCTTCCGCGCCCAGCTGGCTGACTTCGGCCTCGATCGCAGCAGACACGATGACCACGGCCGCCCCTTCGGCTTCGGCGCGGGCACGGACCTTGTCGGAAAATGCGTTGCCCGTCGCGGCAGAGCCTTCGTCCACGTTACAGACATACAGCACCGGCTTGGACGTCATCAGGTTCAGGCGGCGCACCGCCTCTTCCTGTCCGGCGGGAATGGCGGTGCGCGCGGGCTGCCCCTCACGCAGGGCCGCGATCAACGGCTCCATCAATTCGACCTGGGCTGCGGCCTCACGATCATTGCCGCGCGCCTTTTTCTGTAGCGCCACGATCCGTTTTTCCAACGACTCGAGATCGGCCAGCATCAGTTCGGTTTCAATGATCTCCGCATCGCGCAGCGGATCGACCCCACCTTCGACATGGGTGATGTCATCATCCTCGAAACAGCGCAGGACATGGATAATGGCGTCCACCTCGCGGATGTTGGCAAGGAACTGGTTCCCCAGCCCTTCGCCACGCGACGCGCCACGCACCAGACCCGCAATATCGACGAATTCAAGGCTGGTCGGCAGGATCTTCTGCGACTTGCCGATACGCGCCAGTTCCGCCAGCCGCGGGTCAGGCACGGCAACGCGGCCGACATTCGGCTCGATCGTGCAGAAGGGGTAATTCGCCGCCTGTGCCGACGCCGTTTCGGTCAAGGCATTGAACAGCGTGGACTTGCCGACATTCGGCAGCCCCACGATCCCGCAGTTGAAGCCCATATCCCCTATTCCCCCGTGTGGCTGGCCATTCTGGTCATGAACAGTTCCGGCTGCCCGTCCGCAAGGATTGCCGCCGTATCCGACAGCGCATCAAGCATGGGATCGAGCCACAGCCGGTCATCGCGCGAAAAATCGCCCAGCACATGCCCCGTCACCCGTTCGCGGGTGCCAGGATGGCCGATGCCGATCCGCACACGCCAGTAATCCTGTGTGCCAAGCATGCGGTCCATGGACCGCAGCCCGTTATGCCCTGCCGCCCCGCCACCGCGCTTGACGCGGATACGGCCGGGGGCAAGGTCGAGTTCGTCGTGAAATGCCGTGATGGCATCGGCCGACAGCTTGTAAAACGCCGCCGCCTGCTGAACACTTTCACCCGAAAGATTCATATAGGTCAGCGGCTTGAGCAGCATGACCTTGTGGCGGCCAATCTGCCCTTCGCTGACTTCACCGCGAAAGCGCTTGCGCCACGGGGCGAACCCGTGGCGTTCGGCGATCCGGTCAACGGCCATGAACCCGACATTATGGCGATTCCGGCTCATCCCCGGTTCGGGGTTTCCCAATCCGGTCCAAAGGAGCATGGCGTCTGTCCAGTCGTGTCAGGTTCGCGCGATCAGCCCGCGGCGTCCGCGGCCGCGGCGTCACCACCCGCGTCGTCAGCCTCGACCGTCGGTGCGGCGATGGTGGCGATGACGAAGTTCGGGATATGCTGGACCGGGGTCACATGTTCCGTACCCTTGAGGTCTTCCCAACGCACGTTGTCATGGATGTCGAGCTTTGACAGATCCGCGCTGAAGCCCTCGGGCATGTTGGCGGGGTCGGCCACGACGTCCACGGTATGACGCACGATGTTCAGCACACCACCACGCTTGATACCGGGGGAGACTTCTTCACCGGTGAAGGTGATGGAGACTTCCACATGCACCTTCTGCCCTTCGGCAAGGCGCTGGTAGTCAACATGCAGCGGCACGTCGGATACCGGGTGCAACTGGATTTCACGCAGGAGCGCATGCTCCGTCTTGCTGCCATCGATGGAGATGTCATAGATGCGCGAGCGCCAGCCCGGCTTGTGCAGTTCGCGGGCCACGATACGCGGGTCGAGCGCGATCAGCACGGCTTCCTGCTTGCCGCCATAGATAACACCGGGAACAAGCCCGGCACGTCTCGTCGCCCGCGCTGCCCCCTTACCAGCCTTCGCGCGCGAAGAAACATTGATTTTCGTGAATTTGGTCACTTGTCTGCTCCTGAATCACAAGGCGCGCCAGCCTCCAGGGGTGCCAGCGCGTGCGCGGCCTTTAACGGAAAAGGCTGCGCGATGCAATGTGGACAGGCATTTTTACCCCATCGGGCCGGGCAATGTGGCGCGCACGATACGCATCCTGCCCTTCCGTCATCGGGGATGGGTCTTACGGCCACCACGTCACCTTGAAACGGCCGCCGCGTCGCGCAATGGCCCGCGAAACGCGAAGAGCGGTGTCAGGAAACGGCGGTCAGTTCCCATGGCTGTGCGGGGCCTGCGGGCTGCGCCCACATGGGCGTTGCATTGGGCAGGCGTACGTTGGGCTTCAACCCCATTGCCGCGCGCAGGGCACGAAACATGCCGCCATGACAGACCACAAGCGGTACGCCGGGGGCCTCGGTCGCGCGGTTGATGGCGCAAACCGCGCGTTCACGCAGTTCGGCAAAGCTTTCGCCATCCACAGGCGTATATTCCCCCGCGATCCAGCTATCGTACCAATTGCCCATCGGCTTGCCTTCCTGGTCGCCGAAACAGACTTCTTTCAGCCCGTCATCAAGGTCCACCTGGAACAGCGGCGCACCATGTTCCGCAAGGACTTGCGCCACGATTTCCGCCGTACGCCGCGCACGCCCCAGCGGGGAAGAGACAATGCGCGCGATGGGATGTTCCCCCAGATGCCGCGCCAGCACCAGCCCCGCCTGCCGCGCCTGCGCCTCCCCCGTGGGATTGAGCGGGATGTCGGTCCGGCCCTGTGAACGCCCCTCGGCATTCCAGTCCGTCTCCCCATGTCGCAGATACCAGTATGGCCGGGCGAGCAGGTCCGTCATCAGCAGGTTCCTTCCTGATTGGCTGTCCCGGCGATAGCCTTCACCCATTGCCGGGTCAATTCAACCCCGTGACATACTATGAAATAAATCCCGCATCATGACGCCGGCCCATCAGACCGTGCCAGTCAGACCGTGCCCGTCACACAGGCCCCCACCGTCCGGTGGCCCCAGTTAAATCAGTCAAACAGGGACGACACAGAACTTTCATCCGACACCGCACGCATGGCGCGGGACAGCAGGTTGGCCGTGCTGATCTGGCGGATATTATGCGACTGGCGCACGTCCTCCGTCTTGGCAATGCTGTCGGTCAGGGTCAGCATCTGCAACGGGGACTGCCCGATGCGGCTGACTGCACCGCCCGTCAGGACGCCATGGGTCACATATGCCTCCACCGCAGCGGCGCCATGGCGCATCAGGGCCTCCGCCGCATTGCACAGCGATCCGCCACTATCGACGATATCATCAACCAGCACGCAGTACCGCCCGCGCACATCACCGATCACATTCATCACCTCCGACACACCAGCGCGTTCGCGCCGCTTGTCGATAATGGCAAGGTCCACATTCAGCCGCTGCGCCAGTTGCCGCGCACGCACCACGCCCCCCACATCGGGGGAGACAATCATCAGGTTATGCGGTCCGCCGGGAATATTGAGTTCCGGGGCCTCGTACGGCAACGGCGCCTCCAGCCCCATGCGGCCCTTGATATCGCGGGTAAATAGTGGGGCGGCATAAAGGTTATCCACCGGGACATCGAAAAATCCCTGGATCTGCATGGCATGCAGGTCCATCGTCAGGATGCGGTTGGCACCGGCCTCCACCAGGATATTCGCCACCAGTTTTGCGCTGATGGGGGTGCGGGGGCCGGATTTGCGATCCTGCCGCGCATAACCGAAATAAGGCATGACCGCCGTGATGCGCCGGGCAGAGCCACGACGCAGCGCATCGAGCATGATCAGCAGTTCCATCAGGTTGTCATTGGTGGGCGAGCAGGTGCTCTGGATGACAAACACATCCTCGCCACGCACGTTTTCATGGATCTCGACAAAGATTTCCATGTCGGCAAAGCGACGGACGGTTACGTCGCACAAGGGCATCCCCAGTTCGACCGCAACTTTTTCAGCAAGGGGCAGATTACTGTTACAGGCGACGATTTTCATCTTGCGACGTTCCCGGACGACGTGAGGCGGAGCGACCGTGCAGGGCACTTCCGTTTGCATGGATGGGCCGGGTTCTAGCAATCGCGCCAGTCCGTGTCACCACCGCACCGCCCCGAAGTGCGGCCAGAACACATCAACGCGGACCTGCATCATAAACACACATCCCCAACGTGGCGTGACAGCCACACCTGCCGCCGGGCGGTTATCGCGGCGGCAGGGTCACCCCCGGCAGGTGCCGCGCAGGCACGGTGACGGGTGTGGCGGTGGACGGCGTGGCGGACGATACGGAAGATGGAACCTGTGTCGATACGGCCTGGGCAGGCGGAACGGACGCTTGCACGGGTGACGGTACGGATGGCGATATCGTCGGCACCGCCGTCGCGGGGACCATCACGGGTGGTGCGGCAGGAGAGGCCACAACCGCAGCAGCCGGGACAGAAGCAACAGCAGGAACGGCGGTGGCTCTGGCCACCACAGGCGGTGTGGCAGGAGCGGCAGGGACGGGGGGCACAGGAACAGGAGGGGCAACACGGGCAACCGGGGCCGGTGACGCCGTCACCGCCGGGGTTGGCACCACCTGAACTGGCGCCACCGAAGCTGGCGCCACTGGGGTCGATATCACGGGGGTCGAGGCCGCAGGGGTGGAGGCCACGGGGATAGAGGCCACGGGCGACTCCGCCATGGCAGGCACATGCCGGGTCACGGAATGTGGTGGGGCGGCTGAATGCACGATGGGCGGACTCGCGGCAGGCGGGGCCGTAACGGTGGCGGCATTCGCAGAAAGCGGCACGTTATCCCGCCCGGAATAGCGCGAGATGATCTGTCGCACGCCCCCGGCGGCTTCCTCGCCCGCGGCTTCGGCGGCATCGCCCCATTTCCGGTCAAGCGCATGCGCGGCGATATCATGGATCTGCGTCGCGGCCCCGGCTTCCTTGCCATGGGGGTCGGTCACACGCCATGTCAGCGTCAGGCGCTGACGTGCCGGACCGGGCGCGGGCAACTGTGTTACGACCACGGTACACAGGACGGTAAAATCGGCCCCGCCCTGCGTATGCTGGACCTGATCGTGGGCATCGCGCAACGATGCGGAAAATGCCCGGGCCAGTGCTGCATTCCCATCACCCGGCGCGCCCCTCACCCCCTGGAAAAACACATGGGCGGGCCGATTTTTCAGGCTGCTCGGGTCTTTTTGCATCTGGGCGGCCTGAATACCGGTCAGCAGGGTCGCGACCTCTGGCGCGGCCTGTCCCGCCGATGCCATCATTACCGCATCTGACCCGCCAGACCACGACGCGGCGGGCACGGGCGCCCCCTTGACCTGCCCCCGGACCTCCCCTTTCGGGGTGATCACGGCATAGGTCGGGACGACCATGTTCCCCTCAAGTGTGGCGGTCATGCGTAACCACCAGTCGCCATTTTTCGCGGCCTGCCCCACGGCGGGAACCGACTGGTCCAGCATCGCGGCAACCATGTCCTTCTGCCATATCTGCGCGGCCATGTTGACCAGCAGCGCCTGCGTGGGCAACGGTACCGCAAGTCGTGCGGGCGGCGCATCAGAAAGCTGCGACAGGCCAGTGCGACGGAACGGATGCGGCACGTCGAGACACCCGGCAAGGAGGCACAGGCCCGACATCGTCAGGGCCATCACGCCATGCCTGAAAAACTTTACCCTCATTGCAGCATCATACATGGGGCACGGTGATTACTGAAATCTGGTGCCCGATCTTCCCGCCCCCCGCCAGCGTGCGGCGGCGATGGCTAAAGAACCGGCCCTCGTCCGTCAGGGTATCAATCCCCAGCGCCCGCGCCACCCCCACGCCCGCACGATGCAGGCGCGCCACGCAATAGGCGGCAAGGTCGAACTGGTCATGCCCCTCCCGCCGCGCGGGGGTGAAAAACGCACCCGCCGCACCGTCCAGCGCCAGCACCGCGTCCCGCATGTCAGCCCCGACCTCGTAACTGTCACGCGCGATACAGGGGCCGACCACGGCACGGATATCGCCTGCCCGGCTTCCCAGCGCGCACATCGCAGCAACCGTTTCCTCCAGCACGCCAGCGGCGGCGCCACGCCATCCGGCATGTGCGGCCCCCACCACCTGCCCCCGCACATCAGCAAACAGAACCGGTGCGCAATCAGCGGTAATGACCCCCAGTGCAAGGCCGGGACGGGCGCATACCATGGCATCTGCCAACGCGCCCTGCCCCTCGGCCCATGGTGCGCTGACGCTGACCACGTCACGGCCATGGACCTGCGTCACACCAAGGAGGTTTTCTGGCGCGACCCCCACCGCGCGTGCGACCCGTGCACGGTTTTCACGCAGGGCGGCAGGATTATCGCCACTGCGCATGGAGCAGTTCAGCGATGCATATGGCCCGGTCGATACCCCCCCAAGGCGGGTGAAAAACCCATGTGGCACATGACCCAGCGCCCCGGCCCGCACGATCGCCCCATCCAGCTGATCGTCTTCCAGTTGCCCCTTCCCCGCCATTTGCATCATCCGCCCGTTGCCTGTCCGCCGTATTCCGGCCCGCCTTTTCCCAACTTACCTTTTCCTTACTTAATCTTTCCCTGGACTTAATCTTTCGTCTGGCCGCTTTCTGCTGGACCAGCATTCCCGCCACCACCGGCACAAGTTGGCGCGGTGGGCATGCAGCCCTCAAATCCCGCCAATCCGGTTATGCCGGGCGATGTCAGGGCCATGACACGAAACAGGCCGCCCATGCGATCGGGCGCCGCAAGGCGCTGCGCGGCCTCGCCAATCTGGCGTGCGACCTCATGCGGCTGGTTGCGTGCAAGCTGCTGCGCACGGGGAAACAGGCCCAGCGCCGACAGGAACGCCCCCTGTGTCACACTGCCCCATGTGGTGCATCCGCCCGCACGCGCGGCCATACCGAATGCCGCAAAATCGACATGCGCCGTCAGGTCCGCCATCCCCGGCCGGGCCAGCGGCCATGCCGGACGCCCATCGCACAGGGCCTGCAACGTATCGCCCCATCCCGGCCCGTCATACCCGTAATCAATGAACAGCGCGGCCCCCATCCCATCCATCAGCCGCCGCCCGAGTTGACGCGCGATGCCAAGCGCGCCCTCGCAGGTTTCAAGCACCTCGCCTTCGGGCACATCGCGTGTCGCAAGGGGGCCATCGGCAGGCAGGTCAGTGGCGGGGGCGGTCACGAACACCTCCCCCACCACACTGCGTTCGTCCCATCCCCGCGCGG
This sequence comes from Novacetimonas sp. GS1, assembly GCF_036686925.1. NCBI lineage: Bacteria > Pseudomonadati > Pseudomonadota > Alphaproteobacteria > Acetobacterales > Acetobacteraceae > Novacetimonas > Novacetimonas sp. GS1. The sequence goes on from NZ_VSZP01000001.1 coordinate 3,393,502, forward strand.
TGCGCACGAACTGCCGGATGGGCAGCGCATCAAGGAATTCATTGGCCAGCAGGATCATCGCCCCCGGTGGCAGTCCTGTCACCGCATCATGCCAGACAGGCGCACACACCCCCACATGCGGCGCCAGCGACGTGGCCTGAACCTGACGCAGGCGGGGGGAGGTTTCGACCATATGCACCCGCGCCGCAGCGTAACAGGCGGGGGCCACGCGCGCCAGCAGGCGCAGCGCATCGGCCATCAGCGTCCCGCGGCCCGGCCCGGCCTCCGCCAGGACAAAGGGCGTGGGGGTGCCCATGGCCTGCCATGTGACCGCCACCCATGCGCCAAGGAGTTCGCCAAACATCTGCGAGATTTCGGGCGCGGTAATGAAATCGGCAAACGGGTCACGCCCGCTGTAATACGCCGCATTGGCACGGGCCATGAAACGGTCCAGCCGGACAGGCGCGGCAGGAACATTCATCGGGCGGTGTCCCCGTCCTCCTCCAGCCCGGGGGCATCGGGGGGCATCAGCTCCGTGCGCGCGGGACGCAGGCAGGCATTGAGCATCAGCCCCAGCCCGCCGATCACCATGGGCACGCACAGTACCTGCCCCATGGTAACGCCAAACGGCAGGAAGCCGATAAAGGAGTCCGGTTCGCGAAACAGTTCGCACACCGTGCGTGCGATGGCATAACCGAACAGGAACAGCCCCGCGAGGAAGCCGGGATGTTCACGCACCTTCTGGCTGCGTGACACCAGCCACATCACGGTAAAGAGCACCAGCCCTTCGGCAAAAGCCTCGTACAGTTCGGAGGGATGGCGCGGCACCGGCCCGGCATCGGGAAAGATCATCGCCCACGGCAGGGTGGCCGGGGCCTCACGCCCCCATAATTCGCCATTGATGAAATTGGCGACCCGCCCCAGCCCAAGCCCGATGGGCACCACCGTGGTGATCCGGTCCGAAAAGCCAAGGAAGCTGAGTTTATTACGCCACGTAAAGATGATCAGCGCGATAATGACCCCTGCGGCCCCGCCATGGAACGACATTCCCCCGTGCCAGACCTCCAGGATCGCCAGCGGGTGGGACAGATAGTATCCCGGCTGATAAAACAGGATGTAGCCAAGCCTGCCGCCAAGCACCACACCCAGCGTCGCCCAGGTCAGGAAGTCATCGACCTGCAGCGCGGACGCCGCACGTGGTGCCAGCGCCACAAGGCGCCGCGCCACGCGCCACCCGACCACCAGTGCCACGATATAGGCCATCGCATACCAGCGCAGGCCAAACGGTCCGAAATGCACCATGACCGGGTCGAATTGCGGGAATATCAGGACAGGCAGCATGCAGCGACTTTCACAATCGGGATTTTACAGGCACGGGACCGCAGTGCCTGCTTCATTAAAATAACCCGTTGATAATAAATAAAGTAAACGTTTTCCGATGCCATCCCCACCTGCGGCAAAGGCGGCGTTACCTGAAGGTTCGCGGAAAATCCATTCCCAGGGTCCCACATAATCCCAAGATGTTATTGGGTCTGCCACATCCGGCAATCCCCCACATCCGTTTGACATGAAAAATCCCACACCATCGCGAATTTCCCCAATGTCGTGGCGGAGCTTTGTCAAACCCAAAGGTCAGAAGGCGTCATCATGTCAAAAAGAGGCGATACCCAAAACCTTTAAAGATACGGGTCGGCAGCGGCAAGATACGCACGGACATAGCGTTCCACACCCTGTGCAAGCGGAGTGAAAGCCTGTGTGTAACCCGCCGTGCGCAGGCGCGTCATGTCGGCGCAGGTATAGGATTGGTACTGCCCGCGCAGGGCGGCAGGCATGTCGATAAATTCGACCCGCCGCGCGACATGCGCCGCATCGCACACCGCATCCACAAGGTCGAGACAGGTGCGCGCCACCCCGGTCCCGCAATTGAACAGCCCGTGGACATGCTGGTGATCCAGCAGCCACAACATGACCGACACCACATCCCCCACCCATATGAAATCACGCGCCTGATGCCCGTCAGCCACGTCCGGCCTGTCGGAACGAAACAGGCGCGCCGGGCCACCGGCACGCAGTTCGACGTATTTCGCATGCACAAGCGAGGCCATGGCCCCCTTGTGATATTCATTGGGGCCATAGACGTTGAACAGCTTCAGCCCCGCCCATGACAGCCCCTGCAGGTCGCCCTGCGCAAGGCGGCGTTGCAACAGGCAGTCGAATGCGTGCTTGGACCATCCATACAGGCTGTTGGGGCGCAGCGTGTGCAGGTGCGCCGGATCATCGGAAAACATTCCCGCCCGGTCCGCCGCACCATATGTCGCGGCGGATGATGCATAAATGAAGCGGGCTTCTTCATGCGTGCACCATTCCAGCAGGCGCAGCGACAGGTCCACATTGGTGCGCCACACCATGTCGCCATCGGTGGCGGTGGTGTCGTTGACCGCGCCAAGATGGAAAACCGCCGTCACGTCAGGCCGACTGTCGAGGAAAGTATCCAGGTCTGCCGGTGCGATCAGGAAATCCGGCACATGCTTGCACAGGTTATGCCATTTCCCGCCATTACCCAGCGAATCGACAATGGCGGTCTGTTCCCCCCGCGCCTGCAACGCCTGATGCAGGCACGACCCGATACACCCCGCTCCGCCTGTAATGATGATCATGACGCCAAAATCCCATTAGAGACTGTTTGAAAAGTCAGGCGCGATAACATACTGAAATTATAAAGGTTTTTGGTGAAGCTTTTCCCAAAAAGCTTCGAAAGACGCCACCTTGTCTGAAAAAAGGCAGCACCCAAAAACTTTTCTTGTTTTTTATCAATGGGTTGTTTTCAAACACTCTCTTATGTCCGCAAACGCCGCAACACCATGCCATAAACCACCACAAAGACAGCGCCAACTTCGTCATGCCACAATGCCATCCATGCCGCCGCGCGGATGGCGCACGGGCATGGATGGCCACACGGATGGCTCTGCGACGGGTATGGGGCTATACTTATGCCCCGCACGTCGCGACCCGGCGTGCCATGCCCATCCGGTCCATGACCTAAGGAGTTACGCGCGATGTCCGCCAGACCACGCATTTTTGATGACCTTGCCGGTGTTGCCGGCGGTGCCTTTTCCGCCCTGTCCGGCGTGCGCGAGGAAATCGGCGCCATGGTCCGCGCCCGCGTTGATGAGGCGCTTGCGAACCTGAACCTTGTCCGCCGCGATGAATTCGAGGTCGTGCGCGAAATGGCGACCCGTGCGCGAATCGCACAGGAAACGACCGAAAAGCAGATTGCGGCCCTTGAAACCCGCATCGCCGACCTTGAAGCCAGCATGACGACGCCCGCCGCCACATCCTATCGCGGCTGACGCGGCACGGCGTCCGGCGCGACACGCCATCGCGGGCAGCGCGTGCATGACCTGTGGACGCGCCGACGGGTCGCGCCCGCAGGTTGCCGCCATTGGTGCGGCCCCCGGCGCATGAATCCGCAACATGCGCCCCGGACATGCAGCCGCCGCCACATCGCCACAGGCTTGCCACCACGACCATACCGGCAATAGGGTTGGGATTACGTTCCCACGCCCCCATTGTGGCGGGGGACGGGTTGCAGACGCTCGGGATCCGGGGAATGCCGGATTCCCTCCACGACGGCTTCGGGGAGTCCCAAAATGCCTGCCTTGAATTTCACGACCACGCCCAAGGACTCCAACCCGCTTGATCTGATGGAACAGATCGTCGGCGGGTATGAATGGGCTTTCGACCGGCGCAATGATTCGGAAATGGCGGCCGAGGCACCTGGCAAATGGTGCGATTACGGCCTGTTCTTCTCGTGGTCACGCGAAGTCAGCGCGATGCATTTCACCTGCACCTTTGACCTGAAGGTCCCCCATGCGCAGCGGCGCAACCTGTTCGAACTTGTTGCGCTGGCGAACGAACGCCTGTGGATCGGACATTTTGGCATGGACCTGGACAATGGCATGCCCCTGTTTCGCCATGCCGTCCTGCTGCGTGGCGCGCCCGGCGCATCGGTCGAAAGCCTTGAGGACATGATCGACATCGCCCTGACGGAGTGCGAGCGCTTCTATCCCGCGTTCCAGTTCGTACTATGGGGCGGGAAATCCCCCGCAGAAGCACTCGAAGCCGCAATGCTCGACTGTGCGGGTATGGCGTGATGGCGGATGCGCAGGCCACTCCCCTTCCGTCCATCCTGCTGATCGGATGCGGGAAAATGGGCGGCGCGATGCTCGAAGGTTGGCTGGCGGAGGGGCTTGCCCCCTCCGTCGTCGTCGATCGCCATCGTGACACGCTGCCCGCGCCACACCGCCTGGTCCGTGACGTGGCGGACCTGCCGGCGGATTTCCGCCCTGCCCTGATCGTACTGGCCATGAAGCCACAGAAGGTGGCGGCCGCCATCGCCGCCGTCGCACCGTTGGCCACCCATGCACCGGTACTGTCGGTCCTCGCGGGGCGAACGGTCGGTGGCCTGACGGACGCATTGCGTGCCCATATGCCCCCCGGCGCGCACCCCGTCGTCATCCGGTCGATGCCCAACACCCCTGCGGCGGTGGGCGAAGGCATGACCGTCTCCTATGCGCCACCATGCGCCAGCGCGGCGCAACGCGCGCTATGCGACCGGGTCCTGTCCGCCGTGGGACAGACCGCATGGGTTACGCACGAAGATGACATCAATGTCGTGACCGCCATTTCCGGCAGCGGCCCGGCCTATGTCTTCTTGCTGGCGGAACTTCTTGAACAGGCGGGCATAGAGGGGGGATTGCCCCCCGCCCTTGCACGCCAGATCGCACGCCAGACGGTTTCGGGCGCGGGCGTGCTGATGCAGCGCAGCGGGATCGACGCGGACGAACTGCGCCGCAACGTCACAAGCCCGGGCGGCACCACGCAACAGGCATTGTCGGTCCTGATGGCCCCCGATGCGTGGCCTGCCGCCCTGCATGCGGCAGTACGGGCGGCAACCGAACGGGCACGTGAACTTGCATCCTGAGATACGCGCAATATAACGGCCACAACCCGGCGAAACCTTTCGCCATATCACGTCAGCGCCCGGCCCGTGTCATTGCATCATATGCGCACCCGACACGCCCGGGCAGACAAGACATCCGGAAGATCGTGATTTCCATGGACAACGACCAGTTTGACGATGCCCTTCTCCGCGCCGCGATGGAGCGCGCCGCCCTTTACGGCTGGCGGCGAATGACGGTTGTTGATGCCGCACGCGATGCGGGACTGAGTCTGGATGTCGCGCGCAAGCGCTTTGCGTTCAAGGCGAATATCCTGCTGACGCTGGGGCGCCTTGCGGATGAAGCAGCGCTGGTGGATGACGGATCAACCGGCACCCCGCGTGAAAAACTGTTCGACCTGCTGATGCGTCGCCTTGATGTATTCCAACAGTACCGCCCCGGTGTGCGCGCCGCGCTGCGTGCGCTGCCGTTCGACCCGCCACTGGCGCTGCTGCTGGGTGGGGCGACGGTCGAAAGCATGAAATGGATGCTTGGCGCCGCAGGTCTGGAAGTCAGCGGACTGGCGGGCGCGCTGCGTGTCCAGGCGCTGCTTGGGGCATGGACCCTGACACTGCGTGCATGGGACAAGGATGACAGCCAGGACATGGGCACCACCATGGCCACCCTCGACAAGGCACTCGACAAGGCGCTGCGTTTCAGCGCACTGCCCGGACGCGGCAAGGCCACTGATGCACCGGAATCCGCCACGGGCCTCGGGGCGCATGACTTCTCCACGGACCCGAGTGTGGACCTGCCGTTGGAACCTTTTGCCTGAAAACGGCTTTTCCATCCGTCGAAGTGCTGTTGCCCCTTTACGCGCACCCGCTTCGCGCTTTAGAAGTGCGGCAGCAACGACGAATCGTTCGTAAAGATTGGGGCGTAGCCAAGCGGTAAGGCAGCGGATTTTGATTCCGCCATGCGGAGGTTCGAATCCTCCCGCCCCAGCCAGCCGATTTTCCAAATCATCCCTATCCCCGCACGCCGCCCCTCTCTGGAGAGGCCCCTGCCGGGTGCAGGCAGCATTGCTGTTTTTGTGGCGCACCGTTGCGACTGTGACGCGTCCATTGCGATACGGGGGACAAATGCCCCTTCTGTTCGAATCGTACGACGCAAAATCCGCATGGCGCATGATGCGCAGGCCCCACGCCAATCAGGACCGGGTCAGCGCTTGGATTTCCGTATTTCCGATATTCTTTTTTAACATTTATCATACATGTGTTCACATATGGCCGTTGCCCGTCATGCACACAGGAACGTTGGGGGAATTCCCCCACCAGAGTGCGGACTGCCCGTAATGTGCGCTGGCGGTGTACAGTCGCGGGACGGGAACGTTCCGGTCCCGTGATGCCGGTATGAATATGATATGACACGCAAATATCACAAAAATGTGATTTAAATTAGCCGCAACAGTTATTAATGTTTTTTAAACTTATAGAGAGGATCATAAGTTTTTGATATTATTTCACGAATTTACAAATCTACTTCTGGTGCCATGATAAAATCAGACTGCTGGATGCCTCTTTACGACAATCAGTCTCCTGCTGCCCGTTTACAATGCCCCGCCTGTTTGCTGCAGGCTTGGCCCCGATGCAACATGGGCACGGGGCCGCGATGATACGCCCGCACATCCGCATTTCATTCCCTTCATTCCCACCCGCTGCGACCCGTCATTTCCGTCGCGGGGCTTTTTGCATTTTCTGCCTGTAATCTGGTTCGCATCTGAAATTGTGGAGTTCGCCATGCCCCGGGACACCCTCGATGACACGCAGGTCACAGTCCTGCCTGCCCTTGAACAGACCATTCTGGGGGTCGTCCTGATTGATGAGACCAACACGGTTACATTCTTCAACAGCGCGGCTGAACGGCTGTGGAACTGCACGCGCGCGGATGTGCTGGGCCGCAACGTCAACGTGCTGGTCCCGCGCAAGATCCGCTCATCCCATGATGACCTGATCAAGCATAATCGCGACACGGGCATCAACAAGATCGTCGGCACCTCGCGCGAGGTGCAGGTGGAACGTTTCGACGGTACCAGCTTCTGGGCGGAACTGTCGCTGTCACGCATTTCAGTCAGCGGCAAGATCGGCTACATGGCGTTGATCCGTGACATTTCCCAGGAGGTGGCGGACCGCGAAAAAATCCGCCTGCTATCACTTGTGGTACGCGAAACCGATCGTGGGGTGGTCATCCTCGATCCTGAATTCAGGCTGATTTACGTCAACCGGGCCTTTACCGACATGTTCGGCTATGAACCCAGCCACGTCATCGGCCATGGCCTGTCGGTCATCCTGGCGGGCGACACGACGGATATCAGCACGCTGAACCAGCTTCATGCCGGGGCGCAGAATGACAAGGGCTTTACCCTGGACATCCGCGCACGGCACAAGAACGGACGCGACATCTGGGTTTCGGCCACGATGAACCCGGTGTTCGAAGACCATGGCGATATCGAGAATATCGTCGTCGTGCTGACGGACATTACAGAAAACCATTTCCTCGAAACGTTGCAGCGCGACGCGCTGGAGGCAATCTCCAGCGATCTCAGCCTGCGCGAAATCATGGATTTCATCTGCCGCCGCATTGAAAATAACGGCCTCGACGTGATGCCCGCCATCTTTACGGTGGATAACAGTTCCAAGCTGAAATGCGTCGGTCGCGCCAGCCTGCCGCTGTCGCTGGTCGAACTGTTCGATTCCCTTGAAATCGGGCCGGATGTCGGCAGCAGCGGCGTCGCCGCCTATACCGGGAAAAGCATTACCTCCCCCGATATCGAGATTGACCCCAAATGGCTGACGCTGCGTTCGGCGGCCATGCGCAACGGCATCCGCGCCGCATGGGCCACCCCCATCGTGCTGCGTGGCGGCAGGGTGGCCGGGGTGTTCACCCTGTATTTCCGCACCAAGCGCCAGCCGCAATCATGGTGCCAGAAGGCCGTCAGCGCCAGCCTGCACCTGTGTACGCTGGCGCTGGAGCGGTACGAGGCAAAGGAACATATCGCCAAGCTGTCGCATTTCGATACGCTGACGGGCCTGCCGAACCGGATGTGGCTGCGCCAGCACCTCGACAAGATGCTGCGCCGTCCCACACGCGGCAATTTCATGCTGCTGTCGTTGGGACTGGATAATTTCAAGAACATCAACGATGTCTTCGGCCATGCGGCGGGCGATGACCTGATTTCCTATATCGCGACGCAACTGCGTGATGCGATCGGCATCGACGACACGATCGTACGGTCCGGCGGCGATCAGTTCACGATCATCACCAGCGGCATCCAGCAGCATGCGTCATCCCTGTCTGACATGGTCCTGCGCCTGCTGTCCCAACCGATGCAGGTAGGCGACGTATCCGTCACATTTTCCGCCAGCATCGGGATCAGCGTCTATCCCGAGAATGGTGAGGCGGGGGAGACACTGCTCAAGCATGCCGAAACGGCGATGTTCCAGGCAAAGGCGCATGGGGGGGCCAATTACTGCTTCTTCAGCCCCAAGATGAACCAGCAGGCTACGGACCGCCTGATCCTTGCTGCGGCGTTGCGTGATGCGATTGCGCATGATCGCCTGCGCCTTGTCTATCAGCCGCAGGTACATGCCCGCACGGGCAAGATGTATGGGGTGGAGGCGCTGTCACGCTGGAACGACCCGACCCTTGGCTTCATTTCCCCTGCGCGCTTCATCGCCGTGGCGGAGGAAACAGGACAGATCGAGGCCATCGGCAAATGGTCGATGCGCGCGGCATGCCGCCAGATGGCCGAATGGATCCGCGACGGGATTGATGTCCCCACCGTGTCGGTCAACCTGTCCCCGCTGCATTTCCGCGATGAAAAGCTGCCGGAATTCGTGGCGGAAGTCCTGGAAGAAACAGGTATCCCGCCTGCACGCCTGATGGTGGAAATTACCGAAAGCACGATGATCGACAATTATGACCGCACCATCAAGGCCGCACAGGCGTTGCGTGAACTGGGGGTCGGCATGTCGATGGACGATTTCGGGACCGGCTTCTCCAGCCTGTCGAACCTTGCTGGCCTGCCGGTCAATGAGGTGAAGATCGACCGCAGCTTCATGAACGGTCTGGAAACAGTGGACAAGGTCCGTTCGGTCGTAACCGCGGTGATCCGCATTGGCCAGAGTCTGGGCATGACCGTGGTTGCCGAAGGGGTGGAGCATGAAGAACAGCGCCAGATCCTGGTCAACATGGATTGCGATGTGCTGCAGGGCTACATGTTCTCAAAGCCGCTTGCCTCTGACGACCTCATCACATGGCTTGCGGGCTATACGCCCAAGGAAATTGCCCCGGCCTGACGGCAGGGGTGAGCAAGAGCTTCCGGGTGCCGCCTTTTTCTAAGAGCCTGATCCGAAAGTTTTTGAACAATACCAGCATGTTGTGATTCATCCGTCTTTGCGAAGAGATGGAGTGAATGGTGGCATGGACTGGTATTGCCCGACACGAACATAGCCGGGAGGGATTGCGATATCCATCGGATATGACGGATGCGGAGTGGGCTTTGATTATGCCGTTCGTGCCCCCGGCGAAACGGGGCGGACGGCCTCGCACGGCGGATATGCGCGAGGTTGTAAACGCGATACTCTATATCGCCTCGGGTGGGTGTGCGTGGCGTCTGCTGCCGAAATGCTTTCCACCGGTCTCGACCGTCAGGCGCTACTTTTACGCATGGCGTGATGCCGGACTGTTCGAAGCGATGAACACAGTACTGGTCATGAACCTGCGGGAGATCGAAGGGCGTAAGGCCTCCCCGAGCGCGGGCGTGATTGATAGCCAGTCGGTGAAAACCACGGAAAGTGGGGGAATTTCCGGTTATGACGCTGGAAAGAAGGTCAAAGGTCGCAAGCGCCATATTCTGACGGATACCTGCGGCTTCCTGATCTTCCTCCTTGTTCATGCCGCTGACATTCAGGATCGTGACGGGGCTGTCGATGTCCTGGCGGCAATACGCAAACACTTTCCATGGCTTCGCCACATCTTCGCCGATGGCGGCTATGCCGGTAATAAACTGCGATCCGCGCTCGCCAGCATGGGAAAATGGACGGTCGAAATCATCAGGCGATCAGACACAGCCAGAGGCTTTGAAATCCTGCCTCGCCGCTGGGTGGTCGAACGAACATTCGCCTGGCTCGGTCGATGCAGGCGGCTCGCCAAAGACTGGGAAAAGTCCATAGCCTCATCAACAGCGTGGACTTTGATCGCCTCAATCCGCATGCTGACCCGCAGAACCGCAAGGCATTGTCAGTGCTGAAAAACTTTCGAATCAGGTTCTTAGAGAGTGTTTGAAAACAACTCACTGATAAAAAACACGAAAAGTTTTTGGGTGCTGCCTTTTTTTAAAAAGGCGGCGTCTTCTGAAGCTTTTTGGAAAAAGCTTCACCAAAAACTTTTATGATTTCAGGATGTTATTGAGACTTACTTTTCAAACAGTCTTTTAAAAAAGCGGCGTGACCCGGGGGGGAGTGGAAATATCCGCGCGCGGCACGCCCTTGCATTTTATATGGGGTCACCCACCCCCGGCGGGGGCATGGCCACGCGCATTACTGCACCTGCCCCCCTGACATCGCGACCGATACAGGCACCGGCACGGCAGGCCAGAACGCCTGCATGATTTCCTCCTGAATCTGGCGCAACTGGCACTGCATCCATTCCATATATTCATGCAGGCCGCGCCCGATGATTTCCTCGGCGGTCTGTTCCGCAAGGGTTACGCGCAATTCCTCCACCCGTTCAAGGATGTGGCTGCTGTGGCGCAGGCGATATTCCCCCGACAGCAACCCCAACGCGGAATGAACCTGACGCAGGCTGGTGGAAAGTGAACGCGGAAACCCATCATTTTTGAGCAGGAATCCGACGATGTTCACCGGTGTCATCCCCGATGGCAGCACACGGCGGAACGCGTGATAGGCCGCAGCAGATCGCAGGACGGATGTCCACTGGCTGGTGTCGATATCAGACCCGACATCAACCCCGCGCGGCAACAGGATGTGATATTTGATATCCAACAGGCGGGTGATCTGGTCCGCCCGTTCCAGATATTTGCCCAGCACATAGAACAGCCATGCCTGATCACGGTACAACGTGCCTTCGGTAATGCCGAAATGGGTCTGGCATTCCTGTTTCAGGCGCGTGCAGATGCCCGACAGGCTGCCGGCCCGGACATCGCGCGGCGTCAGGTCGCGCACCCATTGCGTAAAGACGTTCAGGTGCATCCACATTTCCGTGGAAATCAGTGGACGCAACGCCCGGGCATTTTCACGCACGCCATGGGCCATCCCGGCAATGGAACCGGGATTGTCACGTTCGGTGATATAAAATCCCACGACCGCATGTTCCGAAGCCTCCTCATGTATTGCATGGAAACGGTCCTCGTCCGCGTTGATCTGCAGCAGGGATTCCCACCCCGCATGACCATTGCGGGGACGGACAAAGGTGCCCGTCACCTCAATCAGGCGGGCAAGGTTTTCGATGCGCTCCATATAACGCGCCATCCATGTCATGCTCTCGGCATAACGTGACAGCAGGTTATGAAGGCCCGGCAGGACGGGTGTGGGGAAAACCGAAAGATTTTTCATGACGCAAGCACCCATGTGTCCTTTGAACCACCCCCCTGCGAGGAATTGACCACCAGCGATCCCTTGCGCAACGCCACGCGCGACAGGCCACCGGGCAGCACCCATGTATCCTTGCCCGTCACGGCGAAGGGACGCAGGTCCACATGTCGCGCCTCCAGCCCGGCCGGACACAATGTGGGTGAAACCGACAGGTTGATGACGGGCTGGCTGATATAATTGGCGGGATCAGCCATCAGGCGCGCACGGAAATCATCCAGTTCGGCCGCCGTGGCATGCGGCCCGATCAGCAGCCCATACCCCCCGGATTCCCCAACCGGCTTGACCACGAGATGTTCAAGATTCGCCAGCGTGTAATCCAGCCCCGCCTTCTCCGCGCAGATATGGGTTTCCACATTATCAAGGATGGGGTCCTGATCCAGATAATACCGGATGATACGCGGCATATAGGCATAGACCGCCTTGTCATCGGCAACACCGGTCCCAAGGGCATTGGCGATGGTGACATTCCCCCGGCGATAGGCATTCACCAGCCCCGGCACACCAAGCAGGCTGTCGGGATTGAAGACCTCCGGGTCAAGGAAATCGTCATTCAGGCGACGATAGATCGTATGGACCGGCGACAGCCCCGCGACCGTACGCATGAAAACGCGACCATCGACAACCATGAGGTCACGCCCCTCTACAAGGGGAATGCCCATTTCGCGTGCAAGGAAGACATGTTCGAAATACGCCGCATTATAAATACCCGGCGACAGCAGCACGACCTGCGGGTCGTCCACGCCCTGCGGCGCGGTTTCCGCCAGCGCGCGATGCAGGCGGGGGCCATATTCGTCAACCGGGCGGATATCCAGACCGGAGGCAAGGTCAGGCATCATGCGCAACATCATGTGCCGGTTTTCAATGACATAGGACACGCCCGACGGCGTGCGGGCGTTATCCTCCAATATCAGGAAACGCCCGGCGGGGTCGCGCACCAGGTCCGTGCCGTTGACATGGACATAGACCCCGCCCGGCACGTCAAGCCCCACCATCGCGGAACAGTAATTGGCATTGCCCAGCACCATTTCCGACGGGATGATCCCGTCACGCAGGATGTGGCGGTCATGGTAAATGTCCCACAGGAACAGGTTGATCGCCTGCACGCGCTGACGCACGCCGCGTTCCACATGATCCCATTCCGCCGCCGTCAGGATCCGCGGCACCACGTCAAAGGGCAGGATGCGGTCGATGGCCTGATTATCGGTATAGACGGTAAAGGTAATACCCAGGCGATAAAGCTGTGCCTCCACCGCCGCGGTGCGACGGCGCAGCTCATCAAGCTCGAAATGCGCCAGCCGGTCGCGCACGCAGCGCAGGCCCGGAGTGGCGGGATCGGCACGGTGCATGAGTTCGCAAAAGGACGATGGCACGTCATATGTCGCAAACAGCCCCGCGCCCTGTCCCTGGCCGCGCCCCACCGTATCATTCATGCCCCTGCTCCCGTACCCTTGGCGGAAGGGGGGTCAGGCGTGACGGAAACATGCCCACCCACCTGCCATTTCGTTACGCTTACGACTTAGCGGAGCAAGAAAACACGTTCTTGCCAAGGTGAAATCTGCATGCCATTTCCTTTTTTCGCCATTCCTTCAACGAAATGACCACAGCGTATGGTGCTGCTGGCAAAGTCATGCAATGCATGGGGGGCGCGTGCCTGATACATTGTACGCATGGCGGTCCGGGAACATGATGCCTTTTCTTGTACGACATGCTTTCGTGAAAGCCCCCCTGTGATGAACCGGCCCGTCACGCTGGTTCACCGGACAAGCTACCATTACGACCGCCCGGTTTTCCTTGGCCCCCAGACCATCCGCCTGCGCCCGCACGCGGCATGCCCGACCCCCATCGTATCCTATGCCATGGATATTGCGCCCCATGACCACCACAGGACATGGCGACATGATGATTTTGGCAACCACGAAGCCCACATCACATTTGACCGGCAGGTTCGTGATTTCGACATCACGGTGCGCCTGACGGCGGACCTTGCCCCAGCAACAGGTTCCGCCCCGTGCGCCGAGCTTATCCCCACCCCGGCCCCGGCGCTTGGCACCTTCATGACGCCACAGGCCGCCGGGCCGCACCTGCGCGCCTTCGTTGCGGAGGCCGCGTCGATCCACACTGCCGACCCATGCGCCCGGCTGGCGGCGATCAACCGGATGATTGCCACCCGCACCACCTACCGCACCCGCATGGAGGCCGGTGTCTGGGACGCCGAAGAAACACTGGGCCGCCAGACGGGATCATGCCGTGACAGCGCGTGGCTGTTCATACAGGTCCTGCGCCACATGGGCATACCCGCGCGTTTCGTGTCGGGATACCTGATACAACCCGATGCCAGCGGCACGACATGCGACCTGCATGCCTGGGCACAGGCCCATATCCCCGACATCGGATGGGTGGGGTTCGACACCACGTCGGGACTGCTGACGTCACGGGGACACATCGCGCTGGCAGCGGCGGCACATCCCGAACAGGTCGCCCCGGTTTCAGGGCTGCTCGACAGTTGTAACGCAACCCTCGACGTTTCGATGACCCTTCATCATGCAGGCCGCAGCGACAACACAAAGGCCCATGAGATAAAGGCCCAGAAGATAAAGGACTGTCACGACCCACACGGGAATGCCATATCCTGACTTTCCCCATGGGGCGTGGCACATGCACCCCTTCGCGTTACGGAAAGCAAACAGCCGTGCAACTCTTTTCATGCCAGTCTTGCGATCAGGTCCTGTTTTTCGAAAATACGGCCTGCGAACGCTGTGGGCACCGGCTAGGCTATATCCCCACCCTTAACAGCCTGTCTGCACTGACCCCGACCGAAGATGGCAACGCATGGCATGCGCTTGATACACGTGCAGATGACGGCCCTTACCGATTCTGCGCCAACCATGCCCATGGAACCTGCAACTGGCTGATCCCCGCCAGCCAGCCCGGACAGGCATTCTGCGTTGCATGCCAGTTCAACCGCATCATCCCCAACCTGTCCGTGCCCGGCAACCTGGAACGATGGCACAAGATCGAAATCGCCAAGCATCGCCTGTTCTATACGTTGCTGCGCCTTCACCTGCCGATGCATACGCGCCAACAGGACCCCACAGAGGGGCTGGCCTTCGATTTCCTTGATGACGCACCCAAGGGGCCACCGGTCATGACGGGGCACCAGAACGGCCTGATCACCATCGCCCTGCGCGAAGCCGATGATGCCCAGCGCGAGAAGATGCGCATGGAAATGGGCGAACATTACCGCACGCTGCTGGGCCATTTCCGCCATGAAATCGGACATTATTACTGGAACCTGCTGGTACGCGACGAGCAGTTCCTGACGCAATGCAGGGCCATTTTCGGCGATGACCGCATGGATTACCAACAGGCGTTGCAACGGCATTATGAAAATGGGCCACCACAGGGATGGCGGACGCATTATGTCAGCGAATACGCCACCTGCCACCCGTGGGAGGATTTTGCAGAGACATGGGCGCATTACCTGCACATCGTCTCCACGCTGGAAACGGCATGGGCCTATGGCATGACGGTGCGTGAACAGCCCGGCAATCCACAGAGCCAGCGCGCCATGATTGACGACAATCCCTATGACGTGGCGGCATTCGATACCATTGCGCAGGGGTGGCTGCCACTGACCTATGCCGTCAACAGCCTGAACCGGTCCATGGGACTGGCGGATTTCTATCCTTTCGTGCTGACACCGGCCATTCTGCGCAAGCTGTCATTTATCCATACGCTGGTACATGCGGCACGTGACAGACAGTAAAACCCGTCACACCGCAAACAAATCTTGTGGAACACCCATGATCCATGTCCAGAATCGTATAGTCTTGTCCGCCCTTAATATATTTATTAAAAAACTATAAATTTATTTTTCAATTATTTCGGACTGAAACATTTGTACACATTAAAGACACTATAAGGTCGCGTTCATAATGCTTTATTGATGAAATAAATAGGAGGGACATTTCATGAAGTTTACACGTTTCCTGATGATTGCCGGTGTTGCTGGTGCCCTTGGTGCGTATGGCGTTCCCGCCATGGCGCAGGACGAGCAAAACAACCACCACCACGAAGAGCGCCATGAAGAGCAGGGCAACCACGGCGAACATCGCGATGGCGAAAATGGTGGCGAGCATAAAGAAGGTGAGCACCATGAAGGTGAACATCACGAGGGCAGGCACCATGGCGGCAAGCACCACAACCACGACGGCAACACCAGCAACGACAGCAACAACAACTGACCTGCCGTGATCCCGCCTGAATGGCGGGCCGTGATTGGTTATGAAGGGAGAACTCCCATAGAGGGGTTCCCCCTTTTTACCATGTCCATCTGAAATCGACCCACGGGTAAATGAGAATGAAAGTTCAGATTCCCAAAGAATCCGCTTTCAAAAACATCACAAAAACATTGTCTTTTTGAACAGCCCGCGTCCAAAAGCTTTCATTGTTCTTTCCCAACCGGCCATTGCCCAACCGCCCCTATCGCCCACTGTCCTGTAGGCGTCAGCTTTTAGGGCAATTTTTCAGGTACTCTCCGGGGGATCGGACGTCATCCCGTCCCCCTCTGGCAATTGCATATCACGGCACGAATCACGCAAGATCGCCACGAAATGCGCAATCAGCGGCGAATGCTGCCCCGCGCGTATTGCAATCGCCAGGTCCGCCTTGGGCGCCTTGGGCCCCAGCGAGTGATAGGTCACCCCCCCCGAATGGATCTGGTGCAGTGATTGTGGCACCACAGAAATGCCAAGACCCGCCGCAACCAGCGGTACGGTCGAGGCGATCTGCGGGGCCTGCTGTCCCATACGGGGGGTAAAGCCCGCATTCTGGCACGCCGACAGGATGGCGTCATGAAACCCGGGACCAAGTTCGCGCGGAAAGATGATCAATGGTTCATCCGCCAGCATCTCAAGCTCCAGCCTTGGGCGGGAGGCCAGCTCGTGCCCCTTGGGCAGCGCCACCACCGTTGGTTCCGCCAGCAGGGGCGAAACAACCAGCCCCTCCCCCCCATCGGGCACAGGGGGGCGGACGATTGCGATGTCGATGGCCCGGTCATGCAACGCCTTGCGCAGGGCGGGCGTATTGCTTTCCTCCAGCGAGATGGTGACATCAGGCCATTCCTCGCGAAAGTGGCGCACCGTCTGCGGGATCAGCGGCAACAGCGACACCGCCCCCGCCAGCCCGACCCGCAGGTGCCCACGTTCACCCCGCGCAAGGCCGGTCGCGATGGACAGGAACTGCTGTTGCATGCCAAGGATGGCCTTGGCCTGATCCATCAGTACGACGCCCACATCCGTCAGACGCACCCCACGTGTCAGCCGCTGGAACAGCAGGACGCCAAGTTCGTTCTCGAACTGCTTGATCTGCTGGCTCAGGGGGGGCTGCTCTATCCCCAACTGTTCGGCCGCGCGTGTGAAACTGCCATTTTCCGCGACAGCGACAAAATAGCGTAGATGTCTTAAATCCATTTGCCATATAAATAATATATGGAAACCTAGTTCAATATATATTTGACGCCATAACATACCATGCGCCACGTTCCCCCCATCTGTTACGGATGAGTGCTCCCTGATGAAGATTGGCCTGTTTATTCCCTGTTATATTGATGCTTTCTACCCGCAGGCCGGCATTGCCACGCTGGAGTTGCTGGAAAAACTGGGACAGGATGTCGAATACCCGCTTGACCAGACGTGCTGTGGACAGCCAATGGGCAATTCCGGCTGCAATTCCGATGCCGCCGCTGCCGAGGCCCTGTTCGTGCGCAACTTCGCCCGGTTTGACAAGATCGTCATGCCATCAGGCAGTTGCACGCATCATGTACGCGACAATTTCGACGCCATCCTCCAGACCGATGAGGTCCGTCATGTGCGTGAAAACACCTATGAACTGGTGGAATTCCTGCATGACATCCTGAAGGTGGAGGAATTCCCATGGGCGGAGTTCAACCACACAGTCGGCCTGCATAACAGTTGCGGCACCCTGCGCTCACTCCGCACCGCCAGCATGTCGGAACTGGGTGAAAAGCCGTTTTCCAAGCCGATGGACCTGCTGACGAAGGTCAAGGGCATCCGTTTTGCGACCCCCAAGCGGCCTGACGAATGCTGTGGTTTCGGCGGCACATTCTCCGTCACGGAAGAAGCGGTGTCCGCACGGATGGGCGTGGACAAGGTGCGCGACCATTACCAGGCCGGCGCGGAATATATCGTATCGGCGGATTCGTCGTGCGTGATGCACCAGCAGGGCTGCGCCGAACGTGCCGGTATCCCGATCCGCTTCATCCATATCGCACAGATCCTGAACGGAGCACGGTCATGAGCAACAGGCCGGTCAACCACGCCAGAGCCGCCGAAAAAATTCCTCGAAGATGCCCCCCACCTGCAGTTCCATGATGAACGCCTGTGGGACATGCGCCAGAAACGCGATGACCAGATGCACATGCTGCCCGAATGGCAGGAACTGCGCACCGAGGCCTCGCGCATCAAGGAACATACGCTCGCCCGCCTGCCGGAATATCTGGAGCAGTTCGAGGAGAACGCAAAGAAAAACGGCATTCACGTCCACTGGGCACGTGACGGGGCGGAACATAACCGTATCGTGGGCGAGATCCTCCAAGCCCACAACGCACGCAGCCTGATCAAAAGCAAGTCGATGGTCACTGAAGAATGTGACATGCGGCCCTACCTTGAAAAACGCGGCGTCACCGTCACCGAAACCGACCTTGGCGAACGCATCCAGCAGCTTGACGATCAGCTTCCCAGCCACATCGTCGTACCCGCCGTGCATAAGCTGACATCGGATGTCGCACGCATCTTTGCCAAGGATTACAAGACCGACCCCGACATCCGCGACCCCCATCTGCTGGCGGAGGCACAACGACAGGCGGCCCGTCCCGTAATCCTGCACGCCGATGCGGGGATGACGGGCGGCAATTTCGTCGTCGCGGAAACCGGCACCTTTGTCGTCTGTACGAACGAAGGCAATGCCGACCTCAGCGCCACCGTGCCAAACCTGCATATCGCAACCATCGGCATCGAACGCCTTGTGCCGCGCATGGCCGACCTTGGTGTTTTCATCCGCCTGCTGTCACGCAGTGCGCTGGGATCGCCCATCACGCAATACACAACGCATTTCCGTGGCCCGCAGAAGGGGGGCGAAATGCATGTCGTCTTCGTCGATAACGGGCGCTCCGCACGGCTGGGGATGGAGGATTTCTGGACCTCGCTCAAATGCATCCGTTGCGGGGCGTGCATGAATACCTGCCCCGTCTATCGCCGGTCGGGTGGCCTGTCCTATGGCGCGGTGTATTCGGGACCGATCGGGGCGATCATCGACCCGACCTTCAACGAACGCAAATACAGCACCCTGCCCTATGCCTCCACGCTGAATGGCAGTTGCACCAATGTCTGCCCGGTCAAGATCAACATCCACGAACAGTTGTACAAATGGCGCCGCGTGCTGGTGCAGCACCATGAAATGCCGTTCGTCAAGCGTGAGATCATGCACATGGCGGGCAAGCTGATGGGACAGCCAAAGCTGTACCGCGCCGCCATCAGCGCCACGGAAACAGCCCTGGGCACGCTGCCACGCTTTGCGCTGTATAACTGGCTCAATCCATGGGGCAAGCACCGCGAAAATCCCCATCCGGTCAAACAGACATTCCATGCATGGTACAAGGCCAACCGGACAGACAAGGCCAGCAAGACCGAGGACTCACGATGAACGCGCGCGATACAATCCTTCAGGCCCTGCGCACCAACCGCCCCGCGCCAGAGCAGTATCCCCTGCCGCCCGTTGTGACGCTGGGCAATCTTGACGCCAGCGTGGAACGGTTCGTTGCCTCGCTCAAGCTCCTGGGCGGGGACGTGATGGAACGTCAGGGTGACGAAACGCTTGACGCGGCAATCGCACGACGTTTCCCCGATGCGCGCAATGTCTGTTCCGCCGTGCCCGAAACCAACGGCACGATGCGCGCGGAAACCCTGAAAACCCCACAGGACGCCCAGGATGTGGACATCGCGGTCGTACGCGCGGCCTTCGGCATTGCGGAGACGGGGTCAATTTTCCTGAGCGAGGCGCAATTGCCCCTGAATTCATTGGCGCATCTGGCACAGCATATCGTCATCCTGCTGTCGCCGGGCGAGATCACGGCCAATATGCACACGGCCTATCAGACGCGGCCGGAATTCCACACTGCGCATTATGGCGTGTTGATGAGCGGCCCTTCCGCAACGGCGGATATCCAGGGCGTGCTGATCCGCGGCGCGCAGGGCGTACGTAGCCTGAGCGTATGGTTCACCTGATCCGGCCCACGGGCCGTGCCACAGTGATAGATGTCACATGATATATGTGCCCGCCGACCGTCACATGACGGTCGGCGGGCAAAGTTATATCAGACAGCCTTTTTCAGGTTGGGACTCGCCTTGAAACGGACGGTCTTGCCTGCCTTGACCTTGACAGGTTCGCCAGTGCGCGGATTAAGCGCCTTGCGAGCCTTGGTTTTCTTGACGGTAAAAGTACCGAATGACGGCAGGGTGAACCCACCTTCGCGCTTCAGTTCCTTGATAATAGCTTCCATCAGGTCCGAAGCAGCCTGGTTGGCGGCCACGCCAGTGCAATCGATCGAATCCTGAATCACGGCGGCAATAAAGGCTTTGCTCATCGAGACTGTCTGCTCCTTTCAAACCATGCTGTATAAAATCAGGTCATATCCTGTCCCCGCCCGCGATGGTGCATGAACCATCATGGCCGGGAGGTCGCGGGTTGTAACGCGGCAGATAGAGTTACGCCAGAGAATTTTTGTCATTACATGCCAAATATTGCTGTTCTGATCAGCAAAAGCGTCATCCCTTACCGAAGTAGACGATATGATACCAACTTTGGCGAAGAGGGAATGTTTTATATCGAATATGCATCATTATTTCACATTCCTGTCATCTTTCCCCGGACAGGCATCCCCGCAAAATGCCCGAAAAGACCAGCAGGAATCAGGGACAACACCATGCCACATGTCGCATCATGGCATCATGGCATCATGGCATCATATGCGCGCATACCTGAAATCGCCCCAGATACCCCGCCCCGTCACGTGAGGGAAATAAAAAATCCGCCCCGGCCATTTCCCGGGACGGATCATCTGTGGATCAATTGGCAGGCAACAGCGCCGTCATCAGACCCTATGCCTTGAAATTCTGTGCGCCGAGGTCTGTCACACCCACGAAGGTCACGCGCGTATGGTCCGACAGGGACACCGTGGTATTGCCACCGGCCACGGTTGCGGCGGCGATCATGTCCTGCAGGGACGCCTGCGTCATGTTGTACCCACTCAGTTGCACGACATTTCCCGATGACTTGCCAAAATCCTTGATGATGTCCTGGCCGCCTGCATGCCCCTTGATAAAGATGAAATCATTGATGCCATTGGCGCCGGACATCGTGTCGTTGCCACTGCCACCGATCAGGGTGTTATGGCCGCTGCCGCCGATGGCAGTGATGTCACCCGTCGAATTGCTGCCATCGAACAGTTCATTGCCTGCCCCCTGGCTGCCATCAAAATCGGTATAGGTGTCATCGCTGGCGGTAATGTTCAGGTCATCGGTGCCAGCCGCGCCATAAATGGTGCTGCGCCATGCGCTTACGGTGGCGCTACCGCGGGCATTGAGGAACCGCAGGCAGCCATCGACACTGACATCGCCGCCGGTCGGATCGTTGATCGTCACGAATCCGGTGGCGGAAATCGTATCCCCCGCCTCGCTGTTCATCGTCTGCGCCTCCAGCAGGTCTTCAAGCCCGTACAGGCCCTGCTGGTTCATCAGGGTGACACTGTCATCCGTGCCGCCGGTGATCGTGCTGCCGCCATGCACGGTCATGCTGTTGTCGCTGCCGGTATCGGTCACACGCGACTTTGCCCCAAGGTCAAGGCTGGAACCGCCAGAAACCGACCCCTTGCTTTCAAGCGTGACGTTCTGTGCCGCGCCAGCAGCGGAATAAACGGTATCCGCGCCTTTCAGGTCCAGCGTGTTGTTGGCGGCGGCAAGGTAGATCGCGGCCGCCCCGATGCCGGCATTGATCGTGTCCTGACCGGTGCCGGTGCTGATGGTGTCGCGCCCGGCACCGGTATTGATGACGTAATCACCCGACCCGCCGACAAACACGTTATTGCCTGATGCCGCCGTAAAGACCCCGGACTGGCTGCCGGCGGTATAGGTCACGCCGCCGCTGTCACCCGCGATCACATCCACCGGCGTCGTGACACCCGTGGCGTTGACGGATACGGCCTGACTGAGCGTCTGCCCGTTCAGGCCACCGATGACGATGCCTGCATCGCTGCCATCAAGGGTATAGGTCCCGCCTGACGTGATATCGACGAAGGTGCGGGCGGCGGTGGCCTGGTTCGTGCCGGTCGTCGCACTGACCATCGTGTCATCCGCCAGCGTCGCAGTCACCTGCTGCGCATATTGCTGGGCAAGGGTATTGGTGAACGTACTGTCAGTGGCAATGGATACGGTACTGCCCTGCGCACCCGTGATGCTTACAGCCTGCATGCTTTGCGCTCCCTGTTCCGTGGTGCGGACATGGGCCACGCGCCCTGCCACCAACCTGTTCCGACCTGTGGGGGGATATCCATGCGTTACGGAACAACCGCCTGCATCCCACCGTGAATGGGGCCGCCGCCGTCACCAGCGCGGCGTACCCGATCCCGCACGCAGGAATTAGACAGAAGGAAGTTAACAATTCTCGAAGACGGCAGGCCGGGCCGACGGATTGCGCAAATTGGCCGGCAGGCGTTACTTCAGGGGAACAGCGCGCTCTATTTCCTCGACCCACAAGCGCGCATTCCCATCTGATGGCGCACGCCAGTCGCCGCGCGGTGACAATGCCCCACCCGCCAGCACCTTGGGGCCGTTGGGCATGGCGGAACGCTTGAACTGGCTGAAGCCAAAGAAGCGCTCCACGAACACCAGCAGCCAGCGACGGATCTCCTCCAGCGGGTAGGCCACCTTGCGATCATCGGGGAATCCGGGTGGCCATGCCCCACACGTGGCATCACCCCAGGCATGGTACGCCATGAACGCGATGCGCGACGGGCGGAACCCATGGCGCAGGATATAATACAGGTTAAAGTCCTGCAGGGCGTATGGGCCGATTCGTGCCTCGGTGCTCTGGACCGGGTGCCCCTCATGCGCGGGGATCAGTTCGGGCGAAATTTCCGTATCGAGGATGTCACGCAAGATGACACAGGTCCGCGCATCCTCTGCCCCGCTGGACATGACCCAGCGGATCAGGTGCTGGATCAGCGTTTTGGGCAGGCCGGCATTGACATTGTAATGCGACATCTGGTCCCCCACGCCATAGGTACACCACCCCAGCGCAAGTTCGGACAGATCACCTGTGCCAATGACGATGCCCCCTGACTGGTTCGCCAGCCGGAACAGGAAATCGGTGCGCAACCCGGCCTGCACATTTTCAAACGTTACATCATATACCGCCGCCCCCCCGGCAAAGGGGTGCCCCATCTGTTCCAGCATCATGCGTGCGGTTGGCCGGATGTCGATTTCCGCCGCCGTGACGCCAAGGGCCTCCATCAACGCCAGTGCGTTGGAACGTGTTCCCGCCGTCGTACCGAATCCGGGCATGGTATAGGCCATCACCACATCGCGCCCCAGCCCGAGTTCATCCGCCGCCCTGACCGCGACCAGCAGTGCGTGCGTGGAATCAAGCCCCCCCGAAATGCCGATCACCATGCGTCGTGCGCCCGATGTCCGCATCCGCTGCTTCAGCGCGGACACCTGAATGGCAAATGCCTCGTAGCAGTCCTGCTCAAGCTGGGTGGGATCGGACGGCACGAAGGGAAAGCGTGCGATGTCGCGCCGCAGCCCGATGTCACGCATCGGTGGATCAAGGACAAACCCCACCCGCCGCCATGTGCCATCCCCGCCTGCCGCGCGGCGGTTGTCGCCAAATGTGCCCATGCGCATGCGTTCCTGCCGCAGCAGGTCAAGATCGACATCCGCCACCGCACGCACGGCACCTGTGGGAAAGCGGGCACTGCGCGCAAGGACCGCCCCATTTTCAAACACCGAAACCTGTCCGTCCCAGGCAAGGTCTGTGGTCGATTCCCCCTCACCCGCGGCGGCATAGACATAGGCGCAGAGGCACCGCGCCGTATGGGCCTGGCACAGCAGGGTGCGGGTCTGCGCCTTGCCAACCGTGATGTCACTGGCGGACAGGTTGGCGATCACGCTTGCCCCCGCCAATGCGGCATGGGTGCTGGGGGGCTGGGGCACCCACATATCCTCGCAGATTTCCACCCCAAGCGTCAGGCCCGGCACGTCAGCCGCATCGAACAGGAGGTCCGTCCCGAACGGCGCGTCCTGTCCGCCGACGCGGATATGCCTGTCGCGCACGCCCGCGCCGGGGGCGAACTGCCGCGCCTCATAGAATTCACGGTAATTGGGCAGGTAGGACTTGGGCACCACGCCAAGGACGCGGCCACGGTGGATCACGATGGCGCAGTTATACAGTTCGCCCCCATGACACAACGGCGCACCCACCACCAGCACCGGCAACAGCCCGGCCGTGGCCGCCGCCAGTTCGGCCACGGCCGCATCCACACGCTCCAGCACGACATCCTGCTGGCGCAGGTCCTCAATGGCATAACCGCACAGGCCGAGTTCGGGGAAAACCGCAACCGCCACCCCATCCGCGTCACAGGCGCCTGCCTGCTGTACAGTGCGCGCGACATTGGCCTGCGGGTCCGCCAGCGCCACCGGCAGCGTGCAGGCCGCGACCCGCGCGAACCCATGACGATAGAGTGCGTGGAAATCCGTCATGAAACTGCCTCCGCCTGATGCCGCAACCCGGCCACGTAGCGCCCCTACGTACCGCCCCCACGGGACAGCGCACGCAGCACGGACCGTCAGATGTAGTCCTACATCCAGCCCGTCACAAACCCCCGGCCTTCACGATATGCCCATCGCGATGAACTTCATCGGGAGTGAAACATTTATACTGCATGCATGGGCGTCGGCGACGCACAGGCACCATGCGACATACCAACTGAAGGAACGCGGATATGGACCTGTTACGCTGGACCATCACTTTCCTCGTCCTGGCCCTGATCGCTGCGGTTTTCGGGTTTGGCGGGATTTCATCGACCTTCGCCTATTTCGGGAAGGTCCTGTTCTTTATCTTTATCATACTGTTCGTCATTGGATTGTTTTTCGGCCGCGGCCGCGGAAGCGTCCCTTGACCTTCAGCCCCCGTGGCACCAGCAACAGCAGCCCAAGGGCGTAAAGCCCGCTAAGTGCGGTCATGGAAACCGGCAGCCACGCAATCAGGTAGGTCGGGGCATCACATGGCTTTGCCGGACGCGCGGGCATCGACGCCAGCCGTTCGGCAAAGGTGCCACCATGAAAGGTGGGGGCCATGCATTCCGGCAGCGGACTGGGCCACCACCCCTGTTCCACCCCGACATGCAGCACGGACAACCCACATGACACCAGCAGAACCGGCATGCACAGCCACAGCATGACGCGGGCCGTATCACGGGGCAGCACCATGGTCCCAAGCCCCAGCCCCACCAGCACGCGATAGGGCCATCTTTCCCACAGGCACAACCCGCATGGGACATGTCCCAGCACGTGTTCCGTCCACCACGCCAGAGCGAGCGCCAGCGCACCCGCCAGCGCCATCACAAATCCTGTGCCTTTCATCATTCCTTACGAAGAAACACAAACAGGTGCCTCGTCAAGCGCCTGCAGGAAATCATTGGCCCAGCTTACGGCAGTCGTGCGGCTGACTTCCTTTTCCAACGCGATCCAGCGGGTCTGGCGTTCGGGGCGCTGCATCGTCAGCGCCTGATGCAGCGCATCGGCAATTTCGTCCGTGTCATAGGGATTGACCAGAATCGCTTCGTCCAGTTCGGGCGCCGCCCCGGCGAAATGCGACAGGATCAGCACACCGGGATCTGCCGGGTCCTGTGCCGCGATATATTCCTTGGCCACAAGGTTCATGCCATCACGCAGCGGCGTAATCAGCGCCACATCCGCCATGCGATAGAACCCGGCCAGCACGTCGCGCGAAATCGGACGGGTGATATAGCGGATCGGCGTCCAGTCGAATTCGGAATAGGCCCCGTTGATCCGTCCCGTCAGTTCATCAAGCTGACAGCGTAACTGTCGGTATTCCTCCACATTGCCGCGTGAAATCGGGGCGACCTGCAGGAACGTGACCTTGCCACGATGTTCGGGATAGCGCGAGAGCAGCGCCTCGTATCCCTTGAAACGTTCGGGCAAGCCCTTGGAATAATCCAGCCGGTCCACACCCAGCACCAGTTGCGCCCCGCGCAGGCTGTCATGCAACCGGCTGACCTCCGGCCCTTCCATGCTGGTTTCGGCCTGCGCGCGGAATTCCACCGGGTCTATGCCGATCGGGAACGCCTGCCCACGTTCGGCCATGTGATTCATACGCAGCGCATGGTTCAGGTTTTCCGCGTCCTCGGGCGTCTGCACACCAACGAGGTCATAGCTCTGCATATCCTCCAGCAGCAATTCCGCACCCGGCAGTGCGCGCACCAGACTCCATGGCGGGAAGGGGATATGCAGGAAAAATCCGATGCGGCACTTTACCCCAAGGTCACGCAGCGCCTGCCCAAGCGGAAACAGGTGGTAGTCATGGATCCAGATCGTGTCGTCGGACCGCAAAAGCGGGCGCAACGTGCGCGCGAACATGGCATTGACGCCCAGATACATCTCCCAGTCCATGCGGGAATAGTTCATCAGCCCGACACGATAATGGAACAGCGGCCACAAGATGCCGTTGGAAAAATTCTGGTAAAACCCGTCATGCTGCGCGCGGGTCAGGTCGATGGTGGCATAGGTGACGTTCCCCACCTGGTCGATACCGGGGGTGGGGTCCCCCTCCATCTGCTCCACCTGCCGACCGGACCAGCCAAACCACAGGGCATCGCCTTCACGCAGGGCATCTTTCAACCCGACGGCAAGCCCACCTGCGGGCTGGTTGCGCTCCCGCGGGGCGGGAACACGGTTCGATACGATAATCAGGCGCCCCATGTGTCAGCCCCCCCACATGCCAGTGCCCCAAGCCATGCCCGCACGGCGGCGGGATCGGTAAAGTCACGCGGGATACGCAGGCCGATCCCGCCAAGTGCGACCGCCGCGCGTATCCCGTCCTCGTCCGTTACATCATCGCCGATGAACACGGGATAACGCCCCGCGAACGGCGCCGCCTTCATCAGATCACGCACCGCGTGGCCCTTGTCGATACCGGCGGGACGGATTTCCCACGCCATCTTGGCTTCCTGCACATGGAAACGCGGGTCGGACACGACCCAGCCATCGGCCACCTCACGCAGGGCCGGACCGGCATCGGGCGCGCCACGGAAATGCAGGACAACGGCCGCCTTCTTGCGCTCGATCCGCACGCCGGGATATTCCGCCGCCAGCGCGTCCGCCTGCACCAGCCATGCGGACGGCACGGCCGGCAGGTTGGCGCGCACGATGGAACCGCCGGGGCTGCGGCGCACGGCGATGCCATGTTCCCCCGCCACGGCATAGGGCACATCGCCCAGGAAGAAGTCGATCTGGTCAATCGGGCGGCCCGAAATGACCGCCACCGCATTCCCGCATTTCGCCCGCAACCGCCGCAATGTCGCCAGCAGCCCGGCCTGCACCTTCACCGATTCGGGTGTCGGCGCGATTTCCACCAGAGTCCCGTCGAAATCCAGCAAGAACGCGGTCTTGTCCGGGGGGGGCATGTCGCCATGGCCAGGCAGGAAAGACATCAGGCTCATCATGTTTCATGACCTCCGGGAAACCGAACAGGCGAAAATATCGACGCAAACGAAGGGAACGGTACTGCCCGCCCCCCGTTTACGTGGCGTCGAACCATGCTTGCATATCAATGCAGCAAGAGTGGGGCAGCCGCCGAATTATCTTCCGCTGCCGGTGGCGGGGCGGCCATGGGCGCAACGGGGGACGACAGCGAAGGGGCTGCCGGGCGCGCCGGGGGCGGCGATGACGGCTGAGGCGGAAGGGGCGGCAACGGCGGCAGGGTCGTCGCCTGCTGCGGTGTGGCCGTCTGCGGTGTGGCCGGGGACGCCGCACCATCGGGTGTCATGGCGGCTGTCCCCAACGCCGCGGCAGAGGGGGCGGCAGGAACGTCGGCAGGGGTGGCCTGCTGCTGCACCACCGCAAGCGGCGGGGGAATCGGGGCGACATCCGCCCCGGCACACCCGACAACCTGCACGTCATAAAGCGGATTCTGAAAAAGGCCGAGCGCGGGTTCCTGCGTCAGCATCCAGCCATCAAAGGGGGTCATGCCCTCATGCGCGTCACGCACGGCAAGCCACGCCGCCGTGTCAGCAGGCAGCGTCGGCGGCCGTTCAAGACAGGCCCGCGCATGCAGCGTCAGGCTTTTGTAGGTCGCATCCTGCCCGGCGGGAATATTGAGGATCTGCACATGGGCATCAAGCTTGTCGAGGATACGCACGATCGCGACGCCACGCCCCTTCCACGTATCAGGCGGATACATCACGGGGGGCGCCAGCCACTGCGGCGCATCGGCATGGGCCACAACAGGAAGGACCATGCCCCCGCACAGCAGCAAGCTGGCGAAGGCGGCAACACGCATCTGCCGGATCATGCGTGCGGGCTCCGCATCCTGTTGACCAGTTCAGTCAGGATACGCCGCATCTGCGCCTCATCCACACCCATCAGGATCGCATCCTCGAACGCGTCGCGCATGACATCATGCAGTTCGACATAATTTTCACGCAGCACCACCAGTTTTTCCCGACATGACACCGGCTGTCCATCGGGTTGGGGCCAGATCGCGGGAATCGCATCATCTTCACTCTCACCGTGTCCCATCGTCACGGCGCCTTGCCCACGGCAGGCGCATCAAGTGGCGCAAGAGGGGGTGGGGCAGATGTGGGAGTGCCAGACGTGGCAGGGGAAGGTGCGACAGAGGCAGGCGCAACAGGGGAAGTTACTACAGGGGACGCGCCGGACTGCTGCGCATGGGCACGCGCCTGATTGGCCTGCGTCAATGTGTCGGTGACGGAGAAGATGAACTTGCTAAGCAACTGTTCGAGGCTGATGGACCCCTGCGTTTCCCCGATCGTGGCGCCGGGGCGCAGCATCCTGTCATCCCCGCCGGGGGACAACGCGATATATTTCCCGCCCAACAGGCTGTCACTGGTGATGATGGCCGCCGTATCATCGGGCAGCCTGATATCGGGGCGCACCGTAAAGGTCACGCCCGCGGCGAATGTTTTGGGGTCAACCCGTTCCTCAACGACCTGTCCCACCGTAATCCCGGCAAGGCGCACGTCCGACCCGACGGCAAGCCCGTCGATATGCGCGAACGATGCATTCAGGCGGTATCCACTTTCGGCGGGCCGACCCTTGTCAATCACGGCATAGGCCAGAAACCCGCCCAGCAATGCAAGGACCGCGAACCCGGCCAGAAGATCAGCCGGCTTCCGTTCCGGACGCGCTGAAACCGCAGCAACCATGACGCGATGCTTTCCCAAAATCGATCAGCATCACCCATAACAGGTTATGCCGTGCGTTTCACCCTTCGGGGAACCATGCATCATAATCGCTGGTGGTTGAAGCCCGCTGCCCGCCGCGATAATCGCTGCCGGGCGGGCGATAGGCATCGGGCGTGCCGGTCTGGTTGGGCTGGTACGGGGCCTGCCACGCCTTGCGCGCGCTTTCGGGCAAGGGGGCGTCATCGACATGATGCAGCCATCCCCACCATTCCGGCGGGACGGCGGACGCATCCTCCCCCTTGTGATAGATGACCCAGCGTTCGTGCCGCTTCAGACCTCCACCGGTCCGGTTGGCCGTGCGGGCCTCATAATAGCACCGGCCATCGGCATCCTTGCCAACCAGCCGGCCCTTGAATCTGGTATAGATACGGGTGCCGAGATTTGCCATGACCCGCAACCTAGCGGCATTTTCCGCGAACACGGCGTCACATCTGCGGGATCGCGCACATATCGTGCCCATATCGCACGCATCACGCCGCGACCGTGCCGCCGCCAATGGCCCCATGCGTCATTCACACAAAGTTATCCCCCATATCCACGATATACAGTGGAATGTATAGTTGCGACTCCCCTTCCACCGGGTTCCGGCCGGATGGCAGGCGGGGATAAACTGCCCCCATGACAGCACGAAGCCACTGGAACGGCGTTCGCATGCGTACCGTGCAGGCCGCCGCGGACCCCGACGATACCCCCCGCACCGTCACACTTCCCGCCGATTGGGACGATACGGCGGCGGAAGCGCTTGCGCGGCTGACGCCGGGCCACCGTCCCATCGACCTGACGCACGAGGCGGCGCGATGGATTGATGACCTGTGCGCGGGCGATACCGCCGGGCCGGCCATCGAACCGGTCGCGCGCTCGCTCTCGTGCCTGCTGCTGCTGCGCCAGGCCGCCCCGACAGAGGCGCTGTGGCACGGGCATTTCGACCGCAGGCCGGGATTTATCGTCAACCTTGCCGCATTCGTGCATCCCGACATCGGCTTCCGTGCCGATGATTTTGTGGCCGCGCTGCGCCTGCTGGCCCGCGTGCTGCGCGCCATCGCGCAACAGAAGGCGGCGCTGCGCAACGGGGAACTGCCGCTTGGTGATCCCGCACCGACCCCGGCCACGATGCCCGATGACATGGCGGGAACACGCACGATGGTCGCGGGGGAAATCCTGCTGACCAACCTTGATGCCTGCCTTGCGGGCCTTGGCCTTGATTACAATAGCGAGGGCGGACGCGACGCGGCATGCAGCCTTGTCGCGCTGGCGACGCTGGTGGCCCACGCAGGCGAAGGCGCGGACGCCCTGCCCCTGCCGCCCGTGCGCAGCGTTGTCCCCGGCGTGAACCAGATCGCACGCACCGTATGGCAGGATGCGGCGGTGGAAACCGAACGCCCCATGGCGCGTGTGGAAACCGGCTTTTCCGCCCCCGGCCCGATCGACGCACTGCTTGGGGTCGAAGCATGCGGGCTGGCCCCGGCATTTTCCCCCCTGCGTCCCGACGGGCGCCTGGCGACAAGCACGCTGGCGCGACTGGCATGCCGTGGCCTGACGCTGGAGGCTGCTTTTGCCGCCACACTGGCGGGCGATGTCGTGCTGCCCCTGCCTGATGCGTCCTCCCACCAGTCGATGTATCGCGCGCTTGCCGGGTTTATCGACCGCATGCCACCACGCCCCGATTGCGTGCGTGACACGTTGCAGACCCGCGCACTGCTGGAACGTGGCGTGCGCCGCCCGTTGCCCCCCCGCCATGGCGGCTTTACCCAAAAGGCCAGTGTCGGCGGTCACCGCCTGTACCTGCGCACTGGCGAATACGAAGACGGGACGCTGGGCGAAATCTCGATCACGCCCACGCGCGAAAGCCCGATGACACGTGGCCTGATGGACAGTCTGGGACAGGCCGTCAGCATCGGCCTGCAATATGGCGCGCCGCTGGAAACCTATATCGAGGCCTTTGCCTACAGCCATTTCGGCCCAGCCGGGACGGTCGAAGGTGATGCGGTTGCATCCTATGCGACATCCATGCTGGACTACGCCTTCAGGGCATTGTCCGATGCCTATCTTGGCCGCAGGCTGCCTGATGCCCCGCATGAGGACAGCATGATACCGACGCCATCGCCCATGCTGCCGCTGGACCTTCCTGCGCGTGAACATGCCGCACAGGGGCACATGGCCAAGGGACACCCGGCCAATGGGCATTCGGGCGGTGACAATGACGAAACGCCGCCACCGCGACGCGGCAGGCTGCGGCTGGTTGTATGACGGCGCACGTGCGCCAGTGAAAAACAGGGATTGATCCGATGTCCGCACACACCCCCGAAGAGCGCCTCAAGCAGCATGGCATTGTCCTGCCGACGCCTGCCGCCCCGGTTGCCAATTACGTCGCCGCCGTCATCAACGGCTCCTCCCTGATTGTATCGGGGCAGTTACCGCTGGTGGATGGCAAGCTGTATGCCACCGGAAAGCTGGGCGACAATGTCGCAGTGGAACTGGCGGTGGAGGCCGCACGATACAGCATGATCAACGTCATCGCGCAGGTAAAGGCCGCCATTGGCGACCTGTCGCGCGTAAAGCGGGTCGTGCGCCTTGGTGGTTTCATTGCCTGCACGCCTGACTTCACACAGCATGCGACTGTCATGAACGGCGCATCCGACCTGGCCGTTGCCGTGTTTGGCGATGCCGGGCGTCATGCGCGTTCGACCGTCGGCGTACCCTCCCTGCCGCTGGATTCGGCGGTGGAGGTCGAAGGCCTGTTCGAAATCGCCTGATCCACGATTGCGGGCCTTCCTGTCGAAATGCGAAGGCCCGCCGCACGACATGCGGGGATAACGCGATGTCTTCCACCCGCCCCCCGGCCCGGCCGGGCCTGACCCTTCACCGTCGCATCGCGGAGATTGCGGCCACGCAGTGGGATCTGTGCGCAGGCGACGACAATCCGTTCGTCAGCCATGCCTTCCTCTGCGCGCTTGAAGATAGCGGGTCGGTCGATGCACGCACCGGATGGCTGCCACAGCATATGGTCCTGCGCATGGCCGACGGGTCCATCGCCGCGGTGGCCCCGATGTATGTCAAATCGCATTCATTCGGCGAATATGTGTTCGATCAGCAATGGGCCCGCGCATTCGAGGATGCGGGTGGCGCCTATTACCCCAAACTACAGGTCGCCGTGCCGTTCTCCCCGGTGCCAGGGCCGCGCCTGCTGGTGCACGCGGACCTACGCGGGGATGCACACATGGCGCGTACGCTGATTGCGGCCCTGCGGCAGGTCTGTGGCGAACTGGGTCTGTCTTCCACCCATGTGACATTCTGCGAACCGGGCGAATATGACCTGATGGGGGACGAAGGATGGCTTCAGCGGCTGGGGGTGCAGTATCACTGGGACAATCCCGGTTATGGCGGATTTGACGATTTTCTTGGCACCCTTGCCTCGCGCAAGCGCAAGACACTCCGACGCGAACGCCGCGACGCCAACAATTGTGGCCTGGTGTTCGAAACCCTACGCGGCCCCGACATTACCGAGGAACTGTGGGATCATTTCTATCGCTTCTACCTTTCCACCGTGGACCGCAAATGGGGCAGCGCCTACCTGCGTCGCCCGTTCTTCTCCCTTCTGTCGCAACGTCTGGGCGCGCGGGTCGTCCTGATGATCGCGCGACAACAGGACGGGACGCCGGTTGCCGGGGCGCTGAACCTGATGGGCCGCGATACGCTCTATGGCCGCAACTGGGGTTGTGAACGTGGCGACTGGCCCTTCCTGCATTTCGAACTCTGTTATTACCGCGCCATGGATTTCGCCATCAGCCACGGCCTGCGCCGGGTGGAGGCGGGCGCACAGGGCGAACACAAGTTGCAACGTGGCTATCGCCCATGCCTGACCCATTCCGCGCACTGGATCGAACATCCGGGCCTGCGCCATGCGGTGGCGGAATTCCTGGGCCATGAACGTACCGCCATCCTTGGCGAGATGCAGGCCCTTGATGCCATGACCCCTTACCGCACATCTGACTGACCCCTGCCGGAAACAGCCTGACGGCGCGGATGGCATCCCTTTTTACAGCAGGTATCGTCCAACCCGGACATCGCCTTCCGGCGCCATGTAGCAACGACGGCTCCAGAACGACTGCCCCAGCACCCTGTCAATCATATGCGCGCGCTCCCGACAGAGACCTGTCCGTGGCCTGCATGTGCCGCATGCGTCGGTGTTGTATGGCGGTGTGACGCATGTCATGCGCACGCGCGCATCATGATGGTAGGATGCCCCCTCTCCAGCGCCCCGCACATACGGGCCTGATGACGAGGGAGGAATAACGCCATGCATGCCATGAGACTGAACGCCCCGCACACAGCGCTGCAATGGACGGCCCTGCCGGACCCTGCCCCGGGACCGGGACAAATCCGTGTCAAGGTCGGGGCCTGTGGCGTCTGTCGCACCGACCTGCATGTTGTGGATGCCGACCTGCCCTTTCCCGGCCATCCCCTGACGCCGGGACATGAAATTGTCGGTCGCATCGACGCGCTTGGCGCCAATGTCACGGACCTGCATATCGGCCAACGCGTCGGCATCCCATGGCTGGGCCATACATGCGGGCATTGTCATTATTGCGATACCGGGCGGGAAAACCTGTGCGATCACCCGCTCTTCACCGGATATACGCGTGATGGCGGCTATGCCACCATGGCCGTGGCGGATGCGCATTTCGCCTTCCCCCTGCCCGATGGCACAGATGACGTGGCCATGGCCCCCCTGCTGTGCGCGGGCCTGATCGGATGGCGCTCACTGGTGATCGCAGGCAAGGACGCGCAGAGTATCGGCCTGTACGGGTTCGGCGCCGCCGCCCACATCATCGCACAGGTTGCACTGTGGCAGGGACGCCGGGTCTATGCCTTTACCCGGCCTGGCGATACGAAGACACAGGATTTCGCCCGCGACCTTGGCGCGACATGGGCGGGCGGATCTGATGAGGCCCCACCTGAACAGCTTGACGCGGCGATCATCTTCGCCCCGGTAGGCGCACTCGTGCCTGCTGCGCTGAAGGCCGTACACAAGGCCGGGCGCGTCGTATGCGCGGGCATCCATATGAGCGAGATCCCGGCATTCTCATATGACCTGCTGTGGGAGGAACGGCAGCTTGTCTCGGTCGCGAACCTGACGCGACAGGACGGGATAGACTTCCTCGAACTTGCCCCGCGCGTGGGGGTTCGCACGAAAACCACGCCCTATCCCCTGCGTGATGCCAACCGTGCGCTTGATGACCTGCGCCATGGCCGTTTCGAAGGGGCAGCCGTCCTCGTTCCCTGATACGTGCGGATCGCAAGGAATTTTCGCGGCATTGATGAAAATGCAAAATTTCTTCGATGCCCCCCTTCTCCCGAAGCGGCCATGTCCAAAAGCCTCCCGGCCCAAATCAGGCGGCGCGCCTTGGAACAGGTCCGGGAAATCAGGGCGCCAAAAGCAGCCCTGACCGTTTTTTCACGACGCTCCACGGCTGGTCACTGAGATGGGTCGAAGGTGCATCACGGCCGGGAACGGGCGCGGGCGGGCCTGTCATGAGGGCCCCCGATCATGCGTGACAAGCCGTGCGTGAGCATCCCGCGCAAAGCGACGTTGGGCATGGCCCGTCATTATTGCTGGCATTTCGGGCCATCTTTCTTTATGCACCCCCTTCCCCCATGACGCATGAAGGGCCGGCGGCCTCTCCTCCTGCGTCGCCCTGAATTTACTCTGCCCGGATTGCTTCATAATATGCCGTTTCCTGAAACCCATCCCGCACTTCAGCGCGCGCTGGACGAACAGGGGTATGAAAACCCCACGCCCGTACAGACCGCCGTTCTCGACGTCGCCGCCGACGGGCGTGACCTCCTCGTGTCGGCCCAGACCGGGTCGGGCAAGACGGTCGCCTTTGGCCTGGCGATGGCCGATACGCTGCTGGGCGGTGACGAACGCCTGGGTCCCGCCGGCGCACCGCTTGCGGTTATCATCGCCCCCACGCGCGAACTGGCCATGCAGGTCACGCGTGAACTGACATGGCTGTACGCGGCGGCAGGCGCGCGCATCGTCTCGTGCATCGGGGGGATGGACGCCCGACGCGAGGCACGCGCCCTGCAGATCGGCGCGCATATCGTCGTCGGCACGCCCGGCCGCCTGTGTGACCATCTGTCACGCGGGCGTCTGGTCATGACGGACCTGCGGGTGGTCGTGCTGGACGAAGCGGACGAGATGCTTGACCTCGGCTTTCGTGACGAGCTTGAACAGTTGCTTGACGCGATGCCGAAAACGCGGCGCACACTGCTGTTTTCCGCCACGATCGCGCGCGAGATCGCCTCGCTTGCCAAGCGTTACCAGCATGATGCCCTGCGTATCGACACCCTGTCGGGCACCAAGCAACATGCGGATATCGAATATCGCGCACTGCTGACGGATGCACGGGAAATCATTCCGTCCGTTGTCAATGTCCTGCGCGAAACCGACAGCCCGACGACGATGGTGTTCTGCGCCACGCGTGAACTGGTGCGCCATCTGCAATCCGCGCTGGTGGAACGCGGCTTCTCCTCCGTTGCGCTGTCTGGCGAACTGGGGCAGGCCGAACGCACCCGCGCGATCGACAGCCTGCGCAAGGGCCAGGCCAGCGTCTGCGTCGCAACCGACGTGGCGGCGCGCGGCATCGACATTCCCGCGCTGGCGCTGGTGGTGCATGCCTCCCTGCCGACCGACCCGGCCACCCTGCTGCACCGTTCGGGCCGCACGGGCCGCGCGGGACGCAAGGGCGTCTGCGTCCTGATGGTGCCGGTATCGCAGCGCCGCCGCGCGGAACGTCTGATGATGGGGGCCAAGATTTCGGCCACATGGTCCGCCGTGCCCAGCGCGGAAGAAATCCGTGTGCTTGATACACAGCGCCTGCTGGCGGACCCGGCCCTGTCCGCCGCCGTGCCCGAGGCGGATCATGAACTGATTGCCCGCCTGACGGAAGGCCATTCCCCCGAACAGTTGGCGGCCGCCCTGTTGCGCAGTTATCGCGCACACCTGCCGCAGCCGGAAAATGTGCGCCAGATCACGCCTGACACCCGCGCACCGCGCGCCGAAGGCCCCCGTGCGCCGCGCGAAGGCCGCGATCATGCCCCGCGTGAGCCGGGATCATGGTTTTCCATGAGCGTCGGACGGCAGGACAAGGCAGACCCGAAATGGCTGGTGCCGCTGATCTGCCGCCTTGGCGGGGTGCGCAAGTCCGATATCGGCGCGATTCGCATCGCCGATACGCAGACCCTGTTCGAAATCACGCCCGATACGGCGGAAAAGTTCAGTTCCTGCATCGCCGCGATCGACAATGACGAGGTGCAGATCGCCCCGGCATCCGCCCCCCCCGGTGGCGGCATGGGCCCGCGCCGTTCCATGGGGCCGCGTGGCCCTGGTGGACGCCCGCCCGCCGGTGCCCGTCGTCCGCGCCCCTTTGGTGGCGGGGGTGGGCATGGTGGCCCGCGTGGGGGCGCACCCGGATCGTCACGCAAGCGCAGCGCACGACCGGCCTGAACGGTCTGACCTGACGGCGTTCCGAGACAACTAAAAGAGTGTTTGAAAACAACTCATTGATAAAAAAACAAGAGAAGTGTTTGGGTGCCGCCTTTTTTTAAAAGGCGGCGTCTTCTGAAGCTTTTTGGAAAAAGCTTCACCAAAAACTTTTATGATTTCAGGATGTTATCGAGCCTGACTTTTCAAACAGTCTCTCAGGAATATTGGGTGCTGTCCTTTTGCGACGGGACAGAACCCAACATCTTGGACCCTGCCCCAGAAAAATTGTGATCCCCAGGCAGGATACCCACGGTTGTTTGGGACAAGTCCCGGGGACAA
Source organism: Novacetimonas sp. GS1 (assembly GCF_036686925.1). Taxonomy (NCBI): domain Bacteria; kingdom Pseudomonadati; phylum Pseudomonadota; class Alphaproteobacteria; order Acetobacterales; family Acetobacteraceae; genus Novacetimonas; species Novacetimonas sp. GS1. Next base: position 3,430,501 of record NZ_VSZP01000001.1, read on the forward strand.
AAAGAAATGGCGCGTATCGCGGGGCACACCGCAATACGCGCCATTGTCGTTCCCTGTCCCCGTGATGGGAAAGGGATCAGGCGTTAAGGGATCAGGCGTTACTGCCCGCCGCCCAGCAGGCTATCGACATCGGAACGCGTCTGGTTGCGCATGTTGTTCCAGTTCTGCTTTTCCGCGGCGCCAGCATTGCGGATCTGGTCCATCTTCTGCTGTGGGGCATTACGGATCGTATCAAGACGATTGCGACCATTCTGCACGCGCTGGTCCAGGTTCGAACGTTCGTTCGCCAGCTTCTGCTCCTCTGCCTTGCGGGCACGGTCCCAGCGGCCGGTCGTATTATCACGCAACTGGTTTTCCTTGTCCTTCAGGGCCTGCTGGCGCTGCTGCATCTGCGCGTTGCTCTTGTCACGATAGGCCTGCAGACGGTTATTCGCACAATCCCCCGCCTGCGCCGCACGATCCAGCACGTCCCAGCTTGGCGTGGTTGAGTTCTGGCTGCAATCCGTGGCGTGCGCCGCAGGGGAAAGGGCGAAAACAGCACCGGACAGACTCGCTGCAAGAAAAAAACGATTAAACTTCATTATTACCCTCATCAACTGCAAGATAAGCTGGTCCGACTGGAAACAACCACGGACATATGGCTGCATTTGGACAAGGTTGTGTCAAAATCGCACCCTGTCGCCCTGCACCTCACATAATGTCCCCCTCCGCCGGACGGGAGACCCCATAACACATGGCTGCCTTTTCCGTGGCACAAGGGACACGAAACCCGCCCAATTCGGTTATATTGAAAAATAGCATATTTATTAAAATATTGTGATGATGTATACTGATGGTTCGCCATTGAAAGCTTTGCATTTTCTTATCGACATTCATGATGATACGTCCTTCATGCGGCCACCGACGCGGGCTTTGCGTCCCTGGGCCCCGCCAGCCTGCCGCATCGGCACCGGCTGGCGCTGTGCCCATGCGACAGGGTGACTGACGCCATGTGGGACCAGCCTTATCTTGAGACCTGCTGCCGTTCGGCCCTGCACCGCCTGAGCCTGAGTGAACAGGCCGGGCGCCCGGCGGGTCTGCCGGATACACCGTGCCTGGAACGGCTGGCGGGAATGGGGCTGGCCCTGCAACGCGATGACGGGCGGTTTGTAATTTCAGCAACAGGAACCAAACGGCATTGCAGCGAAATCATGAAACGGCCCTGACATGATCAGCCATGAAGACATCTGGCGGGCGCTGGATCTTCTGGCGACGGAACGCGGCATGACCCCATCGGGACTGGCCCGCGCGGCGGGGCTGGACAGCACGACCTTCAACCCCTCCAAACGCATGACATCATCGGGGCGGCCACGCTGGCCCGGGACCGAAAGTCTGGCGCGCACACTGTCGGCCACCGGCATCTCGCTCGAAGGGTTCGGGCGGTTGATGACGGGCCATGGCGACAGGCTGGGCGGGACGCATCATGCGCACCTCATGATCGTGCCATTTTCGGAACTGGGGCAGGCCGAACTGTTTGACGAATCCGGCCTGCCCAGTGGCGACCGTTGGGAAACATGGGATTTCCATGGGTTGGCGGACCATCATTCCTACGCGGTACTGGTCGATTCCGATAACATGGAACCGATCTTTCGCGCCGGGACCGTACTTGTGGTCTCCCCCACCGCTGCGATCCGGCAGCATGACCGCGTATTGCTGCATGGTCCTGATTCCCATGCCTGTTGCGGGATCGTGACCGACCGGTGGCATGACGTGCCCCTGACCGCGCCGCTGCATGAACGAATCCGTATTCGTGGCGTTGGGCGCATAGAGGGGGAAACCATCGAAATGGACGGCGATACACGTGTTCACCGCATTGCGATGGCCTGCCTTTGACCATTGCCGCAGGTTCAGGCGCGACGGCCCCTGAAAACAGGATTAATTCATGATGTCCCGGCTGACTTTTGGCAATTTTTACCTTATGTCTCGCGCATGACCGACACGCCCCTTTCCCTGATCCGCAATTTCTCGATCATTGCCCATATCGACCATGGGAAATCGACGCTGGCCGATCGCCTGATCCAGGCCTGTGGCGCGCTGACACAGCGCGAGATGACGAACCAGGTCCTTGACAACATGGACCTTGAACGTGAACGCGGCATTACGATCAAGGCACAGACCGTGCGCCTGACCTATCCGGCAAAGGATGGCAAGACCTATATCCTGAACCTGATGGACACGCCGGGCCATGTCGACTTCGCCTATGAGGTCAGCCGTTCGCTGGCGGCATGCGAGGGATCGCTGCTGGTGGTTGATGCGTCACAGGGGGTGGAGGCGCAGACGCTGGCCAATGTGTATCAGGCCATCGACGCCAACCATGAGATCGTGCCCGTCCTGAACAAGGTGGACCTGCCCGCCGCTGACTGCGAACGCGTCAAGGCGCAGATCGAGGAAGTCGTGGGCATCGACGCCGAGGACGCGGTGGAAGTTTCCGCCAAGACCGGCCTGAACATCGAGGCGGTACTCGAAGCCTTGGTCACGCGCCTGCCCCCGCCAAAGGGCGATGCCGAAGCCCCGCTCAAGGCGCTGCTGGTCGATAGCTGGTATGACCCCTATCTTGGGGTCATCACACTGGTCCGTGTGAAGGAAGGCCGCCTGAAGAAGGGCATGCGCATTCGCATGATGTCCACCGGCGTGGTTCACAATGTTGACCAGGTGGGCGTATTCGCCCCGCGCCTGACCCCGATGGATGAACTTGGCCCGGGGGAAATCGGCTATATCAACGCGGCGATCAAGACGGTGGCCGATTGTAACGTGGGCGATACCCTGACCGATGACCGGCGTCCCGCCGACATGCCCCTTGCGGGGTTCAAGCCATCCGTACCGGTGGTATGGTGCGGGCTGTATCCCATCGTCGCCGATGATTTCGAGAAGCTGCGCGACAGCCTTGCCAAACTGCGCCTGAATGATGCGTCGTTCCATTACGAGGCCGAGACCTCCGCCGCGCTGGGCTTTGGTTTCCGCTGTGGTTTCCTTGGGCTTTTGCATCTGGAAATCATCCAGGAACGCCTCAGCCGGGAATTCAACCTCGACCTGATCGCCACGGCCCCATCGGTCGTCTATCGCCTGTGGCGCACCAATGGCGCGATGGAGGAACTGCATAACCCCGCCGACATGCCCGACGGATCGCTGATTGAACGTATCGAGGAACCGTGGATCAAGGCGACGATCATGGTGCCGGACGAATATCTGGGCGCGGTGCTGACGCTGTGTACGGAACGGCGCGGGATACAGCAGGACCTGACCTATGTTGGCAACCGGGCAATGGCGGTCTATCGCCTGCCGTTGAATGAAGTGGTCTTTGACTTCTATGACCGGTTGAAATCCGTCTCACGCGGGTATGCCAGCTTTGACTACCAGATGGACACTTATGAAGAGAGCGAGCTTGTGCGCATCTCCATCCTTGTCAATCAGGAACCTGTGGATGCGCTGTCCTTTATCGCGCACCGTTCGGCAGCCGAAACGCGGGGACGTGCGATCTGCGCAAAGCTGAAGGAGCTGATCCCCCGGCAGTTGTTCAAGATCGCAATTCAGGCATCCATCGGCAGCCGTATCATCGCACGTGAAACACTCGGCGCGATGTCCAAGGATGTGACGGCCAAATGTTATGGCGGCGACATCTCGCGCAAGCGCAAGCTTCTGGACAAGCAGAAGGAAGGCAAAAAGCGCATGCGTCAGTTCGGCAAGGTGGAAATCCCGCAGAGTGCGTTCCTTGCCGCGCTGAAGATGGATCACTGACACACGACGCGGCACCGCACGATTATCCCGTGAATCAGTGGGATAATCGTGCCGTTTTCCCCTTGCGCTTGGACGAATTGCTGCTATGTTCCGCACCCGTCAGGCAGGATTAGCGTCCCGTTACTGACCGGTTGGAGAGATGGCCGAGCGGCTTAAGGCGCACGCTTGGAAAGCGTGTGTGCGTTAATAGCGTACCGTGGGTTCGAATCCCACTCTCTCCGCCATTCATTTCCAGAAAACAGCAGAATACAGCCATTTTTCAGGGGTAGCCTTTTGGATTGCCCCCCTTAATACCCCTCTTAAAACTGTCGCTTGGATGGCTTTGACAGGCAGGATGGGGTGTATAATTGTTTTGATATCGTAATGAAAAAGGTTGACCTACACAGTAAGAAGGTCGGTGTACGGGTGTTTCCCATACACATAAAAAAAGGGCCTCCATTTCTGGAAGCCCCTTGCCTGTCTAATCCATATTCCTTTGCGGGTCATGCTGACCTCCGCCCGCCTGCCATCACCCCGCCACGGCCCTTCCTGTGAGGGCAAACCAGCGGCGTAGGCTGGTATCCATCACTTCATCGGTCATGCGGTTGCGCTCCACTTCCCCGATGCCACGCTCCGTCCACAAATCACCCAATGCCTCAAGGGTTGCTGTCAGGGCACGCTGGTAGTCATCGTCTGTCCGGTTCCAGTCATGGCAGTAATCGGCAATCACCACGCCAGCGCCGTGCGTGCCCAGTTCAGACAGGCCCGGTTGTGGCTTCTCGCCCCGGTAGAGTTCAGCCATCTTGTCTGTGGCTGCATCCATTGCCACCTGCCTGTGTTCGTCCGTGTCCTGCCCTGGTATGACCATCTGGCGAAACAGCGCCGTAAGCCGTCGCGTCACTGCCTCCACAGCGAATCCATATGGCAGCCCGGCATCATGCGCGAACATGGCCGCGATCCTGCCTGTGCCAGGCATGTTCACCATACCCACGCCATCCACTTCCTTGCGGTCATTATCATCCAGTGACGCCATAATACGGGCCTGTGCGACTTCCCGGCTTTCATCCAGCGCACGGCCATCCTTCACGGGCCAGTCATGGACAGCGGCAATCTTCTGGCAGAACTGGCGAGCCGCCAGCCCGTCCATCGCACAGGCAAGCGGACATTCCGTGCCGTCCACGAACACCACAGAGGGAAGATAGGCAGCATCACCCACCGCCACCGGGACAGGCCGCGTCCACAGGCATCGCACAGCCTTCGGGTCCAGTGTTGCGGGATCAGCCATCACGGTCGGCACAGCGCGGGCCGTTGCATATTTGGGATTGGTCATGTCAGGCGTCCTCATTGCTGTCAGGGGCATAGGTAATTTCGGGGAAGTCATCAGGCAGACGCGGGCCGCCGCCGATCATGTGTTCGGGCGTGGCGTCATCCCGGTCGTGTGGATAGGGAGCCATGAAGCGGCGGCGGTTCTGGTCCCATGACCACCCCTGCTCTTTGAGCCATTGCGGGTCTGGTGAGCCGAATAGGTGCAGCTTGCCGGTCTTTGGGTCGAGCCGGATGCCCGAACGGTTTTCATCCGGCTGGGGCTGCGCTGTGGATGGTCCGGCTGCTTCCAGCATCTGGATGATGGCGTCCCGACTGTGCTTCATCATCCGGATAAGGTCCGGGGTAATGGCGGCGGTATTGCCCCTTATGGCCGGTTGCCCATCCACCAGCACGACACGGCACCCCAGATCATCCAGTTGCGCCAGCAGGGCGGAGGGGTCCGGGATCGCCGGGGCGCAATCCGACTTTGCCCACTCCATCAGTCCGGCAAGGGCGACACTAACCATGATGCCCACCTCCGATGTGCATGTGCGTCCCGTTCAGGCCCGTTGTTCTCAACGAATGCCTCGCGCTGTTATCTGCGCTGTTCTCAGCAGCGGGCAGTCCCTCAGACCACCTGCTATCAGGTGAAAACAGCGCCAACCCGGTTTGGGGTCTGTAAAATGCGGTGTGACCGGTGTGACCGGTGTGACCAGCGTTCTGATTAGCTGTTTTCCGCCGTTTTTCAGGATTACTTTCGGTCACACCAGCAAAAACACGCGGTGTGACCGGTGTGACCGGGACCGGATGGGCCATCATTTGTCCCCACCCATAATGTCGTCAGTGATTGTGTAGACGCGCACGGACTTGCCGTGTTCGGGGTCTTTGAGGAATGAGGATGCCTTGCCGCCCCTGCCCGAACTCAGATACCCGGCGGCGATCAGGCTTTGCGCGGCCCGCTTCGCATCCAGACCCTTGCACACGACCTCACGCCACACGGCGGGGAATATCAGGTATTCCCATTTCTCCGCACCGCCCTCTGTCGTCACCTTGCGGCGGTATCCGGCGCGGTTGATCGTGCGGGAGCGGCTGTCATCGCCGTCACCATCGGGACTACCCAGCAGGGTAAAGCGGCTTTCCCCGTGTTCCTCAATGAAAAGGCGGACCTGCTCGATTGCGGTCCTGTCCTCCGCCGCCTGGGTGCCCCCGCGTTCATCAAGCCATGAACGGAAGCACACCAGAGCGGCCCGTGTTGCTTCCCCATGCTGCCACGGCAGAACGCCATACGCGGTTGCCATTTCCCCCGCAGCAGCCACCAGTCCGAACCGTCGCACCACAGAGCGCACCTGCCCATCGACAGGGGCAGCATCAGGCAATGCCTGTTCCTCAAACCGTGCCACGATCTGCTTGATGGTATCGGTAAGGGCAGCCTCATCCTCATTGCGGTCCATCACAAGGGCCTGCAACCAGGCACGGCTTGCGGTGCCGTAGCTTGTCCGGGCCGCACGGCGGATATGATCGGCAAGGTCGCCCGGTGAGGTCATGTCATGCAGGTTTTCAAACAGGCCCATCCCGCCCCCTGCATCGGCCTGTACGTTCACAAGGCGGACCTCCTGCCCTGCCATCGGGCGCTGTCCGGCCTCCCCCATCTTGGTTGCCAGCGTGATTTCGCCGGTGGACAGGAACAGCACGCGCCAGCTCTTGCGGGCACGGGCTTCGCCATTGCGCCCGGCACGCTGCTTGCCGCTGTTGTTCGCCAGCATATAGGTGATTTCACCCACTTCGCGGCTGTTGGCCTGTCCCATCTCATCAAGGACAAGCAGGGTGTCGGAGGTCTCGGACGCGATGCCCTCCGTCCCGTTGGACGTGCCACGCCATGACCGCACCTGCCCGTCACGGTCGCCCTTGCCCCAGACCGAACCCGCCGCGAACAGGGACGTGGACTTGCCGGACTGGCTCTTGCCCACGATGTGGAACCCACCCGACTGTTCGCCCATCAGGTCAAGCAGCGGCCCGCAAAAGGCCACAGACAGGGAAAAGGCAAGGCGGCTGTTGCCCACGGCATACGCGGCAATATCGCGCTGCCAGTCCGCCAGTGTCCCGGCTGTGCCGTATTCCGCGCCCCGTGCCATGCGGGTTGTCTGGAACACCACATCACGCCGCCCTGCGCCAACCGTCACCCCATTGGGCAGGACAAAGGTGGCGTTGCCATTGTCATGATACCATCCCGACTTATCGACACAGCGCAGGCGGCGCACGGTATGGACGGAGGAAAAGAACTGGCGAAGGAATCGTGTCCCAGAAACAGCGCACCCGAAACCCGCGTCCTCAAGTTCACCGGCAATGTCCTTGCCGTCCCCATGCACCATGCGCCTCGGTAATGCCCATTGGTGAGGCCTTCCGTCCGGGTCCAGCCAGCTAATCAGGACGCCCCATCCGTTGCCATCCACGTCCCGCGTTTCGGCAATCACGTTGAAGGGGATGCATATCCAAAACTTCTTCGGGGGCAGGTCGCCACCCTGTTCCTCGGTGAAATACAGCCCCCCGCGCTCCATGCTGTAACCGTGCGGCATCCTGACGTTTGCGACGGCTGGCGTGGCCTGATCCAGATAGGGGCGCAGGAAGTCCACATCGGAGGTGTCATCTCCGCCTGTCAGGTCAAGCGGCACGTCATCGGCCAAATCCCAGCCGGGAGGCAGGTTGTCTGGGACCGCCACCGTACGCACCACCGCAGCCCCGGCATCCTCAAGGACGGCAATGACCGCATCGGCATACCCGCTGCCAGCGTCGTCATTATCTGGCCAGATGGTCACGCTACGTCCCGCCAGAGGCGACCAGTCATTATTGGCTGCCGCCTTGCTGCCACCCTGGGAGGTCATGACCACATAATCAGGGAACAGCCGGGCTGCCGCATCCGCCGTCTTTTCGCCTTCCACCAGCAGCACGGGCACGTCAGGGAAGGCCGCCAACTGATCCAGTCCATAAAGCGGCAGCGGCTTGCGTCCCTGCTTCCAGTGCCAGCCTGTGCCGTCACGGCGGTTGCCCTTACTGTCCGTCCACACACGGCGGCCATAGGACAGGGGCAGGATATCCTTGCCGCCGTCCTCGCGTTCCTTGCGGAACCGGGCACAGAGGGGGCGGCCCTCCGCATCCCGGTAAACCCACATGACCGATGCACCACGCGGCAATTCAGGTTCACAGGGGGCGGGGGTGATCGGCTCCCACTGTTCGCCAGATGAGCCGCCAAGGGTCCGGGCTTTCGCCTTTTCCTCATCTGTCAGGGGCGCAAGCGGAGCCGCACCAGACAGGCACGCCATTGCGGGAAGGTTGCTGGCTTCGGAGGTCATGCCGGTCATGTCTGCACCCCCACGCCAAGCATAAGGGATAACTGCCTTGCCGCCTCGATCTGGGACAGCCCGAACAGATAGGCCGCAAGGGAGACGGGATCACCGCCCCGGTCGCCCGTAGCGAAATCAGACCATCGCCCCGTGTTCATGTTCACTTTGAACGAACCGGGGTTACGGTCCCCCCGGCGCGGGTTGCGTGATACCCATTCGTGCCCCTCACGCCTGCCGTCTGGCAGCCAGCGCAGGAGGAGTGCCGTCAGCACGCCAAGGGCCGCGCTATTGACTGCCTGGAAGTCTATCTTACCCCCCGGATTCGGGTGTACGGAGTCCGGGTGTGCATGTGTCTGTGCCATGTCAGGCGTGCCACCTTAATGCAGGTGCCGCCCGTCATTTTACTTGGGAAATCCAGCCCCGGTGATGTATGATGATTGCGACCTCTGGATATCATACATCACCGGCGCGGCTCCCTCAGTTAATGACGGGGGCCGTTGCTTTTTGGGATGAATGTTGCGCTGGGAAGGGACGCGAGCCATGCCAGTCCTGCCCGGAAATCAATCACCGTCCGGCGTCCCAGCTTCTTTGCGATCAGCTTGCCGTCATTCAACTTGCGATATGTTTCCGTGCGGGACATGCCCGTCCGCGCCACCCACTCAACCACCGATACATAATGCGGAGGTGCCTTCTCATTGCTGCCAGCGATCACGCGCACCCCCTCAAGCCATCGCGTGGGAGGTCGTGCAGCCAGTGCGGCCAACAGGCAGACGGGCGGCAATGACGGGCAGGTCAGACCGGCGCACGAAGCGGAAGCGGCCCCGCTTGATTGTGGGGATCATCCCGCTTGCCGCGTAGGAGTAAGCCGTCGTCATCGCATGGAAGCTGCTGCCCGCGCCCCGAGTCGCACGCTGGCTGTTCAGTTCCGCAATTGCATCCGCAAAAGGGATCAGGTCGTCGTTTTCTTCGGTCATAAAGCACCGTAAACCAAGGGTTTCAGGGTGCTATCAGGACGTCGGAAAGCACAAGGGCCTGTGCAAAGATGCACAGATTTTCCCTTGTCAACCAAATCAGACTCCTGTTAGGAAAACCGACAGGAACCCATGGAGATGGAGCCCGTGTTTTTCTAACAGAATTGGCGGTTTTCCGCCGTCCTGATAGCAATGACACTACCAATGAGAAGCCGCTTTCGGTGTTGGCGCACCGGGCGGCTTTTCTTTTGGCGATTCGCTCCCGAAGAAGCGAGTCACGCGCCACCCGTTCTCTATACACCCCAAAACATGCCTGTTCCAACACCTAATGCCGCACGTCCTTCCTACGTCGCACAGAACGGCTTTGGAAATGTACGGCTACAGGTAGACAAAAAGATATTTGATCCACCTGTACGGCCTTCTATGGGCCTCTTATGGGCATGTTGTTGATCGCATAGGAAACTGCCTTTGCATCCATCAGAACGAAATGAGGACAAACCGCTTGGGGAATCCGGTTTTTGTTCACAAGTGCCAATTCCCTGCCGGGCAAACATCAAAGAGGGTTAACCCCACGGTTAAGCCGGACATCGTCTCTCATGAAATGCAGTCCTCAATGGCATGGGCATATCGACCAATCCCATCGGCCAGCCATGCCAGTTCCGTGCCGGTCTGTTTGTCCCCATCCGCCATGCGGGCCAGTATCCCGGCCATGACGCTGATTTCCGTGGTGGCAGCCTGTATGGCCGCCAGCCGGTCGGGTGTGGCGAAGCAGGGCGGCACGGTATGCGCGCGCCATGCCCGGTGGCAGGACGCAGAACTGCTGCCCATCGCCTCGCCTACCTTGCGCCATGACAGGCCCTCTTTGCGGAGGTGTTCAATCCGGCGGAGGTCGCGAGCAGACCAGGTGCGTGCGGGGCGGCTCATGCGTGCCCCCTGTGATGCTGGCGGGCCATATAGAGGTCATACAGACGCGCTTTGGCCGCAACGGTGAAATAATCCACACGCCGGTCCACCAACGGGATACCCTCATGCTCAAACCGGGCACAGGGGGCGTCTTTCAACCTGTGCCGCATAGCCTCGGCTTCCGCCTGCACCAGCCTTTTCGCTTCCTGTAAGGACAGACCGTCCACACCCCACACGGATTCTGCCCATTGCTTCCCGCTCTGGATCGGGTCAGGCACCCCGAACAGCGTGGCGTATGCTTCATCCGGCGTCATGACTTCACCTCCTGCCACATGCGACTTGAGAGCCGGACCATCGTGCCACTGATACGGACGGCGATGCCGGTAAGGGGGATCAGAACGAACAGAGCGGTATTGATAAAGAGGCGCTTCATCTCAAATCGCCTCATCAATGGCAGCGCATTGCCGCTCGATTTCTTCACCGGCCCATGTGACAGCCAGCCCGAAGGATTGGGCCTGCGCCGGGGTCAGGTCCGACCGGCTGGCAGTGGCCACCCCTTCACCTGCCCAGCGCATGAGAATGGCGAGACGTGCAAGCGACCGGCTGGCGTCCTGGGCGGCCCTGACCTGCTTGATGTCGATCTGTAGGAGGTCGCTCATTCCGCACCGCCTTTCATTGCCAGAATGTCACGGGCAAGGCTGCCCTCTATGGTGTCGGGCTTCGGATTGCACAGCATTACAAGCCGGGCCTTGTCCTGTAGATCGGCAAGGGTCCGGGCGCGTGTGCGGATGGCTTTGCGGTAGGCCACGCCAAAGCGCCGCATCTGTGTTTCCGCGTCGGAGGTGGCGGGTTCTTTCCAGCACCGGCGATCAGCGGCAAGGGCGGCCATGGTGGCCTTACGGATGGGGCTGGTCATCGGGCCGCCTCCATCATCTGCACTTTCGCGCCGCCGTGACGCAGAACCTCCGGCTGGGCGAACCCAGCCAGGGCGAGCATGAGCAGCGCAGGGAAGATCAATCCGGCTGCCAGATGCTCAAATGTGCTTACGAGGTTTTTCCCAGCTTTGGGAAAAAGGAAGCCGAGTACGCTTGTACCCAGCCGGAAGCATGCCCATGTGTGTCTGGGCGTGCTATAGGCACGGTTAGCCATTGCCGAAACTCCGGTTCGGTTGTGGTTAGGCCGGACGGGAAGGCTCCTACCCCTTTCCGTTCGGCCACTCCGCTATTGCGAAGTGATACTCAGAATGTCATTCTGTCCGCTACATTGCAAGCGGAAATGATATTGTGGATACCATTACAGCATCTCAGATAAGAGCGGCTCGAGGTCTTCTCGACTGGACACGCGATCACCTGGTCGAAAAAAGCGGCGTCCCCAAGAGTACTTTAGTTCGAGTGGAAAGCGATGCTGTCACACCACGCCAATCCACGCTTACTGCCATTCGCACCGCCATGGAGGCGGCTGGGGTCGAGTTCATCGCTGAGAATGGTGGTGGGGCTGGGGTGAGGCTGAGGGGGCGTGCAAAATGACTCCTGAGGAATGGGACTGTCGTCATGCTCGTTGGGTGAAGGCGAGCCGTCAGTTGGCTCCGAAGGAAGATCCGTGGCTGGTTGTCGCCATACAGGATCTCGCATGGGTGGAACGAAATCTAATCACGCTGGAAAGTGAGGTATCGCGAGCCTTGCGAGCGGGTGAAAATATGAAAGGACAGCAGCCAAATACAATCTTTTGCGAATGCCAGGCCCATTCCAAGTTGTGGATTATGGGACTGTATGAGGCATGTAGGGTAATGATTAGGGATCGAAAGATTCCCGCATCCCCCTCACTGGAGCCACTTTTCGAGAAACTCGAAGCGATTAGAATGCCCTTGGCAAAGCACGAGCCTCGAAAGACTCCTGGGGAAATCTATTTCCCGACTCCATGCACTCCCTTATTTGGCTATGAGCTGGGATGGATGGTTAAGGACTACAAACACAAGCTTGTTCCAAGCGACGCTCCGAAAGGCGCGCACGTCAACTTCTACGCAAGTCGCCGTCAGCTTGCGGATGAATTTCTTCACTCAGTCGATGGGGAATAGTGAGACTGGGGTGCGGTTGAGGAAGGATTAGGAATGCCTATTAATCATGAAGATGGCCTGTTTGGGATCGACTACTGGTTGGACCCAGAAAGCGAAGAAGAGGCGGACCAGGAGGAATTTGGGGACACGGCACAGGAAATACGAGAGCGAGCCCTTACAGTCCTAAAAGCCGGAAATTATCAGTATGCATCCCTCTCTCGGTGGGAAGATGGAGAATATGTCGAATTTGAAGTCCTGACGTTAGATGATGTTGAGGCTGATATAATGACGACCAAAAATCATGCTTGGCCTAACCCGAAACGCCCCGGAGAGCCTTCACAGCCAACACAAACCGGACCTCATGCTCTGATCGACAAGCATGGTAAACCGGTCTGGGCATGGTGGATGTATCACCCGGCTGGAAGCAGTACCTGGATGCTTGCGGGATATAACGGACTACAGACTGACCCCTCCGGCCTGATGCACCAAGGATTTGGCTACCTTGGTCCTGCCGAAATGCCGCAGGCGAAGCCGGTTCCTACATAACAGTCCGACGACTATGTGCGTTTCGGTAGACACCTGCAGGAGATGCGCTTTTCTCGTTTTGGCAGGTCTGTGCTGGGGTAGGGTGAAGGAAAGACTAACAGGATGCAAAAGCTCAGGAACTGATGCCTCACAATCGTGCTTGGTCTCACGCTGGCGGGCTGCACACAGCATCCCCCACATAGGCAGCACGATACGCCGGAGTGCATGAACTACCGGGCCATGATGACTGCACCCATGCCGCCGGATGCGATGAGAAGGCTGGAGGCACGATGCGAGGCATCTCGGCGGCGATAGACAACCCATGCACTATGCCAATGCAGAAGGCACCAGAGGTCGATCAGCCTTACCCAGTTGCAGAAGATCGCTGCCCGATCCCCTTGCCCGCCATTCCACGGATCCGGCCCTTTCCGGCCTTGCTGGACGGCGATCACGCAACTAGTGAATGAACCCACCACGCTATCCCCAGTACTAACGCAATCCACAACATTAAATCCCGTTAATGATATTTATCAACAGGCTGCATTGATGTTTTCACCAAAAAACATACTTTACACACAGGAAAAAATATGCGGAGGAGCCTCCAGCATAAACATTTGCCAAAATCACCGTGTAAACCTACGGGGAGAATCGACTTAATTAGCAAAAGGGAGGGAAGTATGACGGCTCATATCATGACACCGGCTGAGGTGCTCTCCACCTATTGGAGACATGGCACTCTGCCAGTTGACCCTGTCAGTATCGCACAGGCCGCTGGCATTGAAGTGATTCCCTTCTCTCCTGGCAAATGTGAAGGCGCAAGCGGGGAATACATCCCTACTGGTCCTTCAGGTCGACCAGTCATCCATTATAATCCAACTGAAAATATTAATAGGATCCGTTTCACTGTCGCTCATGAACTTGGTCACCATTTTTTGCGTCATGGGCGCAGAATGAGAGACACGCGTGAAGTCATAGGCAATCAAAATGATTTTTATGAGGTATCTGCTAACCGATTTGCAGCCGATCTTTTAATGCCAAAGGACTATGTCAGCATCCTCATAAATCAGCGGAAGGTTACTTCTGTTGAAAAATTAAGCCATATCTTAGGTGTATCTACATCTGCAATGGATTATCGACTGAAAAACTTAGGCTATTACTCTCTCTAAATCTTAGCGGAAATTGGTAAATTGTCTAGCAACAGTGAAAATGCATCATCTTCTTCAAAAAATTTAGGAAAAGATGATGCATCTAACACTGATGAACAAGACGATATTCCAGGATATTCTACAGACAGTGGCGACACTCATGATGACAGCGCTCGCCCAGTAGCACCCACAGATGATGCTGGCCGCCCTATCTCTGATTTAGAACGCGCCGAACTCCTCAAAGAAAATGAAGATATTCGCGGCACTCGGCGGGTATTTTTTCTTATGTTCGGAATAATTGCATTTGGATCGTTTCTTGCTATACCTTTTGAAGTTTATAGCTACATAAATAATGGTCTAGAAAAAATATCGCAACGCAATACAACTGCTTCTCTCTATGCAATTATTTCAGTAAACGTAATATTTGCTGTTGTCGGAGCGGTTCCTTTAACCATTTTCATTACCCTTGCGCAGCTTTTTAAGAAAAAATCAAATGATAAAAACGATGAAAAAACCTCATCTATCAATGTAAAAAAGCCGGAAAATATATCTGATTCAATAAAATCATTAATATCAACTCTGTCATTTATTGTAAAAAATGTAAAAGATGCTTGGAAAGACGGGATGAAATGAATAGAATTTCATAATTTATAGAAATTTATTAACTCTCCCCATCCTTCTATCATCGCTCTCCGCTTATCAAATAGGTCTCCTCTCCGATAAGCTGCTTCAACCTTATCCCCGACAGCGTGAGCCAGCGCCATCTCAGCCACCTCTCGGGGATAGTCGGTTCCCTCTGCCGCCCTCAGAGGCACGCAGAAAGCCCAAAAACGCCCAATGCAATACAGAGACGGGCATTCCGTTACACACGCCTGAGCGCGTCCCTGACAGGCTGTGGCGGGCATCTGTGTCGGCACTACTCCCTTCCAGGGGGCTTGGAGCATTGCGGCACACCAGCAGATCACCCGCATCAACGTCGAGCATGGAATGCAAGTCAGGCCGGTGCCCCGTATGGGGCAACATATCTTGCCTATCCGATTTTGTTCCATCTCGTTCCTATTCGGCCCGGCTTGGCCCGAAAGAACGAAAAAGAATGAAAAGGAACAAGTTGATGCCAAACCGGGCCGTTTGAGGCCGAATAAGAAAGAAAACGGATCGGCAAGATGTGTGACCCTACCTATGGTCACGGCCTTACTCGCGCTTCGCACTCAATGGTTTTTTGTTGGAAGTGATACCATAATATGGTATCATCCATTGATGAAAGCCAAGCATCGCCGCACCCTCGAACTGATCTTCAAGCGCCCTGTCTCCGGCAATGTGCCGTGGAGCGATATTGAAGCCCTGTTCGTCTCGCTTGGTGCCGAGGTGTCGGAGCGGGAGGGATCGCGCATTGGCGTGGTCCTGTTCGGGGAAATCAGGGTCTTTCATCGGCCCCACCCCAAGCCGGACACGGACAAGGGCGCGGTGGCATCGGTGCGGAAATGGCTGGAGCAGAACGGAGTAACGCCATGAACAACATGATGGAGATTGGCGGCCACCGGGCCGTCATCCAGTTTGACCCGGAAATCGGCATGTTCCGGGGCGAGTTCCTTGGCCTGCACGGTGGGGCGGACTTCTACGCGGACAGCGTGCAGGGATTGCGCAAGGAAGGTGAGACCTCTCTACGCGTGTTTATGGAGATGTGCGAGGAAAAGGGGATCGACCCTACGAAACGCTACTCCGGCAAGTTTCAGGTCCGCCTGTCGCCAGATGAGCACGCCCGTGCGGCTGAGATCGCTGCCGCCCGTGGCGTTAGCCTCAACCGGCTTGTCCAGGACGCATTGGAACAGGTTGCGGGGGAGCCGTTTTGATTTAATCGCGCTAAAACCGGCAGAAAACAGCCATCGTTTAAAAAACAATCAAACGACCTGCCGATTTGATTTCCTTTGAAAAAACAATCAAACGCTGCCTGTCGTTTTAATCCGCCGGAACTGGCGAACCAATCCTCTCGCGCGCGTGCGCGTATTGTGCAACTCGCAGCAAAGCCAGTCAGTGGGTCATGGTCTATTTTCGTCTACTTTAGACGCGCCCATCCGCGCCCTGATACCTTCTGCCAGGCAGCAAATGCCCCCAGTCGGGGTATTTCCCGAGTGGCGGATTCCAGCGTCTCAATGCTAACATTTGCTAACAGGCACTTTGCACAGGAATGGCGGAATACAGCCAAAAATAACATACTCCCTCGCGTGCGCGCGCGTACTGTGCCATTAATCCCGGCATTGCCGGGGTAGATGAACCTGCAATATGATGCGGCATGACAGGCACCAAACCCATATCCGAATGGACGCCGCCGGAGGTGGTGGACGTGTTCAGCATCAGGCAAGGGGCACGAAACCCACAAAACCGGTACTACCCAATGTCACAGGCCGCCTTTGCCCGGCGGTATGGCTTTACCGCTTCTGCTATGGCCGACTGGGAGCAGGGACGCCGGAAGCCTGATCCAGCAGCCCGGACCTTGCTGGCGATGATCCAGAAGGATCAGCAGGCCGTGGACCGACTATTGGGCCACAAGGACGCTGCCCCCCCTAAGTAGATGGGGTAGCCTCGCGCGCGCATCGCGCGTAGACCCTGTGTACATTGTGTCGTGCTGTCCCTCGTGCGCATTGCGCGTAGGGTGTGTGTCATCCGTGTCTCGCGCGCGTGCATCGCGCGTTGGACCTGTGCGGTTTGTGCGGTTTGTGCCGACGAAATTCGTCGTCAGTCGCATCGCGCGTAGGGTCTGTCCCATTTGTAACGGCCACACCTGTGTAACTCGCGTACGGTTTGGGCCGCAGAGATAAACCAAAGGGTCCGCACAGTAAGCGGTCCCTACCCCTGTTCAATCTGAACATACCTCCGTCATGCTGCCATACGCCGCTTGATGTTCAGCACGGTTGAGGGTGACACGCCCACACGGGCGGCAATCTCGCGCAATGGCATATGCCTGCCTTCCGGGGTGGCAAGTATCCGCTCCACCTCCGCCCGTCGCTGTCCTGCCGTGTTCAATTTGAACGGAGGGGGTGTGTCCAGATTTGGACCGGCACAAACATGGGGATTTCCCACCTTATCGCTCTCATTGCCGGGAATATCGGCATTGGGTGATAAACTGGGAGACTCCCGTGTTTCCGATGCCCCGAAGCCTGCCGCCTGTAACCGCTCAAGGTCATCAAGCACAGCTTGGGGACTATCGCGGCTTCCCTGTCCGTCCAACTGGAAGCGCAGGCGCACAATCACGTCGGACAGGTCACGGGCCGGGATGAGCTTCTCCACCATGTCGCACAGGTGCCACCGCCGTTTGTCAGCGCCATTGCTCAGGTAATCATATTGGTTATTCCCGTCCGCCACGTTGCGGTCATCAGACAGCTTTTCCCACGCCTCATATTCAGCCAGTGCCGCCGGGATGGTATCGGGCCACGGGATCACGCGGCCCATTGCCTCAACCATCCGTTCGGAGGGGCTGAAATGCGAACCGTCAAACGTATCCGCCTGATTATCGGGGTGGGTTTCGCGGAATGGCTCGATAGCCGCATCCATGGCCTTTTCTTCCGGCGTGGATGCGAACACGGCTTCCTCTGACCCATAGCGGGCGATCACCTCCGCAATGCGGTCTGCATTGTCGCGCATCCAGCGCCGCCGCTTGGCATCACACTCCCGCTGGTAGGCCCGCATATGGGCCGGGTTGCCCATGTCATAGAACCGCAAACCACCCGGTCCCGGCTGGGGAGCGCCGTCACCGAACCCGCCATCCGCCAGCAGGCCCGGAATGTCATCCAGTACATAGCCATACGGTTCGATCATTGCGGCGGCGCGGGTCCGGGCGGCATCTGCCTCGCCTTCTTTCCCGCCCTCCGCCAGTGCCCAGACCTTCGCCAGACGCTCAAGGTTGATACTGGATTGCGCCATTGCCTGCCCTCGCCCTGTTCAAATTGAACATTACAGGAGGGGCGGAGGGTGTACAAGTTGAACACGTCGCCGGGGGGACATGTTAAAGGCGTTGGGTTTTGATAACACATCGACGGGACGTGTTAGGGGTGTAGCGCGGTTTTCGGGGTCACCCGCAAAACAGAGGCACGGCGCTCAGGCCCCTTCCATCGCACTGGAAGAATGCGGCATGGTGGCTGCCAGTGGCCCGACGTGTATCTCTCCTTCATGGGCACGAGCCTGTGCCATCACGCTGTTATCCGCCCCCGATCCATTGCCGGTCACACCGGTCACACACCCATTACAGGCAGGTGTGACCAAATCCATCCCTGAAAAATGACCGTATTCCGCCATTCTTTTGCTTGGTCACACCAGTCACACCGGTCACACCCGAAAACACAGACCCCGAATGGAGATCGAGGGTGCAACCTGTTGCGTCATAGGCGGTTCCGGTGTGATCCGCCGCAGTAGGCAGCCCATTCATCCATCAGGGCGCGGCGCTTCTCAAACAGGTCGCCCCGCCGGTAAGCCGCCTCCACCTTGTTTCCGACCGCGTGTGCAAGGGCCATCTCCACAACCTCATTCGGGTAGTCTGTCGCTTCCGCCGCCCAATCGCGGAACGTGGAGCGCAGGCCATGCACGGTTGCATCCTTCGTGCCCGCCGCCAGATGCAAAGCCTTGGACAGCGCCACGTCAGTCAGGGGGCGTGATGGCCTGTAGCCGGGAAAGGCAAAGCCGATCCCATTTGTTGGCTGGCGCAGGCTATCGAGAATATCCGTTGCGGGTATGGACAGGGGAACACGGTGCAACCGCCCCGCCTTCATCCTCTCCGCCGGTATCGTCCACACACGGGTGGTCATATCAATTTCAGACCATAGGCAGGACCGGACCTCACCAGACCGCGCCGCTGTCAGGCAGGCAAAGCGGACAGCCTTGGCCGCCAGTCCGTCAGACATGCTCAGGGCCGCCATGACCGATGCAATGTCCTTCCACGGGATGGCTTTGTGATGCTGGACCTTCGCCACCTTGGAGGGAGCCGGAAGCAATGCGGACAGGTGCCCTTTCCATCGGGCCGGGTTCTCGCCCTCCCGCCAGCCACGCACACGGGCATAATCAAGGATACGCTCCACGCGCCCCCTGAGCCGTCCGGCTGTCTCTGTCCTGTCTGTCCAGATCGGACGGAGGGCGGACAGCACGGCATCGGTATCAATGTCCTTGACCGGCCTGTCCCCAAAGACCGGGAACACATGGTTGGCAAGCGATCCACTCCATGTGGCGGCGGCCTTGTGGTCCTTCCACGCCGGAGCCTGTTCGGTGATGTATGCCTGCGCTACCTCCGCAAAGGTGCCGCCCTGTTCCATCTTCCGGGCGGCTTTTTCCTTTGCCCGCTCCACCAGGGGGTCAGTGCCCTCCTTAATCATGCGGCGGAGGTCCACAGCCCTGTCACGCGCACCGGCCAACGAAAGGCCGGGATAGCTGCCAAGGCCCATCTGCCTGCGCTTGCCGGTGGCGGGCGACGTATAGCGCATCTCCCACAGGCGCGATCCACCAGACGCCACCAGCCACAGCCCGCCACCGTCGCATATGCTGCCATCCCTGTGACGTGACACCTGCAGGGCCGTCAGTTGATTGGGTCCGAGTCTGCTCAATCCAGTTTACCCCTCTTATTACCCCTCTTAGAATCGGGGATTGCGTGGGCCACTCTGGGACGCTCTGGGACACTCACGCCAGCAAAACCTTAGAAAACCTTATGTTTTTGGTACGTCCTGAAACACTCCGGGACGCGGGTTAAGCGGACACTCTCTCCGCCACGGTCATGTTTTTCACAAAAAACCTGTTGATGATCCTGCCCCTGTCAGTCTGCTCGGGCAGCATCGGCATGATGACAGGCGCAGAAGCCTGCGATCTGTCTTTTGGATGCTGTGCAGGAAAAAGCTTCATCAGAAACTTCTTCCTGTCTTTTTCAGCAGGGTTCAAAGATCACAGCCCGCATTTGCGGATATGATCCGGGATCAGGAAAAAATCCGTTCGATCCATGCATCCACGCTGTCCCCACTGCTGATGGCGGGATCAATCAAGCCATCGACCATAAAGGTGGGGGAGACATGGATGCCATTCTGGCGTGCGTATTTGCAGTGCCATTTGATGGCTGACTGCAGGTCCGGCAGGGCAAAGGCCTCCTCCAGTGCTACGCCACTATATTGTTCCATGCGACGGAGGATGTCGTTGGGCGTCGCGTCCATATTGGGGCCGGCGCAATGATTGGTGAACTCGAATTCCTCGCGGTGCGCACCGACGGCATCCATGACCCGACGCGCGGTCTCCTTGCCGCCCTTCAGCGTGGAGGCGGCAAGAATGGCACGCACGATCACACCTGAAAACATATGCCATGGCTGCGACTGAAACAGGATACGGACCGTAATCCGCTCCTCCCCCACCTGCCGGAGCAACGCATCCAGCTTGCCCAAGGCCCGGACCGAAAACGGGCAGGTTGGTTCCACGAAAATCTCGAACAGGCGGGGACCATGCCCCCAGACCAGTGGATCGATATGAGGGGATGCGGAAATGCCAGGCATGTTATGGCTCCTTGATATTTTCCAAACGGTTCGGACGCGCGGGCATCAGGTTGCCTGCGCCATGCGATGCGTGATCTGATCGAAACCAACGGGGGCAAAGGACCAGGCATCCACCCCGACATCGCACGACTGCGCCGTAGGGGGCAGGGCATTATGCATATGCCCATACAGGTGGATCGACCCGTAATGGGACGCATTCCACACCCGCATGGGATAATGGAACAGGACGACCCGCCTGCCGGCAACAGACATTTCATGATAGTCATGGATGGAGGCCCAGCCCTGCCATTTACGGGCGTGACGGTCATGATTGCCGACAATCAGGTGTTTGCGCCCGTTCAGGTGGCGCGCATAATGCCCGGCATCCCTGCCGGCGCAGAAATCACCAAGGCACCAGACCTCATCCATCGGGCCAACCCGGTCATTCCACTGCTGCACCATGGCGGTATCCATCGCCTGCACGTCCGCAAAGGGGCGGGAACAGTATGTGAGAATGCCCGCATGACCAAAGTGCTGATCGGACGTGAACCAGATTTTTGTCATTCCCCAACCATAGCAGATCATCAGAATATTTTTGATGATGCCTGTTCCCAGAAGCGACGAACGACATCATTGATCCCGTGCCCCCCTTCGCTACGAATTTTGAAAGATTCGTCCCTTGGGAACCTTGATCTCCCAACAACGGGCAGCCCGCCGCGACAGCGATGATGCTGACGACACGTTAGAGAGTGTTTGAAAACAAGTCCTTGACAAAAAACAAGAAAAGTTTTTGGGTGCCGCCTTTTTTTTAAAAAGGCGGCGTCTTCTGAAGCTTTTTAGAAAAAGCTTCACCAAAAACCTTTATAATTTCAGGGTGTTATCGAGCCTGACTTTTCAAACAGTCTCTTGGGCGCGAAATCCGCACGAGCGATCTTGTTTTTTGAAAATATGGTGCCGGGTGAGGGATTTGAACCCCCGGCCTTCGGTTTACAAAACCGGAATCATAAAGCAGGAAATATCACATAGAACCTTGTTATTTATACATTTTATCAGGTTGATTATACGTAGATTTATAAGACTATGACGGGTTTTTTGCCGGGCTGTTATGATGATCTCCTTGTTTTCTGCGTATCTGCATCCCACTTCGAAAGGGCCGATGCGCAAACGGCTGTTCGGATTTGCGGTGCCTTTCAGAACGAGAAGTTAGTCCAACATGTGCAGTGATCGCGTCAACACTTTCAACACTGAAGCCTACAAGCAAGGAGTGAGCCTGCGAGAGTTTACGCGCTTAGACCATAACGACATGCCCATCCCAGGAAGTGCCGTATGGGAAATCCACAAGAATGGAGTCAAAGCCGTGGATAAGACTTTTGCCACTCGCGGGTTGGCGGAATCGCATGCTCGGGAACATTTTTAAACATACGTCTTTGGGCTTTTACCTTATCGACCGGCTTAGCCACCCGGCATATATCTCCGTTGTTTTGACGGAGCTGTGGCCCAACTGACGAGCCACATCATAGATAGGCGTCTTCTTCTGCAATGCACGGATGGCATAGGTATGCCGCAGGTCATGACAGCGGAAGACATCCTCCTCCTTTCCAAGGGCCTTGCGTACCAGCACCCGGAATCGGCCAGGCACATTGGTGTAGCGATTCCCTGCTGGCGACCTGAAGACATAGGGCGAATCAGGATCACGTGGCATCCGGCGCAGTTCATCCGCCAGTCTTGGCATCAGTTCTATCACGCGGGGTGACCGGGTCTTGGTCCGGGAAAAGGTGCAGGTCGCCGGGATCGAATTCAGATCCAGTTGCGACCATTCCAGCGATGCTCCCTCCTCTTGGCGGCACCCAGTCCGCGCCAGAAATCGGATCAAGTCACGAAATCCCGGTGGTGCGCGACGGGTCAGCTTCGCCAGCGCCCGAATCGGCACTGGCCGAATCGGTTCGCGACGTTCCGGGATCTCTTCCATTTCTTCAGGTACAGGATTGGCTGTTATCCATCCTGCCCGCTTGGCCACCCGCATTACCCGGCTCATGATCGTCAGGTCGCGGCGCACTGTAGCGCCGCTGACACCCTTGCGCCTGCGGGCTGCTGTATAGTCATGGACATCCACGGACGTGATGCTGGCAACATCGCGGCCAGCGAAATAGGGGTGGATCTGCCCCAGACTGGTCAGATAACGCTTTTGGGTGCCCGGCCGCAGATCCCCCATTTGCAGATCGGACCAGCGGACGACTGCTTCTTCCCAGGTATGCTTCTCCGGTTCGGCTATGCCCGCGCGGCGCTTCTCCGCCTGCTCGATGACTTTCTTGAGGAGTTTGCGAGCTGACCGGAGATCAGTTGTGCGTAACGACCTGCGCACGTCTCGACCGTTGACCTGGATGCGGGCATAATACGTGCCGTTGTCGTGTCGCCAGAGGTTTTTATCGTTGGGCACTGTTCAATCTGTCTTTGTTTTTCGAGGTAGGAATCAACGTCGGCTTCGGTGGTGGTCCAGCGAGACCCAACTTTGCAGGCTCTTAGATTTCCCATCTGGCACAGCTTCTGTGTCAGGCGCAGGGAAACGCCCAGCAACTCAGCGGCCCGGGGCAACTGGATACGCTTACCCACTGGTTTCTTCCCCCGTATCATTTGTTCCAGTCAGCAGTCCCCGATCAATCCACGCAGCCGATCCGCGCGCCAGCGCGACCCTGCGACCATCACGCACCACAGTGTTGCCACGGAATGCGATCCGGCATGGACCGCCATCCTCTTTCACGAGTCCGATGAACTGTCCGTTTCCGATGCCTTGGATTTCGACGTCGTAGACCTCCCGTCCGAACTGCAGGTCGTGGAACAGGTCTTGTTCCCCTGCGTTGCGATGCCCGGTCATCCCGCTGTTCCTTCATTGAGGGCTGCGCGCGCATCTACACAAGCGCCTGCCAGCAACCTACATTCCCTTCCCGAGAGTGATCGGCCACAGGCAGCATTGCTCGCTTTCGGCAGCAGCTTGGTTAGCGCACGACGTAGCCGCGCGATCTCCGCATCACGGACAGCAACCTGTGCCTCCATGTCAGTCCGGCGGACGAGAGGCGTATCAAAATGTCCCTCTGTCTGGGGGGCTACGCGAGATACTGGATCGATCATTTTATAAGAATGATCTGCGCTCAAGTATTTCCCGTATGCGTACCCTACCGTCTCCACATCCGCGCACGGCTGGACGGGCGTGCCGACAATGGCAAATGCTTGCTCAAGAGGGGTCACGCAGTCGAGCGCGTGATAAAATGCCTCGCGCTGTTCATAAGTCAGTTCTCCCGGCACGACAAAATGAGTGACGTCCATCGTCATCCCCTCCCCAGCGCCAGGGGCTGCTGACCGGCGCGCATCGGGGTGTGCAACTGGGCGGATTGCCCGGCTATGGCGCCAGACATGAAGGCACCGCCGGATCCGCGCACGTCGCGCGCCTTGCGTGTTTTTACCGTGTCCATTGTCCCGCATTCCCGCGCGGCCCATGTCTCGATCAGCTGCAGTTCCGTAGCCGGGATGGACAGGGCCTGCGCCTTGGATCGCACCACGTAGATCCACCCTTCGGCAAAACTGTCGGCACGGGCGATCTTGGTGGTCCGCTTGATCCGTTTGTTCTGGTTCCGCAGGAAGTCAGACCGCGCCTCGCGCAGCTGACGTCCCAGGACTGCGTGCGTGTAGGCCGCAGGCTCTGCACGCTCGATCCTGCCGTAGAACCTGAACGCCCCTTTCCCCACCACAAACATTGCACGTACGCCGAACGTCCGGCAGATCATGCCAGCGAGAAGCCCCTGCCATTGCGCAGGCCTCAATTTCGCGGTGCCTGGCAGATGGCTGCGGAACGCGCCGATGCCGGACAGTTCCAGATCATCCTCGCTGATGACATGTTCACGCATCAGCTGCTGCGCACGCTCCAGGGCGACGGCCGCCTCGTGCGGGTTGCCCGATTTGGACAGCGCCAGCAGTTTCCTGATGCGCGCCATGACGATTTTCTGGCTCATGCCGCGCACTCCCCGGCATCTACCAGGCCAGCCTCGATGATCTTGCGGCAGGCGAACTGGACGGCTCCGATCTGTCGGCGCTGCGAATAGGTGTAGTCGTAGGTTTCCTCCACGCTACCCTCGCACAGGCAGGTCAGATCGGCCCTGCCGGGGTCAGTAAGACGGCGCTCCAGTTCATCCTTGATTCCCCAACGGCCCATATGTGTGGTGACCATGGATGGCGGATCATATTTCGGTAGCCCGCTCCAGTCGCGACCGTATGTATCCCGCCACAGACTTAGCCAGCGATCCCAGCACGGCTCGTAACTGTAGAACCGGCTGATATCGGGCTTGTCGAACCACATGGACATGACCGCGTCCTCGGGAACCTGCAGGGTAAACCTGCGCGGATCTGTCTCATCCAGACCGGTGCGGCAATCGTCCCGCGTGCCTGCCGCGACCGCGCGGCGGTAGTCCTGGCAGGCGTGGCGATAACCGTCGCGCAGTTTCGTGCGAATGACCTCGTACCGTTTGCGACCGTCCTTTTCGACCAGGACATCGCGCCGTCTCTCGGTACCGTTCAACTCCTCAATGACGGGCGCGTTCGCCCAGGCGATGATGTCCTCCAGCGTACGCACCTCGTCGTAGGACCGGCGCTCCCCTGTTTTTTCCATCAGATATTCGAACTCGGCGTCGACCGCCCACGTGATCGCGCCTGCGAACGTCGCGCATGCGGGGAAACAGGTCAGGGTGATATCGCCGAAATCACCGGACAGGATCAGTTTCCCGCGTATCCATGTCAGGTTGAACCAGTAGGCCGATCCGCCGCTCGGTTTCCGGAAATGGAACGTCCGGGCCTCAGCTTCCGTCATCAGGTGATCGGCGATTTCGGGTGGTGTCTGCAGGCGTGTCATGCGGCTGCTCCTGTATTGATCCCGAACGGGAGTTCCTGTTGCGCCAGGGCGCGTTGGGTGGCTGGGTTCAGCCACAGCATTTCGGTGCGGGGCTGCGCCCCGTCGGCGTAGGTCTGGAGGGAAACCGGACGCCAGTCGCGCAGGGCGCGGCTGTAGCTGGCGTGCGGATATCCGGACAGGATGACCATGCCCTGCAGGTCCCGCAGTCCCTGCAGCAGCCTGCGGTGATCCTGTGCCGAGAGTTCGTGCACGTAGCCGTGGCCGGAATGGATGCGCCGCGTGGCGGGCAGGTATGGCGGGTCCACGTAATGCAGCGTCCACGGCTGATCGTGGGTCTGCATGACCTGCAGCGCATCCCTGTGTTCGATCACCACGCCGCGCACCCGGTTGACGATCGCCTCCAGCGCGGGCGGATAGTTCGCCCAGTCGCGGGCCGGGGTGCTGCCCCCGCCGTCCCGATTGGATGACGACCGGAACCCGGTGCAGCGATCAATGCGTGATGAGTCCGACCCAAACCCCATGAAACTGCGCACGATCAACCGACGCGCCTGCTCCACCGGCGTATCAGCCAGGGCGCAACATTCGTTGCGTTCCGTGCGGGCGAACGGCGTCAGTTCCAGGGCATGCAGCAGCTGCGCCGCGCAATCAGGATCGCGCAGCACGCGAAACAGATTGACCACGTCATCGTCCAGGTCGTTGTAGACCTCGGCACCGACACGGGGTTTGCGC
The DNA here is from genome assembly GCF_036686925.1 of Novacetimonas sp. GS1. NCBI lineage: Bacteria > Pseudomonadati > Pseudomonadota > Alphaproteobacteria > Acetobacterales > Acetobacteraceae > Novacetimonas > Novacetimonas sp. GS1. Next base: position 3,456,611 of record NZ_VSZP01000001.1, read on the forward strand.
AGCAGTACGGATGCCGCCCCGCCAAATGCCTCGACATAGCAGCGGTGCTGCGGGAAATGCTCGATAACCCACGGTGCGATGCGCCATTTCCCGCCATGCCACCGCAGCAGCGGTCGCGTGACAAGCGTGCGTGTTCGCCGCGTCATGGCAGGCACCCGATGAACATCAGCACCAGCGCGCCCCAGATCACGGAAAACAGCAGAGCATAGGCCGCGATTTCCTCGGACGTCGGCAGGCGATCGCGCAGGCGTTCGACCTGCCGGTCTGACAGCGGGGTCATGGCGTGCCCCCCTGCGTCTGAGAGGCGGGTGGGGCGAATTCCGGTTCCTCCAATGCGTGGAGAACCCATTCGGGGATCTGCGGGTTGTCTACCGGGTTTCTGGCTGTGGCGATAACGATCAGCAGATCGTCCCGCCCTTGCGGGATATAGGTGATTTGCTCTGCCGTTGTGCGGATATCCCACACCAGTTTTTCATGCTCGGAATCAGCAGCGACCATGGCCGCTGCCACAACGGACTGGGTGACACCGGTAACGGCGCAGGGCTGTAGTGGCGGATCCGCTGCGCTGAACCGCCTCCTGAAACCGCTCCAGTCAAATGGAGCCTCCCTGCGATCACCGCCACACCAGTTATCGGTTTCCAGAGGCGCGGCATACAGCGCGCCGCCGTTATCTGGCTCGGCCTGTTCCGGCTGCCCCTGCGGCATGACGAGCATTGAGACGCCAGCGCACATAACCTCTCCCGGGATCGCGTAGTCTGGCGCATCCCCAACTGGTATTTCCTCCCCCTCAAACCAGAGTTCAAACGGTTCAGGTGGGTTGCAGGCATCCATCGCTGCCGCGCTCATCACGACGCGGCACCCGCCGGCCGTCACTCTCCCGGCACGGTCGTGCGCGATCAGCATTACCCGACCGTTTGTTGCGCACAGCGAAACGCCGCCATCCGGATGCGGCAGCACGGTAATCCCACGATATTTTATGTTCCATGGGGGAAAATCCAACAACACACCACGCAGGAACGGCACATAGCGGGCAGAAAAACAGGTGGCGCTGTCATGCGGATCAGACGGCGGCGGCCAGCCCGCCAACAGATGACGGGCCGCGCGCAGATCCAGATCAACCTTATAGTCGGCGTCGGTGTTATCACCGCGTGCGTGGCTGGCGTCATGATCCCGAACAGCCGCCGCCAGTGCGCGACGGGCGTCCATGTAACGATCGCGTCGGGTAATCATGTCCGCACCGCCAGCGCTGCGTATTCCTCCCCGCGCAGACCATAAGTCGATGCTACGGCGTTGAGCGCGGTCAGATCCTGTGGCGCTCCCAGTTCCCCGTCTGGATCATCTGGATCCGGAAGCGGTTCCAGTCCCGATGCCAGCGGCAGGATGTATTTACGGAATGAGCCATCAGGCTCGGGCGACCCGTTCACGACCCGCAGAAACATGATCGGTTCGCCCCGCGCCTGGGTATACCTGCACAGGGTACCATATCGCTCATCATGGTCGACGATTTCCGCGTTGCAGTCCTCGGCGTAGCGATCCCATCCATAGCACTCGATCATCACGCGCTGGATTTCGCTGTTACGCTGCGCATGAATCGCATCAATCGTGATTGCGTCAGGCCGTTCAACAATCTCCGACGGAACGCGCACGCCATGGATGGCGTAGATCGAAAATCCGTCGGGATAGGCAAGCGCAGGACCGTCCTCGCAATGCAGCCGCCCGCTTTCGTCGCGATTCAATAGGCTGGTGCGCTCCGAGATGAAGCAAATGCCCTCGCACGGGAGCGCCCATCCGGCCGAACGTGCTAGTTCCCACATTCCCGACAGGGGCGCGGTTTCGTCGCGCAGGCGAATTTCGTGGAAATACCAGAAAAAGCTCAGCCACGAGACGTCGTGCTGACCATAAATGCTGTCCCGGACGCTGTCCCAGACGCTGGCCCCGACGCTGGCCCGGACGCTGGCCCGGACGCTGGCCCCGACGCTGTCCCAGACGCTGTCCCAGACGCTGGCCCCGACGCTGGCCCCGACGCTGGCCCCGACGCTGGCCCCGACGCTGTCCCAGACGCTGTCCCAGACGCTGGCCCCGACGCTGGCCCCGACGCTGGCCCCGACGCTGGCCCCGACGCTGTCCCAGACGCTGGCCCCGACGCTGGCCCGGACGCTGTCCCAGACGCTGGCCCCGACGCTGGCCCCGACGCTGGCCCCGACGCTGGCCCCGACGCTGTCCCAGACGCTGGCCCCGACGCTGGCCCGGACGCTGGCCCCGACGCTGGCCCCGACGCTGGCCCGGACGCTGTCCCGGACGCTGGCCCCGACGCTGGCCCCGACGCTGGCCCCGACGCTGGCCCCGACGCTGTTCCGGCTTCGCTCCATCGCTTCACGAAACTCGTCGCTTTTCAGCGCATGTCGCGTGAGCACCATGCTGAGTGGCGATCCGCACCACACGATGCGCGGCTCCTTTAGGTTCGCCTGTCGATACATCTGCCTGATCGCAGCCTCAGCACGCGGGCGGTCGGCGGCCTCTGCAGAGAGGCCGATCCGGGTCCATTCCTCGACGCAGCGGGGCATCAGAGCCTTTTCCGCGTCCGTCAGGGTTTCGATCTTCCTGCGCGCCATCAGTCGGCTACCCGCTGGACGATGCCGCTGTGCATGGTGCGCTGCTGGATAAACCGGAACTTGCCCGGCGGGAGGGTGATCGTGCTGTGCTCCTGGTGCTCCAGCGCAACTGGCGTGGTCGCGACACCAAACAGACCGTTGCTAGTTCCGTCCTCACGGAACAGGGTCATGCCCGAATGGGCGTCGAATGAATGGTGATGGCCCGTCGCCTCTCCATAGGCGACGATCAGGCGGTTATTCTCCGGCGCGACATCGACCAGTGCGTCGGGCAGATGCTCGACCTGCTGGATCAGGATATCGCCCTGGGCGGCAAGAAACATTTTGGTCATGAGGTATGGGCTCCATACCCGGCCATGTGCCGGGGGAAATTGGTAGGAAAATCAGGTGCGATTGCGGGCAGTCGCCGCGCGGTTGGCCCAGTTCTGGGCCTCGATCTCCGGCCCGTCGGCGCGGAAGGCGGTCATGACCAGATTCTCCAGGTCCCGCATGCGCGCATCGGCCTGGCGGGCGTGGAAGCGTGCAACGCCGCGCTGCCCCGCCACGCGCCGATCCTTGACCGTCAGGAAATATGTGCGGAACTGCGCATGCAGGTTGATGACCGCGGCCTGCCCGGCCTGCGGCAGGCGTTCCACTAGTTCGCCGGCGGCCACGGGCGTGAAATTGTAGGTCATGCCGCACCTCGCCCGGTCAGGAGCAGACGGCTGGCGGCGTGGTGATGGGCGAGGCGGGCGAGCTGCGCCTCCTCCTCGACGATCATGCTTTCGAGGTGGGCCATGGCCGCGCGGATGGCGCGGCGTTCGGACATCAGCAGGACAATGCCGTCGCATGCCTGTTGCGGCAGGACGCTGCGCAATGCGTGGGCTGCGGCCTGTCGACGGTTAATGGTAGCCTGCAGGGCATCAGGGCGCACCGGCGGCGCGCCGGGGCCTCTGGGATTGAGAATAGCGATTGACACGAAAAAACCTCCATCGCGGGTGGCGATGGAGGTAGTTTGCATAAGCGCAAACGATACGACAAGAGGAAATTTGCGTTTATGCAAACATCCCGATCAGGGCATCTTTCTGTTTCGTCGGTCCACAAAGGTTATTGGGGACGCCCACTCTATATCTGCCTCCAAAATCGGCGGTGCATTGTAGCTCGAAAGAACATATTTGCCCGATTCGCGGCCCTTTTGGATCTGCTTGACGTAAACTTCACCGGTTCGCAGATAGACAATACACTCCATAAATAAGCAGTCATTTGGCGGCATACGCTTGTCGGCATCGAAGAACACGATGTCTCCAGCCCAGTAAGCTGGGAACATGCTGTCGCCCTTAACAATAAGGGCCGATGTGCCGTCTTCCGCCCAGATCGGAGCTTCGGTGATGTCCAGCGCACAATCATCACCGGGGGGAATTACTTTTTCGCCAGCCCCGACATATCCATAAATCGGTACTGACTTCGACGTCAGTTTCCCGTTCTCTGAAAGAGGGATCGGGATACTAGCAAATTCGGCAATCTTGAGCATGGTTTTGGCGCTCGAAGTCGTCGTCGCGGTCCCCTTAATTACGCGTGTAAGGGTGGACGGAGATAACTTAACGGCTCGCGCCAAATTGCTCGCATCAAGGCCGGTTTTCTCCATTGCCTTCTTAATGAAATCAACAGCTTTTTTGTGTGTGTCATCCATGAATTGCATTTTCGCACACCGCGCAAAATAAGTCCGTTTGCAGTTACGCACTTGACGCGTTTGCATTCGCGCAATTACGGTTGCCCTATGCACCCCTTGCTCACACCCCACGAGATTGAAGAGATCGCCAAGGAAAATGGCCTGACCATGCCGCAGGTGTGCCGGTTAGCGGGGGTGGCGTTTTCGACATTCACGCGCTGGCGGCAGAAAAAATCAGAGCCCCGGATTGGGGTTTATACCCGGATTGTTAATGCCGCTTACGGAAGCCCAAATGAAGAAGGATTGGCGGCATGAGCTTACCGGTTCATACCGCCCACCCTCCTTCTATGCCGCGCTCATCCGCAGAATGGCTGATAGCCAAGGGATTGGGTCGTTCATGCTGCTCTTTTCCGGCAGCGCCGATACCTGAAACCTCAACGTGGTCATCATCTCATCCGGGTAGGCCGGAAGGCTTGTCGTGTTCGCGTCCTGAATCACAACCACGGCTTTCACCAGAAAGTAGGGCTTCTTGCTCTCCTTATCGTAAAGCTGCGTATATTTCAGAGAGTGAACTGTACGGATTGCCATCTTTTACCTCTGTTTTTGGTTGGTTAACGGGCGCGGTGCGACCAAAGCCATGCGCCCAGATTGGGAATGTCCTCTCCCGTCTCGGCATCGGCTGCACCCTGAATACGGCTGTATTTGAACTGGCGCGGTGCCCTGCGCAGCTCGCAATACGCATGGATGTCGGTGATGATCACCACGTTATCCTTGTTGACGTAAAAATCGAGCTTCTGCGGCACGATCGTGCGCTGCGTGGCCTCCCCTGCCCCATCCTCGTAGTCGATGATGATCCGCGTCCTGTGGATCTCGACCGTGGTGATTTCCTGCTTGGTGCGAGGCTGGCGCGGATTGGGCGGCGCGACCTCGATCGTATTCCAGTCGTGGACGATCTTCTGCGCACCCGTTCTGGCAAACAGGACGTGGATCATGGCTACTGGGAACAGAAGCCAGCCGTAGATCAGCCACAGGAAAAACGAACGTCCCTTCACGGCAGCGATAATGCCGGGCAGAGACAGCATCAAAAGGATGAGAATCAGGCCCATCGGCCACGCCGTCCTTCATCCGCATGCCGCCCTTTAGCGGCCTCCCATATCGCCAATGTC
>NZ_VSZP01000002.1:0-14604 GCF_036686925.1 Novacetimonas sp. GS1
TGCTCGACCTCTACCTTCTATCCCCCCCCCCCCCCCATATTAATCCAGATCCTGTTGGGGCAGCTCGGGTGGGTGTTGTGAGTGCTCCCGGCGGATTAACGGGGAACATCGTCTGGTTTACCGGGTTCAGGGCCGCGCGGGAGAGGATCAGCGGATCGAGGTTGCCCAGTGCCGGTTTCATTACTGAAGGAGAGGCGCCATGAGCGAGACAGATCCGGCAGCCCGTGCCTTTGAGGATCTGTGCGCCGAAATGACGGTGCTCCGGCGTAGTGTGGAAGCGCTGCCCCAGGCATGGCGGGACAACCGGCCGCCAGACTACACGCCGGACCTGGCCAGACTGGTCAAAGCCCTGAACGACGTGGGCGCGCGCATGAAGGCGATCGAGGCCAGTCCGACGCTGAAGATGACGCCGCAGGCCTATGGGCAGGGAGTACGCCAGGCAGGGCTTTCTGTCAGTCAGGACATGCAGGCCGCCTTTCATACCGCGATCCGTGCGGTTCAGGTGGAGCGGCAGCAACTGACCGACATTGTTGGGCAGGCACGTACCCAGGACCGTCAAAACTGGTGGGTGCTGAAGGTCGGGCTGGCCTGTCTGGCTGTCGGGATCGGGTTCTCGCCTATCCTGACCTACCTCCTGCCGTCATCACTGGGGACGCGGGTGGCCTCGTTCATCGTGGGTGGACAGGATCGGTGGGAATCTGGTGCGTTGATGATGGAGGCCGATAATCCCGAAAGCCTGCGGCATATGGTCCGGTCCAACCGGCTTGTGGACGCCAGTCAGGACCGGATCGCCATTTGCCAGAAAACGGCCAACGAGACGAAGGTGGACCAGCCTTGTGTCCTGACCATCCGGCCGGATGGGTCATAGCCATGAAAACGCATCCCCCGACACCATCTTAGCTGGGCGAGTGGCTGCCGGGCCTGGTGTTGATGTTTTCCACTGTGTCGGAAGATGCAGGGACAGAAAGCCCATTTTGGGCAGGGCGCAGCATCATGTGCACCATAGATGGAGTGCCGCCAGAAATGCGGCCACGGCTTCTATAAGAGCCGCCAGTCCTTTGAGGGATATTTTGGGACAATGCATCGGTGTTTCCTCCAGTTCGATTTGTGGAGGATGGCATCACGCGTTTCCGTCATAACAGGGGGGAATATTCCCCCTTCTCGATATTCAAGGCTTTTGTACCTTACCATCACAACCATCTCGGTTCTGGCTTGGTCAGAGGCCGCTGTCAGTCCGGTTTTCTGGTTAAGGAGCGAGCGAAAACAAGGATGGGTGGCCACCCGACAAAACTCTTATGCCCGTTTGTGCATGGTCTCCGGCATCGGGGCTGTTACATTCGATTTCATCAGGAAACTGAAGATATGTATTTCCCATGAAGCCGTACCGTCTTTCCAGACGTCGGCAGAGAAGGCGTAGAAGGGAATGATCTTCTCCCAAGACTGGACGATCGCCGCGTATTTCCGGCATCAGGGCTTTCGGCAAAGGCGGCCAGAGCGGCTTCGCCAGTCTCGGCGTACCGCCCGGTAGATATTCTTCAATGCCGTAGCCACGGATTTCTGATCTTTCCAGGCGACGAAATCTAGCGAATGGCGCAGCAGATGAACGATGCAGGTCTGCACAAGGGCCTCGGGAAAAACCGCACGGATGGCATCGGAGAAGCCTTTCAGTTCATCGATCACAGTCAGCAGCATATCCTCGACGCCAGCGATGCTGGAGATCGTTCATGACGCGGAGCCAGAACTTGGCGCCCTCATTCTGCACAGACCTGCCTGACGCTGAAGGTCCTGTTCGGTTTTGCGTTGCGGCAGATAACGGGGTTTGTCGAAAGTCTCCTTCGCCTAGCCGGACTTGCGTGGTCTGTGCCGAATTTTAGTACGTTGAGCCGTAGGTAGGAAACTCTGACGGACGATAGTCCGTATCGCGGTTCGGACGGTCCATTGCATCTCCTGATCGACAGCACTGTATCAAGCTCTTGGGCTCGCGTCTGACAGTACGAAATTTTAATCGTCAGGTTACGGAGATTCACATCCATGTCGCAATCCTCAATCACTCAACCCGTCGCGTAGCACCATTCACTGCCTTTACTTGGGATTATGCTCTAATGCCCTAGAAAATTTTTCTTTTATTTTATTAAAAATATAATCCTCTTTGAATGATAAATCATTGTGTATTATAGTATCTAAATTCAATTTTCCTTCAAAAAATTTAGTTACTTTCCTTTTTGATTCTTCTTTTACCGTATCATTTTTATGTGGTTCTGAATCTATAGAAGAAATTTCAGCATTTAATATTTTATATTTCAGACATTCTAGGAGAGGCATAACTATTTTTTCTTCGAGGTCATGCCCACGTATGAAACGATATACGTTATCTTTTTTCACTCCTAAATGGTCTAAATGTTCTAAATATGCATTATATTCATGTAAAAGCGAGTTATCTTCAATATATTTCAGGTATTTTTTCTTCTTTTTCTCTGAATTAATTGTTAATTCATTGATTATGCGTTCACATAATTTGTAATTCTCGTTGAGAAATTCTTCTCTTGGAATTGAAAAAAATAGAATATTATTGTAATCTTTCCCACTTTCTATAGAAATTTTCTTATTTTTTAAGTAAGCAAACATTGAAAACGATTCAAATATAATGTTTGAAATTGTTTTTAATGCTTCATTAAGATCAAAATCGATATCAATAAAATATTTTATTTTTCCAGAAATTAATTTTATTGATTTTTCGCAAAAAATAACGCTTTCAGTGCTGTACGAAAAGGTATGTATTATGAATTTGTTTTTAGATAATTTTTCTGCATATTCGCTGCTTTCGGGGCATATGTAATCAAAATCGCTATCTACTGCGACCATAACTGTTTTGTTTAGAGTATCGTATAACTTTGTTAAGGCCCCTTTACCGCGGATTTTTGTTTCAGATGCGTCCCTTCCTAAGGAATTTGTTGTTGCGATCTTGATAGTATATTTATTTTTAGCTATATCTTCTATAACTTCTGCCCAAAATCTTTTATCATTTTCATCTTCTATATATATAATACCTTTCCCATCGAAATCATATGCTGAGATATATTTAGGGTCAGTTAGATATTGAGTGAAGTTTTTCATTTATCTATTCCTTCACCTCGATATCAGATATATCTATGAATTTATCCATCCATCCGTTCATTACTATTGCGGGACTGTGTGTAACAATGATAATTTGGCTTTCTGGGTTTACATACCTAATTTCAGATATAAGTTTTTCTTGCCAACTTAAATGAAGAGATATCTCCGGCTCATCCATCAATATAATTGAACCGTCAAAAAAAGAATTAGCAACCTTTAAAAAAATATATATAACTTGACGCTCTCCTGAAGAGAGGTCTCTTAGTGCTATTTTAGAGGATCTGGATTTTTTTATAGAAATATCTTCTTTTATCTCTATAGATTTCCCACATTCTTTAAAAAAAGAATTTATTGCTTTGGATAGCCTTGATTCTACAGAAATATAACGTTCATCGGTTTTGTACCCATTAAATATTAAAATTTCTTTTTGAATCTCCATATCTAGTATGGTTTTTGTGACGCCATCGCTTCCTTTTATTTCATTTATGGAATTTGCATTCATATTTATTGTTGATACATACTGTGTTTTTATATCTGATATTTTGCTTAAAATTTTGCCCTTGTGAAATTTTACCCCGCCTATTTTGGCGGTTATGATATGGTTTTTCTTATCTGAATTTTTCTGAGATAAAAAATTTCTCAAAGATTCTATTTTTTCTATTTGATTTATTTTTTGTTCCTTACTCAACCCCTCTTTAATCAGGCTTATAAAATGCTCTAAATCTGATTGTTTAATTATTTCTTCTTTAGACTCAATAAATGAATTGTCTGTAAAAGTAATTTTAGAGGATGACGCTTTGCTTATATTTTCTGCACCATCTTTGTGTGACATTTCTTTTATTATGTTTAAAATAGTAGATTTTCCAGCCCCATTCTTCCCAACAAGGACATTAATATCTTGTAAATTCCAATAAATATTTTTTCTTTCAAAAAGATTTTTAATACTTATATTTTTAATGTATGCTTTCACTTGCTGGCCTATTTTTATATTTCAGATGAGATTTTACAATATAATATAATATTCCTGAAAACTCAACATAGAGGGTTTGGAAAACCTTTAATTTTGAGATTTTATCCGTGCTTCCATTCCTCCTGCGTTGATTGGGGGGATGCCTCATGAAGCAGTCCGGTCATCTTTGATGTCGAAGAGCGGCTGAGTCGTCTGTCTTCTTTTCGGGCATCTGCCTCGCTGCAACCGTCATGTTCTGGTTATGAGTCCTGATCCTAGTGATGGCGTCAGATTACGCGAGGGGCTGCTGGAAAAACCAATATGGTCTCAACAGTCTGGGCAGACACAGCCTATCGTTCCAAAGTCAACGAAGATTTCATAGGAAAGCAGGGCTTTGTCTCGAAAGTCCACAGGAATAAAGCCTCATCTCAAGCCTATGCCCCAGCATATCCAGAAATCGAATGTCGGAAAGTCCGTTGTCCGGTCGCGTATCGAGCATGTCTTTGCTGATCAGAGAAGTCACAGACCGGACTGTTCGTCCGCACCGTAGGCATAGCGCGAGCCATCATGATGAGGACCGGCCTAGGGCCTGTTAGGCCTTGATATAGTCTGCTGTAGCCGCGATGAGGATGACGGGGAGGAAAGATGCGGCGGTCTTCTCATATCGGGTCGCGACAGCCCGCCACTCCTTGAGCCTTGCCCACAGGTTTTCGACCAGGTGTCGGTGTCTGTAAGCCTATTTGGGACAGGCGACTTCTGGGTCATTCTTCCTTGGCGGGATGACAGGACGAGATCCCTGGTCCCAGAGATATTCACGGAATTTATGCGAGGCATATCCGCGATCACAGACGACATAGGTCGGTGGATGTGGCAGGTCGTCGAGCAGGACATAAGCGGATGGCAGTTCATGTGTCTGTCCGGGCGACAGTGTGAAGGACAATGCCTTGCCATGTCCATCCGCCGCTACGCAGACCTTGGTGCCAAAGCCTCCACGTGAGCGGCCTGGCGCCTCACGATCTCTGTGGCGTTCACTGTATCCCCTTTTTGGACGGCCCCGGCCGCCTTGTGATGAGCACGGATCGTCGTGCCATCGAGAAAGACCATACCTAATTCCGGGGCCGCGCCTCTTACCTTTTCAAAGAGACGCTGCCACACCCCAAGCTTCGACCAGCGAATGAACAACTGTGCGGCAATCCACCAAGGCCCAAACTCAGATGGCAGGGCGCGCCACTTCGCGCCGTTCTGATGGCGCCAGAAAATTGCGGAGATCGTCCGTCGAAGGTTCTTCGGTGGGGTCTTCCCCTTTGGACGGACTTCTTCGATCAAAGGCTCCCAGACGGACCAGGCGGCATCAGAAAAGACAGACTGCATCATGCTCATCATAAACAGCTATGCAGTTCGTTCTGTCATTCAAGGCCTGACAGGCCCTAGCCAATATCGTCTGTAATATGTGTCGCTGTCTGTTCCTAGACAGGATTAAAGCCGCCGCGTAGCAATCCAGCGGATGATTTTTCTCGGTCTGCTCAAAACGCAGGTTGAAAGTCACTCCGGGAGCCATCAATCAGCGCGCCAAAACTCGGAAATCAGGAGAAAGGCGCATCAATCAACGCTTCTTCGATCCCTCCATTTTGATGATTTGTCCTGAGAAGATCGTCAAGGATTTTGTGGTCCACGATGCTATATTGAACCAATTAAGCTATAGTCATATTGGGACAAGCCAGAGCCACGGTGTATCAAGGGTTGCATGGTGGTTTTTCCGGGAGGGTTCAAATGGGACAGCGTGCAGTCATCTATTGCCGGGTTTCCACGGCCGATCAGTCCTGCGCGCGCCAGAAGGATGAGCTGAAGCGGTTTGCTGAACGCGCGGGCTATGAAGTGCTGGATGTTTTCATGGAGACCGGCTCTGGCGTCCGAGTGGATCGGGCCGAGCGTCGAAAGGTCATGGCACTGGCCCAGGCCCGTGAAATTGACGCCATCTTGGTGACGGAGCTGTCCCGCTGGGGGCGATCGACCATTGATCTCATCTCCACGCTTCAGGAACTGGAGAGCTATCGTGTTTCCCTGATCGCCATAACGGGGATGACGTTCGACCTGGCGACACCACATGGACGAATGCTGGCGACGGTTCTGGCTGGGATCGCTGAGTTCGAACGGGATCTGATTAGCGAGCGCGTGAAGTCTGGTCTGGCTGCTGCCAGGGCACGCGGGAAGGTTCTCGGCCGACAGAAAGGAGAGCGGCCGAAGTCTGACCGTTTGGCTCCGAAGGTTCTGGCGCTGGTGGCTGAAAAGCGGAGTTATCGGTGGATCGCCCGCGAGCTGGGAATCAGCAAGAACACTGTTGCTGCCATTGTGCAGAGAGATAAGGTGAGGCCTTCTCTTCCCTTGTAGAAAGTGTATACAGGTATAAGATTATACGTGTAGGGGTGTAGCATGAAGGTTCTTGCTGTTCTTTCGCAGAAGGGCGGTGTCGGAAAAACGACGCTTGCAACCTGTCTCGCTGTCGCGGCTGAGCAAGCGGGTAAGGTTGTTGCTATTATTGATTTGGACCCACAGGCGACAGCCTCTTTCTGGAAAGACGTACGCCAGCTCGATACACCGGCTGTGGCTTCAATTCAGCCGATACGTTTGCCTGCAATGCTCAAAGCCTGCGCGGATGCGGGTACTGATCTTGTGATTATCGACGGAGCTGCTGTTGCGCGTGATGTAGCTTATGAAGCAGCGCGGCATGCTGACTTCGTTCTCATTCCGACGAAGACGGCCGTGTTCGATACAATGAGTATGACACATACATTGGATGTGGTTCGTCAGCTCGATAAAGCGTTCGCTGTCGTTTTAACTTTTGTGCCCCCCCAGGGGCAGGAGACAGGGGATGCCATTAAGGCCGTGACCGAATTGGGGGCAACGGTCTGTCCGGTGACAGTAGGAAACCGCAAGGCATTTTTCCGTGCACAGGCGGCGGGACAGGCTGTGCAGGAATTCGAAGCACATGGGCCAGCAGCAAACGAAATTAAGCGTTTATACGAGTATACAGATATACAATTATACAAAAATCGGGAGGTAGTGTGATGGCAAAAAGCAATACGCTACAAGCGATGCTTGATCGCGCCAAAGGTAGTGGTGAGGCAATGCCAGCCCCTTCCCCGAAGCCAGATATATCATCCCGTAAACCTACGCTGAATGGTCGTAAGGGGACCAAGTTGATCGGTGGGCACTTTTCTCCTGAAGTCAGCACCCAGCTTCGTATTATAGCGGCCGAAGAGGGAACGACGGTTCAGAGTTTGCTTGGAGAAGCACTGGACGATCTGTTTGTGAAGAAAGGACGAAGCAGGATCGTTAGCGGATAAGTATATATTTATACACGTATACAATTATACACGTAGGCTGTGTCTAGCGTATAGGGTTGCGTTTGTGTCGGTTGCGGCAGAATCCGACAAATGCGGCGCTGGGGTTTTGCAACTCTGGTTGTCCGCTATCATTCCACCATGACACCCATTCATCATAGAGTGCGTAGACATCATATCCTGGAGCAACTCCTCTAGCATCATGGAAACCCTCGGGATCGACAAATGGTTTCTGGAGCTTTGGCTCTATTACCTTGACGGTGTTCATCGTTTCCCGATTGCGGAAAGTAACAGTGTTGCTGTTTATTTCGACAGCATAATCAGGCAAGTGGTTATTGACTGCCAAGTCACGGAGCATTGAGCGAAATACGCGAATATGGCTGCTGGCCCCCGTTTTTTTCTGTAAAATTTCTATAGAAACAACCCATTTTTCCTGAGCACCACAATGCTTGCGTGCAAGTTCGTATATTCTCCGTTCAAGTGGTTTGCGTAAACGGAAATAATCGCGATGTAATGTCAGTACACTTCGGCCTTCGATCATTCTGAATAGCCATTCGGACAGCGTTACCTTAATTTCTGACATTTGTCCGGAATTGGTCTTACGGACAATTCGCCATTCATTGATAAGGCCAAAGCCTTCGGTGATTTCTTCTCCATCAGCTTTGATGTTGGTGGTGATCCGTGTGCCTGCTAAGCGCTCAAACGCGCTCCGAAGCCGCTTATAGCCATCACCATCGGTTTGACGGTTGGTCCACACCAATAAATCGCGTGCGGTAAGGTGAAGAGTTCGATTTGGCTGCTCACCTTGATTCATTTTCGCGATAAGCTGCGAAATGCAATAGATAAGGATATCCTTGTCATGGATCGTCGCGAGCCCTTTGACGCTCGGAACGATCTCAACTGTATTGCCATTGTGCTCGTATCGGAAAATGCGTCGATCAGGTTTAGTGGCAAGCGAGAAAATTGGATGTTCCATCGAGGCCATATCATCTTTTGGGATGGCATCAAGGACATCACAAATAAAAAGATCTGGTGTCGGATATCGTTCCGGAAGTAGAACTGAACGTCCATCAATGTTCGGGGTTTCACTGACGGTAAGTGTCAGTTCGGGGTTTCGTTGACGGGTTGCTTTGATTCGGGGTTTCATTGACGATCAGTTTAGGTTCGGGGTTTCATTGACGCAAGAGCTAGATTCGGGGTTTCGTTGACGCAGATTCGGGGTTCTGGAGTCACTAGATTCGGGGTTTCGTTGACGCAAGCGGCCCCAAAATCCTGTTTTTATATTTTATTTTCAGTCAGTTACGTGTTTGTGGAAAACCCTTAACACTACTATTAACACATAAATTAACACTCTAAGGCTGTGGATAACTTTTCATTCTCTGCAATCTTTCGCCAAATTGCCTTCAAGCACCGCCTCTTGGGGGCTACGCCCCCGCCGGCTCACGGCCTACGGCCGCCCCGATCGCGCATAGCGCGATCTCCCACCCGGCATCCCCCTGCTCGCCCTTTCAGGGCTGCGCTAAACGGACACGCCTACGGCGCGAAATCATAATCTGACGATGCGTTCCCGCATCGTCTCTCCACCAGCACCTTCCTCTCCCGCGTCGGCGCCTTCGGCACCCTACGGGGCTCCCGCTCCGCGCTCGCCCGACGCCTGCAACACCAGAAGAACCGGGCAAGACCGTAATCTGCTCAAGACGCACTGGGGTTCAGGCGATCACTCAGCAGCTCACGCGTTGCAACATGCCTGCAAGACGCCACAGGATGGCCGTACAGGCGTTACCGTGTGTGAAAGCTAGTTTTATGGGACGATAACGGGAATTGCGCTTCGTGTGGCCTCTCAGGACACTCACCGCAATCATGGATGCACGCCAGCGCGGAGAGATCACAGCCGATGAAATGATCGCCCAGATCCAACAGGCAGGTTCCTGAGCATCCGCACCAGTGGTGCAATGGTGTATGAAGAGCCGTTACTTATGGGTAGGCGCAAGGGTAGCCGTAGGGTCGTGAAACAGTCGTTCCATCAATGCATCAGGGACAGTCGTGACCAATGCATGCTTCGTCACCTTCCTGCGGTGTGCGAGAACGTCACTCTCATTGCCCGGGTTGTGGCAGGGGGAGCGGGTTATCCGTGCCGAGGCTGGCGGCCCATGCCTTCATGGCTCCTGCACTGATCACTAACCCGGCCTCTACCTGGGCGAGGGACTGACGTGTGGCTTCGTCCTTCCAGGTTTCCCAGTCGTTGCGATCGGTATGATCCGTCTTCATGTCCTGTTTCTCCCGGTCTGGACCTTCAGGCCAGTTTCGGCCTGCGTCCGCGTTTCTTCTCTGGCAGGCGTGTGACCGGAACTTCAGCTTCCGATACGTCCGAAGGTTCCGGTGTCGCCTTGACGGTCCGCCCCAGTCCGATCTCCTGTGCCAGGACAGAGCGTCGGGCTGCATAGGCGGGGGCCACCATCGGGTAGCTTTCAGGTAGGCTCCATTTCTCCCGATACTGTTTTGGCGTCATGCCATAGGCGGACTGGAGATGACGCTTGAGCATTTTCAGCTTCTTCCCATCCTCCAAACAGACAATGTAATCCGGAAATACCGATTTCTTCACAGGTACGGCCGGCACCAGAGCCGGTGTTTCGGTCGTCGCCCGTCCCAGATTTCCAAGCGCCTGAAACACCGTGGCGATGAGGCCTGGCAGGGTATCCGACGGAACCGTGTGACTGCTGACATAGGCTGCGACAATCCGGGTCGTAAGCTCTCGCAATGTGTCAGCTTCAGATGATCGTATCTCGTGGTCAGTCATGGTCACGTCTGCCTGTTGTCCTGTCATGTTCCCGATCCCTGTCGAAGGCATGAAGCCCCGCGCGCCTCCAGCGTGCTTTCAGGTCGTCTGGAGTGGTATCATTGCCACCCTGAAGCTGTCCCGCAATATCCAGGAACGCCCCGAGCAGGGTGGCGCGGTCATCATCGGTCAGATTGACCAGACCCGCCTTTTGTACCAGCCCGCCCAGTTCGATCAGATGATGGGTACGTTCGCGTCGCGCCTTCGCCCAGTCGCGCATGTCGGTCCGTGCCTTTCGTGCCTGCTGGCGATGGATCAGGGCCACCTGCTTCCTGATCCGTCTTTCAAGCGCCTGCAGATCCGTTCTGATCGTTTCCGGTTCCTTTCCGGCCGCCCTTTTTTGCGCCGACCTGAAAGAACGCCGTCCCCCGTTCGGTCCACCTCGCGGCGGCTTCTGGTTTGCCGTCCGCCTGTTCGACAGCCGCAAGCAGTACCCCGGCCAGCGCCTCGATCGACAGGGTATCGGCTCCCGTCGCCTCGACCAGTTCGCCGAGCTGGATGGTCCGTTGCGCCTTAAGCTGCTTCGCCTTTTCCTGAAGCGCCTTCAGTTCCGCATCAATGTCCCGTGGCCTGCGCATTTCTGGTCTCCTGTCCTGCTGATCTGTGTCATACTCTACTACACAGGCGAGAACCGCGTCACTCATCCAGAGCAATCAACCTCTTTTGGCGCAGTAAAATGTGAGTGCGCGCTTATACGTCACTTCGTGACGTGCGCTTAAGTGGTGTGATAGGATCGCGTCTATGGCGATCTATCACCTGCATGCAAAGGTCATCAGCCGCGCCACCGGTCGGAGTGCCGTGGCAGCGGCGGCCTATCGTGCAGCGTCCCGCCTGCATGATGTGCGGCTGGATCGCGACCATGACTTTTCCAACAAGAGCGGCGTGGTGCATTCCGAGATCCTGCTGCCCGACGGCGCGCCGGAACGGTTTCTCGATCGTGCGACTCTATGGAACGAGGTCGAGGCGATCGAGAAGCGCAAGGATGCCCAGCTTGCCCGCGAAGTGGAGTTTTCAATCCCGCGCGAAATGACCCAGGCACAGGGGATCGCGCTGGCACGGGATTTCGTGCGGGAGCAGTTCGTGGAACGCGGCATGGTGGCTGATCTCAATGTGCATTGGGATATTGGCGAAGACGGACAGGCGAAGCCCCATGCCCATGTGATGCTGTCCACGCGTTCAGTGGACGAGAACGGGTTTGGTGCGAAAGAACGCTCGTGGAATGACAAAAATCTGTTGCTGACATGGCGGGAGCGATGGGCGTCGCTTGTTAATGAACGGCTGGCCGAGCTGGATCTGGATGTGCGGATCGATCATCGGTCGTTCGCCGCACAGGGGATCGACCTTGAGCCACAGAACAAGATCGGTCCGGCCGGGATGCGTCGGGAAGAGCGGGGCGAGGGCGCGGAACGGGTTACCGACCATCTGGAAATCGCGCGGCGTAATGGGGAAAGGTTGCTGGCCGAGCCGCATGTGGCGCTGGAGGCGCTGACCCGACAGCAGAGCACGTTCACCCGTCAGGACCTGGCGCGGTTCGTGGACCGGCATACGGCGGATGCCGCGCAGTTCAGTGCTGTCATGGTTCGGGTGGAGGCGTGTCCGGAGCTGGTCGCCCTCGGGAAAGACGGACAGGGGCGGGAGCGGTTTTCCACGCGCGCTATGATTGGGGTCGAGCAGCGTCTGGAAGAGGCATCGCTCGCGATGGGGCAGTCCCAGGGTCATGCGGTGCCGCTGGCGGTGCGTCGGACGGCGATGGCGCGGGACGGGCTTGGGGACGAGCAGGCGCTGGCGGTGGGCGAGGTCACCAAGTCCCGCGACCTGTCCGTGGTGGTCGGCTATGCGGGGACGGGGAAGAGCACCATGCTGGGTGTCGCCCGTGCGGCATGGGAAGAGGCCGGGTATCGGGTGCGCGGGGCGGCGCTGTCGGGGATCGCGGCGGAAGGGCTGGAAGCGGGGTCCGGGATCGAAAGCCGGACGCTGGCCTCCCTGGAGCGTGCGTGGGAACGTGGGTTCGACCTGCTGGAGCGCGGGGACGTGCTGGTGGTGGACGAAGCCGGCATGGTGGGGTCACGGCAGATGGAGCGGGTGCTGTCGGCCGCGCGCGGGGCTGGGGCCAAGGTGGTGCTGGTGGGCGATCCCGAGCAGTTGCAGGCGATCGAGGCCGGCGGGGCATTTCGGGCGGTGGCCGAGCGGGTCGGGTCGGTGGAAATCACGACGGTGCGCCGGCAGCGTGAAGACTGGCAGCAGGCGGCCACGAAGGAGCTTGCGACGGGGCGGACGGGTGAGGCGCTGGGACGCTATGAGGCGGCCGGCCTGGTACGCGGGCATGACACGCTGGAAGAGGCGCGGGCCGGGGTGGTGGCCGGGTGGGATGAAGCCCGTCAGGCCGCGCCAGAGGACAGTCAGATCATGCTGGCGCACCGGCGTGTCGATGTGCGGGCACTGAACGAGGCGGCGCGGGAGATCCGCAGGGACGAGGGTGAGCTGGGTGACGACGTGCTGGTGCCGACCGCCCAGGGCGAGCGGATGTTTGCCGACGGGGAGCGGGTCTACTTCCTGCGCAATGACCGGGAGCTGGGGGTAAAGAACGGCACGCTGGGCACGGTGCGGGGCATCGAGGGATCGGCCGAGGCCGGGGATCTCGTGCTGTCGGTGCAGCTCGACGGGAAGGAGGGTGTCGGGCGTGGCCGGGTCGTGTCCGTGTCGGTGGCGGATTATGACGCGCTGGATCATGGCTATGCGGCCACCATCCACAAATCGCAGGGTGTGACGGTGGACCGGGCGCATGTGCTGGCGACGGGGAGCATGGACCGGCACGGGGCCTATGTGGCGCTGTCACGGCACCGGGAGAGCGTGTCCGTTCATTGGGGCCGGGATGACGTGGGCGACCGGGACGGCCTGGTGCGGCGGCTGTCGCGCGAGCGGCTGAAGGATACCACGCTGGATTACCCGCAGGCCCGGGATCGGGATGTCGGGTTCGCGCGGCGGCGCGGGCTGCATGTCCCCGAGAGCGAGATCGTGGTGGAGCGCGGCAAGGCTGCCTCTGGCCCCCGGAAGGACAGGCAGGCCGAAGTTGTCCGTACGCCAGATCCGGCACCAGCGCAGCGGAAGCGCGGGATGTTCGACGGGCTGGATCTGTCCGTGCGGGGGCGTGGCCGGACGGCGGAAAAAGACGTGTCGGCCGGGATGGATGCCGGGACCGGGAAGGGGAAAAGTGGGATTGAGCGTGAGACTCCCGCCTCTCCCTTTGCCGGGTTGCGGCTGCCGCGTGTGCAGCGCGCGCAGGTGCCGGCCGGGTTGGGTGGGTTTGTACCGGGTGGTGATCCGCTCCACCAGGCGGTGGAGCAGTATGCGCGGGCGGTGCGGGACATCGGGCGCATGGTGGAGCAGGACCTGCCGGTGCTGGAGCACCAGAAGAAGGCATGGCTTGACGCCAGTACGGCCTTGGAACGGCTACGGCCCGGGGCAGTGATCGCTCTGGAAACCGCCGTGAAGCATGAGCCGGAGATCCGGCAGGCCCTGTACGGGCTGGAAGGGCCGGCACGGGCGCGCAGGCTGGTCGAGGGGCTGGAGCACGAGGACAGGGTGCTGAAGAGTCCGGAATTGCGGGCCGCGCGGTTCGTGAAGGCGTGGGACGGGCTGAGCCGCGAGCAGCAGGGTGTGGCGCTCAAGGAATTGAAGCGGGACGCGCCGCTTGAGTCCCTCCTGCGGCGGAAGGGGCATGAACTGGGCGTCCGGAAGGGATCGACGCTCGATCATGGATTGCAGCCGCAGCGCACGCGTTCGCTGTCGCGCTCCAGGGGGCGGGATATGGATATGGGGATGTAAAACAGGAGACGTACAGAAAACTGTACGTTATGGTGGGTTTGGAGGACCGATCATGACCTGTGTTTCCTATACCGACCTGCGCCAGAACCTGGCGCATTATCTGGATGAAGCCGTGAACAGCCGCGCGCCGATTGTCGTGACCCGTAAGACCGGGAAAGGCAGTGTCGTGCTGATGTCAGAAGAAGAATTCTCTGGCTGGCAGGAAACCGTGCATCTCCTGAGCAGCCCACGCAACGCGGAGAGGCTGTTGCGGAGCATTCGTGACATCGAGCACGGGGCGGCGACCGAGCGTGATCTTCTGGAGCCGCAGGGTAAGCCGTCGGTGTGAAGGTCATTTTTCATGAAGATGGCTGGGAGGATTATCTTTCCTGGTTCCAGTCAGATCATGCTGTTCTTGGGAAGGTTAATGCCCTGATCGAGGATGTAAGGCGGCATCCGTTTCAGGGGCTGGGCAAGCCAGAACCACTGAAGGGGCAGCTTTCCGGGTGGTGGTCCCGGCGGATTACGGGGGAACATCGTCTGGTTTACCGGGTTCAGGG